>CAVZNW010000001.1:0-445000 GCA_963776755.1 uncultured Acidobacteriota bacterium
CTCCGGTCCCAGGTGTGCTCGCGCAGGGCGCGCTGGCGGGCGCGGCGGCCCATGGCGAGGCGGGCGGGCTCGTCGGCGAGGATCGCGGCGGCGGCTTCGACCACCTGATCCTTCGACGAGAAGAAGGCGATCTCCACGCCCGGCTCGAACGACTCGGACAACCGCGGAAACATCTCGACGAGGGTCGGCACGCCGCAGGAAGCCGCGAAGAACGCGCGGGGCGTGATGCGGAAGGTCCCGCGGTACCGGCCGTGCACGTCGTCGACGAGCGCCGTCTCGAGCGCGAGGCGGGCGCCGTTCAACGCCGCGCAGAGCGCGTCGGGGGTTTCGAGCGGCGGCCGCGACGGGACGCTCCAGCGCGTGTCGCCCGCGTAGCCGTGGACGCGCACGGAGAAGTGCGCGGAGAGGGCCTGGAGAAGATCGTTGCGGTACGGCGTCCACTTCCCGTAGTACAGGATGTCGCACTCGGGCGCGGCCTTGAGAGGGCGGTACAGCTCGGGGTCCGTGGCCGGGTCGCAGCGCTTCGCGGCGATCCCGCGGCCCGCGTAATCCAAAGCGTCTGCGGGTCCTGCGTGTAGAAAAGATCGAACTCCGGCGCGATCGCGAACGACGCTTCGAGGCCGTAGGGGTCCGACAGCGCGAACCCGACGAAGGCGGTCGAGCGCGGAAACATGCGGCGCGCGTGCTTCGAGAAGTGCAGCCCGCCGCCCAGGCACACGACCAGGCCTCCGGCGGCGGATCGGTGTGCGCGATCACGGCCTCGTCCGGCACGAGCGCCGGCTTCGCGCCGCCGGTCGGGACGAAGCCGGGAATCGACGCCGGCTCGACGAGCGCGGTGCGGAAGGCCTTCTGCAGCGCGCGCAGCGGGGGATACAGGTTGTTGCAGAAGGGCGGCTGGCTGACGTTGCCGAAGAGCACCAGGTCGGCGCCGCTCATCGCGCGCTCCTGTTCGAACGGACAGGGTCCTGATGGGCGGCGTTCACGTCGCCTTAAATGTACGACGGAACAGCGCGCCGTCGCGGTGCGCTGCCCTACAATCGAAAGCCTATGGACAACGCGAGACCCGGGTCCCCGATCGCTCGATCTCTCTTCGCGGCGGCCCTGCTTTGTGCGGAAACCGCGCTCGGATCCTCGTCGCTGCGCTTCCACGGGCAACGGGACCGGCGACATCGACCGCGTGAAGATCCCGATCGACGATCCGGCCGACGCCAACCCCGGCCCGCCGGCCGACGTCGGCGCCGAGCGACTTCTCGATCGAGTTCTGGATGAAGGCGGACGCCTCGGACGACACCGCCCCGGCGGTGGCCTGCGGCGCCAACGTCGCGTGGAGAGACGGCAACGTCGTCGTCGACCGCGACCGGTCCGGCCTCGACCGGAAGTTCGGCGTCTCGATCGCCGGCGGAGCGGTCGTCTTCGGCGTCAGCGGCGACGGCACGGGCGACCGGACGATCTGCGGCTCGCGGGGCGTTCTCGACTGCCGGTGGCACCACGTCGCCGTCGAGCGGCGGCGCTCGGACGGCCGGATGTGGATCTTCGTGGACGGCATCCTCGACGCCGAGGGCGACGGGCCGGACGGCGACGTTTCGTATCCCGACGACGCGACCCCTGCCGCACGCCAACGATCCGTTCCTCGTCCTCGGCGCCGAGAAGCACGACGACGGACCCGGTGCTCCATCCCTCCTACGACGGCTTCCTCGACGAGGTCCGCATCTCGAAGGTGCTGCGCTACACGAGCGGCTTCACGCGGCCGGGGAGCCCCTTCACGCCCGACGCCGACACGGCCGCCCTGTACCGTCTCGACGAAGCCGCGGGCGATCTGATCGGCGACGTCTCGGGAGCGGCGGGCGGCCCTTCCGACGGCCAGCGCAAGCCCGGCGGCTCCCCGGCGGGCCCCGACTGGTCGACCGACGTGTCTCCCCTCGGCGGCAATCCCGGGATCACGTTCACGCTCGTCACCAACGGCGTCACGGAGCCGGTGCAGGTGACGTACGCGCCGGGCGACTCCTCGCGCATTTTCATCGTGTCGCAGGGCGGCACGATCCGCATCGTCAAGAACGGCTCGCTTCTCGGGACGCCGTTTCTCGACATCGGGACGCTGACCTCCGACGGCTCGGAGCAGGGCCTGTTGTCCATGGCCTTCGATCCGGACTATGGGACGAACGGGTTCTTCTACGTCTACTACACCGACGACATCGCGACGCCCGGCGACATCACGCTGGCCCGGTACCACGTCTCGGGCAATCCCGACGTCGCCGACCCCGCGTCGGCCGCGATCCTGCTGGTCGTGCCCCACCCGACCAACCCCAACCACAACGGCGGACAGCTCATGTTCTCGCCCGTCGACGGGTACCTCTACATGGGCACGGGCGACGGCGGCTCGGGAGGCGACCCGCCCAACAACGCCCAGAACAAGGACGTCCTGCTCGGCAAGCTCCTGCGCCTCGACGTCGGCGGAACGGGCGCGGTGCCCTGCGGGCAGTCCACGCCGCGACCGTACGCGATTCCGGGGTCGAACCCCTTCGTGGGCGCGGCCGGCTGCGACGAGATCTGGGCCTACGGCCTGCGCAACCCGTGGCGGTGGAGCTTCGACCGCGCGACCGGCGACCTGCTGATCGGCGACGTGGGCCAGAACCTCTGGGAGGAGATCGACTTCACTCCGGCCGGCACCGGCGGGGGCGAGAACTACGGCTGGCGGTTGATGGAGGGATTCCACTGCTACGACCCTTCCAGCAGCTGCGACGACGGGTCCCTCGTCCTGCCGATCTTCGAGTACGACCATGGCCAGGGCTGCTCGGTCACCGGCGGCTTCCGGTACCGCGGCACGGCCATTCCCGGCCTCTACGGGACATATCTGTATGGGGACTACTGCACCGGCCGGATCTGGCGGGGGGTGCAGGCGGGCGACGGGAGCCTGGACCTCGACCCAGCTGACCGACGGCACCTACAACATCTCGGGCTGGGGCGAGGACTCGGCGGGCGAGATGTACCTGGCCGATCACAACGGGTCCGTCTACAAGCTGACCCAGACGCCGAACCCGTCGCCGGCGGTCTCGAGCCTCGTCCCGGCGGCGGTCATCGCGGGCGATCCGGACCTCGAGCTGACGATCAACGGCACCGGGTTCGGATACGGGTCGGTGGTCCGCTGGAACGGCGAGAACCGGCCCACGACGCTCGTGTCCGCGGCCAGGCTCACGGCCTCGATCTCCGCCGCCGACATCGTCGCCGCCGGCAGCGCCGTCGTCACGGTATTCTCGCCGGCGCCGGGCGGCGGGACCTCGTCCCCGCGGACCGTCAACATCAACCCGACGTTTCTCGACGTTCCGATCAGCCACTTCGCCTACGCCTACATCCAGGCGGTCTTCAACGCCGGGGTCACCGGGGGGTGCGGCACCCGCATCTACTGCCCGGACAACGTCGCGACCCGCGCCCAGATGGCCGTTTTCCTGCTCAAAGCCTCGGAGGGCTCGACTTACACGCCGGCGCCCTGCACCGGCGCCTTCTTCGGCGACGTGCCCTGCACCGGAGGCGCCTTCGATCCGTGGATCGAGGATCTGGCCAGCCGCGGGATCACGAGCGGCTGCGGGGGGGCAACTACTGCCCCTCCGGCGCCGTGACGCGAGCCCAGATGTCGGTGTTTCTCCTGAAGACGAGCCAGGGCCAGGCTTACGTGCCGCCGGACTGCTCCGGCGCGGTGTTCGGCGACGTGCCCTGCACGGGAGGCGCCTTCGATCCGTGGATCGAGGACCTGGCCGGCCGCGGGATCACCACCGGCTGCGGCGGAGGCAACTACTGCCCGTCGAACGCGGTGACCCGGGCGCAGATGGCGGTGTTCCTGACGAAGACGTTCGGATTGCCATTGCCCTGATCCGGGAGAGGCCGGTCGGTCCGAAAGAAGGGGCGCCCGATGGCGCCCTTCCCCTTGAACGTCCAATTTCCAGTTGACACCCAAAGTCGCAGGGTGGAATAGTTCTCACGACTTTCCAATAGTTTCGTTTTAAAAACGGAGGACGGCATGTACCGGAGCTCGGCGAAGGGGCTTAACGCTCTTCTCGTTTCGGTCGCGGCTTGTCTTCTTCTCGCCTCGTCGGCGCTCTACGGCGTCGAGAATACCGAGAAGAAGTCCGCGCCCAAGGTCGCACCCCAGGTGATCTTTCCGAAGGCCTCGAAGGTGACGGGCCTGCGCCCCCTGCGCTCGCACCTGAAGCGCCCCGTGCCGGGCGCGACACGCAAGGAGATTCCGATCCAGCCCTTGAAGCGCGCGAACCCGGACTACACCGCGCAAGGGCCGGCGCTGCCGCGCACCTCGCCGGCGCCCGCGATTCCGGATCCGCTGCTGACCTTCGAGGGCGTGGGCGACGTCAACTTCGTCCAGCCCGCCGACACGACGCTCGCGATCGGTCCGGCCCACGTCTTCCAGTGGGTCAACCTGTCGGCCCAGATCTTCGACAAGGACGGCAACGACCTGTCGGGCGGCCCGTTCGACGGCACCGCGTTCTGGCAGGACCTCGGCGGTGACTGCGCCACGATCAACGGCGGCGACATCATCGTCATCTACGACCACCTCGCCGACCGCTGGATCGCGACGCAGCTGGCCGCGGCGATTCAAGGGGCGAGCACCAACAACGTCTGCTGGGCGGTGTCGACCTCCAACGATCCCCTCGGCACCTACAACCAGTACGCCTTCGAGTACAGCCCCACCGACCTGAACGACTACCCGAAGTGGGCCCTCTGGCCGGACGCCTACTACGGCACGTTCCGCAACTTCGTGAACGCGTCCTTCTTCGGCGGCATGGTGGTCTGGGCGGTCGACCGCAACGCGCTTCTCGCGGGCGACCCGAACCCGACCATCCTCCAGGTCAACGTCGGCGAGGTGCTTCCCAGCCTCGACGGCCTGCTCGCGGCCAACCTCTCGCCGGGCGACCCGGGCCCGCCGGCGGCCCGCACGGGCGGCAGCGTCGCACCGGAGACGCTGTTCGGCGTTTCGAACCCCGGCCTCGACGGCGACCCGTCGTCGATTCGCATCTTCCAGTTCCACCCGGACTTCGGCAATCCGCCGGCGTCGACGTTCACGGGACCGGTCGACCTGGCGGTCACGGACTTCACGGCGTCGACGGGTGCGGTCGAGCAGCCGGCCCCGGGCGGCACGCTCGAGGACCTGCCCTGGATCATGTACAAGGCCGACTACCGCAACTTCGGGACGTACGAGGGCGTCGTGCTCACGCACACCGAGGACGTGGGCGGCGGCCAGATCGGCGTGCGCTGGTACGAGGTCCGCGACCCGAACGGGACGCCGGAGCTCTACCAGGAAGGCACGTTCGCGCCCGATTCGTCCAACCGCTGGTTCCCGTCGATCGCCCAGGACGTCTCGGGCGACATCGCCGTCGGCTACAGCGTCGCGGACGGGTCGATCTTCCCGTCGATCCGCTACGCCGGCCGGAAACCGGACGACCCGCTCGGCCAGCTCGCGCAGGGTGAAGGCGAGTTCTTCGCGGGCAACGGCCCCTTCGGCGGGTTCCGCTGGGGCGACTACAGCACGATCTCCCTCGACCCCGTCGACCAGTGCACCTTCTGGTACACGACGATGTACGTGCCCGGGTCCGGCGTCTCCGACTGGTCGACCGGAATCGGGTCGTTCAAGTTCGACACCTGCCACGCGGGACCGGCCGGGACGATCAGCGGCACGGTGACCGACGGCACGAACCCGATTCCGGGCGTCAAGGTCAAGGCCGGAACGCCGAGCGCGACCACGGACGACTCGGGCGCCTACCAGCTCTCGCTCCCGGTCGGTGTCTACGACCTGACGGCGTCGAAGTACGGCTGGCTGCCGGCCTCGGCCAACGGCGTCGAGGTCACCGAGGACAACGACACGATCCAGAACTTCACGCTGAAGGTGGCGCCCTCGATCGAGGTCAACGGCACCGTCAAGGACGGCTCGGGCGGCGGCTGGCCGCTCTACGCGAACATCAAGATCACCGCGCCGGGCGCGCCGACCTTCAACATCCAGACGAACCCGGTCAACGGCTACTACAGCATCGTGCTCGTCCAGGGGATCACGTACACCTTCCAGATCACGGCCGTGGGCCCGGGCTACCTGCCGGGCGGCGGAACGGTCGACCTGTCCTTCCCGCCCGTCACCCCGGGCGGCGTGGTGAAGAACTGGGAGCTGCTCGTCGACGCGCAGACCTGCTCGGCGCCGGGCTACACGCTCAACATCGATGGCCTCCAGGAGGACTTCGAGGGCGGCGAGCTGCCCGCGGGCTGGGACATCACCAACAACAGCAAGGACGGCGGCGGTCAGTGGTTCATCACCAACGGTGGCGACCCCTGCGGCCACGGCCAGTTCGACGGCAACCTCACGGGCGGCACGGGCTACTACGCCCTCGTCGACAGCGATTGCGACGGCTTCGTCACGGATGACACCTCGCTCATCACTTCGTCGGTCGACATGTCCAGCTTCTCGAGCGCCGCGATCCGCTTCAACACCGACTACCGTCACTACAACCCGTCGGGGGACATCGCCGACGTCGACGTCTCGACGGACGGCGGCACCTCGTGGACCAACGTCTGGGAGAAGACGGCCGACGCCCGCGGTCCCCGCGTCGAGTCGGTCGACATCACGTCGCTCGCCGCCGGCCAGGCCGACGTCAAGGCCCGCTTCCACTACTACAACGCGTTCTTCGCGTGGTGGTGGCAGGTCGACAACGTCGCCCTCGGCCAGGTCACGTGCGACGTCGGAGCCGGCGGCCTCGTGGTCGGCAAGGTGACGAGCCTCGCGACCGGCCTCGGCTTGAACGGAGCGACGGTCAAGAACCTGCCCGACGACGCCGAGACCCTCACCTTCCATTCGGCGGGCGAAGGCGACGGCTTCTACATCCTCTTCGCCCCGTCGGGCACCCAGCCGTTCCGAGGCCTCGCTGGAGCTCTACGGCTCGGTGCAGAAGAGCACGCTCGTCGTGCCCAACGCGACCCAGCGTCTCGACTTCGCGCTGCCCTCCGGCGTTCTCGCGGCGAGTCCGCATCCGCTCTACGCCCGGGTGGATCCGGGCGGCGACACGGACGAGCAGACGCTCAACATGACCAACACCGGGTCGGCGCCGGGAAGCGTTCGCCATCGGCGGAGCTCGACAAGCCGCCGGTTCGACGGTGCCGCGGCGCACCGGCCGTACGCCGACACGGCGAAGGTCGCGGCGGCGCTCGCCCGCGTTCCGGCGCGAACCGGCGCGATCGCACGGAGTCTACGGCGGTCTTCCGGCGATTCCGGGCGCGCCGGAACGCACGGCCCCGACGTCGGCCGGCGGCGTCCTCGCGTCCTATCCCACCGACATCGCGTACGGCTGGGGTGCCACTTCGGACACCGACGGCAGCACGCTCTGGATCTCCAACCTCGGGGCGCGGGCGGCGGCGACGATCTCGACTACGAGTTCGACGCCGTGGACGGCACGCAGACGGGCAACACGATCGACTGACACTTCATCGGTCGGACTCTTCGCGGCCGACGGGGCCTACAACGGCCGGAACGGGCTGGTCAGGCGCGTCAGACGTCCGGCGCCCGACACCTGCATCTACGAGCTCGACCCGGCAACCATGTTTCGACCGGCAAGAAGATCTGTCCGGCCTTCAGACGTCGGCAGCGCGGTCTCGCGTACGACCTCGTGACCGACACGTACTACTCGGCGGGTTCTTGGAACGACGGCGTCATCGTGCACTTCGACACGACCGGCGCCATCCTCGACTCCGCCTTCGTGGGCCTGCCGGTCTCGGGCCTCGCCTACGACCCGCGGACCGGCAACCTCTTCGTCATGCAGAACGCCGGCGGCGGCTCGACGTCTGGATCATGGATGCGGCGACCTACTCGACTTCGTCGCCGCGTTCTCGGTCAGGAGCCAACGGATTCCCCGGTCATCAGCCGTTCGGCGGCGCTCGACATGGATTGCCGACTGCGACGGCCACCTGTGGGTCATCGACCAGAACAGGCAGACGATCTACAAGGTGGCCTCGGCGCACGAGCAACTGCGTGCGTCAACGAGATTCCGTGGCTCTCCGAGGATCCGACGGAAGGCACGGTCGGAGCCGGGTCTGCCCGCGCGGGCGGGGCCAGCACGCTTCCGGTCACCGTCACCTTCGATTCCGACGGGCCTGAACCCGGGCCTGCGGCAGGCGCAGCTGGTCTTCCGGACCGATACGCCGAACGCCCTGGCACCGGTGCCCGTCAACTTCACGGTCCGCTTCCTCGACGTGCCCGACTCCAACATCTTCCAGGCGTTCATCTACGGCGCGGCGGGCGCGGGCATCATGACGGGCTGCGGCGGCGACAACTTCTGCCCCGACGGCGTCGTGACTCGCTCCGACATGGCCGGATACATCGAGCGCGCCATGAAGGGCGCCGACTATCTCGGGTCTCCCTATCTGGGCGGCTTCAGCGACGTCTCGCAGCAGACGCCCAACGCCAACTACATCCAGGCTCTCGTCGACGACGGCATCACGGCGGGCTGCGGGACGGGCATCTACTGCCCGAACAACCCGAACACCCGCGCGCAGATGTCCGTGTTCATCGTCAAGGCCACCGAGGGCGCGGCCTTCGTGCCGCCGGCCTGCACGCCGCCCGGCACCTTCGCTGACGTGCCGTGCCCGGGCGGGTTCGCGGTCGACTTCATCGAGTACCTGGTCTCGACGGGCGTCACGAGCGGTTGCGGCGGCGGGAACTTCTGCCCGAATGCCAGCATCACCAACGGTCAGATGGCGGTCTTCCTGGTCAAGGCCTTCAACGTTCCGCACCTCTGATCGGCGGTTCTCCAGCTTCTCTACGGGCCCGGCGCAAGCCGGGCCCTTTTGTTTGGGGTCTGACCCCCGGTTCGAGCCGAGCTCCGAATCGAGCCTGCGACGAGAGGGGGTCTGACCCCAGGTGCCCTGTCCGTCGCGCCGACCCGGCTCAATGCCCCCGCCCCTGCTATCTTGAGCGGCTCGATGCGCAAGCGCAGGGTCGCGGGTCTCCTTCTGCTGGGCGCTCTCGCGGGACGCCCGGCGACCGGCCAGTCGCCGTCGCCCCCGTCGATCGTCCTCATCACGCTCGACACGACGCGGGCGGATCGCGTGGGGAGCCGGCAGGACGGCGCGCCGTTGACACCGAACCTCGACGTGCTGGCCCGGTCGGGAACGCGCTACGCGAACGCTCTCACCGCCTCGCCGTTGACGCTCCCGGCGCACTGCAGCCTGATGACGGGCCTCGACCCTCCCTCCCACGGCGTGCGCGACAACGGCGTGGCCTCGCTGCCGGAGGACGTGCCGACCCTTTCGGCCGCGTTCTCCCGGCGCGGCTACGCGACCGGCGCGGTCGTCGCGTCCCGGGTTCTCGATCGCCGATTCGGCCTGGCGCGCGGTTTCGACGCCTACGACGACGCGATGGTCGCCGAACAGGTCGGCGAGCAGGGCTATCCCGAGCGCGATGCGGCCGCGGTGACCGGCGCGGCCCTCGCCTGGGCGTCGAAGCTCCCGTCGGGCCGGCCGTACTTCCTCTGGGTGCACTACTACGACCCGCACGCGCCGTACGAGCCGCCAGGCCGCTCTGCCGGCGCCTCCGCGCCGCGGCGCTATGCCGGGCGAGATCGCCTACGTGGACCGCGAGGTGGGGCGCCTGCTCGCCGGGCTGCCGGGAGCCGGCCGCCGGATCGTCGCGGCCGTGGGCGACCACGGCGAGATGCTCGGGGAGCACGGCGAGAAGGAGCACGGCGTCTTCCTCTACCAGGGCGCGCTCGCCGTGCCGCTGATTCTCGCCGGTCCGGGGGTGGAGCGGGGCCGCGTCGTCGAAGCGCCCGCGGGGACCCGCGCGCTGCGCATCGACCCTGCTCGGGCTCGCGGGCTTCTCCGGCGACGCGTCCCCCTTCGGGCCGGCCCTTCCCTCGATCGGCGATCCTACCGACGCCGCCGGCGCCGGGCCCGTCTACAGCGAGACGGACATGCCGGCGTCCGCCTACGGCTGGAGCCCGCTCGCCGCCGCGACGGACTCACGGTTTCGCTTCATCGCCGCTCCGCGCCCCGAGCTCTACGACCTCGTGGCCGATCCGGCGGAGAGCCGCAACCTCTGGGGGCGGGAGCCGGACGCCGCGCGGCGCCTCCAGAAGGCCATCGCCGACGCGAACCGGGCCGCACGCAAGGGCGCTCGCCCGCCGGAGTCGGGGGAGCTCGCCGAGTCGCTGCGCCGGCTGGGATACCTCTCCGGCGCCAGCGGAAGGGCCGGGTCGATCGACCCCAAGGACGGCATCCGGATGCTCGACGAGTTCGAGGAGGCCAGGGCGTTGACGCGGCAGGGGAAGGCGCGCGACGCGGCCGCGAGGCTCGAGGACCTGGTCAAGCGCAGCCCGTCGAACGTGCCGTTCCTGGCCCGGCTGGCCGAGGCCGAGGCCGCCGCGGGGGACACCGGAAAGGCGATCGAGACGCTCGGCGAGGCGCTGGAGCTCAATCCCGGCCTCGACTTCCTGCATCTTCAGCTCGCGAGGCTCTACGTCCAGGCCGGCCGCCTCGAGCAGGCGCGGGCCTCCTACCGGACCGCGCTCGGGCTCAATCCGCGGTTTGCGGCGGCCTGGCTGGGGCTGGCGGAGCTCGCCGCCGAACGGGGGCGCCGCCGGGAGAGGAGCTGCGGATCCTCCGGGAAGGGGAGGCGTCGGGATCGAACAGCGGCGCGCTCTATGCGCGTCTCGCTCAGATCGAGCTGCCGGCGGGCGACGTGGCCGCGGCTCAACGCCATGCGCAGGCCGCGGTTCGTCTCCTGCCGACGTTCCCGGCGGGCTGGTGGGTGGCCGGCGAGGTCTCCGAGACGCAGGGAAGAACCGCCGAAGCGATCCAACGATTTGAAAAGGCGGCGGCGCTCGGCCTCGATGATCCGCGGGCGCTCCTGCATCTGGCGAAACTGCTGGTCAGCGGCGGCCGCGCCGGCGCCGCGAGGCCGTATCTCGAGCGCGCCGCGCGGCTCGGCAGGGGGACGCCCCCGGGCGAGGACGCCCGGCGCCTGCTCGAGGAGAGCCCGTAGTTTTCCCTTGAAAGCCCCGAGACTTGACGATAGTTTTTCAGCCAGTTTCGCGTAGACAACGGAGGGTGACCCGGGAACGAACTGGTTTCCAAGCTGTGGGAGGTCCTCCGTTTTCATCCACATTCAAAGGAGTGCCATGACTCTCAAGGCCCGGAGCCTCTGGGTGGCTCTACTCGTCTGCTCGGGTGTCCCCGTCGCGGCGAATGCCCAGGTCGTTCCCCAGTCGAGCCCGGTTCGGGACCGGTGGTTTCGCCACCCGGACCTCTACGTCCCGGAAGTCACCGAGACCCTGCAGCAGGCGCGCGCCGACAAGGTCGATGAGCTTTCGCGCCGCGCTGCCGGCCTTCGGCGTCGGCGAAGGCTCGATCTTCTTCGACTCGCGCACGGGCCGCGTGACCTCCCTCATCCTGAGCCAGCCGCTGATCCCCGGCAACGGCGTGGGGAACCACCTGTCGTGGGCCGCGACCGGAGCGCCGAAAGACGATGCCGCCCTTCAGACCGAGGTCTGGCGGGCGCTGCGCGCGTATCTCGAGGGCCATGAGCGCGACCTCAAAATCGACATGGCGCAGTTGTCCCGGTCTCCCCGGATCGGGATCTACGACGACGGCACCCTGATCTTCGTGCACGTCCCGCGCGTGGTCGACGGCATCCCGGTCCGCGACAACGCGATCGGCGCCGCGATCAAGCACGGCAACCTCCTCCTGCTCGGCCTCCCGAAGTGGGGCGACATCGACGCCGCCGGAGCGCCGGCCGTCTCCGCCGACGCGGCGCGCGCCGCCGTTGCCGCGCACGTGGCGCCGCTCGCGATCTCCAACGAGCTCCGCGAGCCGGGCCTCGAGCTGGTTCCCATGGCGAGCGGCGACTCCATCCACTACCGGCTGGCCTGGTCGGTGATGGTGAAGGTCGGCGACGACATCGGCTCCTGGGAAGGGCTCGTCGACGCCGCCAACGGCACTCTCTTCGCCTTCGAGGACCGCAACCAGTACGCCGACGGCCAGATCACGGGCGGCGTGTACCCGCTTTCCAACGACCAGCGGCCTCCCGACGGCGTCGAGCAGGTGAGCTGGCCGATGTCCTTCGTCGACTACACGGTCGACGGCGTCAAGCAGTACACCGACGTGGGCGGCAACCTCGGCTGCATCCCCGGCTCGATCTCGACCAAGCTCAACGGCCTCTTCATCAAGATGAGCGACACGTGCGGCGCAGGCCAACGAGACCGGGACCTCGGGCATCGAGCTCGGCTCCGGTCCGACGGTCGGCGGCCACCGACTGCGTCGTGCCGGCGGGGCATTCGGCCGGCGACACGAAGTCGAGCCGCTCGGGCTACTACGAGCTGAACCGCATCGCCGAGCAGGCCCGCGGCCACCTGCCCGCCTCCGATCCCGGCGGCGGTTGGGCTGCGCGAGCAGCTGACGGCCAACATGAACATCCAGCAGACGCTGCAACGCCAACTGGAACGGCGCGGCCGTCAACTTCTTCCGCTCGGGCGGAGGGTGCCGCAACACCGGCGAGATCGCGGCCATCTTCGACCACGAGTGGGGCCACGGGATGGACAACAACGGCGTCAATCCCAACATCGCCGGGCCCGGCGAGGCCATCGCGGACATCTACGCGATGCTGCGCCTGGACACCTCCTGCATCGGCCGCGGCTTCTTCGTCGACCCAGACCTGCACCGGGTACGGCGACACGTGCGACGGAACGCCCCAGACCGGCTGCACCGGCGTGCGCGACATCGACTACATGAACCATCGCTGCGACGCGCCGCACACGATCAGCTGGATCCAGAACGGCTTCACCGACCAGCAGTGCGCGGGCGCGGGCGGGGCCACGGCCTGCCCGACCGGGGGCTCCCTCGGCCCGTGCAACCACGAGACCCACTGCGAGGGCATGGTCGCGGCCGAGGCGCTCTTCGACCTGAAGACCCGCGACCTGACCGCGGCGCCCTTCAACTACGACACCCAGAGGGCCCACGAGGTGGCGACGCGGCTGGCCTACCTCGGCGCGCAGCCCATCAGCGCCTGGTACACCTGCTCGGTCGGCGGCGGATGTTCCGCGACGGGCGGCTACCTCAACCTGCTCGCGGTCGACGACGACAACGGCAGCCTGACCGACGGCACGCCGCACATGACCGCCATCCGGGCGGCCTTCGAGCGCCACGAGATCCACTGCGCGTCGCCCGTGTCCCAGAACAGCGGCTGCGCCGGCGCCCCGGCGGAAGCGCCGGCCGTGACGCTGACCGGCCGGGACCGCGCGATCGAGGTCACCTGGACGGAGGTCGCGGACGCCGCGAGCTACATCGTCTACCGCGGCGACGGGATCGACGGGTGCAACTACGGCAAGGCCGATCATCGCGAAGACGTCCGAGCTCTCGTTCCTCGACACGGGGCTCGCGAACGGCCGGACTTACTCCTACAGCGTCGTTCCGGTGGGGTCCAACGCGGCCTGCTTCGGCCCGATGAGCGAGTGCGCCCAGGGCGAGCCCGGTCGCCGGGCCCAACCTGGCCTTCGCGGGCGCGCCGTCCTTGTCGGGCGGCGACGGCGATCCCTTCCTCGACAACTGCGAGACGGCCACGGTGACCTTCGGGGTCAACAACATCGGCGTGGGCGACCTGACGAACGTCCGGATCGTCTCGATCACCGCGGTCACGCACCCGCTGTCCACGATCCTGACGGCGCTGCCGGCGCCGGTCGCGGCGACGATGGCCTCCTGCACGGTCGCGGCGGCCTCCTTCCAGGTGGTGCCGCAGGGCCTGACCTTCAACGGCCAGACGAACTTCCTCGTCGAGGTCACGGCCGACGAGCTCGGAGCGCGAGACCCGCTCCCAGGTGATCTCCTTCTCCCAGACCGAAAGCGACCTGGCCTCGACGGCGAGCCAGACCTTCGGCTTCGAGAGCGGGCGCGAGGGCTGGGTCACGACCTCGCGGCACGTTCAACCGCATCCTCGGGTCCGGGGCCGACGGGCACGACCGCGCACATGTCGTCGTCTTCGGACTTGCCGTTCGCCTGCGACGTCGTTCGCTCGCCCATCATCGTGCTGACGGACTCCTCGACCCTTTCGATGTTCGTCCGGTACGACATCGAACCGACGACCGACGCCCCCTACGACCGGGCCAACGTCAGCGTCGTCAACGCCTCCAACGGCGAGCGCACCGTCATCGCGCCGTCGAGCGGCCGGTTCTACAACGTGGCCAACGGGTCGGCCAACGGCTCGTGCAACACGGGCGGGCAGGCGGGATGGAACGGCACGTCGCCGGGCTTCCCGGCCAACTGGTTCCAGGCGAACTGGACTTCCGCGGCCTTCAACGCGGGGGGCGCCTTCACGGACGTGGCCGCGTACCTCCAGATCAACTACGGCACGGACGAGCTCGACTCCCGGAAGGGCTTCGACTTCGATCAGGTCACGATCACGGACTTCTATCTCCAGGTGCCCGACGCTCACTCCGACGACTGCGCGCTGGCGACCCAGGTGGCGCCTCAAAGCCTCGCCGTGGACGGCGCGGGCAACGGCATCCTCGAGCCCGGAGAGGTCGCGGTGCTTTCGCCGAGGTGGGCCAACACCGGACTGAATGCGGTGGCGCTGACCGGCGTGGCCTCGTCCTTCAACGGCCCGGCGGGGCCGACCTACGACATCACCGACGCGGCCGGCGCCTACGCGACGCTCAACCCGACGGAGTCGGCGGCCTGCACGGACTGCTACGGCGTCAGCATCACGGCGGCCGAGCGGCCGTCGACGCACTGGGACGCCACGATCGTCGAGGACCTCAACGCCGCGCTGATCCCGCAGGGAGGCTCGCTCGCGCAGAAGGAGTGGACGCTCCACGTGGGCGGCAGCTTCGGCGACGTGGCCTCCGAGCAGTCCCTTCTACCCGAGCGTCGAGACCGTTCTGCACAACGGCGTGACGGCCGGCTGCGGCGACGGGACCACCTTCTGCCCGACCGACACGGTGACCCGCCAGCAGATGGCGGTGTTCCTGCTCAAGGCGGCGGAGGGCTCCGCCTACACGCCCCCGGCCTGCGACACGCCCGTCTTCCTCGACGTGCCGTGCTCGAGCCCGTTCGCCGCGTGGATCAACGAGCTCGCGGCGCGCGGCGTGACGGCCGGTTGCGGCGACGGCACGAACTACTGCCCGGGCGATCCCACGACACGCCAGCAGATGGCGGTCTTTCTCCTGAAGACGGCGGAGGGCTCGGCTTACGTGCCCCCGGCCTGCACCACGGCGAGCTTCGGCGACGTGCCGTGCTCGAGCCCGTTCGCGACGTGGATCTACGAGCTCGTCGCGCGCAACGTCACGGCGGGCTGCGGCGGCGGGAACTACTGCCCGGGCAACGAGGTCGCCCGGCAGCAGATGGCGGTATTCCTGGTCAAGACGTTCGGTTTGAGTCTCTACGGACTCTGAGGATGTTCGAGCTCCGAATACGCGTTACTTTTTTTTGAAGGAGGAACGGCAATGCACCGGTTTTCGGTGAAAAGGCTATCGGCCTGGATACTCGCCGTCGGAGCGTGCCTCGCTCTGAGCGGGTCCGTGCTTCTCTCCGCGCAGGGTGCGCAGGCCAGCAAGACCAAAGTCCGGAAGGCGGCCTCCGCGCAGGCCGTCCCCGCCCCGCGCAAGTGGGCGGGCGCGACCAGGCCCGGGAAGATGCAGCCCAAGGGCGCGCCCCAGGTGACCATCTCCGGTGAGGTGACGGACGGCTCGGGCGGTGGCTGGCACCTGTACGCCCGCCTCGAGTTCACCTCGGACTCGACCGATCCGCTGGTCCTGTTCACCAACCCGGTGACCGGCGACTACTCCGGGAGCCTGTTCGACGGCCTCGACTACACCGTCACCATCACGGCGGTCGGGCCGGGATACAACTCCCTGCGGGCCCCCATCACGACGGCCGGGGCGCCCATCATCTACGACGCCAGCCTCGCCGTCGAGGGCCTCGTCTGCGACGCGCCGGGCTTCCTTCCCGGCAAGCCCACGATTCTCCTGAGCGAGAGCTTCGACGCGGGAACGCTCCCCGCAGGATGGGCGATCACGAACGACTCCGGGGACGGGGGCCTCCCGTGGACCATCTTCGACGGAGCCGACCCGTGCGACCAGTTCCCCGGCAACGACACCGGCGGGAGCGGGCCGTACGCTCTCGGCAACAGCAACTGTGACGGGTTCGTCACGGACGACACGTCGCTGATCACGCCGTCGATCGACATGACGGGCGTGGCCAATCCGTTCGTCTCGTTCGCCACCGAGTACGTGACCTGCTGCGGGCAGATCGGCGACGTCGACTACAGCATCGACGGCGGCACGACGTGGACGACCGTGATCCACCGGACCGACGCCGACGGCCAGCTGTTCGGGCCGGCGACGCTGCAGGCGGGCCTGCCCGGCGCGGCCAACCAGGCCGACGTCCGGGTCCGGTGGCGCTACCAGGGCAACTTCGCCTGGTGGTGGCAGGTCGACGACATCCAGATCGGCAACGCCTCGTGCAACGCCCAGGAGGGCGGACTGATCGTCGGCAACGTGTTCGACCTCAACACGGACAAGGGCCTGGCGGGCGCCACGGTGGCGTTTGCGCCGACGGCGGGCCTGGACACGACGGCGACGACCTTCGACGTTCCCGAGGATCCCAACCAGCCGGGCGGCTTCTACATCCTCTTCTCCGGCCTCGCATCGCAGCCCATGGAGGCTTCGCTCGCACGCTACGGGGCGGACGCCCAGACGGCGGCGGTCGACATCGGCGACGTCGTCCGGCAGGATTTCCACCTGCCCGCGGCCAGCCTCAACGCCACTCCGTCCCCGGTCAACGGCATCGCCGATCCGGGCGGCTCGGACGAGACAGACCGTCACGCTGGCCAACAGCGGCCAGATCGGCGGGGCCTTCACCATCGGCGAGCTCGACATCCCGTATCAGCCTCCGGTCACGGCCACGCTGCCGAGCGAGAGCTTCCTGCGCGGCATCCGGGCGCGCGTTCCCAAGAAGGAACTCGATGCCCGCTCCACGCGCAACATCCCGGCTCTTTCCGGCCTCGCGCAGCCCCCGGCCGTCGCGGAGGCGGCGGGTAACCTGCTGGCCTCCTATCCGACCGACCTGACCTTCGGGTGGGGAATCTCCTACAACACGGACGAGGACAATTTCTGGGTCGGCGACCTCGCGGCTGCCGGCGGCGACAACTTCGACTACCAGTACCTCGCCTCCGACGGGACCCAGACGGGCGAATCGATCGACAACAACAGCTGGATCGACGTGTTCGCGGCCGACGGCGCGTACGACTCCCGGACGGGCATGCTGTGGCGCGTCAACGTCGGCGCCGACACGTGCATCTACGAAGTCGACCCGGTGGCGGAGGCGCCCACGGGCAACAAGATCTGCCCGGCCTTCCCGACGTCCGAGCGCGGCCTGGCGTACGACGTCGTGACCGACAGCTTCTACGCCGGCTCCTGGAACGACGGCGTCATCTGGCACTTCGACAAGGAAGGCAACTTCCTCGACGCGGCCTTCGTCGGCCTCGGCATCTCGGGCCTGGCCTACGATCCGCGGTCCCAGCACATCTACGTCGCCGAGAACACCGACGGGCCGTTCGACATCTGGGTTCTCGACAGCCACAGCTACCTCGTCGTCGGCGCCTTCCAGATCAAGGACGGCGGCGTGCGGGCCACGACGCCCTTCGGCTCGGCCGGCCTCGAGGCCGACTGTGACGGCAACCTCTGGTACGTCGAGCAGAACCTGCAGGAGATCTTCAAGGTCGAGTCGGGCGAGACCAACTGGTGCGTCAACGACGTGCCCTGGCTCTCCGAGGATCCGACCTCGGGCGACGTCGCCTCCGGCGGCGATCTGCCCGTGACCGTGACGCTTCGATGCGACGGGCGTGCGTTCGGGTCTCCACCAGGCGCAGCTCGTCTTCGGAACCGACACGCCCTACGCCCTCGATCCGCTGCCGGTGAACTTCACGGTGCGCTTCAACGACGTTCCGGACTCCAACCAGTTCCAGGCGTACATCTACGGCGCGGCGGGCGCGGGCATCATGACGGGCTGTGGGGGATTCGACTTCTGCCCCAACGGCGTCGTGACGCGGGCCGACATGGCCGGTTACATCGGACGGGCGGTCAACGGCGCCGACTTCCTCGGCACGCCGTACCAGAACTCGTTCGACGACGTCACCCAGCAGTCGTCCAACGCGAATTACATCCAGTGGCTCGTCGACGAGGGCATCACCGCCGGCTGCGGCACGGACATCTACTGCCCCAACCAGCCGAACACGCGCGCCCAGATGGCGGTCTTCATCGTGAAGGCGGTCGAGGGCTCCACGTTCGTTCCGCCGGCCTGCAAGGGCATCTTCGACGACGTGGCGTGCCCGGGCGGTTTCGCGGTCGACTTCATCGAGTATCTCTTCAACCAGGGCGTCACCGCGGGCTGCGGCGGCGACAACTACTGCCCGAACGCCAACATCTCGAACGGGCAGATGGCGGTCTTCCTGGTGAAGGCCTTCAACGTCCCGCATCTCTGAGACGCGGCTCTCCCGCTTCGATTCGGGCCCGGCGTAAGCCGGGCCCTTTCTTTTTGGGGTCTGACCCCCTCCGGTCGAGAGCCTCACTCCGGCTCGAGCCGACACTCCCGGAGGGGGTCAGACCCCAGGTGCCCCGTCTGTCGAGCCGACGCCGCAGAGGCGGTCTGACCCCCGGTGCCCCTCTCGGCTAGACCGGAGCGCCGACCGCGTCGGTCTCGCCGAGCGACCACTGGTGGTACGCCTCGGTGACCGACGCGGCGTCGCCGTCACTGACGACGCGGCCGTGGTGGAGCCAGATCGCGCGGTCGCAGTTGTCCTGGATCTGCGACAGCGAGTGGGAGACGAGCATCATCGTCTTGCCGCGGCCGTGGAAGCCCTGCATGCGGTCGTGGCACTTGCGCTGGAACTTCTCGTCGCCGACCGACAAGGCCTCGTCGACGAGGAGGATGTCGGGGTCGACGTCGGTCGCGACCGCGAAGGCGAGGCGCGCGGACATGCCCGTCGAGAAGGTGCGGGCCGGGGCGTCGATGAAATCCTGGAGCTCGGCCCACTCGACGATCCGTTCGAGGCGCTCGCGGATCTCGGCGCGGGAGAAGCCGAGGAGCGCGCCCTGGAGCATCACGTTTTCGCGCCCCGTCAGCTCGCCGTGGAACCCGAGGCCGAGCTCGAGGATCGGGGCGATTCGCCCGGCCACGAAGACCCGGCCCTCCGACGGCGGGAGCACCCGGGAGATGATCCGGAAGAGCGTGCTCTTGCCGGCGCCGTTTCGCCCGATGACCCCGACGCGCTCGCCGGGCTCGATCGAGAGGTCGACGTCCTTCAGGGCCTCGAAGTCTTCGAACGTCACGCGCCGCTGAAGGCGCCGGATGGCGTATTCCTTGAGCGAGGGGATGCGCTCCTTCGGCACCCGGTACCGGAGCGCGACCTTCTCGAGAGAGATGGCGGGCACGGCCGGCTAGAGTCCTGTCTCGGAAGTCGTGGTGACGACGGGCCACCTCGAAACGAGACCGAGGTCTCGAGAACTCACGCGACGTGGCCCCTTCCCGGCCGAGCGGCTACGCCGGCATTTCTGTGCCATGACACTAGCTCCAGTACGCCAGGTCGTCCGAGCGGTGGCAGAAGTAGACCCAACCCGTGACCAGGACGGCGACGGAGAAGGTCAGCGACACGACCACCAGCTCCATCGACGGCAGGACGCCGTCGTAGATCGGTTTCCGGAACACCTGGATCAGGTGGTACATCGGGTTGAGCGACAGCCACACCCGGTACCGGTAGGGGACGATCGAGGGCTCGTAGACGATCGGCGTCAGGAAGAACCAGGTCTGGACGATGACCGCGTACATCTCCCGGACGTCCGCGAAGCGCGAGGTCACCGTGAAGAGCAGGAGGCTGATGCCGGTCGTGAAGAGCGTGAGGATGAAGATCGAGACGGGCAGGAAGGCCCAGGTCGGGTGCAGCGGAAAGCCGGTGATCGCGACGATGAGAAGCAGCGGCACGAGCGAGAGCACGAGGTTGACGAGCCCGCCGCCGACGGCCGCCGCGACGAAGACCGAGCGCGGCACGAACATTCGGCGGGCCAGGTCGTTGGAGGCCTGGGTCGAGGAGGCCGCGGAGACGCTGGTCTGGGAGAAGTAGCCCCAGAAGATCTGGCCCGCCATGAAGTAGACGGGGTAATTCGTGACCGCGCTCTTCAGCATGGCCGAGAAAACGAGCGTGAGGGCGATCATGTTCAGCAGCGGAGCGAGCATCGTCCAGACGAGCCCGAGCACCGATCGCTTGTACCGGACCTTGATGTCGCGGATGACGAGCTCGTGCACGAGGCCGCGGTAGCGCCAGAGGTTCTCGGCCTCCTCGAGCCAGCGCGGGCGCCGGCGGGCCGAGTCGTAGACCGGTGCAGGGCTGGCGGCGGGCTTCACGTCCGGCATCTTACGAGGCGGGCGGCAGGTTGAGGATCCAGGAGTCGAGCGCCGCGGCGCGAACGTCCCAGGTGTTCTCCCGGGCGAAGGCCCGCTGGCGCGGGGCGGCGCCGGGGCCCTCGGCGGCCGCCGCCGAGATCTCCCGGACGAACTGCTCGGCCGTGGCCGCGAGCCGGACCACGCCGCGGCGCGCAATGGCCCGGAGCGAGTCCATGGGGGTGGCCACGACCGGCCGGCCGGAGGCCGCCGCCTCGTAGAGCTTGACGGGGTCGGTCGCGTGCGTCAGGGGCGACAGCCGGAACGGGATGATCTCGACGTGGAACCGGGAACGGAAGGCCGGCATCTCGGCATGAGGCCGCTCGCCGTGGAAGACGACGTTGGCGCGCGGAGGCAAGGTCCCCGCGTCGCCTTCCCGGCCCCCGACGATCTCGAAGCGCCAGTCCGGCGACAGCGCGGCCAGACGCCCCAGAAGCTCGCCGTCGAACCACTCGTCGACGGCGCCGACGTAGCCGACCGTCAGCGGCCCTCCCGCGGGCGGCGCCGCGACCGGGGCGAAGAGCTCGAAGTCGCAGGCGTTGGGAAGCAGGCGACAGGACGCGTTCCAGGTCTCCATCCGGCGCCGCAGCGTCTCGGAGGTCGCGACGACGAGGTCCGCCGCCTGCGCGAGCTCGCGCTCGGCGGCAACGAGCACCTCCGGGCGGTTCGTGGCGAAGGCCTCGTGCGCGTCGAGGCAGTCGTAGAGGACGCGCCAGCCGAGGCGCTCCCGGAGCGCCTCGCCGAGGGGAGCCCAGAAGGGCGTCTGGACCAGGACGGCCGCCCGGCCGAGCCCGAACCGCTCGTGCGCGGCGGCGAGCCCGTCGAAGGCGCGTGCGAGCGGGCGTCCGGAAAGGCTTCTCTCCGGCAGGTCCTCGCGGCGCGGGCCCTCGAGCGGCAGCAGGGTCACGCCGGGCCCGGCACCGACCGGTTCCCGGGGCTCCCCGGAGCCCTGGACCGAGCCGTAGAAGACGCGGCGTCCCCGCCGGGCGAGAGCCTCGGCGAGCTGCTGCGGCCGCTGCCGGCGGTAGCTCCACGCGATCACGGGCAGCACGACGACGTCCTCGCGCCCCGGCCGCGCGGAGCCCGGGGCGAGCGGTGACCAGGCGGATTCCACCGACGGCTTTCGGATGCCGAGCAGGCGTTCGGCCGGGATGCGCCGGCGAAGGGCCCGCCGCCACGAAAGCGGCGTGAGCCGGCGGCCCAGGGCATAGATCCGCCCGCGCAGCCCCGACTCCCAGTCCTGCCTCATGCCGGCAAGAGTCTCATGCCGGCGGCTCGAATGGCTCGAAGGGGCGTCCGAGAAGGATGGCGGCGATCCGCTCGGCGGCCCGGCCGTCGCCATAGGGGTTGCGGCCGCTCATCCGGCGGCGCGCGGCGCCATCGGAGAGCAGGCCCGAGGCCTCGGCCACGATCTTCTCCTCGTCGGTCCCGACGAGCCGGGCGAGGCCGGCCTCGACGCCCTCGGGGCGCTCGGTCTTCTCCCGCAGCACCAGCACGGGCTTGCCGAAGGTCGGCGCCTCCTCCTGGATCCCCCCGGAGTCGGTCAGGATCAGGCGCGCCCGTCGCATGAGGCGCACGAGGGCCAGGTAGTCGAGCGGTTCGACGAGCGTCACGTTGGCGAACGTGGCGTTGCGGCGGACGACGTCCTTGACGTTGGGATTGGGGTGGATGACGTGGACGAACCGAGTCGCGGGGAACCCGCCGGCGAGGCGGCCGATCGCGCGGACCACGCGCTCGAGCGGCTCGCCGAAGCTCTCGCGCCGGTGCGCGGTGATCAGCACGAGGTCTTCCTCGGGCACGTCGCCTTCGCGGCTGGCGATCTCGCCGAGCGCGTCGACGACGGTGTTGCCGGTGAGGAAGATCTTCCCCGGCGGGACCTCTTCCGAGGCCAGCGCCCGCGCCGCCCGGCGGGTCGGAGCGAAGTTGGCGTCCGAGACCAGGTCGACGACCCGGCGGTTCATCTCTTCGGGGAAGGGATGCTGGAAGTCACCCGTTCTCAGCCCCGCCTCGACGTGGCCCACCCGCACGCGGCGGTGGAAGGCCGCCAGCGCCGAGGCCATGGCCGTCGTCGTGTCGCCCTGCACGAGGAGCCAGTCCGGCGTCTCGCGGGCGAGCACGCCGTCGATGCCGGCGAGCACGCGCGCGGCGAGAGCGTTGATCGTCTGGTCCGGGCGCATGAGATCGAGGTCGATGTCCGGCGTCAGGCCGAAGAGGGCGAAGACCTGGTCGAGCATCTCGCGGTGCTGCGCGGTCGCGCACACCACGACGCGGGCCTTCGGCTCCTTCTGCAGGCGTCGAATGACCGGAGCCATCTTGATGGCCTCGGGGCGCGTGCCGACGACGACGAGGAGCTTCATGAAGGTCGCATTCCGCCGGGCCGCGAGGCGGCCGCCGGGTGGGCCCGCCGAAGACGGACCTCCACGCATTGTACGGGCTTTCGAGCGCGCGGGCGCCGCAGGAAAATCACGCGTCGCCCGGGGCGCCCGAGAGTAGACTTCGAGTCGAAAAGCCATGATCCCGGAAGTCTTCGAGTGCCCCCGCTGCGAGACGTCAGTTCGTCATCGACAGCGTGCCCGACACCGGCAGCGAGGAGGTCCACTGCCCGCAGTGCAGCCGCTACCTCGGCGTGCGGGACATCGCCTTCGTGCTGCGGACCGAGCTCGACGAGATGATCGAGCGGCTGACGTTCGAGAAGGACCGGCTGGAGAAGGACGAGGCGGTCTACACGCTGACCGACTGCGATCCGGAGATGCGGTACTACGGCCGGGAGGTCTCGAACGTGATCTCGGTGCTGCGCGGCGCGCTGAAGGACCTGCGGAAGCTCCGGGACGAATATAAAGTCAGGCAGGCGGAGTAGCCGGGATCTCCGCCAGGAACTTCCGCAGCCGCCGCAGGCTCGTTTCCTTCCCCAGAAGCTCCACGACGTCGAAGAGCGGCGCTCCCACCGTGACCCCGGTCAGGGCGAGCCGCACGGGGTGGATGAGCTTGCCCGCCGAGACGCCCTCGGCCTCGGCCGTCGCCCGCAGCGCCGCCTCGGTCGATGCGGTCGTCCACTCGGGAAGGCCGTCGAGCCGGCCGGCGAGCGACTCCAGGTGCCGCGCGGTCTCCGGCTTGACGTGCTTCTTGACGCCGTCGGGATCGTAGCCGGCCGGGTCGGAGGCGTAGGCGGAGAGCGCCCGCCCCATCTCGATCGTCGTGCGGACGCGGGGCCGGTGGAGCTCGATCGCGCGCAGGGCGATCTCCGCGGCGGGAGCGCCTCCCGGGGCGTGCGGCAGCGACCGCGCGAGAAGCTCGGCGGCCGGCATCTTCGCGATGTACTGCTGGTTCATCCAGAGCAGCTTCTCGGGGTCGAAGACCGAGGGCGAGGCGCCGACGCGGTCGAGCGAGAACTCCCGCTCCATCTCTTCGCGCGTGAGGATCTCGCGGTCGCTCTCCGGGCGCCCAGCCGAGAAGAGCCAGGAAGTTGAAGAGGGCCTCGGGCAGGATTCCCTCGTCGCGCCACTCCTCGACGGCCGCCGCGCCGTGACGCTTGGAGAGCTTCTTGCGGTCCGTGCCGAGGATCATCCCCAGGTGCGCGAACTTCGGGATGGGAGCGCCGAGCGCCCGGAAGAGGGCGACGTGCTTGGGCGTGTTGGCGAGGTGGTCGTCGCCGCGGATGACGTGCGAGATCCGCATGTCGGTGTCGTCCACGCAGACGCAGAAGTGGTAGAGCGGGTGCCCGTCCGAGCGCACGAGTACGAAGTCGTCGAGGGCATCGGCGGGAAACTCCACGCGGCCGCGGATGAGGTCGTCGACGACGATCGTTTCGTCCGGCATTCGCAGGCGCACGACGTGGCGCTCGCCCGCGCGCGCCCGGCGATCGCTCTCTTCGGGAGAGATCTCGCGGCCCGCGCCCGAGTAGCGATAGGCCCGGCCGGCGGCGTCGGCCTTCTTGCGCTCGGCGTCGAGCTCCTCCGGCGTCTCGAACGCGCGGTACGCCTTGCCCTCGCGGATCAGCCGGTCGGCGGCTTCGCGGTAGAGGTCGTATCGGCGGGACTGGTAGAACGGGCCCCTCGTCGAAGCCGAGACCGAGCCATTCCATCGCCGAGAGGATCTGCGCGGTCAGCTCCTCGCGCGAACGCTCGACGTCGGTGTCCTCGATGCGGAGGATGAACGTTCCGCTTCTCGCGCCGGGCGAAGAGCAGGTTGTAGAGGGCGGTCCTCGCCCCGCCGACGTGGAGTGATCCCGTCGGGGATGGCGCGAATCGGACGCGGGGCTCCTCGGCTGCGTTCAAGGGGGCCGATCCTACACCGACCGGTGATAGGCTTTTGCGCCGAGAAACCCCCAAAAAAAACGATAGGAGGATCCGAGGTATGAGGAAAGCCCTGTCTGCAATCCTGGCCGCCGGACTGCTCGCCGTCGTCGCGTGCGGCAAGAAGGCGGAGGCGCCGGCCGCAGCGGCTCCCGCGCCGGCCGAGCCGACCGCCGAACAGAAGGCCGCATTCGACACGGCGATCGACGCGTACGTCTTCGGTTATCCGCTGGTGACGATGGACATCACCCGGCGGGTGATGACCAACGTGGCGGCGCCCGAAGGAACGCACGCGCCGATGGGGCAGTTCGTCCGGATGCGCGAGTATCCCAACGCGTCCTTCCGGGACGTGACGGCGCCCAACGCCGACACGCTCTACACGACCACGTGGCTCGACGTGTCCAAGGAGCCCTGGGTGCTGAGCCTCCCGGACATGAAGGGTCGCTACTACCTCTTCGCCGATGCTCGACGGCTGGACCGACGGTGTTCGACGTGCCCGGCAAGCGGACGACGGGGACCGGGGCGCAGACCTACGCGATCACCGGGCCGGGCTGGAACGGGCACGCTGCCCGCCGGCGTGAAGGAGTACAAAGTCGCCGACCGGACATCGTCTGGATGCTCGGCCGCATCTACTGCACCGGCACGCCCGAGGACTACAAGGCCGTGCACGCGGTCCAGGACCAGTATCGACTCGTGCCGCTGAGCGCCTACGGCAAGCCCTACACGCCGCCGGCGGGCAAGGTCGATCCGAACATCGACATGAAGACGCGCGGTGCGCGACCAGGTGCAACGGACTCGACGCCGCGGCGCCTACTTCAAGCTGCTCTGCGCGAGCTGATGAAGACCAATCCGCCGGCCAGCCGAGACGCGCCGATGGTCGCGAAGCTCGCGAAGCTCGGCATCGTTCCCGGGCAGGACTTCGACGCGGCAAGCTCGACCCGGCCGTCGGCCGAAGGCTGTCGGCAGTGCCCCGAAGCCGGCCCAGGACAAGATCATGGGCGGTTCAAGGAGGGCATCGACGCCGGCGACATGCCGACTGAACGGCTGGATCTTCACGACCAAGACCGGCATCTACGGCACCGACTACCTCCAGCGGGCGCTGATCACGGCGATCGGCCTCGGCGCCAACCGGCCGCAGGACGCCGTCTACCCGACCTCGGAGGCCGGACGCCGACGGCAAGCCTACAGCGGCGCGAACAAGTACGTCATGCACTTCAACAAGGGCGAGATGCCGCCGGTCGACGGCTTCTGGTCGCTGACGATGTACAACGGCGACTACTTCTTCGTCGACAACCCGCTGAACCGCTACACCGTCAGCCCGCGCAACAAGCTCAAACCAACGCCGACGGCTCGGTGGACCTCTACATCCAGAACGAGTCGCCCGGCAAAGGCAAGGAGGCCAACTGGCTGCCCGCGCCGAAGGACAAGTTCATCCTGATGCTGCGGCTGTACTGGCCGAAGGAGAAGCCGCCGTCGATCCTCGACGGCACGTGGAAGATCCCGTCGGTCCAGAAGGCGCCGTGATTATCTCGTTCGTCAACCTGTGACATCCGCTCGCGGCGCGGGGAGTCTCCTGAGGTAACCGAAGGAGGAGCCCCGCGCCGCGGGGAGCGCAGCGCCGCGAGAGGGGTCAGGCGCGCGGTCGAGCCCACAGGCGAGCCGCGCGCCGGTGCGCCCGAAGGGCGCAGACCCCTCTCGCAAGCGGAGCGACGGTTAGTCTAAAGGCAGGGTGAGCGAGTACGAGAACCGCCCGCGCCCGATCTCGATCAGCACGCTTCCCTTGTTGAGGTCGCGCTCGAGGGCGCGGTCGACGTCGTCGATCGTGCGGATCGCGGTGCCGTTCAGGGCGAGGAGCTGGTCTCCGGACTTCAGGCCCGCCTGGGCCGCGAGGCTGTCTCGGTCGACGGTCACGATCCGCACGCCGTCCTCGCCCGCCCGAAGGCCCATGCCGAGCTCCTCGCGCAGGATCCGGGCGCCGATGCCGGCCGGGGGCGCCTCGCCCTGGAGCGTCACGGTGCGCTCGCCCTCCCGGCTCTTCAGGACGAGCTTCAGGGGTCGTCCGGGCCCGCGCGTCGACAGCACGGTCTCGAAGGCCTCCTGGGAATCGATGGGGGCCCCGTCGACCGACACGATCTGGTCGCCGACCCGGACGCCCGCCCGAGCCGCGGGGGAGTTGGGGTAGACGATCTTGACGCGGAAGCCCCTCGGGCGGTTCTCCTCGCCGGAGACGAGCGTCTTGCCCCGAAGGCCGACCCAGACCGGCCGCACCTCGCCGAACTTCAGGAGGTCGTCGACGATCCGCTTCGCCCGGTCGATCGGGATCGCGAAGCCGATGCCCTGCGCGCCGCCCCCGATGATCGCGGTCGCGATGCCGATCATGTCCCCGTCCACGTTGACGAGCGGCCCGCCGGAGTTGCCGGGATTGATCGAGGCGTCGGTCTGGATGAAGTCGGTGTACGTGCGGTCGTTCTCGGCCTTCACGCTCCGGCCGATCGCCGACACGACGCCGGCGGTCACCGTGTTGGAGAGGCCGAAGGGGTTGCCGATGGCGATGATCGTCTCTCCGATGAGGAGGTCCGACGAGGAGCCGAGCCGGATCGAGGGCAGGGGCCCGCCCGGCCGCTTCGCGCGCAGGACCGCGAGGTCGTTGTCGGCGTCCGACCCGACCACCTCGCACTCGAGCTCGACGCCCGCCCTGGTCATCGCCGTGATCTTCGAGGCGCCGGAGACGACGTGCTCGTTGGTCAGGATGATGCCCTTGGGGTCGATGATCGCGCCGGACCCGAGCGACTGGCTGGTCCGGCGGCGCGACCGCGGGTCGCCGCCGAAGAAGAAGTCGTCGAAGATCGACGGGCGGCGCCGGAGGGTCTGCTCGGCCGAGATGTTGACGACCGCGGGGGAGACCTTCTCGACGACCTGGACGATCTCGCTCTTCCGGGTCGACAGGGGGTCGGCGGCGAGACGGGCCGCCGAGGCGGCGATGAGGAGGACGGCGGAGAGTCTTTTCACGGTCTGCACAACGGCGGAGTCTATGGCGGGATTCCGGCCGATTCGGAAGGGGTCGAGCGCATCGATTCATGACGTCCTCCTGTTACGCCTTCTTCGGCCTCGCCGGCGAGCGACTCGCCGTCCTTCGACAGGGTGAGCACGGCCGAGTCGCCGGTCTGGAGACCGCCCCCGAGGATCTGCTCGGCGAGGCTCCCGATGACCTGCTTCTGGATGATCCGCTTCAGCGGCCGGGCGCCGAAGGTCGGGTCGTAGCCCCGGCCCGCCAGGAAGCGCCGGGCCTCCGGCGTCCAGGACAGCTCGATGCCCCGGTCCCGCACCGTCCTCGGCCACGGTCTGGAGCTGGATCTCGACGATCTTCTCGATCTCCTCGCGCGTCAGGCGGTGGAAGACGATGACGTCGTCGATGCGGTTGAAGAACTCGGGCCGGAAGTGGCGGCGCAGGGCCTCTTCGATCTTCGCCCGGATCTCTTCCTCGTCGCGCGTCGACTCCTCGGCGATCCACTCGGAGCCGAGGTTCGACGTCATGATGATGACGGTGTTCTTGAAGGACACCACGCGGCCCTTGCCGTCGGTGAGGCGGCCGTCGTCCAGGACCTGGAGCAGGACGTTGAACACGTCCGGGTGCGCCTTCTCGATCTCGTCGAACAGGACCACCGAGTACGGCCGGCGGCGGACCGCCTCGGTCAGCCGTCCGCCCTCCTCGTAGCCGACGTAGCCCGGCGGGGCGCCGATCATGCGCGCCACGGCGTGCTTCTCCATGTACTCGGACATGTCGAGGCGGACCATCGCGTGCTCGTCGTCGAAGAGGAACTCCGCCAGGGCCCGGGCGAGCTCCGTCTTGCCCACGCCCGTCGGGCCGACGAAGAGGAACGAGCCCAGGGGCCGGTTCGGATCGGAGAGGCCGGCCCGCGAGCGCCGCACGGCATCGGAGATCGCCTTGACGGCCTCGTCCTGGCCGATGACCCGCGCGTGGAGGCGGTCCTCCATCTTGAGGAGCTTCTGGGACTCGCTCTCGATCATCCGTTCGACGGGAACGCCCGTCCACTTCGAGACGACGGCGGCGATGTCCTCCTCGCCGACCTCTTCGCGGAGCATCGGGTGGCCCTTCTGGAGGTCCGCGAGCTTCGCGTTCTCGGCGGCCAGTTCCTTCTCGAGCTGGGGCAGGCGCCCGTAGCGCAGCTCCGCGACCTTCTGCAGGTCGCCCTGCCGCTCGGCCTCCACGGCCTCGGCCTTGACCTTCTCGAGCGTCTCCTTGATCTGGCCGATCTTCTGGATGCGCTCCTTCTCGGCCGTCCACTTCGCCCGCAGCCGCGTGGCCGTCCTCGCGGGCCTCGGAGAGCTCCTTCTCGAGCGCCTCCAGGCGGTCCTTCGCCTCGCGGGTCTTCTCCTTCTGGAGGGCCCGCTTCTCGATCTCGAGGTTGACGATGCGGCGGTCGACGGCGTCGATCTCGACCGGCACGGAGTCGATCTGCGTGCGCAGGCGCGCCGCGGCCTCGTCGATCAGGTCGATGGCCTTGTCCGGCAGGAACCGGTCGGAGATGTAGCGGTGGGACAGGCGCGCGGCCGCGACGAGCGCGCCGTCCGTGATCCGGACGCCGTGGTGGATCTCGTAGCGTTCCTGCAGGCCGCGGAGGATCGCGATCGTGTCCTCGACCGTGGGCTCCTCGACGTAGACGGGCTGGAAGCGCCGCTCGAGGGCGGCGTCCTTCTCGATGTGCTTCTGGTACTCGGAGAGCGTCGTCGCGCCGATCGCGCGGAGCTCTCCCCGCGCGAGCGCGGGCTTCAACATGTTCGAGGCGTCCATCGCCCCTTCGGCGGCCCCGGCGCCGACGAGCGTGTGGAGCTCGTCGATGAAGAGGACGATCGTCCCCTGCGCCTCCTCGATCTCCTTGAGGACGGCCTTGAGGCGGTCTTCGAACTCCCCCCTGTACTTCGCGCCGGCGATCATCGCGCCGAGGTCGAGCGAGACGACGCGCTTGTTCTTCAGGCCCTCGGGCACGTCGCCCATGTGGATGCGGCGGGCGAGTCCCTCGACGATGGCGGTCTTGCCGACGCCGGGCTCGCCGATCAGGACCGGGTTGTTCTTGGTCCGGCGCGAGAGGACCTGGATCACGCGGCGGATCTCCTCGTCGCGGCCGATGACGGGATCGATCTTGCCGCGCCGGGCGAGGTCCGTCAGGTCGCGCGTGTACCGCTTCAGCGCCTGGTACTTGTCCTCGGGGTTCGGGTCGGTGATCCGCGCGGAGCCGCGGACCTCCTTCGAGGCCTTCAGCAGCGCGTCCTTCTTGACGCCGGCTTTCGCGAGGCGCCTGGCCGTCTCCGCGTCGGACTCGGCGAGGGCGAGCAGGAAGTGCTCGCTCGAGACGTACTCGTCGCCGAACTCTTTGGCGATCTCGAAGGCCCGGTCGAACACCTTGTTGAGGTCCCGCGCGAGAAGGGGATCGGCCGACGCTCCCGAGACCTTGGGCCGCGCCTCGAGATCGGACTCGATCTGGCCGGCCAGGGCTTCGGGGCTGGCCCCGAGCTTCTGGAGGATCGGTACCACCACGCCCTCGGACTGTTTCAGCAGCGCGAGGAGGAGATGGTCGCCAGTCAGCTCGGCGTTGCCCCGGGCCCGCGCATCGCGCTGGGCCTCCTGGACCGCCTCCTGGGCTTTGATGGTCAACTGATCGAAACGCATGACTTACCGTCCTCCCGGAGCCTGAATCCTATAAACTTGAGTGCCTTATTGTCAAGCTATTAGTACAGAAATATTAGTCCAATATGCTCAATATATTAGGCCCGGGCCGATCGAGGATCGTCGAGCCCCGCTTCCGCGAACCCCTTCGCCCGGAGCAGGCAGGAGTCGCACGATCCGCAGGGCTCCCCTCGCGCCCCTGGGTCGTAGCACGAGGAGGTGGCCGCGAAGTCGAGCCCGAGCGCGGCGGCCTTCGTCACGATCTGGGCCTTCGTCATCAAGAGAAGCGGCGCGTGGATCCGGAACGCGGCGCCCTCCACGCCCGCGCGCGTGCCGAGGTTCGCGGTGCGCTCGAAGGCGGCGAGGAACTCGGGCCGGCAGTCCGGATAGCCCGAGGAGTCCAAGGCGTTCGCGCCGATGAAGATGTCGAAGGCCGAGAGCGCCTCGCCCCAGGACACGGCGTACGCCAGGAAGATCGTGTTGCGCGCCGGCACGTAGGTGACGGGGATCGGTTCGCGGTGGAGGGCGTTCTTCGGGACGGCCAGGGCCGGGTCGGTCAGCGCGGAGGAGCCCGCGGCGGGAAAGTCGATCTTGACCACGCGGTGCGTCCGCGCGCCGCTCGACGCGGCGATCCTCCGCGCGCAGTCGAGCTCGACGGAATGGCGCTGCCCGTAGTCGAACGAGAGAGCGTGAATGTCGAACCCCTCTTCGCGCGCGATCAGGAGGCTCGTCGCCGAGTCGAGCCCTCCGGAGAGCAGAACGACCGCCCCGCTCATCGCCCCGGCACGTCTCCCCAGATGACCTTGTGAAGCTGCAGGCCGAGGCGGATCGGCCGCCCCGAGTCGCGCACCCAGGCGGCGAGATCGGCCGCGGGAAGGCTGCCCCAGGCCGGCGAGAAGGTCACGACGTGCGCCGCGTCGAGATCCTTCCCGGAAACGAGCGCGAGCGACCAGTCGAAGTCCCGGCGGTCGGCCAGGACGAACTTGATCTCGTCGTGAGGCTGCAGGTGCTCGAGGTTCTCCGGCAGGTTCGCGTGCTCCATGCCGCTGCCCGGCGCCTTGACGTCCACGATCTTGACGACCCGCGGGTCGACGCGGTCGATCGCGACGTGGCCGCCCGTCTCGAGAAGCACCGTCCGGCCCGCCTCGAGCAGCCGGTCCATCAGAGGATGGACCGCCTCCTGCTCGAGCGGCTCGCCTCCCGTGATCTCGACGAGTTGGGTCCCCATCGCGAGCGCCCGGGCGGCGGCCTCCGACACCGGCATCTCGCCTCCGCCGTGGAAGGCGTAGGCCGTGTCGCACCACACGCACCGCAGCGCGCAGCCCGTCAGCCGCACGAAGGTGCAGGGAAGCCCCGCCCGCGTCGACTCGCCCTGGATCGACTTGAAGATCTCGGTGATCCGAAGCGTCGGCTCGGGCCCGCTCATTCGACGAGAAGCTTTCCGTGGAGCATGTTCATGCCGCAGGTGAACTCGAACTCGCCGTTGCGCTCCGGCAGGATCTCGAGCTCCGTCTTCGCGAAGGCCGGAAGCGCCCGGCGGATGCCGAAGTCGGGGAACACGATCTCGTCGCTGCAGGGGCTGTTCTCGCGGCGGTCGAAGACGAGGCGCAGCGGGACGCCCCGGCGGGCGACGATCAGGTCCGGCGTGTAGCCGCCCTTCACGACGACCGTGACCTCCTGCGCGCCGGCGCGCTGCCGGGCCGGCGCCGCGGCGGTTCGCTTTCCGAAGAAGAAGACATGGATGGCGGCCAGCAGCAGCGCTCCCGCGCCCACCGCCGCGATTCGGTCCGCCGTCCAGGCGAAGTCGGGGCTCAGGCGAGCCTCCGGCGCGAGAGGCGCAGGCTGTTGGTCACGACCGACACGGACGAGGCCGCCATGGCCGCCGAGGCGATCATGGGCGAGAGCATCCAGCCGAGCACCGGATAGAGGACTCCCGCGGCGATCGGGATCCCGAGGACGTTGTAGAGGAACGCGAAGATCAGGTTCTGGCGGATCGTCGAGAGCGTCGCGGCGGACAGGCCGATCGCCGTCGTCACGAGCTCGAGACTCCCGCCCACGAGCGTCACGTCGGAGGCTTCGATCGCCACGTCGGCGCCGGCCCCGATCGCGATCCCGACGTCCGCCTGGGCGAGCGCGGGCGCGTCGTTGACGCCGTCGCCGACCATCGCCACGACGTCCCCCCGCTCCTGGAGCTCGCGGACCTTCGCGGCCTTGTCCCCGGGAAGAACCTGCGCGAAGACCTCGGCGACGCCGACCCGCGCCGCGACCGCCCGGGCCGTCTCGCCGCGGTCGCCGGTCAGCATCGCGACCTTCAGCCCGCGGGCGCGCAGGCTCGCGATCGCGGCCGCGGCTCCGGGCTTCTCCCGATCGGCGACGGCGAGAAGGCCCAGGAGCCTGCCGCCGGCCGCGACGAGCAGGGGAGTCTTGCCCTCCGCGGAGAAGCGGGCGATCTCATCGTTGACCGCCCCGGTGTCGATGCCTTCGCCCTCGAGGAAGCGCTCGCTCCCGACGAGGACTCGGCGGTCCCCGGCACGGCCGGCCACGCCGAGCCCCGTCCGGGACTCGAAGGCGTCGACCCGCGGCAGGACGATGCCCTTTTCCTGCGCCGCGGCGACGAGCGCTTCCGCCAGGGGATGGGCCGATCCCTTCTCGAGCGCCGCCGCCAGGCCCAGGAGCTCCTCGTCCCCGACACCCGAGACGCGAACGCGATCGGTCAGGCGCGGCCGGCCCTCCGTGACCGTGCCGGTCTTGTCGAGAAGGACGAGCGTGATGCGCCGCGCGCGCTCGATCGCCTCGGCGTTGCGAAAGAGGATGCCCGAGCGCGCCCCGCGGCCGGTGCCGACGAGGATGGCCGTCGGGGTGGCGAGGCCGAGCGCGCAGGGACAGGCGATGATGAGGACCGAGGCCAGGGCGATCGTGGCGAAGAGCGCCCGCGGTTCGGGCCCGACGACGTACCACGCGACCCACGTCACCACCCCGATGCCGAGCACGACCGGAACGAAGATGCCCGAGATCCGGTCGGCGAGCTTCTGGATCGGGGGCTTCGACGCCTGCGCCCGTTCGACGAGGCGCACGATCTGCGCGAGCGCGGTGGCGCTCCCGACGGCTGTCGCGTCCATGTCGAAGGCCCCTTCGCCGTTCAAGGTCCCCCCGATGACGCGATCGCCCTCGGCCTTCACGACCGGTATGGATTCGCCCGTGACCATCGACTCGTCGACCGAGGAAGCTCCGGAGCGCACGACGCCGTCGACCGGCACCGCGTCCCCCGGCTTGACCCGCAGCCGGTCGCCGACGCGGACCTGCGCCAGCGGGACCTCCTTCTCCGCCTCGCCGACGACGAGGCGTGCGGTCTTCGGCGCGAGGTCGAGGAGCTTCCGGATCGCGGACGAGGTCTTCCCGCGGGCTCGCGTCTCGAGGTACCGGCCGAGGAGGACGAGCGTCAGGATGACCCCCACGGCCTCGTAGTAGACGTGGCCCATCCCGCCTGCCGCGGGCGACATGGCGTCGGGGAAGAGCGTCGACGCGACGGAGAGCCCCAGGGCGGCGGTCGTTCCGATCGCGATCAGCGTGTCCATGTTGGCGGTCCGGCGCGAGAGCGTCCGGATCGCTCCCGAGAGAAACGGCGAGCCCGCCCAGAAGTAGACCGGGAGCGTCAGGGCGAGCATCGCCCAGTTGCGGCCGGGGAAGTGGATCTCCGCCATGGAGACGACGACGACCGGCAGCGTCAGGGCCGCCGCCAGGAGCGTGCGGCCGAGGACGCCTCGTGCTTCGCGCGCCGCCGCGGCGTCCTGCTCCGCGGCTCCGGTCTCCTCGGCTGGCCGGGCGTCGTAGCCGCTGTCGCGCACGGCCGCGATCAGCCGCGGAGAGTCGAGGCCGCGGCCGCGGACCTCGGCGCGCGCCGTGCCGAGATTGACGGAGGCCTCCTCGACGCCGGGCACGGCGGAGAGCGCCTTCTCGATCGTCGACACGCAGGAGGCGCAGTGCATGCCCTGGATCGCGAGGGTGAGGCCGGGGGCGTCGGTGGCCGGGCGCGCCGGTCGAGGCGCCGCCGCGGCGCCGTGGACGGGAAGCGCCATCGAGGGCTTCGGGGGCGGCGCGGGTGCCGGGGAACGGCGAGTCACGGCAAAAGCCTATCGCGTAGACTCGACGCCGATTGAGCCACAGCCAGCGCTATCGCGCCACGGTCGCGTACGTCGGCACCGGTTTCCACGGCTGGCAGCTGCAGAAGAACGCGGCGCGCACCGTCCAGGGGGTCCTGGAGGAGGCCGTTTCGCGGCTCGCGCACGCCCCGGTCCGGATCGAAGGCGCGGGCCGGACCGACGCCGGGGTGCATGCGGACGGCCAGGTGGTGCACTTCGATCTCCCGCGGCCGCGGGACCCGCGGACCGTCCGCGACGCCGTCAACGGACGCCTCCCGGCGGACCTGCGCGTGCTCGAGGTGGCGCTCGCGGCGCCCGACTTTCACGCCCGCTTCGACGCGCGGTGGAAGGAGTACCTCTATCGCTGGAGCCGCGCGGAGGTGGTCCCGCCCCGCGACGCCCCGTTCGTCGCGCCGATCTCGCGTCGCGCCGACGCCGCGCGCATGCGCGAGGCCGCGGCGCCGCTGCCGGGAACGCGCGATTTCTCGGTCTTCGGGGTGAAGCTCGCCCGGGGCGAGTCCGCCGTCCGCCGGCTCGAATCGATCACGATCGAGGAGTCGGGAGACGAGCTCCGGGCGCTCTTTCGCGGCGACGGCTTCCTGCGGGGCATGGTCCGCTCGATCGGCGGCGTGCTCGCCGACGCGGCCCGGGGGCGGGTGCCCATCGGGCGCGCCGGGGAGCTTCTCGCCTCCGGCGACCGCCGGAAGCTCTCCGTCAAGGCTCCCGCGCGGGGGCTGACGCTGGTGAGGGTGGGATACGAGGGGTAAAATCGCCCCAGGCGCATGATCGATCTCGACACCCTGGCGGCGAAGGGCTCTTTCGAGCGGCAGCTCCTCGACGAGATCGAGCTGGCCAAGCTGCCGCGCCACATCGCCATCATCATGGACGGCAACGGACGCTGGGCCAAGCAGCGCGGTTCCGCCGCGGGTCGAGGGCCACCGGGCGGGGATCGCCTCGGTCCGCGAAGCCGTCGAGACCTGCGCCCGCCTCGAGCTCGACGCGCTGACGCTCTACGCGTTCTCGGTGGAGAACTGGAAGCGTCCGCGGTTCGAGATCGTCACGCTGATGGCGCTGCTCAAGGAGTACCTCGCCAAGGAGCTCGGCAACCTGTTGAAGAACGACATCCGGTTCCGGGTCGTCGGCCGGATGAACGAGCTCGACCCGTCGGTCCAGAAGGCCCTCGCGCCACGGCCTCGCGGCCACGTCCTCGTGCCGCGGGATGACGTTCAACATCGCCCTCAACTACGGCGGCCGCACCGAGATCGTCGACGCCTGCCGCTCGCTCGCCACCGACGTGGCCTCGGGCCGCCTGTCGCCGGAGCAGATCGACGAGGAGACCCTCGGGTCGCGCCTGTCGACGGCGGGGCTGCCCGACCCGGACCTCCTGATCCGCACGAGCGGCGAGATGCGCGTCTCGAACTTCCTGCTCTGGCAGATCGCCTACAGCGAGATCTGGGTCACGCCGACGCTCTGGCCGGACTTCCGCAAGCGGCACCTCTTCGAGGCGATCCTCGATTTCCAGAAACGCGAGCGCCGCTACGGCGGCGTGATCGAAGGACGCGACTCCCGAGGCGGAGGCCGAAGGCCGGAGGGCGTGAAGCGCGAGCTCGCCGCGGCGGTCGCGATCCCGATCGTCCTGGCGGTCCTCTTTCTCGGGCCGCCGCTCCTCTTCAACGCTCTCGTCGCCGTCGTGGCGCTCGGCGCGGTCTGGGAGTTCTACCGGATGGCCGAGAAGACGGGGCACCCGGTCGCCAAGACCGTCGGGCTCGCGGCTTCGGCCCTCCTCCTGGGCGGGGCCGCGCTGCTCTGGGGGCCGCTGCGCTTCGAGACGCCTTCGGGGACGCTCGTGGAGTTCGTGCGTCAGGTCGCGGCCGGGCTTCTGGTACGCGGCGGGCCTGGCGACGGTGTTTCTCGCGGCGATCGCGCCGATGGCCTCGCGCATCCCGCCCGCGGCCGCGCTCGCGGGCGCCGCGTCGACCGTCTTCGGGATCGTCTCGATCGCCCTGCCCGCGTCGGCGATGTGCCTGCTGCGAGCCCGCTCGCCGCGGGCGGTGCTGATGCTGCTTCTCCTGGTCTGGGCGTGCGACTCCTGCGCCTACTACTTCGGCACGCGGTTCGGGAAGCATCGCGCTCGCGCCGGTGGTCTCGCCCAAGAAGACCTGGGAGGGCTCGATCGCGCGGCTTTCTCGGCGCGACGCATCTTCGGCGCCGTGGCCGGGACCTGGTGGTTCCTGCCGGAGCTCGGGCCCGTCACCGGGGCTCTCGCCGGCGCGCTCGCCTCGACCGCGGGCCAGATCGGGCGACCTCGTCGAGTCTCTCTGGAAGCGGGGCGCGGGCGTGAAGGACTCCGGGACCTTCCTGCCCGGCCACGGGGGCTTCTACGACCGGATCGACTCGCTCCTCTTCGCCGCGCCGGTCCTGGCCGCCTTTCTGGCGAGGGGCCTATAGAATGACCGTTCGGCCATGAAAACCCTGTCCATCCTGGGCTCGACCGGCTCGATCGGGTGCTCGGCGCTCGACGTCGTGACCGCGTTTCCGGAGCGGTTCCGGGTCGCGGCGCTCGCCGCCGGGCGTTCCATCGAGAAGCTCGCGGAACAGGTCGCGCGGCACCGCCCGGACCTCGTCGCGATCGACCGGGCCGAGGACGTGTCCCGGCTCGAACGGCTCCTGCCGGCGGGCGCGAACTGCCGCATCGTCTCCGGCCTCGAGGGGCTGAACGAGGCCGCTTCTCATCCCCGGGTCGACACCGTGGTCGGGGGCCTCGTCGGGGCGCTCGGGCTGCGCTCGGCCCATGCCGCGGTCCGGGCCGGGAAGCGCCTGGCGCTCGCCAACAAGGAGCCGCTCGTCGTCGCGGGCGAGCTCATCCTCGAGGAGGCGAAGAAGAGCGGCGCGGAGCTGCTGCCGGTCGACTCCGAGCACAGCGCCATCCACCAGGCGATGCGGTCCGGCCGACCCGGGGAGGCGCGGCGGCTCGTCCTGACGGCCTCGGGCGGCCCCTTCCGCGAGCGCCGCCTCGACACGTTCGACGCCATCACGGTCGAGGACGCCCTGGCCCACCCGACCTGGAAGATGGGACCGAAGATCACGATCGACTCGGCGACGATGATGAACAAGGGCCTCGAGGTCATCGAGGCGCACTTCCTCTTCGGCCTGCCGGGCGAACGGATCGACGTCGTGATCCATCCGCAGTCGCTCGTCCACTCTTTCGTCGAGTTCGTCGACGGCTCGCTCGTCGCGCAGCTGGCGCGAAACGACATGAAGTTCCCGATCGTCTACGCCCTGGGCTACCCCGAGAGGTTCGCCAACGATTTCGGGCGCCTGGACCTGCCGGCGCTCGCCCGGCTCGACTTCTTCGAGCTCGAGCCCCGGCGTTATCCGGCCCTCGGCCTCGCCCGCCAGGCCCTGGAGGCCGGGGGCGGCATGCCCGCCGCCCTGAACGCCGCCAACGAGGTGGCGGTCGCGGCGTTTCTCGAGGGGAAGATTTCGTTTCCCGACATCGTTAGCGTGGTTTCGGGAACCATGGAAAGCATCGGCCGGCCGCCCGCCCCGAAGAGCCTGGACGAGGCGGAGGCAGTGGATCGGAGGGGCCGCGAGGCCGCCTCCGGGATCGTCCGGCGCCGCGCCGCGGCCGTCGCCCTAATAGTCCGTCAAGGAGTCGTCTTGCAGATCCTGAGCAACGTCCTCGCCCTCATCGTCGTTCTGTCGGTCCTCGTCGTCGTGCACGAGTTCGGGCACTTCGCCGTCGCCAAGTTCTTCGGCTTTCCCGTCGAGGTCTTCTCGGTCGGGTTCGGCAAGCGCCTCTTCGGCCGGAAGTGGCACGGCACCGACTATCGCGTCTCGGCGATCCCGCTGGGCGGTTACGTCCGGGTGATCGGCCTCGGGCCGGACGAATCCACCGTCACGGAGGGGACCTCGCAGGAGGCGCCGCCGGTCGGGAAGCGCTGGCAGCGGGCGCTGATCCTGATCGCGGGCCCGGCGATGAACCTGGTGCTGGCGGTCGTCCTGCACTCGACGGTCTTCGCCGTCGGGACGAAGGTGGCCGCGTTCGAGCTCGAGCAGCCGGTGATCCGCGTCGTGGAGGCGGGCTCGCCGGGCGCCGCCGCGGGCTTCGTGCCGGGCGACCGCATCGTGTCGATCGACGGCAGGGCGACGCCGCGCTGGCGGGACGTCCTCTTCATCTTCGCGATGAACGCCCGCGAGCCGCTGCAGGTCGAGGTCGATCGCGGGGGAAAAGGCGTCTTCCTGACGGTGACGCCGAAGGCCGAGTCCAAGTACGACATGGGCCAGGTGGGGCTGCTGCCCGACTTCGGCACGACCGTCCGGGCGCGGCTGGAAGGCGTCGTCGGCGGGTCGCCGGCGGCGGAAGCGGGGCTGAAGCCCGGCGACGTCATTCTCTCGGTCGCCGGCAAGCCCATCCACGGGTCTCCGGACCAGGTGTTCGCGAAGTTCGTCGAGGCCGTGAAGGGCGCCGCGCCGGGGCCCTTCCCGATCGAGTACGAGCGCAGCGGCAAGGTCTCGACGGTGATGGTCGCCCCCCGCCAGGAGTCCGACGGCGTGTGGAAGGTCGGCGTCCAGGTCGGCGGCGACCTGCCCGAGGTCATCGAGCGCTTCCCCCTCAGGCAGGCCTTCGTCGAGGGCTTCCGGCGCGTCGAGACCGACTTCCGGATGACGCTCTCGGTGCTCGGCCGGCTCTTCCGCGGCAAGGCCAGCATGAAGACCATGTCGGGCCCCCTCGACATCGCGAAGTTCTCCGGGCAGGAGGCGCGCAAGGGCGCGGTCCCGCTGCTCGCGTTCATGGCGGCGATCTCGCTCCAGCTCGGGATCTTCAACCTCCTGCCGATCCCGGTCCTCGACGGCGGCCACCTCTTCCTCCTCGGGGTCGAGGGCCTCGCGCGGCGCGACTTTTCCCTCCGCGTCAAGGAGCGGATCCTGCAGGTCGGATTCGTGATGATCCTGGCGCTGCTCGCGGTCGTGCTCTACAACGACCTGGCGAAGAACATTCCGACGGGGTGGTGGCCCTTCTAGCCGTCGCGAGCGCTACGCGAGGGAATCTGCGCCCGTAGGGCGCACCGGCGAGCGGCTCGCCTGTGGGCTCGACCGCTCGCCTGATTCCCTCGCTTCGCGCTCGCTCCCGCGGCGCGGGCCTCCTCCCTCGCTTCGCTCGGGAGACTTCCCACGCCGCGAGCGGATGTTCTCGCGTGGCTGGGACTGAGGGCCTTCGGTCGTAGGGGCGGGGCTCGTCCCCGCCCTCTCTCGCTCTTACTTGTAGACGCCGGTGTGGACCGGGAGAAGCGGCGTGGAGCTGCCGGCGGGTAGCGTCGCGAAGGGGGGGCCGGAGGGGCGGGGCATGGCTTCGACGACCTCGTGGAAGCGGCGGCGGAAGGCGGCGTCGCCGCCCCAGTAGTAGGAGCGGGTGGGGCAGGCGCCCTTCTCGGAGCAGACGCCCTGGACGGAGCACGGAGGCGAGAAGGAGGCAACCTCGCCGCGGCGGGCCATGATCTCCGAGAGCTCGGCGCGGAACCGCGCGTAGCGCTCGCCGAACCAGATCTCCGCGAGGCTCGATTGGTGGATGCTGCCGAGGACGGCGGTAGGGTGGTCCTGGAGGATGCAGCAGGTCACGGCGTCCCCGTTGGCGTTCAGGGTCATCGAGTACCAGCCGACGAGGCAGAACTCGTGGAGCGGTTCGAGCGCCCGCGCCTCCCGCGCCTCGCGGTCGAGCAGATGCTTGACCTTCGTGCGCGCCCGGCGGGCGAGCGGCGCCTTCTCGAAGACCTTCCGCGTCGAGGCCTCGATGCGCTCGGCGATCGACTTCTCCCAGAACGAGAAGCGCTCGAGCCGGTCGAAGTAGTCCTGGGCGAGGACCTCCTCGTAGGCGAGGAGCATCTCGGCCACGTCCTCCTCGGACATCCGGGGCATCGGGCGGACGGGGTAGAGGCCGTTCAGCCAGAAGCGGTCGGCGCCGGTCTCGCGGAAGACGCGGTACATCTCGGGGAGCTGGCGGTAGTTTTCCTTGTAGACCAGGAACTGGACGCGCAGCTGCGTCGGGCTGCCCGTCTCCTCCTTGATCGCCGCGGCCCGCCGGACGTTCTCGACGACGCGGTCGAAGTTCTTGCCGGTCGTCTGCATCATGGCGGCGTACGAGCGGGCGTCGCCGGCGTTGAGCGAGACGCAGATCTCGTCGCAGCCGGCGGCGTAGAGCGCGCGGACGACCGGCTCGGTCAGCAGGACGCCGTTGGTCGTCACGTCGGTGATCCGGAGGCCTCGCGCGCCGAGGGACTCGATCAGCGCGGCTGCGTCCTTGCGGAAGAGCGGCTCGCCGCCGCCCATCAGGCGCACGCCCCTGACGCCCATCGCCCGCATCTCGTCGAAGAGCGCCTCGAGGCGTTCCCGGGAAAGCTCGAAGTTGCCGGCCCGGATCTCCGAGGTCGAGCAGAAAAAGCAGTCGATGTTGCAGCGGTCCTGCCAGGAGATCTCGACGACCCGCGGCGGCTGCCGCGCAGGCGCTCCGGCGATCGAGGCGAGGATCGCGGCCTTCTCCTCCGCCGTCGTCCGCTCCCAGGAGTACGCCACCTCGGGATCTTAGCGTCTAGAATCCGGAGATCGAAGCCGTCGCGCTCTGGCTGACCTATGCCGCCTCGGCGGCGCTCGCCGTGTGGCTCGCACGCCGGTTCGTCGGCGCCGTGCCCGCGGGGTCCGCGGCCGTCCTGGCGCTGCTGCCCCTGGTCTTCACCGGCAAGGCCGTGCTCCTGGGGCAGCTCTACGGTCCGGCGGACCTCTACCGGACGGCCGATCCGTGGCACGCGATCGCAGAATCGCAGGGCGCGCCCCCGCCCGCCAATCCGATCCTCTCGGATCTCGCCTTCGCGAACCTGCCGTGGCGGGCGGCGGTCCGCGAGGCCGCCGCCAGCGGCCGACTTCCGCTGTGGAACCGGTTCGTGCTGGCGGGCAACCCGCTGCTCGGGACCGCGCAGGCGGGCGTGCTGCACCCGGCGACCTGGCTCGGGCTGTGGCTCCCGGTTCCCTTCTCGTTCACGTTTTCCTGCGCCTTCACCCTCCTGCTGGCGCTCCTGTCGGCATTTCTCTTCTTTTCCGACTTTCGACTCGGCACGCGCGCCGCCATGGCCGGCGCGGTCGGATGGGGCTTCTCGACCTGGGTGGTCTTCTGGGTCGGTTGGAGCGTGGGGCCGTCGACGGCGACGTTTCCGCTCCTGCTCCTCGGACTCCGCCGGCTCGCGCGATCCCCGGGCCGCGCTTCGATCGGCCTGACGGCCGCTGCTCTCTGGCTGTCGTTCTGCGGCGGCCACCCCGAGTCGTTCTTTCACGGTGTCGGCGGCCGGGGGCGTCTACTTCCTGTGGGAGCTCCGTGCCTCGGGCGAACGGGGGAGAGCGATCGGCGCCGCGCTCGGGGCCGGCGCGCTCGCCCTGCTGCTGTCGGGCCCGCAGCTCTTCCCGCTCCTGGAAGCGATCCCGCGCTCGGCGGAATACCGGGCGCGCCGCGAGGCCCTGGCCCGGGGCGGCTCGCGCCAGTCGGTGCCCGTCGCCGAAGCGGCGAAGCGCCTGCTTCCCGACATCCTGCCGTTCGCGCACGGCATCTACGGCAGGAGCCCCGTCCAGACACCGCGCAACGACGGCTCCGGGATGCCGCTGGGCTACGCCGGCGCCGCGCTCTTTCCGCTGGCGCTGGCGGGGCTCGGCCGCGGATGGAAGGCCGAGCGGGGCCGCTCGATCTTCGTGGCCCTGGCGCTTGCGGGCCTCGCCTACGGCGCGAGCACGCCGGGACTCCACGATCTGACGTCGCGGCTTCCCGGATTCGCGCTCGCTCTGAACTATCGCCTCGTGTTTCTCGCGGGGCTGGGGCTCTCGGGTCTGGCGGCCTTCGGAGTCGCGCGGATCGAGAGCGATGGGGACGGTCGCCGCGATCTCGGCCGCCTCCGCGGCCGTCGGAGCCTTGCTTCTCGCGACCTTCCTCGTCGCGCGGCCCGTCTTCGCCGACCGGTCCCTGCCGCCGGCATTCCTGCGGGACGCAGTTCCTCTACGAGCTCGCTCCCGTCGCGCTGCTCGGCGCCCTCGCCGCGCTCCGCCGGCCGGCGCGGCAGATCGCCTCCGCGGCGGTCGTGCTGCTGGCGGCGCAGCGGTTTCTCGAGATGCGCGGCGTCTACCCGACGCTTCCGGCGTCCTCGCTCGCGCCGCCCCTGTCGGGTCTGGCCTCGATCTCGCCCGCCGACGGTCCGTCGCGCGTCGTCGCCGCCGGGACGAACCTGCGCCCCAACGGCGCGACGCTCTACGGTCTCGAGGACGTCCGCGGCTACGAGTCGCTGGTCCTCGATCGCTTCGCGGACACGTACCCGCTGTGGTGCCGGGCGCAACCCGCGTCCTACAACCTGGTGACGGACCTGGGCGCGCCGTTCCTCGGCTTCCTGAACGCGCGCTGGGCGATCGGCGGACCGCGCGACCCGGCGCCCGCGGGCTGGCGCGAGAAGGCGCGGACGGCCGAGATGGCCCTCTTCGAGAACCCGCTCGCCCTGCCACGCGCCTTCGTTCCGCGCAGGGTGCGCCCCGAACCGGACGCGGCCCGGCGGCTCGACGCCATGCGGGAGGAGACGGACTTTGCACAGACAGCGTGGCTTTCGAGCACGGGCCCGGAGGAACCGGCCGGGCAGGCGTCTCTTCGCGTGCGCGAGATCGGGCCGGACCTCGCGATCGAGGCGGAGGTCGCGAGCCGCGCCTTCGTCGCGACGTCGCTCCCGGACTGGCCCGGCTGGAGGGCGGCGGCCGGCGGAGCGGACCTCGCGCTCGAGACGGTCAACCACGCCTTCGTCGGCTTCCGGCTGCCGCCCGGAACGCACCACGTCCGCCTGTCGTACCGCCCGCCGTCCCTGCCGTTCGGCCTCGCCGCCGCGGGCGCCGGCCTCCTCGCCGCCGTCCTGATGGCGACGACGGCCCGACGGGCTTCGTAAACCACGACGATGGTGCTGCTCGTCGCGCGCTCCCTGGCGGTCTACGGGGGAGCCGCGGCGATCCTGCTCGGGCTCGCGCACCGATTCGTCCTGCCGCTGCCCCGGCGGACGGCCCTCCTGCTCGCCGCCGCGCCCCTCCTCTTCACGGGAAGGGCGGTCTTCTCGGGCGCCGTCTACGGGCCGATCGACATCCTGTACAACGGAAATCCCTTCGGATCGATGCGACAGGAGCTTTCCGTCGCCGACGACCGCACGCCGCTTCTCGGCGACATCGTGTACCAGCAGATCCCGTGGCGCGCCGCCGTGCGCGAGGCGATCGCGGAGGGCCGGCTGCCCCTCTGGAATCCGCACGTTCTCGCGGGGGAGCCTCTGCTCGGCGTCGCGCAGGCCGCCGTCCTGCATCCGGGCACGCTCTTCGGGCTGCTCCTGCCGCTGCCGCAGGCGTGGACGTTCGACGTGACGCTGCGACTGCTCATCGCGCTGCTCGCGGCGTTTCTCCTCCTGCGGGACCTCGGCTGCTGCACGCGGGCGTCGTTGCTCGGCGGGCTCGGCTGGGCGTTCTCGAACTGGATGGTCTTCTACCTTGGCGTGCCGCCGATGGCGGCCGCCGCGCCGATACCGCTTCTTCTTCTCGGCGTCCGGCGGCTGACGCGCGAGCCGGGCGCCCGGAGCGCGGCGATCGCGGTCGCGGCCGTGCTCCTCATCGCCGCGGCCGGGCATCCGGAGACGCTCCTCCATGCGGGAGCCGGGGCGGGGCTGTATTTCCTCTTCGAGCTCTTCGGCGCGCGGCGCGGGCGGCGCCTGCGCCCGGTGCTGGCCGCCGCCGGCGCGGCCGTCTTCGCGTTCGGCCTTTCGGCCGTGATCCTCTGGCCGGTCGCCGAGCTCCTGCCGCACACGCACGAGCATTTCCTCCGCAAGCACTGGTACGCGAAACAGCCGCGCTCGCTGCCGGCGTCGGAAAGCCTCGGCCGCCTGACGCCGCAGGTCGTGCCGTACGCCGTCGGCGTCTCGGGACACGGGCGGCTGGCCGAGGGCTTCATCGAGCCGTCGGCCTACGCGGGGGCGCTCCTCTTTCCGCTGGCGTTCTCGGGCCTCTTCGCCCGGGGCCGGGCCCGGTGCTTCTTCGTCGGGATCGGCCTCCTGGGCCTCGCCGTGTGGACGAAGACCGCCGTGGCCGACGCCCTGGCGAAGCTCCCGCTCTTCGACATCGCATTGAACGAGCGGATGCTCCTGTGGACGCTGCTGGCGCTGTGCGTGCTGGCGGCCCTCGGCGCCAACCGGTTTCGCGACGGGGAAGGCGCGCCCGCCTTCGTCGCGGGCGCCGTCGCGACGCTGGCGCTGACCGCGTGGCTCTTCGTTCGCGCCGAGCCTCGCCTGGCGGCTCTCGGCATGCCGGCCGCATTCGCGCGCGAGCGGCTGCTCCTCCAGATCGTGCCGCTCGTTCTCGGCATCGGCCTCGTCGCGGCGCTCTCGCGGGAGCGGCGCGCGTCGGCCGGCCTGGCGGCCCTTCTCGCGCTGTTCGCCGCGTCGAGAGTGCTCGAGCAGTCCGGCACGCACCCGACGATGCCTGAGACGACGTTCTACCCGCGCTTCGCGGTCCTCGACGCGATCCCGCCGGGCGGCGCCTACCGGATGGCTGGCGTGGGCCGGGCGCTCATCCCCAACGCCTCGGCCGTCTACGGCCTCGACGACGTCCGCGGTTACGAGGCGATGACGCTTCGGCGTTTCCGGGACACCTTCCCGCTCTGGTGCGAGGAGCAGCCCGTGTGGTTCAACCGGATCGACGACCCGGCGCGGCCGTTCGTCTCCTTTCTCGCGGCGCGCTGGGTTCTGACCGAGCGACCGGTCCCGGCCCCGGCCGGCTGGCCGACGCGGGCGGAGGGCGCGGGCCTGCGACTCCTCGAGAACCCGAAGGCCCTGGCTCTCGCCTTCGCGCCCCGCCTCTACCGCAGCGAGCCGGACCCGGCGCTCCGGCTGGCGGCGCTCGAGGCGATCGGGGACTTCGGCGAGCAGGGCGTCGTCGAGGACGGGCCCGCGGGCGACTGGGTCGAGAACGGGCAGGCCCGCGTGGCGGTCGTCCGCGCGAGCGCCGGACGGATGGAGGTCGACGTCGACGCGCTCGGTCCGGTGCTCGTGGCGACGTCCCTGACGGCGTGGCCGGGCTGGAGGGCGGAGCTCGACGGCTCGCCGGTCGCCGCGCTCCCGTACAACCACGCCTTCCTGGCGTTTCGGGCCCCGCCCGGCCGGCACCGGCTGACGCTCGACTACTCTCCCGACGGCTTTCGCTACGGCGCGGGCGTCAGTCTCGCGACGCTCGTCGCCGGGGCGGCGATTCTCTGGCGCTCGTCCCGCCGGAAAGTGGGCGAGAATCCGATGTAGTGGCATTCGTCGTCCTTCGGTCCCTCGCCGTCTACGGGGCGACGGCGGCCCTCGCGCTCTGGCTCGCGAATCGCTTCGCGGCCCCGGTCCGGCGCTTCGCGGGCCTCCTGCTCGCGGCCGCGCCCCTGCTCCTGACCGGCAAGGCGATGCTCACGGGCGGCGTCCTGGCGCCGCTCGACATCGTCTTCCAGGCCGAGCCGTTCCGGGACATGCGCGAGCGCTACGGGATCGAGCGGGTCGCCAATCCGCTCCTCGTCGACGTCGCCTCGCAGATGCTCCCGTGGCGCCAGGCGGTTCGCGAGTCGGTGCTCGCGGGGCGGTTTCCCCTCTGGAACGAACACATGCTGGCGGGCGAGCCGCTCGCCGCCGTGCAGCAGCCGGCGGTCCTGTATCCCGGCACGTGGCTCGGATTTCTCCTCCCTCCGCCGCAGGCGTGGACGTTCGACCTGACCCTCCGGATCTTCCTCGCCCTCCTCTTCGCCTACGTTTTCTTCCGCGGCAGCGGGGCGGGAGAGACCGCCTCCCTGCTGGGCGCGGCCGCGTGGGCGTTCTCGGACTTCCTGATCTTTTTCGTCGGCTATCCCGTTTCGCCGAGCGTCGCGCCGTTTCCCCTGCTGCTGCTCGGCCTGCGGCGCCTGGCGGAGAGGGGAGACCGGCGCGCCGTCGGGCTGACGGTCGCGGCGCTCGTCCTCGTCACGGTGGCGGGCCACCCGGAGACCCTCCTCTTCTGCGTGACCGGGGGCGGGATCGCGTTCCTCTTCGAGCTCGCGCAGGTCCCGGCGCAGCGCCGCCGGCGCGCCCTCGGCCTCGCCCTTCTCTCGGGCGCGCTGGCGCTGGGGCTGACGGCCGTCGTGCTCCTGCCGTTCCTCGAGATCCTTCCCCAGACGTGGCAGCACGGCCTCCGAAAGCTCCATTACGCGCGCGGCGACCGGTCGGAGTCGCTCCTCGAGTCCCTGCGGAGGTTGACGCTGTGCCTGGTCCCGTACGCCTACGGCACGCTCGGCAAGAGCGAGGTGATCCCGCGCCTGATGGTGCCGGCGGGCTACGGGGGCTCGCTCCTCCTGCCTTTCGCTCTCGCGGGTCTCTCCGCCCGGGACCGCCGCAAGTGGCTGTGGGCGGGTCTCGCCCTCTTCGGGGTCGCGCTCCACATGCGCCTGTGGGGGATCACGGAAGCGTTCGCCGCCCTGCCGCTCTTCGACATCGCGATCCTGGACTACTTCGTCTACCTCTGGGTCTTCGGCCTCGCGGCGCTCGCGGTTCTCGGAGCGGAAGGGCTGCGCGAGGGACGGGGCACGAGGCTCTTCTTCGCAGGCGCGATCGCGGCCGCTTCGGTCGCGCTCCTGGTCACGGCCTACCGCGCCGAGGGCCTGGAGGCCCTGCGGATGAGCTCCGGCGATCTGCGCGAGCGCGTGCTGCTCCAGGTCGTGCCCGTCCTCGCCGCTCTCGTCCTGGTCGTCCGGGCCGCGCGGCGGGGCCGCTTCGGCACCGCGCTCGTCGCGCTGCTCGCGATCCTCTTCCTCGCGCAACGCGCCCTCGAGGAGTCGCACGTCTACCCGACGTACCCGGCGAGGAGCTTCTACCCGAGGCTCGAGGTGCTCGATCCCATACCCCGCGGCGAGCCGGTGCGCATGACGGCGCTCTGGTACGCCTTCACGCCCAACGTCGCGGCGATGTACGGCGTCGAGGACGTCCGCGGCTACGAGGCGATGCTCTTCGGGCCCTACGTCGACACGTACCGCTTCTGGTGCCAGTTGCCCGGGCTCTACTACAACCGGGTCACGGACCCGACGCGCCCCTTCCTGTCGTTCCTGAACGTCCGCTACGTCCTCTCGCCTTCCGCGGTCGCCGTGCCGGAGGGATGGACGGTCCTGTCGGAAGGCCACGGCGTCCGGCTGATCGAGAATCCGAAGGCGCTGCCGCGCGCGTTCGTCCCGAGAAACGTGCTGTGGACCGACGACCCGGGCCTGCACCTCCGGGTGCTCGAGCGCATCCCCGACTTCGAGAACGACGGCGTCGCCGGCGGGAAGGCGTCCGGCCGCGTCGGGTGGCAGCACAACGGAGCGGCGCGCCTGGAGACGAGAAAGTACACGGGCGGCCGCCTCGAGCTCGCGGTCGACGCCCCCGGGGAGACGTTCATCGGAACGTCGATCCCGGCCTGGAAGGGCTGGAAGCTCTCGATCGACGGGAAGCGCGCGCCCCTCCACCCGTTCAACCACGCCTTCCTCGGCTTCGAGGCGCCGGCCGGGCGCCACGACGTCGTGCTCCGGTACCTGCCCGACGGCTTCGTGTGGGGCCTCGGCGTCAGCCTGGCGTCGGTCCTGGCGTGCGCGGGTCTCTCCCTGCGGAAGGCGCGCCTCCGCACGTCGCCGTGAGCGCCAGGAGCATCGCCACCGGCGAGAAGATCCGGGCGGCCGACCACGAGATCCAGAGGGAGGGGTCCTCGGGCCGGTGGAGGTACGTGAAGACGAAGAAGGCTCCGAGCACCGCCGCGGTGCCGAGCGGAACGAGCGCGCGCCGCGCGAGCGGAAGCGCCGCGAGAAGGCCGATCGCCGGGACGATCCACGGGAGACCGTGACCGGCCGCGAGCAGGTGGAAGCCGATCGTCTTCACGACGGCCGCGACACGGTCGGGGTAGAGATCGAGGAAGCGGCCGCTCTCCGAGTAGCCGACGAAGATCCTGCGCGACGCCCCGAAGGCAAACCAGACGCCGAGCGCGGCCGCCGACGGGCCGAGCAGCGCGACGGCCGAAGGCAGCGCTCCCCGCCAGGGCTTCCGGCGCGCCAGCACGGCGAGGCCCGCCGCCGCCACGGCGAAGGGGAGCCCCTCCACCTTGGTCACGGCGGCGCCGGCGAGCAGGATCCCGGCGAGAAGCTGCGTCGCCCGTTCGTCGGAGTCCGGCAGGAGGAGCAGGGCCATCGCCAGCGTCTCGAAGACGAGCAGCGGCATCTCGCCGTTGCCGCCGATGTCGGCCTCCATCCCGATGTACGCGATCGCGGCGACGGCGAGCGCGGAGATCGCCGCGGCTCGCGCGCGGCCGGCGCGTTCCCGAAGCAGGCCGGGCAGGCCGAGCGCCAGTGCGGCCAGGAGCACGGGGAAGGTCAGGATCGCCGCCGTCCAGGGGAGCCGGCCGGCGGCCATCGAGGCGAAGGCGAAGATGTTCGTGACGAGCGGCGGGTAGTACGGGTGCATGAACTGGTGGAAGACGCTCCCGAGAAACGCCGGGTCGATCGTTCGCGCCAGCGCGTACTGCTGCGCCTTGGGCCCCCAGAAGAAGAGGAGGTCGGGCGAGCTCGCCGCGCCCGAGGCCGCGGCCACGAACGCCGTGGCGACGGCGGAAAGCGAGACGAGATGCGCGAGCCACGCCCACCCCGCGCCCCGGTCGTCGCGCGCAGGCTCGTCCGCCTCGCCGTCACCCGCGAGGCGGCGAAGCAGCCAGGCGAGCAGCACCGACGCGAGCACGAGCGCCCAGGTGCGCCACTCGAGGCCGGCGAGGACGGCCACCGTCATCGCGAAGGACAGCAGCGCCGCGCCGGCGGCGCCCGAGAGGACGACGCGGGCCGGCAGCGTCAGACGCCGATAGGCCGGGTGCGACAGCAGCGGCCAGCCGCAGATCGGCAGCGCGAGGAGCGATGCGAGCCAGAGGAACCCCGTCACGGGACGTCCCGCCTCCAGACCGTTCCTTCCTTCGTTTCGAGCACCAGCCTTCCGGGCGGCGGCGCCGGCTTCGGCCCGACGACGACCATGTATTGCGCGTCCTTCCAGACTTTCGAGTCCACGAAACCGCCGTAGTAGGCCGCGGGCAGGACGCGCCGACCCGGCAGGAGCGAGATGGCGAAGCGGTGGAAGTAGGTCTCCTGGATGGCGTCGGGCGGCTCGGTGCGTGCGACGACCGAGGCGCGATCCGGGATCACCGGCCGGGCCGCCGTCAGAATTGCATAGAGCGGAGCGACCGATCTCGACGCGCTGCGCTCGAACGGCGTCGGCGGCCGGCGGAACAGGTCCTCCTGCCACGGGAGGCTGGCGACCGAAGACCCGACGAGGACGGCGGCGCCGAGGAGGGGCGCGAGGAGGCGAAGCGCGCTGCGGAGGGACAACGGGGGATTGTAGCCGCTCAGCTCTTCCCCCTCTCCCGGCGGGAGAGGGTCGGGGTGAGGGGCGCCTCGCTCGATCGGGCCAATACGGTTCTCGTCGGACGTCTGAATCGGAACCCCTCACCCTGCCCTTTCCCCTCAGGGGAGAGGGCCTTTCTTGCCGTCTAGCTCGGCTTGTCCTCCGGGTCCCAGTGCTCGAGGAGCTCCTGTCCGACGGTCTTCGTCACGAAGATCTGCTTCAGGTAGTTGAGCGTCGTCACTGCCAGCGGCACGCCGGCGGCGGAGAAGGGCGCGCCGAAGGCCGCCAGCGCCAGGTGCCGCGCCTTCTCGGCGCCGGTGAACTCGGGGTTCTTCCAGTCGAGGACGCTTCCGTAGTAGCGAAAGACCATGCGGTACACGTCCGAGAGGAGCGTCCGGAAGCCCATCTCGCTGCCCCACACGAAGCAGGCGCCGGTGCGGACCTTGTCGAGGAATTCGCCCACGCTGGCGGCCTCGGCGACGGTGTACACGCGCGCCAGCGGCCCGAGCGTGTGGGCGTCGGAGCCCGCGACGAGCGACACGGCGCCGCGCTTTTCGCGCACGACCGCCATCAGGTCCTCGACCAGGCGGTTGTGATGGGACGTCATCGCGCCGTTCTTGACCTCGAAGATGTCGAACATCCGCAGCATCTCCTCGAAGTAGCGCCTCGGGGAGTTGCGCATCCGGTAGTTCTGGAACATGTGGTTGGCCGACGCGATGATCCCTTCCTCCTTGATGTACTCGTGGAGGTCGTAGATGTTGCGGCGCCGCCGGGAGATCTCGGCGTGCTGCTTCTCGTCGATGTCGAAGACGTTGACGTGGATCCGCTGCTTGGTGTCCGGGAACCAGGTCTCGACCTCCTCGGAGATGAAGAAGTCCTCGAGGTCCGGGTGCCGGTCGAGCAGCGCCAGGCAGCCGTCGATCGAGTCGTGGTCCGTGATCGTGACGAAATCCATGCCGCGTTCCTTCGCCAGGCGATAGACCTCTTCGGGGCGGTTGTAGGAGTCCCGGGTGTTGGCGATCCGGAAATACTTGAAGGTCGAGTAGACGGAGTGACAGTGCAGGTCCGCCTTCTTGAACCGGGAATCGGCGAACCAGGCCGGAGTTTCGAGCTCGGCTTCGTTTCCGGACGACACGTCCCAGGACCTCCCGCAAAAGCGCCGGCGTCCCGGGGCCGATCGCGGCCCGCCCGGCGCCTCTGCGAGGGTACCATCCCGTGTTAACTTCCCGCTGTGGCGAGGCTTCTCTTCCGCGTCCTCTACGGCGCCCTGCTCACGGCGGTGTTCCTGGGGGCCGTCTGGTTCGGCTTCCGGCGGTCGATCGTGGGCCGCTCGGTGACGGTGCCGGACCTGGCGGCAAAGAGTCCCGAAGACGCCATCCGGATCGTCCGCGGCGTCGGGCTCCAGCTCGAGGAGCAGGAGAGCCGGGCGCGCTACGACGACCGCATCCCCGCCGGCAAGGTCCTCCTGCAGCAGCCGGAGGCCGGCTCGCTCGCCAAGCCGGCGCAGGTCGTCCGGGTCGTCCTCTCGCTCGGGCCGAGGGAGCTGCGTGTGCCCGACCTGACCGGGCTCGCGCCCCGCGCGGCGGCGTTGAAGCTCGCCCGCGAGTCGCTCGAGCTCGGACCGGCGTCGTGGCTGAGGGAGCCGTCCGCCCCGGCCGGCATCGTGGCGCAGGACCCGGAGCCCGAGGCTCCCGCCGGAAAAGGGGAGGCCGTCCGCGTGCTGACCAATCGCGGCGCCCCGGAAAGCCGAATCGTCATGCCGGACCTCGTCGGCAAGGACGCCGAGGCGGTCAAGGCGCGCCTCGAGAAGTTCGGCTTCAAGGTCGGCAGCGCCCGATTCGAGGCCTACGAGGGCGTGCGCCCCAACACCATCCTCAAGCAGTTTCCGCCGGCGGGCTATCCGCTCTCCAGCCGCGAGGTGGTCTCGCTGACGGTCTCGCGCCCCCCCGACGCGCCGGCGGCCCCCCGGTCATGAGAGTCTCGATCGCCCCGTCGCTGCTCTCGGCCGATTTCGCCCGCCTGGCCGACGCCCTGGCGATGGCCGAGGCGGGAGGAGCGGACCTCGTTCACGTCGACGTGATGGACGGCCGCTTCGTCCCGAACCTGACGATCGGCCCGCCCGTGGTCCGGGCCCTGCGCAAGGCGACGCGCCTGCCGCTCGACGTCCACCTGATGATCGAGCGGCCCGAGGCCACGCTGCCGGCCTATCTCGACGCCGGCGCCAACTGGGTCTCCGTCCACGTCGAAGCGACCGACCATCTCCAGCGGTGCCTCGACATGGTCCGCCGCGCCGGCGCCAGGGCCGGGGCCGCGTTGAACCCCGCGACTCCGACCCTGGCCCTTTCGGCGGCCTGGCAGGACCTGGACTACGCGGTCGTGATGTCGGTCAACCCGGGCTGGGGCGGCCAGCCGTTCCTGGCGCCGTCCGTGGGCAAGGTGAGAGCGCTGCATGGCGAGGCCCGCGCCGCCGGTTTCCGGCCGGCGATCGAAGTCGACGGGGGAGTCGACGCCGGCAACGCCGGGCCGCTGGCGGCCGCGGGAGCGGAAATACTGGTGGCCGGGTCGGCGATTTACGGGACCGATGATCCCGTCCGCGCGATCGGCCGGCTTCGGGACGCGGCCGTCGCGACGGTCCGGGCCTGATCCGGTGATGAAGAACCGGACCGGTCGCGCCCTGCGTCTGGCCGCCCTCGCGCTCGCGCTCGCGCTGGCGCCGGCCTGCGCGTCCAAGGGCGCGAAGACGGACAAGGTGACCCAGGAGCTGCTGACCGAGCCCAAGGAAGTCCTCTTCGAGAAGGGCAAGGCGCTCCTGGCGAAGAAGAAGTACGAAGAGGCGCGCAAGTACCTGAATCACGTGTTCGAGACCTACCCCAACGAGCAGATGGGACGGGAGGCGCTGCTGCTGGTGGCCGACTCGTACTTCAACCAGAAGTCCACGACCGGCTACACCGAGGCGCGCTACCGCTACCGGGACTACCTGAACCGCTACCCGGGCGCTCCGCGCCGGGACTACGCCCGGTACCAGTTCGCGCTCTGCTACGACAAGGAGCACGAGAAGCCCGACCGCGACCAGACCGCGACCCGGGAAGCCATCGAGCAGTACCGGGCGCTGATCCGGGAGTTCCCGGATTCGGGCTACGCCGGGGCGGCCCGGGAGCGTGTGCGCCAGCTCACAGACCTCCTCGCCGACCACGACTTCGGCATCGGCTACTTCTATCTGCGCAAGGGCTCGACGGCGGCCGCCATGTCCCGGTTCACCTCCCTCGAGGAGCGGTATCCGGACTACGGGGCCAAGGACAAGCTCTACTACTACGAGGGAATCGCCCAGACCCGCCTCGGGCGAAAGGCCCAGGCCGATGTCTACTTCCAGAAGGTGATCCAGGAGTTCCCCACGAGCGAGTACGCGAAGAGGGCCCGCTCGAAAATGGGGTCCCAGCCCGCTTTGACCCCCACGCCGGAGGCCGCCGCGGTTGACAGCAAGGCCGGAAACCAGTAACTTTTAGGCCATAAACCGCAGGTAGCCATATTTTTTAAGGAGTCGCCATGCGCCTCCCCGTTCGTTTCCCCGGTCGTCTGGCGTTTTGCATTCTCTTCGCGGGAACCGCGGTCGGGCAGGCGCAGCAGCCCGAGCTCCAGGGCGGCGGGCTCGCCCAGGCGCCTCCGCAGATCACGCGAGTGGACGCCGCGACGGCTCCCCAGACGACGGAGGCGGCTCCCCAGCCCTTCGGCTTCGAGAGCGAGGTCGCCTGCTTCGGCTACATCGGCTCGGACGACGAGCAGTTCATCGCGCAGGTCGTCGGCGGCGAGAACAGCGCCGAGCAGACCGACTTCACGGAGCACAACCTCCTCTACCTGGACGCCGGGGTGGACCGGGGCATGAGGGTGGGCGACGAGTTCTGGATCGTCACGCCGGGCGACGAAGTCCTCCATCCGATGACGGGCAAGCCCATGGGCCGCTTCTACCAGTTCCGGGGGCGAGCCGTCATGGTCTGCCTCGAAGGGCGGACGGCCACGGTCCGGGTCACGCTCGCATGCACCGACATCCCGGATGGATCGTTCCTGAAGCCCTACGACCCGGTGCCGATTCCGCTCGGCCGCCGGCAGCCGTCCTGCAAGCCCTGCGACCCCCCCAGCGGCAAGGCCAAGGGGCGGATCGTCTACACGCGCGACGGCGTCATCGCGCTCGGCAACGACAACGACGTCCTGATCGACCTGGGCGTGGCCGACGGCCTCCAGCCGGGCGACCAGCTCTCGATCTTCCGGCTACGCCACGGGGGCCGACTACGGCATCCGGCCGCAGGGATCCTACTGGGTCTACACGCCGCCTCCCCCGGGGGTCGAGATCCCGCGGACCTACCTCGGCGACATGGCCATTCTGTACGTCGGCGACCGCTGGGCCATGGCCCGGATCATCGATGCGCGCCGCCTGATCGAAGTCGGAGACCAGGTCGAGCTGAAATAATCCGCGTCGCCTGGCCGGAAAGAATCAGAAGAGGCGCCCCGCGCCTCTTCTTTTTTTAGGTTCCTCCGGCCCTCGACCGAACGCGCGTCGGGTCCCGATCGTCCCCGGCCGCTGGCACGAAAACGCTCGCTTCGAAGGTTGCGCGGGCGCACTACCCCTTCTGTTTTTCCTTTGCTAAGATGCGCGCCTCTTCCAGTTTTGTTTCGCATTTGAATTCGTCGGGGGGGGAATCGTGAATCTGGATGGGCAGCTCCAGGAAATCATCGACGAGCTTCTGGCCCACGGCATTTCGCTCGATCTCGCCAAGAAGGAGTTCGAGAAGAAGTACATCGTCGGCGCCGTGAAGCGGAACTCCGGGAATCTCGGGCGCGCTGCGAGCTCTCTCGGCATTCATCGCAACACGCTTCGCAACAAGGTCGGCATCCTCAACATCCGCCTGCCGCGCGAGAAGTTCCGCGTGGCCCCCGGAGATCACCAAGAAGAAGTAGGGGCGGGGCTTGCCCCCGCCCGCTCCGCCGCCCTCGATGCGAGGCGGCCGCTACGACGTCTTGTTCTTGTCGGAGGGGGGCGGCTCGTCGCCCTTGACCGAATCCTTGAAGTTCCGAAGCCCCTGTCCGAGGCCCTTGCCGAGCTGGGGCAGCTTCGACGGCCCCGAAGATGATGATGACGATGAGCAGGATGATCAGCAGCTCCGGCACGCCCGAGTGATCCGAACATCGTTGTCTCCTTAGAGCGCCGCGGTCCGGACGAGGCTCGCTTAAGCTTAGCAGACCGAGCCGCAGCGGGCCTCGAGGACCGTGCCGAAGCGCCGGTCGACCGCCGGTCCGCGAGCAGGCGGCGTCACCAGCGCGAGCTCGCCCGGGCAGGTACGGCCGGTACAGGTCGGCCTTGCCGCTCGGCGATGGCCCGGGCGAACGTGCCGCAGACTTTCCAGGCCCGCTGCAGGAGGACGCGGCGCGAGACGCGCGGCGAGCGCGGCCGCGTCGATGCCGCGGCGCGCGGCGAATCGCTCGACGGCGACCGCCGGCGGCTCCGTCGGACATCCAGGCGAGCGTCGTCCGCTCCCAGAGAAGCGAGGCGAGGTCGTAGGAGTCGGGTCCGCGCCGCAGGTCCTGGAAGTCGATGACCGCGACGGCTCGTCGCCGGCGGAAAGAGGTTGTTCGCGTGATAGTCGCGGTGACAGAGCGCGACGGGTGCTCGAGGATCTCGGCGACGAGAGCGTCGGCCCAGGCGTCGTGCGCGGCGCGCGTCGTCGGGCGAGAGCGGTCGTCCGAGGAAGAGCTCGAAGACTGCCTGGCGCGCGAGGTCGAGCTCGCGGCGGAGCAGCGCCGCGTCGAACGGCGGATTGAGCCCGGGATCGGCAGCGTCCGCGGCGATCGCCGCGGCCGGTCGGCGGCGCGCACGAGCCAGGCTTCGCGGCTCTGGCGGCGGAGACGGCGCGAAGCGCGCCGCGAGGTCCGCCGAGCCGAGGTCCTCCACGATCTGGTTTCCGTCGCCGTCGTCGGCGAGAGGCGCGGGACGCGCACGGCGCTCGCGAGAGGCGCGCGCGCCGCGTTCCACCGGCGGCGGGAATCGGCTTCTTCGGCGGGGATAGACGACGCCGACGAAGGCCCGGCTGTCGGGGAAGCGGATGCCGGAAGTAGCGCCGCCTCCCGACGTCGCCGACGAGCGCCTCGACTGCGAGACGGCGGCCGGAGGCTGCGCGGCGGGCGAGCGGCTCGGCGAGTCCGGCGGCGTCGGGAGGGAACAGAGCGATCACTAGCTCGAGCTCTTCGCCTGCGAGAGAAGGACCTTCTTGATGTGGATCGGGCTGGTTCGGCCGGTCGTTCGGTCGCGCGGGACGGCGGCGATCTTGTCGGCCGACCTCCATGCCCGAGACGACCTCGCCGAACGCCGAGTACTGGCCGTCGAGGAACGTCGAGTCCTTGACGACGATGAAGAACTGCGACGAGGCGGAGTTGGGGTCGGAGGAGCGCGCCATCGAGACGATGCCGCGCTTGTGCGACGTGTCGTTGAACTCGGCCTTGACGCGGTTGCTTGCCGTTGCCGCCCGTTGCCCCAGGGCTTGCGACGGGTCCTCGGGCTTCTTGGTGTTGGGGTCGCCGCCCTGGATCATGAAGCCCGGGATCACGCGGTGGAAGAGCGTCCCGTCGTAGAAGCCCGACGCGGCGAGGTCGATGAAGTTCTCGACGTGCTTGGGGGCCTTGTCGTAGAAGAACTTGATCTGGATGTCCCCCATGATCGGTCTGCAGGGTGGCGATCGTGTTGGCGTAGTCGCGGGCCACTTTCTTCCCCTTTCCCGTCGCCTGGGCGGCCAGAGGAAGGGCGCAGGCGAGTATGAGAGCGATGGTCGTGCGTGTTTTCACGTCGGCTCCTTTCCGAACCGGCGAAAGATAGCACGCGGCAGGAGGCGGGCAGGGCAGGAGCGAGAGCGCGGATGCGACAGGGAAGCGTGCCGCTTCCGCCGCGTCGTCCTGCCTGCTCCTGACTGATAGGATCTCGGCATGTACGCGGCCCTCGCGCGCGCAGTGCTCGACGAGACCGGCGCCCGGCCGCGGCGTCGGACATCCAGCGGCTCCCGGCGCCATCCGCGCGCCTCCCGGGACGAGCTCGCCGAGAGGCTGATCCGCCGGACGGCCCTCCAGTGCGCCGGGGCCGGGGCGCTCCTGACGGGTCCCGCGGCGTTCTTCGGAGCGATGCCCTTCGGCGCGGACCTCGCCTGGCAGGTGGTGGCGTTGAACCGGCTCGTCCTGGGCCTGGCCGCCCTGTACGGCCGCGCGCCCTCGGCCCGCGACCGCGCCGCGGGTGTCGCCGCGGCGGCCGGCGCCGGGATTCGGATCGGAGGCGATCCGGCAGGGGCTCGTCCGGGTGCTGCGCCGGGCGGCGCCGCGGCGTTCGGCCGCGCGGACGGCGCTCGGTGCGCTCGCGGGCGCGGCTCTGGGCTACGGCGCGGCCCTCGCGATCGGCCGCTACGCGAGAGCAGGTGTTTCGCGGCGGGCGGCTCCTCGCGCCGGTCCGCCGGGCCCTGCGATGACACGCGGCGCCGACGCGGTCGTCGTCGGCGGCGGGCTGATCGGACTCGCCCTCGCGGCGGAGCTCGCGGATCGAGGCCTCGAGGTCGCCGTGGTCGAGCGCGGCGAGCCGGGCGCGAGGCCTCCGGCGCGGCGGCCGGGATGCTGTCGCCGCAGACCGACGCGGCCGAGCCGTCGCCCTTCTTCGACCTCGCGCTCGAGAGCCGATCGCTGTACCCGGACTGGTCGCGCCGACTTCTCGAGGAGATCGGCATCGACGTCGGCTACCGCCGCACGGGGCTGCTGCGCGTGCGTCTCGGACCTCGAGCGCCGGCGGCCGCGCGCGCCTGCTGCGCGTGGCAGCGGGCCCGCGGCCTCGCCGTCGAGGAGCGGACGCGCGAATCGCTCGAGCCCGGCCTCGCGGAGCGGCTCGCTCCGGAGCGTGCCGGTCGTTCGTGTTCTATCCCGACGAGGCGGTGGTCGATCCGCGGCGTCTCACGCGGGCCGCGTGGCTCGCTGGCCGAGCGCCGGGGCGTGCGGGTCCTGACCTCGACGGCCGTGCGGCGGTTCTCGGTCGAGCGCGGCGCCTGCCGCGGGAGTCGAGACGGACGGCGGGCCGATCGCGAGCCCGGCGTCGTCGACGCCGCCGGCGCGTGGGCGGCCTTCGACCGGGAGCCTCCCGATTCCGGTCCCGGTCGAGCCGGTGCGCGGCCAGATCGTCGAGGTGCGGCTGCCGGGCCGACCCCTCGAGACCGTGCTTTCCAGCGGAGGAGGTCTATCGTCGTGCCGCGGCCCGACGGGACGGCGCGTCCTGATCGGCTCGACCCTCGAGCGCGTCGGACTTCCAAAAGGAGGTCACCGCCGGGGCCGTCGAACGGCTGCTCGCGGCGGCCTCGCGCCTCTGCCCGCGAGATCGCGGCGGCCCGGTTCGTGACGGCCTGGGCCGGATTGCGGCCGGAGACTCCCGACGGCTGGCCGCTCCTCGGCGGCATCGCCGGTCGAAGGGCTCTACTTCGCGACGGGCCACTTCCGCAACGGGATCCTGCTCGCGCCCGCGACCGCCCGGCACATGGCCGACCTCCTGACAGGACGGCCGGCGCCCCGGCTCTCGCCCTTCTCCGTCGACCGGTTCGCGGGGATGCTCGTCGCCGGCCTGATCAGACGGCGGGCGCGCGCGGGATTTTCGGCTAGAATCGTTCGAAAGGCTCACGGACCACAGCGGAAGGACGATCAAACACATGAGAAGAGCGGTGTACGCTGGCATCCAGAAGACGGCCGACGTGCTTTGGGGCATGGCCCGGGCGGTCGACCGGCGGTTTCCGGAGAGATCCTTCAAGCCGAAGTGGGCGCCGGCGCCGCTGCTGAAACAGCGCGAGAAGACCTTCCCGCCGCTCGGCTTTCCGCGCCAGACCGACTCGCTCTGCCCTCGCTGCGTCACGGAAGTCCGAACTCAGATCCTCTCGGGCGACGTCGACTGGAAGGTCCTGATCGAGGGCAACCCCGGCGAGATCAAGGCCTCGATCGTCGAGGAGGACGGCCGGATCCTGATGCGCAAGGACTGCCCCAAGCACGGCCGCTTCGAAGACGTGATGTCGACGGACCCCGAGTTCTTCCGGCGGCTCGAGTCGCTGTATCCCGGGCGCGACTTCGTGATCCCGAAGGACGGCCTCCACGAGCACGGCACCTCGTCGATCAAGTACGGCCGCGGGGCGGTCCTCACGATCGACCTGACGAACCGCTGCAACATGATGTGCAACCCGTGCTTCATGGACGCCAACCAGGTCGGCTACGTCCACGAGCTCGAGTGGGAAGAGGTCCAGAAGATGCTGGACGACGCGGCCTCGATCAAGCCGCGCCGCCAGCTCTCGGTCCAGTTCTCGGGCGGCGAGCCGACGCTCTCGCCGCACTTCCTGCCGGCGGTCCGGTACGCGCGCAAGCTCGGCTACTTCTCGGTCCAGTGCGCGACCAACGGCATCCGCTTCGCTCAGGACGAGTCCTTCGCGAAGGAGGCGGCGGAGGCCGGCCTGCGCTTCGCCTACCTGCAGTTCGACGGCGTCGGCAACGAGCACAACGAGCATCGCAAGGTCGGCAACCTCTACGACGTGAAGCTGCGCGCGATCGAGAACCTGCACAAGCACGGCGTCGACGTCACGCTCGTCGTGACGATCGTCAACGGGATCAACAACGACCAGGTCGGCGACATCATCCGCTTCGGCCTGGAGAACATCGACAAGGTCACGTGCGTGGCGTTCCAGCCGGTTTCCTTCACCGGGCGCGACGAGGACATCGACGACGAAACGCGGACGAAGCAGCGCTACACGCTCTCGCACCTGGCGCACGACGTGAAGACGCAGGCCGGGATCGGCGAGCCGATGCGGGACTGGTACCCCCTCTCGGCGGCGGGGCCGTTCTCGGACCTGAAGGACCTGCTCGGGGGCCTCGAGTCCGAGTGGGGCTCCTTCAAGTGCGGCTGCCATCCCAACTGCGGCATCGGCATGCTGATGCTGGTCGAGGAGAAGACGAAGAAGGCCGTCACCGTGCCCGTCGGTCCTGAACGTGGACCGCATGCTCTCGGACATCAAGGCCGTCACCGACTCGGGCCGAACGAAGGTCTGGACCGCGGTCCAGATGGGCCTCTCGGTCCTTCGCAACCTGCGGCCCGAGGGAATCCCGGCGGGCCTGACGCCCTGGAAGGTCGCCCAGGTGATGGACGGCCACACCGGAGGCAAGCTCGGCTTCTCCGAGAAGAAGCGCGACTCCTGGCGCGTCCTCTTCATCGGCGGGATGTGGTTCCAGGACCTCTTCAACTACGACTTCCGCCGCACCGAGATGTGCATCATCCCGTACGCGACGCAGATGGGCGAGATCTCCTTCTGCGCGTACAACACGGGCGTGGGCTGGCGAAAGATCATCGAGGAGATGTTCCAGACGGCGTCGCTCGCCGACTGGTACAAGAAGAACGGCCGCCACGAGGTCTACGCCCGCGGGCGCAACGTCCCGTTGCCGGTGCTCCCGGGCCAGACCGTGCCCGTGTTGCCGCCGCTGCCGGCGGCCGCGCCCGCCCCCGCGGCGGCGAGCGGGATGCTCCCTGTCTACGCCGCCAAGGGGCTCTAGGCGCCCGGTCTCAAGCGCGCGCCGGTCTCCCCAGCGTGCGGGCCCCGGCGGAGCGGCAGCCCGTACGGACTTCGGTCGCCGACGGCTCGGCCTCGCGCCGGTGCGAGGCGGCCCGTGGATCCGCGTCGGCCGGACCGTGACCGGAGTCCGGACCGGACCTGGCCGGGCCGGCGGGGCGCGACGGCGCCGACGGCCGCGCATGGGAGCCGCGCGATCCGTGGGCGGCGACGTTCGCGATCCGGCGCTCCGCCTTCTCCTTCGCGCGCTTTCTCTCCTCGGCCTTGCGGGCCCGGATCTGCGCGATGCGCTCGGCGATGGGGACCTCGAAGCGCTCGGCCGGGGCCTTCGAGTAGTCGAAGCCCGGAACGGTGATCCGGGGCAGCCGCTTGCCGATCGCCCGCTCGATCGCGGCGCAGGTCCGTCGCTTCCTCCGGGGACACGAACGTGAAGGCGTCGCCGGTCATCTCGGCGCGCGCCGTGCGGCCGACGCGGTGGATGTAGTCCTCGGGGACGTTCGGCACGTCGAAGTTGATGACGTGCGAGAGCGCCTCGACGTCGATGCCGCGGGCGGCGATGTCGGTGGCGACGAGGACGCGGAACTTGCCGCTCTTGAACCCCGCGAGCGCCGCCGTGCGCTGCGCCTGCGAGCGGTTGCCGTGGATGCGCTCGCACGCGATCCCCCTGCTTCAGGAGCGTCTCGGCGAGGCGGTTGGCGCGGTGCTTGGTGCGGGTGAAGACGAGGACGTTCTTGATGTCGCCGCGCTTCAGGAGCTCGACGAGCAGCGGCGCCTTCAGGTTCTGGGCGACCGGGTAGACCGCCTGCGTGATGCCGACGGCCGGGGCCGACTGGCGCTCGATGTTGACGCTGACGGGGTTCTTCAGGCATCTCCCGGGTCAGCTGCGCGATCGGCGCCGGCATGGTGGCCGAGAAGAAGAGCGTCTGGCGCTTCGCCGGGACGTGCTTGAGGATCCGCCGGATGTCGGGCAGGAAGCCCATGTCGAGCATCCGGTCGGCCTCGTCGAGCACGAGGATCTCGAGCTGGTCGAGCTTCGCGTACGGGTGGCGGAAGTGATCGAGCAGACGGCCCGGGGTCGCGATCAGGAGGTCGACGCCGCGGCGGAACGCGTGCTCCTGCGGCCCCATCGACACGCCGCCGAAGACGGCCGCGGCCGAGAGGGGAGTGTGGACGGTCAGCTGCTTCGCGTGCTCCTCGATCTGCGCCGCGAGCTCGCGGGTCGGCGTCAGGATCAGCGCGCGGGTGACCCCGCGCTTCTTGCCGATCAGGTGGTTCAGGATCGGGAGCAGGAAGGCGGCGGTCTTGCCGCTGCCGGTCATGGCGCAGGCGAGCAGGTCGCGGCCCTCCATGGCGGGCGGGATGGCGTCGGCCTGGATCGGGGTGGGGCGGGTGAAGCCCATTTCGCGCACGCCGCGCAGAAGTTCCGCGTGGAGTCCGAACTGGTTGAAAGGCAAGGCAATCCTCCTGGGAGCAAATTCCGGCTGTTTTTTCGGTTGGGGAACGGAGGATTCGCCGGCGAGGCCTACGTTCGCGGGGCGCGGGCGCGCCCCAAGAGACGGCGAAGGTTGTCACATCGCCCGGGAAAAGGCAAACCGGGTCAGAGGTCGCGCGGCAACAGGCGGGGATTGCCGCGGATGGGCACGGCGCCGAAGTGGCGGACGTCGAGCGTGGCGATCGCGTCGGCCCCGAGGCGCTCCGCGATCGCGATGACGACGGAATCGGTGAGGCCGAGCCGCAGGGCGCGGTGCTTGCGATGGACCTCGTGGGCGCGAGCGAGGTCGTCCCCGGTGCCCCACTCGACGCGAAACACGTCGGCGGCGAGGTCCGAGAGGAAGGCGTCCTGGGCGCCGTGGCCGACGTGCGCTCCGACGAGATAGTCCACCTCGGGCAGGATGGCCCAGGGGAGGACCCAGGCCCCGGAGGCCTCCTCGAACGCGCCGAGCAGCTCGCGGTGGTGCCGGTCGTCGGCGTCGATCAGCGCGATCATGGCGCCCGTGTCGGCGACGATCACCGGCGCCTGCCGAGCCCCTTCAGCAGCTCCTCGGCCCGCTCCGAGAGATCTCCGCGCCCGCTGTGCCCCGAGCCGAGGCTCCGGGGCTTGCGCTTCTTCCCGTACTTCTCGGCGAACTCGGCGACGGCCTGCCGCACGAGTGAGGCGGGCGGCCGTCCCTCGGCGCGCGCGATGGCCTTCAATCGCCGGTAGTCCTCGGAATCGAGGTAGACGGTCGTCTTGAGGGGCATGAGATGGCAACCATATATGGTGCTCCACCCGGCGTCAAGGGCGAGGCCCGACCGTCACCCCTTCACCCTCATTCCCTTCTTCTCGAGCAGCTCCCGCAACCTCTCGCGCTGGTCTCCCTGGAGCTCGATCGAATCCTCGGCGGCGGTTCCGCCCGTTCCGCAGGCCTTCTTCAAGTCCCGGCACAGCGCCGCGAGAAATTCGCGATTGGCCGGCAGGCCCGCGATGACGGTGACGTGCTTGCCCGACGCCCGGTTCTCGAGCCGGATCTTCGCCTCGGGGCGCTCGGGGACCGCTTCCCGGCCCTGCTCCAGGGTCGCGGCGCAGCGGCAGTCCGAGGCCGGCCATCCGCACTTCGGGCACAAGCGTCCGGCGGAGGTGGAGTACACGACGCGCGGCTCGCGCATGCCGCATTGTAGCGAGCGCCCGCCGCCCGCCGACCGTGCGATACTGCGCGCCGAACTTGCCGATCACCTGCCTCCTCGTCTTGCTGGCGGCGCTGACCACGGGCGCGGCACCGCCCCCGAGTGCCGCCACGACTGCTCCGGCGACGGCCGGGGAGTTCACCCCCGAAGCGGAACGGACGCTGAAGAGGGTCATCCTGGGGCTCGACCCGAACGAGACCAAGCTCTTCATGCTCCCGGAGACGGCGGCATGGGATCCGAAGACGAAGGACCCGCGCGTGCGGTGGCTCCGGCGGCAGCTCTACCGCATGCGGTTCGAGCTCGGCCACGGCCAGATCTTTCGCAATGCCCGACCGCAGACGCGGTTTTTCGTCGCCGTGCCGGACCCGCGCACGACGCCGGCCTCCCTGGGCAACGAGGAGGAGGTCTTCCGGGAGTATCTGCGGGAGCGGGCCCGATGGACGGATGCCGTGATCGACGAGCGCGTGCACTTCTTCACCGTCCCGGAGCCCGTCCCGTACCCCCAGGACATGGCGGAGCCGATCGGGTACGACGGGAAGGGCCGCCTCGTCCTCGGGGTCGGAAGCGACGTCGACTCCTTCTACCGCGAGGCCGCCGTCGCGCTGGCCGGGGCGTTCCCGGACGAGTTCGCGATCCGGAACCTGCCCGACGTCAACACCGAGGGCGGGGACCTGGCCCTCGTCCGCCTGCCGGAGGGCGGCGTGGGCCTGCTGGTCGGGCACAACCGCATCGTGCGCTGGGTCGAGCGGCGGTACCCGGGAACGGATCCGGGAGCATCGGTCCCGGATGTCCGGGTCGAGGAGGCGCGGCGCGCTTACCAGCAGGCGTTCGGCGGTATCGAGACCATCGTCGTCGGGCGGGAGGCGCTCCGGGACCCCGGCCTCGCGAATCCCGAGATCTATCACCTCGACATGCTCGTCGCGGTTCTGCGGACGCCGTCGGGCGTCGTCGCGTTCGTTCCGACGTTCGAGGCGAATCCGACCGACGCCCACAGCCAGGCTCCGCTGCCGGCCGACGACGTTCGCCGGTTCCAGGCACAGTACGACCGGACGGCCCGCCAGCTCGCGGCACGGGGCTATCGCGTCGCCCGCGTTCCGTTCGCCGACCATCCCGCGCGCAATCCCGTGGGCGTCGGCAAGTTCGTCGATCCGGGGACGGGTCGCCCCTGGGTCGTCCTCGGCCGGTATCCGGAGCACGTCGCGGGCCGCGACGGCGGGAACCCGCAGGCGCAGCTCCAGCAGGTCTTCCAGGCCCTGGATTCCGCCGTCGCGTCGTGGCGGCAAGGGCCGACCGACGAGCGCTGGCGGTCCGTGCAGGCTGCCGTCGCCTCGGCGCTGAGGCAAATGGATGCTTCCGTCGCCGCGCCCAGCCGGACCTTCGAGAGCCAGCGGCGGGTCTACGAGTCCTTTGGCGTGGGCGTCCTGGATCTTCCGATCTTCCCGACGGGGGAGGGCGGAGTCCACTGCCTCGTGCTCAAGTAGCGGCGGGCGCGGGCCGGGCTCCTCAGAGGATGTCCGCGCCGAAGAGGGCCAGCAGGTCCTTGCCGTAGGCCTCGAGCTTGGCCGGCCCGATCCCGGGGATCTCCGCGAGGGCATCGAGCGTCGAGGGACGCGCGGCGGCGAGGGCGACGAGCGTGCGGTCGTGGAGCACGACGTACGCGGGCACCGAGCGGCGGGCGGCTTCGCGGCGCCGCCACTCGCGCAGCGCCTCGATCCGGGCAGGGTCCGCCGGAGCGGCCGCGGCGAGGACCTTCGACAGCTTCTGACGCTTGCTCTTCGGACGCGGGGGCTCGGGGAGCGTGAGCGCGACCCGCGGCGTGCGGCCGGCCATCACCTCGCGTCCCGCGGGTGTCAGCGACAGCGTCCGGTAGACGTCGTCGGTCGCGGCGAGGAGCCCGCCGCCCTGCGCCGCGACGATCCAGTCGCCCACGGTCCGGGCGCTCTCGCCCGCGAGAATGCCCGTCGTCGAGAGGCGCGCGAGCGAGTCGGGGAGGCCTTCGAGCTCGCCCGTCAGCATGGCCGCGAGCTTGCGCTTGCCCCAGCGTTCCCCGCCCCGCGCCACGCCCGAGAGGATCTTGCGCAGCCGCAGGAGATCCCCGTCCGAGAGCTGCTGCCGGCGCGCGCAGTTGCCGCAGAAGCCGCAGTCGGCCGGCGCCTCCCGCTCGCCGAAGTAGCGGAGGATCGTCGCGCGGTAGCAGCCGGAGGAGTCGGCGTAGGCGATCATGCGGGCGAGCTTGCGCGACTCGAGCTCGCGCCGGTCGGCCCGGTGCTCGGACTCCTCGGATTGTTCGATCAGGAACTCGCGCGTCCGCACGTCCACGTAGTTCCAGAGGAGGGTCGCGTCGGCGCGCCGGCCGTCGCGCCCGCCGCGCCCGATCTCCTGGTAGTAGGCCTCGAGCGAGCCCGGAATCTCGAAATGCACGACGGCCTCGATGTCGGGCCGGTCGATCCCCATCCCGAAGGCGTTGGTGGCGCAGACGACCGACAGAGTCCCGTCCGCGAACCGGTTCTGCACCCGCGTGCGGTCGGCCTCCTCCATTCCGGCGTGGTACGCGTCGGCGGCGATCCCGGCGGACTGGAGCGCCTCGGCGGCCCGCGCGGCGCTCTTGCGGGTGGCCGCGTACACGAGGGCGCGCCGCCGCCCGACGAGCTCGGGCAGGAGTGAGCGCTTCTCGATCTCGCCCGAGACCCTTCGGACGTCGAGATAGAGATTCGGCCGGTCGAAACCGGCGACGAAGACCTGCGGGTCCTCGAGGCCGAGGAGGGCGACGATGTCCCTGCGGACCTCGGGCGTGGCCGTGGCCGTGAACGCCAGGATCGGGGGCCTTCCGGCCAGGCCGTCCGCCCGCCGGCAGCTTCGGGCGGCGCCGCCGAGCGCCCGGTAGTCCGGCCGGAAATCGTGGCCCCATTCCGAGACGCAGTGGGCCTCGTCGACGGCGAACCGGGCGAGCGGCGACCCCTCCAGCAGCCGCCGGAAGGCCTCCGACGCGAACCGCTCCGGCGCGACGTACAGGAGGCGAAGCCGGCCTTCCCGCATCGCCGACTCGGCCGCGCGCCGTTCGGCGGGCGTCGCGAGCGAGTGGAGCGCCGCGGCCGGGATGCCCTTGCGCGCGAGCTCGTCCACCTGGTCCTTCATCAGCGCGATGAGGGGCGAAACCACCAGGGTCGGTGCCCTCCAGGAGGAGCGCCGGGAGCTGGTAGCCGATCGACTTGCCCGACCCGGTCGGCATCACGGCGAGCAGGTCCCGGCCCTCGAGCGCGGCGCGAACGATCTCCTCCTGGCCGGCGCGGAAAGCCCCGTGGCCGAAGTGGCGTTCGAGCGCGGAGCGGGGGTCCATGGGCCGCATTATGACGGCTGACAAGCGGGGTCGTCTCGGTATAGGCTCCGCTGTTCCTCATGGACGCCGTCGAGACCGTCACACCGCCGCCCGCGACCCGGGCCGACCGCCGCGCGATCGCGATCGTGGCGCACGTCGACCACGGGAAGACCACGCTCGTCGACGCGCTCTTGAAGCAGTGCGGGACCTTCCGCGTCGGCCAGCACGTGGACGAGCTCGTCATGGATTCGGGCGAGCTCGAGAAGGAGCGGGGGATCACCATCCTCGCCAAGAACACGTCCGTCCATTACAAGGACGTGATCATCAACATCGTCGACACGCCGGGCCACCGGGACTTCGGCTCGGAGGTCGAGCGGATCCTCTCGATGGTCGAGGGCGTGCTCCTGCTCGTCGACGCGTCCGAGGGTCCGCTGCCCCAGACGCGCTTCGTCCTGAAGAAGGCGCTCGAGGGCGGCAAGCGGCCGATCGTCCTGATCAACAAGATCGACCGCGCCGACGCGCGCACCGCGGAGGTCGAGGAGGAGATCCACGACCTCTTCCTGTCCCTCGCGACCGAGGAGCACCACCTCGAGTTCGAAGTCCTCTACGGCTCGGGGCGCCTCGGCTACGTCTCCCGGGACCCGAACGCCAAGGAGGGCGACCTGAAGCCGCTGCTGGACGCGATCCTGGAGCACATCCCGGCGCCGGTCGTGGGCGATTCGCACTTCAAGATGATCGTCGCCAACATCGACTACTCGGACTACCTCGGGCGCCTCGCGGTCGGGCGCATCTTCTCGGGCAAGGTTTCGAAGGCGACCGAGCTCGCCGCCGTGCGGCCGGACGGCTCCATCGTCGAGAAGGGCAAGGCCGGCAAGATCTACATGTTCGAGGGGATCGTCCGGGTCGACGTGGCCGAGGCGTCGGCGGGCGACATCATCGTCCTGTCGGGCTTCCCGGACATCGAGATCGGCCAGACGATTCTCGACCTCGAGGACCCGACGCCGCTCTCCGGCATCCGGGTGGACGAGCCGACGCTCTCGATGGAGTTCCGGATCAACGACTCGCCGATGTCGGGGCTGTCGGGCAAGTACGTCACCAGCCGCCACCTGCTCGAGCGGCTCGAGAAGGAGCTCGAGAAGAACGTCGGCCTTCGGATGGACAGGATGAGGGAGACGGACTCGTTCCTCGTGCTCGGCCGCGGCGAACTCTCGCTCGCGATCCTCGCGGAGACGATGCGCCGCGAAGGCTACGAATTCTCGCTCGGCCGGCCGCAGGTGATCTTCCGCCGGGCCGAGAACGGGGAGCTCCTCGAGCCCTACGAGGAGCTCGTCATCGACTGCGCGGAGGAATTCACGGGAGCGGTCATCTCCGCCGTGGGCGAGCGCAAGGGCGAGCTCAAGCACATGGGCAAGCACGGCGACCGCGTGCGCCTCGAGTTCACGATCCCGTCGCGAGGCCTGCTGGGCTTTCGCCTCGAGTTTCTGACTCTGACCAAGGGCACGGCCCTCATGAACCACCTGTTCGACCAGTACGGCCCCCACCGCGGGCCGCTGCCGAATCGGATGAAGGGGGCCATGATCGCCAAGGAGGGCGGCGACGTGACGGGATTCGCCCTCGATCGCCTGGCCGACCGCGGCATCTTCTTCGTCAAGCCCGGCGACAAGGTCTACGCGGGCCAGATCGTCGGCGAGCAGGTCAAGGACAGCGACATGGTCATCCAGCCGTGCGAGAAGAAGCACCTGACCAACATGCGCGCCTCCGGCTCCGACTTTGCCATCAAGCTCACGCCCGCCCGCGAGCTCAACATCGAGCAGGCGATCGAGTGGATCAACGACGACGAGCTCGTCGAGGTCGCCCCCGCGGCGATCCGGGTGCGCAAGCGGACGCTCGACCACTCGCTGCGCAAGACGAAGGCGAAGACGGCGGGGTAGGCCGCCGCCTTCGCTTATCCCGACGCCGAGGGCCGAGGGATCCCTGGCCCTACGGCAGTCCGAAGGTCTTCACGAGGAAGACCGCGACCTGCCCCCGAGTGACGGAGCGGTCCGGACAGAAGTTGTTGTCTCCGCAGCCTCCCGTGATGCCTTCGGCGGCGAGCTGCTCGACGTAGTCCGCAAGCGGGCCGGGACAGGGCACATCCGCAAAGCGGCCGCTGCATGCGGGCGGTGCGTAGCTCCAGCCGTGCTTCGCCCGCAGGAGAAACGCCGCCATCTGGTCGCGCCGGACGGGGTTGAGAGGGCAGTACTTGACGATATCGGGCGGTGGAGGCCATTGGTCACCCGGCGGGCGCGAGACGAAGCACGCGCCGGCGATGCCCTCGGAGACGAGCCTGTAGACCCAGTCGGAGAAGAGGCCAGGGCATGGAAGGTCGTTGAAATAGCCCGGAGGCGTGCACGGCGGCGGCGCGTATGGAGGGTCGTTCTTGGCCTTGAGGAGGAAGACGGCCATCTGATCGCGTCGGACGGCGCTTTCCCGGCAAAAGCTCCCTCCGCCGCAGCCGGCGGTGATTCCGCTGCGGAGCATGTTCTCGACGTCGGCGTGGAACATGTCGTCCTGGGGCACGTCCAGGAAATCGGCCATCCAGCCGGCCGGAAGCGAGGCGCGTGGCCACGGAGCGGGTGGATCGTCGGTCGCGGGCTGGTCACGGTAACGTCGTGGAGCGTGCCCGGCGAGAGCGGCGGCATCGTCGCGCGGATGGTCGAGGAATCGATGACGACGACTCCTGCGGCCGGTACTCCGCCGATCGTCAGCAAGGCATCGGGTAGAAGCCGCTTCCCGAGACCGTCACGAGCGTTCCGCCGTCGGCGGCGCCGGACCAGGCGCAGACGCCCAGGATCTGAAGCGAAGACGGACTGCCCGTCGTCACGGCCAGGCAGGCGGAGAACTCCGAGGATCGTTCCGCGGCTCGTCACGACGGAGCCCGGTCCGAGCGAGACGGGCAGCACGGCCGAAAAGCTCGCGTTGCCGCCGGCGTCGGTGTTCACGGTCGTCGAGCCGATCGGGGTGGCACCCTCGCCGTAGCCCGAGTCGTCGCACGCGTCGTCGGTAAAGAACTCGATCGGGATTCCCACGACGTTCGGCAGGCCGTTCAGGGTCCCGAGGATCGTCGTGGATCCCCCGGAAGCAGCGGCGACGCTCAGAGGATCGGGTAGTTGTCGCGGCCGTCGTCGACATTCGGGGTCACGCCGTCGTCGCCGAGGTCGATTCCCAGGCCCGCGTTGGAGTGGATGCGTTGGATCGGAATCGAGACCGGGAGGTCGGTGCACGCTGGTCGCGACACCGGCACCGAGGTTGTGGGCGATGACATTTCCTGTCGACGGCGTCGGGGCCGCCGATCCTGACGAGAGTCGTTGGGTCCAACGGCGCCGCTGCTCGTGATCAAGACGCCATGGCCTCCGTTGGGCATGGCCGCCGTGCCCTCGGCATTGGTCCCGATGACGTTGCCCTGGATCGTCACCGGGAGGCCGAAATCCCCACCCAGTGTGATCCGGATGCCATCGAGAGTTGCACCCGAGATGACGTTGCCGGGTGGCGTACCCGCCGGCATGGCCGGGCCTCCGACGAGGACCGTGTTTCCGTAGCCCTCGAATCCGAGGTCGATGTTGACCAGATTGGGCAACGCGACCGCGCCCGTCGCATCGACTCCAACGAAGTTGCCCTGAATGATCGCGCCGGCCACGTGCTCGATCCCCAGGCCGTCGTTGCCCGAGATGACGTTGCGCTGCGCAGGTAGAGAGCCGCCGATCGTGGGGCCGCCGACGCCGCGAACGCCCACCGCATTGGCGCGGGTGCGGGCGGCCGTTCCCGTCGGGTCCGTGCCGATGAAACAGCCTTCCAGCCGAGAGCCGGCGCCTCCCACGAAGACATTGCGCTGGAAGCGGTTGATGACGAGACCCCGTATCGTCGTGCCGTGCGACCGTGGCGACGACCCGTCGCCCAATCCGTCGCCCTCGCCCGCGAGTTCGCCGCTGATCTCGATCAGGAGAACGGCGTCGTCGCTCGTGAGCTGCGTGTTCGGGCTGGCGCCGGGCTGCGTGTAGCCGTCGATGGTCGTCCCTGCGGCCTCGATGCGCAGCGGACTGGTCGGCCGGATCGTGTGGACACCGGCACCCGGGATGTTGAAGGCGATCAGGTCGGTGCCAGCGTTGCTCTCGTTGGCGTCCAGGATCGCCTGACGCAGCGAGCCGGGGCCGGAGTCGTTGGTGTTGGTCACGGTGAACGTGGCGGCCGAGAGCGCCGCGCTCGATGCGAAAAGCATGATCGCGGCCCGGACCCTGCGCCGCGCGTCGAGCATCCGAAGTACTCCAGCCATGGTCCCACCGTCCCTTCTTCGCGACGCACTGTGGCGCGCGGGGACGGCCCGAGTCCGGAGGCGGGGGTGAGATCTTCGTGAGATGACGAGGGCCACGCCGCGGCCAGGGGGCCGGGCGGGCGGCTCACGTCCCTCGCGGGCCGGCCGGCTACTGGAGCTTGAAGGTCTTGACCACGAACACGGCCATCTGGCCGCGGGTGTTCGAGTTGAGCGGGCAGTAGGTGTTCACGCCGCAGCCGCCGGTGATGCCCTCGGCGGCGAGCTGCTCGATCCAGACGGCGAACGGGGAGGAGCAGGAGACGTCGGTGAACACGCCGGCGCAGGGCGGCGGCACGAAGCCGGAGCCGTGCTCGGCCTTCATCAAGAATACGGCCATCTGGTCCCGCCGGACCGGCTGGGTCGGGCAGTAGTTGGTTCCGCCGCAGCCGCCGGTGATGCCCTCGGCGGCGAGCCGTTCGATCCACGGCGAGAACGGATTGCTGCACGGGACGTCTGTGAAGATCCCGGCGCACGGCGGCGGCGTGAAGCAGACTCCGTGCTTGGCCTTCAGCAGGAAGACGGCCATCTGCTGGCGCAGCGTCGCCTGGTCCACGCCGTAGAGCCCGTTGCCGATGCCGGCCGCGACGGCATTCGAAACGAGCGTCGTCACGAAGGCGTGGAACTGGTGCGCGGCGGGCACGTCCAGGAAGTCCGACACCCAGCCGCTCACGAGCGTGCCGGGCGTCCCGTCCGGCGTCGTCACGACGACGTCGTTGACGGTTCCCGCCGGGAGGGCCGGGGAAGTGAAGGCGAGGGAGACGTCCGACGGGACGGACACTCCCGTGGCGGCGGCGCCGCCGACCGTCACGACGGCCGGCCCGGCGAGATCGGTGCCGGTCCCCGTCACGACGGTTCCGCCGGCGGCGGGCCCGGAGGACGGCGTGATGGAGAAGAGGATCCGCTGCGAAAACTCCGAGGTGTTGCGCAGTCCGGCCGTCGGCGTGGCAGTCGCCGAGACGCGGACGCCGGCGTCGGTCGAGGCGAGGGCGAAGTCGAACGTCGCGTTGCCCGAGCCGTTGGTCGTGACCTGCCTGGTGTCGAACCAGTCCTCGCCCTCGAGGAACTCCCGCGGGAACCGGGCGCACGGCGGGTTGGCGTAGAAGTCGAGATCGAACGTCGCATCGGGCGAGCTGCGGAACTTGCCCACGACGTGCGTGACGAACGACCCTTCCGCGACGCCGGTCTCGTGGGTGACGGACCGGATGATCGGGAAGTTCTGGATGCCGTCGGACTCGTCGTCGTTCGGCGTGGGCACCCCGGAGCCGTCGTACGCGATCCCGAGGAGCGCGTTGTCGTGGATGGAGTTGCCGCGCACCCGCACGTTCTCGGCCGCCGTCGACAGCAGCGCCCCGTTGACCGTCGCATAGGCGATCGTGTTGCCCTCGCCGGGCGCGACGCCGCCGATCGCGACATTCGTCGAGGCGTTGAAGAAGTTGAAGTTCCCGCCGTTCGTCAGCGGCAGCGTGCCGGTGGCATCGGTCCCGATCCGGTTGCCGAGAATGGTGATGTCCGTGGCCGGCGCCAGCGACACGTTGAACGCGCCGTCGTTGCCCGAGATGACGTTGCCGTCGCCGATGAAGGGGCCGCCGATGATGATGTTGTCGGCGCCGCTGAGCCGGATGCCGTCGTCCTGGTCCGCGACGGCCGCGGTGCCCTGGGCGTTCGTGCCGATGTAGTTGCCGAGGATGAGGACGTTGGAGGCGAACTCGACCGAGATGTTGCCGATCGCGTGGCCCGAGATGACGTTGCGGTCCTGGGCATCGGACCCGCCGATCGTGGTTAGGCCCCCTGCGGCCACCGGCTGGTCGTTTCGTCCCAGGGGTTCGAGGCCGAGGACGATGCCGTAGTCCTGATCGATGGTGGCCGAGTCCGAGCCGTCCGGAAGCAGCCCCAGGAAGTTGCCTGCGATGAAGCTTCCGACGGCCCCCGAGGAGAGCGCGATCTGGTTGCCGAATCCGTGGATCACGAGCCCCCGGACGACCGACTGGGAATGCTCGATCTGCAGGCCCGTGGAGAGGCTGCCCGGTCCTCCATCGAGCTCGATCAGCAGCACTGCGTCGTTGCCGATGAGCTGCGTGTTCGCGTGCGAGCCGGGCTGCGTATAGCCGTCGATGGTCACGATGAACTCGAGAGGCGGCAGCGCCGTCGCCGGCGTGATGGTGTGCACGCCCGGCCCGGGGATGTTGAACGAGATGGTCGAGAAGTCGATGTCGCCGTTGGCGTCGATGATCGCCTGGCGCAGCGATCCCGGGCCCGAGTCGTTCGTGTTGGTGACGGTGAAGGCCCCGGCGAGAGCGGGGGCGGCGGCGAAGGCGGCAAGGACGATCCCGGCAGCGATCCGGACGACTCGCATGCGAACGCTCCTTCCTGCTCGCCGTGTGTGGCGGAGGTGCGCGAAGCCTATATTGGCGCGGGGCGGTCCCGAAAGGTCGAGGCGTTCGCACGAAGCCGGTTCGGGAACTCCTACTGGAGGCTGAACGTCTTCACGATGAACACGGCCATCTGGCCCCGCGTGTTGGGATTTCCCGGGCAGTAGTTGGTGCCGCCGCAGCCGCCCGTGATGCCTTCGGCGGCGAGCCGCTCGATCCAGTTCGCGAAAGGCGAGGGGCAGGCGACGTCGGTGAAGACGCCCGCGCAGCCGGGAGGCACGTACGCCGAGCCGTGCTCGGTCTTCAGCAGGAAGACGGCCATCTGGTCGCGGCGGACGGGGTTGGTGGGGCAGTAGTTGGTGCCCCCGCAGCCGCCGGTGATTCCCTGCGCGGACAGGGCCTCGATCCACGGGGCGAACGCGCTCGGGCACGGCACGTCGGTGAAGATGCCCGCGCACGGCGGCGGCACGTAGCAGATGCCGTACTTGGCCTTGAGCAGGAAGACGGCCATCTGCTGGCGCAGCGTGCTCGAGGCGACGCCGTAGTTGCCGCCGCCCACGCCGGCCGTGATGCCGTTGGAGACGAGGGTCGTGACGAAGCCGTGGAACTGATGGTTGAGCGGAACGTCGTTGAAGTCGGTGACGTAGCCCTTGGACAGCGTTCCCGCGGACCCGTCCAGGTTGGTCAGCGTCACGTCGCTGAGCTGCCCCGCCTGCAGGGCCGGCGTCCGCCCTTCGACCTGCGTCGAGCTCTGCACGAGGATGTCGGTCGCGGGGAGTCCTCCGACCGTGATCGTCGCTCCGGCCGCGAAGTTGGTGCCGCGGACCACGAAGAGCAGTCCGGCCGGGGGCGCTCCCGAAAGCGGGCTGATCGAGAACACGAGGCGAGGCGTGAGCTCCGACGTGTTTCCGTTCGGGTCCGTCGCCGTCGTGGTGACGCGCTGGCCCGCTTCGATCGTGTAGGCCAGCGTGACGTCGAACGCGGCGTGTCCCGCTCCGTCGGTCGAGAGGTCCGAGGAGCCGATGTAGACGAGGCCCTCCTCGAAATCGTGGGGGCGGCCCGCGCACGCCGGGTTGGCGAAGAAGTCGAGCGCATACGTCGTGGAGGGCTTGCTGTCGAGAGTTCCCGTGACCTCGGTGCCCGTGGGCGAAAGCGGCGCCGCCGAGGCCACGAGCGGATAGTTCTGCAGGCCGTTCGCTCCGGTGTCGGCGTCCAGGACGTCGTTGGCGGTCACGCTGTCGCTTCCGAGATCGATGCCGATCGTGCCGTTGGCGTAAATCGAGTTGCCCCGGATGGCGTTGCCGGCGATGGAGCCGAGCAGGACGATGCCGCCGACTCCGCTGTGCGCGACCACGTTGCCTTCTCCCGGCGCCGTGCCGCCGATGGTCGAGTTGCTTCCGAAGACGGCGATGCCGCGGTTCTGATTGCCGAGGGCGAACGAGCCGGTGAGGTCGGTCCCGATGAGGTTGCCCTTGACGACGACGCCGGTGACGCCGCCGGAGATCGACATTCCGTCGATGGCGTTGGCGGAGATGACGTTGCCCGCCCCCGCGGCCGAGCCGCCGATCGTGCTGCCGCTGGCCTCGACCAGGATTCCGTAGTTGAGGTTGGGAAGCGGTCCCATCCCGGTGACATCCGTGCCGATGAAGTTCCCGCTCACGACGAGGCCCGACCCGTTGTTGAGCCGGATGCCGTAGCTCCCGTTGCCCGACACGACGTTGCGGCTGGCCGGGTTGGTGCCTCCGATCGTGATGTTCAGCTGGAGGAGTTGTCGATTTCGATTCCGCTCTGCGCCCCCCCGATGGCATTCCCGCCCGAGGCGTCCGTGCCGACGAGATTGCCCTGGATCAGGTGCCCGGTGCCGCCGTTGCCGCCCGAACCGAAGTTGATGCCGTTCGTCCCGTTGCCGGAGATCAGGTTGCGCGCGGCCGGAGTCGTGCCGCCGACCGTGACGCTGGACGGCCCGTTGTTGGCCAGGATCCCGAAGTTGTTGTTTCCGTGGGCGACGGTGCCCGAGGGGTCGGTGCCGATGAAGTTGCCGTCGATCACCATCCCGGCGACGCCGGAGAGGCGGATCCCCGCGTAGTGGCCGCGATTGATGGCGAGGCCCCGGACGGCGCTGTTGCCGCTGCCGGGCCCGAAGAAGAGAACGGCGGCATCGCTGCCCAGTCCGGTGTTCGTTCCGTCGATCTCGATGAGGATCACCGCATTGGTCCCCTGGTCGGGCGCGTTGGAGTTCGCGCTCGCTCCCGACTGGGTGTACCCGTCGATGGTGACTCCGTCCGTGATCGTCGGAAGCGCGGCGGCCGGCACGATGGTCTGGACGCCCGATCCGACGATCGCGAAGCCGATCGTGTCGGCGCCGAAGTTCCCGTTGGCATCGAGAATCGCCTGGCGCAGCGACCCGGCGCCGCTGTCGGCGGTCGTCGTCACCGTGAAGGTCGCGGCGAGGGCGGAGGACGCCGCGAGCAGGGCAAGAGCCGCAAAGAGGGACAGACCCCGGTGCGACGGGCGCATTGTGCCGACCTTTCTTTTTGGGGGAGAGAGGGGGGACGCTCGGAGTCTATCCCGTCCGGTGGTGCCCTCTCCCCTGCGCAGGGGAGAGGGCGATAGATCGGCCTACTGGAGACCGAAGGTCTTGGTGATGAACACGGCCATCTGCCCCCGCGTGTTGGGGTTGCCCGGGCAGTAGTTGCCGCCGCCGCAGCCCCCGGTGATGTTCTCGGCCGAGAGCTGCTCGACCCAGTTGGCGAAGGCCGAGGGGCAGGGGACGTCGGGGAAGGCGCTCGCGCAGGCGGGAGGCAAGTAGCTCGAGCCGTGCTCGGCCTTCAGCAGGAAGACGGCCATCTGGTCGCGCCGCACCGGGCTCCCGGGGCAGTAGTTGCCGTTGCCGCAACCCCCGGTGATGCCCTCGGCGGCGAGGGCCTCGATCCAGTCGGCGAATGGGGAGGGGCAGGCGACGTCGCCGAAGGCTCCCGCGCAGGACGGGGGCGTGTAGCAGAGACCGTGGCGGGCCTTGAGCAGGAAGACCGCCATCTGTTGGCGCAGCGTCGGCTGGTCGACGCCGTAGTTGCCGCCACCCACGCCCGCGGTGATGCCGTTGGCGACGAGGGTCGTGACGAAGGAGTAGAACTGCTGGTTGCCGGGGACGTCGAGAAAGTCCGCCACCCAGCCGTTGACCAGCCTCCCTTCCGTCGCGTCGGGCGTCGAGACCCAGATGTCGTTGACCGTTCCGGGATCGCGCGCGGGGGTCGTGGCACTGAGCTGGTGGTCGTTCACGAACGTGGTGGCGATTTGGACGCCTCCGATCTGCATGATCGTCGGGTCGGAGAAATCGGTGCCCGAGACGCTGATGCTCGTGCCTCCCGCGGCCGGGCCGGACCTGGGGCCCAGCATCGAGAAGATGATCCGCTGCGAGAATTCGGACGTGTTGCCGCTCGGGTCGGTGGCGGTCACCGAGAGGCGGGCGCCGAGCTCGACGTCGACCGTCAAGCTGGCGACGAAGCTGGCGTGCCCGCTGCCATCGGTCGTGACCGGCCAGGTTCCGATGTAGGTTGCGCCCTCGAGATACTCGCGCGGGAAGTTGGAGCAAACCGAGCTCGCATAGAAGTCGAGATCGAACGTCGTCGAGGGCGTGCTGTCGAGCTTCCCGCCGATGATCAGGGTGGGCCCGTAGCTCACCGACTGGATGATCGGAAAGTTCTGGAGACCGTTCGCGCCGTTGTCGGCGTCGGTGGAATCGTTGAAGTTCGGCTGCCCGTCGCCGTTCAGGTCGATGCCGAGGCCGCCGTTGTCATGGATCGTGTTGCCCCGGATGACATTGCGTTGACCCGAGTTCGAAACGAGGACGCCGGCGCCCCCGTTGTAGGCGATCGTGTTGGCGGCGCCATCTGCGAGCCCGCCGATCGTGGCGTCGTTGGACTCGTGGATGTTGATCCCGCCGAGCGCATTGCCGAGCGGCGCCGTGCCGTCGGCGGTCGTGCCGATCCGATTGCCCTGGAAAACGACGGCCGCCTGCAGGAAGACGGCGTAGAGACTGTTGCCCGAGATCACGTTTCCGGCGCCCGGCGCGGTTCCGCCGACGGTCGCCGGGGCGTTGGAGTAGAGGCCGTCGGCATTGGGGAGGGCGTGCATGCCCGTGGCGTCCGTGCCGATGAGGTTGCCCTGGACGTGAGATCCCGCCGCCCCGCCGACGATCTGAATCGCTCCCGCGAAGATGCCGGCGGTGTTTCCCGACACGAGATTCCGGTCGGCCGGCGCCGTTCCGCCGACGAGATCGCCGGGGGCGTTGATCTGGATCGCGACGTTGTTGGGGCTGGCGGCCATGCCGGTGGGATCGGTTCCGAAGAAGCATCCGCGGATGACGTTGCCGCCGCCGGCGCCGGGGTTGAACGTCTGTAAGCCCATGAGCCAGCGATTGACGACCAGGCCCTGGACCGTGCTGTTGCCCCCGGTGATGTTCAGCCCGAGCCCGTTGGTCACGAGGCTGCCGTCGAGCTCGATTCGAAGGACGGCGTTCGTCCCGACCGGGTCGGTGTTGACGCTCGATCCGGGCTGCGTGTATCCGTCGATCAGGACGGGGCCGGTCAGGAACGGCAGTGCCGTCGCCGGAGTGATCGTGTGGACGCCCGTGCCCGGGATGTCGAAGGCGATCGTGTCTGCGCCCGGATCGCGTTGGCGTCGAGGATCGCCTGGCGCAGCGACCCGGCGCCCGAGTCGTTCGTGTTGAGGACCGTGAAAGTCGCGGCGGAGAGAGGGCCCGCCGAAGAGAGAAGCCAAAGGATCGGAAGGAAGAGACGGACGAGAGACGGGATTCGAATCCTCACGGCGAGCTCCTTTTGTTTCTGCCCCCGAAGGGGGGGCCCCGCGCCTGGAACGGAGAACGGGAGCTAGCGCCGGGGCGGGGCGCGAGAGGAGAGCGATTCGGACCGAGCCGGATCGCGGAGGGCGTCAGCGCCGTGAGCGTAAACGCCGCCGACGTGCCCCGGCGGGGGCGCCTGCGGGCCCGGGACGGTCTCGAGGATCGCGTCCGCCGGCGCATGCGAGGTGGGCGCGGTGCCCGACTCGAGGCGGCTTTCGTCGTCCTCGAGGAGTGCGTCCCCGGTCGGACCGTACTCGAGCGGGAGGAGGACGAGGGATATCAGGACGATCAGGATGACGGCGGGAACGGCCCAGGGCCTTTTCATGGCAGGAGTCCAAAGGTCTTGACGATGAACGTGGCCATCTGTCCGCGGGTGATGGGATTTCCGGGGCAGTAGAGCGGGGGGGACACGCTGCAGCCGGCGGTGATGCCTCGGGCGACGAGGTCCTCGATCCAGTCGTCCGCGAAGGCGCCCTGGGGGACGTCGTCGAAGACCGTCCCGGTCGCCGGAGGAGGAACGTAGCCCGGTCCGTAGGCCGTGTTGAGGAGGAAGACGGCCATCTGCGCGCGCGTGACGGAGGCGTCCGGGCAGTAGTTCCCGCCGCCGCACCCGGCGGTCAGGCCCTGCCGCTGGAGCTCCTCGATCCACGGGGCGTAGATGTTCGAGGCCGGCACGTCGGGAAAGACGGTGCCGGTCGCCGGCGGCGGCGTGAAGCAGAATCCGAGCCGGGCCTTGATGAGGAACGCGGCCATCTGGCCGCGGGTCGTCGGGTTGTCGACGCAGTAGAAGCCGCCGCCGCAGCCGACGGTGACGCCGTTGGAGACGAGGCGGATGACGAAGCCGTAGAACTGGTGCGCCGCCGGAACGTCCAGGAAGTCGGCCACCCAGCCCTTCAGGAGCGTGCCGGCGGTCGTGTCCGGATTGGTCACGACGACATCGTTGAGCGATCCCGGCGGCAGCGCCGGAGCGTTGGCCGTGATCTTCGTGTCGCTGACTCGGACGACGTTGGACGGCGCGACGCCCGCGATCGCGACGGTGACGGCCGGGTCGAAATTGGTGCCGGAGATCGACACCGCAGTGCCGCCGGCGGCCGGGCCCGAGGCCGGCGTGATGGCGAAGACGATCTGCTGCGAGAACTCGGAGGTGTTCCCGTCGCCGTCGGTCGCCGTCGCCGAGACCGGGGACCCGGCGGGAATCGTGACCGAGAAGGTCGACGCCAGATCGGCGAAACCGTTTGCGTCCGTCACGTAGAGGGCCGACGCAAAGTAGTGCTCGCCCTGGAGGAAGTCCCGCGGCCGGAAGTTGCAGGCGTTCCAGTAGAAGTCGACGGTGACGGCCGTGTCGGGCGCGCCGCGGTACGCGCCCTCGATGTGCGTCGTTCCGGCGCCGGGCGTCACGGACCGGATGAGCGGAAAGTTCAGCAGGCCGTTCGAGCCCGTGTCGACGTCGCCGTCGTCGTTGGGCGTGACGCTGTCGTGATCGAGATCGATGCCCGTCGCAGGATACCCGGTCCCCGTGGTTTCCCGGTTGCGAAAGATGCTGTTGCGGCGAATCGACGTCCGGAACGTGTTGGCCATCGCCACGCCGCTCGACCCGTTGTAGGCGATGACGTTGCCCGCCCCGACGCCGGTCCCTCCGATCTGGTTGTCCATGGGGAACGTGAATGCCCACCCGCTGTTGATGCCGCTCGCATAGTTTCCGAGCGCCGCGGTGCCGTTGACGTCCGTGCCGATCCGATTCCCCTGGATCGTGTTGTCGCTTCCTCCCCAGAGCTGAATCCCGTGGAGTCCGTTGGCGGAGATGACGTTGCCCTCGCCCGCCCCCGAGCCGCCGACGAGATTGCCGTTCGAGCCGAGGTAAATGCCGGACCCACTGTTGCGAATGGGCTGCGTGCCGGTGATGTCGGTTCCGATGAAGTTCCCCTGGATGGTCGTCCCGTCGGCGAGGTACAGATTGAGTCCGGAGCCGTCGTTCCCGGACACGACGTTGCGCGATCCCGGCGCTGCGCCGCCGATCACGCCCGAGAAGGAGTTGACCACGTAGATTCCGTCGGTGCCATTGCCCATGGCGGTCGTTGCGCTGCGATTGGTTCCGACGAAGTTACCGGCGATGACGTTACCGGTGCCGCCGTCCATGGTGATCCCGCCGAAGGCGTTTCCCGAAATGAGGTTGCGGGTGCCCGGAGTCGTCCCGCCGATCCGGTTGTTCGAGGAGCTCACTCTGACGCCGTCGATGTTGGGCAGGGCCGTCGTGCCCGCGGCGTCCGTGCCGATGAAGTTGCCCTCGACGGCGTGCCCACCGGTCCCGCCCACGAAAATCCCGGCGCCGTATGTGCCGGCTCCAACATGGTTGATGACGAGGCCGCGAATCGTGCTCCCGGAGCCCTGGAGCTCGAGGCCGTTGAAGCCGGCTGCGAGATTCGTGGCGTCGATCTCGATGAGGATGACGGCGTCGTCGCCGGCGACCAGCGTGTTGGGCGAGGCGCCCGGCTGCGAGTAGCCGTCGATCGTGACGAATTCCGTGATCGCCGGCAGCGGCGTTAGCGGAGTGATCGTATGAACGCCGGCCCCCGGGATGTCGAAGACGATGAGGTCCTGTCCGGACAGCGCGTTCGCGTCGAGGATCGCCTGGCGCAGCGATCCGGCGCCGGAGTCGTTCGTGTTGACGACGGTGAACGTGACTCCTCCGGCCAGCAACGGTCCGGCGGCCGCCAGAAGCAGAGCGCCGGCGGCAAGACGCATCATCCTGTCGCGCCACGGAGAAAAAGCGCCGGGGCGGCCGAGTGCCTGGCCACCCCGGCTTAACGCGACAGCCTTCGGAGGAACGCCTCTCACTGCAGGTTGAAAGTTCTCACGACGACCCGACCACCGGAGGCAGACCCCCGGCAGTAGGGAACGCCATGCGGAGCATGGCGGTAACTGTCTGTTGGCACTTGACCGGGCGACTGGGTGTGTCATTCGGACGTCACTGAAGAGAGAAGGTCTTGACGACGAACACGGCCATTTGTCCCCGGGTCGCGGGATTCGACGGGCAGTAGTTGCTTCCGCCGCAGCCTCCGGTGATGCCTTCGGCGTTGAGCTGCTCGATCCAGTCGGCAAAAAGGGACGGGCAGGGCACATCGTCGAATGTGCCCGCGCAGAGCGGCGGGACGTAGCTCGAGCCGTGGGCGGCCTTGAGCAGGAACGGGGCCATCTGGTCGCGCCGGACGGGATTGGTGGGGCAGAAGTTGCCGCCGCCGCATCCTCCGGTGATGCCCTCGTCCGCGAGGGCCTCGATCCAGTCGGCGAAGGTGGACGGGCAGGGGACGTCGCCGAAGTCGCCGTTGCAGGCAGGCGGGACGTAGCAGAGGCCGTGCCTGGCCTTGAGCAGGAAGACGGCCATCTGCCGCCGCAGCGTCGGCTGGTCGACGCCGTAGTTGCCTCCACCGGTCCCGACGGTGATGGTGTTGGAGACGAGCGTCGTGACGAAGGCGTGGAACTGGTGCGATTCCGGCACGTCGAGGAAGTCCGAGACCCAGCCGTTGGTCAGGACGCCGATGTTGGCCGGCGTCGTGACGACGACGTCGTTGAAGGTCCCCGGCGCGAGACCGGGAGACGTGGCCGTCAGCGTCTGGGAGTCGACGAAGGTGACCGGAACCGACACGCCGCCGATCGTCATGGTCGTGGGATCGACGAAATCCGTTCCGGAAGCGCTCAGCCCTGTGCCGCCCGCGGCGGGGCCGGAGGCCGGGCTGATCGAAAAGATGATCCGCTGCGAGAACTCCGAGGTGTTGCCAGCGGGGTCGGTGGCCGTCGCGGAGATGCGAGCGCCGGCCTCGGTCGCGATCGGCAGCGTCACGTCGATCGCGGCGTCGCCCGAGCCGTCGGTCGTCACCTGGGTGGCCCCGAGGTAGGTCTGGCCCTCCAGGAACTCCCGCGGGAAGCTCGAGCAGGCGGGGTTCGCGAAGAACTCGAGGTCGAACGTGGTCGAGGCCGCTCCATGGAAGCTGCCCAGAATCCGCGTGCTGCCCGCCCCCTGCGGCGCGAGGTGCTCCACGGACTGGATCAAGGGAAAGTTCTGCTGCCCGTTGGGGCCGCTGTCCACGTCGCCCACGTCATTGGGCGTCACACCGCCCGTGGGAGCGAGGTCGATCCCGAGAGTTCCGTTGTCGAAAATCGAGTTTCGGCGAATCGTGGCCGGCATCGAGCCCCCGGTACCCACGTACGCGTCGACGCCGTAGAACCTGCTCTCCGAGATCACGTTGCGCTCGACGAGCGACGGGCGGTTGACGTCGAGTGGTATGCCGACGTCGAATCGAATGATCGAGTTGTCCTCGATCACCGTGGAGCCCCCGGTCTGCGTCACGAAGAGGGCGAACTGCGTCGAGCCGGACCCGTTGGCGGCCGAGTCGTGGAACAGGTTCCGGGAGATCGTGACCGTTCCGGTCGGACCGATGCCCGGATTTCCGAAATCGACTCCGTCGAAGGAGCCGTTGAACTCGTTCTCCTCGATGGTGACCGTGTCCACCGCGGGACTGAGAAACACGACGCTGCGCCAGCGCGCGAAGCCCAGGAGGTTGCTCTGTATGGTGGCGTTGGTGCCACCGGTGATCCGGATCAGGTTGTTCTGCGTCTGGGCGGCGCCGCCCGGGTTCGTGTAACTCGTCGCACCGGCGCCGATCACGTTCGCCTCGATGACGGTGCCCGCTCCGCTCTGCACGTCGATGTTGCCGCTCCCCACGCCGACTCCGGAAAAGTCTCCCCCGCCGTGGAGGGCGAGGCCCCGGATGGTCACGGCATCCGCCTGGACGGTGAGGATGGCGCCGGAGAGATTCCGGCCATCGATCTCGACCTCGGGCCCGTTCAACTGCGGCAGCGCGGGCTCGTCCCCGGTGCCCGTCCGGCCGTCCGGGCCGGTGCCGACGGTGCCCCCGGTCCCGAGCGTCACGTCGTTGGTGTTGCCGCCGTTGGCGGTCTGCGTCGTGCCGTCGACCGTGGTTCCCGGACACGTGATCGCCGGCAGGGGGGAGAGCGGCGTGATGACGGCGACGCCGTTCGACAGCAGCCCGCCCGGAACGTCGAAGGCGATGGTGTGCGGTCCGCCGTTGGGGAAGTCCGGGACGCAGCCTTGCGCGTCGGTCAGGGCCTGCCGAAGCGAGCCCGGGCCGGAGTCGTCCGTGTTGGTCACGGTGAACGTGGCCGCGGAGAGCGGCAGCGAGATGGCGCAGAGGAGGATCGAGGCGATTCGCTTCATGGAGTCCTTTACTGAAGGCCGAAGGTCTTAGTGATGAACACGGCCATCTGACCGCGGGTGCTGGTGCCGTCGGGGCAGTAGAGGGGAGGTGACGCCTGGCAGCCGCCGGTGATGCCTTCGACGGAGAGTCGCTCGATGAAGTCGACGGCGGCCGCGCCCGGGCAGGCGACGTCGTCGAAGACGCCGGCGCAGGCGGGCGGCACGTAGCTCGAGCCGTACTTGGCCTTCAGCAGGAAGACGGCCATCTGCCGGCGGGTGACGAAGTTGTTGGGGCAGAAGTTGCCGCCGCCGCATCCGGTCGTGATCCCCTCGGCCGCCAGAGCCTCGATCCAGTCGGCGAAGGTGGAGGGGCAGGGGACGTCGGGAAAGACGTTGGCGCACGGGGGAGGGACGTAGCAGAGGCCGTACTTGGCTTTCAGGAGGAAGACGGCCATCTGCTGTCGCTTCGTGCCCTGGTCGACGCCGTAGAGGCCGCCGCCGACCCCCGCCGTGATGCCGTTGGACACGAGGGTGACGACGAAGGCGTGGAAGCCGTGTGCCGAGGGCACGTCGAGGAAGTCCGACACCCAGCCCTTGATCAGCGTCGCCGTCGTTCCGTCGGACGTCGTGGCGACGACGTCCTGCGAGGTTCCCGGAGCGAAGGCGGGCATGACGCCGCTCAGCTGATGGTCGTTGACGAACGTCACACCCGTGGCTGGAATGCCGCCGACGGTCAGCGTCGTCGGGTCGGCGAAGTCGGTGCCGGAGGCGGTGAAGGGAGTTCCTCCGGTATCGGGGCCCGAAGCGGGTGAGATCGAGAAGAGGATCCGCTGCGAGAACTCGGACGTGTTGCCGTTGGGGTCGGTGGCGGTCGCCGCGATGCGCGCCCCGGCCTCCGTCGCCACGGGCAGCGTGACGTCGAAAGTCGCATTTCCGCTTCCGTCGGTCGTGACCGCCGACAGGCCGAGCCACGTCTGACCCTCGACGAACTCGCGAGGGAAGTTGGAGCAGGCCGGGTTCGAATAGAAGTCGAGGTCATAGGTCGTTGAGGGGGCGCTGCCGAGCTTGCCGACGATCCGCGTGCTGCCCGTGCCCTGCAGCCCCAGGTGCTCGACGGATCGAACGATAGGGAAGTTCTGCAGATTGTTCGCTCCCGTGTCCGTGTCGCCCGGGTCGTTTGCCGAAGGGCCGACCGCTCCGAGGAGCTCGATGCCGAGGGCGCCGTTGTCGTGGATCGAGTTGCCGCGGATGACGTTTCCGCTGCCGGCCGCGGCCTCGCCCGCCCAGCCGTAGTACTGGCTGAACGCGATGACGTTGGCCTCACCGGCCACCGTGCCCCCGACGGTGTTGTTGTTTGCGCCTCCGATGCCGGCAGAGCCCAGGCCCGATTGGTTGCCGAGAGGGCTTACGCCGTCCTTTTGCGTGCCGATGAAGTTGCCCTGGATGACGTTGCCGCTGCTCAGGATGAAAATGCCCCCTCTTCCATGGGCCGAGATCACGTTGCGGGCCCCGGGCGTCGTTCCGCCGATGACGTTGTCCGGGGCGCTCAATACGACGCCGTCGTCCTCGTTGCCCAGTCCGACCGTCCCACTGGCATCGGTGCCGAGGAAATTGCCTTCGACGTGGTTCCCTGCGGTCGTCAGGACGATCGCGTTTCCAGCCGACAGGCCCCGGTAACGATTGATCACCAAACCTCGTACGGTGCTTCCTCCGGCACTGATGACGAGGCCGTTCGAATCTGGCCCGGCGCCGGCCCCGTTCAGCTCGATCAGGAGCGTGCCGTTGAACCCGTTGGGGTCGGTGTTCGGGCTGGCACCGGTCTGGGTGTAGCCGTCGATGACCACGGGATCGAAGATCTGCGTCAATTCCGAGGCCGGGCTGATCGTCTGGACTCCCGCGCCCGGGATGTCGAACGCGATGGTGTCGAGGCCCGGGTTCGCATTGGCGTCGACGATGGCCTGCCGCAGCGACCCCGGCCCGGAGTCGTCGGTGTTCGTCACGGTAAAAGTCGCCGCGGCCAGCGGCAGGGAGATCGCGAAGAGGAGGATCGAGGCAAATCGCTTCATGGAGTCCTTTACTGAAGGCCGAACGTCTTGACGATGAAGACCGCCATCTGTCCGCGGGTGCTGGTGCCGTCGGGGCAGTAGAGGGGAGGCGAGGCCTGGCAGCCGCCGGTGATTCCCTCGACGGAGAGCCGCTCGATGAAGTCGACGGCGGCCGCTCCCGGGCAGGCGACGTCGTCGAAGATGCCGGCGCAGGCCGGCGGAACGTAGCTGGAGCCGTACTTGGTCTTCAGGAGGAAGACCGCCATCTGCCGCCGGGTGACGAAGTTGTTGGGGCAGAAGAAGCCGCCGCCGCAGCCGGTCGTGATGCCCTGGGCCGCGAGCTCCTCGATCCAGTCGGCGAAGGTGGACGGGCAGGGGACGTCGGGGAAGACGTTGGCGCAGGGGGGCGGGACGTAGCAGAGGCCGTACTTGGCTTTCAGCAGGAAGACGGCCATCTGCTGGCGCTTGGTGCCCTGGTCGACGCCGTAGAAACCGCCGCCGACGCCCGCGGTGATGCCGTTGGAGACGAGGGTGACGACGAAGGCGTGAAAGCCGTGTGCCGCGGGCACGTCGAGGAAGTCCGAGACCCAGCCCTTGATCAGCGTCGCCGTCGTTGCCGTCGGACGTCGTGGCGACGACGTCCTGCGAGGTGCCCGGAGCGAAGGCGGGCATGACGGCGCTGAGCTGATGGTCGTTGACGAAGGTGACGCCCGTGGCGGGAACGCCGCCGACGGTCAGCGTCGTCGGGTCGGCGAAGTCGGTGCCGAAGGCCGTGAACGGCGTGCCTCCGGTATCCGGGCCCGAAGCCGGTGAGATCGAGAAGAGGATCCGCTGCGAGAACTCGGACGTGTTGCCGGCGGGGTCGGTGGCGGTCGCGGCGATGCGCGCCCCGGCCTCGGTCGCCACCGGCAGCGTGACGTCGATCGCGGCGTCACCGTTGGCGTCGGTCGTGGCCTGGGATGTGCCCAGGTAGACCTCGCCCTCGAAGAGCTCGCGCGGGAACTTCGCGCACGCCGGGTTCGAGTAGAAGTCGAGATCGAAGGTCGTCGTGGGCGCGCTGTTGAACTTGCCGACGATCCGCGTGCCCCCGGCACCCTGCAGCCCGATGTGCTCGACGGACTGGAGAATCGGGAAGTTCTGCTTCCCGTTGACTCCGCCGTCGGCGTCTTGCGGGTCGTTGAAGCTCGGACCGTCGCTCGCGAGATCGATGCCGAGCCCGGCGTTGTCGTGGATCGAGTTGCCGCGGATCGCGTTCTTCGAGCCGCCGTTGCCGGTCACGTTGACCCCGGCATTGGAGTTGTACGCGATGACGTTGCCCTCGCCGGGGGCGAGACCACCGATCGTCGTCGTGTCGCCCCCGACATTCATCTGGATGCCGTCGCCGTTGCCGAGCGGCCCGTTGCCGTCGGCGGTGGTCCCGATGCGGTTGCCCTGGATGACGTGATGGGTGTTGCTCTGCGACAGGAAGATCCCGATTCCGTTGCCGGAGATGACGTTGCCCGCGCCCGGCGCCGTCCCGCCGACCGTCACGTCGGCGGCGGAGAGGAGAATGCCGATGCCGTTGGGGATGGCCCGGGTTCCCGTCGCGTCGGTTCCGATGAGGTTGCCCTGGATGACGCCGTTGGGTCCGGGGTTGATCGCGGAGTTGAGGCAGCAGGCGGCGTTGCCGGAGATGAGGTTCCGGTCTCCGGGCGCCGTTCCGCCGACCCGTTCGCCAGGCGGGCCCACGCTGACCCCTCCGCTGTTCGGCAGTGCAAAAGAGCCGCTGGGATCCGTGCCCACGAAGTTGCCCCGAATGACGTTGCCGCCGGCAATCCCGGTCTGCAGGGCCGTCCCCCAGCGGTTGATCACGAGGCCCTGGATCGTCGAGCCGCCGCTGGGCGAGGCGATGAGCCCCACGGCGCCGGTCGTGGCGCTCCCGTCGAGCTCGATGAGAAGAACCGCGTTCGTCGCCACGGGATCCGTGTTCTCGGTCGCGCCCGGCTGCGAATAGCCGTCGACGAGCGCGGCCTCGGAGACCAGGGGCAGCGACGTCGCCGGCGTGATCGTATGGACGCCGGTTCCGGGAATGTTGAATGCGATCGTGTCGAAGCCGGGGGTTCCGTTGGCGTCGAGGATCGCCTGCCGCAGGGATCCCGGTCCGGAGTCGTCGGTGTTCGTCACGGTGAAGGTCGCCGCGAAGAGGGGCAGCGAGGTCGCGCAGAGGAGGATCGAGGCAATTCGCTTCATGGAGTCCTTTACTGGAGGCCGAAAGTCTTGACGATGAACACGGCCATCTGTCCGCGAGTCGAGGAGTTGTCGGGGCAGTAGAGCGGCGGCGAAGCCTGGCAGCCGCCGGTGATGCCCTCGGCGGCGAGGCGCTCGATGAAGTCGACGGCGGCCGCGCCCGGGCAAGGGACGTCGTCGAAGACGCCGGCGCAGGCGGGCGGGACGTAGCTGGAGCCGTGCTCGGTCTTGAGGAGGAAGACCGCCATCTGTCGCCTGGTGACGAAGTTGTTGGGGCAGAAGTTGCCGCCGCCGCAGCCGGTCGTGATGCCTTCCGCGGCGAGGGCCTCGATCCAGTCGGCGAAGGTGGAGGGACAGGGCACGTCGGGGAAGGCGCTGGCACACGGGGGAGGCACGTAGCAGAGGCCGTGCTCGGCCTTCAGGAGGAAGACGGCCATCTGCTGGCGCTTGGTGCCCTGGTCGACGCCGTAGAGACTGCCGCCGACCCCGGCGGTGATGCCGTTCGAGACGAGGGTCGTGACGAACGAATAAAACTGATGCGCCGGCGTGACGTCGAGAAAGTCGGCGACGAAAGCCTTGGGGAGGGTGCCGCGGCTGCCGTCGAGGTTGGTCACGACGATGTCGTTGACCGTGCCGGCGGCAAGCGCGGGCGCCGTGATCGTCGCCGACGTGAAGGAGTTGACGGTGACTCCCGCCGCCGCGACTCCCCCGACCGTGACCGCCGCACCGTCGAGGAAGTCGGTGCCCGTCAAGCCGAGGATGGCACCGCCGGCGGGCGGTCCCGAGGAGACGCTCGTCGCGAACGGGATTCGCTGCGAGAACTCCGACGTCTTTCCCGCCGGATCGGTGGCGGTCGCGGTGATGCGGGCGCCGGCGGCGACGGACACGGGAAGCGTGACGTCGAATGCGCCCGTGCCCGAGCCGTCCGTCGAAACCTGGCCCGAGCCGATGTAGGTCTGGCCCTCGAGGAACTCGCGGGGAAATCGGGAGCAGACGGGGTTCTCATAGAAGTCGAGGTCGAAGGTCGTCGACGGAAGCGAGTGAAGGACCCCCTGGATTCGAGTCGAAGCCCCCGACGGCAGCAGTGCCTCGACGGAGGAGACGATCGGGAAGTTCTGCTGGCCGTTGGAGCCGCCGTCGCCGTCGCCCGCGTCGTTCGGGAGCGGCAAGTTCGGGTCCGACTGACTGCCTAGGCGGATGCCCAGAAAGCCGTTGTCGAAGATGGAGTTTCCGCGGATCGTGAGCGTCTGGGAGTCGCCGCTCGAGCCGATGCCGACTCTGGAATTGCCCGCGATGATGTTGCCTTCTTCGGGCGTGAGGCCGCCGATCGTCGACGTCGTCGGCCCGAGCCCCGAGAACGAAATGCCGAACTGTTCGTTCGGGATCGCCGCGGTCGCGTTCTTGTCGAGGCCGATGATGTTCCCCTGGATGACGGAGGTCGATCCGCCGTTGAAGTTGCTGCTCACGCTGATCGCGACGTTGGTGTTTCCGGAGATCAGATTTCGATCCTCCGGATTCGTTCCTCCGATCGTGGCGCTGACGGTTCCGCCCTGGGTGAACGCGATGTCGACTCCGATCCCATTGGGCGACGCGGAGAGGCCGGTCGCATCCGTGCCGAGGAAGTTGCCGGCGACGACGATGCCCGTGGGGCTGCCCGAGATGGGGTTGGTGAGCTGGATGGCGTCGCTGCACCGGTTGATGACGAGACCCCGCACCGTCGTGTCGCTGGCGAGGATCGTGATGCAGCGGTTCGGCGCCGAGGTGCCGTCGATCTCGATCTGCAGGGCCGTGTTCAGCCCCCCCGTGGCATTCGTGTTGGCGGCGCTGCCGGGCTGGGTGTAGCCGTCGATCGTCACCGGGTTCGAGATGATCGGCAGCAGCGAGAGAGGCGTGATTGTGTGCACCCCCGCTGCCGGGGATGTTGAAGGCGATCGTGTCGGCCCCGGGGCTGGCCTCGGCGTCGAGGATCGCCTGCCGCAGCGACCCCGCTCCGGAGTCGTCGGTGTTCGTCACCGTGAAGGTGGCCGCGGAGAGCGAGGCGCAGACCGCGAGGGAAAGACCCAGCGATCCGAGGATCTTCATCGGAGACTCCCTTTCAGGGTTCGAGCGACGGTCACGGCGGGGCCGCCGCTGCGCCCAGGGGCGTGCGGCCCGCCGTTCCGTCGCCTCCGCGCGAGCCATTCCTGCTTACATCCGCGAGAAACGGACCCAAAACGTGCCAGAGGGTCTCGGGTCGGCTCAGCACGAGGCTTGTAACAGTCTGAGGATATGAGGGTTAAGTCGTAGTCCCGGGTTCGTATCTAATAACCGAACTCGAAACGGACATGGAGAACAAGGACCAAGCGCCCCCCGGCGAGGTGACCGGCCTCCTGCTGGCCTGGAACGCCGGTGATCGGGCGGCGCTCGAGCGGCTGATGCCGCTCGTCTACGCGGAATTGCGCGCGATCGCGGAGCGCCACTTCCGCCGGGAGCGCCCGGGACACACGCTCCAGCCGACCGCCGTCGTCCACGAGGCGTACTTCCGGCTCGTCGACCAGACGCGGGTGACCTGGCGAAACCGCGGCCACTTCCTGGCGATCGCCTCGCAGGCGATGCGCCGGATCCTGATCGACCACGCGCGCGGCCGGGACGCCGAGAAGCGGGGCGGGCATGCCGAGCGCGTGACGCTCGACTTCGGGATGGAGATGGCCTCGCCCGAGCCCGGACGCGATGTCGACCTGCTGGCGCTCGACGAGGCCCTCGAGAGGCTCAAGGCGCTCGACGTCGCGCAGGCGCAGATCGTGGAGCTGCGCTTCTTCGGGGGACTGACGATCGAGGAGGCGGCCGACGTCATGGAGACCTCGCCTTCGTCGGTCAAACGCGACTTTCGCTCGGCGAAGGCCTGGCTGTTCCGCGAGCTCGCCCTGGGATGACTCCCGAGCGCTGGAGACGCGTGCGGGAAATCTTCGACCGCGCCGCGGATCTGGCGCCGGGTGAGCGCGACCGGTTCCTGGCCTCGGAGTGCGGCCCCGACCCGGGCCTCGACGCCGAGGTCCGGTCGCTCCTCGCCTCGGGCGCGGCGGCGGGCGCGTTTCTCGAGGTCCCCGCCGCCGAGCAGGTCGGCCGCTGGGCCCCGGCGGCGCCGGAACCGCTGCCCTCCTCGATCGGGCCGTGGGAAATCGTTCGAGAGCTCGGGCACGGCGGGATGGGCGCGGTCTACCTCGGCGTGCGCCGCGACGGGGAGTTCGAGCGCACCGCGGCCGTCAAGCTCGTGCGCCGCGGCATGGACACGGACTTCATCCTGCGGCGCTTCCGGACCGAGCGCGAGATCCTGGCCGGGCTCGATCACCCCAACATCGCGCGCCTGCTCGACGGAGGTTCGACCGCGGAGGGGATTCCGTACTTCGCGATGGAGTACGTGGAGGGCGACCACCTGCTCGAGGCGTGCACGGCGCGCGGCTGGGACGAGCGCGCGAGGATCGGGCTCTTTCTCCTGGTCTGCGAAGCGGTGGCCTACGCGCACCGGCACCTCGTGGTCCACCGGGACCTGAAGCCGTCGAACATTCTCGTCACACCGGAGGGCGTGCCGAAGCTCCTCGACTTCGGCCTGGCGCGCCTCCTTCAACCGGAGGCGGGGCAGGTCGGCGAGAGGACGGAAACGATGTTCCGGCTGCTCACGCCCGACTACGCCAGCCCCGAGCAGGTGCGGGGCGAGCGCATCACGACGGCGACCGACATCTACTCCCTCGGTGTCGTGCTCTACCACCTGCTCGCGGGCCGGAGCCCCTATCGCACGACCGGGTCGGCGGAAGCGACCGCCCGCGCCGTCTGCGACCAGGAGCCCGAGAAGCCGGGCCTCTCCCGCGACCTCGACAACATCGTGCTGATGGCCCTGCGCAAGGAGCCCGAGCGCCGCTACGACTCGGTCGGCGCGCTCGCCGAGGACCTGAAGCGCTACCTCGAGGGCCGGCCGGTGGTCGCCCGGAAGGACACGCTCGCGTACCGCACCGGCAAGTTCGTCGCGCGGCACAAGGCCGGGACGGCCGCGGCGGCGCTCGGGGCGCTGGCCCTCGTCGCCGCCCTCGCCGCCGCCGTGCACCAGGCGCGCGTCGCCGGCCTCGAGCGGGCGGCGGCCGAAAGGCACTTCAACGACGTCCGCCAGCTCGCGGACTCGTTCCTCTTCGAGTTCCACGACGCCATCAAGGACCTCCCCGGATCGACGCCCGCGCGGGAGCTCGTGGTCCGCCGGGCGCTGGAGTACCTGGAGAAGCTGTCGAGCGTGAAGAGCGGAGACCCGGACCTCCAGCGCGAGCTCGCGTCGGCGTACGAGAGGGTCGCCCGGGTCCAGGGGGGCCTCTTCGAATCGCACCTGGGCGACACGGAGGGCGCCCGCGAGAGCCTCCTGCGGGCCGTCCAGATCCGGGAGAGGCTCGCCGGAACGGGCGCGCCGGCGGCGCGCGACCGGGCCGCCCTGGCCGAGACGGAGCTTCAGCTCGCGCAGGTCCTGATGGTGGCGGGCGACGCCTCCGGAGCGGCGGCGCAGGCGCGGCGGGCGCTCGCGGCGCTCACGGCCCTCTCGGCGGCCTCGCCCGGCGACCGGGTCATCGAGGCGCGCCTCGCCCGGGCCCACCGATATCTCGGCGCGGCGCTCTCGCGCGAAGGCGCGCGCGAGGAGGGGATCGCGGAGCTGCGCACGGCGGCGCGGGCCTTCGAAGCCCTGGCCGCGGCCGAGCCGTCGAGCGCCGCCTACCAGCGCGAGCTCGGGATCACGCACCAGATGATCGTCCATGGTCTCGGCGGCACCGGCGAGCGCGAGGCGGCGCTGGAGAGCTACGCGAAGGCGGTCGTGCTGCAGGAGGATCTCGTCCGCGGCGAGCCCGGCAACTTCTCGCTCAAGCGCGAGCTCGCCTACACGCACGTCAGCATGGGCGCGTTCTGCGAATGGAGCGGCGATGCGAAGGGCGCCCTGCAGGCCTACCGGACGGCGCTGCCGATTCTCGAGTCGCTCGTCGAGGCCGATCCCCGGAACGCGGACGCGCGGCTCCTGCTGGCCGAGACCCGCAACAGCGTCGGGTACGGCCAGGCGTTGTCGGGACAGACGGCGGCGGCGCTCGAGAACCTGCGCGGGGCCAGGGCGCTGCTCGAGCCGATCGTCGCCGCCGACCCCGCCAACGCGCGCGCGGCCCTCGACCTTGCGAGGCTCTACGAGAGCTTCGGCACGGCGCGCTCCGCCGAACGGGCGGAGGCGCTCGCCTGGTACCGGCGGAGCGAGGCCGCATACGTGGCGCTGCGCGCGCGCGGCCTCCTCGATGCGCAGGCCGCCCAGGAGCTCGAGGCGGTCTCGAAAAAGATCGCGGGCCTCAGTCCCGCCTGAGGACCGGGCCCGGCTCGATCAGTGCTTGCCGGGCTCGAGCGCGACGCCCTTGCGCGTCGGACAGGATGTAGGCCTCGACCGACGCGCAGCCGCGGGTCGTTCTCGGGCAGCGGCTTGCCCTTGAGCGGGTTCTCGATGCACCAGTTGATCATGTCGCGCAGCAGCGCCACCTTCTTGAGTCTGCGTCTGGAACTTCGGATAGGTCTCCGGGTGCGTGTTCGATCGCGTCGGGATGGCACATGTCGCAGGAGATCGCCGATGGTGCCGCCGAGGGCCTTGGCGTTGTGGAAGTTCTTGTAGCCCTCGTCGATCCACTTCTTCTCCTCGCGCTTCCAGAGCATCTGGTCGCGGGCCGTGAACTTCGTGGGCTGGCCCGGTCCCGCGCGGCGGCCGGGGCCGCGCGCCTGTCGCGCGGCTTCGGCGGCCGGCCGCCTCCGCCGCCCAGGACGCCCAGCGCACCTCGCCCTGGCTCTTGCGCCAGACCTGCATCATCTCGGCGGCGACCTTGCGGGCCTCGGCCGGGGGCAGCTCCTGCCCGGGCTTCAGGCCCGGGCACCGTCATCGCGCTCGTCGCCGTCGCAGAGCGAGACCGTCACGTCCGTTGTCGGCGGCGGCCTTCGGAGTCGCCGCGCGGCGAGCCGGCCAGGGCCAGCGCCGGCCGCCGGGAGCCACCGCCAGGAGCCAGAGTCGCTCGAGCGCTCGTTGCCATCGTCGTCCTCCTCAGTAGTTGACGTCGGTCTCGCGGGCCGGCGCGCCGGTCGGCGCCGTCCGAGTCGAGATAGGCCGCGCGTCACCGTGACGGGGTTGCGGCTCCAGAGGTTGTAGCTGCTTGTCGACGCGGCCGCTCTCGAAGCACGTCGATCGATGCCGTCGCCGCAGCCGTCGAGCTCGTCGAACGGATCGGCGCGGTTCATGCGCACGGTGAGCTTGCGGCAGCCCCTGCGGCGCGTACGGCCAGGGCCACGCGGTCGAGAGCATGCCGTGGAAGTGGATGTTGCCGATGCGATTGGTCAGCATCTGGTGCGTGTGGCCGTGGATCACGGTCACGGTCTTGAACGGCGCCAGGATCTGTCTGCACCTGCTCGGCGTCGTCGGTCCAGAAGTTCCAGGGCTTGTAGATCTTGTAGAGCGGGGAGTGCGAGAAGACGATGACCGGCGTCGTCGGGCTTGACCTTCGCGAGGTCGTTCTTGAGCCAGTCGCGCTGCGCGTCGCCCACCGTGAAGGGCCGGCCGTTCGGGTTGTCGAGCTGGGCCATGGCCAGCATGCGCTCCATCGGCGTCAGCTTCGGCGCCGGTCCAGTAGTCCTCGACGATGACCGAGTTGAGCACCACGAAGTGCACGCCCTTGTGGTCGAAGGAGTAGGTGTCCTTGCCGAACAGCTTGCGCCACTTCTCGCCCATGTCGAGGTACCAGTCGTGCTCGCCGACCATCATCCGGACGGGCGCCTTGAGGGCCTTCAGGATCTGCGCGCCCTCGGCGAGCTCCTCGGGCTGGCCGAGCTGGGCGAGGTCGCCGCCGTAGAGGACGAAGTCGGGCTGCGGGTCCATGGCGTTGACGTCGTCCACGGCCTTCAGGATCGAGCGCACGAAGCGCTCGTTGAGCGTCTTCTCGTAGAGGTGGCTGTCGGAGATGTAGGCGAAGCGGAAGCTCTTCTCCGGCGCGTCGGCGTGCACGACGTCGACCGGCTGGAAGGAGTGGGGCAGCATCTTGCCCGTGGCCAGCGGCCGCCGCCGCGGCCACGCCCGAGGCCTTCAGGAAGTCGCGGCGGCCGAGGCGGAGGACGCGGTCGAAGTAGCGTCTTGCGCTCCTCCAGGTACTTCTCGAAGCGGTCCTTCATCGCGATCCCTCCTTCTTGGCGGGGTCCTGGAGCTCGGCCCGGGTGGGCGCGCCCGCGCCCTGGCCGGTCAGCGACTCCATGAACGCCACCAGGTCCTGCTTCTCCTGATCCGTGAGCTTCAGCGGGACGATGCCGCCGTCGAGGTACGGGTTCGGCTCGCCGCCCTTGTCGTAGAAGTTCACCACGTCGAGCGAGCGTGGCCTCGCTGCCGTCGTGCATGTAGGGCGCGGTCAGCGCGACGTCGCGCAGGCCCGGGCGTCTTGAAGGCGCCGATGTCCTTGGGCTGCTTCGTGACGACGAACCGCCCGAGCTCGGTGAAGTCGGGGTTGAAGGCGAGCTCGTCGCGGGTTCGCTCACGCCGGCGGCCTTCGCGGGCCAGGCCGGCGAAGTCGCGGCCCTTGGCGGCGACGCCGATGTTGTGGAACTTGTTGTCGGAGAAGTTCGGCGTGGCGTCGCCGAAGGGATGGCAGGTGTTGCAGCGGGCCTTGCCGTTCCAGAGCTCCCAGCCGCGCTGGGCGGACTCGGAGATGCGCGGTCTTGTCGCCCGCATGGAAGCGGTCGAAGGGCGAGTTCGCCGCTGACCACCGTCCGCTCGAAGGTGGCGATCGACGGCCACGATGTCGTCGATCGTGGGCTCGCGGCCGAAGACCTTCTGGAACGCCTGCCGGTACTCCGGCACGCCCGTCACGACTTCCACCACGACGTCGTGGCTGTCCATGCCCATCTCGACGGGGTTGATCATCGGCCCCTTGGCCTGCTCCTCGAGGCTCGGCGCGCGGCCGTCCCAGAACTGGAACTCGTTGAAGACCGCGTTCAGGACCGTCGGGCTGTTGCGGGTTCCCTTCTTGCCGCCGACGCCCTCGGACACCTTCTTGCCGTCGGAGAAGCCCTTGTCCGGATCGTGGCAGGTGGCGCACGACACCGTGCCGTCCTTCGAGAGCCGCTTGTCGTAGTAGAGCTTCCGGCCGAGCGCCACCTTCTCGGGGGTCACGGGATTGTCGGGCGGGATCAGCATCTCCCACAGGTCCGCCGGCAGCCCCGCGGGCAGGGTGCGCGGAGGCTCGGCGCCCGATGCCAGAGCGAGGATTGCAAACCCGAGGACGCAAGCTGCGAGGGGGCCGAATCGCGACCGCCGTCTCTTCACTGCGTTCATGCTCCAACCATATGGAGCGTCCCGGTTTCGGGAATGATGTAGCTGCATCAACCGCCGAGCAGACTCGATGGAGCGAAAACATCTTGACGGCGGCACCGCCGCCTCGGTGCTCGCCCGTCGTCGACGACGTCGCTCGAGCTACGCCGACCCGGAACCGGCGGTCATCATTGAAGGGCGAGTGTCTTCACGATGAGCCGACCGCCATGCGCCCTCCTACACGCCGTCACTGAAGAGAGAAGGTCTTGACGATGAACACCGCCATTTGCCCTCGCGTGCTGGAGTTGTCTGGGCAATAGAGGGGTGGATTGGTCGAGCAACCGCCGGTGATCTGCTCGGCGGCGAGCCGCTCGATGAAGGCCACCGCGGCCGCCCCCGGGCAGGGCACGTCGTCGAAGACGCCCGTGCAGTCGGGCGGCGCGTAGGCCGAGCCGTACTTGGTCTTCAGCAGGAAGACGGCCATCTGGCGCCGGGTCACGAAGTTGTCCGGGCAGAAGTTGCCGCCGCCGCAGCCGGTCGTGATGCCCTCGGCGGCGAGGGCCTCGATCCAGTTGGCGAAGGTCGATGGGCAGGGGACGTCGGGGAAGCTGCCCGCGCAGACGGGCGGCACGTAGCAGAGCCCGTGCTCGGCCTTCAGCAGGAAGACCGCCATCTGCTGGCGCTTGGTCCCCTGGTTCACGCCGTAGATCCCGCCGCCCACCCCGACGGTGATGGTGTTGGAGACGAGTGTCGTGACGGAGGGATAGAAGATGTTGCTGGACGGCACGTCGAGGAAGTCCGAGACGAAGCCCTTCGGCAGCGTCCCGGCGCTGCCGTCGAGGTTGACGACGGTGACGTCGTGGACCGTGCCGGCGGGCAGCGCCGGAGTCGTCGCGCCGATCTGTGTCGAGGACCCGACGCTGACTCCAGAGGCCGCCGCCCCGCCGATCGTCACGATCGCGCCGGCCGCGAAGTCGGTGCCCGAGAGGGCCACGGCGGTCCCCCCGGCGGGCGGGCCGGAGGTCGGCAGGATGGAGAAGACGATGCGCTGCGAGAACTCCGACGTGTTCCCGGCGGGGTCGGTCGCGGTGGCGGTGACGCGCGCTCCCGGGTCGAGCACGACGGGAAGGGTCACGTCGAAGACGCCCGTGCCCGCGCCGTTGGTCGTCACCTGGCCGAAGCCGAGATACGTCTCGCCCTCGATGAACTCGCGCGGGAAGCGGGCGCAGGCCGGGTTCGCGTAGAAGTCGAGGGTGTAGGTCGTCGACGGCGCCGAGTGCAGGATGCCCTGGAACCGCGTGTCGGTGCCCTGCGGCCCGGCGAGCCCCGTCACCGTGGTCACGATCGGGAAGTTCTGGAACTCGTTGCCGACGCCGGTGTCGGGATCGCCCGGGTCGTTGGGAGTGACGCCGAGGGAGCTGTCGCTGTTGTCGATCCCGATGCCGAAGTTGTCGTGGATCGAGTTGCCCCGGATCGTGACCCGCAGCCCCAGGTTCCAGATCCCTCCGGTGAACAGGGTTCCCCCGACGCTCGGGTAGCCCTGGTTGAACGCGATCACGTTGCCCTCGCCCGGTCCGAGCCCGCCGATCACGACGTCGGTCGTTTCGAGGGTGTTGAGCAGGATGGACAGGTTGTTGGGGAGCGGCAGCAATCCCGTCGCGTCCGTGCCGATGAGGTTGCCCTGGATCACCGAGCCGGTGATGCCGTTGTTCAGGATGATGGCCTGGTTGTTGCCCGAGATGACGTTGCCTTCTCCGGGCGCCGGACCTCCGATGTCGATGCTTTCCGTCAGGGCGGCGTCGATGCCGAAGTTGTTCGGAAGGGCCATCGTCCCGCTGATGTCGGTGCCGATGAAGTTGCCCAGGATTCGGTTTCCCGCGCCGGACTGCACCACGTAGAGCCCGTTGCCGTTCGTGTTGCCGGAGATCACGTTGCGTGCGCCGGCCGCGGCACCGCCGACCAGCGTGTTCGTGGCGAGGACGAGCGTGACTCCGGTGCCGTTCTCGAGCGCGCCGGCTCCGTCGGCCGTCGTCCCGATCCGATTCCCCTGGATGACGTTGGCGTCGCCGGTGATGATGTGGACGCCGGAGCCGCCGTTTCCCGAGATGAGGTTTCCGGCCCCGGCCGACGTGCCGCCGATCGTGTTCCCATTGGAGTCCTGGACATAGACGCCGTCGCCGACGCTCAGGTCGATCGTCCCCGTCGGGTCCGTCCCGACGTAGCAGCCCGCGACGAGGTTGCCGCCGCCGGTCGCGAGGGCGATCTGCGTCGAGAAGCCGTTGACGACGAGCGCGCGAACGGTGCTCCCACCCGCGGTGATCCGGATGCCGTTGCCCAGAGGCGCGCCGGCCGTGATCTCGATGAGCGGGCTTCCCGCGTAGCCGGGTTGAGTCGTCCCGTCGATGATTACCGGATCGGTGATCGTGGGCGGGCTCGTCGCCAGACTGATCGTGTGGACGCCGCTGCCCGCGATGGCGAAGGCAATGGTGTCGAGGACTCCGACAGACGCGTTCGAGGCGTCGATCGCGTCCCGGAACGATCCGGCTCCGCTGTCGTTCGTGTTTGTCACCGTGATGGTCACGGCCGAGAGATCGCCTCCCGCGAACGACACACCGAGGGCGGCCACGAGAAGCCGTGCCGCAAGGACTGGGCGCATGGACCACCCGCCTTTCCGGCTTGCCCGCCTGGGGAAGGCGGGCGAGTCTGGGAAACTCTATCTCGGCGACGCGTGGCCGGGTCGGGGACTATGGAAGGCGGAACGTCCTCGCGAGGAAAGTCGCCATCTGCCCCCGCGTGGCCGGCGTCCCGGGGCAGTAGTCCCCGCCGCCGCAGCCGCCGGTGATGCCCTCGGCGGCAAGCTGCTCGATCCAGTCGGCAAACGGCCCGGGGCACGCTACGTCCCCGAAGGCCCCCGCACAGGCGGGAGGCGTGTAACTCGAGCCGTATCTTGCCTTGAGGAGCAGTGCGGCCATCTGGTCGCGCCGGACGGGATCCTGCGGGCAGTAGCGGCCGTTGCCGCAGCCGCCCGTGACGCCCTCGGCCGCGAGGGCCTCGATCCAGTCGGCGAAGGCCGACGGGCAGGAAACGTCGACGAAGTGGCCGGTACATGGCGGCGGCGCGTAGCAGGCGCCGTGCCTGGCCTTCAAGAGGAGCGCCGCCACCTGTTGGCGCAGCGTCGGCTGATCCACGCCGTAGAGCCCTCCGCCCAGGCCGGCAGCGATCTCGTACAGAACGAGACGGACGACGTCGTCGTGGAAGAGGTGCGAGGACGGGACGTCGAAGAAGTCCGCAACGTACCCCCGCGGCAGCGTTCCCGCCAGACCGCCGGGGTTCAGCACGGCGATGTCGGCGAGCGTTCCGGGGGCCAGGGCCGGCGCAACCGCGGCGATCGTCGACGAATTCGCGACGATGCTCGAAACGACCGCGCCGCCGATCGTCACGGCGGCGCCGTCCTCGAAGTCCGAGCCGAGCACGGCGACGGCGCTCCCGCCCTCCGCCGCGCCCGAGGTGGGCGCCGCCCGGAAGACGATCCCTCCGAAGATTTCCGAGGTGTTGCCTCCGACGTCGGTCGCGGTCGCGGTCACGTTCTCTCCAGCGGCGAGCGCTTCGGGGAACTCGACGTCGAAGTGAGCCTCGCTCTCGTGGTGGGCGACGTGCTCCTCGACCACCGCCGTGGTCGATCCGAGGTACCGCCGTGCCTGAGGAAGCGCCGACGGGGTTCGCGCGCAGGCCAGATCGGCGTAGAAGTCGATCGTGAAGGTCCCCTCCAGTGCGCTGCGCAGGACCCCCTCGATGTGCGTCGAGCCCGGCAGGACCGTGACGGCCTCCACGATCGGAAAGTTCTGCAGGTGATTGCCTCCCTCGTCGGTGTCGGCCGGGTCGTTGGGCGTGGGGCCGCCCGTCGCGTCGAGGGCGGCGAGGTCGATTCCTATCCCCCGGTTGTCGTGGATGGAGTTCCCGCGAATCGTGATTCCCGCCGAGAACCCGACCCATACACCGGAGTCGCCGTTGAACGCGATGACGTTGCCTTCGCCGGGCTCGGCGCCGCCGATGAGGACGTTCGCCGCGTCCTGCAGGAGAACCCCGCCGCCGTTGGGAAGGGGCGCGTCCCCGCCCACGTCGGTCCCGATGAGGTTTCCCTGGACGATTCCGTTCGCGCCGAGGAAAGTGATCCCCCGGCCGCCGTTGCCCGAGATGAGATTGCCGGCTCCCGCGTCCGGGCCGCCGACTCGGACGCCGTCGGCCCCCGCCACGTCCACTCCCGTCCCGCTGTTCGGGATCGCGAACGATCCGGACGAGTCCGTGCCGATGCGATTGCCTTCGATGACGGTCCCGTCCGAGCCCGCCTGGACCTGGATGCCGTTGCCGGAGTGGCCGGACACGAGGTTGCCCGTGCCGGGCGCGGCCCCGCCGATGCGCGTCGACGGCGAGCGTGCGAGCACACCGAGGCTCGACGCGACGGCGGCGGATCCGCCGGCGTTGGTGCCGATGAAATTCCCCTCGATACGGTTACCGCCTCCGGGGCCCTCGACGAAAATGCCGATCGGCTGACCCGCGATCGTGTTGCGCTCTCCGGCGGCGGCGCCGCCGATCCGATTGTCGCCGGACTCGACGCGGACGCCGGCCGATCCGTTGCCGTGCGGCATCGTTCCGGTGGGATCGAGACCGACGAAACACCCTTCGACAGCGCTGCCGGTGCCCCCGGAGATCCGGATCCCGTACTGCGCGAAGCCGCCGATGCTGAGGCCTCGCACCAGACTGCCGCCCGCGGCGATCTCGATCCCGGCGCCGTCCCCGGCGAGCGAGCCGTCGAGTGCCACGAGCGGCGAGCCCGCGAAGCCGGGCTGAGTCGTGCCGTCGAGGGCGGCCGCCTCGGTGATCGCGGGAAGCGGCGAAAGCAACTGAATCGACTGAACTCCGGCGCCGGGAATCGCGAAGGCGATGGTGTCGGGCCCGGGGCTGGCGTTGGCGTCGAGGACCGCCTGGCGTAGCGACCCGGCACCCGAGTCGCCCGCTTGAACGACTGTGAAGGTCGCCGCGATGACGGGCGCCGCGGCCAGCCAGGACGCGGCCAGCAATACCGGCGCTCTCCTCACTCGGATCCCGGGTGTCTGGATCCAGCAGGGGATCGAGGTCAGGAACGTGAACCCGGCGCGCTCGTAGAAGCCCTTCGCCGTCTCCCGGCTGTCGAGGTAGACCTTCGGGATGCCGTCCTCGGCGGCCCGCCGGCCGAGCCAGCGCAGCATCTGGCCGCCGTGGCCGTGGCCCCGCACGTCTTCGGCCGTGACGAGGTCGTCCACGAACAGGTGCTCCCCCCGTGACAGGGTGTGGGAGCGCCGCACGCCCGCCAGGCAGACGAGCCGCCCGTCCTCGAAGCCGCCGAAGAGACGGTAGCCCTCGAGGTGCTGCCGGCGGACCTCGGCGACGAACGTCTCCTCGCGGAGCCGGTCGCGCAGCTGCCGCGCCAGGGGGAAGGCCGCGGCGATCTCCGCGTCGCTCGTGAGCTCTCGTACGTCCACGGCGCGCGATTCTACCTAAGGAAACTGAAAGGTGTTGTACAGGAACGCCGCCATCTGGTCGCGCCGGACGGGGCTGGCGGGGCAGTAATTGCTTCCGCCGCAGCCGCCGGTGATGCCTTCGGCCGAGAGCTGCTCGATCCAGTCGGCGAATTGCGACGGACAGGGCACGTCGGTGAAGTCGCCGCTGCAGACCGGGGGCAAGTAGCTCGAGCCGTGCTTGCTCTTCAGGAGAAAGACCGCCATCTGCTGCCGCGTCACCGGATTGGCGGGGCAGTAGTTGCCGCCGCCGCAACCGCCCGTGATGCCCGCCGCGGCGAGCGCTTCCACCCAGGCGGCGAAGCCGCTCGAGCAGGGGACGTCCCCGAAGACGCCGCTGCACGGCGGCGGCACGAAGCACAGGCCGTTCTTCGACTTCATGAGGAAGACCGCCATCTGCTGCCGCGTGACCGAGTTGAGGGGACAGTAGATCCCCGTGCCGCAGCCGACGGTGATCGCGTTCGCGACGAGCCTGGTGATGTAGAAGTAGAACTGCTGGGAGCTCGGGACGTCCGAGAAATCCGCGACCCATCCGTTGACCAGCGTGCCGCCGGTGCCGTCGGGGTTCGTCACGACGACGTTGTTGAGCGAGCCGGCGGAGAGCGCCGGCATCGTCGCCGTGATCTGCGTGGGGCCCGCGACGTCGACGTTGACGGCCGGCTGGCCGCCCACCGACACCGTCGCGCCGTCGACGAACTGCATGCCGGTGATCGTGACGTTCGTGCCGCCGGCCGGAGGACCCGCCGCCGGGGTCATCGAGAAGATCAGGCGCTGCGAAAACTCGGAGGTATTGCCGTTGGGATCGGTCGCCGTCGCGGCGATGCGCGCCCCGTTCTCGACCGTCGCCGAGCAGCGTGACGTCGAAGGCGGCGTGGCCGGATCCGTCGGTCGAGACCTGCGTCGAGCCGATGTAGTCCTGGCCCTCGAGGTAGTCCTGAGGCCGGTCGGCGCACCCGGGGTTCGAGTAGAAGTCGACGTCGTAGGTCGTCGAGGGCTTGCTCTCGAGGACGCCGGCCACGTGCGTGCCGGCGCCCTGGCCGAGGGCCGGTCCCGCCGCGACGAGGACCGGGAAGTTCTGCAGGCCGTTCGAGTCGCCGTCGGCGTCGCCCGCGTCGTTGGGCGTCACGCCCGAGTTTCCCCCCGCGAAGAGATCGATGCCGAGGCCGTCGCCCGACGCCGTCTTGTTGGCGTAGATCCGGTTTCCCCGGATGCGCACCTGCTGTCCCTGGACGAGGATCCCGGCCGAGTTTCCGTAGGCGCCGCCGTTGTACGCGATGGTGTTGCCTTCGCCCGGGTTCGTTCCGCCGATCGTCATGTCCGTGCCGCCCACGTTGATGCCGATGCGGTGATTGCCCAGATCGAGCGTGCCGGTGACGTCGGTGCCGACAAAATTGCCCTGGACGACGTGGCCGCTGCCGACGACGAGGAGCCCCTCGTAGAAGTCGGCGCCGGCGAGGACGTTGCCGTCTCCCGGATTGGGGCCGCCCACCGTGTGGCCGTCGCCGGAGACGCTCATGCCCTGCTGGGAGAGGCCCAGGACGACCGTGCCGGTGACGTCGGTGCCGACGTAGTTGCCTCGCGCCGACTTGCCCGAGCTGCCCTGGAGGTAGATCCCGCTGGTGCCTCCGGCGATCACGTTGCGGACGACCTGCCCGTTGGGCCCATCGACGACGATCGGAAACGTCGACGAGCCGCAGGCGGGCGTCAGCAGCACGCCGCCCGAAGCGGCGATGCCGATGACGTTGCCCTGGATGTCGACCCCGTCGTTCGCGGCGGTGACCTGGACCGCGACGCCGCACGCCGTGATCAGGTTGCGGGCGGCCGGGGTCGAGCCGCCCACGTGCGCCGACGGCGCCGCCCCGACGACCACCTCGGCGCCGGAGTCGACGAGCCGCTGCGTGCCGGTCGGGTCGGTTCCGAGGAAGTTGCCTTCGACGCGGTTGTTCGACCCCGACGAGATGTCGACGCTCGTCGTGCACCCGTTGACGACGAGCCCGCGGATCGTGGTATCGCCCGTCTGGACGCTGAAACACGTGCCGACCGATCCGGCCGCGGTCAACTGGATTCGCAGGACGGTGTTCAGGCCCTGGCCGAATGGCTGCGTGTTGGCGGAGGCCCCCGGCTGCGTGTAGCCGTCGATGGTGACCGGGGAGGTCAGGGGCGCCAGCGCCGTCGCGATCGTGATCGTCTGCACGCCGCTACCCGGGACGTTGAACGCGATCGTGTCGGCCCCCGCGTTCGCGTTCGCGTCGAGGACCGCCTGGCGAAGCGAGCCCGCGCCGGCGTCGGCGGTCGACGTGACGGTGTACGTGTTGGCGGAGCCGACCGCCGCGACGCCGAGGACGAGAAGAGCCAGAAAAATCCGAATTTCACACCACCCTCCTTACCGCTTCGACGCGAGATCACCAGGCCGCAACGCCGGATGCTACGGCAGCGCGAAAGCATTCACCAGGAACGCGGCCATCTGGCCCCGCGTGACGTCGTTCTGCGGACAGAAGTTTTGTCCGCCGCAGCCGCCGGTCACGCCTTCCGCCTGCAGCTGCTCGATCCAGTCGGCGAAGGGCCCCGGGCACGGCACGTCCGCGAAGTGGCCGTCGCACGGCGGCGGGATGTACTGGGAGCCGTGCTTTCCTTTCAGCAGGAAGACCGCCATCTGGTCGCGGCGCACGGGGTTGGCGGGGCAGTAGTTGCCACCGCCGCAGCCGCCCGTGATCCCTTCCGCGGCGAGTTGCTCGATCCACGGCGCGAAGTTGTTCGAGCACGGGACATCCGGGAATACGCCGGAGCAGGGCGGGGGTATGTAGCACGCGCCGTGGGCCGCCTTCAGGAGGAAGACCGCCATCTGCTGGCGCTTCGTGTTCTGGCCCACGCCGTAAAGGCCCCCGCCGACGCCGGCGGTGATGCCGTTGCCGACGAGGCGCATGACGTACAGGTAGAACTGGTGGTTGGAGGCGACGTCGAGGAAGTCGGTCAGCCAGCCGTTGGGCAGCGTGTCGATCGGGCCGCCCGGGTTCGACACGACGACGAATTGACGGAGCCCGGAGGAAGGCTGGGCGTCTTCAGCGTAAGCGTGTGCACATCGGTCACTTGCACGTTCGACGCCGCCGCGCCTGCCGACCGTGACCGTCGCTCCGTCCTCGAACGCGAGTCCCGTCAGGACGGTCGGTGCCGCCCGAGCGGTCCGTACGGCGGCAGGCTGTGAAAGATGCCGCGGGGCGAGAGCTCGGAGGTGTTGCCGCAGGGGTCCGTGCGCGGTGACGACACCGGCGACCCGTTGGGGAGAGCGACGGGCAGGACGACGTTCACGACGGCGTGGCCCGACCCGTCTGTCGTGGCCGTGCGTCGAGCCGATGTACGTCCGCGCCTCGGGCAGGTCCTGGGGACGACGTTCGCAGATCGGGTCCGCATAGAAGTCGAGGTCGTAGTGGTCGATGGCGTGCTGTCCAGCACGCCGACGACCGTCGTGGTCGAAGCGCCGTACGTGACGGAAGACAGGACCGGGAAGTTCTGTAGCCCGTTGGCCCCGGCGTCGCCGTCGCCGGCGTCGTTGAACGTGACTCCGTTGCCGGCGACGAGCAGGTCGATGGCGAGGCCGGTATGGTAGTTGCCGCCGGGGTTGTCGAAGATCGAGTTTCCGCGGATCGTTGCCTTGCCGGCGCTCTCGACGCCCGACGCCCGCCGATTCCCGGTGTCGACGATGACGTTTCCTTCTCCCGGATTGACGCCGCCGATGACGGTCCCGGTCGCCAGGACGCGGATGCCGTAGGTCGGGTTGCGAAGGAGGATGCGGCCGGTCTCGTCCGTGCCGATGAAGTTGCCCTGGATCAGGGCCGGCCCGTCGCCGACTGGTACACGGAGATACCCGCGGCATCCGTTCCCCCGACGAGGTTACCGGCGCCCGGGGAGGCTGCCTCCACGGCTAGTCCGGGTCGTTGACGATGCACTCGCTGTGACGATCGACCGCGAAGGTCCCGGTGACGTCGTGTCCGACGAAGTTGCCTTGGATCATGTCGGACGTCGATGATGCCCGGGAGTGCCGACGCCGACGTCGTCCGTCGCTGAAGACGTTGCGGGCCGAGGCCGTGGCGCCTCCGACGAGCGGGCCGTGCCCGCGCCGGCAAAGACGCCGTTGCGGGCCCCTCAACCGCGCCGAGCGTCTCGAGTCCGGTAAGGCTTCGTGCGCGATCAGGTTCCCGGCGACCAGGCGTCGTGATCCCCGGGAGATCTGCACCCGACTGTAGCAGCCCGAGATCAGGTTCCGCCGCCGGGGTCGTTCCGCCGACCGGGCGTCGGTCGCTGGGTTGAACTCAGCGACGCCCTCGAGACGTTCCCGTGACGGGAACCTCGTTCGCCGTCGGTCGGTCCCGAGGAAGACGCCATCGACGACGGTTCGCGACCGACCGGAGCAGCGTCGATCTCGGCCGCCGTCGAGCAGTGGTCACCGCGAGGCCCCGCATCGTGACGTCGTCCGCGCTTCGACGATCAGGCAGTCGCGGCGCCGCCGCTCGTGCCGTCGATCTCGACCTGGAGGACCGTGTTCGAGGCCCGAGGCTGGTCGGGTTGGTGTTGGCCGACGACCCCGCCTGCGTGTAGCCGTCGATCGTCACCGCGCCGGTGATCGCGGGCAGCGCGGAGGCGAGAGCGATCGTGTGCGGACCGGTGCCGACGATCGCCGAAGGCGATCGTGTCCAGGCCGGGGTTCGCCGTTGGCGTCGAGGATCGCCTGGCGCAGGGACCCGGCGCCGGAGTCGGCGGTCGAGGTGACGGTGTAGGTGTTGCCGAGCGCGGCCGCGGACGCGAGAGCCCCGAAAACAACCGCCAGGATCCTCTTCATGATCCCTCCTAAGGAAGCTTGAACGTCTTGACGAGGAACACCGCCATCTGGCCTCGCGTCACGTTGGAGAGCGGGCAGAAGTTGCCGCCGCCGCAGCCGCCGGTGATGCCTTCGACGCCGAGTTGCTCGACCCACGGCGCGAATTGATTGGTGCAGGGAACGTCCGCGAACGTCCCGGAGCAGGGCGGCGGCACGTAGGACGAGCCGTGCTCGGCCTTGAGGAGGAAGACGGCCATCTGCTGGCGCAGTGACGGGGTTGCCCGGGCAGTAGTTGCCGCCTCCGCAGCCGCCGGTGATGCCCTCGGCCGCGAGCGCTTCGATCCACGGAGCGAACCCCGACGGGCAGGGCACGTCCGGGAAGATCCCGCTGCACGGAGGGGGCACGTAGCAGATGCCGTACTTGGCCTTCAGAAGGAATACCGCCATCTGCTGGCGCAGCGTGCTCTGCGTCGGGCCGTAGTTGCCGCCGCCGATGCCCGCCGTGATCCCGTCGACGACGAGCTGGATGATGTTCGTCCGGAACTGGGCGCCCGCCGGCACGTCGTTGAAGTCCGCGAGCCAACCGTTCGCCAGCGTTCCGGAGAGCCCGGCGGAAGGATTCTGGACGACGACGGGGTTGATCGTCCCGGCCGGCCGGGCCGGGACGTTGGCCGTGATCGTGTTCGCGTCGGTTACGACGACGCTGGTCGCCGCCGCGCCGCCGACGGTCACCGTCGCGCCGGCCTCGAAGGCCAGCCCCTTGATCTGCACCGCGGTGCCGCCGGCGGCCGGACCGGAGCCCGGCGTCATGGACAACACGAAGCGCGGAGAAAGCTCCGACGTGCTGCCGGAGGGGCTAGTCGCGGTCGCGGCGATGATCGAGCCGGCCGGCACGGCCACGGGGAGCACGGCGTTGAAGGTCGCGTTGCCCGAGCCGTCCGTCGTGGCCTGCGCCGAGCCGATGAAGGCCAGCGCCTCGGCGATCTCCTGCGGCCACCGGGCGCACGTCGTGGCGTAGAAGTCGAGGTCGAACACGGTCGAGGCCGTGCTGTTGAGGACACCGGCCACGGTCGTCGTCGAGGCGCCGTACACGACCGACGCGATGATCGGAAAGTTCTGGAGGCCGTTGGGCCCGCTGTCGGCGTCGCCGGCGTCGTTGAACGTGATGCCGTATGGACCGGTGGCATGGAGGTCGATCGCGACGCTCGGCTGGCCGTTCGTGTCGTAGATCGAGTTGCCGCGTACGGACACCTGCTGGCCCTCGACGAGCACGGCGGATCCCTGCGTGGCGACCCCCGGCGCCGGGCCGTTGTGGGCGATGACGTTGCCTTCGCCGGGCCCGGTTCCGCCGATGGTCACGCCGGTGGCGAAGGCGTAGATGCCGTTCGGCGCGTTCGGCAGGATCGCCGTCTCGGTCGGGTCCGTGCCGATGAAGTTGCCCTGGACGACGGTGCCGTCGCCCTTGATCTCGATTCCCGCCGCGCCGGCCGCGCCCGCGATGACGTTGCCGGCTCCCGCCGCGGAGCCGCCGATCGTGTTGTTCTGATGGTTGGCCGAAATGCAGTAGCCGTTGCAGCCGAGGGCGACCAGGCCCGTCACGTCGGTGCCGACGTAGTTGCCGATGGCGAAGTTGCCGGTGGCCTGGGTCCCGTTGCCGCCGGGCCCGAGGATGATCCGGTTGACGACGACGTTGCGCGCGGCCGCCGTCGTTCCGCCGACCGTGATGCCCGTTCCCGCGAAAATGCCGACCGACGAATCGGCCGTCGTCGAGATCTTCGCGGTGCCGGCGGCGTTTGTCCCGATGAGGTTGCCCTGGATCACGTGGCCCGAGTTCGGCGCGAAGAAGTTGCCGATCGTGATCTGGTTGTTGATCCCTCCGCCGGCGATCAGGTTGCGCGCCGCCGGCGTCGTGCCGCCGATCCGGGCGTTCGTGTGGTTGCCCAGACTGATCGCGCCGCCGTAGGGCGTCAGGGCCTGCGTCCCGTCGGCACTCGACCCGAGGAAGCAGCCCTCGACGACGAGGTTCTGGTGGGAGACCGTGACGGCTTCGATGGCCTGTCCCGTGCAGCGGTTGATCGCGAGGCCGCGGATGGTGACGTCGTCGGCCTGCACCGAAGGCACGCCGCGCTGCCGGCGCCCGTCCCGTTCAGCTCGATCCGGAGGACGGTGTTGAGCCCCTGGCTCGTCGGATTCGTGTTCGTCGAGGAGCCGGACTGCGTGTACCCGTCGATCGTGACGGGCCCGGTGATCGGGGGAAGGGCCGACGTCGGTGCGATCGTCTGAACGCCGCTTCCGACGATCCCGAAGGCGATCGTGTCCGCGCCCGGGTTGGCGTTGGCGTCGAGGATCGCCTGGCGCAGGGTCCCCGCGCCCGAGTCGGCCGTCGAAGTGACCGTGTACGTGGTCGCGGATGCCAGCGCTGCGGCGGCGAACAGGGCGGCGGCGAGGCCGGGTCGTTGAAGCATCGGGGCCCTCCTTCTTCTCAACTCGACGAACGGGGGCACAGGGGGACACGAAATCGGCGGCCGGCGGACTCGTCTTCCTTGCCCCACGAGGGCGGTAACTACCAGAGGGAGAGGGTGTTGACCAAGAGAATTCGAGCACATGGCCGCTTGTCGGACTCCAGGTTTTTCGGGCTCTACGGGAGGTGAGGACGGGTTGACCAGGAACGCCGTCATCCGGCAAGGCGTGAGGTTGTTCTGAGGGCAGCCTCTGGTGCCTCTGCAACCGCCGGTGATGCCTCGGCCGCCATCGGGGGCCGAATCCCCCGCTGCGATCGGTCGTGGCTACGGCAGGCTAAACCCCTTCACCAGGAACGCGGCCATTTGGCCTCGTGTGTTATTGCTTCCCGGGCAGTAGTTGGCCCCGCCGCATCCGCCCGTGATCCCGTCGGCCGCGAGCTTCTCGATCCAGTCGGCGAACGGGGAGGGGCAGGGCACGTCGTCGAAGACTCCGGTGCACGGCGGGGCAGTGAAGGTGGAGCCGTACTTGCCCTTCAGCAGGAACACCGCCATCTGGTCGCGCCTCACGTTGGAGGTCGGGCAGTAGTTGCCGCCGCCGCAGCCGCCGGTGATGCCCTCGGCGGCGAACTGCTCGATCCACGGCGCGAAGTTCGAGCTGCAAGGCACGTCGGGAAAGTCCCCCGAGCAGGGCGGCGGCGTGTAGCAGATCCCGTGCTTCGCTTTCAGAACGAAGACGGCCATCTGCTGGCGGGTGACGTTGAAGCCCGGGCAGTAGTTTCCGCCGCCGCATCCCGCCGTGACGCCGGCCGCCACGAGTTTGGCGATCAGGCTGTCGAAAAGGCTTCCTTTCACCACGTCGGTGAACCGCGAGACGTATCCGTTGCGGAGCGCGCCCGAAGGGCCGCCGGGATTCGTCACGACGATATCGTAGACGCCGCCGGGGGAGAGCGAGGGGCCGACGAAGTTCAGCTGGTATTGGTCGTCGAACGTGACGGGAACCGGGCTCCCGCCGATCGTCATCGTGGCGGCCGGATCGAACAGGTGCCCGCGGACGGACTGCAGGGCGGTATCCCCGGGGCCGCCGAGGCCCGGGACGGCGCGGAAGATGATCTCCTGCCAGAGCTCGGAAGTGTTCCCCTCGGGACCAGTGGCTGAAGCGGTGACCGGCGCGCCCGCGGCAATCGGCGTCGGGAGCAGGACGTTGAATGCGGCGTTTCCCGAGCCGTCGGTCGTCACTTGCGTCGTGCCGATGTAAGTCTCCGCCTGGAGCAGGGCCCTCGGCCGCGCGCGGCACGACGGGTTCGCGTAGAAGTCGAGGTCGAACGTCGTCGAAGCGAGGCTGTTGAGCGTGCCGATCACTCGGGTGCCGCCCCCTTCCGGGACGGCCGAGGTGATCAGGGGATTGTTTTGGAAGTCGTTCCCGAATTGGATGGTGGCGCTGTCGGCGTCGCCGAGGTCGTTCGGGTTCTGGCCGCTCGGCGTGCTGCTGTTGCCCAGATCGATGGCCAGCCCCACGCCGTTGGCGCCGACGCCACCGATGCCGTTGCCGAAGATTCGGTTGCCCCGGATCGGGTTCTTCTGCGCGAAATCGGTCACGAGGATGCCCACCCAGCCGTTGAAGGCGATGACGTTGCCTTCGCCCGCGCCGACGCCGCCGACCACCTGGCTGCCGGTGCTCAGGAAGATCCCCATGATGCGGTTGCCGAAGTTCTTCGTGGCGGTGGTGTCGGTTCCGATGAAGTTCCCGTAGATCGGGGTCACGGCGCTGTCCAGGAAAATGCCGTAATCGAAGCCGCCGATCACGTTGCCTTCACCCGGACCGGTGCCGCCGATCGTACTGCCAACGGGGCTCGGGTGGCTGATGCCGTACGTGCCGCTGGAGATGACTCCCGCTTGCGCCGCGTCGACCCCGATGAAATTGCCCTGGACGGTCGCAACGGCCGTACCGATCCCGACGCCGACGTCCATCCCGGCGATGACGTTGGCCGCGTTCGGGTCGGCTCCCCCGACCGTGATGGGAGAGGCGCCCGACAGGCTGATTCCGATGCCTGCCCCGGCGGTCCCGGGCATCGATCGCGCTCCCGTGATGTCCGTGCCGACGAGATTGCCCTGGATGACTCCGCCGTAGCTCATGGCCACGCCGTTTGACCCTCCAGGCGAGATCAGGTTGCGCGCGGCGGGCGTCAGACCGCCGATGCGTGCGCCGGGGCTGTCGTTGCTGACGCCATGGCCGCCGACATACCCCTGGAGCCCATCCGGGCTCGCCCCGATGAAGCAGCCCTCGACGACCAGGTTGGAGTGCAGGAACGAATCGCTCCCGCCGACCTGATCCTGGGAGAACCGGTTCACCGCGAGGCCCCGGAAGGTCACGTTGAGCGCCCGGGCCTCGAGGCCGTTGCCGGTCGTTGCGGTGCCGGCGATCTCGATCATGAGAACCGTGTTGAGCCCGAGGCCCACCGCATTCGTGTTGGGCGAGGAGCCCGGCTGGGTGTAGCCGTCGATGGTCACGGCGTCGGTGATCGGGGGAAGCGGGGTTGCCGGAACGATGGTCTGGACGCCCGAGCCGACGATCGAGAAGGCGATCGTGTCCGCGCCGAGGCTGGCGTTGGCGTCGGTGATCGCCTGGCGGAGAGACCCCGGCCCCGAGTCGGCCGTCGAGGTGACCGTGTACGTGGTCGCGGAGAGGAGCGCCGCGGCCGCGAACAGGGCACCGGCCGTTCCGAGTCGTTTGAGCATGGGGTTCCTCCTGTCTCTTGACTCGACAAAAGGCGGCCCCGGGGGACACGAAAAGAGGGGGCCTCAGCCCCCTCGTCGAGATTCTGGGTCGGGCCGAAGCCTACTGGAGGCTGAAGGTCTTCACGATGAACGCCGCCATCTGGGCGCGGGTGGCGGTGTTGAGCGGACAGTAGGTCGTGCCGTTGCCGCAGCCTCCCGTGACGCCTTCCGTGTAGAGCTGCTTGATCCACGGGGCGAAGGGCGACGTGCAGGGGACGTCGGTGAAAACCTCCGTGCAGGCCGGCGGCAGATAGCTCGAGCCGTGCTCGGCCTTCATCAGGAAGACGGCCATCTGCTGGCGGGTGACCGGGTTGCCGGGGCAGTAGTTGCCGCCGCCGCAGCCGCCGGTGATGCCCTCGTCCGCGAGGGCCTCGATCCACGCCGCGGCGAAGGAATTCGCCGGGACGTCCGGGAACACGGTCCCGGTCGCCGGGGGCGGCGCGTAGCACGAGCCGTACTTGCCCTTGAGAAGGAACACGGCCATCTGCGCGCGGGTGATGGGGTTGTTCGGGCAATAGGTGCCGACGCCGCAGCCCGCCGTGACCTGGTTGGCGACGAGGGTCGCGATGACGTCCTCGAAGGCGGTGCCGAAGGCGTCGGTGAAGCTCGCGACGTAGGCGCGCTTGAGCGTTCCGGAGGAGCCGCTCGGGTTGGTGACGACGACGTCGTTGGCCGAGCCGGGTGGGCGCGCCGGGTTGACGTAGGTGATGTGCTTGGAATTGACGACGTTGACGTCCGTGGCGGGGGCGCCGCCGACGGTCACCGTGGCCCCGCTCTCGAACAGCATCCCGAAGAGGGCCGTCGAGGTGCCGGCGGGCGGGCCGTACCCGGTTTCGAGGCGGAAGATGAGACCCTGCGAGATCTCGGAGGTGTTGCCCAGGGGGTCGGTTGCCGTCGCGCTGACGATCTGGCCCGGCTGGAGGACGACGGGCAGATCCACCGAGAAGGCGACGTTGCCGGAGCCGTCGGTCGTGACCTGCGCCTCGCCGAGGTAGTTCTGTCCCTGCAGGGTGTCGCGCACGAAGGGAACGCACGGAGGGCCTGCATAGAAGTCGAGGTCGAAGACGGTCGAGGCCGTGCTGTGGAGCGTCCCCTGGATGTTGGTCGACGAGACCCCCGGCGTGACCGTTCCGATCAGCGGGAAATTCTGGAGGGGATTGGCGTTGGCCCCGAGGTCGGCGTCGCCGGCGTCGTTGGCCGTGATGCCGGTATCCCCGGCCGGGTTCCCGAGGGATTCGAGCATGTCGATCGCCAGTTTCCGGTTGCCGTACATGCGGTTGCCGCGGATCCGCGCGTACCGGCCGTTGACGCTGACGCCGCTGAACGTGCCGCGGTTGTAGGCGATGACGTTTCCTTCGCCGGGCGCCGTCCCGCCGATCGTCCAGTTGAGCCCGTAGACGTAGATTCCGGCACCGAGCGCCAGGCCGTTGCCGAGGTTGAGGGTCTCCGCCTGATCGGTTCCGATCCAGTTGCCCTGGATCGTCATGCCGTCGACGAAGGCCTGCGCGGTGATCCCGCTGCTCGCGTTACCGGAGATGACGTTGCCCTTGATGATCCCGCCCGGCCCGTTGGCGTAGATGCCGGTCGAGTTCGGCAGCGCCTTCGTGCCTGAGACGTCCACGCCGATGTAGTTGCCGATGACGCTGGCGCCCGAGTCGCCGAAGCCGACTCCGACGCTGGACGAGTGGCCGGAGATGACGTTGCGTTCCGCGGGCGTCGGGCCGCCGATGACCGTTCCCGAACCCGCCACCTGGACGCCCGCGCCGGTGGAATTGAGGGACCGGGCTCCCGTCGCGTCGGTGCCGATGAGGTTTCCCTTCGCCTGGAAGTTCGAGCCCGTGCCGTTGACGTTGTTCTCGTTGCCCCCGATCACGTTTCGGTCGGCTGGAGCGGTTCCGCCGAGGACCAGGTTGTTGGCGAACTCGAAGTAGACCCCCTTGCTCTGAAAGCCGGGGACCACCAGGCCGGATGCGTCCGTGCCGATGAAGTTGCCCGCGATCACCGCGCCGGATCCGCCCGTCGAAACCATGATGCCGGATCCGGGGGCGCGGTTGATCGCGAGGCCGCGAACGACGACCGGCGACGCGAGGATCCAGAGGCCCGTGTTGGAGGGAGCGGACGACTGGGCGTTGATCTCGATCCGGATCACGGCGTTCGAGCCCTGGTCGGGTGGATTGGTGTTGGGGGATGCGCCCGGCTGGGTGTAGCCGTCGATCGTGACGGCGTCGGTGAAGTTGGGAAGCGCCGCTGCGAGCGTGATCGTCTGGACGCCCGACCCGACGATGTTGAAGGCGATCGCGTCGGCGCCCGGGTTGGCGTTGGCGTCGGTGATCGCCTGCCGGAGCGACCCGGCGCCGGAGTCGGCGGTCGTGGTCACGGTGTAGGTGTTCCCGGACGCGGCAGCGGCAGCCAGATACAGGGCTCCCAGGGCGAAGGGGATCCGGCGCATGGTTTTTTCTCCTCGGTTGGTGTTCCGTCATCCTATTCCTCGGCGGCCGCGGCCGAAAAGGGCCACACCGCGCCTCCGCTACAATTGCCCTCATCCATGAACGACACCCCCCCGGCGCCGAGGCCTGAAGAGGTCACGGGGCTCCTGCGCGCTGCCGAGGCGGGCGATCGGGATGCCCTCGACCGCGTCTTTTCAGTGCTTTACGGCGAGCTGCGCGCGATCGCCCACCGGCAGCTCCAGGGGGCTCCGGCCGAGCAGACGCTTTCCACCACCGCCCTCGTCCACGAGGCGTATCTCAAACTCTCGCGGGGCGCGGGCTGGACCGCGAAGGACCGCCAGCACTTCTTCTCGCTCGCCGCCCGGGCGATGCGGATGATCCTCGTCGACCAGGCCCGGTCGCGGACCCGGCTGCGTCGCGGCTCGGGGAAGCGGCCCCTCGACCTGGAAAACGTCGAGATCCCGGTCGAGGAGCGCGCGGCCGAGATCGTCGCGCTCGACGAAGCGCTCGTGAAGCTCGGAGAGGTCGACGGGGAGCTCGCGCAGATCGTCGAGTGGCGTTTCTTCGCCGGGCTCTCGGTGGAGGAGATCGCGGAGATGTCGGGGCGGTCGGAACGGACGGTCAAGAGGCACTGGCAGGCGGCGCGCGCCTTCCTGTACCAGGAGCTCTCGGCGCCGGAATCCGGGTCGTGAGCGCCGGGGGGCGCTGGACCGAGGTCCGGGCGCTCTTCGAGGAGCTCGTCGAGCTCTCGCCCGCCGAGCGGGACCGCCGGCTCGGCGCGCTCGCCGACGTCGAGCTCGCCGGGCGCGTGGCGAAACTCCTGGCCGCGGACTCGCAGGCCGGCCGCTTTCTCGAGACGCCGGCCGTCGCCGTCGCCGGGGGACTCTTCGACGGCCTCGCCGAGCCGGAGGCGGAGGCCCCGCCGCCCGAGCGCATCGGCCCGTACCGCGTGCTGCGGCGCATCGGCCGCGGCGGGATGGGCGAGGTCCTGCTCGCCGAGCGCGCCGACGGCCTCTTCGAGCAGCGCGTCGCCATCAAGCTGCTGCGCCCGGGCATGGCCTCCGACGAGATCCTCCGGCGCTTCTCGCGGGAGCGTCGGATTCTCGCGAGGCTCGAGCATCCGCACATCGCGCGCCTTCTGGACGGCGGCGCGACCGAGGACGGGCGTCCCTATTTCGTCATGGAGCTCGTCGAGGGCGAGCCGATCACGGACTACTGCCGGTCCCGCGACCTCGGGGCCGACGAGCGGCTGCGCCTCATCGAGGACTGCTGCGACGCCGTCGCCGCCGCGCACCGGAACCTCGTCGTTCATCGGGACCTGAAGCCCTCGAACGTTCTCGTCACGAAGGACGGCGAGGTCAAGCTCCTCGACTTCGGGATCGCCAAGCTGCTCGGCCCCGACGACACGGGCGAGGCGGCCGCCGAGACCCGCACCGAGCTGCGGCTGCTGACCCCCGCCTACGCCGCTCCCGAGCAGGTCCTCGGCGAGCCCGTCACCACGGCGACCGACGTGTGGGCGCTCGGCGCGCTCGCCTACGAGCTCCTGACGGGGACGCTGCCCCAGAAGCGTGAGGGACGTTCCGCGTCCGCCCTCACGGCGGCCGTCGCGGACGACGTGACGGAGCGACCGAGCCAGCGGGTGAGCCGAGAGCCCCTCGAGGCGCTGCCGCTGCTCCGGCCGTCCGAGGCCGACCGGCGCCGCCTCGCCAGGCGTCTGCGCGGGGACCTCGACAACGTCCTGCTCGCGGCGCTGCGCCGCGCGCCCGAGCGCCGGTACGGCTCGGTCACTGCCCTCGCCGGGGATCTGCGCCGCCACCGCGAGGGCCAGCCGGTCAAGGCACGGCCGGACACGTTCGGCTATCGCGTCGGGAAGTTCGTCCGGCGCAACCGCGTCGGCGTGGCCGCGGGCGCGCTCGTCGCCGTGTCGCTCGTGGCCGGCATCGCCGTCGCGGCCTGGCAGGCGCGCCGCGCCGAGGCGCACGCGAAGACGGCCGCGGCGGCCGCCCGCCGCGCGGAAGGCGTCAAGGAGTTCCTGATCGGCCTCTTCGAGGTGGCCGATCCGGAGCAGGCCTCCGGCGGCTCGGTGACGGCGAGCGAGCTGCTCGATCAGGCCGGGCAAGCGCCTGGAGACCGAGCTCGCCTCCGAGCCCGACATCCAGGCCGACCTGCTCGAGGCCGTCGCTCGCATCGACAAGGGGCTCGGCCGCCTCGACACCGCCGAGGACCTGGCGAAGCGCTCGCTCGCGATCCGGCGAGCGGATCCTTCCGGCGGGCGACGCGGCGATCGGCCGCAGCCTCGCGACACTCGGCGCCGTGAAGATGTCCGCAGGGCAAGCTCGACGAGGCGGAGAAGGAGATCACCGCGGCGCTCGCCGTGCTCGAGGTCGCCGAGGCGCCCGACAGCCTCGCCACGGCGCGGGCGCGGAGCGACCTCGCGCAGGTCCTCTTCTGGAAGGGCCAGGCGGAGCGCGCCGAGACGAGCGAGCGCCGCGTCTACGAGACCTACCGCCGGGTGCTGGGCGACGACAACGCCCAGACGGCCATGCACCTGCGCAACCTCGGCGTGCTGCTCGACGAGCTCGACCGGGTCGACGAGGCGGAGAAGGCGTACCGGGATTCGCAGGCGGTCCTCGTCAAGCAGCTCGGGCCCGACCACGTCAACCTCGGATACAGCTACGTGAATCTCGCCGTTCTCCTCGGCTCGAGGCGCGGCCAGGCGGCCGAGGCGGATGCACTCTACAAGCGCACGCTCGAGATCCGGCGCAAGGCGCTCGGCCCGAATCACCCGACGGTCGGCCAGGCGCTGCAGCTCACCGGGCTCTTCTACCTGAACCAGGGGCGGCTCGAGGAGTCGGAGGCCGCCTACCGCGAAGCGCTGGCGCTCTTCTCCGGCATCGACCCGAAGCACTTCGAGGTCGGCAAGTGCATGAACGGCCTCGCGCTCATCGCCTCGCGCCGCGGCCGGTACGCCGAGGCCGAGAGGCACCATGGAGCGAGGTCGAGGCGCTCTTTCGCGAGGTCCTCGGCGAGAAGCACTCCTTCACCTGGCAGGTCCGGGGCAACCGCGCGTCGCAGATCGGCCTGCAGGGCCGGCTCGAAGAGGAAGAGTCGATCGAGCGCGAGGTCGCAGCGAAGCTCGAGGAGTTGAACGGCAGGGGCTCAAGCGAGGCTCTCGACGCGCGCGCGCGCCTGGCCGAGACGCGGCGCAAGCGCGGGCACCCCGAGGAGGCCCTGCCCGTGCATCGCGAGGTCCTCGCGGCCGTCGTCAGGATGGAGGGTGAGGACAGCACCTGGGTTTCCATGCTTCGCTACCAGGTCGCCGCGGACCTCCTCGCGGCGGGCAAGCCGGAGGATCGAGCCGAGGCGAAGGCCCTGCTCGACCGCGCCCTCGCGGTGCTCGAGAAGCAGGCGCCGCCGCACCAGCGGCTCGCCGAGGTCCGGGGCAGGGGGGGCAGGCTGAAGCGCTCGGCCGAAGACCGTCAGCCTGACTCGCGCTACGGCAGACGCAGCGCCTTGACGAGGAACGTGGCCATCTGGCCGCGGTTGTTCGGGTTCGAGGGACAGTAGTTGCCGCCGCCGCAGCCGGACGTCACGCCCTCGATCGAGAGCTGCTCGATCCAGTCCGCGAAGAGCGACGGGCAGGCCACGTCGGCGAAGACGCCGCTGCAGGCCGGCGGAGCGTAGGTCGGGCCGTGCACGGCCTTGAGAAGGAACGGCGCCATCTGGTCGCGCCGCACCGCGTCGAGCGGGCAGAAGTTGCCGCCGCCGCACCCGCCGGTGATGCCCTCCGCCGCCATCGCCTCGATCCAGTCGGCGTACTGCGAGGGGCAGGGCACGTCGCTGAAGGTCCCGGGCGGCGTGCACGGGGGCGGCGTGTAGCAGACGCCGTGCTCGGCCTTCAGCACGAAGACGGCCATGGCCTGCCGCTTCACCGGATTGTCCACGCCGTAGAGGCCGCTGCCGATGCCGGCCGTCACCTGGTTGGCGACGAGCTTGACGATGTCGTCGTGGAACTGGTTGGCCGGCGGCACGTCGAGGAAGTCGGCGATGTAGCCGTTGGTCGAGCGTTCCGGAGACGCCCCCCGGGTTCGTGACGACGACGTCGTGGGCCGTTCCCGCTCCGAATGCCGGCATGTCCGCCGTGATCGAGTTCGGCGGCGTGACGACGAGGTTCGAAGCGGCGACTCCGCCCACTGAGACGGTCGCGCCCGGTTCGAAGAGCTGCCCGTACATCAGAACGTTGCTGCCGCCTGCCGCCGGGCCGGAGCGCGGCAGGGTCTTCAGCAGGATCGCCTGCGAGAACTCCGACGTGTTGCCGGAGGGATCCGTGGCGATGGCCGTCACGCGTCCTCCCGGGGCAATGGGCGAGGGCAGCGTGTAGTCGATCCCGACGATGCCCGACGCGTTGGTCGTCGCCGTCGTGCTTCCGACGCGCACCTCGCCCTGCGCGGAGAGCACCGGAAACGTCACGCAGCTCGTGCTGGCGTAGAAGTCCACGTCGAACGTCGTCGACGGCGCGCTGCTCAGCACGAAGTGCGCGACGGTCGGCGGCCCGTAGTCGATCCCCGTCAGCACGGGCGCGTTCTGGCGCCCGTTCGGCCCGACGTCGGGGTCGCCGGGATCCGCCGCGTGGGGCGGATCGAGTCCGAGCGCGATCGCGACGGGCCGGTTGTCGTAGAAGACGGTTGCCGCGCGCCGTGACCTGGCCGCTCGAGCCGGACATGAGAAAACCGGCCGGGTAGTTGAAGGTGCCGCCCAGCCCGTTGTGCGCGATGACGTTGCCTTCGCCCGGGCCGAGGCCGCCGAGGACTCCCGTGAATGGCTGCCCGCTCGTGTCCATCGAGACGCCGTTGCCGAGGTTGGCGAGGTTCGCCGTCTGCGTCGGATTGGTGCCGACGAAGTTGCCCTGGAAGGTCGAGAACCGGCCGTAGAACCCGACCGCGAGGCTTCCCGCGATCACGTTGCCCTCGTTCGCTCCCGGCCCGCCGATCTGGACTCCGTGCTTCGACGGGCAATACACGCCCATCCCGTTGGTGATGACGTAGGACACGGTGGCATCCGTTCCGATGAGATTCCCCTGAACCTTGCCGGCGACGTTGTACTCGAGGTAGACGCCGGCCAGGCCCGGATTTCCGGAGATGAGGTTCCGGTCCGCGGGGTCGGGTCCGCCGACCTGGACGGTGATGGGCGGCTCGTTGCCGAGCGTGCCGAGAGCGAAGACCCCCCAACGCTGGGACGACCCGTCGCCGACCGGTGTTCCCGCCGGCGTCGTGCCGAGGAAGTTGCCCGGTGACCGTGAGGTTCCCTTTGTTGTAGATCGCGCCGTCGCCGCAACGGTTGATCACGAGACCCCGGATGTGCGCGTCGGTTGTTTCGAGCTCCCAGCACGCCGCGAGCGAAACGGCCGCCCCGTTGATCTCCACGTTGAGCACGGCGTTGGTCCCCTGCGCCAGCGGCAGCGTGTTGGGGGAGGAGCCTGGCTGCGTGTATCCGTCGACTGTGATCGGGCCGAACGCCTTCGGAAGCCACGTCGTCAGCGCGATCGTGTGGACGCCCGCACCCGGGATGTTGAAGTGGATCGTGTCGGCCCCGGGCGCGGCCTCCGCGTCGAGGATCGCCTGGCGAAGCGACCCGGCACCGGTGTCGACGGTCGTCGTGACGGTGAAGGTCGCGGCCCGGAGCCGACGCGGCGGCGGACAGGGCGAGGACGAGGGCGGCGGCGAAGTCGCATCGTGGAGTTTCTCCTTCAGGGAAGCCGGAGCGCCTTGTTCAGGAACGTCGCCATCTGCCCGCGCGTGTTCGGATTGGTGGGGCAGTAGATGGTCCCGTTGCCACAGCCGGTGGTCACGTTCTCGGCCTTGAGCTGCTCGATCCAGTCGGCGAAGGTGGACGGGCAGACGACGTCGGCGAAGATGCCCAGGCAGCGGGGCGGCACGTAGGCCGGGCCGTGGACGGCCTTCAGGAGGAAAGGCGCCATCTGGTTGCGGAGGACCGTCCTGTCCGGGCAGAAATTGCCGCCTTCGCAGCCTGCCGTGATGCCCTCGCACGTAGAGCGCCTCGATCCAGTCGGCGAAGGCCGAAGGGCAGGGGACGTCGGGGAAGATATGGGGCGGCGTGCAGGGCGGCGGCGTGTAGCAGAGGCCGTGCTCGGCCTTCAGGAGGAAGACCGCCATGTTCTGGCGCTTGACCGGGTCGTTGACGCCGTAGAGGCCGCCGCCGATGCCGACGGTGACCCCGTTGGCCACGAGCTTGACGATGTCGTCGTGGAAGAGATTCGCCGGGGGCACGTCCAGGAAGTCTGCCACGTACCCGTTCCTGAGCGTTCCCTCCAGTCCTCCGGGGTTCGTGACGACCACGTCGTGGTACGTCCCGGGCGGAAACGCCGGCATGTCGGCCGTGATGGTGTACGGCGGCGAGACGACGACGTTCGACGGCGCGACACCGCCGACGCTGACGGCCGCGCCTGCCTCGAAGAGCTGGCCGGAAAGCGTCACGTTGCCCCCGCCCGCCGCCGGGCCGGAGCGGGGCGCGGTCTTCAGCAGGATCGTCTGCGAGAACTCGGACGTGTTGCCGGCGGGATCGGTGGCGATCGCCGTCACGCCCTGGCCCGGCGCGAGCGGCGATGGAAGCGTGAAGTCGATCGTCGCGAGACCCGACGCATCGGTCGTCGCCTGGATCGTCCCGACGATCGTCCTCGCCCTCCGGGTACGCCGTGGGCCGCGTGACGCACTGGAGGTTGGCGTAGAAGTCGACGTCGAAAGTCGTCGACGGCGTGCTGCTGAGGACGAAGTGGGCCACCGTCGGCGGACCGTAGTCGATGCCGGCCAGGACCGGCGCATTCTGCAGCGCGTTGGCGCCGGTGTCCCCGTCCCCCGGATCGGCCGGGTTCGGCGGATCGAATTCCAGGGCGATCCCGACCGGGCCGTTGCCGTAGAAACGGTTTCCTCGAAGGGTGACGGTGTCGCCCCCGATGAAGACCCCGCCGGGGCGGCCGCTGACTCCGCCGCCGCCATTCCACGCGAAGACGTTGCCTTCGCCCGGGCCCAGGCCGCCTACGGAGGTGTTCACCCCGCCGGCGACGAGCCCGCCTCCGAGGTTGCCGAGATTCGCCGTCTCGGTCGGGTTGGTCCCGATGAAGTTGCCCTGGAAGACGTCGGCGCCGGCATAAATGCCGAACGACAGGCTGCCGCCCGACCACGTTTCCATCGTTGGGGCCCGGACCGCCGATGTGCGGCGGCGGGTTGGAGGAGCTGTACACGCCGACGCCGTTGGAGATCGCGTACGACGCGGTTGCGTCGACGCCGATGAGGTTTCCCTGGAGGGTGAAGCGGGTGAGAAACTGCGACCGGACGCCCTCCGAAAGCTGGAAGGACGTGTGTCCCGAGATCAGGTTGCGGTCGGCGGGATTCGGCCCTCCGACGACGACGTCCGTCGTCGCCGGCTCGGACTGCGCTCCCAGGGCGTAGATCCCTCTGTTCTGGGGCGCGCTGTCGGTGAGCGGCCCGCCCTGCGGCGTCGTGCCGATGAAGTTGCCCGTAATCGTGATCGAGCCGGTCACCTGGATTTCCCCGATCGGGCAGCGGTTGATCGTCAAGCCCTGGATGCGTCCGCCTCCGGCGGCCCACGTCAAACAAGGCTCGAGCGTCACGGCCGCGCCGCTGACTTCGACGTTCAGCACGGCGTTGGTGCCCTGAGCGAGCGGCAGCGTGTTCGGCGACGAGCCCGGCTGCGTGTAGCCGTCGATCGTGACGACGTCGGTGACGAAGGGGAGCGCCGAGGCGAGGACGATCGTATGCACCCCCGCGCCCGGGATCGCAAAGGCGATCGTGTCGGCGCCGCCGGCGAGGTTGGCGTCGACGATCGCCTGGCGCAGCGACCCGGCGCCGGAGTCGTTCGTGTTGGTGACGGTGAACGTCGCGGCGGACAGGCGCAACGGCGGCGAGAGACAGGACGAGGGCTCGGAGAACACGAGCACGCATGGCGATCTCCTTCCCGGGCTGGGAAAGTCTATCGCGGCGGCCTTCGGGTCCTGACTACTGCAAGCCGAACGTCTTCACGACGAACGTCGCCATCTGGCCGCGGTTGGCGCTGGTCAGGGGCAGTAGATTGCCGCGCCGCAGCCGGCCGTGATGTTGCGCGCGACGAGCTCGTAGATCCAGGGCGCGAAGTCCGAGGAGCACGGCACGTCCGTGAAAGTCGCGATTGGCGCACGCCGGCGGCGTGTAGCCCGGGGCCTCGTAGGTCTCGAGGAGCAGGACGGCCATCTGCTGGCGCAGGACCGGGCTGGTCGGGCAGTAGAGGCCGGCGTCCGCAGCCGCCGGTGATCCCCTCGGCGACGAGCTCGTTGATCCACGGGGCGAAAGCCCGAGCGAGCAGGGCACGTCGGTGAAGACCTGGACCGTGCAGGGGGGCGGCGCGTAGCAGAGGCCGTACTTGGCCTTGAGCAGGAAGACCGCCATCTGCTGGCGCAGCGTGTCGTCGCCGACGCCATAGTTGCCGCCGCCCACGCCCGCGGTGATGGCGTTGCGCGACGAGCGTCGTGACGAAGGAGTGGAACTGCTGCGCGGCCGGCACGTCGAGGAAGTCCGCCACCCAGCCCTTCACGAGCGTGCCGGTCGTGGCGTCCGTGTTCGTCACCACGAGGTCGGCGGCGCTTCCCGCGACGAGCGCGGGCGTCACGGCGGTCAGGGACGTGCTCGAGTTGACGACGACTCCGGTCGCCGGCTGGCCGCCGATCGTCACCGCCGCGCCGGTCCCGAAGTCCGTGCCGGAGACCGTGATGGTCTTGCCGCCGCCCGCGTCCCCGGAAGCGAAGTTGACCGAGAAGGGCAGCCGCTGCGAGAACTCCGAGGTGTTGCCCGCGGGATCGGTCGCCGTGGCGCTGACGTGCTCGCCCGCGGAGATCCCGATGGGAACCGTGACGTCGACGACGCCGGTCCCGTTGCCGTCCGTCGTGACGACGCCGGAGCCGAGGTACTTCGCGCCCTCGAGGAAGTCCTTCGGGAACTTCACGCAGGCGGGGTTGGAGAAGAAGTCGAGATCGTAGATCGTGGAGGGCGTCGAGTGCAGGATGCCCTGGATGCGCAGCCCGCCCTCCGGCGTCTGCGCGATCGTCGGTGTCAGCGTCGAGAGCACCGGAAAGTTCTGGAGGCCGTTCGCCCCGGTGTCGCCGTCGCCCGGGTCGTTCGGCGTCGTGCCGTCGGTGCCGAGCGCGATGCCCAGGCCGAAGTTGTCGTGGATGGAATTGGCGCGGATGGAGGCGCCGGTCACGTTTTCGTTCTCGACGAATACGCCGTGTCCGGACGAAGGCGACGTCCCGTTGTACGCGATCACGTTCGCCTCGCCCGCACCGGTCCCGCCGATCTTGCGCCCGGAGCCGACGATGTAGACGCCCGGCGCCCGCGTTGCCGAGGGCCGCCGTCCCGGCGGCGTCCGTACCGATGAGATTGCCCTGCACCGTGATGTTGCGCCGGATGACTCCGATGCCGTCGCCGCCATTGGCCGAGACGACGTTGTCGAAGACGTTGTTGTCGGACTGGGTGATCTGAATGCCGACGTCGCCGTTGCCCAGGCGCGCGGCGCCTGTCACGTCCGTGCCGATGTAGTTGCCCTGGATCGTGCTGTTGAAGGCCTGGAACAGATTGACGGCGGTGCGGCGAGTTGCCGGAGACGACGTTGCGCTCGGCGGCGGTCGCTCCGCCGATCGTCACGTTCGCACCGTAGCAGATGTTGATTCCGTCGTCGAATCCGACAGCGTTGCCCGTCGGCGCGACGGCGCCCGTTGCGTCGGGCCCGATCAGGTTGCCCTGGATCAGATGTCCGGAGCCGCCCGCGTTGGAAATGCAGCCGACGGCGATCTGGGTGCTGGCGTTGCCGGAAATGACGTTACGCGCCGCCGGCGTCGACCCGCCGATCCGAACGTTCGTGGCGTTCGAGTCGATCAGGATGCCGAGGAAGTTGTCCCGGTCGATCGAGGTCAGCCCGGTCGGGTCCGTCCCGATGAAACAGCCTTCGACCACGAAGTTGCTTCCCTGGCCGAGGATCATGATCCCGCTCGCGGGTGCAGCGGTTGATCACGAGTCCCCGGATGGTGACGTTCGAGTTCGAGGGGCCCTGCGTGATCAGCGCGGCGTTGAAGAACGACCCGCCCGAGGTCGTTCCGTCGATCTCGATTCGGAGGACGGCGTTGGTGCCCTGGTCCGGCGATTGCGTGTTCGGCGAGGCGCCCGGCTGCGTGTAGCCGTCGATCGTGACCGCGTCGGCGATCGTCGGCAGCTCGTCAGCGGGCGTGATCGTGTGCACGCCGCTGCCCACGATGCTGAAGGCGATGACGTCGGCGCCGGGGTTCGCGTTGGCGTCGAGGATCGCCTGGCGCAGCGACCCCGCTCCACTGTCGTCGGTGTTCGTCACCGTGAAGGTCGTGGCGAAGGCGCCGGAGGTCAGCGCCGTGAACAGGAGGACGAAGGCGGGCGAAAGACGTCGACCCGGGCGGCGGGAGCGCATCTGTTTCCGACCTTTCTGAATTGGAGCGAGGGAACCCCGGCAGTCTACCCCAGCGGCCGTCCGCCGCACTTCGCTGCGAACGCTGCGGGGGATTCCGCGTGCGGCAAGCCTGGTCGAATGCTCTAGAAGAGCGAGAACGTCTTGGTGACGAAGACGGCCATCTGTCCCCGCGTGACCGGATTGGCGGGGCAGTACACGTCCACGCCGCAGCCGCCCGTGATGTTGGCATTGGCCAGCGCCTCGATCCAGTCGGCGAAGGGCGAGGGGCACGGCACGTCGGTGAAGATCCCGGTGCACGGCAGCGGGACGTGGTCCGCCCCGGCGCGAGCCTTGATCAGGAAGACCGCCATCTGCTCCCGGCGCACGGGGCTCTGCGGGCAGAAGTTGCCGCCGCCGCAGCCCCCGGTGATGCCGTCGGCCGCGAGCGCCTCGATCCAGCCGGAGAACGGCGACGCGCACGGGACGTCCGCGAAGACGCCGGTGCAGGCCGGCGGCACGTAGCAGATGCCGCGCTTGGCCTTCATCAGGAAGACAGCCATCTGCTGGCGCGTCGTGACGGCGGCGACACCGAAATTCCCCCCGCCCACTCCGGCGGAAACGCCGTTCGTGACGAGGCGCACGACGTAGTCGTGGAACGCGTGGGCGGCCGGAACGTCCAGGAAGTCGGAGAGCCAGGAGGACTCCAGGCTGGAGCCCCCGTTCGGAGGATTGCTGGCGACGACGTCGTAGACGAGGCCGGCGGGCAGAGCCGGCATGGTCCCGGTCAGGAGCGAGTAGTCGACGACGTTGATGTTCGTGACGGGAAGTCCGGCCACGGTGATGACCGTGGACGGTCCGAAATCCATGCCTTCGATCGTCACGGGAGTTCCTCCCTCGGGAGGCCCGGACTGCGGGTCGATCGAGAGGATCATCCGCTGCGAGAACTCCGACGTCCGTCCCTGAGGGTCCGTCGCCGTGGCCGTCATGGCCTCGCCGGCCTGGAGCTGGTATGGGACGTCGGTCAGGAAGCTGACCTTGCCGGCGCCATCGGTCGTCAACTGAATCGAGCCGACGTAGTGTTCGCCCTGCTGGTATCCCCAGGGCCGGAAGTGGCACGAGGGCCCGGCGAAGAAATCCACGTCGAACGTGGTGGACGGCGTGCTGTCCAGGAACCCGAAGACCGACGTCGCTCCGGTCGTGACGACCACGTTGGTGATGACGGGGAAGTTCTGCGATGCGTTGGGGCCGCCGTCGAGGTCGCCCGGGTCGTTCGGCGTGACGGCGCCGCCCGAGCGGCCGTTCAAGAGGTCGATGCCGAGGTAGAGGTTGTCGAAGATGCGGTTGCCGCGGATCGTGACGACGGGGCCGCGGACGTGGATGCCGCCGATCGTGGAGAAGAAGATTCTCCCGTTGTGCGCGATGACGTTGCCTTCGCCGGCCCCCGTGCCGCCGACCAGGATGCTTCCGTTCTCCTCCAGGGCGTAGATGCCGCCGCCGGGGTTGCCGAGGGCGAGCGTGGCCGTCTCGTCCGTTCCGATGAAGTTGCCCTGGATCACGGAGCTCGACAGCTCGAGCGAGATCCCGGCGTTGCCCTGGCCGGCGATGACGTTGCCGCGGATCGAGGGCGACGCGTTCACGACCTCGATGCCGACCGAATCGCCGATGGCCTGCGTTCCGGTGACGTCCGTCCCGATGAAGTTGCCGATGACGGAGCCGGAGGCGTCGGCGTTCGAGACGATCACGGCGGTGTCGCCGACCCCCGAGATGACGTTGCGCGAGGAGACGTCGGGGCCTCCGACCATGGCGAACGCGGCGACGTCGAGCAGCAGACCCTGGCCGTAGATGCCGTCGGCGCCGGCAATGCGCGCGTTGCCGGCGGCATTGGTTCCGATGAGATTCCCGCGGATCCCGAGGAAGGCCGCGGTGTCGGTGACCACGCCCGCGGTGGTGTGGCCGCTGATGAGGTTGCGTTCGAAGGGAAGCGATCCTCCGATCCCGACGAAGAGCGCGTTGACGATCCGGACGCCGAAGCCCTGCGGGCCCGGGACGCTCGTGCCGGTCGGGTCGGTGCCCAGGTAGTTCCCAACGATGAGCGCCCCGTCGCCCCCGGTTCCGACGTGGATCGCGCCGACCGGGCAGCGGTTGATGACGAGGCCCTGGATCGCCATGACGAGGAGCTTGTCGTTGCCGGCGTAGACCTGGAAGCAGGGCTCGGAGACCGCGCCGGTGCCGTCGATTTCGATCTGCATCGTCGCGTTGAGCCCCTGGCCGGTCGGGTTCGTGTTGAGGGTCGAGCCCGGCTGGGTGAAGCCGTCGATGATGACCGGCTGGGTGATCGGAGGCAGCCCGGAGGCGAGCGCGATGGTGTGGACGCCCGCGCCCGGGATCGCGAACGCGATGTCGTCGTTGCCGAACGAGCCGTTGGCGTCGAGAATCGCCTGGCGAAGCGACCCGGGGCCGGAGTCGCTGGTGCTGATGACGGTGAAGGTCGCCGCGAAGGCGGGCGCGGCGCTCAAGACGGCGACGACGAGGATCGAGAGACGCTTCATCCTGGATTCCTCCGGTCGATGGGGAGTTGGAGGCCGAGAGATTACTGCAACCCGAACGTCTTGACGATGAAGACCGCCATCTGACCGCGGCTGGCGCTCGTCAGGGGGCAGTAGTTGCCTCCGCCGCAGCCGGCCGTGACGTTGCGGGCGACGAGCTCGTAGACCCAGGCCGCGAAGGGATTGGAGCACGGCACGTCGGCGAAGCTCGCCGCCGTGCAGGCCGGCGGGGCATAGCCCGGGGCCTCGAAGGTCTTCAAGAGGAAGGCCGCCATCTGCTGGCGATTGACCGGATTCAACGGGCAGAAGAGACCGCCGCCGCAGCCGCCGGTGATGCCCTGGGCGACGAGCTCGTTGATCCAGGGCGCAAAGCCCAGGGAGCAGGGGACGTCGGTGAAGACCTGGGTGGTGCAGGGGGGCGGGGTGTAGCAGACGCCGTTCTTCGCCTTGAGCAGAAAGACGGCCATCTGCTGCCGCAATGTGTTCTGGCCGACGCCGTAGTTGCCGCCTCCCACCCCGGCCGTGATCGCGTTGCGCACGAGCGTCGTCACGAAGGAGTAGAACTGCTGGTTGCCCGGGACGTCCAGGAAGTCCGCGATCCAGCCGTTGGGCAGCGTGCCGACGGTGCCGTCCGTGTTGGTGACGACGATGTCGTTGAGGCTTCCGGGAAGGAGGGACGGAGTCGTCAGGGTGATCGTGCCGTCGTCGACGACGTTGACGTTGGTCGCGGCCGTGCCGCCGACCTTGGCCGTCGCGCCGGCGAGAAAGTGAAATCCGGCGAGCGTCGTCGAAACGCCGGAGGGGTTGCCCGAGGAGGGCGTCGCCGTCAGAACGAACCGCTGTGAGAACTCCGACGTGTTGCCGTCGGGATCCGTCGCGGTGGCCGAGACCTTCTCTCCCGCCGCGAGGACGACCCCCGTGAGCACCGCGTGGATCGTGGCATTGCCGCTGCCGTTCGTCGTCACATCCGTGGTGCCGATGTAGGTCCGTCCCTGAAGGAAGTCCTGCGGGCGTCCGACGCAGGAGTCGTTGACATAGAAGTCGATGGCGAACTGGGTGTTCGCCGTGCTGTTCAGGACTCCGTCGATCGTCGTGTCGCCTCCTGCGGAGACCGCGGACGACAGAAGCGGAAAGTTCTGGAGGAGGTTCGGTCCGATGTCCGCATCTCCGAGGTCGTTCGGCGTGAGCCCGCCCTGGCCGAACCCGCCCGGGTTCCCGAGATCGATGCCGAGGGTCGAGCGGAAATTGGTGCCGTTCGCGGTGCCGTTGCCGTAGATGGAGTTGCCGCGGATCCGATTGTGGAAGGTGTTGATCGTGCTGTACGACACGAGCACGCCGGCCCCCTGGTTGAACGCGACCACGTTCCCCTCGCCCGGCCCGGTGCCGCCCACCTGGATGTCCTTCCCCTGGACGAAGATCCCGATGTCCCTCGTGCCGAGATTGATGGCCCCGGTCACGTCCGTACCGACCCAGTTGTGCAGGATCGTCTTGCCGGTCGCGGCGTCGTTGGACGTCTCCGACCTGGAGTCCCGCGTTTACGCCGCCCACCACATTGTCTCGAATCACCGCGTCGGGTGTTTCCGAGAACATGCCGATGCCCGAGAGGGCCGTCCCCCCGAACACGGCGGTGCTCGACTTGTTGACTCCGACCAGGTTGCCCTGGACGAGCGTGTTGGCGCCGTGACCGATCGTGATGCCGGACTGGGCGTTTCCCGAGATCAGGTTGCGATCGGCGGGCGCCGGTCCCCCGACGGTGAAGTTGTCGCCGAACTGGGAGTCGACCCCGCGGATGTTGGGTGAGCCGGGCACCGAGGTGCCCGCGGCGTCGGTGCCGATGAAGCAACCCTTCACCGAGCCGCCGTTGCCGGCGAAGTAGAAGCTGATCGCGTAGTCCCAGCCGCCGTTCAGCACGATCCCGCGGATCGTCGAGCCGTCGGCGCCGGTCGAGAGTTGGAGTCCGGTCGAATGTGTGGTCGCTCCCGACAGCACGATCTTGAGCACGGTGTTGAGCGCGCCCTGGGCGTTGGTGTTGACCAGCGAGCCGGGCTGCGTGTAGCCGTCGATGAGGACCGGGCTGGAGATCGTCGGCAACTGAGAGGTCGGCGTAATCGTGCAGACGCCGCCACCGTCGCAGCCCGCGTCCGATATGTTGAACGCGATCGTGTCGAGGCCCGCGGCGGCGTTGGCGTCGAGGATCGCCTGGCGGAGCGTCCCCGGGCCGGAGTCGTTCGTGTTGGTGACCGTGAACGTCGCGGCGGCCGCCGTCGACGCGGATGCCGCGAGAGCGAGAGCCAAGAGACTGCGCATGGTCGCCTCCTGTTTGCGCTTCTATTGCGATCCGAACTTCTTGACGGTGAGGCGACCACCCGAGGCAGACCCACGGTTCGACTTCACTGAAGATGAGAACGTCTTGACGATGAAGACGGCCATCTGGCCGCGCGTGTTGTTGCTCGAGGGGCAGTAGTTGTTGCCGCCGCAGCCCCCGGTGATCTGCTCGGCCGCGAGTTGCTCGATCCAGTCGGCGAAGCCCGACGGGCACGGGACGTCGTCGAAGGTTCCGGTGCAGCCCGGGGGCGCGTAGGCCGAGCCGTGCTTGGCCTTGAGGAGGAAGACCGCCATCTGGTCGCGGCGCACCGGGTTCTGCGGACAGTAGATGCCGGTGCCGCAACCGCCGGTGATGCCTTCGGCGGCGAGGGCCTCGATCCAGTTCGCGAACGTCGAGGGACAGGGGACGTCGCCGAAGACGCCCGTGCACTGGGGCGGGACGTAGCAGACGCCGAACTTTCCCTTCAGGAGAAAGACGGCCATCTGCTGGCGCAGCGTCGGAGCGTTGACGCCGTAGTTGCCTCCGCCGACGCCGGCGGTGATCTGGTTGCGCACGAGCGCCGTCACGAAGAAGTAGAACTGTTGCGCGCCCGGCACGTCGAGGAAGTCGGCGACCCAACCGTTGGTCAGGGTCGACGCGCTGCCGTCGGTGTTGGTCACGGTGATGGAGTTGACGGTGCCCGGGGGCAGGGCCGGCGTGGTCACGTCCATCGAGGTGTAGCCGTTCACGTCGACGTTGGAAGCCGGCAGGCCGCCGACCGTCGCCGAGGCCCCCGCGAAGAAGTGGAAGCCCGTGAGGGTGGTGACGATGCCGCCCGCCGGGCTGCCCGAGGCGGGATTCGACGAGAGGACGAAGCGCTGGGAGAACTCGGACGTGTTGTTCGACGGATCGGTCGCCGTGGCGGTGACCCTGTCGCCGGGGCCGAGCGCGATCGGCAGCACCGTGTTGATGACGGCGTGGCCGTTGCCGTCGGTGGTCACGGTGTCCGTCCCGATGTAGCTCTGCCCCTCTCGGAATCCCTGCGGACGGCGCAGGCACGCGGCGTCGGCGTAGAAGTCGATCGCAAACTGGGTGCTGGGGACGCTGTCGAGCGTTCCCTGGATCGTCGTGCTGGGGGTACCGGTGGGCAAGGCGGTCACGGCCGACGCGATGAGCGGGTAGTTCTGGTGGTCGTTGGGCCCGGCGTCGCCGTCTCCCTGGTCGTTCGCCGTCGGACCGCCCTGGCCGGAGGTGCCCGGATCCCCGAGGTCGATTCCGAGCGTCGAGAAGTTCCCGGCGCCGTCCCCGATGCCGTTCGAGTAGATCGCGTTGCCGCGGATCGGGTTCTGGCGCGGCTGCGGCGTGTCGTACGCGACGAGCACTCCCGCGCCCAGATTGAACGCGATGACGTTGCCTTCGCCGGCGCCGAGGCCGCCGATGGTGACCTGGTTCGTATCGACCAAGATCCCGTCGCGCAGGTTGCCGAGCTCGGCAGTGCCGGTCACGTCGGTCCCGACCCAGTTGCCCTGGATCGTCATGCCGAAGACCGTGTCGGAGCCCATCTGACCGACATGGATTCCGTAGCTGCCTGCGGCCGCCACGACGTTCTCGCGCACGGCGGTTCCGGGCGAATCGACGCCGATTCGCAGGCCGACGGATCCCGACCCGATCGACGCCGCCCCGGAGGCGTCGGTCCCGATGAGATTGCCCTGCACGAGGCCGTCCGTGCAGCGCTCGAGCTTGGCGCCGTTCGAGATGTTTCCCGAGATCAGGTTCCGGTCGGCGGGCGCCGGGCCGCCCACCACGATGCCGGTCCCGAGATAGGCGAACAAGCCGATGTCGTTCGGGACGGCCGCCGATCCGGAGGCGTCGACGCCGATGAAACAGCCGCGGAAGGAGACGTTGTCCGAGGAGTTGGAGCCGACTCCGAAGCCGAAACCGTTGACGACGAGGCCCCGAATGGTGACGTCGTCGGAGGTGGCGTAAAGGCCCCAGGAGAAGGGGAGGTTGACGCCCGAGAGGACGATCTTGAGAACCGCGTCGGTCGCGCCCTGCGCGATCGTGTTGGGCGACGCGCCGGGCTGCGTGTAGCCGTCGATCGTCACGGGGTCGGTCACGTTCGGCAGCGGGAGCACGGGAGCAATCGTGCAGACGCCCGAGCCGTCGCACCCCGCGCCGGTCACGTTGAACTCGATCGTGTCGGCGCCCGCGTTCCCGTTGGCGTCGGTCAGCGCCTGCCGGAGCGAGCCGGCGCCCGAGTCGTCGGTGTTGGTGACGGTGTAAGTGGCGGCCGGTAGCGTTCCGGCGAGCAGCGCGAGGACGGCGGCAACCCCGAAGCGTCGCATCATGAGGGCCCCCTGTGTTGGCCGAAAGATTTCACGGTCGGGGGGCCCAACGGAAGGGCCGATCCGGCGGTCCCGGCCCGCCGCCGGCCCGTTCGGACGCGGGTCAGAGGCCCCGGTGACTTTCCGATGCCCCGCGGCGAGGGATCCGATCCTCGCGGAGCGGCCTCACTGAAGACCGAACGTCTTCACTATGAAGACGGCCATCTGGCCGCGGTTGGCGTTGGTCAGGGGGCAGTAGTTGCCGCCGCCGCAGCCGGCCGTGATGTTGCGGGCGACGAGCTCGTAGACCCAGGACGCGAAGTTCGACGTGCACGGCACGTCCGCGAAGGTCGCCGCCGTGCAGGCGGGCGGGGCGTAGCCCGGGGCCTCGTAGGTCTTGAGGAGGAAGACGGCCATCTGCTGGCGGTTGACGGGATTGGACGGGCAGAAGAGGCCGCCGCCGCAACCGCTGGTGATGCCCTGGGCGACGAGCTCGTTGATCCAGGGCGCGAAGCCCAGGGAGCATGGGACGTCGGTGAAGACCTGCGTCGTGCAGGGGGGCGGCGCGTAGCAGATACCGTTCCTGGCCTTGAGCAGGAACACCGCCATCTGCTGGCGCAGGGTGGGCTGGTCTACGCCGTAGTTGCCCGCCGCCGACGCCCGCCGTGATCGCGTTGGTCACGAGGGTCGTGACGAACGAATAGAACTGCTGGGCCGGAGGAACGTCGAGGAAGTTGGACACGAAGCCTTTCTCGAGTGTTCCCGTCGTTCCCTCCGTGTTCGTCACGACGACGTCGTTGAGGGTGCCGGCGGCGAGCGCCGGCGACGTCGCCGTGATCTGGTTGAAGTTGCCTACGACGACGTTGGTCGCGGGCTGCCCGCCGATCGTCACCGTGGCACCGGCTTCGAAGTCGGTGCCCGCGATCGTGACCGCGGTGCCGCCGGCCGACGGGCTAGATGACGGCGCGATCGTGAAGGGCAGCCGCTGCGAAAACTCGGACGTGCTGCCGGACGGGTCCGTCGCCGTCATGCTGATGCGCTCGCCCGCGGCGATCGAAACCGGAAGCGTCACGTCGAAGGCCCCCTCGCCCGCGCCGTCGGTCGTCGCCTGGCCCGAGCCGAGATACGTCCGACCCTCGAGGAAGTCCTTCGGGAATCGGACGCACGCGTCGTTGGCGTAGAAGTCGAGGGTATACGTCGTCGCGGCGGCGGAGTGGACAAGGCCCTGCACGCGTGTGCCGCCGGCCGGCAGGTCGGTCGCGGCTGCGAAAGGCGTCACGGCGGAGATCACCGGGAAGTTCTGGAGACCGTTCGGGCCCGGGTCGCCGTCGCCCTCGTCGTTGGCGGTGGCTCCCACCGGGGAAAGGTCGATGCCGAGACCGACGTTGTCGTGAATCGAGTTGGCGCGGATCGTGTTTCCCGGCTGGCCGCCCTCGATCAGGATCCCGCCCGAAGTCCCGGTTCCGTTGAACGCGACGATGTTCCCCTCACCGGCTCCGGTGCCGCCGATCTGGAGACCGCCGGCGATGACGCGCACGCCCCAGCCCTTGTTCGGCAGCGGCAGGAGGCCCGAGGCGTCCGTGCCGATCTTGTTGCCCTGGACCCGGGCACCGTCGGTCGGATTGCCCGAGTCGATCCAGACCGCGTCCCCGTTGGTTGCGGAAACGACGTTGTCCAGGACGTCGTTACCGATCGTGTTGTTGCTGATCCCGTGAACTCCGTTACCGAGCGCCAGCGCGCCCGTCACATCGGTGCCGATGTAGTTGCCCTGCACCACGATGCCCGTCACGCACGTGCCGCAGAAGCTGTTCGAGATACCGACGCCGTTGCCGCTGTTGCCGGAGATGATGTTTCGCGACTCCGGGGCCGTTCCGCCGATCGTCGCGTTCGTGACACCGAAGCAGAGAGAGATGCCACCCTGGTTGCTGGAGATCGGCGGGTTGGCCGGCCTGGCGGCTCCGGTCGCGTCCGGGCCGATGAAGTTGCCCTCGATGACGTGGCCCGAGCCGCCGTTGCCGGTGAGGCACCCGAACCCGATCTGGGTGAGCAGGTTGCCCGAGATCACGTTGCGTTGCGCCGGGAGCGGTCCGCCGATCTGCATGTTCGACGCCACCTCGAGGAAGATCCCGTAGGTGTTCGTCTGCGCCGTCAGCCCGGTGGGGTCGAGGCCGAGGAAGCAGCCCTCGATGGTGCCGGAGGTCGCCGAGGAGACCTGGATCGCGGAAGCTGGCGCCCGGTTGATGACGAGGCCGCGCACCACGGACGCGAAGGCCCCCTGGATGCGCAGGGCCGCCGATCCGTTGGCGCCGCCCGAGTGGGTGCCGTCGAGCTCGATCTGGTGCAGCGAGTTGTCCGGCAGGCCCGGGCCGTTGCTGTTCGGGCTCGAGCCCGGCTGTGTGTAGCCGTCGATCGTCAACGCGCCGGTGATCGGCTCCAGGGCCGTCAGCGGCGCGATGGTGTGAACGCCGCCGCCGGGGATCGCGAACACGATCGTGTCGGCGCCCGCGGCGGCGTTCGCGTCGAGGATCGCCTGCCGGAGCGACCCGGCCCCGGAGTCGTTCGTGTTGACGACGGTGAACGTGGCGGCCGCCAGCGGTGAAGCCGCGAGGACGGCCAGGACGACGACCCGGAGACTACGGCTATGCCTCACGAGGCCCCCTTTGATGGGGCGAAGTCTATCCCGACGCGACCGTCCGGGGCCTAGATCGACGCGGGGCTTTGTTCTCGGGAACCGCGCGGACGGTCTATCGGGAGGGGGGGCGGTAGGTGGCGCGGTTCTCGGGCCCCTCCCAGACGGTGACCTCGGCGACCCGGCTCCACCCGAGCGCCCCGGACGACTCGAGTTTCTCGGAAAAGTATCGGGCCAGGTTTTCGGCGGACGTGTTGCGGCCCCGGAAGGCGGCGTGGTCGTTGATGTAGCCGTAGTCGAACTCGGAGGCGATCGCCGCCAGGGCCTTCTTTGCCGGGACGAAATCGACGGCAAGGTCGTACTGCTGGAGCTTGTCGGATTCGAGCACCGCCTCGACCCGGTAGGAGTGCCCATGCAGCGGCTCGGGGCCCCCCGCGTAGTCGATCAGGTTGTGCGCGGCCTCGAAGCGGGCGGTCACCGTGACGCGGTACGACATCAGCGCAACTCCTCGAACTGGTCCGGCGTGATTCCGAGCTGGTCGAGGATCTGGTGAAAGAGCCATCCGCCGATCTCACGCGAAGGATGAGTCGGAATGGTCGTGGATCGGCCGTCGGAATGCTGCCAGCGCGCGTGGCTTCCCTTCTGCCGAGTCTTCACGAAACGAGTTTCCTGGCTGCGCGCCCGAGGTCGGCCGCTCTAGCGGGCATTCACCGCGAGAACGGGCACGTCGGGCGGCAGCGGGCGACCCTGCTGCGGCATACTCTTCGACGATCATCTGGAACACGTTCTCGAGCTCGGCCTCCGCCTCGGCCGGGCTGTCTCCCAGCGCGTGACACCCCGGTATCGCCGGCAGGTAGGCGACGAACGTGCCGTTGTCGTCCGGCCGTACGACCCGGGTATACCTATTGAAGAGGACGGAGGCGGGTTCCATGACGCTCATTCTAAGCCCGTGTCAGGCGAGCAGGGTCGCCTCGCGCGTGACCGTCAGCCCGGCCTGCTCGGCCGGCGGGATCGAGAGAAGCGTCTCGAGGACCTTCTTCGCCGTGGCGGTCTCGCCCGCGGCCTGATCGAGGTTCACTTCGAAGACGAGGCTCGCGCCCGAGGCGTCGGACTCGAGCGCGAGGGCGCGCAGGGCCGGCATGGACTGCCGCCAGCCGTTGGCGAGGGCGTCGCTCGCGCGGTTGACGTGGTCTTCCGAGTCGAGGCGCACGGTGTAGCGCGCGCCCTTGACCGCCTTGGCGAGCGAGGGCTCGCCGGCCGCGAGCCCGCGGACCTCGAGGGCCTCGATGCCCGCGGGCAGTTTGGCGTTGATCCGGTCGGCGGCGTCCGCGGGAAAGGGTGCGCGTCCGTCGACGTCGAAGACCTCGTGCCGGCTCTCGAGGCCGAGCGCGAGCGCCGGGCCCATCGAGAGCTTCATGTGCGGGTTGAAGCCCTCCGTGTAGCGCGCCGGAAGGCCCGCGGCCCGGATCGCCCGCTCGAGCACGTCCATCGTGTTGCGGTGGGAGAGCAGGCGCGCGTCGCCGGTCTTCGAGAACGAGACGCGGTGGCGGAACGACCTGGTCGCCCTGCGCCCCCCGCCGCGAGGCCGCCGGAAGGTCCGGCATCGCCTTCTGGCGGTAGGCGGCGCCCTTGGCGACGTCGCGGTAGGCGGCGGGATCGCTCGCGGGCGCGGCCGCCGCGTCGAACGCGGGCAGCGCGGTCATCCCCCTGGCGAGCATCGTGTCCTCGCCGTTGCCCGGGACGCCGCAGGCGTAGCAGTGGCCCCACTTGCAGTCCTCGGTGCGCATCTCCTTCTTCGCCTTGATCAATTCGATCTGCGAGCCAGCGCTTCTTGATCGAGACGTCGAGGACGTCCCAGGGCAGGACCTCGTCGAGGTCGTAGGCGCGCAGGTACGACTCCTTCGGGATGCCCTCGGCCTCGAAGGCCTTCATCCAGAGGTCGTGGCGGAAGTGCTCGGTCCAGCCGTCGAAGCGCACGCCCGACTTCCAGGCCGTGTGCAGGATCCGCCCGGCGCGGCGGTCGCCGCGCGACAGCACGCACTCGATCTCGGCCTCGCGCGGCTCGTGCCACTTCATCTTCGCGCCGCGCACTCGGCGGAACCGGTCCTTCAGGTACGCGAGCTTGCGCTCGAGCGTCTCGACGCCGTCGAAGGGCGCCCACTGGAACGGCGTCCAGGACTTCGGCACGAACGAGCCGACGGAGACGTTGACGTTCTTGCGGCCGTGCTTGCGGCCCTGCGCGAGGATGCCCTTCGACGAGCGTCGACGAGCTCGTCGAGGTCCGCGACCGTCTCGGTCGGCAGGCCGATCATCGTGTAGACCTTGATGAGGTCCCAGCCGCGCGCGAACGCGACGTCGGCCGCGGCGATCATGTCGGCGTTGGTGAAGGTCTTGTTGATGACGCGGCGCAGCCGGTCGGAGCCCGTCTCCGGCGCGAACGTGAAGCCGGACTTGCGCACTTCGGAGACGGCGTCGGCGAGGCCGACGGAGAAGGCCTCCGCGCGCAGCGACGGCAGCGAGATCGACACGCGCTGGTCCGCGAGCGCCGGCGCCAGGCACTTCACGAGCGGCTCGATCTGCGAGTAGTCGGCCGTCGAGAGCGAGAGGAGCCCCACCTCGCTCCAGCCCGACTCGGCGATGAACTTCTTCGTCATCTCGGCGACGTCGCCGGGATCGAGCTCGCGCACCGGGCGGTACCAGTAGCCCGCCTGGCAGAAGCGGCAGCCCTGCGTGCAGCCGCGCATCACCTCGAGGCCCAGGCGGTCCTGCACGATCTCGACCGAGGGGACCATGGGCTTGTCCGGGTAGTACTCGGGCTTCAGGATCGGGACCCACGTGCGGCGCGCCCGCTCCGGCGCCCGCGGGTCGTTGCGTTCGATCGCCGCGATCCGCCCGTCCTCGCGGTAGGTCACGTCGTAGAAGGACGGGACGTAGATGCCGTCGACCTGCGCAAGCGCGGCGAGGAGGTCGCGGCGCGAGAGCCCGCGCGAGCGCGCCTCGCGGTAGGCGTCGAGGAACACCGGCAGCGCCTCCTCGGCGTCGCCGACGAGGAATGCGTCGAAGAAGTCCGCGATCGGCTCCGGGTTCGCGGTGCAGGGGCCGCCGCCGAGAACGATCGGATCCGCTTCGCGCCGGTCGCGCTGCCAGACGGGCAGGCCCGCGAGGTCCAGCATGTTCAGGATGTTCGAGTAGTTGAGCTCCGCCTGGAGCGAGAAGCCGAGAACGTCGAAGTCGCCGACGGGCGCGAACGACTCCGTCGAGAAGAGCGGGATCCCGCTCTCGCGCATCCGGGCCTCGAGGTCCGTCCACGGCGCGTACACCCGCTCGCAGGCGAAGTCCTCCCGGCGGTTGACGATCTCGTAGAGGATCTTCAGCCCCGTGTGGCTCATCCCGATCTCGTAGGTGTCGGGAAAGGCGAGCGCCAGCGTCACCGAGGCCTTCGACAGGTCCTTGCGGGTGACGTTGCGCTCGAGGCCGACGTACCGGCCCGGCTTCTCGACGAAGGGCAGGTGCGGATCGAGAGCGGGGCGCAGGGAGGCGTAGCGCATGGAATCGGAGATTCTACCGGAGGCGGTGTCCAGCGGCCGCCTCCGGGGTCCTGTCTATGGCGCCAGGAACGTCTTGGTCAGGAACACCGCCATCTGGCCGCGGGTGTTGGCGAAGGTGGGGCAGTAGTTGCCGCCGCCGCAGCCGGCGGTGATCTCGAGGCCGACCAGCTCGCCGATCCAGTCGGCAAAGGGGTTGCCCGGGCAGGCGACGTCGTTGAACACCGGGGTGCAGGTCGGGGGCACGTGGCTCGAGCCGAGCTTCGCCTTGAGAAGGAAGACTGCCATCTGCGCCCGCGTGACCGGATTGTTGGGGCAGTAGTTGTTGCCTCCGCAGCCGACCGTGATGCCTTCGACGACGAGCTCCTCGATCCAGTCGGCGAACGCCGACGGGCACGTCACGTCGTCGAAGACGCTCGTGCAGTCCGGCGGCAGGTAGAACTGTCCGTGCTTGGCCTTCAGGAGAAAGACCGCCATCTGCGCGCGCGTGACCGGGGAGTTGCGGCAGTAGTTGCCGCCGCCGCAGCCGGCGGTGATGCCGGCGCGGACGATCGCCTCGACGTAGTCGTGGAAGTTGTCGGCGCCGGGGACGTCGAGGAAGTCGGCGAGCCACGCCCTCTCGAGGAAGCCGATGCTCTTGTCGGTATTGACGACGGAGAGATCGTGAAGCTGGCCCGGCGCGAGGTTCGGGGTCGTGGCCGTGATGGTCGTGTCGTTCGGGACCCCGACGCCCGTCGCCATCGAGCCCGAGAGAGCGACGGTCGCCTGGTTGAGGAAGCCCGTCCCCGTGATCGTCACCGGCGTGCCGCCGGTCGCCGGGCCGGAATCCGGTTCGATGGACAGCACCGACGGGATCTCCATGCGCCAGATCGTGCCGACGCTGTGGGCTCCGCCGCTGCCCGTCGTCCCGTAGAGCGCGCCGTCGAGGCCCTGCAGGACGGCGCCCTGCGGGACGGCCCCGCTCGTCGCGGTGAAGTCGTGAGCGGAGTCGGCGAGCTGGCCCGTGAGGGTCATGCGGTACACGGTGCCGCCGCCCGAGCCGCCCGCGGAGGCCGTGCCGTAGAGCAGCCCGCCGACGATGCGAATGAGCGACGCCTTCGGGTCGGTGCCCTCGGCGCTCGAGAACGAATGGACGACCTGGAAGCCCGTGCCGTCGCGGCGCAGCTTGAAGACGCAGCCCTGGCCGGCCGACCCGCCGTTCAGAGTCGTGCCGTAGAGGAACCCGTCGGGGGTCTCCATGAGCGGCGTCTGCGGATCCTGGCCCCCGCTCGCCGGCGACTCGAAGGTGTGGATCGTCTCGAAGTTCCCGCCGTCCGTGTCGATGCGGAAGACCGTGCCGAGGCCCGTGCCGTTGTGGGCCTGTTCTGTCGTGCCGTAGAGCTTGCCGTCGGACGCGAGGAAGAGGCCGCCGTACGGATGCGATCCGTCGGTCGAGACCGAGCCGAAGACGTGGAGGACGGTGAAGGTCGCGCCGCCGGGATCGATCGAGAAGACGGTGCCGAATCCGTTCGGCCCGTCGTCCCGCGCGACGCCGTAGAGGATCGTGTCGGGCCCCTGCACGAGCCGGCCATAGGCCGTGCTGCCGTCGGTGCCGGCGTCGAGGTGATGGATAACGGCGAAGTTGTTGCCGTTGGTGTCGACCTTGTAGATCACGCCGTCGCCGTTGTTGCCTCCCTGGGCCGTCGCGCCGAAGAGGAACCCGCCGCCGAGAATCACGCCGCCGTACGGATTCTGCCCGTCGGTGCCGTCGAAGTCGTGGCGCACGACGAAGTTCTGGCCGTCCGGCTCCAGTTTGAAGACCGACCCGTCGCCGTTCGCGCCGCCGAAGACCGCCGTGCCGTAGAGGTTTCCGAGAGCATCCTGCACGAGCCCCGAGCGGGGGCTGTTGCCCTCGTCGAGATCGAGGCTGTGGATGACCTGGTACTGGGCACCGAGCGAGACGGGCAGACCCGCGAGGACGAGGGCGGCGAGCAGCGTCAACGGGGCGCGGCGGCTTGCGATGGCCATGGGGCCCTCCTCGAGATTTCGGCGGATTCTGTCACAGGCGGTCGGGCGCAGGGCCGCCCGCAGGACCGCTCCGGGCGCTATGGCAGCTCGAAGGTCTTGACCAGGAACACGGCCATCTGCCCGCGGGTATGGGGTTGGTCGGGGCAGTAGTTGCCTCCACCGCAGCCGCCGGTGATGCCCTCGGAGGCGAGGTGCTCGATCCAGTCCGCGAAGAGCGAGGGACAGGTCACGTCGGGAAAGGTGCCCGCGCAGGCGGGGGGACGTAGGAGGCGCCGTACTTCGCCTTCAGGAGGAAGACGGCCATCTGGTCGCGCCGGACCGGGTTCTGGGGACAGTAGTTGCCTGCACCCTCGCTGACGCCGGCGCCGCAACCCCCGGTGATGCCCTCGAAATAGAGGGCCTCGATCCAGGGCGCGAACGGGGGTGCGCAAAGCACGTCCGCGAAGATTCCGATGCAGGGCGGCGGGACGTAGCAGATGCCGTGCTTGCCCTTGAGAAGGAAGACCGCCATCTGTTGACGGAGGACGGGATTCGCGACGCCGTAGAGGCCGTCGCCGATGCCTCCGGTGATCCCTTCCGGCGGCGAGGGTGGCGACGAAGTCGTAGAAGAGGCTCGAGGGCGGGACGTCGAGAAATCGGCCACCCACGCCAGCCGCCGCGTGCCCGACGCGCCGTTGGGCAGGGATTGGTCACCGTGAGGTCGTATGCGGCGCCGGCCGGGAGCGCCGGCGTAAAGGCGTCGATCTGCTGGTAGCTCGACACGACGACGCCGGTGGCGGCCTGTCCGCCGATCGTGACGCGTCGCCCCGTCCTCGAAGTCTGGTGCCCGTGATCGTGATGGGAGTTCCGCCGGCGGCCGGACCCGTCCGCGGGCGTCATCGAGAACGGGAGCCGCTGGGAGAAGGGCGAGGTGTGCTTGGGGGCGGGAAATCCGTCGGCCGCCCCCACCGGGTGATCGTGATCGTCGCGGTCGCGGTCACGATTTCGCGGGATCCAGGAACACGGGGAAGACGGAATCGAAGGCGAAGTAGCCGCTGCCGTCCACCGTGGTGAGACCGTGTAGAAGACTGTTTTCCCTCGACGAAGTCGCCGGGACGGACGGCGGAGCACGCGGGCGTCGGAAGAGCTCGATCGTAGCGGGATCGTTCGCGCGGCCCGAGTAGAAGGCCGCGATGCGCGTGCCGAGGCGTCCGGCGTCACGGAGGTGATGATCGGAAAGTTGAAGTGCCGTTGCGGCAGGTTCGGCGCGATCGCCTCCGTTCCACCGATCACGATCCCGAGGCCGCGGTTCGAGAACATCGAGTTGCTCGGTGATCGTGACGCAGGAGGCGTAGACGTTCGGGATCCGCCAGACGCCGACGCGGTTGTTCGCGATCGTGTTCCGGTTCAGCTGCAGCTCGTAGCCGGTCTCGACCTTGATGCCCGCGCCGCCGTTGCTGATCGCCAGGGTGCCCGACCCGTCGGTGCCGATGAAGTTCTGGAAGACGACCTCCGGGACCCCGTTCGGGAGGTTCGCGATGGCGATCAGGACACCGTCGGTGCCGTTGCCGGAGATGATGTTGTCGGCGACCACGAAGTCCTGGGACCCGCCATCGATGCGGACTCCATGGTCGCCGTTGCCGAGCGCGCTCGTGCCGCTCGCGGTCGTGCCGATGTCGTTTTTCGCTACGTTGTTCTGAATCCCGTCCGTCAGCACGAGCCCGTTCGAAGAATTCCCGGAGATGACGTTGCGCGCCGCGAAGGTCCCCGCCCCCACGCGGGAGAGCGAGCCGTTGGTCAGCTGAATGCCCGTGCCGTTGGGCAGCTTTGCGGAGCCCGTCGTGTCGGTGCCGATCAGGTTGCCGTAGACGTTGGTGCCGGCCGAGTCGGTTCCGGCGATCCCCGCGGACGAGTTCCCGGAGATGAGGTTGCGCGCGGCGGGGTAGTTGTCGCCGATCCGGTTCGGTCCCGCCGCGCCCGTGATCGCCACGCCGAAGACGTTGCCGAAGGTGACGTTGCCGGAGGCATCCGGGCCGATGAAGTTGCCCTGGATCAGGTTGTTCGACGCACCCGACAGGGCGATCGCCGTCTGGAATCCCTGGAGGGCGAGCCCCTGCACGATCGTCGCGCCGCCGGTGATCACGAGGCCGTCGGTCCCCTGGCCGAGGAGCTCGACCTGGAGCACGGCGTCGTCGCCGAGGGGGTCTGCATTCCAGGCCGAGCCGGGCTGCGAGTAGCCGTCGATCAGGACGGACTCGGTGACCGGCAGCGGGGCGAAGGTCACGATCGTGTGCACGCCCCCGCCCGGAATCGCGAACTGGATCAAGTCGGAGCCCGGCGTTCCGTTGGCGTCGAGGATCGCCTGGCGGAACGACCCCGCGCCTCCGTCGTTGGTGTTCGTGACGGTGTAGATGACCACGCCGGAGCCGCTCGCGGCCGCCGCGAGACCGATCGCGACCGCGCCGACCCGCTGCAGGAATCGCCGCCCTCGAGCCATGTTCGCCTCCCCTGTTCGGGTCACTGGAGCGAGAACGTCTTCGTCAGGAACACGGCCATCTGCCCGCGCGTGTTGGGGTTGCCCGGGCAGTAGTTGCCGCCGCCGCAGCCGCCGGTGATGCCCTCGGCGGCGAGCTGCTCGATCCAGTCGGCGAAGGGCGACGGGCACGCGACGTCCAGAAAGTCCCCGGTACAGGCCGGAGGCACGTAGCCGGGCCCGTGCTCGGCCTTCAGGAGAAACACCGCCATCTGGTCGCGGCGAACGGGGCTCTGTGGACAGTAGACCCCGGTACCGCAGCCGCCGGTGATCCCCTCGGCGGCGAGGGCCTCGATCCAGTCCGCGAACGGGGACGGGCAGGGGACGTCCCCGAACACTCCCGTGCAGGGCGCGGGCGCCCAGCAGACGCCGTGCCGGCCCTTGAGGAGAAACACCGCCATCTGCTGTCGCAGCGTGGACTGGCCCGGCCCGTAGAGCCCTCCGCCGATTCCGCCGGTGATCGCGTTCCGGAAGAGCGTCACGACGAAGTCGTGGAGGGGATCGCCGGCCGGGACGTCGGCGAAGTCGGCGATCCAGCCGCGGGCGAGCGTTCCGTGCGTGCCGTCGGTGTTGACGATCTCGATGTCGTTCGCCGTTCCGTCGGGCAGGACGGGCGCGGCCGCCGTGATGACCGTCGGATTCTGGACGGTGACGAACTGGGCCGGAAGTCCGCCGATCGACACCATGGCGCCCGGCCGGAAATCGGTGCCGTGGATGTAGGCCGGGGTGAAGCCCCCGCCCGGGCCGGAGGATGGGTCGATCGAGAAGGGCAGTCGCTGCGAGAAACCGGAGGTGTGGACTCCCGGGATGAGGCCGCCCCGGGGAGCGAAGAAATCGTAGACACGCGGTCGCGGTGGCCGTCACGCGCTCGTCCGTCGAGCGCGACCGGCAGATCGACCGCGAAGGTCGCGTGACCGTTCCCATCGGTCGTGAAGGAGCCGGTCGAACCGATATACGTCCGGCCCTCGTCGAACTCCTGGGGCCAGGTGCCCGCGCACGCGGGGTTGGCGAAGAGTTCCACCGCGGTAAGCGAGTTCGCACGCCCGTTATAGACGCCTTCGATCGTCGTGGTGCCCCCGGCCGACACGACCGACGTGATGAGCGGGTAGTTGAGGATGCTGCCCGGTGAGTTCGGCCCGATGGCTTCCGCGCCTCCGATCACGATCCCGAGCCCGTGATGCGAGTGGATGGAGTTTGCGTGGAACGTGACCGTCTCAAATCCGGACGCACCGACCCTCCAGATGCCCACGCGGTTGAATGCGATCGTGTTCCCGTTGATGCGAAGCCCGGGCGCCCCCTCGGATCGCACGCCGGCGCCGCCGTTGCCGATCGACGTTCCGGCAAGGTTGGTTCCGATGAAGTTACCGGCCACGATGATCTGGGCGATGTTGGGATTGCTGACGAAGTAGGAGAACGACAGGCCGTCCCCGAGGTTGCCGGAGACCACGTTGTCGAGGATGTTGTCGAAGAGCGCGATGTCCTGGACCCGCACACCGAGCCCGTTGGGGAGAGGGACCGCGCCGGTTCCGTCCGTTCCGATGAAGTTGTGTTGGATCAGGTGACCGTCCCCGTTGGAGATCAGGACGCCGTTCACCGAGTTGCCGGAGATGACGTTGCCGTTCTCCGGATTCGCGCCGCCGACCTCGATGCCCGAGGAGTCGGCGAGCTGGACGCCGATTCCGTTGGGCATGGCGGTGAGGCCGTTCGGCGACACGCCGATCAGGTTCCCCTGGATCTTCATGCCGGTGCAGGCCGAGATGAGGACGCCGATCGAGGAGTTTCCCGCGATGACGTTGCGCGCGGCGGGATAGTTGTCGCCGATCTTGTCGGGGCCGCCCGATCCCGAGACCGAGACGCCGGTGACGTTGCCGAGGAACGTGTCGTTTCCGGCGGCGTCGGTGCCGATGAAGTTGCCCTGGACGGTGACGCCCGGCGGCCCGGAAATCGCGATGGCCGTCTGAAAACCGTACAGGGCGAGGCCCTGGACGATCGTCGCGCCGCCGGTGATCACGAGGCCGTCGGTCCCCTGGCCGAGGAGCTCGACCTGGAGCACGGCGTTGTCGCCGAGGGGATCCGTGTTCCAGACGGAGCCGGGCTGCGAGTAGCCGTCGATCAGGACGGACTCCGTGACCGCCAGCGGGGCGAAGGTCACGATCGTGTGCACGCCCGCGCCGGGAATGGCGAACTGGATCAGGTCGGAGCCCGGCGTTCCGTTGGCGTCGAGGATCGCCTGGCGGAACGACCCCGCGCCTCCGTCGTTGGTGTTCGTGACGGTGTAGATGACCACGCCGGAGCCGCTCGCGGCCGCCGCGAGACCGATCGCGACCGCGCCGACCCGCTGCAGGAATCGCCGCGCTCGTGCCATGGTTCGCTCCCTGATACTTACGCGCAGGGCGCCGCGGAACGGGATCACCCCGGGGGCTATTGGAGGTCGAACGTCTTCGTCAGGAACACGGCCATCTGCCCGCGGGTGTTGGGGCGCCGCGGCTACAGGTACTTGAAGCCGGTCCCGGTGTTGAAGAGGACGATGCGCTCGGCCGGTCGAGCCGTCCGGCCTCGGCCAGCAGCTTCGCGGCGGCCCAGACGGCGCCGCCCTCGGGCGCGGCGAAGAGCCCCTCGCGCGGCGCCGATCTCGTCGCAGGCGCGGCGCATCTCGTCGTCGGTCACGGACAGCGCCGCCCCGCCCGAGGCCCGGACGAACCTCAGGATCAGGAAGTCGGCGAAGGCCTTCGGGACGCGCAGGCCCGAGGCGTAGGTGTGCGCGTTCGGGGAACTTCTCCGAGACCTCCTTGCCCTCGGCGAAGGCCTTCACGATCGGCGCGCAGCCCTCGGCCTGGACGGCGAACATCGCGGGCGCTTCGCCGCCGATCCAGCCCATCGCCTCCATCTCGTCGAAGGCCTTCCACATCCCGATCAGGCCGGTGCCGCCGCCGGTCGGGTAGAGGATCGCGTCGGGCAGCGTCCAGCCGAGCTGCTCGGCGAGCTCGTAGCCCATCGTCTTCTTGCCCTCGACGCGGTACGGCTCCTTGAGCGTCGAGACGTCGTACCAGCCCTCGCTTCGCTGTCGCTCGCGCGACGATGCGCCCGCAGTCGTCGATGAGGCCGTCGCACGAGCGTCGACCTCCGCGCCGTAGGCCTCGCACTCGATCGCGGAAGACGCTGCGGCGTGTCGTCGCGGCATGAAGACGTGGCACTCGAGGCCGGCCTCCGCCGCGTAGGCCGCCGCGGCGCCGCCGGCGTTGCCGGCGGACGGCAGCGCGATCTTCCGCGCGCCGAGCGCCTTCGCCATCGAGACCGCGACCGACAGGCCGCGCGCCTTGAAGGAGCCCGGTGGGTTGCCGGCCTCGTCCTTGATCCACAGGTCCGCGAATCCGCGCGCGCGCGCCGAGGCGCGTCCGCGGGAAGCAGCGGCGTGCCGCCCTCGCCGAGCGTGACGATGTTCGCCGGATCTTCCACGGGCATCACCTCGTGCCATCGCCAGATCGTGCGGGGCCGATCGGCGGCGGAGTCGCGCTCGAGGGTGCGCGCGTGGTATCGCGCGAAGAGCGCGCCGCCGCACGCGGCGCAGACGTTCACGCGGCGATCCCGCTCGTAGACGGTGCCGCAGCGCGTGCAGATCAGGTGCGCGAAGGAGGAGAACATGCGGTCGCGGGGTGGCGGAGGGCGGTGCTCACGCGGAGCGGTGGCGTTCGAACGACGAGAAAGAGGATAGCACCTTTCTCCTTCGGGAACAGTCTTGATTCTCGCCGGAAACGGAAGCGATAATCGCCGCGGACATGGAACTCTCGGAACACCTCCGCGCGATGTTGAAGGAGCTCGGCCAGGCCATCAACGAGTCGATCTCGGGCTCGGGCCGCGTGCACGAATCCATCCAGCGCATCCGCGACGAGGGGTACAACCTCTACATGGTTCTCGACGCCAAGGTCGGCGTCAACAAGCGCGAGGGCAGGTCGGGCAAGTCGCGGCGCGCCGTGGTCAGCACGGTCGAGCCGGAGGACGAGCCGACGCCCGCCAGCCGCGCGGCTTTCCGCATCAACCTGAAGGACCTCCGCTTCCTGAAGTCGCTCGGCATCGATCCGACCCGCAAGGTCCGCGTGCGCAAGGCCGCGGCCCGCAAAGTCGCCAAGTAGCGGGCGCCCGCCGGCGTCCGCCGGAGGCTAGACTCCGTCCCATGGATCCGCTCGGGCTCACGACCGCCGCGTGGGAGGCGCTCGCCGTTTCGTGGGGGCAGCCCCGGTACCGCGGCCGCCAGATCTTCGACGCGCTGCACCGGAGCGGCCGGCTCGACTACGCGGCGATGCAGGAGCTGCCGGGAGAGCTGCGCGAGAGGCTGGCGGCCGAGCTGCCGATCCGGCTGCCCGAGGTCGCGCGGCGCGAGGAATCGGTCGACGGAAGCGTCAAGCTCGGCCTGCGTCTCGAAGACGGCGCGCTCATCGAGGCGGTCTACATGCCGGCCGGGGCCGCGGCCGCCGAGGTCAACGAGTTCACCGACGCCCGGGCCGTCTCTCCGGCCGGACCTCCGGCGCCCGGCCTCCGGCGCTCGACGCCTCCCGCTCGGGCGCTTCACCGTCTGCCTCGTCCTCGCAGACGGGCTGCGCGGTCGACTGCGCCTTCTGCGTGACGGGCCGCCTGGGCGCCGGCCGCAACCTGTCGGCGGGCGAGATCCTGGGCCAGCTCCACGCGCTGCTCTCGCGAGGTCGGCCGCGGCGCGGAAGGGATGGCGGGGATGCGCCTCGTCTTCATGGGGATGGGCGAGCCCTTCCTCAACCCCGAGGGCGTGATCCCGGCGCTGGAGGTGCTCTTCGAGCTCGTTTCGCCGCACCGGGTCACCGTGTCGACCTCGGGCATCACGCCGGCCTTCGAGCGCTTCGCCGCGTTGCCGAAGCGGCCCAACCTCGCGGTTTCCCTGAACGCGGCCGACGAGGCGGCCCGCGAGAAGCTGATGCCGATCACGAAGACGTATCCGCTCTCCGGCCTGACCTCGGCGATGCGCGCGTGGCCGCTCGAGACGCGGCGGTCGATCCTGGTCGAGTACGTCCTGATCGCCGGCGTCAACGACTCGGACGAGGATGCGAGAAAGCTCGCGCGCCTCCTGCGCGGCCTCCGCGTCAAGGTCAACGTCATTCCCTTGAACGAGGACCCGGTCTACCTGCCCGGCTGGAAGCGCCCCGACGAGCGCGCGATCGACGCGTTCGCGCGCGCTCTCGCCGACGGAGGTTTGACGGTGACCGTGCGGCGAAGCAAGGGCCCCGACGCATCCGCCGCGTGCGGGCAGCTGAAAGGGCGGACGGTGGATCCCCGGAAGCGGCCGGCTAGGCCGGCAGATAGGTCGTGAAGAACTCTTCCCACCGGCGCGCGTAGGCCAGCTTCGCCGTCGCCGCGGGCTCGTCCGGGTGGTGGCAGTGGCCCGCGCCTGCGACGTTCCAGACGGCGCTTCTCGGGGGCAGGGCCGCGGCGAGGCGCCGCGTGAAGCGCGGCGGCACGAGCCGGTCGTCCTCGCCGTGGACGAGAAGGACCGCCGCGGTCACGCGGGCGGCGGCGGCGACCGGGTCGAGGAGATCGAGGCCGCCCTCGGAGGGCCCGACGCCGAGCTCCCGCCGGACGCGGGCGACGGCGCGCGCGATCGCCCAGTGCGCGGTCAACGCCAGGAGCGGCGCCGGGACCTTCGTCGCGCGCGAGAGGTAGTGCCGCGCCATCTCGCGCGGTTCGGCGAACGGCGATTCGAGCCAGATGGCGCGGATGCCGGGGCGGCCGGCAGCGAACTCCAGCGCGACGGAGGAACCCGCCGAGCAGGAATGGATGCCGATCCGGTCGGTGTCGATATCGAAGCTCTCCTGCGCCGCGGCGAGGGTCAAGGCGAGGTCCTCTTTCTCGAGGAGACCGAGCGTGAAGATCGTGCCGCCGCTCCGGCCGTGGGCGCGCAGGTCCGGCAGGAGGACGTTGTAGCCGAGCCCGATCGCGCGCAGCGCGTCCGGGACCCACTCGCTGGCGTTGCCGCCCTTGCCGTGGAGAAAGACCAGCGTGGGGCGCCGCTCCGGCCCGCCGGGCGAGGCGAAGGTGGAGGAAAGCTCGACCGGAAGCCGCGGGCTGCCGCGGTGGCGCAGGTTGGCGACGACCTCGGCCTCGTTCTCGAGGGCCGCGAGCATCTCGTCGTAGCGATCCGGCGTCGGACCCAGCCCCTGCGGGGACAGCAGCCGGTCCGCGAGCTCGCGCGCCGCGAGGTAGGAGCCTCCGAGGTAGAGGACGCCGCCCGAGGTCAGCCAGGGGAGGGCGCGGCGCGCCCAGCGGGAGTCCGTGGCCTACTCCAGGCCGTAGGCCCGCTGCGCCTCCCGGCCCTTCTTTCCGAGCACGCCGACGACCTCGACGGGTCCGTTCACGTACGTCTGGCACGCGAGGCGCGTCGTCCGGTCCTTCCAGCGCTTTCGCACGAGCGCGAGCGGCTTGACGAACCAGAGCGCGAGCGAGAACTTCTCGAGCCGCGTGGGCGGCGACAGGTTCTCGCCGCCCGAGACCGGGAGGACGGCGCAGGTGCCGCAGAGCCCGTCTCCGCCGCACCACTTCCAGAGGCGCGCGTCGGCCTCGAGCGCGGCGTCCCAGAGACGGTAGCCCTCCCAGACGTCGATTTCCCTGCCGTTGATGACGCAGCGCACGCGGCGCCGCTCCCGCCTGGGGTTCGCAGCCATGGCGGGATTATACGGGGGCGCCCGTGGCAAGATCCGCATTCGATGACGATGCTGCTCCTGCTCGCCGGCCTCTCGGCCTCGCCGACGCCGGCGCCCACGCCAGCGTCGGCGGCCCCGCCCTTCACCGTCTCGGAGGTCGCCCCCGGCGTCTTCGCCGTTGTCTCCGATCCCGCCGGCGAGTCCGGCAACGCGGGCTTCGTCCTGGGTTCGGACGCGGTCCTCGTCGTCGACACGCTCGCGACGCCGGAAGCGGCGGAGCGCCTGCTCGTCGAGATCCGCTCGCGGACTCCGCTGCCGGTCCGGTTCGCGGCCCTCACGCACCTGCACCGGGACCACATGGGCGGCAGCGCCGTCTTCGCCGGGGCGGGAGCCGCCGTTCTGGCGCACGAAAACGTCCGCGCCTGGGCCCATCGCGAGTTCCAGGAGGGCCTGACGCCCGAGCAGCGGGCGCGCTACGCCGCCCTGCGCCTGCCGGACGTGACCTACTCCGATCGCGTGTCGGTCTGGCTCGGAGACCGCCGCGTCGAGATCTTCCACCTCCCCGGGCACTCGGGCAGCGATTCGGTCGTGCGCGTTCCCGACGCGAAGGTCGTCTTCACGGGCGACCTCTTTTCCCGGCGGAGCCTCCCCGGCCTCGCCTTCGCCCGCACGGACGCCTGGGTCGGCACGCTCGACACGCTGATCCAGGACGACCCCGGCGCGACGTTCGTCCCGGGGCACGGCGGCATCGGCCGGGCGCTCGACGTGCGCGCGTTTCGCGACTACTTGAACGGCCTGCGGCTGGCGGTCGCGCGCGCGCTCCACGACGGCAAGTCGGGCGCGGTCCTCGCCGAAACCGTGAAGGCGCAGCTTTCGGCCCGCTATCGCAGCTGGGACGGGTTCGGGGAGGGGGTCGACGCGAACATCGCCGACGTCGAGAGCGAGCTCACGGGCAGGAAGGCGTATCCGCCGGCGCCCGTTCGCTGATCCTGCGCCACTGCTCGCCGAGGAACAGAAGCTCCACGCCGGAGAGGGTCTGTCCCGGAGCGACCACGATCTCGACGAGCGAGGGATCGCGCGGGTCCGACGTCACGACGCTCCCGCCCTTCCAGATGAGCAGGAAGCCGTAGTCGCCGGGCGCCGCCAGCGACAGCCGGAAGAAGCCGTCGCAGTCGGTCGGCGCCGGCGGGGACCAGGGGATGTCCGCGCCGCGCGGTATCCCGCGCACGCCCATGCCGGCGACCGGGCGCCCGGCGACGTCGCGCACGCGCCCTTCGACGGTCGCGCGGGGGTTGGCCGCGATGCGGCGGGACGTCGCGGTCGCCTTCGGCGCCGTCGCGCAGGCGAGGGAGAGGGCGAGCCCCGCCGCGCAGGCGAGCCACCCCCGGACCCGACGAGCCCTGCGACCCATATGGCATGATCCTGACATGACCGAAGCCGGCACGACCCACGAGTTCGAGGCCGCCGCGAGCTGGTCCGGCGACGGCGCCGGTTCCGGCGAGATCCGCGTGTCGGACGGAAGTTTCGGGGTCCCGATCGCCGGGGCGGTCGTGCTCGGCGGCTCGGGCGGGAAGGCGAATCCGGAAGAGCTGCTGCTGGGCGCGATCGGGGCGTGCTTCGTCAACACGTGGGCGATCTTCCTCAAGAAGCTCGCGGTGCCGGTCTTCGAGCCCGCTCTCGCGGTCCGGGGCGAGCTCGGGGCGGATCCCGCGGGCGGCTTTCGCATGCAGAAGGCCGTCATCCGCGTGCGCGTGCCGTCGGCGATTCTCGCGGCCGACCGGTCGAAGGTCGAGAAGACCCTCCAGCTCGCCGAGAAATACTGCATCATCTCGAAGGTCGCCCGGGCCGCGATGCCGTTGTCCGTGGAGATCGAGGAAACCTAGCCGTCGGCCGGTCCCGGGTCCCGGATCGCACGTCATGAAACGGATCCCGATCGAAGACGCGTTCGACCTCCACTCCTTCCACCCGCGGGACGTCGCGCCGGTCGTGGCCGACTATCTCCAGGAGGCGAAGACGGCCGGCTTTCGCGAGGTCCGGCTGATCCACGGAAAAGGGACGGGCGCGCGCCGCGCGGAGGTCCGCCGGCTCCTGTCCTCGCGAAGCGACGTCGTGGACTACTTCGACGCCCCGCCGGAACGCGGGGGAACCGGGGCCACCGTCGTCGTGCTGGCGCCGCCGGGCGGCTAGAGCGCCGGCCTCTCCGTCGTGGCGTGCTCGATCGCCGAGCCCGCCACCGGGACCGGCGCGCCGCAGACGCAAGCCGCCGAGAAGCCGCCGTCGGCCGCCACCGAGGCGCGCGGCACTTCGAGGCGCCGGCCGTCGTTGACGCCGCGATCACCCGACCAGCGGCGCACGGAGCCGACGAGCCGGTCGGTCGCGTCGGCGAACTGGATCGTCACCTGGCATCCGCAGGCGCCGCAGTTTCCCCAGAAATAGTTCATGGATTCCTTTCTCCGGCGGGCCCGCGCAGCTCGCGGTGCGCGCGCTTGCGCTCGTACATCACGCGATCCGCCTGCGAGATCGCGACGTCGAGCGGGACCCGCTTCGAGTAGATGTGGATGCCGACCGAGGCCGCGAGAAACTTCACGTACGGCCGCCCGCCCGGCCGCGGCGACTGCTTGACCTCGTCGATCTTGGACGGGAGCATGTAGAAGCGGCGCCGCGCCAGCTCCTCGTCCATGCCCGGGAGGATGACGAGGAACTCGTCGCCTCCCCAGCGGATGACGTGGTCGTTGCCGCGGACGAGCTTCTTGATCGCGTTGGCCACCGTCCAGATCGCGCGGTCGCCCTCCTCGTGGCCTTCCGTGTCGTTGATCCGCTTCAGGCCGTCGACGTCGATCAGGACGATCGAGCCGCCGATCTCGCTCGATTCGAGCTGGGGCTTGATCTCGTCGAGGAAGAAGCGGTTGTGCGTCTCGGTCAGCGGGTCGAGCGTGGCCTTGCGCTTCGAGCGCCGGGTGTCGTCGACGGTGCGCGCGTGGAGCGCGGCGAGGCGCCTCTCGGTGTCCTCCATCGCCCAGATGATCAGGCCGATGCCGAAGAGCATCTCGAGGAGCACGTCGAAGAACCCGCTGTAGTCGACGAGCGGCCGGGGCTTGCCCGGCGGGCCCGGCGACACCGAGAGGACGACGACGGCGACGAACTGGACGGCCGAGTTGATCAGGGCGAGCAGGCCCGAGAACTGCCGGCCGAGCCCGGCTCGCGGGCTCTGGAAGATGAAGACGGCGACGACGAGCCATCCGACCGCGAGGACGCCGAGGTGCACCAGGAAGAAGCGTTCCTCCGACCTCGCCGTCTGCGTGATGAGAAACGAGATCGGCAGCGCGGCGATGGCCGTGACCGCGAGCGGCTTGACGAGCGAGACGTCGCGGTCCATGCGGATGGCGGCGACGCAGAGCGCCACGAGGTACAGGAGCTTGAGGGCCTGGTAGAGCTCCTTCTCGTACGGGAGCCCGAGGCGGGGGAGGACGAGCATGCTCATCAGCGACAGGAAGAGAAACAGCCAGGCGAATCCGGCGGCCCCGAGGACGCGGTTGCCCTTGCCGCGAGAGAGATAGAGAAAGATGACCGCGAGGAGTCCCGCGCCGACCGTCTGGACGACGAGCCCGACATACTGGAGTTCGATCACAGGTCTTTGTCCTGTCGAAGGTTAGAGGGACAGGCCGCGCCCGTCAACCTGTCCTTGTCTCAGCGGACGTTGATGCGGGCTCCGACCCGCCGCAGCGTCTCCGGTTCCCCGTCCGAGCGGCACGGCGAACCGGGCGGATCGCCGGGGCAGGCGGCGGGAACGCGGTCGAGGGAGTTGGCGCCCCGAAGGACCAGGCCCCAGGCGCGCCCGGCGGCGGCATTGGCCGGCAGGAGCAGCGCATCGAACGGCGGGGCCGCGCCGTCGAGATCGACCGTCCAGGCCGCGTCTCCCTCGCGGAGGGCGTCGGGCCTGTCGCCCGCGACCGAGAACGTGCGGGTGCGCCCGAGCGGATCGGACCAGGTGCCGGCGAGGCCCTGCGCGGCGAGCTCTTCGGCGGCGCTGCGGAAGACCTGCCGGGCGCCGCCGCGCCAGGCGCCGGCCGGCGCGTAGGACCGGTCCCAGTCCGGTCCCAGCCCCTCGACCACGACCGAGAGAGGAACGCTGCCGTCGCCCGCCGAGCCGGATCTCGACCCGGGCGGCCTTGTCGCCGGCGCGCACGCCGAGCGTCGTCGTGCCGGCGGCCGCCGCGTAGGACTCGACCGGCGCGACGAGCTCGCCCCGCGGCCCGGAAAAGTGCAGGGCGAAGACGCCTCGCCGGCGGTCCGTCCGGAACGTGAGCGTCGGCTCGCCGCGCAGCGCCTCGAGGTGGAAGCGGGAGTACAGGATCTCGAGCGCGCCGCCGGGAGTAGAGCGTGGCCGCGTACCAGGCCGGGATCGGGACGCCCGAGATCCGGACGGTCGAGCGCGCCGCGTCGAAGTCGAGGCTGAACCCGGCGAACGCGAACGCCTCGCGGGTCGTCAGGTCTCCGCCCTCGACTTTCTCCGCGCGCTCGCGCGCCCAGGCCGCGGGCCGTCCGCCGCTCGCGCCTTCCCACCCGGAGCTCCAGCCGGCGGGGGCCGCGCAGTCGGGAAGCGGCTGGCCCGAGGCGTCGCGGAGCGGCAGCTTCGTGAGCGCGCCTCCGCGGTAACGCCAGAACGTCCGGCATTCCAGCGCGTCCGTCGAGGCCGCGACCTCGACGATCGCCCCCGCGCTGCCGAGAGGCCCCGAGGTCAGGGCGAGCGCGACGACCTCGCCGGCGGGAGCCGGTGCCTTCGCATCCGCGAGCCTGCGGCCGGCGGCGTCGCGGATCTCGATCTTCACCGCGCCGCGGGCCGGCGAGGCCGTCACGCTCTCGGTTCGCCCGTCGCCGTCGAGATCGGCCGTCAGGCTCGGCGCGAGGGCCGACGGCGCGGCCGGCAGCAGCAGCGCGGCGGCGAGAAGCGGCGGGGCGATCACGCGCGCTCGCTCCGTGCGGGTTACTTCGCCACCGGCTCGGAGGCCTGGAATCCGATCTTCCCGTGCGTTCCGTCGCAGTACGGCTTGTTCGCCGACCCGCCGCAGCGGCAGAGCGAGATCGCGCGGCCGTCTTCGATGTCGATCGCGTTGCCCTGCGGATCGGTGACCCTGGTCGGACCGGTCACGCGGTACGGTCCGTTCGGAAGGACTTTGATCGTGGGTTCCGCCATGAGTTCCTCCTCGTCGTTGGGATCGGCGAAGCGCGAAACATTGTAGCGCCGCGCGGCACAGCGGAGCGCGGTGCGCGCGTCGATGCGCGCGTTCTGTGTTACCCTGATTCGAACTCCGTTGCGCGCCTTCGAAAAAGCCCCGCCCGACGTCCAGGAGCTCCTGACCAAGCCCATCAAGGAACTCGGGCTCAAGCTCGAAGGGCTCGCCGGTCGAGCGCTTCGTGCAGCAGCTCTACCGCGAGCTCGAGCGCAAGGGCCTGAAGCGGTTCCGCCCGCTCTGCTACCTCACCGACGAGTGGGGCTGTCCCGTCGGGCGAGCCGGTGATCGGCATCCCGTTCTACCTCGCCGATCCGAAGCTCGCGCGCCTCGAGAAGCGAGATGAACGATCTCGAGGACGAGCGCGAGATCATGATGTACCTGCGCCACGAGGCGGGGCACGCCTTCAACTACGCCTACCGGCTCTACACGACGCCGGAGTGGCGCGAGCTCTTCGGTCCGTTCCGCCGCCCGTACCGCGACGCACTACCGGCCGGTGCCGTTCTCGCGCCGGTACGTGCGCCACATCGCGGGCTGGTACGCGCAGAAGCATCCCGACGAGGACTTCGCCGAGACCTTCGCGGTGTGGCTGACGCCGCGGCTCGCAGCTGGCGCAAGCGCTACAAGGGCTGGCCGGCGCTCGCGCAAGCTGCGCTACGTCGACCGCATGGCGCGCCAGCTCCGCGACAGCCGACCCGCTGCGCACGCACGGCGACACCGACATCACCGTCGAGGACATGGAGGTCACGGTCGAGCGAGTTCTACCAGCAGGCTGATCGAGCGAGCAGCGGCGCGGCCGTGGACCTGGCGCTCGACACCGACCTGGTCGACATCTTCATGGCGTCGCGGCCGCAAGCGCAAGGGCGTCCGGCCGGCGGCCGATCTGCTGCGCGAGCACCGCAAGCTGCTGACCGACAAGGTGACCTACTGGACCGGGCGTGCAGCGCCCGCTCGTCAGCGCGCTGGTCGAGTCGCATCGAGCCGCACGTGCGGGGAGCTCGACCTGCGGGCCGACGGTCGCGAGCGAGAGGCGAGCACCTGGTCGAGCTGACCGCGTACGCCACCACGCTGGCGATGAACTACCTGACGCGCGGCAAGTTCGTGCAGCCGTGAGCGGGAGGGGCGGACGCGAATGAGCCGGGACGAAACTGCAAGATCGCGCGTCCTCTACGACGTCTGGGAGGAAGAGCCGAGCCGACCGCCGCCGCCCGAGAAGCCGTCGAACGCGCGCGGGCAAGGCCGGCAAGCAAGAAGCAAGGAGAAGCACGACCGCGAGGAGATCTTCGAGGCGCTGCGAGAAGCTCGGCCACGAGCCGTTCTACCAGGTGCTCGACGGGCACGACCAGACGCCTGCATCGCGCTCGCGCGACTGCGACGCCGACCTCGTCTTCAACCTGACCGAGTCGTTCGCCGGCGACGACACGAAGGACATGAACGTCGCCGCGTACCTCGAGCTGCTGGGCACGCCGCTACACCGGCGCCGGGCCCGCACGGCCTCTACCTCGCGCAGGACAAGGCGCTCGCCAAGAAGATCTTCGCCTTCCACGGCATCCACACGCCGTACTTCGCGACCGTCCTACCGCGGGCGCAGCTCGAGCACTCCCACGACATCGCAGTTCCCGGTGATCGTGAAGCCCGCGTCGCGAGGACGGCTCGATCGGCATCGACTTCGGCGCCGGTCGTCGGCGTCGATCAAGGAGCTGATGGAGCGGATCGACTACATCCACGACGAGTTCGACTGCCCGGCGCTGATCGAGGAGTACATCGAGGGCCGCGAGATCTACGTCGCGCGTGCTCGGCAACGAGAACCCCGAGGCGCTGCCGATGGTCGAGCTCGACCTCTCGCAAGCTGCCCGAGGGCACGCCGAAGATCGCCGGCACCGAGGTGAAGTGGGAGAAGGACACCGAGGCCTACCGCGTCACCAAGTCCGCTCCCGCCGAGGACCTCGACGAGGAGACCGCCGACGCGGCTCTCACGAGACCGCGCTCGCCGCCTACCAGGCGCTCAAGCTGCGCGACTACGGCCGCATCGACATGCGGCTCGACGCCGAAGGGCGAGGTCTACGTCATCGAGGCCAACCCGAACCCCTGGCTCTCCTCGGGCGCCGAGTTCGCCATGGCGGCCCGCAAGGCGGGCCGGACCTACACGCCAGCTGATCGCCGAGATCGTCGATCTCGCGAAGGCGCGGTACACGGCCGCGTAGGACCGACCCGCCTCGCCGTCCGGGGCGGCCCGCTGCGGCGGTCCGGGTATCCGCGCATAGAATGCGCGGCGGAGGACTCATGAGACAGAAGACGCTCCTGGCCGGAATCCTCGTTCTCGCCTCGGGGCTCGCGCTCGGCGCCGACGTGGGCGGAGTGAAGGTCCCGGACACCCAGTCGGCCGACGGGAAGACCCTCAAGTTGAACGGCGCCGGGATCCGCAAGAAGGCCATCTTCAAGGTCTACGTCGCGGGCCTCTACGTCGAGACGCCGTCCAGGGACGCCTCGGCTCTCCTCGCGTCCACCCAGGTGAAGGACATGCACCTCTGGATGCTGCGCGACGTGAAGGGTTCGAGCGTCAGCGGCGCGATCGCCGACGGCTTCGAGCTCAACTCGCAGGCGGCGCTGCCGCAGCTGAAGCCTCGCCTGGACAAGCTCGCGACCATGATCCCGGACCTCAAGGAGGGCGACCAGCTCACCCTGACGTTCGTGCCCGACAAGGGAACGGTCGTCAACGTGCGCGGGACCGACGTCGGCACCATCGAGGGGCGGGATTTCGCGGACGCGCTCTTCGCCGTGTGGCTGGGCCCGAAGCCCATCCAGGACGACCTGAAGAAGGCGCTCCTAGGAAGCTGACGCGCCCACCGGCGCCCCGCGCCGGCGCCGCATGAATCGGTCGATCGCGACGCCGACGAACATCATCCGCGTCCAGAGCCACATCGCGGGTGAGCTCGACTCGACGCCTCCCGCGAGCACCGTCACGACGGCCGCGCGAATCGACTCCGGCGGCCGGGGCGTCGTGAAGGCCTCGAAGAAGACCGGGTCGTAGAAGTTGTAGACGAACTTGCGGAACCGGCCGACCATGCGGTTCGCCTGCCGCGCGTAGGCCCCGAAGTCCCGCGCGTCCACGCGCCCGCGGCGCGCGAGAGCCCGGTCGATCGCGCGGGCCGCCCGTTCTCCGGTCGCCATGGCGAGGAAGACGCCGGTCGAGAAGACCGGATCGAGGAAGGTGGCCGCGTCGCCGACGAGGACCCAGCCGTCGCCGCCGAGCCGCTCGGAGCGCGCGGAGTAGTCGGAGACGCCGTGGACGCCGGACATCCGGCGCGCGCCCTCGAGCAGGCCCGTCACGCGCGGCGAGCGAGCCAGCAGCTCGTCGTATCGCTTCTCGGTCGAAGCGCCCTCCGGGAAACGGACCTCGGCCGGATCGAAGACGCCGCCCACGCTGCAGGTCCCGTCCGAGAACGGGATGATCCAGTACCAGACGCCCTGGTCGATCGGCAGCAGGATGTCGCCCGGCTGGCTGCCCGAGGGCCACCGCATGCCCTCGTAGTGCGCGAAGAGCGCCGCGCGCTTCAGCTTCGGATCGAAGCTGCGGATCCCGAGCTTGCGCGAGAGAAACGCGCCCTGGCCCGACGCGTCGACGACGACCCGGGCGCGGATCTCCTCCGGGGCGCCGCCGCGCATCCGCGCCCGCACCCCGACGGCGCGCCCGCCCTCGAAGAGCACGTCGTCGACCGCGGTCTCCTCGCGAACCTCCGCGCCGCAGGAGGCCGCGTGCCGGAGCAGGAGGTCGTCGAAGTCGGCCCGCTTGACCTGGTAGGCCATCGGGTGGTTCGGGTCCCGGGCCTCGGCGAAGACGACGGGGCGCGTCGTGCCGTTGGACTCGTTCCAGAAGAACGCGCCGTACTTGGTCTGGAAGCCGGCGGCCCGGATCTTCTCGTGGACTCCGAGACGGTCGAAGATGGGAAGCGCGAAGGGCAGCAGCGACTCGCCCACGTGAAACCGAGGGAACTTCTCGCGCTCGAGCAGCATGACGCGCCGGCCCGCCCGCGACAGCGTGGTCGCGGCCGTCGACCCGCCGGGCCCGCCCCCGATGACGATCGCGTCGTAGACTTCGGGCATGGAGGGATTCTAGTCGGACGCGTTGCCGGTGAGCGCCGCCGCGCTCGAATTCGTCGACGTCGTCAAGCGCTTTTCGTCGCGCGCTCCCGTCCTCGACGGCCTGACGCTGTCGGTCGAGGCGGGCGAGACGCTGGCGCTCGTGGGCCCGTCGGGAAGCGGCAAGACGACGGCGCTGCGACTCGCCAACCGCCTGCTCGAGCCGGACGCGGGGCGGGTGCGCGTCTTCGGCCGGGCCGCGGCCGAGCAGGACGCCGTCGAGCTGCGCCGCCGCATCGGTTACGTGATCCAGGAGGGCGGCCTCTTCCCGCACCGCTCGGTGCGCGAGAACGTCGAGACCGTGCCGCGGCTTCTCGGCTGGCCGCCGGGCCGGCGGCGGGCGCGCGCCGAAGAGCTTCTCGCGACCGTCGGCCTCCCGCCGTCCGAATTCGCCGATCGGCGCCCGCGGGAGCTCTCGGGAGGGGAGCGCCAGCGCGTCGGCGTCGCGCGCGCTCTCGCCGCCGATCCGCCGCTCGTCCTCATGGACGAGCCCTTCGGCGCTCTCGACCCCATCGCGCGCCGGGCGATCCAGCGCGAGTTCCAGGGCTGGAAGCGGTCCCTCTCGGCCGCGGTGCTGCTCGTGACGCACGATCTCTCGGAGGCGTTTCGCCTGGCGGACCGGATCGCGGTCCTCCACGGGGGCCGCCTGCGGCAGGTCGGCACGCGGGCCGACCTCCTCGAACGCCCGGCCGACGGTTTCGTGCGGGAGTTCGTCGCGGAGTTCTCGGCGTGAGCGAGCTCGGCCGGTTCCTCTGGGATCGCCGCGGCGAGATCGCGGCGCTGACCGCCCAGCACGTCGCCCTCGTCGCCGCCGCGGCTTCGATCGCGGTCGCGATCGGCGTGCCCCTCGGCATCCTCCTGACCCGGAGGCCGAGGCTGGCGCGCCCGGTCCTCGCGGCGTCGAACGTCGTCCAGACGATCCCGAGCCTGGCGCTCTTCGGGTTCCTGATCCCCATGCCGTTTCTGGGGGGCATCGGCGCCCGCACCGCCATCGTGGCCCTCGTCGTGTATTCGCTGCTCCCGATCCTCCGCAACACGTACACCGGGATTCGCTCGGTCGACCCCGCGGTCGTCGAGGCCGCGAGGGGCCTCGGCTTGACCGACCGGCAGCGGCTGACCTGGGTCGAGCTGCCGCTGGCGTTTCCGGTCGTGCTCGCCGGCATCCGCATCGCGGTCGTCGTGGGGATCGGCCTGGCGACCATCGCGGCGGCGATCGGCGCGGGAGGCCTCGGCGTGCTGATCTTCCGGGGAGTCGCGACCGTCGACCACCGCCTGATCCTCGCCGGCGCGCTGCCCGCGGCGATCCTGGCGCTCTCGGCCGACGCCGCGCTCTCGGCGGTCGAGCGCAGGTGGGGACCGGACGCGTGAGGCGCGCCTTCGCCGCCGCGGCGGTGGTCCTGCTCGCGGCCTCCTGCGGAGATCGCCGGGCGCTGCGGGTCGGCTCGAAGAACTTCACCGAGCAGGTGATCCTCGGCGAGCTCGCCGCGCAGGCGCTCGAAGCGGAGGGGCTTTCCGTCGAGCGCAAGCTCGATCTCGGCGGGACGTTCGTCTGCCACCGGGCCCTGACGGCGGGCGAGCTCGACCTGTACCCCGAGTACACCGGGACGGCGTTCACCGCCGTCCTGAAGGAGAAGCCGATCGCCGACCCGTCGAAGGTGCGCGAGGCGGTCGGCCGCGAGTACGCGCGGCGCTGGGGCCTCGCGTGGCTGCCGCCGCTGGGCTTCGAGAACACGTTCGCCCTCGTCATGCGCGGCGACGCCGCGAGACGGCTCGGCATCGCGGCGATCTCGGACCTCGCCGGCCACCCGGAGCTGACGCCCGGATTCGGCTACGAGTTCGTCGAGCGCGCCGACGGCTGGACGGGGCTCGCGTCGGCGTACGGGCTCGCGTTCCACGCCGCGGCCGCGCGAGATGGACCTGGGGCTGCTCTACGCCGCCCTCGCGCAGGGCCGGGTCGACGTCGTCGCGGGCAACTCCACCGACGGCCTCATCGCGGCCATGGACCTCGCCGTGCTCGCCGACGACCGCCGCTACTTTCCCCCGTACGAGGCCGCCTTCGTCGCGCGCGGCGAAGTCCTGAAGGACGCGCGGGCCCGCCGCGCCCTCGAGCGCCTCTCGGGAGCGATCCCCGCCGACGCGATGCGGCGGATGAACGCCGCGGTCGACCGGGATCGCCGCGCGCCGCGTGAGGTCGCGAAGGAGTTTCTCGCGCGCCTCCCCCGGCGCTGAGGCGTCGATTTCCGCGCGAATTCTGCTACCCTGAGTTCAGGGAATCCCCATGTCCGACGCCTTTGAGCTCGTGAGCCAGTCCGACTGGATGGTCCTGGGCGGAGCGGCCCTGCTGCTCGGTCTCCTGATCGTCTCGTTCCGCTCGCGGTCCTACGTCTTCTGCCAGTACCTGAAGACGATGACGGGCATCGCCCTGAAGCCCGCCGAAGTCAAGCGCGCGTTCAAGTCCGGGGGCAAGGAGGGCGTGCGCGAGATGTTCCTGGACCGGATCATCCAGGAGGACCTCAAGGGCGGGCCGGTCGCGATTCCGGACCGCTGACCGTTTCAGTTCTCGATCAGCCGGAACCCCGGCACCACGTCGCGCCCGAGCACGCTGCGCAGCACCGTCGCGTGGAGCACTTCGTCCGAGAGGATCCGGGCGGCCGAGCCCGAGAGGGCGCGGTCCTGGAAGCGGTCGACGACGTAGAGGTAGACGCGGGCCGCGCCGACCTCGAGCTTGAAGGCGAGCTCCAGGACGTCCGTCTCGCTGGCGAGCGGAACGCCGAAGACGTACTCCTTCTTGGGGTCGACGGGCGAGCCGCCCTTGCGCCGGACGGCGTCGGCGAGCAGGTCGCGGTGGCCCTCGTGGCTGCCCTGGAACAGCAGGCCGACCTCCTTCGCCTTCGCCGAGAGCAGCCCGCTGCCGCCGGCCAGGCCGTAGGCCCAGATCGCCTCGTGCTCGAGCGCGAGGGCCGTGTTCATCAGCGTCAGGTCGTCGGCAGATGACGGCGCGTCCTTGGACGGCATCGCGATGAGCGGCCGCCCGGCGGCCGCGAGGCCCAGAGCCAGGCCGGTCCTCCCGGCCTCCCGGAACAGGTCGCGTCGGCGCATGGAGTCCCCCTTTCCTCGGAGTCGAATGCTAGAACGAAACGAGCAACGCGATGGTGTAAGCTCCCGCGCGATTTTCGTGACTTTCCTCCAGGCTCCATGAGTCCGAGGCGCGACGCCCCCGGCCGCCCTTGGATGGCCCGCGTCCTCCGCCTCCCGCGGCGGGCTCTCCTCGGCGCGCTGGTCCTCACCGCCGCGGCTCCGGCGTCCTCCCGCGCCCCCGCGCCGGCGGCCGGCATCGCCGTCAACCTCGAGCCGGGCGCCTCGCCGGCGGCGCGCCAGGCCGCGCTCGAGATGGTGCGCCGCACCGGCGCGAACTTCTTCGCGCTGGAGCTCTCGTGGGCCGCGGCCGAGCCGGCGCCGCGCCGCTACCGGATCGAGGAGATCACCCGCACGGCCCGGCTGCTGCGCCAGTCGGGCGCGGTGCTGCATCTGGACCTCCCGCTCGTCACCGAGACCTCGCGCGACGTGCCCGCGGACCTGTCGGGCGTCTCCTTCGACGACCCGAAACTGTCGCTGCGCCTCGGGGGCCTCCTCGACGCGCTGCGGCCGGCGCTTCTGGACTTTCAGACGCTCTCCCTCGGCGACGGCGCCGATGCGTACTTTGCCGACCGGCCCGAGGAGCTGCGCGCGTACCGGCGCCTCTTCGACGGCGCGGTGCAGTTCCTGAAGAAGAAGTCGCCCCAGCTTCTCGTCGGCGTCGCGACGGCGGCCCCCATGGACAGCATCGCCCCGGACGTCGCGGCCGTCCTGCACCAGAAGAGCCCGCTGCTCCTCTACGACTACTCGCCCTTCGTTCCCGGTTCGCCGTTCCAGCAGCGCTCGCCCGGCGACCTCGACAAGGACTGGGCTGCCCTCGTCAAGAATGCCGCCGGCCGGCCGATCGCGTTTCCCGTCGTCAGCTACTCCTCGTCCACGGAGAACGCGTCGAGCCCGGAGCGCCAGGCGGAGTTCGTGCGGCGTTTTCGGGCCTTTCTGGGCAAGTCCGAGGCGGGCGCGCTCCTCTTCGCCCGGTACGTCGCGCTGCGGGACGTCGCGGCCGACGACCTGCCGGCTCTTCCGGCCGGCGCGACCGTGGTCCAGCGCCGGCGCAGGGCGTTTCTCGCCAACCGCGGTCTCCAGGAGCTCGACGGCCGGCCCAAGCCCGCCTGGCGAGAGTGGGTGCGGGACACGGCGACTGTGAAAAGATGATCGTCCGGGAGGACCCTCCATGTCGCGCGTGAAACTCATCGCCGCCGTTCTGTTCGCGGCCGTCGTCTCGTGGTCCTGTTCCTCTTCCACTGCGGCGCCGGACAACCCCGCACCCGCCGTTCCCGTGGCCGGCGGAGACGTGTCGACCCTCGCCGGCAAGTGGGTCGGCGAATACTCGAGCCCCGAAACGGGACGCTCGGGCTCGATCACCTTCGAGTTCAAGTCCGGCGGGAAGGTCGCGCGAGGCGACGTGCTCATGGTCCCGAAGGGCGGCCTGAGCAGCGCGCCCGCCGCGCCCGGCGCCGACCCCCTGGCAACGATGCCGCAGGTGCTCCAGATCAGCTTCGTCAACGCCGAGGGCGGCGTCGTCAAGGGGACCATGGACCCGTACCAGGACCCCTCCTGCAAGTGCGAGGTCGTGACGACCTTCGTGGGCCGCGTCTCCGGCGACACGATCGAGGGGACGTTTTCGACGAACCCGACCGGCAAGGAAACGATCTCGACCGGCCGCTGGAAGATGACGCGCCAGCCGAAATCGTAGCCCTCCGACAGCGATGAGCGGCGCGCCCATCACCCTCGACCGGTTCATCCTCGAGGAGCAGCAGACCTCGCCCGGCGCCACCGGGGAGCTGTCGCTCCTGCTGATGCGCTTCGGCGTCGCCGGCAAGCGCATCGCCAGCGCGCTCTCGCGCGCGGGCCTGACGGGGGCGCTCGGCGCCGCGGGCTCCTCCAACGTGCAGGGCGAGGAGCAGAAGAAGCTCGACGTCGTGGCCAACGAGATCCTGGTCGAGACCTTCGACTACGGCCGCCTCGTGACCCAGGCCGCCTCGGAGGAGATGGAGGAGCCGGTCGTCTACGCCACGGGGCCCGCGGGCGGCGGCTACGCCGTGCTGTTCGACCCGCTCGACGGCTCCTCCAACATCGACGTCAACGGCACCCTGGGGATGATCTTCTCGGTTCGCCCGCGGCGGGAGGGCGGGCCGACCGACCTGCTGCGGTCCGGCCACGAGCAGGTCGCGGCGGGTTACGTGCTCTTCGGCCCGGCGGTCCTGCTGGTCTACTCGACCGGCGACGGCGTTCACCTCTTCACGCTCGACCCGGCGATCGGCGAGTTTCTCCTGACGCGCGCGAGCGTCCGGATGCCGGAGCGGGGCCGCGCCTACGCGGTCAACGAGGGCCGGGCGCGCTCCTGGGCGCCGCCGGTCCGCGACTTCGTCGACTACCTGAAGACGCCCGACCGGGCGACGGGCCGCCCCTACGCCACCCGCTACTCGGCCTCGCTCGTCGCCGACGTGCACCGGTTCCTGCTCGAGGGCGGCATCTACCTGTATCCGGCCGACGGCGCGCCGGGCGGCCGCGCATCGGGCAAGCTCCGCGTTCTCTACGAGTGCCACCCGCTGGCCTTCGTCGTCGAGCAGGCCGGCGGCCGCGCCTCGACCGGATCGCAGCGCGTGCTGGACGTCGTGCCCGACTCGCTCCACGCCCGGATGCCGCTGGCGATCGGGAGCCGCGCCGAGGTCGAGATGTTCGAGCGCTTCACGTCCGGCCAGGCGCCGTAGGCCGGGACTCGAGAACCTCGCCTACCGCGCGTTGACCGCTTCGGCCGCGCGGTGGCCGGACCAGAGCGCGCCCTGGATCCAGCCGGGGTAGGGCGAGACGTGCTCGCCGGCGAAGTGGATGCGTCCTTCCGGCTTCGCGATGAGCTCCGCCCATCCGTTGGAGAGCTGCCCGGGCATGTAGATCGTGTAGGCCCCGCGCGCCCACGGGTCCTCGTCCCAGCACTTCGCGACGCCGCCCTCGAAGCTCGCGGCGAGGCCCGGATGGACCTTCTCCATCGTGTCGAGCGCCCAGCGGATGCGGCTCGCGTCGTCCTCGGCGCAGACCCGGCGCGCGAGGTCTTCGTAGACGTAGGCCTGGAGCAGGCCCCGGGTCCCGGGCTGGTCCCAGGTCGGGCTCCAGATCTCCATCGGCTGGTCGATCGTCGCGAAGCCGTTCTCGCCGCGGTCCTCCCAGAACCGGCGCCGGGTCTGGAGCTCGACGCGCGTGACCGAACCGGACGAGATCGTGTCGATGACGCCGCGCTTGTAGGCCGGAAACGCCGGCTCGACCGGGATCGTGCGCAGCACCGTGAACGGGATCGCGCAGATCATGAGATCCCCGCGGACCGGCTCGCGCGTGCCTGCCGCCGTCTCGACCACCGCCTCGACGCCTTCGGTGCCCTGGCGGATCGCGACGACGGGGCTGCCGTAGCGGATGTTGCGGGACAGGCGGGCGGCCAGGGCCTTCGGAAGCCGGTCGTTGCCGCCGCGGATCTTGGACAGCGTCCGGGTGTGATGGTGCGTGGCGTCGCGCAGGCTGTCGAGCGCGCTCGTCTTCTCGAAGCCGAGGGCGAGAAACGCGGCGGTATCGGGCGACGCGCCGCTCTGGTAGAGAAACTCCGCGAAGCTCAGGCGATCGATCCCCGCCAGGGCCGGCGGCGGCCAGCCGGGGGTCTCGATGTCGCCCAGACGGTGGAGCAGGCCGGCCACGTACTTCGCGTCCAGGCCGGCGAGCCCGATGCGGCGATCCTCGGCCGACAGGTCGAGCGTCACGGCCCGCATGTCGACCTCTTCGAGCTTCGCGTAGGGGATGCGGCGGCCGCGCACGAAGAGGACCTGCTTCCCGCGGCTCGGCGCGAAGGGCTCGAGCTCGAGGCCGAAGAGCTTCACGTAGTGGAGCGTGAGGTCGTGGGTCTCGGGAATGCGTCCGGCGCCCGCCTCGGCGTACAGGCCGTCGGAGAACGGCTCGCGCAGCGTCAGCACCCGACCGCCCGGCCGGCGCTGGGCCTCGAGGACCACCACGTCGTGCCCGGCCTCGGACAGCTGGAGCGCCGCCGAGAGGCCCGCCATCCCCGCGCCGAGGATCACGATGCGCCGCGGCGGGCCGCGCCGGGCGAGGGGTTTGGGGTCCAGCGCGAGGCCGGCCGCCGCGTACGCGGAGAGCCGCAGGAAGTCGCGCCGGTCGAGCGTCATCGCGCGGGTCTCAGAACCTCAGCGAGAGGCAACTCAGGCCGCCGTCCATCTTCTGGAATTCGGACATGTCGAGAACGAGCGGACTGTACCCGAGAAGGGCCACCTGCCGCTGGAGTCGCGGGAACCCCTTCGCGAAGAGGAGGGCGTCGTTGACGGCGACGCAGTTGGCGGCGTAATCCTCCGCCGGGTCGACGCGCGCGAGGTCCCAGCCTCCGAAGGCCGGGTCGGCGGCGAGGGAGTCGATGACGACGAGGCAGCGGTCGGAGAGCCAGGCGATTCCGCTCTTCAGGTGCAGAATGCCGGCGACCCCCCGGATGTCGACGAGCGAGGACGTCAGGCCCTCCTCGGCGAGCAGGACCGCGAGCTGCCGCGCGCCCTCCGGGTTGGTCCGGTGCGAGACGCCGATGAACCAGTGCGTCCCGGCCTCGCAGATGTCCCCGCCGTCGAGGGTCCCGGGGGCCTCGATCCTCCGCGGCGCCGGAAAGAACGGCGCGAGGGCTTCGGCGATGCCGGGCGACCTCGCCCTCGCGGCTCGGAGCGCCGGGACGGGTCAGAATCGCTCGGCGCGGCGTGAGCACGGCGGCGTCCTCGACGAACGTGGAATCGGGAAAGCGAGGGTCGGCCGGAAGCCGCGTCAGCGCGAGCCCGCAGTCTTCGAGCGCGCGGCAATAGGCCTCGTGCTGGGCCAGGGCCTTCGGGACGTCGGGGGTCCCGAGGTCGACGGTCGTCAGTCCGTCGGCGAAATTCGCGGCCGGCGGACGGACGATGGCGCGTCGAAACATCCCGTCGTCTTGCATCGAGCTCGGTGCCGGCACGATACACGAAGGGCCCGGTTTCCCGGGCCCTTCGGATTCGAAAACCGGGGGGGACTACTCTCTTCACGAAGAACAGGCCGGTCAACGCCAGTGCGAAGCCCATTGCGATGAGCGCCCAGGCGGAGAGCGTGGGCACCTCGGCGGCCGGGGCGTCGACGACGTTGACGTTCGAGGTGGCTGGGGGTGCGTTGAACGACGCCGGCAGCGCCGCCGTGACGACGACGGGCCCGCCGACGGCGACGCCGGTGGCCGTGAACGGCGCCGAGGTCTGGCCGGCGAGGATCGTCACGGTCGGGGGTACGGTCACGATGCCCGGGTTTCCCGACGTCAACGTGACGATCGTATTGGTTCCCTGCGCGATGTTGATGGTGACGGACAGGCTGCCGTTGGTTCCGACGACGATCGTGCGCGAGCTCGGGCTCAGCAGGACGGTCACCTGCGTGGGACTGCCGATGAAGACGGAGTAGGCCCGGGTTCCGAGACAGGCATTGGCATCCGTCGCCGTCACCGTGAAGTTGAAGGTGCCGGTGGTGGTCGGCGTGCCGGAAAGCAGGCCGCCGGCGGACAGGAGCAGACCCGGCGGCGGCGAGCCCACCGTCGTCGTGAACGTGTACGGAGCCTGGCCGCCCGAAGCCGTGAGCTGCTGGCTGTAGGGCGTGCCCGTCGTACCGGCCGGGAGCGTCGCCGGGGCCACGGTGACGACCGGGCACACGCCAGCGCAGGAAAGGAAGAGCAATCCGCCCTTCTGCACCGCGGGAGAGCAGAATCCGACGCCGCCCTCGGAGCAATCGAGGTCCGGATCGTCGTCGAGGACCATGTAGACCGCGGCGAGACAGCCCAGCTGGTTGAACTGGCGCCGGGCAAACGACGTGTGCTCGGCGTAGATCGAGGTCACCGTGTCGGCGCTGATCACGTCCCCAACCTGGATCGCCTTCACCGACCCGCCGGCCTTCGTCCAGGTGAAGATCCCGCCCGTCTGGTGCTGCTCGGAGGCCTCGTCGGTCTGCTCCGGGGCTTCGTTTCCCGTCACGTAGGCGACCTGGTTGGAGTCGTTCACGGTGATCATTTCCGACGCGAGAGTCTCGGTCGCCGCCGTGGTCACGACCGCTGCGGCGCCATCCCAAAAGCCGAACGTGTCCCCCGCACCCGTTTCGGCGCTGAACACGACGTTGCCGAGGTTGTTGATGTCGGCGAAGGCGTCGATGCTCGACACCGCGCTCCCGCCGAGGAGATCTCCGACCGAGAGGAGCGTGACGATCGTAGCCGGCGGCGTGAACCGGAACAGGCGGCTGACGCCGCCCGTCGTCGCGCGATAGACGACCTGGTCTCCGTCGTTGATGGCGACCCGCGGACCGATCGAGCCGGCGGGCAGCCGCACGACCTGCGTGGCCGCACCGGGGCCCGTGAGGATGAAGACTCCCTGTGTGCCGTCCGAGAGGTTGAGCACGACCGGCACGTGGCCGGACGCGTTGATGAAGCCGTCGATGTTGTCGTAGTGGCAACTGGAGAACGTGCAGAGGCCGCCCGTGTTGTCGTCCAAACCGAAGCCGATCACGGTGGCCGCCGGCGTTCCGATCGCCGAACCCTGCTCCACGAGAAGCTGGTTGCCCGTTCCGCCCGGCGTGAAGCGGACGATTCCGTGGTCGTTCTCGTCGCAGCGGGGAGGGGCCGTCGCGTCCGTCGGATACGTGTCGAACACCACCTGGCCCGCGTTGTTGATGGCGACCATCGCCGAGAAGCCGCACACGCCCCGCCCCCCGATCGTCGTGTTGGTCGCGGCGATCCGCGTGACCGCCCCGGCGCCGGGCCCGGCCGTGATGATGCCGCTCTCGCCCTCGTCCTCGTTGCCGTCGTTGAAGATGTACCCGGCCAGCCCGGCGCGAAACGCCGCGACCCCCGAGTCGTTCATGGCCATGAACTCGGCCCAGCCGGCAACCTGGCTTCCGTCGGCGAGCGTCGATCCCTCCTGGGCGATCACGGTCTCGGTCCCGCCCGACGCGCGCGAGATGAGCTGCATCGGGGTGCAGCCAACGAAGTCGCTGGGGGCGAACCCGATCGCGGTCCAGGTGATCGTGTTGTCGGTGACGGTGGCGCCCAGGGTCTGGGGCCAGACCGGTTCCGTGCCGCCGCTAGTTCCGGCGGTCGCCAGGAAGTTGAATCCCCGGAAGCCGTTGGGCTGGGTGCTGCCGGCCGTCGGCCTCACGGCCGTTCCCGCCGCGAAGGCCGTCCCGGGCACCCACGACGTTTGGGACTCGATGTCCGGATCGCAGGTGGCGTTCGAGCCCAGGAAGTTCTTCGTATAGAGGACCGTCCCGGCGTCGTTGATGACCATCGACGCGCGGCCGACGTACGGAATGGAGCCGCCGGCGACCGCCTCCGCACTCATGCCTGCTGTCGCCCCCGGAGCCTGCTGGTGCTGCTTCTTCCAGGCCTCGAACAGCGACCGCCTCTCCTCCGGCGTTCGCGCCAGCGAGAAGGCCGGCCGTTTTGCGCCGCCGCTGTTTCCCTTCGGGCCTCCCGCCGCTCGAACGGCGGGAGTTGAAAGAGCGAGCGCGAGTGCGGCGAGGAGACCGAATCGGGCAAAGCGCTGGAACCCGTGGCGAGAGTCCATGTTCGACCTCCCAAAACAAGGAGGGACCCACCGGGAGAGATTAACTACGTTTACTTTATACCCAACCCGGCCTGCAAGTCCCGGCTCAGTGCTCCGCGACCCCCAGGTCCGGGGCCGTCCCGGCGAAGGGCTCCCCCTCGAGGGCCTTTCCCGCGTCCACCCCCGAGGGCCCCTGGATCTTTCCGAGGTCCCCGCCGACCAGGGCGATGCCCCCGGCCGCCCGGGAGTGCGGCATGTGCCGGGCCATCCAGGCCGGGTCGACCGGGGCGGCCGCCACCCGGGCCTGGAGCGGCCCCTCGACGCCGAACAGGTTGTAGTCGAACAGGGCGACGGCGTCGGGGGACCCCAGGGAGAACGCCACCGTCGGTCCCAGGACCAGGTTGTTGGCCACGGTGAGCCCCCGGACGCCCGGGGCGATCCGGAAGGGCTCCGCGTACCGGTCGATGACGTTGTTGTGGATGCGGATCGTCCGACCGGCGTCGACGGCGAAAGCCGCGGACTCCGGCGTCAGGGTGTTCTGCAGGAAGTTCCGCCCGAACGCGACACGCTCCGGGGACTTTGCTCCGGCGGCGGACGTCCCGATGCGCACGGCGACGGTGGCCTCGAGAATCGAGTTGTTCGTGAAGGCCGCGTTCCGGCAGCCCGGGCCGATGACGATCGCGTCTCCGCCGGAACCGTCGTCTTCGTCCGGCCGGTAGTTGGAGAAGCGATTCCGGGTCACGGCCACGCCGTCGCAGTTCGAAAGAGCGAGCGCCGGCCCGTGGTCGTTGTGGATGCGGTTTCCCGTGAGCGAGACCTCGCGGGCCGGAATCCCCGCCGAGCCGCCGCCGACTGAGACCGAGGCCGCCCGATTGTGGTGGATGTGGTTGTTGACGAGCGAGACGGCCGAGGCCCCGGCCTCGATGCGCACGCCCATCGACTGATGGATGTGGCAGTTGGACAGCGTGACCCGGGAGCTTCCACTTGCCAGGACCACCGCCGGCCCGTTTCCTTCGTAGATGTGGGTCTGGTCGATCGCGATGTCGTGCGCGTCCGGACCGCGGACGACGAGGCCGGCGGCCTTCGAGTCGAGCAGGGCGATCTGCACCTCCCAGAGCTGCCAGTGCGCGCGCTGGAGAGTCAGGACGTCGCCGCCGTCGGACTTGAAGAACGCGTGGCGCGCGAACACCTGGATCGGCGCCTCGGCGGTGCCGTTCCGGCAGGCATCCGCGACCCGGAAGGAGCCGGTGTAGATGCCGGACGCCACGACGAGACGGTCGCCGGGCTCGAGCGCGCACAGGGCCTGTTGCAGGTCGCGCCAGGGGCGCTCGAGGGTGCCGTCCCCCGGGCCGGACGCCTCGACCGAGACGAAGCGCGTTCGGCGCGCGGTGGGGAACTTCGGGTCGTACGGCTGTCTCTCGGGAAACGGGCGGCCGTCGAGGAGCACGGGGCGCTCGCCCGGGAGCAGATCCTCCTCGTTGGGGGGATTGGCCCTGCGCGCTTCCTCTTCCCTCGTCTGCTGCGGCGGCGCGAACTTCGTCTCGGTATCGAGGGGGGTGGGCCGGGGCATCCGCGCACGCACGTCCTCGGGGTTCTCCGCCGCGTTGTGCGGCGTCGGGGTCGGCAGGGGAGGCGGCGTGGGTGCGGGCTGCGCGCTCGCGCAAGCGGCGCCCAGGAGCGCCGCGGCCACCGCGGCGAAGACGGTGCGCGCGCTCATCGCTCGGCCACTCCGATGTCCGGGGCGCTTCCCTGGAACGAGACGCCCTCGAGCGCCGTTCCCCGGTCGACAGTCTCGGCGCCCGAGACCCGGGCCAGATCCCCGTAGAGGATGCGTACGCCCGGTTTCAACTGCGAGTGCGGCATCTTGCCCTCCTTGAGCCAGCGGGCCAGCGAAACGGAGACACCTCCGACCTCCACCAGGACGGGACCGGCCGGGGAAAAGACGTTGTAGTCGAAGACCGCCGCTGCGGCGGGGTCCGCCAGCAGGACCGCGACGTCCGAAACTCCCAGGACGAGGTTGTTGGCGACCGACACGTCCCTGGTCTGCGGCGGCTTTCCGAACACCAGGATCCCGCTGGCGTAGCCGTCGACGACGTTGTTGGCGACGACGACCCGGGCCGCCGCCTCGATCACGACGGCGGTGCCGCCCGGCAGTCCGGTTTCCAGGTGGTTGCGCGTGATCGTCACGTTCTCGGCCGCGATCGATGCACTGCCGTCGGGCTCGGCATGGCCCAGGTGAATTCCGACGCCGAAATTCGAGGCGCGATTGAATCGGACGACCCCGCGGCGAACCCGTCCCAGCGCGACGGCACGAGTGCCGGGGACGCTGGTCGTGTCGGACAGGATGTTCTCGGCCACCAGGAGATCGTCGGCCGCGGCCACGTCGATCGCCGTCGCGCCGTCGTCGTAGATGCGGTTGCCGATGATCCGGATGTTGCGGGCCGGCCAGCCCCCCGCCGCGGGCGCCTGCACGCGGATCGAGCCGGCCGGGTTTTCGTGAAGGTGGTTGTGGCCGAGGAGAACGGCCGCGGCCCCGGCGGCGATCTCGATGCCGACCGAAGACGGGGCCATCCTGGTCAGCGTGGACTTGGCGAGGTTGGAGCGGACGATCGAGATCCGCGCGGCCCCGCCCCCGATGCGCACGGAGGGACCCCGGCCTCCCGAGACGCGGGCGCCATCGAGCGTCACGTCGTGGGCGCCCGGCCCGTCGATCGACACGCCGGACGCGTCGGAATCTTCGAGCTTGAGAAAGGCGCCGACGAGGAGCCAGTGAGCCCGGGTCAGCGTGAGGACCGCGCCGTCGCCGCTGCCCTCGAGGGTCGCCTTCCCGTCGAAGACGACCTGGATCGGAGCCCTGGGGGCGCCGTCCCGGCAGGCCTCGTCGATCCGCAGCGGGCCGGCATACTGCCCGGCGCGGACGCGGAGGCGGTCGCCCGGGGAAAGCGCGCGCAACGCCGCCTGGAGATCGTTCCAGGGCCGGGCCTCGCTCCCGTCTCCCGGCGCCGGCCCGGGGGCCGCGAAGAAAGTCCGCTTCTCGGCCGGAAGGCTCCGTTCGGATGGAGCGATCGGAGGAAACGGCTTTCCCGCCAGAGAGTCGGGCGGCAGCAACGGGAGGGGAGCCGGGCGCGGTGTCGGAGTCGGCGACAGGGGAGCCGCGGAAATGCCCGCCGGCGCGAGCGCGGCCAGCAGGCAGGCGGCGCCGATCCAGTTTCGAACTGTGGGCATGTGCGGGAGCGTGTCGGCGCGGGATCCTACCACGCGTGCCGGGGTTAGAATCCGACGCCAACGCAAGGAGCCATGCGATGCCACGTTCCCGCGCACGATCGATCCTCGCCGTCACCTGCGCCGCCGTCCTCGCGTCCGCCGCCGCGGCGCGCGCGGAGGACCCGCCGCCTCCGACTTACCAGTGCCGCGGCTTCGACGAGCCGATGCAGCGCAGCCCCCAGCAGATCCCGAGGGGGCGCGTGCTTCCGCTGCGGGCCAAGCTGGCGTTGCCCGACGGGACGTTCGGGGACGGCAAGACGCTGCCGGCGCCTCCGGCGCTCACGCTGAAGTTTCGGCCGGAGTCGGGGCCGGAGGTCGACAAGTCGGGCGGGATGGAAGTGCGCGACTACGGCAAAGGCAATCGATTCGTCTTCGACGAAGAGGCCCACTGGAAGTTCGACCTGGGCACCGGCAACCTGCCGGACGACGGCCAGTACGTCGCCACGCTGGTCTCCGGCGACGAAAAGGCCTACCGCGTCGATCCTCCCTGCACGATCGTCTTCAACCTGCGCGGCGGAAAGTAGGGCGGCCGGGCTTCAGACGTCGGGCGTTCTCGGCTCGACGCGCTTCAAGACCTCGAAAGAGTAGTCGACGCGCAGGATGTAGACCCAGGCCCAGAGGAGGCTGCCCGACGCGTAGCGGACGAAGTTGTCCAGCACGGCGATCGTGACGCACTCGGGCCAGCCCACGCCCCCCAGGTAGAGGCCGGCGGCGAATCCCCACTCGAACTGGCCGATGCCGCCCGGCGTGATCGGGATCAGCCGCGCGATGTAGCTCGCGACGATCGCCATCAGCAGGATGGAGAAGTTGACGTTCAGGATCACGTGGGTCGAAGTGAACGCCATCGCGATCATGTAGGCCGCGATGTCCTCGAGGCCGAAGGCCACCAGCGACAGGACGGTCACCTTCGTGAACACCATGGGCCGGCGCGCCAGGGCGCGCAGCGACGCGACGGCGTCCTTCCAGTGCAGCGGCACGATCGACGGCTCGGGGTAGAGCCCGCTGGGCCGCGCGATGGCGTAGCAGAGGCCGAGAATCACGAGCGACCAGAAGATCTGGGCGAGCCAGACCGACCAACCCAGTCCGTAGGGGCCGTACGCGGCGTACACCACGATCTCGATGACGACGAAGATCTCCGCGAGAAACGCGGCCTGCGCGACGCGGTCCCCGCGGGATCCCTGGCCTTCCATGAAACGGGTCATCCGGACGAGGCCCTGGTTGAAGGGAAGCAATCGATTCACGCCGACGCCCTCGAGGTAGGCGCGGGCGTGTTGCGTGAAGGTCCCCCGGACGCCCACGAACTGGCAGAACCCGTGGAACTGCGCGGCTTTGATCAGCCAGAACACCAGGAAGAGGAAAGCAGCGCCTTCGACGAGACCCCACTTGATCGGATCCTGGGACTTCAGAAAGTACTTCAGGTCGGGCACGCCGCGGATGAAGCCGCCCTGCGCATCGTGATAGCTCACGACGCCCGCGTCCATGAGGACCGAAAGCAGGCGCGTGTTCGACAGAAAGTTCCAGACGCCGGAGGACCAGATGAGCGCGGCGAGCAGGCCGGCCCCCAGGAGATACGAGAACGCGTAGGACCAGACGTGGTCCAGCTGCCTCCGTTCCTCGGCGGTCGGCGTCACGGACACGGGAGCCGGCGCCTCAGTTCGGGGATCCGCTTCCATTTCCCGTTCCTCGCAATCCCGTCGCGCCGCCCTTGTGCCAGGCGACGGCGCTGCGGACCGCCTGTTCGAGCGAGTCTTCCATGAAGGGCTTGCCGCGCATGACGACCACGACCTTCTTCATCTGCGGCAGGTGGTTCTGCTGCGACCGCAGGAAAATCGGCTCGACGTAGAGGACTTCCTTTCCGATCGGAAGCAGCGTCGTGTGACCGCGGATGACCTCCATGCCCTTCCGGTTCCACCACGAGAAGTTCTGCGAGATGAACGGGTCCTGATCGATCGCGGCGTCGGCCTGCTCGGGGCCCATCACGTACTGCCCCTTCGGTATCTGCAGGACGACGATCCTTCCGTAGTCGGGCGGGTCCTGGTAGACGACCGGTATGCCGCGCAGGTTGAGGGCCTTTTCGGGCGTGAAGACCATCGCGAGCGAAAACTGGATCTTCGGCTTCGCCGCCGGCAGCACGCCGTTGCCGGTGTCGAGCATGCAGGCGAAGGGCTCCATCGAGAACGTGATCGCCTTGCCGGTGTCGAGGATCGGGCCCAGGACCTCGTCGGCGTCGTCCCACATGTCTTCCATGTTGAAGAAGTACATGGGGTCCTTCATGTGGTAGTAGATGTAGAGGTCGTCGAACTGGATGTGCAGCAGCTGCGGCGGGTACGTCAGCTGCCGCCGCACTCCCTCCGGCATCTTGTCGCCGCAGACGTGAAGAGCTCCGGGTAGATCTTCTCGCCAGGCGCGGACGACCGGGCCGTCCTTGATCTTGTAGAACCGGATTTCGCCCGTCTCGCCGTCGACGGTCGCCTTGACCGAGTCCTCGACGTAGTTGATCCAGCGGGTCGGCCGCGGAAAGGGCGACCGCTCGTCCGACTTGTCGCCCAGCTCCTCGATCAGGCTGTACGGATAGCGGTCCGTCGTCGTCATGCCGTTGACGATCCAGATGATCCGACCGTCCACCACGACCGCATACGGGTTCGAGTCGTAGAAGAGGAACGGCGCCACGCGCGCGAGCCGGTCGACCGGCGTGCGGATGTAGTGCACGCGGGTGTTGGGCTTGATGAGGTCCGAGAAGACGAGCTCCCAGAACTTGCCGCTCCTCCAGCCGAAGACGATCCGCTTCCAGAGCGAGTCGATCTGCACGCCGGTCTTCGTCGATTCGGGCAGGAAGATCTCGGCGCGGTCCTGGTCGGTCGGGTAGTCGAGCTCCTTCATGCCGATGCACGTTGGAAAACGCCATCGTGGCGGAGCCCTCGCCGTAGTAGACGCGGGGCTCGGTGACGGCGAGCTCGGGATACCTCACCTTCGACGGGATGTCGTACGAGACGTAGCTCGGCCCGCCCTCGGGCGTGACGTCCGAGATCGGGGCCATGACGAGGCCGAATCCGTGGGTGAACATCATGAAGCGCTGGCCCCAGTAGGCGAGCCAGGGCACGGGCTCGTAGAGGGGCGTCTCGCGCACCGCGGACACGAACATGCGTTCCTCGCCGCCGATCGTGTAGCGAACGGTGTCGACGTTGAGGAAGTTGTAGTAGGTCCGCAGCTTCTGCTGCTGCTGCAGGAGCTCGAGCGTCGGGCCGTAAACCATGGTGCTGCTCTGCGTCTGCAGGATGCGCTGTGCGTGCTGCCGGTCGATCCACCGCTCGAGGTAGCTGACGAATCCCGGCCACAGCGGCGCGTTCTTCAGCGTGGGGCTCGCGAGGAGCGACTCGGCCGAGGGCACGGGATCGCCGGGCCGGTTCGGGAGGAAGTCGACCTCCTGGACGTCGCTCGAGCTGGTACGCCTCGCGCGTCGCGTTCGACGTGCCGCGCGATGTACGGCAGCTGGATGACGGGCTCGTTCGGCTTGACGAAGAGCCAGTATCGGACGACGACCGCGCACTTGAACGCGAAATCGAGGGCGACGAGCACGAGCGCGATCCGGCCCGCGGGCCGCAGCCGGCCTCGAGGTTCGCGAGTGGCCTCGCAGTCTCGCGCGAAGCACGACGAAGATCGCCGCGGTGAAGCCGAGGATCATGACCGACGTGAACGAGATGTAGTTGAGGTTCGAGAAGAGGCCCGTCACGTCGAGGTACTGCGCGCCGCGTTTGATCGACTGACGGCGTCGGAGTTGTTCTTCAGGAGCAGGTCGTAACGGGTCAGCCAGACGCCGATCGCCGTCAGCGCGCCGAGGAGGATGCCAGGCGGCGAGTGTCGTCGGCGTCGAGCTCGCTGCGAACGCGCGCTCGAAGGCGCGATCCGGCGGAAGGAGCGCGGTCGGCGGGCCGGGCCACGTTGGCGAAGGCGACCGAGAGCGCAGAGGAAGAGGAAGGCCGCCCACGTCAGGTAGCGCCACGCAATCCAGATGTTCGGCAGGTCGAAGGCGTAGAAGCCGATGTCCAGCCCGAAGACGGGGTCGGTCTTGTCGAAGGTGAATCCCTTTCCGCCGAGGAGGAACTCCGAGTAGTTCGTCGCCGCGAGGTACGCGGCGATCGACGCCATGAGAAACGCCATCTTGCGGACGAAGGCGCGAGGTCGCGGGCCCGACGTCGTGAAGCCAGGCCGGAACGGCGATGGCGGCGGCGAAGACGACGAAACGCCGGAACGTAGAGCGTCGCTCCCATCCGGAAGTTCGTCCAGAAGACCGAAGTGAGCCCCGAGGCTCTCGAAGAGCCAGTAGTCGGAGAAGAGGATCGTGATGACGTCGAGAGTGAACAGGGTGACGAGGACTCGCGGCGATGGCGAGACCGCGGGACCAGAGGAGCGCCGGCGCGGGGGGCCTGCGGCAGCGGGACGGCGGGGAGTTCCCCCGCCATCACTGCGATACCAGCCGTGCCGGCTGCTTCTGCAGAGCTAGACACGCTCAACCGTCCTGTGCATCGTCAAGTTTCGTGAGTTGCGGCGGATGCTATCACTCGATCGCCGAACGCTCGGCAACCGTCAGGGGGCCGCGAACCGTGCGGCCAGGGCCAGCTCCACGTTGAGCGTCGCCACCGCGGCCAGAAGGGCCAGCAAGAGTCACCGGGACGCCGATTCGGATGTAGAGCGAATACGGGATGTGAACCCCCCGGTCGCGCAGCAGACGAAACCAGATCAGCGCGGCCAGGGACCCGATGGGGAGCATCTTGGGGCCGAGGTCGCCTCCGATCAGGGCCGAGAACACCATGGCTTTCGTTTGCAGAGGCGAGGCGTTCAGGTCCCGGATCGCCCAGCCCATCATGTCGGCGGTGGGATGGTTGTTCATGATCGAGGACGCCACCGCGGCGACGAGACTCGTGCCGGTCGTCAGAACCGCCGTGCCCTTCGAGGCCAGGTGCGCCATCAGGGCGCCGATCTGGTGGGTCAGCCCGGCATGCCGCAGCCCCAGAACCACGACGAAGATCCCGACGACGAACACCAGCACGTCCCAGCTGACGCCGCGGAGAATCGCCGTGGGCCGGCCCTTCCCGACGGTGGCGTCGATGCCCAGCAGGAGCGCCGCTCCCGAAAAAGCGACCAGCCAGGTGGGGATGCCCGTCAAGGAGTCGGTGAAGAAACCCGCCAGCGTCGCGGCCAGGATCATGGCCGAGAGGATCAGAAGCCGGCGATTGCGGGGCCGCGCGGCGGGAGCGGACCACTCGAACCGCCGGGAATGTCCTTGCGGAAGACGAGCCACAGCCCGGCGAAGCTGACCAGGATGCTGGCGAGACGCCGGCAGGAACATCCACTTCGCGTACTCCGCGAAGGAGATGTGGAACAGGCTCGACACGACGATGTTGATGGGGTTGCTGATCACGAGGGCCCCGACGAGGTTCGCCACGTAGAGCACGGCGAAGTAGTAAGGGATCCGGTTGCGCTCGGTCCACGAGTCGTCGCGGACCTGCTCGACGAGCTGGAAGACGAGCGGCGTGAAGATCAGGACGGCGGCGTCGTTCGTGAAGAACATTCCGGTCACGGTTCCGCAGCCGAAGATGTACGCGAACAGGCGATGTCCGTTCCCGCGGGCCGCCACGGCGATCCCCCGCGACAGCAGCTCGAAGAGCCCGGCCCGTTCGGCGATGAGCGTGATCACCATCAGGCTGACGATCGTGAGGATCGGGAAGAAGAGGAGCCGGATCGCCGTCATCAGGAGGTCGAGGGGAACGATCCCGAGGGCGATGCTCAGCAGGGCGCCGATGCCCGCGGCGAGGGCGTGTTCCAGCCGGTGCCCGCGGAATCGCGGCCGAGCCAGGGACAAGCTCACCGTCAGCGCGAGAATCGAAAAGGCGGCGACGCCGGTCGAACCCACCGCGACACCTCCCACCCCGTGGTCACGATTCTTTCATACAGATCCGGCCCCGGGGAAGGGCGAATCGCGGCGTCAGACGTTGAACTTGAAGAGGATGACGTCGCCGTCCTGCACGACGTACTCCTTGCCTTCCATGCGCAGGAGGCCCTTCTCGCGGGCGGCGGCGGTCGAGCCGGAGGCGATGAGGTCGTCGTAGGACACGGTCTCGGCCTTGATGAAGCCGCGCTCGAAGTCCGAGTGGATGACCCCGGCGGCCTGGGGGGCCGTGTCGCCGGCGTGGATCGTCCAGGCGCGGGTCTCCTTCTCGCCGGCCGTGAGGTAGGTGCGCAGGCCGAGCAGGTGGTAGGCCGCGCGAATGAGCGAGGAGACCCCGGAGTCCGTCAACGCCCAGGTGAGCCAGGTACTCGCGCGCCTCGGCCTCCGGCAGCTCGGCGAGCTCCGACTCGATGGCCGCCGAGACGACGACGGCCTCGGACCCGGCGTGTGTGCGGGCGTATTCGCGGACGGCGGCCACCTGCGGCGACGAGGTCTCGGCGGTCGCGAGTTCCGCCTCCGACACGTTGCAGGCGTAGATCATGGGCTTCATCGTCAGGAGAAAGAAGGGCCGCGCGGCCGCGGACTCCGCCGGCGAGAGGGGGAGCGAGAGCGCCCGCCGGCCGGAGTTCAGGTGGGGGAGCAGCTTGTCCGCGACGGCGAGCGACGCCTTCGCGTCCTTGTCGCCGCCGCGCGCGTTCTTTTCGAGCTTCTCTCGCGCGCGCGTGACGGTTTCGAGGTCGGCGAGGATGAGCTCGGTCTTGATCGTCTCGATGTCGGCGATCGGGTCGAGCGCCCCGGCCACGTGGACGACGTCGTCGTCCTCGAAGCAGCGCACGACCTGGACGATCGCGTCCACCTCGCGGATGTGCTGGAGGAACTTGTTGCCGAGGCCCTCGCCCTGCGCGGCGCCCTTGACGAGGCCGGCGATGTCGACGAACTCGATCGTCGCCGGGATGATCTTCTCGGACTTCGAGAGCTTCGCGAGCGGCTCCAGGCGCGCGTCGGGCACGGTGACGACGCCGACGTTCGGCTCGATCGTGCAGAAGGGATAGTTCGCCGCCTCCGCCTTCCGGGTGCGGGTGAGGGCGTTGAAGAGGGTGGACTTGCCGACGTTCGGCAGCCCGACGATTCCGGCGCGCAGCATGGGGCGGGGATATTACAGGAGGACAGCGACCGCGGCGGCGGACCGCGAAGGACGATCGGCTAGAATCCGCGCCAGTTTGAGCACGCCCCAGTCGTCGCCCGGATTTCTGCGCGCGGTCTCACGCTGGGAGATCGTGGCCTTGTCGGTCAACGACGTCGTCGGTTCACGGCGTGTACTTGATCCTGCCGGTCGCGGCGGCGCAGCTTCTCGGCCCGGCGAGCGTGTGGGCGATCCTCGCGGCGGGATTCGCCGTGCTCCTGCTGGTCCTCTGCTTCGCCGAGGCCGGGAGCCTCTTCGACAAGCCCGGCGGCGCGTACGTCTACACGCGGGCGGCGTTCGGCGAGTTCGTCGGCTTCGAGGTCGGCTGGATGACCTGGATCGCGCGCATCGCGTCGGTCGCGAGCCTCTCGGTCTTCTTCGCCCGCGCCGTGGGATACCTCTGGGACGGGGCCAATCACGGCGTGGGGCAGGCGGCGACGATCTTCGTCGAGCTCGCGCTGCTGACCTGGATCAACGTGCGCGGAGTCAAGTCCGGAGCGCGGACGGCGGTGTTCCTGGCGTTCGGGAAGCTCGTGCCGCTCGTGATCCTCGTCGCGGTCGGCGTCTTCGCCATCGACTGGACCCGCATCTTCCCGGTGCCCGCCCCGGCCTCGGGCAACTTCACGAAGGCGGCGCTGCTCGTCCTCTTCGCGTACGCGGGCTTCGAGAACACCGCCGCGCCGGCGGGCGAGTTCCAGAACCCGAAGCGCGACGTGCCGTTCGCCCTCATCGTGCAGATCGCCATCGTCACGGCGATCTACACGCTCGTGCAGCTGACGGCGATGGGCACCGTGCCGGACCTGGGCGTCTCGAAGACGCCGCTCGCGGATGCGGGGCGCCTGCTCCTGGGCCCCGTCGGCGGGCTGCTGCTGACGGTCGGCGCCGCGCTGTCGGTCCTCGGCACCAACAACAACACCGTTCTCGCCGGGCCCCGCTACCTGTACGCGCTGGCCGAGAGCGGCCGGCTGCCGCGGGTGTTCGCGAAGATCCACCCCCGGTACCGCACGCCGCACGTCGCGATCCTGACCCAGTCGGGAATCGCCCTCGGGCTGATCGTGATCGACTTCGTCATCCACGCCCTGAACCCCGGAGCGCTCGGCGTGGCCGAGGAGCTCGCCGTGCTCTCGGCGATCGCGCGGCTGGCGACCTACATCGGGACGTGCCTCGCCGTCCCGGTGCTGCGGCGCAAGATGCCTGCGACCGCGCGAACGATCCGGCTTCCCGGAGGCCCCGTCATCCCGATCGCGGCGCTCGTCATCTGCCTGGTGTTCCTCTCGGCGGCCGAAACGCAGAATTTCATCGCGGGCGGCATCGCGCTGGCCATCGGGGCGCTGGTCTACGCGTCGCGGGGCCGCGCGGTGGCTCGCGACAATGTATAGGGTATAGGCGAGGGCGCGCGCATGATCGAGCGGGATCGTTTCGACGAAATGCGGGACCAGGTCCAGGTCGTCTTCGAGAGCCTGCGAGGCGAGATCCGGCTGGTGGCGGAAGGGCACGCATCGCTGGTCGCGTCAGTCGAGGAACTCCGGTCGGGCCAGGGGAGGCTGGAGCGCGGCCAGGCGAAGCTCGAGGCGGGACAGCACGGGTTGAAGGCCGGGCAGGCGAGGCTCGAGGCCGGCCACGCGACGCTCGAGGCCGGGCAGGCGAGGCTCGAGGCCGGCCACGCGACGCTCGAGGCCGGGCAGGCAAAGCTCGAGGCCGGCCAGGCGAGGCTCGAGACCGGGCATGCGAGACTCGAGGCCGGCCAGGCGGAGCTCCGCGCGGAGGTGGTCGACATGCGGGGCGAGATGTCTCGCTTCCGAGGAGAAGTGAGAGAGGAGTTTCATTCCGTGCGGGCGGCCCTGCACGCCTCGCACGGCGCGCTCGACGAGCGCGTCGGCCGGGTCGAGCGGGATGTCGCGACGCTGAAGAGACAGGTCAAGGGCCTGGGGCCGAGAAGGGGGCGTTCGTGAGGCAGACGGTCGGAGTGGTTCTCTTCGGATTGAGCCTCGGCACCGCGGGTGTCGACGCGCAGGCGCCGGCTTCGCCGACACCGCCGCCCGTCACCGCGATCCGGGCGGCGCGCATGTTCGACGGAAGATCGGACACGACGGTCGCCAACGCCGTCGTCCTCGTGCAGGGTTCGAAGATCCTGGCCGCCGGGTCCGGGGTGGCCGTGCCGGCCGGCGCGACGGTGATCGATCTCGGCGACGCGACGCTTCTGCCGGGCTTCATCGACAGCCACACGCACCTGACGGGCGAGGCCGGCGAGAACTACGTGCAGGATTTCTTCGTGGGCCTGCGGCGGCCCGCGACCGAGCAGGTCTTCTACGCGGCCGTCTACGCGCGGCGGACCCTCGAGGCCGGCTTCACGACCGTCCGCGACGTCGGCTCGGCGGACGAAATGGACATCGGACTGCGCGACGCCATCGCGGCCGGGCTCACGCCCGGGCCGCGCATGCTGGTCGCGCGGTACGCCCTCGGCGCCACCGGGGGGCACTGCGACAACACCGGCTTTCCGCCGAAGACGTTCGGCCCCGAGCCCGGAATGGAGAAGGGAATCCTCCACGGCGCGGACGAAGGGCGGCAGGCCGTCCGCCTCGACGTCAAGTACGGCGCCGACGTCATCAAGATGTGCGCCTCCGGGGGCGTCCTGTCGCTCGGCGACGACGTCTCGGCGCCGCAGCTGACGGACGAGGAGCTCTCGGCCATCGTCGACGAGGCTCACCGCCTGAAGCGCAGGACGGCGGCCCACTCGCACGGCGACCTCGCCGCGCGGGCGGCGGTCAGGGCCGGGATCGACTCGATCGAGCACGGGTCGTTTCTCACCGACGAGACGCTCTCGCTGATGAAGTCGAAGGGCACGTTCCTGGTGCCGACCTGCATGGCCGGCCAGTGGACCGGCGGCAAGCTCGAACGGTTCCCGCCAGAGGTCGCCGCGAAGGCGAAGGCGGCCCTCGCGGCCCACGACGACATGTTCCGGCGCGCGGTGCGGATGGGCGTGAAGATCGCCTTCGGCACCGACTCGGGCGTGTCGCCGCACGGCATGAACGCGCGGGAGTTCGGGCTGATGGTCGAGCGGGGCATGACGCCCGCCCAGGCCCTCAGGACCGCGGGGCCGATGGCGGCCGAGCTCCTCGGCCTGGCCGACCGCGTCGGCACGCTCGAGAACGGCAAGGAGGCCGACATCGTGGCGGTGCCGGGCGATCCGCTCAAGGACATCCGCGCGACCGAGCGCGTGTCGTTCGTCATGAAGGGCGGGCAGGTCTTCAAGTCCCCGGCGCGGTGATCTCTCGCCTCGTCCCGTCGGTGGGTTAGAGTGGGACGACCCGACACGCGATGACGAACTCAGGCACGCATCCGCCCGGCCGAGCCGCCCGGAAGGGGTTTCCGCGGCACACGAAGATCCTCTTCGGTCTCCTCTTCGGCCTGGTGGCCGGGTTGCTCGCGCACGCGGTCGGCGGCGGGGCCCCGTGGGTCGAGTGGAGCGTCCGTAACGTCGCCAACCCGATCGGCCAGCTCTTCCTGCGGCTGATCTTCATGATCGTCGTGCCGCTCGTTTTCTCCTCGCTCGTGCTCGGCGTCCTCGAGCTCGGCGACGTCCACAAGCTCGGCCGCGTCGGCCTCAAGACGCTCCTCTACACGATCTTCGCGAGCGGGATCTCGGTGGCGATCGGCCTGACCCTCGTCAACTTCTTCAAGCCGGGCGCGGGCGTCGACGCGTCCGTCCGCGCGAACCTCGAAGGCACCTTCGCCACCCAGTCGCAGGCCGCCATCGAGAATGCGAAGAAGGCGGCCTCGTGGAGCGACACGCTGCTCTCGCTCATCCCGCGCAACCCGGTCGGCGCGGCCGTCGAGGCCCTCCAGGGCGAGATGCTCGCCTTGATGGTCTTCGCCGTGTTCTTCGGCGTGGCCCTGGCCCAGGTCCGCAAGGACAAGGAGACGCTCGTCGAGGTCTTCGACGGAATCCAGCGCACGTCGATGAAGATCGTCGACTGGGCCATGGGCCTGGCGCCGTACGGGGTCGCCGGCCTGATGTACTCGCTGACGGCGCGCTCGGGCTTCGCCGTCGTGCCGCGCCTGGGCGGCTACGTCGGCGTCGTGGTCGCGGGCCTCGCCATCCAGCAGTTCGTCGTCTACTCGCTGATCCTGAAGGGGCTCGCGCGGGTCTCCCCGGTCGAGTGGTTCTTCCGCACCCGCGAGGTCATGCTGACGGCGTTCTCGACCGCGTCGTCCAACGCGACGCTCCCGACCTCGCTCCAGGCGGCGCAGGAGAAGCTCGGCATCGCGCCGCGCATCGGCAACTTCGTCCTGACGGTCGGCGCCACGGGCAACCAGAACGGCACGGCGCTCTTCGAGGGCGTCACGGTGCTCTTCCTGGCCCAGGTGTTCGGCGTCGAGCTCGACCTGTCGCAGCAGGTGACGGTCGTCCTCATGTCGATTCTCGCGGGCGTCGGCACGGCCGGCGTTCCGGGCGGGTCGCTGCCGCTGATCGTCATCGTCCTCCAGTCGGTGGGCGTGCCGGCCGAGGGGATCGGAATCATCCTCGGCGTCGACCGGTTCCTCGACATGTGCCGCACGACGTTGAACGTCACGGGCGATCTGGTGTGCGCCACGGTCGTGGCCCGGTCGGAAGGGGAGCTGCGGTTCTCCTCGGTCCCGGCGGAGGCGATCGCCGAGGACGCGTGATCCGGCGGGCCATCTCCGCCGCCGCGGTCGGGTTCGGCTGCGTCTCGGCGGCGCTCGCCGCGGTTCTGACGATCGAAGCCGCTCCCGCGCGGCCGAAGCAGGGCGACATCGTCTTCGTGAGCGTGCGCTCGAACGAGCCGCTCTCGGCGGCGACGCTCTCGGACGGGAAGCGGGAGATTCCCCTCGAGCCGAGCGCCGGCGGGCGGACGTTTCGCGGACTCGTCGGGATCGACTTCGAGAGCCCCGTGGGGCCGCGAACGCTCGAAGTCGAGGGGCGGGGACAGGACGGCCGGCCGGCCCGGGCCTCGCGGGCGCTGAAGGTCGTCTCGGGAAAGTTCCCGACGCAGAAGTTGAAGGTCGCGCCCGCCTACGTCGAGCCGCCCGAGGAGGAGCTCGCCCGGATCGCCGAGGATCGCGAGCAGGTGGCGCGCGTGTGGGCCGCGGCCGATACGGGACGCCTCTTCGACGGACCGTTCCGGCGTCCCGTGGACTCGGAGGGGACGGGCAGTTTCGGCGTGCGCCGCGTTTTCAACGGAAAGCCGCGCTCGTCGCACGACGGCGTCGACCTGGCCGCTCCGCAGGGCGCCCCGGTCGTCGCGCCCGCGCCGGCGACGGTCGCGCTCGCCGACGAGCTCTATTTTTCGGGCGGGACCGTCATCCTCGACCACGGAAGCGGGCTCTTCACGACGTACTTTCATCTCTCGGCGATCGACGTGAAGGCGGGCGATATCCTGGCGGCCGGCCAGCGTGTGGGCGCCGTCGGCGCGACGGGTCGGGCGACGGGACCTCACCTCCACTGGGGCGCGAAGCTCCATCGCGCCCGGGTCAACCCGCTCGATCTCCTCGAGTTACCGGGCTGGCCGTCACCGTCGCCCGCAACGCCCTAGAGATTCGTCTGACCGGTCGGTCAGTAAAGTCGATCTTTCGTTCTCAAAACAAAGGGATTAGAGTCGCAGAGTCGTGGCTCGATCTCGAAAATCTGCTGACGCCGAGCTCTCCAAGGCGCACGTCCGTTTCGTCCTGAACGGCGAAGCGGTCGAGACCGCCTTCGCTCCGCACAAGACGCTGCTCGAGGTGCTGCGCGAGGACCTCGCGCTCGACCGGCACCAAGCACGGCTGCGAGCTCGGCGAGTGCGGCACCTGCGCCGTGCTCGTCGACGGCAAGCCGGTGCTCTCCTGCCTGGTGCTGGGGCTCGAGTGCGACGGACGCCGCGTCGAGACCGTCGAGGGCATGGCCGGGGCCGCGGGGCTCCATCCCGCTGCAGAAGGCGTTCGCGGATCTCGGCGCCGCGCAGTGCGGCTACTGCACGCCGGGCTTCCTGCTGACGGCGAAGGCGCTGCTCGAGGAGAACCCGAAGCCGACGCGCGCCGAGATCCGCGAGGCCCTGGCCGGCAACCTCTGCCGCTGCACCGGCTACATCAAGATCTTCGAGGCCGTCGAGCTCGCCGCCGCCTGGATGCGCGGCGAAGAGGCGCAGCCGCGCAAGGAATCGCTCTACGGTTTCGATTTCGACGAGAGCGGCCTGCTTCCGGTTCTCCCCGCGGTGGAGAGGGCGGCGCGTGAGGGCGCGACGTCAGTGAGAGCGCGCCGACCCCGCCCGCTTCGCGCCGAGGCCATGACGGCCGCAGCGGACTCGCGTCGTCGGCCGCCCCTACGCCAAGGTCGACGCCGCGCGCGAAGGTCACGGGGCAGACGAAGTTCGCCGACGACCTCGTGCTGCCGCGGATGCTCCACTGCAAGCTGCTGCGCTCGAAGATCGCGCACGCGCGGATCGTGTCGATCGACGTGTCGAAGGCGCTCGCGGCGCCCGGCGTCGTCGCGATCGCCACCGGCAAGGACCTGCCGATCGCCGTTCGGCATCCTGCCGGTCTCGCCAGGACGAGCACGCGCTCTGCGCCGACCAGCGTCCGCTTCGTCGGCGATCCGGTCGCGGCGGTCGCCGCCGTCGACGAGGACGCGGCGTTCGACGCGCTCGATCTGATCGAGGTCGAGTACGAGCCGCTGCCGCCGATCGGCTCGATCGACGAGGCGCCTGGCGACGGCCCCGACGCCGCATCCACGACTACGGCGACGCCGGCAACATCCACAAGCTCGTCTCGATGGAGTTCGGCGACATGGAGGAGGGCTTCGCGCGACGCCGACCGCGTCCGCGAGGACCTCTTCTTCTACGAGGGCAACACGCACCTGCCGATGGAGCAGCACGCCGCGGTGGCGGACTTCGGCCCGGACGGCAAGCTGACGCTCTGGTCCTCGACGCAGACGCCGCACTACGTCCACCGCGCGCTCGCGAAGGTGCTCGGCATGCCGCCCGCGCAGCATCCGCGTGATCGCGACTGCCCAACGGCGGCGGCTTCGGCGGCAAGAGCGATCCCTTCAACCACGAGATCGTCGTCGCGAAGCTCTCGCGCGTCACGGGCCGTCCGGTCAAGATCAGCCTGACGCGCGAGGAGGTCTTCTACTGCCACCGCGGCCGCCATCCCGCGCTGATGCAGGTCAAGACCGGCGTGAAGAAGGACGGCGCGATCACCGCGATGCACTTCCAGACCGTGCTCGACGGCGGCGGCTACGGCTCGCTACGGCGTCGCGCGCACGTACTACACGGGCGCGCTCCAGACCGTCACCTACCAGGTGCCCGCGCTACCGCTTCGACGGCGCCCGCGTCTTCACCAACAAGCCGCCCTGCGGCCCCAAGCGCGGCCACGGCACGCCGCAGCCGCGCTTCGCGCTCGAGGTCCAGCTCGACAAGATCGCGTGCGACCTCGGCCTCGACCCGGCCGAGATGCGCCGCGACCACCTCGCACCCGCCGACACGCTGACCGCCAACTACCTGCGCGTCGGCTCGATGGGCCTCGGCGCCTGCATCGACAAGGTCGTCGCGGCGTCCGGCTGGAAGAAGCGCCGCGGGAAGCTCCCGCCGGGCCGCGGCCTCGGCCTCGCCTGCTCGTCGTACCTCTGCGGCGCGGGCCTGCCGATCTACTGGAACACGATGCCGCAGTCGGGCGTGCAGCTCAAGCTCGACCGCGGCGGCGGCGTCACCGTCTTCTGCGGCTCGACCGACATCGGCCAGGGCTCCGACTCGATCCTCGCCTCGATCGTGGCCGAGGTGCTCGGCATCGATCCGTTCGACATCCGCGTCGTCACCGCCGACACCGACCTGACGCCGGTCGACCTCGGCTCGCTACTCCTCGCGCGTCACGCTGATGACCGGCAACGCCGCGATCCAGGCGGCCGAGCGCGCGACGGAGATGCTGGTCGCGGCGGCGGCGCGAGAAGCTCGAGATCCCGCCGGAGCGCGTCGGCTTCGCCGAGCGGCCGCGTCTTCGACGTCGAGCGATCCGGCGAAGGGGATGACCTTCGCCGAGGCGGTCGTGCTCGCCGAGTCCGCGCTTCGGCACGCTCGGCACCGTCGGCTCGTACACGCCGCCGCCGTCGCGCCGGCCGCTACCGCGGCGCGGGCGTCGGCCCGTCGCCGGCCTACTCCTACTCGGCCGCGGTCGTCGAGGTCGAGGTGGACCCGGAGACCGGCATCGTGACCGTGCCGAAGATCTGGATCGCGCACGACATCGGCAAGTGCATCAACCCGGTGCTCGTGATCGGCCAGGTCGAGGGCACCGTCTACATGGGCCTCGGCGAGGCCCTGATGGAGGAGATGGCCTACCGGACCGACGCCAACGCGCAACGTCGTGCACAAGTTCCCGTCGATGCTCGAATACAAGAGCCCGACGACGATGGAGATGTCCGACGTCGAGACCTACCTCGTCGAGGACCCCGATCCCAACGGCCCCTTCGGCGCCAAGGAAGTCGGGCAGGGGCCGCTGCTTCCGATCCCGCCGGCGGTCGCCAACGCCGTCTACGACGCCGTCGGCGTGCGCGTCGACGAGGTGCCGATCACGCCGGAGAAGGTCCTGCGCGCGCTCAAGGCGAAGGCGCAGGGCAAGCCCGCGCGGTTCGGTCCCGAGCGCTTTCCGAACGTTCCCTACCCGGCCCCGATCCACGTCCACACGCCCGCCGAGGGCGGCGACGGCCGCGCCGCCGACGCGGCGGTGAGCGGAAGCGGGCAGCGAGGTGCGGTGACGTCGCATGATGCGCCTGCCGAAGTTCCGCTACTTCGCGCCGACGAGCGTGAAGGAGGCGCTGCGCGTCAAGGCCGGCGAGGGCCCCGACTCGGCCTTCGTCGCCGGCGGCACGGACCTCTATCCGAACATGAAGCGCCGGCAGCAGACGCCGAAGGTCGTCATCGGCCTCTCGCGCATCGCGGCGCTCCGGCAGCTGAAGGTCGGCGAGGCCGGGGCCGCGATCGGCGCGGGCGTGCCGCTCTCCGAGGTCGAGACCCACCGCCGGATGCGCCGCGCCTTCCCGGCGCTCGTCGCACGCCATCGAGGAGATCTCGACTCCGCCGCTGCGCAACATGGGGACGCTCGGCGGCAACGTGCTTCTCGACACGCGCTGCAACTACTACGACCAGAACTACGAGTGGCGGCAGGCGATCGACTTCTGCATGAAGAAGGACGGCGCGATCTGCTGGGTCGCGCCCGGCTCGCCGAAGTGCCTCGCGGTGCAGTCGGCCGACTCCGTGCCCATCCTGATCGCCCTCGGGCGCCCGCGCCGCGCTGGCGTCTGCGCACGGCGAGCGCGAGGTCGCGCTCGAGGACCTCTATCGCGAACGACGGCATCCACTACCTGACGAAGCGGCCGGACGAGCTCCTGACCGAGATCCGCGTCCCGAAGCGGACGGCTGGCGATCGTCCTACCGGAAGCTGCGCCGCCGCGGCTCGTTCGACTTCCCGGTCCTCTCGGTCGGGGCGGCGGTGCGCTTCGACGGCGACCGGGTGGCTCGAGGCCCGCATCGTCCTCGGCGCCGTCGCCTCCGCGCCGGTCCGGGCCGCGGGGGCCGAGGCCCTGCTCGTCGGGCGGCGCCTCGATGTGACTGCGATCACGGAGGCGGCGGCCGCGGCGGCCGGGCCGTCCCGTCCCATGGACAACACCGACTATTCCTTCCTCTGGCGCAAGGAGATGACGGGAAAGTGGGTCGCGGCGGCCCTCCGCGAGGTCGCCGGCGGGCCCCCGCCGGCTTAAGAAAATCTTAACGTCGGGTTGCCGGCCCCGGACCCCGCTGCTATACTGCATTCCTTCTCGTAAATCGCTCGTCTTCCACGCACGCTTTCCGCGGTCGAAGAAGTCCGACGAATTCCAACGGGAAGGTCGGCACCTCCGAGCGGCGCGGTTGGGTCGACAGCGAATGACGCCGGATTCGAGGACTCTGTTTCGATGAAACTCTACGTTGGCAACCTTCCCTACAACACGTCGGAGGACGATCTTCGTTCGCTCTTCTCGACCTATGGAGCGGTCAGCTCCGTCGCGATCATCACCGATCGCGATACGGGTCGTTCGAAGGGGTTCGGGTTCGTCGAGTTCGGTAACGACGACGAGGCGCGCAACGCGATCTCGGCGCTTTCCGGCCAGGAGTACGGCGGCCGCGCGCTGACCGTCAACGAGGCCCGGCCCAAGACCCAGAGCGGCGGGGGCGGCGGACGGGGCGGCCGGTACTGATTCGGTCTCAACGGGGCATTCCGAGGGGGGCGAAAGCCCCCCTTTTTCTTTTCGGCCCTTCCGCCCGATAGACTCGGCGGCGGGTGAGCGACGTCCGAGTCGAGAACTGGCACCGCGGCGACGGCCCGCTTTCCGAGCGCCGGATGATGCGCGTGATGGCGATGGAGGGCTATGACGTCCTGGTCTTCACCTACCGCGCGGGCACGATCTTTCCGCCGCACGAGCACGCGCAGGAGAAGTGCGATGCCGTCCTCGAGGGGACGCTGCGGGTGACCGTCGGGGACGCCGCCTTCGACCTGACGGCGGGGGATCGCATCTACCTGCCGCCCGGAACGCGGCACGCCGCGGAGGTCATCGGAGAAAAAACGGTCCTGTCCCTCGACGGGACGCGGTGGTGAGGAGGAGCCCATGGCGCTTTCGAAGTCCGAACGCGACGACTTGATCCGGCGGTACGAGGAGGGCCCGGCGAAGCTCGCCGCGGCGCTGGCGAAGGTCCCCCCGGATGCGCTGAAGTGGCGGCCGGCGGAGGGCAAGTGGTCGGCGCACGAGGTCGTCTGTCACTGCGCGGATTCCGAAGCGAACGCCTACGCGCGCATCCGGTACCTCGTCACCGAACCGGACCCGAAGATCGTCGGATACGACCAGGCGCACTGGGCCAGGGCTTTCGACTATCACGCCGCGCCGCTCGAGCCGGCGCTGGCGACCGTGCGGGCGGTGCGCGCGAACACGGCCGCGCTCCTGAAGCGGCTGCCCGAGTCCGCCTGGTCCGCGGTGGGCACGCACACCGATTCCGGCCGCTACACCTCGGAGGACTGGCTCGCGGTCTACGCCGAGCACCTCGAGAAGCATTCGCGCCAGATCGACCGCAACATGGAGGCCTGGAAGGCGCGGTAGGGTTCGGCGATCAGTCCCGCGTCAGCACGTCGTGCATGGCGTTGGCGACGATCCGCCTGGGCGCCTTCGGCAGCCGGATCGTGCCCTCGACGGGAGTCGTCATGTTGCCGACGAACGTCACGACCGCCAGCCGCTGGAGCTCGGACTTGTCGTACTCGAGGTAGAGCGGCAGGAACCCGACGAAGTCCTTCGAGACGCCTTCCTGCGCCACGGATCCCGACAGCCTGTACTCGCCGCTGCCGGCGCTCTTCACTTCGACCTTGACGGCGTAGCGCGGGATCTCCGTTCCGTCGACCCACTGTGAGAAGAACCAGTCGAGCTTGCCGGTCTTCGCGACGTCGAGCGTCGGGGTCAGGTGCCGCTCGACGACGGCCTGGAAGTCCCGGGTCGTCGGATTGCGACCCGCGAAGGACTTCGCGAAGTCCGTCATCATCGCGATGAACGGGCCGTCGGGGGTCTTCGAGCGCGGATCCCACATCAGCATCCGCAGCATCTGGAGAACGTAGGCCCCCTTCAGGTAGACGATGGCCTGGTAGGCCGACGGGGTCGTCCGCGTGGAGAGCCGTGTTCCGAGCGAGATCGGCCCGGCTTGGTCGTTGGAAGCCGAGCTGCGCGGGGGCGTCTCGAGGATCCATTTCCGGGACTGTTCCCAGTATTCGGCGAGCCGCTTGGGGCCGAGGGTCCGCTGCATCACGAGCGAAGCCGAGAACTCGGCGAAGCCTTCGGACAGCCACGTGTCCCGGTAGCTCGCCCAGCCGACGCTGTGTCCCCACCATTGGTGGGCGAGCTCGTGGGGGCCGACGAGGTCCACGAAGTCCGTGGTGCGGTTGCCGCCGAGCCCGAGCTCTCGCCGCTGGGTCCCGTCGAGCGCGGCGAGGTAGGGCAGGAAGACGAGCGACGGCCACGACTGGCCGAAGAACCACTGGGCCTGCTGGGTGATGGCGACGTGGCGCTCGGCGATCGGGCCGAAGTACGCCGTGAAGACGCGGGCCGAGTTGATGCCGTCCGTGAGAGCGTTCTGGGCGAACGCATCGGCGTCCATGTGGACGCCCCGCATCCCCGCGCCGCCGCCGCCGCGCAGGGCGAGGTTGATCTCCGCGATGACGTCGGGCGTGCCCGTGTTCGAGAACACTTCGAGCCTCATCCCGCTGTCCTTGTCGTCGGAGTCGATCCGCTTGAACTTTCCGTAGTTGAAGCCGGCGACGCGGATGGGGCGCTCGGCCTTCCACACGGAGACCTGGGCGTCGCCCTCGACCCGGTCCGAAACCCGCTCGCCGACCGAGACGAGCTGGCGGCCCTTCGGCACGCGGTAGGTCAGATCGAAGGTCGCCAGGTCGCGGAAGCTGCCCAGGTTGGGATACCAGCTCTGGCGCGCGCCGACGGCGAAGGTGCCTTCGCCCATGTCCCGCATCACGTCCTTGCCGTCGTACGCGATGCGCAGGCGGAGGGCGGTCCCGGGCGCCGGCGCGGCGGGCAGGACGACCGCGGAGTCGCTGTCCTCGTCGTCCTTTTCCTGGATGAAGGGGATCGGCGTCCAGGCGCCGTCGGCGCCCTCGACTTCCGCCCGGCGGATTCGCCGGAGCAGCTCCTCGCCGATCCGCGCGGCCTCGTCGAGGAGCGCCGTCAGGTCCTCCTCGCGGGTCCGGAAGTTCGTGATCGCGACGCGCAGCGCCGAGCGCCCCTTCAGCACCGTCGGCGCCAGGAAGAACGCGCCGTCGGAGACGAGCCGGTTGATGATCTTCCGGTTGATGCGGTCGAGCTCGGCGTCGGAGAGGTTCCGCCCCTTCGGCCGGTAGCGGAAGTTGACGATCGAGAGCACCGACTCGGCGAGGCGCTCGAAGTCCGGCCGGCGGTCGATCTCCGCGGCGAGGTTCCGGGCGAGGCTCACGTCGCTCGCGATCCGCTCCGCGTACGCCCGCCGACCGTGCACCTTCAGCCCCATCCAGACCTTGAGCGCCTTGAAGCCGCGCGAGAGCTCGACCCCCCGCTCGGCGAACCAGGCCGGCCCCGGAAACGGGCTCTCGGGATCGGCCGCCAGGTACTCCGGGAACTTCCGGAACGCCGCGGCGAATCGCCCCGGCTCGCGCACCAGCGTCGCCCCGGCCTCGTAGGGCACGTAGAGCCACTTGTGCGGATCGGCGGCGATCGAGTCGGCGCGCTCCATGCCGGAAAAGAGCGGCGCGAGGGCCGGCACCATCGAGGCGAGAGCCCCGTAGGCGCCGTCGACGTGAAACCACAGCTTCTCGCGGGCGCAGACGTCGGCGAGGCGGTCGAGCGGGTCGATCGCTCCCGTGTTGACCGTTCCGGCCGTGCCGACGACGATCGACGGGAGGAATCCGGCCTTCCGGTCGGCGGCGATCGCGGCCTCGAGGGCCTCGACCGGGATCCGGAAGTCGGCATCGCTTTCGAGCTTGCGGAGCTGCCTCGTGCCGATGCCGAGGAGGTCGACCGCCTTGTCCACGCAGGAGTGGACCTGGTCCGAGGCGTAGACGGTCAGGCGCGGCCGGTCCGGACCCGCGAGGCCGTCCTCGCGGACGTTGCCGGGAGTCATCGCGCGGCGCGCGACCGCCAGCGCCGTGAAGTTGGCCATCGACCCGCCCGACACGAGGATGCCCTCGGAGGTCGCGGGCATTCCGAGCATCTGCGCGAGCCAGCGCATCACGGCCTGCTCGACGTGGGCCGCGGCGTGATCGCCGCCCCAGCAGTTGGAATTCATGGACGCGGCGAGGAAGTCCGCGAAGATGCCGACCGGGTCCGCGGTCGCATTGATGAAGCCGTAGAAGCGGGGATGGGAGTTGCCCATCGGGAAGGGCATCACGTTCTCCCGCACGAACGCGAGGACCTCCTCGAACGGACGGCCCTCCTCCGGCAGGGGCTCCTCGAAGAGGGCGGCGCGCGGGCCGACCTTGCCGAAGACGGGGCGGGACTCGAGCGAGTCGCGGTGGGAGGCGACCGCCTCGGCGGCGAGCCCTCCGAGCCGGCGCAGCTCCTCCGGCGAAAGGTCGAAGTCGGAGTCGTCCATGGGCGCAGATTGAATCACGCCCCAAAGAAAATCGGGACGGCCCTGGCCGTCCCGACGTCACCGGCTCGAGGTCCGCGGGCGACTACTTGCCGTCGGCCGCGACCACGCCGCACCCGAACCGACCGCCCGCGTCCCCCGAGGGCTGCGTCTTCAGGTCGTCGGCCTTGTCGTGGAACACGACCGCTTTGCCGACGACGGAGCTCGGCCCGGGCTTGACCGTCAGCATGTCGGTCGTGATCTCGAGGTGGCCCTTCCCGTCGGCGCCGACGGTGATGTTGCCCCAGTCGCCGTTGTGGTGCTTCGCGTCGGCCGGCCCGGCGTGCGGGTTGCCGGACGCGTTGAAGTGCGGCCCGGCCGACGAGGCGTCGGGCGCCGAGCAGTCGCCCTTCTCGTGCAGATGGATCCCGTGGACGCCGGGAGCCGCGTTCTCGACCCAGACCTCGACCTTCGTCGCGCCCGAGGGCAGCTCGGTGAAAACGGCCTTGCCGGTGACCTTCGAGCCGCTGCGGGACTCGATCGTGGCCGTGGCCCGGGGGGCCGCCTCCGGGGCCGCGAAGGCTGCCAGGGACAGGATGGCCGCCGCGCCCGCCGCAAACGATGCGAAAGTTCCGATTCGCCTCATTTCTTCCTCCTTGATTAACGCGGTGATAATAACGGCCCCGAGAACCTATGATTCCCGTCGTGCCGCCAATCGCGGTTTCCCGACTCCTGCTGTTCGGTCTCGTCGCCGCCGGGGCCATCGCCGCCGTGGCGCTGGAGCCCCCGCACTCCTCGTTCGCGGCCGGCTTTGCGGCGGGGGCCGGGTCGGTGTTCGTCCTCTCGTTCATGAAGCGCGGCGGCGACGGCGCCGCCGAGCCGGACGGACCGGGGGAGGCTCCGCGGTGAAGGTGGTCGTCGTCGAGGACGAGGAGCGGATCGCCCAGTTCCTCCGCAAGGGGCTGACCGAGAAGGGGTACACGGTCGAGGCCTTCGGCGACGCCGACGCCGCCCTGGAGAAGATCGTCGCCGGGCCGCCGGACCTCGTCATCCTCGACCTGATGCTCGAGGGCTCGCGCGACGGGCTGGAGCTCTGCCGCGAGCTGCGCTCGCGCGGCGTGCGCTCGAAGATCCTGATGCTGACGGCGCGCGACACGATCGAGAACAAGATCGAGGGCCTCGACGCCGGGGCCGACGACTATCTCGTCAAGCCGTTCTCCTTCCGCGAGCTGATGGCGCGCATGCGCGCGCTGCTTCGGCGGACGGAGGTCATGCCTCCGGGTCCCCTCGTCTTCGACGACCTGACCTACGAACCCGAGTCCCGCGAGGTCACGCGCGGCGGCGAGATCGTGCATCTGACCGTTCGCGAGGGGGCGCTCTTCGAGCTTCTGCTGCGGCGGCGCGGCAAGGTCGTCCCGCGCTCCGAGATCCAGGCCCGGATCTGGGAGGACTCCTTCGACCTTTCGACCAACATCATCGACGTGTACATCAACGCGCTGCGCAAGAAGATCGACGGCGGCGAGCGCGAGAAGCTGATTCAGACCGTCCGCGGGGTCGGTTATCGCGTTCGCGAGGCCGGGGCGGCGGGGGACTAGGGGCGGTGGCCGGGCTCTTCGGCAAGCTGCTCGGGGGAAGCCGCGCCCCGGCGGAGGCTCCGGCGCCCTCGTCCCTGGAAGTCCTCGAGGCGCGCCTCCAAGAAACCGAGAAGCGGCCACTCATCCGCATCCCGACGGAGGGCCTCGCCGAAGACACGCGGCGCGTCGCGGACCTGCTGAACGCGCGGCTCGACTCGCTCGCCTCCGCGGAGAAGGAACAGCAGCAGTTCATCGCCGACGTCTCCCACGAGCTGCGCACGCCGCTGACCGTGCTCCGCGGTTCTCTCGAGGTGGCGCTCGAGGAGGAGAGGTCGGCCGAGGAGTATCGCGAGGCGATCGGCAACGCCATCCTCGAGGTGCGGCACCTGACTCGCATCTCGCAGAACCTCCTCTTCCTGACGCGCGGCGAGAGCGGCCGCGTCACGATGTCCTTCGCGAACCTGGACCTGGGCCGGTTCTCGGCCGACGTCGTCAAGGACCTCTCGATCGCCGCCTCGGACCGCGGGCTCGAGCTGACGGCCGAAATCCCCCGGCTTCCGGTGTTCGTGTTCGCCGACGGCGGACGAATGCAGCAGGTCCTCCACAACCTGATCGAGAACAGCCTGCGCTACACCGAGCCCGGCGGGAAGATCCGCGTGATCGTGGCCGCAGCGCCGGGCGAGGCTCGGCTGTCGGTCGCGGACACGGGCCTCGGCATTCCCGAGGCCGACCTCCCGTTCGTCTTCGAACGCTTCTACCGCGCCAAGCGCTCGCGTGCCGCCAACCCCGGCGGCTCGGGCCTGGGGCTCTCGATCGTCCGATGGATCGTCGAGGCCCACAAGGGGAGCGTCGGGGTGGAGAGCGTCGTCGGGAAGGGCTCGACGTTCACGGTGCGCCTTCCGGTTATCTAACCGTCGCGGGAGCTACCTCGGGGTCTGCGCCTTCGGCGCACCGGCCCGCGGCTCGCGCGGTTGCGCGCTCGACCGCGGGCCTGACCCCTCGCCACGCTCCCGCTCCCGCGGCGCGAACCTCCTCCCTCCCTTCGGTCGGGAGACTATTCGCGCCGCGAACTGATGCGTGAGGGTGGCAGGTGCGCGCCGCGAGCGGATGTCGCCCGTCACCTATAATTCGCCTTCCCCATGCGACCCGTGTTCGTCCTGTCCGCCGTCCGTACGCCAATCGGCAAGTTCGGCGGGGCGTTCGCGTCGATGACGGCGGCGGATTTGGGCGAGGTCGCGGCAAAGGCGGCGATCGAGAGGTCGGGGCTTCCGCCGGCGGCGGTGGACGAGACGATCTTCGGCCATGCCCGGCAGGCGGGAGGAGGACCGAACACCGCCCGCCAGGTGGCGCACCGCGCGGGGGTGCCGGACGCCGTTCCGGCCTTCACCGTCAACAAGGCCTGCGGCTCCTCGCTCAAGGCGATCACGCTCGCCGCGCTGACGATCGGGGCCGGAGAGAACGACGTGGTGCTCGCGGGCGGGACCGAGTGCATGTCGGCCACGCCCTACCTGTTGACGCGCGCCCGCTTCGGCCTTCGGATGGGCCACGGGGAGCTCGTCGACGGGATGTACCGCGACGGCTTCCTCTGCCCGGTCTGCGGGCAGTTGATGGGGGAGACCGCGGAGACCCTGGCGCGCGAGTACGGCATCCTGCGCGCCGAGCAGGACGCCTACGCGGTCGAGACGCAGCGGCGCGCGGGCGAGGCGATCCGCTCCGGCCGCTTCGCGGCGGAGATCGCTCCAGTCTCGGTCGCGGGCCGGAAGGGACCGGTCGAGGTCGCCGCGGACGAGCACCCGCGGCCCGACACGAGCCTCGAGGCGCTCGGCAGGCTGCCGCCGGTCTTCGACCCGCTCGGGACCGTCCACGCCGGGAACTCCTCGGGGATCACCGACGGCGCCGCGGCCCTCGTCCTCGCGACGGAGGAGGAGGCGCGGAAGGCAGGAGTCGAGCCGCTCGCCCGCGTGGCCGCCTGGGCCTCGGCCGGCGTCGATCCCGCGCGCATGGGCATCGGCCCCCTGCCGGCCGTCCGGGCGCTCCTCGAGAAGACGCGCCTCGCCCTTTCCGACATCGACCTGATCGAGTTGAACGAGGCCTTCGCGGCGCAGGTCATCGCGTGCGCGCGGGACCTCGCGCTCGACCTCGCGAAGGTCAACGTCAACGGCGGGGCGATCGCCCTCGGGCATCCGATCGGCGCCACCGGCGCCCGGATCGCGACGACCCTCCTGCACGAGATGAAGCGCCGCGGCGCCCGCCGCGGCCTCGCCACCCTCTGCATCTCGGGCGGGATGGGGATGGCGGTCCTCTTCGAGCGCCCGTAGACTCGTCGCTGCATGCGCATCGCCCTGACCCTCGACCGGGACGCCGATACGTCGGAGTCGAGCGACTACCTGAAGAGCCTCGCCGAGGCGGGCGTGCCGCGCGAGGCGATCGAGATCGTCACGCCGCTGTCGGCGGCCCCGCACCGTCCCTTCGACGCGCTGCTGCTCGGCGGGGGCGTCGACGTCGACCCCGTGCGGTACGGCCACGCGCGGCTCGAGAACGGCACCGTCGAGGTGGACGCCGAGCGGGACCGGATCGACTTCGATCTCTTCCGGGAGGCCCGCCGCCGCGGCGTCCCGGTCTTCGGCATCTGCCGCGGGCTCCAGGTCGTCAACGTCGCGCTCGGGGGCTCGCTCGTGCAGGACATCCCGGCCGGGCGGCCGTCCGACGTCGTGCACCATCGGACGAAGGAGGAGAAGACGCGCCTCGACCACGCCGTGGCCGTCGCTCCCGGGACGCGTCTCGCCGCTCTCGCCGAGGCTTCCGAGGTGCCACGTCAACAGCCGTCATCACCAGGCGATCGAGACAGTCGCGCCGGGCCTCGCGATCTCGGGCACGGCCCCCGACGGTCTGGCGGAGGCCGTCGAGGCGGCCGCCGGACCGTGGCTCGTGGCGGTCCAGTGGCACCCGGAAAACCTCGCGCCCGGCGGGGACCCGCTCTCCCGCCGGCTCTTCGCCGAGTTCGCGCAGGCCGCGCGCGAGGCGGCGGCGCGCCGCTGACGGAATTTTCACGTGCGTCCCGCGTTGTGGAGCCGGATTCGCCACAGGAAAGATTCGAAGGAGTGTCTGCGATGAAGATTCGCGCGATCGTCCCGGTCCTCGCCCTGGCCGCCGCACTTCTGGCGGCGCCCCTCTCGGCCCAGCCGAAGCTCAAGGTCCAGAAGCTCGCCGACGGCGTCTGGGCCGCGGAGCCGGACAGGGGCGCCAACGTGGGCTGGTTCCTGCTCGGCGACGGTGTGGTGGCCGTCGATGCGGGCGCCGACGCGGCGACGGCTCGCGAGGTCCTGAAGCAGATCGCCGAGACGACGGGCGGAAAGCCGGTGCGCCTCCTGGTGCTCACGCACGGCCACGCCGACCACAGCGGCGGCGCGCGCGCCTTCGTCGCCGCGGGCGCCCGCGTCCTCTGCCACGAAGGGATCGCGGGCGAGATCCTCGCGTTCGTCACCCAGGCGGCGACCGACCCCTCCGACCCGCTGTCGGGCAAGGCGGACGCGCGCCCGGTGGTGGAGTCGATCTCGGAGCGCTCGATCCAGCTCGACGGGATCCACAACGTCCAGATCTACTACCTCGGCGCGGCCCACACGGCGGCCGACCTCGTCGTCTACCTGGCGGGCGACAAGATCCTCTACAGCGGCGACATCGCCGCCGTCGGCCGGCAGCCGTTCATGCAGTCGCCCGACGTGGACCCGGCCGGCTGGGACCGCGCGCTCCAGGCCCTCGCGCGCGTGCCGGTCGAGAAGGTCGTGCCCGGCCACGGCGAGGTCGGGACGGGCGCCGACATCAAGAACTCGTTCGCCTACGTGCACGCCGTCAACACCCTCGCAAAGAAGTTCGTCGACAACGGGACCGCGGACACGATGATCGACGGCCAGCTCCGGGACCCCGAGAACACCATCAAGAACGTGTCGATGACCGAGGCGCACGTCGCCAACGTCAAGGCCTCCGTCAAGGCGATGCGCGAGAAGGCCGCGAAGAAGACGACACCCGCCGCCGCGCCGGCTCCGACGCCCGCCAAGAAGTGAGGCGGTGACGATCCCCCCGGCGGGCGCGGGGATCCGGCTCGAGCGCTCCTCGGACGGCGCGCGGGCGGACCTCTCGATCGAGCTCCCGCCGGTCAACGTCCTCGATCCCGCGGCGCTCGCCGCGCTCGCCGCCGCGATCGAGGCGGCCTCGCCGGCGCGCCTGCTGGTCCTGACCGGCCTTCCGCGCGCCTTCTCGGCCGGGGTCGAAGTCGCCGCGCACGCGCCCGAGCCCGAACTCATCGAGGGGATGCTCGCCGCGATGCGCCGGGTTCTCCGCGCCCTCGTCGAAACGCCCGCCGTCACGCTCGCGTCGGTGTCGGGAGCGTGTCTGGGCGGGGGAGCCGAGATCGTCGCAGCCTGCGACCTCGTCATCGTCGCGGAGGACGCGCGGATCGGATTTCCGGAGATCCGCCTCGCCTGCTTTCCGCCCGGCGGCGCCGTGCTCCTGCCGCTTCGCATCGGCGAGGCCCGGGCCACCGAGTGGATCCTGTCGGGGGAGACGCACTCGGGCCGCGAGGCCGCGGCGGCCGGCTTCGCATCGCGCGCGGTTTCGCCCGGGCGCCTCGCGGCCGAGACGGAGAGACTTGCGGAACGCCTGCTCGCGGCCTCGCCCGCGGCGCTCTCGGCGGCGCTCGGCCTCGTCCGCCGGGACCGGCGCGAGGCGCTCGAACGCCGCCTTCCCTCGGCCGAGGACGCCTACCGGACGCTCGCGGGCAGCCAGGATCTCGCCCGCGCGGTGAGGGAGTTCGAGGCCGCGCGGCGCCGCTGATAGCATCCCGCGCCATGGCGATCCTGTACCTGAACGGGCGCTTCGTGCCCGAGGCCGAGGCGCGCATCTCGCCGCTCGACCGGGGATTCCTCTTCGCGGACGCGATCTACGAGGTGGTGCGCTACTGGAAGGGCCGCCCATACCACCTCGAGGCCCACGTCGAGCGCATGCGCTCGAGTCTCGCCGCGATCCGTTTGAAGGCCTCGCCCGACTTCTTTCCCGAGACCGGCCGGCGCCTGCTCGAGGAGAACGGCCTCGCGGACAAGGACGCCTTCGTCTACGCCCAGGTCTCGCGCGGCGCGGCGCCGCGCTACCACGCCTTCCCGCCCGAGGGCACCACGCCGACGGTCTTCGCCTTCGCGCGCGAGGTGGATCCGCCGCCGCCGGCCGAGGGCAGCAAGGTGATCCTGCTGACGGACGAACGCTGGGGCCGCTGCGACATCAAGAGCGTGATGCTTCTCCCCAACGTCCTCGCGGCGCAGAAGGCACGGGAGGCGGGGGCGATCGACGCCATCCTCGTCCGCGACGGCTTCGCCCTGGAGGGCACCAAGACCAACGTGTTCATCGTGGCGAAGGGCGTCCTGCGCACCGCGCCGAACGGCCCGCGCATCCTGCCCGGCGTGACCCGCACGCGCCACGATCGACGCGGCCCGCCGCCTGGGCCTCACCGTCGAAGAGCGCGCCTTCACGGTCGAGGAGCTCTGCTCCTCCCAGGAGGCCTTCCTCGCCTCGACGACGATGTGGACCCAGTCCATCGTGGCCGTCGAGGAGCGCGTGATCGGGAACGGCAAGCCCGGCCCCGTCGCCCGGATGCTGAAGGAGGCCCTGGTCGCGGAGTTCCGGGGCGTGCCGGCCGGCGCTTCGTCCTAGCCCTTCGGGTACCTCGCCTCGATCGTCGAAGAGATCCCGCCGCGCGAGGAGAAGCGGCCGGTGATCGTCATGCGCTTGGGCCGGCACGCTGCGACACAGTCCGCGAGGATCCGGTTGACCGCGTTCTCGTAGAAGATCCCGACGTTGCGGTACGCGACGATGTAGAGCTTCAGGGACTTCAGCTCCAGGCACAGCCGGTCCGGCACGTAGCGGATCGTCAGGTGGCCGAAGTCCGGCAGCTCCGTCTTCGGGCAGATCGCGTTGTACTCCGGGATCTCGACGGTGATCTCGTAGTCGGGGTACTGGTTCGGCCAGGTCTCGATCGCCGGGAGCTTCGCGTCGATCCCCGAGCGGGCATGGTCGTCGGTGTATTCGGGCATGGGCGCAAATCCTACCCGAGCCTGCTACCATCCGCTCGCCCATGGAGTGGTTCAAGCAGCTCTTCCACCAGCTCACCGACGTCGAGACGCTCGTCCGGGTCGGCGGGCTGACCGCGATGACGATCATCGTCTTCGCGGAGACGGGCCTGCTCGTCGGTTTCTTCCTCCCGGGCGACTCGCTGCTGGTGACGGCCGGCGTCTTCGCGGGGACGGGGCAGCTGAACATCATCCACTTGAACCTGGTGCTCATGGCGGCCGCGATTCTCGGCGACACGGTGGGCTACTGGTTCGGGCGCAAGACCGGGCCCGCCCTCTTCAAGCGGCCGAAGTCGTTCTTTTTCAACCCGGCCCACCTGCGCCGCGCCCACGACTTCTACGAGAAGCACGGCGGCAAGACGATCGTGCTCGCGCGATTCATGCCGATCGTCCGGACGTTCGCCCCGATCGTCGCGGGCATGGGCCAGATGGAGTACCGCCGCTTCCTGTCGTTCAACGTCTTCGGCGGGATCCTCTGGGTCCTCTCGATGACGCTGATCGGCTACTTCCTCGGGCAGATCCCGGGCGTCAAGGAGCACATCGAGATCGTCATCATCGCGGTCGTGTTCCTCTCGATCCTGCCCGGCCTGATCGCCGCCGCCAACGAGTGGCGGAAGAACCGCGTCAGGTCCTGACGGGGTACAAGAGCGGCGCGGCGCCCGCCGCGAGCCCGGCCGCCAGGCCCGTCAGACCCGCGACCCCCGCGATCCAGCAGCCGACCGAGCCCGCGAGCAGGGTCACCAGCGCCGCCGTGACCCAGTAGGCCGGCGGGTTCTCGAGGCGCACGCGCCTCCGGGAAGCGAGCACCAGGCCCGCGACCGCTCCGCCGGCGGCGCAGAACCAGGGGAGGAGATCGCAGAGCGCGGGCGAGCCGAGCGCCTCGACCGCCGGCGGGAGGAGGAAGGGGGCGAGACCGGCCGCCATCCCCGCGCGCGCGCCGCGGCCCCAGTCCTGGCCCCGGTAAAGCATCGCCGCCACCAGGATCCCCAGCGCCACCGAGCAGGCGACGGAGGGAAGCGGCTGCGCGCACTGGAGGAACGCGAGGGACGCCGCCGGCGGGATCAGCGCCGCCGGCAGCAGCGCCCGCTGGAGCCGCCCGCGTTCGTACGCGCGTCTCGCACGGATCTTCAGGTCTTCAGGCTTCCGGTCCATGTCCCGTCTTCCATTGGTCCCGCAGGCGCGTCACGGCGCGCTGCACCCGTTTCCGAAAGGTCGCCGCCGGAACGCCCGGCCGCTCCTCCGACATGTATGCGCGAAGCGTCGCCTCGTCGGCCGGGTCGAGCGCCGCGAGGGCGGCGTCGATCCGCCGGCTCGTCTGGAGGTCCCCGGCGATCTCCTCCGGCGTCGGCTCCCGGTCCGGCCGCCGCGCGAGCGCGTCCTCGTCCAGGGCCTCCTCGCGCCTGCGGCGCCGCCGGGTCCGCGCCGTTCGGATCTCCCAGGCTGCGATCCCGAGGATCCAGGCCAGTGCGTCCCGGCCGCGGTCGAACTCGCTCGCTCGCGAGAACACCCGCAGGAGCGCCTCCTGGGCGGCGTCGTCCGCCTCGGCCGGCGGGAGGTGGCGTCCGACGAAGCCGCGCACGAGCGGCCAGGCGCTCTCGTACACGCCGTCGAAGGCGGCGCGGTTGCCGTCGGCGAGCTCGGCCATCTGCGACCGCAGCCATTCGCGCTCATGGCGCTCCATTCTTTCGAGCGTAACAGCCGCCGGACGGCCCTCTCGACCCTGTATAGGCGCGGGAGGGCCGGAGCGTGACACGGGCCGGAGGCGGTCACGCCTCTCGGGCCTGCCGCCTAGTCCCTCCGGAGGAATCGATGCACCACCTGATCGCCGCCCCCGTCCTGGCCGCCCTCGTCCTCGCGCTGGTGCCGCCCGAGAAATGCCCGCCGGCCTCCTGCGCGCCCGGCGAGGCCGCCGTCGCGGGCGAACGCCTCGCCGTCTCCTCCGAGCACTACGCGCGGCTCGCCCGTCTCGACCCGGCTCCCCGCGCCGGAGGCGCCGCCCTCGACCGGCAGCTCTTCGACCTCGCCTCGATGAGTCCCGGCTACTTCAAGATCCTCGGCCGCGCTCCGGCGTACCTGGACGATCCGCCTTCGGCCTTCTCGCTGCCTGACTTCCCGGCGAACAGCTCCGCCCGGACGCGCGCCGAGCTCGACTATCTGCTGGAGCTCCAGGTCCGGTCCCGCAGCTCCGAGAACGTCGCCCGCAGCAAGATGCTCGCCGGCGTGTACTACCGGGTCAGCACGCAGCCCGGCGACGAGGATTACGCGCAAATGCGGCGCAATCTCTTCTTCACGGGGAGCGCTCTCGGAGGCTGGTTCGGCCCCGAGGCGCTGCCGAAGACCGCGGACCTGATGGCCCGCGTCCAGTCCGACGCGTCGTACTACATCTGGACGCAGAAGTACCGCTTCGACCGCGCGCGGCCCTACGAGCTCGAGCCGAGGATCGAGCGGCTCGAGACGCCGAACTTCCCGGCCTATCCCAGCGCCCACTCCGCCAACTCCTGGGTGGCGGCGTTCGTCTTCGAGGAACTGCTGCCGGAGAGCCGCGACGTCTTCCATCGCGGGGCGGCGGAGCTGGCCTTCTCGCGAGAGATCCTCGGCGTCCACTTCCCGAGCGACTCGGCCTCGGGCCGCGAGCTGGCGCGGCAGATCGTCGACCGCCTGAAGAGCGTCCCGGAGTTCCGGAAGGATCTGGAGGCCGCGCGCGCCGAGATCCGGGGCGCGAAGAAGACGACTGACGCCGGATCGTCGGCCGGCTCGAAGGACGCCGAGTGTTTCTGAGATTCCGCCGGGGCGAAGGCTACGCTACGGCGGAGCGAAAGGGCTGGAGCGCGTCCGGCATCGCGCCGCGGATCTCGGCGAGCAGGCCCGTGATCTCGAGGCCGTGCGCGCGGTCGTGCTCGACCATCATCCGCGGGATGTCGTCGAGGGTGACGCGGCCCACGCCTTCCAGCGCGCCGGCGCGCTTCCACTCCGAAGGGGACAGGCGCGCGAGCGCCTCGAGGTTCTGGCGGCGCGAGCGGGCGAAGCACACGAGGCCGCGGTCGACGTCGCGTTCCTGGTAGGCCCGTTCGCGGGCGATGCGCTCGCCGTCGAAGTTCAGCAGCGCCGGCTCCGTCTCCCCGAGGATGCGCCGGATGCGAACGCCGTAGCCGTCGCGCTCGAGGTCGGCCAGATGCCAGACGTTCTCGACGAACGAGAATCCGCCCGCCGCGGGCCGGCGGCGCGCCTCCGCGGGGGACAGGAGCGCCGCCGCCCGGGACAGCAGGGCCGGCGTGGACTCGAGGGTCAGAAGGAGGGACTCGAATTCGCGCCGTTTCATGGTCATGCCTCACACCCCAATACGCGAGCCGAGGCGGTAAAGTTTCGCCATAGACTGCAAACCATGGGGATCCACGGAATCCGTCAGTACTTCCTTTCGAGACTGTCCTCTCCGGAGGAGACCCGGCGGCCGGACGAGGTGGCCATCGCGGCCTGCGCCCTGCTGCTCGAGATCGCGCACGCCGACGACTCGTTCGCCGAGGCCGAGCGCGAACGGATTTTACGCGCCGTACGCGAGGACTTCGGCGTGGCTCCGGGCGATGTCGCCGAGATCGTGCGGCTCGCCGAGGCCGAGCGGCGCGAGAGCGTCGACCTCTACCAGTTCACGCGTCTCATCACGGAACGATTTTCGCGCGAGGAGCGGCTGCGCCTCGTCGAGGTGATCTGGGGCGTCGTCTACTCGGACGGAACCCTGACCGCGGCCGAGAACCAGCTCGCGCGCCGCATCGCGGAGCTCCTCGGGTTCCAGCACCCGGAGGTGCAGTCCGTGCGCGAGAAGGTCGCCGGCAAGAAGTAGCCCGGGTCTTCGCTCAGCGGGCCCACGCCGGCAGCACGCGCTTCTCGGGCGGGATGCGCTCGAGCGTCCCCGGCATCTCCGCGAGAACGTACGCGAGCGTCGCCGCGGCCGCGGTCGACCGGTCGAGGATCTTCGGATCGATGCGATCGAAGTTGTCGTTGGCCGTGTGGTGGTAGTCGAAGTAGTCGGTCGCGTCGAGCGTCAGTCCGAGGTTCGGCATTCCGGACGGCAGGAGATAGATGAGGTCGGCCCCGCCGATGTCCTCGACCTTGAGCGTGTCGGCGGCGATCGGCGCGAGAGCGCCGGCCACGGCCTTGAGCGCCGTCTCGGCCGACGGTCCGGCGTTCCACCCGAATCCGAGCGGCGGGCCCTGGCCGAGGTCGGCCTCGAGAGCCGCGACGTGCGACGCCAACTCCGCGGCGTGGGTCTGCGCGTAGGTCTTGCCGCCCTTCAGGCCGTTCTCCTCGTTGGCGAAGAGGACGACGCGGATCGTCCGCCGCGGCCGCTCCTTCATCAGGCCGATCTGCCGCGCGGCCTCGATGACGATGCCGCAGCCCGCGGCGTCGTCGAGGGCACCCGTGCCGAGGTCCCACGAGTCGAGGTGCGCGCCGAGGAGCACGATCTCCTGCGGAGCCTCCCGGCCCGGGATTTCGCCGACGACGTTGGCGGACTCGGCGTCCGGCAGCGTCCGGCAGCCGAGCGTGAAGCGCACGCGCACGGGCCCGCGCGCGAGAAGGCGGGTCAGCAGGTCCGCGTCCGGCGCGGACAGGGCGGCGGCGGGGATCTTCGCCACGCCTTCGGTGTAGTGCGTGCCGCCCGTGTGGGGGAGCCGGTCGTCGTCGGTGCCGATCGAGCGGATCAGGAGCCCGATCGCGCCGAGCTTCGCCGCCGCCGAGGGGCCTTCGCTGCGAACGTGCCCCGCCGAACCGTAGCCCGAGCCGTCGGAGGTGCGGGCCGTCGGCTGATCGATGAACACGATCCTGCCTCGGACGGCCTCGCCCTTGCCCGCGAGCTCGGGAAGCGAGGCCACGCGCACGATCTCGCCTTCGAGGCCTCCCTCGGGAGTCGCGATGCTGCCGCCGAGGGCCGTCAGGGCGAGCGTCTGGGAGACGGGGGAGGTGACCTGGCCGGTCTCGACGCCGCGCTGCCAGAAGGGGACCATCACCTTCTCGGCCCGGACGTTCTTGAATCCCTGGGCCTCGAGCATCCGGAGCGCCACCGCCACCGCGGCGCGGTCGCCCGGGGACCCGGCGAGCCGCGGGCCGGCGAGGTCGGTCAGGTCGCGGACCCAGTCCGCGGCCTTCGAGCCGGCGAGGATGCGGTCCCGCAGCCCCCCGGCGGCCGCGAGGACGGCGGGCGGGACGGCGGGGTCGGCGGCGGGCGCCGGAGCGGCGAACCCGCACACGAAGCCGGCGAGGACGAGGCGTTTCAGTGAGTTCAAGAGCTCCCTCCGCGGCGCCGCATCGTATCAGCGGCGGTGCCGCCGCCGGTGCGCCGGCTGGTTTAATATCCCCCTCCCATGGCCACCCGCACCCCGCAGGCCGACCTGTCCGAGGAACTGCTCTCCGAGTTCGGCGCCAACGCCAGCTACGTCGAGGAGCTCTTTCACCGTTATCGGTCGAATCCCGCGGCCGTCGACGACGAGTGGCGCCGGTACTTCCGGGACCGCTTCGGCGAGGCGGAGGCGAGAGTTCCCGCCCCGGCGGCGGAGGTCGCGCGCCCCGCGCCGGCGGCGGCCCCGGCCCCGGCACCCGCTCCGGGACCGGCGATCTCCGGCGAGCGGGTGGCCCTTCGCGGCGCGGCCGCCCGGATCGCCGAGAACATGCAGGCGAGCCTGGCGGTTCCGACGGCGACGACGCAGCGGCAGATCCCGATCAAGCTGCTCGACGAGAACCGCCGCCTCGTCAACGAGGCCCGCGCGTCCCTGGGTCAGTCCAAGATCTCCTTCACGCACCTGATCTCGTGGGCCATCATCCGCGGGATCGAGGCCTTCCCCGTCATGAACGACGCGTTCGACGCCGCGGGCGGCGAGCCCGTCCGCGTGCGGCGCGGGGAGATCCGTTTCGGCCTCGCCGTCGACGTGGTCAAGTCCGACGGAGCGCGCTCGCTCCTCGTCCCCAACGTGAAGGGCGCGGAGAAGCTGAACTTCGCGCAGTTCCTGGCCGCCGCCGACGACGTCGTCGCGCGCGCCCGCGCGGGCAAGCTCCAGGTCTCCGACTTCGAAGGCACCACGATCTCGCTGACCAACCCGGGCACGCTCGGCACGACCGCGTCGGTGCCGCGCCTGATGCCGGGCCAGGGGGCGATCATCGCGACCGGTGCCATCGAGTATCCGGCCGAGTTCGCGGCGACGGCGCCAGCGACGCTCTCGCGCCTGGCGATCAGCAAGGCCGTGACGTTCACGTCGACCTACGATCACCGGATCATCCAGGGCGCCGAGTCGGGCGCGTTCCTGGCGCACGTCGCAGGAGCTGCTGCTCGGCGGCCACGGCTTCTACGAGGGCGTCTTCGCGGACCTCGGGATCGCGTTCCGGCCCCTGAAGTGGGAGATCGACAGGAACCCGACGATCGCGGCCGACGGCCACGGCGAGGACATCGCCAGGCAGGCGCGGGTCCTCGAGCTCATCAACGGCTACCGCGTGCGCGGGCACCTGCTCGCCGACATCGATCCGCTCCGCTCGCGCGAGATCGCGGCCCACCCGGAGCTCGAGCTCGAGACCTACGGCCTGACGATCTGGGACCTCGACCGCGAGTTCTACACGGGGGGCCTGAAGGGCGGCGACCGGATGCCGCTGCGCGAGATCATCGCGCTGATGCGCCGCGTCTACTGCGGCAAGATCGGCACCGAGTACCGCTACATCTCGAGCCCCACCGAGAAGTACTGGATCCGGGCGCGCGTCGCCGCGGCGGCCGCCGCCGGTCCGCTCCCGAAGGAGATCCGCCGGAGCCTCCTCGTCAAGCTCATCGCGGCCGAGGAGTTCGAGCGCTTCCTCGGGACCAGGTTCCTCGGCCAGCGCCGCTACTCCGTCGAGGGCTGCGAGACCGCGATTCCGCTGCTCGACCGGCTCGTCGAAGGCTCGGCCGCGCGCGGAGGTCGACGAGGTCGTCATCGGGATGTCGCACCGCGGGCGGTTGAACATCCTCGCCAACGTCGTCGGCAACTCGGCCGAGCGGATCTTCTCCGGCTTCGAGGGCGTCGTGCATCCGGACTTCCCGGCCGACGAAGGTGACGTGAAGTACCACCAGGGCGCGCGGACCGTGCGCCGGTCCGAGTCCGGGCGCGACATCGGCGTCCAGGTCGAGTCGAACCCCTCGCACCTCGAGGCGGTCGATCCGGTCGTCGAGGGGGTCGTGCGCGCCAAGCAGGAGCGCAAGGCCGGGCACGGCCCGGCGGCCTGGAAGCCGGTGCTGCCGGTGCTCCTGCACGGCGACGCGGCCTTCGCCGGCCAGGGGATGGTGGCCGAGGTCCTCAACCTTTCGCAGCTGCCGGGCTATCGCACCGGCGGCACGATCCACGTCGTCATCAACAACCAGATCGGGTTCACCACGCCGCCGTCGAAGGGCCGCTCGTCGGTGTACTCGACCGACGTCGCCAAGATCAACCAGGTCCCGATCTTCCACGTCAACGCCGACGATCCCGAGGCCGCCTACCGCGTGCTCGAGATCGCGCTCGACTACCGGCAGGAGTTCCACAAGGACGTCGTCATCGACCTGATCGGGTTCCGGCGCCACGGGCACAACGAGGGCGACGAGCCGACGTACACGCAGCCCCTCATGTATCGCGCGATCGAGGCCCACCCGGGAGTGCGCGCGCTCTACGCCCGCAGGCTCGTCCGCGAAGGCGTGCTCACCGAGGAGGAGGTCCGGGAGCTCGAGGCGCGCCAGCTCGCCGAGTACGAGGCGGCGCTCGCGGCCGCCAAGGAAGCCGCGCGCCGCCCCCGCACGGCCGCGCCGGCGCCGGCGGAGGCCGCCCTCGGCGTCGTCGAGATGGAGACAGGCGTCTCCCGCGAGACGCTGGCGCGGATCGGCCGGGTGCTGACGACGGTGCCCGTCCGAATTCCGCCTCAACCCCAAGATGGTCCAGCAGCTCGCCCGCCGCGCGAAGATGGCGGAGGGCGCCCTGCCGCTCGACTGGGGCACGGCCGAGGCCCTCGCCTTCGGGTCGCTCCTGCTCGAGGGCACGCCGATCCGCGTCAGCGGACAGGACTCGAGCCGCGGAACCTTCTCCCAGCGCCACGCCGTCCTCGTCGACACCCAGACGGCGGAGCCCTGGACGCCGCTCTCGACACTCGACCCGAAGCAGGCGCACTTCGAGGCCTGCGACAGCCCGCTCTCCGAGTTCGCCGTGCTCGGCTTCGACTACGGCTACAGCGTGGAGTGGCCCGAGGCGCTCGTCCTCTGGGAGGCCCAGTTCGGCGACTTCGCCAACGGCGCCCAGGTCATCGTCGACCAGTTCATCGCCTCGGCGGAGGACAAGTGGCGCCAGCGCTCCCGCATGGGCATGCTCCTGCCGCACGGCTCGGAGGGCCAGGGGCCCGAGCACTCGAGCGCGCGCATCGAGCGCTACCTCCAGCTCTGCGCCGACGGCAACCTGCAGGTCGTGCAACGCGACGACGCCGGCGCAGTACTTCCACCTCCTGCGCCGCCAGATGCGCCAGCCGCTCGGCAAGCCGATCATCGTCTTCACGCCGAAGAGCCTCCTGCGGCTGCCGGCCGCCTCTTCGCCGATCGAATCGCTAGTGTCGGGCGGGTTCCGCGTCGTCCTCGACGATCCGGAGGTCGCCGACCGCGCCCTCGTCGAGCGGATCCTCTTCTGCAGCGGCAAGGTCTACTACGACCTGCGCGCCGAGAAGGAGAAGCGCGGCGACTTCAAGACCGCCATCGTGCGCCTCGAGCAGCTCTACCCGTTCCCGCAGGAGCGGCTGTCGGCGATCGCCGCCGGCTACCCGAAGGCGAGCCGGACGGCGTGGGTCCAGGAGGAGCCCAGGAACATGGGCGCGTGGACCTTCGTCAAGGAGCGCTCCGAGGACTTCCTGCCGGCCGGCCGCCGCCTCGAGTACGTCGGCCGCGCCGCGTCGCCGTCGCCGGCCACCGGCAACGCCGGCGTGCACAAGCGCGAGCTCGAGGCGTTCCTGGCCGAGTCTTTCGGCTAGCTCTTCAGGCCTTCCAGGCGGCGGCGGCTTCCTTCACGAAGTCGGCGAACGTGCGCGGCGCGTGGCCGACGATCGTCCGGCTCTCGCCGAGCTGCTCCGGCGTCGCCTTCAACCCCTTCTTCTGGAACGCGGCGTACATGAGCGCGTAGTCGTAGACCGCCCAGGCCGGCAGGAAGGCGCGCGAGGCCTTCGCCCAGGCCTCGAGATCGTTGCCGCCGTAGACGATCGTCTTTCCGAGGGCCCGCGAGAAATGCGCGGCGCAATCCTCGCCCGTCAGGGCGTCGGGACCGACGATGGCGTAGGTCTTTCCGGTGTGCCCGCTCTCGGTCAGCGCGCGGACCGCCGCGTCGCCGATGTCGCGGGTGTCCACGCGCGAGAGCCCGACGTCGCCGATCGGCTGGGGATAGACGCCGTGCTGGAGCAGGACGTCCTTCCACCAGGTGTCGTTCTGGAAGAAATTGTTGGGCCGCAGGATCGTCCAGGACAGGCCGCTCTGCTTCAGCGCCGCCTCGATCGCGATCTTGGAGGCGAAGTGCGGCGCCTCGAGCGCCTTCTCGACGTCGTGGATCGAGAGGTGGACGACGCGCCGGGCGCCGGTCCGCCGCGCCTCGTTGGCGGCGGCCAGGCCCTCCAGGAGGTCCGACGGGCCGTTGGCCGTCAGGAGGAAGAGGTGGTCGTAGTCGCGGAAGATCGCCTCGTACGTATCCGGGTCCGCGAGGTCGCCGACGACCGCCGCGACGCCCTTCGGCAGCGCCTTCGCGCGCTCGGCGGTGCGGGTCACGACGCGAACCTGCTCGCCCTTCGCGAGCAGGCCCTGCACGACGAGGCCTCCCACGGTTCCGGTTCCGCCGAGCACGAGATGTCGCATGGTCGCTCCCTAGCCCTTCCTGGGCTTCATCGCGTCGAAGGCGGCCTTCAGGGCCTCCCGCGGCACGCGTCGATAGTCCGAGAACTCTCCGGCGCCGGCGATCCACTCGCCGCCGTCCATCGTGACGACGTCGCCGGTCTGGTACGGGCAGAGGTCCGAGAGCAGGAACGTCGCGAGGTTCGCGATCTCCTCGGGCTTGCCGAAGCGCGCCAGCGGCACGCGGCCGAGCGCCGCCTTCTCCGCGGCGGGGTTGGCCATGAGGCGCGAGAAGGCGCCCTCGGTCGGGATCGGCCCGGGCGCGATGGCGTTCAAGCGGATGCCCGCGGGGCCCCACTCGACGGCGAGCGAGCGCGTCATCGCCATCACGCCCGCCTTCGCGCAGGCCGACGGCAGGACGAACGCCGACCCCGTCCAGGCGTACGTCGCGAGGATCGAGACGACGGCGCCCGGGGCCTTCCGCGCCAGCAGGTGCCGCCCGAAGGCGAGCGTGCAGTTCACCGTTCCATAGAGAACGGTGCGCACGACGGCGTCGAAGCCGTTCGGGCGTCAGCTCTTCCGAGAAGGCGAGGAAGTTGCCGGCGGCGTTGTTGACGAGGCCGTCGACGGCGCCGAAGCGCTCCGCGGCGCGGGCCACCAGCGCCTCGCAGGCCGCGGGCTCGCGCACGTCGGCCGCGAAGGTCTCGACCGCGCCGCCCTCGCGCGCGGCGGCGGCGATCTCCTTCGACGCCGCCTCGAGCCGCTCGGGCCGCCGCCCGGCGATCGTGACGCGGGCGCCGCAGGAGACGAACTGCTTCGCCATCGCCAGGCCGAGGCCCGAGCCTCCGCCGGTGACGACGATGGAGCGGCCGGCGAGCGTGCGCGCGTCGAAGGTCATCGGGGTTTCAGGTACCGATCAAACCACGCGACGCTTCGCCGGACGATGTCGCGCTGGTGCTCGGGCTTTCGGATCCCGTGGCCTTCGTCGGTGTAGATGACGAGCTGCGTCGGCACGCCGAGCGTCTTCAGCGCGTGCCAGAACTCGTAGCCCTGCGGCGTCGGCACTTCCGAGTCGCGCTCGCCGTGCAGCACGAGCGTCGGCGTCTTCGACCTTCTTGATGAACTCGATCGGCGAGGACTTCGCGTAGACCTTCGGGTCGTCGTACACGGAGGCGCCGAAGAAGGGGAGCATCCACGTGTCGATCTTGTTCTGGCCGTAGTAGCTCTGCCAGCTCGCGATGCCGGCGCCCGCCACGCCGGCGGCGAAGCGGTCGGTCTGCGTGACGGCCCACATCGTCATGTAGCCGCCGTAGCTCCAGCCGATGATGCCCGAGGCGCTTTCCGTCGATCGGAGCGACGCCGAGCGCCGCGTCGACGCCGGAGAGGATGTCGCGCAGGTCGCCGCCGCCGAAGTCCTTGACGTTGCCCTGCGGTGAAGGCCTCGCCGAAGCCGAAGCTGCCGCGCGGGTTGGGCAGGAAGACGAAGTAGCCCTGCGAGGGCAGCGACTCCCGCCCAGCGCGAGGGCCACGAGGCCGTCGCCGCGCCGGAGGGCCCGCCGTGGGCGATGACGACCATCGGGTAGCGGCGCGACGGCATCGAAGTTCGGCGGGTACAGGAGCCAGCCCTGGACCGAGGCGCCCGTCGCTCTGCCAGTGGAGGGACTTCGCCTCGCCCCAGAACCGCCTTCGCCTTCGCGTTGACGTCCGAGACCGTCTTCCACGCGCCGATCGGCCCGGCCCACACCTCGGGCGGGTCCTGGAACGACTCGCGGATCGCCGACCGCGGCGCCGCCGCGCGCGGCGAGCGAAGTGTCCGAGCTTCTCGGCGCCGGCCAGAGCGTCGCGAGCCGCGCCCGTCGCCGGGGTCGATCGCGGCGACGCCGAAGCCGCCGTCCGTGTGTCCGGCGAAGAGCAGCTCGCCGGGGGAACGCCAGACGAGACGCGTCGCCGACCAGCGCATGCCGGGCGTGAGGTTCCTCGCGCGCGCCGGCGCCGGACGCCGGCACTACCCAGACGTCGCCGCCGTTGGAGCCCTCGTCGCTCATGATGCCGTGGATGACCGCGATCGACCGGCCGTCCGGCGAGAAGCGCGGGCAGGCGATCTGGAGCGGCGGTTTCCAGATCGAACGCGCCTTCCCGGACGCGGCGTCGACGAGGTAGAGCTCGGCGACCCAGTAGTTGTTCGTGCCCGAGCCGAAGGCCGCCTCCGCGGCGAAGGTCCTGCCGTCGGGCGACCAGTCGTAGTCGTAGACGTAGAGTTCCTCCGGAGAAACCGAGCGCACGCGGCCCGTCGCGACGTCCGCGACCGCGATCCGCTGGATGTCCGGTTTCTCCTCGACCGACGCCGGAGTCGCGCGCGTAGGCGGTCAGGGCGCCGGTCTCCTGCGTCGAGCCCTCGACGAAGAGGAAGGAGACCGACTTGCCGTCCGGCGACCACCGGAGGTCCTGGAGCTGGCCCTTCACCTTCGTGAGCGCCCGCGCGGGGCCGCCGGCGGCCGGAGCGATCCAGACCTGGAACTGGCGGCGCGTCGAGGCGTCGGAGAGAAACGCGATCGACCGGCCGTCCGGAGAGAAGACGGGCTCCATCTCCCTGTGCGGCTTGCCGTCCGTCGCGGCCGACAGGGGCCTCGAGGCGCCGGAGGAGAGGTCGGCGACGCGGATCGCTCCGAGGCGGTCGAGTCCGCCCGCGTCCGGGAGCTTCTCCGGACCACGCCGCGCGGCGGCCGTCGGGGGAGATCGACGCGTCGTGGAATCCGCGGACCTTCTCGAGCGAGGCGAAGACCGGGTCGATCGAGGGCGAGGCGCTCGCGTCGGGAGCGGCGAGCGCGTCATCAGCAGGAGAGCCGAAGAGACCATACCCCCCCTCACCCCGAAGTCCGGGTCAGACCCCCTAACGCCGGCCTCCGGCCGGCGTTGCCTACTGCCGACGGTCTGCCTTCGGTGGTCGGCCTGGGGGTCAGACCCTTTCCAGGATCGCTACGTCAGATCGACCCAGACGCTCTTGACCTGCGTGTACTCCTCGAGCGCGCAGTGGCCGCGCTCGCGGCCGAAGCCCGATTGCTTGTAGCCGCCGAACGGCAGGCCCGGGTCGTAGAGGTTGTAGGTGTTGACCCAGACGGTGCCGGCCTTGAGCGCCTTCGCGCGACGCGGTGCGCCTTCTTGACGTCCCGCGTCCAGACGCCGGCGGCCAGGCCGTAGATCGTGTCGTTGCCGAGCGCGACGGCCTCGTCCTCGTCCTCGAAGGTCGATCACGGCGAGCACCGGGCCGAAGATCTCCTCGCGCGCGATCGTCATCTCCGGGCGTCACGCCGTCGAAGACCGTCGCCTCGACGAAGTAGCCCTTGCCGTTGACCGAGGCCGCGCGTTGCCGCCGGCGACGAGCGTCGCGCCTTCGGCCTTGCCCGCCTCGACGTAGCCGCGCGACGGTCTCGCGCTGCTTCTCGGACGACGAGGGCGCCGAGCCGCGTCTTCGGGTCGAGCGGATCGCCGGGCGCCATCTTCTTCGCGCGCTCGACGAGCTTCTCCATGAGCTCGTCGTGGATCGAGCTCCTCGACGAGCAGGCGCGAGCCGGCCGCGCAGACCTCGCCCTTGCCGTAGAAGATGCCGTTGATCGCGCCCTTCGCGGCGGCGTCGAGGTCGGCGTCGGCGAAGACGATGTTGGGCGACTTGCCGCCGAGCTCGAGCGAGACGCGCTTCACCGTGCCGGCGGCCGCGCGCATGATCGACCTTGCCCGTCTCGGTCTCGCCGGTGAAGGCGATCTTGTCGATGCCGGGATGCTCGGCCATCGCCTTGCCGATCCGGCGCCCGGTCCCGGGACGACGTTGAAGGCGCCCGGCGGGAGGCCGGCCTCGGCCAGCAGCTCGGCGAGGATGAGCGCGGTCAGCGGCGTGGCGGACGCCGGCTTGAGGACGACCGTGTTGCCGAGCGCCAGCGCCGGGGCGATCTTCCACACCGCCAGGAGGAGCGGGAAGTTCCACGGCGTGATCGCGCCGACGACGCCGAGCGGCTCGCGCAGCGTGTAGTGAGGAACGCGTCCGGCCGGCCGGGGAGGGTCTCGCCGTAGATCTTGTCGGCCCAGCCGCCGAAGTACGCCAGGCACTCGGCGGCCGCCGGCATGTCGATCTTGGCGGACTCGAAGATCGGCTTGCCGTTGTCCAGCGTCTCGACGCGCCGAACTCGTCGGCGCGCGCCGAGAGCAGGTCGGCCGCGCGCGTCAGGATCCGGCCGCGCTGCGCGCGGCTTCATCGCGGCCCAGGGGCCGGACTCGAACGCCTTGCGCGCCGCGGCGACCGCCGCGGTCGACGTCGGCCGGCCGCGCCTCGGCCACCTCGGCGATCGTCTCCTCGGTCGCGGGGTTGACGGTCGCGAACCGCTTGCCGGACTCGGCGGGGGCGACGGTCCCGTCGATGAAGAGGTCGGTCTTCAGGGTGGCTCACTTCCCCTTGAACTTCGGCACGCGCTTCTCCACGTAGGCGGCGATGCCTTCCTTCGCGTCGTCGCTCTGGAAGAGCAGCTGCTGCAGCTCGCGCTCGATGGCGAGGCCGACTCGAACGGCAGGTCCCAGCCCGACTGCACGGCGCGCTTGATGCGGCCGACGCGCCTTCGAGGCCTTGTTCGGCGGCAGAACTGGCGGGCGTAGTCCATGACCTGCTCCCAGCACTCGTCGGGCGTCGCGTCGAAGACCTGGTTGACGAGGCCGAGCTCGTGCGCCTCCTCGAAGGAGAAGGTGTCGCCGGTGACCATGAGCTCGATCGCCTTGCGACTTGCCGACCAGCGCGCGAGGCGCTGCGTGCCGCCGGTGCCCGGCAGCACGCCGAGGGTGACCTCGGGCAGGCCGATCTTGCCGGCGTCCTTGCGCGCGATGCGCAGGTCCGCCGCCATCGCGATCTCGAGGCCGCCGCCGACGGTGTGGCCGTTCAGCGCCGCGATGACGAGCTTCGGCGTCTGCTCGAGGCGGTTCAGCGTCTCGTTGGCGTGCAGGCAGAAGAAGTACTTGAAGCCCGGGGTGACGGCGTTCAGCATCTCGATGTTGGCGCCGGCGCAGAAGAACTTCTCGCCCTCGCCGCGCATCACGATGACGTGCACGTCGTCGTCGAAGCGGGCCTTGAGGATGGCCTCGTCGAGCTGGCGCATCATCTCGTAGGTGTAGGTGTTGGCCGGCGGGTCGTCGATCTCGATGACCGCGATGCCGTCGGCGGCGCGGTAGTTGATGACGGAATGATCGAGGTCCGGGCTCGTCCAGTCGCGGGTCTTGGCGGTCGTGCTCATGGGTCCTCCGAAATGTCTTTTTCGAGCCGAGGATCCTATCAGGTCGGAGGGCGTCGGGGGGCGGGCCGGCGGGCTAGAGTCCCAGAAAGCTCTTGGCGATCGTGAAGTAGATGATGAGGCCCGTGGCGTCCACGAGGGTCGCGATCAGCGGTGCGGACATCACCGTCGGGTCGATCTTGAAGACGGTGGCGAGCATCGGAATCATCGCGCCGACCGCGTTCGCCCACGTGCAGATGACGAGGATCGAGACGCCCACGGTCATGGCGAGCGGGGTCGTCGATCCCCACAGGATGGCGCGGCCGAATCCGACGATCCCGAGCAGGATGCCGAGGGCGAGACCGCTGCCAGCCTTCCCGCAGGAGCACCCGTCCGAAGTCGCGCAGCCGGATCTCGCCGACGGCGAGGCCGCGGACGATGGTCGTGACCGTCTGGGAGCCGGAGTTGCCGCCGGTGCCGATCAGGAGGGGGATGAAGAAGGAGAGGGCGACGACCTTCGCGATCTCGTCCTCGTAGTGCCGGAGAACGGTGCCGGTGAGCGTTTCGGTCACGAAGAGGAGGAGCAGCCAGTTGAATCGCACGCGCACGTTGCGCCACGGCTTCGAGGCGAAGTAGCCCTGCTCGACTTCCTCCTCGGTGGCCGAGACGCCGCCGAGGTGCAGCACGTCCTTGGTCTGTTCCTCGATCAGGATGTCGATGACGTCGTCGACGGTGATGATCCCGAGCAGCTTGCTGTCCGTGTCGATGACGGGGATCGCGTGGACGTCGTACTTGGAGACGAGCCTCGCCGCCTCTTCCTGGCTGGCGTCGGCGTGGACGGTCAGGAGGCGCCGCTCCATGAGGTCGGCGATCCTCCGGTCCGGCGGCGCGGGAAAGAGCTTGCGCAGCGCGACGTAGCCGACCAGGCGGCCGGCGTCGTCGACCGCGTAGAGGCTCTGGACGGTTTCGACCTCGGGATCGATGCGCTTCAAGTGATCGAGCGTCTCCGCCGCGGTCCACTCGGGCCGGATCTTGGCGAACTTCTCGGTCATGATGCGGCCGGCCGTCTGAGGCGGGTAGCGCTGGAGGCGCTCGACCTCGGCGGCGTCGCGCGGCGACATCTTCGCGAGGATCACCTCGCGCTGGCGCTGGGTCAGGTGCTCGAGGAGGTAGGTGACCTCGTCGGCCGGGAGCCGGTCGAGCATCGAGCCGAGCTTCGCCGGCGAGGCGCTGTGGAGGACGAGGCGGAGCGTCTCGCCCTTCAACTCCGAGAGGAGCGCGGCGCCCTGCTCGACGGGCAGCGCCTCGAAGAGGACGAGGCGGTCCTCGCGCGGCAGGTCGTCGAGGAGCTCGGCGAGGTCCGCGGGGTGGATGTTGGCGAGCGCCGCCGGCAGCTCCTCCGGGTGATCGCGGATCAGCTCTTCGATGTCGGGACCGATGACCTTGGCGAGCGACATGCGCGGCTATTGTGGCATCGGACCCCGAAAATCCGCGCGTCGAAGTCGAGCCGGACCCTCAGGGACAGGTGGCGAACGCCGAGGTGTCTTGAATCGGGGCGAAGGCGGTTCCGAGCGCGCTCTGGTAGGTCTTGCCAGAGCCCGTCTGCGTGTCGACGATGGAGAGCGAAACTTCGACGCTGGTCAGACCCGCCGCGAAGACCCAGTAGGCAGGCGCGGCGCCGAAACAGCCGTTCAAGACCTTGACGACGGCCTCGATGTTGGCCGGACTGAAGAACCAGAAATAGCCCGAGTCGCCGGTCAGAGGAATGGCCGTGCCCTCGCCCGTCGATCCGTCCGCCTTCCTCCAGCGCGCCGATACCGAGAAGCGTCCCCCGTTCAGGCAGAGCGCGTGTGCGCCCGGCGCGCACGGACCGGCCGGCGCGGCCGCGCCGAAGGCCAGCGCACCGATCGGGTTGTGCCCCGTTTCGCCGATCAGGTCGGCGACGCCCGTTCCCGGGTCGATCCGGTAGAGCTCCGAGACGTCGGTTGCGACGATGTCTTTCGGGGCGGCCCCGAAGAGAACTCCGTCTTCCCGCACCGCCAGCGCCTTGAAGTACTTCGGGGCGGGCCAGGTCTTGAGGACGGCGCCCGAGGACGGCTCGAGGACCTGGAACCGGGGATTACCGCCGAAGACCGCGCAGCAGGTCGACACCGTCTGGTAGAGCGTGCCGTCGGGCGCAAACGCGATCGAGGATTCCTGGTTGCCGTTGTTGTTGTCGATGTACAGGGTGGCCACTCCGGTGGCCTTGTCGATGCGATAGATGTCGGCCGCGTGAACGAGATTCTGGTCGGAGATGCCCCGCGTTCCGAAGAGGGCATCCGTGCCCGGCTGGATGGCGAGGCTTTCGATGCCCATCGGCGCTCCGCCGGGGCCGTCGAGGATCGGGCCGATCGTCGAAAGCAGGGATCCGTCGGCAGGATTGAGCGTGATGAGGGTGCTGGTGCGCCGTGTGCCGGAGGGAGTTCCGGTGACGGTCGACGCCCACAGCGTTCCGGCCCCGTCGAACGCCAGACCCGAAAGTCGGGCCACACCCGCGGGCTTTCCGATCGGAGTCGAGGCGCCGGTCTCCGCGTCTACGCGCACGAGCCAGCCCGTGTTGACGGATTCCACCTGCAGCCACTGGTTGCCGCCGTACAGGACCTGCTGAGCGCCCGACACGCGGACGATCATCAGCAGGACGCCGGTCCACAGGGCGAGGCGCGCCGCCCGGCCGTTCATGGCGGTTCCAGTCTACGTCAAGGCCGCGTCGGATCCACCCAGTCGCTCGAGCCGTCCGGATGGAACTCCTTTTTCCAGATGGGGACCGTGGTCTTGATGCGGTCGATGGCGGCGCGGCAGGCGGCGAAGGCCTCGGCCCGATGCGGCGAGACCGCGGCGATCGCGACGGAGGCCTCGCCGATCTCGAGCCGGCCCACGCGGTGCTGCAAAGCGACCTTGCCCGCGGGGAAGTCCCGGGCGAGCCCGGCGGCGATCTTCGCCATCTCCGACTCGGCCATCGGGCCGTAGGCCTGGTACTCGATGGCCGTCGTCGCGCGGCCCTGGTGCTCGTTGCGCACGACGCCGACGAAGAGGCAGAGCGCGCCGTCCTCGGGACGGGCCTCCCGGAGCAGGGCGGGCAGATCGATCGGGGAGCCGGTGACGTACACCGCGCTAGCCCCCGGCGACCGGCGGCAGAAACGCCACTTCGTCGCCCTCGGCGAGCGTCGTGCCGCCGGGGACGTACTCGCGGTTGACGGCGGCCGGCGGCATCGACGGATAGCGGGCGAAGAGGGGGACTTCCCGGCAGAGGGCCACCCACAGATCCTCGACGCGAGCGCCCTCGGCGACCTGTCGCGACTCCTCTTCGCGCCCGGCGGCGTCGCGGAAGGAAGCGAAGTGGAGCAGGCGGATGTTCACGGCCGCAAGTCTATGGGAGGCAGCGGCTTTGGCGGCCACGCCTCTGGTCCTTGACTTTGACTGACTGGTCAGTTAGCTTCTCGGTTCGATGGTGAGAAGCGCAGTCTCCGCGGAGCCCGAACGGCGGCTCAATCTTCTCAAGGCGGCCTTTCGCGAGGTGGCCGAGAAGGGCTTCTCGGAGGTCACCCTCGACGACATCGCCCGCCGGGCCGGCGTTTCCAAGGGCGTGACGCTCTACTACTTCGACTCCAAGGAAGACCTCTTCCGCCAGCTCTTCGCCTGGCTCATCGATTCGATCCACGGGCGGATGCGCGAGGCCGTGGCGAAGGAGCAGGACCCGGTCGCGAAGGTCCGGGCCCTCGTGGCGTTGATCTTCCCGTCGGCCTCGAAGAACCGCGCGTTCTTCCGGGCCTTCGTCGACTTCTGCGGCCTCGCCGCCAGGCGCGAGGCCTTCCGCGAGGTCAACGAGCGCTTCTACGCGGGCTGCCGCGAGATCGACGGCGGCATCGTCGAGGAAGGGATGCGCCGGGGAGTCTTCGTCCTGCGCGACCCGAAGGAGGCCGGCTCCACGATGCGGGCGATCTTCGACGGGCTGATGATGCAGTGGCTTTCGGAAAAGGACCCGGAGGCGACCTTTGGCGCCTACCGGGAACGCTGCGAGCGGGAGCTCCTTCACTATCTGCTCCCGCAGCCGGGCGAGAAAGGCAAGTCCCGATGAGCGAGAACGAGACGGCGCCGCGCCGCTGCGGCAACGAAGCCTGCCCGCGGACGGCGGAAGCGGGCGAGCGATACTGCGCCGAATGCGGCCTGGAGCGTTCGCTCTTCTTCCGGGAACGGCGCGAGGATCCCGAGCCGACCCGGACGAACGAATGGGGGAGAGAGCCGGGGCGATAGAATCCGCTCCGGCATCATGACTGCGGACCCCTCCTCGCCTCCGACCTCCGTCCGCCGCGTTCTCCTCGCGGCTCCTCGCGGCTTCTGCGCCGGCGTGGTGCGCGCCATCGAGATCGTGGACCTGGCGCTCGACTGCTTCGACGGCCCCGTTTACGTCCGCAAGGAGATCGTCCACAACCGGCACGTCGTGAAGGACTTCGAGGCCCGCGGCGTCCGGTTCGTCGACGAGCTGACGGAGGTGCCGGACGGGGCCACGGTGGTCTTCTCGGCGCACGGCGTGTCGCCGGCGGTTCGCGAGGCCGCCGTCGCACGGGGGCTCAAGGTCATCGACGCGACCTGCCCGCTCGTGACCAAGGTGCACCTCGAGGCGATCCGCTTCGCGCGGATGGGCTACGACATCCTGCTCGTCGGCCACGCCGGCCACGAAGAGGTGGAAGGGACGATGGGCGAGGCGGCGGCGCAGATTCGCCTGGTCTCCTCGGTCGGGGACGCGGAGTCGATCGCCGTCGCGAATCCCGACCGCGTCGCGCTCATCACGCAGACGACCCTCTCGATGGAGGACACGCGGCCGATCGTCGAGACCCTGAAGCGGCGCTTTCCCGCGATTCACGTTCCGGCCAAGGACGACATCTGTTACGCCACGCAGAACCGGCAGGTCGCGGTGCGGGAGCTCGCGAAGCGGGCGCCCGTGATCCTCGTCGTCGGATCGCGCAACTCCTCGAACTCCAACCGTCTCGTCGAAGAGGCGGTCCTCGCCGGGGCCCGGGCCTATCTCGTCGACGACGTCTCGGAGGTCGACCTCGCCTGGCTCGAGGGGGTCGAGACGATCGGAATCACCTCGGGCGCCTCGGCGCCGGAGTTCCTCGTCCAGGGCATCGTCCGCCGGCTCGGCGGCCCGGCCGTCGTGGAAATCGAGGAGGTCCTCACGGTCGAGGAAGACGTCCACTTCCCGCTGCCGCCCGAGGTCTCGGGGGCGCGGCTGCCCGCTCGCCGCGCATGACCGGGCGTCTCGACGGGAAGGTCGCCTTCGTCACGGGCGCCTCGCGCGGCATCGGCGAGGCGATCGCCCGCCGGTTCGCGGCCGAGGGGGCGCGGGTCGTTCTGGCCGCGCGGGACCATGAAGCCATCGGGCGACACGCCGCGGAGCTCTCCGCCGGCGGGGCCGGGGCGATGGCGGTCCGGTGCGACGTCACGGACGCCGATTCGGTCCGGCAGGCCGTCGCGGCGGCCGTCGGGCGGTGGGAGCGGCTCGACGTCCTCGTCAACAACGCGGGCCTGGGCGGCATGACCAAGCTCGACGACCCGGACGACGCCCGGTGGGACGCGATCCTCGCGACCAACCTCACGGCGGTCTTCCGCGTCACGCGCGCCGCCTCGCCCCACCTTGCCAGGGGCGGGCGAGTCATCAACCTGTCCTCGGTGCTCGGCCGCTTCGGGGTCCCCGGCTTTGCGGCCTACTGCGCCTCGAAGCACGGCGTGATTGGCCTGACGCGGGCCCTCGCCCTGGAGCTCGCCCCGCGGGACATCACGGTCAACGCAATCTGCCCCGGCTGGGTCGAGACGGAGATGGCGCGCCAGGGCTTCGAGCACTTCGGCTCGGTCGAGGCGGGCCGCGCCGCGGCCGCCGCCATGGCCCCCCTGAAGCGGGTCCTCGATCCCGAAGAGATCGCGGGCCTCGCCGCCTACCTCGCCTCGGACGACGCCCGCTCGGTCACCGGGCAGGCGATCGTGGCCGACGGCGGGCAGGTGATGCCGTAGAGCGCGTTTGGGGTTAGACTTTCGCCCTCGTCATCACCGACGTGGGAGGTTTTGAAATGACGCGCGAAGAGTTCCTCGCTACACTGGACGCCCTGATCGCCGAGAGACACCTTCTCAATCACCCGTTCTACCAGCTCTGGTCGCAGGGCCGCCTGACCCGGGAGAACCTGCGCGAGTACGCGATCTCCTACTACCCGCACGTGGCGGCGTTCCCGACCTACGTTTCCGGCGTTCATTCCGGCTGCGAGGACGCGGCGCTGCGCCAGGAGCTCCTCGAGAACCTGATCGAGGAGGAGCGCGGCCCGGAGAACCACCCGGCGCTCTGGCGCAAGTTCGCCGCTGCGCTCGGCGCCGCCGAATCCGACCTGGCCTCGTCGCCCCGCACCGCCGAAGTCGCCGGGACGATCGCCGAGTTCCGCCGCGCGACGCGCGAGGGCTCGACGGCCGAGGGCCTCGCGGCGCTCTACGCCTACGAGTCGCAGATCCCCGAGGTCTCGAAGACCAAACGCGAGGGCCTGAAGGCCTTCTACGGCATCGCCGAAGGCGACGCCACGAAGTTCTTCTCGGTCCACGAGGAGGCCGACCTGTGGCACCGCCAGGTCGAGCGCGAGGCGCTCGGCCGCGTGGCCGACACGCCCGAGGCGCGCGAGAAGGCGCTCGCGGCGGCCCGCCGCTGCTGCGACGCCCTGAACCGCGCGCTCGACGGCGTGATGCGGGAGAACGCGCTCGTCTGCTGATCCGGGCGGTCTGCTTCGACGCCGGCGCGACGCTTCTTCATCCGGACCCTCCCGTCGAGGAGGTCTACGCCCGCGTGTTCGGCGAGGACGGCGCGCGTTTTGCTCCGGAGCGGCTGCGGGAGGCGCTCGGGCAGACGTGGGCCGCCGTGCAGGCGCGCTCGGCGGGCGACCGGTACGGAGGCGTCTCGGGTGAGGCGGAATTCTGGCGGGGGTTCCTGACCGAGATCCGCTCCCGGCTCGACGGGGGAGAGGTTTCCGCCGAGGCGTTTGCGCGGCTGGCCGAGCACTTTCGCCGTCCCGGGTCCTGGGCGATCTACGACGACGTCCTGCCGACGCTCGAGGACCTGCGGGAACGCGGGCTCGCGCTGGCCGTCATCTCGAACTGGGACTCGCACCTGCCGCGGCTGCTCGAGGCCCTGGGGCTCTCCGCGTTCTTCCGCGTCGTCTCCGTTTCCGCGATCGAGGCGATCGGGAAGCCCGAGGCGGAGATCTTCCACCGCACTTGCGCCCGCCTCGGCGTCGCGCCGGCGGAGGCCCTGCACGTGGGCGACTCGGCGCGCGACGACTACGAGGGAGCGCGCGCCGCCGGACTCTCGGCCCTCCTGCTCGACCGGCGCGGTGAGCATCCGCACGTCCCCGAACGCATCGCGACGCTCGGCGAGATTCGGGCTCGCATCGCAGGCGCGGCCGCCGGGCTCGCGTAAGATCGTCGCGTGGGGGAGAACGCGCCGCCGGCCCGGGCAATGCCGCGGCCCGGGCGGTCGACGCTGGCGGCCGCAGCCGCGCTCGCGCTTCTCCTCGCCGCCGCGTACTGGCCGGTCGTCGCCGGCCAGCGGTCCTTCTTCCACTTCGATCTCTACTATGAGCACCTGCCGATCTGGCACGCGACGCAGTCGGCCCTGGCCGCCGGCGAGTCGCCGTTCTGGGTCGAGGGGGAGTACTGCGGCCACCCCCTCCTCTTTCAGCAGGAGGCGCCGCTGCTCTACCCGCCGATGGTCCCGCTTCTCGCGACGGGCCTGCCGGTGCACCGGCTCAACGACGCATTCACGCTCTTTCACTTCTGGCTGGCGGGGTTCCTCGCGTTCCTCCTGTTGCGCCGCGTCGGAGCGGATGCGCTGTCGTCGCTCTTCGGCGGCGTGGCGTGGATGCTGTCGGCGCGGCTCATCCAGAGCGCCACGTGGCCGAGCGCCGTCGCGGTGTCGGCCTACCTGCCGGCGATCCTGCTCGGGATCGTCTGGATCGGTCGGGGGAGGCGGCGGTCAGGGGTGCTGACGGCGGCGGTCTCGGGCGGGCTGGCGCTGCTCGCCGCCCGCCCGCATGCCCTGCTCGCCGCGGCGCCGCTGCTCATCGCCGTCGCGGTCGGCGCGGTCGTCGCGGCCCGGCCCCGGCTCCGCGCCGCCGCCGACCTGGCGCTGGCGGCGGTCCTGGCGCTGCTGCTCGGCGCTCCATCCCTTCTCCCGTCGGCCCTGATCTACCCGGACAGCTCGCGGGGATCGGGCCTGTCGCGCGACGAGCGCGATGCGCAGGCCCTGCGTCCCGGTCCGGACCTCGCGCAGGCGCTCTTTCCGGTCGACGGGATGCCGCGGTGGCCGGAGCCGGCGGCCTATCCTGGGATTCTCGTCGCGGTCTTTTTCCTGGCCGGCCTCGCGCTTCTCGCGCTCCGGCGGGAGGGTTTTCCCGGGGGGCTCTTTGCCGCCGTCGCGGGGGGCGGGCTGCTCGGTCTCGCTTTCGCCTTCGGGGAGAAGGGCCCCTACGGCCTGATCGGCTGGCTTCCGCCGATGTCGCTCTTCCGGATGCCCGTCCGGTACCTGCTGTCCTGGTCGCTGGCCCTGGCGGTGGGCTCGGCGCTCGTCCTCGCGTTCTGGCTCCGGGCGGCGGCCTCGCGCCGATCGATCGGGGGCGCCTGCCTGCTGCTCCTTTCGGCCGACCTCGTGATGCACGCCCGGCGCGCGGCGCCGACGGCGGCGGCGGAGGCCTGGTCGGTCGAGCCGGAGGTTGCCGGGGAGCTGTCCCGGCGTCTGGGGAAAGACGCGCTCGGCTTTCCCAGACGCTTCCTGTCGGTCGGCGACCTGCTCTACCCGGTCCACTACCGGGGGCCCGAGCTGCTGTTCATGCTGCGCCACTACGAGTCTCTGCGTTGGGCCAACGGGATGCGCTGGGGCCTCGAGTCGGTGTGGGGCGACGGCCCGACCCTTCGGCGCACACTGGAGCTCTTCACGAAGGACACCCCGCGGGCCGCACAGCTCGGGGGCGTCGAGGCGGTGGTCTACAGCGAGGCGCGTCCTGCAGGAAGACCGGAGACCGAAGCCCGCCCTCTGGCGATCGCCGATGCTCCCGGCCTTCCCCGGGCCCTCCTCGTTTCCGGCGCGATCGTGACGCGGCCGGAGAACGCCGTCGCAGAGACGCTCGCGCCGGGGTTCGACCCCCGCCTGGCGGCGGTCCTGGAGAAGGGCGAGCCCCGGCCCGCCCGGCCGATGCGCGAGGGCGCGGTCCTGACGGGAGAGCGGCGCTCGGCGACGCGTCTCGACTTCGACGTCCGCATGCCGGAGGCGGGCGCGCTCGTCGTCTTCAACTCCTGGGAAGCCGGCTGGAGGGCCTTCGCGAACGGCGAGCCCGCCGAGGTCGAGCGCGCCGACGGAGCGTTCCAGGCGGTCCGCCTTCCGGAAGGGCACCACCGGGTCGAGCTCGAATATCGCCCGCGCGGCCTCTTCGAGGGGCTGCTGCTGGGCGCCGCGGGAGCGCTCGCGACGATTCTCGCCGCCATGCGCCTGCGTCCCGTCTGATATCCTGCCGACACTTCCGCATGAGCAGCCAGCTCCTCCGAACCAAATCCCTCGACCGAATCCTCGCCGACGCCGAGGAACCCGCGCACCAGATGAAGCGGACGCTCGGCCCGATCCAGTTGATCGCGCTCGGCATCGGCGCGATCATCGGAGCCGGGATCTTCGCGGGCATCGGGACCGCGGCGGCCGGCGGCGCCCACCACGCGGGGGCCGGCCCGGCGCTCGTCATCTCGATTCTCATCACCGCCATCGGCTGCGGCTTCTGCGCCCTCTGTTACGCGGAGTTCGCCTCGCTCGTGCCGATCTCGGGCAGCGCTTACACGTACTCGTACGCGACGCTCGGCGAGTTCGTGGCCTGGATCATCGGCTGGGACCTCATCATCGAGTACGCGATGGGAAACGTGGCCGTCGCCGTCTCGTGGTCCGGCTATTTCGTCGAGCTGCTTCGGGGCTTCGGAATCGAGATCCCCGCCTGGCTGCGCACCGACCTCCTCACGGCCTCGCGAACCGAGGGGTTCTTCGACGCGGCCCCGCACGTCCTGGGAATTCCGATCGTGTTCAACCTTCCGGCCGTGCTCGTCACGGCGCTCGTGACGTGGGTCCTCGTGATCGGCATCAAGGAGTCGGCGCGATTCAACACCGGGATGGTCGTACTGAAGCTCGCGATCCTTTTGTTCTTCATCCTCGTCGGCGCCTTCTACGTGAAGCCGACGAACTGGACGCCGTTCGCTCCGAACGGCTGGGCGGGGATCGGCACGGGCGCCGCACTGATCTTCTTCGCGTACATCGGCTTCGACGCCGTTTCCACCGCGGCCGAGGAATGCCGCAATCCCCAGAAGGACATGCCGATCGGCATGATCGGATCGCTCGCCATCTGCACGGTGCTGTACGTGGCGACCTCGTTGGTCCTGACGGGCATCGTCCCGTTGGCGGACATCAGGGGTTCCGCCGAGCCCCTGGCCAAGGCCTTCTCGCTGCTCGGGATGAGCTGGGCCGCCGGAATCGTGGCTTTCGGGGCGGTCGTCGCGACGACCGCCGTCCTCCTCGTCTTTCAGTACGGCCAGGCGCGCATCTTCTTCTCGATGGCGCGAGACGGGCTGCTTCCCCCCGCGTTTGCGAAGATTCACCCGAAGTTCCGCACCCCGCACGTGACGACCATCTGGATCGGCGTCGCCGTCGGGGTCCTTTCCGCCTTCGCCAACCTCGACGTCTTCATCGAGTTGACGAACATCGGCACGCTGTTCGCGTTCATTCTCGTTTGCGCCGGGATCATGGTGCTGCGGCACAAGGACCCGAACCGGAAGCGAGCGTTCCGCACGCCGTTCGTTCCCTTCGTCCCGCTCGCGGGAATCGCGATCTGCCTCTATTTGATCGTAGGATTCCCGTGGTTTCGCTCGACCCCCGAGGGCCTCGTCTTCGTCCGGTACGGAGGCCTTCCCGGCGACACCTGGATCCGCTTCGGCGTCTGGCTGGCGATCGGTCTCGTGGTCTACTTTCTCTACGGGTATCGGAAGAGCCGCCTGGCCGTTCCCCGCGGCTAGCCGAGGCGCCCGGCGCGGCACGCGCCGCTCCGGCCTGCTACACTGCCTAAAGTCCGCGCCGGAGCGTCCGGCTCGGCATGGCTTTGGCGTTTCGACATGGAGGTGGGAATGAGATTCGGCAGGCTTGTCTCGGCAATCGGTCTGGCGGGAGCCCTCGCGGCGCCGCTCTTTGGCGAGGTGGCGACCAAGAAGTTCGACTGGGCTCCGATCAACGGTGTCCAGGAGATCAACATTCAGGCGGGCGACATCGTGATCGGGCAGGTGGTGTTCAACACGGGGAGCACGCTCAAGGGGACGCCGCTGCGCAAGTCGAGCGCGGACGTGCGCGTGCGGATCGACAACAACGGCCTGACGGATCAGCAGGTCGGAGTCGCCGTCGTCGTCTTCGATGCGGAGGGCAACGTCGTCGCCGCCGGCTCCAACGGCACCAAGTGGGGCTACCTGTCCAAGGGCGACCGCACGTACTACGCGATCGACTTCCCGTACGTGTACCGGCGGCTCGACCAGGCCGCGACCTTCCTGGTGACGATCGAGACGCAGGGCAAGTCGTCCAAGCCCTCGAAGAGCTCGTCCTCGTCGTCCTCGAGCGTCGACTCCGAGCCTCTCGCGACCCCGACGCCGGTCCCATAACGGGGGAGCCCGGACGGCGCGCTTCCAACCGCGGGCCTTCGGGCCCGCTTTGATATGGTCCGCCGCACGGAGGAACGCGCCATGCGCCGAGTTCTTCTCTTCGCCGCCGCGGGCCTTCTCGCGGCGCCTCTGGCCGCCCAGCAAGTCACGAAGAAGTTCGACTACAAGCCCGTCGACAGCATCCAGGACATCCGCCTCTCGCTCGACAAGATCAAGATCAACCAGATCGTCTTCCACCTCGGCAAGGAAGTCGGCGCGGGCCTGCGCCGCTCGACGAGCGAGGCCGTGGTGCGCATCGACAACGACGGGCAGTTCCCGGTCGCCGTGGGGGTCGCGGTCGCCGTGATGGACGAGGAGGGCAACCTCGTGGCGGCAGGCTCGGGCGGCACCCGGGTCGGCTGGCTCCTGGCGGGGGAGCGGGACGCGGCCGCGATCAAGTTCCCCTTCGTCTACCGCAACTTCTCGAAGGCGAAGACCTTCATGATCACGATGGAGGTCGAGCCCAAGCCGGGGACGGTGACGCCGACGCCGGCTCCGTAGCCTCTACGGCGAGAACCCCGGCACGTCCCGCCCCGCGTACCCCGTCATCTCGACGTAGGCGCGGCCGCCGATCGGGCGGCCGTCCCGCGTCCCCGCGACCCCGCAGGCGCCTTCCCAGTACGTGACGCCGGTCGATTGCGAGGTGACGAGCTCCTGGTCGGCGAGAAGCGGCGAGATCGTCACGTCGAGACCGAGCGGCGCGACGGCGAGCGACCAGACGGCCGGGTAGACGGCCTTCGAGCGCGGTGAGGCCCAGGTCGTCCGCGCGGCGAGACGCACGTCCTTCCAGGCGATCGACCGCGGCGGGCCGGAAGCGGGAATGAACGTTCCGGCGGAGAACGGCGACGCGGCGTTCCCGGACAGACGCATCCGGTAGAGCATCAGCTCCGATCCGTCCGAGAGCTGCAGGGCGAACCAGTCCCACCCGGCGGCTCCCGCCGGCAATCCACCCGGGCCCCACTCGTGGTCGAACCACGCCGTGCCCGCGAGCGTCTCCGAGCGGCCCTTGCGGTCGAGCGTGCCGGTGACCGCCAACCGCGGGATCGAGACGTAGTGCGAGTACTCGTTGGCGCCGGGACCCTTGCGCGAGATCCCGCCCTCGCCGTGGAGCACCGGCGGTTTCGCCGGCGCGAGCGTCAGCGTCAGGAGACCTTCGGCCGTGCGCGCCGAGAGAATCTGCGCGCCGTTCTTCTCGCGCGCGGACCAGTCTTCGTTGAAGACGTCTAGGCGCTCCGCCGAAGCGCCCGCGATGCCCGGCAGCGCCAGGTGCGTCTTTTCCTCGTAGGCGAACTTCTTCGAGGCGACGTCCGTCCAGGCGAAGTGGGCCAGGTGGACGTCCCGCAGCCGGAAGAAGGTGAGCTGGAATCCGTACGCGCGGCCGCCCTCGCCCGAGAGGTGGCCCGTCCAGTACCACCACTCGAGCGCCGCGTCGGGGTGAGAGCCGTGGTCGCGGGGGAATTGGAGGGCGCCGACCGCCGCCGCCCCTACGACCAGGGCCAGGACTCCAAATCCGCGTCTCATTCTTCCGCCAGCGCCGCCGCCGGATCGACCGCGGCCGCGACGCGCCCGGGAGCAAGGCCCGCGAGGACCGACGCGGCGAGCACGAGGGCCGCGGCGCCGGCGAGGGTCGCCGCCGGCACCGCGAGCGACACGGTCCAGCCGAACGACTGGGGATTGATGACCTCGAGGAGCAGCCAGGCGAAGGCCGCGCCGGCCATGACGGCCGCGAGCGTCCCCGTCAGCCCGGAGAGGAGCGCCTCGACGAGCGTCGCGCGGCGGATCTGACCGCCGGAGGCGCCGATGGCCCGCAGCAGGCCGAACGAGCGGCGGCGCTCGACGGCCGAGGCCATCAGGGCGTTGGCGATCCCGAGCACCGCGACGGCGACGGCGATGCCCTCGAGCGCGCGTGTGACCGCGAAGGTCCGGTCGAAGATCACGGAACACTTCCCGGCGGAGCTCCCGATTCGTCGACACCGAGAGGGCGTAGCGTCCGGCGGCGGCCGCGAGGATGCGCCGCCGCAGGTCCTGCACGTCCGCTCCGGGCCGCGCGGTCACGGCGAGGCTCGTGATCCGCGCGTCGGCGAAGAGGGCGAGGTAGAGCCCCCGGTCCATCACCACCGTTCCGCGGTCGTTGGAGTAGTCGCGGTACACGCCGTTCACGCGGAAGGCTCTGGGGCCTGCCGGCGTCGAGAGGCGGACGTCGGACCCGACGCCGGCGGAGAAGCGCCGGGCGAAGGGCTCCGAGACGAGGAGCTCGCCGCGCGCGCGGGCGTCGAGCGCCGCCGCGCTGGGTTCCCTCCCGTCCATCAGCGCCAGTCCTCCCGACCGCGCCGCGACGCGGAAGTCGCCCGAGCCGAGCGTGAACGGCCGGCCGCGATCGTCGACGGCGTCGCGGGCGCGGAACGGATCGATCTCGGCGACGCCGTCGATGCCGCGCAGAAAGGGGAGGACGTCCTCGGGGAAGTCGCCGATGATTCCGCTCCGGCCGCCGGCATCCGCCTTGATCCAGAGGTCCGAGCGCAGCGTCGTCTCGACCCAGACGCGCACGGTCTCGCGGATCGAGGCGACCGTGACGATCATCGCCAGCGTCATGCCGAGCGCCATCGCGAGGGCGGTCACGGCGATGCCGTTCTTCGCGAGCGCGCCGCCGAAGAAGCCCGCTCCGAGGCGTCCGGCCGGGCCGAGGGCCCCCGCCGGGAGGCTCGACGGCAGCGCGGCCGCGGCGCGCACGAGAAACGGCGAGGCCGCGGCGAGCGCCGCGACGACGAGACCGACGGCGGCGAACCCGAAGATCGGCAGGCCGTCGACCGGGGCCGCCTGCGAAGCGGCGGCAGCGAGGGTGAGGGCGAGGACCGCCAGGCCCGCGCGCAGCGGAAGGCGCGTCCGGGCGAGGCGTTCGATCGAGCCCGAGCGCATGGCGGACGCGGGCTCGACGCGCATCGCCTCGAGGGCCGGCAGAATCGTGGCGACGAGCGAGGCGGCCATGCCGACGAGCGCCGCCAGCGCCGCGGGCCCGGCCCAGCCCGCGCCCGTGATCCGCGCCGTGGGGGCGTAGAGACTGGAGACCGTGCCGGAGACCGCTCGGATGGCCTCGCGGGAGGCGACGAGTCCGAGCAGCTCACCGAGCAGCGTTCCCACCAGGCCCACGGCCGCGCCTTCGACCAGGAAGGCCGCGAAGATCGCCGCGCGGGAAGTCCCGAGCGCCCGAAGCGACGCGATCTCCGGGCGGCGCCGGAGGACGGCGATCGACACGGCGTTGGCGATGAGGAACATCCCGACGAGCAGCGTCAGCGACCCGAGCGCGTTGAGGTTGAACCGGAACGCGCGGACCATCCGGTCCGCCGTCGCGGCGGCGCGGCCCGGCGGCTGGAGGGAGAGGCCGGGCGGCAGGCGCCGCGCGATCTCCGCCGCGATCGCCTCGCGCGACGCTCCCGCGTCGAGCACGACGTCGACGCGGTCGACCACACCCGGCCGCCCCAGCAGGTCCTGGGCGGTGTACACGTCGGTCAGGAGCAGGTCGCCTCCCGAGGCCCGCGCGACGCCGGAGAGCTCGAGGATGCCTCCGACGCGGACCCGTCGCGGGACGCCGCCGGCCGTCAGCGAGAGCTCCGTGCCCGGGGACAGCGCGTGCCGCGCGGCGAAGGGCGCCGGCACGAGGACCGTTCCGGCCGAGCCGAGGAGGCCGCGCCCGCCGTCGGCCGGTGCCACGAGCCGGACGTCGCGGACGACGCCGTCGCCGCCCCAGTCCACGCCGAGGAGCTGGACGACCTCGCCGCCTTCGAGCACCACCGTTCCCGTCACGGCCGGTGCGAACGCGCCGACTTCCCAGAGAAACGCGAGCTTCGGAAGCTCCGACAGGGGAACTCCCGCCGGGCCCGTGATGACGAAGTCACTACGCCCGGAAATCGTCGACGCCGCGTCGCGAAACGACTCCGTCACGCTGCGGTTGGCGTGGTGGATCGCTGCGACGGCCGCAACGCCGATCGCGACACCGAGGACGGGCAGCACGACCCGGGCCGGCCGCCGCCTCGCCGGTCCGGTCACGAGCGCCTTCAGGACGAGCCCGAAGCCCTTCATGCGCCGGTCACCTTCCCGTCCTTCAGATGGACCACGCCGTCGGCCCGGGCGGCCGCGGCGGCGGAATGGGTGGCCAGCAGCAGCGTCACGCCGCGCTCGCGCCGGATCTCGTCGAGCAGCGCGAGCACCGCCTCGCCGTTGCGGCTGTCGAGGTTGCCGGTCGGCTCGTCGGCCAAGAGCAGGCGCGCGCCCGTCACGAGCGCCCGCGCGATGGCGACCCGCTGCATCTGGCCCCCGGAGAGCTCGTACGGATGCGCCCCGGCGCGGGCGGACAGGCCCACGCGCTCGAGCAGCCCCGCGGCCCGCTCGCCCGCGTCGGAACGGCCGTCCAGCCGCCGCGGCAGCTCGACGTTCTCGCGCACGGTCAGGTGCGGGAGGAGGTTGAAGAACTGGAAGACCATCCCGACCTCGCGCCGGCGGTACAGGACGAGCTCCCGCTCCGGCAGCGCGCCGACGCTCCGGCCGCCGACCCGGATCTCCCCCGACGAGGGCCGGTCGATGCCTCCGGCCAGGTGGAGGAGGGTGGACTTGCCGCTGCCGGACTCGCCGACTAAGGCGAGAAACCGGCCCGGCGGGACCTCCAGGTCGACGCCGTCGAGCGCGACGACGGCCTGGCCGCCCGCGTAGACCTTCGTGACGGCCCGGAAGGAGACGCCGGGCGCGGCGGACGCGTCGCTCGACACGATGCGAGAATACCCGACGGCATCTCCCGTCATCGCGATCTGTCCGCCGAGCCGAAACCGAAACCGGAGAATCGAGACTTGAGACCCGAGCCGCCCGTCCTGGCCCCTCTCCGGCGCGCAATCGCCCAGCGCGCCCTCGTCCTCGCGCTCACGCGCCGCGAGCTCGCCGCGCGTTACCGCGGCGGCGCCCTGGGCTTCCTCTGGTCCCTCGTCAATCCGCTGCTGCTGCTGCTGGTGTACGCCACCGTCTTTCGCCTCGTCTTTGCCCCGCGCGCCGACGTGCGGCCGTACGCGCTCTTCCTCTTCTCCGGGGTCCTCGTCTGGGGGTTCGTCTCCGCGACGCTGACGGACGCGGTCGAGACCTTCCGCGCGAACGGCCCGCTCCTGCGCAAGACCACCGTGGCGCCCGAGGTCTTCCCGGCCGCGTGCGTGGGCGCCCGGCTCGCCCACCTGCTGCTCGCGCTGCCGGTGCTCGCCGCGGCGATCGTCTACGCGGCGATCCGCGGGAGCGTGCGGCCGGGCCTCGCGCTCCTCGAGTTTCCCCTCGTCCTCCTGCTCCTCGCCCTGACCGTGTTCGGGATCGCGCTCGCCGTCTCGGCCCTGTCGGTCCACTTCGGCGACGTGCGCGACGTCGTCGGCAACCTCCTCACGCTCGCGTTCTTCCTCACGCCGGTCCTCTATCCCGTCGAGGCGGTGCCGGAGCGGTATCGCGGGCTGCTGCGCTGGAACCCCTTCTCGACGTTTTTCTCCGGCGTCCACGACACGCTCTTCTTCTTCCGGCCGATCGGCGCCGCGGACTGGGCCTGGATGGCCGGCACCGCCGCCGTGGCGCTCGCCGCCGGCGGGATGCTCTTCGAACGCCTGCGCGACTCGCTGGCGGAGAACGCGTGAGCGCGCCGGCCGTCGCCGTCGCCGGCGTCACGAAGATCTACCGCCGGTACGGACGGCGTCCGCACGGAACCCTCAAGTCGGCCCTGCTCGCGGGCGGCCGCTCGCCGAGCGTGCCGGGGGGGATCACCGCGCTCGAGGACGTCTCGTTCGAGGTCGCGCCGGGCGAGACGCTCGGCGTTGTCGGCGCCAACGGCTCGGGCAAGTCGACGCTGCTGAAGGTCCTCGCCGGGATCGTCCGGCCGACGCGGGGGTCGGTCGAGGTGCGCGGCCGGCTGGCGGCGCTGCTGGAGCTCGGGGCGGGGTTCCATCCCGAGATCTCGGGCCGCGAGAACGTCGAGATCACGGGCCTGCTGCTCGGGCTGACGCGGCGGGAGATCGCGGCGCGATTCGACGACATCGTGGCCTTCGCGGGCGTGGAGGCGTTCCTCGACGCTCCCGTCAAGACGTACTCTTCCGGCATGGCCGTGCGCCTCGGTTTCGCGATCGCGGCGCACAGCGACCCGGACGTCCTCCTCGTCGACGAGGTTCTCGCGGTCGGCGACGAGGCGTTCTCGCACCGGGCCCTCGAGAAGTTCGCCGAGTTCGAGCGCGCGGGCAAGACCCTCATCGTCGTGTCGCACGACCTCTCCCTCGTGGCCCAGCGCTGCCGCCGGGCGATCTGGCTCGAGCGCGGCCGCGTCGCCGCCGACGGCCCCGCGCCGGAGACCGTTTCCCGCTACCGCGAGCGCGTGGCGGTCGAGGAAGGGGAGCGGCGGCTGTCCGAGATCGGACCGGGCGGGCGCATCGGGTCGGGCGTCGCGACGATCGCGGGCGTACGCCTGCTCGACGGCGCCGGCAGCCCCGCCGGCCGCTTCCGCGCGGGGGAGCCGGCCTCGCTCGAGATGACGGTGCGGGCGGACGAGCCCCTGTCCGACTTCGTGTTCGGCTTCCGCGTCACGACGGTGTCGGGCGTGATGGTCCTCGGCACCAACACGGAGCTCGAGGGCCTGCGCCCGCGGGAGCTCTCGGGCGAGGCGCGCGTGACCCTCGCCCTGCCGTCGTTGGATCTGGCGCCCGGCGTGTACAGCCTGGATGCCGCGGTCCACGCCCGAGACGGCGCCCCCTACGACGCGCGGGCGGACGTGCTGCGCTTCGAAGTCACCTCGGACCGCGGGGGCGCAGGCGTCTGGGGCCCGCCGCGCCGCTGGGAGTTTTCCGGCGGCGTGCGCTGGGACGGCTCGTGACGGGCAGCTCGGGACGTTGAGCGCGCGACTCCGGGCGGGCCTCCTCGCCGCCGGGTTCCTCGCGGCGCTGGCGGCGCGCCTCGCGCTCCTCCACGCATTCCCCGGCAACTACGACACCGAGTCCTACGGCATCGTGGCCGATGTCGTCGCACGGGGCGGCGACCCGTATCGCGAGACGACGCGCTACAACTATTCGCCCCTGTGGGCGGGTGTGCTCGTCGCCGCCGGGGCGGCGGCGCGGGCATCGGGCGCCTCGCCGACGGCCGTTCTCGGCCTGCTGCTGCTCGTGGGCGACGCGGCGACGGCGGTCCTCGTCTACCGGCTCGCCCGCCGGCGCCGCTCCGGCGCGGCCGCGGCGCTCGCGGCCCTCCTCTTCTTCGCCAACCCCGTCTCGATCCTGGTCTCGAGCCATCACCTGCAGTTCGACGGGCTCGCCATCCTCTTCCTCCTCTCCGCGATCCTCTTTTCGGAGAGCGGGCGCGACCTGCCGGCGGCGGCGGCGCTGTCGGTCTCGCTGCTGACCAAGCACGTGACGGCGTTCCATCCGCTGCTCTTCCGCCGCCGGCCGGGCTGGCGGGGCCTCCTGCCGGCGACTCTTCCGTACGCCGTCTTCGCGGCCTCCTTCCTGCCCTACGCCGCGTCGTGGCGGCAGATCCTCGAAAACGTGCTCCTCTATCGCGGCGTGACGGGAAACTACGGCATCGAGGCCATGGTGCTCCTGCCCGGCGTGGCCGACTGGGCGCCGGTCCCGATCTTTCTCGCGGCGGTGGCGGCCGCGGTGTTCCTCCTGCGGCGCACGGAGCTTGCGCGCGCGAGCCTTCTCCTCTTTCTCGTCATCCTCGTCTTCGCGCCGGGCTTCGGGCGCCAGTACTGCGTCTGGCCCATCGCCCTCGGAGCGCTCTTTGCGGGGCCGGGGTTCTTTCTCTACAGCCTCGTCGCCGGCGCGTTTCTCGTCGGCGCGCTCTTTCCCGGCGCGCGGGAGGCCGCGCCCCTTCCGGGCTGGTACGGACCGTGGTGGGCGGCGATCGCATGGCTGCTGTGGGAGCTTCGCGGCCGGCGGGTTAAGATCCCGGCGAATCCGCGATGAAGGTCTCCGTCGTCGTTCCGGTCTACAACGAAGAAGGCGAACCTGCCGGAGCTGCTCGCCCGGCTCTCCGCCGTCCTGGAGGGCCTCGGGCGGCCCTACGAGCTCGTCTTCGTCGACGACGGCAGCCGCGACCGGTCGCTCGAGATCCTCAAGGCGGCGGCGCGGCGATCGCCCGGGCACGGTGCAGGTCGTCGAGCTCGTCCGCAACTTCGGCCAGCACCAGGCGATCCTGGCCGCCTTCGAGAACGTCACGGGCGAGTACGTCGTCACGCTCGACGCCGACCTGCAGAATCCCGCCCGAGGAGATCCCGAAGCTCGTCGCGAAGATCGAGGAGGGGTACGACGTCGTCGGCGACGTGCGCCAGGACCGCCAGGACTCCTTCCTCCGCCGGGTCGCCTCGCGCCTCGTCAACCGCGACCACGACCTTCATCACGCGGCATGCAGCTGAACGGACTACGGCTGCATGCTGCGCGCCTACTCGACCGAGGACGTCGTGGAGATCATACCGGCTCGCGACGAGGCCTCGACGTTCATCCCGGCGCTCGGCCAGCAGCTTCGCGCGCCGCCCGATCGAGATCGCGGTCGCGCACGCCGAGCGCGCCGGCCGGCGAGTCGAAGTACTCGCTCTACAGGCTCGTCCGCCTGAACTTCGACCTCATGACCGGCTTCTCGCGTCGTGCCGCTGCAGGTGTTCGGCCTGATCGGGTTCGTGACGGTCGCGGTCGGCGGCATCGCCTTCGGCGTCTTCCTCCTCGTCCGCCGGCTCGTCGTCGGCGCCGAGGTCGAGGGCGTCTTCACGCTCTTCGCGCTCGCTCTTCGTCGTCCTCGGCATCGCTCATGGCGGGGATCGGGATCGTCGGCGAGTACGTCGGCCGGATCTACCAGCAGGTGCGCGGCCGGCCGCGGTTTCCGTGCGCCACGTCTACGGAAAGCGCGCGGCCGGGAGCATGACGGCGCGCGCGCATCGCGTCTTCGCGTACTCGGACGATCGGCCACGCCTGCCTCGAGGTGGCTGCTCGACCAGCGGGAGCGCCGTCCGGTCCTCGTCGCGACGCACCCCGACGCTCCCGCGAGGAGGCGCGGTGGTTTCCGAGCGTCGCGGAGCTCGCGCGGGCCCACGGCATCGAGCCGACGCGTCATCGACAACCCGCTCGACCCCGCCGACGAGCACGCGCGTGCGGATCGCGGCGCCGGACCTCCTCTTCTCGTTCTACTACCGGAGCATCCTGCCCGAGCGAGATTCTCGCGCGTCGCCGCGCTCGGCGCGCTCAACATGCACGGCTCTCTGCTGCCGAAGTTCCGCGGCCGCGCGCCGGTCAACTGGGCGGTCCTGAAGGGCGAGACGCGAGACCGGCGCGACGCTCCACGTGATGACCGAGCAGGCCGACGCCGGGCGACGATCGTCGACCAGGAGCGCGGTGCCGATCGGCCCCGACGACACGGCGCTCGAGCGTCTCGAAGCGGGTGACCGTGGCGGCGGCCGCGATCCTCGAACGGCGCCTCGAGGAGCTCGAGGTCGGGCACCGCGACGTCGGCGCCCCAGGACGAGTCGAAGGCGAGCCACTTCGGAGGCGGCAGCCCGAGGACGGCCAGATCGACTGGACGCCGGCCGGCGAAGGAGATCCACGATCTCGTGCGCGCGGTGACGCATCCGTAGCCGGGGGCCTTCACGGACCTCTTCGGGGCGCGGACCTTCGTCTGGCGCACGCGGCTCGCCGGGCCTGCGCGGCGCACGACACGTTCCCGGGACAGGTGCGAGGCGAGGGCGGCCGGCTCCACGTCGGCCTGCGGGGACGACCGCTACGTGGAGATCCTGTCGCGCAGGCCGAGGGCGGCGAGCGACGATGCGGCCGCCGTCCGCGACCTGGATCCTCCGGCGCGCTGAGGGGGTAAGGCGCATGCGAGTCCTGATCCTCGGCGTCAACGGCTTCATCGGCAACGCGCTGACGCGAGCGCATCCTCACGACGACCGACTGGGAGGTCTTCGGCCTCGACGTCGGCTCGCGACAAGATCGAGCCCTTCCTCGGCGAACCCGCGCTTCCGCTTCCTCGAGGGCGACATCGCGATCAACCGGAGTGGATCGAGTACCACGTCAAGAAGTGCGACGTCGTCCTGCCGCTCGTCGCGATCGCGACGCCCGCGACCTACGTGCACGAACCCGCTGGCGGTCTTCGAGCTCGACTTCGAGGAGAACCTCCGCATCGTCAAGCATGGCCGTGCCGCTACGGCAAGCGCGTCGTCTTTCCCGTCGACGTCCGAGGTCTACGGGATGTGCCCCGACACGGAGTTCGACGAGGACTCGCTCGCCGCTCGTCTACGGCCCGATCGCAGAAGCAGCGCTGGATCTACTCCTGCTCGAAGCAGCTCCTCGACCGCGTGATCTGCGGCCTACGGGCACGGCGCAGGGGCTGCAGTTCACGCTCTTCCGGCCGTTCAACTGGTTCGGCCCGCACCTCGACAACATCGACGCTCCGAAGGAAGGCTCGAGCCGCGTGCTGACGCAGTTCCTCCACAACATCCTGTACGGCGAGCCGATCAAGCTCGTCGACGGCGGCACGCAGCGCCGCTCCTTCACGTACATCGAGGACGGCATCGACGGCCTGATGAAGATCCTCGAGAACCGCGGCGGAAGCGCCGACGGCCAGGCATCTTCAACATCGGCAACCCCGCCAACGACCTCTCGATCCGCGAGCTCGCGCAGCGCATGGTCGCGGCGGTCGGCGACCTACCCGAGGTTCGCGGCCGCCGCGAAGAAGGCGGATCCTGACGGTCGTCGACTCCGGCGCCTACTACGGCGAGGGCTACCAGGACATCCTGACGCGCGTGCCCTCGATCCGGCGGGCCCGGCAGATCCTCGGGTGGAAGCCGAAGGTCTCGCTCGAGGAGGGCATCCGGCGGACGCTCGACTTCTACCTGACCAGGCGTCGAGCATGATTCCGAGTCGCGTCGCCCTCAAGGTCGACTGCGACACGTACGAGGGCACGCGCGAGGGCGTGCCGCGCCTCCTCTCGATCTTCGAGGCGCGGGGGATCCGGGCGACGTTCTTCTTCACGCTGGGCCCGGATCGGTCGGGAGTCGCGATCAAGCGGATCTTCACGCGCAAGGGCTTCGTGAAGAAGATGCTGCGCTCCCGCGCCCCGTCGCTCTACGGATGGAGGACGATGCTCTCGGGCACGCTCCTGCCGGCGCCGATGATCGGCGAGCGCTGCGCGGGGCCGATGCGCGCCGCCGCGAAGGCCGGCCACGGCACGGGCGTTCACGGCTGGGACCACGTCGGCTGGCACGACGAGCTCGACACGATGAGCCCGGAGGAGGTCCGCGCGGACTACGGCCGGGCGCACGCCGAGTACCTCCGGATCTTCGGCGTCCCCGCGCGTTCGAGCGCCGCGCCCGGGTGGACGGTCAACGCGCAGTCGCTCGAGGCGCAGGAGGAGCGCTCGCTCCTCTTCTCCTCCGATACGCGGGGCGGTTCCTACTTCTTTCCCGAGGCGGGCGGCCGGGTCTTCCGGACGCTCGAGATCCCGACGACGCTTCCCACGCTCGACGAAACGCTCGCCTGGACCGAGCTCTCGGGCGACGCGGACCAGCGCGCCTTCTTCCGGAAGGCGGCGCGCGGAACGCAGGTCCACACGATCCACGCCGAGATCGAGGGGCGGTCCAAGGCGGCGCTCTTCGAGGGGATCCTCGACGACTGGAAGGCCGACGGCGTCACGTTCCCTCTCCTCTCGGAGCTCGCGCGCGAGGTGCTCGCGCACCACGACGGGATCCCGGTGCGGCCGCTCTCGAAGACGACGCTGCCCGGCCGGACCGGCTCCGTGGCGACGGGATGGCCCGAGGCGGCCGGGTTGGCCTGAGCGAAGCGAGGAGTATCCTGTCGGGAGACGTGACCGAGAGACCGCGGGCCGGCGTGCGGCCGGAGATCTGGCTCACCCTCGCATCGGTCGCGGGCTCGTTCCTCGTCTACTGGCCGTTCCGCGCGGACATGTCGGTCGTGTACCGCTTCTGGGACGGCCCCAACTACCTCACGGTCGCGCGCACGCTCTACGACGTCGCCCCGGGCAACCCGCTGCTCGCCTACGTGTACCGGCCGACCTATTTCCTGACGCACCTGCCGCTTTACCCCCTGTGCGTGCGGGCGCTCGCGGGCGTCGCCGGTTACGAGCCGGCGCTGCTGCTCGTTTCGGTCCTCGCGTCGGCGGCCGCCGTGGTCCTCTTCTACCGGCTCGCTCGCGACGTCTGGCGGCTGCCGTCGCCGGAGTTCCTGTCTCTCGTGTTCCTGTTCCTGCCTCCGCGGTGGCTGCTCTATCGCTCGACCGGCGCGACGGAGGCCCTGGCGATCGCGCTGACGCTGGCGTCGATCGGGTTCTTCGAGAGGTCCCGCTGGGGCCGGGCGTCGCTCTTCGCCGGACTCGCGGCGGTGACGCGCGTGTCGGGGCTGATGCTCGCTCCCGCCTACGCCGTGGCGCTCGCGCGGGAGAAGAGGTGGCGGGCCTGGCCCTGGCTCGCGCTCATCCCGGCGGGCCTCCTCACCTACTTCGTCTTCTGCGCCGTGCGCTTCGGGAACTTCTTCGCGTACCTCGCGCCGCATGGGGAGAAGATGGCGGCGTTCCGGCCGTTCGGGTTTCTTCCGGCGCTCTTCGAGAAGGGCCTGTACCACCAGGCCGAGTTCCACATCCTGCTCTTCCTGGTGTACGCCGTCGGCACGTTCCGGCTGCGCGTGCGGTTCCCGGTCCTCTTCTGGTACTGCGTCTTCGAGCTCGCGCTTCTCGTGTGCGTCTCGACGGAGGACTGGAGCCGGTACTTTCTCGCGATGGCGCCCTTCGCGCTCGTCGTCGGATTCCACGACGTCATCGACACGCGGGCGTTCCGGTGGCTGCTTCCCGTCTTCGCGGCCCTGTCGGTCTACTACGCCTGGAGCGTCATCCCGCTGAACGGCTGCCGGCCCGACATCTACGAAGGGCTGCGGATGCACCTCGGGCTGGTGAGGCCGGGCCCGTGAAGCGGGGGTTCCCGGTGCTATCCTTTTGCGCATGACTCTGACGGTGAGCTTCGACCGAGAGGACGATGGGCGCTGGATCGCAGTGATCGAGTCGATCCCGGGCTGCCATGTGTACGGAAAGACCCGCCAGGAAGCACTGACGAGAGTCGAGGCACTGGCGCTCCACGCGGTCGCCGAGAAGCTCGAAGCCGGCGAGGTGAGCTCCGACGAGGCGACGAACGTGTCCTTCGTCGTGTCCGCAGCTGCCTGAGGCGTTCCGAGCGACAAAAGCGCGACGCGTACTCGCCTCGCTCCTACGAATCGGATGGTCGGTGAAACGAACGTCCGGCTCCCACAAGACTCTCATCCGGGATGGTTGGCCCAACTTCATCTTCGCCTTCCACGACAGCGAGGAGCTCGGCCCAAAAATGTTGGCGCGAGTCGCCAGGCAAACCGGACTCAAGCCAGAGGATCTCTAGGCGACCACCGCCGCGCCGCCACGGCGGCCGCGAGCGCGGAGAGCAACGCCGCCGCCTGGATTGCGACTCCCCGGCGAAACGGCCGGCGGTCGTACTCGATCTCGACCCGATGGCGGCCGGCGGGCACGGCCACGGCGAGGTCGCGCGCGTTGGCGACGCCGACGGGCGAGGGCGCTCCGTCGACGCGCGCCCGCCAGGAGGGGAAGAACGTCCGCGAAAAAAGCAGATGGCCGGCAGCGGCGGCCTCGACCGTCGCGGCCGCGCGGTCGGCCCGGAGCGCCTCGACGGCCACGGCGGCCGGGGACGGCGGCCCGGCGGGGTCTTCGTCGCGCGCGCCGGGAAACGCCACGTCGGTCGCGGGCTCGAAGCGCTCGGACCGCACGAGCTCGTAGGTCCCGGAGAGCGAGCGGCGGCGCCAGGCGCGGCCCGCCCAGCGCAGCTCGGGGAGCGGCCGCGGGTTCTCGTAGAGCACGAGCCGTCGTCCCGCGACGGCGAACCCGGTCGACGGCCGAAAGAGCGGATGCTCCTCGCCCTCGTCCGCCAGGGCCCACCGCGCACCATAGGCGGAGAGCAGCCGGTCGCGCTCGGCCGGCGTCGACGCGTCGGCGACCTCGCCCGCCAGGCGATTGTAGAAGCCGTACGAGCCGTCGGGATCGGTCTCGAAGAGGTACGAGGCGCCGAACTCCGAAGCCGTCGCCGGAACGAGCTGCTCGAGCATGACCCGCGCGGTCCTCTCCGAGCGCGGCAGGTCGCCGGGAGCGTCGACGGGAATCGCCTCGGCGTCGAAGCGGGGCAGCCGCGGCGAGACGTAGAGTCTTCCGGACCCGGCCACGCGCGATGCGAGCGCCGGGGGGCGCGCCAGGTCCTTCGAGGGCGCCGTCACGAAGAGGGGCAGGCCCCAGACGAGCGAGGCCACGAGCGTCAACAGGCCGAGCTCGTAGCCCCCCTCGCGCCGCACGCGCTTCCAGGCGAGTACGGTGGCGAGCACGACGAGCGAGCCGACCAGGACGTCGCCGCGGACGGCCCCGCGAAACGCGGAGAGGAATCCCTCCGGGTTCGCGGAGACCTGCGCCACGGCGGGCGCGACCCGGGCGTCGAGCGCACCGCCGGGCGCGGCCAGGACCCACGCCGCCGCGAGCGCGGCGAGGATCGCCAGCACGGGCAGCGCGTCGGCCCGGCCCGCGCGCCGCCGGGCGAGCGCCTCGGCGGCGAGGCCGGAGAGCAACGCCACGCACAGGGTCGTCAACAGGTAGAACTTGATCGGGTAGCGCAGCTTCCGCAGGAACTCGACCGCATACAGGGCGCGGTACAGAGGCAGGGCGAATCCGAACGACAGGCCGAGCGTCAGGAGACCGCCGCCGGCGAGAGCGACGGCGCGGCGGCTCCAGAAGTCTCTTCGCAGCGCCGCGAGAAGGATCACCAGGAGCGGAACGATCCCGAAGCTCACGCACCAGATGTAGACGATGCTGGCCTCGCCGGCGGGGGACAGCCAGTTGGCGCCGCCGCCGAGGGTGCCGGGGTCGCCGCCGAAGCGCGGGAGGAGCCATTCGACCGTTCGCGCCGGCGTCAGCGCCGCGGCGCCGAAGGCCTTTGCCGAGTACAGGTGCTGTCCCCGGTACGTCAGCGGAAAGACCTGCGCCAGGGCAAGCAGCAGCGGCGCCGCGAGGCCCAGGGCGAGCAGGCCCGCGCCCGCCCCGCCGGCGGCGAGAGCGAGGATCCGGGGCCGGCGCTCGACGCGCGGGGCGGAGACGGCGCGGGCGAGGCCGAGGATGCCGGCGAAGGCGACGGTCAGCAGCGACAGGGCCGGCTCGCCCGCGAGGAGCTGGAGCCCGAGCGCGAGGCCGAGCGCCGCCGCGGCCCGCGCCGCCGCCCTGCGCCCCTGCGCGGATGCGAGCGCGAGCGCGGCCGCGGCGCACCAGGGCAGCCACGCGGCCGCGGCGATCGAGTTCATGAAGGCCGCGCCGTACGAGAGGACCATGCCGGAAAAGGCGAAGGCGGCGCCCGCGAGAAACGCCGCGTCCTCGGCCAGGCCGAGCTCGCGGGCCAGCCGCCGCGCGCCGAAGAACGCCCAGAGAACGTGGAGGAGGAAGTGCAGATTGAAGGCGACGGCGGGCGGGACGGCGAGCTCGAGCAGGAAGGTGGGATAGAGCAGCACCGCGTTGGGGTTGGCGAGCAGCGGCTGCCCGCCGGATGCCGCCGCGTTGACGAACGGGACCTCGCCCGCCGCGAGCGAGGCCGCGGCCACGCGCCGCCAGGGCCAGTGCGTGACCTGGGCGTCGCGAAAGACGAGCCGGCGCGCGCCGAGGATCTCGGGCAGGAGCGGCAGCGCGAAGAGCACGGCGACCGCGAGGCTCGAGGAGAGCGCGCGCCGCGAGGACATCGCGGAGAGTGTACAGTGAGAGCCACGCATGATCGACGCGCAGGAGTCGGGCGCGCAGCGGGCGACGGCGGCCGTCCTCTTCGCCTTCGCCTTCCAGGCGATCTACTTCACGGGTGCCTTTCCGCCGTTCTGGAACCCGAACGAGCTCTCCCGCCTCCAGACGGTCGTCGCGATGGCGGAGTGGAAGACCTTCTCGATCGATCAGGCGATCGCGGCGCTCGGCGATCACGAGGACAAGGCGGTTTTCGAGGGCCGGTTCTACTCGAACAAGGCTCCGGGCCTCGCCTTCGCAGCCTTCCCCGTCTACGCGCTTCTGCGGCTCTCCCTGCCCGCGCCCACGCCCTCGAGCGCGGGCCCGCTCATCTGGCTCCTGCGGCTCGGCACGGTGACGCTGGCCTGCGTCTTCGCGCTCTGGCGGCTCGGCGTCCGCCTGCGCGAGGGCCGTTCGCACCCTTCCGCTCCGGCGCTGGTGATGTTCGCGGTCGGGCTCGGAACGCCGCTCCTCTTTTATGGCCGGACGCTCTTCTCGCATGCCTGGGCCGCGTCGCTCCTCTTCCTGGCCTGGGACCGACTGCGGTCGAGCGAGGAGCCCGGTGCCCGATGGCCGGCCGGAGACGCGGCCCTGTCCGGGCTTCTCGCCGGCTGGGCCGTGATCTCGGAATACACGGTCGCGCCGATCGCGGTCGTTCTGGCCGTTCGCGCGCTCGCGAAGCCGCAGGGGCGACGGCTGGCGGCGTTCGCCGCGGGCGCCGCGCTTCCTCTGGCGCTCCTGCTCGCCTACGACGCCGCCTGCTTCGGCTCGCCCTTCTCGCTGTCGTCCGCCCACGAGGCCGACCCGCGGTACGCGAAGCTCGCCGGTCGCGGCATCTTCGGCATCGGGGCGCCGAGCCCGGTCGTGGCCGCGAAGTATCTGATCGATCCGGCGCGGGGCGTCCTGCTCTTCTGTCCGTTTCTGATCTGGGCCGCCGCGGGTGCGGTGCGCTGGTGGCGCTCCGGCCGGGACCGCGCCGACTGCCTCTTCGTCGCCGGGTCCGTCAGCGCTCTTCTTCGTGGCCCTGACCGGCTACCCCAACTGGCACGGCGGTTGGTCGCTTGGAAGCCGCTACCTGGTTCCCGCGGTCCTGCTCGCGGCGCTTCCGATCGGGCGGGCCCTGGAAACGCCGCTTTCGCGAGGTCTCTTTCTCGCCGCGGCGGTCTTCTCGGTCGCCGGCCACATGGTCATGACCGCGACCTACGCCCATCACGCGCCGTCCGCGTCGTGGCCCATGGTCGCCGCTTCGGCGTGGTTTCTCGCCCATGGCTGGATCGCGCAGAACCTGGGAACGATCCTCGGCGCCTCGCCGTTGGCTTCGCTCGGACTTCCCGTCCTGGTCACCGGCGCGACGACGATTCTCGTCGCGCGGACGGCGCGGCCGGTCCGTCCCGGGGCGGCCGTGGCGCATCCTGGCGGGCGCGGCGCCGCTCTGCGTGCTGCTGCTTCGGCCGCCGGCCCTCTCCTACGAGGGGCGGCTCTGGCGCGCGGCGGTGCTCGGCGCCTTCTCGGGCCTGGACCCGCAGCGGCAGGAGCTCCGAGCGACGGCGTTGCAGGCCGTCACACCGGAGGAGAGGCGGCTCGCGCTGGGAATGTGGCGGTTCTACGGTCCGCCGCCGCCGCCCGAGCCCGCTCCCTGAGGGGCGTCGACGATCTCGTAGACCGCCCACCTCGGCACCCAGCGGCCCCCGCGGCGGATGGCCGTCTGCGAGCGGTGCAGCAGGCGCACGCTCGAGAGCGGCGCGATCTCGAGCCCGGGCACGCTGCCGCCGCGTCCCTCGAAGTCGTAGAGCCGCGACTGCATGGTCGAGAAGTACTCGGCGGTCGGGACCTGTCCGCCGGGCGTGTCGCGGATGAGGGGCGGCCGGCCGAGGTACGAGGCATAGTCGTTCATCCGCGGCACGAGATCCGTCGCGACGATCCAGCGCGCGCGGTGCCGCCGCGCGATCGCGAGGGCGTCCTCCTCGCTGCCCGCGAGGAAGAACCGGATCGAGTCGAGAAAGCCGTACCCGAAGTTGTTCGCGACGACCGGCAGCCCCGCCTCGTAGAGGATGAGGTGCCCCATCGACCAGGGCGCGAGCACCGCGGAAGCGCGTGAGAGCCCGGCGGGAAAGGGCGGCGGTCCGAGAAGCGCCGGGTCCCGGGCATCGACGGCGTGCGGCAGCTCCGCGCGCATCCAGTCGAGGGTCTCGAAGAGGTCGGAGCCGGGAACGTGGACGGTCGAGAGCTCGGCCGAGAGTCCCTGCCGCATCGGCAACGCGAGGACGAGGCCGACGGCCCCGGCGGCGAGCCCGCTCGCGAGGCGGCCCGCCCGGGGCAGGAGCTGCGGCAGGCGGGTCGCGGCGGCCCGGGCGGCCTCGACGAGCGCGAGCGCGGAGAGCGCCGCCGCGTAGTAGACGTTGAGCCGCTGGGAGAGCGCGAGGAAGAGCACGACGGCGCCCCAGACGGCCAGAGCGGCGTGCACGCCGGGCCGCCATCCCCTCCAGGCCCGGCGCGCCCAGACGAAGATCGCGATCGGCGTCAGGAAGAACGCCGCGGAGAGCTGCTGCCACGCGAGCCCCGGCCCGTCCGCCAGCAGGGGCTGCGCCTCGAAGATCCCCTTGAGCCAGTCCTTCGGATAGGAGACGTAGCCGCCCTCGCCGGCCACCTCCTTCGTCGACCCGGCCACGTAGCCGATGCCGTTGGCGAGCCCCGCCGCCAGCGGCCCGGCGAAGGGAAGCGTGGCCGCGGCCGCGGCGAGGACCAGGGCCAGCGTCGCGAGAGTCTCGCCGCGCCCGGCCCGCTTCCCGGCCGCGCGCGCGAGCAGCGCCAGTCCGGCCGTTCCGCCGCAGAGCGCCGCGAGAAAGAGCGGCTGGAAGAACCCGAAGGAGACGTAGGTCAGCGGCGGCGAAAGCCAGCCGAGCCAGGCGGCCGTCGCCGCCGCCGTGACGGCGGCCGGCAGGCCCAGCGTGAGCGCCGCCGCGCGCACGACCGGCCGCCGGGCGAGGAGAGATTCGAGGAAGAGCGACAGGGCGAAGACCGCGCCGAGGAACACGGCGCCCTGCCACGCGAGGACGGCGAGCGCGAGCGCGAGGCCCGCCGCCGCCTCCCGCCACGCGTTGCCGCGCGCCCCCGGGCGCTCGCGGCTCGCGAGGAAGAGCACGAGCGCCAGCAGATTGCCGAAGGATTCCGCCGCGTGCTGGTCCGTGTGGCCGTACTGCGTCCAGAGGATGTGGCCCGGGCAGACGGCGAGAAACGCCGCCGCCGCCGCGCCGGCCGCCGCACCGTGGAGGCGAAAGCCGAGCAGTCCGGCGAGCGCGATCGCGCCGGCCGCGAGGGCCACCGGGACCCAGGCGGCCGACCGCGCGACGGCGTCCGGCGTCGCGGCAGGGCCGTCCGTCAGCCGCGCCGGCGCGGCGAGGAGGACGTCGAAGAGCGGCGGCCAGATCGGGACTCCCCCCTCGGGGAAGTTCATGAGCGGATCGAAGACGATCGTGCGCGGGAAGCTCGCCGACGCGAATCCGGCGCGGCGCAGGTGGTACGCGGAGTCCGAGTCGAACGGCCGCACGCGGCCTCCGGCGAAGACCTGCTCGCGCGTGTGCAGCCGCAGGGCCGTGCCGAGAAGGATGGCGGCGCCGATCCCGACCAGCAGCGCGGCGCGGCGGCTCATCCGCTCCATTATGCGGGACGGCCGGCCGGCGCCTCCTCGCGTATCATTCCGGGAAGACCGTGAAGCTTTCCGTCCTGATCCCCGTCTACAACGAAGAGCGAACGATCGACGAGATCCTTCGGCTCGTCACGAGCGAGCCGACGGAGAAGGAAGTCGTCGTCGTGGACGACGGCTCGACCGATTCGACCCGCGAGAAGCTGAAGGCCTGGGACGGCCGCAATGGCGTGCGGGTGATCCTCCAGCCGGAGAACCTCGGCAAGGGCCGGGCCGTGGCGACGGCCCTGGCCGCGGCCCGCGGCGAGATCCTCCTCATCCAGGACGCGGACCTCGAGTACGACCCGGCGGAGTACCCGATCCTGTTGAAGCCGATCGAGTCCGGCCGCGCGGACGTCGTCTTCGGGTCCCGGTTCATCGGCAGCTCCGAGCACCGCGTGCAGAACTTCTGGCACCAGCAGGGCAACCGGCTGCTGACGTTGATCTCCAACGTGGTGACGGGCTTGAACCTGTCCGACATGGCCACCTGCTACAAGGCGTTCCACCGCCGGGTCGTCCCGTCGCTCGACCTGCAGTCGCCGGGCTTCGGCATCGACGCGGAGATCACGGCCAGGGTCGCCCGCGGCGGATTCCGGATTTTCGAGGTGCCGGTCTCCTACTTCGGCCGCTCGCAGGCGGAGGGCAAGAAGATCCGCCTGAAGGACGGCTTCTCGGCGCTCGCGGCCCTCGTGCGTTACTCGTTCGGGGCGGGCCGGAAGCGTTGAGGTCCGGGCTCGCGGTCCTCCTCGCCCTCCTCCTGACGGCGGCGGCCGTCTGGGCCGTGCGCGATCACACGCGCGAGGACGCCCTCTCGGCCGACGAGCCGATCCACATCCTCTCGGGCTACTTCGCCGCGGCCAAAGGCACCGCCATCGTCAACATCGAGCACCCGCCGCTGATGAAGGTCCTGTCCGGGCTGGCGCTTCGCGCCCTGCCGCTCGCCCCGCCGCCCGAGAAGGTCCCGATGGGAAACCTGTTCCTGAACTACGGCCCGGATTTCTTCTACCGGAACCTGGTTTCGCCGGACCGCATCATCGCGGCCGCGCGGGCGCCCTTCCTCGGCGTCCTGGCGGCGCTGCTCCTCGCCGTCTTCTTCGCGGCCCGCTCGCGCTACGGCCCGGTGCCGGCGCTCTTCGCCACGGCGCTGCTCGCGTTCGACCCCAACCTGCTGGCGCACGCGGGCGTCGTCCACACCGATCTCGGGGCCGCGCTGGCATTTCTGGCGACGGTGCTCGCCTGGGACGCGGCGCAACGGCGCCCGACGGCGGTCCGGCTGGCCGTCGCCGCGGCGTGCCTGGGGCTGGCGCTCGTCACGAAGTTTTCGGCCGTTTACCTGGTGCCGATCCTCCTGCTCCAGACGCTCTTCGCCGCTCGCGGCGAGGGATCGGGCCGCCGGGTCCTGGCGAGCCTCGGGCGGCTGGCCGCGGTCGGGGCGGGCGCGCTGCTCGTCGTCGTCGCGGTGTACGCGGCGGTGAGCGCGAACATGGATCGCGCCGACCAGAAGGCAATCCTCCGCGAGAAGGTCGGCGCCATCGGGCAGGCGCCGGCGCTCGCCGAGAGGATCGTGGCGCTGTCGGACGTGTCGGCGCCGCTCGCGCACTACCTCGGCGGGCTGGCGTCGGTCGTCCGGCAGAACGCGCTCGGCGGGGGCATCACGTACTTGAACGGCCGCGTGTCGACGGAGGGCTTCCCCGAGTACTTCTTCGTGGCGTTCGGCGTGAAGTCGACCCTCGCCTTTCTCGCCGTCGCGCTCGCCGTTCTCGCGGCCGCGCTCCTGCGCCGCGCCGGGTTCCCGGAGGAGCTGCGGCTCTTCGGGCTCCCGGTGCTCGTCCTCTTCCTCGCCTCGATCGGCACCACGTACAACATCGGGATCCGGCACCTCCTGCCGGTGTATCCCTTCCTCGCGCTCTTCGGCGCGGCCCTCTTCGCGCGCGCCTGGGCGCGCCGGGGCGAGTCGTTCGCGCGCCGCGCCGCGGCGGGGGCCTGGCTCGCCCTGCCGCTCATCTGCGCGGTCGAGCTCGCCCGCATCCACCCGTACGAGCTTTCGTACTTCAATCCGCTCGCCGGCGGCCCCGAGGGCGGCGCCCGGATCCTGACGGACTCCAACATCGACTGGGGCCTCGACCTCCGCCGCCTCCGGGCGGAGCTCACGCGGCGCGGCGTCCGGCGGGAGGACGTGATGGTTTCCTACTTCGGCGGCGACAACGTGTCCTACCGCCTCGGCGTGCCCGACTTCTCGGCGCTGCCGGTCGTGCGCGGGCGCCTGCTGGCGATCTCGGTCTTCCTGCTGACGGCGGGGCCGGAGTTTTCCGCGTATCATGGCGACGCGGCCATGGCCGAGGCGCAGCGGGGGCTGCAGCGCCTGGTCGCGCGCTCGCGGCCGGTCGGCCGCGTCGGACATTCGATCTACCTCTTCGAGCTGCCGGAGCGGGAGTCGCCGTGAAGCTGTCGGTCGTCATGCCCGCGTACAACGAGTCGAAGACGATCCGCGAGATCGTGCGGCGGGTGCTCGCCGTTCCGGTCGAGAAGGAGATCGTCATCGTCGACGACGGCTCCACGGACGGAACGCGCGACATCCTCCGCGAGCTCGACGGCAAGGACGGCGTGCGGGTGATCCTGCAGCCGGTGAACCTCGGGCAAGGGCGCCGCCGTGTCGGCCGGCTTCCGGCACGCCACCGGCGACGTCGTCATCGTGCAGGACGCGGACCTCGAGTACGACCCGATGCGAGTACCCGAAGCTGCTCGCCCCGATCGAGCAGGGCCACGCCGACGTCGTGTACGGCTCGCGCTTCCTCGGCGGCGGCGCGCGCCGGGTCCTCTACTTCTGGCACACGGTCGGCAACCGGTTCCTGACGCTCGTCTCCAACATGTTCACCAACCTGAACCTCACCGACATGGAGACCTGCTACAAGATGTTCCGGCGCGAGGTCGTCTCCTCCATGACGATCGAGTCGCGCCGCTTCGGCATCGAGCCGGAGATCACGGCGAAGGTCGCGCGCCGCGGCTCCGGATCTACGAGGTGCCGATCTCCTACTACGGCCGAACCTACGAGGAAGGCAAGAAGATCGGCTGGCGGGACGCGGTGTCGGCCCTGTGGACGATCCTGCGGCACTCGCTGCGCGAGACCGAGGACCCGAAGAACGTCGGCCACGTGACCCTCGCCCGGATGGGCAAGCTCGACGCGTACAACCGCTGGCTCGCGGACCGCTTCGAGCACGCGCTCGGCGCGCGGGTCCTGGAGATCGGCGCGGGATTCGGCAACATGACGCGCTACATGACCGGGCGGGAGCTCGTCGTGGCCTCGGACCTCGACCCGGTGGCCCTCGAGTACCTCCGCGGGGCCTTTCGCGAGGACCCGAACGTGCGCGTGGCGTCCTACCGCTTTCCCCTCGGGGAGGCGGAGAAGTCCGAGATCCGGGCGCTCTCCGTCGACACGGTCGTCTGCCTGAACGTGCTCGAGCACATCGCAGAGGACACGGCGACCCTCGCCGATCTCCACGCCCTGATCGAGCCCGGCGGACGCCTCATCCTCGTCGTGCCGGCCCTGCAGAGCCTCTTCGGCACGCTCGACGAGCATCTCCACCACGTCCGCCGCTACGAGAAGGCCGAGCTCGAGGAGAAGGTCCGCGGGGCGGGGTTCGTGCTCGAGGACGTGCGGTTCTTGAACCGGCCCGGCATCGCGGGCTGGTGGATCAACGGGAAGCTCCTGCGCCGCCGGGTGCTCCCGGCGAGCCAGCTCGCGGCCTTCAAGCTCCTGCTGCCGATCCTGAGACGCGAGGCGAAGAAGCCCCCGAGGATCGGCATGTCGCTGCTCGCGATCGCGCGCAAGCCGGCTTAGCCGGATTTCGCCGGCGCCGTCACTCCGGGGGCGGCTTCGTCCAGAGCAGGACCCGCGCGTTCGCGCTCCTCGAGAGCTCCCGCACGCGGCCCCCCGGCAGCGAGGACAGGAGCTCCGGCGTGGCGTAGGCGGGGGGGAGGACGACGTACAGCCGGCCGCCCGGCGGCAGCGTCGCGGCCGCGGCGGAAAGCGCGCGGCTCTCGGCCGGACCCGGCAGGCCCGGGATGAACCATCCCGGGTGCGCGCCGAGCTCCTCCGGAATCGGATGGACGGGCGCGGAGCCCGGCTGGCGGCCGGCCTCCCGGACGATCGGCAGATAGAAAGCGGCGCCGGCCGCGACGGCGTCCTGCGGCCTCGCCATTCGGGAGATCGCCGCCGCGATGCCGGAAGCCTCGGACGGCGGCGCCGGTCCGAGGGCGATCGCCGCCGTCGCGGCGGCCCCGGCGAGCGCCGCCGCGGCGGACCCCCACCGCGCGGCGCGATTCTGGCCGGCGGCCCGGGCGACCGCCCAGATCCAGACCGGCAGAATCACCATCTCGGTCCGTCCGGCGAAGGCCACCGGCCGCCAGGCGCCCGCCAGCATCGTCGCGCCGAGCACGGCGAAAACGACAACGAGCGCGGACCGGACGTCCCCATCGGCGCGCGAGGCCGCGAAGGCGGCCGCCAGCAGCAGGACGCCGATCCCGATTCCGGCCAGGAAGAGCAGCCGAGGCGCCGGGCCGCCGAGCGGCAGCGGCACCCGGCCCACGCCGCCCAGGGCCGAGAAGAAGCCGGCGAGCGAATCGAGCGCGGGCTCCTGCATCCAGGAGACGGCCTCGCGCGGCTGGGCGCGCAGGACCGGCAGCCACGGCAGGAAGGCGGCCGCGCCCGCGGCGAGCGCGAAGGCGGACCGGGGACGATGCCGGACGGCCGCGATCGGGAGGAGCGCGGCGACCGCGAAGATCGCGAGGTAGTGCGTCCAGAGGGCCGCCGCGGCGAGCGCCGCGACGGCGAGGAGGCGGCCGGGCGATTCCCGGCCCGTGAGCGCGACGAGGAAGAGCCCGAGCCCGAGAAGCGCCAGCATCGCGTACGGCCGGGCCTCTGCGGCGTAGAGCGAGGGCAGCGTCGCGCAGGAGGCGAGAACGACGTAGACCGTCCGCGAGCGCCCGCGCGGGAGCGTTCCGGCGGCGGCAAAGAGCAGGAACGCCGCGGCGAGCGAGGGCGCGCGCAGCAGGAGGTCGCCCCCGGAGGCAAAGGGCTTCTCGAGGAGGTAGAAGCCCGGCGGCCCCGAGTCCAGGGCAAGCGCCGCGAGAAGCTCGGGCGGCGAAAGGCGCGCGGCCCAGGCCGTGAAGATCTCGTCGAACCAGAGCGGGCGCCGGACGGCGAGGGCGAGACGGGCGAGCGAGGACGCGGCGGCGAGCAGGAGGAGCCCCGCGCTCGCGCGTGATCCGCTTTTCTCTGCGCGCTCGATGCCCTATTCTAGCCCGAGGCCGTGGAGTCGAGCTCGAGCGCACCCGTTCCTTCGCCGAGCCGGCGGCTGCCGGGCGCCCTGCCCGTCCTGGCGTTCGCGGCGCTCGTCCTGGCGGCCTACGCCGACCCGCTCTTGACGGGCCGGGCCTTCGTCGGACGCGACATCGTTCCCTACAACCTCCCGCTCGAGAAGGCCGTGCACGACGCGTGGTCGCGGGGCCGGCTCCCGGTCTGGTGGGAAACGGTGTCGGGCGGGCGCCCGCTGCTGCCCAACCCCAACGCCGGCGTCTTCTACCCGCCGAGGACCGCCCTCGCGCTGCTGCCGTTCGAAACGGCGATGCGCGTCTTTCCGGTCTTCCACTGGATCCTCGGCGGCCTCGGCATGCTGCTGCTCGCGCGGTCGATCGGCGCTTCGCGTTCCGCGGCGTGGGTGGCGGCCTCGAGCTTCGCGTTCTCCGGCGTTGTCGTGTCGGAGGTCTTCACCAGCAACTTCCAGCCCGGGGCGGCCCTGCTGCCGTGGTCGCTGTGGGCGCTGCGCGCGTACGACGCGCGGGTTCGGAGGCCGCGTCCTCGGGATCGCCCTCGTCTACGGGGCGATGCTTCTGGCGGGGGACGCGTTCTCGGTGGCGATCGCGCTGCTTTCGGCGGCGGTCTGGATCGCGCTCGAGACCGATGCGGGCGCGCGCGGGTCGAGGGTCGCGGCGCTCGCGATCGGCTTCGCCGCCGCGGTTCTCCTCGCGCTGCCCCAGGTCCTCGCCACGGGACTGCTCGCCCCGGAGACGCGCCGGATCATCGGCGGGGTCACGCTCGCCGAGGCGACCGGCTTCACGCCGTCGGCCTGGAGGCTGCTCGAGCTCGCCGTGCCCTTCCCGTTCGGGCCGACGGCCTCGATGGACCTCTCGCGCGACTGGGGCACGCACGTGTTCCGCCACTTCTTCGCGACGTTCTTCGTCGGGCCGATCGCGCTGGCCGGGCTCCTTCGCGGCCGGAGGAACGCGCCGCCCGGCTGGCGGTTCGCGCGGGCGATGGCCGCGGCCGCGATCTTCCTGGCGCTCGCGGGGCACCTGCTGCCGGCGGCCTGGGGCCGCCTGCCGTCGCCGGTGCCGCTGCGGTACCCGGAGAAGTTCATGCTGGGCGCGACCTTCGCCCTGGCGCTCTCGGCCGGCATCGCCGTGGATCGCCTGCGCAAGTTCCGGACGGGGGGCCGGGGCCTTCTGCTCGGAGCGGTCGTGCTGACGGCCCTGGCGGCGGCGGCCGCCGCGGCGCCCGCGGCCGCCGGCCGTCTGGCCGTGGGCGCCGTCGGGGCAGAGGCGGGTCTGGCGCCGGCGGCCGCTCGCGAGCTCCCGGCGGCGTTGGCCGTCGCGGGTCTGCTGTGGGCCGCGACCGCCGTGGCGGCGGACCTGGCCGGGCGTGAGAGCCGCGGGGGCTGCTCGCCGCGCTCGCGCTCCTGACGGCCGTGCCGCTTCTCGCCAACCGCGGGATCGCGCAGACCGCGCACGCCGGCACCGTCTACCCGCCGACGCGCTTTGCGCGCGAGATCTCCCGCCGCGATCCCGACGCCCGCTTCCGCACGCTCGACGTCTCGCTCTACCGTCCCGTGTCGCCGATGCTCGACGCGTCGGACGCCGGAGATCTCGGCGGCAGCGAGCTCTATCGGCAGTCCTGGTACTACTACACGCCGACGCTCTGGAACCGCGGCACGGTCTTCAACAGCGACCTCGACGCGGGCGACCTCTCGCGCATCGAGAGCCTGCGCCGGCTCTCCGCGGCGGCGGCGGGGCAGCCGGACGCGAACGCCTTCTTCTCGGCGCTGTCCCTGCGCTTTGCCATCCGCTTCCGGGGCCAGGAGCCGGCCGCGGGATTCCGCCGGTTCGGCGGCGACGCGTGGCGCGACTGGGACGAGAACCCGCGGGCCCTGCCGGACCTGCGCCTGGTGTCCCGCTGGCGCGAGGAGACCGGCCCGGTCGGCGCTCTCCAGGCGATGCCGCGGCTCCAGGCCGACGAGATCGTCGTCGAGACGGGCCGCCAGGCCCGGGGAGAGGCCCGCGCGGGGCGCCTTCGCGTTCTCGAGAGGAGCCCGGAGCGGCTGGTGCTCGAGGCCGCGGCGGAGGATCCGACGTGGCTCTTCGTCCTGCGGGGCGACTGGAGCTACCGCACGGTCACGATCGACGGGGTCGGCGCCGACACGCGGCCCGCGCAGCTCGCCTTCACCGCGGTCTCCGTGCCCGCGGGAACGCACCGGATCGAATGGCGTGAAGACGCGCCGGGTCTCGAGGCGTCCCGCTGGGGGCCGCTCGCCGGAATGCTCGTGCTGCTCTCGGCGGCGCGGTGGAGGCGGGCCGCTTGAGCGCCGCGGTGCCGGCGTCCGGCGGCCGGATCCGCGTGCGCCACGCCGTGCTCTTCGCTGCGCTCGTGGCCCTGCTCTACGCCGACCCGCTCTTGCTCCGGCGCAACTTCACCGGCCGCGACCTCATCGCCTACAACCTGCCGATGGAGAAGAGCGTCCACGACGCCTGGGCGCGCGGGAGGCTCCCGGTCTGGACCCCGGAGGTCTCGGGCGGACGGCCGCTTTCGGGCAACCCGAACGCCGGCGCGCTCTATCCGGTGCGCGCCCTGCTGGCGCCGCTCCCGCTGCCTCTTTCGGTGCGGATCTTTCCCGTCCTGCACTGGATGGCCGCGGGGATCGGCGTTCTCGTGCTGTGCTCTGCGATCGGCCGTTCGGGGGGCGCGGCCTGGGTCGCGGCCGTCACCTACGTCTTCTCGGGCGTGTCGGTGTCGGAGGCGTTCTTCCCGCACATCCAGCCGGGGCTGGCGCTCCTGCCGTGGATCGTCTGGGCGGCCGGCCGGCGGACGGGCTCGCCGGCCTCGCGCCTGCTGCTGCTCGCCTGCCTCTTCGCGCTCGACTTTCTCGCGGCCGACGTCTTCACGATCGCGATCGCGATCGGCGCGGCCGCGCTCTGGATCGCCCTTGAGGAAGTCGAAGTCGAAGTCGAAGCCGGCGCCGGCGGCTGGCGCCGGCTGGCGAGCCTCGCCGGGGCCGTCGCCCTCGGGGCCCTCGCCGCCGCGCCGCAGATCGTGGCGACCGCGCTCTGGATCCCGCAGACCAACCGCGCCGTGCTCGGCATGAAGCTCTGGGACGTGCTGCTCTTCTCGATTCACCCGTGGCGCCTCGCGGAGCTCGCGGCCCCGCACCTCTTCGGCCCGACCTGGGAGCTCGACGGCCGCGCGCTCTGGGCCCACCCGCTGCACAACGGCCGGCCGGCCGGACTCTTTCCGACGCTCTACGCCGGGACGTTCGCCCTCTTCGCCGTGGCGATCGCATGGAGGTCGCGGGAGCGCGGCGGGAAGTTCGCCCGGGTGCTCCTCGTCGGGGCGCTCCTGTGCTCGGTCCTGCCGAGCCTCGCGCCGGCGAGCCTCAACGACGTCTCTTCGCCGCTGCCGCTTCGCAACCCTGAGAAGCTCGCGGTGGCGGTCGTTCTGGCGCTCTCGATCCTCGCGGCGATCGCCTTCGACGCCTGGCGGGACCGGCCGCGCCGCCTGCGCGTTCTCGTCGGGGTCGGCGCCGTGTGGGCGCTCGCGGCCGTTCTCGCGGCGGCCTTTCCCCTCGCCGCCGGGGAGATCGCCGTCCGGCTCATCGGCGCGCCGCCATCGCGGGCGCCCCACGCGGGGGCGAGCCTGCCGCTGGCGCTCTCGGAGGCCGGCCTCTTCTGGATGCTGACCGTCGTCGCCCTCGACGCGCTCCGGTCCTGGCGGCCGCCGCGGCGGGGCGAGGCCGCCGCGCTCGTGCTCCTGACGCTCGTGCCCGTCGGCGCGAACCTGCGGATCGCGCGCACGTTTCCGGAACGGGAAGTCTTCGGCCCGACGGCCTTCGCGCGGTTCGTCGCGCGGCAGGACCCCGAGGGCTCCTACCGGACCCTGGCGGAGTCGTTCCTGCTCGGGCAGTCGCCGCTGGCGCTCGAGCAGACGGGCGTCACGCTGTCCGAGTCGGAGTTCTCCCGCCGCTCCTGGTACCAGCAGACGCCGGTGTTCTGGGGGCGCGGCATGGTCCTGAACGAGGACTTCGATTCCGGCGACCTGTCGCGCGTCGAGAGCCTCCGCCGGGTCGCGTCGATGGCGACCGGCTACCGGGATTCCGCCGACTTCTTCGGCGCGCTCGGCCTGCGCTTCGGGATCCGCTTTCGCGATCAGACGCCGATTGCGGGCTATCGGGAAGTCGGCGGCGACGCCCTGCAGGCCTGGGACGAGCACGTCCGCGCCTTCCCCGACGTGCGTCTGCTGGAGGGCTGGCGTTCGGCCGCGGGCCCGGTCGAGGCCCTCGGGTCGATCTCGGCCCTGGGTCCCGGCGAGGTCGTGATCGAGTCCGGCTCCGCGCCGATCGGCTCCGCGCGTCCGGGCTCCGTCCGCCTTCTCGAGAAGACCCCGGAGCGCCTCGTCGCCGAAGTCGAGGCTCCCGACCGCACCTGGCTCTTCGTGCTGCGCGCGTTCTGGCCGTACCGCGACGTTCGGGTCGACGGCGTTGCGGTCGAAGCCGTCCCGGCGCAGCTCGCCTTCTCGGCCGTGCCGATCCCGCCGGGCCGCCACCGGGTCGTCTGGGAAGAGAGGCTCCCGGGCCTGCGCGTTTCGGCGTGGGGCCTCGTGCTTTTCGGGATGATCGCCGCGGGGTTGCTCGTTACGCACTGGCGCCGGAGGACCGCATGAGGAGGATCCTGGCGGCCGGGCTCGCCCTGCCGCTCATCTGGGCCTGCGCCCGCAGGCCCTCGCCGCGCCCGCTGGAGATCGACGACGTGCGCCGCCCGGCCGAGGAGTGGCTGCGCGAGGAGCCGGTGCGCCTCCTGCGCGACTACGTCCGGATCGACACGACGGCGGCGCGCGGTGAGCGGGAAGGCGCCGAGTTCTTGCAGCGATTCTTGGAGTGCGAGGGGATCGAGGCGGAGATGGTGTGCCCGGCCCCGGGGCGCTGCAACCTGCTGGCGCGGCTGCCCGGCCGCAGCCGCGAGAACGCGCTTCTCCTGCTCAACCACATCGACGTGGTCGAAGCGTTCCCCCCGTACTGGAAGGAAGCCGGGCCCTTCGAGGGCAAGATCCGGCTCGGCTACCTGTACGGACGGGGTGTCTACGACATGAAATCGCTCGGGCTCGCACAGGCCCTGGCGATGGCGCGGCTGAAGCGCCGGGGGATCGTGCCCGACACGGACATCCTCTTCCTGGCCGAGGCCGACGAGGAGATCGGCCAGAAGTGGGGCGCCCGCTGGCTGCTTCAGAACCGGCCGGAGTGGTTCGCCGGAGTGGGCCAGGTCCTGAACGAGGGCGGGGCCACCGAGATGATCTTGCGCGACGTCGTCTACTGGGGCATCGAGACGCTGCAGGCGGGTTACGCCGTGATCGAGCTCGAGGCGGCCGAGGAGGCGCCGCTCGAGCGCCTCGCGGCGAAGTACCCGAAGGTCTCGGCGCCGCCATCCGTCCCCCACCCGCAGGTGGTCCTGGGCTTCGATCTCCTGGCCAACCGGCTGGTCTCGCCGCTGACCGATCCCATGCGGCACCTCGACCGGGTCATCGCGAACCCGGCGGAGCTCGCCGTCCTGCCCGACCGCTACGGGAGCTTTCTCGAGCCGCGGCTGACCTGGTCCTTCATCTACCGCCACCCCTCGCGCCCGGATCGGGCGCGCCGCTACGTCGTGCTCGCCGTCCCGCCGGGCGTTTCCCCCGCGCCCTACCTTCGCCCGATCCTCGAGGAGGTCCGGCGCGAGGGCCTGACGGTGGCCTCCTCGATGGTCAGCGAGGTCGGCGTCGCGAGCCCCTACCCGACGCCCTTCACGGAGCTCCTCAAGCGCGTGACGGAAGCCCGGTACCCGGGGACCCCGTTCGGGCCGCTCCCGACGGCCGGCGGCTACACGACTTCGATCCTTCTCCGCGAGCGCGGCATACCCACGTACGGATTCCAGGCGATCGCGATGAACATCGCCGACTCGGCGCGGCGGCACGGCAACGACGAGCGCGTCTTCCTGCGCGACTACCTCAACGGCGTCGCGCTCCTTTCGGACGTGGTCGAGGAGTTTGCGCTCTTCCCGCCCGGGCGAACGTCCGAGTAGGCTCGAGTGCGCGAAGGAGTGTCATTGCGGCCCGCTCCGCTTGACACAAATCGGCAGGAATCGCTCGCCGTTGTTGAGTTCAAACCCATGAAAATGATAGACTTAATTGGCAAGGGAGCCTGGGCGTGAACCTTGCCTTCACATGGGGTGAGAAATGACCTCGAAAGGAAGGAAGTTCATGAAAAAGCGGGAATCCGGTTTTACTTTGATCGAGCTGCTGATCGTCATCGCGATCATCGGCATCCTGGCGGCCATCGCCATTCCGAACCTGTTGAACGCGGTCCAGCGCGGCAAGCAGAAGCGGACGATGAGCGACATGCGGGCCCTGGCGACGGCGGTCGAGGCGTACGCGGTCGACAACAACAACTACCCGGCGGCGGCGTGCGCGACGGGCATCTACACGACGCTGACCGTGACGCTGGCGACCAACTCGTTCTCGAACCTGTCGCCGACCTACATCGCGCAGGCCCCGAAGATCGACGGCTGGGGCGAGTTCCTCCAGTACGGCGTCGACGCGAGCTTCAACAACTACGTGATCGCGTCGGGCGGCCGCAACAAGGTGATCATCGCGGCGGTCTGCGGCACGACGACCAACTTCAACGACGACATCTACTATTCCAACGGCACGTTCATCCAGTGGCCGGAAGGCACCCAGTACTGATCCCGGCCCCGAAACTCGAGTCGATGCGGCCCCGGGCAACCGGGGCCGTTCTGTTTTTGGGGGCTTCCTGCGGGGTGCCGCGGCGGCAACGGTCGTCACGCGCGGGCCTTCAAAGTGACAAAACACGTTAGAGGTGCCAGAAGGTATCTGAAGCCAAAATATTGATAAGGCATGCCTTACTGGGATCCACCGGCTGGCCCGCGGATTGCTCTAACCAGGAGCAGCTCATTCATTGAAAGGAATAGAGACATGAAAAAGCGGGAATCCGGTTTTACTTTGATCGAGCTGCTGATCGTCATCGCGATCATCGGCATCCTGGCGGCCATCGCCATTCCGAACCTGTTGAACGCGGTCCAGCGCGGCAAGCAGAAGCGGACGATGAGCGACATGCGGGCCCTGGCGACGGCGGTCGAGGCGTACGCGGTCGACAACAACAACTACCCGGCGGCGGCGTGCGCGACGGGCATCTACACGACGCTGACCGTGACGCTGGCGACCAACTCGTTCTCGAACCTGTCGCCGACCTACATCGCGCAGGCCCCGAAGATCGACGGCTGGGGCGAGTTCCTCCAGTACGGCGTCGACGCGAGCTTCAACAACTACGTGATCGCGTCGGGCGGCCGCAACAAGGTGATCATCGCGGCGGTCTGCGGCACGACGACCAACTTCAACGACGACATCTACTATTCCAACGGCACGTTCATCCAGTGGCCGGAAGGCACCCAGTACTGATCCGTCGGCTTTCCGGTTCGGAGAGCGGGGGCCCCGAGCGATCGGGGCCTCTTCCTTTTTCGGGCCGCGGACGGCGTCTGCCGGCAATCGACGTCACCGGGCTCGCCGAAAAGTGACAGCGAGGGAAAGGCCGGGCTTCCAAGGTCCTGAGAAGGCGAGGGTTGCGCTATGCTCTTCTTGGCTCCGGTCTTGCTCTGGATTGAGGTCACCTGGATAAAACGGAGGCAAGAACCATGAGGAAGCGGGAGTCCGGCTTCACTCTGATCGAGCTGTTGATCGTCATCGCGATCATCGGCATCCTGGCGGCCATCGCCATTCCGAACCTGTTGAACGCGGTCCAGCGCGGCAAGCAGAAGCGGACGATGAGCGACATCCGGGCGCTGGCGACGGCGATCGAGGCGTACGCGGTCGACAACAACCAGTACCCGGCGGCGGCGTGCGCGACCGGCGTCTACACGACCCTGACCGTGACGCTGGCGACCAACTCGTTCTCGAACCTGTCGCCGACCTACATCGCGCAGGCCCCGAAGATCGACGGCTGGGGCACCTTCCTCCAGTACGGCGTCAACGTGGCCAACGACACGTACGTGATCGCCTCGGGCGGCCGCAACAAGACGATCGTCGCGGCCTTTTGCGGAACGACGACCAACTTCAACGACGACATCTACTACGCCAACGGCACGTTCATCCAGTGGCCGGAGGGCACCCAGTTCTAGAGGGTCCGGCCCGGTCGAAATCCGCGAAGGCCCCGCCCGGCGGGGCCTTTTTGCCGTGTCTCGCCGCTACAATGGTCGCGTGCGGATTCGCCGTCGGCTCGTTTCGGGAGTCTGCGCGGCCGCAGCCGTTCTCCCCGCCCTCTTCTGGCTCGCCCCGGCCCTGACGCGCGGCCAGGCGCCGACGCTGCGGGACCAGGGCGATTTCTTCTTCCCGCTCAAGCTCTACACCGTGGACCGCCTGCGCTCGGGCGAGATCCCGCTGTGGAACCCGCTCTCCGGCGCGGGCGAGCCCTGGCTCGCCAACGGCCAGTCGGGCGTCTTCTATCCGCCGACCCTCGTCTTCCTGCTGCCGTCGGCGGCGCTCGCGGCGGGGCTCTTTCTCCTGCTGCACTTCGCCGTCGCCGCCTGGGGGGCGCGCCGGTTCCTGAAGGAGGAAAACGTCTCGGATGCCGGCGCGCTCTTCGGCGCCGCCATCTTCTGCGCGGGCGGCTTCACGGCGTCGTTCGCGGTGTACTGGAACCACTTCGGCGCCTTCGCGTACCTGCCCGGGATCGCCGCTCTCGCGCGGTCGGGCCTGCGGACGCGGGCGTCGGTCCTGGGACTCGCGGCGCTCGTCGGCCTCCAGGCGATGGCCGGAAGTCCCGAGATGTCGGCGGCCTCGGTCGTCCTCGCGGCGGCGCTGTCCGCGGGGGCCCGCGCCCCGTTCCCGGAGCCGGTCGTTCCGGTCTCCCGATGGTCCGCGCTCCGGCGCTGCGCGGCCGGCGTGGGGCTGGGGCTCGCGCTCGCGGCGTGGGTCCTCGTGCCGATGGCGGAGCTCGCCGCGCACTCGGACCGCCGCGAGGCCCTGCCCGCCGAGCAGCGGGACCTCGGGGCCGTGGGGCCGCGGGACGGCCTGTCGCTCGCAGGCTTCTCGCCGCCCTTCTTCGGCGGCGCGTACCTCGCCTCGCTCTTTCTGCCTCCGTTCGCCCTCGTCGCGGCGGCCGCCGCCTTCGGCGAGGCCCATCGCCGCCGGCTCGCGCTCGTCCTCCTGGTGTTCGCCGGCGCGGGCCTCCTCCTGGCGACCCAGGGCTTCCCGGGCGCCTGGCTGCGCGCGATCCCGCCGCTCGACCGGGTGCGGTACGCGGCCAAGAGCCTCGCCTGGACGGCCTTCGGCGCCGCGATGCTCGCCGGACTCGGCCTCGATGCGCTGCGATTCGCGTCGGGGCCCTCGCGCCGGCGCGCGATCTTCGGGGCCCTCGCGGTGGCGGCCCTCGCCGCCGCGGCGCTCGCGCCGTTGTCGCCGTCCGTGCGCCTCGCTTGCGCGGCCGGGAGCGCGGCCGTCGGGCTCCTCGCGCTCGGAGCCGGCCGGAGCGTCGCGGTCGGAGCACTTCTCTCGGGAACGGCCGCGGCCGCGCTCGTGGCGGCGCTCGCGCTGGGCCTTTCGGACATCCCGAGGTTCGCCGGCGAGGCCGAGATCCGGCGCTGCCCGCCCGGGGTGGAGCCGCTCGCGCGCCTCGCGGGCCGGGTCGTCACGCCGCCGATGGGGGCGCTCGCGGCGTGGACGCTGCGCGACGGCCGCTTCGACGCCGGGGCGCTGGCCCGGCAGCGCGAAGCCCTGCTCGGCTACACGAACCTGACCTGCCGCGTGCCGACGGTGCGGACCGCCGCGCCGCTCAAGACGGCCGCGGCGGCGGCGATCGAGGAGTCGATCGGCCCCGCCGAGGACGCTCTGCCCGCCGGTGCGGCGAGCGCGCGGGCGCTGTGGACGCCATTTGCGCCCGCTCGGCTGCCCTCGCGGAAGATCGGCGAGTTCTTTCGAGCGCCGCTCGCGCCGTACCGCCCGCGGCTCTCCTTCGTGCGCGGCTACCGGATCGAGCCGGACTCGGCCCGGGCGTGGCAGCGCGTGGCTTCCGGGCAAACGGACGTCGTGCGCGAGGTGCTCGTCGACCGGCGCCCGGACCCGGACCCGGCGGGCTCGGACGCCCCGCCCCTGCTCGTGGCGCAGCTCTCGCAGGACCGTCCGGAGGAAGTCGTCGCGGAGGTGACGGCGAGCTATCCGGGGCTCCTGGTGCTGACCGACCTGCACTATCCGGGCTGGATCGCGGAGGAGGGCGGGCGGCGGCTGCCGATCCTGAAGGCCGACGGCTGGTTTCGCGCCGTGTCCCTGCCCGCCGGCACCCATCGGGTCGTCTTCCGGTACCGGCCCGTCGCCTTCTACGCGGGCGCGGCGATCTCGGCCGCGGCTCTCCTGACGCTGCTCGTCCTGTGGCACCAGGGAGAGCCCGTTCGACGAGGGCGCGCGTCGTGACGCTCTGGGCGCTCGCGCATTCGGTGGGCGGGTATGCCCTCGCGGGCGTGCTCGGGCTGATCGTGGGCAGCTTTCTGAACGTCGTCATCCACCGCCTGCCGGACGAGAAGTCGGTCGTCACGCCGCCCTCGAGCTGTCCCTCGTGCGGGGCGCGCATCGCGCCGTGGGACAACGTGCCGGTCGTTTCCTGGATCTGGCTTCGAGGCCGGTGTCGCCGCTGCCGCGCGCCGATCTCGGTGCGCTATCCGCTCGTCGAGCTTTCCAACGGCGTCCTGTGGGCCCTCGTCCTGCGCGCGGCGCCTTCCTGGGGCGACGCGGCCACGGGCGCGTTCCTCGCGTCGGCGTGCCTGGCGCTTCTGGCGATCGACTACGACCATCAGATCCTGCCGGACGCGATCACGCTTCCCGGGATCGCCGTGGGTCTGGCACTGGCGTTCCTCTCGGCGCGGCGCACGCCGCTCGAGGCCGTGCTCGGCGCCCTGCTCGGGGCCGGCGGGCTCTTCCTCCTCGCCTTCATTTACGAAAAGATCGCGGGGCAGGAGGGGATGGGCCTCGGGGACGTGAAGATGCTCGGCATGATCGGCGCCCTGCTCGGGCCGGCGGGAGTGGTCGTGACGATCCTGCTCGCCTCGGTCTCGGGAAGCGTCGTCGGCATCGCGGTGATTCTCGCCCGCGGCGGAGGCGGCAAGACGAAGCTTCCCTTCGGAGTGTTCCTCGCGCTCGGCGCGGTCGCGGCCTGGTTCTTCGGCGACCCGCTCGTGGCGCGCTACCGGGCGATGTGGCCGCGGTGAACGAAACGACGTCCGCGCGGCCGCCCGCCTCCGTCCCGCACTCCTTCCGCCGCGAGTCCCGGCTCTTTCTCTGGGTCGCGCTGCTGCTGATCCTTTTCCTGAACTTCCTCACGCTCCTCTTCTTCCGCAGCGCCGTGGCGTGGGGCCGCGAGGAAACCGAGCGGCGAACGGCCGAGATCCTCCGCCGGGTGGCCCTGTCCTCCGCCGCGGAGGAGGCGCTCGAACGGGGCGCGATCGAGCCCGACGTCGCATACCTGGCGACCTACGACGAAAACGGGCGGCGGCTGTCGTCGGCCGGGCCGGGCCCCCCGGAGGCGCCGAGGCTGCTCCCCGAGCCGCGGCCCCCGGCCGGCCGGGTCGTCCACGAGTGGCGCTCGGAGCCCCCGCTGCTGCTGTCGACGTTCGCGACGGGCCGGCGGTTCTACGCGATCGCCGTCGACCCCGGCGCGGGGGCCGCGCTCAACACCTACGCACGCCGGCTCTCGGTCTTCGTGCCGGTGGCCGCGTTCGCGCTGATCGTGCTGGCGGGCTTCTACCTGCGCTCGCTCCTGAAGCCGTACGAACGGCTGCTCGAGGCCGCCGGGGGCGTGCCCGCGACCGGCGCGGAGCACGGCGACGAGCGGCATTTCCTGATCTCGCGCTTCGAATCGACGATCGAGACCCTGCACCAGAAGGAACGGGAGCTCGAGCGGCTCGCCCGCCGCGAGAAGGAGCGCGCCGACGACCTCGAGACGGCCGCGCGCACGCTGTCGCGCAACCTTCCGACGGGGCTCCTGTCGGTCGACCCCGGCGGCAGCGTTCTCGACATCAACGAGGCGGGCCGCGAGATCCTGAAGCTCACGGGCGAGAGCCGGGGCGAGCCCTACGAGCGCATGCTCGCGGAGGCGCCCGACTTCCTGGCGCTGATCGCCGACGTCCTGCGCGACCGGACCGTGGCGGGCCGGCGGGAGGTGCGCTGGCGCCGCGAAGGCGAGGAGGAACGGGCCCTCGGCGTGACCGCGACGCCGGCGGAAGGGGGAGACGGGCGCTTCCTCGGAGCCGTGGCGCTCTTCTCGGACCTGACCGAGATCCGCCGGCTGGAGGGCCGGGTCGCGCTGGCCCGGCACCTGGCCGACCTCGGACAGGTCTCCGCCGGGGCGGCCCACGAGTTCCGCAACGCGGCGGCCGCGATCGACGGCTACGCGGACCTCGCCCTGCGCGCGGCCGACCCGGAGCGGGCGAGCGAGTACGTCCGCGCGATCCGCCGCGAGGCCCAGGAGATGAGCCGGGTCACGAGCGATTTCCTGCTCTTCGCCCGGCCGGAGGCGTTTTCCCCGGAGCCCGTGGACCTCGACGGCGTCGCCGAGGCGGCCCGCGGCGAGACCGAGCGCGCGCACCCGGGCCTGACCGTGGGCCAGGACGGCGAGTTCCCCGCGGTCGGCGGCTCGTCGGTGCTGCTGCGGCGAGCGCTCGCCAACCTGCTGCGCAACGCCGCGGAGGCCACGCCGCCCGAGCGCTGGCACGAGCCCGACGCCGTCGTGCTGGCGGGCGCGGGGAGCGACGCCGAAGTCGCCCTGTCGGTCTGGGACCGCGGCCCCGGCGTCGACGCCGCCGCGCGCGAGCGGATCTTCCTGCCGTTCTTCTCGTCCAAGCCCGGCGGCTCGGGCTTCGGCCTCGCCATCGTCGCCCGCATCGCCGAGCTCCACGGCGGCACCGTGGAAGTGTCGGACCGGCCGGGCGGCGGCGCGGTGTTCACGCTCCGCCTGCCGCGATGAAGCGGCCGTGGGTGTTCGCCCTCGTCGCGCTCGCGGCGCAGGTGGCGATCGCGCTTTCGCTGCGCGTCACGGCCTGGCCGGAGGTCACGACACCGGGCTACCTCTGGTCGCGCGGGATGCTGATGTACCGCGACATCAAGCTGCAGCACACGCCCGGAACGACGGGAACGCTCGCCCTCGGCTTCCTGCTCTTCGGGCCGCAGATCTGGTTCCTCCGCGCGTACGCGATCCTGGGACCGCTCGTGGCGCACGTCTTCGTGCTGCGCGAGACGCGGACCTTCTCGTGGGGCACGCGCGCCCTCGCCTCCGCGTTCTTCCTCGCCGTCTTCTTCTCGACCGACGGGAACGCGGTCTGGCCGACGGTCGTCATGACCGCCCTCGCGATCCCGACGGCCGCCGCCCTGTCGCGCGGCCGCATGGCCTCGGCCGGGCTTCTCTTCGGGTTCGCGATCCTGTTCAAGCAGACCGCGGCCTACGCCCTCGTTCTCGCGGCGATGGTGCTCGTCCTGCGCCGCCGGGGCCGCGAGGCCGCGACGCTCTTCGCGTACGGCTGCCTGCCGTACTTCGCGGCGCTGGCGGTCTTCGCCGTCTGCGGGGCGGGCCTCGACATGCTGCGCTGGACGCTCGAGGTCCCGTTCACGATCCGGCCCGCCAACGTCGTCTTCCGGCCGGGCCTCGAGACCTCCGTCGGGCTCCTCTTCGGCTTCCTGCCGCTCTCCGTGGAAGCCGCGCTGGAGGAGCCGGGCGAGTACGAGACCTCCGCTCGCTGGCTGCTCGTCGTCGCGGCGGGACTCGCCCTGATCTGCTTCCCGCGCTTCCAGGTCCTCCAGACCGTCGCGTCCGTGCCCTGTCTCGCCGTCGGCGCCGCCCGCCTCATGCGGCGCCGGCCGCCGCTGCTGGCGGGGGCCGCGGCGGCGTTCGTCGCGGTGACGGCGGTCTCGCGCGGGATCGTGGTCGCCGCCGGCAACGAGTTCGACGGGAAGGTCCTCTTCTGGAACGACGACCCGGCGCTCGAGCCGGTGATCGCCCGCCTGCGCCGCTGCCCCCGGGAAACGCCGCTCTATTCGGAGCTCTGGGGCAACCTCCATCCCCGCGCCGAGATGATCCCGCCCGGCCGGATCTACCAGCACCCCTGGTTCGCCTGGTTCTTCGGCGTCGACCGCACGGGCGAGCGCATGCGCGCGGCCAACGCCGAGCCGGGAGCGGTCACGGTCGGCTACGGGGCAGGCCGGCCCGCCGGCGAGAGGATCGGGCCGTACGCGATCGTCGGAGGCTGCGCCGCGTCCCCGCCTACTTCTTCGGCAGCGCCCCGATCATCGTCTTGAACGACTCCTTGTCGATCGCGCGGTCGAGCGCCTCGTCCGGCTCGACGACCCCGGTCTTGACGAGCTCGGTCAGGGACTGGTCCATCGAGATCATGCCGCGGGACTTGCCGGTCGCGATCTGATTGTTGATCAGCGAGGTCTTGCCCTCGCGGATGGCGTTGGAGAGCGCGGTCGAGCCGAGCAGGATCTCGAACGCCGGGACGCGGCCCCCGCCCTTCTTGCGGAGCAGCTGCTGGGCGACCACGCCGCGCATGCACTCGGCCAGCACGATGCGGATCTGCTCCTGCTCGGCGGCCGGGAAGGCGTCGATGATGCGGTCGACGGCCTTGGCGGCGGAGTTGGTGTGCACGGTCGCGAAGACGAGCAGGCCGGTCTCTGCCGCCGAGAGGGCCATGCGCATCGTCTCGAGGTCCCGCATCTCGCCCACGAGCAGGCAGTCGGGGTCCTCGCGGATGGCGGCCTTGACCCCTTCGGCGAAGCTCGTCACGTCGGGCCCGATCTCGCGCTGCGTGAAGACCGACTTGTCGTTCGTGTGGACGAACTCGATGGGGTCCTCGATCGTGACCACGTGGTTGGCGAGGCGCTTGTTCATGCGGTCGAGGATCGCGGCGAGCGAGGTCGACTTGCCGCTCCCGGTCGGCCCCGTGACGAGGATCAGGCCGCGCCGCGCGGCGTAGAGCCCGGCGATCGGCGGCGGGGAGGTTCAGGTCCTCCGCCGTCGGCACCCGCGACGGGATCAGCCGGAAGACCGCGGCCGAGCCGCGCTCCTGCCGGAAGAGGTTGACGCGGAACCGCGCCTCGCTTCCCATCTGGTAGGCGAAGTCCACGTCGCCCGACGCGTTGTAGGCCTCCCAGAGCGACGGGGGCGTGATCGGCCCGATGAGGTTGTAGTAGTCGCCCTCCGAGAGCGCGCGGTAGCGCATCCGCTCGAGCTCTCCGTCGATGCGGACCATCGGCGGGCATCCGACGGAGATGTGGAGGTCCGAGCCGCTCCTCTTCGGGAGGATCCCGAGGAAGCGGTCGATGCGGTTCTCGCCCGCGACCGGCCGGGCGCTCACGCCGAGCCCCCTTCTTCCGGCGAGAGGAACGGCTCGAAGGCCTCCTTGCGCTGCGCCCGGTCGTAGGCGAGCCGGGGATCGATCGTCCCGTCCTGCACCAGCCCGAGGAGCGCCCCGTCCATCATCTGCATTCCCATGGCGGCGCCGGTCTGGATCGCCGTCGGGATCTGGAAGGTCTTGGCGTCGCGGATCAGGCCGGCGACGTTGGGGGTGTTGCGCAGGATCTCGAAGGCCGCCACGCGGCCGGTGCCGTCGCGCCGCGGAAGCAGCGACTGGGAGATGACCGCCTTCAACGAATCGGCGACCATCATCCGGATCTGTCCCTGCTGGTCGGGCGGGAAGGCGTTGATGATGCGGTCGACCGTGGACGAGGCGGTCGTCGTGTGGAGGGTCGCCAGCACGAGGTGGCCCGTCTCCGAAGCCGTGATGGCGAGCGAGATCGTCTCGAGGTCCCGCATCTCTCCGACGAGGATGACGTCCGGGTCCTCGCGCAGCGACTGCCGCAGCGCCCTGGCGAAGGACTTCGTGTGCGACGGCACCTCGCGCTGGTTGACGAGGGACTCCTTGTTGGGGTGCACGTACTCGATCGGGTCCTCGACCGTGATGATGTGGCCGCGCTCGGTCTCGTTGATCCGGTCGACGAGCGCCGCGAGCGTCGTGGTCTTGCCGCAGCCCGCGGGCCCGGTCACGAGGATGAGGCCCTGCGAATAGCTCGTGATCTCCCAGATCGACTGCGGCAGGCCCACGTCCGTCAGGTTCGGGATGTCGTAGGGCACCAGGCGCAGGACCGCGCTCGGGCCCTTGCGCTGGAAGAAGACGTTGGCGCGGAAGCGGCCGAGGTCCGGGTCCTTGTGGCAGAAGTCGATCTGCCGCTTCGATTCGAGGACGTCCGCGCGGCCGCCGGCCAGGAGCGGGGTCAGCCACGCCTCCATCTGCTCCGGGCTCGAGGGCGGCAGCGGCAGGGGGCTGAGGCGGCCGTGCACGCGCACGAGCGGGGGGGTGCCGGTCGAGATGTGGAGGTCCGAGGCGCCGACCGCGCGCGCGTGGCGGAGCATGTCGGGCAGCGACGGCTTCGGGACGGCCGCGAAGTCGACCGGCGCGAAGACGCGGCCGCCGCCCTCCTCCGCGGGACCGCCTCCGGCGCGCTCGGCCGAAAGCTGAGCGGCCTTCCACTTCACGAGCGGGTCGGGATCGACCTGAGCGATCTTCTGGAGCAGCGGCGGCACCCGCGGGTCCTCGATCTTCGAGAAAGCATCGAGGATCTCCAGGCGCAGGTCCTTGTGCTGATCGGCCTGCTTGTAGGCCTCGAGCAGGCCCGGCAGCGCCTTCGGCGTACCCCACAGGCCGAGCGCTCCGGCGGCCGAGAGGCTCGACTCCGGGTTCTGCAGCATCTTGAGCAGGTGCGGCAGGGCGGATTCGTCCTTGATCTCGGCGAGCGCGACGGCGGCCCGGTCCCTCAGCCACCAGTCCTCGCCCGAGAGGAACCGGATGCAGTAGGGGACGGCCTCGGGCGCGCGGATCGTCACGGCGATCGAGGCCGCCAGGGCGTTCTGGTGCGGATCGGACGACTCCCCCCGGTCGAGGAAGGCGCGGATGAACTCGGGTCCGAGCTCCCGCAGGGCCTCGACCGCGCGGTCCTTGGCCGGACCGTAGGTCTCCTGGAACGTCCGCAGAAAGGCGTCGGCGATGTAGCCCGGCTTCTGGGTGGCGATGATCTTCGAGGCGAGCTGGCGCACCTTCGGGTTCGAGTCCGAGAGCAGCGGCAGCACCTCGTCGTTCCAGGTCTGGGACTTCGCCAGGAGCGGCCCGAGCGCGGCGATGGCGGCGTCCTGGACGCGGTGCGAGTCGTTGCGGCAGTGCTTCAGGAGCGGCCCGATCTGCGTCTCGTCGGGGTATTTCGTCAGGACGGCGATCGCCCGGAAGCGGATCTCCTCGTCGTCGTCCTCGAGGGCGTGGAGCGCGAGGCCGCCCGAGCGCGGCGAGCTCGTCGCCTCGACGATCCCGAAGGCCTTCTTGCGCAGCGCCGGGCCGTTGGACGGCGACAGGACGCGCGCGACCCAGGGCAGCGCTCGCTCGTTCGGGGTCTTCTTCAGGTAGTCGAGGGCCGCGTGAACGACGACGGGATCGGGGTTGCCGAGGAAGGCCTGGACCTTCTCGAGAAAGTGCCCGCCGGCGAGCGTCTCCAGGGCCTGCATCGCCTGGCGGCGGACGGCCTCGGTGCGGGAGGCGAGGTGGGGGAAGAGCGAGGCCGCGGCCGCGTCGTAGGGATGGCGCTTCAGGAAAGCGAGCCCGGCTTGCCGAAGCGCGACGTCCGTCTCGACCGCCATCCAGCCGATGTCTTCGGGCTCGAGGTCCTCGGCCGCGCCGACGGCCTTCAGGACCTCGTCGCGTTCCGCTTCGGTCTTCCACTGGCGGGCGCGGAGCCGGCCGAGGAGGGCGTCGAGCTCCGACGCCTTGCGCTTGGTGGGCCACATGGGGGTGTGTCGATTCAGTGTAGGGACTCGGGCCGCGAGAGTCGAGCCTCGAGAATCGCCCCTGTTGCGGCGTCTGCGGGGCCTCGTCCGGGCGGTCCGGGGACTGACACGGACCGTTACTGGAGGTTACAGAAAGCGTCCATTCCAGTCCCATCTGGCAGCGTGCATCAAGACTCATGGGACTGAAGTCAAAGGGCTTAACCCGGCTCGAAGACGGTGGGCACGAGAATCGCTCCATATCAGCCCGAAATGCCCCATGTGTCCTGTCTGCGCCGGAAAGAGAGCGGGTTCTCGCTCATCGAGCTCTTGATCGTGCTCGCGATCCTCGCCGTCCTCTCGCTCATCGGAGCGCCCTGGTTCGTCAAGATCGGCCAGCGCGGTCAGGTCAAGAAGGCGGGGCAGGAGCTCGCGTTGACCTTCGCCGCCGCCCGCATGCGCGCGGTCAAGCGCAACCTCCCGGCACGCGTCGTGATCACGCCCATGGACTCCTCGAACCCCTGGAACCTGGTCGAGACCTACGAGGAAACGCAGCCGACGCCGACCAAGGTCGGCGAGGCCCGCATCTCCCCCAAGGTCTCGTTCCCCGCCGCGGTGCCGGGGCCGTGGGGGCCGCTCCAGCCCTGCCCGTCGGGGACCTGTCCACCCTACGTCCTGATCTTCCAGCCCGACGGCCGCGTGACGCTGCCGGTCGGAGAGACGGAGCAGACCTACACGATCCGCGGAGTGACGGGCGCCCAGGTGACCAACGACCTGCCGGTGCAGGTCGTGACCACGGGGAAGATCGAAGTCCTCGGGCCCAACCCGACCATCGCGAAAAAGCGAGGCACGGAATGGCACTGACGCCGTCCCGCCGCCGGCGCGAAGCCGGTCTGACGCGCCGGCGCGAAGCCGGCCTGACGTTGGTCGAGATGCTGATCGCCGTGGCCCTGCTCGGGATCGTGCTGCTCGGCATCGCCCCGCTCTTCATCGCCAGCGTGAAGTCGAACTACACCGCCAACGAGTACACGAGCATCCACAACCTGGCCCGCGACCGGCTCGAACAGCTCATGAACCTGCCGATCACGGACCCGCAGCTTCTGGCGGGGACGTACAACACGAGCGACCTGCCGACGACGTTGCCGGACCCGGTGACGGGCGTTCCGCCGTCGACCGTCCGCAACCCGCTGACCCGCACCTACACGGTCACGAAGTTCCGCACGACGCTGCCCGCCGTGCCCGGCGACCCCTTCGTGCTGACTGCGGTGGCGGCCGGGGACCTCTACCAGTACAAGCGGATCGACGTCACCGTGACGTCGTCCTCCTTCGGCATCGCCAGCGGCCTCGGCATCGGCCAGCGCACCGCGCGCGTCAGCGGATTTCTCCAGAACCCGGACCCCCTGAACAACATCCAGTGACCATGCGAGCGACCACCCCCTTCTCCCGCAGGCCCTCCGAGCGCGGCTTCACGCTCGTCGAGATGATCGTGGTGTCGCTGCTGCTTCTCGTCGCGATGCTGGGGCTGCTCGCCGTCTTCGACGCGAGCGCCCGCATCAACAAGAACGAAACCGACGTCGCCGACGCCCAGGGCAACGTGCGCTACGGCGTCTACCAGATGACGCGCGTCATCCGCATGGCCGGCACCGGCGGCCTCTACGTCACGCAGGCGGTCCTGAACCACAACGACGCGGAACTGCAGGGGATCCTCCCGACGGGCACCTTCTCCTTCGACAACGTCGCCGGCGTGTCCGTCGAGGACGCGGACGGCGGCCCGGCGATCCCGGTCCGCAACGGCACCGACATGATCGAGATCCGCGGCGTCATCCTCTCGCCGCTCGTCGGGTTCGCCGAGAGCGGCGGGTGCAACGGCTGCCAGGGCACGCAGACCCTGCAGTCGGCGGCCGTCGTGGGCAACGCCTCGATCGGCTTCCACCAGAACGACGACGCCACCAACCGCCCGCAGTTCGCCGCCATCGACGCCTACACGGCGGGCGCCACGGCGGCCAAGCCGATGCTCGTCGTCGTCGAGGGCACGAGCGAGATCCACGGCGGCTGCGGCTCGGTGCGCGGCACGGAGCTCCGGCTCTCGAGCTACCCCCAGTTCGACTACAACGTGGGCCTGTTGACGGCCCCGACCGACCTGGTCGGCTCGGCGTCCTTCGGCAGCGTCGACTTCGGCGGAACCATCGGCCCGCGGTTCAACATCGAGCTGCCCTCGCTCACGCCCGGGCAGCCGGCCGGGCCGATCGACAGCGGCGCCGCGCGGCGGGCCGGCATCCTCGACGACATCCTCTTCTTCATCGGCACAGATCCCGTCAACGATCCCACCGGCCTCCACCCGTTCCTCGCGCAGGGCATCCGGCGCGGCGACGCCTTCGAGATCACGCGGCTGGCCGACGACGTCGAGGACATGCAGGTCGCCTACGGCCTGGACCTGAACGGCGACCAGGCGGTTTCGCGGCTGTGCCCTCCGGGCGCCGGAGACGACGATCCGAACGTGTCGGTCGCGGCCAACTGCGACGAGTGGCGCCCCAACGTCGGCGCGCCCGGCGACGAGGCCCCCCCGGACGACGCCGAGTTCCAGACGCAGGACCCGTTCGTGTCGACGCACGACGGGGCCGGAGGGCGGCACTGCCCGCGCCTCCATGCCGTGATGATTTCGCTGCTCGCCAAGGCCAAGGACGCGGACCCGACCTACAGGGCCCCCGGCGCCACGGGCTACAAGATCATGAACTCCTCGACGACGCCGGTCACGGGCAACTTCCGGCGCCGCGTCCAGACGCTGAAGATCAACCTCCGCAACTTTTCGTTCCAGGGATGAGCATGCGCACCGACCGAAAGAACGAGCGCGGCGCCGCGCTGATCGTCGCGATCCTCGTGCTCGCGATCCTGACCGTCATCGGCATCGCGCTGATGCTCATCACCTCCACGGAGGCGCGGATCGCGGCCAACGAGTGGTCGATCAACCGGGCGTTCTACTCGGCCGACGCCGGGATCCGCTGGGCGGCGGGACAGCTCCTGCCCAACCCCCGGCCGTTCCTCGAGCGCCAGGAGTTCGGCAGCAAGGCGGCGCCGCTCTTCCAGGGCACGACGCTCTTCCTGCTGCCGAGCCACCGGTTCGCCCAGGGCGTCGGATTCACCACCGCGGACGAGATCGAGGTCCGCGTCTCGACCCCGGGCCGGCTCGGCCGGCGCCACTGCTTCGGATGCGAGTCCCGCGAGCCGCGCGGGCAGCGCGCCTGGATGTTCGAGGTGAGGTCGACCGGCGGCCAGGCCGACGGCTTCCTCCAGTACTCGAAGGCCCTCCAGGCGGACGTCGACATCGGACCGCTCCCGGCAGAACTGCCGTATTGAGGTGACACCCATGGAACACCAGCGGACGTCTCGAGGGCTGATCGGGTTCGCGCAGCGACACCGCGTTGCGACGACCTTCCTCACCCTGTTCCTGATGGCGTCGCCCGCGCGTCCCGACGACCGGCAGCTGCTCCAGGCCAACTCCGGCGCGAACACCAACGTCCTCCTGATCCTCGACTCGTCGTACTCGATGAACAACGACTTCTCCGACGTGTACCGCCTGCCGGCGTTCATGGACGACTTCATCTACCCGGAGGGCACGGTCGCCAACACGTCGGGATCGCGCCTGGCCGTCGCCAAGGGCGTTCTGCGCCAGGTCCTCACCAACACCTCCGGCGTCAACTGGGCCTTCTCCTACTTCCGCAACCCCAACCAGACCTTCGGCGCCGCCGAGAACAGTTCCAGCTTCGGCACGCTCGGCCAGCCGGTCGGCGGCGCGCAGACCGTCGGCGAGTCGCTCGAGAACGGCGGCATGGAGTGGCTCTACTTCGCCGATTCCATTTACCCGAGTGGAAGCTCGATCTCGTCGGTCTTCCCCTCGAGTGAATACCCCGACGTTCAGCAGGGACGCTTCCTCCAGATGGGCCACAAGGTCCCGCACATCTACGGCATCCCGGGCCAGCCCGACGTGCCGCCCTACTCGGTCGCGCCCCAGGTCCCGGACCCGCGGTTCCCGTATCCCGGGCCCGACCCCGGCTACTGGCGCGGCGCCTTCGGCCCGCACGGCCTGAACGAAGGCCTCGTCGTCTATCGCAGCCCGTCCAAGCCCGGGTACGAGCTCCGGATGACGATGGTCGCCGGCAACTACTCGGATCCCTTCGTGGTCGTCCGCATCGACGAGTACGGCCCGCCGGCGGCGCCGACGTTCACGGCGACCAACACGCCGACGGAGACGAACACCCCGTCGCCCACGCGCACGCCGACCGCGACGCGCACCTCGACGGCGACGCGCACGAACACCAACACGCCGACGAGCACCAACACGCCGACGCGGACCTTCACCGCGCGCGCGACCAACACGCCGAGCTTCACGGCCACGCTGACCCGCACGGCGACGGCCTCGCCGACGCGCACCGCGACGTCCACCGCGAGCCGGACCAACACGCCCTCGCAGACCCGGACGGCCACGAACACGCCGTCCCGGACCAACACGGCGTCGGCGACTCCGACGCGCACGGCCTCGAACACGGCGACCGTGACGAACACGCCCTCGAGCTCTCCGACGCGCACCTTCACCGCGACCGCCTCGCGGACAAACACGCCGTCCAGCACGGCGACGCGGACGAACACGCCGTCCAACACGCCGACCTTCACGCGGACCAACACGCCGTCGCGCACCAACACCCCGTCGAACACGCCCACGCGGACGAACACTCCGACGTTCACGCGCACGTTCACGCCGTCCAACACCAATACGCCGTCGAGAACGCCGACGCGGACGAACACGCCCTCGAGGACGCCGACGCGGACGGCGACGAACACGCCGTCGCGAACCAACACGCCCTCGAACACGGCGACGCGGACGGCAACGTTCACGCCGTCGCGCACCAACACGCCGACCAGCACCGCGTCGCGGACCAACACTCCGTCGAGAACGCCGACGCGCACGTCGACCGCGACGGCCACCGCGACCTTCACCGCTTCGCGGACGAGCACGCCGTCCAACACCGCCACGCGCACCAACACGCCGTCCAACACGCCCACGCGCACGGCGACCCGCACGGGCACGGCGACGAACACCGCGACGCGGACGTCGACCCAGACGCGGACCCCGTCGGCCACCCCGACGGCCACCCGGACCGCGACGAACACGTCGACGCGCACGGCGACCTTCACCTCGACGCGGACGTTCACGCCCTCGCGCACGCCGACCGGCACGCCGCCGCCGACTGCGACGTTCACGCCGACCCTCGTTCCGACCGAGCCCGGCGGCGCGATGCCTGGCAAGAGCCTCCTGCCCGCGATCGCAAAGTGGTTCGCGCCCGTCGTGCGGGGAATCTTCGCGATGGCGCCCCCGCCGCCTCCGCCCGCGAGCCCGTGCATCGGCATCCCGGCGGGCTACACGGGCGGCCAGCTCGTCTGCGCGCCGTGCCCCTATGACCCCAACCGCCAGTGCGCCTTCGTCGACACCGACGGCAACGGCGTCATCGACCCGGGCGAGCCCGCGCCGTCGAACCTGATCCCGCTGCCGTCGACGCCGGTCTTCATGCGGGGCTTCGACGACCCGCAGGCCGATCCGGACCTGTCGCTCGTCCTGGTCCAGACCGTCGAGATCAAGCTCGTGCGCGGCGACCTGTACAGCCTGCCGCCCGCCTACGTCTCGAACGACTCCCTGAACGGCAACCCCCCGTGGGGCTCGTGCGCGGGCGCGGTGGCCTCCCCGGGCTGCCCGGTGGTGCCCGACTACGACGCGGACGCGCAGGCCGATGCCATCTGCCCGACCTGTAACCGCCACAACCAGGGCATGTACTCGGCGCTCTTCGACAAGGAGCGCATCCGTCAGCTCCAGCAGTACCCGAACGACGCGTTCGCCGGTCCGTCGTGCCCGCTCGGCATTCCGCCCGGCGGCTGCGACCCGTACTCGATGGACTGCGGAGGCCTGTCGCACTTCAACACCTTCAAGGGCTTCAACGGTGCCGCGCCGGCTGCGCTCGGCCCGCCGGACGCGCCCTTCCCGACGGTCTTCCCGGTGGTGCCGCCGGCCTCGCCCGCGGACTGGCCGGTCGTGCCGTTCCGCCGCGAGTGGCTCGGGACCGACTACCCGGGCGGCAACTCGCCCGAGTCGTCCATCAAGCGGCTCCTCCGGTTCACCTCGTCGATCGTCTCCTACGACTCCTCGGCGCCGGCCGACCGGGCCTACGCGCTCCAGGAGGACGCGAAGGAAGTCGTCATGACGGCCTCGGGCACGCCGCTCGCCGGCGCTCTGCTCGACGCGTACAACTACTTCGTCAACAGCGTCTTCCCGAGCCCAACCGACAGCGGTGCGCCCGACCCGGCCATCGACTGCCGCAACTACATCATCGTGTTCGTGACCGACGGCCACGAGGAGTGCTCCTCGGATCCGTGCCTGGGCGGCGTGACCGGCAACGGCCCCGCGGGCGACCTCGGCGAGGTGCTCCTGCCCGAGAGCGCTCCGGGGCGGCGCGCCGCGGCCAACGCCCTCGACCCGAGCGTGAGGGTCAAGGGAATCCCCGTGTACGTCGTGGGTCTCAACAGCGATCCGGCCTTCTTCCCGGCCCTGAACTGCATCGCGACCAACAGCGGCGGAAAGCTCTTCGCCGCGACCGACCGGACGACGCTGCAGGCCGCGCTCGAGTCGATCCTCGACTTCAAGCGCAACGCCAACTTCTTTGCCTCGCCGGCCGTTCCGGCCTTCGCCGGCGGCGCGGGCGACACGGCGCAGCTGGGCTCGGTCATCCCCAGCCACCTGAACCCCAACGGCGACCTGTCGAGCTGGTCGATCTGGAGCGGAGCGCTCAAGAGCTTCCACCTCGACGCCAACGGTCTGGTGCCCGTGGTGACGGGGAACCCGCCCACCTCGACGCCCACCGAGACCCCGGGCGGGCCGACGGCGACCCCGGTCGTCGGGACGCCGACGCCCACGCCGGCGATCGCCGGCAACCAGTATCCGGACGAGTCCAATCCGGACGATCCGGATCCGGCGCTCCGCAAGCCGGTCTGGAACGCGGCGCGAGTCCTCGGGTACACCGACCCGGTCGCGGACCTCGGTCCGGGCTTGCCCGCAGCGGCCGCGAGCCCGTCGGGCCGCGCGCCGGCGATCTCGGTCTGGCCGGGCCGCAAGATGATCTTCGCCCGGGGATCCGCGGGCGTGCCGCTGACCCGCGCCGACTTCATGCCCAACACGGGCGGGTGCACGGGCGCCGGCTCGCCGGGCTCCTGCTTCGAAGACCTGATGGCCAACATGGGCTTCACGATCTCGAACGCCTCGACGCAGTCTCTCGCGAGGCTGACGGTGCAGTTCCTGCGCGGCGGCATCTCGGCCTTCGGCAGCCGCGACGAGGTCCTGAACGACCCCGCCGTTCGGCCTCCCACGATCGGGACGATCGGCCCCAACGCGGGTGAGGAGCAGAAGTACTCCTACTTCTACCAGGACGATCCGGCGACCCCGGGCGATCCGCCGCAGGTCCGGACCGACGACGACGGCACGCTGCCGGCGGGCTACGCGCACAAGCTCGGCGACATCTTCCACTCCGAGCCGCTGGTGCTCGAGCCGCCGCGGTACTTCCAGTACCTCGCCCAGAACCTGACGCCGACGGGGACGTCGACGCCGCAGCCCTACGTCGACTTCGCGAACCTGCACTCGAAGCGGCGCAAGGTCGTGTTCGTGGGCGCCAACGACGGCTTCCTCCATGCCTTCGATGCCGGCGTCTGGGGACGCGACGCGGCCAATTTCCCGACGGGCATCGACCTGGGCACGGGCCGCGAGATCTTCGCGTACTCGCCGCGCCAGGTGATGAGCGGGAAGTTCCCGAACCTCCTGAACTTCCCGCCGTTGCCGCAATACTTCGTCGACGGCTCCATGGCGACGGGCGACGTGTTCATCGATCCGGCCTTCGGCGCCAGCCCCGATCCGGCGGAGAGGGTCTGGCGGACGGTCCTGGTCGGATCGCTTCGCCAGGGCGGCGCGGGCTACTACGGCCTCGACGTCACGCAGCCGGACGACATCGTGACGACGGCCGGCCCGACCCAGGGCGAGATCGTGGGCAGCAAGGACGCGTCTCCGCGCTGCCTGAACGGCAGCGGCGGTTCCTGCGTCGCCGGAATCGCGGCGAACCGGAAGTACCCCGAAATCCTCTGGGAGCTCACCGACGCCGGGGCCGACTGTTCCGACACGTGCGGCACGGTGCCCGCGCCGCTCGGCGAGACGTGGTCGCGGCCGATCGTCGGGCGCATCCGCGTCTTCACCGGCTCCGGCGGCTCCGCGGCGTACGAGGACCGGTACGTGGCGATGTTCGGCGGCGGCTTCGATCCGAGCTTCACGGCCGGCGACGACGTCGCGGTCAAGCTGCCGAGAGGCCGCGCCTTCTACATCGTCGACGTGGAGACGGGCAAGGTGCTGTACAAGACGACGCAGGGCGTCAACGGCGCCGGGGCCCCGGTGAACTTCGCGCCGATGCCGGCCGCGCCCTCGGTCGTCGACTACAACGACGACGGGTATCTCGACATCGTGTACCTGGGCGACGTCAACGGCAACCTGTGGCGGATCAACCTCACCGCCGACGCGACCTCGGGCATCGAGCGCGGGCAGCTGCAGGCCGACGATCAGCTCCACAACTACGCCCCGTTCCAGCTCTTCGACGGCTGCGGCGTGACGACCGGCGTCTGCACCGACGTCCAGCCGATCTTCTACGACCCGGCGATCCTCTACATCGGAGGCTCCACCGCGCCGCCGGCCCTGGGCATCTCGTGGGGCACCGGCAACCGCGCCGAGCTCGCGCGTCCGAACACGCGGACCAACGGCTTCTACTACGTGATCGACACAGGCCGGACCGACATCACCTTCTCGCGCAACGGAGCGGGGGCGGAGAAGCTGCGCAACATCTCGCCGGGAGCGGCCGGGACCAACGTGGGCCCGTGCCCCGTCCCGTTCGATCCCACGAGCTGCCTCAACGACAACGGCGCTCCGGCTCCGGGCTTCGTCCTCGACTACGAGTCGATCAACGAGAAGACGACCTCGACCGTCTATGCGACCCTCGGCTTCCTGTCCGTCGTGACGTTCACGCCGGACTCGGTCAGCCCGTGCGCCACCAACGGCAGCTCGTTCCGGTATCGCTTCTTCTTCCTGACGGGCACCGGCTACAATGGCCAGACGGATACCTACGCGGACTTCAAGGACACGATGGGAGAAGGCGTGACGACGGCGTCGCAGTCGACCTCGCCTCAGGGCGACATCATCGACATCTTCAACACGTCCGGTTCCGGTGCCGGGGGCGGGTTCAAGGAGCCGGTGACCCAGGGCACGCAGAGCACCCGAGAGACGAACTGGAAGGAGCAGCAGCAGTGAAGCGGCTCCGCCGGGTCCTGACGGCCGCCGCGTTGCTCGCCGCTTCCGCGGCGGTTTCCCACGCGGACGTCGTGGTGCTGAAGGGCGGGACGGTCGTCCCGCTCAAGCAGCCGGTGGTGCGCCGGGGCAACACGGCGTACCTGACGCGGACGGACGGCACGCTCCTTTCGGTGCCGGTCTCCGAGATCGATCGCGACGCCACGGCGGCGGCCAACCAGGCCGCCCCGGCGGCGCCCGCGGCGGCGGAGCCCGCGGCCTCGACCCCGGGGGAGGCCGTGCGGACGGCGAAGGAAGGGCCGAAGGCGAAGGTCCGCATCACCGACGCCGACGTGTCGCATCCACTCGAGATGCCGTCGAGCGACGAGAAGAAGGAGCCGGCCGCCGCCGCCGTCGGCGGCCCGCGCGTCGAGGTCGCCGACTACACCCAGGAGAAGAACGGCCCGACGCTCGTCGTCAAGGGCTCGATTCGGAATCCCGGCCAGGGCACGGCCGAAAATGTCCGGATGAACGTGACGGCCGTCGACGAGAAGGGCCAGTCGATCGACGCCGCGGCGGCGAGCCTCTCCAAGGGGGCCGTCGACTCGGGCACCTCGGTCGAGTTCATCGCGTCGCTTCCCAACGTCGGCGACAAGAACGTCGCCACCCTGCGGTTCGCGCCGCAGTGGACGGCGCCGAAGCCTCCGCCGGCGCCCACGCCGCGCCCCGGGACCGCCGAAGCGGCCGCCGCGGCCCGGGCGGCCATCCCGACGCCGCGTCCCACGCCCTACGGCCAGGGAACGCTCTACGCCGCGCCCATCGCCAGCGCTCCCTCGCAGGCGCCGGCCGACGGCAAGACCGGCTACATCCCGGGCGCGACGAGCCCGGACAACCAGCCCAAGCCGCCGAACCGCTGAGGAGGACCGCCGGCCGCCCTTCGTCCGCCTCCAGCCCCGCGCTTCCCGCCTTCCGCCTCCTCGGCTCTGCTAACCTCTTCCGACGCCCATGGCCCGCATCCTGATCGTCGAAGACAAGGACTCTCTTCGCACGATGCTCCAGGAGATGCTGAAGGCGGAGGGCCTCCAGGTCGAGACCGCGCCCACGGGCTCCGGGGCCGTCGAGCGCCTGCGCGGGGGCGAGCGCTTCGACCTCGTGCTGACCGACTGGAGGCTGCCCGGCGCCGACGGCCTGGCCGTCCTCGACGCGGCGATCGCCATGGACTCGACCCTCCCGGTCATCGTCATGACCGCTTACGGCTCCATCGAGACCGCGGTGGAGGCCATGAAGCACGGGGCCGACGACTTCATCACCAAGCCGGTGGACCCGGACCTGCTGCGACTGCTCGTCTCGCGCGCCCTCCAGCGCCGGGCCCGCTCCCGCGAGTCCCTCCTCTTCGCCGAGGCGCAGTCGAAAGCGATGCCGCCGATCGTCGGCGAGTCCGCGGCGATCCGGACCGTCCGCGCCGAGACCGAGCGCGTCGCCGCGACGGACGCGACGGTGCTCCTCGAGGGGGAGAGCGGCACGGGCAAGGAGCTCTTCGCGCGCGCGATCCACGCGCTCTCCCCCCGCCGCGACCGGGCGTTCGTGGCGATCAACTGCGCGGCGATCCCGGAGACCCTGCTCGAGAGCGAGCTCTTCGGGCACGAGCGGGGCGCCTTCACCGGCGCCTCGGCGCGGCGCATGGGCAAGTTCGAGCTCGGCGACTCGGGGACGATCTTCCTCGACGAGATCGGCGAGCTCTCGCCCGCGACGCAGGGCAAGCTCCTGCGCGTCCTGCAGGAGCGCTCGTTTCACCGGGTGGGCGGCACGGTCCCGATCCAGGTGGACGTGCGGATCGTCGCGGCCTCGAACCGCCCCCTCGAGAAGCTGGTGTCGCAGGGTCTCTTCCGCGAGGACCTCTTCTACCGCGTGCGGGTCTTCCCGATCCGCATCCCGGCGCTGCGGGACCGGCCGGAGGACATCGACCCGCTCATCGACTGGTACCTCGAGCACCTCCCGCACGAGCTCGGCAAGCGCGCGGTGCGCCTGGCGCCGGCCGCGCGCGAGCGGCTGCGCAGCTACGACTGGCCGGGCAACGTGCGGGAGCTGCGCAACTGCCTCGAGCGGGCCATCATCCTCGCCGACGACGACGCGATCGAGGAGAGGCACCTGCGCCTCGGCCCGGAGCCGGCGTCGCTGCCGGCCTCGCGCGAGGAGACGCTGGAGGAGGCGCGCGACCGGGCGGCCGCGGCGGCCGAGCGGCTGTGGCTCCTGCGAGCGCTCGAGAAGGCGAAGGGCGACCGGACCGCGGCCGCGCAGACGGCGGGACTGACGGCGCGCCGCTTCGAGGCGAAGCTGCGCGAGCACGGACTGGAGAGTCTGTAGAGCTACTCCGGCAGGGCCGGCACCGCCGTGACGCCCCTGTAGAGCGTCGGTGACGGCTGGGGCGGCGGAGGCGTCAGCAGCGGAGTCGGCCAGCTCTCCGGCTTGACCGCGGCGGAGGGCGGCGAGGGGACCGGCGCCGTCTTCTTCCGGCAGCCTCCCGCCCGCAGGGACAGAGCGGCGAGCACCAGGGCCAGGGGCCAGATACCGCGCAGCGAACGTCGCATCATCGCTCGATTATCGCATCGCCCCGGCCGCCTTCAGGGCCGCCGCCACCAGGGCGTCCTCCTCCGGAGCGATCGAGCGCAGGTCGAGCCAGACGCGGCCGGCCTCGACGCGGGCGACGACCGGGGGCGTGAACGACCGCAGGCGCGCAGCCAGCGTTTCGGCCGAGGCTCCCGCCTGCGGCGACAGGACGATCGCCCGCGACTCGAAGAGCTTCTCCGGGCTCGTGCCGCCGCCGAAGGCGGCCCGCGACGGGAGGATCGCGGCCGAGAGGCTGCCGTCGGGATCGGCCGCCGAGCGGAGGATCCGCTCGCCGCGCTCCTCGAGCGAGGCGAGCGTTGCCGCCGCCGCGCGGTAGACCGGGAATCCGCGCCATGCGCCGGTCTTCCAGGCGGCGAGCGTGGCCGCGAGCGCGGCGAGGGTCAGCTTGTCGGGCCGGACGGCGCGGGCGATCGGATGCCGGGCGGCCCGCTGGACCAGGTCCTCGCGGCCGGCGAGGAAGCCCGCCTGCGGCCCCGAGAAGAGCTTGTCTCCCGAAAACGTCACGAGGTCCGCGCCGGCGGCGAGGCACTCGGCGACGGTCGGCTCGCCGGCGACGCCGAACTCGTCGAGGGCCACGACGCACCCGGTCCCGTGGTCGTGGAGCCACGGGACGCCGGCCTCGCGCGCGAGCGCCGCGAGCTCGGCCGGCGCCGGGCGCCGCGTGTAGCCCCGGATCTCGTAGTTGGACGGGTGGACCGAGAGGATCAGCGCCACCTCCGGCGAGAACGCGCGCCGGTAGTCTTCGGCCGTCGTGCGGTTGGTCGTTCCCACTTCGGCCAGGCGCGCGCCGGAGGCTTCCAGGATCTCGGGGATCTTGAACGAGCCGCCGATGGCCACGAGCTCGCCGCGCGAGACGAGCACCGCGCGCCCGCGGGCCAGCGCCGCGAGGGCGAGGAGAACGGCCGCGGCGTTGTTGTTGACGGCGATCGCGTCGGCGCACCCGAAGAGGTCCTTCGCCAGGCCGCGGACGTGGTCCTGTCTCCGGCCCCGGCCGCCGCGCGCCGGGTCGTACTCGACCGTCGAATAGCCGGCGGCCGCCTCGAGGATCGCGTCGCGCGCCTCGCGGGGCAGCGGCGCGCGCCCGAGGTTGGTGTGGAGCAGGACGCCGGTGGCGTTGACGGCCCTCGCGAGCGTCGGCGCGAACCGTCGAGCGAGGGCGGGACGGACCGCGTCCCAGAGAGCCTCCGGCTGCGTCTCGCCCCCGGCCATCGCGCGGCGCAGCTCTTCCTTGACCGCGACCCGCCCGAAACGGGACAGCGGCCCCTGCGCCGCCTCGGAGCGCAGCAGGGCGTCCATCGAGGGGGGATGGGGGCGGGTCCGGGCCGGGTCGCTCAAGGTTCCTTTACTATAGGAGACGGTGCGCATCCGGGCGACGGGAAGGGCCTCGGCGTGAGCAGCGCGAGCTGGGAGCGCGAGCTGCAGGTCCTCGAGCAGTCCCTGAGGCGCCTCTCGGCCGAGTGCGACGCCTTCCTCTACGGCTCGGCCTCCCGACCCCCGGTCGAGACCCGCCGGCACGTCGACGAGATGCTGCGGCGGTTGAACGCCTCCGACTCCATGTCGGCCGCCGAGAGGTACCGGTTCTCGACGCTCCAGGGCCGTTTCGCGGCCCTGATCGAGCGCTGGGAGCGCCTGCTGGCCGAGAAGGAGTCCGGCCGCCGTCCGGGCCTCTACGGCCATTTCCGGCCGGGTGCGGCCCCGGCCCGGCGGCCCCCGGAGCCCAACGCCGTCCGGGCCGGCTCCGTACAAGAAGAGCGGCACGCCGTCCCGGCCGACCCCGACCGGGACCTGTTCGACCGGTACGTCGCCGCCAAGAAATCGCGGGGAGAGGACGTGAGCGGTTACCGTCTGGAGGGCTTTCTCGAGGGCCTCGAGCGCGAGCGGCGGAAGGTCCGCGAGCGGCTGGGCTCGGGCGACATCGTGTTCGACGTCGCCGAGCGGGAGGGCCGTGTGCGTCTGGTCGCGAAGAAGAAACCGAAGGGAACCCCATGAAGAGTCTCCGCTTTCCGCTTCGAATCTGCGCCGGCTGGGGCATCGCGTTGCTGGCCGCGGCGCCGGTCCTGATCGCCGGGGACGAGACGAAGAACGCCGCCAACCCGGCGCAGGACCCCTTCTACCGGAAGTACCTCGTCGCGGGGAATCCGCTCGACGACGAGATCCTGTCGATGGAGAAGAAGGTCGAGGCCAACCCGAACGACGCCACGCTGCACAACGACTTCGGCAACCTCCTCGCGCTGCGCCGCTTTCCGGAGCAGGCCGCCGAGCAGTACGAGATGGCCGCCAAGCTCGACAAGTCCAACTTCATCGCGTACTACAACCTCGGCATCCTGCGGGAGATGGAGGGAAAGACCAGCGACGCGATCTCGGCCTACCAGAAGTCGATCGCCCGCAAGCCCGGATTTCCCCAGTCCCGCTTCCGTCTCGGGCGGCTCTACGAGGAGGAGAATCGCCTCGAGGCCGCGGTCGAGCAGTACGCCAAGGCGCTGCGCATCGATCCCTCGATGCGCGACCCGAAGCGCAATCCCCTCGTCATCGACTCCTCGCTGATGTACCGCGCTTCGCTCGCGAACTACGAGCGCGACGTCGCGCGGGTGACGCTCAACCGCGACGTGTCGTTCGTCGAGGAGCCGGCCTTCCGGCACGTCCGGGTCGACCATCCGGTCTCGAGCGAGGAGGTCGCGGCGGACGAGGCCGAGGCCGCGCCGCGCGAGGTCGGCCCGACGGGCGCGACCGGATCCTCCGCCGGAGGCTCCGGGTCCGGGACGAAGCGGGGCAGCCGCACGTCGACGGCGCCCGCCACGGGCGACGTACCGATGCGGCCGCGGCCCGGATCGCGGCCCACCCCGCGCGCCACCCGGCCGGGCCAGCCGGCCGGGCCTGGCGGGGCCGGCGCCCGCATGCCGCCCGCCGAAGCCGCGCCGACGCCGCCCCCGGAGGAGTCGCCGGCCGAGGGCAATCCGAACCCGAACCCGGGCGCCGCCGAGACCGCGCCCGAGCCCGCGCCCACGCCCGCTCCCGAGGAGATCGAGCCGAGCTGAACGGCCCCCGGGGCGGCCCTATTCGAACGTGGCCCGCTCGATCAACATCGTTGGCGCCCCCGCCGCAAACGGCATCGGGAAGAACTGCAGGTCGCCGGAGAGGGCGCGGACCCGGTGGAGGAGCTCCGAGAGGCGCCCCGATGCACGGGCTCCCGCCACCGGCCCCCGCGCCCGGCCCGCGACGACCGCGACGCCGGTGAACTCGATCTCGTAGCGGTCCTCGGCGACGTCCACCCGCACGGGCGCCGTCAGCGCCGAAGCGTAGAGGCCCCGTGTCACCGACGCGAGCAGCTCCGACGCCGGCTTGGGCGAGCGCGCCTCGAAGAAGATTCGCCGGGGTCCGGCGGCGGGCGGCTCGCGAAACGACGAACGCACCCCGTGGCCGGTCGACGTCCGCCCCGCGCGGCGCGCCGAGCGCAGGTCGTAGAGGCCGCCGGTCAGCTGCCCCTCGTCGACCAGCAGGACGCGCCGCGTCGCGACTCCCTCGCCGTCGAACGGGGCATCGGCCGACGCGTCGTCGGCGATCGATACGTCCGCGGACGCGAGGCTCCCGCGCGCGATCCAGAGCGGGGGGCGCTCGGAGCAGAAGACGGGCGAGAGCGCCGCGAGCAGCGCCGCCCCCACGGCAGGGTCGAGCAGCCACTGGCCGCGCGACGGAGGCGCCACGGGGTCGCCGAGCGGCAGGGTCGCCGCATCCGTGAGGCGCCGGGCGAGCGGATCGATCTCCGGCGCGTCCTTCGACTGGAACGCGATCCGGACCTCCCGGGCGCGGCCGGCGCGGCGCCCGATCGCCGTGGCCACTCCGTCGAACGCGGCGCGCGCGTGCGCCACGTCGAGGCCGGCGCCGTTCTCGATGCGCTCGCGGACGGCGCCGCGGCGAAGCGTCAGTTTCGCCAGCGTGCACTCGCCGCGCGAGGCGGCGGCGACGGCCCGGGAGAGCCCGGCGAAGAGCTCGGGCGCGGCCTCGACCGCGATCTCCGGGGGAGCCGCGACCGTCCGCGTCGGCCACTCGGGAGGCGGCTCGTCCGCCACGGCGAAGCGCTCCGCGTCCGCGATCGACGCGAGCAGCGCCGACGGGCTCGAGGCGGCGGCAAAACGCGGGCCGCTCCGGTCCCACCAGCGGACGGCCCAGCCCTCCTCCCGCCGCCACGAGCTCCGCGAGAACGCGGGGAATGCGGAAAGCTCCCACGACTCGGCGTGCTTGCGGTAGAGCTCCCAGCGGCCCGGCGCGCGGCGATCCAGCCGTCCCCTCAGCTCCTCGTCGCGGACGGGCGCCTCGCCGCGGGTATCCGTCTTCACAGCGAGGGCCGGACCGCCAGGCGGCGGATGAGGACGTCGGGTGCGGCGCCCTGCACGGGCACGATCTGACCGTCGCGCGCGCACCAGCCGAGACTCCGGCAGGGCCGCGACTCGCGCCCGAGCACGGGCTCGACGTTCTTCAGGGCGGTCAGGATCTCGCCGGCCAGGATTCCCGGGCCGAGCTCCTCGGTGAAGCGCCCGCGGCGCAGGCGGCGGCCGCGGGGAAACCGCAGCCGGAACGTCCCGCCCGAGAGCTCGACCGAGCCTCCCTGGAACTCCTCGATCCAGATTCCGTCTCCGACCCTCCTCGCGATCTCGTCGGAGGTCGCGGACCCGGCGGGGACGACGAGGTTCGAGCACCGGGGCATCGGCGCCTCGGCGGGGCCGGAGCGGCGGCCGTGGCCGGTCGAGCCCCCGGCGCGGCCGTGCGCGCGGTCGGTCAGCCGCGAGCCGAGATGTCCCGAGTGGAGGAGCTTGACCGGGCGCGGCGACGTGCCCTCGTCGTCGCGCTCGTATCCGCCGAAGAGATCGAGGCGCCGCGCGTCGTCGTGGACGTCGAGCTCCGCGACGGCCACCCGGGCGTCCTTGAGCATCGAGAGGGGCGACGGAGCGGCGTCGGCCTCGAGCGCGTGCCCGAGGATCTCGTGAAAGAGCACGGCCGCGCTTCCTGCGGCCAGGACGACGTCCGTCTCGCCGGCGCCGATCTCGACGGGCCGGTCGCGCGGCGCGGCCGCCGCGGTGAGCAGGGCGCGCAGCTCGTCCGGAGTCGAGTCGGCATCAGGGGCGTGGAAGGCGATCGGCCGCTCCTCGTCGCCGTGCCGGGAGGCCGCCGTGAAGCGACCCTCGAGCGAGACGAGCCGCCGGCGCGAGGCCGCCGCCGGGGCGGACGAGCCCGAGGCGACCACGCGCCGCTCGGTCTGGATCGCGCGCCACAGAAACCGGTGGCGCGGGGCGTGGCGGCCGAGAATGCCGGTTAGCCGGCGAGTCCAGCGGTCGGCCTCGGCGGAGGCGTCCTCGTCGTCTCCGGCTTCCCGCGGCGCGCGGATCGGGAGGGGCTCCTTTCCGGCGGCGCTGCGCAGGGCGCGGACGGCCTCGCGGACGGAAGCCTCGCCGGCGCCCGGCACGAACGCGAAACGTTCCTCGCCCTGGAAGCGCCAGCGCGCCCCGACGCCCTCCTCGCGGCGCACGCGGACGTCGTGGACCTGCCCGTCCCGCCACTCGAGCGACACTTCGCGCATGCGCTCGCCGAAAACGTCGGCGATCTCGCCCGCGCGCGAAACGAGCGGTTCGAGCCAGCGGGAAACGGCGGTTTCGTCCCAGTGCACGGGAGGCAGTGTAATAACATCGCGCGGGGGAAGCATGAGTCTGGCCGACGTGAAGAAAGATTTCCTCGCGGGGCGCGCCGCCCGTGGGATCGCGAGCCGCAAGCTCTTCGCCGAGAAGGCGCCGGGAGCCCTGCGCGGCGCCGTCCGCGCGGCGCTCGACGCGGAAGCGGAGAAGGAGCGCACCCTCGACGAGGAGGCGCGCCGCATGATGGAGTCGGCCCGCCAGGAGATTGCCGCGGGCCGGGTCGACGGGCACGAGCTCTTCCGCCGCATCCGCCGCAAGCTCGCCGAGCAGCGGGGGATCGTTCTCTGATCGCTTCGGCATGACGCTCGAAAAGAGGATCGCCGACCTCGAGGCCCTGCGCGAAAGCCGGCTCGAGGGCGGCGGCCGCGAGCGGGTCGAGCGCCAGCACGCGGAGGGCAAGCTCACCGCCCACGAGCGGATCGATCTGCTGCTCGACCCGGGGTCGTTTTTCGAGCTCGATCCCTTCGTCGTCCACCGCTCCCGCGATTTCGGCATGGAGAAGTCGCAGGTCCCGGGAGACGGCGTCGTCTGCGGCGCCGGGACCATCGAGGGGCGTCCCGTGTACGTCTTCGCCCAGGACTTCACGGTCTTCGGCGGATCGCTCTCGGAGTCCAACGCCGACAAGATCTGCAAGGTCATGGACCTCGCCGTCCAGAACGGCGCTCCCATCATCGGCCTGAACGACTCGGGCGGGGCGCGCATCCAGGAGGGCGTCGTCTCGCTCGCGGGCTATTCGAAGGTGTTCCTGCGCAACACGCGCGCGTCGGGCGTCGTGCCGCAGATCTCGGCGATCCTCGGCCCCTGCGCGGGCGGCGCCGTGTACTCGCCGGCGATCACCGACTTCGTGTTCATGACCGAGAAGACCTCCTACCTCTTCGTCACCGGCCCCGACGTGATCCGGACCGTGACTCACGAGGAGGTCACCAAGGAGGACCTCGGCGGGGCCCGCACGCACTCGAGCGTGTCCGGCGTGGCCCACTTCGTGCGCGACAGCGACGCCGACGTGCTCGCAGGGATCCGCGAGCTGCTGGCGTACGTGCCCTCGAACAACCTGGACGAGCCGCCGCGCCGCGAACCGCGGGAGCCCCGCGCGGGCGACGCGAGCCTGAACGCCTTCATCCCCGAGGAGCCCAACCGGCCGTACGACATGGCCGAGCTCGTCCGGCGGGTCGCCGACGAGGGGGTCTTCTTCGAGGTCCACGCGAATTACGCCCGCAACATCCTCGTGGGCTTCATCCGTCTGGCGGGCCGCTCGGTGGGCGTCGTGGCCAACCAGCCGATGCACCTGGCCGGGGTGCTCGACATCGACGCCTCGGTCAAGGGCGCCCGCTTCGTCCGTTTCTGCGACGCCTTCAACGTCCCGCTGCTGGTGTTCGAGGACGTGCCCGGCTTCCTGCCCGGCACGCAGCAGGAGTACGGCGGGATCATCCGCCACGGCGCCAAGCTCCTCTACGCCTTCGCAGAGGCCACGGTGCCGAAGGTCTCGGTCATCACCCGCAAGGCCTACGGCGGGGCCTACTGCGTGATGCTCTCCAAGGACCTCGGCACGGACTTCAACTTCGCCTACCCGACGGCCGAGATCGCGGTCATGGGGCCGGAGGGCGCCGTCAACATCCTGTACCGGCGCGAGCTGCCGCCGGATGCTCCGCCCGAGGCCCGGGCCGCCAAGGTCGCCGAGTACGCCGCCAACTTCGCCAACCCGTACATCGCGGCGCGGCGCGGCTACGTCGACGACATCATCGAGCCTTCCGAGACGCGCGAGCGCCTCATCGCGGCCTTCCAGTTCCTCGAGGGCAAGCGCGTCGCGCCGCCGAAGAAGAAGCACGGGAACATCCCGCTATGAAGCCGAAGCGGCCGCGCCTGCTCGTCGCCAACCGCGGCGAGATCGCGGTCCGGATCTTCCGGGCGTGCCGCGACCTCGGCATCGAGACGGTCGCCGTGTACTCCGACGCCGACCGCGCCGCGCCCCACGTCGCAATGGCCGACCATGCGGCGCGCCTGGGCCCGGCCCCGGCGCGCGAGAGCTACCTGTCGGTGCCGGCGCTGCTCGCGGCGGCGAAGTCGACCGGCGCGACGCTGGTGCACCCGGGCTACGGGTTCCTGGCCGAGAGCGCGGGGTTCGCGCGCGCCTGCGGCGAGGCGGGGCTGACCTTCGTCGGGCCGACCCCCGCCGCGATCGCCGCGATGGGGTCGAAGACCGGCAGCCGCGAGCTGATGCGCAAGGCGGGCGTGCCCGTGGTGCCCGGGACCCCGGGGCCGGCGGCCGGATCGGGCGACTTGTCGAAGTTCGCCGCGGAGGCGGGCTATCCCATCCTGCTCAAGGCCTCCGCCGGCGGCGGCGGCAAGGGGATGCGCCGCGTGGACGCGGAGGCGGAGCTCGAGAGCGCCTTCCAGCGCGTCTCGTCCGAGGCGCAGGCCTCCTTCGGCGACGGCACGGTCTTCGCCGAGAAGCTCGTCGAGCGGCCGCGGCACATCGAGGTCCAGGTGGTCGGGGACACTCGGGGCGGCCTCGTCGCCGTCGGCGAGCGCGAGTGCAGCGTCCAGCGTCGCCACCAGAAGGTCGTCGAGGAGTGCCCGTCGCCGGCCGTCTCGGAGGCGCTGCGCGCCCGGCTCTTCGAGGCGGCGCTGTCGGCCGCGCGGGCCGTCAACTACACCTCCTGCGGGACCGTCGAGTTCCTGCTGGCGCAGGACGGCTCCTTCTACTTCCTCGAGATGAACACGCGGCTCCAGGTCGAGCATCCCGTGACCGAAGAGGTCTGGGGCGTCGATCTCGCGGCCGCGATGATCCGGATCGCCCTCGGCGAGCCGCTGCCGTTTTCGGCGGCCGATCTCGTCCCGCGGGGCCACGCCCTGGAGTGCCGCGTCTACGCGGAGGACCCCCGGCGCGGCTTCGCGCCTTCGCCGGGCCGGATCGAGGCCCTCCGGCTGCCGCAGGGCCCCGGGATCCGCAACGACGTCGGCGTCGAGGCGGGCTCGGTCGTGCCGATCGACTACGACCCCATGCTCGGCAAGCTCGTGGTCCACGCGGCGGACCGCGCCGCCGCGGTCGCGCGCCTGGCGCGGGCGCTCTCGGAGTATGAGATCGCCGGCGTCGAGACGACCCTGCCGCTCTTCCGGGCCCTCGCCGCCGACCCCGACTTTCGCGCGGGGAGCTTCGACGTCCAGTGGCTCGACCGGCGCCTCGCGGCGGGCCTCTTCACCGACGAGCCGCCCGCCTCGGAGGAGGTCTGGCTCGCGGCGGTCGCGGTCGCCGCGGCGGACGCGATGGCACCCTCGGCGTCGGGGCGCGCCGACGGCTCCGTCTGGAGGACGGCGGCCCGCCGCGAGGCGCTGAGAGGCTGACGAGCTGACGCGATGCGACGACTCCGCCTGGTCCACCGCGGCGAATCCGGCCCGCAGGAGCTGACCGTGGAGCTCGACGGCCGGCGCTGCCTCCTGCGGCGCGGGTCCGAGACGCTCACGGGCGAGGTCGTGCGGCTGCCGGACGGCGGGGTCTCGCTGATTCTCGAGAACGGCCGGCAGGTCTCGGGGCGCGTGTTTCCGGGAAAGCCGGGCGAGGTCGAGCTCATGGCCTCGGGGGTGTGCCGCCGCATCGCGCTCGCCGAGCCTCTGCAGGACCGGCTGGCTCATGCGGCCGGCCAGAGCGCGGGCCAGGGCCGGGACGAGGAGGTCCGGGCGCTCATGCCGGGGCGGGTCGTGGAGGTCTCGGTCGCGGCCGGGGCGAGGGTCGCGTCCGGGGCGCTGCTCCTCGTTCTCGAGGCGATGAAGATGCAGAACGAGATTCGCGCCGGCCGCCCCGGGATCGTCTCCCGGCTGGCGGTGACGGCCGGAACCGCCGTCGAGGGGGGGGCCCTCCTGGCGGTGATCAGCCCCGAGCTCCAGGCCCCACCCGTTATCCAATAATCCGGATTTCGATCCAAGATTTCGCCTGAAATCGGGCCAGTTTTTCCCGCCACATTTCCCTTTCTCGTAACGGGACAATCAGTTACAGTCCGCCCAGTTCTTGGGTTTTTCTGGCAATAACATTGCTTTCTGATTGCTTCGTCGTGACGAATCTCACTGGTTTTTCACAAACTCGTTTTAAAGGAGGAAGGGAATGAAGCCTGTGTACCGATTTACCCTGGCTCTCTCGGTATGCCTTCTTCTCCTCGCTCCGGTCGCCGTCTTCGGGCAGACGACCGGAACCGTGGAGGGGACGGTCACCGACCAGAGCAACGCGCCACTGCCGGGTGTGACAGTCGAGCTGTCGAGCCCGAGCATGCAGGGAACGCGGACCGCGGTCACCGCCGCGGACGGCCGTTACCGTTTCCCGTCGATTCCGCCGGGGGCCTACAAGGTCACTGCGGAGCTCTCGGGATTCGGCAAGGTCGAGAGAAAGGCGACGGTCACCTTGTCGTCGACGGCGACGGTGAACCTGTCGCTCTCGCTCTCGACGACGGCGGAAGTCACCGTCACCGGTGAGGCCCCGCTGGTCGACTCGACGTCGACGACGCAGGGCTCGAACTACTCGGCGAAGGTCATCGACAAGCTGCCCGTCGGCCGCAACTACGCGGACGTCGTGTTCACGCAGCCGGGCGTGCAGGCGGACTTCGGCGAGACGCAGGGCCGTTCGCTGGCGATCTCGATCTACGGATCGACCTCGTCGGAGAACCTGTTCCTGATCGACGGCGTCAACACGACGAACGTCATCAAGGGCTTCCAGGGCAAGGACCTGAACACCGAGTTCATCCAGGAAGTCGAAGTGAAGACGGGCGGCTACCAGGCCGAGTACGGCCGCAATACGGGCGGTGTCGTCAACGTCATCACGAAGTCGGGCGGCAACGAGTTCCACGGCGGCGTGTTCGGCTACTACAACGACACGGGGATGCGCGCCGACCCGGTGAACCTCGAGGCTGTGAACTTCGCGACGCCGGCGTTCTCGCAAGAGGGCGACGCGCAGTTCCTGAACAACGGCCTCGAGAAGGACGTGCGCCAGGAGTGGGGCGTCGATCTCGGCGGCTTCATCCTGAAGGACAAGGTGTGGTTCTTCGGCGCGTACAACCGCGTCCAGATCAACCAGAACATGCAGACGGCGGACCTGACCAACCTCACCACGTTCGGCAACCTGTACCCGATCAGCTACTTCCAGAACAAGTACTCGGGCAAGTTGACCTTCAACCTCTTCCAGGGCACCTCCATCGTCGGCAGCGTCTTCTCCGACGCGCAGACGCAGGAGGGCGCGATCGCGATCCCGACGGGCTCCTCGCCGTTCCAGTACAACGGCCGCCGCGACACGGGCGGACCGGACTACGGCGCTCGCCTGAACCAGCTCTTCGGCTCGTTCGGCATCTTCACGTTCCAGTACGCGCAGCACGCCGACCGGTACGCAACTACTCCGTCCGGCGCGAACCTCCCGTCGATCCGCGACTACACGCTCGATCCGAACGGCGTGCAGTTCCAGACGAGCGGCGGTTTCGGCAACGTGTTCGGGCCCACGGTCAACAACAAGTCGAAGCGCGAGCTCTACGCGGGGTCGTTCACGGCCTACGCCGGCAACCACGAGATCAAGCTCGGCGGCGACTACCAGAACGACTCGACCTCGGGCGCGACGTACTTCACCGGTGCGCAGCGCCTCCGCATCCGTCCCTGCCTGCAGTCGGGCTCGAGCAACTGCGACCTCGCCGCGGCGCCGTTCTACACGAACTCGGCCGGCGAGACGACGCAGGTGTTCTACCAGCACGACCTGCTGGCCAACGGCACGCCGTCGAGCTTCCAGATCCTCGAGGCTTCGCCGTTCGTGACCCCGACCAAGCGCTACAGCGCCTTCATCCAGGACCAGTGGCGCATCATCCCGACCCTGACGTTGAACGCCGGCGTCCGTTGGGACACCGAGAGCTTCTACGGCCTCGATCCGCAGACGGGCCCCTTCAAGGCGTTCGCGCTGGAGAACCAGTGGTCGCCTCGCATCGGCCTCGTGTGGGACTTCATCGGGGACGGCACGTCGAAGTTGTACGCTTCGGCCGGCCGCTTCTACTTCTCGCTTCCGACGGACCTGAACGTCCGCGTGTTCACGGCCAACTCCTCGATCAGCTCCTACAACTACAGCCCGACCTCGTTCGACCAGGCCGCCAACGCGCCGCGTAACCTCCTGTTCCAGGGCGGCAGCGCCGCCGGCGAGCCGGTGGACGGCTGGACCAACGGCGTCAAGAACGGCACCCCGCTCACCAAGGCCTCCTACCAGGACGAGCTGACCCTCGGCGTCGAGAAGGCGATCGATCCGACGCTCTCTCTCGGCCTCAAGGGCACGTACCGCACGCTCGGCCGCACGGTCGAAGACCGCTGCGACCTCGACGGCAACATCGCGCCGTCGACCTGCGCCCTCTTCAACCCGGGCGGCGACGGCCAGGCCGCTTCGGGCTTCTTCCCGACCTGCAACGGCTCGGCGAACCCGACGGATCCCACGGCGGGCGAGTGCTCGGCCACGGGGTTCGTGCCCGGCAACGCCAAGCGCATCTTCCGCGGCATCGAGCTCGTCGGCCGCAAGCAGTTCTCCACCGAATTCTGGGCGCAGGCCTCGTTCCTGTACTCGTCGTTGAAGGGCAACTACTCCGGCGCCATCCGCGAGGCCTCGGGCCAGACGGACCCCGGCATCAACGCCGACTACGACTACTACCAGTTCACGTTCAACGACTACGGCAACCTCGAGCTCGACCGGCCCGTCCAGGCCCGCATCGACATGGTCTACAACGCGCCGTTCGGTCTCACGGCGGGCCTCGGGTTCTACGTTCGCAGCGGCATTCCGGTGTCGCGGTACGGCTTCTTCAACAACTTCTACCCGGACCTGCTGTACCTCGATACGCGCGGCACCAACACCCAGGCGTTCTTCGTGGACAACCGGACGCCGACGGACTACGACCTGAATCTCTCGATGGGTTACAACCTCAACGTCGGCCCGGTGACGATCACGCCGCAGGTCTACCTGTTCAACGTGCTGAACAACCAGTTCGCGAACAGCTACGACGCGACGTTCAACCCGGGCGGCGCGTTCGTCACGGATACGACCAGCCCGTTCTACGGTCAGGCCGGCGTGCAGCCCGGCACGGGCACCTGCCCGGCGGCTGCCTCGGCTCCGTGCGCGGACAACGAGGACTACCTGAAGGTCAACCAGCGCAACAACCCGCGGCTCCTCCGCGTGGCGCTCAAGGTCACCTTCTAAGTCTCGAGTTCTCGGGTTTTTCTCGGGGGCGGCTTCGGCCGCCCCCTTTTTCTTTGGGTTCCGCTCGGTAAGTCCAAGGCGCCGGATGCGGATTCAAAGGGACGGGCGGGCGGACTCTGAGGACGAGCGCCCGGGTCTGCCTTTCCTCTTTGTTCTCAGTGACTTGATCCTTGGCACATTCTGAGGATCAGTGCTTGCTTCGTCCTTTTTCCTCGGATGCGTCTTCGAGTTCGAAGGCGCGGTTTTTCGAAGGAGGAAAGGATGAAGTCCCAGTACCGATTGACCCTGGCTCTCTCGGTGTGCCTGCTTCTCCTCGTCCCGGTCGTTGCGACGGCGCAGACGACGGGCACGGTGGAGGGGACGGTCACCGACCAGAGCAACGCGCCACTGCCGGGTGTGACAGTCGAGCTGTCGAGCCCGAGCATGCAGGGAACGCGGACCGCGGTCACCGCCGCGGACGGCCGTTACCGTTTCCCGTCGATTCCGCCGGGGGCCTACAAGGTCACTGCGGAGCTCTCGGGATTCGGCAAGGTCGAGAGAAAGGCGACGGTCACCTTGTCGTCGACGGCGACGGTGAACCTGTCGCTCTCGCTCTCGACGACGGCGGAAGTCACCGTCACCGGTGAGGCCCCGCTGGTCGACTCGACGTCGACGACGCAGGGCTCGAACTACTCGGCGAAGGTCATCGACAAGCTGCCCGTCGGCCGCAACTACGCGGACGTCGTGTTCACGCAGCCGGGCGTGCAGGCGGACTTCGGCGAGACGCAGGGCCGTTCGCTGGCGATCTCGATCTACGGATCGACCTCGTCGGAGAACCTGTTCCTGATCGACGGCGTCAACACGACGAACGTCATCAAGGGCTTCCAGGGCAAGGACCTGAACACCGAGTTCATCCAGGAAGTCGAAGTGAAGACGGGCGGCTACCAGGCCGAGTACGGCCGCAACACGGGCGGTGTCGTCAACGTCATCACGAAGTCGGGCGGCAACGAGTTCCACGGCGGCGTGTTCGGCTACTACAACGACACCGGCATGCGCGCCGACTGGGACGTGCCCGTCACCGCGGACTTCAGCGAGCAGGGCACGGCCGAGAACACGCTCGCCGGCCCGAACTTCTTCGTCAACAAGGACGTGCGCCAGGAGTGGGGCGCCGACCTCGGCGGCTTCATCGTCAAGGACAAGGTGTGGTTCTTCGGCGCGTACGACCGCGTCCAGATCAACCAGACCGTGACGCCCCTCGGCGGGCCTCGCGCGGACGAGGACTTCCCGCTGTCGTTCTTCCAGAACAAGTACTCGGGCAAGCTGACCTTGAACCCCTTCCAGGGCACGTCCATCGTCGGCAGCGTCTTCGCCGACGCGCAGACGCAGAACGGCGTCCTGACGACGCCGGCCGGCTTCTCGCCGTTCACGTACAACGGCCGCCGCGACACGGGCGGACCGGACTACGGCGCGCGGCTGAACCAGCTCTTCGGCTCGTTCGGCATCTTCACGTTCCAGTACGCCCAGCACTCGGACCGGTACAAGACCAAGCCCTTCGGCCTGGACGTCCCCGCCATCCGCGACTACACGACGGACCCTTCCGGGACGGGCACCAACTTCACGACGGCCGGCGGCTTCGGCAACGTGTTCGGCCCCACGGTCAACAACGAGTCCAACCGCCAGCTCTACTCGGGGTCCTTCACGGCGTACGCCGGAAACCACGAGATCAAGATCGGCGGCGACTTCCAGGACGACACGACCACGGGCTCGACGTTCTTCACGGGCGGCCAGCGCGTGCGTATCCGGCCGTGCCTCCAGACGGGAACGAGCGTCTGCGACCTCGCCCAGGCTCCGTTCTATACGAACGCCAACGGCCAGACGCAGCAGGTGTTCTACCAGCACGACCTCCTGGCGAACGGGACGACCGACAGCTACCAGATCATCGATGCCTCCCCGTTCGACGTTCCGACCAAGCGCTACAGCGGTTACATCCAGGACCAGTGGCGCATCATCCCGACCCTGACCCTGAACCTCGGCGTGCGCTACGACGCCGAGAACTTCTACGGTCTCGACCCGGATCCCACGATCGGCCAGTTCTCGGCGTTCAAGCTCGACAATGAGTGGTCGCCCCGCGTGGGGGTGGTGTGGGACTTCATCGGGGACGGCACCTCGAAGCTGTACGCTTCGGCGGGCCGTTTCTACTTCGCGCTTCCGACCGACCTGAACGTCCGCGTGTTCACGGCCAACTCGGCGGTGACGACCTTCAACTACGTGCCCAACTCCATCGTGCAGGGCGCGGGCGCTCCCCGCAACGAGCTCTTCCAGGGCGGAAGCGCCTCCGGCGAGCCCGTGGATGGCTGGACCAACGGCCAGCTCAATGGAACCCCGCGCATCAAGGCCTCCTATCAGGACGAGCTGACGGTCGGCATCGAGAAGGCCCTCGACCCGACGCTCTCCCTCGGCCTCAAGGGCACGTACCGGACGCTGGGCCGCACGATCGAAGATCGTTGCGACCTCGACGGCAACGTGGCGCCCTCGACGTGCGCCCTCTTCAACCCGGGCGGCGACGGCCAGGCGGCCTCGGGCCAGTTCCCGACCTGCAACGGCTCGGCGAACCCGACGGACCCGACGGCCGGCAACTGCTCGGCGACGGGGGTGGCGGTGGGTGACGCCAAGCGCATCTTCCGCGGCATCGAGCTCGTCGGCCGCAAGCAGTTCACCAACGAGCTGTGGGCCCAGGCCTCGTTCCTGTACTCGTCGTTGAAGGGCAACTACTCCGGCGCCATCCGCGAGGTCACGGGACAGACGGACCCCGGCATCAACGCCGACTACGACTACTACCAGTTCTCGTTCAACGGGTACGGCAACCTCGAGCTCGACCGGCCGGTCCAGGCCCGCATCGACGCGGTCTACAACGCGCCGTTCGGCCTCTCCGCGGGCGCCGGGTTCTACGTGCGCAGCGGCCTGCCGATGACCCGCTACGGCTTCTTCAACAACTTCTACCCGACCGACCTCTTCCTCGACACGCGCGGCACGTTCGATCGGACGCCGACGGACTACGACCTGAACCTGTCGCTCGCGTACAACCTGGCGGTCGGCGCGGTGACGATCACGCCCCAGATCTACCTGTTCAACGTGATCAACAACCAGACGGTCTCGGCGTACGACACCAACTTCAACACGGCCGGCAGCTTCGTGACGGACACCACGAGCCCGTTCTACGGTCAGGCGGGTCTGCAGCCCGGCACGGGCACCTGCCCGGCGGCGGCCCTGGCTCCCTGCCCGGACAACCCGGACTACCTGAAGACCACGATCCAGAACAACCCTCGGCTTCTGCGCGCGGCCATCAAGGTCACTTTCTAGGCGAATCCTCGGTCTCACCGGGGGCGGTTTCGGCCGCCCCCGGTTTTTCGGCTTTCGTCCCGACAGCTTCAAGATCCCGAAGCCCGATCCAATCGGACCGCCCGGCCCTCGTCTTCGACGAAGGTCGGTTTTCGCGTTGATGCTGTCCTGCCAGGGACTTGCGTCTTGGCACACTTTGAGGATCGGCTCTTGCTTCGTCTCCCCCTTCGGAAGCGTCTTCGAGTTCGAAGCGCGGTTTTTCGAAGGAGGAAAGGATGAAGTCCCTGTACCGATTGACCCTGGCTCTCTCGGTGTGCCTGCTTCTTCTCGTCCCGGTCGTCGCGACGGCGCAGACGACGGGCACGGTGGAGGGTACGGTCACCGATCAGAGCAACACGGCGCTGCCGGGTGTGACTGTCGAGCTGGCGAGTCCCAACCTGCAGGGCACTCGGACCGCGGTGACCGCGGCCGACGGCCGTTACCGGTTCCCGGCGATTCCGCCGGGCGCCTACACCGTCACCGCGGAGCTCTCGGGATTCGGAAAGGTCGAGCGGCGAGCGACCGTTTCGCTCGACGCGACGGCCACGGTGAACCTGTCGCTCTCGCTGTCGACGACCGCGGAAGTCACCGTCACCGGGGACGCGCCGATGGTCGACTCGACGTCGACGACGCAGGGCTCGAACTACTCGGCGAAGGTCATCGACAAGCTGCCCGTCGGCCGCAACTACGCGGACATCGTGTTCACGCAGCCGGGCGTGCAGGCGGACTTCGGCGAGACGCAGGGCCGTTCGCTGGCGATCTCGATCTACGGATCGACCTCGTCGGAGAACCTGTTCCTGATCGACGGCGTCAACACGACGAACGTCATCAAGGGCTTCCAGGGCAAGGACATCAACAGCGAGTTCATCCAGGAAGTCGAAGTGAAGACGGGCGGCTACCAGGCCGAGTACGGCCGCAACACGGGCGGTGTCGTCAACGTCATCACGAAGTCGGGCGGCAACGAGTTCCACGGCGGCGTGTTCGGCTACTTTAACGACACCGGCATGCGCGCGGACGTCGACATCGTGCAGACGCCGGAGTTCTCGGGGCAGGGCGACGCCGACAACATCTCCGGCCTCGGACCCGCCTACTTCCTTTCGAAGGACGTGCGGCAGGAGTGGGGCGCGGACCTCGGCGGCTTCGTCATCAAGGACAAGGTCTGGTTCTTCGGCGCGTACGACCGCGTCCAGGCCAACAACAACGTGCAGCCCATCGGCGGGCCGCGGGCCTACGAGGACTTCCCGCAGTCGTTCGTTCAGAACAAGTACTCCGGCAAGCTGACCCTGAATCCGTTCCAGGGGACCTCGGTCGTCGGCAGCGTGTTCTCCGACTCGCAGCAGTTGAACGGAGCGCTCGCGCAGTTCGGCGTGATCGCGCCTCCCGCCGGCTTCTCGCCGTTCACGTACAACGGCCGGCAGGACACGGGCGGGCCGGACTACGGGGCGCGGCTGAACCAGCTCTTCGGCTCGTTCGGCATCTTCACGTTCCAGTACTCCCAGCACTCGGACCGGTACACCACCAAGCCCTTCGGCCTCGACGTTCCGGGGATCCGCGACTACACGACGGACCCGTCCGGGACGGGCACCAACTTCACGACGGCCGGCGGGTTCGGCAACGTCTTCGGGCCGACCCTGAACAACCGGTCGGCCCGCGAGGGGTACGCGGGCTCGTTCACGGCGTACATGGGCAACCACGAGATCAAGCTCGGCGGCGACTACCAGAACGACTCCACCTCGGGCTCGACCTACTTCACGGGCGCGGAGCGCCTCCGCATCCGTCCCTGCCTGCAGTCGGGCGCGAGCATCTGTGACCTTTCCGCGGCGCCGTTCTACACGAACGCCAACGGCCAGACGCAGCAGGTGTTCTACCAGCACGACCTGCTGGCCGACGGCACGACCGACGACTACCACATCATCGATTCGTCGCCGTTCAACACGCCGACGAAGCGCTACAGCGCGTTCCTGCAGGACCAGTGGAGAATCATCCCGACGCTGACGTTGAACGCCGGCGTCCGCTGGGACACCGAGTCCTTCTACGGCCTGGATCCGACCACGGGGCCCTTCAAGGCGTTCGCCATGGAGAACCAGTGGTCGCCCCGCGTCGGCCTCGTGTGGGACTTCGTCGGAGACGGCACCTCGAAGCTGTACGCTTCGGCCGGCCGCTTCTTCTTCTCCCTCCCGACCGACCTGAACGTCCGCGTGTTCACGGCCAACTCGGCGGTCCAGTCCTACAACTACACTCCGGGCTCGATCATTCAGGACCCCAACGCGCCGCGCTCCGAGAACTTCCAGGGCGGAACCGCGTCCGGCGAGCCCGTGGATGGCTGGACGAACGGCGTGAAGAATGGAACTCCCCTCACGAAGGCGTCCTATCAGGATGAGCTCACGCTCGGCATCGAGAAGTCTCTCGATCCGACGCTCTCGATCGGCCTGAAGGGCACCTACCGCACCCTGGGCCGCACGGTCGAAGACCGCTGCGACCTCGACGGCTCGGTCGCGCCCAACACGTGCGCCCTCTTCAATCCGGGCGGCGACGGCCAGGCGGCGTCGGGCGAGTTCCCCACGTGCAACGGCTCCGGCAACCCGACGGACCCCTCGGCGGGCAACTGTTCGGCCACCGGTGTCGCCATCGGCGATGCGAAGCGCATCTTCCGCGGAATCGAGATGGTGGCCCGCAAGCAGTTCACCAACGAGATCTGGGCGCAGGCCTCGTTCCTGTACTCGTCCCTCAAGGGGAACTACTCGGGCGCGATCCGCCAGGCCACGGGCCAGACGGACCCCGGGATCAACGCCGACTACGACTACTACCAGTTCACCTTCAACGACTACGGCAACCTCGAGCTCGATCGGCCGGTGCAGGCCCGCATCGACGCGGTGTACAACGCTCCGTTCGGCCTCTCGGCCGGCGCGCAGTTCTACGTCCGCTCGGGTCTCCCGATCTCCCGCCTGGGCTGGTTCAACGACTTCTACCCGGCCAACCTCTACCTCGAGGATCGCGGGACCTTCGGCCGGACCCCGACCGACTACGACATGAACCTCTCGCTCGGCTACAACCTGGCGGTCGGCCCGGTGACGATCACCCCGCAGCTCTACGTGTTCAACGTCCTCAACCGCCAGACGACCGTCGCGGTCGACAGCAACTTCAACTTCGGCGGCGCCATCGTCACGGATCCGACGAGCCCGTTCTACGGCCAGCCGGGTCAGCAGCCGGGAACGGGCAACTGCGCGGCCTCGGCCGCGGCTCCCTGCTCGGACAACCCGGACTTCCTCAAGACGGTCGTGCAGACGAACCCGCGCCTGCTCCGCGCCGCGATCAAGGTCACGTTCTAGCGTTCGTCCTTCCGAATCCGGTCTTTGTCCTCCCGGGGGCGGCTGCGGCCGCCCCCATTTTTTTGAAGGCGGCCGTCGGGGATCGCGCGGTCTCGGCGCCGCTCTCAACTCTCGCTCTGCCGCCACGTATCTAGCCGTATGATCGGGAAGATGCGGAGGTATCCCATGCGCCGCTCGGTCCTCGCCTCGATTCTCGCCCTCCTCTCCTCGCTCGCGTTCGCCGATTCCGAGTGCCTTCGCCTCTTCCTGAAGGCCAAGGAGCAGTTCCGACTCGCTCAGTACGAGCAGGCGCTCGGGATCCTCGACCGGGTGGCCGAGGAGGCCGAGAAGCCCGGCAACGAGTCGTACCGCGCGGCGCTTCCCGCCGGGCTCTCGTTCTACCGCGGCGCCTGTTACGCGGCGCTCGGCCGGACCGCCGAAGCGCGCGACAAGTTCGAGACGTTCCTGACCTACCAGCCCAACGCGACCCTCGACCCGTCCGCGTATCCGCCGAAGGTGATCGCGGCCCTCGAAGAGGTGCGCAGGACCATGCGCACCGCCGATCAGCAGCCCGCCGAGACCGGCTCCCTCGCCACCGCATACCGCGCGTACCACGCTCCCGTCGAGAAGGGCGCGGAGGAAGCGGGGGAGGACTGGGCCCGGGGCCCGGCCGGCTACCTGCTCACGGGCGAACAGAAGAGCGACTACGAGCGGCTGTCCGATCCGGCTTCCCGTTCGGAGTTCATCGCCGCGTTCTGGAAGGAGCGCGACTCCCGGCCCGAGACTCCGGAGAACGAGACGCGGATCGAGTTCGAGCGCCGGGTGGCGTTCGCGGATTCGCGCTTTTCGCAGGACGAGGTGCGGGGGAGCGCGACCGACCGGGGGATGGTGTTCGTGCTGCTCGGGCCGCCCACCTGGGTCGGGCGCAAGCCGCTCGCGACCGGCGAGGACGCCAACGACCCGAAGGGGATGTCGCTCTACACCGAGCTCGACCTGACCAACGCGCTGAAGGCGGCCAAGCCGGGCGCGGCCAGCGCCCTGATCTACGACCGGATGACCAGTTCCGGCACGCGGCTGCCGGACTCGGACGGCAACTACCGCGAGGTCTGGCACTACCGCCGCGAGCTGCTGCCCGCCGCCGTCTCGTTTCACCAGGTCGACTTCGATTTCATCACCCGCAAGGGGTACGGGCACAACGTGTGGCAGCGGGACGGCACGACGCTGACGACCCTCGAGTCGGCGCGCACGGCCGTCCGCGCGGGCTCGCTGACGAGGACCGCGTCTCGCTGAGCCTCGCGCGGCGACATGGAGCGGCGCGCGCCGAGCGCCCGGCGGCCGCGGCCCTGGCCGCCGTGCTGCTGGCGGTGTGCTGCAGCTCGCCGGAGCTGCGCGTCGAGGTCCAGCCCTCGGCCGACGTCCGCGAGCTTCCGTGGCTGGGAAGCTCGAGCCCGGAGGAGCAGCTCGCCCGCGGCGAGTATCTCGAGGTCCAGAGCCGCTTTCGCCAGGTCCCCCCCGCCGAGCTCGAGAAGAGCCCGGCCTCGCTGGCCGTCTACGGCCGGGCGCTGCTGGCGCGGGGCGACATCGACGCCGCCCTCCCGCTCCTGACCCGCGCGATCGAGCTCGAGGCGAAGCCGTCCCGGCGCGCCGAGCTCGAGTGGGCGCTCGCCCAGGGCTTCATCTTCTGGGACGAACCGGAGCTCGCGCTCGAGTTCGCCGTCGCGGCGCGCCGGGACGGCTACGGGCTGCTGCCCGGTTACATCCACTTCCTGGAAGCCATCCAGAACATGCCCCTGTACGCCGGCGTGGCGCCGGGGGAGTCGCACGAGGCCGAGTTCTCGATGCAGGGCTTCGACCTGATCCGGCTCCCGGTGCGCATCAACGGCTCCGACTCCGCGGCCATCCTCGACACGGGCGCGGCCTACACGATCCTCACGGAGTCCTTCGCCCGCCAGGTCGGCGTGCGCGAGATCCCGGACTCGAAGGCCTTCGGCCGCGGGCTGCACGCGAAGGAGTTCCCGCTGACGTTCGGAATCGTCGACCGGCTGGAGTTCGCGGGCTTCAGCCTCTCGAACGTGCCGGTGATGCTGATGCCGGACGACGCCCTCCTCTTCGAGACCTCGCGCGGCGACTTTCCGGTGCCAATGGTGCTCGGCCTGCACCTGATCAAGCAGTTCCGGATGGCCCTCGACTACCAGGAGCACCGCATGCAGCTGACCCGCCAGGACCTGCGGGGCGCGGGCCGCGATCCCCAGCAGAACCTCTTCGTGGCCCGGTCGCGGATCTTCGCCCGGTGCTCCATCGACCGCGGGGGCTGGTACCTGCTGCTGCTCGACACCGGGAGCGAGCCGACGATGCTGACCTCGAACGGAGTTCGTCAGGCCGGCCTGAAGGCGTCCAGCAAGTTCTATCCGAAGACCCTCTACGGCCTCGGCAAGTCGCAGGCGGAGTGGGCGCGCGCCGACTCGGTGGCGATCGGACTCGCGGGCTTCGGCGTGAAGTTCCGCAACCTCGTGATCAAGGAGGACGACGGAGCGCTCGAGGACGGCATCCTCGGCAACTCGTTCCTCAAGAACTTCCAGGTCGCGGTCGATTTCCAGAAGATGCGAATCGAGCTGAATCGGCCCTGACGCCGGCTCCCGGAAATTCCGTAAGCCCCTCCCCGTGTTAAGGTTGCCCGGATGCGCAGAACCCTGCTTTTCTTCCTGCTCGCGGTGTGCGCGGCCCCGGAAATGCGGGCTGCCGGGCCCGCCCGGGAGCGGGTGGCCCGGTACTTCGAGGCCTGGTATTCGGTCTGCCCGGGCACGAAGGTGACGGTGACGCCGGCCTCGGAGATCCGGCTTCCGGGCTACGAGACGTTCCGCGTCGAGCGCGAATGCGAGCTGAAGAACCGCAACGAGATGTCGATCACGCTCGTCGACACCGCGTCAAACGAGGTCTTCATCGGCGAAGTCCTGCACGACGATTCCCGCCGCGGCCGGCCGTTCTCGCCGGCGCAGGACATCCCGGTCCTCCAGGGGGCGCTCGCCGACGTCTACGGTCTGCCGGTGACCCTCGCCGTCGAGCCCGGCAGCCGCGGCCCGCTCAAGCCCATCCGGCTCTCGATCCGGCAGGCCGAGGGCGCCTCGGCGAGACGCGAGGGGTTCGTGTCGGAGGATGGCGCGTCGCTCCTGATCGGCGAGTTCCAGCCGCTCGACGTCGCGCCGGCGGCGAGGCGAAAGGCGATCCTCGCGGAGACTCCGGGCGTGCGCCCCGAGAAGGGCGCGTACTTCGTGACGGCCTTCATCGACTTCCAGTGCGAGCGCTGCCGGGTGCGAACGCCGGAGCTGCGGCTCTACGCCTTCACCCACGGGGGCGGCGCGCTCGAGATCCGGTTCCTGCCGCTCGTGAAGGTCCACGACTGGGCCTTCGCCTCGGCCGAGACCGCCGCTGCGCTGGCCGGCGTCTCGCCGTCCCTGTACCTGCGGTACGAAGAGGCGCTCTTCCCGAAGGCCTCCTCCATGACGCCGGCGGCCGCCCGGCAGCTCGGCGCGGACGTCGCCGAGGCCGCGGGCGTCTCCTCGGCCTTCCAGGCGGAGCTGTCGAGCGGCCGCGCGCGCGACCGCGTCGTCCGGGACATCGAGCTCGCGATGCGCCTGGGATTGAACGGCACTCCGGTCTTCTTCGACGAGGGCGTCTTCCTGACGTCGGAGCCCGGCGTGGCCGAGAGCGCCATCGGCGCCAGGCTCGGGGCGGCGCCGAAGGCGACCGGGCGGAACGGCCGGGGCTGATGCGGGTCCGGCTGCGGGCGCTCGGCGGTTCGGCCGCCGCGGCCCTTCTCGCGCTCTCCTGCGGCCGCCCGGCCGAGCGGGTGTCGCCGTCTCCCGCCGCCGCGCCGTCGCCGGCCGCGCCCGCCGTCGCCGCCGTCGAGACGACCGACACCGGGACCCGAGCGCGCCGGGAAGCGGGCCGGCGCGCGCCGGTGATCTGGCTCGGCCTCGACGGGCTCGACTGGGAGCTGCTCGATCGCCTCGCCGCCGAGGGAAGGATGCCGAACTGGAAGCGGCTGACCGCCGAGGGCTACACGGCGAAGCTGAAGAGCTTCATGCCGGTCCTGTCGCCGGTGGTCTGGACGACGGTCGCGACGGGCGTGGGCCCGGACGTCCACCGGATCCTGGACTTCCAGGAGGTCGACCCGAAGAGCGGCCAGAAGGTGCCGATCTCGGGCGAGTCGCGGGCCGTGCCGGCCGTCTGGAACGTGGCGTCCTCTTCCGGCCTCTCCGTGGGCGTCGTGGGCTGGTGGGCGACGCACCCGGCCGAGGAGGTCCAGGGGTTCTTCGTCACGGACCACGCCAGCCCGATCCTCTTCCAGGACCTGCCCCGGACGGGCGTCGCATACCCGGCGGCGCTGGCGGCCGGCGTCGAGCAGATCATCGCGCGCGACGGGCGGGTCGCCGACCTCGAGCTCGCGCGGTTCGTCGACATGCCGCCGAACGAGATCGCGCGCCTGCGCGCCTCCGGCCAGGCCCTCGACAATCCGATCGTCGCGCTCTCGAACATCCTGAGCGCGACGCGGGTCCAGCAGCGCATCGCCCGGGACCTGTACGACCGGACGCTTCCCGACCTCATGGTGCTCTACCTCGAGGGCACCGACGGCATCGGGCACGTCTTCGCGTCCTTCGTTGCCGCCGCGCATGGCGTGCGTGGCCGAGGACGACTTCACCCGTTTCCACCGGGCGGTCGACGAGTACTACGCCCTGCTCGACCGCATGCTCGGCCAGTGGATGCGCCGCGCGGAGGAAGACGGGGCGACGCTCGTCGTCAACTCCGACCACGGCTTCAAGTGGGGCTCGGACCGGCCCTGCGAGCGTTCGTCGCTCAATCCCTCGACGGCGGCCTTCTGGCACCGGCTGGACGGCGTCTTCGCCGCGTGGGGGCCGCGGGTCCGGGGCGGGCAGCCGCGCGGTTCCGCGACGGTCTACGACATCGCGCCGACGATCGCCGCCCTGCTCGGCCTTCCCGTCGACCGGGCCGTGCGGGGAGGCGTCATCCGGGGCGCGTTTCCGGACGTGCCGGCGCCGACGAAGAAGGACGTGTTCGGCACGGTCGACGTCCGGCGCGTCCAGGCCGAGACCATGTCGGACAAGGACGCCAGCGACTACGCCGAGCGCCTGCGCAACCTCGGCTACCTGTCGGGCAGCGAGCCGGCCAAGCTCGCGCCGTCGGGCGGGGAACGGCCCGGCCTGACCGAGGGCGGGTGGAACAACCTCGGCGTCTACCTGCGCGAAAACGGGAAGGACCTCGGATCGGCCGAGAAGGCGTTTCGAAAGGCGCTGGAGCTGCGGCCCGGTTATGCCTCGCCGCAGTTCAACCTGGCGGTCCTGTGCCGGACCCGCGGCCAGGACCGGGAGGCTCTCGACTGGCTCTTCCAGTCGCTCGCCGCCGGCCACGCCGACCCCGAGGGGACCGTCCTGCAGTGGTTCGGGGAGTACAAGGACCGCCGCAAGGAGGGCCCGGCCCGGGAAGTCCTCGAGCGGGGCGCCCGCGCCTATCCGGCCAACGAGGTCATCGGCCGCGAGCTCGGCATCCTGCGGTTCCAGGGCAAGGACTGCCCGGGGGCGCTGGAGGCCGTGGCCCGCTTCGAGCCCACGAGCCGGGACCCGGACACGATCAACGCCCTCGCCCTCTTCCAGACCTGCATGGGGCGCCCCGGCGAGGCCATGGCGCTCTTCGAGAAGTCCCTGCAGTTGAAGCCCGGGCAGCCGGGCGTCATTCAATCCCTGAATCTGCTAAAACAGAGGTCGCCGACGGGACATTGATTCACCGCGAAAGGGAACAGATGAAGATTCGCACGATGGGACTCTGCCTGCTGACGCTCGCCATCGCCGCCGCTCCCGCCTTCGCCCAGAGCAAGGACGCGCCCGCCTCCGTGGAGGCGCGGCTGCCCGCGTACCTGAACAACTACCTGCCGTTCGATCCGGCCTCGAAGGTCGTCGTCGAGAAGGCGACCGACCGGCTCCCGGGATTCCAGGGCTACAAGATCAAGCGCAGCGGCAAGTACCCCAAGCTCGCCGTCGACCGGCTCGTCTACGTTTCCGACGACGGGAAGTGGTTCTTCGACGGCGACTCGCTGGCCAACCCCGCTCCGAAGCCGGTCCAGAGCGCCGCGGACCTCGGCTGGGTCGAGAGCCGCACGGCCGGCGTCTACCGGACCAAGGCCAGGGTCTCGCTCGCGCCCGAGCGCGACGCGGCGGGGCTCAAGGCGGTGTGGGTGGCCGTCGAGTCGGGTTGGGGCCCCGTGCGCATCCCCGGCTACGTCTCGCCGGACGGCACGCGCTTCTTCAACGGCAACCTCTGGGACTTCCAGACGGACCCGCGCGAGGAGCGCAAGCGCCGCATCGACCTCTCCCAGAACCGCTACGAGGGCAAGGCCGACGGCGCCGTGCAGATCGTCGAGTACGCCGACATGGAGTGCGGCTACTGCAAGTTCCGGGGCGGCCAGATGGACGCCCTGCTCGAGGCCAACAACGGCGTGCTGTCCTACAAGCGGTTCTACAAGTTCTACCCGCTCTGGTTCTCGCACCTCTGGTCCATGAAGGCCGCCTCCGCGGCCGACTGCATCTGGCGCTTCGCCAAGCAGCCGATGTTCGCCTTCAAGAAGCAGGTCTACGCCCAGCAGCAGGTCATGACGGTCGCCGGCATCGACGAGCTCGCTCTCAACTTCGCCGAGGCGGCGGGCATTCCGCGCGCCGACTTCCTCGCCTGCTACCTGCGCGACGAGAGCCTCGCCGACGTGCGCAAGGACCTCGAGGAGGGGCAGCGGCTCGGCGTCAAATCGACGCCGACCTACTACATCGACGGCACCGAGATCATGTGGACCGAGGACAAGGTCATGGAGGACTTCCTCCGGACGAAGGCCCCGGGCTTGAAGTCGATCGACTACGCGCCGCCGAAGCCGTAGCCCGGCTCAGGGCTCGAACGGAATCGGCACGGTCAGCCACGACTTGACCGCCACGCCGTCCTTGGTCCCCGGCGTGAACGTCCACTTCTTCACCGCGGCGACCGCGGCGTCGTCGAGGCCGGCGCGGGCGCCCCGGAGCACGGCGACCTCGGCCGGCACGCCCCTCTCGGAGACGAGCACCCGCAGCACCACGATCCCGCCGATGCGGGCCTTCAGCTCCAGCGGCGGGTAGCCCGGCTTGACGACGGTCGCGATGCGGGGCGGCGTGTCGAGCTCCTCGAAGGCGACGAGCGCGCCCTCGCGGATCGCGACGCGCGTGGGCGCCGGGACGGCCGTCGGCGGCACGGGCTCCGGCGCCGCGACGGGGGGCGGGGCCACCGCGATTGCGGGAGGCAGCGTTGCGGTGGGGGCGGGCGCCGCCGAGGGCACCGCCGGGGCCGCAGGCGCCGTGGCCTGTGCCGGCCGCGGGCGCATCTGCGCCTCGAGCCGCGCGGTCTCCAGGGCCACGCGGCGCGAGACCTCTTCGCGAAACTGGTCCTCCGTCATGCCGGTCGTCGGGCCGGCCGGCGTGGGCTCGAGCTCCGGCAGCAGCGTCGGCGTCGGCGCGGCGGTCGCGGCCCGGCCGGCGTGGTCGGCGGGCGAGGCGGCCGGAGGACGGCGCAACACCGCGTAGATTCCGCCCGCCAGCGCCGCGGCGGCGAGGAGGCCGCCCACGAGCGCGAGCGGGCTGCGGCTTTGCGGCTGCGAGGCGATCGTGATGCGCGGACCCGTCCCGGTAGACCGCGGAGGCGCGGGCGCCGGCTCGGGCGGGCGAGCGGGCGCAACGAGCGCCGGGGCAGGAGCCGGAGCCGCGGCGCGCTCCGGCGTCGGCGCCTCGAGTGCCGACTCGCGCTTGCGGGCCCGCGTCTCGGTTTCGATCTCCTCGCGGAAGAGGTCGTTGAGGAAGTACGCGAGGTTGAAGGTCGAGGGCGAGTACGGTCCCGAGAAGAGGAGCCGGCCGAGCTCGCGCCGGAGGTCTCCCGCCGACTTGTACCGACTCTCCGCCGGCCCGAGCGTCATGCGAAGGACCGCGAGCATCTCGGGCGCGATCGGAGGCGTGACGGGGGGGCCGGCGCCCTTGACGGCCGCGAGCGCGTCGGTCCCGGGCACCTGTCCGGTCAACATCTCGTAGAGGAGGGCCCCGACGGAGAAGACGTCGGAGTTCCCGCCCGCCGCGCCCGACTCGCGCGCCTCCGGGGCGACGTAGGGAGCGATCTCCTTCGAGAGGCGGGGCTTGCCGATCGATGGCAGGACGCCCGACGCCAGGCCGAAGCCCGCGAGGTGGATCTCGCCGTCGTCCGAGATCAGCACGAATCCGGGCCAGACCAGCCCGTGCAGGGTCCGGTCGCCCTCGATCGTCGTGTTGTAGGCGTGATCGAGGGCCGTGGCCACCTTCTCGACGATCAGGAGCGCGTGCTCCACCGGGATCTTTCGGGCGATCGAGCGGCACTTCCCGTGCAGGTCGGCGAGAGTGCGCCCGCTCTCCTCGCTCCAGGCGACGTAGGGCACGCCGTCGACCGCGTCCATGTCGACGCCGCGGGCGACCGCCGGGTTCTTCAGGAAGCCGTGGACCTCGCCGTTCTCGTCGATCGCGTCCAGGAGCGCGTCGCTCGAGAGCTCGGCGGCGTCGAGGATGCGCAGGCGGACGAACGACCGGCCGGCATCCGTGCGCAGGGCGCGGAACTGCCGTCCGAGCGCGTCCTCTGGCAGCGCCGCGGTCAGAAGGTAGCCTCCGAAGGGGCGGGGCAGCGTGTTCGTCGACATCGATTGGGGCTTCGAGCGATTGTGGGCCTGGCGCCGCGGGCGGTCAAGGACGCTCGCCCGGCCGCGCCGCTACGGCATCGACCGGTGGCTCGGCGACTCCGCGGCCTCCGCCGGCGCGGGCGCCGGCGCGGGCTCGCGTTCGCGGCGGCGGGCCGCGGCGATGGCGTCCAGGTGCTCCTCGAAGGTGCGGGAGAAGGTGTGGCCGCCCGCCCGGTCGGCCACGAAATAGACGAAGTCCGTCTTCACGGGTGCGACGGAGGCCTTGAGGGCGCCGGCGCCGGGGTTGCAGATCGGCCCGGGCGGAAGCCCGGCGTTGCGATACGTGTTGAACTCGGACGGGTAGCCGTAGTCGGAGCGGTAGAGCGTCCCGGTCCACTTTCCGTCGCGTTTCAGGGCGTAGGCGACCGTCGGGTCCGCCTGGAGCCGCATCCCGCGCTTCAACCGGTTGAGGTAGAGGCCGGCGATGATGGGCGCCTCGCGGTCGAGCGAGGTCTCCTTCTGGACGATCGAGGCGAGCGTGACCGCCTGGCGCAGCGTCAGGCCCAGCGCCGCCGCGCGCCCCCGCATCTCCGGCGTGAAGTGCCGGCGGAAGTTGGCGACCATCGCCTCGACGATCTGGCGCGCGGAGGTCGAGCGCGTCACGACGTACGTGTCGGGGAAGAGAAACCCCTCCAGGTCCGGTGCGCCGCGCGCGAACGACGCGACGAGCGCGGGGCTCGTGAAGGCGTTGTGGAACGCCTGCGGGCGCGAGATGCCGCGGGAAAGAAAGAGCTCGAAGGTCTCGTCCGCCGTCAGGCCCTCCGTGACCACGATCGTGTGGCGCACGACGTCGCCGCGCGCCATGCGGGCGATGACCTCCGAGAGGGGCGTCGGGCGCGCGAAACGGTATTCGCCGGCCTGCAGGGGCGAGGCGCTCTCGGCGATGCGGTAGTACGCCTCGGCGAGCCAGGCCGGCGTCACCACGCCTTCCGCCTCCAGGCTGCGGAAGATCTCGGAGGTCGGGGTGCCGAAGGGAAAGAACACGATCGCCTCGCCCGGCGCCGCGGGGACGGCCGGATGCTCGACGCGGCGGTAGAGCAGGATCGCGACCACGAAGAGCAGGAGGCCCAGGAGAAGTCCGAGGCGCAGGAACCGCCGGGTGGCGCTCACGGAGCCTCCGGGCCGACGGTCGCCAGGTAGTCTTCGAGAAGGACGGCGGCCGCCGTCCGGTCGAGGTCCTCGGGCCGGGCCCGCCGGGACAGTCGCCGCGCGGCCTCGTTCGAGGTCAGCGTCTCCTCGTGAAAGCGCACGGGCAGGCCCGTCCTCTGCTCGAATTTCGCCGCAAAGGAGCGAATTCGGGCGGCGATCGGGCTCTCGACGCCCTCCGGCGAGCGGGGGATCCCGAACACGGAGAGGGCGATCTCCTCGCGTCCGCAGAAGCGGGCGAGCTCCTCCAGCACGACGGCGTCGCTCTTGCGGCGCAGGGTGATCCGGGGCGTGGCGAGGCTGCCCGAGGCGTCCGAGGTCGCCAGGCCGATCCGCTTCTCCCCGAAGTCGACGGCCAGGATGCGGGCCATGGGATGAGATTAACCCGCCGGGCGGGGTTTATGATCGAGCTCCGCTGGAACCTCGAAAAGGAGCCGTGATGAAACGCACGCTGTGGATGGCCGCCGCCCTGTCGCTGGTTCTCTCGGGACGCCCCGCCCCCTCGCCCGCCGGTCCGCCGCCGCCCCAGGCGACCTGCACCTTCACCAACCCGGGCTACTCGGGCAAATGCGTCGAGAACGCGGAGATCGCCCAGGGCTCGAACGCGCAGCAGGCCTGCCAGGCGATCCTGTCCTGCCTCAACAACGTCGACTGCCTCAAGACCTACTGCTCGGCCACGACGATCCGGACCGGCTGGCGGCTGGAGTCGGCGAAATAAGGGCTCGCCGCCCGGCGTTAGAATGCGCCCCCTATGAAAAACCTGGTGATTCTCTCCGCGGCCCGGACGCCGATCGGATCGTTTCTCGGAAAGCTCTCGACCCTGCCCGCGCCGGCGCTGGGCTCGGTCGCCATCCGCGCCGCCCTCGAGCGCGCCGGGGTCCCGGCCGGCGAGGTCGAGCAGGTGGTCTTCGGCAACGTCCTCCAGGCCGGCATCGGCCAGGCGCCCGCCCGCCAGGCGTCGCTCGGGGCGGGGATCCCGAACTCGGTGCCCTGCGTGACGGTGCACAAGGTCTGCGGGTCGGGCATGCGGGCCGTCATGGACGCCGGAAACGCCATCCAGGCCGGCGAGTACGAGGTCGCCGTCGCCGGCGGCATGGAGTCCATGTCGAACGCGCCGTACCTCCTCGAGAAGGCCCGCACGGGCCTGCGGATGGGCAACGGGACGCTCGTCGACTCGATGATCAAGGACGGCCTCTGGGATCCGTACAAGGACACGCACATGGGCAACTGCGCCGAGCTCTGCGTGGCGAAGTACAAGTTCACGCGCGAGGAGCAGGACGCCTTCTCGCTCGAGTCGTACAAGCGCGCCCAGAACGCGTCGAAGGGCGGGCTCTTCGCCGCCGAGATCGCGGCCGTCGAGATTCCGCAGAAGAAGGGCGATCCGGTCAAGGTCGACGCCGACGAGGAGCCCTTCGCCGCGCCGCTCGAGAAGATGCCGACCTTGAAGCCCGCCTTCCAGAAGGACGGCACCGTCACGGCCGCCAACTCCTCGAAGATCAACGACGGCGCCGCGGCCCTCGTCGTGACGTCGGAGGAGAAGGCGAAGGCGAAGGGCTGGAAGCCGATCGCCCGGATCGTCGCGAGCGCCGGCGTGGCCCAGGCGCCGGAGTGGTTCACGACCGCGCCGATCGGCGCGATCCAGAAGCTCCTCGGCAAGACCGGAGTCTCCGTCGCCGACGTCGACCTGTGGGAGATCAACGAGGCCTTCGCGGCAGTCGCGATGGCCGCGATCCGCGAGCTGTCCCTGCCCGCCGACCGGGTCAACGTCCACGGCGGCGCGGTGGCGCTGGGGCATCCGATCGGCGCCTCCGGCGCGCGCATCCTGACGACGCTCGTCCACGCCCTCCGCAAGCGGGGCGGCAAGCGCGGCGTCGCGGCGATCTGCATCGGCGGCGGCGAGGCCACGGCGATGCTCGTCGAAACCGTCTGAGCCTTCCCCGGTTCGATCTCGTCGTCGGCGGCGTGCCGCGCTTCGCGGCGGAGGCGCCCTGGGCCTGGCGCCTCGTGTCTCGGTACGCGAGCGGGCTTCCCGCCGCCCGCCGCACCGAAACGCCGGGGCGGGATCCGGTCGTCGCCGACGCGGCGGGAGACTCGCCGATCGTCCTCGTGCAGGCCGACCCGGAGGCGTACCTGCTGCCGGAGCCGGCGCAGAGGCTCGTCGCGGCGCTCGATGCGCGGGCGGACCTGGCGGCGCTTCTGCCCGTATCGAACGAGGCGGAGTCGGAGGAAGGCCGGTTCGCGCCGCCTTTCGCCTACCTGACGCCGACCCTGCTCGCCGAGGCCGCGGCCTTCGCGGCCTCGACCGGGGGAGAGATCCGGGCGGCCGGGTCGCCGGCCTCGCCGGTCTTCGCCGTCCGGCGCTCGCTTCTGTCGGCGCTTCCGCAGGAGCTACCCCTGGCCTCGGTCCCGCGGGAGGCCGGGGCCCGCGGCCTCTCGGTGGGCATCGACCCGCGCGCGTACCTCCACCGCTACGGCGCCATGGACGCTTCGGCGCGGGAGGACCTCGCCGCGAAGGTCCCCGTCGGCGCCTCGGCGGTGCTCGACGTCGGCTGCTCGCGCGGCGCCACGGCGGCCGCGCTCCGGGCGCGCGGCGCCAAGCGGATCGTCGGGATCGAGCCGGACCCGGAGGACGCCGCGGCGGCCGCGCGGGCCTACGACCGGGTCCTGTGCGCGCGGCTCGAGGACGTTGGCGAGGACTTCGCGGGCCGCTTCGACGCGATCCTCTTCGGCGACGTGCTCGAGCATCTGGCCGACCCTTCCGACGCCCTCGTGCGCGTGCGGCCCTGGCTCTCCGAGGAGGGCGTCCTCGTCGCCTCCGTCCCGAACGCCGGCCACTGGGCGATCGTGGACGACCTGATCCGCGGACGCTTCGACTACGTCCCCTACTCGCTCCTCTCGGGCACGCACCTGCGCTTCTTCACGCGCTCGACGCTGACGGATCTCTTCGAGGCGTCGGGCTATGTCGTCCGCGCGATCGACACGCTCGTCCTGCCGGCCTCGCCGGAGGGCGCCCTTCGGAGGAGCCGCCTCGCCGGCTTTCCCGGCGCCAGCGCCGACCTGGACGTTGCGGAGTTTCTGGCAGTCGCGGTCGCGCAACGCTGAACCCGACATCCCTCGGTTATCATCGACTCGCGATGATGAACAAGGTCGTCTCGTCCGCCGACGAGGCCGTGCGGGACGTCGCCGACGGCGCGACGCTCGTCGTCGGCGGGTTCGGTCTCTGCGGCATTCCCGAGAACCTGATCGCGGCGCTCGTGCGCCGGGGCGTCAAGGACCTGACCGTCGTCTCGAACAACTGCGGCGTCGACGACTGGGGCCTCGGCCTCCTGCTGCGGGCACCGCCAGATCCGCAAGATGGTTTCCTCGTACGTCGGCGAGAACGCCGAGTTCGAGCGGCAGTTTCTCTCCGGCGAGCTCGAGGTGGAGCTCGTGCCGCAGGGGACGCTCGCCGAGCGCATGCGCGCCGGAGGGGCCGGGATCCCGGGCTTCTACACGCCGACGGGCGCCGGGACGCTCGTCGCCGAGGGCAAGGAGACGCGGACCTTCGACGGCCGCGAGTATCTCCTCGAGCGCGGCATCGTCGGCGACTTCTCGCTGGTCGCCGCCTGGAAGGGCGACCGGCTCGGCAACCTCGTGTACCGCAAGACCGCGCGCAACTTCAATCCCGATGGCGGCGACCGCCGGGAAGATCACGATCGCCGAGGTCGAGGAGCTCGTCGAGCGTGGGCTCGCTCGACCCGGAGGCCGATCCACACGCCCGGGCGTCTTCGTGAACCGGATCGTCGTCGCGCCGCGCGCAGAAGCGCATCGAGCGGCGCACGGTGAGGAAGGCGCTGATGCGAAGCTCGACCGCGAGGGCATCGTCCGCCGGGCCGCGCAGGAGCTGCGCGACGGCTTCTACGTCAACCTCGGCATCGGGATGCCGACGCTCGTCGCGAACCACATCCCGCCGGGCATGGAGGTGATCCTCCAGTCCGAGAACGGCATCCTCGGCATCGGGCCCTACCCGACGGAGGCCGAGGTCGACCCCGACCTCATCAACGCCGGCAAGGAGACCGTGACGATCCTGCCGGGCGCTTCGTTCTTCTCCTCGGCGGACTCCTTCGCGATGATCCGCGGCGGCCACATCGACCTCTCGATCCTCGGCGCGATGCAGGTCGACGAGGAAGGCTCGATCGCGAACTACATGATCCCGGGCAAGATGGTGAAGGGCATGGGCGGCGCGATGGACCTCGTCGCGGGCGCGCGGCGGCTCGTCGTGACGATGGAGCACGTCGGCGAAGTCGGCGGAGAAGAAGATCCTGAAGCGCTGCACGCTGCCGCTGACGGGCCGGCGCTGCGTTCACCGCATCATCACGGACCTCTGCGTCTTCGACGTCCTGCCCGGCGGCGCCGGCCTGGAGCTGACGGAGCTCGCCCCCGGCGTCGACGGTCGACGAGGTCCGCGGCAAGACCGAGGCCGCCTTCCGCGTCGCGGCGAGCGTCCGTCCCATGGACGCGTGAAGGTCCTCGGCGCCGCTGCCGTCGGACTCGCCGTCTCGGTCTCGCTCGCCCTCGCGCAGGACCCCGTCTCGCAGGGCGATCCCTTCGAGTCGCGCTTCCAGCAGCGGACCAACTTCCAGATCAAGTTCAAGGCGCCCGAGAAGGGCGGCGAGGTCCGCCTCTACACGAAGAAGCCCGTCAAGTTCGAGAAGGACCAGTTCTGGGAGGGCTCGGAAGAGGTCGTCATCGAGTACCAGGACGTCAAGATCAAGGCGGACGCGGCGCGGTACGACTTCCCGACCAAGACGGCCGTCCTGACCGGGAACGTCGTCATCGATCAGGGGCCGACGCGCCTCTCGGGCAGCCGGGGCACGTTCCGCCTCGACGCGAAGACCGGGGTTCTCGAGGAGGCGACGGCGGACCTCCCGCCGACCTTCCACATTGTCGCCGACTCGATCGAGAAGATCGGCGAGGCGACCTACCGCATCCACCACGGCGTCTTCACGGCCTGCGACATGCCGAACCCGGAGTGGTCGTTCACGCTGTCGGAGGCGACGGTCACGCTCGACGACTACGCCCGCATGAAGGACGTCGCGTTCAAGGCCGGGCCGGTCCCGATCTTCTACACGCCCTACCTCGTCTGGCCCACCAAGGAGGACCGGGCGTCGGGCATGCTCGTGCCCGGCATCGGCTACAGCAACCAGCGGGGCGGCTACCTCGGGCTCTCCTACTACTGGGTCACGGGCCGGCCGACGGACGTCACGACGCAGCTCGACGCGTTCACCGACGGCTCGATCGGCGGGGGAGTCGAGGCGCGCTGGCGCCCGACGGACGAGTCGGCCGGCCTCTTCCAGGGCTACGTGATCCGCGACCAGGCGGCCACGGTCTGCGTGCCGCTTTCGCAGGCGCCGCCCGACGGCGGCAACGGCTTCTGCACGCTTCCCGACGGCTCGCTCGGCGTCTACACGATCCAGCCCGAGACGCGCTGGAAGCTGCGCCTCGATCACGTCGCCGACGACCTGCCGTTCGGGTTTCGCGGAGTGCTGTCGATCCGGGACTATTCGGACCAGCAGTACCTGCAGGACTTCGAGCGCACCTTTGCCCTGAACTCGGCGCGCCAGATCGTCTCGCGGGGATTCCTTTCGAAGAACTTCGGCTCGGACTCCCTGAACATCCGCTTCGAGAAGAGCGAGACCTTCTACTCGACGACCGTCATCCAGGAGCGTTTCCCCACGATCGAGTTCTTCCACCGCACCGCGCCGATTGGCCAGAGCCCGTTCTACCTGTCGCTGCTCTCGTCGATCTCGGGGCTCTTCATCAACCGCGGCAGGGACTTCGCCCACGGGACCTACGGCCGGTTCGACGCGTACCCGATCGTGTCGTTTCCCGTTCAAGAGCATCCCGTGGCTCTCGCTGACCGCGCGCGCCGGCGGTCGCGTCACGCAGTACACCAACTCGCTCGACGGCGTCGGCACCGACTTCACCGGCCAGTCCTTCACGCGCACGTACGGCGAGGCCGGCCTCTCGTTCGTCGGCCCGTCCTTCTCTCGCATCTACGACGTGAACATCGCCGGCTGGGACAAGTTGAAGCACGTCATCGAGCCCCGCGTCGACTACAACTGGGTCTCCAACGTCGACAACCCGGGCGAGATCCCCGCCTTCGACGAGGTCGACAACGCCCTCGGCCGGAACCAGGTCCGGTACGCCATCGTCAACCGACTGCTCGCCCGCTCCGCCGAGTTCAAGGGCTCGGCCGAGGAGATCGCGTCGCTCGAGATCGCCCAGACCTACGCCTTCGAGTTTCCCCAGACGCTCTTTCCGCTTCCGCCCTCCGTCGAGCAGCGCAAGACCGGCCCCTTCGAAGGGATTCTCCGTCTCCAGCGCGCGGGACTCTTCCACCTCGACAGCCGGATGTCCTACGACCCTTACGCCAACCAGCTCACGTCGGCGACGGTGACGGCCGGCACCAGCTGGGGGACCAACTACGTCAACCTGAGCTGGTTCGGCAGCCGCCCCGTCGTCACGACGCCGGGCCAGGTCTTCAACTCGGACCAGCTGCGTTTCGCGGGCGGCATCGACCTCGGCAAGTACTTCCGCTTCGATACCTCGATCGCCTACGACGCGCAGTCGAACCTCTTCCAGGAGGACCGGTCGCTGCTGACGTACAAGGGCTCCTGCTACACGGTGTTCCTGGAGGTCCGGCAGCTGCGCCTTCCGCCGGCGCCGAGGAACGACTACCGACTGGTGGTCAACCTCAAGGACATCGGGACGCTCCTCGACGTGAACGGCTCGATCGACGCGCTGTTCGGGGGGCAGTAACTCCTTTCAGGGCAAAGCCTTGACGATCGCGGGCGTCCCGCCTTCGCAGGCGTACAATTCCCCCACAGTCATGAGCACATCCAAACGCCGGACCTGCGTATTGCTGGCCGGAGTGTTTCTGCTCGTGACCACGCCGCGGCCGGCCGCGGCGGGCCACTACACGTGGACGACGTCCGGTCCGGAGCCGGGCCACGTCTTCCAGATCGCCTTGAGCCCGGAGGACCCGAACGTCGCGCTGACGACGGTGGGATTCTGGGGACCGATGCTCTACCGGACCGTCGACCGCGGAGGGAACTGGGTCCAGCAGGACAACCTGTTCTTCAGCGGGAAGCTCGTCGCCCACCCCTCGGACTCGCGCATCCTGTACACCACCGGCTGGGACGACGGCTACGGCGTTCTCAAGTCCTCGAACGGCGGGCAGACCTGGCAGCTCTCGAGCGCCGGGCTTCCGACCGACTCCAACCCCTACGCGATCGCGCTTGCGCCCTCTTCGCCGCAGGTCCTGTACGCGGTCCAGTCGGGCAATCCGGCGAAGGTCTTCCGCAGCGGCGACGCCGCGGCGAGCTGGACGCTCGCGGCGAGCGACCTGCCCGTGATCTACGGGGCCGAGGTGGCCGTCGATCCCTCGGATCCGGCCGTTCTGTACTTGGCGGCCTACGCCGGTGTCTCCCGGAGCGACGACTCCGGCGCGACCTGGAACCCGACCGGGGCGTTGCCGTCGCCGACGGTGCTGCGAATCGCCGCGTCTTCGCCGGCGACCATCTATGCGGGAACGAGCGAGGCCGGCGTCTACAAGAGCGTCGACGGCGGCGGGCACTGGAGCCCCGCCAACGCCGGCATCGCCGATCACGCGGTACGCGACCTCGCGATCGATCCCGTCGATCCGCAGAAGCTGTTCGCGGCGACGGACGCTCCCGAGGGCACCGGGGGGCTCTTCGTCTCGACGAACGCCGGCCTGAGCTGGACGCCCGTCGACTTCGGTCAGCCCCAGAACAGCGCCACCGCGGTCGCGATCGCTCCGGTCGATCCGTCGATCGTCCTCGCGGCCGCCGGCTACGGGGGGCTCCGTGGCGGTATCTTCCGCAGCGAAGACGGCGGGCAGACCTGGGCGCCGGCCTCGAGCGGCCTCTCGGGCTGGTACAGCAACGGCGTCGCCGCGGACCCCTCGATTCCCGGCGCGGCTTACTGCGTTTCGATCGCCAACGTCTACCGGAGCGCCTCGGGCGGCGAGGACTGGGCCCTGCAGGGCGCCCCGACGCGGGCCTTCACCGCATTCATCGCCGATCCCCACCACGACGGGACGCTCTACGGGGGCTTTTCTTTGTGGCCCGACCAGGGCGGCGTCATGAAGTCGGAGGACGGCGGCGCGACGTGGCAGGGCGCGTCGGCGAGCCTCACGGTTTCCCAGGTCTGGCGCCTCGCGGCGACGAGCGAGGCCGATCGAATCCTGGTCGCGACGGGAGACGGCCTGTTCGAGACACCCGACGCGGGGGATTCGTGGCCGTTTCTCGTCGGCGGGGACGTCCGAAGCGCCTCCGCCGACCCCAAGGACGGGTCGATCCTCTACGCCGGTCTCGCGAACGTCGATCCGAACGGGTTCGGCGTCCTGCGTTCCGACGACGGAGGCCTCTCGTGGGCGCCTCCCGGCGGGATCCCGGCCGGCTATCTCCACGTCAACGACATCCGCACGCCGCCGTCGGAGCCCGACAGCGTCTACGTCGCGGCCTCGAGCGGCGTGTTTCGAAGCGTGGATCGCGGGCTGACGTTCAGCCCCGCCAACGTCGGCCTCGCGCCGATCCCGGGAATCGCGCCGTTCCGGCTGGCGGCCGACCCGTCGTCCGGCGGGACGCTCTATCTCCTCGTGGGGTTGGGAGGCAGTGCCGCCACCGAGCCCTCCGCGCCTTCGGCCGCGACCCTGAGCAGCGTCTTTCGCACCGTCGACGGGGCCGCGTCCTGGTCGCCGCTGCCGGGCTTCCTGCCGCCCTTCGGGCCCCTGGATTTGTCGGTCGACGCCGCGGGCCGCGTTCTCTACGCCTCGACGGCCAATGGCGTCTTCGAGTTCGAGCGCTCCTTCCTCGACGTGCCCGACGGCGACATCTTCTGGACTCCCGTCGACGCCGCGGCGATGAACCGCCTGACGGCCGGCTGCGGGGGAGGGAGCTTCTGCCCGCGCGCGGTCACTTCGCGCGCGTCGGTTGCCGTCTTCCTGCTCCGTGGCAAGTACGGGGCGGCCTACGAGCCGCCGGCCGCGGCGGGCGACGTCTTCTCCGACGTGCCGGCCTCCTCGCTTGGAGCGGCATTCATCGAGGAGCTCTTTCACGAGGGGATCACGGCGGGCTGCGAGTCGGACGCCTACTGCCCCTCCGCCCCGGTCTCGCGCGCCCAGCTCGCGGTTCTCCTCCTGAAGGCGAAGCACGGTCCCGACTATTCGCCGCCGCCGGCCACGGGCGGCGTCTTCACCGACGTGCCCACGGACGCCTTCGCCGCGGCCTGGATCGAGCAGCTCTTCGCCGAAGGCATCGCCGCCGGATGCGGCGGGGGGCGCTACTGCCCCGACGACGCGACGTCCCGGGCGCAAGCCGCCGCCCTCGTCGTGCGGGCGTTCGGGCTGTCCTGAGCGCCCGGGCCGCCCGGGCCGTTTCGGTATGATCTTCGGCCAATGAAGGGCCTCATCCTGTCGGGCGGCAAGGGCACGCGCCTGCGCCCGCTGACCTACACCAGCGCCAAGCAGCTCGTCCCGGTCGCCAACAAGCCGGTCCTCTTCTACGGGGTCGAGGCGATCGTCGCGGCGGGGATCCGCGAGATCGGGGTCGTCGTCGGAGACACGCGCGAGGAGATCGAGGCCGCCCTCGGGGACGGCTCGCGCTTCGGGGCGAAGATCACCTACATCGAGCAGGACGCGCCGCGCGGGCTCGCGCACGCGGTGCTGATCTCGGAGAAGTTCCTGAAGGGCGAGCCCTTCGTCATGTACCTCGGCGACAACGTGATCGCCGACGGCATCACGACGCTCGTCGACGAGTACCGCAAGCTCGGCTGCAACTCGCAGATCCTCCTCGCGAAGGTCCCGAACCCGTCGCAGTTCGGCGTGGCCGAGCTCGAGAACGGGCGGGTCGTGCGCCTGACCGAGAAGCCGAAGCAGCCGAAGTCCGACCTCGCGCTCGTCGGCGTCTACATGTTCGACGACTCGATCTTCGAGGCCGTCAAGGCGATCCGGCCGAGCGCCCGCAACGAGCTCGAGATCACCGACGCGATCCAGTGGCTCGTCGACCACGGCAAGAGCGTGCACCCGCACCTGGTGACCGGCTGGTGGAAGGACACGGGCAAGATCGAGGACATGCTCGAGGCCAACCGGATCATCCTCGACACGTTCACGGCGCAGGGGCTCGAGCGGCGCGGCGCCGGACTGCCGCGTCGAGGGCAAGGTCGTGATCGAAGCCGGGCGCGAAGCTCTCGCAACTGCGACCGTGCGCGGTCCCGCCGTCATCGGCGCGGGCGCCGAGATCCGGGACGCCTTCGTCGGGCCGTACACGGCGATCGGGGCCGGGCTGCCTGATCGACCGCTGCGAGATCGAGAACTCGATCGTCCTCGAGGGCTCGCGGCTCGAGCGCATTCCCGTGCGCATCGCGGACTCGCTGATCGGCAAGAACGTGCGGATCCATCCGGGGCGCGGAGCGGCCGCGCGTGCATCGGTTCCTCGTCGGCGACAACTCGGAGATCGGCATCGTATGAAGATCCTCGTCACCGGGGGCTGCGGCTTCATCGGCTCCGCCTTCATCCGCCACGTGCTCGAGTCGCGGCCGGGCGTGTCGGTCGTCAACCTCGACAAGCTGACCTACGCCGGCCAATCCGGCGAATCTCGCCGACGTCGCGCGACCCTCCGAGCTACCGCTTCGTCCGCGGCGACATCTGCGATCCCGACGTCGTCGCCGTCGCGATGGAGGGCTGCGACGCCGTCGTCAACTTCGCGGCCGAGACGCACGTCGACCGGTCGCTCCTGGGCGACGCGTCGTTCATCGAGACCGACGTGCGCGGCGTCTTCGTGCTGCTCGAGGAGGCGCAGCGCCGCGGCGTGCGGAAGTTCGTCCAGATCTCGACCGACGAGGTCTACGGCACGATCGCCGACCGGCTCCTTCACCGAGGAGTCGCCGCTCAACCCGCGCAACCCGTACGCGGCCTCCAAGGCCGGCGGCGACCGGCTCGCGTACTCCTACTGGGCGTCTTACGGGGTGCCGGTCATCATCACGCGGGCGTCCAACAACTACGGGCCGTACCAGTATCCCGAGAAGCTCATCCCGCTCTTCGTGACGAACGCGCATCGACGACCAGCCCCTGCCGCTCTACGGCGACGGGAAGAACGTCCGCGACTGGCTCTTCGTGCGCGACCACGCGGCCGCCGTCGATTTCCTGCTCGACGCCGGGCAAGCCGGGCGAGATCTACAACATCGCCGGCGGCAACGAGGCCGAGAACATCGAGATCACGCGGCGGGTGCTGAGGAGCTCGGGAAGCCCGAGAGCCTGATCCGCTTCGTCGACGACCGGCCCGGCCACGACCGGCGCTACTCGCTCGACGCCGCCAAGCTCGCGCGGCTCGGCTTCCGTCGTCGACGCCGTTCGAGGAGGGGCTCGACCGAGACGGTCCGCTGGTACCGGCGACCACGAGGAGTGGTGGCGGCCGATCAAGGAGCGCGACGCGGCCTACCGCGAGTTCTACCGGTCGCAGTACGAGCAGCGGCTCGCCACGTCGTCCGCGACGGCGAAGGCGCCGGGCTAGTCGTGCATTTCTCCCATGCCGGACGCCGGCGGCTCCGTTTTCGACAGCCACGCCGCGGCCCTCGCCGCTCCCCGGACCGCGCCCCGCGCCCGCCGCCGGATCCTGGTCACGGGCGCCTCGGGCATGCTGGGCTCGGATCTCACCGCCCTGCTCATCTCGGCCGGCTACGACGTGCTCGCCCGCACGAAGGCCGACCTCGACATCACCGACTCGAGCCGGGTCTCCCGGACGCTCTCGCGAGCTCCAGCCGGACGTCGTCGTCAACTGCGCCGCGTTCACGAAGGTCGACGACTGCGAGACGGACCCGCGCGCCTTCCAGGTCAACGCCGAGGGGGTCGCCCACCTCGCCGACGCCTGCGGCCACGTGGGCGCGCAGCTGGCCCAGATCTCGACCGACTTCGTCTTCGACGGGGGCAAGCTCGAGCCCTACCGCGAGGACGACCCGGTCGGTCCGCTCTCGGCCTACGGGCGCTCCAAGCGGGCCGGCGAGGAGGAGGCCCTGCGGCTTCCCGGGAGCCTCGTCGTCCGCGCGTCCTGGCTCTTCGGGCGCTCCGGCTGGAACTTCGTCGAGGCGATCTTGAAGCAGGTCGAGTCCGGAAAGCACGCGGCTCTCGGTCGTCGATCGACCAGATCGGACGGCCCACGTCGACGACCGACCTTTCGGAGGCGATCCTGGCTCTGCTCGAGGCCGGCGCCTCCGGGATCTTCCACTTCGCCAACCGCGGGGAAGTATCGTGGAACGAGTTCGCCCGGGAGATCCTCTGGCTCGCCGGCCGCACCGACGTCGAGGTCGACCCGACGACCTCCGAGGCCTTCGCCCGTCCGGCGAAGCGGCCGGCCTACTCGGTGCTCGACACCGGCAAGTACGAGCGGCTGACGGGCCGGCCCATCCGGCACTTCCGCGATCCGCTCGCCGAGTACCTCGCGCGCCGCGCGCGTCCGGAGGCGTGACTCGCAGTCAGTCGGCGGAAGCCAGCCGGGACGGTTACACTCTGCCGGTAATTCGGGGAGGACCTGCCTCATGCGCCGTCTTGTGATCGCTCTCGCCCTGCTCGGGATGACCGCGGGCCTGCCGGCGCTGCCGGCGAGTCTCCGCAACTTCGGCCTCGAGGACGTCGCGCGGATGAAGTCGGTCTCCGACCCGCAGATGTCGCCGGACGGCGCCTGGGTCGCCTACGTGGTGCGCACGCCAGACCTGAAGGAGGACAAGAACTCTTCCGACATCTGGATGACGAGCTGGGACGGGAAAGAGACCGTGCGCCTGACGACGAGCAAGGAATCGGAGTCGTCGCCGCGCTGGAGCCCGGATGGCCGGTACCTCGCCTTCCTGAGCAGCCGGGACGACGACGACGAAGTTTCGCAGGTGTGGCTCCTCCCGCGCTCGGGCGGAGAGGCCGAGAAGCTGACCGAGCGAGAAGGGCGGCGTCGAGGACTACGACTGGGCGCCGGACGGCAAGCGCCTCGTGCTCGTCGTGGCCGATCCCGACCCCGAGAACGAGGCCGACGAGGATCGGGGAAGAAAAAGAAGAAGGCGAAGAAGCCGATCGTCATCGACCGCTTCCAGTTCAAGCTCGACGTCGACGGGCTATCTCGGAAAGCTCCGCAACCACCTCTCGCTTTTCGACGTGGCGGCGAAGAGCTCGCAGGTGCTGACGACCGGAGACTACGACGAAGAGCTGCCCGCCTGGTCGCCGGACGGCAAGACCATCGCCTTCGTCTCCAAGCGAACGGCCGAGGCCGACCGGACGGACAACTGGGACATCTAGCGATCGAGCCCCGCCAGGGCGCCGCGCCGCGGCAGCTCACGACCGACGAGCGCGCCGACAACCAGCCCGACTGGGGAAGCCGGCTCGCGTGGAGCCCCGACTCGAAGTCGATCGCCTACGTCCAGGGCGGCCCGGACAAGCTCATCTACTACGGCCTGCACCGCCTCGCCGTGGTGTCCGCGGCCGGCGGCGCGCCGCGGATCCTGACGGCCGTACGTCGACCTGAACGTGCTGTCGCCCGCAGTTCACGGCCGACGGCTCGGCGATCCTGTTCACGCTCGAGGACGACCAGGCGGTCGGCCTCGCGAAGATCCCCTCGGCCGGCGGCGCGATCGAGCGGCTCGTGACGGGCCGGCGGGTCATCCCGGACTTCTCGATGGCGCCGGGCGGCCGCGTCGCGATCCAGATGGGCACGGTCCTTCTGCCCGACGAGATCTACGCGGTCGACAGGACCGTCAAGGGCGAGCCGCGGCGCCTGTCGAAGCAGAACGACGCCTGGCTCGCGGAGGTTCGCCTCGGCGCGGTCGAAGAGACGAAGTTCAAGAGCAAGGACGGGACCGAGATCCACGGCTTCCTCGTCAAGCCGCCGGACTTCGAGCCCGGGAAGCGCTACCCGACGATCCTCCGCGTCCACGGCGGGCCCGGTCGGCCAGTTCGAGTGCTCCTTCGACGAGGAGTGGCAGTGGTTCGCCGCCAACGGCTACGTCGTTCTCGCGGCCAATCCGCGCGGCAGCTCGGGGCGGGGCGAGAAGTTCCAGACGGCGATCTACGCCGACTGGGGCAATCGTCGACGTCCAGGACGTGCTCGGCGGCGGTCGACGACGCGGTCGCGCGCGGCATCGCGGACCCGGATCGCCTCGCCGTCGGGGGATGGAGCTACGGCGGCATCCTGACCAACTACGTCATCGCCTCGACGCCGCGGTTCAAGGCGGCGACGAGCGGCGCCGGGTCCTCGAACATCGCTCGCCGGATACGGCACCGACCAGTACATCCGCGAGTACGAGCAGGAGCTCGGCCCGCCCTGGAAGAACGTCGAGGGGTGGCTGAAGCTGTCGTACCCGTTCCTGCACGCCGACCGCATCACGACGCCGACGCTCTTCCTGTGCGGCGAGGACGACTTCAACGTGCCCCTGATCAACTCGGAGCAGATGTACCAGGCGCTGCGCAGCCTCGGCGTCCCGACGCAGCTGGTGATCTATCCCGGCCAGCACCACGGGATTCGAAAGCCGAGCTACGTCCGCGACCGGCTCGAGCGCTACGTGGCGTGGTACGACAAGTACGCGAAGGCGGGCGCGGCCTCGGCCCCGGCGGGCACGGCGGCCGGGAACTGACCGCGGCGCGCCCATGACGCCCGCCGAGTGGAAGCGCAAGGCCGTCCACGCGGGCTTCGGGCTCTTCGCGCTCGCGCTTCGCTGGCTCGACTGGCGGGTCGCGGCGGCCTTCGCGCTCGCGGCCCTCCTCTTCAACGCCTTCGTCATGCCCCGCGTCGGGCGGGGGATCTACCGCGACCCGGGCTCGGCCCGCGACGCCGGGATCGTCGCGTACCCGGCAATGGTCCTGTTTCTCCTGCTGGTCTTCTCCGGCAAGTACGTCTCGATCGCCGCGGCGGTATGGGCGATGATGGCGTTCGGCGACCCCGCCGCGGCCATCGTCGGCCGCCTCGTCGGCGGCCCGGCGCTGCCCTGGAACCGCGCCGAAGACCTGGTCGGCCTCCTCGTCGAACTGGGCCGTCGGGGGAGCCGCGTCGGTCCTCGTCTTCCTGTTCGTGACCCGCCGTGAGCCGGAGGTCGCCGGTGCGGCGATCCTCTTGATCGGCGCCGCGATCTACGCGTTTCTCGAGTCCGTTCGCGCCGGCATCGACGACAACATCGTCGCGGCGTTTCCGACCGCGCTCGCGGTCTACCAGATGAGCCTCCACTGGCCGCCGCCGTTTCTGCGGGCCGGGGATCTCGGCGTCGCGGCCCTCCTCACGGCGCTCGCCGTCAACGCCCTCGCGGCCGCGCTGATGGGTGGTCTGAAGATCGTCAGCCGCTCGGGCGCGCTCGCCGGGGGCATCCTGGGTTTCCTGATCCTCACCTTCGGGGGATGGGGCGCCTACGCGCTTCTCTGGACGTTCTTCCTCGCGGGCACGCTCGCGACGAAGCTGGGCTTTCGCCGGAAGAAGGCCCTGGGCGTGGCCCAGGCCGACTCCGGCCGCCGAGGCGCCGCCCATGCCGTCGCCAACTGCCTCGTCCCGGCGGCGCTGACTCTCCTGGGGGTGCGGTCGATCGCCTTCGTCGGCGCCTTCGCCGCTGCGCTCGCCGACACGCTGGGCACGGAAATCGGCACGCTCTACGGCAAGCGCTCCGTCTCCCCGCTGACGCTGCGTCCCCTGCCCCCGGGAACGCCCGGCGCGGTCTCGCTCGCGGGAACCGCGGCGAGCCTCGCCGGCGGCGCGGCCATCGCGGCGGCCGGGGCCGGCCTCGGCCTCGTCCCGCCGGGCCTCGCCTGGGCCGCGGCGCTCGGCGGGTTCCTGGGGGCGCTCGCCGAGAGCGTGCTCTCCGCGATGGGCCGGCGCTTCTTCTTCCGGCTCGACCACGAGTTCGCCAACGCGCTCAACACGTTCCTCGGCGCGATGCTGGCGCTGCGCCTGGCGGGGCCGGCCGCGTCGTGAAGCGATACCTGCGCCTGGCGCGGCCGTTCACGCTGCTGCCGCCGCTTCTGGGGATCGTCTCCGGCGCGATCTGCGCCTTCGGCTCGGCGCACAACCCGGACCCCGCGCGCCGCGTGACCTGGGCGGTGATCCTGACGGTGTCGATCGGCTCGCTCTGCGCGTCGGCGATGAACGCGGCTTCCAACATCGTCAACCAGATCGCGGACCTGGAGATCGACCGGAAGAACAAGCCCGACCGCCCCCTCGTGACGGGGGAGGTCGCGATCGGCCGGGCCTGGGCCGTCGCCGCGGTCCTCTACGCGCTCTCGATCCTTCCGACCTGGCTCGTCGTGCCCTATCCCTCCGTCAGCCTCGCCGAGCGCATGGCGGCGCCGCTGCACCTCCATGCCGCCTTCTTCATCTACTGCGTCGGGCGCGCTCGCGACGTTCGTCTATTCCTTCCCGGCCTTCGGGCGCTCGAAGCGCCACTGGTTCTGGGCGAACTTCACGATCGCCGTCACCCGCGGAGGGTTGCTCAAGGTCGCCGGCTGGTCGTTCGTCGCATCGGTCCTGACGGGCGAGGCCTGGGCGCTCGGCGGGATCTTCGCCCTCTTCCTGCTGGGAGCGACGTCCACGAAGGACTTCTCCGACATGGAGGGCGATCGGGCTCACGGCTGCATCACGCTGCCCGTCCGGTTCGGCGTGGTCCGGGCGGCGAAGATGATGGCGCCCTTCTTCGTCCTGCCGTGGCTGCTGATCCCCGTCTTCACGTGGCTCCCGGGGGACTGGCGCCTCACGGGGAGCCGCGTGCTCCTGACGGTCCTCGGGCTCGTCCTGGCCGCCTGGGGGGCCTATACCGCCCACCTGCTGCTGAAGGACCCCGAAAGCCTCGCCGCGACCGAGAACCACCCCGCCTGGACCCACATGTACCTGATGGTGATGGCGGCCCAGGTCGGATTCGCGCTCGCCTACCTCGTCTGATCGCCCGCGGGCGCCCCGGCGGGCGTAAAATAGGCGCAGACATGAAACAGAACGCGGCGGCGCCGGTTTCGGCGCCGTCCGAGGACGAGGGCCTCCGGGTCCGCTGGAGCGGGCTCGCGCTCACCTTCGACGAGCGCACCTTGAACGCGCTCGTCCGCCGGCTGGTCGACGAGATCCCGGACCTGCAGGACCTGAAGATCCGGGTCGGAAAGGGAGAGCTCTCGGCCACCCTCGTCGTCCACCGGTTCGGGGTCCCGCTCTCGGCGCGGGCCACGCTGTCGCAGCTGCGCTTGAAGGACGGCTTCCTCGCCTTCGTCCTCGACCGGGTGCAGGCGCTCTCCTTCATCCCGATCCCGGACCAGCTCCTGACCTACCTCGTCGACCGGGCGCCGGAAGGGCTCCTGACCTGGTACCGCGACGACCGGATCATGGTCGTCAACCTGACGGACTGGATGCCGCCGGGGATCGACCTCTCGCTCGAGCGGACGGTCTTCGAAGAAGGCGCGCTGACGTTGCACCTGGCGCAGGGCTCCTATAACGTTGCCGAGATTCTGACCGACTCTTTCGAAGAATCCGGGGACTAGACGAGGCTTCGCGCGGCGCGGGTCTCGAGGAGGCGCTCATGAAGCGACGGACTCTGTTCCTTTGTCTCGCTCTCCTGGCGGTCGTTCCCATGGCCTTTCCGGTGCCCCTGATGGTGCGCAAGCAGACGGTCATCTCCCTGCCGGAGCCGGACAAGCAGGAGCCGCTCTACGGCCTCAACTACAAGGCGAACGCCTTCGAGGCCAAGATCTCGTCGGTGCAGCTGAAGCTGACGTCCGCCGAGGACGCCGATCCGGTGGTCGGGGAGTGGACCTTCCTCGGCTCCAACTCCGACGGCCAGATGCACAAGGTCGAGATCATGACCCGGCTGCTCGACGAATCCGGAACGCAGCTCGCGGTGGCCTCGAAGATGTGCATGCTCGGAGGGGGGTACCACGACTACGCCTGCACCGTGGAGCTGAAGGTCAAGGCTTCGGAGTGGAAGGCGACGAAGTCCCTTCGGATCATCACCGACTGGATGAGCTGAGCGCGCCGCTCGAATGCCGGCGTCCCCGGGAATGAGGCGCCGCGAGCCGGCGGTCCTTCTCGCCGTCGGAGCGGTGCTGCTGGTGCTGTCGGGCATCGGTCCGAAGGACCGCTACACCTGGATCCTGGAGGTCGCGCCGGCGATCGTCGCCGCGATCCTGCTCGTCGCGACCTACCGGCGCTTTCCGCTCACGCCGCTGGCGTACCGGCTGATCTTCGTGCACGCCGGCATCCTGATGCTCGGCGGCCACTACACCTACGCCGAGGTCCCCCTGGGCTTCTGGGTCCGCGATCTGCTCGGCCTCGCCCGAAATCACTACGACCGCCTCGGCCACTTCGCGCAGGGCTTCGTGCCGGCGATCGTCGCCCGCGAGATCCTCCTCCGGAAGACGCCCCTGAAGTCCGGGCGGCTGGCTCTTCTTCCTCGTGACCTGCGTCTGCCTCGCGATCTCCGCCTTTTACGAGTTCATCGAGTGGTGGACGGCCCTGGCCTCGGGCGAGGCCGCGGATGGCGTTTCTCGGGACGCAGGGCGACGTCTGGGACACGCAGTGGGACATGTTCCTGTGCCTCGTCGGGCGCCCTCACGGCGCAGCTGACGCTCTCGCGCGTGCACGACCGGGAGCTCGCGCAGCTCACGCCTTGAGGAAGGCTCTTCTCGTCCTTTCGGCGCTCGTCGCGGCCGCGGCGCTCTATGCCGGCTGGCTGGTCCGGCGGACGTTTCCCCGCACGAGCGGGGAGGTGCGTGTCGCCGGCCACGCCGCGCCCGTCCGGATCGAGACGGATGCGCGCGGCGTGCCCACGATCCGGGCGCAGTCGATCCCCGACGCGATGTACGGCCTCGGCTACGCGCACGCGCGGGACCGGCTCTGGCAGATGGAGTTCGAGCGTCGCGTCGGCTCGGGACGGCTGGCGGAGATCCTGGGGCCCGGGCTCGTCGAGACGGACCGGTTCCTCCGCACGGTCGGCTTCCGGCGCGCGGCCGAGGCTCATCGGGCCTCGCTCTCCGCCGCCGCGCGGGCGGCCCTCGAGGCGTACGCCTCCGGCGTCAACGCCTTCCTGGCCGCCGATACCGCTCGACCGATCGAGTTCCGGATCCTTCGCGTCGTCCCCCGAGCCCTGGACTCCGGTCGACAGCCTCGTGTGGGGAAAGATGATGGCCTGGGACCTCGCGGGCAACGCCCGCGACGAGATCCGCCGCGCGCGGTTCGTCGGGCCGTCGGGGCCGGGCGGGCGGCGAGAGCTGCTGCCGGTGCGCCGGCTCCGTGCCGACGATCCTGTCCGAAGACGAGTGGCCGCCCCGCGTGGCCGGAGGAGCGCCGGCGGCCCGCGCCCTCTCGTCCGCGGTTCCGTGGGTCTCGCTCGCCGCCGCGTTCGATTCCGTGGCCGCTCTCGGCCTCGGCGGCCGGCGAGGACCTCGGCAGCAACTCCTGGGTCGTCGCGGGCTCGCGCACGGCGAGCGGAAAGCCGATCCTCGCCAACGACCCGCATCTGGGCCTCCGGACGCCGTCGGTCTGGTACCTCGCGGCGATCGACGCGCCGGGCCTCTCCGGCGACGGGCGCCACGCTGCCCGGCATACCGGGGGTCGTCATCGGCCACAACGACCGGATCGCCTGGGGGATCACGTCGCTCGAACCGGACGTGCAGGACCTCTTCGTCGAGGAGACGGATCCGAAGGACCCGTCGCGCTACCGCCACCGCGGGCAGTGGAAGCGCTTCGAGGAGCGACGCGAGACGATCCGGGTGCGCGGCGCCGCCGACGTCCCGCTGACGGTGCGGGGCTCCGTCCACGGGCCGATCGTCACGGACGCGCTCCCGGGCGCCGACAAACTGGGGCCGGCCGTCGCGCTGGCCTGGACCGGACTGGACGGGGGCGGCGGCACGGTGGAGGCGTTCTTCTCGATCGCCACCGCGCGCGACTGGAGCGAGTTTCTCGCGGCCGTACGCCTCATCCAGGCCCCCGCGCAGAACCTTCTCTACGCCGACGTCGAGGGGCACATCGGATACGCCGCCTCCGGGGCGATGCCCGTGCGGCCGCGCGCGGATGGCCTGGCTCCGGTCCCGGGCACGGGCGAGGACGACTGGGCGGGAAGGATCGCGGGCGATGCCCTCCCGTTCTCGCTCGATCCGCCGCGCGGGTTCATCGTCACGGCCAACAACCGCGTGGTGCCGACGGAGCCGTATCCCTTCGGCCTGACGTGGGCCGAGCCCTACCGTGCGGCCCGCATCGCGGCGCTTCTCGAGGCCAAGCCGCGCCTGACGCCCGACGATGTCGCCGCCATCCAGCTCGACCGCGTGTCGCTGCGGGCCCGGGAGCTCCTGCCGCTCCTGCTCGACACGGCGCCGGCGGACGCGGCCTCGCGCGACGCCCTGGCGCGGCTATCCGCCTGGGACGGCGACATGGCCCCCGATTCCGTGCCCGCCGCGATCTACGCGGCCTGGTTCGTGGAGCTCGCGAAGATGCCCGAGGACGAGCTCGGGGGCGTTCCTCGCGGCGCGACGCGCGGCCGCTTCATCCTGGACGCCCTGCGCGAAAACTCCGCGTGGTGCGACGACGTCCGCACCCCGTCGGTCGAGACCTGCGCCGCGTTCAAGGCCGCGGCGCTCGCGCGGGCCGCGGCGACGCTCGGGCGCCGGCTCGGGCCCGACCCGTCGGGTTGGCGCTGGGAGCGGCTCCATCGGGCCGTCCTTCCCCACGACGTCTTTCACGAGGTGCCGCCGCTTCGCCGATTCTTCGACCTCGAGGTCGGCCAGGGCGGCGACGGGTCCACGGTCAACGTCGGCTCCGTCGCGCAGGACGGCTCCTTCGAGATGGGCGACGGCCCGAGCTATCGCCAGATCGTGGATCTCGGCGACCTCGCGCACGGCCGATACGTGCACACGACGGGCCAGTCGGGCAACGTGTTCGATCGCCACTACCGGGATCTCCTGCCCGAGTGGCGCGCCGGCCGCTACTTCGAGATCGGGGCGGCGCCCGCCGCGGACGTCCTCATCCTGCAGTCGCCCTGAGAGGGGCGAGGACGCCCGTCCACAGTTGACCGTCGGTGCGATAACGGTCGCCGCCGCCGTTGCGGCCTTCCCCGGCGAGGCGCGCCGCCGGGCCGACCTCGGTCCGGACGAGCCGGCCCGCCCGCGCGAGGTCGTCGAAGATCGCGCGCCGCTCCGCGTCGACGTTGGGGTCGATGTGATGCATCACCTCGCCGGTGAAGCGCGAGACCCCGACCGACCGGTCGAAGGTCGCGGCGCCGATCCAGGACGCGGGCCCCGTCTGCCACAGACGCACGTGATGGCGGCGCCGGGGGCTGCGGCCCTCGACCCGCTCGAACGCGAGGTCCTGCGGCCGGCCGAAGAGGAAGTGCGTGCTGACGGGCGCCGAGGGATACGGCCGGTCGAGCAGGACGCTCGTGGCGTCCTTCCAGCCGGAGGCGAGCGTGATCCGGTCGGCCGCCCGCCATCCGGCCGAATCCATCGCGGCGAGGACCTCTTCCCTCGTGCCGGCGAAGGCCACGTTGAGCGGATCGCCCGGGATGCCTTCCGCGGTCCGCGTGCAGCCGGACGCCGGCGACGAGCGCCCGATCTTCGCGTAGCCGCGCCAGGACAGCGGCAGGACGACGTAGGCCATGCCGGCGTAGGCCGGCAGCAGCAGCAGCGCGGCGGCGGAGAGGCGCGCCGCGCGGGCGAGGAGGCTCACCCCGTCATCGTGACCGAGCGGAAATGAACGGAGGATGAATGGGCGCGGGTCGCCTTCAGATTCCGGGCCAGAACGGCCGGTGCGCGGCGAGGACCGCGTCCAGGACCTTCGTGGCGGCCGGGGAGGGCGTTCCCGGCGCCGGCGCGCCGGCCGTTTCGCCCAGGAGAACGCGCAGGCACGCGGCGGCCGACCGCGCGATGGCCTCCAGGTTGTAGCCCCCCTCGAGCGCCAGCACGAGTCGCCCGCCGGCGAGCGTGCGCAGGCGCCCGGTCAACTGCGCGTACCCGGCCGGGGTGAGGCGCATCTGGCCGAGCGGGTCCCCGTCGGCGGCGTCGAAGCCCGACGAGACGAGGACGAAGTCCGGCGCGAAGAGGCGCGCGATCGGCAGCAGCACGCGGTCGAACGCGGCGAGGTGCTCGGCGTCGCCCATGCCGCCGCCCCACGGCACGTTGACCGTGAAGCCGCGGCCCGGGCCGCCGCCGACCTCGGCGATCGCCCCCGAGCCCGGGTAGTACGGATACTGGTGCGTCGAGAAGTACACGACCGTCGGGTCCTCCCAGAAGGCGTGCTGCGTTCCGTTGCCGTGATGCAGGTCCCAGTCGACGATGAGGATCCGTTCCGCGGCTCCCGAGGCCTGCAGGGCGCGGGCGGCGACGGCCACGTTGTTGAAGAGGCAGAAGCCCATGGCCCGCCCGGACTCGGCGTGGTGGCCCGGCGGGCGAACGAGCGCCAGGCCGTTCGTCAAGGCGGCCCGCGGCGACCCGGCCCGCGAGGTCGATCAGGCCTCCCGCCGCCAGGCGCGCCGCGCGCGCCGAGTCGCGGCTCGTGTAGGTGTCGGGGTCGAGCTGGAGATGCTCCGCCTCGGCCGTCCGCGCGATGCGGGCCAGATGCAGGGGAGTGTGGATGGCGAGGAGCTCCTCGTCCGTGGCCTCGCGGGCCGGCACGCGCGCGCACCGCGCCGCCAGGCCGTCGGCCTCGAGGCGGCGCCAGATCGCTTCGAGGCGCCCCGGGTGCTCGGGATGCTCGTAGGGCGCCCGGTGGAGCAGGAAAGCCTCGTCGTAGAGGAGGCCGGTCGTCATCGCCACCTCATCCAGAGGAGCGCGGCGAGGAAGAGCAGCCCGTAGAGAAGCACCGCGATCACCGCGGCGCCGGGCCGTCGGAAGCGGCGGCCCTCAGCCATCGAGCGCGGCGGTCAGGCCGGCGGGGTCGGAGATCGGGGCCCGGCAGGCGAAGTTCTCGCAGACCCAGGCCCGCGCCGGGCCCCGGCCGTCGCGCCCTTCCAGGAGCGCGGCGAGCTCCGGCACGCCGGAGGCCGCGTGGGCGAGGACGCGGTTGACCCGCGGGCTCGCGAACACGGCGCCGCGGAGCCTCTCGAAGTCCTCTCGCCCGGGCTCGCCCGCGAGCACGATCTCGCGGGTCCGGTCGGTCGCGAAGTCGAGCGCACAGAGCAGCCGTGGGAACGCCGAAGGCGCCTTCTCGACGATCGCGGAGAAGGCCGAGAGGACCTCCTCGGCCCGCCGGCGGTACGCCTCGCCGCCGGTGAACGCCGCCAGCCGCAGGAGGTTCATGGCCGCGACCGAGTTCGAGGAGGGCGTCGCTCCGTCGTAGGACTCGGCGGGGCGCACGATCAGGCCGTCGTGCGGCTCCGCGGCCAGGTAGTACGCCGCGCCGGCGCCCGCGAAATCCGCCTCGAAGACGGACTGGAGGCGGACGGCCTCGCGGAAGTACCGCGGCTCGAACGTCGACTCGTAGAGGTCGAGCAGCGCCTCGATGAAGAACGCGTAGTCCGTCGAGAAGCCGGGAATGTCCGCGCGCCCGGCCTTCTCGCGGTGCAGGAGCCTGCCCTCGCGGAGGCAGTTTCTCAGGATCCGGTCCGCCGCTTCGCGCGCCGCCTTCTCGTAGCGGGGCTCGGAGAGGGCCCGGCCCGCCAGCGCGAAGGCCGAGATCGCGAGGGCCGTCCAGTCGGTCAGGAGCTTGTCGTCGGTGCCCGGCCGTACGCGGCGGCCGCGGACGTCGTACATGCGCCGGCGCGCTTCGTCGAGAACCCGGGCGATCTCGGCCTCCGGCCGGCCGAACTCCCGCGCGAGCTCCGCGTGCGACCGGACGACCGACAGGACGGTCTCCCCGTTCTCGAAGTTGCCGGCCGCCGTCACGCCGAAGCGCGCCGCGACGACCGGCGCCGCCTCCTCGCCGACGGCCTCGGCGAGCGACGCCGGGTTCCAGACGTAGAACGTCCCTTCCTCGCCGCCGGAGTCGGCGTCCTGCGCGGCGAAGAAGCCGCCGCCCTCGGGCGTCATCTCGGCGAGGAGATAGTCGAGCGTCTCGCGGGCGACGCGTGCGTAGTCGGCGGCGCCGAACGCGCGGTGCGCGAGGACGTAGACGCGGGCGAGCATGGCGTTGTCGTAGAGCATCTTCTCGAAGTGCGGCACGAGCCAGCGGGCGTCGATCGAGTAGCGGTGGAACCCGCCGCCGACCTGGTCGTACATGCCGCCGGCGGCCATCCGGTCGAGCGTCGTCTCGACCATCGCGCGCGGACTGCGGCGTCCGCCGGTGCGCGCCACCGGCGCAGCAGCAGCTCGAGCCGCATCGACGGCGGGAACTTCGGCGCGCCGCCGAAGCCGCCCTCGGCCGGATCGAACTGCCGTGCGAGGGCCTGCGTCGCCGCGTCGAGGACGCGCCGCCGGCAGGGCCGCGGCGTCGCCGTGCCGCGCGGCCGGCGCGCTCCGGCCTCGAGGTGCGTCGAGCATCTCGCCCGCGGAGGTCTCGAGCTCGTCGCGGCGCGTCTTCCAGGCCTGCGGCGATCGCCGCGAGGATCTGGAGGAATCCGGGCCGGCCCCAGCGCGAGGTCGGCGGGAAGTACGTCCCGCCGAAGAACGGCTGCCCGTCCGGCGTGAGGAAGACGGAGAGCGGCCAGCCGCCGCTGCCGGTCATCATCTGCACGGCCGTCATGTAGATGTCGTCGACGTCGGGCCGCTCCTCGCGGTCCACCTTGATCGAGACGAAGTCGCGGTTCAGCGCCTCGGCGACGCGCTTCGTTCTCGAAGGACTCGCGCTCCATGACGTGGCACCAGTGGCAGGTCGAGTAGCCGATCGAGAGGAAGATCGGCTTGTCCTCGGCCCGCGCGCGCGCGAACGCCTCGTCGCCCCACGGGATACCAGTCGACGGGGTTGTCCGCGTGCTGGAGGAGGTAGGGGCTGGACTCGGCGCGAGGCGGTTGGCCACGCCGGGAGCATATCGCCGCGCGCGATTCAGGAGATCCGCAGGCCCTTGCGCGGCTCCGCGGTGATCGTGATCTCGTCGTCCTGGTCGCGGATCGTGACGAGGTCGCCGGGATCGAGCTCGTCGAGGCGGCGCAGCAGGTCGCGCGTCGAGATCGGGTGGTCCGCGGAGAAGACCTCGACCAGCGACCTCGGGAGCTGGATGTGGACGTTCTCGTCCCAGTCGTCCCGGACGTCGATCCGGATGGTGCTGCCCTCGGCCGCACCTCGATCGTCGCGTCGTCGTGGTGGATGATCCCCGGCTTTTCGGACGTGCTCTCGTCGGCGGCATCGAGGATCTGCCTCGGCGTGACGTCGCTCTTGTCCCAGGCCGCGCCGGATGTCGCCGTCGAGGGTGTCGTCGATGTGGGCGAGCCGCGTCAGCTGCGCGATGCAGCGCGACCGGGACGTGGACCGAGAAGCTTGCGCGTCTCGTCGCCCTCCGTCTTCTTGACCTCGACCCGGAATCCCTTGATCCGGTCGGAACTCGCGCGACGGGGCCGCGCCAGAACGCGAGTCCGAGGGCGAAGATGACGACCACGAAGAGCCCCAGGACGACGGCCCGCACTTCTTTGTTCATCGCGCGTAAGTCTCCCACTTCCTCCTAACGCACGGTGTCCCCGAAAGTTCGCGGCGCCGGCTCCGTCTTCGGCGCCGGGGTGTGGTACTTTCCTGCCGGGAGCGGCCCCGCAAGGGGTTGTTGCGGAAAGCTTTATGCCTCATTTCATCACCGACACGTGCATCGGGTGCGGGGTCTGCGAGATCAAGTGCCCGACGCACACGATCACGGGCGACAAGAACGAGAAGTACGTCATCCACCACGACCGGTGCATCGACTGCTCGGTCTGCGCCCGGTACTGCCCGGTCTCCTGCATCCAGGACCAGAAGGGCGAGCTCGTCGAGAAGGTCAAGCCGAAGGACATCCCGAAGGCCATCGTGGACCGGGACCTCTGCACGGGCTGCGAGTTCTGCATCGACATCTGCCCGTTCGACTGCATCTACCTGATCGACGACCCGCTCCACGAGACCTTCCACAAGATCGCGGAGGTCGACGCCGGGCCCTGCGTCTCCTGCCGCCTCTGCGAGACCGTCTGCGACAAGGACGCCATCTTCGTCCCGAACCCGATCACGCAGGCGAAGCGGTACCTCCCGGTCCTGTGACCGAGCCGCCGAGCGACGCCGCGCCCCCGGGAGGACGACGACTCGACCGAGGAGCCCCGCGGCGCGGGGCGCCTGATCGTCCGGTTCTTCCTGCTCCCGCTCCTCGTGGTCGGCGCGGCGGTCGGCGTCTTCTCGTCTTCAACCTCATGACGTTCGAGCGGCGCAGCCCTCGCGACTACCTCCAGGAGGTGCGCGGCGGAGCGGCCAACCACCGCTGGCAGGCCGCCTTCGAGCTGTCCCGCTCGCTCGCCGAACCTCCCGCCCGAGGAGCGCGCCGCGCTCTCGGCCGCGAGACGCTGCGGATCTTCGAGGGACTGTCGCGGCAAGCGCCCGACGACGTGCCGCGTGCGGCGCTACCTCGTGCTCGTCCTCGGGCCGCCTCGGCGAGCCGCGCGGCCGTGCCCGCCCTCCAGGCCGCGGCGAACGACCCGGATCCGAGACCCGTCTCTACGCGCTCTGGGCGCTCGGCTGATCGGCGACCCGCGCCGGCGCTCGACGACGGTGCTCGCGTCGTCGCAGTCCGAGGACGCCGGCGCGCGCAAGATGGCGGCGTACGTGCTCGGGCAGCTCGGCGATCCGCGCGCGATCCCGCGGCTGCAGGTGCTCGCTCGAGGACACCGTCGCCGACGTGCGCTGGAACGCGGCGATCGCCCTCGCCGAGCTCGGCGACGCGCTCGGGGCTGCCGGTCCTGCGCTCGATGATCGACCGGCAGGCCCTCGCGCGGCAGGCCCGGCAGCTCTCGAGCGAGCAGGTGGAGGCGGCGATCCTCAACGCGCTGAAGGCCTCGCGCTCCTGAAGGACCCCGAGACGCTGCCGCAGATCGAGAAGCTCGCGAAGGAGGATCCGAACCTGCGCGTGCGGGACGCGGCCCGCCGAGCCGCCGAGGCGACGCGCGGCGACGCGCAGGCCGCGACGCTGACGCGATCGTCTTGAGGAGCCGCGCGCCGTTTTGGTAGGCTGAGGCCCCGAGAATTGATGGCTACGGCCGCGGGACAGCGTGCTCCGACGTCCCCGCGCGCCGACGACGCTCCTCGACGGGGTCACGCGGCGCTCCACTCTGAAGTGGATGACGCTCGCCTGGACGCGTTCGCGGCCGCGTCGGCGGCGGGCCTGGCGGCCACGGTCGCGCTTCCTGTTCCCGAACGTGCTCATCGAGCCGCCGCAGCCGTTCAAGGCCGGCTTCCCCGACCGAGTACGCGTCGGGCGTGGACGAGCGCTGGAAGGAGAAGTTCGGCGTCTGGATCGTCCGCGACACCGACGGGCTTCTACGCGCTCATCGCCGTCTGCACCCACCTCGGCTGCACGCCGAACTGGCTGCCGGCGCGAGAACAAGTTCAAGTGCCCGTGCCACGGCAGCGGCTTCTACGCGTCCGGCATCAACTTCGAGGGCCCGGCGCCGCGTCCGCTCGAGCGCGCGCGCGATCGTGCTGGCCGACGACGGCCAGATCCTGGTCGACAAGACGCGCGCAAGTTCCAGCACGAGCAGGGCCAGTGGACCGACCCCGAGGCGTTCCTCAAGATGGCCTAGGCCGCGACTCGACAACCGATGGCTGACGAGAGACCGATGGCGACCAAGCCCGATGAGCCGTTCGCTGACACGCAGCTGGAACTGCCTCACCGAGACGCAGATCTGGACGTCGATCTTCCGGCACGGCATGCCCGAACACCGACCGCAACCGCGTGCTCGTGATGCTGTCGAACGTCTTCCTGCACCTGCACCCGGTGCAGATCCGCAAGTCGGGCGTCAAGCTGCGCTACACCTGGTGCATGGGCGGGCTGACGCTTCTTCCTGTTCCTGGTCGCTGACGTTCACCGGCCTGCTGCTGATGTTCTACTACCGGCCCGACGCGTCGAGTACGCCTACACCGACATCGTCGACCTGCGCGAGCAGGTGCCGCTCGGCATCATGCGCGAGATGCACCGCTGGGGCGCGCACGCGATGGTCATCACGGTCTGGCTGCACATGTTCCGCGTCTTCATGACCGGCTCCTACAAGCCGCCGCGCGAGTTCAACTGGATCGTCGGCGTCGATCCTGCTCGTGCTGACGCTGCTGCTGTCGTTCACGGCTACCTGCTGCCGTGGGACCAGCTCGCGATCTGGGCCATCACGGTCGGCTCGAACATGGCGCGCGCGACGCCGTTCCTCGGCCACGAGGGCCCGGGCGCGCCGCTGCTCGACGCTGGGCGACGTCCAGCTCGATCCACGCCGGCCGACGACGCGCGCTTCGCGCTGCTCGGCGGCACGCTTCGTCGGCGAGGGCGCGCTGCTGCGCTTCTACGTGCTGCACTGCGTCGGCATCCCGCTCGGATCGCGGCGTCCTGATGGCCGTCCACTTCTGGCGCGTCCGCAAGGACGGCGGCATCTGCGGGCCCGCTGTAGAGCGACGCGATCGGGACTCGACGGATCCATGGCGACTTCATCAAGGGCATCATCAACGCCGTCGCCGACCCGCGGCTGTTCTTCCTGCTGGCGGTCGTCGGCCTGTTCGTCGTCGCTCTGGCAGCGCGAGCTGGTCGCGTCGAACGCCGTCGGCTACGGCGTGCTCGGCGCTGCTGGCGCGTGCTTCTTCGCGCTTCGGCACGCTCGACCCGAACTTCCGGCTCGATCGTCACCAAGCCCGACAACGTGCCGATCGTCGGCCATGATCTTCCTGCGTCGTCTTCTTCATCTGGTACTCGCATGCGCGAGGCCGTGCGTGAACGACCGCGCGGATCGCGCGCGGGCAGAGGCCCGATCGAGAAGCGACGGCGAGTCCGACCGCGTCTGGGTCTGGCCCGACCTCGTCTACACCGAGCTGCATCTGCGCTGATCCTCGTGCTCGGTCGTCCTGATCGTCTGGTCGATCGTCCTGAAGGCGCCGCTCGAGGAGCCGGCCAACCCGGCGCGACACGCCCGAACCCGTCGAAGGCGCCGTGGTACTTCCTCGGCCTGCAGGAGATGCTCGTCTACTTCGACCCGTGGCTGGCCGGCGTCGTCCTGCCCGGCCTCATCATCGTCGGGCCTGATGGCGATCCCCTACATCGACACGAACCCGAAGGGCAACGGCTACTACACGTTCAACGAGCGCAAGGTCGGAGATCACGATCTTCCTGTTCGGCTTCGTCATCCTGTGGGTGCTCGCTCATCGTGCTCGGCACGTTCCTGCGCGGCCCGAACTGGAACTTCTTCGGGCCCTTCGAGTTCTGGGACATCCACAAGCTCGAGGCGCTGACCAACGTCAACCTGTCCGAGATACATCTGGGTGCGGGTGCTGCAGCACGGCGCTGCCGACGAACTGGCTCGTCCGCGAGATCTTCGGCATCCTGCTCGTGCTGCTTCTACGTCGTCGCGCTGCCGGTGCTCCTGGCGAAGACGCTGCTTCAAGCCGTATCTACGAGAAGCTGGGCGCGCCGCGCTACTACGTCGGCGTGTTCCTGTTCCTGATGATGATGTCGCTGCCGATCAAGATGCTGGCTGCGCTGGATCTTCAACCTGAAGTACATCGTGGCGATCCCGGAATTCTTCTTCAACATCTGAGAGCCATGCCCCGCAAGCCGCCCGCCGAGCCGATCGATCACCACTACGACATCCCGCGGCTGAATCGCGCCTTCACCTGGACGGCGGCCGCGCTGACGGCCGTCTTCATCTGGATGGTCATCGCCGACTACCAGCGGGACTGGAAGACGATCCAGCGGACCTTCATGCGCCTCGACGCGAAGCTCACGCGCCAGGCGGCCATCGCGGCGAGGCAGAAGGCGCTCGACAAGGACCACGCGAAGCTGATCGCGGACCTCAAGGCCTCGCGCGCGGAGATCGCGCAGCAGGCCGGGGCGCTGCGCAAGGCGCAGGCGAGGCTCAAGACGCTCGACCCGCAGAGCTATCTCGCGGACCAGGAGTACAAGTTCACCAAGGCGGCCTTCGACGCCGCCCTCTACAAGTACGAGGACGCCCTCGCCAACAAGCCGAAGGCGGCGGCCTCGGCGAGGAAGGACCTCGACGCCCTCCGCAGGCAGCTCGAGGAGCGCACGGTGCGCCTGGCGACGCTCAAGAAGGACGAGGCGGCCGCGCAGACCGAGATCGACCTCATCAACGTCCGCAAGAAGGACATCGAGACCACGATCGAGAAGCGGACGGCGGAATTCCGCCTGACCCGGCAGAAGTTCGCGGGCCTGAAGCAGGACACGCTCTTCAACCTGCGCAACTCGCCGATCCTCGACATGATCAACCCGTCGCTGCGCGTGCAGCAGGTGCAGCTGCCGGACCACTTCATCAACGTCAACTTCATGCAGATCCCGCAAGGTCGACCGGTGCACGACCTGCCACGTGGCCGCCGACCGCAAGGGGTTCGAGGACCCGAAGATCCGCGAGGTCTTCCGGACGCACCCGCGCATCCACCGCATGGTGGGCAGCGAGTCGATGCATCCGGCCAACTCCTTCGGCTGCACGCCCTGCCACGGCGGCCGGGACCGCGCGACGTCCTTCTGGTCGGCCGGCCATTCGCCGGAGACCGAGGCCCAGAAGGCCGCCTGGACGAAGAAGTACGACTGGGAGTTCGACCGGTTCAACGAGAGCCCCGTCCTGCCTCTCAAGTACGCCGAGGCCGGGTGCTACCGGTGCCACGCGAAGGAGGCCGGCTTCCCCGAGGCGCCCGACGCTCGACTCGGGCATGCGGATCGTCGAGTCGCTCGGCTGCTGGGGTTGCCACCGGATCGACGGCCTCGAGAAACAGGGCCTGCCGAAGGCCGGACCCTCGCTCGAGAAGGTCGCGGCGAAGGTGCCGCGCGACTGGACCACACGCTGGGTGATGAACCCGGCCTCGTTCCGCGCCAACACGAAGATGCCGACCTTCTTCTACCTCGAGAACTTCGTCGACGTCTCCGGCCCGCGCAAACCCGATCCGGCGCAGGCGAAGATGAACGAGCACGGGCTCCTCGAGAACAACACGATGGTCAACGCCATCGTGGCCTACCTGTACGACAAGTCGAAGCCGGCGGACGTCCCGCCGGTCGCCGGCCGGGGCGACGCGGCGCGGGGCCAGAAGCTCCTGGCCGACCGCGGCTGCTACGGCTGCCACCTCGCGGACCCGAAGGCCGAGCGCGACCTGACCGGGACCTACCGGCAGTTCGGGCCGAACCTCTCCGGCGTGGGCTCCAAGGCGTCGCGGGACTGGATCTACCACTGGATCCTCAACCCGAAGGAGTGGAGCCCGGACACCAAGATGCCGAACCTGCGGCTCTCGGAGCCCGACGCGCTCGACATCGCCGAGTACCTCTCGACGCTCAAGGCGCCGGAAGGCTTCGGCAACGGCGCGCTCCCCAGGACCGACGAGAAGATCCTCGACTCGATCGCCCTCTACTTCGAGATGTCGACGAAGACGCTCTTCGACGCGAAGGCCGAGCTCGCGAAGATGGACCTCCACGCCCGAGGAGGTCTACGCGGGCAAGAACCTCATCGCCCACTACGGCTGCTTCGCCTGCCACGCGATCCCGGGCTTCGAGGATGCCAAGCCGATCGGTACCGAGCTGACCGAGGAGGGATCCAAGGCGGTCCACCGCCTGGACTTCGGCTTCATCCACATTCCGCACACGCGTCACGACTGGTTCCGCCAGAAGCTCCACGAGCCGCGGATCTTCGACCGCGACCGCGCCCGCGGCTGGGAGGAGAAGCTGCGGATGCCGAATTTCCGCCTGTCCCCGCGCGAGCTCGACCAGGTCGTCACGGTCGTCCTCGGCCTCCAGCAGTTGAACGCGGCGCCGAGCGTCGTCAAGCAGCTCTCACCCCGCGAGGCGGCCGTCGAGCGCGGGCGGCGCATCGTCAAGAACCACAACTGCCAGGGCTGCCACGTCATCGAGGGCTTCGGCGGGTCCTACCGGTCGCTCGTGGCCGACGCCTCGCTCGCGCCGCCGATCATCCAGGGCGAGGGCGCGAAGGTCCAGAGCGACTGGCTCTTCGGCTTCCTGCAGGCGCCGAAGACCGGCCAGATCCGCCCCTGGCTCGAGGTCCACATGCCGACCTTCGGGTTCACGGACGCCGAGCTGAACGACCTGACCCAGTACTTCGCGTCCCTCGACCGGGCGTCGTACCCCTTCCTCGTCGCCGACTACGCCACGAGCCCCTCGAGCTGGGCCGCGGGCAAGAAGACGTTCGAGCTCCTGAAGTGCGCGCAGTGCCACCCGCGGTCGCTCGAGGACTTCAACCGGCCGGGAGTCGACCGCGCGAGCCTCGCGCCCAATCTCCAGATGGCCGCGACGCGCCTCCGGCACGACTGGATCCCCGACTGGATCCGGCGGCCCGACGAGTGGATGCCGGGGACGCGCATGCCGACCAACTTCCCCAAGGGCGACGACGGGCATCGCTTCTCGCCGCTCGGGCAGCTCTTCGACGCACCGAGCTTCGCGCCCGACCGGGCGGAGTTCGCGCGGATCCTCGGCGGAGACGGGGAGGTCAAGGCCTTCCTCTCCGATCCCGACGCCATCACGCGCGCGCTCGGCGACTACGTGTGGTCGATCGGCGTCAACGGCGGCACCGGGCCGGTCGATCCGACGCGGCCGGCGGGGGAGCGCTCGACAGCCCGCTTCGGGGCGTCTCCGTCCCCGGCGAGGGCGGCCGCGGCGCCGGCCGGCGCGGCGGGCGGAACGCACTAGTGTTCTGTCACCGAACTCTCGAGAGCGGCGGCAGGGTGCGGCGACCGAGCGGCTCCTGGCCCTGCGGTCTTGTCAGGACGTCGTCGAGGCGCCCATCCGTTGACAAGACTTCCGTCGAAGAATACTAGGCGGCCCTGCCGGTGCTCCAGTCACTCGACGTCGTTCTCTTCTACGGCAGTCTGGGGATGTCGGCGGCGGCGGTGGTCCTGTTCCTGTGGCTGATGGGCAAGCCCCGGGCTCCCCGCGGTTAGCGCACCGGGCTCCTCGCCTACGAGGCGATCATCTGCTCGATGCGGCTCTTCAGCTCGGGGTTCGACCAGTCGACGGCGCCCTGGACGCGGAAGATCACGCGTCCCGCCCGGTTGACGAAGTACGTCTCGGGATACTGGGTCGTCCCGAAGCGGCGGGCGGTTCCCTCGCCCGGGTCGTGGTAGAGCGGGAGGTCGCTCGGCGTCTTCTTCAGGAAGGCGTCCACGGCCTTCCAGTCCTTGTCGACCGAGACCGCGTAGAGCGAGACGTCGGCGCGGCCCTTGTACTGCTCCCAGAACTTCGTCAGGGCCGGGATCTCCTCGACGCAGGGCGGGCACCACGTGGCCCAGAAGTGGACGACGAGGATCCGGTCCTTCTCGTTGGTGAGATCGACCTTCTTGCCCGCGCGGTCGAAGATCGCAAGCTCCGGGGCCGCCGAGAGGAACTGCAGCGATCCCGCCGAGGAGTCCGGCGGGACGAGGGACTTGATCCAGACGGTGCCCGCGGACGCGGCGGCGACGGCGAAGATGAGCGTCAGGAGAGTTCGGGTCTTCATGGGATGGTCGACAGTTTACCGTCGAAGGTCGGCAGCGCGCGAGCGCTCGGCCCGGCGTCCGCGGCACAGGGGCGGCGGTCGGCCCGCCTCATCCCGGACCGGCACCCGTCCCGGACCGCGCAGTCCCCGCAGCGGCAGTCGCTCAACCGCGGCCGGCAGATGTCGAGGATGCCGATGCGGCACAGGGCGTAGTCGAAGCGGACCGGGTCGACGGGATCGAAACGGGCGAGCGAGTCGGTGATCTCGCGGGCCGTCCTCCATCCGGCGGTCCGCCGGCGGGTCAGGCCGAGGCGCCGGGCGATGCGGTGGACGTGAATGTCGGTCGGGATCACCAGGCGGTCGGTGGGGATGCCGGGCCACAGGCCGAAGTCCAGAGCGTCGCGCCGGACCATCCACCGCAGGTACAGGTTCCATCGCTTGCAAGCGGAACCGGAGGCCGGATCGGGGAAGAAGAAGCGCACGGGCGAGCCCGCCGGGATCCGCCGCGTCCCGAGGGCCCGGCGGTAGTCGAACGCCTCGATGCGCGCGACCGCGCGGGACAGGAGACCCGCCACGTCTCGCTCCTCGGCGCGAAACTCCCCCTCGAAGAAGCCGCGCAGCGTCCCGCCGCCGGCCTCGCGGGCCCGGGCGATCGCCAGGAGGAGAGCGGCGGCATCGCGGGTCTTGTGAAACCGGTGGCGGAAGCCGGCGAGCGTCTCCGAGGCGAAGCCGCGGAAGTCGCGGATCGCGTCGAGTGTGGCGGCCGGCGCGGGGCCCAGCGCCTCGAGGACGCGCCCGACCGACGCCTGGATCGCGGGCACCTGCCCGTAGGCGAACGCGGTCGCGATCCAACCGGCGACCTCGCGGTCCTTGGGCGCGGCGTAGCGGCCCACGAAGAGGATCGGGTCGGTCGCCACGGTCTCGGGTCCGTAGAGCCGGTAGAGCGACTCGAGTCGATCGCCGAGGACCTCGCGCATTCCGGCTAGGAATACCACACGGGCCGCTACAATGGGGCCGATGCCACCCGCGGGCCGCGAGCGCGTCCTCATCGTCGGCGTGACGCCCAAGGGCCTCCCGCGCGCCGTGGCCGAGGACCACCTCGACGAGCTCGAGCGGCTCGTCGACACGGCCGGCGGCGCCGTCGTCGCCCGGTTCGTCAAGGAGCGGGCCGCGCCGGACCCGGCGACGTACATCGGCAAGGGCGCCGTCGAGCAGATCGGCCTGGCGGCGAAGGCCGAGCGGGCGGCCCTCGTGGTCTTCGACGACGAGCTCTCGCCCGGCCAGGCCCGGAACCTGTCGAAGGCCTGGGGCGAGGGCGTGCGGGTGCTCGACCGCCCGGGCCTCATCCTCGACGTCTTCGCCCTGCACGCGCGCTCCCGCGAGGCCCGCACGCAGGTCGAGCTCGCCCAGCTCCAGTACCTGCTGCCGCGACTGGCCGGCGCGTACGGGCACCTCTCGCGCCTCGGCGGCGGCATCGGCGGCCGGGGTGCGGGCGAGCAGAAGCTCGAGCTCGACCGCCGCAAGATCCGCGACCGCATCGCGCGGCTGCGCCGCGACCTGGAGAAGATCGAGGTCGCCCGTCTCGTGCGGCGGCGGGGGCGCCGACGCCACCGGCAGGTCGCGATCGCGGGCTACACCAACGCCGGCAAGACGACGCTCTTCAACCGTCTCGCGAGCGACTCGGCCTACGCCGCCGACCGGCTCTTCGCCACGCTCGATTCGCGCGCGGCCCGCGGTTCCTCGTCGAGGCTCGCGGGCGTGATCTTCGTCGACACGGTCGGCTTCGTCCGCAAGCTGCCGACGTCGCTCGTGGCCTCGTTTCGCTCGACGCTGTCCGAGATCCGCGACGCCGATCTCGTGCTCCACGTCGTCGACGCCTCGTCGCCTCGGGCCGACGAGGAGGCGCGCATCGCCGGCGAGACCTTCGAGGAGCTCGGCGTGCCGCCGGAGCGGGTCCTCGTCGTCGCCAACAAGATCGACGCCGGGGGAGGACCCTCGCGCCCGGGCACGGTGCGGGTCTCCGCGAAGACCGGCGAGGGCATTCCCCGGCTCGAGGCCGAGATCCTTCGCCGTCTCTCGCCGGACGCCGAGGAGTTCCGCGTCCGAATCCCGTATACCAGCCCCCGCGCCATCGCCGCCGCCCGCGCCGCCTTCCGCGTCCTCGACGAGACCGACCAGGGGGACTCCCTCTCCATGCGTCTTTCCGGCGAACGCCGCAACCTCCGCCCCCTCGCCTCCTTCGTCGAGCCGCGAAGCTGAACCTCTTGCCGCCTGCAGCATCCGTCCGCGGCGCGAGGAATCTCCGCGAGCGCAGCGGAGGACGCCTCGCGCCGCGGGAGCGAACGCGGGGTCCGGGATCAGGCGAACGGTCGAGCCGGCATCCCGGCGAGCCGTTCGCCGGTGCGGGCGAAGGCCGCAGATCCCGCACCCCGTGTTCGCGACGGAAAAAACTAGGGGGGGAATCGGCGCCGATTCCCCCCCTCCCGTCATGCCGGAACTCCCATGCCGGCACTCTTCTTGACGTTTCGTGATTACAAGACTCGTACCAGCCGGCGATCCCGAGCGCGGCCTTGATTCTTCAGGGACTTGCGGCGGCCGCGATCCTCGGGCGCGCCAAACCGCGGCGCGCACGCGACGCCCCGGCGACAAAATTTGTCGTTCCGCGGTTAGAATCCCGGCGGCTGCAGAGATGGAGAACGCATGAAGCTCGCGCGGTGGGTCGGTCTCTCGCTCGTCCTCGTCGTCGTGGCCGCCGTGGCCTGCGGCAGGAAGGGATCGCACGGATCCGGCCACGAGACGGAGGCGGCCGCGACGCCCGCCCCGCCGCCGACGCCGGACACCACGCCCATCGAGGCCCTCCGCACGCCGGCCGGCCTCGTCCTCAAGATCACGCCCGCGCCCTCGAAGTAGCGTGAGCGACTCCGCCCGCGACCTCGCCACCAACTCGGAGCCTCCGGTTCACGACTCGAAGCTCGAGCCTCGAGGCGCCGCCTCCGAGCCCTCCCGGACCTGCCCCAATTGCGGCAGCGCGCTCTTCGAGCAGAAGTGCAAGCTGCTCTGCCCGAACCGGGCCTGCGGCTACTACCTGAGCTGCTCCGACTTCTACTAGGGCCGCGCGCTCGGGCCGCGCCGGCGTTCAGCGGTCGACGCCGGCCGGAGACTGCGCGTCGAGCACCGAGCGGACCTTGTGGGCGAGCGTGTCGGCCGTGAACGGCTTCTGGAGAAACGCCGTTCCGGCCTCGAGCATCCCCGCCGAGGCGGGCGAGTCGTCGGGGTAGCCGGAGACGAAGAGCACCTGCAGGCTCGGGCGCTCGGCGGTCAGCCGCCGGGCGAGCTCCGGGCCCGAGGCGCCCGGCATCACGACGTCCGTCAGGAGCATGTCGACGTGGCCGCCATGCTGCGCGAGGACCTCCAGGGCGTCCTCCGCGCTGGCCGCCTGGAGCACGGCGTACCCGCGTTGCTCGAGACACCGCCGGGTCAGGTCGCGCACGGGGGCTTCGTCCTCGACGAGGAGGATCGTCTCCGAGCCCCGGCCCGGCGCGGCCGGAGCGACCCCGACGGCGGCGGATTCGATCTCGGCCTCGACCCGCGGCAGGTAGATCGCGAAGGTCGACCCGCGCCCGGGCTCGCTCGCGACGAACACGTGCCCACCGCTCTGCCGCACGATCCCGTAGACCGTGGCGAGCCCCAGGCCCGTTCCCTGGGGCTTTTCCTTGGTCGTGAAGAAGGGCTCGAAGATGCGCTTCTGGATCTCGGGGTCGATGCCGACGCCGGTGTCGACGACCGACAGCACGACGTAGCGCCCGGCCGGCGCTCCGAAGTGGAGGCGGGCGTTCCCGGCGTCGACGTCGGCGTTCTGCGTCCGGATGGTCAGCGCGCCGCCGTCGGCCATCGCGTCGCGCGCGTTGACGACCAGGTTGACGAGGACCTGCTCGATCTGGCCCGGGTCGCCCTTGACGCTTCCGAGCGAGGGGTCGAGCTGCATCACGAGGCGGATGTGCTCGCCGATCAGCCGCCCCAGCATCCGGGTCGCCTCGGCGATCAGGGCGTTGACGTCGAGCACCCTGGGCTCGAAGAGCTGCTTGCGCGTGAACGCGAGCAGCTGGCGGGTCAGGTTCGCCGCCCGCTCGCCGGCCTTCTGGATCTCCTCGATCTCCTCGCGCAGCGGCTCGTGGGGCGAGAGCTGGTCGAGCGCCATGTTGCTGTAACCGAGGACCGTGGTGAGCAGGTTGTTGAAGTCGTGGGCGATGCCGCCGGCGAGCTGGCCGATGGCCTCCATCTTCTGCGACTGCCGCAGCTGCTCCTCGAGGTGCTTGCGGTCGGTGATGTCGGTGACGGTGCCCTCGACGATGACCTCGCCGGCCCCCTCGTCGGCGAGGAGGGCCGCGTTCTCCAGCGTCCAGACCGCGCTGCCGTCCTTTCGCTGTCCGCGCATCTCGTGGTTCACGAGGCTCCGGTCCTTCAGCAGCGTGTCGAGGTAATCCCGCCGGCGGTCCGACGTGGGGTAGAGCGTGCGCACGTCCCGGTCGATCAGGTCCTCCCGCGAGCGGTAGCCGAACATGTGCGCGAGGGCGTCGTTGCATTCGAGAATGCGGCCCGTGAGCGTGATGCGGTAGACGCCGGCGAGGTTGCGCTCGAAGAGCAGCCGGTAACGCTCCTCGGACTCGCGGACGGCCTCCTGCGCGCGCTTGCGGTCGATGGCGACCGCGATCTGCTGCGAGACGAACGTCAGCACGTCCTTCTCGGTCGCTCCGTACCGGAACCGCGGGTCGTAGCTCTGGACGACGAGAACCCCGAACGTCCGTCCGCGGCTCTTCAACGGCACGCCGAGCCAGTCGACCGAGGGCGCGCCGACCGATTCGACCTCCCCGGTCGCGACGAAGGCGGGGAAGTCCTCGTCCGGCATCAGCAGGGGCTCGCCCGTGCGCAGCACGTACTCGGTCAGGCCCTTGCGCAGGGGGCGGGTGCCGGGAGGCGGGTCCACCTCGTCGACGCAGTAGGGGAACGAGAGCGTCGCCGAGAGCGGGTCGTGGAGGGCGACGTAGAAGTTGCGCGCGTACATCAGCTCGCCGACGATGCCGTGGATGGCGGCGTAGAAGTCGTCGAGGTCCTCCGCGGCGCTCGTCGTCGCGGCGATGGAGTAGAGAGCCGCGCGGACCTTCTCGGAGTGCTTGCGCTGGGAGATGTCGGTCACGCTGCCGCGCACGAGGCGGCGGGTCGCGGAGGGCAGGCGCACGAGGCGCACCTCGCAGGGGATGTCCTGCCCCGCGGCGTTCCGGTGCGTCCACTCGAAGACGGGGGTGGCGCCGTCGAGGGCCTCCTGGATCTTTTCCCGCGCGGCGGCGACGGAGAGGCTCCCGTCCGGCTGGGACTGCGGCGACAACGCGGCCGGCCCGGTCTCGTAGAGCTTCTCGCGCGTCAGGCCGTAGAGCCGGACCGCGTTCTCGTTGGCCTCGACGTAACGGCCGGTGTCGGCATCGAAGACGACGATCGCCTCGGGGGCGTGCTCGACCTGGATGCGGTAGCGGGCCTCGCCCTCGACGAGGGCCTCCTCCGCGCGGCGGCGGTCGGTGATGTCGATGGAGGAGCCGATGTACCCGGCGAAGACGCCGGACGGCGTGAAGCGCGGATGCGCGGTGTCGAAGATCCAGCGGTACTCTCCGTCACGGCGGCGGAGCCGGTACTCCATCGAAAACGGCTTTCGGGCGGCGCGGGCGGCGCTCTCGCCGGCGCGGATCAGCTCCAGGTCGTCCGGGTGGACGCCGTCGCACCAGCCGAGCCCGAGCTCTCTTTCGATCGGTCGCCCGGTGAAGTCGAGCCAGGGCTTGCTGAAGTAGGTGCAGAGCGCGTTCTCGTCGTCGAGCCAGATCATCACCGGCGCCGCGTCGGCCATGAAGCGGAACCGCTCCTCGCTTTCGCGCACCGCGTCCTCGGCCTGGCGGCGCTCCGAGATGTCGATGACGGAGCCGATGAACCCCTCGAACTCGCCGGAGGCCGTGGAGCGCGGCATCGCCGTCTCCAGGACCCAGCGATACTCCCCGTCGTGGCGGCGAAGGCGGTAGTCCGTCTGGAACGGCCGCTTCGCCGCGCGCGCCGCCTCGTAGACCTCCGCGAAGCGCGGCAGGTCTTCCGGGTGGATGCTGTCGCGCGATCCGAGGCCCAACTCCTGCTCGAGGGCGCGGCCCGTGAAGTCGAGCCACGGCTTGTTGAAGTAGGTCGTCATGCCGTCCGCGTCGTCGGTCCAGATCATGACGGGCGCGGCGTCGGCCATCCGGCGGAAGCGCTCCTCGCTCTCCCGCAGGGCCTGCTCCGCGCGCCGGCGCTCGGTGACGTCGTGGACGATCCCGATCACGCCCACGATCTGCCCGGCCGCGTCGCGGTGAGGCCCGTAGGTGGCGATGAGCCACCCCGTGTTCCCCGTCTGGGGGATGGAGTACCGCACGTCGGAGGACGAGGCCGTGTCCCCTCCGAGCGCGCGCTCGAGGAGCCTGTCGATGCCCTGCTCGCGCAGGAACGGGAAGATGTCGAGCGGCCGGCGGCCGAGGACCTGGCTCGAGGGCAGGCCCGTCATCCGCTCCATGTAGAGGTTCCACACGATCAGGCGCAGGTCCCGGTCGTAGACCACGATGCCTTCGCCGGCGCCCGAGATGATCTCCTGCCGGAACTGGTTGGACTCCTGCAGCTCCTGTCGGGCGCGCTTGCGCTCCGTGATGTCCTCGACCACGCCCTCGTAGTGGAGGAGCCTCCCCGAGGAGTCGCGCACGGGACGGGCGCCCTTGCGGACCGTGATGATCTGCCCGCCGTACCGCTTCCACTGGAGCTCCATGTCGTGGACTTCGCCCTCGCGCTCGAGCCGCTCGAGGAAAGCGCGGCGCGCCTTCGGGTCGACGTAGACCTCCCGCATGTTGACGGCCATGAGGCTCTCTCGGGAGGGGAAGCCAAGCAGCTGGAGGAGGGCGGGGTTGGCGTCGAGGACCTGGCCCGAGAGCGTGGCGCGGTAGAGGCCGACGGGCACTCCCTCGAAGAGGGTCCGGTAGCGCGACTCGGCTTCGCGGGCGAGCCTGCGCCGCGTCGATTCCTCCAGGGCCGACCGAATGGCCGGCACGAGGCGCGGGAAGTGGTGCGGGTGCTTGAGGACGTAGTCGTCGAAGCCCGCCTTCATCGCCGCGACCGCGAGCTCTTCGCTGCCCGTGCCCGTGCAGAGAAGGACGGGCAGGTCCGGGCTCCTCTCGCGCACCTTGCCGAGGAGGACGAACGCGTCGATCCAGCTCGGCCGGTGATCGGCCAGGACGACGTCGAAGAATCCCTCGTCCAGGATCCGGGCCAGCTGCGCCGGGTCTTCGACCTGGCTCACGCGGGCCCCCGGAATTCCCTTCTCGAGGGACTCGACGATCAGGGCTCGATCGCGCGGGTTCTCGTCCACGACGAGGATCCGCAGCGCTTCGCCTAAAGATCCGGCCCGCCCCGTCGGGCTTCCGCCGGCCGTTGCGTCTGATGGCATCACTTAAGTGTGTCTGGCTCAACATTATGCCTCAAGACCGGGCGTTCCGGCGCCGTTTTTCGCCGGTGCCGTGGCCTTGGGCGCCCGGGCCCGGGTCGGGGGCCTTGATGCGATCGGATCTGGGACGGCCGCGGCGTTGCGGAAAGACTCGTGGCTGCGAGGAGGAAGTCATGAAATTCAGGCGCCTTGGGGTGGTCCTCGTCTGCCTCGCCGCGGCGAGCCCGGCGCTCGTCGCCCAGGAGAACGCGAACCTGGCGAATCCGGGGGAGGTCTTCGGCGCCGTTCTGCCGGTCGTCGGCTCGACGCCGGGGAACTTCGGCTCGTACTTCAAGACGGCCGTTCAGGTTCATAACCCGGGCACCGCACCGTTGGTGTTCCGGCTGGTCTTTCATCCGGCGGGCCGCTCCGGAACGTCGGCAGATCCCTCGGAGACCGTCTCGGTCCCGGCTCGGGGAACTGTCTATTTCGCCGACATGCTCCCGGCGATGGGTATCGCGACCGGGCTCGGCAGCCTGGACGTGTTCGTTCCGACCGGGGGGCCCACGGGGGCGGTCGCGGTGGTCCGGGTCTTCAACGACGCCGGTGCTGCGGGAACGTCGGGGTTCACGGAGGACTTCGTGAGTCTCGATTCCGTGATCAACCCGGGTCAGAGCGCGTACATGGTCTGCCCGCCCGATTTCTCCGTCTATCGGTTCAACGTCGGCGTGCGAACGCTCGATCAGGGCGCGACGTTGCGGGTCACCGTACGCAACGTCGCGGGTGCGGTCACGAAGACCGTGACGAAGACTTACGGCGCGACCTTCTTCGAGCAGACGTCGGTGGACGCCTTTCTCGGCGGGGCGGCGCTGGCGGGAAGCGAGAGCCTGACGATCGAGGTCACGGCCGGAAACGCCGTCATCTACGGGGCGACGACCGACAACCGGACCAACGACGCGAGCTACCAGAGGGCCCAGAGGCTCGTCGATTGACGTTGGCGAGTTCCCTGCCGCCTGCCCGGAAGGCCGATTTACAGCCCTTTTCCGGCATGCTATCTTCGCGCCTCTTCCGCGTGGGGCTGTAGCTCAGTTTGGGAGAGCGCCTGAATGGCATTCAGGAGGTCGACGGTTCGATCCCGTTCAGCTCCACCAACTTCCTCTCGGGAAACTTCACAAGTGGCTCGGCCCATCGGAGTCGAACGTCCAGCCAAATCCTGAAAGATCGGGAGGAACGAAGATGCCCGTGAAGAAGAAGACCCCGGCTCGGAAATCGAAGACGAACGCGAAACCGAGTCCAAGGAAGGCGGCTGGCCGCGACGTTCCGCAGTTCTTCCGTCTGAGCGTCGAGGTGGCGGACCTCGACGCCGCGGAAGAGTTCTACACGCGCCTTCTCGGCGTTCCGGGCCGCCGGCACCCGGGCGCGCGCTGTTACTTCCAGTGCGGCGCCGTCACCCTGTCGGTCCTCGACGTGTCGTCGTCGGGCCGCCCGCATCCGGCGGCGAAGGCGCTCTATTTCACCGTCAGAGACCTGGAGGCCGCCTTCGAGCGCGCGAAGGGCCTGCGGTGTCTTTCGTCGGAAAGCGTCCACGACGCCCCTGGCGGCGGGATCGTCGTCCGCCCCTGGGGCGAGCGGTCCTTCTACGCCGAGGATCCCTGGAAGAACCCGCTGTGCTTCGTTGAAGAGGGGACGCTCTACGCCGGATAGAGGCGTCTTCACCCGCGCCCGGCTGCGGCCCTCGGCCGCGGTCGAGGCTATGGCAGCCTGAAGCCGCGCACCAGGAACGCCGCCATCTGCTCGCGCGTCACCGGCCGACTCCGGACAGAAGAGGCCGCCGCCGCAGCCGCCCGTGACTCCCTCGCGCCAGAGCTGCTCCACGAAGCCGCCCGGCCCAGTAGCCCGCGGGCACGTCGGTGAAGACGATCCCGCTGGCGGGATAGGTGCAGGCGACGGGGTGTCGCGCCTTGATCAGGAACACGGCCATCTGCGCCCGCGTGACGGAGGCGGTCGGGCAGTAGTTGCTCGCCGCCGCAGCCGCCCGTGACGCCGTCGTGAAAGAGCTGCTCGATCCACGGCGCGAAGGGCGAGGACACGGGCACGTCGGCGAAGATCCCCGCCGCCGGGGGCGGCACGTAGGCGGGCCGCGGAGGCCGCGCTCCAGGAAGACGGCCATCTGCGCGCGCGTGATGTTCGAGCTCCGGGCAGTACACGAGCGGCGAGGCACCACAGCCGGCGGTGACTTCCGCGTGGTAGATGCGCTCCACGTCGGAAGCGAAGGTCGAGGACGACGGCACGTCGGCGAAGCTGCCGCCGACTTCGAAGGAGACGGTGGCGAGGTTGGACCACGTCGATCCGTCCGAGGCCGCGAACGCGAAGCCGTCGCTTCCGACGAAGCCGGGCAGCGGATGGACGGTGGCGGTGTTCCCGCTGAGCGCGACCGTGCCGCTGCCGGGCTGAGACACGATCCGATAGCGTGAGCGGATTGCCGTCGGCGTCGTTGGCCGTCAGCGGGACCGATACCGGCGTGTAGGCGGTCGTGGAGGTCGTCGCGTCGCTGGCCACGGGCGCGTGGTTCGGGTTCCGTTCGTCGCTCGAGGGGCCCGTTGTGGCAGTCGTAGCAGCCGACCTGGAATCCGCGCCAGAAATGCTTCGTCCCGAACTCGGTCGACAGGGTGCGATCGCCCGCCGCGCGGGAGAGCACCGTTCCGCGGTAGTCCGTCGCCGTGGCAGGCGGCGCAGTCCGCGATGCCGGCGTTGCCGCCCGCCGAGGGCGTCGCCGTGTGCGCGTTCACCCAGCCCTGGCCGACCGGGTGCATTCCGTGAGGCCCGCCGCTGACGGTCGTCGGGTCGTCCCGTGGCAGGCGACGCACTCGACGAGGGTCCCGACGTGGCCCTGGAGGCTCAGGCTCTGGAGATTGTCGTTGCGGTGCGAGCTCGGATACTCGGCGTGGGTCGAGCCGTGACACGCCTCGCACTGCAGGACCGCCGTGGCCCTTCGAGAACCGGAAGAGGGAGACGCCCGGCGCCGGCGTGTCCGGGTTCGTCGCGAAGGTCGGGTTCACGGCCACGCGCGGCTGCCCGTTCGTGTCGAAGACGCTCGTGTAGCGGATCTGCCCGTTGTTGCTGCGTCGCCGTGCCGGTGTGGCAGCTCTGGCAGACCGGCTCCTCGAGCCAGCCCTGGCGGCGCGCTCGCGCCGACCCGGCTCATCGTGCCGTGGCAGTCCTGGCACTGGATCGCGAGCGAGCCGTCGGCGGCGACCGCGGTGCCCATCGCGCCGCGCAGGCAGCGCGTCTCCGAGCCCGGGATGACAGCGGTAGCAGGCGGCGCGGTTGGTCGCTGCGTCGAGCGTCACGCCCGTCGACGGATCGGTGACGCGCGGCGTGGAAGGCGTGCAGGGCCTCGGTCAGCGGCTGGATCCCGGCGTAGCCCGTGCCCGGCAGCGCGTTCGAGCGCATGGCACCGCGCGCAGAGCACGGACGTCCCGCCGGAGGCGGCCGTCGCGTAGAGGCCGGCGGCGTCGTAACCGGCCAGTCGCGAGCGCGCTCGCGTAGGCCGGGTCGCTCCGCCTGCCGGTCGTCGTGCAGTCGCAGGATGTTGAGCTTGTAGTCGCGGTCCGAGTCGGCAGTCGTTGACCCAGCCCGCAGCGGGCTTGCGCGGCCGCGACGCTTCCCGAGCGCGTGGCAGGCGCGGCAGTCCATCTCGTCCGAGACCGGGAGGACGACGTCGGTGCTCGCCAGAAGCACCGCCGTTCGAGTCGCGCACGACGACCCGCATCATCGGGATAGGGGTTCTTCCCGTGCGCGTCGTCGTACGGCGTGATCGGGATGCCCTCGCCCGCGAAGAGCGCTGAGCGCGGCGTCGAAGGCCATCGGCTGCGGCGAGTTGCCGGCGCCCGGCATCGCGTTGCCGGCGAGCCCGACGTCCACCGGCAGCGCGGCGCCGAAGAGGGCCTGGACGTGCTGCCAGAAGTTCGTCTTGCCGATCGAGGTCGTGTTGATCGACCCGTCCGGGTCCGCGACCGCCTCGTAGGTCACGTGTCAGTCCGGCAGGATCGTCGACCAGGTGTGCCCGAGGGGTCCACGACCTGCGCGTGAGGTTGTTGAACGGCGGCAGGATCGAGAAGACGGAGATAGTCCGCGTCCATGCAGTGCATGCCGAGGTTGTTCCAGGCGATCGCGCGCCAGACCGCCGTCGGAGCCGCGATCCCCATGCCCCCGGCCGCCAGCACCAATACGAACGCCGCCCGAAGCCTTCGTTCGCGCATGTCGAGCTCCCTGTAGTTCCGACAGCCCCGAAATGTCAGCCTACGAGGGGCGGGCGCGCCCCGTCCTGATGTAAACGAATCGTTTGAGTCGAAGGATCGCGTCGGTCGGACGTAGACTTCTCCCGGTCGGTTCCTCGATCCGGGAGGCCACGATGCAAAGCCTGTTCGACTCCGCCGCGCAGAAATCCATCTCCGACCGGCTGACGTCGCTGTCGGCGTCCGCCGTCCGCCAGTGGGGCAAGATGGACGCGGCGCAGATGCTGGCGCACTGCTCGGTCGCGCTCGAGGCGGGCACCGGGGACCGTCCGCGCAAGCAGGTGCTCATCGGACGGATCTTCGCGCCCTTCATGCGCTCCTCGCTCCTCGGCGAGAAGCCCTTCGGCAAGAACTCGCCGACGGACCCGACCTTCGTCGTCACCGACGCCCGGGACTTCGCCCGCGAGAAGGACCGACTGCTGGGCCTCGTCGGGCGCTTCTGCAAGGGCGGAGCGGCGGAGGCGGGCAAGCGCACGCATTCGTTCCTCGGACGGATGACGGGGGACGAGTGGGGCGTCATGATGTACAAGCACCTCGACCACCACCTCCGGCAGTTCGGCGCTTGAGAGACGGAAGGAAGGCGCCTGCCGCAGTCGCCCTCCTCGGACTCTGCGGACTCGCCGCCCTCGGGCGCTCCTCACCCGTGCCCGCGCCCGTCGATCGCGCCGCGCTGGCCGCGCGTGTCCGTGCCGAGCTCCTGCACTCCTGGCGGGCCTACGAGCGGTACGCCTGGGGGCACGACGAGCTCGAGCCGCTCAGCCGGCCGCCGCACGACTGGTACGCGCGAGTCCGCTGCTGATGACGCCCGTCGACGCGCTCGACACGCTGATCCTGATGGGCCTCGACGACGAGGCGGCGCAAGGCGCAAGAGCTCATCGTCGAGCAAGCTCTCCTTCGACCGGGACATCGAGGTGAAGAACTTCGAGATCACGATCCGGCATGCTCGGCGGCCTGCTGTCGGCCTACCAGATGACGGGCGACGCCAGGCTCCTCCGGCTCGCCGAGGACCTGGGCACGCGCCTCCTGCCGGCCTTCGACTCGCCGACCGGCATGCCGTACATGTACGTCAACCTGAAGACCGGGCGGACGCGCGGCGCCCGCTCGAACCCCGCCGAGATCGGCACGCTCGTGCTCGAGTTCGGCACGCTCTCGAAGCTCACCGGCAAGCCCGTGTTCCTACGACAAGGCCACGGCGCGCCCTCGTCGAGCTCTACCGCCGCCGCTCGAAGCTCGGCCTCGTCGGCGAGGAGATCGACGTCGAGACGGGGAAGTGGCTCGCCCGGGCGAGCCACGTCGGCGGCGGCATCGACTCGTACTACGAGTACCTTCTGAAGTGCGAGCGGCTCTTCGGCGACGCGGACTGCGGGACGATGTGGCAGCGAGAGCCTCCGGGCGCTCAACGCGCACCTGGCCGACGACGCGCCTTCCGGGCTCTGGTACGGCGCAGGTCGGACATGGAGACCGGGGCGCGCACGGCGTCCGAGTTCGGCGCGCTGCACGCCTTCCTGCCCGGCGGTGCTCGCGCTCGGCGGCGACCTCGGCCACGCCCGCCGGCTCCAGGACTCCTGCCTGAAGATGTGGACGCTCTCCGGCATCGAGCCGGAGCTGCTCGACTACCGCAGCGATGAAGGTCCTCGATCCCCGCTATCCCTGCGTCCCGAGATCATCGAGTCCGCCTACTACCTCCACCGCGCCACGGGCGACCCGCGGTATCTCGAGATGGGGCAGACCTTCTTCGACGCGCTCGTCCGCCGCTGCCGGACCGACGCGCGGCTACACCGTCCTGAAGAACGTCGTGACCGGCGAAGAAGGGCGACCTGATGCCGAGCTACTTCCTCGCCGAGACGCTCAAGTACCTCTACCTGCTCTTCGCCCCCGACGCGACGCTCGATCTGAAGGACGTCGTCTTCAACACCGAGGCGCACCCGCTGCGCCGGGCGGGACCGTCACGCCCCGACGTGAGTCGTGTCGTTCCAGAGCCGGATGGCGGGCTCCTGCGGCCCGTGGTCGTAGCCGAGCTGGGAGAGGCTGGCCGTCGAGAGCAGAAGGAGCCCGCCGCCCCGGGGGTCGAGCCCCAGCCAGCGGGCCCCGAGCGTCCGGAGAATATGGCCGCTCGAGAAGACGAGGGTATCGCCCGGGATCGCCCGGAGCCGCGCAATCACACGGTCCGCCCGGGCCGAGACTTCGGCCGGCGATTCCCCGCCGGGACAACCGTCGCGGAATAACTGCCAGCCCGGCCGCTCCGCCAGGATCTGGCTGCTGGTGAGTCCCTCGTACCGGCCGTAGTTCCACTCGACGAGGTCGGGGTCGACGACCGCCGCGGCTCCGAAGCCCGCGAGGTCGCAGGTGCGGTGGGCGCGCTGGAGAGGGCTCGTGAAGACGCGAGCGAAGGTCATGCCTGCGAGGCGCTCTCCGAGGTGCTTCGCGTTGCGCTCGCCGCGCGCGGTCAGCGGCAGGTCGGTCATTCCCGTGTGCTGGCCCGAGAGGCTCCAGGCCGTTTCGCCATGCCGCGCCAGGTATGCCACGGGCAGGTCCTCGCTCATGGCGGGAGCATACACAGGGCCGGGCGCCGAACCGGCGAGCCTACGGACGGTAGAGCGACAGGCCGAAGGTCTTGGTGAGGAAGGGAGCCATCTGCCCACGCGTGTTGGGATTGCCCGGGCAGAAGCTGCTGCCGCCGCAACCAGCCGCGATCCCGCGCACGAAGAGGTCCTCGATCCAGTCCGAGAAGAGCCCCGGGCACGGGACGTCTCCAAACGCGCCCGTGCAGGCGGGGGGCACGTAGCTCGAGCCGAGAAGGGTCCGGAGCAGGAAGACCGCCATCTGCTGCCGCAGCACCGGATCGTTCGGGCAGTAGTTGGGGCCGCCGGGCGCGTTGCAGCCCGCGACGACCCCACGGTGGAAGAGCTCCTCGATCCACGGGGCGAAGGGATCGGAGGCCGGGACGTCGTTGAAGATGCCGACGGCCGGCGGAGGGACGTAGGCGGAGCCCTCCTTCGCCTTGAGAACGAAGACCGCCATCTGCTTGCGCAGCGCCGGATCGCCCGGGCAGTAGTCGGGCGCCGACGCGCAGCCGCCGGTCACTCCGTTGTGAAAGATCGTCTCCACGAAGGCATAGAACTGGTGGGTCGTGGGAACGTCCGGGAAGCTCTCCCCGACGTGGAGAGTCCAGGCATGCGACGGGGCGCCTCCAACCGCCATGGCGCCGGGACTGGCGCTTTCGTCGAGGGTCGTATCCCAATGCGCCAGGGGCCTGGCACCCATGATCTGAAGACCGAAACAGGTACCCGTCGCGTCGTGGCAGTTGCTCGTCGCCTGCGGCGCGACGACGCCGTAGTCCGCGGCGCTCGCCGTGATCGTGTAAGCGGGCCCGGCCGGGCCCGAAAAAGTCTGCGCGAGCCCCGTGAGCGAGAGTGGCTGGGCGCCCGGGTTCGTCCACGAGGTCTCGACCTGAACCGTCTCGCCAGCTTCGAAGACGCCGTTCAGGTTCGATACCACGCCCGGCGCCGGGTGCGCGTCGACTCGCAGGGGGGCGGCCGCCTGCGGCAAGCTGACCTCCTCGCCTCGGACGTTGATCACGATGTGCATGTCGGGTGCGCCGACGGAGGCCAGGTCCGTTGGCGTGGTGAACCCGCAGTTGGGCGCCGTGAGGTACCCGGGAGCGGTCTGCCCCGCGGCGTTCGATCCGATGTAGAAGGCCGCGAGCTCGATGGTCCCGTCGGACGACGCCACGTCGACGACGAGCTCCGAACCGGCGGGTGCCGTCCCGGTGACGGGGACGGTCACGTACGACTGGTCCTGGTCCGGAATGACGACCGTCGCCGAACCGATCGGCGTCAGGGCGCCGCCGGGAAAGGACCCGCTCTCGGCCGAGTAGAGGGCCACGGTCATCGTCTGGCTCTCGGCGACCGACAGCGCGGCCTCCACGGCGAACTCGACTTCGCAGACCGCGAAGGCGCCGTTGATGCCGAAGGTCGGCAGATCGAAGGCCCGCGTGTAGTGGTTCTCGTACGTGAAGCCGCTTCCCTGGTCGGCGCAGGCGATGGAGTTTCCGCTGATGATGTCCTGCGTCACGGATTGCGTGAGCTCGGTCGGTCCGCAGGTCCCACCCTGGGAGATCGGGTGGGACGAGATGGCCTGCGCGGACACCCCGCGGGCGAACGTCGCGAGGATTGCGACGCCAAGCCTGAGAGATCGCCTGATCATCATCGTTCTCCGCGTTCCTTGCGCGGGCAATCCCGGTTTGGGTTGTCGTGTTTCGTCCATTTTACGCTCGGCGCCGGCGCGTTTGCGCCGGGATGGTGGTCCGCGCGCTGCCCGGCTCCGGAGCGGAGTGATGCAGGTCACCGCGCGGCGGGCGCCAGCGACGACGATCTCGAGGTCAGCTCGTCGTCAGAGGAACTTCACGAGAGCCTCGGTCGTCCCCTTCGGATCCTCCTCGAGCACCCAGTGTCCCGCGTCCTTCAGGACGACGACCGTGACGTTCGACGCGACGAGCTTCGTCTGGTCGCCGAGGACCTGCCCCAGGGACTTCTCCCCGCCGATCGTGAGGACCGGCATCGGCAGCCGCGTCTTCGCCAGCTCCGCGAAGTCCTTCGCGGCCTGCGGGAACGAGGCGAAGTAGGCCCAGCCCGCCTTCATGCGTCCCGGCCGCGAGTAGGCGGCGGTGTACGCCCGCCGGTCGGCCTCGGACAGCGAGCGATTCTTGTCCGCGGCGAACTCGTTCCAGTAGTAGTCGTAGTAGATCCGTTCGCGGCCCTTCACCAGCGCCTCGGGTGTCGAGCCGTGGAACCGGAAGTGCCAGAGGCCGGGGTTGTCGTAGACGGCGTCACCGCCGGCGACTCCGGGCAGGAACGCATCCATGAGGACGAGCTTCTCGACCTCCGCCGGGTACTGGGCGGCGTAGGCGTAGGCGACCATCAGGCCGATGTCGTGGCCGACGACGCGCGCCTTCTCGACGCCGAGGGAGCGGACGAGCGCGTGCACGCGGGTCGCGGCGGACTTCATGTCGAGCCCGTCCGCGGGGATCGAGGAATCGCCGATGCCCGGCAGGTCGGGAGCGATCACGGTGAACCGCTCGGCGAGAAGCGGAATGATCGGCCGCCACATCCGCGACGTTTCGGCGTAGCCGTGCAGCAGGACGAGGGCCGGCCCGTGGCCGGCCGTGAGGTAGTGGAAGTCGACGCCGCCCGCCGACGCCTTTCCCGAAGCCACGGCCGTTTCCGGCGACGCATTCGCCGCGGCGAAGAGCAGGCCGAGCGCGAAGGCGGCCGGCCGGAATCCCATCGTCATCGGGGTAGCTCGCTTTCCTCCGACCCTCAGGACTTCAGGAAGTCCAGCAGGTCGGCGTTGATCCGGTCCTTGTGGGTCGAGCACATGCCGTGCGGCAGCGCCCGGATAGACCTTGAGCTTCGCGCCCTTGACGATCTTCGACGACAGCATGGCCGAGGCGCCGATCGGCACGATCTGGTCGTCGTCGCCGTGCAGGATCAGCGTCGGCACGTCGAACTTCTTCAGGTCCTCGGTCAGGTCCGTCTCCGAGAACGCCTTGATGCAGAAGTAGGACGGCCGGGAAGCCGGCCATCATCCCCTGCAGCCAGAACGAGTCGCGGACGCCCTCGCGAGATCTTCGCGCCCGGCCGGTTGTAGCCGTAGAACGGCAGGCTCAGGTCCTTGAAGAACTGCGAGCGGTCGGCGAGCGACGCCGGCGCGGATCTGGTCGAAGACCTCGATCGGCAGCGCCGCCCGGATTGGCCGCGCGTCTTCAGCATCAGCGGCGGGACGGCGCCGATCAGCACGGCCTTCGCGACGCGCTTCGTGCCGTGGCGGCCGATGTAGCGCGCGACTTCGCCGCCGCCCGTCGAGTGCCCGACGTGGATGGCGTTCTTCAGGTCGAGGTGCGCGACGAGCTCCGCCAGGTCGTCGGCGTAGCGTGTCCATGTCGTTGCCGTTCCAGGGCTGGCTCGAGCGCCCGTGGCCGCGCCGGTCGTGGGCGATGCAGCGGTAGCCGCGCGACGCCAGGAAGAACATCTGGTCCTCGAACGCGTCCGCCGACAGCGGCCAGCCGTGGCTGAAGACGACCGGTTGGCCCGTGCCCCAGTCGTTGTAGTAGATCTGCGTGCCGTCTTTCGTCGTGAACGTGCTCATCGTCCGGCCTCCCTTCTCAAGCGAGGAACTCCACGAGCGCGCGATTGACCTCCTCCGCATGGGTCCACGTGAACCCGTGCGGCGCATCCTTCAGCACGACGAGCCGGCTTCCGCGGACGGCTTCGTGCGTGCGCCGTCCCGAGACTTCCAGCGGGACGATCCGATCGGCGTCGCCGTGGACGACGAGAGTCGGCACGTCGATCTTCGCCAGGTCCTTCCGGAAGTCCGTGAGCCACGCGGCGACGCACGCGATCGTCCCCGTCGGGGAAGCGCCGGAGGCGATCGTCCAGCTCAACCGGACGAGCTCGTCGCTGACACGCTTTCCGCCGAGGACGTCGACGTTGTAGAAATTCTGGAGGAAGCCCGCCAGGAACGCCGGCCGGTCCGCGGCGAGGCCCTTCTGGATCCCGTCGAAGATCGCGTGGTCCACGCCCGCGGGGTTGTCCGGGGCCTTGAGGAGAAAGGGTGGAATCGCGCCCAGGAACGCCGCCTTCTTGACGCGTTGCGAGCCGTGGGTGCCAAGGTACCGGGCGACCTCGCCGCCGCCCATCGAGAAGCCGACCAGCGCGGCGTCATGCAGGTCGAGCTTGGTGACGAGCGCGTCGAGGTCGGCTGTGAGGGTGTCGTAGTCGTAACCGAAGGTCGGCTTGCTCGACTCCCCGAAGCCGCGGCGGTCGTACGCGATCACACGGAAGCCCGCTTCGAGCAGCGCCGTCGTTTGCTTCTCCCACGAACGGCCCGAGAGCGGCCAGCCGTGGATGAGGACGACGGGCTTTCCGCTGCCGTGGTCCTCGTAGTAAAGGTCAATGTTCCCCGAGTTTTCTTTTCCGACGGTGACGAACGGCATCCGCGTCCTCCGTGAGGTTTTCTATCACGCGGATGTGAGGAGCGGACGAAACGGCTGGCGGCCATTCCCGCAAGGGGACGCGAACCCAGCCGGGAATTCGAGCCGGGACTAGAAGATCAGGTAGGGCCACTGCAGCCCGAGAGCCTTCGCGAGAAAGATCGCCATCTGCCGTCGCGTCACGAACGAGTCGGGGCAGTAGAGCGGCGGCGCCGCCTGGCACCCGCCCGTGATCCCGGACGCGGCCAGGGCCTCGATGTACTGAAAGCCGAAATCGCTCGTCGGCACGTCGTTGAAGCGAGCCAGCGCGGGGGCCGGGCTGACCTGGAGCACGTAACCGACGATCATGCCGGCGATCGCCGTGGATCCGTCGTAGGTCCCCGGTTCGGCGACCAGGAAATAGGCCTTCGTGAAGTTGCTCACCGTCAAGGCGTCACCGCTCAGGTCGGCCGTTTGGCTGCCCACGCCGGAGGCCGCCGCTTGCCCGGAGCAGATGAAGCCATTGACAAGACAGTCGGCCGGTCCGGCGGCCGCCGTCGGATGAAGCTCGCAGTTGTCGATCAGGTAGGAGCAGACCGCGAGCCCGCCGTAGACCTCGTCGGCTGCGGTGGTGTCCAAGTAGTCGAGCTCGAGATAGACGATCAGGGCGCCGGCCGGCAGATGCAGAGGAGCCAGCAGGTCGTGCGAACCGCTGGTCGTCCAGCGTGGGCCGAGGCCGAAGTTGCCGGTCACGTAGGTCTGAATGCTGTTGTGAGGCAGGAAAGCGCTGGCGGGGACCTCGACGTAGGTCACGCGGGACGTGCCGAAAGTCTCCGGGAGCTGCGGCTGGGCCTTCGGCGGCGTTTGTCTGCTCGGCGCGTTCGGGGGCCTGGGGACGGACGTCAGATCCTGCCCCGCCAGGGGCGCCGCGGCGAGAATCAGTCCGGCAAGCGAAGCGGTGCCTCGGTTCATCGCAGCCTCCTGTGGATGGGATACGCGCCATTATGCGCTCGGCTCCGCATAGGATTACCGCCCAGAGGAGACACCGCCATGTCGCAGTCCCGCCGGAAGTTCCTCGCGCGCACCGCCGCCGGAGTCGTGGGAGCCGCCGCCGCGAGGCGAGCCACGGCCGCGCCGGATCCGACCCCGACCCCGGTCGAAGGCACGCCGCCCGCGTTCGGCACGGCGGCGCCCGTGGGGCCGGAGATCTCGCCCGCGACGGTCGCCGAGGCGGAGAAGCTCGTGCGGGTCGAGTTCACGGCCGACGCGAGCAGGCGCAGGTCGCGGGCAACTGGCGGCGCGCGATGGCTTCGACGATGGAGCGGCGCACGGGGCCGCGCAAGGTCGCGCTCGAGCCGGACGCTCGCCCCGGCGACGCTCTGGAATCCGATGATCCCCGGCGTGGCGCCGGGCCCCTCGCGCGACCGCTTCGTGCGCGAGCGCGGCGCGACCCCGGCCCGCTGCCGAAGCAGGACGAGGACATCGCGTTCGCGCCGGTCGCCGCGCTGTCGCGCTGGATCGAGTCGCGGGCGCTGACCTCCGAGCGGCTGACGCGCATCTACCTCGACCGGCTCGCCCGCTTCGACGGCGAAGCTTCGCTGCGTCATCACGCTGACGACGGATACTCGCGCTCGCGCAGGCGCAGGCGCGCCGACGCCGAGATCGCGGCCGGAAAGTACCGCGGCCCGCTCCACGGCATCCCGTGGGGCGTCAAGGACCTCCTCGACACGCAAGGGCATCCCGACGACCTACGGCGCCGAGCCGTACCGCAACCGCGTTCCCGACGCCGACTCCGCGGTCGTGGCCCGGCGTTGCACGAGGCGGGCGCCGTGCTCGTGGCGAAGCTCAGCCTCGGCGCGCTGGCGTTGAACGACATCTGGTTCGGCGGCCAGACGATGAACCCGTGGCTCCTCGAGGAGGGCTCGGGCGGCAGCGAGCGCCGGTCCGGGCGCGGCCACCGCCGCGGGCCTCGTCGGCTTCTCGATCGGCAGCGAGACGGGCGGCGCATCGTCGAGCCCGCGATGCGCTGCGGCGTCGACGGGCCTGCGGCCGACCTTCGGGCGGGTGCCGCGGACGGGCGCGATGACGCTCTGCTGGTCGCTCGACAAGCTCGGCCCGATGACGCGCGGCGTCGAGGACACGATGCTCGTCCTCGCAGGCGATCTCGGGCCCCGACCCGGGCGACGTCTCGAGCGTGCCGAGCCATCTCGACTTCGACGCGGAGGCGCCGGTCGAAGGGCCTCAAGGTCGGCTACTTCCCGAGCTGGATGAAGGAGAGCCCGGCGACGGACGTCGACCGCGCGGCGCTCGAGACCTGCCGGAAGCTCGGCATGGTTCCCGTCGAGGTTCAGCTGCCGGACTGGCCGTACGGCTCGCTCAACACGATCCTCTTCGCCGAGGCGGCGGCGGCCTTCGAGGAGCTGACGCTCTCGAACGGCCTCGACCAGTTGAAGGTGCAGGTCCCCGACGCGTGGCCGAACATCTTCCGGCAGTCGCGGTTCCTCTCGGCCGTCGACTACGTCCAGGCCGACCGCCTGCGCCGCAGGGTCGCGCAGGAGATGGCGCGGATCTTCCGGCAGGTCGACCTGCTGCTCGTCGCCGTCGCTGCGCGACGAGATGCTGACGATCACGAACTTCACGGGGCATCCGTCGCTCGACGCTGCGCGCCGGGTTCGTCGAGGTCGACCCAGGCGCGCAGCGACTGGGCGCCCGACCCGACGAACCCGCTGCCGACGTTCTCGCCGCCGCGGCGCGTGCCGCACGGCGTGTCACGCTCGTCGGCCGCCTCTTCGACGAGGGCACGATCGCCACGGCGGCGATCGCTCTCGAGCGGGCGTTCGGCGTCGCGGGGGCGCGGCCGCCGGGGTTCTGACGGGCGGTCAGTCCCCGGCCGCGACGATCTGGAACTCCGGGAACTCGATGCCCCGGTGGCCGAGACGCCTCTCGGCGCGGGCCTCGAGCGCGTTCCAGATGGCCTGGACCTCCGGGGGCGCGTGGTCGGGCGCATCCTCGTCGCGCCAGGTCAGCACCTCGAGGAAGATGGTCTTGCCGGACTCGTCGGTCCCGCGCAGGATCACGTGCGGTTTCGGCAAGACGAGATCGAGCCGCCGGAGCGTCGCCCACTGCTCTCCCAGCAGCTTCTCGTAAGCGGATTCCTGGCCCGCTCGGACGCGGTGCGTCACGACGACGGTCTCGGTCGGCTTCGACGCGGCGGCGACGGAAAGCGCCAGCGTGGCCGAGCCGAGAAGGATCGCCCCGAGCCTCACCCGGGCCCTCACGGGGCGACCCTTTCGATCGACTTCAACTGGATGGCCTTGACGCCGGAGCGCGTGACGGGCGTTCCGGTGACCCGCACCGGGACGGCGGCCAGGTCCTTGACCTGGTCCTTGACGGAGACGGGCTTCTCGCCGAGGAGGACGTAGAGCGCGCCGTCGTCGGCGAGAAAGCCCGCCGCGACCCCGCGCGAGATGCAGGCATTGGCGCAGCCGGCATGCTCCGCGTCGCTGGCGCCGCGCGTCAGGTAGCAGCTCATGTCGACGACGACGCCCTTCCACGTCGCGTCCCCGGGTTTGTCCTCGGCCCGGAGAAAGCGGGCACCGCCGATCAGGGCGGCCAGGATGATCAGGGCGACGAGCAGGGGAACGATCCTTCGAACGGTCATGGAGTGCTCCTCTCGCAACCCAACGTACCGGTCCCGGACCCCGGGCGCATGTGCCGGAGGTCATGACCTCGATGGGGCCGGCGGACCATGACTTCCGGCAGGGGCTCCGCCGGCGGGCCGCGCCTATACTCGGCCGGTCGGATGCTCTACCGGGACGACTACCGCCGCCTCCTCCGGATCGGCGGCCTCGCCGTCTGGGCCGCCGTCGGGCTGCCGGCCGTCGCACTCCAGTTTGCCGGGCGCGCGCGGGGGGACGACGCGGGCCTCGCGGCGTGGATCGCCGCCCTTCTCCTCTTCGCGATCGCCTTCGCGATGGCGACTTCCCGGCGCGAGGAGGCCGGCCGGCCGGGAGCGCTCGCCCTTGCGCTCGGCCAGACCGCGGCCGTGTTCGCGCTCGTCGCCCTGCCGCCCTGCTTCGGCCTCGAGGGGGCGCTCCTCGTGCTCGTCGCGCTGCAGCTGCCGGTCCTGCTCGGCCGCGCGCCGGCCGTCGCGTGGATCGTCGCCCAGAGCGCCGGCCTGCTGGCGCTCATGTGGCTTCACTGGGGCTGGCACTGGGGCCTCGTCCTCGCCTTCGCCTATCTTCCCTTCCAGCTCATCGCCGACGCGACGGTGCGCCTGCTCGCCGAGGAGACCGCCGCCCGGCGGAGCCTCGCGGCCGCCAACGCGGACCTCCAGTCGACGCGCGAGCTCCTGGCGCGAGCCGCCCGGCTCGCCGAGCGGGCGCGCATCGCCCGCGATCTCCACGACCTCCTCGGCCATCATCTGACCGCGCTGTCGCTCAACCTCGAGATTGCGAGCCACCAGACCGACGGCGAGGCGCGCGCCCGGGTGGAGACGGCGCAGTCGGTGACGAAGCTGCTGCTGGGCGACGTGCGCGGCGTCGTCAGCGACCTGCGCGAGGACGGGGGACTCGACCTCCCGGCCTCGCTGCGCAGGCTCGCCGAGGGGATCCCGCGCCCGCGGGTGCACGTCGGGGTCGCGGACGGTCTTTCCGTCGAGGACCCGGCCGACGGCGAGGTGGTCCTGCGGTGCGCCCAGGAGATCGTGACCAACGCCGTGCGCCACGCGCGGGCCGAGAACCTCTGGCTCGACGTCGAGCGCGGCGGCGGGGGCATCCGGATCGAGGCGCGCGACGACGGGCGGGGCGCCGCCGACGTGCGCTCGGGCCACGGTCTCTCCGGGATGCGGGAGCGCTTCGAGCAGCGCGGCGGCGCGTTTGCCTACGAGACCTCGCCCGGCCGCGGCTTTCGCGTGACCGCTTCGCTTCCGCTGGCCGGGGCCGGAACGCGCCCGTGATCCGCGTCTTCCTCGTCGAGGACCAGACGCTCGTACGCGAGGGTGTCCGGAGCCTGCTCGCCCTCGACGGCGAGATCGCGATTGCCGGCGAGGCCGCGGACGGAACGGGGGCGATCGCCGCGATCCCCGCGTCGGGGGCCGACGTCGTTCTTCTCGACATGCGGCTGCCCGGCGCTTCCGGCCTCGAAGTGCTGCGCCGGCTCTCGGAAGCCGGCCGCCTGCCCCCGACCATCATCCTGACGACCTTCGACGACGACGAGCTCCTGCTCGAGGGCCTGCGGTCCGGAGCGAAGGGCTACCTGCTGAAGGACGTCTCGCTCGCCGAGCTCGTGCGCGCCATTCGCGCGGTGGCCGCGGGGGGAACGGCCGTTCAGCCGATCGCCTCCGAGAGGGTCGTGCGCGGCCTGGAGTCCGCCGACGCGAGCTTCCCGCGCCTCGACCCGGCGGACCCTCTCACGGAACGGGAGGTCGAGGTCCTTCGACTGATGACCGGCGGCTACAGCAATCGCGAGATCGCCCGCGCCCTTCATCTCGTTGAAGGCACGGTGAAAAACCACGTTTCGAGCATTCTCTCGAAGCTCGGGGTGCGCGACCGCACCCGGGCCGTGCTCCAGGCCGTCCGTGCCGGTTACCTGTCCTAGCCTTCGGACGGTCCCCTCGCGATAGAGTAAGCGGCACGCTCGGCCACCTCGGTCGCAGGCGTCAGAGGAGGATCAATGAAAGCGCGTCCTGGATTCATTCTGCCGGTCATCGCAGTCTTTCTTGCCGTGGCCACGTCCGCCCTGGCGCAGGCTCCGAACAAGAAGGCCCCCGAGCCGGGCAACAAGCCGATCGAGACGTTCACGGCGTTCGCGGTCAGCGTGACGAGCGGCCAGTCCGGTGCCGTCGAGATCGTGATCAACCGCTGGTCCACCGACGGCGAGCGCTCGCTCCTCGAGAACGTGCTCAAGGCCTCGGGCTCGCAGGCGATGGTCAACATCATGCAGGACCTTCCGCAGGTCGGCTACATCAAGGGCGCGGAGACGATGGGCGACGCCCTCTTCTACGCCCGCTCGAACGACATGCCGGACGGCACGCGGCAGGTCGTCATCGCGACGAACCGGCCGATCTCGGCCGGCGCGATGCTCTCCCCCGGCGCGGCGAACAAGTACGACGCCACGGTCATCGAGATGCGGTTCGCGAAGGGCTCCAAGAAGGGCGAGGGCAAGATCGTCGTGGCCGGCAAGGCCTCGATCGACCCGACGACCGGCAAGCTCAAGCTGACCAACTACTCGGGCGAGCCCGTTCGCCTCGAGAGCATCGTCTCCAAGACCCCGTAGCTCCGGATCCGCTTTCGGGCTCGTTGAGTCCGCGCGTTGAGGCCCGAAACGGCCCGGCGCGCGGACTCACCGTTTGGAAGGGATTTCCGATTCCTGGCGGCGGCCTTCGCGGCCCGCGATCTCCATCGAGACCAGGCGCGCGATCAGGATCGCCGGGAAGAGCTGGCCGACGAGGGCCTCGCACGCGGCGAGGCTGCGCGCGATCGGCGCCACGGGAGTGATGTCGCCGTAGCCGACGGTCGTGAGCGTCACGAAGCTGAAGTAGACCACGGCGAGCCTTCGGCCCGTCTCTTCCGGGAAGCGGAGGGCCACGGGATCGTGGCTCAGGAGCAGCTCGTAGGCGAAGGACCAGGCGAAACCGATGAGCAGGTACGCGGCGATCGAACCGGCGATCCGGCCGAAGGTGATCGGGCCGGAGCGAAAGACCTGAGCCAGCGTCAGGATGGTCAGCAGGAGGAGCGATAGCCCGCCGAGCCACATGCTGGCGCGCTCAACGTAAATGGACGGGCTGAAGAAGGTGGCGACCCGGGTCGCGAGAGCGACCCCGGCCACGAGCCCCGCCAGGACCGTCGCCGACCGCCTGCGGGAGAGCGCGGCGACGCCGCTGACGAGGACGAGCCCGAAGAAGACGTCGAAAAAGAGAGGCCCCACGATCCCCGCCAGCATCAGCGGGGGCCCCACGAAGAGCGTGGCCACGAGGCACAGGAGCAGGGCCACCAGGCCCCTGTCGTCCTTCCAGAAGAAGAAGGGCAGATTCATGAGAGCGGCCCGATTGTATACAGCGCGGAACCGGCGCGCCTCCCCTGCGTACATGGAAGGGAAGGCAGGAACGACGATGCGACTTCTGCGAATCGCGCTATGGGCGGCGGCCCTCTGCCCGGTCGCGGCCCTCGGCGGGCCGGCCGGCCCCGAACCCCGGCCGATTGCCTTCGTGCACGCCGGCGTCGTCCCGATGGACGAGGACCGGGTCCTTCGGGATCAGACGGTCGTGGTGATCGGAGGCCGCATCACCGCGGTCGGGCCGACCGGGAAGACGCCCGTGCCGGCGGGCGCGCGCGTCATCGACGCGGCGGGGCGGTATCTCTCGCCGGGCCTCGCCGACATGCACGTCCACGTCTACGCCCCGCAGGAGCTGACGCTCTACGTCGTCAACGGCGTGACGTCGGTCTTCAACCTCAACGGCCGACCGCAGGACCTGAGCTGGAGGCGCCGGATCGCGGCCGGCGAGCTGCTCGGGCCCACCCTGTACTCGACCGGGCCGACTTTCGATCGGCCGAGGACGCCCGAGGAAGCGGTGTCTGAGGTCGACCGGCAGGCCGCCGCCGGTTACGACGGCGTCAAGATCTACAACCAGGTCGGCGCCGCCGAGTACCCGGCCCTGACCGGAGAAGCGAAGAAGAAGGGCCTCGTGCTCGTCGGCCACGTCGCGCGCGAGCCCGGCTTTGCGGCGACGCTTTCGGCCGGACAGTCGATCGCCCACGTCGAGGAGTTCGTCTACACGTACTTCAACGACGATCCGGACCCGAAGAACGAGGTCGTCCATCCCCTCGACACGATGAAGATCCCGAAGGCGGTGGCGATGACGCGGGAGGCCGGCATCTCGGTGATTCCGACCCTCGTCGCGTTCCACAACATCGTGCGGCAGGCGACGGACGTGAAGGCGTACCTGCGCGACCCGAATTTCGCCTACATGCCTCCGTTCATGCGCGCCCAGCTCGAACCGGCGGTCAACACCTATGCCAACCGGTGGCCCCGCGAGAGGCTCGCCGGTCTCGCCGTCAGCTACGAGTTCCAGCGGCAGCTCGTCAAGGCGCTCCACGACGGGGGAGTGCCGATCCTCGCCGGCACCGACGCCTCGTGGCTCGGCGTGCCGGGCTTCTGCCTGATCGAGGAGATCGAGAACTTCCAGGATCTCGGCTTCACGCCCTACGCGGCGCTGAAGACCGCGACGGCGGATCCGGCGAAGCTCCTCAAGCGCGAAGGCGAGTTCGGGACGATCGCGGTCGGCAAGCGCGCCGACATGATCCTGACCCGCGAGAACCCGCTCGAGGACGTGCGGCGCCTGCGCGGCATCGTCGGCGTCATGGCGAACGGACGGTGGGTGCCGCAGGACGAGCGGCGCCGGCTCCTGGAAGGGCTGCCGGCCTCCTACCGCGACACGCTCGCGCGGCTGACGAAGGACGCCGAGGCGAACCCGCGGGCGCTCGACGCCTACCTCGAGGCCAACGACCCGTTCGGCGAGATCGGCGCCGGCGTCCTCGGCGCGATCGCTTCGAGCCGGGGGCCGGAGGGACTCGTGGACCTGCTCCGCGGTGTACGGCGGACCGACCCGGACTCGCCGCTCGTTCGCGAGGAAGCGGTCAACCAGCTGGGCTACTCCCTGTCCGCGACGAAGCAGACCGACGCGGCCATCGCGGTGTTCCGCCTGAACACCGAGCTGTACCCGGCCTCCGGCAACACGTACGACAGCCTCGCCGAGACCTACCTCGCGGCCGGGAACAAGGAGCTCGCGCGGCAGAACTACGCGAAGGCGCTGGAGGTGCAGCCCGACTACCCCAACGCGAAGGCGGCGCGGGAGATCCTCGAGACCAGGCTCCACTGAGCCCGGGCGGGCCCGCGAGCCCGCCCTTGCCATAGACTAGGCGCCTTCGACCGGAGGCTCTCCATGCGAGGCCGCGTTCGGTTCCTGAGCGTCCTGCTCCTTCTCGCCGCCGCGGTGGCCTCGGCCGCCACGCTGACCGTGACGGCCTTCGGGGAAAGCGGCGCCGGCTCGTTCGGCCAGGCGATTCTCGACTCGAACGCGAGCTCCGGCGTCCTCGACACGATCGTGTTCGACGTCCCCGGCACGCCGCCCTTCGCGATCCTGCTCTTCATGGGTCTGCCGACGGTCACGGATCCCGTCGTCATCGACGGGACGACGCAGCCCGGCTACGCCGGCAAGCCGCTGTTGCAGATCCGGCAGGGCTTGCTGAACGCGCCGGGGCTCATCCTCGCCGCGGCGGCTTCGGGGTCGACCGTGCGGGGCCTGGCCTTCTCCGACCTGCTCGAGGGCATCCGGATCGAGGGCGACGGCAACGCCATCGAGGCCTGTTTCATCGGGACCGATCCCTCCGGAGTGGCCGACGTCGGCAACGGGATCGGAATTCACGTCATCGCGGGCGACGACAACCGGATCGGCGGATCCTCGGCCGACGCGGGCAACCTCATCTCGGGCAACAACGGCTTCGGCGTCCGGATCGACGGCGGCAGCGGCAACCTCATCCAGGGAAACCTCATCGGGACGAAGATCGGAGGCGCCGAGCCGCTCCCCAATCAGGTCGGGGTCTACGACGCGGGCGGCAGCGGAAACACGATCGGGGGGACGGGCGCCGGCGCCGGCAACGTCATCTCCGGCAACATCATCGGCGTCGATCTTTCCGGCGCGACGGACACGCTCATCGCCGGGAACCGGTTCGGCACGGATGCGACCGGGACGCTCGCGATCGACAACGGCACGGCCATCCGCGCGGGCAGCGGCGCCGGCCTCCGCGTCGGCGGGACGGCGGCCGCCGCGCGCAACGTCATCTCCGGAAACGGTTCGGGGATCATCGTCGTGAGCGGCGACGACACGGCGATCCTCGGCAACTTCATCGGCGTCGACGCCGGGGGCGCGCTGCCGCTTCCCAACGGCGACGGGATCGTCGTCAACGGCGCGGCGGCGACGGACACGCCGGATCGGCGGCGTCGGAGCCGGAGAGCCGAACGTGATCGCGTTCAACCAGCGGGGCATCTGGAATCTCGGCACGCGGACGTCGATCCGCGGCAACTCGATCCACGACAACGCCGAGCTCGGCATCGACCACCAGAATGTGGGGCCATCGCCGAACGACCCGGGCGACGGCGACGGGGTCCAGAATTTCCCGATCCTCGACTCGGTCGCGATCACCGCCGCGAGCGCCACGGCCGGCGGCAGCGTGCGCGTCCAGGGCTCTCTCGAGTCGGATCCGGGCGACTTCACGCTGGACTTCTACGCGAACCCGCCGTGCGCCGAGAACCCGCAGGAGTTTCTGGAGGGCGAAACCTGGATCGGCTCGGCCCCCCTGACGATCGCCCTCGACGAGGCCTTCTTCGACGTGACCTTTCCCGTCGGCGTCGCCGCGGGCTCGCGGATCTCGGCGACCGCGACCGATTCGACGGGCCGGACCTCCGAGTTCTCGCAGAGGCTGCCGTTCACGATCACGCCGGCGACGGGGCCTGGCGCGGGCGGAACGGCCGTCCAGGTCTTCGGCACCAACTTCGAGAGCGGCCTGACCGCGACGCTCGGCGGCGTGCCGATGACGAACATCGTGGCCTTCAGTGTCTTCTTCAACGCGAACGCACCGGCCCTTCCGGGCGGCATCTGGGACCTGGTCGTCGTGAACCCGTCGGGTCGGACGGGCACGCTTCGCAGGGCCTGGACCGTCGATTTTGCCGACGTGCCGCCCTCGGACCCCTTCTATTCGTTCATCCAGATTCTCGTGCGCCACGGGATCACCGCAGGAGTCGGCGGCGGCTCCTACGGCTCGACGCTTCCGACGCTGCGCCAGCAGATGGCGGTGTTCCTGATGAAGGCCATCCACGGCATCTGCTACGTCCCGCCGCCCTGCACGGGCATCTTCGGCGACGTGCCGTGCCCGTCGGCCTTCGCCGACTGGATCGAGGCCTTCGCCGCGGCGGGCATCACGGGAGGCTGCGGAGGCGGTCTCTACTGCCCGGGCAACCCCGTGCGGCGCGACCAGATGGCCGTGTTCCTGCTCAAGGCCGAGCACGGCGCGGCCTACGTGCCGCCGGACTGCACCGGGACCTTCGGCGACGTTGCGTGCCCGTCACCCTTCGCCGATTGGATCGAGCGGCTCGCCGCCGAAGGCGTCACGGGAGGCTGCGGGGGAGGCAACTACTGCCCGCAGAACCCGAACACGCGCGGGCAGATGGCCGTGTTCATCGTCAAGACGTTCAACCTGCAGTGACGACCCGGTTGGATGGTCGCTCGCGCGATCGATCCGCAGCGGACAGTTGCCGCCGGCCTTCGGCCGGCGTCCCCTACTGCCGGGGGTCTGCCTCTGGTGGTCGGGTCATCGTGAAGACGTTCAACCTGCAGTAGGGGCGGGGCTCGCCCCCGCCCCGTTTCGCCCCGGGCGCCTACGGCGCCAGCGTCTCGAGCAGCGTCTTCAGGTCGTCCGCGTGCTCTTCCTCCATCGCGAGGATCGACTCCATCAGCCGCCGCGTCGTCGGGTCGTCGTTGCCGAGGTACCGGATGATCTCCGAGTAGGACTCGATCGCGACCCGCTCGGCCACGAGGTCCTCCTGGATCATGTCGACGAGCGTCGTTCCCTCGACGTACTCCGAGTGGCTCGCGCGACGAGAGCCCCTGCGGCGAGAAGTTCGGCTCGCCGCCGAGCTGGACGATCCGCTGGGCGATCTGGTCGGCGTGCGCCTGCTCCTCGTTGGCGTGCTGCAGGAACTCCGCCGCGACCGCCTGGGCGTGGATCCCCGCGGCCATGAAGTGGTGGCGCTTGTAGCGCAGCACGCAGACGATCTCGGTCGCCAGGGCCTCGTTCAGGACCCGGACCACGGTGTCGCGGTCGGCGCGGTAACCCTCCGTCACCGCCCCCTGGTCCATGTGCCGCCGCGCCCGGGCGCGGAGCATGCGGATGTCGGAGAGAAAGGGGCGCTTTGCGGAGGCCGGTGGGCCGGTCTTCTTCCTGCGGGTGGCTTTCTTCATCGGGTGTCCTTTCGCCCCGATGCTACTGCAAGGTCCGGGCCGACCGTGTGAAGCGTCCCGGACCGCCGTTATAGGCTCCGTGCGGAAGCGCACGGGGTCCGGTGACCCTCGCGGACTTCAAATCCGTCGGCGTCGCGGCCTCGCGCCGGGACGGGTGGGTTCGACTCCCACACGCTTCCGCCAACCATACCCACCGGGCCTTTCCGAGCGGCTCGGAACAGGACGCGTGTCGGCGACGGATGGCCGAGCGTGGTGTGGGCGTACGAGCGGCTCTGGGGCTATCGGCTGACGGAGAGGGAGTGCAGGAGGCTCACCGCCACTCCCGCAAGCCCGCTGTTACAGCGGGTCAGGATCCTATCTGCATCGATCGGCACTTGTTGATATGGGTAGGCTGGCAAGCAGGGTTGAACACACGAATGGGTGGCGGCTTGAGCGGACCGGCCCGTGCTCGATTGACCGTAGGCCTTCGTTCGGGTGTAGGCGGGCCGGGCCCCGGCCACTGCGCTGTGGAGCGTTCCGAGAGACATGAGGCCTGAGAGATCCGGGTAGCAAATGCGGCTTTCTGTTGGTGGAGAGTTCGCCCCGAGCCAAGGCTCCTCCGGGGCAATGACAGTTTTCTCGTCGACCTCAGGATCGTGACCGCAGACGTCGTCGATCGCAACCGCACCGTCCGACGACGGAGGACCCGTCTGCCCCCAGGCCGGCGCCGCCGCGAACACCAGAAGAATCAGCCACCTGGGTGTCGGGAAGCACACACCTCGAATGCTAGGAGCCTTCGAATCGCAAGTCAAACCGCCGAGCATGGTCCTGGCGAGTGATCAGCGGGAGGTCGCTGCAAGCAATTCTCCGGGCGAGGCTTGATGCCGATGGCGATGCCGACGCCGTCGAGCCGGAGGCTGTGACACAGGCGGAACCCCGTCCACCGGCACCCTGGCCGATGGACGGGCCGCGGAGTCCGAGTCCTACAGGATCGCGAAGATCACGCGGGCGAACTGGATGCTGGGGTCGTTGGTGACGTTGTCGATGGTCGCCCCGTAGACGATCGCGCTTCCGCTCGAGACGCTCACCTCGATCGAGCCGTTGGCGGCGAGCGGGCCGCCGAGCAGGGTCGACGCAGACTGCTGCTCGTAGAAGGTCGGGCCGTACGTCTTCGTCACGGTCGCCTGGATGACGCCCGAGGCGTCCTTGACCCGGAAGGTCACGACCGCGCCGGAGAGCAGCGAGCGGATGCCGATGTTGAACCGCAGCGACGTCGTGTTCGGCGGAGCGACGAGGAGCGCCGTCGCGCCCGCGAAGATGACGCGCGAGTCGGACGCGAACGCTCCGATGGGGATCGCCTCCTCGGTGAAGCCGGACGTTCCCGAGGCGCCGGCGTCGTTGTACACGCGGGCCACGACGACGGGCGGATCCGAGTCAACCGGCTGCACGAGGTCGAGCGAGCCGAGGCCGGACTGGCCCATCGTCTGGACGAGGTCGTCGTAGGAGATGGTCGAGCCCGGCGATACCGTGAACGTCAGGCTGGGATCGGTCGAGCTGCCCGCCACGCCGGCCGGATGGTAGACGAAGCGCCCCGAGACGGTGGACGTCCAGGGGTTGGAGAGCTGCACCCCCGTGCGGAAGAACGACCCGAAGTTGCCGGGCGTCGAGCCGGCGGCCGGTATGACTTTCGCGATCGACTCGGTGGCGGTTCCCGTGGCCCGGACGGCGAGGACGCCCGGGGTCTCGAAATGGCCCGTGGAAAGCGACACCGAGGAGGTCACGTCGCCGACGAAGCCCGCGTAGCCCGCGGCCACGAATCCGGTCAGGGCCACCGGGTTCCCGCAGTTGGTCAGCCGCGCGATGGCGAGCAGGTCCCCCTGCTGGACGGGGAGGGCCGGCGAGAGCACGACCGTGAGCGGGCTCGCGGTCACGTCGAACGGTCCGCGCTCGCCGACGAAATCGAGCGTGTCGCCGTGGCGGCGGAAGACCTTGATCTTCACGGCGGCCGGGCAGGCGATGACCGACCAGTGGAAGATCGCGGTGTCGATCGTGCCGGTCGCCGTCGCCGGATTCTGCAGATCGACGTCGGTGCGCACGTCCGCGAAGGCGCCGTCGCTCACGTTGGGGGTCGTCATCTCGTTGCCCATTTGGAGCGACTGCGCGGAAGCGGCGCCGCGAAAGGCCAGGAGGCCGGCGAGGACGAGAAGCCGGGGAACCGGGAGACGGGACATTGGTCACCTCCAGAAAGAAAGGCGTGCCCAGGACGGACACGCCCTCATTGTGGCAGGAATGCAGCGACACGGAGAAGAAACTCCCCGCCGAGCGCAGGTCCGGATCCCCCGGCCGGGGCCTAGAACCGGTACGCGAGCGAGTAGATGATGGCGATCGACGAGATGTCGATGTCGGAGTCGAGGATGTCGGCGAGCGGCACGTCGTTGGCCGAGCCGAACTGGTAGTTGACGCCGAGCGCCGCCGTCAGGCCGCCCACCGTGCCGCTGATGCCGGCGGTCGCGCCGTAGAGGTCGACCTTGCTGAAGTACTCGTCCTCGTCGCCGACGGGGGAGAAGTCGGTGCCGAACCCGAAGTGCAGGACCCACACCTTGCTTTCCGTGAGCGCATAGCTGCCGCCCAGGGCGACGTTGACGACGGCCCGGGTGTCGGAGACGACGTTCCCGAAGGGGATCTCTTCGACGACGGGCGGCCCGCCCTGGCCGTCGTCGAAGATGTACGTCGCGGACTTCGTGCTCGAGAAGAGGTCGTACGGGGAGGTCCCGGCCGAGAAGAGAACGTCGAGCTCGAGCTGGAAGCGCTCCCGAGGGCCGTGCGGCTTCCGGGGAGGGGGGGCCGTCTCGGCACGCTTCTTGAAACAGGAGGGTTCCGGGCGGCCCAATTCCGGGGCCCCTCCTGCGCTTGCGACGAGAGGTGGAGCATGGCATTCCTGCGCATCTCCCTGACGTGCCTGGTTCTCGCGGTGATCGGGATCGTGCTTCTTCCCTTCGCGCTGGCCAAGATCCTGGCCGGGGTCTTCGCCGTTCTCTTCGTCGTGTTCCTGGTTCTCGGCCTGGCGATCGTCGACAACCTCGCCGTCTAGCGTCTAGCGTCTAGCGTCCGGCGGGCGGAGGGTCACCCCTTCGGCGGCGTCTCGGCGGAGCCCAGGATCTCCTTGAGCACCAGCAGCAGCTGCGTCACGTGGACCGGCTTGGTCAGCACCTGCCGCACGCCGGCCTCGCGGATGCGCCGCGTGTCCTCGTCGGCCGTGACTCCGGTCAGCGCCAGGACGGGAGGCGTGGGAGCGGACCGTCGCAGCCGCCGGCCGAGCCACGTGGCCCCGTCGCCGTCGGGCAGCGTGACGTCGAGGAGGATCGCGTCGGGGGCTTCCCTCGCCAGGGCCTCGTCGGCGGCCCTGAGGCTCGAAGCCGTCGCGACGGAATATCCCTCGGACTCGAGCAGCGCCGCGAGGCCGTACCGCGACGCCTCGTCGTCCTCGATGACCAGGACGCGCCCGCTCCGGCCCCCGGCGCGCGACGCGACGGCCCGGGCCTCCGCCTCGCGGTCGCCCGCATGGGGGGCGTCGGTCGACGGCAGGTCGGGAAGCGTGAAGGTGACGGTGGTTCCTTCGCCCTCCCGGCTCTCCAGGATCAGGTCGCCGCCCATGATCTCGACGAGCTGCTTGGAGATCGAGAGACCGAGCCCGGTTCCCCGCGGCGTCTCGCCCGACCGGGTCCGGATCTGCTGGAAAGGCTCGAAGGCCTTGCCGATCAGGTCCGCCGGGATCCCGGAGCCCGTGTCGCGGACCTCGAAGGTGGTCGAGCCCTGCCAGGGCCGCGCCGCGAGGACCACGCGGCCGGCGCGGGTGTACTTGACCGCGTTGGAGAGGAGGTTCACGAGCACCCGCGCGACCTTGTCGCGGTCGAGGTGCGCGACGGCGGGGAGCGCGGGGTCGAATTCGACCGAGAGGTCGAGCGCCTTCTCCCGGGCCTGCGGCTCGAGGAGATTGGCGCACTCCTGGAGCAGCTCGCGCACGACGACCGCCTGCGGGTGGAGGTCGCGCTGGCCCGCCTCGAGCTTGGCGAGGTCGAGGATGTTGTCGATCATCTGGCGGAGCGTCTCCGCCGCCCCGCGGAGGATGCGGACGTCGCGCGCCTGGCGCTCGGGCTCGCGCCCGGCCGGCGGCGCTTCGAGCTGGTGGGCGAGCAGGATGATGGTGTTGAGCGGCGTGCGGAGCTCGTGCGAGACCGTCGAGAGAAAGTCCGACTTCATGCGGTCGAGCTCCTCGAGCTTCCGGTAGGCCTCGGACCGCTCCCGGCCGACCCGCCGCTGCTCGCGGACGGCCCGTCCCACCCGGATGAGCGAGCGAGCCCGGGCCCGCAGCTCCATGGTGTCGATCGGCTTTCCGATGAAGTCGTCCGCTCCCGCGGCGAACCCGCGCTCGCGGTCGATCGTGCCGGCCGTGACGAGCAGGACCGGCATGTATTCCGGCGAGCGCTCCAGGATCGTCCGGGTCAGCGCGTACCCGGAGTCCGCGCCGAGCATGACGTCGATCACCGCGAGATCGTAGGCGGGGCCCGTTTCGACGCGCGCCAGCGCCGCCGCGGCGCTCGTGGCCACGGCCACGTCGTGACCGTCGCTGGCGAGGTCGCCGCGGAGCAGCTCGGCGACCTCCGCCTGATCGTCGACGATGAGGACCCGGCCCGGCTCCGCCGGGGGGCGCTCGGCGTCGGGAGGCGCCGAGGCCTGGGAGGCGCCGCGCGTGTTCAGAAAGGCGAGAACGCGGGCGGCGAAGGTCTCTTCGTTGATCGGCTTGGCGATGAACCCGTCGCAGCCCGCGGCGATCGCGCGTTCCCGGTCGCCGTGCATCGCGTGGGCGGTCACGGCGAGGATCGGGGTCCCCGACGCCGCGGGGTCGGACCGAATCTGCCGCGTGGCCTCCCACCCCGAGAGCAGCGGCAGCGAGAGGTCCATCAGGATCAGGTCGGGGCGCTCGCGCCTGGCCGTCTCGACGGCGGCCCGGCCGTCGGTGACCGAGGAGACTTCGTGGCCGGCGGCCGCGAGCAGCATCTCGATCAGGGCCCGGATGTCGGGGGAGTCTTCCGCGATCAGGATCCTCGCCATGGAATGGCCGGTGCCGCCGCCTCAGGCGGCGGCCGGCGCGCTCACCGTCGCAAGGACGTCGCGGACGAGCCGCGCCATGTCGGCGCCCTTGCGGAGGATGCGCTGGGCCGAGCCGTTCAGACGCTCGTAGTCGGCGGGCGTCAGCTCCTTTCCCGTCAGGACCAGCACGGGCAGCGTGCGCAGCGCCGCATCGTCCCGGATGCGATACAGGAGCTCGAAGCCGTCGGGCTCCGGCATCAGGAGGTCGAGGACGACCGCCGACGGCCGTTCGCGGGCGAGGAACTCGAGCGCCTCCGCGCCGTCCCGCGCCGTGCACACGCGGAAGCCGGCGGCCGCGAGCTCCCGCTCGAGCAGGCCGCGGATGTCGGCGTCGTCGTCGACGACGAGGACCGTCGCGCCGGAGTCGAGCACGCCCGCCCGGCCGAGTGCGTCGATCAGGGTGGGACCGGAAACAGGCTTGACCAGGTGGTCGAACGCGCCGAGGGCGAAGCCGAACGCCCGGTTGTCGACGACGGAGTGCACGACCACCGGGATGTCCCGGGTCTCGGCCGAGTTCTTCAGGGCCCGCAGGGTGGCCCAGCCGTCCATGCCGGGCATCATCACGTCGAGGATGACGGCGTCCGGCCGCAGGTCGCGGGCCATCGCGATGGCGGCGGCCCCGTCGGCCGCCTCGAGGATGGTGAGGCCGTACGGCTCGAGCTCGAACCGGAGGAGCTTGCGGGTGTTCTCGTCGTCGTCCACCACCAGGACGAGCCGTCCCGGGGAGGCCTTCGCGCGCCCCGTGAGGGTGGATTCCTCGAGCGGCGCGTCGGCCGGCAGCTCGCGGGGCAGGGTGACCGTGAAGGTCGAGCCCTCGCCGGGCGCGCTCTGGAGGGTCGCGGTCCCGCCCAGCAGGATCGCGATCTTGCGCACGATGGCGAGCCCCAGTCCCGTTCCGCCGTGGCCGCGGTGGCTCTCGGATTCGCCCTGCCGAAACTCCTCGAAGATCGACTCGTGCTCTTCGGGGGCGATGCCGATTCCCGAATCGATGACGACCAGCGCCCAGCGCTTCTCGCCGCGCGGCTCGGCGCGCACCTCGACGAAGCCCTTCGGGGTGAACTTCAGCGCGTTGCCGACCAGGTTGGCCAGGATCTGCGTCAGTTTGGCGCCGTCGCTGACGATCGTGTCGAGCTCGGGCGAGACCGCCGTCTTCAGCGCGAGGCCCTTGCGCCGGGCGCCCTCGGCGAAGTCCGTCTCGACCTGGCGGACGAGCGTCGCGACCGAGACGACCTCGCGACGGACCTCGGCCTTGCCCGACTCGATCTTGGAGATGTCGAGCACGTCGTTGATGAGACCCAGCAGAAGGCGGGCGTTGCGCTGGACCCGCTCGAGGCTCTCGCGCTGGGCCTCGTTGAGCCCGCCCTGCGTGCCGCGCAGGAGCGTCCCGGTGAAGCCCAGGATCACCGTCATCGGCGTCCGGAGTTCGTGCGAGACGGCGGCGAGGAAGCGGTCCTTCAGCGCCGAGGCCCGCTGCAGCTCCCGCGCGGTGCGGGCGATGCGGCTGCGCTGCTCCTCCAGGAGCTCGTTCTGCTCGGAGAGCCGCCTCGACTGGTCCGCCAGCCGCTCGTTGGCCGAGGCGTTGGCGAGGGCGACCGCGAGGCTGGGCGCGATCGAGGTCAGCGTGTTGCGCGCGCGGTCGGAGAACGGTCGGACCGCGCCGAGGCCGAGCACGCCGACCGCCTCCCCGAAGTAGAGCAGCGGCACGTGGAGGCTCTCTCGCGGGAGGATGCGCCCGTCGAAGAGGTCGACGGTGGGGGTCTGCGCGTCGACCGAAACGAGGATGGGCTTCTGCTCGCGCATCGCGCGGCGCGCCTCCTCGCGCCCGGCCGCGCCGGTCCCTTCGGCGCCGCCGATCGATACCGCCGGCGCGAGGTCGCCCCGGCCGTCGGAGACGTAGAGCACGGCGCTCGAGGCCCCGGTGACTTCGACGACCTTGTCGAGCACCTTGGTGCCGAAGCCGGCGAGGTCGTTGACGGTCGCGGCCGCGGCGAGGACGGTGTTCACCGACGCTTCGATGTCGCGGGCCTCGAGCGCCCGGCCCCGCTCGGCGTAGAGGCGGGCGGCCGTGTTGAAGTTGGCGCCGAGCTCGCCGATCTCGTCGTTGGAAGTATCGAGCAGGCGCGGCGTGGGGCGGCCCGCGATCAGGTCGTCGAGCGCCTTCGAGGCGGCGGTGCACGGGTCGAGGATGCGTCGGTTCACGTCCGCGAGCAGCCAGAAGAGCCCGGCGAGGATGAGCGCGGCGAGGACGACGAGAGCGGTCGTCGCCGTGTCGCGGCTGCTCTTGAGCAGGAGCTCGCCGAACGCCTGGCCGCGCGAGAAGTCGACCTGCAGCTCCTCGAGCAGGTCGCGCAGGCTCGACGCGGCGGGCACGGCCTGGTTGTCCCGGATGCCGAAGATCTCGCCGGGCTCGCGCGTGGCGCGCGCGCCGATCGCACGCTCGGCGCCCGTGGCGTAGACCTCCTCGGCGGCCTCGGCCCTTCGGACCTTGCCGCTCACGCCCTCGGTCAGTTTCTCCCGCCGGATGGCGCCGAGCGAGGTCTTCAAGGCGGTGCGGCCGGCGTAATGCTGAGAGAGGTCGTATCCCTGGCCCTCGCGGATGTAGCGGTCGAGGCTGTCGGACGACTCCTGGAGCGCGCCCAGGGCCTCGGTCACGCGGGCCCGCAGCTCCGTGTACTGCGCGATCTGGACCGTGGCGTCGTAGAGGCCGAGAACCGCGTTGATCGTGTAGTAGAGCCAGCCGCCGACGACGAGCAGGCCGGCGGCGACGTAGATGCGGATGCGGGTGCGCAGCGAGCCGCCGCGGGGGCGCATCGCCCGGACGCGAGGCCGGGGGGCCGGGGCGGTGGCGGTCTCGGGTTCTGTCATAGGATCGCGCCGGAGCCACTGGATTCTATGCACAAAGAGTGCCCGGCATGACGCGCGTCCCGATCCCGAATGCCGAGGGCGATCTGCGCCGCTTCTTCCACGACCTGGCGACGCCGCTCTCCGGCGCCTCGCTCCACCTCGAGCGCGCCTCGCGGCAGACGAGCCGGGGCGAGGACCCGACGGAGGCTCTGGAGACCGCCCGCCGCGAGCTCGACCGGGCCTTCGACCTCTTCGAGCGCGGCCGCGCGGCCCTGTTGAAGCCGTGAGGGCCGTGAGAGTCCTCATCGTCGAGGACGACGTCGCCATCCGGAAGGGCCTTGAGAGCGCGGTCCGGGACCTGGGCGGCGACGTGAAGTCCGTCGGGACGGCCGGCGCGGCCGCGCGGGCCATCGAGGAGTTCGATCCGCAGGTGCTCCTCGTCGACGTCCAGCTGCCCGACGGCGACGGCATCGAGGTCTTCCGCGCCGCGCGCGAGTCGGGCCCGGAGCGCGACGGCATCGTGATCACGGGCCAGGCCTCGGTCGACAGCGCGGTCGAGGCGCTGCGGGCGGGCGCCTCCGACTATCTGCTCAAGCCCCTGCGCCCGGCGCAGCTCGAGGTCGTCTTCCAGCGGCTGAAGGCCCGGCGCACACTCGAGTCCGAGGTCGATACGCTGCGCGGCGAGCTGCAGGAGACGGGCAAGCTCGGCGAGCTGCTCGGGAAATCGCCCGCCATGGTCAAGACGTTCGATGCGATCCGGCGCGTGGCGCGCTCGAACGCCCCCGTGCTGATCACGGGGCAGAGCGGCACGGGTAAGGAGGTCGTCGCCCGGACGATCCACCGCCTGTCCCGGCGCGCGTCCGCTCCCTTCGTCGCGTTCAACTGCGGGGCCATCTCGCCGACCCTGATCGAGAGCGAGCTCTTCGGCCACGAGCGGGGCGCCTTCACGGGCGCGGACAAGCGGCGGATCGGGTACTTCGAGGAGGCCGACGGCGGCACCCTGCTGCTCGACGAGATTACCGAGATGGGCCCCGAGCTCCAGGTCAAGCTGCTGCGCGTCCTCGAGGCGAAGATCGTGCGCCGCGTCGGCGGCACGCAGGACCTGCGGGTCGACGTGCGCCTCGTCTCCGCCACCAATCGCGACCCGCTCGAGGCCATCCGGGACGGAAAGCTGCGCGAGGACCTCTACTACCGGCTGAACGTGTTCCCGATCGCGCTCCCGACGCTCTCGGAGCGGCGGGAGGACGTCGCGCTTCTCGCCGAGCATTTCCGCCGGCACATCGAGGAGCAGGAGAAGGCGGGCGTCGCGCGCTGGGACCCGGCGGCGCTTTCCGCGCTCGAATCCCATGCGTGGCCGGGCAACGTGCGGGAGCTGCGCAACGTCGTCCACCGCGCGTACGTGATGACGGAGGGCGACACCATTCGCCCGGAGGTGCTCGAGGATCTTCTGCCGGGCGCTGCCGCGCCGGCCGCGGCCGCCGAGAAGAAGCCGGCCCGCAAGCGCTAGCCGCGTCGCGCGCTGGCACGAGTTTCGCTCCGGACCCTGTTCGGGGCCGCGCACGGCCCGGAAAGGAAGCTCTCCATGCTCTGGACCATCTTCGTCATCCTCCTGGTCCTCTGGCTGCTCGGGTTGATCTCGGGCTACACGATCTCCGGGTTCATCCACATCCTGCTGGTCATTGCGGTCGTCATCCTGATCATCAACCTGATCCAGGGACGAAGGGTCGTCTGAGGCTCCGTCTCACGACGCAGCGTCGTCACGCGGCGCCGGGCGCCCCACGCGCTCGGCGCCGTTCTGTTTTCGCCCGCCGGACGGGCCACCGGCCCAGGCCGGCATGGAATCTGCACTGGACTACGAGCACGGGCAATACGGCCCGGATCTAGCCAAAGGAGTTGAACCATGCCGAACGAGTACGACCGGAAGAACGAGTCGGGCCACAAGGACGAAAAGTCCCTCGGCCAGCAGGGTCCCAGGCCGGACGGGCAGAAGGAGCCCGGCCGCGACTCGAACGTTCCGAGCGGGAGCGAGTCTCATCGCTCGGGCAGCAACCCCGGCTCGAGGCCGAAGACCTCGGGCGAAGAGTCCGACAGCGAGTAAGGACGACTGGCTCCCGCGGAACGGCCGCGAGAGCCGTTCCCCCGGCCGGGCGGCTCGCGGCTCCCCATCGTCGCGACCGCCCGGCATTTTTCTTTCCTGCGCGGGACGAGCGCGCGCCCGCCTACTTCGCGGCGCCCGACAGCGCGACGTCGAGCGATCGGACCGCGGCGAACCGGTCCGCGACGTCCTTCCAGTTCCACACGTTCCAGATCGCGGCGAAGTAGTCGGCCTTCTGGTTCCTGTACTGGAGGTAGTACGCGTGCTCCCAGGCGTCGAGCACCAGGATGGGCACTCCGCCCTGGCTCAGGTTCGACTGGTGGTCGTAGATCTGGGTCGTCAGGAGCTTGCCCGCGAGCGGCTCCCAGATGAGCGCGCCCCAGCCCGAGCCCATGATGGTCGAGGCCACCTCGGTCAGCTGGCGCTTGAACTTGTCGAAGCCTCCGAAATGCTCGTCGAGCGCGGAGCGCAGCTCGCCGTCCGGCTCGCCGCCGCCCTTCGGCGTCAGGTTCTGCCAGAAGAGCGAGTGCAGGATGTGTCCGGAGAGGTTGAACGCGAGGGCCTTCTCGAGCGCGCCGACCCGCGTGAAGTCCTCCTTGTCGCGGGCCTCGCCGAGCTGGTCGAGAGCCGTATTGGCGCCCTTGACGTAGCCGGCGTGGTGCTTGTCGTGGTGGAGCTCCATGATCCTTCCGGAGATGTGGGGCTCGAGGGCGCCGAAGTCGTAACGCAGATCGGGAAGCGAGTAGGTGGGCATTGAGGCCTCCGGTTTCGGATACTAGCGAAATGCGTGCCGGCCCGGCGCATGGGCCGTGTCGAGGCCGCCCGTGCGGCCCCGGGAAGAAAAAACGCCGCTAGCGCCTCCGAGAGGATCGGAGACTCGCGGCGGGAGAGAGGGGCGCGAACTTCGCGAGACCCCGCCCGGGGAGAAGCAACGGGCTTGCCAGGCCGCGGCGGCTACGCGCGCGCGGCACGGGTGGCCGGCGCCTTGGCCCTGCTGCGCTCGCGTGCTTCCTCGATCGAATGGGACTCGAGCAGGCGTCCCTGCGTGGCCGCCAGGCGGGTGAGCTCGCGGAAGTGCTGGTGCAGAACGTCGAGCTCGGCCTCGGTCAGGTTCTCGACGTCGATCAGGTGGTTGCTCGCGCCTCGGGTCGCGGCGACGAGCTCGTTGAGCTTGAGGTGAATCGCCCGGGACTCCTTGTTCTGCGCCCGCTGGATGAGGAAGACCATCAGGAACGTCACGATCGTCGTGCCGGTGTTGATGACGAGCTGCCAGGTATCCGAGTAGCCGAAGAGAGGGCCGGTCGCGCCCCAGACGAGGACGACCGAGGCGGCGGCGGCGAAGGCCCACGCGCTCCCGGCCCACTTCGTCGCGAGGAGGGAGAGCTTCTCCATCATGGCCGCGCTCTGCCGGGTGGCGCGACCCGGGTGGTTTCCGATGGCCGCTTTGCTCTTCATGACAAGCCTCCGCGCGTTCGGGGGGTGCAACGGGAGTGCCATTCCCGCTCCAGGGCCCGGATCTTGCTGAATCCTCGAGCGGGAGGTCGTCATGCCGAGGAAATACGGTCCCAGGGCCCAGAAGAAGGTCGAACGCGCCTTGCACGAGCGAAAGCGCGGGACGTTGCGCTCGGGCTCGGGCCGCAAGGTCGTGAGCCGGAAACAGGCGATCGCGATCGGGCTCTCCGAGGCCCGACGCGCCGGAGCGAAGGTGCCCGCACACCGGAAGACCCGGTAGGGCCCATGCCGGATGGCATGGGCCTTGCTCCAGATCAGGGACAAGGTTCCGTGGAAACTCGAACCGTTCCCGCCCCACACGTCCCGCCCAACCCGGACCCGCCCCTTCGGGGGCGGCGGTCCCCTCTTCGGTCCAGCGCGCCGCGGCGCCTTTTTCTCCACCGGATCCGACGTGCGCGCGGGGCGGCCGGTCGGTGAGCCCGAGCCGCCCGCGCAGCCCGGCACCGGCTAAACTCCGGGCGCAATGAGCCCGGACCCGAAGACTCCGCTCGTCGAGGCGCGCAACCTCTCCCGCTCCTACCGGCTCGGCGAGGCGCTCGTCCCGGCGGTGCAGGGCGTGACGCTGGCGATCCGGCCGGGCGAGTTCGTGGCGCTGCGCGGGCCGAGCGGGTCGGGGAAGACGACGCTCCTGAATCTCCTCGGACTGCTCGACCGGCCCGACGGGGGAGAGGTCCGCGTCGAAGGCCGGCAGGGCGAGGCGCTCTCGGAGAACGAGCGGTCGGACCTGCGGCGCGACCGGTTCGGGTTCATCTTCCAGACGTTCAACCTGATCCCGGTCCTGACGGCGGAGGAGAACGTCGGCTATCCGCTGGCGCTCGCGGGCGCCGACGCGGCGGCGCGCCGGGCGCGGTCGCGGGAGCTGCTCGCGGCGGTCGGCATGCCGGAGAAGGCGGCGGCCCGGCCGGACCTGCTCTCCGGCGGACAGCGCCAGCGCGTCGCGATCGCGCGGGCTCTGGCCAACCGGCCGGCGATCGTCTTTGCCGACGAGCCCACGGCGAGCCTCGACAGCCGCACGGCCGAGGGGATCCTCGAGCTGATGCGCGAGTTCAACGCGTCGAGCGGCGTGGCCTTCCTCTTCGCCACTCACGACCCGCGCGTCGTCGAGCGGGCGCGCCGGGTCGTTTCGCTCCACGACGGCGAGGTCGAATCGGACGAGGCGAAGCCATGAGCTCGATCGCGCTCGCCTGGCGCAATCTCGTCCGCCAGAAGCGGCGGAGCCTCCTGATGATCGCCGTCGTGGCGTTCGGCTTCGCGTCCTTCGCCCTCGCCGGCGGGTTCATCGCCCAGTCCTTCGAGGCCCTGAAGGACGGCACCATCCGGAGCGTCGGGCACCTCCAGCTCATCGACCGGCGCGCCCTGGGCCGCGCCGAGGAGGCGACGCTCGAGTTCGGCATTCACGACTCGGCGCGCGCCCGCGCGGCCGCCGCGAAGGACCCGGACGTCGCCGCGGTCCTCCCGCGGATCGACTTCGTCGGCCTCGCCACCAACGGCTCCCGGTCGGTGCCGTTTCTGGGCGTCGGCGTGGATCCGGGGCCCGAGGCGGCGGCCACGCTCGCCTCCGAGCTCGTCCTGTCCGGCAGGTACCTCTCGGGCGACGGGGGCGATTCGATCGTGCTCGGCACGGGGCTGGCCGCGGCGCTCGACGTGAAGGTCGGCGACCGGGTGACGCTGATGGCGACGACCCCGGATGGGTCGTTGAACGCCGTGGACGGGATCGTCGAGGGCCTGGCCGACGTGAAGTTCAAGGAGCTCAACGACCGCTACCTGGCGGCCGGCGTGTCGCTCGTCTCGCGCCTTCTCCAGAGCGGGGAGACGGTCACGAAGCTCGTCGTGTTCCTGAAGCCGAAGGCCGACGAAGAGAAGGCGGCGGCGCGCCTCGAGAAGGGCCTCGCCGCGGCCGGGTTTCCCGTCGCCGTGCAGAAGTGGCAGGACCTCGCCGTCTTCTACGGCCAGGTCAAGCTCCTCTACATCGGGATCTTCGGCTTCGTGGGAGCGGTGCTGGTGGTGATCGTGATCCTCTCGGCCGCGATCGTCATGACGATGGCCGTCACCGAGCGCACCCGGGAGATCGGGACCCTGCGGGCGCTCGGCACGCGGCCGTCGGGGATCCTGAAGATGTTTCTCGCGGAAGGGCTCGTCATCGCCGCCGTCGGGTGCGCGGCCGGAACGGTGCTCGCCCTCGTCGTCCGGGCCGCGCTGAACGCCTCGGGCATCATGCTGCCGCCGCCGCCGGGGGCGACGACGGGCACGGTCCTGCACGTCAACTTCTACGCCCTCGCCTACGTCGCCGGCCTCTTCGCCATGCTCGCGACGATGGCGATCGCCGCCTTCTTCCCGGCGCGGCGCGCCTCCCGCATCGCGATCGTCGACGCGCTGACGCATGTTTAGGCCGGCGCTCGCGGTCCTCGTGGCTCTGGTCGCGGCGGTCTCGCCGGAGCCTTCGGCCTCCGACGTGAAGGCCTGGCTCGTGGCGGTCGACACCGCGCGCAACGCCTTCGGCGAGGCGAAGATCCGGGCCCGCGCCAGCAACATCGAGAACGGGCAGGTCGTGGGAACGGCGGACTTCGACATCTACGTGAAGGGCCGGGACCGCGCGCTCATCGTCTTTCGGGGCGGCAAGAACGACGGCCGCAAGGCGCTGACGGTCGGTCAGAAGATGTGGCTCATCGTCCCGGGCGCCGAGCACCCGGTGCCGATCACGGCGAACCAGCGCCTCATGGGCGGGGCCTCGTTCGGCGACGTCGCACAGATGCGGTTCGCCGAGGACTTCGACGCGGCGCTGCGTCCCGGGACGGAGAACGTCGGCGAACGCGTCTGCCGCGTGATCGACCTGACCGCGAAGGCGTCGAACGCCCCGTACCCGCGCGCCACGCTCTGGCTCGACGCGGAGGGGGAGAGGCTGCCGAGGAAGCTCGTGCTCGTCCTGCCGTCCGGGAAGGCGGCGCGGGAGGTGGCCTTCACCCGGTTCCGCTCCGTGCAGGGACGGACGGTCGTCGCCGAGATGGAGATCCGCGACCTGCTCGGCCCCAAGGCGCAGACGCTGACCCGGCTCGAGTATCTCGAGATCCAGCCCGCGAAGATCGACGACCGGGTCTTCACCCCGGAGGGTGCGAAGGCGATGTAGCGCCGCGCCGGCTACGGCGGCGCGTTCTCTTCGAACCAGCGGTCGAGCAACCGCAGCAGCTTGACGGGAACGAACTTGACGAGACCGTCGGCGTGCAGCGAGCCCGGCAGGTCGAGGTGCACGAGCTCGACCGGTTCCGCGGCGGAGCGGGCGAGCGCGCGCCCATGGGCCGGGTCGACGAGCCAGTCGCCCTCGGAGGTCACGATGAGCTTCGGCATGGCGAGCATGGCCACCGCGTCGGAGGCCTTGGGCTTGCGCCGCGCGAGCTTGCCGGCCGCCAGCCGCGGCACGCGCAGGGCGTGCCTCAGCCGCACCTGCCGGATCGCGCCGGCCTTCCACGGCTTCGGCCGCAGCGTCGCGAAGTCCGCCGGCGAGGAGATCATCGCCAGCGCGCGGCAGGGGAGGTCCGGGTGCATCGCGAGGGCCTGCGCGGCGATCGAGCCGCCCATCGACAGGCCGAGCACGGCGAACCGGTCGTAGAGCCGGCCGGGGCCGACGAGCTCCCCGATGACGGCGCGGAAATCGTGGTGCTCGGAGATGCCGAAGGCGTAGCCGCCCCCGCTGTCCCCGTGGCCCCGGAAGTCGAGCGAGACCACGTCGTAGCCCCGGCGCAGGAAGTGGTTCGCCAGAAACAGGTTCTCCTTCGCCAGGCGCACCCTCCAGAAGCCCGGGGCGAGCACGATCAGCTCGCGCGCGGGGCGCCGCCACAGCGTGTAGGCGATCGAGATCCCGTCGTGAGCGGGCGCCCGCCGGTGCGAGACTTCGTGCGAAAGCGACTTTCGCGAGACGCGGCGCGTCATCGTTCGAGCATCAGGCAGTCGACCGCAGCGCCTTCGGCGAGGCGGTCGGCGTCGGCCGGAAGCCGGATCAGCACGTTGGCCCGGGCGTGGGCCGCCAGGTCGTGGCTGCCGAGGCTCTCGACCGGTGCGACACGAAGCTGCCCCTCGTCGGACGCGTCGAGGACGCCGTCGCGATAGGTCTCCCGGCGTCCGCGCAGGGCGACCTTCCGGGTCAGGCGGGCGCGGCGCACGGCGGCGCCGGGATTCGCGGCGCCTTCGAGGCAGTCGAGGGCGTAGCGGACGAAGAGGTGAAAGCACACGCTCGCCGACACGGGGTTGCCGGGAAGCCCGAACCACAGGGTCCGGCCGCGGCGTCCGAAGGCCACGGGGCGGCCGGGCCGCACGGCGACGCGGTGGAAGAGGATCTCGAAGCCCGCCCGGGCGGCCTCCGCCGGGAGCAGGTCGAGATCGCCGGCGGACACGCCGCCGCTCGAGATCAGGACGTCCTCGTCGCGGCCGGCGTCCCGGAAGAGCCGGGCCACGGCGCCGTCCTCGTCCGCGACGGCCGGACGCGTCGAAGCGCGGCGCCCCGTCGCTGTGCAGAGGGCGGCGAGCATGGGACCGTTGGAGTCGCGCAGCTGGCCGGGCCCGGGCTTCGACGACGCCGGCACGAGCTCGTTTCCCGTCACGGCGATCGCGATCGCCGGGCGGCGATGGACCGCGATCGGGTCGGCGCCCGCGAGCGCGGCGAGCGAGACGCCCGCGGCCGAGAGCCTCTGGCCGGCCTCGAGCAGCCGGATCCCCGCAACGATGCTCTCGCCGCGCCGCCGGACGTGGTCGCCCGCCTTCGGGACCGAGTCCGCGACGATGCGCCCGTCCTCGCGCCGGGCATCCTCGACCGGGACGATCGCCTCCGTCCCCTTCGGGATCGGCGCTCCCGTCATCACCCGCACGGCCTCGCCCCGCGAAAGCGGCGCCGGAGGCCGGTCCCCGGCCGCGACCAGCCCCGGCCGTTCCGCCAGGCCGGCGCCCGGCGCTGCGAGGTCCTCGAGGCGGACGGCGTAGCCGTCCATCGCGGACGTGTCGAAGGGAGGCCAGTCCACGTCCGAGGCGACGTCGCGCGCCAGGAACCGGCCGTGGGCCTCGGACAGCGGCACGCGCTCGGGCGGGCCCGGCGTGCACGCGCCCCGCAGGATCTCGAGGGCCTCGGCGACGGTGGTCACGGCGCGATTCTACGGCGGGGCGGTTCCGGCGCCGCGCGGGCCTGCTACCATTCGCCGCCATGCCGATCTACGAATACGTCTGCGGCAAGTGCCAGCGGAAGACGGAAGTCATCCAGCGCGTCGGCGAAGCCAAGCTCAAGGTCTGCCCGCATTGCGGCGGAAAGCTGACGAAGGCGTTTTCGGCGCCCGCCATCCAGTTCAAGGGCAGCGGCTGGTACGTCACCGACTACGCGCGGGCGAAGCAGGAGGGCGGCGCAAGGTCGTCCTCGAAGTCCGACAAGTCCGAGGGCGAGAGCTCCGGATCGGACTCGGGCGAGAAGGCCGAGAAGGCGGACAAGACCGAAAAGGCGGAAAGGTCGGCGAAGGCCGAGAACGCCGAAAAGGCCGAGAAGGGCGAGAAGCGCGAAAAGAAGAAAAAGCGCGGGTCCGACTCGTAGAAGCGGCCCGGAATTTGCTCTGACCTCCTCTGGAGCGCAACGGACGCGCTCAAAGGAGGAGCAGATGCTGCTGGCGAGTCTCGCTCTGACGGTCCAGGTCGCCGCGAATCCCCCCGGTCGGACGGAAGTCGCGAGGCCCTGCGCCGATCCGTCCCTGCTGTGCCGGATCAGTCCCTTCTTCTGTCCCGGAACCTATCCCGTCGGGCTCGAGCCCTGCTGGCCCGAGGCGCCGCACGAGACGCGCACGCTTTCGAGCCGGCCGGGAGGCTCGGAAGGAAGCCTCCGCCGGGGCCGCGGGAATGCCGCGGCGACTCCGGCCGCGGCGCCCGTTCGGCCGCCGGCGAAGGCCCGGGAGCCGGGTCTCTCGCCCGAGTGAGACGCATCCGTCAGGGTGCGAGAACGAAGTTGTCCGTGCCGGTCAGGGCGACGACGGTTCAGAGCTTGAGGGTCTTGAGGTATTCGCGGAACGGCCCGCCGAGATCCTTGCGCTTCAGCGCGAACTCGACGGTCGCCTTGAGGAAACCGAGCTTGTCGCCGGCGTCGTAACGCCGTCCCTCGAAGAGGTATCCGTCGATCGGCCGGCGGTCGAGCAGCGTCTTGAGGGCGCTCGTGATCTGGATCTCGCCGCCGACGTCCGAGCGCGTCTCCTCCAGGATGTCGAAGATCTCGGGCGGAAGCAGGTAGCGCCCGATGATCGCGAGGTTGGACGGCGCCTTCTCCGGCGGGGGCTTCTCGACCATGTCCGTGATCTCGACGACGCGGTCCTCGATCGTCCGGCCCGCCACGATCCCGTACTGGCGCGTCTCCGCGTGCGGAACCTCCTGCAGCGCGATGACGGGATTCCCGCGCCGCTCGTAGAGCCGGATCATCTGCCCGATGCACGGCACGTCCGAGTCGACGATGTCGTCGCCGAGCATCACCGCGAAGGGCTGGCGCCCCACGAGGTCCTTCGCCTGCAGCACCGCGTGGCCGAGGCCGAGCGCCTGCTTCTGCCGCACGTAGGAGACCGGGATCATGTCGGAGACCTCGCGGACCTCGGCGAGGAGGTCCTCCTTGCCGCGCTCCTGAAGCATCGTCTCGAGCTCGAAGGACGTGTCGAAGTGGTCCTCGATGGCGTTCTTGCCGCGGCCGGTGACGATCACGATCCGCTCGATGCCGGCGTCCCGGGCCTCCTCGACGACGTACTGGATGAGGGGCCGGTCGACGAGCGGCAGCATTTCCTTGGGCTGCGCCTTGGTGGCCGGCAGGAACCGCGTTCCGAGGCCTGCGGCCGGGAAGACGGCGACGCGGATGGCTCCCATGGGCCGAGTTTAGCCGATCGCGCGCAGGTCCCCGGCGCCCCGACCCCGTACAATGGCGTCGTGCGGATCGACAACTTGCGGAGCCTGCGGGGCCGCGCCCTCGGCCTCCTGGCGGCGGCGCTGCTCGCGTGGCCCGCCGCGCCGGCGCGCGCGGCCGCGTGGTGGCGGCTTCCGCTCTGGGGCGCCGAGGTGCGGGTTTTCGCCGTCGATCCCTTCGCGCCGGGCACGCTCTACTGCGGGACTTCCCGCGGCAACTTCTACGGCTCGAAGGACGGCGGCGCGACGTGGGAGCCGCTGGCGCCGGGCCCCGCGTTTCCGGGCTACTACGCGACCTCGCTCGTCGCCGACCCCGCCGCTCCCGGCCGCCTCTGGGCCTCGCTCGCGGGGGAGCTCGAAAGGCGGCCTCGTGGCCGTCAGCGACGATCGCGGGGCGTCGTGGAAGGCGCTCCTCCGGTCGACCGGAGCCGTGACGACCCGCGCGCTCGCCCTCGCCCCCGGGGAGCCGCGTCTGATCGCGGCCGGCGGCGACGACGGCGTGCGCCTGTCCTCCGACGGCGGAAAGACGTGGACGCCCACGGGCCGGGGCGTCTCCGGCCTCGTCCAGGTCGAGTCGCTCGCCTTCGATCCGGCAGATCGCCGCGTCCTCTACGCGGGCACCTGGCGCCAGGCGTTCCGGACGCAGGACGGCGGCGCCTCGTGGTCGCGCATCGCGGAGGGCATGGTCCTCGACGCGACCGTCTACGCCTGGGACTTCGACGGCGCCGACTCGCGGGACATCTGGGTCTCCACCTGCGGATGGGTCTACCGGTCGAAAGACGGCGGCGACCGCTGGACGCGTTTCACCTCGGGATTCACCAACCGGCGCTCGCACGCCGTGCGGCGCGACCCGCGCCGTCCGGGCGTGATCTACGCCGCGACGGTCGGCGGGCTCCACCGCTCCGACGACGGCGGCGCGACGTGGGCCCGCATCTCGCGGGAGACCCTCGTCGTCACGGCGCTCGAGGTGGACCGCCGCTCGGGCCGGCTCTACGTCGGCACCGAGGGCGAGGGGGTCTTCTTCTCGGACGACGCCGGCGCCACGCTCCAGGCGGGCTCGCAGGGCCTGGCGGAGAGCCGCGTCTCGGAGGTCGTCGCCGACCCCGACGATCCGGCGCGCGTGTTCTTCTTTCGCGCCTTCGCAGGCGAAGAGAGCGGCGTCTGGGAGGCTTCGGGCCGGCAGGTGCGCAAGGTCTCGGTCGATCCGCTGCCGGCCTCCGCGATGCTGGCGGCGTTTCGCGGCGGCGACGCCCGGACCCGGCTCCTGATCGCCAGCTCCGCGGGCGTTCGCGTTTCGAAGGACGGCGGGGCGCGCTGGACCCCGGTCGCGGCGGCGCCTCCCGGCTCGCCGATCGCCCTCTACGGCGAGCCCTTCGCGTCGCCCGTCCTGGTGACGACCGACGGCGTGTTCCGGACGTCGGACGGCGAGCGCTTCGCGGCCGTGGCCGGCGGGCCGGCCCGCGTGACCTCGGCGGAGCTCCTCGCGGACAAGAACGGCGACGCGCTGCTCGAGGTCCGGTCCGGCGACGTGCTGTCCTGGTGGGACGGCCGGAACTGGTCGACGAAGAAGAAGGCGCAGCTTTCCGGCGGAATCTTCATGCAGAACGCCGCCTCCTCGAAACCCGTGGGCGGCTGGTCGAACCTGCAGGACGTCGACGGAACGCTCTTCTGGCAGGAGGGCCGCAGCCGCCGGGCCTTCACAAGCCCGCGCGCCGCGCTCGTTCTCGCCTCCGCGGCCGAGGCCCACGGCGGCCGGGTCTACGTCGGGACGATGGGCGACGGGCTCTTCCTCTTCGAGCCCTAGGGAATCGCCTCCAGCTTCACCGTCGCCCCGGCCTTCACGCCTTCCTTCGCCGCCATTCCCCCCGCGATCTCGAGCACCATCCGGACGCTTCCGTCCGGGCCGTAGGTCGGGCAGGGGTCCGCCTTGCAGGGGGGCGTGTCCGCCGAGACGTAGACGACCCTGCCCGACTCGTCCAGCCAGACCATGTCGAGCGGGATCATGGTGTTCTTCATCCAGAAGTGGTGCGGCGCGGACTCGGGGAAGACGAACAGCATCCCCGTGCGGTCGGGGAGGTTCTCGCGGTACATGAGTCCCTGCGCCTGGTCCTCGGGCGTGAGCGCGAGCTCGAGGGCGTAGACGGCGCCCGAGGGCAGGACGGCGCGCGGCCCGGACGAGGCGGCCGCCGCGGGGGTGGCGGCGGGCGGCGCGGACGAACCGGGCGAGGCGCCGCAGGCCGACGCCAGGATGGACACGGCGAGCACCGCCGCCAGTCTGCGGCTCACGCCGGCGCGTCCGAGGCCTCGGCCCCGTCCTCCTCGCCGTACGTCTCTTCCTTGTGCACGAGGTTGTACTTCTTCGCGTAGTAGCGGAAGGACCGGAAGGACATGTGGAGGAGCTCGGCCGCCTTCGTCTGGACTCCGCCGCAGCGGTCGAGCGCCTCGCGCATCAGCCGCTTGCCGACCGTCTCGAGGTAGGCCTCGAGGTTGATGCCCTCCTCGGGCAGACTCTCGAAGTCGGGCACGCGCGTGCGCACGCCGAGGGCCACGGTCTCCGGAAGGCTCGAGGCGTTGATGACCGGCCCGGCCTCGAGCGCCACGGTGCGTTCGAGCGTGTTCTCGAGCTCCCGCACGTTGCCGGGCCACGGATACGCCTCCAGCAGCCGCATGGCCTCGATCGAGATCTTCTTCTCCGGGATCTTCTGCTCCTTGCAGATCTTGGCGATGAAGTGGGTCGTCAGCGGCGCGATGTCCTCGACGCGGGACCGCAGCGGCGGCAGGACGATCGGGATCACGTTGATGCGGTAGAAGAGATCCTCGCGGAACCGGCCCTCGGCGACGAGGTCGGTCAGGTCCTTGTTGGTCGCCGCGATGATCCGCACGTCGACGGAGGCCTCGTCGTTGCCGCCGACCTTGCGGATCACCTTCTCCTGGATCGCGCGCAGCAGCTTGACCTGCATCGTCGGCGTCGTCTCCGAGATCTCGTCGAGGAAGAGTGTGCCGCCGTCGGCCTCCTGGAAGAGGCCGCGCTTCTCCCGGACGGCGCCGGTGAAGGCGCCCCGCTCGTGGCCGAAGAGCTCGGACTCGAGCAGGGACTCGGGCAGCGCCCCGCAGTTGATCGAGACGAACTTCTTCTCCTTGCGGATCGACTGAAAGTGGATGGCTCTCGCGATGACTTCCTTGCCGGTGCCGCTCTCGCCGGTCACCAGCACCGTCGAGGAGACCTTGCCGATCCGGTCGATCGTCCGGAAGATCTCCTGCATCCGGCTGCCGCGGCCGATGATGTTGGCGAAGGTGTACTTGCCCGCGAGCTCCTGCCGCAGGTACAGGTTCTCGTCCTGGAGCTGCTTCTCTCCGAGCGCCCTCCGGACGACGAGCACGAGCTCCTCGTTGTTGAAGGGCTTGGAGATGTAGTCGATCGCCCCTCGCTTCATCGCCTGGATCGCGTCCTCGGTCGAGGTGTGGGCGGTGATCATGATGACGGGCGTCGGCAGGCCCTCCGCGCGCACCTTGGAGAGCAGGTCGAGGCCGTTGCCGTCCGGCATCTTGATGTCGCAGAGGATGACGTCGGGGTTCAACCGGATTGCGGCCGCCACGCCCTCGGTGTAGTTGGCCGCCGTGGTGGCCTCGAAGCCCTGCTTGTGGAAGAGCAGCTGGAGCATGTCCCGCAGCGACTTTTCGTCGTCGACGATCAGCAGGCGGGGCCCGCTCACTGCACGGCCTCCGGGGAGATCGCGGCGCGGCCCGCGGAGGGCTGAGTCGGAGCGTTTCTCGGCAGCAGTATCGTCACGGTCGTCCCTTCACCCGGCTTCGACTCGACGTCGATCGCGCCCCCGTGGTCCTCGACGATGCGCCGGACGATCGCCATGCCGAGCCCGGTGCCGCCGTCGAAGGCCGTGGAGAAGGGCGTGAAGACGCGGGCGATCTCTTCCTCGCTCATGCCCCGGCCGGTGTCTCGGAACTTGATGCTATACCAGGCGCCGTCCTCGAAGCCCTCCACCGCGAGCGTGCCGCCGTCGGGCATCGCGCGGACCGCGTTCTTCGCGACGTTGTAGATGATCTGGCGGATCTGGTCGCGGTCGCCCGACAGCAGGGAGGCCGGCGGGACCACGTGGAGCGTGATCGTGTGCGCGTCGGAAACCTCGTCGGACATGCGAAAGAGCTCGAGGACCTCGTGGAGGTTGCCGGCGACGTCGAAGACGGCGACGCGGCGCTCCTGCGGGCGAACGAACCGGAGGAACTCCTCGAGGATCCGGGAGAGGCGGTTCGACTCGGACACGATGATCTCCATCAGCCTCCGTTCGGCCGAGCCCACGGAGAGCTCGTGGGAGAGGACCTGGACCGAGCCCGAGATGGAGGCGAGCGGGTTGCGGATCTCGTGCGCGATGCCGGCCGCGAGCTCTCCCACCGCGGCGAGCTGCTCGTTGAAGCGGGCCTGGCGCTCGAGCTTCTTCACCTCGGTCAAGTCCTGGAACACGATCAGGGCCCCGTCTTCGCCGGAGGAGGGGTCCTTCAGGGCGCGCACCGAGTAGCCGAGGACCCGGCGCGAGTCCTCGCGCTGGATCTCGATCTCCGCGCGGTAGCTCTCGCGGCCGCGCGTGCGGCGGCGGATCTCGTCCCACTCGCTGGGGAGGTTGAGGCCGATCTCCGGAAGCGGGCGGCCCGTGGCCCGCGCCGGCGCGACCCCGAGGATGTCCCCCCCGGCCTGGTTGAGGAACGTGACCCGCTCGCGCGAGTCGGCGGTGACGAGGCCGGAGGACATCGACGCGATGACGTTGGCGTAGAGCGTCTGGATCCGGGAGAGCGCCTGCTGACGGCTCTCGAGCTCCTCGCGGGCGCCGCGCAGCTTTTCCGAGAGGTACGACACCATGAAGGCGACGCCGTAGAAGCCGACGATCGTGATCGCGAGGTTGTAGCCGATGCGTTCGGGGCCCCAGTTCCCCGCGGTCGCCATCCGGGGGCGGGGCAGGACCTCGTAGGCGGTCAGCTCCACCATGAGGCCGTGGGCGAGCGCCGCGACGGACGCGATGACCACGGCCCCCGTGCGGTAGAGGAGAAAGGCCGCGGCGCCGATCACGACGAGATAGAGGAAGGTGAAGACCGAGGTCGGCCCGCCGGACGAGTACACGAGCATGCAGACGAGGCCGAGGTCGCCCAGGATCTGCAGGTAGGCCTCGGGGCGCGGGGGCAGGAGCCTGCCGATCGTCCAGTGGAAGAGCGACAGGACGAAGGCCGCGGCGCAGAGGCCGTACAGGTACGAGATGTCGACGTCCTCCGTGCGCGCGTCCGCCAGGAGCGAGGCCGGGGCGGCGCCGGCCTGGACCAGGAACGCGGACAGGAGGATCAGGAAGAGGACCGCGACCCGGATCGCGGTCAGCCAGAGGAGCGAACGCCGGAGGGAGTCGTCCATGGGGTCAGGTCTTCATTTTTCGGATTTCAGACGGCTGGTTCCTCGGCAACCACGTCGCGGAAATCCGAAAAATGAAGACCTGACCCCATTGGATCTACCCGATCTTGTTGATCAGCGTAAACATCGGCAGGTACATCGCGATGACGATACCGCCGATGACGACGCCGAGAATGAAGATCATGACCGGCTCGAGCAGCTTGACCAGTCCGGCCACGGCGATGTCGACCTCGTCCTCGTAGAACTCGGCGATCTTGTTGAGCATCGCGTCCAGGGCGCCGGTCTGCTCGCCGACGCCGATCATCTGGACGACCATGTTCGGAAAGACCTGGGACTCCTTGAGGGGCTCGACGAGGGTCTTGCCGTTCTCGACGCTCCGGCGCGTCTCGAGGATGGCGTCCTCCACGATGGCGTTGCCCGCGGTGCGGGCCGTGATGTCCAGGCTCTCGAGGATCGGCACGCCCGAGGAGGTCAGGGTCGCGAGCGTCCGGCAGAACCGCGCGACCGCGATCTTGCGCAGGATGATGCCGATGATCGGGGCCTTCAGCATGGCGCCGTCGACGACGCGCCGGCCGCGATAGGTCTTGTAGTACCGGCGGAAGAAGAAGATCCCCGCCGCGATGCCGATGACGAAGAAGATGAAGTAACGCGCGAGGAAGTTCGAGGACGCGATGACGACCCGCGTCGCGAACGGCAGCTCCGCCCCGAGGCTCGTGAAGAGAGCGGCGAAGGTCGGGATGACCTTCAGCAGGATGACCGCGACGACGATCGCCGCGATCGTGATGACCGCGATCGGGTAGATGAGCGCGGCCCGGACCTGGGACCGAAGCTTCACGGCCTTCTCGATGTACGTCGAGAGGCGCTGGAGGATCGTGTCGAGAATACCGCCGGCCTCGCCGGCCGCGACCATGTTGACGTAGAGGTCGTCGAAGGCCTTCGGGTGGCGCCGCATCGCATCGGCGAGCGTCGAGCCCGCCTCGACGTCCTGCCGCACCTGCAGGAGGATCTTGGCGAAGCCCTTGTGCTCCTGCTGGTTGGCGAGGATCTCGAGGCACTGGACGAGCGGGAGACCCGCGTCGATCATGACCGAGAACTGTCGCGTGAAGACGGCCAGGATCTTGGGCGGGACCTTGCGGGACCACTTGGTGAGCGAGACCTCTTTGCCGCGCTCCCGGATGCCGGTGACGACGATGTTCTGGCGCCGCAGCTGCGACAGCGCGACTTCCTTGGTGTCGGCCGCCAGCACGCCCTCCTGCACGAGGCCGCTGCGGTTCCTGCCCTTCCAGACGTAGTTCGGCATGTCTTACCTCTTGCCGGCCGACGCGGTGACCGTCGGGACGTTGACGCCGGAGCCGCGGTTGATCAGTTCCTGGAGCTCGTCGGGCATCGACGAGCGGGAGAGGGCGTTTTCCAGCGTGATGAGCTTCTTCAGGTACAGGGTGGCGAGCGACTGGTTGAACGTCTGCATGCCGAACTTGGACTGTCCGGACTGCATCGTCGAGTAGATCTGGTGGATCTTGTCCTCGCGGATGAGGTTGCGGACGGCGGCGTTGGGGATCAGCACCTCCAGCGCCATGACCCGGCCCTTGCCGCTCGCGCGCTCGAGCAGGCTCTGACACATGATTCCTTCGAGGACGAACGAGAGCTGCGTGCGGATCTGGCTCTGCTGGTGGGCCGGGAAGACGTCGATGATGCGGTTGATCGAGGTCGTCGGCCGAGTTCGTGTGGAGGGTCGCCATCGTCAGGTGGCCCGTCTCGGCGATGCGCAGGGCGGCCTCGATCGTCTCGAGGTCGCGCATTTCGCCGATGAGCACGACGTCCGGGTCTTCGCGCAGGACCGCGCGCAGGGCGTTCGAGAACGAATGGGTGTCGGCGTGGAGCTCGCGCTGATTCACGAGGCACTTCTTGTGCCCGTGGAGAAACTCGATCGGGTCCTCGATCGTCAGGATGTGGAGCTGCTTCTCGCGGTTGATCTTGTCGAGCATCGCGGCCAGCGTGGTCGTCTTGCCCGAGCCCGTCGGTCCGGTCAGACGAGGATCAGGCCGCGCGGCTTGTCGCACAGCAGCTCGACCACCGGCGGAAGCCCGAGCTCCTTGAAGCCGAGGATCTCGTACGGGATCTGCCGGTAGACGCCGCCGACGGCGCCGCGCTGCTGAAAGTTGTTCGCGCGGAATCGCGCCAGGCCCTTGACGCCGAAGGAGAAGTCGAGCTCGAGGTTTTCCTCGAATCGGTGCTTCTGGGCATCGGTCAGGACCGAGTACGCGAGCTGCTTGGTCTCGGGAACCGTCAGCGGGGGGTAGGGCAGGGGGATCAGCTTGCCGTCGAGCCGGACCATGGGCGGGGACTGGGTGGCCAGATGGAGGTCGGAAGCCCCCATCTCGACCATTTGCTTCAAAAGCCCATGGAGCGTGGCATCACTGGCCATACACGTTCCCCCGATTGTTGTGTCGCAAGAGTTTACGCCGGAAATGACGGGAAATAAAGGGACTGGCCATTCGGACGGGGGTGTCCGGGGCCCGGAACGGGGGCGTCGGACAGGCCTAGAGGACGGTTTCCCGGAGGACCTCTTCGAGCGTCGTCGCGCCTTCCCGGATCTTCTGGAGGCCGGACATCCGGAGGCTGACCATGCCCTCCTCGATGGCCTTGCGCTTCAACTCGATCGAGGAGGCCCCCGACAGGATCATGTCCCGGATCTCGTCGGTGAAGAGCAGCACCTCGAAGAGGCCGACCCGGCCCTTGTAGCCGGTGTTGTTGCAGCGCTCGCAGCCGCGCCCGCGCTTGACCCGGAGGCTCTTGACCTCGTCGGGGGCGAAGCCCACCTGGATCAGCATCTGGGGCGGCGTCTCGAGGTCCTCGGGGCAGTGCGAGCAGATGCGCCGGACCAGCCGCTGCGCGCAGATGCAGTTGACGGACGTCGCCACGAGAAACGGCTCGATGCCCATGTTCATGAGCCGGTTGATCGTCGAGGGGGCGTCGTTGGTGTGGAGGGTCGACAGCACGAGGTGGCCGGTGAGCGCGGCCTTGACCGCGATCTCCGCGGTCTCGAAGTCGCGGATCTCGCCGACCAGGATGATGTCGGGGTCCTGGCGCAGGAACGAGCGCAGCGACGACGCGAAGGTCAGGCCGATCTGCTCCTTCATCTGCACCTGGTTGATGCCGGCGAGGTTGAACTCGATCGGGTCCTCGGCGGTCATGATGTTGACCGTCGGGTCGTTCAGGGCCGCGATGGCCGAGTAGAGCGTGTTGGTCTTGCCCGATCCCGTGGGCCCCGTCACGAGGACGATGCCGTAGGGGCGGTCGATCGCGTCCTTGAAGCGCCGCAGCGGCTCCGCGTCGAAGCCGAGCTGCGTCATGTCGAGCTGCAGCTTCGACTTGTCGAGCAACCGCATGACGACCTTCTCGCCGAAGTGCGTCGGGACCGAGGAGACGCGCAGATCGAGGTCGCGCGAGCGCTCCTCGACGCGCAGCCGGATCTTGATCCGGCCGTCCTGCGGGAGGCGCTTCTCGGAGATGTCGAGCTTGGCCATGATCTTCAGGCGCGAAATGAGCGGGTCGCGCGTGCGCATCGGCAAAGCCATGATGTTGTGGAGGATCCCGTCGATCCGGAACCGGACGCGGAACTCCTTCTCGTACGGCTCGACGTGGATGTCCGAGGCGCCGGCCTTCAGGGCCTCGATCAGGATGAGGTTCGAGACCTTGATGATGGGCGCGGATTCGGAGGACTTGGCGAGGTCGGAGAGGTCGATCTCCTGGCCCTCCTCGCCCTTGACCACGTCGACGTCGGCGCCGGTGTCGAGGCCCGTGATCTCGTCCATGTTGAGCTCGCCGAGGCCGACGCTCGCCATGTCGTCCATGGTCAGCGCCGAGGAGGCCATGACGTCCTCGAGGCTCGACTCCGCGTTGAAGGACGTACCGGACTGCTTGGTTCGCTCCTTCAAGACGACCGAGCGGGGCGTCCCGTAGTGCTTGTCGATCGCCTTGCGCAGAGCGATCTCCGACGCGACGACCGGCTCGACGTTGTAGCCCGTCATGAACTTGATGTCGTCCATCGCGAAGACGTTGGTCGGATCGCCCATGGCGATCGTCAGCGTCGCGCCCGTCTTGTTCACGGGCAGGACACCGTACTTGCGGGCGACCTCTCCCGGGACGACCTTGATGACCGCGGGGTCGATCTCGAAATGCGCGAGGTCGATCGACGGCACGCCGAACTGCTGCGAGAGAGTCTCGGTGATGTCGCCTTCGGAGACGGCGCCGACGCGCACCAGGGCCTCGCCGATCTTGCCGCCCTCCTCGCGCTGGAGCTTCAAAGCGGTCTCCAGCTGCTCCTGCGTGATGAGCTTCTGCTTGAGGAGGAGATCTCCGAGTTTGACGGCCATGGGTGCGGTTGATGGTAGGGGTTTGGGGTTCGAGAGTCAAAGGGGAGATGGCGCCGCGACGAGCTCCCGCGCCCGCGCGAGCACCGTGTCGTCCGACACCTCGTGCATGCGCGTGACGATCCCCCGGCGGTCCCGGTATGGTCCGTTTCGCGCCGGGTCGGTCGGGCCGAAGAGCGCGAGCGTCGAGGCGCCGACGGCGTCGGCGAGATGGAGCGGTCCCGTGTCCCCGGCGCAGAAGAGCGAGCTCGCGCGCGCCAGGTGCGCGAGCCCCGGGAAATCGAGCAGCGGCGGGATCGAGGCGCCGGGCAGCAGGGCGCGCATCCGGGCGACGCGCTCCTCGTCGCCCGGTCCCCACGAGACGACCGCATGTCGTCCGGCCTTCTCGGCGAGGCCGCGCGCGAGCCGGGCGAACCGCTCTTCGCCCCAGGCCTTCTCCGCTCGCGCCGCGCCGGGATGGAACACCGCGAAGGGTCGAGCCACGCTCGAGAGAAAGGCCGCGGCGGCGGCGTGCGGCCGCTCGAGGAGATAGGCGGCGTCGGGTGCGCGCCGGTCGACCGGGATTCCGGCGCCCTCGAGGAGCGCGAGGTTGCGGTCGACCACGTGCGCCGCCCCGGCTCCGGGCGCGACCCGGACGGACGCCAGGATTGCCGATCCGGCCTCACGCCGCGCGGTCCCGGCGAAGCCGACGACCGGCGCTCCGGCGGCGCGCGCCGCGATCGCCGACTTCCAGAGCCCCTGCGCGTCGATCGTCTCGTCCGGCGCGAAGGCGCGCAATCGCCGCTTGAGCTCGCCCATCTCCTCCCACGTGGAGCGGGACAGCGGCTGCCGGCGCCAGGCCCTGGTGTCCGCCATGAAAATCTCGATGCAATGCGGGTTGCCTTCGAGAAGGCCGGAGAACGGCCGCTCGACGAGCCACCCGACGTCGGCGCCCGCGGCGCGCGCGTTCTCGGCCAGGGGAAGCGCGTGGATCACGTCTCCGGCGGAGGAGAGACGGACGATCAGGAGGCGCACGGCCTCACTTCAACAGCGTCCGGTCCGCTTCGACGGCGGCGGAGAGCTCGCCGGGGGTGACGACGGCCGTCCCCATCTTCATGACCACGACGCTGCCGGCGAAGTTCGCGAGCAGCGCGGCCTCGAGCGGCGTCGCGCCGGCGGCGAGCGCCAGCGAAAGCGTGGCGAGGACGGTGTCGCCGGCGCCCGTGACGTCGACGACCTGATCGGTGCCGTGCACCGGGATCAGGACCGGCGCGCCGCCGTCGAAGAGGGCCATGCCGCGCGAGCCCCGGGTGACGAACAGGCTCCCGCAGCGCATCCTCGAGCGCAACGCGGCCCCGGCCTCGGCGAGCGCGGCGTCGGACGGGAGCGGGCCGCGCGCGCACTCCTCGAGCTCCTCCTCGTTGGGCGTGGCGGCGTCCACGCCGGAGAACTCGGGGAGGCGGTGGCGCGAGTCGACGCTGATCCTCGCCGACGGCGGCAGCGCCGCGCGCAGCGCGCCGACGGAGGCGGGCGAGATCGCGCCGTACCCGTAGTCGGAGAGGACCGCGCCGTCGGCGCCGCGCGCGGCATCGCCCAGGCGCTCGCCGAGCGCGGCCGAGAGCGCCGCGTCGGGCGAGAGGTCCCCCTCGATGTCGTAGCGCACGATCTGCTGCTTGATCGAATGCGGCGCCCCGCCGAGAATGCGGGTCTTCGTCGGCGTGCGGTAGCCGCGCGCCTCGAGGAGCCCGTCCGGTGCGATTCCCCGCTCGGCGATCGCGGCGCGCAGCGCCCGGCCCTCCTCGTCGCCTCCCGTGACCCCGACGCAGAGCGGCACGCCGCCGAGGGCGCGGACGTTGGCGGCGGTGTTTCCCGCGCCGCCGGGCAGGCGCTCCTCTTTCCAGTACCGCAGGATGAGGACCGGCGCCTCGCGGCTGACGCGCTTGGGGTGGCCGTAGACGAACCGGTCGAGCACGAAGTCGCCGGCCACGACGAGCCGGCGGCCGGCGAGGCTCGGAACGAGCGCCAGCAGCCGGCGCCGCGCGACTTCGAAGGGCACTCCCGCGGATTATAATGAGCGGCCCAGAAGGAACCGATGCTCGACTCCCAGGTCCTCGTGCTCAATCGGGTGTTCCAGGCCGTGCAGGTCACGTCCGTGCGCAAGGCCTTTTCGCTCTTCTACAAGGGGCACGTGAAGGCGGTCCTGCCCGACTACTCGACCTACGAGTTCGAGAACTGGTGCGACATCCCCGTGCGCCCCCAGGACGAGGTGGTGTTGACGCCCTCGATGGCGATCCGCATTCCGCGGGTCGTGGCCCTGAAGGACTTCGACCGCCTCCCGCGCCAGGACGTCAAGTTCTCCCGGCACAACATCTACCTCCGGGACGGAAACCGCTGCCAGTACTGCGGGCACCGGTTCTCCTCGTCGGAGCTTTCCCTGGACCACGTCATTCCCCTCTCGCGCGGGGGAGCCTCCACCTGGGAGAACGTCGTCTGCGCGTGCCTGTCCTGCAACGTCAAGAAGGGCAACCGCACGCCCCACGAGGCGAACATGCGCCTGGTCGCCGCGCCGAGGAAGCCCCGCTGGCACCCGGTCGGCCAGTTCGGGTCGAGCAAGCTGCATCCGGCGTGGCGCAACTTCGTGGACGTGGCGTACTGGAACACCGAGCTGAAGTGACGCGGCCGCCTGCCGCGACCTAGGGTCCCTTCCCGCCGAGGAGGTCCCCGCACGCGCGCAGCGCATCCTCCACGGTGATCTCCTCCATGCACTCGTGTCCGTACGGACAGACGTAGAGGTGGCACGGAGAGCAGAAGAGATAACGGTCGAGGACGCGGACGGCGGGACCGACAGCCGCGGTCCGGCCCGGATCCGTGGGCCCGAAGAAGGCGGCGACCGGCGTCCCGACGGCGGCCGCCAGGTGCATCGGCCCGGAGTCGTTCGAGACGAGCAGGCGCGCGCGAGCAAGCAGGGCCGCCAGGGCCACGGGATCGAGGTCGGGACCGAGGACGGGCAGCGGCGCTCGAGCGGCGGCCGACACGCGGGCGCCGAGCTCGATCTCGTCGGGGCCGGCGAGGAGTCCGCAGGGCAGGCCCCGCACGGCGACCGCGTCGGCGAGCGCCGCGAACCGTTCCGGCGGCCAGCGCTTGATCTTCGCCTTGGCGCTTCCGGGCGAGAAGAGGATCGGCCGGGTCCCGGCGGGCCAGCCTGCCGCCGCGATCGCCCGATCCGCCAGGGCCAGGGCTTCGACCGGCACCGGAAGCCTCGGCGGCCCGAGATCCGGCTCGATGCCCCGCGCCTGGAGCAGCGCGTCGTAGTCGCGGAGCTGGTGCCGGGTGCCATCGGGCGGCGGCAGCGCGTGTGTCAGGAGCGGGGCGCGCCGGTCGGTCGCGTACCCGATGCGCCACCGGGCGCCTCCGAGCCACGCGATGAGGGCGGCGCGGAAGGAGTTCGGGAGGAGCCAGGCTTCGTCGAACCGCTCGCCGCGCAGGCGCGATGCGTCCTGGCGAAGACTCGGCGACCGCTCGATGACCGCGTCGGCCGAGCCCTCGGCGCGGTAGATCGCCGCCGGTCCCCGCGGCGCCAGCACGGCGAGCCCGTCGCCGGGATGGGCCGCCCGGATCGCGCGCAGGAACGGCAGCGACATCACCGCGTCCCCCAGCCAGTTCGGGCCGATGACGAGGCGCTTCACGCGCTCCGGCCTCCTCCGGCCCGTCCCGCCTCCGGCCTCCTGGCTCGCCGGCCGCGTTCGCCACCGGTTGTGCATCCACAGCCAGATTTCGGGCGCCTTGCGCACGGCGGCCTCGGTGACCTCCATGTACCGCGCCGTGGCCCTGCGCACCGCTTCGCCGCGCGGGAGCCCCTCGAATTCGGAGGCGAGGATCGGCGTCTCGAACTCGAGCCGGTAGCGCCCGCCGCCCTCCGGCCAGGTGAAGACCGGCACCACCGCGGCATCGGTCTTCAGCTGCAGGAGCGCGAGCGCGGGCGTGGTCGCGGCGAGGCGCCCGAAGAACGGCACGAAGACGGCCTCCCGCGCGAGCACGTTCTGGTCGACGAGGATCGCCACCGTCTCGCCCTTCGCCATCGCGCGCAGGATGTCCTTGGCGGCCTCGCGCTTGGCGATCAGGCGATTGCCGAAGCGCGTCCGCCGGCGGGCGAGCTCGCGCTCGAGCAGCGGGTTGTCGAGCGGGCGCACGACCGGCGCGATCGGCTCGCCCAGCATTCCCGCGCGGATCGCGCCGAGCTCCCAGCCCCCGATGTGGGCCGACAGCAGGAAGACCCCCTTTCCGCGCTCGCGCGCCCGGCGGAGGTTCTCCTCCCCGGCGACGCGGATCCGCGAGCGGACCTCCTCCTCGGAGAGGCTCGAGACCTGCAGGAACTCCACGAACGCCGCGCCGATCCACTCGGCCGAGGCCCGCCCGATCCGGGCGATCTCCTCCGCGCTCTTCCCGGGGTACGCGGCCGCGAGGTTGTCCAGGACGATGCGGCGGCGCGACGCCGAGGCGCGCAGGTACGTCCGCGCGAGCGCGCGGCCGAGCCTCTCGGGCGCGCGGCCGGGCAGCGCCCGATAGGGTCGCGACGCCCAGGCGAAAGAGCGCCTGCTCCGCGCGGTCGCGCGCGGCCGACCGCGCCCTCACGACTTCGGCGCCGAGGCGGCGCGGGCCGCCGCGAGGCGCGACGCGAGGTAGGGGAAGAACCCCGGCTCCGCGATCTCGACGGAAAGGCGCACGGTCAGGAGCGGCAGCGGCGACCGGCCCGCGAGCTTGACGGCGTCCTTCTCGGTCGTCACGAGCCAGCTCGCGCCGGCACGCTCGGCGGCGCGGCGGATGCGGGTCAGTTGCCGCTCGCGATAGCGCTGGTGGTCGCGGAAGTCGAGCGTCTCCTCGGGCGACAGCCCCATCTCGCGCAGCGTCGCCGAGAACTGCGACGCGTCGGCGACGCCGCAGACCGCGATCGACCGCAGGCCCGACAGGGACTCCGGCTCGACGGGCGAGCCCTGCTCGTCGCGCAGGCCCGCGCCCCGGAACCGGGCGTGGAAGATCGGGGCGGCGGGGTGGATGCGGGCGATCGCCGCGAGGACGTCGGCGGGCGGCGAGCCCCGCTCGGTGCGCGTGAAGACGATCGCGTCCGCGCGGCGCATGGCCTCGAGCGGCTCGCGCAGGCGGCCGCGCGGGGGAGTGCTCCCGCCGCCGAACGGGTCGCGCGAGTCGAAGAGCAGCAGGTTGACGTCGCGCCCGACGGCGAGGTGCTGGAAGCCGTCGTCGAGGAGGAAGAGGTCGGCCCCGAGATCGGCCGCGCGCCGAGCCGCCTCGACGCGCTTCTCGCCGACGACGACGAGCACGCCCGAGGTCGCCTTCGCCAGCGCCACGGGCTCGTCGCCGCCCTCTCCCGCGTCGACGAGCGGGCCCTCGCCGGCCGACACCACGACGACCCCGCTCGACGCGCGGCCGTATCCCCGCGAGAGAATCGCCGGCCGCCAGCCCTCGAAACGCAGGCGCCGCGCGAGAAGCTCCACGAGCGGGGTCTTGCCCGTGCCGCCGAAGGTCAGGTTGCCGACCGAGACCGTCGGGCGGGGTAGCGGGTGCGAGACGATCCGTCCCGAGGCGTACCAGCCGGCGCGCAGCTCGAGGGCCTTGCCGTAGAGCAGGGACAGCGGAGACAGGTTCACGAAGCGGATCCTCGCCCGCCGGCGAGCGCCGGCGCAAGCGCGGCCAGCTCCCGGGCGGTCGCGGCGGCGGCGCCCCGGCTTTCCGCGACGAACCGGGCGGCGTCGGAACCGCGCCGAGCGGTCTCCTCCCGTCGCTCCAGGGCCGCGGCGATCTCCCGCGGCAGGTCCGGCGCGGCTACCCGGCGCAGGATCCCGAGGGCCTCGCCCCTTGCCGCCGCTTCCCGGAAGTTGTCCATGTGCGGGCCGCAGAGGACCGGAACGCCCGCCGCCCAGGGCTCGATGGGGCTCTGGCCGCCGGTCGGAACGAGGCTTCCGCCGACGAAGGCCAGCGTCGCCTCGCGGTAGGCGGACGCGAGCTCGCCGATCGAGTCGAGAAGATAGACCTCCGGCCGAGAGCGGACGGCGGACGGCGCAGAGCTCCTCCTCACGAGCCCCAGCCCCTTCGACTCCACGACCCGCGCGACCTCGTCGAAGCGCTCGGGCCGGCGGGGCGCGAGGACGAGCAGGGGCCGGAGCGCCAGGCGCTGCCACGCGTCGAGCAGGAGCGCTTCCTCGCCCTCGCCGGTCGAGCCCGCGACGAGGACCGGGCGCCCGGCCGCGGCGGCGCGCAGGCGCTCGGCGTCGGCGAAGGCGGGCGGCTCGGGCAGGTCGTACTTGAGGTTGCCGAAGACGCGGACCCGTTCCCCGGGCGCCCCGAGCGCCGCGATGCGGCGGGCATCCTCCGGCGACTGCATGGCCAGAAGCGACAGCCGTGAAAGCGTCTTCGAGAAGAACCCGCGCACGCGCCGGTACCGCGCGAAGGAGCGTTCCGAGATGCGGCCGTTGACGAGGGCAGCCGGGATTCCGCGGCGCGCCGCGCGCTCGAGGAAGAGCGGCCAGAGCTCCGTCTCGGTCAGGACGATCAGGCCCGGGCGCGCCTGCGAGAGCGCCTTCTCGACGGGGCCGGCGAGGTCGAAGGGGAAGGCGAAGACGGACGCCTCCGCGCCGAGGGCGCGCTCGGCGAGCTCGCGGCCGGCGGCCGTGGAGACCGAGACGCCGAATCGCGCGCCGGGCAGCAGAGCGCGGAGCTCGCGGAGGAGATTTCGGGCCACGCCGATCTCGCCGACGGAGACCGCGTGGATCCACACGCCGCCCTCCAGATCCGGCCAGCGCGAGAGCCCGAGCCGCCCGCGCAGGTCTCCGAGCCGGCGGCTCCCGGTCAGGGAGCGCAGGAAGGCGAAGGGGGCATAGGCGGTTAAGGCCAGAGCGGCGAGCGCCCGGTAAAGCAGCAAACGCCTGGATTATCGCGCAGGGAGGCCCCATTCGGCTTGCCGGATCGTCGACAAAGATTTAAGATTCAAAGGCTTAGGAGGCGGAAATCCGCCTCAACGGACGCGGGCTGACGTCCGTATACCGCGACAGGAGGAGACCTTTCGGACAATGGAGCTCGTCTACAGCCAGAGCCGGGACCGCCAGGAAGCTCTGGAGCTTCCCGATCGGGATCTGGCCATCCGGGCCCGGGGCGGCGACATGGTCTCCTTCGAGACGCTCGTCACCCGCAAGACCCCGGCGGTCGTCTCGCTCGCCCGGCGGATCGTCGGCAACGTCGAGGACGCCCGCGACGTCGCGCAGATGGTCTTCCTGCGCGTCTGGAACGAGCTCCATCGCTACGACGAGAAATACTCCCTGAACACCTGGCTCTACCGGATCGCGACGAACCTCTCGATCGACTTCCTCCGCAGCTCCCGCAGCCGCGAGCGGGCGCACGGCGCCACGCTCCACCTCGTGCGCGAGCGCGAGGAGTCGACGGCCGCCGACGCGACGCGGACCGCCGAGGACGCCGAGCTCGCTCGCCTCTTCGAAACGGTTTCGGGCCGCCTCTCGGAAAAGCAGAAGGCGGCGTTCGTCCTGAAGGAGATGCAGGACTGCGAGACCCGCGAGATCGCCGAGATCCTCGGCTGCGGCGAATCGACCGTGCGCAACCACCTGTTCAACGCCCGCCGGATCCTCCGCAGGGAGATCGGGCGGCTCTTCCCGGAGTTCCTCCGGGGGAGGCCGCTGGCGTGAGCGCGATCTGCCCGATCGTCCGTTCGAGCTTCGGCGACTACGTGAAGGACGCGCTGCCCGCGCCGCAGCGGCGGATCCTCCGCGAACATCTCGCGTCGTGCCTGGAGTGCCGCGACCTCGCCGCCGCCGGGGAGCCGACGATGCTCTTCGCCCGGCCGTTCCCGCAGGAGGAGCTGCCGGCCGGAGACGCGGAGCGCATCCTCTCGAACGTGCGCACGGGTGTCGCCTTCGCCCGGACCGAGGCGCGGATCCGCCGGACCACGCGCCGCCGCATGACGCTGTCGGGCGCGGCCGCCGCGGCCGCGGCCTTCACCGCCCTGCTGCTCGTCGCGCCCGGGACCGGGGCGCGCCGGCCGGAATCCGTCGCAGCCTCGCGGCCCACGCCGCTCGCCGAGTCCGCCCCGGCCCTCCAGCCGGCCGCGCGGCCGTCGGAAGCCGAAATGCCCGCGGAAGCCACCGTCTACGACTGGAATCCCGGCGCCGGCCGGGAGGAGCCGCGGGTCGTCTGGATCGTGGACCGGGGGCTCGACATCTGACCCCGTTCCCCTGCGGGCCCGGCTGAGGGGCCCAGGTTTTCGTACTCGTGAAAAAGACGCTTCTCTTCCTCGCCGCGTTCGTGATCTCCGCCACCGCCCTGCGGGCCGCGGACGAGGCGACCGTGCGCGTCTACGTCCTCAAGTACAAGCGGGTCGAGGAGGCGGCGCTCCTGATCCGGCCGAACCTCTCCGAGTCGGCTTCGATCACGCTCACGCAGAAGCTGAACGCGATGACGGTGACCGACCGCCCCGAGAAGCTCGACCAGATCGGCCGCGTGCTCGCCGCGTTCGACGTTCCGCCGCGCGGGTTCACCTTCGCCGTCAAGCTCGTCCGGGCGCGGGCCGACGTCCCCGAGGGATCGATCGCACGGGAGATCGGGGGCCTCGGCGCGAAGCTCAAGTCCATGTTCCAGTTCAACGACTACGCCCTCATCGACTCGGTCGTGCTGCGGACGACCGACGGGGGCCGCATCGAGAGCCAGCTGGGCGAGGAGTTCATGCTGTCGTTCACCGTGCGGACCGCGGGCTCCGGCAACGAGCTGCTGCTGTCGCCCTTCGGGCTGTCCAAGATCTACAGGTCCGCCTCGGGCGGTACCGTCTTCATGCGGCCGCTCTACCGCTCCTCGATGCCGGTGACCCTCTCGCAGACGCTCGTCGTCGGCGCCTCGAAGGAGGAGCGGTCCAAGAGCGCGCTCATCCTGATCCTCCACGCGCAGGAGCTGCCGCGCGGCGACGTCCCCGAGAAGGGCTTTCCGGGCGGTGCGACCGTGGAGAAGAAGCCGTGAGCGAGTTCCGCGTCAAGGCCGGATGGCCCGACGGCTCGGTGGCCGAGCAGTCCGTCATGGCGGCCGACCTCGGCGCCGCGCGGCTCGAAGTCGAGCGCCGGGGCGGGCACGTCTTCGCGATCCGCCGGAAGGGGTTCTCGCTGGCGAGCGGGAAGGCCAGGGGCAAGGGCGGCCGGATCAAGATGGCGGACTTCCTGATCTTCAACCAGGAGCTGATTGCGCTCCTGAAGGCGGGCCTGCCGGTCGTGCGCTCCTTCGAGATCCTGCTCGAGAGGCAGAAGAGCCCGGTCCTGCGCCGCGTCCTCACCGACGTGCGCGAACGGGTCAACTCGGGCTCCTCGATCTCCGAGGCCTTCGCCGAGGAGGGCGACCTCTTTCCGCGCCTCTACTGGACGTCGCTGAAGGCGGGCGAGAAGTCGGGCGAGATCGAGGCGGTGCTGCGCCGGTACCTCAAGTACCAGAAGACGGTCATCGCCCTGACGCGCAAGGTCGTCTCGACCCTCGTCTACCCGGTCATCCTGATCGCGCTGTCGGGCGTTCTCATCGCGATCCTGATGACCTTCGTCATCCCGCGCTTCACGGAGTTCTTCGCCGACTTCAACGCCGAGCTGCCGCTCTTGACGGCGTCGTCCTCGGCGTCGCGACCATCCTGCGGCCAACGTGCTGATCCTCGCCGCCGCGTTCGGCGGCGGCGGGGTTCGTCGCCTGGCGGTGGTTCGACGACGCGCGGGCCGCGTCTGGCTCGACGGTGCGATGCTGACGGTCCCGTTCGTCGGCGGGATCTTGCGGCGGTACGCGATCACCCAGTTCACGCGCAGCCTCGGGACGCTGCTCGCGGGCGGCCTGCCGCTCGTGAACGCGCTCGAGGTGGCGGCCGCCTCGATCGGCAACCGCCCGCTGGCGCAGGTCGTGGGCGGCGCCACCGGGTCCGCGAGGGCGCGAGCCTCTGGACGGCGCTCGACTCGACCGGCATCTTGAGGCGCTGCCGCTCGAGATGGTCAAGGTCGGCGAGCAGACCGGCGCGCTCGGCGACATGCTCGCGCGATCGCCGAGTTCTACGACGAGGAGCTCGACCCGCGCTGGCGCGCGTGCTGTCGCTCGTCGAGCCGGTGCTCCTGGTGATGATGGGAGGTGTGGTCGTGGCGATGCTGCTCTCGTTCTACCTGCCGATGTTCCGGCCATCTCGGCGATCAGGGAGCCGTAGGTCGAGCGACCGCCAGCGCCAAGACCTCAGCGACCGCCGGCCGCCTGGGCGCTCGCCTCGTCGGAGGAGGAGGCCGCGGCGCGCGCTCGCCGAGCGCTGGGCTCGAGTACGTCGACGTCGCCTCCTTCGCGCCCGACCCGGAGCTCTTCAGCTCCATCCCGGTGGAGCTGATGTTCCGCTACGACTTCCTGCCCGAGAGCCGCACCGACCGCGCGATGCCGATCGACTGGCCGATCCGACCGACGTCGTGCGGTCGACGAGCTGAGCTCCTGGTCGGCTGCCGCTGCAGGTCAAGGCCGGCGGTCGGCACGCCATCGGCGATCCAGAGCCTGCAGAAGAGCAGAGTCGACCCAGCGCGTGCTCGAGGAGGCCACCGAGGCCTTCCAGATCCAGCTCGTCGCGCGAGGACGAGGACGGCGAGGAGATCCTGTCGATCGACAAGATCCCAGCAGGACGCCGTCGCCGATCATCCGGCTCGTCGACTCGATCGTCTTCGACGCCATCCACCGCCGCGCCTCCGACATCCACATCGAGACCCGCGACAACGAGGTGGTGATCAAGTACCGCATCGACGGCGTGCTCTACCGGCGATGGAGCCGATCGACAAGGAGCACCACCGCACGATCATCAGCCGCATCAAGGTCATGTCCGAGCTCGACATCGCCGAGAAGCGCGTGCCCCAGGACGGCCGCTTCCGGCTGCGCGATCGCGCGGCCGCACGATCGACTTCCGCGTCTCGATCATGCCCTCGGTCCACGGCGAGGACGCGGTCATCCGCATCCTCGACAAGGAGATCGGTCGAACGCGGAGTTCCGCCGCCTGCGCCTCGACGTCCTCGGCTTCGACGACGAGACGCTGCGCAGCTTCCGCAAGTTCATCCGCGAGCCCTACGGCATGGTGCTGGTGACCGGGCCCACCGGCTCCGGCAAGACCACGACGCTCTACGCCGCGCTCTCCGAGATCAAGACCGACGAGGACAAGATCATCACCATCGAGGACCCGGTCGAGTACCAGCTGCACGGGCATCACGCAGATCCCGGTCAACGAGAAGAAGGGCCTGACCTTCGCCCGCGGCCTGCGCTCGATCCTGCGCCACGACCCCGACAAGATCATGGTCGGCGAGATCCGCGACGCGGAGACGGCGCAGATCGCGATCCAGTCGGCGCTCACCGGCCACCTCGTCTTCACCACCGTCCACGCCAACAACGTGTTCGACGTGCTCGGCCGCTTCCTGAACATGAAGGTCGAGCCCTACAACTTCGTCTCGGCCCTCAACTGCGTGCTGGCCCAGCGGCTGGTGCGCACGCATCTGCGCGCACTGCAAGCGCGCGGTCGACGCATCGCCGACGAGCTGCTCGTCGAGTCGGGCCTCGACCCGGAGCTGCTACGCGGCACGCACGCTTCTACGAGGGCGCCGGCTGCATCGAGTGCGGCGGCACCGGCTTCAAGGGCCGCACGGCGATCTGCGAGCTGCTCGACCTGTCCGACCGCATCCGCGAGCTGATCCTCGAGCGCCGCCCGGCCGCCGAGATCAAGCGCGCCGCCCGGGAGGAGGGCATGATCTTCCTGCGCGAGTCGGCGCTCGAGAAGGTCGTTCGCGGGCACGACCACGCTCCAGGAGATCAACAAGGTGACCTTCGTCGATTAGGGTCCCGTTTCTGAAGCCGGTCGTGCCGCCGCACGTCTTCTGCATCCTTCCCGATGGGGTGACGTACGCGCGCGTGCGCGCCGGGGAGCCGGCCGGCTTCGAGGAGGCCCGGCACTTCCGGTACCCGGCGGGCTCGACCGTCCCGGGACCGTGGGGCGCGGCGCTGCCGACGCGCGAGGCGATCGCCGAGGCCGTGAAGGCCGCGCGCGCCCTGGCCGGCGGCCGGCTGTCGCGCGCCTCGGTGATCTTCCCCGACGCCTGGACGAAGATCCTCGCCGTCGAGCTCGACACGATCCCGGACCAGTCCGACGCGGTCCGCGAGATGGTGCTCTGGAAGCTGAAGAAGCTCCTCCCGGGCCAGCCGACGGACCTCTCCATCGTCTATTCGCCGATGCCCGAGCTCACCGACGAGAAGCGGGTGCTCGTCGCGGCGACCCCGCGCGAGACGGTCGAAGCGATCGAGCGCGTGTTCGAGGAGTCGGGCGTGCGGATCGGTTACCTCGCGCCGGCCGGCCTCGCCCTCTTCGAGGGCCTCGCGCGGACGCTCGCGGCGGAGGCCTCCGGCGACTTTGCCCTGCTCCACCGCACGAGCGGCGCCCTGTCCTTCTTCATCGCCCGGGGCGCGACGCCGATCTTCTATCGCCAGCGGCCGCCGGAGACCGACGCGGACCACGACCACGACCGCGAGGCGCGGCTGTCGCTTTCGTACTACGCCGAGAAGCTCAAGGGGCCGGGCCTGTCGGCCGTCTACGTCCACGACGAGCTGCCGGACCGCAACCTCGAGACGATGAGCGCCTTCACCGTGCCGGCCGTCCCCCTCTCGGGCCGGTTCTTCTCGGCCGACCGAGCGTTCGACGAGCGCGTGGCGGCCCGTCCGGAGCTGCTGGCGGGATTCGCCGCGGTCTGGGGAGCCCGATGAGCCGGACGTTCAACTTCGCGCGCCGGCCGTTCCACGACGACCGCCCGGTCTACGTCGGGACGGGCCTGCTCTTCCTCTTCGGCGCGGTGCTCCTCGTGGCGAACCTCCGGGTCTTCACCGAGTACCGCCGCGAGGTCGCGGACACCCGCGCCGACATCGCCGCGCTCGAGGACCGCCAGAAGCGCGCCGACCAGAAGGCGGACGCGGCGAAGGCGGCGCTGTCGGCCTACAAGCTGTCGGCCCTCGCCGAGGAGAGCCGCGGCCTGGCGCGCCTGGTGGCCGAGCGGCGCTTCTCCTGGACGACCCTGCTCTCGCGGCTCGAACGCTCGCTGCCTTCCGAAGTGGGGCTGGCCCACCTGCAGCCGCGTTTCGACAAGGACGGCGAGATCTGGCTCGACATGCAGCTCTACGCGCGCAAGCGCGAGGCCGTCGTCCTGACGATCGCGGCGCTCGCGAAGGACCCGGCGTTCGGGGACGTCGACCTGAAGAGCGAGGCGGCCTCCGAGCCCGGCATGCCGGACCCCGTCCAGTTCTCCCTCTCCAGCCGGTACGAGCCCGAGGCTCGCCGCCACGAGGCCGCCGCGCCGCCGAAGGGGGGCCGGCCATGAGCCGCATCCCGGACGCCTGGCGCCGGAGGCTGCCGCTCGCCGTGGCGGGACTCCTCTTCGCCGGGGGCAACCTCGTTTTCTACCTGAGCTACCGCACGAACACGCACGAGCGGCGCGAGGCACTCGAGGCCCGGCGCGACGGGCTCCAGCGCGCGGTCGAGGCGCGCGAGGCGGACGCCGCCCGCCTCTCGGGACAGCGGGAACGTCTCTCGGGCGTCTCGGAGGCGATGGCGGAGTTCTACGGCCACCGGATCGGCACGCAGCAGCAGACGCTCGCCGCCGTCGTCGCCGACCTGCACGCGGCCCTCAAGGACGCCGGCATCGAGGTCAACCAGATCGGCTACTCGACGATCCCGGTGACGCAGCTCCCGCTGACGCAGATGAAGATCTCGTTCCCGGTCAAGTGCGACTACGCGAAGTTCAAGAAGCTGCTGCGGACCTTCGAGACCGGCAAGCGCTGGGTCGCGGTGCAGAGCGTTTCGATCCGGCGCGAGACCGATCAGCCGGGCGTCGTCTCGGTCCAGATGGAGCTCGTCACCTACTTCAGCGATCGCGAGGAGGCTCCCGATTCGTCCCGCAAGCCCGCCGGCCCCGCGCCCGCGCCGGCCCGGGGCGCGGTGCCCGCGCGGAGGACCGGATAGATGGCCCTCACGCTCGGCTCGAGGCGCCAGGCGTTGACGTTCGCCGCGCTCGCGGCGGTGCTGGTCCTCGCCGTCGTCCGCTGGCGGTCCGGCACAGGCCAGGCGCCGCCTCCGGCGGCCGTGAGGAAGGCGGTGCCGGCCGGACCGGCCGCGATCGACGAGGAATCCGCGCCGGCCCGGGGAGGCCGCCGCGCCGCGTCCTCGAAGATCGTCTCGCCCGACGAGGTCCCGGTCATCGACCCGAAGGACTTCGACATGCCGCCCGCGCGCGGCGGATCCGAGTCCGGCCGGGACCTCTTCGACCTGCGGGAGCCGACGCGTCCGCCGCTGCCCACGCCGACGCCCCGCCCGCCCGTGCCGGGCGAGCCGAACTACGTCGGCCCGCTCCCGCCCGCCGCCGCCCACGCCGACGCCGAAGCCGCCGGAGATCTCGTTCAAGTTCGTCGGGAGCTTCGGCCCGAAGGACCATCCGATCGCCGTGATCCAGCAGGGCGACGAGGTCTTCAACGCCCGTGCGGGCGACATTCTGTTCAGCAAGTTCGTACTCCGCAAGGTGGGCTACGAATCGATCGACGTCGGCTTCGTGGGGTTCGACCCGGGCGAGACGCGGCGGCTTCCGCTCACGCCATGAAGATGCGGAACTCGAAAAGGGGACGGTTCTGATGAAGCTGTGGAAGAGAGGCCTCGCGGCGCTGATGTGCGTCGTCATGACCGCCTGCGCGGGCTCGACGGCGTACCAGCAGGCGAAGGACGAGGAGGCGGTCGGGCACTGGGACCTGGCGGTGATGTCGTACGCCAGGGCCGTCGAGACCGACCCGACCAACTCGAGCTACAAGATCGCGCTCGAGCGGGCCAAGATGAAGGCCTCGCAGGTCCACTTCGAGAAGGGAAAGATCTACCGCGCCTCGGGCCGGCCCGACCTCGCCGTCGTGGAGCTCGCAGCAGACCGTCCTCCTCGACCCGACCAACGACTACGCCGAGCTCGAGCTGCGCAAGGCCGGAGGGACGTCGCCAAGCCGGAGGCGGAGCGCGGCCGCCGATTCCCGGATGGAGACCCTCAAGAAGAAGACGCAGGGGGCGCGGGCGCGACGCCCCGATGCTCGAGCCTTCGAGCGACAAGCCGATCAACCTGAACTTCCCGCAGCCCAAGCCGATCAAGCAGATCTACCGGTCGCTCGGCGGCCGCCGCCGGCATCAACGTCATCTTCGACCCGCAGCTGAAGGACGACAACGTCTCGATCGTGCTGACTCAACGATCGACTTCCAGAAGGCGCTCGAGACCCTGCATCCGCCAGGAGAACCACTTCTACAAGGTCATCGACGAGAAGACGATCCTGATCGCCGCCGACACGCCGCAGAACCGCAAGACCTACGAGGACCTCGTCATCCGGACGTTCTTCCTCTCGAACGGCGACGTGACGGAGGTCTCCAACGCGCTGCGCTCGCTGCTGCAGACGACGCGCATCTCGGTCAACAAGGCCGAGAACTCGATCACGCTGCGCGACACGGCCGACAAGGTCGCCGTCGCCGAGCGGATCATCGAGGAGAACGACAAGCAAGTCGCCGAGGTCGTCGTCGACGTCGAGCTGCTCCAGATCAACGCCGACCAAGGCTCACGACCTCGGCATCCAGCTCGTGCCCCGTGCCGTCGAGCGACGATCCGTCGCCGGCGACGGGCATGACGAACCTCGGGGCGACGGTCGCCGACGGCTTCACCTGGGACCAGCTCAAGCAGCTCGGGATCAACTCCTTCGGGTTCACGATCCCGACTCGCGTCGTACAACTTCATCAAGGACAACACGGACGCCGAGCTCCTCGCCAAGCCGCAGCTCCGGATCGCCGAGGGCGAGAAGGCGCAGCTCGTGATCGGCGACCGCGTCCCGATCCCGCGTCACGACGTTCAACACCGCGAACCGTCGGTCGGCGGCAACGTCGTCCCGATCACGTCGTTCCAGTACCAGGACGTCGGCATCAAGATCGAGGTCGAGCCGCGCGTCCACCACAACAAGGAGGTCACGCTGAAGCTGACGATCGAGGTCTCGCAACATCACCGGGTACGTCGTGGCAGCGGGCAGAGCGGCGCAGCCCCAGCCGATCATCGGCACGCGCACGATCTCCTCGAACATCCGGCTCAAGGACGGCGAGACGAACTTCCTCGCGGGCCTCTATCCGCACCGACAAGTCGAACGCCAAGCGAGACGATCCCGTTCCTCGGCGACATTCCCGCTCATCGGCCGGCTCTTCTCCAAGAAGAACGACCGACAACCAGACGCACCGACCTCGTCCTGACGCTGACGCCGCACATCATCCGCGTTCCCGACATCACCGAGGAGGACCTGACGCCGGTCTACGTCGGCACCGACGCCAACATCTCGTACCAGGGCGCGACCGCGCATCGAGAACCCGAACCGCGACGCCGGCCCGTTCGAGCAGCAGCCCGGCGGGCGCACGCCGCCGATGCAACGCACGCCGCCGCCTTCGGGACAGCCGCCGCAGAACCCGGGGATCAACCTGGCGCCGGGCGGGGCCCCGACCGACATCTTCCGGCCGCCGACTCAGCCGCCGTCGACCTCGCCGCAGAGCCAGGTGCCGCCGCAGTCGAAGTCCGGCCAGAATGCCTCCGCCGGCACCCAGTCGGCCTCGGCCTCGGCCTCTGCGCCGTCGCTTTCCGCGGTCGACAACGGCACGCCCGTCCTCCTCGACTTCGACCCGGCGTTCCTGACCATCGGCGTGGGGCAGCAGCAGACCGTGCTCGTCCGCGCGACCTCTCCCGGCGGGTTCCCCGGAGGCACGCTGCGCGTCCGGTTCGACCCCTCCGTCGCGGCCGCGGTCTCGGTGCGGCCGGTGCTCGCGGGAGGAAACGGCACCGCCGCGGGCAGCATCGCGGGCAGCGAGGTCGTCCTCGAGCTCCCGGACTCCGCCGACCTCTCGGGCACGCGTGCGGTCGCGGAGATCACGTTTCGCGGCATCGCCGCCGGCCGCGGCGCGATCACCTTCGAGCCGGTCGAAATGGCCGGGGCCGAGGTCACGTTCTCCACCGCGGTGGTCGACGTCCGATGATCGCTTCCGCGTCGACCCGCCGCCGCCAGGCGGGCTTCACCATCGTGGAGCTCGCGGTCGTCGCCGTGATGATCGCGGTCCTGCCGGCGATGGCCGTGCCGGTCGCGCGGTACTCGCTGCGCCGCCAGAAGGAGCTCGAGTTGAAGCACCAGCTCCGGACGATGCGCGAGGCGATCGACAAGTACAAGCAGCTCTCCGACGCGGGCCTGATCCCGCTCGAGATCGGCGGCGAGGGGTATCCGCCGGAGCTCGAGACGCTCGCCAAGGGCGTCGATCTCGTCGGCCAGGTCAAGAAGAAGCAGAGGTTCATCCGGCGCATCCCGATCGACCCGATGACCGGCAAGGCCGAGTGGGGGCAGCGGTCCTACCAGGACGAGCCCGACTCGTTCGCCTGGGGCGGCCAGAACGTCTACGACGTGTACTCGCTGTCCGAGCGCGAAGGCCCTCGACGGGACGCACTACAAGGACTGGTGATGCGGAAAACGTCCCGCCAGCGCGGCTTCACGCTGCTCGAGCTGCTCGTCGTCATGACGATCATCGGCATCCTCGCGGCCATCGCGGTCCCGGCCCTGCGCGACTCGCCGCAGCGCGCCCGGGAGGCGACGCTGCGCGCGGACCTCTTCACCTTCCGCAGCGTCATCGACCAGTACAAGGGCGACAAGGGCAACTACCCGGCCGACCTCGCAGATCCTCGTCAAGGACGGGTACATGCGGAAGATCCCGCTCGACCCCATGACGAAGGCCGCGGACTGGGTGCTCGCGATGGAAGAGGAGCCCTCCGAGCCGGACGATCCCTCCGTGACCGAGCCGCCCAAGCCGGGCATCATCGACGTCCACAGCGGCTCGAAGATAGGTCGCGCTGGACGGCACGAACTACAGCGACTGGTGAAACGGCACGCCGGCTACACCCTGGTCGGCGTCGTCGTCGCCATCGCGATCGTGACGATCCTGATCGCCGCGGTCGGGCCGTCGGTCGCGACGATCGTGCGGCGCGACAAGGAGATGGAGCTCATCTTCCGCGGCAAGCAGTACGCGCGGGCGATCCTCGCGTTCCAGAAGCGCTACGGCCGGTATCCCACGGAGTTGAAGGAGCTCGCTCAGATCAAGCCCCGGTCGATCCGCCAGCTCTGGAGAGAACCGATGTGCAACTGCGACGACGGGTGGCAGGTCATCATCGCCGGCACTCCCGATGCGCTGCCGATGGGGCAGGGCCCGGCGCCGCAGGGCGGAGGCATGCCGGGCAGCGGCCCCGGGCGGACGACGCCGGGCGCGTCGCAGGGCAATCAGCCGCCGTCGACCTACACGGGGCTCGGCGAGCCGACGCCTCCGCCCTTCCTCGGCGGAGGAGGTCCCGCGCCCACGCCCACGGTGAAACCCTTCTCCACCGGCATCTTCGGCGACAAGCCCAAGACCGTCGGCCCGATCGTCGGCGTCAAGGTGAACCTGCACAAGCAGGCCCTGCGCAAGTGGCGGGACCGGGAGTTCTACGACGAGTGGCGCTTCATCGCGGGCGACGCGGACAACGACCTCGCGATGCCGATCGATCCCAACACCCTGCGGGGCGTCCAGCGGCTGACGCCGTCGCCGGGCGTGCCGTAGCGCCGACGTGATCGTCCGCCGTGTTCTGGACAACGGCGCCGTGGTCCTCATCGACGAGATGCAGGACGTACGCTCCTTCTGCGCTCGGCTTCTTCGTTCGGGCGGGCTCGGGCCGACGAGCCGGCGGCGCGCCGGGGGCTCTCGCACTTCCTCGAGCACCTGCTCTTCAAGCGCACGCGCCGCCGCTCCAACGCCGAGATCTCGCGCGTCATCGACGGGCTCGGCGGCGACGTCGACGCCTTCACGACCAAGGAGTACACGGGGTTCTACGTGCACACCCTCGACGTCCGGTTTCCCGAGGCGCTGGACCTGATCGGCGACGTCGTCCTCGCGCCGGCCTTCGGCGCGTCGGACGTCGAGATCGAGCGGGGCGTGATCCTGGAGGAGATCGGCGAAGCCAACGACAACCCGGACGACCTCGTGCACGAGACGTTCGTCGAGTCCTTCTGGCGCGGCCACCCGCTCGGCGCGCCGATCCTCGGCACGGAGGAAACCGTCCGGGCGATCGGCCGGGACGACATCTACCGCTACTACCGCTCGCGCTACGTGCCGGCCAACCTCGTCGTCGTGCTGGCGCGGGCACGTTCGGGCGGCGCCGGCGCTCGCGGCGGTCGAGCGGCTTCTCGCCCGGCGCGGCGGAAGGGCCCCGCGCCGCCCGGCCGGGCAGAGTCGGCCGCGTCCGCGCGCACCACGTCGCCCTCAAGTCGCGCCCGGGGCTCGAGCAGGTCCACGTGTGCATGGGGGTCGAAGGCGCCTCCCCAGACGTCCGACCGGCGATACGCGGCGGCCCTCTTCGACATCGCGCTCGGCGGGGGGATGTCCTCGCGCCTCTTCCAGGAGGTCCGCGAGAAGCGCGGCCTCGCCTACTCGATCGGCTCCGCGCTCAACTCCTACGGTCTCGGCGGGTACGAGACCGTTTCCGCGGCGTGCGCGCCGAAGAACCTGCCCCGCCTGATCGAGGTGACGCTGCGGGAGCTCGGGAAGCTCAAGCGCGGGGGAGTCTCGCGCCGCGAGCTTTCGCGGGCGAAGGAGAACCTGAAAAGCAACATGCTGCTCGCCCTGGAGTCGACGGTTTCGCGGATGTCCTCGGCGGCGCGGCAGGAGCTGTACCTCGGCCGCGTCGAGGCCCCCGAGGAGCTCATCGCGAAGGTCGAAGCCGTGCGCCTCGAGGACGTCGACGCCGAGGCGGCGCGCCTGCTCGACGGCCGCGCCCTGTCCCTTTCGGTCGTCGGCAACCTCGAGCGCCTGCCCGTGACCCGCGCCGACCTGGCCGCCGCTTTGTAGGGGGTCAGGTCTTCAATCTTCGGATTTCTTGCAGCCTGATGATTGAAGAATGAAGACCTGACCCCGCTTCTGATTGAATGGCGGCCGATGATCGAGATCGTCGTCCCCGTGACCGTCCTCCCGCACGGCGAAGGGCTGGAGCTGCCGGCCTACGCGACGCCGGGCGCGGCGGGCTGCGACCTGCGGGCGGCGATCGAGGCGCCGCTGACGCTCGCGCCGGGCGCGCGCGAGCTCGTGCCGACCGGGATCGCGCTGGCGATCCCCGAAGGCTACGAGGGGCAGGTCCGGATGAGGAGCGGCCTGGCCCTGCGTCACGGCCTGGCGCTCCTGAACGCGCCCGGGACGATCGACAGCGACTATCGCGGCGAGGTCAAGGTCATCCTCGCGAACCTGGGGTCCGAGCCCGCCACGCTTTCGCGCGGCGAGCGCATCGCGCAGCTCGTCTTCGCGCCCGTCGCCCGCGCGAAACTCACGGTCGCGCAGAAGCTTGCGCCGACCTCGCGCGAGGGCGGCGGCTTCGGGTCGACCGGTCGGACATAGTTCGTCCGGTTCTTCTGATACATTTTCCGAGTGCGGGTCACCATCCTCGCTTCCGGGTCCGGCGGCAACGCGTGTGTCGTCGAATCGGGCGCGACGCGGGTGCTGGTGGACGCGGGCCTCTCGGCGCGTGAGATCGAACGCCGCATGACGCGGCGCGGGATCGCCCCGACACGATCGCGGCCGTCTTCCTGACCCACGAGCACAACGACCACTCGAGCGGGGCCGCGGTCTTCACCGCGCGCTGGGACTGTCCCCTCTACACGACGGCGGGGACGGCCGAGGCGATCGGTCTCGCCGGCGACCTCTTCACGCCGTTCGTGCGCATCCAGCCCGGCCGCGACGGACGGATCGGCGGCCTCGGCTACCGGGCCTTCGGGACGCCCCACGACGCGAACGGAGTCGGTGGCGTATCCTTCGAGTCGGAGGGCGCCCGTGCTCGTGGTCGCCTCGACCTCGGCCGCGCCGAGGAGGGCTTCGTGGAGTTTCTGCGGGAAGCGACGACGCTGATGGTCGAGATTCAACCACGACGAGGACATGCTGCGCGACGGCCCGTACACCTGGCCGCTGAAGCAGCGGATCTCCGGCGGACTCGGCCACCTCTCCAACGCGCAGTCGGCGGAGGCGATCCGGCCGCTCGTCGGGGCCGAAGCGGCGCCGGGTCGTCGCGACGCACCTCTCGCGGCACCAACAACACGCCGGCGCTCGTGCGCGCCGATGCTCGCGCGGGCGATCGAACGGTCCGGCTGGCCGTGCCGTTCGAGATCGCGGAACAAATCGAGGGTCTGGAGGCGTTCGACGCATGAGAGTGGAAGTCCGGGTCTATCCGCGCGAAGGGGTCCTCGACCCGCAGGGCAAGGCGATCGCCGCCGCGCTCGGCCGCCTCGGGCCACGGCTCGGTCCGGGACGTGCGGGCGGGCAAGGTGTTCTTCATCGAGGTGGCCGGCAGCGACGCGAGAGCGGTCGAGGCCGACGCTCGGAAGATGGCCGAGGAGCTGCTCGCCAACACCGTGATCGAGGGCTACGACGTCAAGGTCGCGTGCCGCGCGGAAGCGTCGTACGCACCGCGAAGTCGTCGCGTGACCGCGAGCCGACCATGAAGTTCGGGATCGTCGTCTTCCCCGGCTCGCAACTGCGACGAGGACTGCTACCACGTCGCCAAGGACCTGCTCGGGCTGCGAGGCCGACTTCGTCTGGCACCACGACACGGACCTGAAGGGCGCCGACGCCGTGATCCTGCCCGGGCGGCTTCGCCTACGGCGACTACCTGCGCGCGGGCGCGCTCGCGCGCTTCTCGCCGGTCATGGAGAGCCGTCGCGGAGTTCGCCGACGGCGGCGGCCCGGTGCTCGGGATCTGCAACGGCTTCCAGGTGCTGCTCGAGGCGGGCCTGCTGCCCGGAGCGATGCTGGTCAACCGGGACCTCCGCTACGTCTGCCGCGACGTCCACCTGCGGGTCGAGAACGACGCGACACGCCGTTCACGCGCCGTCTACGAGCGGGCAGCGTCGTCACGGATGCCGATCGGCCACGGCGAGGGCAACTACACCGCGCCGCCCGGACGCTGCTCGAGCCTCGAGCGCGAGGGCCGCGTCGTCTTCCGCTACTGCGACGCCCGACGGCGGCGTGACCGACGCCGCCAACCCCAACGGCGCGGCGACGCAACATCGCCGGCATCTGCAACGGGCGGGGCAACGTCGTCGGCCTGATGCCGCACCCGGACCGCTGCTCGCGAGAGCCTGCTCGGCAACGACGACGGCCGGATCGCTGTTCGAGTCGTGCTCGGCAGAGCGCGGTCCGGCGGCACGGCGTCGGCGGCCCGCTGACCGCGATGACCCGATCACCCCCGAGCTCGTCAGCGAGCACAACCTCTCGGAGGACGAGTACCAGCGGATCCTCGAGATCCTCGGCCGCGAGCCCAACCTCGTCGAGCTCGGGATCTTCTCGGCGATGTGGAGCGAGCACTGCTCGCTACAAGTCGTCGCGCGTTCACCTGAAGAACGTTCCCGACGACGGGGCCGCGCGTCGTCCAGGGGCCGGGCGAGAACGCCGGCGTCGTCGACATCGGCGACGGGCTCGCGCGTCGCCTTCAAGATGGAGTCGCACAACCACCCCTCGTTCATCGAGCCGTACCAGGGCGCGGCGACGGGCGTCGGCGGGATCCTGCGCGACGTCTTCACGATGGGCGCGCGGCCGATCGCGTCGCTCAACTCGCTCCGCTTCGGGCCGCTCGACGCGCCGCGGCATGCGGCACCTCGTCGACGGCGTCGTGCGCGGGATCGCCGGCTACGGCAACTGCATCGGCATCCCGACGGTCGGCGGCGAGACGACGTTCCACCCGGCGCTACAACGGCAACATCCTCGTCAACGTCATGACCCTCGGCATCGTGCGGACGGACCAGATCTTCCACGGCCGGGCGCGACGGGCGCGGGCAACCCGGTCGTCTACGTCGGCTCGAAGACGGGCCGCGACGGCATCCACGGCGCGACGATGGCCTCGGCGGAGTTCGGCGACGAGGCGCACGCAGAAGCGCCCGACCGTGCAGGTCGGCGACCCGTTCACCGAGAAGCTCCTGCTGGAGGCCTGCCTCGAGCTCTTCGAGACCGACGCCGTCGTCGGCATCCAGGACATGGGCGCCGCCGGGCCTGACCTCCTCGACGTTCGAGATGGCCGGCCGCGCCGGCGCGGCGTCGAGATCGACCTCTCGAAGGTCCCGCGTGCGCGAGACCGGCATGACGCCCTACGAGATCATGCTGTCGGAGTCGCAGGAGCGGATGCTCCTCGTCGCGCGGCGCGACCGCCTCGACGGAGGTCCTCGCGATCTTCCACAAGTGGGAGCTCGACGCCGTCGAGATCGGCGCGTCACGGACTCGGGCCGCGTCGTGCTCTTCTTCGACGGCAAGATCGTCGCGGACCTTCCGGCCGCGCCGCTCTCGGACCGCGCGCCCGTCTACGACCGGCCCGCGCGCCGCCGCGGCGCCGCCCGCCGGGCCGTTCCTCTGGCAGACCGAGAACGAGCCGGCCGACTTCGGCGACGTGCCTGCGGCGGATCCTCGCCTCGCCCGAACGTCGCCGAGAAGTCCTGGATCTGGACGCAGTACGACCACATGGTGCAGTCGAACACGGTCCAGCGCCCGGGCGGCGACGCCGCCGTCGATCCGCGTCAAGGGCACGAAGAAGGGCATCGCGATGAAGAGCGACGTCAACCCGTTCTTCTGCGCGCTCGACCCGTACCGCGGGGCGAGCGATCGCCGTCGCGGAGGCCGCGCGCTCGGTCGCCTGCGTCGGGCGCGCGGCCGCTCGCCGTCACCGACTGCCTGAACTTCGGCAACCCCGAGAAGCCCGAGGTCATGGCGCAGTTCGAGGCCGCCGTGCGCGGCATCGCCGACGCCTGCCGCGCCCTCGGCGATGCCCGTCGTCTCGGGCAACGTCTCGCTTCTACAACGAGACGGAAGGCCGCGCGATCCCGCCGACGCCGACCGTCGGCATGGTCGGCCTGCATCGACGACGTCGAGAAGCACGTCCGCTTGCGCTTCCGCCGGCGCGGGCGATCTCGTCGCGCTCCTCGGCGAGACGCGCGACGAGCTCGGGGCCTCGGAGTTTCTGCGCACGATCCGCGGGCGGCGACGAAGGCCCCTGTCCCGACGCTCGACCTCGCGGCCGAAAAGCGGCTGGTCGATCTGCTCGCCACGCTCGCCGAGAAGGGCCTCCTGGCCTCCGCCCACGACGTCTCCGACGGCGGCCTCGCCGTGGCTCTGGCGGAGTGCGCGATGCAGGGCGAGATCGGCGCCACGATCGCCCTCGACGGCGCCGCCCGCTCGAGCGCGATCCTCTTCGGCGAGTCGACCGGCCGGGCCGTCGTGTCCTTCGCACCCGAAAACGAGGTGGCGGTCCGGGGTCTGGCGCGAGAGAAGAACGTGCCCTTCTCCGCCGCCGGCTGGGTCGGCGGCGACCGCCTGCGCATCGACGGCCGCAGCAAGCCCTTGATCGACGAGCCCGTCGCTGCGCTGACCGAGCTCTGGCGCGGCGCCTTCCGCCGCGCCCTCGAATCCGCCGACATCCTGTAGCGGGCCTCGGGCTCCTACCCGTCCCGACAGTCGAAAAAAGAGGCTTTGACTCGTAGTTATGGCGCCATAATATGGCGCCATATGCCAGCCTCGATGAGGAGGACGACGATCATGCTGCCCGAGGAACTGCGCCGTCGTGCGCTCATGCGCGCGAAACAGAAGGGCGTTTCTCTCGGTGAGCTGATCCGCGATTCGCTGAGCGCGGTGCTGCCGGGTGTGGCCTACGACGCACTCGCGGATCCGCTCTTCGAGGACGTCGTCTACGACGGGCCGGGGCCGGCCGACGTCGCGGCGAAGCACGACCGCTATCTGTACGACGACGAGCGGTGATTTTCGTCGACACCGGCGCTTTCGTCGCCCGCTACATTCGGCAGGACGGCCATCATCGGCGTTGCCGCCGCGCCTGGTCGGAGATCGACCGGACCCGGACGCGCTGCTTCACGAGCAGTTTCGTGCTCGACGAGACGTTCACTCTTCTCGGCAGACGAGCGACCTATGCCTTCGCCGCGGACAGGGCACGGGCCCTCCTGAGCTCGCAGGCCTTGACCATCCTCCGGCCCGGCGCCGACGACGAGATGGAATCCGTGGAACTGTTCGCGAAGTTCGCGGACCAGCAGGTCAGCTTCACCGACTGCGTATCGTTCGTCCTGATGCGCCGGCAGCGCCTGGAGCGGGCCTTCACCTTCGACCGCCACTTCGCCGACGCGGGGTTCGAGGTGATGCCGCGGGCCTGACGGCGTCTCGCTGACCAGCCCGACCGACGGCCGACGACGGCTCCTCACCCGGGCGCTCGAAAGCGGGCGCAGCGTGAAGCCGCGCCCGCGACCAGAGAGAGGGCCGGTGACTTGTCGTGAAACGGTTCGTTTCGTGAACAGCGAATCCGTCGACGCGCCTCCCGCCGCCTCGTCAATCCTCCTCTTCATCCTCGTCGTCGTCGCAATCGGGATCGCCGTGGATGGGGCGCAGAACGTGCTTGAAGGCCCACTTGGCCACCTGCCGGCCCTGTTTCCGTCCGGCGAGGTCGGCGAAGCGGAAATGGATGCCTTCCCAGACGCGGGCGTCGACGACGTCCCGGGCCGCGTCCGAGAAGCGGTGATACGTGCGGGTGTTCGGAAGGGCCAGGGGATTGTTGCTGACGACCTGGAAGGTGAAGTGGTCCTTCCTGAAGAAGAGTCGCAGCGTCATGGTCATGGCTCGAGTGAAGGCGTTGGCAGCGGAGGACATGTCGGGGTAGTTCGGCGTGTTGATCAGGGGGTGCCAGCCTGTGTCGCCCTTGGTCTTCGGGTTGCCGTCGTTGTCTCCCTCCTGGATGGCCGTGACGGGCCGCCAGTTGACGTATGTGTTCTTGCTGTTCCAGGCGCTGATGGCGGCGTCGGAGGCCGCGAAGTTGGCGAGCGCGAAGAGCCGGGCGCTGTCTCCGATGTTCTCGACGTGCGCTGCAGCGATGTCCCGCAGCGCCAGGTTCCACTGGGAGACGTAGTTGAGCGCCCAGAACAGAGCGATGTCGGTCTGCTCCTGCGTGCGCTCGCTGTTGACGTCTCCCCCCATGGCCTGGATTTCCTTGTAGTCGCGGGCGTACCGGCTGCTCGTCAACGCCGGGGGAGGCTGGGAGCGGTACTGGTCCGGGCTCTCCAGCGTGAACGGAGTGACGTTGCCGAGCCACGGGGCCGCCATCGGGGAGAAGGCAGGCGGTGGACCGGGCAGGTACGAAGGCGTCGGCCGCCACTGACCCGGCTCCGTGCCGCCGATGAAGGGCGGCGGCGGAGGATTCGGGAAGCTTCCGTCGCCGGCTCGAAGGGCGATGATGCCGGCCGCGGCCTGCGCCCCGACCGCCACACCGGGGTCGTTCGGCGCCAGACCGTGGCTCGCCAGATACGCGAGGTACGTGGCGTCGAGCCCGGCGGCCTGTGCCGGAAAGCGGTTGACGAGCACGTCATGAGCGGCCTTTGCGGCGGCCGCTGCCGGTGAGCCGGTTGCCCCGGGAATCACGACGGCGTACGGCTCGGACTCGTGGACGATGGCCTGGACGGCGTCGTGCACGGCGGCATGGACCACGGCAAAGTCGAGGATCCCGGTCGGTCCCGGGCGGGGAGGGCTTGCGGCGGCCACGGCCTGCGACGTGATCGCGTTCCAATCCACGACGGCATCGGCGATGGCGGACCCGGACCCGAAGAGAATCGCGCAAACGATGAGGCCTGTGAATCTACCCAGTTTCGTCATTGTTCACCTTCCTATCCGAATTGATCGGTTCGATTGCCGCGAGGAGGCGCGACAGTTCAGGAACCTCCCTTCTTTTCGCTCGCACGCGCCGCTCACCATGGCGGCACTGTGTTCGGAGGGAGGCCGACCCGTACGGAGGCTTGCGTGAGATCTTCGTGAGATTGAGAGGTCGTCGTCGGCCCGCACTCAACGGCGGACCCTTCGTGATCGAGGAGCCGGAGCGATCGGCGCTGCGCCGCCGGCGTTACCGGCGGGCCCGCGCGAGGATGCGCCGGTACGTGAAGAAGTAGGGCCTCTCGTCCGGAACCGCGGCGAACAGCGCGCTCCGATACTCCTCGAGAAAGCGGGCGTAGAGCTCCGTGGTGAGCCTGCTCCGGTACTCCGACAGGAGCGACCCCTCCACCCAGGCGACGACGCCCTCGCGCGACTCGAGCCGCTGGCCATAGATCTGGAGCCGGACCGTCTGCTCGGAATACCCGAGGCGATCGAGGATCGAGGCGTAGGCCTCGGGCGCGAGGACGTTGCGGGGATGCGCCTCGCCGCCGAGCGCGGTGCGGAAGGGCTCCTGTCGGGCGACCTCCTCCGCCGCGCGGTGGGACGCATGGTCGAAGTTGTCGGGGACCTGGAAGGCGAGCTGGCCGCCGGCTCTCACGGCGCGCGTCAGGCGGGCGAGCAGCGCCGGATGGTCCGGGACCCAGTGGAGCGCGGCGTTCGAGAATACGAGGTCGTACGGCTCGGCCGGCGAGAAGGCGCCGATGTCGTCGCGCTCGAACCGCACGCCGTCGCGGGCCTGCCGGGCCGCCTTCGCGAGCATCGCGTCGGAGGAGTCGATCCCCAGCGTCTCGGAAGCCTGGATTCTGTAGTGCAGCACGCGGGTCAGCTCGCCGGATCCACAGCCCAGATCCACGGCGCGGCCGCCCGGGATGGGAGCGACGAGCAGGAGAAGGTCCTCGAAGGGCCGGCGCCTCTCGACGCCGAAGCGCGCGTAGGCCTCCGGGCTCCAGCCGTCCGCGCTCAGTAGCGGACCTTCTCGAGGAAGAGGCCCGACGGCGGCGCGGTCCACTTCGCGGGCGCGGCGGAGCGTTCGGCGAGGAGTTTCTCTACACCCGCCGCGTCGAGGTTCCCGCGGCCGACCTCGACGAGCGTGCCGGCGAGGCGCCGCACCATCTTCCACAGGAAGTGCGAGGCGGTGATGCGGAAATGGATCTCGGCCGGCGTGTCGACGATCTCGCTCGAGTCGACGACGACGAGGGTGGAGTCCTGTCCCTCCGGGTTCTCCACGAACGACCCGAAGTCGTGCCGCCCCTCGAAGAGCTTCGCCGCGCGGCGCATGGCCGTCGCGTCGAGGCGGTCCTTGATCCACCAGACGAGCCGCTTGTCGAACGCCGTGCGGCGCCGCGAGATTCGATAGAGATAGGTCCGGCTCTTCGCGTCGTGCCGCGCGTGGAACTTCGGCGGCGCCTTCTCGACGGAGACCACGTTGACGTCGAAGGGGAGACGGTCGTTCAGGCCCTCGAGAATCTGCCGGGGTGGCAGGTCCTTGTGCGCCTTCAGGTGCGCGACCTGGGCCAGCGCGTGGACGCCCGCGTCCGTGCGGCCGGCCCCGCCGATCGCCGCCTCCTCGTCGAAGAGCTCGCGCGCCGCGTGCGCCAGCACGGCCTGCACGGTCTTGTCCGTGTTCTTCTGGGTCTGCCACCCGCGGTAGCGGGTCCCCTCGTATTCGAGGGTGATTTTCCAGGTCGGCACGCGCGGAGTCTATCGGGAGACGCCGTGCGGGGACGTGTCCCAGCGTGAGGGCGGCTCGTTGCCGTTCCCGGGCCCGGAGTCAATAGTTGTGGCAGGGCTTGTTCTTCGGCGTGAAGCCGTCCGGCTGGGAGCCGGTCGTGACGCCGTCACAGGGCCGACAGGGCTCGTTCTTCCATTCGCCGTCACCCGAGACGACCAGGCAGGGATATGCCCTCGGCGTCGGTATGGGAGGGCGAGTCGTCACCTGGGTGGAGCCGCGATGATCCGAAGGCATGACGGGGTGCACTCGAGAGCCGGGGACCGCGATGGGGTCTCTCAGCGTCGTCTCGATGGAGGCCGGCAGACCCGGGCCCGTCACGTCGTTGGCGCCCTGGCAGCCGAATAGGGTCATCAGCAGGACCGTGACCGACGTGCCCAGGGTGCCGTGGAATGTCTTCATGAGTTCCCCTTCTGGCGGGCTCCCCGGGCCCTCCGAACGGCGGAGGGCCCCGGGATCCCCAGTTCGCATTTCTCAGTCACAGTCGGCCGGGTTCTGGCGGCAGGGATTCGGCGTCACCTGCCCGTGCGGCGTGACGACCTGTGGCGGCGGCGTCGGCTGCCCCTGCCTCGGATCTGCCGGCCCGCTGATCTCATTCGCGCCGTTGCAGCGGTTCGAGAGCGCGATCGCGGCCACGCCCACGAGAAGAAGAAGTGCGCCAGGACGTGTTTTCATGACCCTCTCCTTTCGCGAGCGGCGCCGCGGGATTGCGACCCGCCCTCGTGGGCTAAGATCTGTCGATAGCCGCTGCGATGTCTTCAGCTCTGGATCCGGTTTCGGCGAGGTTTCCGTCAGTCGGACGATGAGACTGACCTTCGAGGGCTGCGTGCTCGACCTGGACACGCGCGAGGTGCTGCGCGAGAGTCGGACGATTGCCCTCTCGCCGAAGGCCTTCGCCCTGCTCGAGCTCCTGGCCCTGCGCCGCCCGAAGGCGCTCTCGAAGGCCGAGATCCACGGGGCGCTCTGGCCCGACACGTTCGTCTCCGAGACCAACCTCGCCAACCTCGTCGTCGAGCTCCGGGCGGCGCTCGGCGACGACGCCCACGCCTCCCGCATCGTGCGGACCGTGCCGCGCTTCGGCTACGCGTTCTGCGCGCAGGCCCGCGACGAGAACCGCGAGCCGTCCCCGGCGGCCGACATCGGCGTCGAGCATCGCCTGATCTGGGGGCGCCGCGAGATCGCTCTCGCCCCGGGGGAGAACCTGATCGGGCGCGACCATTCGGCGGTGGTTTGGATCAACGACGAGTCTGTCTCGCGGCGCCACGCCCGGGTCCTGGTCGCCGCCGACGGCGCCCGCCTGGAGGACCTCGGCAGCAAGAACGGCACGTTCCTGCGAGGTCGTCCGGTCACCGGGCCGACGCTCCTCGAGGACGGCGACGAGTTCACGCTCGGCGAGGGCGTGCCGCCGCTGCGCTTTCACAGCTTCGGCACGGCGGCGACGACTCGCACAGGGACGAAGAAGGGCCGGCCCCGAGACGGCGGCTGACGGACCCGCGCCCCGTCAGTTTCCGCAGCGCTCGGCGACTCGGGCGGTGATCACGCGGGGATCCGGCGGAGTCTCGCCGAGGCCGAGCGTGTGGAGCGCCTCGTGGATGATCGTGTTGGCGGTGAGCCCGGTGTTCCACCGCTGCTGCGCGAGGAACTGGTCCCAGCAGACGTGAACCGCGCGGCTTCCGGTGTTGGTCCACGCCAGCGTCGAGCGGCTCCCGCACGCCGCGGTCGAGCGGCCGTCGTAGAAGAGGACGAGGGACAGGTACGAGGCGGCCGTGTGCCCGAGCGCTTCGACGTTCTCGTCGAGCCGGCGCCCCTGGAGATCGGTGAAGTCGGCGAGCACGTCCGCGCAGCGGCTGTCGGAGAGGCGGCGCCGCGCTTCCTCGAGCGAGGGCCGGAAGTCCGCGGGCAGCCGCCGGTCGATGAAGAAGGACAGCGCGACCGGCTGGATGGCGAGCGGCATCGCCTCGTTCTCCGCGGCCGCTGCGGCCCCAGCGGCGGCGCCGGCGAGCGCGACCGCCGAGGCGACGAGGGCCCACCGCAGCGCGGCGACTCGTCTCCGGGGTGGCCTCTCCATCGAGCCTCTCCCGCGGGGGAGTGCGCGACGCCGGGAATTCGCGAGGCGTCTCCTCCGCTATGGGAGACGTTCGCGCAGAGGAACCTCGGAGGTCTTGAGAGCGTCATTCGAATGTGCTGACTTTTTCGTGAGTGCCAATCATGCGCATCCAGATCGGTGAGTGCATTTTTGACCCGGTCCGCCGCGAGGTGACGCGCGGAGGCGAGTCGGTCCACCTGTCGCCGAAGGCGTTCGAGCTGCTCGGCGTCCTGCTCGAGCACCGGCCGCGCGCTCTCTCCAAGGACGAGCTCTTCACGCGCCTCTGGCCGGACTCGTTCGTCACGGAGGCGAGCCTCGCCGGGCTCGTCGCCGAGATCCGGCGCGAGATCAACGACGACGCGCGGGACCCGAGGTACCTCCGCACGGTCCACGGTTACGGGTACGCGTTTTCGGCGGACGGGGTGCGCGCGGCGGCGGACGACGGCGGCGTGTACCGGCTCATCTGGGGAGTGCGCGAGGTCCCGCTGTCGGGCGGCGAGAACGTTCTCGGCCGCGAGTCGACGGCCGCCGTCTCCATCGACGATGCGACCGTCTCGCGCCATCACGCCCGGATCGTGATCGACCGCGGGCGGGCGGTGCTCGAAGACCTCGGCAGCAAGAACGGCACCTGGCTCCGGGGGTCCCGCATCGCGACGTCGCAGGCGCTGTCGGACGGGGACCAGATCCGCATCGGATCCGTCCCGATGACTTTCCGCTGTTTCTCGGGAGATCGCCCCACCGAGACGCACCGGTCCTAGCATTCGGGCGGCCGCCCGTCCCCGGAAACCGGCGCTCCATCAGCGTCTGGGTCCCGCTCGTCATCCTCAAAGGAACCTTGCCGGAGGACGAACGTAGTCTTGGTGACGGCTCTCGTCTACTGGAGCCTGATGAACATCGCCTCGGGAACGCGGCTCGGGCCTTACGAGATCGTGGACCGCCTCGGCGCCGGCGGGATGGGAGAGGTCTACCGCGCCCGCGACACCCGCCTCGGCCGGGACGTGGCGGTCAAGGCCCTCTCGGGGGAGCTCTCGCTCGATCCCCAGCGGCTCTCGCGCTTCGAGGCGGAGGCGCGGTCGGCCTCGGCCCTGAACCACCCCTCGATCGTCACGATCCACGAGATCGGCCAGGAGGCCGGCGCCCCCTTCATCGTCATGGAGCTCGTCGACGGGAAGACCCTGCGGGAGCTCCTGTACACGGGAGCGCTGCCCCTGCGGCGGACCGTGGCCCTGGCGGCCCAGCTCGCCGACGCCCTCGCCCGCGCCCACGAGGCCGGCATCGTCCACCGGGACCTCAAGCCCGAGAACGTGATGGTCACGCGCGACGGGCTGCCCAAGATCCTGGACTTCGGCCTCGCCAAGACCGATGGCCGCGAGCGCGAGAACGGGGCCGACCGCCGGGACCTGACCGTCACGGAGGAAACGCGGGAGGGCGCCGTCGTCGGCACCTCCGGGTACATGTCGCCGGAGCAGGCGAGCGGCCAGCCCGTGGATTTCCGGTCCGACCAGTTTGGCTTTGGCGCGGTGCTCTACGAGATGCTGACCGGCAGGCGCGCCTTCCACGGCCCGACGCGGGCGGAGACGCTGGCGGCGATCATCCGCGACGAGGCGGAGCCGATCGTCGCGATCGCCCCGAAGGTGCCGGCCCCGCTGCGCTGGATCGTCGAGCGGTGCCTGGCCAAGCTCCCGGAGGAACGCTACGCGTCGACCCGCGATCTCGCCCGCGACCTGCAGAGCGTGCGGGACCACTTCTCCCAGATCGAGGGGGACCCCGCGCCGCTTCTGCCGTCGGCCCGGGGCCGGAACCGGCGGCTGTGGCTCCCGGCGGGTGTGGCGCTCGCGGTGGCGGCCCTCGTCGCGTCGGCCTTCGTCTTCGGAGGCGCCGCGCGGGACCGCGATCAGCCCTCGTACCGGCGGCTGACGTTTCGAGAGGGGACGGTCTGGACCGCCCGCGTCGCCCCCGACGGGCAGACGATCGTGTACGGCGCCGCGTGGAACGGCGGGCCGATCCGGATCTACTCGACCCGGCCCGAGATCCCCGAGTCCGTTCCCCTGCCGCTCGCGCCCGCCAACGTCCTCGCGATCTCGCAGGCCGGGGAGATGGCGATCTCGCTCGCGGCCCGGCCGGCCGGGCCCTTCATGACCGTCGGCACGCTCGCGCGCTCGACGCTCGCCGGCGGCGGTCCCCGCGAGGTCCTCGAGGCGGTGCAGGCGGCCGACTGGGCGGCCGATGGCGCGAGCCTCGCGGTCGTGCGCAACGTCGACGGGAAGAGCCGCCTGGAGTTCCCGATCGGCCGGACCCTCGTCGAGGTGCCGTCGGGATACCTCAGCCATCCGCGGGTCTCGCCGCGCGGCGACCTCGTCGCCTACATCGAGCATCCGATGCGCGGCGACGACGGGGGAGTCGTGGCGGTGGTCGACCGCGACGGGCGCAAGCGCGTGCTGGCCCCGGGCTGGATCAGCGTCCGGGGCCTCGCCTGGTCGCCCGACGGGAGCGAGGTCTGGTTCAGCGCGGCCTCCAACGGCGCCACCCGGTCGCTCCACGCCGTGAACCTCGCTGGCCGGCGGCGCCTCGTGATGCGCGGCCCGGGCGCGCTCACGCTCCACGACATCTCCCGCGAGGGCCGCGTGCTGCTCGCCCGGGAGGGTGCGCGCGAGGGCATCGTCGGCCTGCCGCCGGGGGCCGAGCGCGAGCGCGACCTCTCGTGGCATGACTGGTCGCGCCCGGTCGATCTGACCGCCGACGGCACGCAGATGCTCTTCGACGAGACGGGCGAGGGCGGCGGCTCGTCGTACGCCGTCTACCTGCGGGGGACCGACGGCTCGGAAGCCGTGCGCCTCGGCGACGGGCACGCGCTCGCCCTCTCGCCCGACGGAAAATGGGCGCTGTCGACGCCGCACGCGACGCCGGCCGAGCTCGTCCTGCTGCCGACCGGGCCCGGCGAGCCGCGCAAGGTCGCGACGGGCAACTTCGCCAACATCCTGCGCGCGGCCTGGTTCCCGGGCGGCGAGCGCCTCGTCGTCGGCGCCAACGAGCCCGGCCACCCGACCCGCCTCTACGTCCAGGCCGCCGACGGCGGCGACGTTCGCCCGATCACTCCCGAGGGCGCGGGCGCGGCCTGGAGCGTTTCGCCGGACGGGACACGCGTCGCCGCGCTCGACCCGGAGCGGCGCCTCGTTCTCTACCCGGTCGACGGCGGCGAGCCGGCTCCCGTGCGCGGCGCGGAGGCCGGGGACGTGCCGGTGCGGTTCACGCCCGACGGCCGCGCGCTCTACCTGCTCGCGCTCGCCGACGGGCCCCGCGCCGAGATCTACCGCGTCGACCTCGCGACCGGAGAGCGCCGGCTCTGGAAAGAGCTCGCGCCTCCCGATCCCGTCGGCCTCTTCGGCGTCCCGCGCGTCCTGCTTTCGGCCGACGGACAGTCGTACGTCTACTCCTGGTTGCGGCTGCTCGACGAGCTGTATCTCGTCGACGGGCTGAGGTAGAGTCGCCTGGACGATCGGCGTTCGGCCTCCGTACTCCTGCTGAACACCGCTTCCGCCGGTCCCCCCTTTAGTTAAGGAGTCTCGTATGCCCTTGCACGACGTTTCGGGTCCGGGCGGACGCGTCTGCGCAAATCTCGTCATAGGCGCCCTGCTCGCGATCGGGACCGCCCATGCGGCGGCCGGACAGGAGCTCACCCACTTCCCCCTGCCCACCCCCGGCAACCGCCCCCAGTCGATCACCGCCGGGCCGGACGGGAACCTGTGGTTCACGGCGTTCGCCTACGACGGCGGCGGCAACGTCGCTTCTACCAGCGTTGGGAGGATCACGCCGGCCGGAGCGATCAGCGAGTTTCCGATCGCCGCACTCGGCTATGGCGGCGACATCGTCGCCGGTCCCGACGGCAACCTCTGGTTCACCGAGCCCACGGTCAGTCGGATCGGGCGCATGTCGACCGCGGGTGTGCTGACCGGCGAGTTCGCGACTCCGACGCCCAACAGCTATCCCTGGGGCATCACCGCCGGGCCGGACGGGAGCATCTGGTTCGTCGGGCAGAACGGCAATGAGATCGTTCGCATGACGACCTCGGGCGTCGTCACGGGCCAGTTCGTGATTCCCACGCCCGCGACCAATACCCGCGACATCGTGCCGGGACCGGACGGGAATCTGTGGTTCACGGAGACGGGCGGAAACAAGATCGGCCGCATCACGATGGAGGGAGTCATACGGGAGTTCGAGATCCCAACCGCCGAAAGCCTCCCGCATGGAATCGCCGCCGGGCCGGACGGCGCCCTCTGGTTCGCCGAGGGCCAGGGCCGGAAGATCGGTCGGATGAGTACCTCCGGATCGATCACCGAGTTCCCGGCGGGCGGCGCGATGGCACTGGTGTCGGGGCCTGACGGCAACCTCTGGTTCACGGAAGATACGTTCGTGCTCGGGCAGATGAGCACGACGGGTGAGCTCAACTATCATTCGGTACCGGACTTCGTGTCCGACATCGCGGTCGGCCCGGACGGCGCGCTGTGGCTGACCGAGGAGGTGCCGGGCAGCATCGGGCGGATGACGACCGGCCCCTGCACGCCCAATTCGACGACTCTTTGTCTCGGCGGCCGGTTCAGCGTTCGCGCGAGTTGGCAGGCGGCCCGCGACGCGACCAACGGCCAGGCGGCGGCCGTGCCCACGTCCGGGCGATCCGGGTACTTCTGGTTCTCCGAAGCGGGGAACATCGAGGTCGCCGTCAAGATCCTCGACGGATGTACCGTCAACGACCACGTCTGGTTCTTTGCCGCCGGCTTGACGAACGCCGAGGTCGCGATCGCGGTGCTCGATACGGAGACGGGCGCCTACCGGAGCTACACGAGCGCTGGGGGATCGCCGTTTCTGCCGATCCAGGACGTCGAGGCATTCTCGATCTGTCCCTGAGGCGCGTTGCGGCCGGGCGGGATTAAGTCGCTCCCCTCGGATGTTAAGATTGCCTTCCAATGGCGTACCGGGGCGGCTTCTCGGACGAATGCGGCGTCTTCGGCGTCTGCGACTCGGACGATGCCGCCAACCTGGCGTACCTCGGCCTCTACGCCCTCCAGCACCGCGGCCAGGAATCGGCCGGGATCGCGTCGCTCGACGAGGGGAAGATCCACGTCGAGAGGGAGATGGGCTACGTCGCCGACGTCTTCGGCGAGGCGCGGCTCTCGCGCCTGCCGGGCCGGACGGCGATCGGCCACGTCCGCTACTCGACGGCGGGGGCCTCGCTGCTCGCCAACGCTCAGCCGCTCGTCTTCGCCACGGGGCGGGGCCCGCTGGCCCTCGGGCACAACGGCAACCTCGTGAACGCGCGGGAGATCCGGACCTCGCTCGAAGGCAAGGGCGCCCTCTTCACGACGACCTCGGACTCCGAGGTGTTCCTGCACCTGGTGGCCCGCTCCCAGGCCCCGACGCTGACCGGAGCCATCGCCGAGGCGCTGGCGGAGGTCCGCGGCGCCTACTCGCTCGTCATCCTGTCGCGTGAGGGGATCTTCGCCGTTCGGGACCCCCACGGCATCCGGCCGCTCTCGCTCGGCGTGCGGGAGGGATCGCCCGTCGTGGCGTCGGAGACCTGCGCCTTCGACCTCATCGGGGCCAAGTACGAGAGGGACGTCGAGCCGGGGGAGATCGTCCGGCTGTCGCGCGAAGGGTTCTGCCTCGCACCGCTTCGCGTTCCCGGTCTCGACGCCGTGCGTCTTCGAGCACGTCTACTTCGCGCGGCCGGACTCGATGGTCTTCGGACGCAGCGTCGCCGCGTCCCGGCAGGGGTTCGGCCGGCGCCTCGCCAAGGAGCATCCGGCGCAGGCGGACGTCGTCGTCGCGGTGCCGGACTCCGGGATGTACCCGGCGCTCGGTTACGCCGAAGAGTCGGGCATTCCCTTCGCCCTCGGTCTCGTCCGCAACCACTACGTCGGGCGCACCTTCATCGAGCCCAAGCAGGCGATCCGGCACTTCGGCGTCAAGGTGAAGTTGAATCCGGTGCGCGAGGTCGTCGAGGGCAAGCGAATCGTCCTGGTGGACGACTCGATCGTCCGCGGGACCACCTCGCGCAAGATCGTGCGGATGCTCCGCGAGGCGGGAGCCAAGGAGGTCCACGTCCGGGTCTCCTCGCCGCCCACCATGAACAGCTGCCACTACGGCATCGACACGCCGACGCGCTCCGAGCTGATCGCGGCCAACCAGTCGGTCGACGAGATCCGCAAGTTCATCGAGGCGGACTCCCTCGGGTACCTGTCGGTCGAGGGGATGCTCGAGGCGTTCGGACGGCCGCAGCAGGCCACCTGCACGGCCTGTTTCACGGGCATCTACCCCGTCGAGATCGAGGAAGAGGAGCGCGAGAAAGAGCACGCGCTCGACGCGAAGTAGGCTCGACTCGCGCTTGCTGAGCGAGGTTCGGACGCCGATCGACGCGCGGGTTCCCGGGACCGTCGCTCCGTGAGGCCCGCTTTCCGACGCGCCGCGACGGCGGCCGTGGCAGCCGCCGCAGCCGGGCTCTTCTTCCTGTCGCGCGGCAAGTGGTCGGAGGCGATCATCGACTCCGGCCGCGAGTGGATCGTTCCGGACGCCCTGGCGCGCGGGGAGCTGCTCTACCGCGACGTCGTCTACTGGTTCGGTCCGCTGACGCCGTACATCCAGGCCGCGTTCTTCCGCGCATTCGGCTCGAGCTTCTCGACGCTCGTGCTGGCCGGAAGCGTCGCCGCCGCCGCCGTCCTGGCCGCGCTGCACTTCGCGCTGCGCCGCGTGACCGTCCGCTCCGAGGCGGCTCTCGTCACGGCCCTGGCGGTGCCGGTGCTGGTCTTCATGCCGAACGCCGGCGGACCCCTGCTCGGCATGGGCTACCGGATCTGGCACGCCGCGACCTTCGCCCTGCTGGCGATCGCCCTCGCGACCGCGCGCCGGCGCGTCGGGCCGGGACGCGCGGTTCTCGCCGGCGCGCTGTGCGGCCTGGCCGGCCTTTGCCGGACCGAGTGGGGAGCGATCGGCCTCGTGGCGATTCTCGCCGCCCTGGTCGTCGGCCGGGCGCCGAACCGCGTGCGGACGGGAGCGCTGGCGGCCGGCGCGTGGGCCGTGGTCTTCGGCGGGGCTCTCGGAGGCTTCGTGCTCGCCGCGGGCGCGCGCGCGGTCCTGCACGACGGTCACGTGCTCCTGACCGGACTGCCCGACGAGACGCGGACCTTCCTCGTCCGTTTCTCCGGAGTCGGGAACTGGCGTTTCGGCGTGCTGGAGATGCTCTATTCCGCCGGCTTCTGGCTCGGCCTGGCCCTGGCGGCACGGGCGGTGGCCCTGTGGCGGGAGCCGGGCGCGCCTCGGCGGCTCGTGTCGATGGCCGTGTGCGTCGCCGCGCTCGGGGCCCTCGCGCTGGCGGGCGGCGCCACCGGCGGCGCCATTCTCTACAGCGGCGCGCCGCTGGTCTGTGCGGGGGCCGTCGCGGTGGGTCTCTCGCTGCGGCGCGGGCGGCGTGCCGCGGCCCTGGTGGCCTTCGGCGTCTTTGGATTCCTGGCGTCCGGTCGGCGCCTCTTTCACATCGGCGACTCCGGGTATGTCGGGCCGCCGATGCTGTTCTCGCTGGTCTGCGCCGCCGGGCTGGCGCAGTTCCTCGTCCTTCGACAGCGCCGGCGGGAGCCGAGGCGCCGCGTCCGTGTGGCCTTCCTGTGGACGACGGCGAGCCTGATCGGCTTCGCCTTCCTGTCGCGGGCGCTCGACTACGCCGACGACAAGCGCGTCGCGGTCGCCGGGACCCAGGGGATGATCACGGCACGGCCCGAGCTCGCCGCGCGGCTCTCCGAGGTGGTCCGGCAGCTCGGAACGCAGGCGGAGGCGGGCGGCCTCGTCGTGTTTCCGGAAGGCGAGATCCTGAATGCCCTCACCGGACGCCCCAACCCGATTCGCCACAAGCTCTACATTCCGGGCTACCTGACCGATTCGAACGAGGCCGAAGTGATCGCCGAGCTCGAGCGGTCGCCGCCGCCGGCGATCGTGATCGTGTACCGGCCGACGAGCGAGTACGGGCCGGGGCTCTTCGGCGTGGACTATGGCCGCGCGCTGATGAAGTGGATCGAGGAGCGGTACGCCCTGGACGCGCCGGACACGCGATACCGGTTCGTGTACAACGTGGGATCGTGGCTGCGCGTGGGAATCCGGCGCCCCGTCGCTATAATGCCGGTTCCTTGACGACCTCCCGCTACGCCGACGCCGGCGTCGACATCGATGCGAAGGCGGCCGCGCTCTCCCGCGCGCGGGCGGCGATCCGCTCGACGTTCACCCCGGGCGTGCTCGGCGACGTGGGCGGGTTCGGCGGGCTCTTCCGGCCGGACTTCTCGAAGTACAAGGAGCCCGTGCTCGTCGGCTCGACGGACGGGGTGGGGACGAAGCTCAAGGTCGCCATCGACATGAAGCGTCACGACACGTGCGGCGCCGACCTCGTGAACCACTGCGTCAACGACATCCTCGTCCAGGGCGCGAGACCGCTCTTCTTCCTCGACTACGTCGCCACCGGCAAGGTCGAGCCGGGGCTGATCGAAAGCGTCATCGAGGGGATCGCCCGCGGGTGCCGGGAGAACGGCACCGCGCTTCTCGGGGGCGAGACGGCGGAGATGCCGGGCTTCTACGCCCCGGGAGACTACGACGTCGCGGGGACGATCGTGGGCGTCGTCGACCGGGAGAAGATCCTGGACGGCTCGAAGATCGCCGCCGGCGACATCGTCGTGGGGCTGCCGTCGGTCGGCCTCCAGACCAACGGCTACACGCTCGCGCGCAAGGTCTTCTTCGACACGATGGGCCGGAAGCCGCAGGACCCGCTCCCCGAGCTCGGCGGGCGGGCGATCGGCGACGTGCTTCTGGATCCGCACCTCTCCTATCTGCGCCCGCTCGAGCCGCTCCTCGACGCGAACCTGGTGCACGGCCTCGCGCACCTGACGGGCGGCGGGTTCTACGACAACATCCCGCGCGTGCTGCCGCAGGGGCTCGACGTCGTCGTCAAGGCCGGCGCCTGGCCGGTGCCGGCGGTCTTCGAGGTGATCGAGCGCGAGGGCGGCGTGTCCTTCGAAGAGATGCACCGCGTCTTCAACATGGGCGTGGGCCTCGTGGTCTTCCTCGCGCCCGGCGATCTCGCGCGCGCCGCGGAGCTCTGGAAGGAGTCGGGCCAGCGCTGGTTCGCGATCGGCAACGTGAAGAGCGGCCGGCACAAGGTCGTCGTCGAGCCGCCTCCGGCCTGAGCGTGTCGAAGCGGCGCCTCGCAATCCTTGTCTCGGGCCGCGGCTCCAACTTCGAATCGATCGCCGACGCCGTCGACTCCGGGGCGATCCCGAACGCGGAGATCGTCGCGGTCGTCTCCGACGTGCCACAGGCGCGAGGTCTCGCGCGGGCCCGGGAGCGCGGGCTGCCGGCGTTCGTGTTCGACCGGGAGCGGTTTCCGAGCCGGCGCGCGCAGGAGGGCGCAATCCTCGCAGAGCTCGACCAGGTGCGGCCCGACCTGGTGTGCC
>CAVZNW010000001.1:450000-816634 GCA_963776755.1 uncultured Acidobacteriota bacterium
TGTGCACCTTTACTACACCCTGGCATTGAACTTCGGTGCTGTCTGCGCAGGATAGGTGGGAGGCTTTGAAGCTGGGGTTTCGGCCTCGGTGGAGCCAACGGTGAGATACCACCCTGATGGCACTGGAGTTCTAACCTGAGGCCCGTAATCCGGGTCCGGGACCATGTCAGGCGGGTAGTTTGACTGGGGCGGTCGCCTCCTAAACTGTAACGGAGGCGCCCAAAGGTTCTCTCAGGCTGATTGGAAACCAGCCGTAGAGTGCAAAGGCAGAAGAGAGCTTGACTGCGAGACCGACAAGTCGAGCAGGTACGAAAGTAGGGCTTAGTGATCCGGTGGTTCTGTATGGAAGGGCCATCGCTCAACGGATAAAAGGTACGCCGGGGATAACAGGCTGATCTTGCCCAAGAGTTCACATCGACGGCAAGGTTTGGCACCTCGATGTCGGCTCATCGCATCCTGGGGCTGAAGCAGGTCCCAAGGGTTCGGCTGTTCGCCGGTTAAAGCGGTACGTGAGCTGGGTTTAGAACGTCGTGAGACAGTTCGGTCCCTATCTCGTGTGGGCGCAGGAAATTTGTGAGGATCCGTCCTTAGTACGAGAGGACCGGGACGGACGAACCTCTTGTGCACCAGTTGTCGCGCCAGCGGCACCGCCGGGTAGCTATGTTCGAAAGGATAACCGCTGAAAGCATATAAGCGGGAAGCCACCTCAAGATGAGATTTCCCGGGCGCAATCCCCTGAAGGCCCGTGGGAGATGACCACGTTGATAGGCGGGGTGTGGAAGCGCTGCGAGGCGTGAAGCTGACCCGTACTAATCGGCCGTGCGGCTTGACCATAAAATATTTAAGACGCGAATCGAAAACCGTTTACTACCGACTCTCTTGCATGGATGGAGCGACATACTGTCGCGCGTCCATAATGAACAGGGAAACAGAGTTTCCCGGTGACCTTAGCGAAGGGGCCACACCCGTTCCCATTCCGAACACGGCCGTTAAGCCCCTCAGCCCCGATGGTACTTCGCGGGAAACCGCGTGGGAGAGTAGGACGTTGCCGGGGAATTATTTTGGAGCTCGGGACTCGTTCCCGGGCTTTTCTTTTTTGCGATGAAAGCGCGCCGCGCGTTCCGCGTCCTGCCGGCGATCGCGTTCGCGGCGGTGTTTCTCTGGATCGCCGCGGTCACGGCGAGCCGGGCCGTCGCCCTGGCGTCGGGCCGGACGGCTCTCGACGCCGTCGGCGAGTCGCGATTCATGCGCTGGGCGTACCGCGACGGGCCGCTCGTCGGCCGGCTCGAGGCGGCGGGACGCGGGCTGGCTCCGGGCCAGGCGGTCCTCGCCGTGTGCGCGCCGACCTGCGACACGTCGTGGTTCCGGGCGATGGCGGTCTACGGCCTGCCGGGGCAGGTCGTGGTCGACGCGAGGACCGAAGGTCAGGTCGGCCGCGTGTTTCCGACGCGGGTCGAGCGGTCGATCGACGGCATCCGCGTCCTTCCGCGCTTCGCCGCAGGGGCTCCCGATGGCGCTCGCTGAGGTCGTCGTCGGCGGCGCGGCCGCCGCTCTCGTCGGGCGCGCCGCGCTCCCGCGAGGGCGCGATCTCTCGCCCCCGGCTCTGGCCGAGGACTTCGTGCTGGGGCTCTCGCTCGTCGTTCCGCTGACGTTCGCCTGGGGAGCCGCGGGCCTGCCCTGGGGGCCCGTTTCGTTGCCGGCTCTTGCCCTGGCCGTTGCGGCCCTGTTACGGCTTGCGAACCGCCGCCGCGCGGTCGCGCCCGCTCCGTCGGCGCCGACCGGCTGGGCCGGCCGCGCCGCACTGGCCCTTCTCGGAACCTGTTTCCTGGTCGCGGCCTGGAAGTGGATGCGGACTCCCGTGTGGTCCTGGGACCACTACGCCATCTGGGGCATGAAGGCGCGCCGACTCGTGCAGGACGGCGCCCTCGATCTCTCGTTCCTGAAGCTTTCGAACCTCGTGACGGCGAACCCGGACTATCCGATCGGTCTCCCGTTGACCTGGCGGTTCCTGTCGCCCTCGCAACCGTCGGCGGCGGAGTTCCGTCTCTGTCACCTGTTCTTCGGCGGCGCCCTGGTGGCGGCCGTCTACGCCTGCGCCCGACGCCTGCGCGCCTCCCCGGCGGTCTCCGCTCTCGCCGGGGCGGTCCTGTGCGCGTCTCCGCTCTTCTGGGACACCGAGGCCGTGGGTGTGGCGGATCTACCCCTCGCGTGCGTGGCCACGGTCGCGCTGCTCCTCGTTCTCGAGGCGCGCGACGATCCCGGCTTTCCGGCCTGGACCGCCGGCGCGGCTCTGGGCTTTCTCGCCTGGATCAAGACCGAGGGCCTGGTCCTCGGAGCGCTGCTCGCCGGTGCCGGCCTGCTCCGACTTCCGGCGCTTCGTGGCGACTGGCGAAGGCGAGCGGCGCTCGTCGCGACGTGGCTCGCGTGGGTCCTCGGCGCGCTCGTGATCCGGCGCTTCTGGCTGACGCCCGGGCGCGGATTCCTCGAGGGCGACTGGGCCGGCCGCGCCGCGGTCCGGGCCCGGAACGCGAAGCCGATCTTCGACGCGATGCTCGAGAACCTGTCGGGAGCGGAGTGGCTCGGGCTGTGGTTCCTCTTCGCGGCCGCCGGGCTCGCGGCTCTCGTGTGGCGCGAAGAGCGGATGGCCCGCGGGCTCGCATTCGTCGTCCTCGGGCAGCTCGCCCTGTACGCCTTCGTCTACCTCGGGACCTTCATGGATCCCGTCGAACACGCGCACGCGTCGTTCCATCGGCTCGCCGCCGCGCTGGCGCCGCTGGCTTTCCTGACGGTGGCCGCTGCGGCGGCCCGAGCGCCGTCTTGGGAACGACGATGAAAAGGCGCCCGGATGACCCGGGAGCTCGAACCCGACCCTCGAGGCCGCGCTCAGCGCGGGTGCGTGGGCAGGCGCGCCGCGCTCGGAGACTCCGGCGCCTCCGTCCCTCGAAGGCGATAGAGCGCCGTCCGCCGCTCGCCGCAGGTCGCGCAGGTGCCGATCGGCTTGCCCGAGCGCAGGCCGTCGCGGATGCGCTTCAAGGGCGCGCCGCCGGCGATCCGCTCGATGGAATCGGCGGGGTAGAAGCCGATGGGGTCCGCTTCCCAGTAGATGCACGGGCTGACGGCGCCGTTGGGCCGGATCACGTAGTTGCGGTCCGGGTACGCGCAGCCGAAGAGGCCCTGGTACCAGGAGTACCGCCAGTACTCGGGGCGGTCGAGGCCGGCGCGCAGGCGCCAGAGCCGCCGGCGCGTCCGGGCGGCGAGGCCTTCTTCGACCCGCTGCGGCTCGAACTCGGGATAGGAGGCGAGCTTCAACCCCCGCCGGACGGCGTCGTGCGCCGCGGCGGCAAGCTCGGCGTTCAACTCCTGCGGATCCTCGTCCGAGAGCAGCTCTCCGGTGACGTCGACGCCCGGCGTCTGCGACACGAAGCGGACGTCGATGTCGGAGGCGCCGTGATCCGCGGCGAACTCCGGCAGGCGCGCGAGGTCCCCGCGGTTGGACCGCATCCAGGTGAAGATGATCCGCAGGCGCGGCGAGCGCGACTTCGCGGCGGCGCGCGCGCGGCGAAGCGTCTCGAGGCAGGCCAGGAGCCGCTCGAACTTCGCCGGGACGCGGATCTTCTCGTAGGTCTCCTTCGTCATGCCGTCGATCGACGCGGCGACGGTCGCGACCCGGGCGCGGATCAACGCCTCGGCCGTCGAGTCGGTCAGGGCCAGCAGGTTCGTCGGGAACCAGAGGTCCGGAACGCCGTAGCTCCCGGCGATCGCCACGATCTCCTTGAACCTCGGGTGGATCATGGGCTCCGCCGCGCACGCCAGCGCCACCCGCCAGGCTTTCGGAAAGAGGTCCGCGGCGATCTTCTCGAACACCTCGACCGGCATGTTGCCGTCGTCCGAGAGTTGTTTGTCGAATGGCGGAAAGAAGAGCCGGTCGGTGTTGGCGAAGTAACACATGACGCACTTCAGGTTGCAGCGCGCCGTGAGGTCCAGGATGACGTTGAGGGGCCGGGGCATGGCGCGATTATGTCATCCGTCGCGGCGGCGTCCGACGAAGACGGTGAAGGCCGGCGCGAGAATCCCGAGCGAAGTCAGGTGCTCTTCGGCGGCGCACAGAACGTCGAGCAGCCGCTCGTCCTCGCTCGAGCCGTCGCGGTAGTTGCGGGCGAAGCCGGAGAGGAGCGGGTGCAGGAGCCCGCCGCCCCCCGAGAGCTCCGCTTCCGGCGTGAAGGCCCGCCGCGCCTCGGGCACGATTCGGTCGCTCTCCGCGGCCTCGAACGGGCTCTCGCGGGCGAGGCGCGCCGCGTCGATGCGCTCGCGCCGCCAGAATCTCCGTCCCGTGTCCGGGTCGGTCCGCCAGTGGTCCGGGAGAAGACGGAAGTAGCGCTGCACGACCTCCATCTGCTCGTCGGTGTGCTGGAAGCGGGAGGGCCCGGTGTATTCCGAGAAGACGAAGCGCCCGCGCGGGGCCAGGGCGTCGTGGATGCGGGCGTAGAGCGCGCCGATCTCCGGGACGTGGTGGAGGAGGTCGTTGGCGATGATCGCGTTCCATGGCCCCGGGGGAAGGGGGTCGCGCTGGGGATCGAGGACGGCGTACGCGATCGCGCCGAGGCCCTCGCGCCGAGCCTGGCGGGCCGCCGTCTCGACGGCCGCGGGATCGGCGTCGGTCGCGAGAATCGCCTCGACGCCGTCGTGGCGGACGAGAGCGCGTTCGAGGAAGCCGTTGCCGCAACCGAGCACGAGCGTGCGTTCGAGGCGCTTCGGAAAATGCTCGCGGCGCACGTGGGAGAGCCAGTCGCAGCCGGGGTCGCCGGTGGCGGTTCGGTTGAGGTGCCGCTGCAGCGCGGCGGACGGCACCCAGAAGGGCGAGCCCGGATGGGTCATGCGCGCGCCGCCCGGCGCCGTCGGCGCAGCGCCCCCGCGATCAGGATCGCGGCGAGAGTCGCCGCCGAGATCCAGCAGCCGACGATGAAGCCGGGCGGTCGGTACTGCAGATGCGACGCGGCGCGCGCCTTCCGGAAGGCGCAGCGCGAGAAACGGCCCGTTCGCGCGCGAGACGGGAATGGCCGCGCCGCCGTCCCGCGCCGACCAGCCGCCGTCCTGGACGAGGGAGAGCACGATCCATGCGCCGCCGCGGCCGACCGTCGCGTCGAAGGACGCCGCATTCGTCGACTCCCGATAGCCCGAGATCTCCGCGGCGCCGCCCGGCTCCTCCCCGTCGCGGCCGGCCAGAACCCAGGCCCGGGCGCGCCAGTCGCGGTTGCCCGCGATTTCGCGAAACGCGGCGCCGAAGGCCGCGTTGGCGTCGATCCGCGGCTCGCTCGCCGGGGCTTCCGCCACCAGGCGCACGGAGGTCGGAACGAACGCCCGCGGGAGGACCGTCGGGCTCTCGAACACCTGGCCGTCCGCGCCCGCGTAGACGCGACTCCAGCGATCCGGCGGGGGCGAGTGGCCCGGCGCCGCGACGAGGTACCGCGCGTTCAGGAAGTCGAGGGCCGGCGCGTCCGGGTTGCCGATCGACTTGAAGTAGCTCGCGGGCGAGTAGCCGCAGGTCGCGTCGAGGAACGCCACGTAGTCCCGCCGTTCGACCGGATCGTGCGTGCGGACGTCCTCGACGCCGGCGAAGACGTTGGTGCCCGGAAAGAGCGCGGTTCCGGCCCCGGCGACGCGAAACGGGGGAGGCTGCGCGCGCAGGTACCGCACCAGCGGCGTCTCCGGATAGAAGAGCGACGGGGAGAAGAGACGGTAGTGGCCGCGCCACTGGTAGAGAAGGTCGGCCGCGCAGAGAGCCGCGAGGCCCGCGGCGAGGAGGCTCGTCCGGGCGCGGGTTGCGAGAACGAGCACGGCGGCGGCCGCGAGGAGTCCGACCGCGAGGGCGAGCTGCCGCTTCTGGAAGCCGAGCGCGCCCGGCGCGGTCAGTTCCGGCCGAAGGTGCAGGAACCAGAGCACGGCGACCCCCGCGAGGGCGAGCGGCACCGCGGCCGCGCCCCATGCGGCCGTGGCGCTCGCGGCCCGGTCCCGCGCGTAGCGGTCGAGCTCGAGCGCCGCGAGCGCCGGTCCGGCGAGCGCGGCCCACGACGCGAAGCGCAGCGGGAACACGTGGCGCAGGACGGGGATCGCGCCGAAGATCTCGGCGAAGGGCCAGAGGGCCGCCGAGACCCCGAGGCCGCCGACGATGAGGCCGACGAGGACCCAGGACGCGCGCGCGCGCGCCGAGCCCGGGCGCAGCCACAGGAGCGCCGCCGCCCAGCCGACGATCCCGAAGTAGCCGAGGGCCATCTCGGGGAAGGCCCCGGTGACGCCGGGAATCTGGGGAACGTGGATCGCGTCGCCGAGCGAGCGGGGGAAGAACGCCGTGGACACGCCGCGCCAGAGCGCGCCATGCGGCGCGAGCGAGAAGGCCCCGCTCCAGTGAGGCAGCGCCGCGAGGACCATCCGGTTCGACGCGCGGATCGCCAGCGCCGTCGGCACGAGCAGGAACGCCGCGAGCCCGGCCGCCGCCGCGCCCGACGCCAGGACGCTCCGTGCCACGAGGCCCGCGTCCGGGAGGTCCCGCAGCGCGAAGCGGCCGGCGAGCCAGAGCGCCAGGAAGACGACGCCGAGGGCGAGGCTCTCGGGATGGCCGGCCAGGGCGGCGGCGAAGAGAACGACCGTCAAAGCCGCGGTGGCCCGTCCGCCGGCCCTCCGCGTCGCGGCATCGCTCGGCGAGGAAGAGCATCCACGGCCAGAGGCAGAAGACCGCCGTGTGGGGAAAAAAGAGCCACTGCGAGAACGACATCGACAGGGAGAGGGCGATCGAGGCGAAGACCGCGGCGCGCGTCGAGGCCGAGAGCTCGCGCAGCCACAGCCAGGTGCCGGTCATGGCGAGGACGAGCTTGGCCGAGCCGGCGGCGAGAAACGCGCCCGCCAGGGAAAGCGGGAGCGTCAGCAGCGTGAAGGGCGAGAACGCCGCCGACTGGCCGTTGGCGGCGAGCGGAGTGCCGGCGCCGTTCCAGCGATCGCGCAGCGGGAGCGCTCCCTCCGCGTACGCGAGGCGCACGGCCTTCGCCCAGGGCAGCATCTGCATGACCACGTCGTTCAGGTACGGATTCGACGGGAGGCCCGAAAGCCAGGGCGTGGTCGTCCCGACGTGGTCGAGCGGCAGGACGGTCCGGCCAGGGAGGAACGCCCGGGGAAAGGGCGCGAGCGAGAGGGCGAAGAACAGCGCGAGCGTGCCCGCCGGGACGGGGCGGCCGAGGAACCGGGCCGCCATTCCCGCGCAGGCCGCCGCGGCCGCGACCGCGAAGACGACGGCCAGCGAGGCGATCATTCGTCCGGCGTATCGGCCGCGTTCGGGCCGGGGCCGGCCGCGCCTGCGCCGGCCGGCCGGGTCTCGCCGCGGTCGCGTCGTGCGCCGACGAAAATGTGAAAGTCCGGCTCGAGCGCTCCCTCCCCGGTCAGCCGGTCCTCCGCCGCGCAGAGCACCTCCAGCAGCCGGTCGTCGCGGCCGGGCTGGAAGCCCGCGATGACTCCGAAGAGAAGGGGATTCAGGAGCCCGCCGCCGTACGGGATCTCGGCGACGACCGAGAAGGCCGCGCGCGCCAGCGGCAGGACGTCCTCGCTCCGGACCGCTTCGGTCGGGTCCTCGGCGATGAGCTTTCCCGCATCGACGCGCGTCCGTTTCCAGAGCGGGCTGTTCGTGACCGGATCCCACCGGAGGCGGTCGGGGAAGAGGCGAAAGTAGCGGTTGATCAGCTCCATCCGCTCGTCCCCGTACTGGAAGCGGTTGGGGCCGACGTACTCGTTGAAGACGAACCGCCCCCGGGGAGCGAGCGCGTCGTGGATGCTGGCGTAGAGGCGCTCGAGTCCGGTGATGTGGTGGAGGACGTCGTTGGCGATGATCGCGTCGAAGGGCCCGGGCGGGATCTCCTCGCGTTCGAGGTCGACGACCCGATACTCGATCGACGTCTTTCCGTCCTCGAGCGCCCGCGCCCGCGCGCGGTCCACCGTCTCGGCGGCGACGTCACAGGCCACGATCTCGCGCACGCCGCCCTTGTCCGCGAGCGCGCGCTCGAGCCACCCGGAGCCGCAGCCGAGGACGAGCGCGCGGCGGACGACCGCCGGGAGGTGCCGGGCGCGGATGGCCGTCAGCCAGTCGCAGGCCGGATCGCCCGTTGCGAGGCGATGGAGGTAGTGCCGGACGACCGGCGAGGCGGTCCAGACGAGCGACTCGAGCTGGGTCGTGAACGCCCCGTCGTTCCAGCGCGATTCGTGCATGGCTCGCCGCGATCATAGCCGCACCCGAGCGGCGGCCGCGCCCGGCGGGGCCGCTCAGCGGCCGCTCCGCCGCCGCCCGAGCAGACGCGTCCCGACCCGGCCGGCGGGTTCGTAGGTGCGGTCGAGGTACTCGGCGACGAGCGGCGTCCGGTCGCGATTGCTCACGGTATCCAGGGCATCGAGAAACGTGCCCGAGGCGAGGATCGCCACCGGCGGACGCTCGCGCTCGAGGGCGGCGATGACCTCGCGCTCGTGCGACTCGCCCTCGTAGAACGGCACGCAGCAATAGCGGACGGGGGGCCGACGATCCATCAGGAAGTACAGCGCCGGTTCGTTGCCGAAGTCGAAGAACGTCTGGTCCGGCGCGAGCTCCCGGTCCAGCCAGGCGCGGAGCTCCCGCATCTCCTCGCTCTGGGAGCAGGGCACCGTGGCGGCCCCGCTGCGCGGCAGGGCCCGGAGGCAATCTCCGGGGCCCGGCCGGGTGTGGACCAGGCCGTTCCACGCGATCGCGGGCAGCCGCTGCGGCTCCACTCTCACGACGAGCGCGAGCGCGAATGCCGGCGCGAGGAGCCACGCGGCGTGGGGCGCGCGGGCGGCCCGAAAGAGCAGCCAGGCCGCGGGGAGAGCCGTGAAGACGCCGTAGAGAAGGAGATGACCGTCGTCCGCCCGTCCGAGGGCGCCGCGCATGGCGACGATCGCCATCCACGTCGCGGCGACGGCCCCGCGGTCGACGCTCGAGAGCTCCCGCCGCGCCGCTCGAAAGAGGAGAAGGGTCGCGGCCAGCGCGAGGAGTCCCGCGTGGAACAGCCAGGGCACCGTCCGCCCGTGCAGGAGCTCCCCGAGCACGTCGGTCGCGCGGCCTCGCTGGAGCAGGAGGGTCGGAGTCGACGCGGGAACGCTCCAGATGTCCGATATCCGCGAGGGCAGCTCGAAGAAAGACACTCGGACGAAGTCGTCGGCGGCGCCGCTCGAGGCGAGAATCCCGAGAAACGGGAGGCTGGCGAGCAGAGCGCCCGAGGCCAGCCATGCGGCCGCGCGGGCGGCGGGCTTCCATCCCCCTTCCAGCACGGCGAGGCTCGCCGCAGTCAGAAGGCCGGCGGCGAGCAGCATGAGCCCGAGGTCCAGAGCGTAGAAGACCGTGGCCGCGGACGCGATCCCGGCCGCCAGCCAGGCCCGGCGCCGCCCGGTTTCGGCCGCCCAGATCAGGGCCGCGAGGCCGAGGAACGCGGGAGCGTGCCGCTCGGCCAGGAACGGGCACAGCGACATGGCGAGGGCGAACGCGGCCGCGCTCCACAACGGGCGGCGGAAGAGGGCCCAGCATGCCAGGGCCACCGCGGCGACGCCGACGGCGGCGGCGAGAGCGCGCCGCGCCCGCATGACCTCGAGGGTGGGAGCGAGGAGTCGAAACGCGACGGCGTCGAGCCCGCCGTCGGCTCCCCAGCCGTGGACCGGATACGTGTCCTGGTACGGCGCGGCTCCGGCGAGGTAGCCCTGCGCCGGCGCGAGCAGGTGCCCGTCTTCGAAGAGGTCGACGGGCGTGTGCGGCCGCCAGTAGAACCGGAACGCGGCCGCGAAGAGCAGGAAAAGAACGACCGCTACCGGCAGCCACGACCGGGGCGGAGTCTTCTCGACGGCCGCGGCGGCTTCGGCGGGCGGCAGCGGCGGCACGCTGCGGCGGCCGAGAAGGCGAGGCCCGAGGATCGAAAGGACCGCGGCCGCGCCAGCCGCCGAAGCGCCGGCGAGGAGGCTCCACCGGGGGCGCACGTCGCAGCGCCAGAGAAGAAAGGACGAGGCCAGGGCGAGCCCCGGCAGCGCGACCGCGAAACCGCCCCGGGAGCGAATCCCGTCGGGAACGAGGCGCCCGAAGGCGAACGCCGCGGCCGGCACGGCGATCACGAGCACGGCGAGCTCCGCGTACGTGGCGGCCTTGACGTCTTTCGCGATGAGCTCCCCCCGGGCAAGAGCGCCAGCCCGGCCAGCCGCGCCGCCTGGCTCCGGACGATGGGCAGGAGCGGGAGGACCCCGAGCGCAGCGCCGAGGGCGCCCAGGGCACGTCGCAGCGGCAGCCTCACGAACAGAGTCTACGTTTCTCCCGCGCGCCCTGTCGCGGCGCGCCCTGCTAGCATCGCTTCGTGCGCGACGTGCCGTTCACGCGGTCCCTCCCCGGGCGTCTCTGGCGGCGGCGCGAATCGATGCGCTCCGACTGGGAACGTCGCGCGCGGGAGAACGCGCCCTTCTACATCTGCACCACGGCCGCCGAGTCGGCCGAGGCCTTCGCGGCGTCGGGCGAGAAAGACCTCGCCGAGCAGGTCCTCGACGGGCTCGCCGTCCGGCCGGACTGGAAGGTGCTCGAGATCGGCTGCGGGATCGGCCGCCTGTTGAAGCCCTTCTCCGTGCGGGTCGCGCGGGCCATCGGCGTCGACCTGTCGGAGGAGATGATCCGCCGCGGCCGCGAGTACTGTGCCGGGCGTCCCAACGTCGAGCTTCACCGGACCGACGGCCCCCTCGACTTTCTCCCGGCGGGCGAGCTCGACTTCGTCTACTCCCACATCGTCTTCCAGCACGTGCCGCGGAAGGCCTACGTGGAGCGCTACCTCCGGGAGGCGGCCCGGGTGTTGAGGCCCGGCGGGCTCCTGCGCGTGCAGGTCGACGGACGCTCGCGCCAGTTCTTCCGGCGGTGGGTGGCCGACTCGTGGTCCGGCGTCGTGTTCTCCGCCCGCGAGCTCGCGCACCGGCTCGAGCGGTCGGGATTCCGGGTCACGGAGATCCGGGGCGCGGGAACGCAGTACCTGCGGGCGACGGCCGTGAAGTGCGCGGCCTACCGGGAACCCAGGTCCGCCCGAAACTGCCTGAGCTCTTTTTCGTCGAGACCTTCGGCGCGTCCGCGGCCCGACGCCTCGATGATGAGGACGTGCGGGAGCTCGGGCGTGTCCTCCCAGGTCTCGTGGCGCTCGAGGCCGGAAAGCTCCGGCCGTTCGCTCTCGCCGTAGTTGCGGAACACCGTCGAGGCGAAGCCCGCCGAGCGGACGGCCGCTGAGAGCGTGGCGCGGTTGTAGAGGAACTGGTGGCCCCACGCGTGGAAGGCGCGGTTCAACCGGAGGCAATCGACCTGCGCATCCGCCTCGGCGACCATCGGCCCCCGGTAGTGCGTCAGCATGACCCAGTCGAGATTGGGCGTCGAAAGGCGCAGGACCCCGTCCGGCGCGAGCGCCCGGCGGCATTCCTTCAGGAATGCCAGGCCGTCGTCGAGCGACAGGTGCTCCAGGAAGTGCTCCGCGTAGATCGACGCGACCCCGGAAAAGGGCAGTCCCCGCCGGACGTCGAGGACCCGGTCGACGCCCGGCAGGTCCTGGTTGTCGATGTTGATCCAGCCCGGGATCGACTCCTGTCCGGCGCCGATGTGGAGCCGCGTGACGCGTCCCGCGGCGTCGGCCTCGCGAAGCTTCCTCCGGAAGAGTCCCATCGCGCCCCCGTGTACCACAGACCCCTTCGGGGCGTCGAGACGCGGACCGTCGCCCGAGTCCGTGTGCTAGGCTTTTTCCCAAGATTCGAGGAGGTTCAATGAAACGGTTCCTGCAGGCGATCGCCGTCGCGGCGCTGGTTCTCCGTTCTTCCTCCGCTCTCGCCCAGACCACCGGAGACATCGTCGGCCACGTCACCGACGAAACCGGGGGGGCGCTGCCGGGCGTCATCGTCGAGGCGCGGGGGCCCGCCTTCCAGGGCGTGCGCTCCAACGTCACCGACGCCGCCGGCGCCTATCGCCTCGTGCTGCTGCCCCCGGGAACGTACAAGGTCACGGCCGCGCTCCAGGGCTTCGCGACGGTCGAGGCCTCGATCGTCGTCGGGCTCGGGAAGACGTCGACGGGCGACCTGAAGCTGCGCCCGGCCGCCACCGCCGAGGTCGTCGTCACCGGCGAGCTGCCGCTGATCGACCAGGCGTCGGCCACGATCGGCAACAACATCAACACCCGGCAGATCAACTCCCTGCCGACGGGCCGCAGCTACACGTCGGTCGTACAGATCTCGGCGGGGGTCTCGACGCAGACCGCGAACACGTCGGCCTTCGCCAACACGATCGTCGTCAACGGGTCGACGGGCCTGGAGAACGGCTTCGTCATCGACGGCGTCGAACACGAGCGGCGTCGAGTACGGCGCCCAGGGCAAGGACCTCAACTACGAGTTCATCCAGGAGGTCGAGGTCAAGACGGGCGGCTACGAGGCCGAGTTCGGCCGCTCGACCGGCGGCATCATCAACGTCATCACGAAGTCGGGCGGCAACGAGTTCCACGGCGACGCGTTCGGCTACTACGACAACAACTCGCTGCAGGCCGTCGAACAAGCACCCGGAGGACTCGACAGCTCTTCTCGTACGTCTCGGGCTACAACCGCCAGGACTACGGCTTCGACCTCGGCGGCTTCGTCCTCAAGGACAAGGCTCTGGTTCTTCGGCGCCTACGACCGCGTGCAGAACACGACCAAGCAGACGCTGACGGAGGGCCCGAACGCCGGCCAGCCGGCCGACACGGACACCACGCGCAACCTCGGCTCCGCCAAGGTGACCTGGATGATCAACTCGTCCAACACGGTCGTCGGGAGCTACTTCCAGGATCCCCGCGACGACACCGGCGCCATCAACGACGGCGCGCACCCGGTCAACGGCCCGTACACGAGCTTCATCGGCGTGCAGGACTCGGGCGGAAGCGACTACTCGCTGCGCTACAACGGCCTCTTCGGGCCGAGCTGGGTGGTCTCCGTCCAGGGCGCCGTCCACCACGAGAAGAACAACGTCGACCCGGGGCTTCCGGGCGGCAACCAGATCCAGTACGTCGACACCATCAACAACGTGCAGGAGGGGGGCTTCGGCCTGATCCAGGACAAGTCCTTCAAGCGGTACCTCGCCGCCGCCTCCGTGACGAAGTACCTCGGCAACAACGAGATCAAGGGCGGCTTCGAGTTCATGGAGGACCAGGCCGACGTCGTCAAGCGCATGTCGGGCGATCCGCGACCAACCAGGCGCAGCAGGTCACGATCTATCCCAATCCCGGGGACCCCTCGCGGCCGATCTACTCCCACTTCTACTGGACGATCCCGACCGCGAGCCTGCCGGACAACGTGCCGACGTCGCAGTTGAACGCCACGCCGTATCACCGGACCTACTCGTTCTACCTGCAGGACACGATGACGCTGCTGCCGAACCTCACGGTCAGCCTCGGCCTGCGGTACGACAACCAGCAGATCTTTTCGGGCGACGGCACGCGGCAGATCAACATCACCGACAGCTGGGCCCCGCGCATCGGCTTCACCTGGGACCCCACGAAGGACAACAAGACCAAGGTGTTCGGCTCGTACGGCTACTTCTACGAGCAGATCCCGATGGACCTCGTCATCCGGTCCTACAGCTCGGAGCGCCAGCCGACCATCTACAACTTCGATCCCCTCTCTCTCGTCCCCGACGTGGAGGCGGCCACCATCATTGGCGACGAGGGCGCGATCGCGAATGGCGGCGGCAAGATCTTCGGCGGGTTCAACGACTTGACCGACAACGGCCTTTCCGGCCAGTACCTGCGCGAGGGCATCTTCGGCGTCGAGCGCGAGCTGATGCCGAGTCTCGCGGTGGGCGCCCGGTTCGTATACCGGGACCTGCCCCGGGTCGTCGAGGACTACCTGTGCACGGCAGACGGCGATTACTGCGTCGGCAATCCGACGCAGGATCGGATGGCCAACCTCTACTCGCTCGACTACAACACCCAGTTCGCCGCTCCCCGGGCGCAGCGCATCTACAAGGGCTTCCAGTTCGACGTCACCAAGCAGTTCTCCTCGAACTGGACGGTCCTCGCGTCCTACGTGTACGCGACGCTCCAGGGCAACTACGACGGCCTCTTCGCGCCGTATACGCAGCCGCGCGGCACGGCGGACCCCAACATCTCGGCCCTCTACGACTACTACGACTTCTTCACGAAGGGCCCCGTCGTCAACGGCGTCTCCCAGCCCGTCACCACCACCGGGTACCTCTCGAACGACCGGCGCAGCGTCGCGAAGCTGTCCGGCGTGTACGTGGCGCCGTTCAACCTCTCGGTCGGCCTCGTCACCTACTACCAGACCGGCATCCCGATCTCGCGCATCGGCTTCTCGGATGCGTACACGCGCCCCGAGTTCTTCCTCGACCGGCGCGGCTCCGAGGGCCGTGTCCAGTCCTCGTACGACGCCGACATTCATCTCGGGTATCCGCTCCGGCTCGGGCCCGTGACGCTGAACCTCCTGGCGGACATCTTCAACATCCTCAACACGCAGCGCGTCCTCGCGGTCGACCAGCGGTACAACCTGTCCGAGTTCTCGAATCCCGACTACGTCTGCGGGAGCGACCCTTCGAGCTCCGACGAAGGCAAGTGCAACCCGACGTACGGCCAGGCGATCGCGCGAACGCTCCCGACGTCGGTCCGGTTCGGGGCCAAGCTCAGCTTCTAGGGACCGGACGAAGGGGAGGCGGCCCTCCTGGCCGCGGCTCGGGGCGGGGATCCAACCCCGCCCCGACGTCTATCGGGGCGTCAGCGCGGCGGCGAAGAAGTCGCCGAGCGCGGCGGCGACGGCGCCGGGCCGCTCCATCGGGGCGAGGTGCCCGGCGGCGGGTATCGTGGCGAGACGCGCGCCCGGAATCGCGTCGACCATCGCCTGCGCGTCCGCCGGCGGCGTGATCGCGTCCTGCGCTCCGACGACGGCGAGGGTCGGGATCGCGATCGACGCGAGCCCCGGCCGGGCGTCGGGCCGGTCGCGCAGGGCGGCGAGGTCCGCTTCGACCGTCTCGGGCTTCTGCCTCAGCATGATCCGCCGCACTCGCTCGACGAGATCCGCGTTTGCGAGGGACGCGGGCGTCAGGAGCTTGCCGACCATTGCGTCGGCGATGGCGGCGACTCCCGCGGACCGGAGCGTCGAGATCGCCCCGTCGCGTGTGGCGCGGCCCGCTTCGTCGTCGGCCGCCGCCCGCGTGTCGACCAGGGCGAGGGCGGCGAGCTTCGCCGGCCGGCGGCGGGCGAGCGCCAGCGCGGCGTAGCCGCCCATCGAGAAACCGGCGAGGCCCGCCGGCTCCGGCAGGCCGGCCAGGACCGCTTCGAGAAAGTCGGCGTAGTCCTCGATCGTCGCCCCCGAGGCGGCCGCGGTCTCGCCGCGTCCCGGAAGGTCGGGCTTGAGGACCCGAAAGCGCGGAGACAGGGCGCGCGCCACGCCCGACCACATCGCGCCGTCGAGCGGGTAGCCGTGCACGAGGACGACGGCCGGGCCCGTCCCCATCTCGCGGATCCGCGCCGGCAATCCCTTCCAGACGAGGTCCATACGACTCCGGGCCCTTTCCTATCACCCCGGGCGCCGCCGGGGAAGGGCGTCCTACGACTTCAGGCGGCGCCGATCCGGCCGAGCTCGTCGACGGTGGCGCGCAGCACCCCGACGCCGTCCGCGTCCCACCAGCCGCGCACGACGCCGTCCGCCAGGATCTCGAAGGCCGTCTCGACGGACAGCGCACCCCGGTAGGCGCGGTCCGTCGTGAGCGCGTCGAAGATGTCGGCGATCGTCACGATCCGGACGGTCATCGGGATCGCGGCGCCGGAGATCCCTTCCGGGTATCCGGAGCCGTCCAGCCGCTCGTGGTGCCAGTACACGACCGGCAGGGTCTTGCGCATCGTCCGCATGGGCAGGAGCAGCTCGTGCCCGACGGTCGGATGCTCTTCGATGACCGCGCGCTCCTCGGCCGTCAGGGCGCCGGGCTTGCGGAGGATCGCGTCGGGGATGACGATCTTTCCGAGGTCGTGAAAGAGCGCGCCCCGGCGCATGTCCGTTCGCGCCGCCGCGTCGAGCCCCATCCGCATCGCGATGCGGTCCGCATATTCCGCCACGCGTCCGCTGTGGCCGGCCGTGTAGGGGTCCCGGGCGTCGATCGTCTTGGCGAGGGTCAGGATGACGTGCTCGGCGTGCTCGTGCTCGTCGGCGAACTGCTTGAGCATGACGAGGGCGCGGACGCGCGGCACGAGCTCCTCCGGCGAGAACGGCTTGGCGAGGAAGTCGGTCACGCCCTCGGCCTGGGCCCGGATCTTCTCGGCCGGCGACGTGGTGCCGGTGAGCATGACGACGGGCAGGAGCCGGGTCGCGGGCTCGGCCCGGATCTCCTCGAGCACATCGTGGCCGCTGCCGTCGGGAAGGTGGAGGTCGAGCAGGACGAGGTCGGGCGGATTCGCTCGAACGAGCTCCATCGCGCCCGTCGCCGTGCCGGTCTCCTCGACGGAATAGCCCGACCGCATCAGCAGGCGGCGCAGGAACGCCCTCACCTGATCGTCGTCGTCGACGACCAGGATTCGGACGGACGACGCGTCGGGTACTGGAAACACGCTCAAGGGGCTCGTTTGGAGGCTCGCGGCAGTGTAGCAGAGCCGCCCGGAGAGGACGGGGCGGAGGGTCGCGGCAGCCAGCCCGCCGCCGCCGCGATGCGGCGCGTCAGCGTCGGGATCGCTGCGCGCGCGAGAGCCGACGAAGCGAGCCAGCGGACGTCGCGGGCGCTTCGGGATTCGGCCTCCGGGCCTCGCCCGCGGGCGGGCACGGCGCGGTAGGCGCGGATCTCGAGGAGACGGTGCACGATCGCGTGGCGCGCGATGCCGACGGGCGCGGGCCCCGCGAGTCGCAGTCCGAGCGCGGGAAGCGCGCGCGAGAGATCGGCCCGCGCGGCCGCCGGGGAACGGCCCTCGCCGGAGGGGAAGAGCCACATCCCGCGCAGCAGTGGCCCCGACTCGCGCACGAGCAGCAGCCGGCCGCCCCTCTCGGCGACGGCGGCCGCGAAGTGGACGCGGCGCGTTCGGGGCTTCGCCCGCCGAAGCGGAAAGCGCTCGGGCGCGCCGGACGCGAGGGCCGCGCAGGTCCGCGCGACGGGGCAGACGGGGCAGGCGGGCCGGCGCGGCCGGCAGATCTGCTGGCCGAGGTCCATGAGGGCGGCGGTCGCGTCGCCGGGCCGGCGGGCGGGCAGCAGTTGCGCCGCGCGTCGCCGGACCTCGGCCGCGTGCGCGGGCGTTCCCGCCGTCCCGCCGATGCCGAAGAGCCGCGAGACGACCCGGGTCACGTTGGCGTCGACGGCCGGCACGCGGGCGCCGAAGGCGAGCGAGGCGACGGCGGCGGCCATGTAGTCGCCGAAGCCGGGCAGGGTCGACAGCGTCTCCGGATCGCGCGGGATGCACCCGCCGTGGCGGGAGAGGATCTCGCGCGCGGCGGCGTGGAGGTTGCGCGCGCGGGCGTAGTAGCCGAGCCCCGACCACGCGGCCAGAACGCTCGTCTGCCGGGCGCGCGCGAGCGCCGGCAGATCCGGAAACCGCTCGAGGAAGGCGTCGTAGCGGCCGCGCACCGCGGCGACCGTCGTCTGCTGGAGCATCACCTCCGAGACCCAGATCCGGTAGGGGTCGCGGGTCCCGCGCCACGGGAGGGCGCGCTTCTCGCGGCGAAACCAGGCCGAGAGCGCGCGGCGGATCGCCGCCGCGCGGTCGTCCGTCAGGAGGCCGTGACCTCGGTGCGCGGGGCGATCCAGCCGGGCTCGCGCATGAGGCTCCGCACGAAGGCCTTCTCCTCCTCGTTCGGGAGGACCTCGGCCACGTGCTTCGCGTGCGCCTCCGGGGACAGCTTCTCGCCGGTGACGGACCAGGGCTGTCCGACGAACTCGCCGATCGAGCGGTGGAACCTCATGTCGGGCGCCGTCAGGGGAGCGGCTCCGGCCGGCAGCAGGCGGCTGATCCCTTCGAGGAGCTTGTCGACTTCCTCCTTGTAGAGGTCGCGCGAGAGCTCGTTCAGGTGCGCCTTGTCGGGGTCGGCCGGCTGCTTCGCCTCGTCGTATCGGCCCTTGAGGCCCCACACGTAGAACCACTGCGCCGAGGAGGAGGAGTCCGTGCCGAAGAGGTCGTAGGCCGTCGAGAGCCACTTGTTGACGTACTTCTGGACGAAGGACGGGCGGAACGCGCCCGGCCTTCACGATGCGCTGGAGGCCCATGTGGCCGGTGCCGAGGTGGAAGCCCTCCTCCTTCAGCATCGGTCCCATCGAGCGCGCCAGCGGCGCGAACGCCGAGGTCGAGAGCATGTTGAGCTGGAACTTGCCGTCGCGGTCGACGAACTCGGTGTACGTGAAGAAGTCGAGCCAGTTGTCGACGTCGACGTTGAAGGAGCCGAGCAGCCGGTTGTTCTCCCAGGAGCGGCGCTCGAGGAGCTTGCGGGCCTCGATCTTGCCGGTCTCGCCGAAGTGGTTGACGAGCAGGTGGCACATCTGCCAGCCGTGGCGCATCTCCTCGACCATGATGCGGCAGGCGCTGTCCGTGTCGTAGTCGGACGGCGAGGACTCGAGGAGCGTGGCGCTGCTGCTCGACCGAGGCGAACTCGGTGTCGCCCTGGTAGACGATCAGGTTGCAGGAGTGCGTCGCGGATCGGCTGCTGGGGGATCTGCGTGACCCGCTCCCACTTGCGCGAGCCGCGCGAAATCGCCGTACTCGATCTCGTCGGTTCTCGAGGTCCCCGTACTTCGCCTCGAACTGGTAATCGGCGTACTCTCGGCAGCGCCAGGCCGATGTCCTTCTGCCAGGCGCGGAACGCGTCGATCCAGTCGTCGAACGTGGCGATCTTGCTCATGACTCTCCCGAAACCCGTATCATACCGAGAATATGCCGCTCGACGTCGACTGGGAGGGGCTCATCGTCGCGTTCGAGAACCGGTCTCAGAAGATCACGCATTTCTTCGACCGGGAGACCGGCGACGTCGTCCAGGTCCTGGTCCAGGATGCCGCCCGCCACGCCGAGCTCGCCCGGGACCCGCGCTACCGCGCGCTGCCCAAGGACCGGGGCGAGCGGACGCGCGGCGACCTCGAGGACTTCGCGGCGCACTGCGAGGACGAGGGCTGCCGTCGCGACCTGCGAAAGGCGCTCGAATCGCCCGAGCCGGCTGCGGCGTTCCGCGCCGCGCTCCTCTCGCACCCGAAGGAGGAGACGCACTTCTTCCAGTTCAAGGAGCGGCGAGCCAAGGAGCGGGCGGTGGAGTGGCTGAAGGACGAGGGGATCGCGAGCCGCGCCGCGGCGCCCCTGGCGGAAAACTAGCGGAGCTCGAGCACCCCGAACCGCTCCGGCACGTGAAAATCCGGAGGGTCGGCCAGAGTCGGCGACCACGCGGTGAACTCGTCTGCCTCTCCGCGATCGATCCTGTAGAAGTTCGCCCGCAGGCGCGACGGCGCCGGCGTCCCGAAGAGCGGCCCGAGCGGGATCGTCAGGAGGGCCGACCAGCGGTCCGGCCGCCGCGTCACGCGCGCCGAGAGACCCGGACAGTCCCAGGCCGCGTCGACCCGCATCGTGGACCGGGAGAGCGCCGGCGATTCGACGACCGCGTCGAAGAGCGCGCCGAGCGGATTGACCTCGAACTCGAAGTAGCGGCGGGGCGGGTCCTCGACCGCCAGGAAGACCTCGAACACGTCTTCCTTCCAGAGCGGGGCGTCGCGCTCCGTGAGCGTGGCGACGACTCCGGCGTCCCGCCCGTCGAAACGCACGCAGAGCGCCCCGGCGCGCAGGCCCACGCGGACCGCCGTCGACAGCCGCGGCGCCGCGCCCGTCCGGGAGTCGACGAGCTTGACCGGGGTCAGGCCCACGAGCCGGTCGGTCGGGGCGAGGGTGGGGACGAGGAGCTCGGGGAGGGCGGGAGGCACGAAACGCATTGTGACCCAGGTCGGGGACCGGGATTCCCGCTCGCCTCGCGCGGCGCGCGGCGTCAGTTCAATTTCCAGGCCCGATAGAGGTTGAAGCCGATGTACACGTTCCCGGCTTTCTGGCTGGGGAGGATCGCCGGCGTGTACTGGTCGACGGTGGTGAACCGCTGGTTGCCGGCGTAGAAGGCGAAGCGGTGGCGCAGGAGCGACTTCTCGACGGACACGCTCCAGCCCACTCCGTTCGAATCGACCCGCGACAGGGACGGAATGACCTCGCCGTGCACCGTGATCGAGTGCGTCAGCGCGATCGAGACGCCGATCGGCACGTTCCAGATGGGGCCGTAGAAGCCGTTGCAGAGGAATTTCTGCGGAACGCCCGGATCCTCGGGCGGAGGAAGGGCCTGGCACGTCCGGTCGTGGGCGGGAGGAGGCGCGTCGTGGAGGTAGGTGCCTCCGTTGGTCCGCTGCAGGTAGGTGGGGACTGCGCTGATGCGGGCGTACTTTCCGATGTCGTACGCAAGGATGGCCTGCGTGAAGAAGCTGTTGCGCGGGCTCACGGCCGCAGCGTCGGTGCGAAAGTCTCCTCCGGCGCGGAGCGAGGCGGCAAAGCCGCCGAGCCGGGGGAACTCGTACTGCGCCGACGCCTCGTAGATGTCCATGCTGGTCTGCAGGCCGACGCGGTAGAAGCCGAGGTTCAGGTTCTTGATCGGGGCGTACCAGAGGCCGAACCCCCATTCGTTGCCGTTGTCGAGCGAGAAGAAGTTGTCGATGTCGGCGTTCTGGAGGGCCGTCGTGAAGCGATGCGTCACGAGGAAGGTCAGCGTGCCCGCGGCCGGCACTTCGACCGAGGGCAGGTTGATGATCACGTTGGCCTCGATCGGCCGGTAGGGGATCGCCTCTTTCTCCGGGGCGGCCTCGGCCGCAGTTGGAGTCGGTGCGGGCGGCGGGGGGGCCTGCGCCGCCGCGAAGGCCGCCGCCAGAAGAACCAATGCCGCCGCAGCGACCGCCGGTTTTCTCATCGTCCCTCCTCTGGCGCGCACACCGATCCGGATCGAGCCTAGGCGCCGCCGCGCGGCGACGCCGGAAACTCAGGAGATCTTCAGGTTGCCGCCGGTCCGTCCAGGACCTCGCGCACCTTGCGCGCGAGCGCGTCCGGCGTGAAAGGCTTCGACAGGAACGCGGTTCCGGGCGGCAGGATGCCCTGCTGCGCGATGGCCGCGTCCGTGTACCCCGACATGTAGAGCACGCGCAGGCCCGGCCGCTCCGCGGCGAGGACTCGCGCGAGCTCCCGCCCGTTCATGCCGGGCATGATGACGTCCGTCACCAGGGCCGCGATCCTCGCCGGCGAGGCCTTGGCCGCCGCGATGGCCTCGGCCGGGCTGCCCGCGGAGAGGACCGTGTATCCCTGCATCCGGAGCAGCTTCTCGACGAGGCGGCGGACCTCCGGCTCGTCCTCGACGAGGAGGATCGTCTCCGATCCGGGGCGCGGCGCGGCGGCGGGCGGGGGCGGTTCGGGCACGTCGAGGGGCTCGTCGCAGCGCGGCAGGTAGATCTTGAACGTCGTGCCGTGGCCCGGCTCGCTGTAGACCCAGATCGAGCCCCCGCTCTGCTTGACGATTCCGTACACGGTGGAGAGCCCGAGCCCGGTCCCCTTGCCCCGCTCCTTGGTCGTGAAGAAGGGCTCGAAGAGCCGCGCCTGCAGGCTCGCGTCCATGCCCACGCCGGTGTCGCGAGACGGCCAGCATGACGTAGGGGCCGGGCTGGACGGTGACGTAGGCGCTGGCGAACTTTTCGTCGAGCGTGACGTTGGCGGTCTCGAGCGTGAGGCGGCCGCCGCGCGGCATCGCGTCGCGGGCGTTGACGGCGAGGTTGACGATCACCTGCTCGATCTGGCCGGGGTCGGCCAGCGTGCGCCAGAGGTCGGAGTCGAGCGCGGTCGTCAGCTCGATGTCCTCGCCGATGAGCCGCCGCAGCATCTTCTCCATGCCGGCGATCACGGCGTTCAGGTCGAGCACGCGGGGCTCGAGCACCTGCCGGCGCGAGAAGGCGAGGAGCTGCTGCGTCAACCCCGCCGCGCGGCGGCCGGCCTCCCGGATCTCCTCGGCGCTCTCGCGGCGGGGGTCGCCGGCCGGGATCTGCTCGAGCAGCAGCTCGCTGTAGCCCGAGATCGCCGTCAGGAGGTTGTTGAAGTCGTGGGCGATCCCGCCCGCGAGCCGGCCGACCGCCTCCATCTTCTGGGACTGGAGGAGCTGCTCCTCGAGGCGGCGTCGCTCCGTCATGTCGAAGACGGTGCCGAGCAGGACCTCCTCGCCGTCCTCGTCCACGATGAGCGAGACGTTTTCGATGAGCCACACGGAGCTTCCGTCCTTGCGGCGGCCCTCGCTCTCGGTGTTGACCAGGCTGCCCTCGCGCCGCAGGCGCGCCAGGAACTCCTGCCGCGCCTGGGGCAGGCCGTGGAACGCCCCCGCCGGCTGGGCCATCGCCTCGGCGGGCGAGCCGTAGCCCATCATCCGGGCGAAGGCGCGGTTGCACTCGAGCAGCCGCCCGTCGACGGTGGAGCGATAGACCCCCGCGAGGTTGCGTTCGAACAGGAGCCGGTAGCGCTCCTCGGACTCCCGCAGCCCCGCCTCCATGCGCTTCCGTCCCGTGATGTCGCGCAGGATCGCCTGCGAACCGGCCCTGCGGTCGAACTCGATCGGGGTCACGCGCACCTCGACGTCGAAGGTCGCGCCGTCGGCGCGCAGCCCCACGGCCTCGTACAGCTCGGGCGCCGGGCGGCCCGCGACACGGTGCTGGACGATCTCTTCGACCTGCTCGCGGGAGCCGGGCGCGAAGAAGATCGATACCGGCACCCCGATCAACGGCCGCTCGTACCCGAACATCTCGACGCACGCCGGATTCGCGTAGGCGACCTTGCCGTCGATGGCGACCGCGACGGCCTCCTGCGTCTGCTCGAGCAGCGTCTGGTACCGCCGGTCGCGGTCCGCGAGCTGCTCGAAGTGGCGCAGGCGCACCTGGCGCCGCCAGGCGAGTCCCGCGCCGGTGATGGCCGCGAAGAGGGCGGCGGCGGCGGCGATGATCCAGAGGGACTGGGGGTGTCGCCCGCGCAGGACGGCGTCGCGGTCCACCTCCACGACGACGGCCCAGTCGATCTCCGGGATCCGGCGCATGGCCGCGAGGACGCGATGCCCCCGGCCGTCCGAAAACTCTCCGGATCCTCGCGGGCGCTCGAATGCGGCGGAGGCGAAGGTCGAGCGGTCGCCGACGGGAACCCGGTACGCGGCCCCGGCCTCGCCCCAGACCTCGGGGGCGACCACCAGGAACGTCTCGCCCTCCCGGACGACGACGAAGAGCCGCTCGCTCTCCGGACCGGCCGGACGGGGAAGAGCGTGCCCAGGGCCTGTGCGGCGTCGACGGCCAGGAGCACGGCGCCCTCGACGCGGCCCGCGGTGTCGGCGACCGGCTCCGCGACCTCGAGGCTGAGCGCGTTCTCGCCGGCGTGGACCGGGTGCGCGAGGACGGCGTGGCGTTCCGTCACGGCCTGTAGCGCCGGGGCCACGTCGGCCTCCTCGAAGGGCTCCGCTTCGGTCGAGGCCGCCTTGAGCCGGCCGGCCCCGTCGACGACGGCGATCGAGAGGTCGCCTTCGTCGGCGACGGTCTGGTCCATGTCCCGGCGGACCCGCTCGACCGCCACGGCTCCGCTGCCGCCCTCGGTGAAAAGGGCGCGCACGCTCTCGAGGTCGGCGAGCCGGCGGGCCTCCCGGCGCCACGAGTGAATCGCACGCTCGGCGATGACGGCGCGGTCGTCCGCGAGCCGGGAGAGGCGCGATTCCCAGTCGGCCCGGCTCACGCGATCCGAGCGCCGGATGGAGACCAGGGCGGCGACCGCGAGCAGGGCCCCGGTCAGCGCCCAGGCGAGCAGCAGCCAGGTCGGCAGGTGACGGTCGTCGGGACGGGGCTCCTGGGCTTCGGGCGCGGCCACGGGCTCAGACCCGCAGCAGACCGGCGCCCCAGTGGAGCCCGGCGCCCAGGGCCGTGAAGCCCACGAGGTCGCCGGGTCGGACCCGTCCCGGCGGCCTTCGCCTCGTGGAAGACGAGCGGGAGCGTGGCCGCCGTCGTGTTGCCGTAGCGCTGGATGTTGTTGAAGACGCGCTCGTCGGGCAGCCCGAGGTGCTTCTGGACGGACTCGTTGATGCGGAGGTTGGCCTGGTGCATCAGCAGGAGCGACAGGTCCTCGACGCGGAGGCCGTGCTCGGCCAGGATCTCGCGCACGATCTCCGGCATGGCGGTCGTGGCGAGGCGGAAGACCTGCCGGCCCTCGACGACCGGGATCGTGCCGTTGGCCGCGAACATCTCGGGGCTGAAGTAGGGGAAGCTCGCCGAGCCTCCGCCGGGCACGTAGAGCTTGTCCCACTGCGCCGCCGTCGGTCCGCATCCGGAACCCGAGGAAGCCCCGGCCGTCCCCCGACGCGTTGGCCTCGAGGACGAACGCGCCGGCGCCGTCGCCGAAGATGACCGCGCGGTCGCGGTGGGCGGTCCCCCAGGCCAGCGCCTGCTCCCGCACCGGGCCGTCGGATTCGCCGAACATCACCGCCCATTCCTCCTCGCCCCAGGGAAAGAGAGAGGCGTGGCACTCGGCCCCGACGAGGAGCACCCGGCGGGCCGCGCCCGATCGGATGAAGGCGTCGCTGACCTGGAGCCCCGAGAGGAAACCGGCGCACTGCATTCGGATGTCGAGGGCGTGGGTCGTCGTCAGGCCGAGGCCCCGGGCGAGGATGCCGCCGTTGCCCGGGAAGTAGTGGTCGGGCGTCATCGTGGCGAACACGATCAGGTCGAGGTCCGAGGCGGAGAGGCCCGCGTCGTCGAGCGCGCGCCGGGCCGCCTCGAGGCCCAGGACCGACGAGGACTGGCCGCGGCGGGCGAAGCGGCGCTGCTCGATGCCGGTGCGCTGACGGATCCAGTCGTCGGTCGTGTCCATGAGGCGCGAGAGCCGCGCATTGGTGACGACGCCGTCCGGCACGAACATGCCGGACCCTCGGACGACGGTTGTCGGGAGGGGCACGACGACGATTGTAACGGTCTGCCCGGCCGGGCCCGGCCCTACTGGACGGCGGCCAGGTCGACGTCGCCGGTCTGGTTGTCCACGGCGGCCGTCCAGGCATACACGTTCATGCCGTCCGGCACGTCGATGCGGATCCTCCCGCCCGGCTGGTCGGTGATTCCGAACGCGGCGAAGACGGAATCGAGGCGGCCCGGCGAATGATCGCCGAGCGACACCTGGACCTGGCCGGCCGTGGTCCCGTCCGCGCGAATGCCCGTCACGGTGACCGAGCCGGGGAAGCCACGGTTGTAGAAGAGCAGATTCGTCCGGCGCTGCGTCGTCTGGGGCAGCCCGAACGCTGTACCGACGGCATGGGCCAGACCCGACGCTCCCGCGATCGCGGGAGCAAACCCGGCGTAGTCGGCGCCGGCGGTGCGCGCGCCCACCCGCACCCCGGCGGCCACGGGAAGGGTCGAGCTCAGGAACAGCGAGCCCTGGCCCGAGGTCTGCCCGTAGAGAGCGAGCAGGACGTTCTCGATCGCGTCGGTCTGGAGGGGCGCCAGCGTCACCGTCTCCGAAAGCGGTGTCGTCGACCCGTAGAGCGGGTAGTAGCTCACGGTGACGGTCGCGCTCGCATCGGCGCTCGGATTCGAAAGGAACAGGTCCGTGACGAAGCTCGTCGCGTTGGCCCCGACGAGCACGCCCGCGCTGGGGACGATGGCGTCGGTGAGGGACTGCACCGGCACGAACGAGGCGACGTCGAAGGTGCCGAGGTCGAGCACGTTGACGTAGGGCTGGAGCGAACCCTCGTCGACGGAGACCCGGACGACGTCGCCCGGCTCGGCGTCGACGCCGAAGGCGAGCCCGACGGGATTGAACTCCTCGCGCGTGTTCAACGCGAGCGTGAAGGGGTGGGTTGCCCGGACCGTTCCGTCCGGGGCCGACAGCGTCAGCGTTCCGGTCGCGCCGGTCGGCGTGTACAGGCCGAGAATCGACGCCTCGTCGTCCCGGGCGCCGGTGAAGAGGATGGACTGCGACCCGGGCCCGAGGCTCGAGGGAATGGTCAGCGCGTTGGTGGCATAGCCGTACGACGCCCCCGTCGGGCGTCACGCGCGTCGTCCGGACGCTCGCCTGGAGGTCGGCGGCGTTGCCGGCCGACACGCGCAATCGCACGGACCCGCTGGCGAGGTACCGGCTGTTCCGCCACGTTGCCGAAGGCGTCCTGGAGGACCTGCGTGGCCCCCGGGGCGAGCGCGAAGGTCGCCTTGGCGGCGAACGTCCCGGGCGAATACATGTAGAGCGCGTCGCCCGTGATGGCGGTCGTCCCGGCGTTGGAGACGGTGATGTCGATCCGGATGCGGTCGTTCGGCGGGCCCGCGGCCGAATTGGCGACGGGCGCCGAACGGTCGGTCGGGCCGCCGATCGTCTGGAGGTCGACGCGGGCCAGGTTGCCGCCGGCCCCGAACCAGACGCGCCCTCCGTCGACCGCAATTCCGTACGCCTGCGTCACCGGGACCTGCGTGACCAGGGTGCCCGGATAGGACTGGTTGCTCGCGACCCGGAAATCGGCATCGACCAGCGGCGTGGCCGCGGTCTCGAAGGTCGTCGGGACGATGGGGAAGCTCCGGTTGAGGACCGGGAGAAGGCTCTCGGTGCTCCGGACTTCGAGCTCGACGGACGTCAGAGTGACGCGGAACGGGGCGGCGAGGCTCGGGTCGATGACGTTGACGGCGGCGGCGGCCTGGCTCGACGTCACGTAGGCCTTGCCCTGAAAGAACTGGAAGTGCATGGGGTTGCTGACGCCGTAGAAGGAGTCGAGGTTGCCGGTGGCGGGTCGAACCGGTCGACCCGCCCGGCCGAGATCTGCGACATCCAGATCATCCCGTTCTCGTCGATCTCGATCTGCGTCGGGTTGAGCCGGCCCTGGCTCGGATTGAAGAACGTCCAGGACGTTTCGGTCGCGGCGCCGGGCACGTACTTGACGATCCGATTGTTGCCGAAGTCGGCCAGCCACAGCGTTCCGTCGGGGGCGACGACCATGTCGGCGTACGCGTAGGTCAGGGGCGAACGGTATGTCGTGGTCTTCTGGGTGTCGAAGTTGACGTTGAGAAGTGCCGCCCCGCTGATGGGGACCCAGTAGGTCCCGTCCGGGGCCTTGTAGAAGGCGGCCGGGATCGACCCGGGGATGGTCCACTCGGTGACTTGGTTGGCCACCGTGTCGAGCTTCGAAATCGAACAGCGCCCCGCGGGGAGCTGGCTCTGACCGCTCCCGAGGATCCAGAGGTCGGTTCCCTCGAGCTTGAAGTCGACCGGGTTGGCCCCGAGCTCGTCCGACGGCCGCAGCTGCCAGTAGGTGATCGTCGTGCCGCGCAGGACGCCGACCCGGTCGGCGGAGGACTCGAGGAACCAGACGCCGCCGTCGGGTGCGACCTCGACCTTGACGCCGTTGATGTTGGCCGAGTCCTCGGTGGCGAAGCGCACGCCGGCGGGCACCGTCGTCGGCGCGCCGGGCGTGGGGGTGGGAGTCGGAGCCGGAGTGGGCGTTTGGGTCGGGTTCTGCGCGAATGCCCGCAGAGCGCCGCCGAGCCACACCGCCGCGGCGGCGAGAAGAACACGCTTCATGACGTCGGCGGATGATAACGCAGGGGGCCCGTCCGGCATTTCGCGAATCCTCGCGGGGTTACTCTTGTCGGATCGCCGTGGCTGCCCCCTCGTCCCTCGCCGACGTTCTCTCGCGCCGCACGGCCCCGGCCGCTCCCGAGCTCGTCGAAACGCTGCCGGACGGACGGCTGCGCTGCCACGCCTGCGGCCATCGCTGTCCGATCCCCGAGGGGCGCGAGGGCGTGTGCCGCGTGCGCTTCCGCCGGGGCGGCGTGCTCGAGGTCCCGCGCGGCTACGTCGGCGCGCTGCAGGTGCGACCCGATCGAGAAGAAGCCCTTCTTCCATGCGCTGCCCGGCTCCGACGCGCTGTCCTTCGGGATGCTCGGGTGCGACCTGCACTGCGCCTACTGCCAGAACTGGTTCACCTCCCAGTCGATCCGCGACCCGGAGGCGGCGGGAGCGCCGCGGGACGTCTCCTCCGCGGAGCTCGTCCGGCTCGCCGCGCGAGAGCGGCGCGCCCGACGATCGTCTCGACGTACAACGAGCCGCTCATCACGTCCGAGTGGGCCGTCGAGGTCTTCCGGGCCGCGAAGGCGGCGGGCCTGCGGACGGCCTACGTCTCCAACGGCAACGGCACGCCGCGAGGTGCTCGATTACATCCGGCCGTGGGTCGACTTCTACAAGGTCGATCTGAAGTCGATGGACGACAAGCACTACCGCCAGCTCGGCGGCGTGCTTCAGAACGTGCTCGACACGATCGCCGGGATCTACGAGCGCGGCATCTGGCTCGAGGTGCTGACGCTGGTGATCCCCGGCTTCAACGATTCCGACGACGAGCTGACCCGCGCCGCGCGCTTCGTCGCCTCGGTCTCGCGCGACATCCCCTGGCACGTCACGGCGTTCCATCCCGACTACAAGATGACCGACCGCGGGGCGACGCCCGTCGAGACGCTGGTGCGCGCCTGCGAGATCGGCGCGGCCGAGGGGCTGCGGTACGTCTACGCCGGCAACGTCCCGGGCGGCGTGGGGAAGTGGGAGAACACCCGCTGCCCGGCGCGTGCGCAGAGACGGTGATCGAGCGGCGCGGGTTTCGCGTCCTCCGCAACCGGCTCGTCGCCGGCGCCTGCCCGATGTGCGCCGCGCCGATGCCCGGCCGATGGGACCCGAAGCTCGAGGGCGCCGGCCGGACGCACGGCATTCCGCTCCCGGTCCTCTGACAGAAGCGGGCCGAGACCGATCGGGCGGAGGCTGGCGACCCTGATAGCCTCCCGCCTGTGATTGCGGGACGCGCCACGCCGGAGGGGACGAAGCGGTTCGCCGAAAGATCGGCGGCGGCCCCCGGCCACTTCCGTGTCGCGATGGACGGCCTCACCCTCTCCTCGATCGGCGTGGGCACCTACCTCGGCCCCGAGGACGCGGCGACGGACGCGGGCTACGAGACGTGCATCGCCGCGGCGCTCGCCTCGGCCGTCAACGTGTTCGACTCGGCCATCAACTATCGCGGGCAGCGCAGCGAACGCGCCGTCGGCCGCGCGCTGGCGAAGGCGATCGCGTCCGGCGCCGTCCGCCGCGACGAGGTCTTCGTCTCGACCAAGGGCGGATACCTGCCCCACGACGCCGAGGACCCGCGGCCGGGCCGTCGCTACGTCCAGGAGACCTTCCTCGATTCGGGTCTCGCCGCGCCCGAGGAGATCGCCCAGGGTTGCCACTGCATGGCGCCCGCGTATCTCGAAGACCAGATCGCGCGAAGCCGCGCGAACCTCGGCCTCGAGACGATCGACCTCTACTACCTGCACAACGTCGAGACGCAGCTCGAGGAGGTCGGCCGCGAGGGCTTTCGCGGGCGGCTGATGCTCGCCGCCGAGACTCTCGAGCGCGCGGTCGCGGACGGCCGGATCGCCTCCTGGGGCCTGGCGACCTGGAACGGCCTGAGGGTCCCCCCGGAGCACCCCGAGCACATCTCCCTCGCGCTCGTGCGCGACCTGGCCGAGAAGGTCGCGGGTCCCGCGCATCACTTCCGGGCCGTTCAGCTCCCGGTCAATCTCGCCATGGCCCACGCGGTCGGCTATCGGTCGCAGGCGTCCGGAGGCGCGCGGGTCGCCGCTCTGGAAGCGGCCAGGGCTCTCGGCCTCGCCGCCTTCGGCTCCGCGTCGCTCCTCCAGGGAAGGCTCGCCGTCGAGCTCCCGGTCGCGATCGTGGAGGCCTTCGTCGAGGCCGACTCGCCGGCGCGCCGGGCCCTGCAGTTCGCCCGATCGGCGCCGGGACTGACGACGGCGCTGGTCGGCGTGTCGAGCCCGGAGCACGCGGCCGACAACTTCGGGCTCGCGGCCGTGCCCCCGGCCGACAGCGAACGGGTCTTCTCGGTCCTGACTTAAGCGCCTCTGGGGCCTGGGCTTGAGGCAGGGGACCGGGCCCCGGAAGGGCGGAATCGCTTTTCTGTTTCTTTCGTCGTAGAATGAGTCGTTCCCGCCCGGACCCAAGAGTCAGCGCGGCGGGTGGTTTGGGAGCTCATGTCCGAAGATCCCTTGACCCCAGGAAGTCTTGCATCCGTATCGGTTCAGTCCGAGGCCCCCTCGCACGAGGGGGAGCCGCAGGGTGATGGCCAGCCCCGCGCGCACCGCCGCCGCCGCCGCCGCCGCCGTCGCGGGGGCCGCGGAGGCGGTCAGCCCGGCGCGCCCGGCGGCTCCTTCGAGCGAACCGACGACCTGACCGCGGCCGGACCCGAGCGTCCCGCCGAGGGGGTCCTGTACCTGCCGCCCAAGGAGAACGCCCCGGGTGTCCTCGTTTCCGCGAAGGCGAACTTCGTCCCGTCGCCCAAGGACCCGCTCGTCCCGCGGGAGTTGATCCAGCGCGAGGGCCTCGAGGCCGGCGCCTTCATCACGGGATTCGTGGCCGACGGCGCCCGGCCCGTGCTCAAGAGGGTCGAGACGGTCGAAGGCATGGAGCCGGGAGCCTTCCGGCAGCGGCCGGCCTTCCAGGAGCTCATCTCCATCGATCCGACGAAGATCCTCCGGCTCGAAACCGAGCCGGACGAGATGTGCGGCCGGGTGGTCGACCTGCTGACTCCGATCGGCCGCGGCCAGCGGTGCCTCATCGTCGCGCCGCCCAAGGCCGGGAAGACGACCCTCCTGAAGCGCATGGCCCATGCCGTCGAGGTCAACGAGCCCGACGTCCACGTGATCGTGCTCCTGATCGACGAGCGGCCCGAGGAGATCACCGACTTCCGCCGCAGCGTCGTGCGGGGCGAGGTCATCGCCTCCTCGGCGGACCTCTCGGCCGAGAATCACATCGCGGTGGCCGAGATCGTCGCCGAGCGGGCGCGGCGGCTGATCGAGTGCGGCAAGCACGTGATCATCTTCCTCGACTCGATCACCCGCATGGCCCGCGCGTACAACCACATGCAGAAGGGGGGCGGCAAGATCCTCTCGGGCGGCATCGACGCCCGCACGATGGAGAAGCCGCGCCGGTTCTTCGGCGGCGCCCGCAACGCCGAGGGCGGCGGCTCGCTGACGATCGTCGCGACCGCGCTCGTCGACACGGGCTCGCGGATGGACGAGATCATCTTCCAGGAGTTCAAGGGCACCGGCAACACGGAGATCGTGCTCGACCGCGACCTCTTCAACCGGCGCATCTTCCCGTGCATCAACATCCCGCAGTCGGGGACGCGCAAGGAAGAGAAGCTCTACGACCCGGAGGACCTGCCCGAGGATCGTCAAGCTCCGCCGGGCTCTCGCCGCGGTCGACAAGATCCAGGCGATGGAGCTCGTGCTCGGGCGGTTGTCGAAGTTCAAGGCGAACCGGGACTTCCTGAACACCTTCTAGACCGTCGCTACCGCGCTGCGCTCGCTCGGGAGTCTGCGCCTGCGGGCGCACCGGCTCGCGGCTCGCCGGGATGCCGGCTCGACCGCTCGCCTGACTCCCTCCCTCGCGCTCCGCTCCCGCGGCGCGGGCCTCCTCCCTCCCTTCGGTCGGGAGACTTCCCGCGCCGCGAGCGAGAGGGCTATGGCGGCCTGAAATAGGGGACGCCGACGGGGGGGCGGGGGCATAGGATTGTCGTGACAGGCGGGGAGGCGTGCATGCGGGTGGTCCGACCCGATGCTCCCGAGAGCCTCTCCCCGGCGGCCGAGAAGAGCCTGCACGGCCGGCGGAGGAGCGCGGGGAAGTCCCGCGCCCGCAACCGTTCGGCCCGATCGCCTCCGGCCTCCCGCACTCGAGCCCGCTCCCGGCGATGCGAGAGGAGGACACCATGAAGCGAATGACCCGCAAGATCGGTCTGTTCGGAGGCCCCGCCGCCCTGATGTCACCGATGGGAGCGAAGAAGTCGGTTCCAGCGGGGGCCGCGCCGAAGGCCGATCCCGGTTCGGCTTCCGCGCCGGATGCCGCCCCGGAGCAGCGGCCGGCAAGAAGGGGCTGGTTCCTCCGCCTTCTCCTGGGGGACGACGACGGGAACTGAACGGCCTACCGTCGCCGGCGGAGCGCTTCGTCTTCTAGACTTCAACGACCTCTTGCGGTAGCTGCTGCATCGGCTCGCGGCGCGAGAAGTCTCCCGACCGAAGGGAGGGAGGAGGCCCGCGCCGCGGGAGCGGAAGGCAGCGAGGGAGTCAGACCCGCGGTCGAGCGCGCATCCGCGCGAGCCGCGGGGCGGTGCGTCCGCAGGACGCAGACTCCCGAGCAACTGAAGCGACGGCCTACCGCCGCCGGCTCTTGCGCTTCGTCCGGCCGTAGCTGTCGTCGGTCGGCTCGGCCTTCTTCGGCGCGGCCTCGCGGCGCGGCTCCGGCCGCGAGCGGAATCCGCCGTACGCCCGCGGGGCCTGGGCGACGCGGCCGCTCTTGTAGAGCGCCTCCGTCGGCCACTCGACCGGAATCTTGCGGCCCACCCGTTCCTCGATCGCATCCAGCGAGAACACATAGTCGTCGCAGGCGAACGACACTGCCGTTCCCTCCGCGCCGGCACGCCCGGTGCGGCCGATGCGATGCACGTAGTCCTCGGCGTCCTGCGGCAGGTCGTAGTTGATGACGTGGGAGACGCCCTCGATGTGGAGCCCGCGCGATGCGACGTCGGTCGCGACGAGCACGGCGAGCTTGCCGTCCTTGAAGTCCTGCAGCATCTTCAGCCGGCGGTCCTGCGGGACGTTTCCGGCGAGCGCGCGGGTGGGGTAGCCGTTGGCCGAGAGGCCGCGCACGAGATCGGCGGCCGTCGTCCTCCGGTTGACGAAGATGAGGACGCGGCTGCCGCCCTCGCGTTCCAGCAGCCCGAGCAGCAGACGGAACTTCTCCTGAGCGGCCACGTGGTAGAGGACCTCGGTGATGCCGTGCGCCCCCACGCGCTCGGGCTCGATCTCGATCTTCTCCGCGTTGTTCGTGTGCTCGTAGGCGAGCTCCATGACGCGGATCGAGAGCGTGGCCGAGAACAGGAGGGTCTGCCGGCGGTGGTACGGCGGGCAGCGCCGCAGGATCCTCCGCAGGTCGCGGATGAAGCCCATGTCGAACATCCGGTCGGCCTCGTCGATGACGAGAATCTCCGCGTCGCGAAACGTGACGACGCCCTGCTGCTCGTAGTCGAGCAGGCGCCCCGGCGTTCCGACGAGCAGGTCCGGGACCGTCTTCACCTGGTCCCGCTGCAGTCGGTAGTCCATGCCTCCGAAGACCGCGAGCGTCGCCAGGCCCGTGTGCCGCCCGAGCACTTCGGCGTCGGCACGGATCTGGGCGACGAGCTCGCGGGTCGGAGCGACCACCAGGGCGCGCGGCCCCCGGGGCGGGTGCGCGGGCTTCTTCTGGAGGAGCCGCGTGAAGATCGTGATCAGGAAGGCCGCGGTCTTGCCGGTGCCCGTCTGCGCCTGTCCGGCCACGTCCCGGCCGGCCAGCGTGATCGGGAGCGTCTTCGCCTGGATCGGCGTGGCGAACACGAACCCGGCCTCGGCGATGCCCCAGCGGACCTCGTCCGGCAGGGGGTATCCCGCCAGGAGGGTCTGGGTCAGGTGGTGTTCCGGGCCGCCCGAGGTCATGAAGGGGAGGGATCTTAGCGCAGGCGCCTGCCGAAGTCGCCGAGCAGGGGCAGGCCGGTCGCCTGCGCCAGCGCCTCCCCGATGAGGCGCTTCTCCTTCGGTCCGGCGGCGGCGGCGATCGGATGAAGCCGCCCGCCCGCCCGGGCGCCCAGCCGCTTGACGGCCCAGGTCCACCAGGGAGGCAGCGGCCAGTAGGTCTCCCGCCAGCACTCGAGGTCCGCGCGGCGGATGCGCGTGACCCGCGTTCGCTCGAACGCCGTGGTCTTCACGGTCACGTGCTCGGCATCGACCTCGATCGACTCCTCGGCGAAAGCCAGCGCCGCCAGGCCCAGCAGCGACAGGGGCGCCGCGACGAGGAGGATCAGCGAGAGGACGATCAAGAGCGGAAGCGGCAGGTCGCCGAAGTCGAGCCGGCGCAGGCCCGCCTCCCAGGCCTGTCCGAGGCGGTAGCACCCGAGCAGGGCGGCCGCGCCGACGGCGGAGCCGACGAGGGTCATCCGGATGCGCCAGGCCCGGCCGCGCGCAAGCGGCTGAATCGAAACGGAAAGTCCCGCCGCTCGGGGCGTGATCGAGACGCGGGGCTCGCTCACGCGACGCGGCGGATCGGGGGCGTCTCGCCTGGACAACATCCCGAATTGTATGATCCGGCCTCCGGCGGAGCCGGCACAGGAGGCAGGAGTGGCGAAGAAGAAAAAGGGACCAAAGAGCGCGAAGAAAGGCAAGAAAGCCGCGAAGAAGGTCGTCCGCAAGAGCGCGCGGGCAGGCAGGAAACCTGCGTCCCGGAAGCCCGCGAAGAAGGCCGCCCGCAAGGCGGCGCCGAAGAAAGCCGCCAGGAAGGCCGCGCCGAAGAGCGTGGCGAAGGCTGCCGCCCCGAAGAAAGCCGCGGCGCCGAAAGCGCCGAAGCCCATTGCGGGTCGCAGCGGCATGTCCGCACTGCCGGCGGCGGCTCCGCTCGCAGCGGCCTCCGCTGGAGAGGTTTACGGCGAGGAAGGCTGGCGGGAAGAGGAGCTCTCGGCCGTCGAGCTCGACGCGGACGCCCCGGAGCTCGAGGAGCTCGAAGCCGAGCTCGGCGCCCCCGAACTCGGCGAGGAGCCGGAAGACGACGCGGAGTGGTGAATTAGGAGTAGTATCGAAATCGAACCAGCGAGCATTGCCGGGCTTTTGCTCGGCTCGCACGGAAGAAGGCCCCGAAGTTTTTCGGGGCCTTCGTATTTCCGGCGGGTCAGCGCGTGATCGGCACCGGCCGGCGGTTCTTGTCGAGGTTGACGTACGTCACCTCCGCCTCCGTCACCCTGACCCGGTTCCCCAGGCCCTCGCCCGGCTGCGAGAAGACCTCGACCGAGATGGTGATCGACGTCCGGCCGATCTTGACGAGGCGCGTGTAGAAGGACACGAGGTCGCCGACGTAGACCGGCTCGTGGAACACGACCTCGCGCATGGCGACCGTGACCAGGAACTCGGCGCCCTGGCGCTTGGCCTCGACGGCGCCGGCCTGGTCGATGTACGACAGGATGACCCCGCCGAAGATGGTGCCGTGGGCGTTGGTGTCCTTGGGCATCATGATCACGCGGATCGACGGCTCGCGGCTCTCCGCCGCGGCCGCGGCCGGCGGCACGGGGCCGGTCATTCGGGGCGGGCCGAGGTCGGGATCTTCGGCGGCCCGAACGTGGCCGACACGCGCTGGACCAGGCCGTCGGTGATGTTGACCATGAGCGTGCCGTCCGAGAAATAGTAGGTCCAGATCTCGCGGCGCGAGTCCTTGCCCTCCGTCGCGACCGAGATCGAGGGCCTGCCGATCCGCTCGACGAGCGTCGAGGCGGCGACACCCGGGTCGACCTTCGGGCGAGCGTCGGCGAGCGTGCCCGGGACCATGCCCGCGCCGACGCCCGCGATCTTCTCGGCCTCCCGGTACTCGCGGTTCTCCCACCAGCGAGGCAGCCAGAGCGTGGCGGCGAGGAGCAGGGGAACGAAGGCGCCGGCGATGAGCACGGCGCGCCGGGGTCGGGTTTCGGCCATGGCGAGATGATACGGCAGCCCGTCCGAGTCCTGTAGAATCCCGACCCTCATGAAACACAAAGTCACCGTCGTGGGAGCCGGCAACGTCGGGGCCACCGCCGCCCAGCGAATCGTCGAGAAGGCCCTGGCCGACGTCGCGTTGATCGACATCGTCGAAGGCATCCCGCAGGGCAAGGCGCTCGACATCATGGAGTCGGCCCCGGTCGAGAGGTTCGACGCCCGCATGACCGGATCCAACGCCTACGACGTGACGGCCGGGTCCGACGTCGTCGTGATCACGGCCGGCCTGCCGCGCAAGCCCGGCATGAGCCGCGACGACCTGGTGGCGACCAACGAGGGCATCGTGGCCGACGTCGTGCGCAAGGTCCTGCCGGGCTCGCCGAACGCCATCCTGATCGTGGTCTCCAATCCGCTCGACGCGATGTGCGAGGTCGCGCGGCGCGTGTCGAAGCTCCCGCGCGAGCGCGTGTTCGGCATGGCGGGCGTGCTCGATTCCGCGCGGATGCGCTGGTTCATCGCCGACGCGCTCAAGGTCTCGGTCGAGAACACGCATGCCTTCGTCCTCGGCGGCCACGGCGACACGATGGTTCCGCTGCCCCGGTTCTCGACGGTCGCGGGCATCCCGCTGCCGCAGCTTCTCTCCCAGGAGAAGATCGACGCGATCGTCAAGCGCACGCGCGACGGCGGCGCGGAGATCGTCAACCTGCTGAAGACCTCGGCCTGGTATGCGCCGGCGTCGGCGGTCGTCGAGATGGTCGACGCCGTGCTCCACGACAAGAAGAAGATCCTCCCCTGCGCCGCGTACCTCCAGGGCGAGTACGGGATGCGGGACATCTATCTCGGCGTGCCGGTCAAGCTGGGGAGCGCGGGTGTCGAGCAGATCGTCGAGATCGCGCTGACGCCCGAGGAGACGGTGGCGCTCGAGAAATCGGCCGAGGCCGTGCGCGAGCTCTTCCGGATCCTCAAGGTCTAGGGCCGCGATGGCGGAGGCGCCCGCGACGCTCGCGCGCCGCCTCCATTCGGTCTCGGGCGTCGTACCGGTTGGCGCATTCCTCGCCTTTCACCTCTACACCAACGCCGCCGCGCGGCGCGGGGCGGACGCCTACAACGCCACGGCCCGGCGGCTCCAGGAGATCCCGCTGCTCCTGGCGGTCGAGGTCCTCCTCGTCGCGGCGCCGCTCTTCTTCCACGGGATCTACGGGCTCTTTCTCCTCGCCAACGAGGCGCCGGCGGCCGGGCATCGCTCGGCCGGGCGGCGGGCCCTCGCGACCGTGCAGCGGGTCACGGGCGTCGTGCTCTTCGCCTTCGTGCTCCTCCACCTCTGGACGGCGCGCCTCGTCCAGGTCCGCGACCACCGGAGCCTCGATCTCTTCCGCCTGATGCAGGCGGTCCTCGCGAGCCCGTGGCTCAACGCGGCCTACGTGGCCGGGGTGCTCGCCGCGACGTTCCACCTTTCGGCGGGGCTCTGGACCTTCGCGGAGACCTGGGGCATCGCGACGACCCCGAGGGCGCGCCTGCTCGCAGCGGCGGCGTCGGCCGGGGTCTTCGCCGCGCCTTTCGGCGATGGGCCTCGCGTCCCTGAACGCCTTCCGCTTGTAGGCCGGGGATTCCCATATAATCCGCGCTCTTTCGCCATGAAAGTCCACGAATATCAGGCCAAGTCGATCCTCGCGCACTACGGCGTCGCCGTGCCGCGCGGCGAAGTGACGGACAGTCCGGCCGAGGCGACGGAGATCGCCCGGCGAGCTCGGCGGCCGCGTCGTCGTCAAGGCGCAGATCCACGCCGGCGGCCGCGGCAAGGGCGGCGGCGTGAAGCTCGCGAAGGACCCGCGCGAGGCGCACGACCTCGCCAAGCGCGATCCTCGGCATGACGCTCGTCACGCACGCAGACGGGCCCGGCCGGGCCGCGTGGTGCAGAAGGTCCTCGTCGAGGAGGCCCTGGACATCGATCGCGAGCTCTACCTCGGCGTCACGCTCGACCGCGCGTCGGCACGTCCCCGTCGTCATGGCGTCGAAGGCGGGCGGCATGGAGATCGAGGAGGTCGCCGCGAAGGACCCTCGGCGATCGTTCGCGAGGCGGTCGACGCCGACGCTCGGCATGTTCGCCGTTCCAGGCGCGCAAGGTCGCCTTCGCTCTCGGCCTCACGGGCGACAGCTCAAGAAGGCGGTCGCCTTCCTGCAGGCGCTCTTCCGCGCCTACGTCGAGACCGACGCGATCGCTGGCCGAGATCAACCCGCTGCTCGTCACGAAGCAGGGCGACGTCCTGGCGCTCGACGCCAAGATGAACTTCGACGACAACGCGCTCTTCCGGCACCCGGACATCAAGGAGATGCGCGACCTGGCCGAGGAGGACCCGCTCGAGGTCGAGGCCTCGCAGCTTCGGCCTCAACTACATCAAGCTCGACGGCAACGTCGGCTGCATGGTCAACGGCGCCGGGCTCGCGATGGCCACGATGGACATCATCAAGCTCGCCGGCGGCGAGCCCGCCAACTTCCTCGACGTCGGCGGCGGCGCGAACGAGGAGCAGGTCAAGAACGCCTTCCGCATCATCCTCTCCGACAAGAACGTGAAGGCCGTCCTCATCAACATCTTCGGCGGCATCATGCGGTGCGACATCATCGCCAAGGGCGTCGTCGCCGCCGTCGCGCGAGATGGGCCTCACGGTCCCCGTCGTCGTGCGGCTCGAGGGCACGAACGTCGAGCGAGGGCAAGGCGATCCTGCGAGAGTCCGGCCTCGACGATCATCGCCCGCCGACGGCCATGAAGGACGCGGCGCGAGAAGGTCGTCGCGGCGCTCGGAAAGGCGGCCTGACGTGAGCAGTCTGGGTCTGGCAAGGACGACGCGGCTCCTCGTGCAGGGCCTCACCGGCCGCGAGGGCACGCTTCCACGCGCTCGCGTGCCGCGACTACGGCACGCAGGTCGTCGGCCGGCGTGACGCCCGGCAAGGGCGGCACGACGCACGAGGGCATCCCGGTGTTCGACACCGTCGCCGACGCCGTGCAGCGAGACCGGCGCGAACGCCTCGATGATCTTCGTGCCGCCGCCGTTCGCGGCCGACGCGATCATCGAGGCCGCCGACGCGGGCGTCGCGCTGATCGTCGTGCATCACCGAGGGCATCCCGGTCAACGACATGCTGCGCGCGCGCGGGTTTCTCGACCGGCTGGCCGCGGCCGGGCAAGCCGTGCGCCTCATCGGGCCCAACTGCCCCGGCATCATCACGCCGGGCGAGTGCAAGATCGGGATCATGCCCGGGCGCATCCACACGGCCCGGTTCGGTCGGCGTCGGTCTCCCGCTCCGGCACGCTCACCTACGAGGCCGTCGACCAGCTCGACGCGCGCTCGGCCTCGGGCAGTCGACGTGCATCGGCATCGGCGGCGACCCGATCAACGGCACGAACTTCATCGACTGCCTCGCCGCTGTTCAAGGACGATCCGGAGACCGAGGCCGTCGTCATGATCGGCGAGATCGGCGGCAGGCGGAGGAGGAGGCGGCCGGCCTGGGTCGACGGCAACTTCACGAAAGCCCGTCGTCTCGTTCATCGCCGGCCAGACGGCCCCGCCCGGGCGCCGCATGGGCCACGCGGGCGCGATCATCGCCGGCGGCAAGGGCACGGCGGCCGAGAAGATCAAGGCCCTCGAGGGCGCAGGGATCGCGGTCGTCAGGTCGCCGGGGGACATCGGCACGCGCGTCCGGGAGGCGCTCGGCCGATGAACGGGCCCGCGCTCTTCTCGGAGACGCAGAATTTCTCGCCCTGGGTCTATGCCCTCGCGGCGTTCGTCCTCGTGCTCCTGTTCTCGGTCCTGGGGGCGCGCCAGACCACGACCGTGACCGCGCAATCCGTCGACGTCCGTTTCGGGATCTTCTACCGGACATCGGTCCCGCTGTCAGACCTGGCGCAGGCGGATGCCGTGGCCTATCGCCCGATCCGCGAGTACGGCGGCTGGGGCATCCGCGGCTTCGGAAAGCGGCGAGCCCTGAACATGCGCGGCAACCTCGGCGTCCTCCTGGTCCGAAAGGACGGCTCTACGCTCCTGATCGGCTCGCAGAAGCCGCGGGACCTCCTCGCCGCGATCGGCCAGGCGGGCGTGCCCACCCAGGATCGCCTTCCGCCGGTGATTCGAGAGTTCTGACCGGAGCCCCGCCCGTCCGACGGGTGTCGGGCCCGGAACGCCCGGGAACGAAAAAAGGAGAGATGCCCTTGGAACGCACGCTGACCATCCTCAAGCCCGACTCCGTCGCCGGCGGCAAGACCGGCGCGATCCTGGCCCACCTGGAGAAGGAGGGCTTTCGATTCGTCGCCCTGCGCCGGACGCGGCTGACCCCCGAACAGGCCCGGGCCTTCTATGCCGTCCACCGCGAGCGGCCCTTCTACGACGCCCTCGTGCGCTTCATGACGGAGGGGCCGGTCGTCGTGGCCGCGCTCGAGCGCGCCGACGCGGTCGCGCACCTGCGCAAGACCATGGGCGCGACCGACTCGCGCAAGGCCGAGGCCGGCACCGTTCGGAACCTCTTCGGAACGGACATCGAGCGCAACGCCATCCACGGCAGCGACTCGGCCGAGAACGCGGCGATCGAGATCGCGTTCTTCTTCGCCGGCTCCGACCTGATCTAGGGGGCGAGCGCCTCGAGGACGGCGGCGAGATCGCTCTCGTCGTTGTAGGCGTGGAAGCCGAGCCGCAGGGACCCGCCCCGCACGGCTGCGATGATCCGGCGATCTTCGAACCGCGCGCGCAGCGCCTCGGGATCCGGGACGCGGATCGAAGCGGTCTGGGACGGAACTTCGGCGGGCGCAAGCGTAAACCCGCGTTCGGCCGCAGCCTCCCGGAACGCTTTCGCGAGACCGAGACACCTCGCCTCGACCGCCGCCGCATCGAGCGTCGCGAGGAGCTCCAGCGCGGCGCGGGCCCCGACCCAGGAGAACCAGGCGAGCGAGGCGTCGAGCCTCCGCGCGCCGGCGGCCAGCGCGAGCGGGCCGCCGTAGTAATCCTCGAACGGCGCGGCGACGCTCTTCCAGCTTGGCGCGATCGGCGAAAGCTCCGCGAGCCGTTCCGGCCGGACCCAGAGCCATGTCGTGCCCCGCGGCGCGAGCAGCCACTTGTAGCCGTGCGCCGCCACGTAGTCGGCGCCGCAGGCCTTCTCGTCGAACCGCAGCGCACCGAGCGACTGGGTGAGGTTGACGAAGAAGCGCGTGCCCGTCTCCCGGCAGCGCGCCCCGATCTCGTTCAGCCGGACCCGAAAGCCGCTGGAGGACTGGACCTCCGTGACGGCCGCGAGCACCGTGCCGGGCGTGATGGCCGCGCACAGGTGCTCGGTCGACACGACTCCCGCCTCGGCCTCGACCTCGACGACCTCGAACCCGCGTCGCGCCAGCGCGAGCCAGGGAAAGAGGTTGCTGCGGAACTCCCTCGAGCCGACGACGATCCGGCCGCGGGGCAGGCTCGCCGCGACGGTGGCCGCCGCCTCGGCCTCCGAGGCGAGGAGCGCGACGTCCTCGGGACGGCCGCCGACGAGCCGCGCGAAGAGGGGGCGCGTCGCTTCGGCCTGCGCCTCCCAGCCGAGCCAGTCGAAGCGGCCCGACGCCCACTCGGTCTCCGCCTGCCGCACCGCCTCGAGGACCGGGGCCGCCGCGGCCGCGGCGGTCGGCGTGTTCAGGTAGGTGACGCGTTCGAGCGCCGGAAAGAGGGAGCGCAGCTTCGGCCCGGGAGTGTCCACGCGCCGGCAGTCTGACCAATCGCTCCGGAGAAGAAAAGAGCCACTTGCCGGCGAACTGGCCCTCCGGCGGCGCGGGAGTCAGTCGCCCCGTCGCCGCATCGACACGAGGACGCGGTTGGCGACGCCGCGCAGGATCGCGACTTCCCGGCCCGTCAGCGGGCGAGCCGCGACGAGCCGCCTCCAGTCGCGCAGCGAGCGGCCCCGGTGCCCGGTGTCGTAGAAGTCGATCGCCTCGAGCGCGCGGTCCCAGTGCGCGATCGCCGCTTCGATCTCCGAGGCGGGCGCAAGATCGTCTCCCGGCTCGCGCGGCGCGGCGGCGTTCGAAAAGGCCGTCGCGACGGCGAGGACGACGGCCACGGCGTGCGAGAGGTTCATCGTCGGAAAGTCCGGATCGGTCGGCAGGCGCAGGCAGGCCGACGCTCGGGCGAGCTCGTCCTCGGTCAGGCCGCTCCGCTCCGGGCCGAAGACCAGCGCGAGGGGGCCGCCTCCCGTCTCCGACAGAAACCCGGGCAGCTCCGAGAGCTCCAGCGTCCGCGTCTTCGCGCGGCCCCGCAGCGAAGAGGTCGTGACGACCACGGGGTACTCGGCGACCGCGTCTTCGAGGGTCGCGAAGCGGACGATCGAGGCGAGCAAGTCGTCCGCGCCTGTTGCCAGCCGCCCGGAATCCTCGTCCGGCCAGACGGCCGGCTCGACCACGGAAAGGCGGCGAAGCCCGAAGTTCTTCGCGACCCGGGCGATCGAGCCGAGGTTCGAGGAGTTGTGCGGTCTCACGAGAACCACGGACCGCGGCGGCGTCGTCAAGGGAGGACAGTCTATACAGCGCGGCCGGGGAAGGTTCGGGCCCTGGCCGGCCTTATAATTGCTAGGTGAAGCGGCTTTTTCTGGCCGCCCTGCTTCTTGCAGCGGCGGTCCCGGTCCGGTCCCAGGCTCCCGCGCCGGAGTCCGAGGCTCCTTCCTTCACGGAGAGCGCGGGCGCCGAGTACGTGATGCTGCCGGTCCTCGTGACGGACAAGCAGGGCAAGTTCGTCGAGGGGCTCGCCAAGGGCGACTTCGTGATCCGGGTGGGGGATGCGACGGTCCCGTTCGACACGTTCGAGCGGGACCAGAGCGCCCCGGTCTCCTTCGCGTTCCTGCTCGACACCTCGGGCAGCATGGGCATCTCGAACAAGCTCGAAAACGCCAAGAACGCCATCCGGAGCATTCTCCGCAACCGCCTTCCGGGAGACGACTTCGCGCTGTTCGCCTTCTCGGAGGGGCAGGTGCGTCTGGTGACCGACTCCTCGGCCGATCCGACGAAGCTCATCCGGGCCCTGTGGGACCTCGAGGCGTCGGGCCAGACCGCCCTCTTCGACGCCGTCGCGGCGACCCCCGAAATGATGAAGGGGCGCAACAACAAGCGCGCCATCCTTCTCTTCACCGACGGCGTCGACAATGCCAGCCAGCTCGACCGCCACCAAGATGGCCGAGCTGCTCCAGCGCGTGTCCGTTCCGGTCTATCCGATCGGTATGAAGACCGCGGCATTCGAGCTGACGAGCGACGAGCAGCGCAAGGACCTCTCCGTCGAGACCCTCCAGCTGCTGGCCGGCTCCAGTGGCGGGAAGATGCACCTGGTGGGGGGGGACGAGGACCTCCGGCCCCTGGCGGCCAGGATCTCCGAAGAGGTCCGGCAGCAGTATTTGCTGGGGTTTGCACCGTCGGGCCGAGGGGATATAAAATACCGGATTGTCTTTGTGTCCGTGGCCAAACCCGGTTCCTGGGTCGTCCGGACGCGTCGGGGTTACCGGGGAACGGCCCCCGGCGGATCGTAAACGTTTTTTGCAGGAGGTGCAGATGCTCAAGGGACGGTGGATTTCTTCCATGCTCACGGGGGGAGCGCTTCTTCTGGGGATTTCAGGGCTCACGGCGTGCGCGTCGAAGACGTACGTTGGAGAGGAAGTCGCCAAAAGCAGCGCCGCGACCGACAAGCGGATCAACGAGGTGGAGTCCCAGGTCGAGGCGACGCAGACCAAGGTCAAGCAGCACGACGTCAAGCTGACCGAGCTCGACAGCGCGACGCGTCAGGCGCTCGAGCGGGCGCAGCAGGCGGGCAAGCTCGCGGAGGGCAAGTTCGTCTACTCGCTGGTCCTCTCGGATGACGCGGCGAAGTTCCCGGTCAACCAGCACGAGCTGTCCACGGAGGCGCAGGAGCAGTTGAACGCCTTCGCCGAAAGGCTCAAGGGCGAGAACAAGAACGTGTACCTGGAGATCCAGGGCCACACCGACGCCACGGGGTCGGATATCTACAACCTCAAGCTCGGCGAGGCGCGGGCCGAGGCGGTGCGCCGGTACCTCAACAAGCAGGGCGTCGCTCTCAACCGGATGTCCACGATCTCCTACGGCAAGAGCGAGCCGGTCGAGTCGAACAAGACCAAGGAAGGCCGGGCGAAGAACCGGCGGGTGGTCGTCATCGTTCTCGCGTAGCTCTTTTTTTCCCGGATTCTTCTGCGGCCCGGCACTGCCGGGCCGCTTCTTTTCCGCCCGAAGCTCGGCGAGCGTCTCCTCGAAGTCCGGGGGGAGCGGCGCCTCGGCCATGACGGGCCGGCCCGTGACCGGATGCGGGAACCCGAGCCGCCGCGCGTGGAGCATCTGCCGGGTCGCCGGGCTGGCGTCGCCCTCGCGCGGGCCGTACACGCGGTCGCCGAGCACCGGGTGGCCCGCCGCCGAGAAGTGCACGCGGATCTGGTGCGTGCGGCCGGTCTCCAGGCGCACCGAGACGAGGCTCGCGCGCGCCAGCCGCTCGAGGGTGCGGAACCGCGTGACCGCCCGGCGCCCGGGCTCGCCGGGGCGCGCCACGCTCCTCCGGAGGCCCGCCGTGCGCACGAGGTCGGCCTCGTAGGCTCCGGAGTCCGGCGTCGACCCGGCGACCAGGGCCACGTACTCCCGCTCGATGGAGTGCTCCCGGAAACGGTCCTGGAGAAAGTGCAGCGCGGCGCGGTTGCGCGCGAAGACGACCGCGCCCGAGGTGTCCTTGTCGATCCGGTGGACGATGCCCGCGTAGGGCCGTCCGCCGTAGCGGTGCTGCAGATAGAAGAGGGCCCGGCTCCAGAGGGTGTCCTTCTCGCGCGCCTCGGTCGGCACCGTCAGGAGGCCCGCCTCCTTGTCGACGATCAGCACGTCGCCGTCCTCGTGGAGCACCGACAGCCGCGCGCGAACGCGGCGGCGCGCGGGCCGGCTGGCGTGAAACTCGAGGCGCGCGTCGGGGCCCACCTCGGCCCCCGGCTCGTCGAGGGTCGCTCCGTCGGCGTCGATCCTCCCGGCGCGCACGGCCTCCCGCGCCGCGCGGCGCGAGAGCCCGAAGGCGCGGGCCGCGGCGAGGTCGAGCCTCACGGCGAAGGGCTCGGGACCCGGACCTCGACGAAGAAGCCGGGATCTCCGATCCGGGCGCCCTCGCGGGCTCCGGGGCCGTAGACCGCGGCGGGCCGCGTCCGGGAACGCGCGGCGGCGTCGAGCGTCTGCAGGTAGTCGTGGCCGAGGGACCGCGCTCCCTCGCCGACGGCGAGCACGTTGGCGTAGAGCAGGACGTCGGGCGGCCGCGCGACGAACTCGGCCGCGAAGCGCGCCTCGGCCGGGGCGTCGAGGTGGCCCGGGAAGTACTGCTCGCGGGCGAACGGGTTGCGCCGGCCGAGCACGTAGTTGAAGAAGCCGGTCTCCGGGAAACCGGCGACCGTGGCGCCGGGCGCGAGCCGCCCTGCGAGATCCGAGAGCGCCAGGCGAGTCGTCTCCGCGACCGGCTCGGGCAGGACGACCGCCCCGGCCGGGGTATCCACCCGCGTCCAGCCCGGCCGCCGGTTCCGGTCGGCCGTGTCGGCCACGCGCGCGAGGACGAAAACCGAGAGCGCGGCCGCGGCGAGCTTCGGCAGGGCGGGGCCGAGCCTCGCCGCGCCGCGGTCGGCGAGCGCGAAGATCCCGGCGGCCGCGACGACGATCGGCAGGGGCAGGAAGAAGGCGTTGTAGGGGCCGACATAGCCGGCCGCCAGGAGCAGGCGCGCGCCGAAGAGGGCCGCCACGCCGAGGACCGCGTCGGGGACCTCCGCGAGGGGTCCCCGCGGCGCCCGGCCGGCGAGGCGCTCTGCGAGCCGGACGAGGGCGGCGACGGCGAGCGCGAGCGGCACGACACGGACGAGCGGCGGGAAGAGCGCCGCGGTTTCGACGAGGTCCGCCGGCGGGCGCAGGGAGAGCGCCGCGGCGATGGCGAGCGCGGCGACCGCGCCGGCGCCCACGGCGAACCGCGCGGCCGCCGAACGCAGGCGGGACGCGAGAAGGGAAGCGGCGGCGAGAAGCGCCGCCATCAGCAGCAGGACCACGGCCGACAGCAGCCACTCGGCGCTTCGCAGGCCGAGCCGGTCGAGGCCGGCGTACGCCCGGTAGACGTTGCGGTATGCCTCGGGGGGATCGAGCAGGCGCAGCCACCCCTCGCTCTCGAGCGTCGCCACGGGGATCCCGGCCGAAGCGGCGGCATAGCCCGCCGCGGCGGCGCCGAGCGGCCAGGCGAGCAGGCGCGCGAGACGGCCCGGCGTCCCGCGGGCGTCCAGAGCGACGAGCACGGCCGCCGCGAGCCCCATCTCGAGCCGCGCGAGCAGGGCGACGGCGAGGCAGGCGCCGACGAGCGCGTCGGCCGTCCGCGTGCGGCGCAGCGAGAGCTCGAGTGCCCAGGTGATCGCCGCCACCGCGAGCGCGGCGTCGAAGCTGAAGGGAAAGAGCCAGGCGCCCGGCCGCAGGAACACGGCCGCGGCCACCGCGGCCGACGCGGCCAACGCCGCCCGCCAGGGGGGGAGCAGACGGCGGGCGAGGCGCGTCAGCGCCGCCAGGTGCGCGAGCGCGATCGCGGCGGCGAAGGCCGTCCGGGCGGGCAGCGAGGCCCCGAAGGCGCGATCGACGGCCGCGCCGAGCCAGGGCGCGAGCGGCCCGTGATGGAACTCGATCTGAGCGTAGAGGCGCTCCCCCTGGGCCACGCGCCAGGGGACCATGAGCTCCCGGCCCGAGTCGACGTAGGGCTCGAGCCAGCGGTTCCACGAGACGAGCGCCAGCAGCGCGAAAACCGCGTAGGGCAACGCGGCCGCGATCCGCTCCTGCCTCCGGCCTTCCGCCTCCTGCCTCCCGATTCTCTTAGGATACCTCCCGTGCAGGAAAAGATGGCGACGCGCAATCCCGTCCTTCGCGCGCTCGCGTCGGCCGCGTCGCGGGTCTGGTTTCCCGGCACGCTCTGGACGGCCCGCCACGTCCCGCGGCGGGCGGTGCACGGCGGCGGCCGCGCTCTCGCCGCCGTCTACTACCGCGCGCGGCCGAAATACCTGCGCGCCGTGCGCGCGAACCTCTCGATCATTCTCGCCCTGCCGGAGTCCTCCCCGGAGGTCCGGGCGAAGGCCTGGTCCATGGTCGACTCCCACTTCGCCGCGTGGGTCGACTTCCTGCAGTTCGCGACGCACGGGCCCGAGGCCGCGGCCAAACTCGTCGAGGGCGTCGTCGGCTACACCCACATCGTCGAGGCGCGCCTGCGCGGGAAGGGCGTCCTGCTGCTGACGGCGCACCTCGGCAACTGGGAGGTGGGCGGGCTCATGCTGGCGCGGATGAAGCAGCCGATCCACGTCGTTCTCGTCCCCGACATCTTTCCGGGCGTCGAGCGCCACCGGCGCCGGCTCCACGAGGCGTCGGGCGTCACCGAGATCCGCGTCGACCGCAGCTTCGTCCCGACGTTGTCGGTGCTGCGCGCGCTGTCGGGCAACGGCATCGTGGCGATGCAGGGCGACCGCGACTTCGACAACACCGGTGTCGCGTTGCCGTTCTTCGGGCGCGAGGCGTATTTCCCGCGCGGCCCGCTGCGCGTCGCGATGGCCTCCGGCGCCACCGTGCTGCCGGCGTTCATCGTGCGCATGCCCGACGGCCGGTACCGCGCGATCGTCGAAGGGCCGCTGCCGATCGAGAACGGCCCGGATCGCGACGCGGCCCTGCGCGCGAACCTCGGACGCTACGTAGCGATCCTCGAGCGCTACATCCGCGAATACCCGGAGCAGTGGTACTGCTTCTTTCCGTTCTGGGACGATCCGTCGCGCAGGAGGTAGGGGCGGGGCTCGTCCCCGCCCTGCGGGAACGGCCGGGACCAACGTCTACCGCGGACGGCGGGCGGAGACGGCGGCGACGAAGAAGGCGTCGTACCGCTTCGCGAGCTCCTCGACGTCGGGGAGCACTTCGGGTTTCTCGAAGCCCGCGGCCTCGAGCGCCGCGCGCCAGTTCGCAGGCGTCAGGAACCCGTGGTTGGGCCGCGTGCGGGCGTCGGTCGCGACACCGGTGAAGTTCTCGAGGAAGTTGAACACGAACTCGACGTAGATGGGCTGGCCGGGAAACGGCCGCACGCACTCCGAGAACACGGCCGCGCCGCCGGGCTTCAAGGTCTCGCGGACCCGGGCGAGGGCGGCGCCGAGGTCGCGGGCGATGTGGATCGTGTTCACGGCGTAGACGACGTCCGCGATCCCGGGCTCGACGCCCTGGGCGGCGAAGTCGCGGTCCATGTCGAGCCGGAGAAAGTCCGCGCGTAGCTCCGGGAAGCGGGCGCGGATCGTCCTCTCGGCGCGGCGGAGGAAGGTCGGAACGATCTCGGTGAAGACGTAGCGCTCGATTCTCGGCAGCTGCGCATCCCGGGCCAGGCGCTCGCCGACCGCCAGCGCCGCCGAGCCGGAGCCCCCGCCGATTTCGAGGAGCGTCGCGTTCCGGGCCGCCGGCAGCGCGCGGACCACGGCCTCGGCTCCCAGCCGGTTGTTGATCTGGTAGAGCAGGTTGTCGTTGGAGAAGTAGTCGAACCAGAGCGGCAGCCGGGAGGGGGCGAAGAGGATGTCCTCGCCGGTCTTCTCGCCTCGCAGGAACTCGGGCACGTGCTCGACCATCGCCCGCACGACGGCGAAGGCCGGAAGCGATCCCGGGTCGATCGCGCGCGCCGCGGCCTCGGCGCGGTCCGGGTCTCCCGGCGGAAGCGGTCCCCGGGCGCGGTAGGCGGCCCCGCGGCCGGCGCCCGACGCGTCGAGGTAGCCCGCCGCGGCGAGCTTGGCGAAGAACCAGGCGAGCGGGACCTCGGCGCGCGCCGCCCAGCCCCGCCGGAGGACGAGCTCGCCCGCCGACGCTCCGCGCGCGAGGTCCTCCTCGAGCGACAGATCGCGGACGAGCCGCAGGACCGAGTCGATCGTGAACCGGTCGAAGTGCTCGGCGCAGAGGATGAACTCGCGCGTGAAGAGGGAGCGGACCGCCGGGTCCGGGATGCGCGCGATCAGGCTCTCGGGATCCTCCGTCCGTTCGGTCACGCCGGCGATTCTAGTGCCGGCGGCGGAACTCCCGCTTTGCCGGGGCGCGGCGATTCCGTACACTGTCGGAGTTCCCATGAAGCGCATCCTCGCGGCCCTCGGCGGCCTTCTGCTCGGCCTCGCGCCGCTGTCCGCGGCCGATCCGGCCGGGCGGGTCGTCATCCTCGGCTTCGACGGCGTGGATTCGACGGTGGTCGAGGGAGATGCTGGCCGACGGGCGGCTTCCCAACCTCGCGGCCCTGAAGGCGCGGGGCGGCTACTCGCCGCTGACGCCGACCGTGCCGGCGCAGACCCCCGTCTCGTGGGCCACCTTTTCGACGGGCCTCGACCCGGGCGGGCACGAGATCTTCGACTTCCTGAAGCGCGATCCCGCCAACCGCATACCGACATTCGCGGTCGCGGAAGAAAAGTCGGTGCCGTTTCTCCTCGGGAAGAGCAACCCGGCGGCGTTCGCGGCCGGGGCCCTGGCGCTCTTTCTCGTTCCGGCGCTCCTGCTGCTCGCCCGCCGCCGGCGGGCGGCCGGCGCGGTGCTCGCGGTGCTCGGCGTTGCCGCGGCCGCCGGGGCGTTCCTCGCGGTCCGCGCGTGGCTCCCGGCGACGCGGCCCTGGGTGGCGAACAACCGCCGCGGCCCGGTGTTCTGGGCCGAGGCCGGGGCGCGTCCGGCGACGGTCGATCCGCATGCCCGTCACGTTCCCGCCCGAGGCGTTTCCGGACGGACACATGCTCTCGGGCCTCGGCGTGCCCGACATCTCCGGGCGGATCGGCCGGCCCGCATACTTCACGTCGGACCCGTTCTTCACGATGCGGGAAGGCAACGACTTCTCGGTCGAACTGGTCCGACTCGAGTCCAACGTCGGCCGGCAGCAGGTCCGCGGTCCTCGGCCCGCCGGGACGCGCCTTCGGCCGCGAGGGGACGATCGACGCGTGCCGCTGACCCTGTCCGTCCCGGACGCGCGCGACCGGATCGTGGTCGAGGCCGAGGGGGGCCGCACCGAGCTGAAGGCGGGGCAGTGGAGCGACTGGGTCCCTCTCGTCTTCCGCGTCAACCCGCTCGTCGCGATCCACGGCTACGCGCGGATGCGCCTCTCGAGCGTCGCAGCCGGAGATCGGCCTCTACCTTTCGCCGATCCAGTTCGATCCGGCGCACCTGCCGCCCGGCTTCGCGATCTCGGCGCCGCGCGGCTTCGCGGAGGACCTCGTCCGCGAGTACGGCCGCTTCAAGACGATGGGCTGGGCGATCGACACGTGGTCGATCCAGTCGGGCACGCTGCCGGAGGACGCCTTCCTCGAGGACGTGAAGATGACGGCCGACCAGGAGCGCAAGATGCTGCGGGGCCTTCTCGCCGGGAAGGACCGCCTCCTCTTCCACTACTTCGAGTTCCCGGACCGGGTCGGCCACGTCTTCTGGCGGTTTCGCGATCCGGAGCATCCGGCCTACGACGCGAAGCTCGCCGCGAAGTACGGCGACGTGGTCGAGAAGTCGTACGCGGACGATGGACGAGATCGTCGGCGAGACGGCGAAGGCGCTCGGGCCGCGAGGACGTGCTGCTCGTGCTCTCGGACCATGGCTTCGCGACCTGGCGGCGGTCGGTCAACTACAACTCGTGGCTCGTCGAGAACGGCTACCTGGTCTTGAAGGGCAGCGCGAAGCGGCAGAACCTCGAGGCGCTCTTCTCCCGCGGCCAGTTCTGGGAGGCCGTCGACTGGACGAAGTCGAAGGCCTACGCGATGGGCCTCGGCGACATCTACGTCAACCTCACGGGGCGGGAGGCGGGCGGGATCGTCGCGCCGGGCGCCGAGTACGAGGCGCTGCGCGCCGAGCTCACCGCCCGGCTGACCGCCCTGACCGACCCGAAGAACGGCGCGCCGGGCCGTCTCGCGCGTCTTCAAGCGCGAGGAGGTCTACCGCCGCTTCGACCCGCGCCTCATCCCCGACCTGATCGTGGCGAACCTGCCCGGCTACCGCGTGTCGTGGCAGTCCTCGCTCGGCGTCCCCACGGGCTCAGTCTTCGAGGACAACCGCGACGTCTGGAGCGGCGACCACTGCTCGCTCGATCCGGACCTGGTGCGCGGCGTGTTCTTCTCGTCGAAGCCGTTCCGCGGGGAGCCGGTCCCGGGCATCGCCGACGTGACGGCCTCGGTGCGGGCGCTCACCGGAGGCGGCCCGGTCGAGAACGCGGCGGGCAAGGCGCTCTGGTGAGGAGGCGCTGGCTCGTCGCCGCGCTCCTCCTGACGACCGCTCCCCTCGTCTCCCAGGAAACCGTCACCCCCGCCGACTCCGAGCGCCGCGCGGACCTGGAGAGGCTGCAGGGTCGCATCGGCGCGCTCAAGTCGAGGCTCGCCGACAGCGAGAAGAAGGAGGCGACCCTCGCCGAGGAGCTGCAGCGGCTCGAGCTGCGACTCGAGATCGCGACCCGCGAGGGCGAGCTGCTCGCGGCCACGCGCGATGAATTTGCGCGCCGGCTCGCGGCCGTCTCGCAGGAGGGGTCGGCGGCCGCGCTCTCGGCGGCGCGGTCGCGCGAGGCGCTCGTGGCACGGGCGCGCCTGCTCCAGCGCTTCGGGCGATACGGCTACTTCCGCGTGCTGCTCGAGGCCGGCGACGTGCCGGCGCTGCTCGACTCGATCGAGCGGCTCGACGGCCTCGCGCGGCGCGACGGGAAGCTGCTGCAGCGCTACCGGCAGGCGCAGGCGCGGCTCCAGGACGACCTGGCCCGCGAGCAGGCGCTGAAGGCCGAGATCGACCGGCTCTACGCGAGGAGCCGCCAGGAGGAGACTCGCGTGGCGTCGCTCAAGACCGAGCGCGAGCGGCTCCTCGCCCGGGAACGCAGCCAGGCCGCGAACCAGCGCCGGGAAGTCTCGGCGCTCACCGACAAGGCCTCACGGCTCGAGCGGCTGCTCGAGACCCTCGCCCGCCAGAGCGAGAGCGAGGAGCCCATCGGGCCCTCGGGCGGCATCCGTCCGTTCAAGGGCGTGCTCGACTGGCCGGCCAAGGGCACGATCATCGAGACCTTCGGCCGGCATCGCCATCCCAAGTTCGACACGTGGACGGTCTCCAACGGGGTCGCGGTCGCGCTCCCGCTCGGCACGCCCGTGCGCGCCGTCTACGCCGGAAAGACCATCTACGCGCAGTGGCTGGCCGAGTACGGCAACCTCGTCATCCTCGACCACGGCGACGGGATGCTCACGCTCTACGCCTGGCTTCAGGCCGTGTCGGTCCTGCCCGGAGTCCCCGTGCCCGCGGGAGGCGAGATCGGCCTGGCGGGGTACGGCCCCGGCCGCGACGAGCCGGGGCTCTACTTCGAGGTGCGGGACCGGCAGAAGGCGTCGGATCCGGTGGCCTGGCTGCGATAGGGCCGGGATCCCCGGAAGCTCCAGGCGGTCCCCCGATATCTCCCGTCGGGCCCGCGGCTTGCCGCCCTGCGGGCCGAGTTTCCGGAAATGTCGTCCCTCGGGCCGGGTGTTACCATCCCCACGATGAAGTCCAACCGTTCCCGCCTGGCGTTCGTGGTCGTGTCGATCTGCGCTCTCGCCTCCCTGCGGGCGGTGACCGGGCCGGAAGGCGCGGGACGCGACCCGGCGACGCGGGCGCTCTCGATCTTTTCCGAGGTGTTCTCGTTGACCCGGTCCAACTACGTCGAACCGACGGATTCCCGCCTCCTGCTCGACGGGGCCTACGACGGGATGTCCGACGCTCTCGATCCGTTCTCGTACTACGTTCCGGCCTCGGCCCAGGCCGCCTACAAGGCCCAGCAGGCTTCGGGGGCGGCGAGCCCCGGCATCGTGTTCGCGCGGCGGGGCGGGTATCCGTACGTCGTCGGGCCGCTGTCCGGGCTCCCCGGCCGAGAAGGCCGGGATCAAGGCGGGCGACCTGATCGACTCGATCGACGGCAAGCCCCTGCGCAACGCGCCCTACTGGCAGATCAAAGCCGCTCTCGAGGGGCCCGAGGGGTCCTCGTGCGAGATCGGGCTCTTCCGGGGCGGCGACGAGAAGCGCCTGACGATAGCGGTCACCCGCGGAAAGTTCGACCCGCCCGCGCCCTCCACCACCTGGGAGCGGGACGTCGCCGTCATCAAGATCCCCGCGTTCACGCCCGCGACGGCCGCCGCGGTGAAGAAGGAGCTCGACGAGGCGGCGCGCCGCTCGATCGGAACGGTCATCCTCGACGTGCGCGGCTCGATCGGCGGCGACTCGGCCGACGCGGCGCCCGTGGCGTCGCTCTTCGTCGGCAAGGGCACGATCGCCACGGTGCTCTCGCGCAAGGTCGTCGGCAAGGCCCTCGAAGGCACGGGCGAGCCGGCCTGGAAGGGCCGCGTCGTGATCCTGATCGACGACTCGACGGCCGGGCGCCGCCGAGGTGCTCGCCGCGGCGCTGCACGACCGCGTGAAGGCCACCACCGTCGGCGAGGGCACGGTCGGCATGGCGATCGTGCAGCGGAGCATTCCGACCGGCGAGGGCGGGTCGCTCTACATGACCGTCGGGCGCTACGTGGCGCCGTCCGGCCAGGTCCTCGGCGGGAAGGGCCTGACTCCCGACGAGCGCGTGCTGGTGTTCCCCGGCGAGTCCGGCGACCGCGATCTGATCCTCGAGCGCGGCCTCGACATCGCGCGCAACGGCGCCGCCCGCAAGGCGGCGTAAGGTCGCGACGCAGTTCGCCCTTGAAGCGCCGCGGGCGCCGCGTCTCGGGCGCGACGGTCTTCTTCGCGCTCCTCTCGATCGCGCTCGCGGTCATTCTCTACGTCCAGACCCGATCCGCGCCCCCGACTCCTCCCGCGCCCGCGCCGCCGAAGACCGCCCGTCCCGCTCCGACGGCGCGGCGCCGTTCGGCCACTCCCGCTCCTTCGCCGCGCCCCTCGCGCGCCCCGGCGACCCCCGTCGCCGGGGCGCCGCCCGGACGCCGCGCTCGCGGCGATCGTGATCGACGATCTCGGCAACGAGCTCGCTCCGGCCGAGCGCATCGCGGGCTGGAAGGAGCCGGTGGCCGGGGCCGTCCTGCCCGGGGTGGCCTTCAGCGCCGCGGCGGCGCGGGCCCTCTCGCGCGGCGGCAAGGAGGTCCTCCTGCACCTGCCGATGGAGCCGGGGGCTATCCGAAGGTCCGGCCCGGGCCGGGCGTGATCCTGCGCTCGCAGTCCGACGAGGAGATCGTGCGCATCCTCGAGGGCGACCTGGCGAGCGTGCCCGGCGCCGTCGGCGTGAACAACCACATGGGCTCGGTGGCGACGGCCGACCCGCGGGTCATGCGGATCGTCGCCCGGCGTGCTCGCCGAGCGCGGGCTCTTCTTCGTCGACAGCCGCACGACGGATGCGACCGTCGCCGAGCGAGCCGCGGAGGAGGCGTCGGTGCCCGCCGTGTCGCGGCGGGTCTTCCTCGACGACGTGCGAAACGGCGCCGGCGATCCGCAAGCAGCTCGCCGAGCTCGTCCGCCGCGCGCCGGGAGGAAGGCGACGCGCGTCGCCATCGGCCATCCCTATCCCGCGACCCTCGCCGTTCTCGAGCGAGGAGATGCCGGGGCTCGCGCAGAAGGGGGTCCGGCTGGTGAGGGTCGGGGAGCTGGTGAGGTAGGCCGCCGCGCTCTCGTCGCCGACTCAGCGGTCGACCGGCGACTTCCGCTTCGCTTCCTCCCAGTACCGGTCGAGCTCCGCCATCCCGGTTTCGGAGACGTCCTTCCCGGCTTCCCGCGCCAGGCGCGCGACTTCGGCGAAGCGCTCGCGGAACCGGCGGTTGGCCAGGCGCAGCGCGCTTTCGGGGTCGATCCGGCGGCGGCGGGCGAGGTTGACGACGGACAGCAGCATGTCGCCGATCTCGTGCGAGCTCGCCGGCAGCGTCGCCGCGCGCCTGCGGCCTCGCGCCACTCGCCGAGCTCCTCCTCGATCTTCGCGGCCACGTCCGCGTCGCGCTCCCAGTCGAAGCCCAGGTCCGCCGCGCGCGAGCGTCTGGCGGTAGGCCGTCGCGAGCGCGGGCAGCGCCGCGGGCAGGCTCCCGAGCGGGTCCGCCGGCGCGTCGGGCCCCCGGCGCTTGCGCGTTTCCCACGCGGTCTTCACCTCGGCGGCGCTCCCGGCCGGGTGGCCGCCGAAGACGTGCGGATGGCGCTCGATCATCTTGCGCGTGATCCGGTCCGCGACGTCGTCGATGTCGAACCAGCCGCGCTCCTGCGGCCAGCCGCGCGAGCAGGAAGACCTGGAACAGCAGGTCCCCGAGCTCGCCCTCGAGCGGCTCCGGAGCGCCCTCGTCCACCGCGGCGAGGGTCTCGTAGGTCTCCTCGAGCAGGTAGGTCTTGAGCGTCTCGAAGGTCTGCTCGCGGTCCCAGGGGCACTCGCGCCGCAGCCGATCGACGAGCGCGACGAGGCGATCGAGGCTCTCGGACACGCGCGGATCATACCCGCCGCCCTTCCCTGCTAAAATTCGACATTCCCGGCCGCAGGGCGAAAGCAGAAGGCGCAGGCGTGAGCGAAGAAGACAAGCCAATCCGCGTCGTCGACCGTCGCATGTTCACTGCCGACGGAGAGCTGCGCCCCGGCTTCCAGCCGGAGGAACGGCCGGAGCCGCCGAAGCCGGCCGCGGCGACTCCCGCGCCCGCGGCTCCGGCCCCGGGAGCGCCCGCCCCGCCGCCGCCCGAGGGCGAACCCGGCGCCGAGGCCGCGACCTCGCAGGCCTTCGTCGCCCTGGTCAGCTTCCTCGCCTCCAACGTCTACGCGGCCCTCGGCGTCGATCCCATGACGGGGGAGAAGCTGCCGCGCCGCGAGCCCGCGGCGGCCCGGCAGATGATCGACTGGCTGGGCGCGCTCGAGCCGAAGACGCGCGGCCGCCTCTCGTTCGAAGAGGCGGACCTGCTCTCCCGGGTCCTCTACGAGCTCCGGATGGCCTACGTGGAGGTCGTTCGACCGCCCGGCCGGGAGCCGCCGCGATAAGCGACGCCCCGTGACCATCGCCCAGCGCCCGCCGACCCGCGTCCTTCGACTGGCCGCGGCCGCCGTCCTTCTCGCCGCCGCGGCGGCGGGGACGGCCCAGGAGGCCCTCTCGCCTCTGCCGCCGCCCGTCACGCGGAGCCAGTACCGCTCGCAGTGGTTCGAGTTCCTCTCGGCTTTCTCGGAGAACGACACCGCGGCGGAGAAGCGCGCCCTCGACGGCATGCTGCGCGCGGGGCGCAAGGTCGGGATCTCGCGCCTCTCGGACTTCTCCCGCACGTCCGTCTTTCTCGGACGCCGCGCCGAGAAGCTCGGCGAGGCCGATCGGGCGGCGCGGGCCTACGACGCGGCCCTGAAGCTCGACGAGTCGAATCCGGACGCCATCTTCGCGCGCCTGTCCTTCATGGTGCGCCACGGCCGTGCCGTCGACGCGCTCAAAGCCGTCCCGGGGGCCGCGGCCGCGCTTCTGTCGACGCGCGAGGCGCGGGTCGCGATCGCCTCTTCGCTGGGACTGTGGCTGGCGCTCGCCCTCGCGGGGACGCTCTTCGCGACGATCCTCGCCCTCGGCGTGCGGCACTTCCCGCGGATGGTCCACGACGTGTCGGAGGCCGCGCGCCGCCGATTCGGCCGAAGCGGCGTCCTCCCGCTCGCGCTCGTGATCCTCGGGCTGCCGCTCTGCGTGGGCCTCGGGCCGCTGTGGCTGCTGCTGTACTGGGGCGCGCTGCTCTACGCCTACACGGAGAAGAGCGAGCGCGTCGTTCTCGTCGCCGGGCTGATCGGGCTCGCGCTCGTCCCGCCGCTGCTGGCCCGGATCACGGCCGCCAACATCGAACAGCGCTCGCCCCTCTTCGTCGCGGCCATCGACCTCGCGGAGCGCCGCGAGGACGCCAGCGCCGAGGACGGGCTGCGCCAGGCGGCCGCGGTTTTCCCCGACGATTCGGACGTCTGGTTCCTGCTCGGGATCTACGCCGAGCGCTCCGGCGACCTCGAGCGCGCGCAGACCGACTACGGCCGCGCCATGCAGGCGGATCCGGCGGACTATCGGCCGATCCTGAACCGCGGCAACGTCCGGTTCACGGAGGGCGATTACGGGGAGGCGATCCGGGATTACGTCGAGGCCGGCAAGCGGGCGCCGCGCGCCGCCGACGTGTTCTACAACCTCTCGCTCGCGCGCGGCGAGGCCTACGACTTCGACGGACAGGCCGCGGCGATGGCCCAGGCGCGCCAGATCTCCGCCTCCCAGGTCAATGCGTGGGCGGGCACCCCGACGCTCTCGCGCGTGGTCCCCGCCGGATACGCGCTCGACCGGGCGCGGGCGCGCATGGCCGCCTGGGACGCCCAGCCCCGGAGCCGGCGGCTGCCGGGCCACGGCAGCGCGCGCGGCTGGCGGCAGTACCTGTCGTGGTGGTCCCTCGCGCCGCTCGCCGCCCTCGCCCTCGGCGCCCTCCTCGCGCGCTTCCGGCGCCGGCGGGGCCTCGCCGAGGAGTGCGCCCGGTGCGGGCGCGCGTTCTGCAACGGCTGCCGGCGCTGGGGCGACGCCTCGCTCTACTGCGCGGCCTGCTCGCGGCTCCACGCGAAGAAGGACGACGTCGACATCGAGGAGCAGGTCGCGGAGACGCGGGCCATGCAGCGGCGCGCGCTCTGGAAGCACCGCGCCAGCCGCATCGCATCGCTCCTGCTGCCGGGCTCGCACGCGTTCGCCTCGGGCCGGCCGTTTCGAGGGGCGGCCGTGCTCTTCGTCTTCTTCTTCGGGCTCGCGGCGGCGATCGTCGACGACCGGTTCTTCGACCCGTTCACGCTGCCTCCCGAGGGAGGCCTGCGGCTGACGGTCGTCGCCGGCGCTGCGGTGGCCGCCCTGGTCTGGCTGCGCGCCCAGTGGGGCGCGAGGAGAGTTCCCAGTGGGTCTTGAAGGCACGCTCAAGGTCTTTTCGCTGACCGACATCTTCCAGATGCTCGGCCTGCAGCGAAAGACCGGCGTCCTGAACGTCGAGGGCGAGGACGACTCGATCACGATCTCGTTCCTGGCCGGACAGGTCGTCGCCGCGGAGTCGACGGTGAAGCGGCTCGACAACCGGCTCGGCAACCTCCTGATCCGCGCCGAGTACGTGACGCAGGAGCAGCTCGACCGCGTCCTTTCGGTCCAGAGGGAAACGAAGCAGCGCATGGGCGCCCTCCTCGTCAAAGAAGGCCTGATCGACCCCCAGGAGCTCCGCGAGGCGCTGCGTCTCCAGATCGCGCGGATCGTCTACTCCGCGTTTCGCTGGCCGGACGGCCGCTTCCGCTTCAGCCAGGAAGGCGTGGTCGACTACGACGCCGAGCACATGGCGCCCGTGTCGATCGACTCGATCCTCATGGAGGCGGCGCAGATGGTGGACGAGTGGCCGCTCTTCGAGAAGAAGATCGGCTCGCTCACGGCCGTCTACCGCCGCGCGCCCGGCGTCGAGAACGTCAAGCTCGTCCACGGCGAGAAGGACCCGCCCGAGGGCACGCTCTCGGTGTCGAAGTCCGAAGCCGGGACCTGGCGCTGGATCGACGGCAGGCGCTCGGTTGCCGACATCATGGAACGCGCTTTTCTATCCGACTTCGAGGTCCTCAGGGGCTCGGCCGATCTGCTGGGGCGGCACCTGATCGAGCTCGGCCGCGTCGAGGAAGAGCCCGAGCCCGCCCCGTTGCCCGAGCCCGAAGCCCCGTCGCGCGGGGCAGGGCGCTCGGTCTCTCTCTGGGCGGCGCTCGCCGCTCTCGCCGCGTTCGCGGTCTACCTCATCCCGCGCAATCCCGCCAACCTCTTCCTGCGGTCGCCCGGCGAGATCGCCGAGGGCGTCGAGCTGCGCCGGGCGATCTCGTTGAACCGCGTCGTCGCGGTCGAGCGCGCGGTGCGGATCTACTACGACTCCAGCGGACGTTACCCGCGCAGCCTCGAAGATCTCGTGGTCGCCGGCATCCTCGGCGAGGACGCTCTGCGCGATCCCTACGGCCGGTTCTACCGGTACATCCTTCGGGCCGAAGACGGCAAGTTCGGCCTCTACGGCCGAAACGCCCTGGGCCAGATCGACCTCGACCTCTCCCTCGAGCGCAGCCTGGCCCCGGTCTCGGAGCTCCGCCCGGCGCCTTCCAGGGCCCCGCAGCAGACCGAACGGCCGAGCGTCCAGGTCGTGGAGTGAGGCAAGAACTTGAGTCCATGAGGCTTAGGTAGAGGAAAAAATAAAGTTGACAGGTGCACGCTCATATCCTATATTCCTCCCTCTCAGTCGGATCGAGGAGGAGCAGGAATCATGAGCAAGATCATCGGAATCGACCTCGGCACCACGAACTCGTGCGTCGCCGTCATGGAGGGCGGCGAGCCCGTCGTCATCCCCAACGCGGAGGGCAGCCGCACGACGCCGTCGGTCGTCGCGTTCTCGAAGACGGGCGAGCGCCTCGTCGGCCAGGTCGCCAAGCGCCAGGCCGTCACGAACCCCGAGAACACCGTCTACTCGATCAAGCGCTTCATGGGCCGCAAGTACTCGACGAGGTCAGCGAGGAGATGAAGATGGTGCCCTACAAGGTCGTCGCGGCGGCGCAACGGCGACGTGCCGCGTCAAGGCCGGCGGCAAGGAGCTACTCGCCGCCGGAGATCTCCGCGATGATCCTCGGCAAGCTGAAGGAGGCCGCCGAGGCCTACCTCGGCGAGAAGGTCGACGCGCGCCGTCATCACGGTGCCCGCGTACTTCAACGACGCGCAGCGCCAGGCCACCAAGGACGCCGGGCAGATCGCCGGCCTCGACGGTCGAGCGCATCGTCAACGAGCCGACGGCGGCCGCGCTCGCGTACGGCCTCGACAAGAAGAAGGACGAGACGATCGCCGTCTACGACTTCGGCGGCGGCACGTTCGACATCTCGATCCTCGAGGTCGGCGACGGCGTCTTCGAGGTCAAGTCCACCAACGGCGACACGCACCTCGGCGGCGACAACATCGACCAGCGCATCATCGACTGGCTCGTGGCCGAGTTCAAGAAGGACCAGGGCATCGACCTCTCGCAAGGACCCGATGGCCGCTCCAGCGCCTGAAGGAGGCCGCCGAGAAGGCCAAGATCGAGCTCTCGAACGTCGTCGAGACGGAGATCAACCTGCCGTTCATCACGGCCGACGCGTCCGGCCCGAAGCACCTGCACGCTGAAGCTCACGCGCGCGAAGCTCGAGCAGCTCGTCGACGACCTCATCGAGAAGTCCGATGGGCCCCTGCAAGCAGGCGCTCAAGGACGCCGGCCTCGACGCCCGAAGGACATCGACGAGGTCGTCCTCGTCGGCGGCCAGACGCGCATGCCGACGGTCCAGCAGCTCGTGAAGGACTTCTTCGGCAAGGAGCCCGCACAAGGGCGTCAACCCGGACGAGGTCGTCGCGATCGGCGCGGCGATCCAGGGCGGCGTGCTCGCCGGCGACGTGAAGGACGTGCTGCTGCTCGACGTCACGCCCGCTCTCGCTCGGCATCGAGACGCTCGGCGGCGTGATGACGCAAGCTCATCGAGCGCAACACGACGATCCCGACCAAGAAGAGCGAGATCTTCTCGACGGCCGCCGACAACCAGACGTCCGTCGAGATCCACGTCCTCCAGGGCGAGCGCGAGATGGCGCGCGACAACAAGACGCTCGGCGTCTTCCACCTCGTCGGCATCCCGCCGGCGCCGCGCGGCGTGCCGCAGATCGAGGTGACGTTCGACATCGACGCCAACGGCATCCTGAACGTCTCGGCGAAGGACCTCGGGACGGGCAAGGAGCAGAAGATCACGATCACCGCCTCGTCCGGCCTCAACAAGGACGAGATCGAGAAGATGGTCAAGGACGCCGAGGCGCACGCCGAGCGAGGACAAGAAGCGCCGCGAGGAGATCGAGGCGAAGAACCGGCTCGACTCGCTCGTCTACCCGACCGAGAAGACCTACAACGAGAACAAGGCGAAGCTCTCGGGCGGGGACGCGTCGGCCTTCGAGGCGGCCCTCGCGGACGCGAAGAAGGCCCTCGCGGCGGGCGGCGTCCAGGCGCTGAACGATGCGACCGAGCGGCTGCAGCAGGCCTCGCACAAGCTGGCCGAGGCGATGTACAAGGGCGCTCCGCGAGTCGTCCGCCGGGCCGACGGGAGGCGCTCCGGGCGGGGCGGGCAAGGAAGAGGACGTCATCGACACGGAGTACGTGGACACGGAGAAGAAGTAACCGGGCCGAAGGCGGACGGCGGGCGGCAGGCCGCGAATCTCCTGCCGTCCGCCGCCTGCCGACTGTAAACTTGGGTCAGAATCCATGACGGTCTTTCGCTGGAACTCGCTGCAGGATCTTTTCGCCATCCAGGAAAAGGTCAACCGCCTCTTCGAGGAGACCATCCACCGGACGGAGTTTCCCGACGACGGCCTCGACGCGGCTCTGTGGTCCCCGGCCGCGGACGTCTACGAGACGCCGGAGGAGATCATCCTGCACATCGAGCTTCCCGGGGTCCGCCTCGAGGACGTCCGGCTCGAGGCCCTGGACGGGCGGCTGCGCGTCTCGGGCCAGCGCAAGACCAACGGCGCCGAGCCCCGCCAGTTCGTGCGCATGGAGCGCATCTACGGCAACTTCTCCCGCGATTTTCCGGTTCCGGCCTCGCTCGACCCCGGGGGGATCAAGGCGACGCTTCGCGCCGGAGTCCTGCGGGTCGTGGCGCACGAAACGGAGAAGGGCCAGTCGATCCCGGTCGAGCCGCGGAGGGCGCGGTGAAATCCGGGGGTCGGACCGGCGTATTCCGGATCGGCGTGATCGCGGAAAAGTACGGGATCCACCCGCAGACGCTGCGCATGTACGAGCGCGAGGGGCTCCTGCGCCCGGCGCGCACCGAGGGAAATACCCGCCTGTACGACTCCGACACGATCGAACGGCTCGAGATCATCCTGACGCTGACCCGGCACCTGGGGGTCAACCTGGCCGGCGTGGAGGTCATCCTCCACATGAAACAGCGCATGGAGCGCATGCACGGGGACGTCCACCGGATGCTCGAGATGCTCCGGGAGGAGCTCGAGGGCCGCCGGGCCCCCGGGGGGGAGTCGACCCTCGCCCTGGCCAAGATCCCCGGCCGCCGGTACGCCGCGGGCCGGTCGGAACGGGGCTAGCGACCAGCCGCCGCCACGGCCCCTTCGTCCCGCCTCTGGTGCCTCCGGCCTCCCGTCTCATATAGAATCCCGCGTTCTTATGACCGTTTGGGAGGCGTTGTGAAAAGAGTCGTCTTCTTTGTCGTCGGCCTGGCTTTCGCGGCATCCGTCCTGGCCGATCTCTCGAAGTACAAGGACTGGGACCGATCGCCGGAGGCCTACTTCCTGACGCCCGCGGAGCGCACGGAATGGAAGGCGGTCACGACCGACGAGGCCGCCGAGAAGTTCATCGCGCTCTACTGGGCCAGGCGCGGCGGCGAGCCCTTCAAGCAGGAGATCTCGCGCCGGATCGCGGCGGCGGACCAGCAGTTCAAGCTCGCGCGGTACAAGCGGGGCGCGGACTCGGTCCGCGGCCGCCTGCTCGTCACGCTGGGGCCCCCGTCGCGCGTCGGGCAGACGCGCGCCCAGGAGGGGGGAGCGCTCGACGGCTCCGAGGGCGCCACGATCCCGAGGACGGACACGGGATTCTCGGGGGATGCGAGCTCCGCGGCGGTCCTCTACACGTGGACCTGGGACAAGGACAAGCTGCCGCCCGTGCTCGGCCTTTCGGAGCTCCGCGCCCAGATCTCGGTCGACCCGCGCGTGGGCACCGACGAGCTCCGAAACGGAGCACAGGTCGAGAAGGCCATCGCGACGCTGGCGGAAAAGACGATCGTCAACCCCAACGCGACCCTGGTCGCTGCGGCTCCGGCGCGCCCCGGCTCCTGCCGCACCGGCGCGGGCGCTGCCGGCACCTGCTGCCGCCGCCGGAGCGGCCTGCGCGCGGCTCCGGCCGCGCCGCGGTGCTCCCGCTTCCGGCCGCGGTCAAGACGGCGCTCGAGTCGGCTCCGGCCGCGGTGGCGGGGGAAGCCGGCTTCTGGTCCGGGACCTTCCGCTCCGTGACGGGCGACGACTTCCTCGCCATCCAGTTCTATCTCCCGGCGAACAAGGCCGCCTTCGCGGGGGCGACGCCCCTGAAGCTCGCGGGCATGGTCACCGACGGAGCGGGGCAGGAGGTTCAGTCCTTCTGGGAGGACGCGGTCTTCTCGGAAGTCGCCGAGGGCACGCGCAAGGATCGCGTGGTCGACCGGTCGGTGGGGCTTCCCCCCGGGACCTACAAGGGGACCTTCGGCGTTTTCGCCGCCGAGGGACAGCCGCCGCTGGCTTCCGCGTCCATGCCGTTCACGCTCAACGCGAAGTCGACGGAGTTCGAGGTGTCGCCCCTCATCCTGTCGAGCGGACTCGTGCCGCTGACGAAGCGGCCCGGCCCGATCGATCCGTTCGTCTTCGGCACCGACAAGCCCATCAAGGTCGAGCCCAAGGGCGACCGCGCGTTCTCCAAGCAGGACAGCCTCTGGTACTTCTACGCCGTCACCAACGCGTCGATCCCGGCGCCGGCCCCCACGCCGGCCCCGGCGGCCGATGCCGCGGCGGCTCCTCCGGCAGCGGGCGCGGCCCCGGCCGCTCCGGCGCCTGCGGCCGCGGAGCCCAAGCCCCGCGTCATGACGCGGATCAACGTGCAGCGGGACGGCCAGGACGCCTTTGCCCCGTTCACGGGGCCGGCGGACCTGATGGCCATCTCGGGCGGGCGGTACGGTACGGGCAGCGAGATTCCGCTGGCATCCTTCGAGCCCGGGTACTACACCTTCGCGATCCTGGTTCGCGACCTGAACGCGCCGCGCGGCTCGGCGGCGAACAAGGGCATCGAGCGCAAGGACGACTTCATCGTGCTGATGCCGGACGGCAGCCTGCCGCCGAAGAAGGCCGCGGCGGCGCCGGCTCCTCCCAAGAAGAAGTCGTAACCAAGTCCGAGTAGGGGCGGCCCTCGCGGCCGCCCGGACGAGAGGGGGCGGGGATAAACCCCGCCCCTACGTTTGTCCGGCGGTGTTCGCGGCTACTCGATCCGGACGTTCGCCCGCGCGGTCCCCATCTTTCCGGTCGCGACGTCGCGGACGTTGACGACGATCCGGTAGTTGCCCTTCCTGGTCTGAAGGTTGGTGGAGTAGCCGACGAGCTCGCTCGAGCCGACCTTGTCGGCGGGGATCTCGAAGGTCGATTCCTGCCGGCCGATGTCGCTCATGTGGCCCTTGTCGTCGATGGCACCGATGTAGAACGAGGCCCGGGCCGAGGCCTTGTCGCCGTTGGGCATGAAGGTCAGGGCCGAAATGGGCATCGTCACGGTGATCGGAAGCTGGAAGAGCTTCTTCTCGCCGGGGGTCGCCGGTGCGGTCTTCAGCTGCGCCGGGATGCCGGTGTAGGAGAGGTCGGTCTGGAGGGTCGCCAGCGCCTTCTGCGACACGACGGCCTCCTCGGGCCGCTCCTCGAACCCGCGCCGCGAGCGGACGGTCACACCGGGCCGGTTGACCGAGACCGCGACCTTTTCGTACTTGCCGACCGTCATCCCCGAGAGGTTGACGCCGATCGAGTAGTAGGTCGAAACGGCCTCGTAGACGGTCCCGAGGCCCTGCTGGAAGTCGTTGCTGTTCAAGAGCGCCCGTCCTCCCGTCTCGTAGGCGAGCTGCTGGAGTCCGTTCTGGCGGTCCTGGCGCGCCTGGAAGCCGACACCCGGCCGGCTCGAGAGCGGATCGTCCTGAGCGGCGCCGATGCCCTCGGTCGTCAGGCCCGTGGCGTCGACCGTGAAGAACGTGATGTCGTCGGCATTGGCGCTCCGGGCCATCCCGGCGACCCGCTCGGGGATCTGCCGGATGTTGGTGAAGTTGAGCGAGGGGGCCGCGACCGAACCCGACGCGTACTGCGCCATCACGTAGCCCGGCTGGTACTCGAATCCGCCCGAGACGAAGAGAAAGGACTTCTTGCCCGAGAGCGGCGTGAGCGTGACGAGCTCGTTCTGCATGCTCGTCAGCATCGTCTCGATCTCCTGGGCGGTCTCCGCGGCGTACTGCTGGACGTACCCGGCGCGGCGGCGCCGCGGCGTCGAGTCGATCATGGCAATCGTCTGCCGCTGGGTCTGGAGGCGCGACATGCCCGGGTGCTCGCGCTCGATCTTCGAGATCGCGGCCATCGCCGTCTCCTTGCTGGTGGTCCAGTCCGTCAGGACGATGGGAGAGCGGTCGAAGAGCACCACGCGGGTCGCGTCGTACGGTCCGAGGCGCGAGACGAAGTCCGAGAGGGCGTTCAGGCTGCGGTTGCGGATCCCGGCGAGATGAACCCGAGGTCGATATAGATCAGGAAGTTGCGCGGGACGATCGTCTCGTCGCCCTGGCGATAGGCCTTCAGGACCTGGTCGGGCGAAGCCGCCGCCAGGTCCGGGGTGTGGATCGTCCCGGCGTCGACCCGGGTGAAGTAATCGATCCGCGCCGGCTTCCCGGCGATCTCGACCGAGAAGTCCTCGCGCGTCAGGCCCGTCACCGGCGTTCCCTTCGAATCCGTGACGTCGACGTCGAGGTCGAGGACGCGAACCTCGACCTTCTCCGAGAAAACCTGGGGCGGGGGCGGGGGTGCCGGCGCCGGCTCCTGGCCGAGGGACACGGCGGCGGCGAGCAGGAGGGCGATGGCGGGGGTTCTCGATCGCATCGTTCGATCCTTTCTTGTGGGGCCCGGGGCAGGTCGTTGCCGGCCGCGAAGTCCGCTCGATACGGCACCGTCAACGTCGCGGAGCCGGCGGGGATTTCCGGAATGTCCTCTTTTGAGGAAAGATTCAGCCGGGGCCCAGGGCCGGAGGGGTCTATTCCTTGCCGACGCCGACCGGATCGAGGCCGAGGTACTCGAAGAGCATGTTGAGCTCGGCGGCGATCTCGTCGGCCTCGAGCTCGTCGCCCACCTCGACGGGCAGGCTCCCGATGGCGCAGCCGGGGACCGCCGAGCGGGCGGTCCGGACCAGGGCGGCCGAGGCGCTCGGGTCGGTCCCGTCGTCCGAGAGCGCCGCCTCGAAGTCGCGGGGCAGGCCCCAGATCTCGGCGCGGGCCCGGCCCACGGCCGGCCGGTAGGTCTCCAGGATGGCCCCCCGGAAGGGGCCCGCCGGGAGGTTCATCTCGCGGACGATCTCGAAGAGGTCCGCGTAGCCGATGCAGTGGAGGAGGCCGAGCGTGTACCCGCGCTCCCGCGAGATCCCGTATCGCTCGGCGAAGCGTCCGGCCGCGAGCGCCGCGGCGAGGCTGGCGCGGCGCACGGCCCGGGCCGCCGGGTCGTTCTTCGGAAGCGCCGGGAAATCGCTGGAGGAGAGCCGGTCGATCAGGACGGTCAGCGCGCGCGCTCCGATGCGCTCGATCGCGTCGGGGACCGTGCCGACCGAGTTCTCGCGGTCGACCGAGAGCGAGTTGGCGAGGATCAGAAGGTCGAGCGTCAGGTACTGGTCGAGGGCGGCGATCGGCACGACGGCCTGGGCGTCGAGCGGCGACTTCTTGAGCAGCTCCAGCAGCAGCGTCGCCGTGTCCTCGTGGACCGGGCGCATGAGGTAGTTCTTGATGAGGCGTTCCCGCAGCCGGCGGGCGAACTCCTGGAACCGGGCCGCGTGGCCGCGGGCCTCCATCGGCTCGAGCTGCGTGTCGATGCGCTCGAGGGCCTCCCAGAAGTGCTCCTCGATGGCGTCCGGCAGAAACGGGATCACCCAGGCATCGGCCGCCTCCCAGGTCTCGCGGCGCTCCTTGCGGGAGAGCCGGTGGGTGTCGTCGAGCTGCTTGACCCCCTGGAAGGCGAGGGCCTGGCCGCGCAGCGTCAGGCCGATCCGGAGGATCGGCGTCACGCGGTAGGTGGGGTCGTAGTCGAAGTTGGCCTCGCGCCACTCGAAGATCTCGAAGAGGAGCTTGCGGGCCAGGTCCTCGACGCGCAGCGACAACCCGTCGAGCGTGTCGTGGCCCATCTCGAGGATCAGCCGCGTCAGGTTTTCCTGGGTCGTCATGTTCCGGGCCAGGAGCTCGTAGAGGGTGGCGGCGGGCAGCGCCCCGCTCCGGAGCAGGTGAACGCCGAGCCGGTGGCGGGGGAGGGACCCGGAGACGTAGACGATCTCCCCGTCCTTCCAGTCGAGGGTCCGGCGGTCATGCCCGCGCGTGACGAGGAGCCGGCCCGATCGCCGGTTCAGTTCCATCCACTGAAGAAGGTCCGCGAGGCCGAAGACCTCGAGGCGCCCTCGGAAATGCTCGGTCATTGGCGCTGTGACGAGGATTTTAGCACCCGCCCGGCGGCCCCGAGGCGCGCCCGGGGCCCGCCCGTGCCAGAATCCGGCGTGTGAAGGACGTCCGGGAAGAGAAGCGGCGCCGCCCCAATCTGCCCGCCCGGACCTCCTCCGGCATCCCCATCGAGCCTTTCTACGGGGTCCCCCGGCCGGGGGAATTCCCCTTCACCCGCGGAATCTCCGAGGAGGGGTACCGGGAGCGCTTCTGGACCATGCGCCAGTACGCCGGCTTCGGCTCGGCCCGCGACTCGAACCGCCGGTACCGGTACCTCCTGGCCCAGGGCCAGACCGGCCTGTCGGTCGCCTTCGATCTGCCGACGCAGATGGGCTACGACTCCGACGACCCGGCCGCCCGCGGCGAGGTCGGCAAGGTCGGGGTGGCGATCGCGTCGATCGACGACATGCGGATCCTGACCGAGGAGCTGCCGCTCGACCGGGTCTCGATCTCGATGACGATCAACTCGACGGCCTCGATCCTGCTCGCGCTCTATCTCGCGGTGGCACGGGAGCGGGGGGTGGCCTGGGACGCGCTCTCCGGGACCGTGCAGAACGATCTCCTCAAGGAGTACGTGGCGCGCGGCACCTACATCTTCCCGCCGCGCGCGTCGCTGAAGATCACGACGGACATCTTCGCCTTCTGCGGCGCCGAGGTGCCGCGCTGGAACACGATCTCGATCTCGGGGTACCACATCCGCGAGGCCGGCTCGACCGCCGTCCAGGAGGTGGCGTTCACGCTGGCGAACGCGATCGCCTACGTGGAGGCGGCGCTCGCGCGCGGGCTCGCGATCGACGACTTCGCGCCGCGCCTGTCGTTCTTCTTCAACGCGCACGCCAACTTCTTCGAGGAGGTCGCCAAGTTCCGGGCGGCGCGCTCGCTCTGGGCCGAGATCGTCCGGGACCGTTTCGGCGCGAAGGACCCGCGCTCCTGGCGCCTGCGCTTCCACACGCAGACGGCGGGGTCGACGCTCACGGCGCAGCAGCCCGAGGTCAACGTCGTGCGCGTCGCGCTGCAGGCCCTCTCCGCCGTCATGGGCGGCACCCAGTCGCTCCACACCAACGCCTCCGACGAGGCGCTCGCGCTGCCGACCGAGCAGTCGGCCCGCCTCGCCCTGCGCACGCAGCAGGTGATCGCCAACGAGACCGGTGTGGCCGACGTGGCCGATCCCCTCGGCGGTTCGCACCTGGTCGAGGCCTGGACGGCGGAGATCCGCGAGCAGGCCCGCGCCCTGATCCGGAAGATCGACGGCCTCGGCGGCGCGGTCGCCGCGATCGAGCAGGGGTTCCTCCAGCGCGAGATCGAGGATGCCGCCTACACGGCCCAGCGCGAGATCGAGGACGGCCAGCGCCTGGTGGTGGGCGTCAACGTCTTTCGCGAGGAGAACGAGACGCCGCCGCCGATCCTCTCGGTCGACCCGAAGCTCGAGACCGAGCAGATCGAGCGCCTGAAGGCCTTCCGCGCCTCGCGCGACGCCGCGGATGCAGGCGCGGCCCTGGCGAGGCTGGAGGCGGCCGCGCGCGAAGATCGCAACCTCATGCCGCTGCTCGTCGACGCGGTCTCCCGGCGGGCCACCCTCGGAGAAATCGTCGCGTCCCTGAAGGGCGTCTACGGCGAGTATCGGCCCGGAAACTGACTGAAGAGGCCGTTAAGTTTCACTCTCTGAGTCGCTTGCACGTGTGGAAAAAGGGTCGGCCGGCCGTTTCCGCATTCGAGCCTTCTGCACAGCGGCTTGGGCATCCGGGTTAAATGCTGATGACGCAGGACTTGTCCGACCGCACAGGTCTCGGTGCAAATCGCTGCCGGAGCCCCCGATTTCGCGATTTTCGGGCCATTTCCGCAGGGTTATGGACAGGGTTTTCCGCCGAATCTCCGGAAAACTGATTTCGTTCAAGCAGGCGCGCCTTTTCACGCCGCCTACACGCCGACTTTGGGGCACAGCGGCTCGACCGGGCAGTCGCCGCAGAGGGGCTTTCGGGCGGCGCAAACCCGTCGTCCGTGGAAGATCAGGAGATGCGCGGCGAGCGTCCGACGGCCTTTCGGAACGATTTCGTTCAGGTCCTGCTCGACCTTGACGGGATCGCGTCTGGCGCGTGAGGCCCATCCGGCGCGCGAGGCGGCCGACGTGCGTGTCGACGACGAATCCCTCGTCCTTGCCGAACGCGTTTCCGAGGACGACGTTGGCGGTCTTGCGCCCGACACCCGGGAGCACCACCAGCTCCTTCATCGTGTCCGGGACGACCCCGCCGTGGCCGGCCGCGATCGCCGCGCCCATCGCGCGCAGGCTCTTCGCCTTCGCGTTGAAGAACCCGGTCGAGTGGATCTCGCGCTCGAGGACGCCGCGCGGCGAGCGGGCGTAGTCGGCCGCCGTCCGGTACTTCGCGAAGAGCGCGGGCGTCACGATGTTGACGCGCTTGTCGGTCGACTGCGCCGAGAGGATCGTCGCGACGAGGAGCTCGAGCGGGCTCGAATGGTCGAGCGCGCACTTCGCGTCGGGGTAGGCCTTCTTCAGGCGCCGGAGGATCGCCGCGGCGCGGCGCCTCTTGTCCGGAAGGGTTTCTTTCGGGCGGCGGGCCATGGACGGGATTCTATGTGTAGGATCGGCGCCGTGCGCCGGATCGCCGCCGCTCTCGCCCTGGCTCTCGCGCTCGTTCCCGGGATTTCAGCCGGGATCGAGATCACGATCCTCCACACCTCGGATCTCCACGGGCGCGTCGACCCGGTCGACGCCCTCGCCGACAAGGACCTCGGCGGCGGGCTCGCGCGCGTCGCGACCGTCGTCCGGCAGGTCCGCGCCGAGGGCCATCCCGTGCTCCTGCTCGACTCGGGCGACACGATCCAGGGCTCGCCCGAGCAGGCGCTCCTCTTTACGGCCAACCCGGGAGCGACGGACCCGATCGTCGAAGCGATGAACCTCGCCGGGTACGACGCCATGGCCGTCGGCAACCACGACTTCGATTTCGGGCGCGTGCGGCTGGCCGCCTCGCAGCGGCAGGCCCGCTTCTCGATGCTCTCGGCCAACTCCCTGGGGACGAGCGGCAAGCCGGCCTTCGCGCCCTTCCTGGTGAAGAACCTCGACGGCGTGCGGGTCGGGATCCTGGGGCTCGTGACGAGCCAGACGGCGAACTGGGTCTCGCCGGACCTGCTCCTCGGCCTCCGGTTCACCGACCCGGTGGCCGTGGCCCGCCGCTGGGTCCGCGAGCTGCGCGAGACGCAGAAGTGCGATCTCGTCGTCGTCATCGCCCACGTCGCCTTCGAGAAGGACCCGAAGACGGGGGAGGGTCGCGCGGGCGGCCGCGGCGACCGGGCGTATGCGCTCGCGACCGAGGTGCCCGGCGTCGACTTCGTGCTCGCCGGCCATGCTCACGCCGTCGTCGAGCCGCGGAAGATCGGCGGCGTCTGGGTGTCGGAGCCGGGCCGCTGGGGCGAGGTCCTGACCCGGTTCGACCTCACGGTCGAGAAGACGAGCTCCGGCGCGTGGCGGGTCGAGAAGGTCGAAGGCCGCAACCTGGAGATGAAGAAGGTCGATCCGGATCCCGAGACCGTGAAGGCGGTGGCCGAGAGCCACGGCGAAGCGATGAAGGCCCTCGGCGCGAAGCTCACCGAGCTTTCGGCGTCGGTCACGACCCGGGGCGCTCGCGACGAGGACTCGGGCATCGTCGACTGGGTGCATCGCGTCCAGTTGAAGAAGGGCGGGGCGGAGCTCTCCTTCGCCTCCGTCCTCGCGCTCGAGCCGCTGACCTGGCCCGCCGGGCCGCTCACCCTGCGGCAGGTCTGGCAGTTCTACCCGTACGAAAACAGCCTCGTCACGGTGAAAGCGACGGGGAAGCTCGTCCGCGAGGCGCTCGAGCGGGCAGCCTCCTGCATGGCCGACGCCGGCGAGCGCGGCCGGGACTGCGACTCGCTCGAGGGCGCCGAGTACGAGATCGACCTCTCGAGGCCGGCGGGAAAGCGCGTGGTGTCTCTGCGGCGCGAGGGCAAGGACGTCGCCGACGAGGATGTGTTCACCGTGGCTCTCAACTCCTACCGCGCCTCGGGCGGCGGGGGCTACCCGATGTGGAAACGGGCGGAGCGGGTGCGGGAGAAGGGGAGCCTTCGGGACATGCTCGCCGCCGACGCGCGGGCCGCCCGACGGCTGGACCTGTCGCCGACGAAGAACTGGAAGGTCGTTCGGGGCGACGCGATCGGAGGCCCGCTGAGCGACACGCGTGAACGGGCCGACCCGGCTCGACTGGCGCGCCGTCGAAGACGCCTTTCGCCAGGCCGTCGCCGCCGACTTTCCCGGCTGGATCGCTCCGGACCAGTCGCACCATGCCATGCAGCTCGCCTTCGCGCACAGCCGGCTCGCGGAAGGGCGGGAGCTCGTGGAGCACCCGTACGTCAACGCGGCCCGGGCGGAGGGGCCGATCCGCTGTCTCGACCTGGGTGCGGGCAACGGCGGCGTGGCCGTGGCGTTCGCCAACGTGCCGCGGTTTCGCGTCGACACGCTCGATCTCGGCCGCAACTCGACGCTGGAGCGCGTGCGGAGGCAGACCGGGCTGCCGATCGGACGTACGTTCGGCGACGTCAGTGCGCTGCCCTACGCCGACGAGACCTTCGACGTGGTGTTGTTGATCGACGTGGTCGAGCACGTGCGCGACCGGCGCCGGATGGGCGCGGAGGCCATGCGCGTGCTCAAGCCGGGGGGAGTGTGCTTCATCACGACGCCAGCTCGGCTGCGGTACTTCTGGCGGCCGGACCCGCACTACGGCGTCCGCGGCCTCGTCATTCTCCCCAACGCCCTGCAACGCTTCATCGTCGATCGCGTCCTGAGGCGGCGCGTCTCGAGCCAGAGCGGGTTTCCGCGCGCCCGCCTACGACGTCGAGCACACGTTCTGGCACGTTGGCGAGCTCGCGCGGCTGTTTCCGGGCCGCAAGTCCGTCGAAGCGCTGTACCACTTTCCCCTGGCCGGGGGGCCGCCCCTGAGCTGGGAGTGGTGGCGGCGGCGGTTGAGCGGGTTCGTCTTCCATCATGTCGTAATCTGGAAGGGTGCGAGGCCGGGTTGAATCGGCCGAGGCGCATGCAGTGTGGTCTTTCGGGGCGTCCTCCAGCTGCCCCCGCGTCGCTCTACCGCAACAATGGGATCGAGTAATGCGAGGCTTTCGCGGCGATACAGGAATCCTCAACCAATTCGAGAAGGCCGGAGACGTGTCAGATTGACCGGACCAGTTTCTTGGGGGGCAGGTCAGTCTCGTTGGCAAATCCCGCATCGCGGGCGCGGCCCTCGTTACGATCATTTCTCAGGAGTCGGCATATCGGCAAGGTCCTTCATCGAGTGGCCGACCATTCGACTCTGAGGATGCTTCAGAAAAATACCGCTGTCGTCATCTAGGACAATCTCGGCGCTGTCTGGGGAGATCCGGAACAACGACGGCTCAATGGCTACGTTAATCTGCAAGTCGGTGATCTTCCAAGACCCCCGACTGTCAACTCTGCCGTCGTCGTCGACCGATTGCGTCTCGATAGCCATGGGTATCATCCCCACGGGGCTACCGAAATCCCGAAAATCCTTAGCCGTTACTTGGACAAGAACTTTCCCGCTCTGATCCTTGCGCTGGACCATTATTGGCACAACCGAGGTTCCCATTCGATCGAGCGACACTTGATATGACCAGGGGTCGTCCGCCGCCTGCGGTCTCAGAAACACCTGACTTGGGCTTCCAGTCGATACACGAGCCGCGTCCCACTGGCTAGACTGAACTAGGTCTGGTAGTCGAATATCGCACAGCGGGCATTCAACGCTATTCGGTGTGAGGAACAGAAGAGGCAAGAACAGTGGGTTCGGTCCGGCAACGAGGGTTTGTCTTATAGGCCGCGTTGTGAACACTAGGAGTGCGCTCGCCTCGTCCAGTCTCTGAACAGCGTCGCCATCGAATGCAGCCTGTCTGTTTCCCAGAAGGCCCTGCACACCGTTCGACCGATAGTTCAAGCGAAACTTCGAACCATCGGCCCAATACGACATTGCGAACGTGGCCGTTGAGGGCGAGTCGGCTCCTTGAAGAGCTACAAGGGCGCGCCCTTCCGCCTTCATGTACACAGAGCGGATGTTCGAATACCGATCATGGACTGGCTTCAGTGCCGAGGCACCGTCTTGGGCCTTTGCGGGTACTGGTTCGACTATAGGGCAGAAGAACGCTAATACCCCACCAAGGACAATGAAGGCACCTCGGAGGCGGAATGCAAGCATTTCTTTACCTCACTTTCATCAACTTAGCTCACTAGCAACCGTCACCGAAGTTGTCGCACTCAAATCCGGACGCTTGGGAAAACCCGGACGCGCAAGGATAAAGGCCTCCGCACAACTTGACGCCGCATTTAGTGATGCTTGGGCAGTCACCGCACTGAGCATTCCCGTATGTCACGGGAAATAAAGCCAGGTAGGGGTCTCGAACACATTTTGGGTCCGTCGAGCAAATGAGAGTATGGATGGGGCATCCTTGAGTCCCGATGTTTGGCGAGCTAGGCACTGAGACAAACGCAACAGTCGCAGGTGATCCGGAGGCGGAGTCAGTCGCCGACGAGGCGGCTGGGAAGAGAGCGAAGGCAGCGGCGAGACTTGTATACAGGATGATTGGCGCTTTGTTCACGTGAAACTCCTTTTCGTAAGCCAACTGTTCGGTGGGTACTGCGCTCCTCAACAAGTTCTCGAAGACGTTGGCCGCCGGTTAGTCACTGCATTAACGGTTATGGAAGGCGGGAGTCGACCGAGCTCCTCTTCTGTAACTCGGCGAGCGCCGCGAGCACTTCCTCGCTGTGTCCCACTACTCTTACACGTGCAAAGCTTCTGGCGAATCGCCCAGCGGGATCGATTATGAATGTCGTACGAAGTGTGATCTGCATGCCGTCGTGCTCTCCGACGGCCCCATATTGCGTCGTCACCTTTCTATCCGGATCGGAAAGCAACGTAAAGGTAAGGCATTCTCTCTCACGGAAGGCTTTGTGTCCGTGAGGCTCGTCAACGCTGACACCAATTACAACAGCGTCGGCCTGATCGTATTTGGCAATGTCTCGCTGAAAGGACACCGCCTCGAGCCTGCAGAGGCTTGTACAGCCGTCGCGAGGGTAGAAGAATAGTACGACCCAACCACCCCGCAAATCCGTGAGACGAATTTGCAGGTCTTCGCTGTCCATAAGCGAAAAGTCTGGCGCTACTGCACCGATGAGCGGGGTACTCAGCGGCGGCGAGGCTAAGGTGACGACCGCCGTAAGCAGTGGCAGTAGGAAGAGCACCAACGACTTGTACAAGAAGCCACGCGATCCAAACGGGAATGGGCAATCGAGTGGGGATGGACGGTAAGGGGGAGGGAAGCCCTTGGCCTTTGGGCCAACTGGTCGGCTGACGAGCAGTCTGGGTATGACACCTACCTACTCAAGCGCAGATCATACGTCGGGGACAAGGAGTTCGCAAGAAGCCGCGCCAACAGCCCGTTGAGCGGTTCCTTCTTCGCGGGAAAGCTCGCGCTCAACAGCGTCTCGCCTCCCGAACGGGCCGTCACGTGCCAGGACGTCTTCGAGATATCCAACCCGAGAAACACTTCCGACCCTCCCGCCAATCTCACTCCTTCTCGCATGGCTCGCCTCCTCACCCTCAGAGTGCCACGCGAGCCCTCCACCTCCTGCTTCGGCTCACCCACGCCCCGAAACTAGCGGTTGTATTCCTGTATCCGGCTGCGAAGTACAGGATTACACGATTGACCCCGGCGTGGGCCCGGACGCGCGCGCCACGCCGAAGCTCACGCTCGCGCCGACGAAGAACTGGTCGGTAAAGCCCTGACGAGCTAGGAGCGCCCGCGCAGGTCCTTGGCGACCTCGCGGCTGGCGTTCAAGCCCGGGGCGCCGCTGACGCCGCCGCCGGGGTGCGTGCCCGAGCCGCAGAGGTAGAGGCCCTTGACCGGCGTCCGGTACTGCGCCCAGTCGAGCAGCGGGCGCATCGTGAAGAGCTGGTCGATGGCGGCGTCGCCGTGGAAGACGTGACCGCCGGTCAGGCCGAACGTGGCCTCGAGGTCCGGCGGGCGTGAGGACCTGCCGCGAGGTCACGAGCCCCTTGAGGTTCGGGGCGTAGGCGGCGACGGCGTCGACGACGGAGTCGCCGAGGGCGTCGCGCTTCGCCTTCCAGTCGCCCGACTTCAGCTTGTATGGCGCGAACTGGGCGACGATCGACATGACGTGCTTGCCGGCCGGGGCGAGCGAGGGGTCGGTCAGCGTCGGGATGGTGACGTCGCAATAGGGGTGCGGCGAGAAGTCGCCGTACTTGGCGGCGTCGTAGGCGCGCTCGAGGTAGTCGATCTCCGGGCCGATGTGGATGCGTCCGGCGAGCGCGTTCTGGCCGCCCGAGGCCTCGGCGGAGGGGAACTCCGGCAGGCCCGACAGCGCCAGGTTCACCTTCGCGATCGCGCCTTTCGACCGGTAGTTCTGCATCTTCCAGATGAAGTCGGGGTCGAGCTCGACCGGGTCGACCAGCGTCAGCAGCGTGCGCTTGGGGTCGGCGTTCGAGACGACGGCGCGCGCCAGGACTTCCTCGCCGGTCGAGAGGACGACGCCGCTCGCGCGGCCGTCCTTCGTCGCGACGCGGGCGACGGTCGCTCCGGTGCGGACCTCCGCGCCGAATCCGCGGGCCGCGGCGGCGAGGGCCTGCGTGAGCGCGCCCATGCCGCCCCTCACGAAGGTCGCAGGGCCTGCCGCGTTGGAGTCGCTCGCGGCCTGGAGGACGACGCCGAGGGCCGTGCCGGCCGACCACGGGCCGGCGAAGGCGCCGTAGATGCCGCGGGCGGCGACGACGGCGCGCAGGAGCTCGGTCTCGAAGAACTCGGAGACGAGGTCCGCGACGGCCATCGGGCCCCACCGCAGCAGACGGAAGGCGTCGCGGCGGGGCAGGGCCCGGAACTTGCGGCCGACGCCCAGGAGCTCCCACATCTCGCCCATCGACGGGTCGTCGATCGAGGGCGGCGTCATCGTCAGGAGGGGCTCGAGGACCTTGCCGATCCGGCCGAGGCTCTCGTGGAACGCGAGGTAGCCCTTCGCGTCGTGCGGCGAGATCTTCTCGATCGAGCGGGCGGCGGCCTGGGGATCGGCGGCGAGCGCGATCGATCGCCCGTCGAGGCCGGGCGCGAAGACGCGCGTCTCGGTCTGGATGAAGGAAAGCCCGTGACGGGCCAGATCCAGGTCCCGCGCGATCGACGGCAGGAACGGGCCCGGCGGCGTGGAGCAGCGTCGAGACCTTGAACCCCGGAGCGAACTCCTCGGTCACGGCGACGCCGCCGAGGACGGGCCGCTGCTCGAGGACCACGACCTTCAGCCCCGCCTTCGCGAGGCACGCGGCGGCGGTCAGGCCGTTCGGCCCGCCGCCGATGACGACGACGTCCTTCGTTTCCGCCATCGCCCTAGACCTTCCCCCGCTTCCAGTCCTCGAGGAGCTTGCCCGCGGCGTTCTTCCCGTTGGCGCCCATGATGCCGCCGCCCGGGTGCGTCGCCGAGCCGCACATGTAGAGGTTCCGGATCGGCGTGCGGTACTGGGCCCAGCCCGGCGCCGGCCGCAGGAAGAAGAGCTGCTCGAGCGTGAGCTCGCCCTGGAAGATGTTGCCCTCGGAGAGGCCCCACTCCCGCTCGAGGTCGAGCGGCGTGACGACCTGCCGGTGCTTGATGATGTTGCGGATGTTCGGCGCGTGCTCGGCGATCGTGTCGACGACCGTGTCGCCGAAGGCCTCGCGCTCCTTGTCCCAGTCGCCCTTCAGGTTGTACGGGGCGTACTGCACGAAGCAGGACAGCACGTGCTTGCCCGGCGGGGCGAGGGAGGGATCGGTCAGCGTCGGGATGACCATGTCGATGTACGGGCGCCTCGAGAAGCGGCCGTACTTGGCGTCGTCGTAGGCCCGCTCCATGTACTCGACCGAAGGCGAGATCGAGATGGCGCCGCGCAGGTGCGCGCCCGGCGCCCGGCAGGGCCTTGAAGTCCGGCAGCCCGTCGAGGGCGAAGTTGACCTTGCCCGAGGATCCGCGGAACTTGTAGCGCTTGATGTCCTCGACGAAGTCGCCCGGGAGCTCCTTCTCGCCGATCATCTTCATGAAGGTCAGCCGCGGGTCGACACTCGAGGACACGACGCGCGCGTCGATCTCCTCGCCGGACTCGAGCACGACGCCCGTGGCCTTTCCGCCGGAGACCTTGATCTTCGCGATCGGGGCCTGGAGGCGGATCTCCACACCCGCCTCGCGCGCCGCGTCGCCGCAGGCGTTGGAGATCGCGCCGGTCCCGCCGCGGGCGAAGCCCCAGGCCCGGAAGGCGCCGTCGATGTCGCCCATGTAGTGGTGGAGGAGGACGTAGGCCGTGCCCGGCGAACGCACGCCGAGGAACGTGCCGATGATCCCGGAGGCCGACATCGTGGCCTTGAGCACGTCGGTCTCGAACCACTGGTCGAGGAAGTCGACGGCCGACATCGTCATCAGCTGGACCTGGTTGTACTTGTCCTGGCCCGAGAGGCTGCGGAAGCGCTTGCCGAGGAACATCAGGTCCTGCAGGCCCTTCAGCGTCAGCTTCGTGGGATCGGGCGGCGTCATCGCCAGGATCGGCTTGACGAACCGGCCCATGTCGGCCATCGCCTTGCCGTACTCGTCGTAGGCCTCGGCGTCGAGCTTGGAGTGGCGGGCGATCTCGCGGCGGGTCTTGGCGTGGTCGTTGACGCGCCAGAGATGGTCGCCGTTCAGCATCGGCGTGAACGTCCCGTCGAGCGGGAGGATCTCGAGCCCGTGGCGCGGCAGATCGAGGTCCCGGATGATCTCCGGGCGCAGGAGCGACACGACGTACGAGCAGACCGAGAACTTGAAGCCGGGGAAGACCTCCTCGGTCACCGCGGCGCCGCCGAGCAGGTGGCGGCGCTCGAGCACGAGCACCTTCTTGCCCGCCTTCGCCAGGTAGGCCGCGTGGATCAGGCCGTTGTGCCCGCCCCCGATGACGACGACGTCGTACTTCGAGCTCATCGTGCTGTGCGCGCCTCGATTGTGACCCCGGGTTTCGCTGCCGCGGCTTGCCGCGAGCGCGCGAGCATACTTATAATCTCGCGCTCCGACAAGCTCCCTTGTGACCGCGCGTTCAAGGCGGGAGCCCGGGGGCGGATTCGAGGTAACGAAGTGCCGATCGGGACCGCCGTACACGAGAGAACGTTTCCGCTCTGCGAGAGCCTGAACTACCGCGAGTGGTCGGGCTACTACGCGGTCTCGGCCTACGAGGCGCACCACGAGCACGAGTACAACGCGATCCGCAACGCCGCGGCGCTGATCGACATCTCGCCGCTCTTCAAGTACCGCCTGTCCGGCAAGGACGCCACGCGCCTGGTCGACCGGATCGTTACGCGCGATCTGCGCAAGGTCGCCGCCGGGCTCGGTGATCTACACGCCCTGGTGCGACGAGCACGGCAAGGTCATCGACGACGGCACGGTGTCGCGGCTCTCGGAGAACGTGTACCGCTGGACGGCGGCCGACCCGAGCCTGCGCTGGTTCAAGCAGAACGCGATGGGCCTCCAGGTCGAGATCGAGGACATCTCCGATCACGTCGCGGCGCTCGCGCTGCAGGGGCCGACCTCCGGCGCGGATGCTGAAGGCGATCGCCGAGGCCGACATCGAGAACCTCAAGTACTTCAAGGTCACCTCCGGCAAGATCGCGGGCGTGCCCGTCGACATCTCGCGGACCGGCTACACGGGCGACCTCGGCTACGAGATCTGGATTCCGTGGAAGGACGCCGTGAAGGTCTGGGACGCGCTGATGTCGAAGGGCAAGGCGTTCGACGTCCACGCGGCGGGCATGCTCGCCCTGGACGTCTCGCGCGTCGAGGCGGGGCTGCTGCTGATCGACGTCGACTTCTCGGGCTCGAAGAAGGCCTACATCGACATCCAGCGCTACACGCCGCTCGAGATGGGCCTCGGCCGCCTCGTCGCGCTCGAGAAGGGCCGCTTCGTCGGCCAGGAGGCCCTGCGCGAGGAGGCGAAGAAGGGGCCGGCGCGCGAGATCGTGGGCCTCGAGATCGACTGGAACACCATCGAGGCGATCTACGACCGGCTCTCGCTCGCGCCGCAGATCCCGGCGGCGGCCTCGCGCGTCGCCGTGCCCGTGTATCGCGACGGCGAGTGGGTCGGCAAGGCCACGTCGACGACCTGGTCGCCGACGTTGAAGAAGATGATCGCGCTCGCGACCGTCGCGCGCGGCTCGACCGCGGTCGGCACGCGCCTCGAGATGGAGTACACGGTCGAGGCCGTGCGCGGCCGGGTCGCGGCGACCGTCGTCAAGACGCCGTTCTTCAACCCTCCCCGAAAGACCGCCACGCCGGTCCGCTGACGCCGGGGGCCGGCCGGGGCGAACGGAGGAACGCATGGAAAGCTCGGTCCGCGAAATCCTCGACTCCTACGACGCGCAGGCCCCGCTCGACGAGGCCTGGACCATCCCGGCGCCGTGGTACGTCGACGACCGCGTCGCGGAGCTCGAGCGGCGCACCGTCTTCTCGAAGCACCTGGCAGATGGTCGGCCGGCTCGACCAGCTCCGGGAGCCGGGCCAGTACGTCACCGCGATGCTCGCGGGCGAGCCGATCGTCGTGGTTCGGGGCGAGCGACGGGCGGCTGCGCGGATTCTTCAACGTCTGCCGCCACCACGCCGCCGCGGTCATGACCGAGGACGCGGGCAAGGCGCCGATCCTCCGGTGCCCGTACCACGGCTGGACCTACTCGCTCTCGGGCGAGCTCAAGGGGACGCCGGACTTCGCCGGCGTCTGCAACTTCGACAAGGGCGTCAACGGCCTCGCGCCGGTCGAGACGGCGGTCTGGGAGAAGTTCGTCTTCGTGCGCCTCGAGCCCGGCGGACCCTCGCTCGAGGCGTCGCTCGGGCCGCTCGTCGGCCAGTTCGCGAAGCTCGACCTGCCGCGCTTCCAGTTCGTCGAGCGGCGGCGCTGGACCTTCGAGTGCAACTGGAAGGTCTTCGTCGACAACTACCTCGACGGCGGCTACCACGTGCCGCACCTCCACAAGGGCCTGTCGTCGCGTCCTCGACTACAGCCAGTACATGATCGAGACCGGCGACCGCTGGTGCCTCCAGTGGAGCCCCATCGACCACTCGAATGCCGAGGGCGACGTGGCCGCGGTGCGCGGGCGGCGAGAAGGCCCTCTACTACTGGATCTACCCGAACTTCATGGTCAACTGGTACGAGGGCGTCATGGACACCAACCTCGTGCGCCCGCTCGGGGCCAATCGCTCCGAGGTCATCTTCGACTTCTACTTCACCGACGTCGCCACTCCCGAGGCGCTCGCGCGGTGCAAGGCCTCGATCGACGTCGGCAACCGCGTGCAGGACGAGGACCTCGCGATCTGCGACTCCGTCCAGAGGGGCCTGACCTCCCGCGCCTACCGGGCGGGGCGCCTCTCGGTGCGGCGCGAGGGGGGCGAGCACGTCTTCCACCGCACCCTGGCGTCGGACCTCAAGGCCGGACTGAACGGGAGCCGGTAGGCCGGCTTCGACGGGTTAGGCGCCCGGTGGCCGCGGCCGCCGTCACGATCACGGTGCCCCGCATGACGTCGCTATGCGGGCCGCAGAAGTAGGGAAACGTCCCGACCTGCGAGAACGTGAACCGAAAGGTTCCGTCGGAGAGCTCCGGCGAGCCGAAGATCCCGTCCGGAGTGCACACCTGGTCGCAGGAGCCCGAGGTCACCGTGTGGCCGCCGCCGGCCCACACCCATTCGATGGTCGTGCCCTGCTCGACGGTCGACACGTTGCCGGAGCTGATCTCGTCGGTAAAGTTCAGTCCGCGCTGGCCGACGAAGACGGTGCGCATCGGCCCGGGCGGCGTGGCGGTGCGGGTCGGCGTGGGAGCCTGTTGCGTCGGCGTCATGGTCGGACCGCTCGGCGTGATCGGCTGCTGCGGAAGGTCCTCCGCGCCCACGACGAAGATCGGATCCGTCGTGTTGTTGTCGATGACGGCGGCGTAGGAAAACACCTCGTGCGACGCCGAGACGACGACGAAAGCGTTCTCCGTGGCGTGGCCCGCCTGGCCCGCGGCGTTGAAGATCCCGGAGACCTGGGCCCCCGAGTGCGCGGCGATCGAGCGCGTGACGGGGTTGCCGACCTGGGCGCCGCCGTCGAAGATCGTGAAGGTCACGCTGACGGACGAATCCTCCCGGTTGAAGACGCCGACGTTGGTCCGAAAGCCCGCGTTCGGGCCGCCGTTGCGGATCGAGGTCAGCACCGTCGTCGGGTGGGCCTCGGAAGCTTTCAGGGCCGGGATGAACATCCCGACCGTCGGCTCGGGCTCGGTCGAATAGAGCCGGCTCCTCACGACGAGCTGGTCGCTGTCGCCCGTGAACTCGAACTCGATCCCGCCGGCGGTGTTCGGCGCGTTGAAGAGCGACACCACGATGTTGTTGAAGGCCCGCGACTCCCTCGGCGTCAGCGTGAACTGCACCGACTGCGTCGTGGGATTGCACGGGCTGGGGATGAAGCACCGGTAACGCGCCTGGACCGTCAGATCGTTCGTGTAGGACGTGTTGAACGCCCGCACGTCCGAAAAGAACGGCGCGCCCCCGACGATCGACGCCGCCGCCGGCAGCGTCACGGTTTCGGCACGGAGGGGCGCCGCCCAGGCGAGCGCGGCGGACAGGCCGATGCATCTGCGGATCACGATGCCGCGGATTCTCGAGGCCGGCGACCGAGCTGGAGTGAAGACGGCGAAAAAAAGGCGCCAACCCGCGGGATCGCCTCCGCCGGTAGGGCCTCGCCGCAACTTCACACCCTCTTCGCGCCCCGCGGAGAGCCTAGGACGATCTGAGGAGGGACCGATGCCCACGATGCCTGAGGCCGGGACCGCGAATCCGGCTCGTCTCGAGCCGGCCCTGGAGAAACTGAGCCTCGAGGAGGCCGGAGGCGAGTGGTCGAACCGATATCTCCTGGGCAATTTTCTCGTCGATCCGGCGCTGGCCTCGGACCGCAAACGGTTCGAAGGCCTGGCGCGGTACGTGCGTGACCTCCTCGCGGATCGCTGGGTCAAGACGCGGCAGGCTCGCGAACGGGCGAATCCGAAGCGCGTCTACTACCTGTCGATGGAGTTCCTGATCGGCCGCACGCTCCGCAACAACATCATGAACCTCGCCGCCGAACCGATGGTCCGCAGGATCATGGCGCGCGAGGGCTGGTACCTGGACGAGCTGATCGAGGAGGAGCCGGACGCCGGGCTCGGCAACGGCGGGCTCGGACGGCTGGCGGCCTGCTTCATCGACTCGCTCGCGACGCTGCAGTACCCGGCGATCGGCTACGGCCTGCGCTACGAGTACGGGATCTTCCGCCAGTCGATCCGCGACGGCTATCAGGTGGAGCATCCGGACAACTGGCTGCGCCAGGCCGATCCCTGGGAGATCCTGCGCGCCGGGAAGCGTCTATGCGGTCCCGCTGAACGCCATCCGTCGAGCTGCGTGGGTTCAACGGTCCGCATCCTTCCCAACCGGCCGTCGACCCTGCTCGGCATCGCCTACGACCGGCCGGTGGTCGGCTACGGGGCCCGCTTCGTCAACACGCTGCGGCTCTGGGCGGCGGCGGCACCGGAGTCGTTCGACTTCGCCGAGTTCTCGCACGGCGACTTCGTCGGCGCGGTCATCCAGAACGTCGCGGCGGAGTCGCTGACCCGCGTGCTCTACCCGGACGACTCCACCGAGGCGGGCCGGACGCTGCGGTTCCTGCAGCAGTACTTCATGGTGAGCTGCTCGCTGCAGGACATCGTGATGCGCTTCCGGCAAGCCGGCGAGCCCGGCTGGTCGCGATCTGCCGGACCACGTCGCGATCCAGATGAACGACACGCATCCGGCGCTCTCGGTGGCCGAGCTGATGCGGATCCTGCTCGACCAGGCGCACCTCGGCTGGGAAGAGGCCTGGGACCTGACGCGTGCGCACGCTGGCCTACACCAATCACACGCTGCTGCCCGAGGCCCTGGAGAAGTGGCCGGTCGAGCTGTTCGAGGATCTCCTGCCCCGGCACCTGGAGATCGTCTACGAGATCAATCGCCGCTTCCTCGACGACGTGCGGCGCCGCTACCCGGCGACCGAGCCGGATGCGCCGCATGAGCCTGATCGAGGAAGGAGCCGGACGCGAAGAGTGCGCATGGCTCATCTCGCGGTCGTCGGCACGCACAGCACCAACGGCGTGGCCGCAATCCATTCGGACCTGCTCCGCGACGCACGTGCTGCAGCGACTTCGCCGAGATGTATCCCGGAGCGCTTCAACAACAAGACCAACGGCGTGACGCCCGCGCCGCTGGCTGCAGCAGGCCAATCCGGCCCTGTCGGCCCTGATCACGGACAGCATCGGCGACGGCTGGGTCACCGACCTCGAGCAGGCTGCGCGAGCTGCTGCCGCTGGCGCGAGGACGCGAGCGTTCCGCGAGCAGTTCCGCGAGGCCAAGCGCGAGGCGAAGCTGCGCTTCGCCGACTGGCTCCAGTGCGAACATCGGGCCAGGTCGTCGATCCCGACTCGATCTTCGACAGCCAGGTCAAGCGCATCCACGAATACAAGCGCCAGCTGCTGAACGTCCTGCACGTCGTGATGCTGTACAACCGGCTCGCGGCGAAGACCCGGACGCTCGAGCTCGCGCCGCGCACCTTCTTCTTCGCCGGCAAGGCGGCGCCGGCCTACCGCCTGGCCAAGCTCATCATCAAGCTGATCAACAGCGTCGCGGCCGTGGTCGATGCGGACCCGGCGACCCGCGGGCGGCTGCAGGTGCTGTTCCTGCCCGAATACAACGTCAGCCTGGCCGAGCGGCTGATTCCGGCCAGCGACGTCTCGGAGCAGATCTCGACCGCCGGCTTCGAGGCCAGCGGCACCGGCAACATGAAGTTCATGATGAACGGCGCGCTGACCATCGGCACGCGCGACGGCGCGACCATCGAGATGGCCGAGGAGGCCGGCGAGGAGAACTTCTTCCTGTTCGGGCTGACTGCGGAGCAGGTGGCCGACAGCGGCGGCTGGTACGATCCGCGCTGGCACTACGAGAACGAGCCCGAGACGCGCGCGGCGCTCGACCTGATCTTCTCCGATCACTTCAGTCGCCGACGAACCGGGGGTGTTCGAGCCCATCCGCGAACACGCTGCTGGACGAACGGCGACACCTACATGCACCTGGCCGATCTGACGGCGTACGCCCCCGCCCAGCGCGCGTCGGCCGGACGTTCCGACCCGGACGCCTGGACGCGAAAGGCGATCATCAACGTCGCTTGCTCGGGCCGTTTCTCCAGCGATCGGACCATCCGCAATACGCCGACCGAGATCTGGAACACGCGGCCATGTCCGGTGCCATAGCGCCGGGAGTGGCGCAGGGGCGGGCAGCCGGCCCCGACGGGCTGGAGCTGCCGACGCGGTTCGGCAAGCGGGAGCCCGGGGCCGCGCCGGGAGTCGGCCTGGACGAGCTCGCGCAGATGCACGGCGGGGCCGCCGTGCGGGTCACCTGCATCGACTACGGCCCCGGCGGGCACGAGCTGAGCTCGATCGACGACCTCGAGGACTTCCTGCGGCGGCACCGTCCGGGATGGGCGACCGTCCGCTGGATCAACGTCGACGGCCTCTCGGATCCGGCGGCCGTACGGGCTCTGGCCGCAAAGTACGAGCTCCATCCGCTGGCGGTCGAAGACCTTCTCGACACGAACCAGCGGCCCAAGATCGACGCGTTCGAGCAGGACGGCGACCGCCGCGCCCGCATCTTCGTGATCGTGCGGATGGTCCAGCGGATCCGGGGCGCCCTGTCGAGCGAGCAGATCTCCATCTTCGCCGGCCACAGCACGATCCTCACCTTTCAGCAGACGCGGGGCGACGTCTGGGACCCGATCCGGCAGCGCATCGCCAAGCCCGGCTCGCGCATGCGGGAGCTCGACGCGAGCTATCTGCTCTACGCACTGCTCGACGCCATCGTGGACCACTGCTTTCCCGTGCTCGAGTACTACGGCGACCGCCTCGAGGAGCTCGAGGACCTGGTGCTCGAACGTGCCGACCGCGAGACGATTCAACAGATCCACGCCCTGAAGCGCGAGCTGCTGCTCCTGCGCCGGGCCGTCTGGCCGATGCGCGAGGTGATCCATGGGTTGCTGCGCGAGCCCCACGAGTGTGTCAGCGAGGCGGCGCGTGTCTACCTGCGCGACGTCTACGACCACTCGATCCAGATCATGGACATCATCGAGACCTATCGCGAGGTGGCCTCGAGCCTGACCGAGACCTACATGACGTCGATGTCGAACCGGATGTCGGAAGTCATGAAGGTGCTGACGATCATCGGAACGATCTTCATCCCGCTGACGTTTCTCGCCGGAGTCTACGGAATGAACTTCGCGCAGTTTCCCGAGCTCAAGTGGCGCTACGGCTATCCGGCGTTCTGGGTGGTCTGCATCGTTCTCGGCGCCGCCATGCTCCGGGGGTTTCGCCGGCGCGGCTGGCTGTAGGGAAAGCCGAAGGGGGCATGCCGGCGCGGCATGCCCCCTCAATCCCCGATTCGCCGGGCAGGAAAACCTAGAGCGGATGGTCCAGGCGAATCACGATGAGCTGGCTCTCGCGGCCGCTGTCCTCGAGGAGGCAGCTCCCGCCGTCGACCTGGAAGGCTCCGACGCCGAAGTCGTTGTCGTTGGCGATCGCGATCGTCTTGCGATCGAGAATCGCCAGACCTTCAATCTTCTGCGGGATCGCCAGGCCGTGCAGCGGAACGGTGGAATCGAGCGTCAGGATGAGCTCCTTGGGCAGGGGATGGATCCCGTTGGATTCGAGAGCGCCATCGGCATTGAGCGACTCGAGGCTGGGCGACGTGGCGACGTCGTCCCAGGCGCTTCCGTAGATGTTGGTCGCGTCCCGCAGGTCGACCTCGAAGACCTTGGCCTTGAGGTCGGTCCGCTCGAGGACCAGCATTCGGTGGGAATCGACCATCGCCAGCGCGGAGACTTTCATGTCCTGGGGCCGCGCATTGTTGACTCCCGGGATGTCGAACTCGTCAGTGGCCGCGGCGTCGGCCGTGACGAACTGGAAGCGGTAGACGTACTCTCCGACGACCTGCTCGGTGCGCGTGTCGAAAACCAGGATTCGCGTGTTCCGGGAGCTGTCGCCGGTGGAGTTGTTCGGGTTGCGAAGCGGGCTCTGGAGGGCGACGTAGAGCTTCCTTTCGTTGGGTGAGAGGGCGAGCCCCTCGAAGCCCCGGTTCAGCTTTCGCTTGGCGCCGAAAACAGCCGGGATTCCAGCGGCGTCGGTCGCGTCGTAGCCCGTGATCGGGGCCAGATAGGGCAGCAGGTCCTGCGGCAGGAATCGCCGCTCGACCCGGCCGTGCCGATTGATCTTCAGAATCGAGGGGCTGTACTCCTCGACGACCCAGAAGTCCCCGTCGCGGGTGCGCACCAGGCCTTCGGTGTCGAGCCCGTTGCGGTTGGGGGAGAGCGGAGTCGTCCCGTCGCAAGCGAAGAAGGCCTCGTTCGGGGCCGGCGGCGCCGCGGTGTTGTCGAGGTTGGGCAGGCCGGTCACGCCGGTGACCGCGTCGTTCACTCCCGTGATCGGGATCGCCTTCCGGATTTCGAGCTTCCCGTCTTTCGCCTTGACCTTCAGGATGAACGGTGTGAACTCCGGAACGGGAAAGGTCCGAGGATCCTCTCCGTTCGGGCCGCGATCCGTGATCATCCAGAACGCGCCGTCGTCCCCGTCGCCGGACCAGAGGTCGCTGCCGATGCCGCCCAGATTGATGCCGTGGTCGTCGACTCCCACCAGCCCCAGCTCGTCGGCCAGAAACTCGGAGAGGCCGATTTCGGGCAGAGTGTAGGTCGCTTCCTTGCGGGGCTTTTCCGCGAGGGCCGCCGTGGAGGTCAGAAGAGTCAGTGTGCCGCCGAGAACGAGACTCCCGATTCGACTCGCAAGATGCATGGAACCTCCCTCATTCAGAGTTTGTGGTTTCGGACCGCGTGGAGGTTGACAGCGCGGCTGACCGGGCCGAATGAACGCGAGGTCAAATTTCGACGAAGGCCTCGGGACGGCGCCCTGCGCCGGGCTGTGACCCTCTCAGATCCAGACGACGCCGACCGTCATCGGCGCCCCGGCCTGCGTGAGGGCGAAAAAGATCGAGGCTTCATGTTGGGTCCCGCAGGACCGGCAGTGGACGTCGACGGTGGCTCCGGCCTCGGCTTCGGGGGCGACGAGCGACTCGTTTCGCGTCTGGCAATCGGGACAGGTCCAGCTCATCTCCGGCCTCTGGTTCATTTCAGTCTCCATGGGCGGACGAGACCAGCCCGCGGCGAAGCCCCGGTGGGCTTCGCGTAAACTTCGAGCGATCCAGCGGGCAACCCCATGGGTCCGCGCCGAGCGGTGTGGAGACGTGGTTGGAGCGGGAATCGGCGCCGCCGATGGCACCGAACCGGTCGGCCCGGTCTTCACGCCGGCTTCATGGTCCCTGAGGAGGATCTCGCCCAGGAGGAGACATGCCCGTCACACGCCTTTTCGACCACGCGAGCGACGCGCGACCGATCGCCGCGGGGACAACGATTTTCAGTGCCGGCGACCGCCGGGATCACATGTACGCCGTTCTCGACGGCCAGGTGGACATCTTCGTCGGCGGCCAGCTCCTGGAGACCGTCGAGAAGGGGGGCATTTTCGGCGAGATGGCGCTGATCGAGAAGGAAAACCGCGTGGCGACCGCCGTTGCCAGGACCGATGCGCAACTGGTCGCGGTCGATGAGGGCCGTTTCCTCTTCCTGATCCAGCAGACGCCGAACTTCGCCCTCCACGTCATGCGCGTACTCTCCGACCGGATTCGCCGGATGGATCAGCGACTCGCCCGGACGGAAAGGGTCTAGCGCGATCTGACAGGGGCGACGCGACGGCGCTGGCGGACGGGACCGCGCCCTACCGCCGTGCCGCGGTTTTTCGAGAAATTGGCACGACGTCCGGCGCCCGGGACGCCTCCACCGCGGCCCGGCGGATCGAGGTGATCGTCGGTTCGAGTCCGGTGAGCAGGCGCTCGAGCTCGGCGGCGAGCATGATGGCGCCGCGCTCCTCGGCCTCGTTCCGGCTCTCGGACAGCCGGCGGCAGAACATCCGCAGGTCGTTCCAGCGGCCGAGCGCCTCCTGCAGCGCCTTCTCCCGTTCGATTTGAGTCGTGAACCGTCGCACTCCAAGGGCGGCGAGGTCTTCGGCGAGGTAGCGCGCCCGCTTCACGGCGACGCGGTAGCGGTGCAGCTCGGCATCGTCCCGGCCCTCGAGGGACTGGGCCAGAGTCGCCTCCGCCTTGCCGCGCGCGCGTTCGAGACGCTCCACGAGGTCGTCCCTCTGCCGGCGTCCCAGGCGTTCGAGTTCCCGGAGCAGTGCCCGCACGGACTTCCCGCCAGCCGCGCGGGCGATCCGGCGGCTTCCGCGCTCGGCGATCTTCTCCCACCGGGCGGCCAGCGCGGTTGTCGCGTCGGGAGAGAGGTACCCGAGCTTCCCGATGCGCGCGAGCAGCTGCCGGTCCACCTGGATCTGCCGGTCGCCCGAGAGCGACTGCACGATCGCGCGTGCCCCGCGCGAGACGCCTTTGGCACCGAGCGCGCTCGCCGTCGCGCTGACGCGGCGAAGGGCGACCCGCAGATCGTGCAGACCTTCGGGGTCGCCGCGGCGCGCCGCCTTGCGAGCGCGCTCCACCGAGCGCGCGCGGAGTTTCCAGAGCTCGCCAGGATTTCGCATGGGGCGGTATTATAGGGACACGAGAAGGAGAATTGACTTCACGCGTCCTTCACATGGTCTTCACCGTGTTCCTCCGGCGGGAGGCGACAATGCGCCCGCCATGCGTACGCTCGGTGCGATCGACATCGGGACCAACAGCATCAAGCTGCTGGTCGCCAACCTCGAGGACGACGGGACGCTGGAAGTCCTCCTCCGCGAGAAGGCCATGGTGCGCCTCGGGAGCGAGACCCTGCGAACCGGCAAGCTCTCGCCGGAGGCGATCGAGGCGGGCGCCTCGACGGTCGAGCACTTCGTCAAGCTGGCCGGGGGCTCCGGCGCCGAGATCGTCCGCGCCGTCGCGACGTGCGCGGTGCGCGAGGCGACCAACTCCGACGAGTTCGTCGAGGCCGTGCGGAAGCGGACCGGCGTCAAGGTCGAGGTGATCTCGGGCGAGGAAGAGGCCCGGCTGATTAACCTCGCCCTCCGCAGCGAGTTCCCGGCGCGTCAGGACCCCCTGTTCCTGATCGACATCGGCGGGGGCTCGACCGAGTTCGTCATCTCCGATGGGGCGCGCGTTCTTCTGACCGAGAGCCTGCCTCTCGGCGTCGTTCGCCTGGCCGATCGGCACGCCCGCAACGATCCGCCGTCGGACAAGGACCTGCGGGCCATGAAGAAGGACATCCGCGTCGCGGCCAAGCGCGCGGCCGAGGCCGTCCGCAAGAAGGGTTTCAAGACCTGCGTCGGGTCCTCGGGGACGATCCAGTCGCTGTCGCTCGTCCACGAGGCCGCGGTCCTGGGCCGCGAGCCGAGCCCGACCGGGCACCGGACGCTGACCCGGGAGGGCCTCAAGAAGGTCAACCGGCTGCCTGCGCCGCACGACGGAGAAGGAGAAGCTGCGGGTCCCGGGCCTCGACCCGCGCCGCCGCGACATCGCGGTGCCCGGCGGACTGATGCTGGCCTGGATCCTCAAGCGCACCGGGGCGGAGGCCATCGTCGTCGGCGAGCGGGGCCTGCGCGAGGGCCTGCTCCTCGACTACGTCGCCCGCCACGGGGAGACCCGCATCGCCACGAACCGCGACATGCGCGCGCGCAGCGTCGACCGCCTCCTCCGGCGCGGAAACGCCGAGGTCGTCCATGCGGCCCACGTCGCCCGCCTGGCGCTCGAGCTCTTCGACCAGACCCATTCCATCCACCAGCTCACCGCGACCGAGCGGGAGTGGCTCCAGTACGGGGCCCTCCTCCACGACATCGGGTGCTACATCGGGTACGCCAAGCACCAGCGCCACTCCTATTACCTGATCACCCACGGCGATCTGACGGGCTTTTCGGCCGACGAGATCGAAGTCCTGGCATGCCTGGCGCGCTACCACAAGGGGGGAGGTCCGAAGGCCTCGCACGAGAACTGGCGGCGGCTCAACCCCTACCTGCAGGCGGTGGTCGAGAAGCTCGCCGCGATTCTGCGCATCGCCGACGGCCTCGACCGGAGCCACCGGCAGATCGTTACGGGCATATCCTGCCGGGTGCGGGCCCGCAAGATCGAGATCGAAGCCGCCGCGCGGGCGGACTGCGAGCCCGAGATCGACGCCGCGCGAAAGAAAGCCGACCTGTTCGAGCGTGTCTACGACCGGGGCCTGGCGCTGCGCGCCGTTCCGGCCGGGCGCGACGAGGTCCTGCAGAAGGACCTGGAGATCCTGTCTGCCGAGGCGCTTTGGAACTGAGACCGGAAACGGGGAGGAAAGCGTGAAGGAGCATTTTTCGGAGCAGCTTGAGAATCTTCGGCGCCAGCTCATTCTCATGGGCGGCGAAGTCGAGCGTCAGATCCACAATTCCATCGAGGCCCTGACCGAGATGGACGCCGAGAAGGCGCGAGCGGTGATCGCCGCCGACGAGGAGGTCGACCGCCTGGAGTTGCAGGCCGAGGACGCGGCGATCGCTCTTCTCGCGCTCCAGCAGCCGGTTGCGGTCGACCTGCGCTTCCTGGTGGCCGCGCTCAAGATCAACAACGACCTCGAGCGCATCGGCGACCACGCCGTCAACATCGCGGAGGGCGCCGAGCGGCTGGCCGGCCAGAAGCCGTTCAAGCCGTTCATCGACATACCGTACATGGCGGAAGTGGCCATCTCGATGCTGAAGCAGTCGCTGGACGCGTTCGTCAACCGCGACGCCGACCTGGCGCGGCGCGTGATCAAGAAGGACGACATCCTCGACGAGAAGAACGTCTCGATCATCCGCGAGCTGCTGACCTACATCGCCGAGTACCCCGCGCTGACGACGTACTGCATCGAGCTGATTTCGATCGCCAAGAACCTGGAGCGTGTCGGGGACCTCGCCACCAACATCTGCGAGGACACCATCTTCATCGCCGAGGCGAAGTGGGTGAAGCATCACGCGACGGAGCTGCCGTGAAGCCGGGGCCCGAACGGCTCCAGCCGGGGGCGCGGCCCGCCGCCTGACGTCGGCTGCCTTCCTCGGACCATGATCCTCCCGCCGTTCCTCTGGGGTGTCGCTACGTCCGCGTACCAGGTCGAGGGAGCGGCGACAACGACTGGACCGAGTGGGAGCGCCTCGACCGGCTCAAGTCACCGGGCATCCGGTGCGGCCGGGCCTCCGGCCACGCCGAGCGGTGGCGCTCGGACTTCGCGCCTCCTGCCCACCGTCTCCGCCAACGCGTACCGGTACTCCCTCGAGCGCAGCCGCATCGAGCCGGAGCCGGGCTGGTTCTCCGAAGAGGCGCTCGCCCTCGAGCGTGAACGGGTGGCGGCCCTGTCTCGACTCGGGATCGAGCCCTGCGTGACTCTCCACCACTACACGCACCCACGCTGGTTCTGGGCCGAGGGAGGCTGGGAGGACTCGAGGAGCATCGCGGGCTTCCGGCGCTACACCGAGGTCGTGGCCGAGGCGCTGGGTCCCCGGGTGCGCGTCTGGGTGACCCTGAACGAGCCGATCGTGTTCATCCTCGGCGGATACCTCGGCGGCCTGATCCCGCCCGGCCGGAAGGACTTTCGCCTCGCCGCGCGCGCGCTCGAGCACATGCTGCGCGCCCACGGCGAGGCCGCGGCCGCCATCCGCGAGCGGATCCCGGACAGCCGCGTCGGGATTGCCCACAACATGCTGGAGTTCGCTCCGGACCGGCGCGAGAGCGGGCTCGACCGGCGCCTGGCGCGGGAGGGCGAGCGACTCTACAACCTCGCCCTGCTCGACGCGATCACGACCGGGGACCTCGACTGGTCGTTTCCCGGGCCAGGGGCGCACCCGGGTCCGGCTCGCGGAGCTGCCCGCGTCCAACGATTACATCGGCGTCAACTACTACAGCCGCGTTCACATCCGTTTCCGCGGCGTGCCGGGCGCCGTGGGCGAGTTCTTCTATCGAGACCCCGCCGCGCGGGGCCTGACCGACACGGGCTGGGAAGTCCACCCTCACGGCTTCGACTCGGTGCTCCGCCAGGCGGGGCAGACGCGCCTGCCCGTCCTCGTCACCGAGAACGGCATCGCGACCACCGACGACCGGCGGCGCACGGACTTCCTGCGCGAGCACGCCCTGGTGCTCGCCCACCGCCAGGCCGCGGGGACCCCGATTGCGGGCTACTTCTACTGGTCCCTGATCGACAACTTCGAGTGGCTCGAGGGGTTCCGGCCGCGGTTCGGCCTCTTCGAGGTCGACTACGCGACCTTCGCCCGGCGCCGGCGGCCCTCGGCGGACGTGTTTGCGGCGCTGGGCCGGCGGTTCACCGGCGGCAGCGGATGCCGGAATCGCCGCCTCTTCTCGAACGTGACGAACTCGGCCGCGCCGGCCGCCCGGGCGAGCGACAGAGTCTTCTCGTATCCCCAGCCCACCTCGGCGGGAGCGTGCGCGTCCGAGGAGAACGTCACGGGAACTCCGGCCGCGACGAGCGCCGAGAGCAAGCGGGGCTCGGGGTAGGCCTCCCCGACGGGCTTGCGCAGCCCGGCCGAGGAGATCTCGACCGTGACCCCGGCCTCCCTGGCCGCGGCGATGGCGTCTCGCTCGGCCTTCTCGCGCGGCGCTGCCGGCCGATGCCCGTGCTTCTTCGGAAGGTCGAAGTGCGTGAGGACGTCGAAGAGGCCGGTCCGCGCCGCCTTCGCGAGCAACTCGTAGTAGCGGTCGTACAGCGACTCGGCGCCCTCCCGTTCGAAGCGCCGGGGCGAGGTCGCCGGATCGTCGATCCAGCCCCCGTCGACCCAGTGGACGGACCCGAGAACCAGGTCCCAGTCCGCGCGGGCGAGCCAGCGGGCGAGGTCGTCCTCGCGGCCCTCGGCATAATCGGCCTCGAGGCCGAGGCGCACGGCGATCGCCCCCCGGAACTCTTCCCGCAGGGCCTCGACCTCGGCCACGTATTCGTCGAACTGGTCCTCCCGCATGGCCAGTTTCGGGTCCCGGCCGCTTTCCGGCAGGAAATAGAGCGGAATGTGGTCGGTGAAGGCGATTTCCGAGAGGCCGCCCTCGATCGCCCGCAGGACGTAGTCCCGGGAGGCGCCGCCGGCGTGGCCGCACCGGAACGTGTGGACGTGGTAGTCGGGAAGCCCCTGCACGCCCGGATTATCGCCCCCGGGGTCCTTCACACCGTCTTCATGTGCCGCTCCTACAGTTCGGCGCCATGACGCACAACGCCGAGGACATGTATCTCGTGCCGGAACGCTCGGTTCCGGTGTCTGGATTCTCACGCGATCTGCGCCTCGCGGATGACGTCCAGCGATTTCGATTCCTCTTCGCGCTTCGCGGCGAGGCCGCTATGCCGGTGCACATCGTCTTCTCGCCAACCCTCCGTGTGGCGGAGGTCAAGACGGGTGACATGAAGGTCCTGCGCCTGGCCGATGTCGCTTCGCCGGAGGACGCGCGCGAGCGCTGGGTCGCCTGGTGGAAGGCCGGTGGCGGCGGCAAGCCGAGATTCGTCGCTCCGCGCCGCGCGGGCCGGTACCCCGCTCCCCAGCTCGCACGGGCGTAGGCGCGGGGGAACGGTCTTCGCGCCGTTCTTACCTCCGGTAAGGCTGACTTTTTCCCGGTTCTCGCGCGGTTCTCGCGTCGGGCGTCCAGACTGCGGACGTTCGCATGCTGCTCTGTGACTTTCACATCCACACGACCTACTCGGACGGCATCCTGCCGCTGACGAAGGTGGTCGACCTCTTCGGCCGTTCGGGACACGACGTCATCGCCATCACCGATCACATCGTCAACCATGACAGCGGCCTCGGGAAGATCGCGCACCGCATCCGCCACAGCCTGGACACGGAGAGCTGGAAGCGCTACGCCGAGGAGATCGCCCGCGAGGCCGAGCGAGCCTGGCACACGTATGGCATGTTGGTGATTCCGGGTGCCGAGATGACGCGCAACACCATCAACCGGGACACGTCGGTCCACGCCCTCGCCCTGGGCCTCGACGAGTTCCTGCCGGCCGACGGCGATCCCCTGGAGATGCTCGCGCGAGATCCGCGCGCGGGGTGCGGTCTCGGTCGCCTGCCACCCCCACGAGATGAGCGAGTGGTTCGCCAACACGTGGTACCTCTGGAATCGCCGCAAGCAAGTCGGCCACCTGGTGGATCTCTGGGAAGTCGGCTGCCGGTGGGAGCTCTTTCCGGTGATCTCGCGCGAGAGCCTGCCGCATCTGGCCAACAGCGACTTCCACCGGCCGGAGCACCTCTACGCCTGGAAGACCCTCCTCAACGCCGAGAAGGACCGCGGCTCGGTTCTGGCGGCGCTTCGACGCGGGAACGGGCATCGGCGTGCTGCGGCTGACTCCGGCGGAAGCGGCGGCCTCGGCGTGAGCCTGGCGATCGGGCTCGCCGGCCTGGGGGCGCTCATGCTCTGCGCCGGCGCCTACGCGGTCTCCGCCGCCGCCTACCTGCGCCTTCGCCGGCGCGGGCGCGGGGAGCCTCTCGAAGGGTTCGTGCCTCCCGTCTCGATCGTCAAGCCCCTCGCGGGCCTGGACGAGGCCCTCGAGGAGAATCTCGAAAGCCTGTACCGCATCGACTACTCGGCGCAGCGGTTCGAGGTCGTCTTCTCCTTCGCGGCGGCGGACGACCCGGCCGGCCGGATCGCGCGGAGCGTTGCCGACCGGCATCCCGAGATCCGTTCGATCTTCGTCTTCGACCCGCGGGAGCCGGGCGGCAACGCCAAGGTCAACCGGCTCTCGGCGGCGCTGCGCTTTGCGCGGCACCGGCTCGTGCTCTTCCAGGACGGCAACGTTCGCGTCCGGCCGGATTTCCTGAAGCGCGCGGTGTCCTGGTTCGCGGATCCACGCGTGGGTCTGGTCTCGCACCTGTTCCGCGCGTCCGGGGCCGCGAGTTTCGGCTCGCGCATCGAATCGCTGTACCTGAACGGATGCCTCCTGCCGGGGACAGCGCTCATCGCGGCCGTACTCGGGCGGCCGTGCGTCGTCGGAAAGTCCATCCTGGTCTCGCGCCGGGCGCTCGATTCCATCGAGGGCATCGGAGCCCTGCGGGACTATCTCGCCGAGGATTTCGTCCTCGGCCGCGAGGTCCAAAGGGCGGGCTACCGGGTCGTGCTCTCGACCGACGTACTCGAGACGACCGAGGTCCGCAAGTCCGTGCGCGCGGTATGGGCGAGGCACCGGCGCTGGTCGATGATGCGCCGGCGCCTCGCGACCCGTCTCTACGCCGGCGAGGTGCTGGCGAGCCCGCTGCCGTGGTTCGCGCTGGCCCTGGTGGCGCCGTCCACTCCCGTGCGCCTGGCGGCGCTGGGGCTGCTGGCGCTTCGTTGGGGGGTGGAGATGGCCGTCTGGCGCTGGTCGGGCGGTGCGATGGCCTGGCGCGACGCGGCCCTCTTGCCGCTTCGGGACCTGGGCGCCGCCGCCGTCTTCTGGGCGGGGGTCTTCGGCCGTTCCGTCGCGTGGCGCGGGCGGCCGCTCGTCATCGGCCGCGACACGCGGATCCTGCGCCGCGCGGCGTAGGACCTAGAGCGTCGGGACGGCCTTGAGCCCGCGGCGAGTGAGGCGGTCGAGAAGCATCCCCTGCGTGTCCACGGGGGCCTCGCCGGCCGCAGGGTGGCGTCGGACGTAGGTTCCGTCGCTCTGGAGGTCCCTGGCGCGGCAGTTGTCCGAGCGGATCGGCGCCAGGATCTCCTGCCGGATTTTCTCCTTCGCCTTCTCGTCGAGGACCGGCGTCATGAGCTCGACGCGGCGGTAGAAGTTGCGCGGCATCCAGTCGGCGCTCGAGATGAAGATCTCTTCCTCGGTGCCGACGCCGAACGAGAAGGCCCGGGAATGCTCGAGAAAGCGGCCGACGACGCTCGTGACCCGGATGCCTTCGGAGACGCCCGGCACGCCGGGTCGAAGGCAGCAGATGCCCCGCACCGAGAGATCGATGGGAACTCCGGCCTGGGAGGCCCGGTAGAGCGCCCGGATCACCTTCGGCGTCCACGAGGGAGTTGAGCTTGGCCACGATCGAGGAGGGCTTGCCCGACCTGGCCTTTTCGGCCTCGCGCTCGATCAGCGCCAGGACGCGATCGTGCAGAGCAAACGGCGCAACGGAGAGGCGCTTGTACCGGGTCTTCTTCGAGAAGCCCGGTCAGGAAGTTGAAGAGCTCCGAGGCGTCGTGCCCGAAGTCGGCTCGGGAGGTGAAGAGCCCCACGTCGGTGTAGATGCGCGCCGTCAGGCGGTTGTAGTTGCCGGTGCCCACGTGGACGTAGCGGCGCATCGTGGTCCCCTCGCGGCGGACGACCAGGGCGATCTTCGCGTGCGTCTTCAGGCCCTCGACTCCGTAAGCCACGTGCACCCCGGCGCGCTCGAGCGACCGCGCCCACTGGATGTTGTTCTCCTCGTCGAACCGCGCCTTGAGCTCGACCAGGACCGCGACCTGCTTGCCGTTCTCGGCCGCCCGCGCCAGCGCGGCCACGACGGGGGAGTCCGCCCCGACCCGGTAGAGCGTCATCTTGATGGCGAGCACGTCCCGGTCGTCGGCCGCGGCGTCGAGGAACCGCAGGACCGGGTCGAAGGCGTCGTAGGGATGGTGGAGGAGGATGTCGCCCTTCCGGATCGCGTCGAAGACGTTGGCGGGCGGATCGAATAGGGTCCGCGACGCCGCCAGGAACGGCGCGTCCTTGAGGTTCGGCAGGTCGAGCTTCATCACCGACATGAGGTCCGCGGCGCCGAGGGGCCCGGCGACCTCGTAGACGTCGCCGGGATCGAGCTCGAGCTGGGTGCGCAGCAGCTCGCGGACGTTCTCGGAGCAGCGATCGTCGACCTCGAGGCGGATGGCCGCGCCGAAGCGGCGCCGGCGGAGGTTGTCCGTCATGCTGCGGAGCAGGTCGCCCGCCTCGTCCTCCCGGATCTCGATGTCGGCGTCGCGCGTCACGCGAAAGGCGGAGGCGCCGAGGATTTCCATGCCCGGGAAGAGACGGTCGAGGTTGGCCTCGATGAGCTTCTCGAGGAGCACGAACTCGAGCGTCTTGCCGGGGGCGCCGGGCACCGGAACGAACCGGGAGAGCGACGCCGGCACCTTGACGCGCGCGAACGCGGGCGTCTTCTCCTTCTTGTCCTTGAGCTCGACGGCGAGCGAAAGCGACAGGTTGGAGACGAACGGAAACGGGTGCGCGGGATCGAAGGCGAGCGGCGTCAGGACCGGGAAGACCACGCTCTCGAAGTAGGCCGACAGCTCCTTGCGGCGCTCGGGCTCGATCTCCTCCCAGGACAGGATCCGCACTCCCGCCTCGGCGAGCTTCGGCTGGAGGTCTTCCTTGAGCAGCCGCATCGCGGCGCCGGCGTCCCGTTCGACGATCTCCCGGATCGCGGCCAGCTGCTCGGGCGCGGAGAGGCCGTCGGCGCTGCGCTCCGCGACCGAGGCCTCGAGCTGCTCGTGGAGGCCCGACACGCGGATCATGAAGAACTCGTCCAGGTTGGAATGGAAGATCGCCAGGAACTTCACCCGCTCGAAGATGGGCCAGGCCGGATCGAGCGCTTCGTCGAGCACCCGGCGGTTGAACGCGAGCCAGGAGATCTCGCGGTTGAAATAGAGCGAATGGTCTTCCAGCCGGTCGTCCGGCGTCTGACTCCCACCGATGTAATGGACTTCGCTCATCGCGGTCGAATCGAGGGTGGAGGGTACCACCGCGGTTCGGGGTCGGTGTGAAGAGCCGCGCTCGACCTCCTGCCTGCAGTCTTGTCCAGATATTGTGTTGCCCGGTTTGAGCCACAAACGCGAGACAGGGCTTGCCTTGCTCCCTCCCATGCCGGGATCGCCGGCTCCCGGGGTTGACTGTGTTTGTCCATGTTTATATATAGACAATTCATGAGCAGGCAGAAGCCGTCGGGCCGCCTCCAACCGGGGCCGCCGCCGCGCCCCGCGGCCCGACGGGTCGCTCCTGGCCCGCCGGCGATGCCTTGCTCCTTCCGCCGGGCCTGAAACGAGGAGGAACTCGATGGAGATGCAGCGAACCCTTTCGACGGAGCCGAACCTGACGATCGGCGCGGTGGCGAAGGCCACGGGCTTCTCGCCCGACACCCTGCGCGTGTGGCAGAAGCGGTACGGCTTTCCCGTGCCGCAGCGAAAGCCCTCCGGCCACCGGCTCTACACCGGGGCCGACGTCCGGCGTCTCCGGCGCATCTCCGAAGCCCTGGCGCGCGGACACCGACCCGGCCAGGTGGTTCCGCTCGCCGAGCCGCGCCTCCAGTCCCTCCTGACCGAGGCCGGGGTCGCGACGCGCACCGACGCGCGCGCCCTGACACCGGTCGCGAGCCTGATGTCGCTGGTGCGCCGGCACGACGGCTCCGCTCTGACCTCGGCGCTCCTGGCGGACGCGGCGACGCTCGGGCCGATCGAGTTCCTTCGGCTGCGCGCGGTGCCGATGGTCCAGGAGATCGGCGAGGCGTGGTCGCGGGGCGAGATCGGGATCCACCACGAGCACTTCTTCTCCGAGCGGATGAGCGACGTGCTCCGGGCGCTGCGGCTGCCGTACGAGCGGGCCGCGTCGGGGCCGCGGATCACCCTGGCCGCGCTCGCAGGCGAGACGCACGGGCTCGGCCTGCAGATGGCCGCCCTGGTCGCCGCCGTCGGCGGCCTCGAGCCGCACGTGCTCGGCACCGACACGCCCGTCCCCGAGATCGCCGCGGCGGCGAAGGCCCGGCGCGCCTCGGCCGTGGGGGTCAGCATCTCGGTCTCGACGGCGGGGCCCGACGCGCGCGACCAGATCGCGGCGCTGCGGCGCGCCGTCCCGGCGGGGATCCCGATCCTCGTCGGGGGCCAGGGCGCCCGCCGCAGCCACCCGCCCGGAGGCTGCATCATCGTGGAAGATCTGCAGAGCCTCTTCGACTGGTCGCGGCGGCTCGCGGCCCGGGGCGCCTGATCCGTCGATTCAGGGCGTCCCGGAGAGCTTGAGCCCGCAGGTCCCCGCGAGGATCAGGAGGGCCGACGCCGTGCGGGCGGTGCTCCAGGGCTCGTGGAAGACGACCGCGTCCACCGCCAGCGTTCCGACGAGCGAAAGGCCCATCCAGACGGCGTACGCCACCCCCATCGGAATCGTCCGCATCGCGAGCGAGAGAAAGACGGCCGCCCCCAGTCCCGAGGCTGCGTACAGCGCGAGTGGTCCGGCGCGCGCCGCTCCCTCGCAGAGCTTGAGGCTGAAGACCCAGGCCACCTCGAAGAGGGCCGAGACGGACAGAAAGATCCACGCTCCGGCCGCGCGCACGTCGAGGCTCAGGATGGCGCTCCGGTGCGGAGATCCGGCGAAGGCCGCCGCAAGTTCGGGCGAAGCGCGGGGCCACGCCGCGGCGTCAGTCCTTCGCCCGGGGGACCGCCGGAACGGCGTCGACGACGGCGAGCGCCACGATCTGTCCGCCGAGGTCGCGATTGCCGAGCTTGAGCGTGCCCTCGATCGTGGGGCGCCCGGGCACGGGCGGGAGCGCGATGCCTTTGCGCCAGAGGACGCCGACGGCGTCGAAGGGGAGATCGAGCTCCGAGCCCTCCTCGTGGGGGTCCGACTCCACGAAGGGGATCCGCGTCAATAGCAGCCCGCCCGGAACGGGAGGGTGCGTGACGCTGAAGCCCCGGAGTCGAACGCGCTTTCCATCCAGCGCCTTCAGCCGATCGCTGAAGACGACGCCCTGCGTCGAGACCGACGCGAAGAAGTCCGGCCAGTCAATGGTCGCGGGGGAAAGGGAAGCCGGGCGCCCCGCGGCGCCCGGCTCGAGAATCAAGACGAGGGAGAGAACCAGGTTCGTCATGCTCAGAACTGCGTCGGCACCGGATAGGCGCCGAGGATCGAGTTGACGATCGAGAAGAACGCCTCCGTGTTGTCGGTGACGCGCGCGAACTGCGATGCACCCGGGCCATACGCGGAGATCGGGATGTCGACCGGGGTGTGCACGGCCTGCGTCTGCGCGTCACCGCCGGCGCTTCCGTTTTCGACCACGCCCGGGATGAGGCGTCCGGTCGCGGCCTTCGGGTCGTCCGGGTTGGCCACGGCGACGCCGTCGACGGCGACTCCGGGGTTCTTCGGCTGGGCGTTGAACTGCCAGTCCTCGTAATGGTCGACCGACGCGCCGAAGTTCACGATGAGCTTGCGGGGCGCATTCGGGTTGTCCGGGTAGCCGTCCCCGTTGGCATCGACGTAATCGGTGAAGTTCAGCGTCGTCGGATCGTTGCGCGCGCCGTTGTAGTTGTAGGCCTTGACATAGTCGCGAGTGCCCTTCTTGTCGGGGCGCCCGACGCCGGGCAGGCTCATGCCCGCGCACTCGTGGTCGGCGGAGACGATGACGAGCGTGTCGTTGTCGGGGTCGTCGTCGGTGTTCGTCGAGGTCGCGAAGTCGAGGGCGACCTGGACCGCCTGGTCGAACTGGATCACGTCGTAGATGGACCGCTCCGCGTCCATGCGGTGCGCCTGCTTGTCGATGTGGGCGCCCTCGACCATCAGGAAGAAGCCGTCGGGGTACTGGCGCAGGACGTCGATGGCGGCGTGGGCCATGTCCTTGAGGAAGGGCTGGTCGGGGAAGGCGGCGCCGACGCTCGGGTCGCCCAGGTGCAGCTTGTCGAATGCGACATCCATGTTGTCGAGATTGAAGAGTCCGAGCAGCTTCGCGCCCTGCCCGGGCGCGTAGGCGGTCAGCTCCGTGCGCGTCTGGACGTAGGCGTAGCCAGCCGCCTGGAAGTCGGCGATGACGTTGCGCTCATCGGTCCGGCGGGAGCCCGTCTGGCTCTTCGGAATGAAGTGGTAGGAGCCGCCGCCCAGCAGCACCTTGAGGCTCGTCTCGTCCGCCTCGTCGATGTACTGCGACGCGATCAGCGTGCCGTTGCCGCGGTTCTGCGTATGTGCGAGGAAGGCGGCCGGCGTGGCGTCGGTGATGAAGGCGTCCGAGACGATTCCGGTGACCTTGCCCGTGTTGCGGGTCAGCCACTGCGAGAGATTCTCGATGCGGGGGTTGTCGTCGTCGGCGGACGTGTTGTCCGGGAAGACGCCCTCCATGCCGTTGTTCGTCTTGTTGCCCGTGGAGTAGTTGTGCGCGCCCGGCGCCGAGTCGGTGATGAGCGAGTTCATGGACGAAGTCATCAACATTCCGTTGTACGGAAAGCGATCCATGGCCAGCGTGCCGTTCGCCTTTCCGCGGGTATAACCCTTCGACAGGATGCGGCCCGCCGTGCGGTGGGCGACCCCCATCCCGTCTCCAATCAGGAGAATCACGTTCTTCGCGCGGCGCTCACCGGCGGTCGCCGGCTGGTGGAAGGCCGGCGAGATCGCACCCAGGTGCAACTCGGAGTCGAGATCGGCGCCCGACGCGCCGGGGGGGACGGGAGCCGCTCCGGTGCGCTCGTCCAGGCTCCGAAGGGAGGACCCGGCCGCGGCGGCCGGCCAGGCCCGCACGGTCACCGCGTTCGAGCCCGCGCCGCTGACCGGGGTCGAGCCGAGCGTTCCCGACGCCGTCGCCGAAAAATTCCGAAGACCGGGGATTCCGAGCTGTGCGCTGCGAAAGGTCCAGTTGCGCGCGTTCGACGCGGGGGAGTCGACCGTGCCCTGCGACGTGATGTCCCGGCCGTCGATGCGGACGGTCAGCTCGGAAACGACCGCCGCGGGGTCGGTCGCCGTTGCCTCGACGCGGATGTCGAACTTCTGGTTCGTGAGGAACTGCGCCTTGTTCGGGGGCGTGATGCGGACGAGGATGCCCTGGGCCGCGAGCGGGGCCGCGATGACGAGCGCCGCCAGGGCCATGGCGACGCGGGGGAACGGGAATCGGTGAGACATGGTCGTTCTCCTCCTCAATGACGTTGCGTTGTCGATCGGCGCAGGGATATCGCCCCCGCGTTGAGCGAGCGGGAACGCCGGATCAATTCGACGCGAAGGACGGCGCGTCGACTTCACGTCCTCTTGACGACGAGGACGGAGGCGTCGTCGGGGAGCCGCTCGCGCCACGAGTGCTCGGAGAGCGCGTCGAAGATCGCCGAGACGATGTGGGCGGCCGGCGCGTCGCAGAGGACTCGCGCGATTCCGGAGAGCCGCTCGACGCCGAACTCCTCGCCGTCGGGCGACGGGCACTCCGTCACGCCGTCGGTGTAGAGCAGGAGCGCCCCTTCGCGGGGGATCTCGGTCCGGGCCACGCGGTAAACCGAGTGAGGCGCGACACCGAGCACGCGGCCGGAGTCGGGCAGGCGTCGGGCGACGTCGCGGGTGATCAGCAGCGGGGCCGGGTGGCCGGCGTTGATGTAGTCGAAGCTGCCCGCGTCGTCGAGCTCCCCGTAGACGAGCGACACGAAACGCGACGAGAGCGTGGATGCGCAGAGGATCCGGTTGAGCCGTTCAATCGTCGCGTCGATCTTGAGGTGCTGCGCAGCGCCCATCCGCAGGCCGACGACGACGTCCCGGGCCTCGAGTGCTGCGGGCAGGCCGTGGCCGGAGGCGTCGGCGATCATGAGGCCGAGGGTCGAAGGCGAGAGGAGGAGCGTGTCGAAGACGTCGCCCCCCACCGCGTCCGCCGATTCCGACCGCGCCGCGAGGTCGAAGCCCGGAAACGGGGGCAGAGGGTCGGGCAGGAGGCTGCGCTGGATCGCGCGCGCTCGATCGAGGAGTCCGGTCCAGCTCGATTCCATGACGCGCTGCTGGACGGCGAGGCGCGCCATCTGGATGAGCAGCGCCCGTCCTTCGTCCGGCGCCTCGGCGAGACGCAGGATCACGAGCCACTCCGCTCGCGCCCCGAGCAGCCACAGGGCCGCCGGAAACGGATCGGCGGAGATCGCGATCTGCTGGGAGAAGAAGGCGTCGCGCTCGGGGGCCGGCATCGCCTCCAGCCGGGAGAGGAGTTCCTCCTCGCCCGACTCGACGCGCCAGCCGGGGGCCTCGCGGCGGGCGAGCACGGCGCTCTCGATTCCGCACTCGGCGCCGAAGCGCTGGCGGACCCGGTCGAGCGCGGCGCGAAAGAACGGCGCCTCGTGCTCGGCGGGAAGGTCGGCGAAGGAAGGCTCGACGAGGCGGTAGAGCTTCTTGGGCTCCTCGGCGGGCGATACGGCAACGGACGATTCGGCGCGTTCCGGGGTCGTGGGCATCGTGTCCTCCATCGGGAGGGGCGAGCGTGCTCGAGCCAGGAGACTTCGGCGTGAAGTTGCCCTGAGGCCGGTCGGACCGCGGGTCTTACGGAGAATTGACGCGAGATGCCCGCGGGCTTCACAGCGCGGCGAAAGACTCCCGGCACCGCGTCACAGACGAAGCCCTCCACCTTGCCCCGAACCGTCGGGGCGATTTTTTTGGGTCCGGCCGGGCCCGCCTTCACGCGAAATTTACGTCGGATGCCCGACGTCTTCACGACCGACGGGCGATTCTCCGCGTGCCGCTTCAGGCGCCTCATACATGGCCGGGCGCGAAGCTCCGGTAAGCCCGGCGGCGTAGGATCCGCGGAAGGAGATTCGATGAAGAGACTGACTCTCGCCCTCGCCCTCGTCACGGGCGTCGTCGCCTGCGCCTCGCTGACGCCGCAGGGCGCCGAGGTCAAGGTCTACCAGGCGGAGCTCGCCGAGCGGGACGCCGTCGCGCCGGCGCTCCCCGTCGGCTGCAAGCTGCTCGGGAGGATCCGGTCCGATCGAGCAGCAGCAGGAGGACCGCGAGATCAGCGACCCCTACTTGACCCAACGCAATCAGACCGCGAGCCTCGGCGGCAACGTTCTCTACGTCCAATCGTACCGGTTCAGGAACCTGATGAAGATCGACTGTCCCGTCGGGGACACGTCGCCCGGCTGCATGGACCGCTCGCAGAGCTGGTATCGAGTCAAGTTCGAGTCCTACGCCTGCAACGCGGCCGGGCTCCAGACTCTGGCCGAGGCGCCTTTGCCCTCCTCGCCGAGCATTTTCCGATTCGAGCTCGTCAAGAAGTCGCCGACACCGACCCCGCCGGCCGCGCCCGCGGTGGCCGCCGCGCCGACTCCCGTTCCGGCGAGCGCGCCGGCGCCGGCGGTGCCGTCGGCGGATGCCGCGGCGCTGAAGGCGCAGGTCCTCGCTCTCATGAAGGAAGCCGTCGGAACGGACGTGATCCGGCTCTACGTGCGCTCGCATCCCCTCGCCGCACCGCTGACGGCCGAGGAGATCATCGAATGGAAACGAGCCGGGATCGCCGACACGATCATCGAGGCGACGTTTTCGAAGTAGTCGGGCGCGCGCATCTTCCCGCCGCGTCTTCGATTCGAATTTACACAGCCTTCGTCGCTCGTTGACCTGCGGCCCGTACAACTCGCGGCTCAATAGAGGAGGAGCTGCACTCATGAAACGACTTTCGGGATTCCTGACCGCGTGCGCGATCGCGGCGATGCTTTCGAGCGGGGCGGCGCGCGCCCAGGTGACCGTCGCGTCCGGCTACACGCCGCCCGACGATACGCCCACGGTCAACGTCGGCGGCACGATCTTCGCGGGATACACCTATCAGCTCGAGCCACGCAATTCGGCCGGCTACCATCCCAGCACATTCGACGTGACGCGCGCGTACATCAACGTCACGGGACAGATCAACCACCTGATCGCGTTTCGCATCACGCCCGACGTCGTTCGCGTCGGACAGGTCGACGGCAAGGACGTCCCCGGAATCACCGGGACGCTGACCTACCGCCTCAAGTACGCGTACGGCCAGATCAACTTCAGCGACTTCACGACGAAGGGCTCGTGGGCCCGGCTCGGCCTGCAGCAGACGCCCTACATCGACTTCGAGGAGGGCATCTACCGGTACCGGTTCCAGGGAACGGTGCTGGCCGACCGCGAGGGATACATCACGTCCTCGGACCTCGGCGCCTCCGTTCACTGGAACGCCCCGGCGAACTTCGGCGACATCCACGTCGGCGCCTACAACGGCGAGGGCTACACCCGCACTCAGAACGCCGACAGCCAGATGGCGTTCATGGTCCGCGGAACGCTGCGCCCCCTGCCCATGGTCCCCATCCTGAAGGGCCTGCGGCTGACGGGGTTCTACGACAGCGATCACTACGTGCACGACGCGAAGAAGGAGCGCTTCATCGGCTTCCTGAGCTTCGAGAATCCGTGCGTAAACTTCGGCGCCCAGTACAACAAGAACAAGGATCAAACGACCACGACGGCGAGCCTCGTGGAGTCCGAGGGCTGGTCGGTCTGGGCCACGCCGCGGACGAGCTTCGGCCTCGAGGCCCTGCTGCGCTGGGACCGGGTCACGCCGAACACGAACTCGGGCCTGCGAAAGCAGCGGCTGATCGCCGGGCCGGCCTACTGGTTCCCGGTGACCAAGAGCGGCATCGCGGCCGCCGTCCTTCTCGACTTCGAGCAGATCCGGTACATGGGCATCGCCAACGCCCCCAAGACCGAGGAGCGGTACGCGATCCACACGCTCTTCAACTTCTAGTTAACACGGGATTCATGCGGAGTTAACGTCCGAACTTCATGTTCGTGAGTGAGGAGAAACGATGAAACCGACTCGCACCCTGCTCGCCGCCGCCCTGACCGCCCTCGCGGCGCTCTCGGCCTCGACCGGCCAGGCCCAGACGATTCAGATCAACGGGGCGGGGGCCACGTTCCCCTACCCGATCTATTCGAAGTGGTTCTCCGAGTACAACAAGCTCCACCCGGACGTCGAGATCAACTACCAGTCGATCGGCTCCGGCGGCGGCATCCGGCAGCTCATCGAACCAGACGGTCTTCTTCGGCGCCACGCGACGGCCCGATGACCGACGATCAGCTGTCGCGGCGCCCGGGACGATCCTCCACTCTCCCGACCGTGCTCGGCGCGGTCGTGCCGGTCTACAACATCCCCGGCGTCGACAAGCCGAGCTCAAGTTCACCGGGCCGGTCCTGGCCGACATCTTCCTCGGCAAGATCACGAAGTGGAACGATCCCGGCGATCGCGAAGCTGAACCCGGGCGTCAGCCTGCCCGGCGACCGACATCACCGTCGTCCACCGCTCGGACGGTTCCGGCACGACGTACATCTTCGTCGACTATCTCTCCAAGGTCTCGCCGGAGTGGAAGAGCAAGGTCGGCGTCGCCACCTCGGTGAACTGGCCGGTCGGCGTCGGCGGCAAGGGCAACGAGGGCGTCGCCGGGCCTCGTCAAGCAGACGCCGGGCTCGATCGGCTACGTCGAGCTCGATCTACGCCCTGCAGAACAAGATCGCCTACGGCACGGTGCAGAACTTCGACGGCGAGTTCGTCAGCGCGACCCTCGACTCGGTGACGGCGGCCGCGGCGGCGGCGGCGAAGGCCATGCCGAAGGACTTCCGCGTGTCGATCACCAACGCCCCGGGCAAGGGCGCCTATCCGATCTCCTCGTTCACCTGGCTGCTCTTCTACGAGAAGCCCGAAGGACAAGAAGCAAGTCGAAGATCATGGTCGACTTCATGAAGTGGGCGCTGACCGACGGCCAGAAGTACGCCGCCGAGCTCGGCTACGCGCCGCTGCCGCAGGAAGTCGTCAGCCCTGGAGATGGAAGCCCTCAAGCAGCATCGACGACCTAGCGCACGGAAGCCAGTCATCGATGAAGCGCCCGTCTTCCCGGCAGAAGCGCCGACGACTTCGGCTTTCGGCTGGCGACGGGCTTTTTCGCCTTCCTCGTCGTCCTGCTCGTCGCCGCGATCGGCTGTCGAGCTCTACCGCGACCTCGCACCTCTCGATCGCAGAAGTTCGGTCTTCGATTCTGGACCGGACCGAGACCTGGGACCCGGTGGCCGGCGAGTTCGGCGCGCTGCCCTTCATCTGGGGGACGCTGTACTCGTCGATCCTCGCGCTGCTCATCTCCACCCCGATCGCGCTCGGCATCGCGATCTTCCTCTCGGAGCTGTCGCCGCGAGGCCTGCGGACCGCCACTGGTCGTTTCTGACCGAGCTGCTCGCCGCGATTCCCTCGATCGTGTACGGGCTGTGGGGCATCTTCGTGCTGGTGCCCGCTCGTGCGCCAGCTTCGAGACGTCGACTGCCGGATTGGCTGCGACAGATCCCGCTCTTCATCGGGCCCGCCGCTCGGCGTCGGCATGCTGCGCGGCGGCACTCGATCCTGGCGGTGATGGTCATCCCGTTCACCTCGTCGGTGGCCCGCGAGGTGCTGAAGGCGGTGCCGGCGACCCAGCGGGAGGCCGCCTACGCCCTCGGCGCGACGCGCTGGGAGGCCATCCGCGCGGCGCTTCGGTCTACGGGCGGACCGGCATCATCGGCGCCGTCATGCTCGGCTTCGGCCGGGCGCTCGGCGAGACGATGGCCGTCACGATGGTCATCGGCAACAACCCGCAGGTCTCGCGCCTCGCTGTTCGCCCCGCAGTACACGATGGCCGCCGTCATCGCCAACGAGTTCACCGAGGCCGCCGACGACCTGTATCCTTCGCGCGCTGATCGAGATCGGGCTCGTGCTCTTCGTCATCACGCTCGTCGTCAACGCGCTCTCGCGTCTGCTCATCTGGAGCATGCACGCGCGACGTCAAGGTCAAGGCGCCCAAGGCCGCGGTCGCGCCGGCGGAGCCGAAGGCTGCGGCATGAACGCGCAACGCGCCGCCGAAAGCTCCTGTCCGCGCTCGTCGTCGGCCTCTGCGGCGCGGTCGGTGGCGATCGCGCTGGTCCCGCTCGTTCTTCGTCTTCCTTCGTGCTGTCAGCAGGGGATTCAGTCGCTCAACTGGGATTTCTTCACCAAGATGCCGAAGCCGGTCGGCGAGACCGGCGGCGGCATGGCCAACGCCATCGTCGGCACGCTGATCCTGATCGGGCATTGGCTCGGCTGCTCGCCATGCCGATCGGCATCATCAGCGGCGTCTACCTCTCCGAGTACGCCGGCAAGCCGGTTCGCGTCGCTCGTCCGATTCGCGGCCGACACGCTGAACGGCGTGCCGTCGATCGTCATCGGCGTCTTCGCCTACGGCCTCGCCGTCCTGCCCGTTCAAGCAGTTCTCGGCGCTCGCCGGCGGCCTCGCGCTCGGCATCATGATGATTCCGATCATCGCGCGCACGACGGAGGAACTGCTGCAGCTCGTGCCGCGGCACGCTGCGCGAGGGCGCGCTCGCGCTCGGCGCCACGCGCGCCCGCGCCGTCGTTCACGGTGATGCGTGCCCGCGGCGCTGCCGGGCATCATCACCGGCATCGTGCTGGCGCTGGCGCGGATCGCCGGCGAGACGGCGCCGCTGCTCTTCACGTCGTTCAACAACCGCTTCTTCTCGACCCGCCTCGACCAGCCGATCTCGTCGCTTACCGGTGCAGGTCTACACGTACGCGATCTCGCCGTACGACGACTGGCACCGGCAGGCCTGGGCCGGCGCGCTCGTCCTCGTCGCCTTCGTCTTCACCTTCTCGGTCCTGGCGCGGGTCGTCACCCGAAGGCTCGAAAGGATGCATCGCACATGAGCGATACAGTGGTGAGCGAAATGACAACGCCGACCGAGGCCCCGGCGGGGCCGAGCGCGTCGGGGAGCCCGGGCGCCGGCGCGGGACTGATGGCCGGCAGGACCCTGCGCATGGAGTCGAAGAAGCTCAACTTCAACTACGGCCCGAAGCAGGCGCTGTGGGACATCACGCTGCCGATCCCCGAGAAGACGGTGACGGCGTTCATCGGGCCGTCGGGCTGCGGCAAGTCGACGTTCCTGCGCTGCCTCAACCGGATGAACGACATCATTCCGGACACCGCAGGTCGAGGGCGACGTTCTGCTCGACGGCCGCGACATCTACGCCGCCGGCATGGACATCGTGGATCTGCGCCGCCGCGTCGGAATGGTGTTCCAGAAGTCGAACCCCTTTCCCAAGTCGATCTTCGACAACGTGGCCTACGGGCTCCAGATCAACGGCATGTGCCCCCGCTCGGAGATGCCCGGACGCGTGGAGAAGGCGTTGCGGCGCGCGGCCCTGTGGGACGAGGTCAAGGACCGGCTCGACACGTCGGCCATGGGCCTCTCCGGCGGCCAGCAGCAGCGGCTCTGCATCGCGCGCGCGCTGGCCGTCGAGCCCGAGGTGCTGCTGATGGACGAGCCCTGCTCGGCGCTCGATCCGATCGCGACGACGAAGGTCGAGGAGCTGATCTACGAGCTGAAGCGCGACTACACGATCGTCATCGTCACGCACAACATGCAGCAGGCGGCCCGTGTCTCGGACTTCACGGCCTTCTTCATGCTCGGCCGTCTGGTCGAGCACGAACGGACCGAGAAGATCTTCACCAATCCGGGCCAGAAGATCACCGAGGACTACATCACCGGCCGGTTCGGCTAGAAAGAACGAGGCGAGATGAAGGCCGTGGTGACCAAGGGGAAGGACGGAGCGCCGGCGCGCGGCGAGGCGCACACGGGGGTGATGAAACGCATCGCCCTGATCGAGGACGATGCGGACATCGCGTACACGATCCGCCTCAACCTGCGCAAGGAAAAGAAGTACCAGGTCGAGCACTACGTCTCGGGGATCGCCGCGCTGGCGGCCGTGCAGGAAAAGCCGTTCGACCTCGTCATCCTGGACCTGAACCTGCCCGACATCGACGGCCTGGCGCTCTGCCGGGAGCTGCGGCGCGCCGACGAGACCCGGAAGGTCCCGATCATCATGCTCACGGCCCGAGTCGAAGAGCGGGACAAGCTGCTCGGGTTCGAGATCGGGGCGGACGACTACATCACCAAGCCCTTCTCGATGAGGGAGCTCCTGGCACGCGTCAACGCGCACCTGCGCCGCGTCGCGGCGTTCGAAACCTCGGAGGAGGAGGTCTTCAAGGACGGCGAGCTCGTCGTGGACCGCGCCCGATTCGAGACGGTACTCGCGGACAAGCGCATCCACCTGACCAAGAAGGAGTTCGATCTCCTCTGGCTCCTGATCCGCAACCGCAACCGCGTCGTGACGCGCGACGCGATCCTGGCGCGCCTCTGGGATTACGATGCGGACGTGGAAACGCGAACCGTGGACGTGCACATCCGCGCCCTGAGGCGCAAGCTGGGCGATCAGCGCATCGAGACGGTCGTGGGCCTGGGCTACCGCTACCGCGAGGGAGCCAGCTCGTAGGGATCGCGGCACGATGAAGCTTCGCGCCCGGTTCACGGCGCTCTTCGCGATCCTCGCGGCGGCGACGGTCGCCGTTCTCGTCCTCGTTTCCGATGCCGTCATTGGCCGCGCCGTGTCCGAGCGCGTGTCCGAGCGCTTCGGGCGCGAGCTCGAACACCTGGCGGAGGACCTCTCGCGCGGCGGCATCCCCGAGTCGGAGCGCGACGCCTTCCTGCGGGCGGCCGGGCGCCAGCTCGAATGCCGGGTGACTACCATCGGGTCCGACGGGAAGGTCCTCGGCGACACCGATCTGCTCCCGACCGAGCTCCCGTCGATGTCGAACTACGCCGGCCGCGAGGAAATCGTCGAGGCGCTTCGCAGCGGGACGGGAAGCTCCCGGCGCGTCTCGCCGACCGACCAGCGCCCGATGCTCTACGTCGCGCGAAAGCTGCCGGACGGCAACATCCTGCGGCTCGCGGTCTCCGAGGCGCGCCTGCGCCAGGTCGAGCTCGGCTACCTGTGGGCGATGCGAGTGGCGATCGCGGCGGCCTGTCTCGTCCTGTTCCTGATCGGATCGGCGGCGTCGCGGCGGTTCTCCGAGCCGATCGCGGATCTGACGCGGAGCGCCGCGGCGATCGCCGCCGGCGACTTCGCGCGCGACCTGCCCCGCGCGGGGGGCGAGGAAGTTCAGCTCCTGTCGTCGGCAATGCAGCGGATGAAGGACTCCCTGAACTCGGCCCTCGAGCGAGCGGAGGGGGAGCGGCGGCTCGCGGCGATGGTCTTCGAGACGCTCCCGGACGGGCTCGTGGCCGTCGACGCGAAGTTGAGGGTCCTCGAGTCCAACCAGCGCTTTTCGTCCATGACGGGCGTGCCGGCGCCGGCCGGCCGCGGAGTGTACGAGCTGCTGCGCGAGAAGCCCCTCTACGACTGCTTCGAGGCCACGTCGCGGACGGGCGAGACCAGCGAGCGGACGGTGCGCCTACCCGACGGCCGCATCTGGCAGATCACGGTGGCGTCCCTTCCCGAGGGGCATCGGGCCGCCGCCGTGGGGGTGCTGCGCGACGTGTCCCGGCTCGAGAAGACGGAGGCGATGAGGCGGACCTTCGTCGGCGACGTGTCGCACGAGCTGCGCACGCCGATCGCGTCCATCGCGGCGGCGGCCGAGACGCTCGCCGAGGGCTCCCCGGACAAGGCGGAGACGGCGGAGCTGCTGGGCTTGATCCGCCGGCAGTCGGACCGGATGCGGGAGCTCATCGACGATCTCATGGACCTCGCCCAGATCGAGAGCGGCGCTGTGCCGGTGGAGCGCGAGGAGATTTCACTCCACGAGCTGCTTTCGGAGGTGGCCGAGGATCTGGAGCCCGCGGCCCGGGCGCGAAACGTCGAGGTGCGAGTCGTCGGCGACGCGGGCGTCGCCGCGATCGGCGACCGCCGGCGGATCGGCCAGCTCGCGCGAAACCTGATCGACAACGCGATCAAGTTCTCGCCGGAGCGGGCGCCCGTCGTCGTTCGCGTCCTGCGGGAGGGCGGCCGTCCGGGCTTCTCCGTCGAGGACCTGGGACCGGGCATCCCGAAGTCCGAGAGGGACAAGATCTTCCAGCGCTTCTACCAGATCGACCGTTCCCGGTCGAAGGTCCGTCCGGGGTCCGGGCTGGGGCTCGCGATCGTCAAGCACATCGCCCAGCTCCACGGCGCCAGCGTCGACGTGGACGGGGAAGTGGGGCGGGGCAGCACGTTCCACGTCCGCTTTCCCGCGGTCGCGTAGTCGGGGCCGGGGCGGGCGCCGCCGTGTGCCACGGCCGGCGGGAAACCACTCCGCGGGCGCCGGAATTCCAGGTCGATCTGTCGCGCTGCGGGATCCGGGGGAAAAAGAAGCCCCCCGTCTCACTCGGGGGGCTCGAAGGAGGAGATCTGTGTGCCTGCCTGTATTACGGAGAACTCGGGCCCTTTGTTGAGGGTGTCTTTTTGGGGCCGGCGCCCCCGGCGGTTGCGTGTATTTTGGACGCCGCCATGACGCTTCCCGCGCGAACCGAGGGCTTTTGATCCGGCTGCGCCTGAAGACCGGGCGCGAAGCCTCGGTCGCCCGCCGGCATCCGTGGCTCTTCTCCGGCGCGTTGGCATCCGCCGACGGCGACGGCTCCGACGGGCACGCGGAGGTCGTGGACGCCGGTGGCCGCGCCCTCGCCCGGGGGGCTTACTCGCCCGACTCCCAGATCGTCGCCCGGCTGTGGACGTTCGACGGGCGAGTGCCGGACAGTGCGCTGTTCCGCGAGCGCTTCGGCACGGCGCGGGACCTGCGAGCCCAGGTGCTGCCGCCCGAAACGACCGGGTACCGCGGCGTGAACTCCGAGGGCGACCTGTGCCCGGGAGTGCTGCTCGACGTCTATGGAGACACGGCGGTCCTGGAGCTGACGACCGCCGGCACCGAGATCTGGCGGGCAGAGCTCGAAGCGGCAACGCGTGAGGTCTTCGCGCCGGGAAGGCTCGTCGTCCGTGAGACCGGAGCGGCGCGGGACCGGGGGCGCCCCTCACCCCGTCCCTCTCCCGTCGGGAGAGGGGGCCTTGAATTCCCCTCCCCCCCCAGCGGGGGGGCCGACCACCAGAGGCAGGCCCCCGGCATGAGGCAACACCGGCCGGAGGCCGGTGGTATCGGGCAGGGGGAGGGGGGCGATTTGGCTCCCTTCCTCGAGAACGGCCTCCGCTTCCTGGCCGACCTCGGCTCGGGCCAGAAGACCGGCTTCTTCCTCGATCAGCGCGACAACCGTTCGCGGATGCGCGCGCTCGCGCGCGGTCGGACGGTCCTGAATCTCTTCTCCTACTCGGGCGCGTTCTCCGTCGCGGCGCTCGCGGGAGGCGCGGCGCGGGCGGTCGACGTCGACTCGTCGTCGGCGGCGCTGGCGCTCGCGCGGGAGAACCGCCGGGCGAACGGAATGCCGGCCGAGGAGGCCGACTTCGCCCAGGCCGACGTATTCGAGGACCTGCGCCGCCGCGTCGCGGCCCGCGAGCAGTGGGACGCGGTCGTCTGCGATCCGCCGGCGTTCGCGAAGAAGCGCGCCGACGTGGAGCGGGCGGCGCGCGGCTACAAGGACATCAACCGCCTGGCCATGGCGCTCGTCGCGCCGGGGGGGTGGCTGCTGACCTGTTCCTGCTCGGGCCTCGTCGACGCGGATCTCTTCCAGAAGATCGTCTTCTCGGCGTCGGTCGACGCCCGGACGCCGTTCGCGCTCGCCGCCCGGCAGGGTGCCGGGGCCGATCACCCCGTTTCGCTGGACTGTCCGGAGGGCGAGTACCTGAAGGGCCTGTGGCTCTGTCGTCTGCAATAATGACGGCCATGTTCTTCCCCGCGCTCGCGCTCGTCGCCGCCTCGGCCGTGCCGATCGTCGAGACCGGCCCGGCGGTGTTTCACGCCCCCGCCGCCAAGCGCGCCGCCGCGGCGTCGGGGCTGGTGAGGGCGGCCGGCAGGCTGCCGGCCTCCGCGGTGCACGCGCTGCCGGCGCTGTCGCGCGCGGAGGCGACGCAGCTCTCGTCGAAGGACTCGCGCCCGCGCTTTCGCCCGAAGGCGCCCGCCGTGAAGATCGGCGTGTCGCGCGATCTCCCGGAACGCGTCGGTTTCTCCGGCCTGCCGGCGGACCTGGCGCCCGGCCGGTCCCGCGCGGTCTCGGGCGGGTACCTCGAGCGCGCGGCCGACGGCCGGCTGAGCTGGACCGCCGCGTTCTCCTCGGCCGGGGCGGGCGCCCTGCGCCTCCACATCGCGAGCGCCCGGCTTCCGGCGGGCAGCCGCGTCTACGTGTATTCGGCGTCGGGCGAGGCGCACGGGCCGTACGTCTTCGACCGCGGCACTCGTCCCGAGGGCTTCTGGACCAACACGGTCTTTTCGCCGGAGATTTTCCTCGAGGCCCAGATTCCGGCGGGAGCCGACCTCGCGGGCGCGCAACTTTCGGTTTCCGCGGTCGTCCACATCGATCATCCGAACTTCGCACCGGGGTCCGGCACGGGCACGCTCCGGACCAAGGAACAGTCGTGCTTCGTCGACGAAGCCTGCGTGACGCCGGCCCAGTTTCCCAACGTGGCCGAAGCCTCCAGGGCGGTCGCCCAGCTCACGTTCGTCGACGGCAACTCGACGTACGTCTGCACGGGCGGGCTGATCAATTCCGATCCCGAGACCCTCGTCCCGTACTTGCTGACGGCCAACCACTGCTTCAACAACCAGGCCGCCGCGACGTCGCTCGAGTCGGTCTTCGACTACGTCCGCGCCTCCTGCGACGGGCCGGAGCCTTCGCCGGCGGGCTTCCCGCGCACGCTGGGCTCGACGCTGCTCGCGACCGGGGAGCAGAGCGACTTCACGCTCGTGCAGCTCTCCGAAGACCCGCCCGACGGAAGCATCTTTCTGGGCTGGACGACGAGCGACGTCGCGTTCGCGGGCGGGACGATCCTGTACCGGCTGAGCCATCCCGACGGACGGCCGCAGTTCTACACGCAGGAGCAGGTCAGCGATCCGCCGACCCCCGTCACGTGCCTGGGCGTGGACCAGGGCAACTTCATCTACGAGAAGGACCTCGTCGGGGGAACCGGGGGAGGCAGCTCGGGCTCGCTCCTCTATCTCCAGAATCTCCAGGTCGTCGGCCAGGAGGCGGGCGCGTGCGGGACCAACGTCGACGACGACTGCGACGTCACTGCCAACTCCACGATCGACGGGGCCTTTCGCGTGACCTTCCCGTCCGTGCAGCCGTGGCTCTCGCCGGGCACTCCCGGCCCCTGCGCGCCGAACGCGACCACGCTGTGCCTGAACGGCGGGCGCTTCCGCGTGAACGTGGCCTGGGCCACCAACACCGGCGCGAGCGGGGCGGGGCACGGCGTGTCGCTGACCCCGGACTCGGGCTACTTCTGGTTCTTCAATTCCGCCAACATCGAGCTCGTCGTGAAGGTCCTCGACGCCTGCTCGGTCAACGACCACTTCTGGGTCTTCGCGGGCGGGCTGACCAACGTCGACGTCGTCATGACGATCACCGACACCGAGACGGGCGCGCAGCGCTCGTACACCAATCCCCTCGGGACGGCGTTCCAGCCGCTGCAGGATACGTCCGCGTTTTCCTGTCCGTGATCGCGGCGCTCGCGGGCGCGCTCCTCTCCTGCATGGCCGCGGCGGCGCCTCCCGGGCCGCCGCGCGCGGTCCTCGTCTTCACGAAGGCCGCCGCCTTTCGCCACGATTCGATTCCCGACGCCGTCGCCGCGATCCGCCGCCTCGGCCTCGCGGGAGGCTACGCCGTCGACGTCGCCGCGGACGCCTCCGCCTTCACCGACGCCAACCTCGCGCGCTACGACGCGGTGGTCTTCGCCCTCACGACCGGGGAGGTCCTCGACGGGGCGCAGGAGGCGGCCCTCCAGCGGTTCATCCGCGCCGGAGGCGGCTTCGCCGGCATCCACTCGGCGAGCGACACGGAGCACGGCTCGGCCTGGTACCGGGAGCTCGTCGGGGCGGAGTTCCGGAGCCATCCGGCGGTCCAGCGCGCCACGCTGCGCCCGGCGGAGCGCGTGCACCCGTCGACCCGATCCCTCCCGGCAGCGTGGATCCGGACGGACGAGTGGTACGACTTCGTCGAGAACCCGCGGGGCGCGGTGCACGTTCTGATCACCCTCGACGAGACCACGTACTCCGGCGGAACGATGGGGGCGGATCACCCGGTCGCGTGGTGCCGGTTCTACGACGGCGGGAGGACCTGGTACACCGCCCTCGGCCACACGCGAGACAGCTACGCGGAGCCGCTCTTCCTCGAGCACCTCGCGCGGCGGGATCCGGTTCGCCGCCGGCTATCCCGACTGCGACGCCCCGGCGCCGCGCGCGGTCGCCCCGCGGCCTTGATCGCGATCCTCGGCCCTGCGCCGCCGGACCGCGGCGGGATCGCGCGGGAGACGGCGATTCTCGCCGCGACGCTGCGGGAACGGGTCCCCGTCTCCTGGTTCACCTTCTCCCGGCGTTATCCGCGCTGGCTCGACCCGCGGCGTTTCGACGTCGACCCGGATCTCCCGGCCGCCGACGCGACGCCCGTCTTCGACTACCGCTCGCCCCTCTCCTGGAAGCGCACGGCCGAAGCGATCGCGACCGTCTCGCCCGACGCCCTGCTCGTCCCGTGGTGGACGGCGTTCTGGGGCCTGCCGGACCGGGCGGTCCTGCGCCGCGTCGCGGCCCTGTCGCCGGGGACGCGGCGCGTGCTCCTCTGCCACAACGTCGAGGACCACGAAGGCGGCGCCTTCCGGCGGTTTCTCGCGCTCGGAGCGTTCCTGGCGGCCGACGCCTTCGTCGTGCACGCGGCGTCCGATCGGGACCGCCTCGCCCGCCTGGCGCCGGGCCGGCCGTCTCTCGTCCTGCCGCACCCCGCGGTCGCGTCGGCGGCGCCTCCGCGCGAGGAAGCCCGGCAACGCCTCGGCGTCACCGGTCCGCTCGTGCTCTTCCTCGGCCTGGTGCGGCGCTACAAGGGCGTCGATCTCCTGCTCGACGCCGCGCCCGAGATCGTCCGCAGGACGGGCGCGTCGATCGCCGTCGTCGGCGAGGTGTTTCCCGACGCGCGGGACCTTTCCCTTCGCGCGGCTTCGAGCCCGGTGCGCGACCGGATTCTCTGGAACGACGCCTACGTCTCCGAGGACGACATGGCCCTGTGGCTCGCGGCCTGCGACGTCGTGGCGCTTCCGTATCGCGCCATCTCGGGCAGCGGCATCGCGGCGCGCGCGTTCGCGGCCGGACGGCCCGTCGCGGCCGCGGCGGTCGGAGGCCTCGCGGAGACGGTCGAGCCGGGCGTCACCGGGGAGCTCTTCGCGGCGGGCGACGCGCCGGCGCTCGCGCGCGCGATCGAAACGGTGCTCGCCCGCGGTGTCGGCGTCTACGCGCCCGGCCTCGCCCGGGCCGCGCAGGCCGCGTCCTGGCCGCGCTACGCGGACGCCCTGCTGGCCTTCCTCGCCCGGCCGCCGCGTTAGACCGCTCCGGCCTCCCGCCTCCCGGTATACTCCGCCTCCCATGAATCTGGAGTTGTCCGAGGAGCAACAGCTGCTCCGCGACTCGGTCCGCGGTTTCGCCGAGGAGGTCATCCGTCCCCGGGCCGCGACGATCGACCAGACCGGAGAGTTCCCGCGCGACCTCTTTCGCGCCGCCGGGGAGCTGGGCCTGGCCGGGGTCGCCGTGCCGCCCGAGCACGGCGGATCCGGCATGGACGTCGTCTCGTACGCGATCGTCATCGAGGAGATCTCGCGCGTCTGCGCGAACATGGGCGTCATCCTGTCGGTCAACAACTCGCTCGTCTGCGACCCGATCGAGAAGTTACGGCAACGCCGACCAGAAGAAGCGCTTCCTGACGCCGCTCGCCCGCGGGGAAAAGCTCGGCTGCTTCGCGCTGACCGAGCCCGACGCCGGCTCGGACGCGGGCAACCAGAAGACCCGGGCGGTGCGGGAAGGCGACGCCTACCGGATCTCCGGCCAGAAGGTCTTCATCACGTGCGGGCAGGCGGCGGACCTGTGCGTGCTCTTCGCGATGACGAACCCGGAGAAGAAGGTCCGCGGCATCTCCGCCTTCGTCGTCGACGCCTCGAGTCCCGGCTTCGACCGGTCGCACCACCAGGTCAAGCTCGGCGTCAACGCCTCGGGCACCGTCGAGATCTTTCTCACCGACGTGATGGTCCCGGCGGCCGACCGACTCGGCGAGGAGGGCGACGGGTTCAAGATCGCCATGTCGACTCTCGACGGCGGCCGGATCGGGATCGCCGCGCAAGCCGTCGGCATCGCCCAGGAGGCCTTCGAGGCCGCGGTCTCCTACTCGAAGGCGCGCAAGGCCTTCGGCAAGCCGATCGCCGACTTCCAGGCCCTGCGGTTCTATCTCGCCGACATGGCGACCGACGTCGACGCGGCGCGCCTTCTGACCCGCAAGGCGGCCGCCGCCAAGGACGAGGCGAGGGCCTCGGGCGGCCGCTACTCGATGGAGGCCGCGATCGCCAAGCTCTTCGCCGCCGAGATGGCCCAGCGCGTGACGACGAAGGCCCTGCAGATCCACGGCGGCTACGGCTACACGAAGGAGTACCCGGTGGAGCGCAACTTCCGCGATGCGCGCATCACCGAGATCTACGAGGGCACCAGCGAGATCCACCGGCTGATCATCGCCCGGGAGATCTTCCGCGACAGCGGGCTCTCGATCGGATAAGGACGCCATGGGCCAGACCAGAATGTTCCGGGACCGCGTGGTCTCGATGGAGCAGACCCTCGAAGGAGGGGAGAAGCACCTGCCGCTCTTGAAGGAGCTCTGCCGCGAGGCTTTGCCCGAATTCGAGTACCGCGACCACGCCCTCGATCACGAGCGCGATCTCTTCGTCATGAACCTGCAGGGGACGGACGGCGCGGCCCGGCGGATCGCGTGGACGCGCATGGTCCTCTTCGACGCCGAGCGCATTCCGACGTTGACGGGCGATCCGGCCGCCGAGCTTCGCCGCAAGATCGTGGACCTCGTCCGCAGCCACGCCGAGAAGCCCGAGATCGTCGTCACGTTCCGGCACCTCGAGGAGGGCTGGGTCGACACGCCGGAGCCCCGGCGCGAAGGCGGCGGCCGGCGGCGCCGGCGCGGCGGACGGGGAGGCCGGGGCGGCGAGCGCGGAGGGCCGGAACGGCGGCCGGGCTCGCCCTCCGGCGGTCCGCAGCCGCAGCGTCCGCAGGGCCAACGTCCTCCGCCGGGCCAGCGTCCGCAGGGCCCGCCGCGCGGGCCGGGGCCCCAGCGCCCTCAGGCTCCGCAGCGTCCGCCGTCCGGCCCGAGGCCCGTCCGGCCCGAGGGCCCCGAGGCCGCGGCCGGGGCAGCCGCGCCCGCCGGCGAGGGCAAGCGCCGCCGCCGCTTCCGGCGTCGCCGCCGGGGAGGTCGTGGCGGAGCGGGCGGCCCGGCTCCGGGCTCGGGGCCCGCGGGACCGCCGGCATGAACTTCCATCTGACCGAGGACCAGGCTCGCATCCGCGACGCGGTGAGAGAGTTCGCGGCCGCAGAGATCGCGCCCGGCGTGGCCGAGCGCGAGAAGAAGGAGATCTTCCCGAAGGAGATCCTCGGCCGCCTCGCGGAGATGGGTGTCCTCGGGATGATGGTGCCGGAGGCCTACGGCGGCGCCGGCGCCGACGCGCTCTCCTACGTCCTCGCGGTCGAGGAGCTGGCGCGCGTGTGCGCGTCGACGGCGGTCATCGTGTCGGTGAACAACTCCGTCGCCTGCTATCCCGTGTGGAAGTTCGGGAGCGAGCGGCAGAAGGCGACGATCTTGACGGAGCTCGCCTCGGGCCGCGCGCTCGGGGCCTATGCGCTGACCGAGCCGCAGTCGGGCTCCGACGCCGCCAACCAGAAGACGCGGGCGGTCCGCGACGGGTCCTCGTACGTCCTCGACGGGGCCAAGGCCTGGATCACCAACGCGGGCGTGGCGAAGTGGTACGTGGTGATGGCGATGACGGACGCCTCGGCGGGCACGCGCGGCATCACGGCCTTCCTGGTCTCTTCCGAGGACGAGGGCGTGCGCGTCGGCGCGCCCGAGGACAAGATGGGCCTGCGCGCGTCGAAGACCGCCTCGGTGTTCTTCGAGGGGGTCCGCGTGCCGGAGGACCGGCGGCTCGGGGCCGAGGGCGAGGGCTTCACGATCGCGATGACGACCCTCGACCACTCCCGCATCGGCATCGCGGCGCAGGGGATCGGCATCGGCCAGGCCGCGTACGAGGCGGCGACGGAGTACGCCCGGACGCGCGAGACGTTCGGGAAGAAGCTGGCGGAGCACGAGGCCATCGCGTTCCAGGTCGCGGACATGCGCGTCCAGCTCGAGGCGGCCCGCGTGCTGACGTACCGCGCCGCACTCCGGTCGGAGGTCCCGGGCGCGCGCTACTCCAAGGAGTCCTCGATGGCCAAGGTCTACGCCACGGAGGCCGCCAACGCCATCGCCAATCGCGCCGTCCAGATCTTCGGCGGCTACGGCTACTCGAAGGAGTATGCCGTCGAGCGCTACTATCGGGACGCCCGCGTGACGACGATCTACGAAGGCACGAGCGAGATCCAGCGCATGGTGATCGCCAAGAACGTTCTCGCCGGAAGGTGACCATGACGGAACCCGAAGAGCCCATCCTTCCGGACGACGAGGCGGTCGAGGCCGTCGAGCCTGTCGACCGCATCGAGGTCGTCGAGGCTGCCGAAGTGGCCGGGACCGTCGCGGACCCGGAGGCGGTCGAGTTCGTCGAGACCGAGGCAACGATCGAGACGATCGAGACCCTCGCGACGGTCGAGACCGTCGAGGTCGCCGGGGCGATGGAAGCCCCCGAAACCGACGAAGAGGACGGGAACGACGAAGTCGGCGCACTGCCGCCGCCGCCCGCCGCCCAGGCCCTCACGGGAACGCCCAGGCCGGCGCCCGGCAAGGGCCCGCGCCCGGACCTGATCGACCGGCGCGACCCGCTGTACCGGGAGTGCAAGGGCTACCGTCTGCGCCTCGACCCGCCGGATCTCGCGCGCCTGCGCGAGCTCGCCGGCTCGCGCGGAAAGTCGGACGACGAGATCGGCGAGGCCTTCTTCGACGGCCAGGCCGAACGCCTCGCCGCGGCGATCGCCGACGACGTGCCGGCCCCCTCCGAGATCCGGGTGGTAGTCGACCCGTACTCGCGGCAGGCGTTCCTGGCCCTGGAGAATCGGATCCGGGGGATCCTGAGCTTCTGACTCGGCCCTGCCCCGGCGTTGCCGGCTAGATGTCCGCGGTGATGACGATCCGGTGCGCCTTCTTCAGGTGCGCCTTCTTCTGGTGCGGGTCGATCGAGACCACAATCTCGCCCGGCTCGGCCCCGGCCGACGACAGCACGTCCGCCCAGGCCTCGGCCCGGTACCTGAGGAAGTCCTCCGCCACGGCGGGCTCCTCGCGTCCTTCGAAGTCGGGCATGGCCTTGAGCTTGTCGACCTCCGGGCGGTCCAGCACGAAGGCGTAGCCCTCGCGGTCCATGCGGTAGGTTTCGGCGCGTTTTGGGGAGTTGACGTCCATGGGGGAATTTTAGGGCATACGATGCGTTTTTTCGCGCGCATGAACCTCGATCGCAGGCTTCCGGGGTCGATTCGCGGCCTGGCCGGGCTGGCTCTGGCGGCGGCGCTCGCGCTGCCCGGGGCGGCTTTCGGCGAGCAGAACCGCAATCACTTCGACACGGACTCCCTCGTGCGCGCTCCGGGGTTCTTCGATCTCGTCATGCTCGCCGGGCCCGGACAGGCGCGGTGGTTCGTCCTGACGGACCCCAACCCGCCGTCGGCCCCCAACCGGCTCGTGCAGACGGAGGGGGGGCTGCCGGCAGGCTCGATCGCCGCCGCCGTCCGGCGCAAGGCGACGTTCCAGGACGGGACCGCGTCGACGTTCGTTCGCGAGGGCGCGGGGCACGCGGGCATGGTGCTGCGGATGAAGGACGAAAAGAACTTTCTGCTGGTTCTCGTCGACACGGCGACGGGCGAAGTGGTTCTGTCGAAGACCGCCGGCGGCAAGGCGTCGGAGCTCGGCCGCGGCCCGGGCGGCGCCTTCGCGCACCCGTGGCAGAAGCTGTCCGTCAAGCTCGACGGGCCCGACGTCGCCGTGACCTTCGCCGACAAGGCCCTCTTCGCCGTGAAGGACCCGAAGCCGGTCGCCGGCCGCGCCGGCCTGGCGTCTGCGGGCCCGGGCGAGTCCTCGTTCGACGAGTTCGTGCTCGACTTCCAGGGCTCCTAGGGCGCCACGGCCGCCGCGAAGACGAAGCGGCCCTTCTCCACCTTGAGGATGACGGCCGGCTTGACCGGGTTGCGGTCGGCGTCCATCGTGATCGTTCCCGTGACCCCGGCGAAATCCTTCGTCGAGGCGAGGGCGTCGCGGATCCGCTTGCCCTCGGTCGATCCCGCGCGCTCGATGGCGTCGGCCAGCAGGCGGGTCGCGTCGTAGGTCAGCGCCGCGATCGAGTCGGGCTCGCTTGCGTACTTCGCCTTGTAGGCGTCGACGAACCGGCGCACGGCAGGCGAGGGATCGTCGACGGAGTAGTGGTTCGAAATGTACGAGCCCTCCATCGCCTCGCCGCCGATCTCGACGAGCTTGGGCGAGTCCCAGCCGTCGGCGCCGAGCAGCGTCGCCGTCAGGCCGAGGGAGCGCGCCTGCCGGGCGATCAGCCCCGCATCCGTGTAGTAGCCGGGGATGATGAGGACGTCCGGCTGGAGAGGCCGCATCGCGGTCAGCTGGGCGGAGAAGTCGCTGTCGCCCTCGGCGTACTTGAGCTCGCTGACGATCCGGCCGCCGGCCGACTCGAAGGCCGCGCGGAACGCATCGGCGAGGCCCACCGAGTAGTCGCTGCGGGAGTCCACCAGGATCGCCGCGGTCTGAGCCTTCAGGTCCCGCCGCGCGAAGGTCGCCAGCGCCCGGCCCTGGTACGGGTCGATGAAGCACACGCGGAAGACGTAGTCGCCCTTCTTCGTCACCTCGACGTTGGTCGAGGAGGGCGAGATCATCGGCACCTTGTAGTTCTGTGCGATCGGAGCGGCGGCGAGCGTGCGGGAGGAGGCGTTCTCGCCGATGAGCGCGACGACGTGGTCGCGGGTGACCAGCTTGGAGACGGCCGACGCGGCCTCGGCGGCCTCGCCGCGGTCGTCCTCGGAGAGGAGGACGATCGGCTTGCCCAGAACGCCGCCCGCCCGCGTTGATCTCGGAGGCGGCGAGCAGGGCGCCGTTCTTTCCGGAGATCGCGAACGTCGCGGTCGGCCCGGTCAGCGCTCCGAAGAAGCCGACCTTGATGCCCTGGCGGTCCGCGGCCGACTCGCCGCCGCAGGCGGTCAGCAGGGAGAGGGCCGTCAGGACGATTCCGATCGGGCGTCGCACGGCGGCATTCTAGACGGGTCGCGCGCCCGGAACTCGAAATCGCCGAGCCCTCTGATACTCTTACGCCCCCTTTCGGAGCAAGACCTCACATGAGCTCGAACAAGTCCTACGACCTCATCGTCATCGGCTCGGGCCCGGGCGGCTACGTGGCCGCGATCCGGGCCGCGCAGCTCGGCCTCACGGTCCTCATCGTCGAAAAGGAGCCCCGGCTCGGCGGCGTCTGCACGCTGTGGGGCTGCATCCCGACCAAGGCCCTGCTCCACACCGCCGACCTGCTCGAGGAGGCCCGGCACGGCGCCGACGTCGGCGTGGCCTCCCGCGAGGTCCGGCTCGACTTGCCGGCGGCCATGAAGCACAAGGAGAAGATCGTCCGGCAGTCGACCAACGGCATCACCTTCCTGATGAAGAAGAACCGGGTCGACGTGGCCGCCGGGTTCGGCCGCCTCGCCGGCGCCGGCCGCGTCTCGGTCACGGGCGCCGACGGCGCCGAGACGATCTACTGCGGCGAAGAACGTCATCGTCGCCACCGGCTCGACGCCGCGCGCCCTGCCGGGCATGGACATCGACGAGAAGACCGTCCTGTCCTCGACCGGCGATGCTGGAGCTCACGGAGGTGCCCAAGTCGCTCGTCGTCATCGGCTCGGGCGCCGTCGGCGTCGAGTTCGCCTCGATGTACGCGCGCTTCGGCGCCAAGGTCACGATCGTCGAGGTCCTGCCGCGCATCGTTCCGGTCGAGGACGAGGAGATCTCGCGCGAGCTCGCGGCGTCGTTCAAGCGCCAGGGGATCGCGATCTACCCGGACACCCGCGTCGAGCGGATGACCCGGAGCGACGCGGGGGTCGAGATCCTCGCCCGCTCCGCCGGCGACAAGACCGAGACGTTCCGAGCCGAGAAGGTGCTCATGGCCGTCGGCCGCCGCCCCCTGACCGACGGGATCGGCCTCGAGGCGGCGGGTATCGCGACCGAGAAGGGCTACGTCAAGGTCGACGCCTTCATGCGGACCAACGTCCCCGGCGTCTACGCCATCGGCGACGTCCTGCCGACGCCGGCCCTGGCGCACGTCGCCTCGGCCGAGGGGATCGTCGCCGTCGAGCACATGGCCGGCAGGCAGACCCGCCCCGATCAACTACGACCAGGTCCCCGGCTGCACGTACTGCTCGCCGGAGGTCGGCTCGATCGGCCTGACCGAGGCGAAGGCGCGCGAGCGCGGCTACGACGTCGTCGTCGGCAAGTTCCCGTTCTCGGCCATCGGCAAGGCCCGGATCCTCGAACCAGGCCGTCGGGCTTCGTGAAGATCGTCGCCGAGAAGAAGTACGACGAGGTCCTCGGCGTCCACATCGTCGGCCCGTCCGCCACCGAGCTGATCGCCGAGGCCGGCGCGGCGCTCAAGCTCGAGGCGACCTCCGAGGAGCTCGTCCGCACCATCCACGCCCACCCGACGCTGTCGGAGGCGATCCACGAAGCCGCCGAAGCCGTCGGCGGCCACGCCATTCATATTTAGGCCAAACGCGGACCGTTGGCTCCCCGGCAACTCGGTTCGCCACCCTCCCTCATCCGTTCGCGGCGCGGATAGTCTCCCGAGCGGAGCGAGGGAGGAGGTCCGCGCCGCGGGAGCGAAGCGCCGCGGAGGGGGTCAGGCGCGCGGTCGAGCCCACAGGCGAGCCGCAAGCCGGTGCGCCCGAAGGGCGCAGACCCCCTCCGCAAGCGAAGCGACGTATTACTGCGGCTTCGACCCGTCCGCCGCCGAAGACATGGTCGGCGGATTCGTGCCGCTCGTCGCGGAGGGCATCGTCGGGGGCGCGCCGGGGAGGACTGGACCCCCGAGCTCGGAGGCGCCGCGTAGCTGCGGCCGATCGCGTAGTCGTTGGCCGCCGCGGCGTCGGCCGCGAGCGACTGGCCGAACTTCAGGTCGCTGTAGAACCCCTGGCCGAGCTCGGGGCCGCCCTTCTTCGGAGCCACCGCCCGCGCGTTGGTCGCCCCGGCCTGCGAGCTGCCGCCCTGCATCGCGAGGTTGCCGATCTGCACGAGAGTTTCGGCCGGCTGGGTCGCGACCTGGGGAGCGATCTTCGTGACGCGGACGACGTCGGACTTGCGCAGGCTCTGGAGCGTTCCGGACGGGTACGCGTGGAAGAGGTACGTGTTGCCCTTGATCAGCGGCACGTCGACCGAGATCATCTTGCCCGTCGGGGCGAGGTCGATCTGGTAGTAGGTCTGGGCCGGTTGCGCCGAGGCCGCGAGGGGCACGAGCGCGCCGATCAGGATCAGGATCTTCTTCATCTGCGTCTCCTCTGGACGGAAAGCCTCGGGGCTACGGTTGCGGCTGTGTCGGCGGGGCGCTGCCGTCGGTCGCGGCCGGCATCGTCGGAACGCCGCCCGACATCGTGGCGTTGGCGGGAGCGTAGGCGTCCGAGACTCCCGGCGTTCCCTGGTAGAGCCAGTTGCCCTGGGACGGGGCACCGCTGATACCGGAGGACGGCCCGCCCTGGCCGACCGAGCTCGCGCTGTTGCGGCCGGCCTGCTGGCTGCTCACGGCAGGGGGTGTTCCGATCGTGACGACCTGGCTCGTCCCCTCCATGGCGAAGTTGCCGCCGATGCTGGTCTCTCCCAACTGCCTCTGCTCCGCCCAGAAGGCCTGTTCCCCGGTCAGGGCGCCGATGTTCCGGACGTCCGCCTTTCGGACGCTCGTCAGGGTGCCGGCCCGCCACGTGTGGAACACGAACATGCCGTTCTTGAGCATGGGAAGGTCCCGGGCGAGCGCGAGCCCGGAGGGGTTGAGGTCGATCTGGTAGACCGTTTCCGTCGACTTCCCGGTCAGCCGCGTCATCTTCTTGACGTACGCCTTCGGTAGCTTCACGGAGGCGCCGTCCGGCCAGGCCTGGAAGACGTACATGTCGCCGACGAGCTTTGGCTCGTCGAGCGAAACCGCCGTCGCGGTCGTTCCTTTCCCTGCCAGCTCGAGCTTGTACATATTCTGCTGGCCCTCGAGGGCGAAGGCGCAGGCGAGTAGAACCGCGCACGCGGCAAGGCGCTTCGACATGACCCACCTCCGTGTCGGCAAGCATTCAGATTATCACGCGGGGACGCCGCGACGGCCCCGCCGGCAGGCCCTCCGGCCGGACCCGCAGGCCCGCGAACCCCGCCTGATATGAAGGAGATACGCGTCCCGCCCCGCCAGTCCCCGGCATAGAATGGCGGACTCGAAATCGAGCATATGAGCCAGGAAGCACCGCGTCCTCACGACCTGTCCGCCCTCCGCATCCAGCGCGAGCCCGAGCGCCGGGGCGGCCCCCGGGGCTGGCTGCTCCTCGCCGCGGTCCTCGTGGTCGCGCGCCGGGGCCGCCGCCTACCTGCTGGCGGGCCGCGGGCTGCGGCCGAAGAAGGTCGAGGCGGTCACCGCGTCGGTCGTCACGGAGGGCCAGGCCACGACGGTTCTGACCGCGACCGGCTACGTCGAAGCCGAACGGAAGGCCGACCTCTCGCCCAAGATCACCTCCCGGATCACGGAGTTGAACGTCACCGAGGGGACCCGGGTGAAGACGGGCGACATCATCGCCCGGCTCGACTCGACCGATCTCGACGCGCAGCTGGCCGAGGCGAAGGCCAACTGGATCAACGCGCAGGCGGAGCTCGCCCGGCAGAAGGCGATCTTCGAGCAGGGCCTCTCGACCCGGTCCGCCCTCGACGCCGCGGTCGCCACCGAAGCGGCGACGCGCGCCCGCGTGCGCTACGTCGAGGCTCTCCTCGACTACACGATCATCCGCGCGCCGTTTGCCGGTGTCATCACCGCCAAGCGCGCGTTCGTCGGCGAAGCCGTCTCGCCCTTCGGGTCGTCGCCGTCGGGGGGCGGTTCGGGCGGGGCGATCGCGACCCTGGTCGAGTTCTCGTCCCTCTACGTCGGCGCCGACGTGAACGAGGCGAACCTCTCGAAGCTCGCGAAGAACCAGCCGGCCGAGATCTCGCTCGACGCCGTGCCGGACAAGACGTACCACGGCCGCCTGCGCCAGATCGTCCCGGCCGCCGACCGACAGAAGGCCACCGTTCGCGTCAAGGTGGCGTTCCTCGACGCCGACGACCGCGTCCTGCCGGACCTTTCCGCGCGGGTCAGCTTCACCGCCGAGCCGACGCAGGGCAAGGAGGCGCGGTCGCGCGTCGTGGTGCCGAAGGCGACGGTGACGACGGTCGACGGGCGGACGGGCGTCTTCCGGATCGTCGACGGCCGGGCGACATTTACGCCGGTGACCGCCGGCGGCGACGTGCAGGGGCAGGTGGAGATCACGCAGGGGCTCCAGGGCGGCGAGCGGCTCGTCTCGCTCGCCGGGGGGCTCGTGCTCAAAGACGGGGACAAGGTCCGCGTGGAAGGGCAGGAGAACTGAGATGGCCGATCCGCTGATCCGCATCGAAGACGTCCAGAAGGTCTACCACCGGGACCAGATCGAGATCCCGGTCCTCATGGGCATCCGACTCGACATCCCGGAAGGCGAATACGTGGCCCTGATGGGCCCCTCCGGCTCGGGCAAGACGACGCTGCTGAACCTGATCGCGGGGATCGACTCGCCGACCCGCGGCCGGATCGTCGTCGGAGGCCGGGACATCGCCACCATGGGGCAGACCGAGCTCGCGCGATGGCGCTCGAACACCGTCGGCTTCATCTTCCAGCTCTACAACCTGCTGCCGGTCCTGACCGCGTTCGAAAACGTCGAGCTGCCGCTCCTGCTGACGCCGCTGAAGAAGGCCCAGCGGCGCAAGCACGTCGAGACGGCGCTCTCGATCGTGGGCCTGGCCGACCGCATGGACCACTACCCGCGCCAGCTCTCGGGCGGCCAGGAGCAGCGGGTCGCGATCGCCCGGGCCATCGTGTCCGACCCGAAGATCCTGGTGGCCGACGAGCCCACCGGCGACCTCGACGCGAAGTCGGGCGACGAGATCCTCGAGCTGCTCCGCCGGCTCAACGAGGAGTTCGGCAAGACGATCGTCATGGTCACGCACGACCCCAGGGCGGCCGCGCGCGCCCACCGCATGGTCCACCTCGACAAGGGCGTCCTCCACACCGACGAGCTCACGGAGACCGGCGCCGGGAGAAAAGCATGAAGTACTTCCGGCTGATCTGGAAGAACGTCTTCCGCAAGAAGCTGCGGACGACGCTGACGGCGAGCTCGATCGTGCTGGTGCTGACCCTGATCGTGATCCTGTCGTCGCTTCTCCAGGCGATGCAGGCCGACCCGTCCGGGGGCCGCGGCGCCAACCGCCTCGTCGTGCAGCACGCGACGGGTCTCGGCAACTTCCTGCCCCTCTCGCAGCTCCAGCGGATCGAGCAGATCCCGGGCGTCGTCGCCGTCTCTCCGCAGATCTGGTTCGGCGGCGTCTACAAGGACGACCGGCCGGAGAACTGGATCGGCCAGCTCTCGTGCAACCCGGAGATCTACTTCGACAAGGTCTTCGACGACGCGACCGTCGACCCGGCGGTCAACGCCGAGTGGAAGGCGACGCGAAACGGCTTCGTCGCCGGGAGGAAGATCGCCGACAAGTTCCAGTGGAAGAAGGGGGACCACATCGTCCTGAAGGGGACCTACATCCCCCTGACCCTGGACCTCGTCTACATCGGGCCGTTCAGCGCCGGGGACGAGACGAACATCTTCTTCCACAACGAGTACCTGAACCAGGCCGACTGGTTCGGGGCGAACAAGGTCACGGGCATCTACTACCTCAAGGTCGACAGCGGCGAGAACGTGCCGCGCGTCGCGGCCGCGATCGACAAGATGTTCGAGAACAGCGACGCACCGACGAAGACGCTGACCGAGAAGCAGTTCCAGCTCTCCTTCATGGAGATGATGGGCAACGTGAAGCTCCTGATCAACGGCATCTCCCTCATCATCCTGGTCGCCGTGACCCTCATCGTCGCCAACACCGTCGCGATGTCCGCCCGCGAGCGGGTCACCGAGATCGCCGTGATGCGCACGCTCGGCTTCGGCCGCGGCCACATCCTCGGCTTCATCCTCTCGGAGTCGGTCCTGATGTCGCTGCTCGGCGGGGTCCTCGGGGTCCTGATCGCGAAGTTCCTGATCATCCCGCTCGTCGTCGCGGTCGGCAACAAGACCTCGATCTCGATCTGGCTCGTGAACTTCCGCGTCTCCCCGCAGACTCTGGCGCTGGCCTTCGGCGTCTCCGTCGGGGTCGGCATCCTGGCCGGTTTCCTCCCGGCCTTCCAGTCGTCGCGGCTCAAGATCGTCGACGGCCTCCGGCGGGTGGTGTAGCCATGGCGATCCCGCTCAAGTACAACCTGCGCAACCTCGTCGCCCGCAAGGTCTCGACGGGCATGACCTCGGTCGTCATCGGCCTGGTCGTCGCGGTCTTTCTCTCCGTGCTCGCGCTCGTCCAGGGCGTGACGCGCACGCTCACGGTGTCGGCCTCCACGCGCAACGTCATCGCCATGCGGGTCGGCTCGCAGGCCGAGATGCAGAGCGTCATCACCCGCGACCAGGCGGACCAGATCCAGTCCCTGCCCGGGCCCGAGCGCGGGCCGTCGGGCAAGCCGTTCGTCTCCCCCGAGCTCCTGACGCTGATCAACGTCCCTCGCGCCGACGGCAAGTCGAGCTCCAACGTCCAGATCCGCGGCCTCTCGCCGATCGGCATGGAGATCCGGCCGGGCGTCAGGATCATCGACGGCCGGATGTTCCAGCCGGCGACCAACGAGGCCATCGTGTCCCGGAACCTCTCGAAACGGTTCGCCGGCATGAAGGTCGGCGACACGATCAAGTCCGGCAGCTTCCGGTGGGTCGTCGTCGGTCTGTTCGACGCGTCCGGCAGCGCATACGAGTCCGAGATCTGGACCGACGTCACGGACCTGCAGCAGCAGACCAAGCGCAACATCTACTCGACGGTCTTCGTGCGGCTGCCCGACGGCGACTCGGCCCGCCGGTTCATCGAAACGGTGAAGGGGGACCAGCGCCTGAAGCTCGAGGGCAAGACCGAGCGCAAGTACTTCGACGAGCAGATGATCACGAGCGCGCCGATCAAGGCGCTCGCCTTCATCGTCGGCTTCTTCACGGCGATCGGCGCGGCCTTCGGCGCGATGAACACGATGTACGCGCAGGTCTCCGCCCGCACCCGGGAGATCGGGACCCTGCGGGCGATCGGATTCTCGCGCCGCTCGATCCTCGCCTCCTTCGTCATCGAGGCCCTGCTCCTGTGCCTGGCCGGCGGGATCCTCGGCGTCGTCTTCGCCTTCCTGGCCTTCAAGATCTTCCTGACGCAGCCGACCGGCACCATGAACTTCCGGACGTTCTCCGAGGTCCTCTTCAACTTCCGCATGACGCCCCAGCTGATCGCCGGGGGCCTGGGGTTCGCCCTCGCCATGGGTGTCGTCGGCGGCTTCTTCCCGGCCGCCCGCGCCGCCCGCCTCAAGATCACGACGGCGCTGCGAGAAGTGTAGGGGTCAGTCCTGAAGAACTGACGTTTGCTCGGAGCAAACTTCAGGATTTCAGGGCTGACCCCATAGACTCGGATCGTGAAGATCCGGTTCTACGGGACGAAGGGCTGCGTCGAGGAATCCTCGAAGGCGCACTCCGGCCACTCGGCGTTCGTCCTGGAGGACGCCGGGTTTCGCCTGCTCTGCGAATTCGGGGAGAACCGCAAGGGACTGCTGGCGAAGATCCGCCCGGACGCGATCTTCGTCTCCCACGCCCATCCCGACCACGGCTGGGGCCTCTGGGAGGGCACGGACGCGCCCGTGCACGCCTCGGCGGCGACGCACGAGCTCCTGCGCGAGCTGCCGATCCTGAACCGGGTGACGCTCGAGCCCGAGGTGCCGGTCGACATCGGCCCGTTTCGGTTGAGCGCGCACCCGGTCGTCCACTCGGTCCGCTGCCCGTGCGTCGCGGCGCGGATCGAGTCCGGGGGCTTCACGCTCGTCTACTCGGCCGACGTCGTCGCCTTCGAGCACGCGGAAGCGGCACTGACGGGGGCCGATCTCTACGTCGGCGACGGCTCGACCCTGCGGGGCTCGCTCGTGCGGCGCCACCCGGGCGGGGCCCTCATCGGCCACACGACCGTGCGTGCACAGCTCGGGTGGCTGTCCCGCTTCGGGGTGCTCCGCGCGATCTTCTCGCACTTCGGCAAGGGCCCGATCGAGATGGGGGAGGAGGCGCTCGAGGCCGCCCTGCAGGAGCTCGCGTCGGAGAAGCCGCCGGGCTGTTCGGTGACGGCGGCCCACGACGGCCTCGAGCTCGAGCTCGGAAACCCGGCCTGAGGCCGGGCGGGACGACGCCCTACTCGAGCCGCGACCGCGTGTGCGCCGGGACGGCCGGGCCCGTCGCGCCGACGGGGGGTTCGGGCCGGGCCTCGGACATCGCCTGGCCGGCCTCGACGACGGCGCGGCGCGCCTCGCCGGAGCGCTTGATGAAGGCGAGCAGTCCCCCCGCCATCATCACGTAGAAGCCGCCCCACACGAGCGCGATGAGCGGCTTGCGCGTGACCTCGATGGAGAGGGATTCGACCGTCGCCGGCGAGAACTCGTCGGCCGGGTTCTTCGAGACGCCGGTCAGCCGTACGACGACGGCCCCGTCGTTGGGAGAGACGGCGAGGACGCGGAGCTTGCCGTTGGGCAGGCCCGGGATCGCCTGTTCCTCCGCCTGCGCCTCGGTCCCGTCGAGGTGAAAGACGTACTTGACGGTCATGTCGTGCTGGGAGCCGTCGGGCGGGGTGATCGTCAGGTCGGTCAGGACGAGAACGGTCTTCTCGCCGCGCATCATGGCCGAGCGGTCGGCGTTGAAGTCGCGGAACGTGAAGCCCGTGCCGTCGATGTTCGTGGTCGTTCCCTTCGCGAGCCGGATGTCGCGGCCGACCATCTCGGGCTGGCCGGGGTCGTACTGCTGGGGCGCGATGTAGAGGTCGGTCACCGCGGAGCTCCGGATCGACGGGTTCGCCATGAGCTGGCCGGTGCGGCTGTTCTCGTACATCTTGGGATAGGCGTAGAAGGTCTTGCCGGCGGCCGTCTCGACCCGGACCTCCATGGCCTGCTTGGTGCGGGAGGTTCCCGGCACGACCCGCAGGAAGGTGAGCTTCGTGTCGCCCGCCTTCATCGGCGTGTTGACCTTGAGGGTCAGCCGCTGGGTCTTCGCGTAGGCCCCCGAGATCACGATCCCGGCGAGCATGATGCCGACGCCGACGTGGGCGAGGTAGCCGCCCGCGCCGCCGAACTTGCCGTTGGAGGTCTTGCGCAGCACGGCCCGCAGGTTCATGTCGGCCGAGAACGCCGCGGTGAAGATCAGGGCGAGCGGCTCGAAGCCCCGCGCGCCGGAGGCGAGAGCCGCGACGAGGACGACGGCGGCGACCGCGAGCGAGCGGCGCGAGCTCGCGAGGAGCTCCCGGGCCGTCACGCCCTTCCAGGACACGAAGGCGACGAGACCGGTCAGCAGCACGAGCAGGAAACCCGCCGGCGTGGTCGTCTTCCCGTAGAACGCGGTCTGGACCTGCGAGGGCGTGCCGGAGAGCCGCGTCAGGAGCGGCGCCGAGGTCCCGAGCAGGATCACCAGGCCGAGCGCGCAGAAGACCGCGATGCCGAGGATGAGGAGGACGCTGCGCGAGAGGATCGCGCCCTCGTCGTCCGAGGCCGTCGGAATGGACCGCCAGCGCCAGGCGATGAGGAGGATCGAGAGGCCGACGAAGGTGCCGAGGATCCCCACGAGCCAGGCCGTGATCCCGAGGTCGATGAAGGAGTGCACCGAGAAGTCCGCGAGCACTCCCGAGCGCGTCAGGAAGGTGCCGTACAGGATCGTGGCGTACGCGGTGCACGCGAGGATCAGGTTGACCTTGCGGTGGCGCTTGCGCGCGCGCTGCAGGAACATGCCGTGAACGAGCGCCGCCGTGAAGAGCCACGGCACCAGGCTCGTGTTCTCGACCGGGTCCCAGCCCCAGTAGCCGCCCCAGCCGAGCGTCTTGTACGCCCAGTACCCGCCCATCAGGATCGCCGTCCCGAGCGTCAGGAACGTCAGGAGCGCCCAGGGCAGCGTCCGCGCGATCCACCCGTCCCACCGCTTCTTCCAGAGCGCCGCGATCGCGAAGGAAAACGGGACGGAGAGCGACGCGAAGCCGATGAACATCACCGGCGGATGGATGACCATCCACGGGTCCTGGAGGAGGGGATTCAGTCCCACGCCGTCCTGCGGGATCGGCGGCGGCAGCAGCCTGAACGGGCTCTGCTTGCACAGGATCGCGATGATGCCGAGGAAGGTCGCCAGGTACACGATCATGACCGGCGCTTCCTGCTCCTTGGCGCTGCGCCAGACGAAGAGGCCGATCAGCGCGCCCCAGAAGCACCACAGGAGGAACGAGCCTTCCTGGCCGGCCCAGAACGTCGAGATCAGGAAGTGGAACGGGAGGTCGAGGCTCGAGTACGAGTTGACGTAGGCGACGTCGAAGCGGTGCTGGAGCAGCAGCGTCATCAGGATCGCCGAGGCGACGACCACGCAGGTCGCGAAGGCCGTGTAGGTGGCTCGCGCCAGCGGCAGCAGGTCCCGGCGCCCGCGGTCGACCGCGAAGTAGATCCCGGCCGAGGCGAGCCCCGCGAAGAGGGCCCCCCAGATCGCCACCACTCCGGGCCAGACGTACATCAGCTGGCTTTGGCCGGGGCCGGGGGCTGGGCCGGGTAGGCCTTCTCGACCTCCGCGCCCTGGTACTTGGAAGGACACTTGACGAGGAGCTTCTCGGCGTCGATGCGGCCGTCCTGGAAGCGTCCGATGGCGACGATCGAGATGGCGTCCTTGAAGTTGCCGGGCCGGATGCCGCGGTAGACGACCGGCATGCGGTGGCCCGCCGGGTCGATGAGCTCGAAGGAGAGCTCCTCGCGGGCCGTGTCGTACCGGTCGCTCTCCTTGTCGAGGCCGCCCATGACCTGGACGACGCCCTTGGACTTGCGGGCCTCGTCGAACGAGAGGTACGGCGTGAGCGTCTTCTGGAAAGCGGTCAGGCCGAAACCCAGGAATGCGAGCGTGAGCACCGCGGCGACCCAGTAACCCCTCTTCATGGCTTGCGCTCCGATTCGGACAGGCGCCGGTCGAGGCGCCAGAGGTACACGAAGAGACCCACCCAGATGACCACGTTGACCGCCGCCAGGTATCCGAGGCTTCTCACGGGTTGAGTCTCTCCCTTCTTTCGAGCCAGTTCAACTGTCGCAGGGGACAGGCTCCGCGGTCTGATGCCGATGCATCACGAGACCGGGGGCGCCCGGGGCCCCCGGGGCGGGAATTTGGGGGCGCCGGCGCGACTTGCGGGAATAGACTCCCGGAACGGCCTCAGGTGGGCCCGGGCCGTGCCGGAGCTGCCGGAGGCCCGACGACGATAAGGAGAACAGCCGTGAAGATCCGGACATCCCTGTTCGCGCTGGTGGCCCTGTCCGCGAGCCTCGCGCTCGTGGCCGAGACCTGGAAGGACGCGCCCCTCGTCGACGCCCAGTGCCTCGACAAGGTCAAGGCGGATCCGGACAAGCACACGACCAAGTGCGCGCTGGCGTGCGAGGACGGCGGCTACGGGATTCTGACGCCCGACGGCGCGTTTCTGAAGTTCGACGCCGCCGGCAATGCCAGGGCGGTGGCCGTGCTCCAGGCGACGAAGAAGAAGGACCACCTCCGGGCGACCGTGGAGGGGACGCGCTCGGGCGAGGAAATCCAGGTCACCTCGGTCAAGCTCGACTGAGTCTCTTCCGCCGCGCCAGGCGCGCCGCCCGGGCCTCGAGCGAGAGCATCCAGACGAAGAGGCCGGAGAAGGCGGCCAGCGCCCCGAAGAAGACGACCCGCGTGGGCGTGTCCATCAGGACCTTGCCCTGCGGGTTGATGACCGTCTGCGGGTGGAGCGACGCGGTCACGCGGGGCGCGATGAACACCAGGAAGGGCATCAGGACGGCGGCGAAGAGGGCGTAGGCCGCCGCGATCCGCGCCCGCCGCTCGGGGTCGTCGACGGCGGCCCGGAGGAACAGGTAGGCCGCGTAGAGGAAGACGAGCAGCAGGTACGAAGACTCGCGCGGGTCCCAGTTCCACCAGGAGCCCCACATGATGTTGGCGAAGAGCGATCCGGTGATGAGCGTGAGCACCCCGAAGAGCAGGCCCAGCTTCACCGCCGCGCACGCGACCTCGTCGTGCCACGGATTGCGGGTCCGCAGGTACGCCAGCGAGTAGCCCGCCGCGACGAGGAAGGCGAGGGTCGAGGTCCACGCGCACGGCACGTGGAAGAAGACGATCCGCGACGACTCGCCGATGAACCCCTCGGCGGGTTTTGGCCAGACGAAGGCCGCGGCGGTGATCGCGGCCATGCACGGCAGCAGCAGCAGCTTCAGGAACTTCACGTCGTACCCTCCCGCGTCCTGCTTTTTAGTCTTCCCACGCCACTTCCGCAAGCAGATAAGCGGCGCAGCACGCCGCGCCGTCGTAGGCGATGAGGACGCGCAGCGGCGTCCACGCGTCGGTCCCTCGCGTCGCCGCGAGGGTCGCGGAGATCGCCGTGAGCAGCAGCGGCAGGACGAGCGGGAACGCGACCAGCACGAAGAGGACGTTCTTCTGGCCGGCCCGCGCCGTCAGGGCCGACAGGAACGTCGAGACGACGGCCAGGCCGAAGCCCCCGAAGAGCACCGTCGCGGCGAGGCTGCCCGGCGCGGCGACTCTCCAGTCGAGCAGGACGAAGAAGCCGGGGATCACGACGGCGGCGATCGCCAGGAAGAGGCCGAAGTTGAAGAGCGACTTTCCGGCCAGCACGAGCGAGCCCGAGAGCGTCTTTCGCAGCGCCAGCCCGGTCCCGGACTCCTCCTCCTGCACGAAGGCGCGCGGCAGTCCCGTCGCCGCCGCGAAGAAGAGGATGATCCAGAGAAGCGCCGCCTGGAGCGGCGGCCGGTCCGCCTCGGGGAGGCCGAACGGCCCGATCGCGTAGGAGGTCAGCGCGAGGGCCGTCGCGGCGAAGAAGAGGACCGCGAGCGTCGCGATGCGGCGGCGCAGCTCCTGGCGCGCATCCTTGGCGCAGACGGCCCAGACGCGCGCCGGCAGGCTCACGCGGAGGCCCTCGCGGGGGAGCCGAGAGCGACCCGTCGGTCGGGCTCGACGAAGTCGCGCTCGTCGTTGGAGGCCAGGACGACGGCGCCCCGGCGCCGCGCCGCCGCGACGAGGCCGTGGACGATCTCGCGGCCCTCGACGTCGAGACCCGTGAAGGGCTCGTCGAGGAGGACGATCGCCGGATCGAAGAGCAGGGCAAACGCGATGCGCAGGCGCTGCCGCATGCCGGTCGAGTACTCCTCGACCCGCCGGCCCATCGCGGCCTCGGCGAGGCCCGTCTCCGCCAGCCGCCGCCGGATCTCGACGTCCGGCAGCGCGTGCCCGGCCGCCTCCCGGAAGAAGTGCAGGTTCTCCTCGCCGGTCAGGTCGCCATAGAAGGCGAGATCGGGGCCCGACCAGCCGATCGCCAGCCGCCTTTCGTCGCCGGCGAGCGCGCGGCCGTCGCGCTCGATGCGCACGCGGCCGGCGGTCGGGGAAAGGAGGCCCGCGAGGATCTTCAGCAGGGTCGTCTTCCCGCTCCCGTTTCTCCCGGTCACGGCCGTCAGGCCCGACTCGACCTGGAGGGAGAAGCCCGAGAAGAGGGAAGGCCCCGCGAAGGACTTGGCGAGGTTCTCCGCGATCAGCGTTGTCGAAAGCACTCTGCGGATTGACGATACCATCCCCGCGACGCTTGAAAAGGGTGGAATGGCTTCGGTATCATGCCGGCGCTCTCGGCGGCGCCTTCGCGGAAGCGCGCCGGTCCCGGGAGCACGGTCTGCCGAATTTCACGTTATAGGGTTAAGGAGAGTCCGATGTCCAAGCGCGCTCTATTTCTGCTTCTGGCGGCGGCCGCGTCCCTGCCGATCCTGGCCTGCGGCGGCCAGAAGGACGAGGACGCGTTGATGGAGGACGAGGCCCCGGCGACCTCGACGGCGGCGGCCCCGGCCGGCGCAGCCGCGGCGGCCCCCGCCGCCGGCGGCGCGACGCTCACGGGCAAGGTCAACTTCGAGGGCGCGGCCCCGGCCATGCCCGCGATCAAGATGGACGCCGACGCCTTCTGCAAGTCCGAACACAAGGAGCCCGTGTACGAGCAGGAGGTCGTGGTCAACGCGAACAAGACGCTCCAGTGGGTGCTCGTCTACGTCAAGGAAGGCGTTTCCGGCACCTACCCGGTGCCGACCGAGGCCGTCACGCTCGACCAGCACGGTTGCCAGTACCGCCCGCACATCTTCGGCGTCATGGCGGGTCAGCCGATCAAGGTTCTCAACAGCGACGGGACGCTCCACAACATCCACGCCCTTCCGAAGAAGAACGCCGAGTTCAACATCGGCCAGCCCTTCAAGGGCATGGAGACGGTGAAGAAGTTCGACAACCCCGAGGTCGGCATCCGGTTCAAGTGCGACGTCCACAAGTGGATGGGGGCCTACACCGGCGTCTTCAACCACCCGTTCTTCGCGGTGACCAACGACCAGGGGACCTTCGAGATCAAGAATCTCCCGCCCGGCAACTACGTCATCGAGGCCTGGCACGAGAAGTACGGCCCGCAGACGCAGAACGTGACGATCACCGGGGCCGAGGCGAAAACGGTCGATTTCAACTTCAAGGGATAGTCCGATAATCTATCCCGCCGTGAACAACACCATGCGTTTCTCCAGCGCCGTCCGGGCTCTCCGGCCGGCGCTCTTCTTTTTCGTGGCGGCGCTCCTGCCCGCGGCCGCGGGCGCGCTGCCGTTCTGGCTCCACCTGCCCGAGCAGGCCTCGACCTTCGCCCACGAGATCGACTCGGTCTACCACCTCATCGCGTGGATCACCGGGGTCGTCTTCGTCATCGTCGAGGTCCTGCTGCTCGTCTTCCTCTGGAAGTACCGCCACCGCGAAGGGCGCAAGGCCCACTACACGCACGGGAACAACCGGCTCGAGGTGATCTGGACGATCATCCCGGCGCTGATCTGCGTGATGCTGGCGCTGCTGTCGCGGCGGATCTGGACCGAGGTCAAGGAGCGCATGCCGAGCGACGGCCTCGAGGTGCACGTCACGGGCGAGCAGTTCGCGTGGAACATCCGCTACGCCGGGGCGGACGGAAAGTTCGACACCCCCGACGACATCGTGACGCTCAACCAGCTCCACTTCCCGGTCGGCAAGCCCGTCGTGGCCACGCTGACCTCGAAGGACGTCATCCACTCGTTCTTCCTGCCCGAGTTCCGCGTCAAGCAGGACGCCGTGCCCGGAATGAAGACGCGCATCTGGTTCGAGGGCAATCGCGTCGGGAACTGGGAGATCGCGTGCGCCGAGCTCTGCGGGCTCGGCCACTTCCGGATGAAGGGCTTCGTCACCGTCGACACGCCCGAGGACTTCCAGAAGTGGATGGCCGAACAGGCCGCGGCGCAGGCCGCCGAGCAGAATCCGGCCGCCGCCCAGGCACAACCCGCGGCGGCCCCGGCCGTCGCCGTCGCCGAAAAGGGAGGCAACTCTTGAGCACGGTCGCCGTTCCCCGGGAGGCGCACGCCCACGCGGGCGGACACGCGGCGCCGACCTCCTTCTGGCGCAAGTACGTGTTCTCGCTGGACCACAAGGTGATCGGCATCCAGTACCTCATGTACGCGCTGGCGATGCTCGTCATCGGCGGATTGCTGGCGACGCTGGTGCGCTACCAGCTCGCGTGGCCCGGCCGGCCGCTGCCGTTCATGGGCAAGATCGCCCCCGAGGGCATGCCCGGCGGCGTGATGCTGCCCGAGTTCTACAACTCGCTCTTCACGATGCACGCGACGATCATGATCTTCTTCGCGATCATGCCGATCCTGATCGGCGCGTTCGGCAACTTCGTGGTGCCGATCCAGATCGGCGCCCGGGACATGGCCTTCCCGAAGCTCAACATGATGTCCTTCTGGGTGGCCGTGCCGGCGGCGGTCATCATCATCTGGTCGTTCTTCGTGACGGGAGGCGCGGCCGCGGGCGGCTGGACGTCCTACGCCCCGCTGTCGGCCATCCAGCCGAGGGGCCAGACGCTCTGGCTGATCTCGCTGCTGATCCTGGGTCTGTCGTCGCTGCTGACGTCGGTCAACTTCATCACCACCATCATCAATCTGCGCGCCCCGGGGATGAGCTTCTTCCGGATGCCGCTGACGGTGTGGGCCCTCTTCATCACGGCGATCCTCCTGCTGCTCGCGCTGCCGGTGCTCTCGGCGGCGCTGATCATGCTGCTCTTCGACCGGACGCTCGGGACGACCTTCTTCCTGCCGGCCGGCCTGGTCGTGTCCGGCCAGCCGCTGACGAACGCGGGCGGAGGCCAGGTCCTGCTGTGGCAGCACCTCTTCTGGTTCTTCGGGCACCCCGAGGTCTACATCATGATCCTGCCCGCCATGGGCATCACCTCGGAGATCCTGCCGGTCTTCTGCCGCAAGCCCGTCTTCGGCTACCGCGCGATGGCGTACTCGATGATGGGGATCGCGGGCCTCGGGTTCATCGTCTGGGGACACCACATGTTCCAGAGCGGCATGAACCCCATCCTCGGCACGACGTTCATGATCTCGACGATGGTCATCGCCGTGCCCTCGGCCATCAAGACGTTCAACTGGCTGGGGACGCTCTGGGGCGGGGACATCCACTTCACGACGCCGATGCTGAACGCGCTCTCCTTCGTCGCGATGTTCGTGATCGGCGGGCTCTCGGGCCTCTTCATGGCCTCGACCCCGGTCGACATCTTCATCCACGACACGTACTTCATCGTCGGGCACATCCACTACGTCCTCTTCGGCGGCTCGCTCTTCGGGGCGTTCGCCGGCCTGTACTTCTGGTACCCGAAGATGTTCGGCCGGATGATGAACGAGACGTGGGGCAAGATTCACTGGGCGATCACCTTCGTCACGTTCAACCTGGTGTTCTTCCCGATGCACTTCCTCGGCATGCGGGGCATGCCGCGCCGGATCTACGACTACACCCAGTACTCGCTCTTCAAGAACCTGCAGCCGATGAATCAGTTCATGACGATCTCGCTGTTCGTCCTGGGCGCGGCGCAGCTGATCCTCGTCTTCAACTTCTTCCTCTCGATGCGGCGCGGCAAAGTCGCGGGCCCCAACCCGTGGCACGCCAACACGCTCGAGTGGCAGACCTCCTCGCCCCCGCCGCACGAGAACTTCACCGGGCGCGTCCCGACGGTCCACCGCGGGCCGTACGAGTTCAGCGTTCCCGGACACGGGTCGGACTACTGGCCTCAGTCCGAGGCTCCGACGGGACCGGCCCCCGCGAAGGGCCATGGGTAGTTCCCCGGAAGCCCGCGGGCTCCACCGCTTCGCCGTCTTCGTCGCGGCGGCGACCCTCCTGCTGATCGTGGCGGGAGGCCTCGTCACCTCGACGGAGTCGGGCCTCTCGGTGCCGGACTGGCCGACGACCTACGGCTGGAACATGTTCACGTTCCCGCTCTCCAAGATGGTCGGCGGGATCCGGTTCGAGCACACCCACCGCTTGATCGCCTCCACCGTCGGGTTGCTGACGATTCTGCTGGCCGTCTGGCTGGCCCGGCGCGAGGACCGCCGCTGGGTCCGGCGTCTCGGCTACGTCGCGCTCGGGACCGTCGTCGCCCAGGGCCTGCTCGGCGGGCTGACGGTCATCTACCTCCTCCCGACGCCGATCTCCGTGGCCCACGGCTGCCTCGCCCAGATCTTCTTCTGCCTGACGGTGACGATCGCCGTCGCGACCTCGCCGCGCTTCCGGCAGCAGGCGCCGCCGAAGCTCGCCGACGCCTTTCGCGCCAATCCGGTCTCGAGGATCGCCGCGGCGACGGCGGCCGTGATCTTCCTGCAGCTCCTGGTGGGCGCGGTCATGCGCCACACGAAGTCCGGCCTCGCGATTCCGGACTTCCCGCTGGCCCTCGGGCGGATCGTTCCACCCGCTCGATGCGTTCCCGGTCGTCATCGCCTTCGCGCACCGGGTGGGCGCGCTCTGCGTGGCCGCTCTCGTCGCCGTGTCGGCCGCGCGCGCTTTCCGGTCGGGCCGCCCCGGTCTCCGGAACGCCGCCGCCGGGCTGTGCGTCCTCGTCCTCGTCCAGATCACGCTCGGCGCCCTCACGGTGCTGTCGAGGAAGGACGTCGTCCTCACGACCGCGCACGTGGCGACGGGCGCGCTGCTGCTCGGCTCGACGCTGGCGCTCTCGGTCTCGGCCCTCGCCCTCGAGCGGCGGCGCAACAACGTGGTTCCGATCCGGACGTCGATGCCGGGGAGGGCGGCCGGATGGAAGTAGCCCGCGCCGCGGCGCTGCCGGTCGAGGAGGCCTCGGGACGCTTCGGGGACTACCTCGAGCTCGCCAAGCCGCGGATCACGATGCTCGTTCTCCTCACGGCTGCCGTCGGCTACGCCGTCGGCGGCCCGGGCAGCTTCTCGGGGCTGGCGTTCCTCCTCTTCATGGCGGGAACGGCGCTCCTGTGCGGAGGCGCCTCGGCGCTCAACAACTACGTGGAGCGCGACACGGACGCCCTCATGCACCGCACGAGCCGCCGACCCATCCCGTCGGGGCGCCTGCGGCCCGAGGACGCCCGAGCCTTCGGCCTGGCCGTTTCCGCCGCCGGGCTCCTGCTGCTGGCCTTCGTCAATCCGCTCACGCTCGCGCTCGGCGCCGCGTCGCTTCTCTCCTACGTTCTCGCGTACACGCCGCTGAAGCGCGTGACCTCGCTCTGCACGGTCGTCGGGGCCGTGCCCGGAGCGCTGCCCCCGCTGATGGGCTGGGCGGCGGCCCGGGGCTCGCTCGGCCCGGCGGGCTGGGGCCTCTTCGCGATCCTCTTTCTCTGGCAGCTCCCGCACTTCCTCGCGATCGGGTGGCTCTACCGCGAGGACTACGCCCGCGGCGGCTTTCCGATGCTCGCCGTGACCGACCGCGACGGCTCCTCGACGGGCCGCCAGGCGGTCCTGTACGCGACGGCGCTCCTGCCCGTGACGCTGGCGGCGGGGATGCTCGCCTCGGCCGGCCGCGGCTATCTCTGGGGCGCGCTCCTGCTGGGAGTGGCGTTCCTGGCCTTCGCCGTCGTCTTCGCCTGGAACCGGACGGTTCCGGCCGCGCGGCGCCTCTTCCTGGCGTCGGTGCTGTATCTGCCGGCCCTGCTGGGTCTCATGGTGTTCGACCGATGACGACGACCTCGCCGGACGCGAGCAACCGCCGGGTCCTGTGGATCCTCGTCAGCCTCGGAGCCGGGCTCTTCGTGGGGTCGCTTCTTTTCATCATCTCGCGAGCGCACTAGTGTTCGGTAACCGCGACTTCGATAGCGCCATCCGGCTCGATACAGACGCTGTGGCCCTGTGCCTCCAAGGTGGCAGCTCCATTGGGGCACGGAGGTTGATATCGAACCTTCTGCTGCAGGACACTAGGGGGTAACGATGTCGTCCGAAACCCACAGCGACACGCACCAGATTCCCAACTACATGGCCATCTTCTGGTGGCTGCTCGGCCTGACGATCGCCGAGGTCGCCTGGGCGGTCATCCCGCACCGCTCCGAATTCGTGCTCGCCTCCGGGATCGTCGGCATGGCGATCATCAAGGCCGTGCTCGTGGCCCTCTACTTCATGCACCTGAAGTTCGAGCGGCGCATCATGGGCGTCCTCTTCGCGTCGACCCTGATCCTGGGATGCATCCTGGTGTCCGTCGGAATCGGCGAGCTGCGTCTGCCGCGGCCCGGATATCAGCCACCCGGCAGCAGCCAGCGTTAAGGCAGGGAAGAGAGGCACATGGATCACGCCGCCGCCATCACGTTCGACCCGCACGCCGAGGAAGACCGGACCTCGACCGGCATTCCCCACGACAAGCTGGGGATGTGGGTCTTCCTCTGCTCGGAGGTCATGTTCTTCACGGGCCTGATCGGCTCGTACATCGTTCTCCGGTACGGCTCGACCTGGCCGGACCCCAAGTCCGTCCTGAACATCTGGCTGACCGCGGCGAACACGTTCATCCTGATCTGCTCCTCGGTCACGATGGTCAAGGCGCTCGAGTGGATCCAGCGCGGCAACGTCGCGAAGTCGAAGCTCTTCATGTGCCTGACGCTGCTGGGCGGCTCGATCTTCCTCTCCGTGCAGGTCTACGAGTACAAGCACCTGCTCCACGAGGGCTTCAACCCGCACGTCTCCCTCTTCGGCTCGACCTTCTACACGATGACCGGCTTCCACGGCTTCCACGTCTTCTGCGGCGTCGTCTGCATCGCGTGGTGCACCGGGAAAGCTCTTCCTCGGCAAGTACACGCCGCAGCACCACCTCGGGATCGAGACGCTCGGCCTCTACTGGCACTTCGTCGACCTGGTGTGGATCCTGCTCTTCGCGATCGTGTACCTGATCTGAAATTCGGGTGGACGTCACCCAGCTTCCCGCGGTCAACGCGACGCTGAACGCGGCGAGCGCGGTCCTCCTGCTCCTCGGCTACCGCGCGATCCGGGCGCGGGAGATCGATCGGCATCGGAAGCTGATGCTCTCGGCGGCCGCGACCTCGACCCTGTTTCTCGCCTGCTACCTCGCCTACCACGCGGCCGTCGGATCGGTGCGTTTCACGGGCCAGGGCCCCGTCCGGACCGTCTACTTCGCGATCCTGCTGACGCACACGGTCCTCGCGGCCGCGATCGTGCCGATGGTGCTCCGCACGCTCTACCTGGGCCTGAAGCGCCGCGACGAGACGCACCGGCGGCTGGCGCGGTGGACCTTCCCGCTCTGGGTCTACGTGTCGGTGACCGGGGTCGTGATCTACCTGATGCTCTACCAGCTTTACGATCCCGGCCCGATTCGGGTAAGGTGACGAGGATGAGCCCGGCCCGACGGAAAGCCCTGCGCGCCCTGGCGATCGCGGCCCTGGCCGTGGTCGTCCTGACCGCCGTCGCGTCGGCCTGCCCGCTCTGCAAGGAGAATGTCGCCGACAACGGCCCGGGGATGTGGCGGGGGATGTACTGGTCGATCCTGCTGATGGTCGCGATGCCGTTTCTCGCGGCGGGCTCGATCGTCGTCATCGTCCTGCGCGCCCGGCGCCGCCAGGCGGCCTCCCGGCCGGCCGTGAAGGCCCCGCTGGCCTTTCCGGAGTCGCGGGGGGCCCGCCCCTGAGGCGTCCCGCGGGCCTGCTCGCCGCTTTCGGCATCGCGGCGGCCCTCACGGCGGCGGAAAGCCCGGCGCCGATCTCGAAGCTCGATCCCTCTCCCGCCCTCGACGCGGCGCTCGCGACGATCGCCGCCGAGACCGTCGCGCAGTTTTCCGAGAAGGGCCTGACCGCGGAGGGCCTCTCGATCGCGGTCATCGACATGACGGCGCCGGTCCCGGGCGCCTCGTTTCCGGCCGGGGCCTATCGCGGCGACGCGTCCTACTACCCGTGCTCGGTCGTCAAGATCTGCTTTCTCTCGTACTACGAGGCGCGCAAGCAGGCGGGCAAGCTCGAGGACACGCCGGAGCTCGTCCGGGCCGTCAAGGACATGATCACCGTCTCCTCGAACGACGCGACCGGGTTCGTCGTCGACTCGATCACCGGCACGACCTCCGGGCCGGAGCTCTCGGGCCTCGAGTGGGAGCGCTGGAAGGCCAAACGCAACGTCGTCAACGACTGGTACCGCGGCCGCGGCTACACGAACCTGAACGCCAACCAGAAGACGTTCTGCGAGGACGCCTACGGGCGCGAACAGGCGTTTCGCGACGGTGGGAAGAACCGCAACCGCATGACCGCCGCCGAGGCCGCCCGGATCTTCAAGGAGATCGTCCGCGGAGAGGTCGCCGGCGAGGCCCTGACCGATGAGATGCTGATGCTGCTCGCCCGGGACGTCACCGGCACCGACCCGCTCGAAGACCTCGAGCTCGAGGACGCGCGGCTGGCGGGCCAGGAACTGCCGAAGGGCAGCCGCGTCTGGGCCAAGTCCGGCGACGCCTACGACTTCCACCACCTCGTCGCCCGGGTCGCCCTGCCGAACGGCTCGGACTTCATCGTGGCCGTCTTCACGAAGGGCGTGAAGACCGTGCCCGAGGTCATCCCGAGCGTGTACGCGAAGGTCGCGGCCCACTTCGCGGCGCCGCGCCGCCGGTAGCGACGCCGATGCTCGGCGCCCGCGTTGCGGCCGGCCTCGCCGGCGCCGGGATCGTGGGACTGCGGGCCTCGGTCCGCATCGACACGCTGCATCCCGAGCGCGAGACGGAGCTGCTGGAGCGCCGGGAGCCGGTCATCTACACCATGTGGCACGGCCGCATGGTCCTGCCGGCCCTGGTCCACCGCCACGAGGGCATGGTGGCGATGGCCTCGCGCTCGAAAGACGGCGAGATCATCGCGCGGTGGATGGTCCGCAACGGTTACGCGGCCGCGCGGGGCTCGACCGGCAAAGGCGGAGGCACGGCGCTGCTGGAGATGATCGACCTGGTCCGCGGCGGGCATACCGCCGCCATGACGGTCGACGGCCCGCGGGGCCCGGCGCGCGTGGTGCAGCCGGGGGTCCTGCGGCTCGCGCGCAAGACCGACGCCTGGATTCTCCCCCACGCAGGCTCGAGCGCCCGGCCACTCTTCCTGAGGTCCTGGGACCGATACCTCGTCCCGAAGCCGTTCTCGCGCTGCGTCGTCGGGTACGGCGAGCCGTTTCGGATCCCTGCGGACATGCCGGACGCCGAGGCGCTCGCGAAGATCGCGGCCGCGGTCGACGCGATCACCCGCGAGGTCGACCGGGCCGCGGGCGCGCACCCTCCGCCGCCCTGGGAACCGGTCTAGATATTTCCCTCTCCCCCCGAGGGGGGAGAGGGCAGGGTGAGGGGGGGGCCTCTCGGGAGAGAATAGCCGCCATGCCCGTCAACCTGAAGAACCGAAGCGTCCTGGAGATGTCCGACTTCTCGCGCGAGGAGATCCGCTTCCTCCTCGACCTCTCGAAGGACCTGAAGCGGGCCAAGTACGCCGGCACCGAGGCCCCGAGGTTGAAGGGCCGCAACCTCTGCCTGATCTTCGAGAAGACCTCGACCCGCACGCGCTGCGCCTTCGAGGTCGCGGCGTACGACCAGGGGATGGGCGTGACCTACCTCGATCCGTCGGGCTCGCAGATCGGCCACAAGGAGTCGATCAAGGACACCGCGCGGGTGCTCGGCCGGATGTACGACGCGATCGAGTACCGCGGGTTCAAGCAGACCGTCGTCGAAGAGCTCGCGGCGAGCGCCGGCGTGCCCGTCTACAACGGCCTGACGGACGAGTCGCACCCGACGCAGATGCTGGCGGACCTGCTGACGATGGAGGAGCACGCCGACAAGCCGCTCCACGAGGTCGCGTACTGCTACCTCGGCGACGCCCGCAACAACATGGGCAACTCGCTGCTGCTCGTCGGGGCCCGCATGGGCATGGACGTGCGACTCGCCGCGCCGAAGTCGCTGTGGCCGGCCGCGGCGGTCGTTTCGCGCGCGCGCGCCCTCGCCAGGGACTCCGGCGCGAAGCTGACGCTGACCGAGGACCCGAAGAAGGGCGTGAAGGGCTGCGACTTCGTCCACACCGACGTCTGGGTGTCGATGGGGGAGCCGGCGGACGCCTGGGGCAAGCGCATCCGGGCCCTGAAGAAGTACCGGGTGACGGCGGAGCTGATGAAGGCGACCGGCAACCCGCGGGCGAAGTTCATGCACTGCCTGCCGGCCTTCCACAACCGCGAGACGACGAAGGGCGAGGAGCTCCATGCGAAGTTCGGCCTCGAGGGGCTGGAAGTGACCGAGGACGTCTTCGAGTCGCCCGCCTCGATCGTCTTCGACCAGGCGGAGAACCGCATGCACACGATCAAGGCCATCCTCGTGGCCACGCTGGCCTGACCCCATGCGAGCCGCGCGCGCCTGCCTGGCTCTCCTGGCCCTCGCGGCGCCCGCCGCGGCCCAGACGCCGCCCGTCACGCTGACCTACGACGTCCCGCCCGGCTGGGCGATGGACGTGGCCGGGGCCCGAAAGGCCGGCGTCGAGCTGATGTTCCTTCCGAAGGGCAAGACGCCCGAAAACACCGACCGCGCGATCGCGATCGCGTACCAGGCGAAGGACCCGAAGGTGCCGGCGCTCGCCGACCTCGAGTCGTTCGTCCGCGCCGACATGGCCGTGACGCGCCAGTCCTTCCCGGACATGCTCGCGGAGCGCTGGCAGCCGAAGGGGCTCGACCCGGAGAAGATCCGGTACCTGAGCGTCGAGCTCTACGGCTCCAAGCCCGACCGGCCGCCGCCGCACCGCGTCATCATCATCGACTCGGGCGACGGCTTCTACAGCATCACCTACACCGCGGAGACCCGCGACATCCTGCACGAGGCCGGGGTCGACGCGTTCTTCGACTCGCTGAATCTGCGTCCGGAGAAGGGGAAGTGATGAAGCGCGTGCCGATCCTCGCCTTCGCCCTCGCATGCGCGGCCGCGCTCTCGGGAGAGACGCCGCTGGCGGACGAGGCCGGCGTCCGCAAGACGGTCGAGACCTATCTCCACGGCCTCAAGTTCAACGACGTCGGGAGCCTCAAGAAGGCGTTTCTCCCGGAGGCGAAGCTGTACTTCCTGAAGAAGGACGGAAGCCTCGGCCAGCTCACCCAGGAGCAGTGGTACGAGGGCTTCGCGAAGAGCGCCGGCCAGGAGGAAGCGGGGGATCTGAAGATCGCCGCCGTCGACGTCACCGGCGCCGCGGCGTCGGTCAAGGTCGTGGAGGTCTACCCGAAGTCGATCTACACGGACTACCTGAACCTCCTCCGAATCGGCGGCGAGTGGAAGATCGTCAACAAGATCTTCGTCGTCGACAAGCGGTGACCCCGGCGCGACGGCGATGAGCCGGCGGCTCTTCAGCCGGGCGACGCCGCCGTCGCGATGGCCCCGGTCCTGCTGTCGCCGAGGCTGCGGAGGGCATGAAGGCGACGTTGCGGCGACGGGCTGCGTATACTCCTCGGCTTGATCCTTTTCTCCGCTTTCCTCCTCGTCGCGGCGGGATTGAACGCCGGCGATCCTCGGATGGCTCCCGAACGCGTCGGGGAGGCTCTCCGGGGCGGTTCCCCCTGGATGGACGTGTTCGCCCTGGCGCCGGACGACGACTCGACGATCTATGGTCTCGGTCAGGAATCCTCGCGGAGCACCGTGTTCAAGAGCACGGACGCGGGCGCGTCGTGGATACCTCTGGCGACCGGACCGGACGGCGAGTGGCCCGGCGACCTGCAGGTCGATCCGAACGATCCGGCCCGGCTGTTCGCGTCCACGTACACGATAGGAGACAGCTTGCTTTACCGCTCGCTCGACTCCGGGGCCACGTGGAGGCTCGTAGCCGACTTTCGCTCCTGGATATGTCCACCGGCACTCCATCGCCTTCGACCCCGGCAACCCGCGAAGCGTTTACGTCGCCTTGTCCCTGAACCCGCGCTTCGCACGGAGCGATGACGGGGGCAATACGTGGAGGGAACTTCCGGCGCCGTTCACGAAGAGCGTGAGCCTCAAGGTCGAGGCCGGTGGCGCGCTTCGCGTCGTTGCGGACAACGGCGTGTTTCGCAGCGCGTCCGGAGGTTACTCCTGGGACCTCGTCGCTCCACCGCCGCTCGCCTGTCCCCACCTGACGGCGCTGGTCGTCGACCCGCGGACCCGAATCGGATGGTCGCGGCACGGGCGCGATCACGCCTGTCGGTTTCGACAGCGGTCCGATCTGGGGATATGAACTCGTCTGCGGCGGTGTGTTCGTCTCGGAGGACGCCGGCCGGACCTGGGAGTCGACCGGTTTCCACGAGGCCTACGTCTCGGACCTCGTTGTCGATCCGCGCGACGGTTCGCTGATCTACGCCTCCGATCTCAAGGGACCCGGATGGTGGCGGACTCCGTGGGACGATTACGGATCGATCAGCGCCAGCCGCGATGGCGGCCGATCGTGGGGGACGGTCTCGGTCGCACCGACGCCCGCCAGCTCGGCTTCGCCGAGGGGTGTCGCCGCCTCTACGCCAACACCGGTGGAAGCGTGGTCCATCTCGAGGTCCGGCGGCCGCCGCTCGTCGATCCGAGGACTCCCTAGCCCCGAGCAAGCCGTGGCGGAGCAAGCGTCTCTACGACCGCGTCCGCAAGATCTGCCTCGCCCTCCCGGAGGCGCACGAGAAGGTCGCCTGGGGCGCACCGACCTTCCGCGTGCGCGATCGGATGTTCGTCATGTTCGCGAACAACCACCACGGCGACGGCCGCATCGCGATCTGGTGCAAGGCGGCGCCGGGCGCGCAGGAGGACCTCGTCCGTGTGGACCCGAAGCAGTTCTTCGTTCCGCCCTACGTCGGGACGGCGGGCTGGATCGGGATCCACCTCGACCAGGGGATCGACCGGGGTATCCTCGCGGGCCTGGTGAAGGACGGTTACCTCGAAGTCGCGCCGAAGAAGCTCGCGGCGTCGCTTCGGAGCTGAGGGAGCGGTGGAGTACACGCAGGAGCAGCTCGCCGGTTTCAAGGCCGAGTTCGCGACGCGGAGGCGGCGGCAGATCGCGGTGGCCGTCGTGATCGGGCTGGGTGCGATCGCGCTGATGATCCTGCCCGGCCGCCAGGCGCTCAACCGCGGACCCGGCCTCTTCGTACTCTTCGGCGCGATGGCGGCGATCCTGGTCTTCACCCTCCAGAACTGGCGCTGCCCGGCCTGCCAGCGCTATCTCGGAAGAGGAGCCAACCCGAGCTTCTGCCCGCGCTGCGGCGTGGCGCTGCGGTAGGCATGGCCCGGTACGCCGCATTCCTGCGCGCCATCAACGTCGGGGGGCACGTCGTCAAGATGGACGCGCTCCGGCGGATCTTCGAGAAGGCCGGCTGCACGGACGTCGAGACGGTCATCGCGAGCGGCAACGTTCTCTTCGAGTCGTCGTCGAAGAGCGAGAGGCCGCTGGCCGCGAAGCTCGCCGCCCGACTCGAGGACGCCCTGGGCTATGAGGTCGCGACGTTCCTGCGCACGCCGGCGGAGCTCGCGGAAACCGCGCGTCGGGAGCCGTTCGAGCTCGCGGAGGGCGACCGGCTCTACATCGGGTTCCTCTCCGGGGCGCCCGCCGCCGCGGCGGTGCGGGCGCTGAAGGCCAGCGCGACCGCGACGGACGCCTTCCGCGTCGTCGGGCGGGAGGTCTACTGGTGCTGCCGGACGAGCTTCGCCGATTCGCCGTTCTCCGGGGGACGCCTGGAGAAGACGCTCGGCATGCCGACGACCCTCAGAAACGTGACCACGGTGCGGAAGATCGCCGCGAAGTGGAAGGCGTGACCGTCGAGGTGCGCATTCTCCGGCGCGGCGACGACGCGGCGCTCTCGCGCGTCGCTCCTGGCGTCCTCGACCGGGGCGTCGACGACGCGCTCCTGGCGGAGTTCCTGGAGCGATCCGCGGCACCACCTGGCCGTCGCGATCGACGACGGCGTCGTGGTGGCGTTCGTCTCCGCCGTGCACTACGTCCATCCGGACAAGCCCGCGGAGCTCTGGATCAACGAGGTCGGCGTGGCGCCGACGCACCGCCGGCGGGGCCTCGCCGGGCGCGTGCTGAGCGCGATGCTGGAGGAGGGCCGGCGCCTGGGCTGCCGGGAGGCCTGGGTGCTGACGGACCGGGAGAACGCGGCGCGCGATGAGGCTCTACGCGTCGGCCGGCGGGACCGAGGCGCCGCGCGACCAGGTGATGTTCGAGTTTGCGCTGTGATAGATGAGGCATCGTGCCCGGCGCGACCGGGCGGAATGGAGAACCGATGAGTGATTTGGAGATCGGCGGTCCCTGCTGCTTCTGCGGCCATTCGATCGAGCGCACGGCGGTCGATCCCTGCGCCGTTCGGGTCGAGACGGAGGAGGGCCTCACGCAGGCCTGGTTCTGCCACGGCCGCTGCTTCAAGGAGCGCCTGGCCGAGGGCCCTCGGGAAGCGGTGACGCCGGCCCACTTTTGAGCTTCCGCCTCTTCGCCGCCCTCGCGGCCGCGCTGTGCCTTTCCGGCGCGCGCCCGGCCGGGGCGCAGGCGCCGCCGTACGACCTCGTGATCCGAAACGCGAGGATCGTCGACGGAAGCGGGAATCCCTGGTTCCGCGGCGACGTGGCGATCCGCGGCGACTCGATCGCCCGGATCGCGCCCGCCATCCGGGAGCCGGCCCGGCGCGTCGTCGACGCGGGCGGGCAGGTCGTGGCTCCGGGTTTCATCGACATCCACAGTCACGCCCGGTCGGGCATCTTCGAAATCCCGACCGCCGAGAACTACCTGCGCGAGGGCGTCACGACCTTCGTCGAAGGCCCCGACGGCAGCTCGCCCGTTCCGCTCGCGCCGTTCCTGGCGGACCTCGAGCTCCTGCAGAAGTCCGTCAACGTCGCAGCCTTCATCGGCCAGGGCTCGATCCGGGAGAAGGTCCTGGGCGAAGTCGACCGAGCGCCGACCCCCGCCGAGATGCAGGCGATGCGCGCCCTCGTGGCGCAGGGGATGGACGACGGCGCCTTCGGCCTGTCCTCGGGCCTCTTCTACGTGCCGGGGGCCTTCTCGACGACCGACGAGGTCGTGGAGCTCGCGCGGGTGGCCGGCTGCCGGGGCGGCATCTACGTCTCGCACATGCGGGACGAGGCCGGACGGATCCTCGAGAGCGTCCGCGAGACGGTCGCGATCGGGGAGCGCGGCGGCCTGCCGACGCAGGTCACCCACCACAAGGTCATCGGCGCGAAGAACTGGGGCCGGAGCGTCGAGACGCTGAAGCTCGTCGACGAGGCCCGCGCGCGGGGAGTCGACGCGACGATCGACCAGTACCCCTACACGGCCTCCTCGACGAGCGTCGGCGCGGCCCTGATGCCGGCGTGGGCGCAGGAGGGCGGGGAGGATAAGGTCCGGGCGCGGCTGAAGGACCCGGCGGAGCACGCGAGGATCCGCGCGGAGACCGAGCGTCTCATCCGCGAGGAGCGGGGCGGGGGCGACCCGAAGCGCGTGGTTCTCTCGGAGTGCGAGTGGGACTCCTCGCTCGACGGGAAGAACCTCGTCGAGGCGGCGGCCAGGCGTGGGCTGCCGCCCTCGATCGAGGGCGCGGCCGAGGCGGCGCTCTGGATCGTCGCGCAGGGCGACTGCGGAGGGATCTTTCACGCCATCGGCGAGGAGGACCTCGAACGGATCCTCCGCCACCCGGCGACGATGATCGCCTCCGACGGCGGGATCCCGATCCCGGGCGAGGGCGTCCCGCATCCTCGAAGCTACGGCACGTTCGCCCGCGTGCTCGCGGTCTACGTCCGGGAGCGCGGCGTGCTGACGCTCGAGGAGGCCGTGCGCAAGATGTCGTCCTTTCCCGCGGCGCGTCTCGGGCTGGCCGACCGCGGACTCGTGCGCCCGGGCATGAAGGCGGACCTCGCCGTCTTCGACCCGGCGAAGGTGCGCGACGTGGCGACTTTCGAGAAGCCCCACCAGTACTCGGAGGGGTTCTCGCTCGTCGTCGTCAACGGGCAGATCGTTCTCGAGAATGGCGTGGTCACGCCGGCCCGTCCCGGGCGGGTGCTGTACGGCCCGGGCGCGATTCGATAGGGGAAGGGGATCCATGAACTCCGCGAAGAGGCGCGGACCCGGGTCCTCGTCCGCGCCGCCGGCCACGTACGCCCGCATCTACGCCGCGGTGGCGCGCGTGCCTCGCGGCCGCGTCGCCACCTACGGACAGATCGCGAGCGTCGCGGGCCTGCCGGGCCACGCGAGGATGGTCGGCTACGCCCTGTCGGCCCTCGGCGAGGGGAGCCGCGTGCCCTGGCACCGCGTCGTCAATGCCGCCGGCCGGATCAGCCTGAGGTCGGACGGCCGGCCGATGGACGAGATCCAGAGGTTCCTCCTCGAGAAGGAGGGCGTGCGCTTCGGCGACACGGGGTCGATCCGGCTCGCCCGGTTCCAGTGGAAGGCGGACGACGAGCGTGGCCCCCGGCCCGCCCGCGCGACGAGAGGAAGATGAAGGAGAATCACGCCATGAAGACACGCTGGGTCCCGTTGCTGATCGCCGCCGGCGTCGCGGCCGGTTCCGCCGCCCGGGCGCAGGAAGCCTGCAAGACGCTCCAGCTCAAGAACCCGGCGGTCAAGCTCGCCGAGATCTACGCGATGGCGGACAAGTACGCGAAGGCCTGGAAGCCGGACGCCGTGCCGGCGCGGATCACGAACACGAGCCTCGGCCCTCTCCAGCCCGACGGCTCGTCGACGGCCTGGAGCCTCATGTTCTTCTCGGCGAAGGCCAACGCCAGCGTCTCGATCAGCACGTTCCGCGGGTCGCTGACCTGCTGGGCGCAGCCCGGGCCGGCCGGCCGCATTCCGGACTTGAAGCCCGACTTCTACCGCGACGGCGCCGCCCTCTTCACGCTCGCGAAGACGCACGGCGAGGCGCTCCTGAAGGAGGGCTACACGGTCTCGCTCGGGACGGCGGCCGCACCGAGCGACCGGCACGCCACGTGGTACATCAACTACAGCAAGGCCGACGGCAAGGACGGCGGTCTTTCCGTCATCGTCAACGCGAACACCGGAGCGGTCGAGGACGTGCTCAAGCACTGACCGATCCGCGACAGGGAGTACGGCATGAAGTTTTCTCTGACCGCGGCCATCCTGGGCGCCGCGCTCGTCTCGGGGGCGTGCCGGCGGGAGGCCCCCGAAGCGCCCCGCGGATCGACGGCCGCCGCCGAGGCGGAAGTCCGGGCGCGCAGCCGCGGGGTCGCCGACGCCGAGGCCCGCAAGGACGTCCTGGCCGTGATGCCGTTCTGGGCCGAGGACGCGGTCGTCCACTTCAACGGCGAGGCGGCGCTGAAGGGCAAGGCCGCGATCCAGAAGATGTACGGCGAGCGGCTCCCGCGGCTCGACACCTTCCGTGCGTACAGCGAATCGATCCAGGTCGCGCCGGGGGGAGACCTCGCCTGGGAGACCGGCTCGACCGCCGTCACGCTGCCCGACGCGACCGGTCCGCCGTCGACGAGCAAGTTCCTGATCGTCTGGAGGAAGGAGGCCGACGGCAAGTGGCGGATCGCCGCTTGCGCCCTGACGGCCAACCCGAAGAGGTAGTGGATCCGCGCGAGGCCCGCATCCGGATCGCCCGGGACGGCGATGTGCCCGCGATCCTCGCGCTGATGGGGCCGTACTACGCGGAGGATGGGTATCCCTTCGACCGCCGCGTCGCGTCCCGGGTCCTCCGCGCCCTGCTGAGCCAGCCCTCGCGGGGAAGGGCGTGGGTCGCCTCGCTCGGTCCCCGCGTCGCGGGGTACGCCGTCGTGACGCTCGGGTACAGCCTGGAGTACCGCGGCCGCGACGGATTCGTCGACGAGATCGTGGTCGAGCCGGGCGCGAGAGGGCTCGGCCTCGGCGGGAAGCTCCTCGAGGCCGCCGAGGCCTACTGCCGGCGCCTCGGCGTGCACGCGCTGCACCTGGAGGTCGAGAAGCACCGGCGCGCGGCGATCGGCCTGTACGCGAAGGCCGGGTTTCGCGGGAAGGGCCGCATCCTCCTGACCAAGCCTCTCGCCTGAGGCGGAGGCCCGTCCGCCCGCCCCCTGGCGCTACAATCCGCTCCGTGAAAATCCGCCTGGCTCCGGTGGCGGCCGTCGTGTGCGCCGCGCTCGCCGCCATCGTCTCGATCGCCGCGGGCCCGCGGGCCGGGACGGCCGAGGAGCCGTACGTCGAGAAGGACGTGATGATCCCGATGCGCGACGGGGTGCAAGCTCCACACGAAGATCTTCGCGCCGCAGAGCCGCACCGGACCGCTGCCGTTCCTCATGCAGCGCACGCCGTACGGCATCGCGCAGGCGCCGGCGAGGCCTTCGACGGCTACTGCAAGGCGCTCGCCGACGACGGCTACATCTTCGTCTTCCAGGACATCCGCGGCAAGTTCGGCTCCGAGGGCGACGTTCGTCATGCAGCGGCCGGCGCGCGCGCCCGGCGACACGAAGGCGCTCGACGAGGGCACCGACACCTACGACACGATCGACTGGCTGCTCAAGAACGTGCCGGGCAACAACGGCCGCGTCGGCATGCTCGGCATCTCCTACGACGGCTGGACGACGATCATGGGCGCGCTCGAGCCGCATCCCGGCGCTCAAGGCGATCTCGCCGCAGGCCTCGCCGGCCGACATGTGGCTCGGCGACGACTTCCACCACAACGGCGCCTTCCGCCTGAGCTACGGCTTCGAGTACGCGCTACTGAGCTCGAGAGCGGCGAAGGACGTGCAGGCCGTTCGCGCTTCGACCGCTACGACACCTACGACTGGTACCTCGCGCTCGGGCTCGCTCGCCAACGTCAACGCGCAGCTACCTCCACGGGAAGATCCCGACCTGGAACGACTTCGTCGCGCACCCGGACTACGACGCGTTCTGGAAGCGCCAGACGCTGATCCCGCACCTCGACGAGGTCACGGTGCCGACGCTGAACGTCGCCGGCTGGTGGGACCAGGAGGACTTCTACGGCCCGCTCGCAGATCTACGAGGCGCTCGAGAAGCACGACACCGAAGAACCTCAACTACCTCGTCGTCGGCCCGTGGAACCACGGCGGCTGGGCGCGCGGCGACGGGCGACCGGCTCGGGCGCGATCCCGTTCGGCAGCGCGACCGGCGAAGTACTTCCGCGACGAGGTCGCAGGCGCCGTGGTTCGCGCTACTACCTGAAGGACAAGGGGCCGCTCGACCTCCCCGAGGCGCTGACCTTCGAGACCGGGACGAACCAGTGGCGCCGCTGCGACGCCTGGCCGCCCAAGGACGGAGCACCGAGGCGCGCCGGCTCTACTTCGGCGCCGGACGGCACGCTCGTCGTTCGACGCCCCGACCGGCGCACGACGACGCGTTCGACAGCTACGTCTCCGATCCCGCCCACCCGGTGCCGTACCGGCCGCCGCCCGATCCAGCCGACGTACTTTCGCCGGCGGCTCGAAGTGGTCGCACGTGGCTCGTCGAGGACCAGCGCTTCGTCGCACGACCGCGCCCGACGTGCTGAGCTGGGAGACCGCGCCGCTCGACCGACGACGTGACGATCGCCGGCGAGGTCGTCGCGCACCTCTTCGCCTCGACCACCGGCAGCGACGCCGACTGGGTCGTCAAGCTGATCGACGTCTATCCCGGAGCACTACCCGGCGAACTGGGACCTGGCGCGGCTACCAGCTCATGGTCGCCAACGAGGTCTTCCGCGGGCGCTACCGCAAGAGCTTCGAGAAGCCCGAGCCGATCGACGCCGGACGCGGTGCTCGACTACACGTTCGAGCCTGCACACCCAGAACTACACGTTCCTGAAGGGGCACCGGATCATGGTGCAGGTGCAGAGCACGCTGGTTCCCGCTCATCGACCGCAATCCGCAGACGTTCGTGCCGAACATCTTCGAGGCGAAGGCCGCGGACTTCCGGGCGGCGACGCACCGCGTCTACCGCTCGGCCGAGCTACCCGTCGCACGTCGTCCATCCCCGTCCTCGTCAAGCCTCCGGCGTGAGACGGCTTCGGCTCGCGCTCGTCGTCGGCCTTCTCGCCGCCGTGCCGGCCCTGGCCCAGGAGCCGTCGGACGAAGAGATCGCCGCGCCGCTCCACGTGCTCTTCATCGGCAACAGCCTGACGTACACCAACGACCTGCCGGCGGTGTTCCGGGCGCTCGCGGAGGCGGCGGGGAAGTCGCGTCCGTTCGTTCGCGCGGTGACGGGGCCGGGCTTCAGCCTCGAGGACCTGTGGAACCAGGGCGACGCGCTGAAGGCGATCGCGGTCGGGAGCTGGGACTACGTGGTGCTGCAGCAGGGACCGTCGGCTTCGTCCGACGGGATCTCGGTGCTGCGAGCCTATGCGGAACGGTTTGCCAGGGAGATCCGGGCCGTGGGCGGCCGGCCGGTCCTCTACATGGTCTGGCCGTCGACGAGCCGGCCGCAGGACTTCGAGGGCGTCGTGCAGTCGTACGCCGGTGCGGCGAAACTCGTCGGCGGCCTGGTGTGTCCGGCCGGAGACGCGTGGCGCCTGGCCTGGAAGAAGGACCCGAAGCTGGCGCTCTACTCGGCCGACGGCCTGCACCCGACCCCGGCCGGCACGTATCTCGCCGCGTTGTCGTTCTTCCGCCTCTTCTACGGACAGTCGCCCGTCGGGCTTCCGGCGAGGCTGGCCCTTCCGGGAGCCTCGCCGATCGACCTTCCGGCGGGGCAGGCGCGGACGATGCAGGAGGCGGCCGCCGAGGCCGGGAAGAAGTGGGGAAGCTGACGCGAACTTCTCCGCCGCGGGTCCGTACTTGAGGGCGTGACTCCGTTCGCGCCGGCGCTCATGCTCGCGGCCGCCCTGGCGGCGGCGCCCGTGATGACACCCGCCGCGGGATCGAACTGCCGGACGACGGACCTCATGCCTGCGTTCTGGCGCTTCTGGGGGCAGGCCCGCAGGCAGGCCCCGGCCGAGCAATACCGTTTCTTCGAGGAGCTCGTCCGGAAGCCCAACGCCGCGGTCTACGAAGGCGTCTTTCACGGCGTGCCGAAACCGCCCGCGGAGTTCGTTCCGAAGTCGTTCGAGGCGGTCCCGGCGATCGAGGCCTCCATGCGGAACCTCTCGCAACGGCTCTCCGCGGAGCTGCCGGGCGAGCTCGACGCGTTCCGCAAGGCGTTCCCGCGGTTTCGGTGCTCGACGCCGGTGTACTTCGTCTACTCGGCCGGGGCCTTCGACGGCGCGACGCGCGACGTGAACGGGAAGAGCGCGCTGATGTTCGGCCTCGACGTCATCGCCCGGCTGAAGGAGGAGCTCTCGCCGCTCGTCGTGCACGAGCTCTTCCACGTCTACCACGCCGAGGCCGTGGCCGAGGATCCGGACACCTTCGGCTGGGCGCTCTGGGCCGAGGGCCTCGCGACCTACGTGAGCCGGCGGCTCAACCCGAAGGTGCCGGAGTCGCAGGTCTGCTGCATGCCGTCGATCCCCGAGGCGACGGTCCCGCGGCTGGCGGCCGAGGCCCTGCGCCTGCTCGACAGCGAGAAGCGCGAGGACTACGCGCGGTTCTTCCTGGGCGGCGCCGAGCTCGACATCCCCTCGCGCTCGGGCTACGCCCTGGGCTATCGGGTTGCGGCCGAGGCGGGGAAGACCCGCACGCTCGAGGAGCTCGCCGCGCTGACGCCGGTCGAGGTCCGCGCGCTCGAGGTCGTGGAGCTCCAGCGGATGGCGGGCGGCGGCGCGAAGCCTTAGCGCCGGCCGCGCGTCCAAGAAGTCTCCGATGAGAGCCCGAGACTACGCCCGGCGATTCGCGGTGAGGTCCCGTGCGATGCTCCTTGCCGCGATGCGCCCGGCTCGACTCGTCTTCCTCGCGGCCGCGGCCGTCGCCACGGCATCGCTGGCCTCGATCGCGGCCGCGCCGCCGCACGCGGATCCGCTGGCCGCCGCGATCCAGAGCTGGTCGCAGTACCTCAAGGCCAACGCCTCGAAGGACGAGATGTGGCTCCAGATCAAGGAGAGCGCGACGCCCGCGATGGGCCGCGTGGAAGACGCGATGCAGGGCGGGCGACGGCTGCTCGCCCTCCAGCGCCTGGCCGGCGTGCAGCCGGACCTCGAGGCTTCGAGGTATCTCGGGAGGCTCCCGGCCGCCGAGCGCAACAGCGACGCGGCGTTCGAGGCCGCGTGGGCGAGACTGGGGAAGGACCTCGCGAAGGAGCTCGGCGCGCCCTCCCCGGCCGCCCTCGAGGGCGTGACGCCGGCGGCCGTTCGCGCCGTCGGCGAGGCCTCGGTCCCGGCCGTCCGCGTCTTCTACGAGGCGAGCCTCGAGTACGAGCGCAACACGATGCCCGAGGTCGGCTTCTACTACCTGGGTGTCGCGCAGGCCCAGCGGGACCTCGCCGCCTTCTGCCGCACGCTGTCGTCGCCGTCGAACCTGCGGCCGCCCCCGGCGCGCCGGCTCCAGGGCGAGCTCGACTTGCTCGAGGGGGAGCTGCTGTCGGCGTACCGGCCCCCGGCCTCGATCGACAGGCACCGCGAGTTCATCACGGCGAGCTCGACCCTCAAGGAGGCGCGAGAGCTCGACGGGGCCGGCCTCGCGTACGGAGCGATGCTCCGTTATCTCCAGGCGGTGCTGCGCGTCGCCCCGCTGACCGGACGGGTGCCGGCGCTGACCGCCGACGAGGCGAAGGCCCGGCTCGCGCCGCTGCGCCAGAGGCTGTCGGAGGCCGGAGGCGTCGACCAGAGCATCGGGCGGATCTTCCTCGAGGCCGGCGAGGCCGACGCTTCGTCCGCGGCCGCCGGGACCTCCCCGGCGCAGGCCTCGGCGGTCGTGGCCGAGGTCCTGCCGCGCTACTTCGCCGCGCTCGATCCGCCGCGGCCCCGCCCGGCCGAGCCGCCTGCGACGGTCACCGTCACGCTGGTGCGCTGGCCCTACACCTGAAATCTCTCCGATCCGGCAAGTTTGCTGGCCCAGAGCGTCGTCCAGAAGTTCGGAGGGAAGGCGCGGTTCGTCTCGGAGAACTACGGCGACTCCGCGCTCGCGAAACGCTTCGGGGTGACGCGCTACCCGGCGATCTTCGTCGACGACGTGCTCGTCGCGACGCCCAACGACTTCGGCTTCTACGGGAAGGACCAGAAGGAGGAGGGGGGTCGCTACGCGCCGCTCAAGAGCGCCGCCGCCCACGACCGGTTCCAGGCGGATCTGACGCGCATGATCGACCTGCTGCTCGCCGGGCGCAGGGCCGACGCGCTCGCCGCGGCCGCACCGTCGAAGTCGATGGAGGTGGCGGCCTACCCGGCGGTGACGCTGACCGGTCTCGACGGACGAAGGGTCTCGCCCGAGGACCTGAAGGGCCGCGTCGTGCTCGTCGAATTCTGGGCGACCTGGTGCCCGCCCTGCCGCGGCACGCTCGGCTGGCTGGGAGAGCTCAAGAAACGATACGGGGACAAGGTCGTCGTCGCCGCGGTCGCGATCGAGTCGGAGGAGGCGAATGTCCGCAAGCTCGTCGGCGACCTCCACCTTCCGCTGACCTGGGTGCTCGGCCAGCCGGACCTCGTCCGTTCCTTCGGCGACGTGAGCGCCGTTCCGACGCTGCTGGTCTTCGACCGGGACGGGAAGGCGGCGGGCGCTTTCTACGGCGCGCCGCCGACCCTTCACGCCGAAGCCGAGACGAAGCTCGCCGCGCTCGTGCGCTGAGCGGCGGCCTCAGCCTCGAGGCGGGCCCGCGCCCGGGTGGGATTTCTCGAGGCGGCCGAGGGGCCCGAGCACCAACCAGCCGATCGCCGCGGCGACCACCGGCAGCCAGAGATGGCCGAGACCGGCCGCGATGCCGACGCCGGCCGTCAGCCAGATGCTGGCGGCGGTCGTCAGGCCGTGCACCTCGGCGCGCTCGCCGATCTTCAGGATCGTCCCGGCGCCGAGGAACCCGATGCCGGCCACGATGCCCTGGATGACATGGCTCGAGGCGTCGTTCCCGAAACCCGCCTGAATGCCGGAGAGCACGATCAGCGCCGCGCCGACGGCGACGAGGATGTGCGTGCGCAGGCCGGCCGCGCTGTGGACGCGCTCGCGCTGGACCCCGAGGAGAGCGCCGAGCAGGCCGGCCAGCGCGAGCCTCGCCGAGGCGAGCAGGAGAAGGTCGACGTGGAGCGAGGAGAAGACCGGGACGGGCTCGGGCACGGTCAGTTCCCGGGCCCGACCATGTTCTCCGGCTTCACGTCGCGGTCGAACTCCTCGGCGGTCAGGTACCCGAGGGCGAGGGCCGCCTCCTTGAGGGTCGTGCCCTCCTTGTGCGCCTTCTTGGCGATCGCCGCGGCCTTGTCGTAGCCGATGCGCGGCGCCAGCGCCGTGACGAGCATCAGCGACCGGCCGACGTGCTCCCGGATCTGCTCGTGGTCGGGCTCGATGCCGCGCGCGCAGTGCTCCTCGAAGGACTCGCAGGCGTCGGCGAGCAGGTGCACCGAGCGCAGGTAGTTCGAGATGATCAGCGGCTTGTAGACGTTGAGCTCGAAGTTGCCGGAGGCGCCGCCCACGGTGACGGCGACGTCGTTGCCGAACACCTGCGCGCAGACCATCGTCAGCGCCTCGGACTGCGTCGGGTTGACCTTGCCCGGCATGATCGAGGAGCCCGGCTCGTTCTCCGGGATCCGGATCTCGCCCAGGCCCGAGCGCGGCCCCGACGCCAGCCACCGCACGTCGTTGGCGATCTTCATGAGCGCGGCCGCCAGGGTCCGGACCGCCCCGTGGCCGGCGACGAGGGCGTCGTGCGCCGCGAGCGCCTCGAACTTGTTGGGCGCCGTGACGAACGGGATGCCCGTCAGCTTCGCGATCTCGGCGGCGGCCTTATGGCCGAAGTCCGCGGGCGCGTTCAGGCCCGTGCCGACCGCCGTGCCGCCGAGGGCGAGCTCCTGGAGGTGAGGAAGGCGAATCCTCGATGTGGGCGATCGAGTGGTCGAGCTGGGAGACCCAGCCCGAGATCTCCTGGCCGAGCGTCATCGGCACGGCGTCCTGCAGGTGCGTGCGGCCGATCTTGACGATGCCGGCGAACTCCTTCGCCTTGCGGTCGAGCGTGTCGCGGAGCTTCCGGACGGCCGGGATGAGCCGGTAGCGCGTCTGCTCGACGGCCGCGATGTGCATGGCGGTCGGGAAGGTGTCGTTGGAGGACTGGCTCTTGTTGACGTCGTCGTTGGGGTGGACGGGCTTCTTCGAGCCGAGCTCGCCGCCGAGGATCTCGATCGCGCGGTTGGAGATGACCTCGTTGGCGTTCATGTTGGTCTGCGTGCCGCTGCCCGTCTGCCAGACCGAAAGCGGGAAGTGGTCGTCGAGCTTGCCGTCGATGACCTCGTCGGCGGCCTGGATGATCGCGTCGGCCTTCCTGGCATCGAGGGCGCCGCGATCGCGGTTGACGACGGCGGCGGCCTTCTTGAGGATCCCGAGGGCCCGGATCATCTCGCGCGGGAACCGCTCGGGGCCGATCTTGAAGTGGTGGAGCGACCGCTCGGTCTGCGCGCCCCAGTAGCGGTCGGCGGCGACCTCGCACGGGTCCCATGGTGTCCGATCTCGGTGCGGGTCTTCTTCGATTCGGTCATGCCGGACGAATGCTATCCGATCCGGCACGCGCTAGGAGTAGAGCTGAAGGCGCGGCACGTCCCGGAAGTCCCCGTCGTTCAGGGTCCAGAGGCGGGCGCCTCGCACGATGGCGCAGGCCGCGATCGCCAGATCGATCTCGCGGCCGCGCGGCCGCGCGACCGCCCGGTAGAGCTCCGCGGCGACGCGCGCTTCCGGGCTGCCGAAGGGGGCGGCCGCCTCGCGGGGGAGGAGCGCTTCCTGCGCGGCGACCTCTTCGGGACGCCGGGGGCCGCGAAGCCACTCGTAGAGGACGAGGCTCGAGATCTCGATGCGCTCGCCGGCGGCGATCGCCGCGCGCAACGCCGGCGCGGACCGGAGGGGCCCCGAGAGCGCGTCGACGAGAACCGAGGTGTCGAGGTGGATCACCGTCCGGCGCTGCGCCGGCCGCCGCGACGACGCGCAGCCCGGATGGCCTGGATCTCGGCGTCGACGGCGGAGGCCGGGCGCCGGGGGATTTTCGCCACAACGTCGTCGAACGTCGCGAGCAGGCGGCGGCGCTCGGCCTCGCCGAGATTACCGAGACGCTCTGCGTACTCGCGAATGGCTTCCCGGACGACGGCGCTCTGCGGCCGGGCGAGCCGGTCGGCAGAGGTCCGCAGCCGGTCGGCCGTGGCTTCGTCCAGGGAAAAAGTCATCTTTACCATACCGTGGCAATACTACCATATCAGCCTGCCGCCCGGGACCACCGCACATTGGACACTAGCCGGAGCCGCCGTCGGAGAGGCCGCTCGGGCGCCGGCCCTCGGTCAGCTTGGCCTTCACGAAGTCGGAATTCATCATCGCGATGAACTGCATGCGGATGCCCTTGGGGCAGGCGGCCTCGCACTCGCCGTGGTTGGTGCAGGTGCCGAAGCCTTCGGCGTCCATCTGCGCGACCATCTTGCGCGCCCGGTCGGGGCGCTCCGGCTGGCCCTGCGGCAGGAGGGCGAGCTGAGAGATCTTGGCCGAGGTGAAGAGCATGGCCGAGGCGTTGGGGCACGCGGCCACGCAGGCGCCGCAGCCGATGCAGGCCGCGGCGTCCATCGCGAGGTCGGCGTTCTCCTTGCGGATCGGGATGGCGTTGCCGTCGGGCGCGCCGCCGATCGCGGCGGAGATGAAGCCGCCGGCCGCGATGATGCGGTCGAAGGCGGTGCGGTCGACGACCAGGTCCTTGAGGACCGGAAACGCCTCGGCGCGCCAGGGCTCGATCGTCAGGACGTCCCCGTCGGAGAAGCTGCGCATGTGGAGCTGGCAGGCGGTCGTCTTCGCCCGGGGCCCGTGCGCCCGGCCGTTGATCACGACGCCGCAGGTGCCGCAGATGCCCTCGCGGCAGTCGTGGTCGAACGCGATCGGATCCTCGCCCTTCCCGATGAGGCCTTCGTTGACGACGTCGAGCATCTCGAGAAAGGACATCTCCTCGTTGATGTCGGAGGCCTCGTACGTGACGAAGCCTCCCTTCGCCTTGCCGTCCTTCTGGCGCCAGACCTTCAGCGTGATCTTCATTTGTAGCTCCGGACGGCGAGCTCCACGTTCTCGTAGGTCAGCGGCTCCACGTGGCGGTCGGGCTTCTTCCCGTCGCCCGTGTGCTCCCACGCGGCGACGTGGCAGAAGGCCTGGTCGTTCCTCTTCGCCTCGCCGTCCGCCATCTGGTGCTCGAGGCGAAAGTGGCTGCCGCACGACTCGTCCCGCTCGAGCGCGTCCAGGCACATCAGCTCGCCGAGCTCGAGGAAGTCGGCCACGCGGCCGGCGGACTCGAGCGACTGGTTGAGCTCCTGGCCGGAGCCGGGGACGGTGACGTTCTTCCAGAACTCCTCGCGCAGCGCCGGGATCCTGCCGAGCGCGTGCTCGAGGCCCTTCTTGTCGCGGGCCATGCCGCAGTGGTCCCACATGAGCTTGCCGAGCTCCCGGTGGAAGGACGTCACGGTCCGCTGGCCCTTCACCCCGAGCAGGCGCTTCGTGCGCGCGGCGACGGCCGCCTCGGCCGCGGCGATCTCGGGGTGGCTCGTCGGGGACCTTCTCGAACTTCTCGCGGGCGAGGTAGTTGCCGATCGTGTAGGGGATGACGAAGTACCCGTCGGCCAGGCCCTGCATCAGCGCCGACGCACCGAGCCGGTTGGCCCCGTGGTCGGAGAAGTTGGCCTCGCCGAGGACGAAGAGCCCCGGGATGGTGCTCATGAGGTTGTAGTCCACCCACAGGCCGCCCATCGTGTAGTGGCTGGCGGGGTAGATCCGCATCGGGACCGCGTACGGGTTCTCGTCGGTGATGCGCTCGTACATCTCGAAGAGGTTGCCGTACTTCTCCTCGATCTTGTTCTTGCCGAGACGGCCGATCGCGTCCTGGAAATCCAGGTAGACCCCGAATCCCGTGGGCCCGACGCCGCGGCCCTCGTCGCAGACCTTCTTGGCGGCGCGCGAAGAGATGTCCCGCGGCGCGAGGTTCCCGAAGCTCGGGTACATGCGCTCCAGGTAGTAGTCGCGCTCCGCCTCCGGGATTTCCCCCGGCGGGCGCTTGTCGGCCTTGGCCTTCGGCACCCAGATGCGCCCGTCGTTGCGGAGGGACTCGGACATGAGCGTCAGCTTCGACTGGTACTCGCCCGTGACCGGAATGCAGGTCGGATGGATCTGCGTGAAGCAGGGGTTGGCGAAGGCCGCGCCCTTCTTGTACGCGCGCCAGATCGCCGTGGCGTTGCAGCCCTTGGCGTAGGTCGCGAGGTAGAAGACGTTGCCGTAGCCGCCGGTCGCCAGGCAAACCGCGTCGGCCATGTGGGTCTGGATCTCGCCGGTGACCATGTCGCGCACGACGATCCCCCGGGCCCGTCCCTCGATGACGACGAGCTCGAGCATCTCGTGGCGCGAGTACATCTCGACCGAGCCCAGGCCGATCTGCCGCTCGAGCGCCTGGTACGCGCCGAGCAGGAGCTGCTGGCCCGTCTGGCCGCGGGCGTAGAAGGTCCGCGAGACCTGGGCGCCGCCGAAGGAGCGGTTGTCGAGGAGTCCGCCGTACTCGCGCGCGAAGGGCACGCCGAGGGCGACGCACTGGTCGATGATGTCGACCGAGACCTGGGCGAGCCGGTAGACGTTCGCTTCGCGCGCCCGGAAGTCGCCGCCCTTGATCGTGTCGTAGAAGAGGCGCTGGATGCTGTCGCCGTCGTTGTGGTAGTTCTTCGCGGCGTTGATGCCGCCCTGCGCGGCGATCGAGTGGGCGCGCCGCGGGGAATCCTGGTAGCAGAAACACTTGACGTTGTACCCGAGCTCGGCCATCGAGGCCGCGCCGCCCGCGCCCGCCAGGCCCGACCCCACCATGATGACCGTGTACTTGCGCTTGTTGGCCGGGTTGACGAGCTTCATCTCGAAGCGGTGCCTGTCCCACTTCTTCTCGAGGGGCCCGGAGGGGACGTTCGCGTCGAGTTTCACGGCCTGGTTACTCCTCCGGTCACCGGATGATTCCCGCGAGCACGGCCAGCGGGAACGAGATGTTGCCGAGCACGACGATCGCCGAGTAAATCCAGGCGCCGGTCTTCGCCGCCGCGATGGCCCGCGGGTGCGAAACACCGAGCGTCTGGAACATGCTCCAGACGCCGTGGCGCAGGTGAAGCCCGAGCAGCACCATCGCCACGATGTAGACGATCGAAACCGGGACACTCCGGAAGCCGGCGACGAAGTTGTGGTAGACGTCGCCCTCGATGAAGCTCGGGTGCGCGGTGCCGAGCGTGAGATGCATCAGGTGGTACACGATGAAGAAGAACAGGATCACCCCGCTCCACCGCATCGTCCGGGAGGCGTAGGTCGACTCCTTCCACTTCTGCTCGCGGTACGCCACGGGGCGCGCCCGGCGGCTCGTGAGCGTGAGCGACGTCGCCGACCAGATGTGCAGGATGACCGCGGCGAGCAGCACGGCCCGGAAGATCCAGATTCCGGCCCCGTGGAGGAGATGCCGCAGAAACTCCCCGTAGGCGTTCAACGACGCGGGCCCGAGGTACACCTGAAGGTTCCCGAGCATGTGGACCATCACGAAGCCGACGAGAATCATCCCGGAGACGGCCATGACGACCTTGCGGCCGATGGACGACTCGATGAACCGTGGCGGCTGAGGCATCGACTGGCGATTATATGCAGGCTCCGCAGCCTTCCCGTAATGCGTCTGGCTCACCCGCGCGGGAATTCCCCGCCTTTGCCCCCCTGTTCCTCAAATTGATGAGGAAGGTCCGGGTGGCGGCTCTGGCTGCGTCCTTTGCGCTCTCTGTGGCCGTTGCGCGCGCGCAGGAGACCTCGGCGCTCCCGCTTCCCGACACCCGCGCATTTCTCGACGAAGTCCGGCTGAACCTGCGCAGCGACAATGCGCTGCTCGAGCAGTACACCTTCAGCGAGATCTACACCGAGCACAAGCTCGACTCGAAGGGCGCCGTCAAGAAGACGAAGGTCGAGACCTACGAGGTCTATCCTTCGGCCGAGGCCGGCCGCCTCTACCGCCGCCTCGTGGCGCGCGACGGACGGAAGCTCTCGGAGGAGGAGCTCGCCGCGCAGGACCGCAAACAGGAGGAGAAGACAGAGAGGCGCGCGCGGCGCCGGGCCGAGGAGGACGAGGCCGCGCGCGCGCGCCGCCGGGCGAAGGAGGAAGAGAAGCGGCAGGAGGAGCAGGCCGTCGTCGACGAGGTCTTCCGGATGGACGAGATCCGGATCGTCGGACGCGAGATGGTCGACGGCCGGCCGACGATCATCCTCGACTTCCAGCCGAAGCCGGGATTCAAGCCCGTCACCGAGGGCGGCCAGGTCATCCAGAAGCTCGCCGGCCAGGCCTGGGTCGACGAGGAGGACCGCCAGCTCGTGCGGCTGGAGGCGCGCCTGCTCGACACGCTCGGCGTCGGTCCGATCCGGGTCGCCCGCCTGCAGAAGGGGGCGAGCGCCTACTTCCAGCGCCGCAAGGTCAACGGCGAGATCTGGCTCCCCACCGAGGCGCGCTTCACCGGCGCGGCGAAGGTCCTGCTCGTCTTCGGCAGCCGCGTCGACATCTTTTCGCGGTACTCCGACTACAAGAAGTTCTCGGTCGGCACCGAGGAGGAGATCGTCCCGGCGCCCGAGCCGCCGGAGCCCGCTCCGGGCCATTGAGCCGACGCCCGGGGTCAGGTGTTCATTTTTCAGCCTCGAGTCCGGGAGTCCCTGAAGCCCGAAAAATGAAGACCTGACCCCCTTCGAAGCCCTACGCCAGCGCGGGAACCCGCTCCACGCGCCGGTACTCGGAGTCGCGCTCGTAAGGCTCGCGGCCCGACTCGCGGATGATGCGCTCGAAGTCGGCGCGCGTCAGGCCCGAGGCCGTCGTCGCCCCGGCCGCGTGCGTGATGATCTCGTCGACGACGGTGCCGACGAGGTCGTCCGCGCCGAAGAAGAGCGCCACCTGCGCGAGCTTCGTCCCGATCTGGATCCAGTACGCCTTGATGTGCGGGACGTTGTCGAGGAGCAGCCTCGAGACCGCGATCACGCGCAGGTCGAGCTGGCCGGTGGACGCGGGCAGGTGCGCGAGCGGCGTGTTCTCGGGATGAAAGGCCAGGGGGATCAGGCCCGGAATCCCGTTCGTCTCGTCCTGCAGGTCGCGAAGGCGGAGCAGGTGGTCGACCCGCTCCTCGACGGTCTCGACGTGGCCGTAGAGCATCGTAGCGTTGGTCTTCACGCCCTGCCGGTGGCACTCGCGCGCGACCTCGAGCCAGCGCTCGCCCGAGATCTTGTTGGTGCAGATGATGTCGCGGACGCGCCTGGCGAAGATCTCGGCGCCTCCGCCGGGGCAGGAATCCATCCCGGCGGCCTTGAGCTCCCGGATCGCGTCGGCAAGGCTCCGGTGTCCCACCTTCGCGATCCAGTCGATCTCGACCATCGTCCAGGCCTTCAGGTGGACAGTCGGGAAGTGCTCCCTCAGCGCCGAGAGGAGCCCCGTGTAGTACTCGAAGGGCCACGTCGGGTGGAGGCCGCCGACGATGTGGAACTCCGTGACCGCCTCACTGTAGCCCTTGCCCGCCTCCGCGACGCATTCGTCGATCGCCATCTCGTAGCCGCCGGGCTCGTTGACCTTCTTGGCCCAGGCGCAGAGCGCGCAGTCCACCCAGCAGAGGTTCGTCGGGTTCAGATACCGGTTGACGTTGTAGAAGGCGAGGTTCCCGTGCCGTGCCTCGCGGACGTGGTTGGCGAGGCGGCCGAGCCCGAGGAAGTCGCGCGTCTGGAAGAGCCGGACGCCGTCCTCGAAGGAGAGGCGCTCGCCCGCCAGGGTCTTCTCGGCCAGGGGGAGAAGGTCCGATCGGCGAAAGGAGGAGAGGAGGTCCGTCACGGAATCGCGGGTTTCGTGACCGGCTGGAAGGGGTCCGAGGACACGGGGGCCACGTCGTCGACGAAGGGCGTCAGGTAGCGGTAGCAGTCCCAGCAGTACTTCTCTTCCGCGCGGAACTGGAAGTCGACCACGCGGCCGACGGCGGGGAAGTCCACGATCTCCCGTCCGCAGCGGTGGCACATGTCCTTCTGTCCCTTGATGAGGCGCCAGACCGGGCCCATGGCGGTTACCCCCCGAGCGAAATGCTATCAGGCTCCGTGCCGACCCGAAGGGGGCCCACGCGCAGGCGGAAGGCGAGGAGGGCGGCCGTCGCAATCACGGCGATTCCGGCCCCGATCAGGAAGGCCCCGCGGGGCCCGAACGCCTTCCACCAGAGACCGAAGAAGATCGACGCCGGGAGCGAGGCGAGCCCGACGGAGGCGTGGAAGGCGCCGAAGGCCTTCCCGCGCAGGTGCGCCGGGGCGAGGTCCGCGACGAGCGCTCGTTCGGCCCCCTCGGTCATCGCGTAGAAGAGCGCGTAGAAGCCGAGCAGGCCCCACATCGGCCCGGGGCCCGACACGAAGGCGAAGCCGACGTAGGAGACCGCGTACACCGCCCATCCCGCCGCGATCGCGGGCACCCGGCCGAGGCGATCGGCGAGCGCGCCGCCCGGGACGCCGGTGACGGCCTTGATCGCGTTGAAGAAGGCCCAGAGCAGCGGGAGCTGCCAGAGCGCGACGCCGGCGTCGCTCGCGCGCAGGATCAGGAAGGCGTCGGTGGAGCTCGCGAGCGTGAAGAGGACGAAGATCCCGATGGCCGTCCAGAGCCGGCGCGGAAGGGGGCCGGCGGCCGGTCGCGGCGCGACGGGGGCTGAGGTCGATTTCGGCGGCTCCTTCACGGCGAAGACGAGCAGGGCCACGGCCGCCAGGCCCGGGACCGCCGCGAGGAGGAAGACGGAACGCTCGTCCTCGAAGACGAACTTCAGGAGGAAGGCCGCGACGAGCGGCCCGGCGACGGCGCCGGCATTGTCCATCGCGCGCTGGAGGCCGAACGCACGGCCGCGTTTCTCCGGCGGCACCAGGTCGGCGAGCAGCGCGTCCCGCGGCGAAGTGCGGATGCCCTTGCCGACGCGGTCGGTGAACCGGATCGCGAGGACCTGCGTCCAGCTCGCCGCGAGGCCGATGAGCGGCCGCACGAGCGCGGCGATCGAATAGCCGGCAACGATGAGGGGCTTGCGGCGGCGCAGGCGGTCGGACAATCCGCCCGACACCATCTTCATGAGCGATGCCGTGGCCTCGGCGACGCCCTCGATCACGCCGAGGGCGGCGGGGCCGGCCTTGAGCGTCCGGGTCAGGAAGTCGGGAAGGAGGGGAAAGATCATGTCCGAGGCGACGTCGGTGAGAAACGAGACCCAGCCGAGGGCCACGACGCCGGGGTTCAGGGGGGTCTTCTGGATCTCAGCCATAATAAATTAGGCTATTTATACAATATGTCTAATTTTATTAGGCACACGTCCCTGCGCCTCCTCATCATAATCGCTTCCCGTGAAGCTCCAGAGCTCCGACTCCTTCATCCTCGCGACTTACCCCCTGCGAGAAACCGACCGCATCGTGTCTTTCCTGACGCGGGACGCCGGCAAGAAGCGCGGAGTGGCCCGCGGCGCCCGCCGTGCGAAGAGCATCTTCTCCGGGGCGCTCGAGCCGATGACGGAAGCCCGCGTCGTCTACTTCGAGAAGGAGGGGCAGGAGCTCGTCTCGATCAACGCGGTCGATCCGATCCGGCCGTCGTTCTCCCTGTCGACGGAGCTCGACAAGGCGCTGCTTCTCTCGACCCTGGCCGAGAGCCTCGAGACGTTCGTCTCGGAGTCGGACCCGGCCGAGCCCTTCTACCGCCTCGGCCGCCACGCCATGGACGCCCTCTTCGCCGGCGCGCCGGCGCCCCTGACCGCGGCCTACTTCGACGTCTGGATCCTCAAGCTCTCGGGCCTCTTTCCCACGCCGCGCGAGTGCGCGGGCTGCGGCCGTGTTCTCGAGGAGACCGAGCCGCTCCTTTTCGACGAGCGCCGGCCCGGCTTCGTCGGCGCCGAGTGCCGCCTCGGCGACACGCTGCGCCTGTCGGTCGACGCCCGGCGCACCCTCACGGGCTTTCTCTCCGGCCCGCTCGATCCCGCCGCCCGGCCCCCGGGCCTCGCCGAGATCGCCCGCGTCGCCCGCCTCGCGCGGCGGCACTTCCTGGGCCACGAGCTGAAGTCCCAGCGGGTGCTGGCGGATATCCTGGGCTGACCTCGACCGGATCGGCACCGCCATAGTTGCTTGCGGTAAGCTAAGGCCAGTGTTCACGTTGCAGCGACTGATCGCTGAGCTGACGGCCTTCTGGGAGGGCGAGGGGTGCCTCATCGAGCAGCCCTACGACCTCCCGGTGGGCGCCGGGACGATGCATCCCGGCGACCTTCCTCCGGGTCCTCGGCGCCCGAGCCCTGGCGGTGCGCCTACGTGCAGCCCTCGCGCCGGCCGGCCGACGGCCGCTACGGCGAGAACCCGTTCCGCCTCGGCAAGCACCTCCAGTTCCAGGTCGTCCTGAAGCCCTCGCCGGAGGACATCCAGGACGCTCTACCTCGCGCAGCCTCGAGCGCGCTCGGCATCGACCCTGACGGAGCACGACGTCCGCTTCGAGGAGGACAACTGGGAGTCGCCGACGCTCGGCGCCTGGGGCGTCGGCTGGCAGGTCGCTCATGGACGGGATGGAGATCACGCAGTTCACGTACTTCCAGCAGGCCGGCGGCATCGACCTCGCGCCCGATCTCGGCCGAGATCACGTACGGCCTCGAGCGCATCGCGATGTTCCTGCACGAAGCTCGAGCTCGATCTACGACGTCGATGTGGAACGAGACGCTCTCCTACGGCGCAGGTGCGCCGGCAGCGACGAGATCGAGCTGTCGAAGTACGACTTCGAGGTCGCCGACGCCGAGCTGCGCCGCAGCTCATGCTCGACCGGCACGAGCGGCGAGGCGCAGCGCTGCCTCGACGGCCGGGCCTCGTCCTCCCCGCCTACGAGGCGACGCTCGTCTGCTCGCACCAGTTCAACGTGCTCGACGCGCGCGGCGCCGTCTCGGCGACCGAGCGCGTCGGCGATCATCCGGCGGATCCGCGATCTCGCCTGCGCGTGCGCGCGGGCCTACGTCGCGGCGCAGGCAGGCAGCGGCCGCCGGCCCGCAGCCGGAGCCGCGGCTGTCGAGGCGCCGTCGCGCGACTCGGGCCTGCCGCCGGGATCGCGCCGCGCGGACGATCTCCGGCGACACGCATGACTTCCTGCTGGAGATCCGCACGGAGGAGATCCCGGCGCCGGCGCTGCTGCCGGCGCGCCTGGAGCTCGCCCGCGCGGCGGGCGACGCGCTCGCGGCGAGAGGGGCTCACGCCGGCCGCGATCGAGTCGTACGCGACGCCTGCGCCGCCTCGTGCTCGTCGTCCGCGGGCTGCCCGAGCGCCAGGAGGACCGGATCGCCGAGGTCCTCGGGCCGCCGCGAGGCGAGCGCGTTCGGCAAGGACGGCAAGCCGACGCCGGCGGCGGAGGGCTTCGCGAAGGCGCAGAAGGTCGACGTCGCCGATCTCGTCGTGGTCGACTCGCCGCGCGGGCCGCACGGTCGCCGCGCGCGCAAGACGATTCCCGGCCGGCCGACGCGCGGAGGTCCTCGCCGAGGTCCTGCCGCGGGTCGTCGCGCGGACTGACCTTTCCGAAGACGATGCGCTGGGGCGCGGGCGAACGCAGTCGCTTCGTGCGGCCCGTCCGCGGCGTCGTCGCGCTCTTCGGCGGCGAGCGTCGTTCCCGCTCGAGCTCTTCGGCGTGTCCGCGGGCGACCGCGACGGTCGGCCACCGCGTGCTCTCCGACGGGCGAGCTCGCCGTCACGGGCGCCCGACGACTATCTCGCGAAGCTGCGCAGCGACTTCGTCGAGCCCGATCGCCGAGGTCGCGCCGGATCGCGATCCTCGAGAAGGCGCGGGCGCTCGCCTCCGGCGTGGGCGGCCAGATCGAGGCGCACGCGGACCTCGCGCGACATGCTGGCGCGATCTCGTGGAGTGGCCGGGCCTCGTGCGCGGCTCGTTCGACGCCGGAGTTTCTCGAGCTGCCGGAGGAGATCATCGTCACGGTGATGCGCGCGCACCAGAAGTTCCTGCCGGTGCGCGGGCCGGGAGGGCTCCTCGCCGCACTTCGTCGCCGTCATGGACAACGACGGCCGACCGCAAGGGCTTCATCGCCAAGGGCAACGAGTGGGTGCTGAACGCGCGCCTCGCCGACGCCCGCTTCTTCTACGAGGAGGACGCGAAGGCGAGCCTCGAGTCGCAGGTGCCGAAGCTCTCGCGCCTGACGTTCCAGGAAAAGCTCGGCGACTACCGGCAGAAGACGACGCGCATCCAGGACCTCGCCGAGGCGATCGCGGTCGCAGGTGCGGGCACCCGGACCTCGTGGAGGCGGTCCGCACGGCGGGGCTCCTGTCCAAGGCGGACCTGACGAGCCACGATGGTCAAGGAGTTCACGGACCTGCAGGGCGTCGTCGGCGGCCTCTACGCGCGCGCGCGAGGGCGTTACCCCGACTCCGTCTGGAAGGCCATCTACGACCAGTACCGCCCGGCTTCGGGCGCCGACGAGCCCGCCGCGCGACGGCCTCCGGCGCGATCCTGTCGCTCGCCGACCGCTTCGACACGCTCGCCGGCTTCTTCGGCGTCGGCCTCGTGCCGACCGGCATCGCAGGGACCCCTACGGCCTGCGCCGCGCCGCCCTCGGCATCGTGGCGATCGCGATCGGCCGCAACTGGCGCGCGGACTGGCGCCCGATCGCGCGCAAGGCCATCGCGCTGTATCCGGCCGGCGCGGGACGGCACCGAGCCCGAGCGGGTCGTCGAGGAGCTCGGTCGTTTCTTCGCCGACCGGCTCCGGAGCCTGCTCGAGCGGCGCGGCTCGAGCTACGACGAGATCTCGGCCGTGCTCGACGGGCGGGGTCTGGGACTTCGCCGACGCGGCCGACCGCGCCCGGGCGCTCTCGGACGCCCGGCGGCACATGGACTTCGAGTCTCTCATCCTCGCCGCCAAGCGGATCCGCAACATCGTCGGCGACGCGGCGCCCGGCGCGCCCTCGCCCGAGCTCTACCGCGAGCCGGCCGAGCGGGCGCTGGCGTCGGACTTCCTGCAGGCCAAGCAGGCGATCGACGCGCTTCTCGGCGGACCGGCACTACCGGGAGGCCATGGAGACGATCGCGTCGCTCGCGCCCTCGCTCGACCGCTTCTTCGTCGACGTCCTCGTCAACGCGCCGGAGGACGCGACCTGCGCCGCAATCGGCTCGCGCTCCTCGGCCCGATTCAGCAGGAATTCTCGCGGCTCGCGGACTTTTCCGAAATCGTGGTGGAAAAATGAAACGCGTCTACTTCTTCGGCAACGGCGGGCCGAGGGCGGCCGGCCTCGGCAAGGAAACCCTCGGCGGCAAGGGCGCGGGCCTCGCCGAGATGACGACCGCTCGGGATGCCCGTGCCGCCGGGCTTCACCATCTCGACGGCGGTCTGCGCGACGTACTTCGCGCGCGGCGCACTCGCTCGGCGCGATCGACGGCGAGGTCGAAGCGGCCCTCGTCAAGCTCGAGCACGACACGGGCAAGCGGTTCGGCGACCCGGAGAACCCGCTGCTCGTCTCGGTGCGCTCGGGCGCCCGCGTTCTCGATGCCCGGGATGATGGACACGATCCTGAACCTCGGCCTGAACGACGCGCACGGTCGGCGGGCCTCGGCCCGCGATCGGGCGACCGCGCTTCGCCTGCGACAGCCTACCGCCGCTTCATCCAGATGTACGGCAACGTCGTGCTCGCGATCCGCAAGGACGAGTTCGAGCACGAGCATCGAGGCGCGATCAAGACGGCGCAGGGCGATCGTCGCCGACACGGAGCTCTCCGCGGAGGCTCTCGCCGAGGTCGTCGCGGCGGTACAAGCAGATCGTCCGCAAGCGGACCGGGCAAGCGACTTCCCCGAGGACCCGCGCGAGCAGCTCTGGGGCGCGATCGGCGCCGTCTTCCAGCTCGTGGAACAACCCGCGCGCGACGACCTACCGCAAGCTCAACGACATCCCCGACGACTGGGGCACGGCGGTCAACGTGCAGGCGATGGTCTTCGGCAACCGCGGCGACGACGTCGGCCACCGGCGTCGCGCTTCACGCGCAACCCCGCGACCGGCGAGAAGGAGTTCTACGGCGAGTTCCTGCCGAACGCCCAGGGCGAGGACGTCGTGGCCGGCATCCGCACGCCGCAGCCGATCGAACGCGACGGCTCGGGCAGTCTCGCAGGAGACGATGCCGAAGGCGTACGAGGAGCTGCGCGCGGTCCACGACCGCCTCGAGACGCACTACAACGACATGCAGGACTTCGAGTTCACGATCGAGGAGAGCAAGCTCTTCATGCTCCAGACGCGCAACGGCAAGCGCACCGGCTTCGCCGCGGTCCGGATCGCGATCGACATGGTCGACGAGGGGCTCATCACCGCGGAGGAGGCGCTCGCTGCGCGTCGAGCCGGAGCCGCTCGACCAGCTGCTCGCACCCGATCTTCGACCCGAAGGAGAAGGCGGCCGCGGTCGAGGAGGGCCGGCTCTCGGCCAAGGGCCTGCCCGCCGCCCCCGGCGCCGCCTGCGGCCGCGTCGGCTTCACGCGCCGACGACGCCGTCGCGTGGCCGCCGAAGGGCAAGCCCGTCATCCTCGTCCGCGATGGAGACCGTCGCCCGACGACATCCACGGCATGAACGCGGCCGCAGGGCATCCTCACGCGCCGCGGCGGCATGACGTCGCACGCCGCCGTCGTCGCGCGCGGCATGGGCAAGCCCTGCGTCGTCGGCTGCGGCGCGCTCGAGATCGACGTGAAGCACGCGCACGGCGAAGTCGCTCGCGACGGCTCAAGGTCGACCGAGGGCGACTGGCTCTCGATCGACGGCTCGACCGGCGAGGTCATCCTCGGCGAGCTCGCCGACGCAGCCCGTCCGAGGTCCTCCAGGTCGCTCGAGCGGCACGCATGAAGCCCGAGCAGTCGGCTCGTACCGGGACTTCGACGCAGCTCCTCGACTGGGCCGACGAGGTGCGGCGCGCTCGGCGTCCGCGCCAACGCCGACACCCCGAACGACGCGCGAGATCGCCGTCGCCTTCGGCGCCGAGGGCATCGGCCTCTGCCGCACCGAGCACATGTTCTTCGCCGAGGAGCGCATCGTCGCGCGTGCGCGAGATGATCCTCGCGGAGACGGCGCGCGGAGCGGCGCACGGCGCTGGCGAAGCTCCTGCCGATGCAGCGCGACGACTTCGCCGGCATCTTCAGGGAGATGGGCGAGCGGCCGGTCACGATCCGCACTGCTCGACCCGCCGCTCCACGAGTTCCTGCCGCACGACGACGACGGTCGATCGCCGCGCACCGCGGCGGAGCTCGAAGCGTCTCCGATCGAGAAGGTCGCGCGAGCGCACGGTCGAGGAGCTGCACGAGTTCAACCCGATGCTCGGCCACCGCGGCTGCCGCCTCGGCATCACGTACCCCGAGATCTACGAGATGCAGGTCGCGCGCGATCTTCGAGGCGGCGCGCGCAGGTCGATCGCACGAGGGCGTCGACGTCGCAGCCCGAGATCATGATCCCGCTCGTCGGCACGCGGAGCGAGCTCGAGCGCCAGACGGCGATCGTGCGTCGAGGTCGCGCGCCGAGCGTGTCTCGGCGAGAAGGGCACGGACAGTCGCCTACCTGATCGGCACGATGATCGAGGTGCCGCGCGCGGCGCTGCACGCGCCGACGAGATCGCCGCGAAGCGCCGAGTTCTTCTCCTTCGGCACGAACGACCTCACGCAGATGACCTTCGGCTTCTCGCGCGACGACGCCGGCGAAGTTCCTGCCCGCCTACCTCGAGCGACGGCATCCTGCCCGAGGACCCGTTCGCGACGCTCGACCAGACGGCGTCGGCGAGCTCGTCGCGATCGGCACGCGAGCGCGGCCGCGAGCGTCGAAGCCGAAGCTCAAGGTCGGCGTCTGCGGCGAGCACGGCGGCGACCCGCGCGTCGATCCACTTCTTCCACCAGCGTCGGCCTCGACTACGTGTCCTGCTCGCCCTTCCGCGTGCCGATCGCGCGCCTCGCGGCCGCGCAGGCGGCGCTCGCCGAGCAGAGCGTCGGTGTATCGTCGACCGCATGAGCATCTTCATGGCTGCCGCGTCTCTGGTCCTGGGTCTCGCCGCCGCGGGAACGGCCGCGCCGCCGGACCTCGTCCTCGTCTCCGCGAAGATCTGGACGGGCGACCCGGCCCGGCCCGCGGCCGAGGCGCTCGCCGTCAAGGACGGCCGCATCGTCGCCGTCGGAACGAACGCGGAGATCGAGAAGCTCAAGGGCGCCGCGACGGTCGTCGTCGACGGGAAAGGCCGGCGCGTCGTTCCCGGCATGATCGACTGCCACACCCACATGTCGATGGGGGGCCTGAACCTCCTCGCCCTCGACCTGCGGCAAGACGAAGGACCCGGCCGACTTCACGCGCCAGGTCGCGGCGTTCGCGAAGGGCAAGCCCGCGGGCCAGTGGCTGACGGACGGCGCCTGGGACCACGAGCAGTGGACGCCGCCGCAGCTGCCGACGAAGGCGCTGCTCGATCCGGCGACGGGCGACCGGCCGACCTGCCTGGGGCGCCAGGACGGCCACATGATGGTCTGCAACAGCCTCGCGCTGAAGCTCGCGGGCATCACGAAGGCGACGCCCAACCCGCCCGGCGGAGTGATCGTGAAGGACGCCTCCGGCGAGCCGACGGGCGTTCTCAAGGACGCGGCCATGGACCTCGTCTGGAAGGTCCGCCCGCCCCGCACGAAGGCGGAGATCGTCGACGGGCTGCGCGCCGCGGTCAAGCACGCGGCGAAGAACGGCGTCACCTCGGTGCAGGACCTGCCGGGCGACCGCGCTGGATCTGCCGGCCTGGGACGCGATCCGGAACGCGGGCGAGCTCAAGACGCTGCGCGTGAACTTCCGGCCCTCGCTGACCGACTGGCAGGCCGCGAAGAACGCACAGACGTCGATGAGGCAGGACGCCTGGCTCAGGGTCGGCGGCGTCAAGGGTTTCATGGACGGCGCGCTCGGCGCCGGGACCGCCGTGATGTTCGAGCCGTTCACCGACGATCCCGGCAACACGGGCGTCTACGCCGCCGAGGCGATCCCGCTGTCGAAGATCGAGGAGCGGATCGCCGGCGCCGACGCCGCCGGACTTCAGGTCGAGGTCCACGCGATCGGCGACAAGGCCATCGCGGAGCTCTTCGACATGTACGCCCGCGTCGCGAAGAAGAACGGGCCGAAGGACCGCCGGTTCCGCATCGAGCACGCCCAGCACATGCGCCGCGCGGAGATCCCGCGCTTTGCCGAACAGCGGCGTCATCGCGTCGATGCAGCCGTACCACGCCGTCGACGACGGCCGCTGGGCGGATCGGCGGCTGGGCGGGGGAGAGCGCAGCCTCGGCACCTATGCCTTCCGGTGGCTTCTCGACGCGAAGGCGCAAGGTGGCGTTCGGCTCGGACTGGGACGTCGCGCCCCTCTCGCCCATCCTCGGCATCGCCGCCGCCGTGACCCGCGCCACGATCGACGGCAAGCAGCCCAACGGCTGGGTGCCCGAGCAGAAGATCGGGCCGGAGGAGGCGCTCCGGGCCTACACCGTCACCGCCGCCTACGCCGCGTTCGAGGAGAAGGAGAAGGGGTCGCTCGAGGTCGGGCAAGCTCGGGGACTTCGTGGTCCTCTCCGAGGATCCCCTGTCCGTCGCGCCCGCGTCGATCGACAAGATCCAGGTCGACGCGACGATCGTCGGCGGGCGGGTCGTCTTCCAGCGCTAGCGGCGCATCGTCATCCTCGACTCGGTCGCCCTGGCGGCGATCGGGCACCGCTGGTTCGTGCAGCGAGCGGTGGTGTGAGGGGGCGCGTCAGGCCGGCAGAACAGGCACGTCGTATTCGTTGAAGGCCCGGTCGCGCGTGACGATCGTGAGCTCTTCGAGTCCGGCCTGCGCGACGAGGATCCGATCGAATGGGTCGTCGTGGTGACGCGGCAGCGTCGCGACACGCCAGGCATGGCGCGCGGCTACCGGAAGGTCGACGAACCCGGTCGCCGCGATCGCCACCGGCAGGTCCGCGGCGATTCGCAGCTTTCCCACGGATACCTTGATCGCCGCTTCCCACACGCTTGCGGCGCTGACGTGAACGATTGCCCCGGCATCGGAGATCGCCTGGCGTGCGTCCCGGGAGAGGCGGCTGGCGTCCTGGAGCCACCAGAGAAGGACGTGCGTGTCGAGCAGCAGCCTCATTCCCGCTCACCGCGAAAGGCCGCGAGGATCTCCGCCGGAAGCGGAGCGTCGAAGTCCTTCGCGATCCAGATTTTCCCTTTGAGCAAGCCCGGCCGGCGCGGTGTGGCGGCAATGGGAACGAGCCTCGCGACGGGGTGCTTGCCACGGGTGATGGTGATCTCTTCGCCCTTCTCCACCCGTTCCAGCAGGCGGGAGAGGTGGGTCTTGGCCTCGTGGACCTTTACGGTGCGCATAATGGACTAAGTTTAGTCTAGTCAAGTATGCCTTGCAAGGGACAGTTCGGCCGTCGAATGCCGCGGCGCGGGGCGGACGCGGGCTCATGGACCGAGGGCCGTCACGATGACGCCGTTGAGCTCGCAAACGAACGCCACCAGAGATTCGTCCGGGGACAGCGCGAGGCCGTGGCAATTCTCGAGCGAGGTCTTCCAATGAGCCACGGCCTTGCCGCCCTTGCTCGTGGTTCGGAACACCGTGCTGAGCCCGTCCTGGTCGAGCTCGACGACGGTTCCGGAAGAAGTCGTGAGTTTTCTAGGCCCGTACTTCGCCGACTTCTGCCAATTCTGGACGTCCCCTTCCGAGATCGGAGTGAGCGGTGGCGGCGGATTGACGACGCCGATCCTCTCCCCATCGTGCCAGGTGCCCCTGGTCAGCGACATCGAGTCGAGGTCGACCTTCGACCACTTCTGGTCGACGTTGACGGCGAGGAAGCGGCCGTCCGGCGACCAGACTGGATGCTCGTCGACTGCCTGGGACGAAACGACCAGGGCCGACGAGAGATCCAGCCGCTGAAGGGCAAGCGAGAACGCAGTGGTCCTTCCGGGCTGTTGGCCAGCATGGCGAGATCCAGAAGAATGGCGAGCGGCGCGAGCATCACGATCCCTCCCTGTCAATCATGGAGATGTCTTGCGCAAAGCGCGAGCGACGCATAGAGGATCACTGTCTTACTCATACAGGAGTCCGGTCTGAACGAGGAGTGCGGCTGCGATGCAGTAGGCGATCTGGATCAGCAGCCAGGAGAGGATGGCTCGGCGCCAGACATGCTTGGGGTCCCGTCCCCTCTCTCCACGAGCCACCAAGCTACTGCGGCGGCGGCCATGTAGGCGACGAGGAGGACGCCGCGAGAACTCCAGAAGCCTCCGCTGACCTTCTCCACCAGCAGGCCCTGCGTGAGAACCCAGAGAAACACGGGTTCGATAAGCGGGACCCGAAGCGCGAACAGGAGGAAGGCAAACCAAGCCAGCCCGGTGATGAGATAGGGAAGGATTCGTGGCCGCGCCTTGTATTGGGTCGCGGCGAGCCCGGCAGATGCGGACATGATTCCTCCAGTCAATGTGGACACGGCCGGGCCTGGGGGTCGCAAATGGGTTTGTCCTTTTCCTTCCGAGCCTGGCGAAGCATTTCGGACACTCTCGTCATGATCTCGTCGAACTCGGCACTGGCCTTGGCGACGAGATCGTCGATAGTCCCGTGCCCGGCCTGAACTCGTCTGTTCTCGATGTCTGAGTTCTCAGGGTCGCCGGTCAGGTACAGGCCGCCGAGTGGAGAAGAAAGGTCTTCCCAGTAGTTGATCGCCAGCTTCACGTTCGAGGGAACGCGTTGGCGGGCGGCGATATCGACCATGACGGGATCGACGGTCAGGAGAAGGTCGACCTTGAGCCCGCCCTCCTGGAGCATCCTCGAGAGTTTCAGACTCGCCGCGGCCCCTCGACTGTGACCGAAAACAGCGACCGGCTGGTTGGGGTCTTGCCGTAGCTGGGCGATCACGTACGCGTATGCCTGAGAAACGTCCTGGTGCCGAAAAACCCGGGTCGGGCCCATGAACGGATATTTTGCAAACAGGCTTGCGATCCCGTGCACGCCTGACGCCGGGCTGTTACCGAGTCCAGTGAAGCCGACAGCCACGTTTCCCGAGGGATCCACGTGCTTCATCGGGTTGTTGAGCGTGTACGCGTACCGGTTCCACGACTGCGGGTCCGCGGGCGTACCGCCGACGCGGTCCGGCGAAAGGAACCTCCCGAGCCCGTGGTCGTGGTTGCGCGCGTGGTCGTAGAAGCGAGTTGACTCGGAATCACGCTCCATCAGGCAATAGGCGAGGCGCTGGGTCGAGGGCGCGGTCGTCGTGTCTTCGCCGTACGGCCAGTACTTGTGGGTCTCGACGATCTGGCCGGACTGGTTGAAGACGATGCGGGGGCTGCCGAGATGATCCGAGGTCGTGTACTGCCAGCCGGCAGGTGAGGCGGCGTAGGAGGCGACGAGGAGGTTTCCGAGGAACACGTTGTCCCGGGTCACCGACAGGGTGGCCGTCGAAGCCCCGGTCGAGCCTCCCGTCATTTCGGTCACAACGCGGTTGGAATCGTCGCGGAAAGTATAGATCGTGCCGCGCGGTACCGGGCGGTAGGCGCTCCAGAGGGACGAGCCCGGGGAGGCGCCGGGCGCCTTCGCCAGCCAGACGAGCATCTCCCATTCGCCGACGGAGCTGGCGGGGCAGAACTGCAGCGGGCTCGATCCGCAGCCTGCCGTGACGCCGTCGCGGTAGAGCTGCTCGATCCACGGCGCGAAGGCGGCGTACGCGCCGGAGCATGCGACGTCCTGGAAGGTTCCCGCGCAGGCAGGGGGCGTGAAGCCGTCGGGCTTGTAGCCCTTCACCAGAAAGACCGCCATCTGTGCGCGCGTGAGTGTCGCGTCGGGACAGTATTGAAGGGGGCTCAGGTTGCAGCCGCCGGTGATGCCCTTCTCGTACACGAGCTGGATGTGCCGCGCGTCGGGGTCGCTGCAGGGCACGTCGGTGAATGCCCCCGCGCACGCGGGAAGGGCCCATCCCTTCGCGAGGCCATTGGCTTCGGCGACGTACCGCGCCATCTCGCGGCGAAGCACGGCCGCCTTCGCGGGGAACTTGGCGACGCGTTCGCCGGAGCCGGCGAACAGGTACACCCAGTCGGCGGAGGCGGTGGAGTTGCGGTACTGGCGGTCGAGGAGGTCGTAGCTCATGGTCTCCCCGGTGCGCCCGGTCATGTTGCCCCGAGCGTCGTACTGCGCGCCGCCGGAGGTGATCTGGTTCTTCGACGGATCGATCGAGAACCCGGTCCCGCCGTTCTGCGTGAGGTTGCCCCAGCGGTCGTAGGCGAAGGTGCGGGTCGTCGACCCGAACGTGGCCGACGCGAGGCGCGCCCGGGAGTCGTAGGTGAACGCGTCGCTCGAGCCCATCTTCAGGATGTCGCCCGCACCGTCGTAGGTGTACGTCCCCGAGCTCCAGAGCGCATTGGCGATGCTCGCCGGCCGGGGGAGAAGGCTCGCGTCGGGCGCGATCGTCGTCACGACGGGCGTCCCGGAGTTGCCGGCGGTCCAGGAGGAGAGCGCGGCGGCGGGGCCGTAGGCCGCGGCGGGCACGACGGTCTGGCCGTTCGACGCGATCGAGGTGGGGAGACCGTAGGCGTACCCGAAGGTGACGGGGAAGACCGGGGCGCCGGTGGAACGCGGGTGGGCGTGCGAGGAGGGCAGACCGAGCGTGTCGTAGGTCCAGCTCTGCGCGACCGACGCCGCGAGGCCGCCGTTGCCCGCGGCCGTCGTCAGCTTCGAGAGCCGGCCGCCGGCGCCGCTGTACTCGAGCATTTCGTCGACCACGGGACCGACCGTCGGCAGGAAGTTGTACCCGTAGCGGCGAGTGAGCTTGCCGGCGGGGCTCGATCCGCCGGACGCGTTGGGCGAGCCGTCGGCGCAGGCTCCGGCGCCGTCGTAACAGTGGACCGCGAGCTTCGCGCCGCCGGCGTCTTCGCGCGTGACGCGGCCGGCGAAATCGAACTGGCGGGCGAGAACGAGGCTCCCGGGACGCGTTTCCTGCCTGACGTTGCCGAGGCTGCCGATCGAAGCGTAGGCGATCGTCCCGCCTTCCGGCGTCGTCTCCGAGCGCAGAAGACCGGCGGCATCGTACGAGAAGGTCCGCGTCTGAACGCCCTGGGTCACCTTGGTGAGCTTCGCGTTGACGTCCCAGGAGTACGAGGACACGTCGCCGGTCGGCTCCGTGACGCTCGTGATGCGGCCGAACGCGTCCTTCCTTGTCTTCGTCGTCGGGTTCAGACCGCCGGAAGAGCACGAGGCGGACTGGAGATTCGAGAATGTCGCGTTCAGGCAGTACGTCAGGTCCGCCTCGAACGTGTCGCTGTACCAGGTCGTGCCGTCCGCGCGGTCGACGGTCGCGAGGCTCGAGTGCTTCGGGCCCACGACCTGCTGGGGCCGGCCGAACGGATCGAAGCAGAGGCTGTACGCGCCCGGCGCCGCGGACGGCCGTGCCGTCGCAAAGTTCCCGCCGGAGAACACGCAGGCCGTCCCGAGGTCCGCGGCGACCGCCTCCGACGTCGCGTCGGCGACCCACTCGGATCGAAAGTGCGCGTTGCCCGCCGCGTCGTAGAGACGAAATCGCTTCGAGACGCCGGCGCCCGGGCGCAGGGTTCGCTCGCGGGCGACGCGGCCGAGGCCGTCGTAGTCGAAGTGCTCCCAGGTCCTCGCGCTCGTGTTTCCGGCGGCGACCGGGCAGGCCTGCGCCGACGCGGCACGATAGGCCGTCGTCGCGTTCGGACCCTCGTAGCAGACGAACGTCTTCAGCTCGCCGGAGGCGGGCGGCGCGATCTGCACGACGCGCCCGAGGCCGTCGTAGAGGTATCCCGTGGTCAGGCCCGCCGTGTCGCGCGACGACTTGACCCAACCCGTCGTCGCGTCGCGGTCGTAGCTGCGCGTCGGGAAGGTCGGCGTTCCCGCGGAGCCGTTGATCCAGCGCCCCGCGACGAGCTCGCCATTCTGGTGCGTGTAGTCCTTTCCGAAGGCGTCGCCGTCGAGGCCGACCTGGGACGGGAACGCGGGGTGGTTGTCCGAGCAGTAGGTGCGGGAGGGGATCGTCGGAGAGGCGAACGTCTTCGAGAACTCCTTGTCGACGCTGCCGGCCCCGTCGTCGTAGCGGCAGCGGAGGAAGGCGATGTCGCGGATGGAATCGTAGACGAAGGAGCCCTTCAGAAATCCGCTGGACGCGTCGAACTCGAAGTACTCGTCGCGGACGGAGGTCCCTTCGGAGACCCGGCGGCGTCCGAAGAGCTCCGGCAACACGGTGCCGCCGGCCGGCGGTCCTGCGGCCCAGTTCACCGGGGCCCACTCGGTGGCGGTCGTCCGGGCGTCGTTGCCGAGCGTGCCCGTGTGGACCTCGTTCTCGTAGTGCCGGCCGTTCGACTCCCAGGAGCCCGTCGAGTTCGTGAACGCCACCTGGTGGTAGGGGCAGTTCGCGCAGGTGCCGGGTCCGTAGAGCGTCCGCTCGCTGGCGAGCCGCCGGTTGCCCTCGAGATTCGTCGGGTCGTCATAGTCGAACGTCCGGCGCGCGGTGCGAATCGCGCGGCTCGCGCAGAAGGGCTCGTCGGCGGAAGTGCCCGGGCAGGCGGGCGAGGCCGGCGAAGCCGCGTTGGGATCGGTCTCGAAGAAGCGCTGCTCGACGTCGGCGCCGACGCGGTCGCCCGGCACGCTCGGCCGGGTCGTGCCGGGGGGCGCCTGGGCGAGCCTGGGGCTCCCGAGGAAGAGCGTGGCCTGGGCCCGCCGGCGGCCCGCGCTGCCTGCGACGTTCTGGTCGGTCGCCGGCATGACGACGACGGTCAGCGTCTGGGGCTCGCCGGGCGAGGTGGCGGAGCCGGACTCGCCGAACGGGAAGGCGTACTGGGTGTACGTCGTGGTCGAGACGCGGCCGCGGAGGGGCTCGGTGACGGTGCGCTTCAGGACTCCCGTCTGGGAGTCGACCCAGCGGGCGTCGTTGTCCTCCGTGCATGAGGCCGTGGCGTCGATGGGCGGCCCGTCCTCGCCCGCCGAAGTCCCGCAGAAGAAGGCCGTCGGCGAAACGGTGGTGAGGGACTGCGAGGGCACGGGGAGGCCGGGGCAGTTCGCGACGACGGCGCCGGCGCGTCCGTGAAAGAAGGTGTATCCGCCCCAGCAGTACTCGGCGATGCCTCCGGTCGGCAGCGTCAGCCGCGTCAGCAGGCTCGTCTGAGAGAACTGATACTTCGGGGCGCCCGCCAGATCGGAGGGGAGCCGCAGCTCCTTCAGGCGCTGCAGGTTCACCGGCACCGTCCCGGTCGCGCAGGAGTGCCCGTAGCCGGCGTATGGCGCCTCGTACACGAGCGTCCAGGTTCGCGTCGCCGAGGCGCCGTTGACGAAGACGGGGAAGGTCGCCGAGAGCACCATGCCGTCGAGGTAGCCGTTGTTGCCGCGCTCGACGTGGATCGACTGTCCCGAGGGAAGGGTGATGTCCTTCGGGACCCAACCGCCCGTGCCGGCCGGCGCCCGCATCTGCATGAGCGACGTCGTCGCCGTGCCGCAGGTCGACGCGCCGTAAGTCCACCGCGGGTGCGACCCGGTCCAGTAGGTCACGCCGTAGCCGTTGCCGTGCGGATCGGCCAGGGACCCGAGGTACCAGCCGTCGCGGCCGCGCCCGAAGTCGTGCGTGAATCCGTCGGTGAGCGGATCGTCGAATCCCGCGGCCTGCTTGTCGAAGACGTAGTGGTTGCCGTCGCCGTCCCACATCTCGTAGGGGCCGGTCCCCTTGAGGAAGTAGCGGCTCCCGTCGCCGGTAACCCGGCCATTGCCCTGGGTCCTGTGGAACAGGTGCTGGCCGCCGTCGGGCGCCACGTAGCAGGGCGCCGAGGTATTGCCGTGCCGGCAGGTCTTGATCGCGCCGAGCGAAAGCTCCCAGCCGATCGGCAACGAGGAGTTGCCCGCGAGGGGCTTGAAGACGAAGCTCGACTGCTGCTGTCCCTGCAGGGGCGCGCCGTAGTCGTCCACCCGCGAGTTGTAGACGAGGGTGAGCTGGACGCGCAGCTTCGGTCCGACCGGGTAGGACGGGCCGAGCGCGATCGGGACTGTGAGCTGGCCGTTGTACAGGTTGACCGAGTCGAATGCGTCGTGGTGAAAGACGCTGTTCGTGTAGCCGGGGGCGGCGTCCGCGTCGTTGTCGGGCCCGTTCTGCGCCTCGACGCGCCGGTCCGCGAGCACCAGCAGGCAGAGCACGAACGCCCGGGGAAGTTTCCTTGTCATGATCGCCACTCCTTTTCACGGGAGCTCGCCGGCGAACCTCTCGACATACTCATTGTCGCGAGCGGGGGGCGGCGGGCGTCCTGCGCCGATCGACCCCCGGGCGGCGCGTCGGCGCATCGGCCGGGCGTTCGAACCTGCGCGATAGGATGCGACGAGTGCCCCGCATCCACCGTCTCGAAAGCGCCGTCATCGACCGCATCGCCGCGGGCGAGGTCGTGGAACGCCCGGCCTCGGCGGTCAAGGAGCTGATCGAGAACGCCCTCGATGCCGGCGCCTCCCGGATCGACGTCGAGGTGAACGGGGGAGGCGGGGACCGGATCCTGGTGCGCGACGACGGCTCGGGCATGGCGCGCGAGGACGCGCGCCTGGCGCTCGAACGCCACGCCACGTCCAAGATCAGCTCCGACGAGGACCTTGCCCGCGTCGGCACCTACGGGTTCCGAGGCGAGGCGCTGCCGTCGATCGCGTCGGTCGCGCGCCTGACGCTGACGAGCTCGGACGGGACGAGCCCGGAGGCGGTCCGGCTCCGGATCGAGTACGGAGCCGCCCCCTCGGAGGAGCCGGCCGCCCGCCCGCGCGGGACGGACGTCCTCGTCGAGGGCCTCTTCGCGAAGACGCCGGCGCGGCGCAAGTTCCTGTCGTCGCCGGAGGCGGAGGCGCGGGCGGTCGCCGCGGCCGTGACGAAGGCGGCGCTGTCGAACGCTTCGGTCGCGTTCACGCTCACGTCCAACGGGCGCCAGACCCTCGACGCGCCGGCGGCCGTCGACCGCGGCTCGCGGATCCTGCAGATCTTCGGCCGCGCGACGCTCGGCGAGCTCGAGCCCTTCGAGGCGAAATCGGGGCCGCTGCGGCTCCACGGTTACGCCACGCGCGGGTCCGTGACGTTCCCGAGCCGCCGGTACCAGTACCTCTTCGTCAACGGCCGGCCGATCGAGGACCGGGCGCTCTCCCGCGCGATCACCCAGGCGTCGAAGGACGCAATCCGGGTCGACCGGCACCCGGCGGTTTTTCTGTTCCTCACGGCCGACCCCGGCGCGGTCGACGTCAACGTCTCCCCGTCGAAGACGCAGGTCCGGTTCGCCGACGCGGCGACGGCGTTTCGCCTCGTCTACCACTCCCTCCAGTCGGCGCTGCTGGCCGGCAAGGAGGAGAGGAAGCTGCGCTCCGTGCCGGCCGGAGGCGTGGTGGCCGAGGGCGCCGCGCCGTACCGGGACCCGTTCGCGCCGCCGCCCGGGCCGCCGGTCGGCGTTCCCTCCGCCCCGATGCCGTCCGCCGAGACTCCGACCCCGGAGGAGCCGCCCGCGACGCGGCGCATTCCGGACATTCTTCCGATCGGCCAGCACCGCGAGTCGTACATCCTCGCCTCCGGGGAAGACGGCCTCCTCGTCATCGATCAGCACGCGGCCCACGAGCGCACGCTCTACGAGCGGATCCGCGACCGCATCGGCTCGGGTCGGATGCTGTCGCAGCGCCTTCTGCTGCGGGTCCTCTTCGAGGCCACGCCGGAGGAGGTCGAGACGCTCGCCGCGCGGATGGAGGACCTGTCGGCGGCGGGCTTCGAGATCGAGCCGATGTCGGGCCGCTCCTACGCGATCGCCGCGCTGCCGGCCGAGGCCACCGACCGGGACCCGGGGGAGACGCTGCACGCGGCCCTCGCCGCGCTCGCCGACGCGGGCCCCGGCGACGAGGCGGTCCGCCGCGACCGCCTGGCCGCGAGCGTCGCGTGCCGCTCCGCCGTCACGATCCGCTATCACCTCGCGCCGGAAGAGATCCGGCGGCTGATCGCCGACTGGTCGAAGACGCAGGACCGCTTCACCTGCCCGCACGGGAGACCCGTCGTCCTCGCGATGAGCGAGGAGGAGCTCGAGAAGCACTTCAAACGGCGTTAGCGCCGCCGAGGAGGCCCCGGATGGATCGACGCGCCTTCCTTCACGACGTGGCTGCCGGCGCCGCCGGCCTGGCTCTCTCGCCCGCAGCGAACGCGCATCCCTCGCCGTCCGGCCTCGACCGCGTGCGCGCCGAGGTCGGCAAGCGCAATGCGGAAGCGGTCCGGCGCCTGCAGGACTGGATCCGGCAGCCGTCGATCGCCGCCGAGAACCGCGGCATGACGGAGGGGTGCGAGCTCATGATCCGGATGCTCGCGCGACGCCGGCTTCCAGCACGCCGTGACGGTTCCGACCGACGGCCAGCCGGGCGTCTTCGCGACGCTCGACGCCGGGGCGCCGCGCACCGTCGGCGCTCTACTTCATGTACGACGTCAAGCAGGTCGATCCGGCCGAGTGGACCTCGCCGCCCTTCGAGGCCGCGATCGTCGACAAGCCCGGCCTCGGCAAGGTCGTCGTCGGGCGCGGCGCGGTGAACCAGAAGGGCCCCGAGTCGGCGTTCCTCGCCGCGCTCCACGCGCTCCGCGGCGCGGGCCGGAAGCTGCCCGTCAACCTCGTGCTCGTCGCCGAGGGCGAAGAGGAGATCGGCTCGCCGCACTTCGCCGCAGGTCGTGCGCCAGGCCGGAGGTGGTGGCGGCGCTCGCGCAGCTGCGTCGGCGTCTTCATGCCGTCGGCCGCGCAGGACCCGGACGGCGTCGTGACGGTGAGCCTCGGCGCCAAGGGCGTCGTCGAGCTGCGAGCTGGTCTCGAGCGGCGAGACGTGGGGCCGCGGCCCGGCGAAGGACGTCCACTCGAGCAACAAGGCGCGCGTCGACAGCCCGGCGTGGCACCTCGTGCAGGCGCTCGACACGCTCGTGTCGGCCGGACGGCAACACGCCCGCGATCGACGGCTTCGCCGACAGCCGCGGCCGATCTCCGCCGCGGAGAAGGCGATGGTCGCCGCGGCGGCGCAGCGGCTCGACGAGGCGACGGCGAAGAAGCAGCTCGGCGTCGCAGCACTGGATCGACGACGCTGCCGTGGCGCGAGGCGCACGAGCGGCTGGCGTCGCAGCCGACCGTCAACATCGAGGGGCTCGTCGGCGGCTACACCGGCCCGGGCGGCAAGACGGTCCTGCCGCACACGCGCGGTCGCGAAGCTCGACCTGCGCCTCGTGCCCGACATGAAGGCGCCGAGGCGCGTCGCGGCGCTCAAGGCGCATCTCGCGAAGCACGGCTTCGGCGACATCGAGGTGAACGTCACCGGCGGCTACGACCCGACGAGCACCGCCGCCGACGCGCCGCTCATCCGGCGCAGATCGCGGTCTACAAGCGCGCCGGCATCGATCCGATGCTCTGGCCGCGCAACGCCGGCTCGTAGCCGGGCTACGTCTTCACCGGCGAGCCGCTGAAGCTCGCCGCCGGCCACTTCGGCCTCGGCCACGGCAGCGGCGCCCACGCGCCCGACGAGTACTACGTGCATCGAGTCGACGAACCCGAAGGTCCAGGGCTTCGACGGCGCGGTGCTCTCGTTCGTCGAGTACCTGTACGAGCTGGCGACGATCGGCTGAAAATGCGACGGGCGGCCTGGCGGCCGCCCGTTCCATCCCGAGTTCCGGACCTGGCCTACGAGCTCCGCGGGGGGCATCCCGACCTGCTGCTCGTTCTCCTTCCGGCGCTTGCGCACGTGGCTCACGATCAGGATCAATCCCAGGAGGATGAAGGCCGCCGGGCCGCCCCACTCCTCCATGAAGGACCAGTCGATTTCGAAGTAGCGGTCGATCAGCCAGAGCCCGCCGAGCCCGACGAGGACGACTCCCCACGTCAGGCCGCCGGATCCCGCGGCCGCCTTGAGCTGCTGCTCTCCGGCGAAGCCCGCCTCGGCGAGCTGGCCGCGGTTCATCGCCTTGGCCTGCCGGACGGCGTCGATGATCGCGAAGAACCAGATGAAGGCGATCAGCGGCCCGAAGAATTCGCCGGCGTTGCCGTGCGAGGTCATCGAGATCCCCAGGATGAACGCGCCGCCGATCGCGAACGCGCGCTGGTAGAGCCCCAGGTACACGTGCCCCAGGCCGGGGAACATGGAGAGGAAGCCCGCCAGTCCCGGCGACTTCCGGTCCACGATGACAGGCTGGACCAGCGTCGTGGTCGCGGGCGGCGGCGGCATGGCCGTCGGAGCCGCGGGCATCGCCTGCGGGGCCGAAGGTTGCGGGTTTGCGTACTCGTTCATGGTTTTCTCCTCGTCGACTTTCTGTCGTCGCTCTTAGACACGAAATCGGGAGGGCAAAGGTTCCCTCCGCGCGGCGCGGGCCGTGGAAAAACCCTCGGAGCTCGACGTGTTGCCGCCGTCCTTGCCGAGGCGCGGACGGGGTGTCTTCTTCGGCTCCGGGCGCGAGACGATCGCGATCGCGTTCGAGACGGCGGCACGGCCGTAGCCGCCGATGTGGCCCTTCCACACGGCGAGCGTGCGGGCCGCCTTCTCCTGGAAGGCGCCGAGCCGGTCCGTCAGCGAGCTCTGCGCGACCGTCACGACGTTGCGGGTGCTGACGCCGAGGCTCGCGAAGCCGGCCTTCTTCACGACGGCGGTCGGGTTCCAGCCCATCACCATGACGAGGATCGCGGCCGCATACGCGTAGGCGACCACGGCCCGGCCGGAGAAAAATCCGCGCCAGCGCGAGACCGGCTTCGCCGGCCGCGCGGCCGCCAGCCGCGTCGCGAGCCACGCCGGGGGCGCCGGCGCTTCGAGCTCCCGGACCGAGAACAGGACGTTGCCGGCGGCCGTGCAGGCCGCGCAGCGCGAGAGGTGGCTGTCGAGGCGCTTGCGGTCGGAGGTCCCGATCTCGTTCTCGACGGCCGCCGCGAGCAGCATCTCCGCGCCCTCGCACGTGACGGTCTGCCGCGGGATCTCGAGGAGGGCCGAGCGCAGCGCCGGGCTCCAGCGCGGCGGCGCGAGCAGGTCCGTCAGCGACCGGGCCTCGTCGAGGTCCCAGCTCAGGCGCGCGCATTCGCCGCAGGTCTTCCGGTGCGCGGCGACCTCCGCCTCGGAGGCGCCGGAGACGAAGAGGCTCTCGTGCTCGCGGCAGCTCATGCGATCCCCGCCGCGGCGAGCGCGATCGAGGCGAAGGCGTTGGCCGTGCCCCGGGATTCGTGGCGCTCGCGGATCTTGCTCGCCACTTCCGCGCGCGCCCGGAACAGGCGCGACTTCACCGTGCCGTCCGGAAGGTCGAGCGCCTTGCCGATCTCGTCGTACGCGAGGCCGTTCAGGTCCCGCAGGACGAGGATCTCGGCGAGGTCTTCGGGAATCTCGGCGAGCGCCGAGAAGAGCAGCTTCGTGCGCTCCTTCTTGAGGGCCATGCTCGCGGGGTCGTCGTCGGACTTCAGGAGCGCGGTGACGGCGTCGTCGGAGACGAATCGGAAGGACTTCTCGCGCTTCTTGCGCCGGTAGCGGTCGATGCAGAGGTTGCGGGAGACCGACAGGACCCAGGCCACCAGCGGAAAGCCCCCGTCGTAGCGGTGCAGGTTCTCGAAGACCTTCAGGAAGATCTCCTGCGCCAGCTCCTCCGCGTCCTCCCGCTTCAGCGTGAAGTGGTAGGAGACCGCGTAAACTTTGGGGCCGAACCGGTCCACCAGCTCCCTCCAGGCGTCGTCGTTGCCGTCGCGACAGCGGGAGACCAGGTCCTTTTCGTCGTAGTCGCTCAATCTGGCCTCAAACCCAAGTAACGCAGGTCCTTAAGGAATGTTCGGAAGCCGGTGGCGGCGAGCCGCGAGCCGTACGCGGGGCACGCGCCAGCCGCCACTTAAGTTCCTGAAGCATAACTCCTTACCGCTCATTGCTGACTGCCGGCAGTGGACGATCCTCAACCGGGCGAAAGGACCGGTTTTTTCGCCTTTTCGGGGAAATGGGCGTAGCCGAGGAGCTTGTAGCAGAGCTTGGCGATCATGAAATCGGGGGCCCGGTTGCCGGCGAGCGGGGCGTGCTCGACGACGTCGGCGCCGATCATCTTCCGCTCGGAGGCCACGCGCCGCAGGATCGCCAGGGCCTGGTCGTAGGTCCCGCCGCCCGGCTCCGGCGTCCCGGTGCCCGGCACGAGCGAGCCGTCGAAGAAGTCCACGTCGAAGGTCACGTAGACCTCGCCCGTCAGCTTCGCGAGGGCCTTCTCCAGCCAGGCGTCGGAGCGGTGCATCTCGCGGTTGGAGACGATGAGCGTCCCCGTCTTGCGGACGTAGTCGACCTCCTCCTTCGAGATCGACCGGATCCCGACGTGGACCGTGGGGATGCCGAGCTCGACCCAGCGGTGTGCGGCGCAGGCGTGGGAGTTCTTCTGTCCCTCGTACTCGTCGCGCAGGTCGCCGTGCGCGTCGAAGTGGAGAACCGACATCTTCGGGTGCCGCGCGTGGTGAGCGCGGATCGGGGCGGGCGCGATCGAGTGCTCGCCGCCCAGGGTCAGCACGAAGCGGCCGGGCGCGACGAGCCCCGCCACGACCTTCTCGAGCTCGGCCACGCAGGAGGCCGGCTCCATGTCGTCGGGCAGCCAGGCCGGCAGTGTGTGGACGCCGATGCGGAAGACCTCCTCGTCGAGCTCGTCGTCGTAGAGCTCCACGTAGTGCGAGGCCTCGAGGATCGCGCCCGGACCGTTGCGCGTGCCGGGGCCGTAGGAGACGGTGCGCTCGTACGGCACCGGGAGGATGACGACGCGGCTCGTCTCGAGGGAGCTGTTTTCGGGCGGGATACCGAGGAAGTTGTCGTAGAGCTGCATGCGGCGGATGATAATGGGGTCAGGTCTTCATTTTTCAGATTTCAGGACCGGCGTCGCCTGGCACGGGTGAGGCCGAAATCTGAAAAATGAAGACCTGACCCCTAGGGTTTTCGGCGGGGGCCGCGGCGCCGGCGGCGGCGGGGCGCAGGAGCCGGGGGAGCCGGGATCTCGCCGCTGGCGCGCCCGCGCTCGATGCGGGCCTGGAGGCTCCGCCAGTCGCGCACGAGCTCCTGGCCGCGGCCGGTCGCCATGGCCGTCAGCTCGAAGAGGTCGAGGGCCAGCGGGAAGGCGTCCCGGAAGGCGACGCGGCGGGTCGCGACCTTCGAGTCCGGCCGGTGCGAGAGCTTCCCGACGATCGAGAGGGCCTGCTTGATGCGGTCCGTCGACGCCCGCGGCAGCGACATCCGGAGGGCGAGCGGCGAGACCACGTCCTCGATGATCACCGAGAGACGGCCCGGGTCGGGCTCCGTCCCGGGCGACACCTCGCGCACGCGGGCCCGCACGATCGGAACGAACAGGAGCCCGAAGAGCAGGGCGTCGTCGTAGCTGCGGCCGCGGCGGCGCTCCGCGTCGAGGACGTCGAGCAGCGCCCAGAAGAGGTGCCCGGTGCCTCGCGGGTGATCGGGGTCGAGCTCGCGCAGGACCGACGCGAGCTCGGACATGAGCACGTCGAGCAGGCCCACCTCCCGCATGAGAAGGAGGGTCGGCAGAGCGTGGCCGCCGCGCAGCGCCTGGGCGAGCTCCTCGGTGACGCGCGGGGGGGCCGACTTCACGATCTCCTTGCGATGCCGGAGGATCGCCTCGTACGCGTCGGGCGTGATGGCGAAGCCGAGGCGGCGGCGAACGCGACGGCGCGCAGCATGCGGACCGGGTCCTCGCGGAAGCGGACGTCCGGGTCGCCGATCGTGCGGACGAGGCCCGCCTCGAGGTCGTCGAGGCCGCCGACGTAGTCGATGACCGAGAAGTTCGCGATGTCGTAGAAGAGCGCGTTGATCGTGAAGTCGCGGCGGAACGCGTCCTCCTCCGGCGTGCCGAAGGTGTTGTCGTGATGGATCTGCGAGCAGCTCACGGGCGCCGCCCGTCGGCCGCCGCCGGGTCGGCGGCGCGCGGCGGAACGTCGCGACCTCGACGACCTTCCGTCGGCGAACCGGACGTGCGCCAGGCGGAAGCGCCGGCCGATGATCCAGCAGTTGCGGAAGAGCTTGCCTGGACCTGATGGGATGCGGCGTCGGTGCCGATGTCGAAGTCCTTCGGGACGCCGCGCCAGCAGCAGGTCGCGGACGCTGCCGCCGACCAGGTAGGCCGTGTGCCCGGCCGTGCGCAGCCGGTAGAGCACCTTGAGGGCGTCGGGATCGATCTTCGAGCGCGAGATCGGGTGCTCGGCTCGGGGCCGGATGCGTGGAGCGGGCTCGGGTGAGCTGGCGGCGGGGGAGTCCGTTTCGGGAACGGGGGGATGCGTGTCGCTGATGAAGTTCGGCCTCTCTTGTCCTCGGGGGACAATTCTAGCTTAAGCCATTGAAAGAAAGGATGTTTTGACATCCCCTCCCCGGTGCGAAACAATACGCCGTCTTTCGGGCGACCCCGGGGACGAGGAGGTTCGAAGTCATGAGATTCCGAGTGCTTGCCGCAGTCTTTCTGGCGGCATTTGCGGCCGTCACGCTGTCCTGCGGTTCGAAAGGCTCGAGCAAGGAGATCCTGGTCGGCGAGTACGGATCGCTGACGGGCGGAACGCCACCTTCGGCATCTCCACGCGCAACGGCACCACGCTCGCCGTCGAGGAGATCAACGCCGCGGGCGGCGTCCTGGGCCAGAAGATCAAGCTGCTCGTCGAGGACGACCAGAGCAAGCCCGAGGAGGCGGCGACCGCGGTCACCAAGCTCATCACCCAGGACAAGGTGGTCGCGGTGCTCGGCGAGGTCGCCTCGTCGCGCTCGCTCGCGGCCGCGCCGATCTGCCAGGCGGACGAAGATCCCGATGATCACGCCCTCCTCGACCAACCCGCGGGTGACCGAGGTCGGCGACTACATCTTCCGCGTCTGCTTCATCGATCCGTTCCAGGGCACGGTGATGGCCAAGTTCGCCCACGACGACTCTCAAGGCTCAAGCAAGGTCGCGATCCTCAAGGACGTCCAGCAGCGACTACTCGGTCGGCCTCACCGACTTCTTCGGCGAGGCCTTCACGCAGCTCGGCGGCCAGATCGTCTCGGACCAGTCGCTACAGCGCGGGCGACTCCGGACTTCCGCGCCCAGCTCACCGCGATCAAGGCCAGCAACCCGGAGGCGATCTTCGTCCCGGGCTACTACACCGAGGTCGGCCTCATCGCCCGCCAGGCGCGCGAGCTCGGCATCACGGTGCCGCTCCTCGGCGGCGACGGCTGGGACTCGGCGAAGCTCTGGAGATCGGCGGCGAGGCGCTCGAACGGCTGCTACTTCTCGAACCACTACTCGGCCGACAACCCCGATCCCGGTCGTCCAGAACTTCGTCACGGCCTACAAGCGCCAAGTTCAACCAGCGATGCCCGACGCGCATCGGCGGCGCTCGCGCTACGACGCGGCCAACGGTCCTGGCCGACGCGATGACGCGCGCCGGCTCGCACCGACGGCGCCGAAGCTGCGCGACGCGCTCGCGCACGACCAAGGACTTCCCGGGCGTGACCGGGCAGATCACGCATCAACGCAGAAGCGCAACGCCGTCAAGCCGGCCGTGGTCGCTGAAGGTCGAGAACGGCAAGTACCTGCTGACGGCGACGATCAAGCCCGAGTCGGTGCGGTAGCGAGGCTCGGCGACAGGATCCGGAGCAGCGCGGCTTCGCCGCGCATGGACCACCTTCCTCCAGCAGCTCGTCAACGGGCTCTCGCTCGGGCCGCATCTACGCGCTGATCGCGCTCGGCTACACGATGGTGTACGGCGTCCTGCGGCTGATCAACTTCGCGCACGGCGACGTCTACATGCTCGGCGCGTTCGTCGGGCTACTACCTGTCGCGCAACGCTCTCAGGCGCGACGCGAGCCGTCGCTCGTCTCGGCGCTCGCTCGTCATCGCTCGGCTCGATGGTCGTCTGCGCGCTGCGTCGGCATGCTGATCGAGCGGCTCGCCTACCGGCCGGTGCGGCAAGCACTCGCGGCTGACCGTCGCTCATCACCGCGATCGGCGTGTCGCTGCTGCTCGAGAACGGCGGCCAGCTCGTCTTCGGCGCCGACCCGAAGTTCTTCCCGCAGCTCGCTCCGCTCGCGAGACCTATCGCTCGGTCGGCGGCGTGCACGATCACGAACCAGCAGCTGCATCATCATCGTCGTCGTCGGTCGTGCTGATGTTCGGCGCTGCGCTTCATCGTCCATCGGACACGCGCATCGGCAAGGCCATGCGCGCCGTCTCGTTCAACCTCGACGCGTCGCGCGCTGATGGGCATCCCGACGGACCGCGATCATCACCTTCACCTTCGTGCTCGGCTCGGCGCTGGCGGCGGCGGCCGGCGTGCTGGTCGGCGCTGCCGATCCCGAAGATCGATCCGCTCATGGGCATCATGCCGGGCCTGAAGGCCTTCGTGGCCGCGGTGCTCGGCGGCATCGGCAACATCCCGGGCGCGATGCTCGGCGGCCTGCTGATCGGGATCTGACGGAGGTCATGGTCGTCGGGCTACCTCTCGTCGACCTACCGCGACGCGATCGCGTTCGGCGTGCTGATCCTGATCCTGCTCGTCCGGCCGGCCGGCCTCCTCGGCACGCGGTCCAGACGGAGAAGGTGTGAAGCGGCATGCGCTCGCCGCGGTGGCCGTCGTCGCGGTCGCTGGTCGTCGCCATCGCGGCTGCTCAACCGGCTCGCTCGTCGCCGGCGACTTCCGATCAACGCCGTACTTCCTCGCAGGTCATCATCCTGGCGGGCATCAACATCATCGCTGGCCGTCAGCCTGAACCTGATCAACGGCTTCACCGGGCAGTTCTCGATCGGCCACGCCGGCTTCATGGCGGTCGGCGCCTACACCTCGGCCTACGTTCACGGTGTACCTTCGGCGACGCGGATCGCGGGCTGGCGCTGGCGGCTTCCTGCCCGACGTCGGGCGCAGGGCGTCGCTGCTGCTGGCGTCGCCTGCTCGCCGGCGGCGCTGCTCGCCGGCGCTCGCCGGCTTCCTCGTCGGGCTGCCGTCGCTGCGGCTGCGCGGCGACTACCTCGCGATCGTGACGCTCGGCTTCGGCGAGATCATCCGCGTCGTCATCCTGAACATCGACGCGGTCGGCGGCGCGCGCGGCTTCACCGGCATCCCGCAGTCTGGCGAACTTCTTCTGGATCTACCTCGTCGCGGCGCGTCGACGATCCTGGTCGTCGTACCGGCATCGCGCACTCGCACGTTCGGCCGCGCGCTGCTCGCGATCCGCGAGGACGAGATCGCGGCCGAGGCGATGGGCGTCGACACGACCCGCGTACAAGGTGCTCGCCTTCGTCATCAGCGCGTCGCTCGCCGGGCATCGCCGGCGGGCTGTTCGCGCCACTTCCTCGACGTACCTGCAATCCCGAACTCGTTCACGTTCGTGAAGTCGCATCGAGGTCATCGTCATGATCGTGCTCGGCGGCATCGGCTCGATCACGGGCGCGGTGCTCGGCGCCGTCGCTCCTCACGGTCCTGCCCGAGGCGCTGCGGGCGTTCGACCAGCAGTTCCGGCATGGATCGCTGTCTACTCGCTGCTGCTCGATCGTGCTGATGATCGTCCGGCCGCAGGGCCTGCTCGGCCGCCGCGAGTTCGCTGCACGTTCCTGACGCGGCGGCGGCGCCCGATCGGCGCGGGCGCCCGGCCGACGGAGGCAGCTGAGCGCCATGCCGCTGCCTGCGATCTGCGCGCGGCGTCACGATGCGGTTCGGCGGCCTCGACGGCCGTCAACGAGCTCGACGCTCGACGCTCGCGCCGGGCGCGCTCTACGGCCTGATCGGCCCCAACGGCGCCGGCAAGACGACCGTCTTCAACCTGCTCACCGGCGTCTACACGCCGACCGCAGGGCGAGATCGCGTTCGACGGGCAGCGCGATCGACGGGCAAGCGAAGCCGCACGAGATCACCGCGCCGCGGCATCGCGCGCACGTTCCAGAACATCCGCCTGTTCCGCGACCTGACGGTGCTCGACAACGTCATGGTCGCCTGCGCACCTGCCGCCAGGCGGCAGACGCTGGCGACGCGGTGCTCGGCACGCGCACGGCACCAGCGCCGAGGAGGCGCGGGTCGACGCGCGAGCGCGCTCGAGCTGCTGAAGATCTTCGAGCTCGACCGCCTGGCCGACGAGCCGGCGACGAACCTGCCCTACGGCAGCCAGCGCCGGCTCGAGATCGCGCGCGCGCTGGCGACCGAGCCGCAGGCTGCTGCTGCTCGACGAGCCCGCCGCCGGCATGAACCCGCAGGAGTCGCAGCGAGCTGATGCGACCTGATCCGCTGGCTCCGCGACGAGCTTCGGGCTCACGATCCTGCTCATCGAGCACAACATGAAGGTCGTCATGGGCATCTGCGAGACGGATCCAGGTGCTCGACTACGGCGAGACGATCGCCATCGGGCACGCCCGGCGGAGATCCAGAAGAACCCGAAGGTGATCGAGGCCTACCTGGGCGGGCGGCGTGAGCGCGCCATCGCTCGCGCGTCGAGGACCTGTCGACGTCTCCTACGGCGCGATCCACGCGCTGCAAGGGCGTGTCGCCTCGACGGTCGGGCAGGGCGAGATCGTGACGCTGATCGGCGCCAACGGCGCCGGCAAGTCGACGACGCTGCGCGCGATCATCGGGGCTCGTGCCGGCCGCCGAGCGGCGAGGTCCGCTTCGACGGCGCGCGACATCACGGGCGCGCCCGCGCACCAGCTCGTGCGCGTGGGCATCGTCGCATCGTGCCCGAGGGCCGCGGCATCTTCGCCAACCTGACGGTGCGCGAGAACCTCGAGATGGGCGCCTACTCGCGCACGCGACCGGCGGCATCGCCGCGCGATCTACGAACGCGGTCTTCGCGCTCTTCCCGCGCCTGAAGGAGCGGCTCGAGCAGACGGCCGGCACGCTCTCGGGCGGCGAGCAGCAGATGCTCGCGATCGCGCGCGCGCTGATGTCGCAGCCCGAAGCTGCTGCTGCTCGACGAGCCGTCGCTCGGCCTCGCGCCGCATCGTCGTGCCACGACGATCTTCGAGACGATCGAGCGAGATCAACGCGGGCCGGCACGCACCGTCCTGCTCGTCGAGCAGAACGCCAACGCCGCGCTGCAGCACTCCGACCGCGGCTACGTGCTCGAGACGGGGCACGTGGCGCTCGAGGGGACGTCGGCCGAAGTGGCCGCCAACCCGAAGGTGAAAGAAGCGTACCTGGGCGAGTAGGGGAGGCGGCGCGTGTCGCCCTTTAGAGCCGGATTGCGCTTAACATTGCGCATGAACCGTTCCCGAGGACCACGTTCAGCCCTGGGCTTGCTGCTGATCGCCGTGGCGGCGGCCCCGCTCGGCGCCCAGATCGTCACGGAGTTCCCGCTGCCCTCCGGCTCGGGCTTCGACATCGCGGCCGGCCCGTTGCGCCAGTACTGGATCACGCAGCCCCAGGCCAACGGGATCGCCCGCGCGACATCCTGGGGCGAGGTCCGGGAGATCGCGATCCCGACGGCCGACGCCGATCCGCGCGGCATCGCCGCGACGGTCGACGGCGGCGCCTGGTTCACGGAGTACGGCGCGAACAAGATCGGGCGCGTTTCTCCGGCACTGGAGATCGTGGAGTTCCCGGTGCCGACGGCCGACGCCGGCCCGTTCGGAATCGCCGTCGATGGCGACGGCAATGCGTGGTTCACCCAGGCCAACGCGAGTGCGATCGGCCGGATCACGCCGGCCGGAGTGGTCACGGAGTTCCCGCTGCCCACCCCCGACGCCAATCCGCGGAGGATCGTCGTCGGCGCCGACGCGAACCTCTGGTTCACCGAGACTGACGCCAACCAGATCGGGCGGATCACGCCGGCCGGCGTCGTGACCGAGTTCCCGGTGCCCACGCCGGCGTCGCATCCCTTCGGCATCGCCGCCGACGTCGCGGGCAATCTGTGGTTCACGGAGACCAGCGGGAACGCGATCGGTCGCATCACGACGGGCGGCGCTCTCACCGAGTTCCCCGTTCCTGCGGCCGGCGTCTCTCCGTTCGGAATCGCCGTGGGGGCGGAAGGCGGGATCTGGTTCACGGAGTCGGAGGGACACCGGATCGGGCGGATGTCTCTCTCCGGCACCTTCGTCGAGGTGGCGATCCCGACGCCGGACTCCCGGCCGCGCGGCATCGCGTCCGGCGGCGACCGGCACGTCTGGTTCGTCGAGGAGGACGGGGGGCGGCTCGCGCGGCTCTCCCCGATCAGGCAATCGCAGGCGGCCGCCAGCGCACCCCGGGCGATGGCCTCGAACGCGGTCGGAGACGCCTTCTGGATCTCCTGGGACTCCGAGCACGTCTGGCGCTACCAGGCCCAGCCCAACGGATCGGGCGGAAACGGGCTTCAAATCCCGACGGCGGGCTCTGGTCCGGAAGGGATCGCGGCCGGCACCGAGCGCGACGCGTGGTTCACCGAATTCACGGCCAACAAGATCGGGCACTTCTACTTCGAGGACCTGACTCCGAAGATCACGGAGTATCCGCTCCCGACGCCGGGGGTGGGCGCGTTCCGGATCGCGCTCGGCCCGGACGGCAACTTCTGGTTCACCGAGTCCTTTGGCAACGCGATCGGCCGCATTACGCCGGCCGGGGTCGTCACGGAGTTTCCGCTGCCGACCGCGAGCGCGAACCCGGCGAGCATCGTCGCGGGGCCGGACGGCGCCCTCTGGTTCACCGAGTACGACGCCAGCCAGATCGGCCGGATCACGACCGCGGGAAGCGTCACCGAGTTCCCAACCCCGACGGCATTCGCCGCGCCGAGCGCCATCGCCGCGGGGCCCGACGGCAATCTCTGGTTCACCGAGGTCTCGGGCAACGCCATAGGAAGGATCACGCCCGAGGGCGACATCACCGAGTTTCCGATCCCGACCGCCGGGGCGGTTCCAGCCGGGATCGCCGCGGGTCCCGACGGCAACCTGTGGTTCACGGAGTTCACGGGCAACAATCTGGGACGGGTCACGACGGCGGGCCGGATCGACGAGGTGGCGATTCCGTCCCCCGGCGCGGGAGCCACGTCCATTGTGCCCATGGCGAACGGCCAGCTCTGGTTCGCCGAGCCGAGCACGACGCAGTACGGCGACTTCTGGCCGGCGGGCCTGGGTCTCGCGGCGACGTCGGGGCCGGCGGCCGGCGGCGACCCGCTGACAGTGCTCGGCTTCGCGTTCGAGGACGGATGCAGCGTGGAGGTCGGGAGCGTTGCCGCCGCGGGGGCCGTCGTCGCCGACGACCGCCGGATCGACGCGACGACCCCGGCGTTGCTGCCCGGGACGCTCAACGACGTCGAAGTCTTCCGGCCGGACGGCAGCGTGGCCGTTTCCCGGCGCACCCGGCAGGCGGACTTCGTCGACGTCGCCGAGGACGACCCGTTCCACTTCTACGTGGCGTCCATCTTTCGTGCCGGGATCACCGCGGGCTGCGGCGGCGGAAGCTTCTGCCGGTCCTCGCCGATCACGCGGGCGCAGATGGCCGTCTTCCTGATGCGCGCGCAGGAGGGCCCGACGTTCATTCCCCGGCCGTGTCAGGGAATCTTCGCCGACGTCCCGTGCCCGAACCCGTTCGCCGACGCGATCGAATACCTTTCACAGCGGCAGATCACCGGCGGCTGCGGCGGCAGCAATTTCTGCCCCGGCAATCCGGTCACGCGGGCGCAGATGGCCGTGTTTCTCCTGAAGACGCGCCGGGGCTCGATCTACGAGCCGCCGCCCTGCGCGGGGGTGTTCGGCGACGTCGCGTGCCCCGGAGGCTTCGCCGTCGACTGGATCGAGGCGCTGGCCGCCGCTCGGATCACCGGCGGGTGCGGCGGCGGGAACTACTGTCCGGACACCCCGAGTACCCGTGCCCAGATGGCGGTGTTCCTGACCCGGACCTTCTTCCCCTAGGCGCGCGAGGGCGCGCGCCCGCCGCTAGGCCTTCTCGACCGCCTTCGGAATCACCGGGTCGAGTCCCGGGAACTTCGCCAGCCACTCGCGCCGCTCGGCGCGGAGCTTGTCGACGAGGGCGGCGTACTCCCCGGCGGAGTAGTGACGCCGCGGGTCGTACTTCGCGAGGTCGACGCCGGGGACCTCCGCCGGGACCTCGTAGCCCCAGTCCGGGTCCTTCTGCCAGCGGATGCCCTCCCTGGCGATCTGCTTCATGATCTCGGTCGAGACCTTGATCGTGATCTTCTGGCCCGGATCGCCGGACTTCGCGCCGATCGAGCCGGTGTTCAGGATGTAGGCGTGCATGTCCGGGTTCTCGCGCAGGATCTGGAGGACGCGGTTGCCCTCCTCGGCCTCGGGCCCGACGATGAAGGGGTTCGTACCGACCTCGCGCTTGGCCTGGCCGGCCTTCGTCGGATCGCCCGCGGAGGTCTCGATCGACTCGCCGAGCATGAAGTACGCCGCGGCCTGCTCGGAGGTGAGGCGCGCGCAAACGGGAACGATGTCGTTGCGCCGCGTGATGAAGACGATCTTGTTGGCCTTCTCCAGGTCGATGCCGTCGCTCGTGCCCTGGATGTAGCGGCGCAGCACGACGCCGCGGCCGTTCGACGTGATCGAGGTGTCGAGGAAGTCGACCCGGCCGTTCTCGCCGACCGAGATGTTCTCGTACGCGGCCGTCGGGTGCGTCGCGGCGCCCCAGAGGACGGTCTGCGACGGCTCGAGGCCCTCGGTCTTGATGTAGAAGCCGTCCTCGGTCCCGAAGGCGCGCCCGTCGCGGGTCAGAAGCACGACGTCGTCCTGCTTGATGATGGCGCGCTCCGGCTCCTTCAGGCCGTGATCGTGCAGCGTCAGGGTCGTCTTGCCCGTGCCCGAGAGGCCGAAGAGCAGGAACCCGACATCCCGCAGCTCGTGGTCGGGGCCGAGGACGCGGAGGATCTTGGAGCCGGCATGCAGGCCCAGGCCGCCGCGGCGCTTGATCCAGTACATCGCCTGCCGGAGCATCGACTTCTTGGCTTCGCCGGGGTAGTCCGTTCCCAGGATGTAGGTGTAGCCCTGGTTGACGTCGAGGAAGATCAGCGTCTCCGGCCAGTCGGGGACGTAGACCGAGATGAAGTCCGGCTCCTTCGCGGAGTCGGACGGGAAGAGCATGTTGTTCCACATGTACGCGATCCGGGCATACTCCTTCGGCACGAAGAGGCGGCAGTGGATGGGCGCCTCGTGGCTCATGCCCATGCGGCGGTCGACCTGGATCAGGTCCATCTTCGAGAGAGCTTCCTGGACCTCCCGGATCTTCTCGGCGGCCCTGGTCCCTTCGATCGACTGCTGCATGATGCCGACCTCGACGCCGTCGGCGACGACGTAGGTCTTCCTGGCCGACCGGTTCTTGATCCGCGTGGCATAGACGGGGGAGCCGTACTCGGTCGTCTTCTCGCCGGAGCGTGCCAGGGCGCGAAGCTCCTCGCCCGAGAGATCCTTGACGATCGATCGGGCGCGGATGACCCGAGGCGAGACGGTCTCGACGCTGCTCATGAGTGCAAGTCCTTTTGCGGCAGTGGTTTTGAGTTCACGGGGAAACGGTATTTATACCAGATTCCGGCCCCGGCCCGAAGCTACAGCCCGATCTCGTCGGCGATCGGCTTTAGCGCCTCGATGAGAAAGGCGATGTGCTCCTCGAGGGGCACCCCGACCGCCTCGGCGCCGCCGTACACGTACGAGCGATCGACCGAGCGGGCGAAGGCCTTGTCCTTCAAGCGTTTCACGACGGAGGAGGCCGGCAGGTCAGCGATCTTCTTCGTCGGCCGGACCTTCACGCAGGCCCCGATGAATCCGACGAGCTCGTCGCAGGCGTAGATCGCCTTCTTCATGGGGGTGTCGCGGGGGATCTTCATGTAGTCGGCGTGGGACTCGATCGTCGAGACCATCTCCTCGGCGTACCCGCGCTCGCGCAGGATGCGTCCTCCGACGTGCAGGTGCGTGTCCTCGGTCGGGTTCTGCTCGTAGTCGAAGTCGTGGAGCATTCCGACGATCCCCCAGCGCTCGATCTCGGCCTCGTCGGTCACGCCGGCGCGCCGCGCGCAGGCCCGCATGGCCTCCTCGACGGCGCGGCCGTGCTTGCGCAGGGCGTCGGATTGGGTGAACTCGAAGAGGAGGGCACGGGCCTCCTCGCGCGTGGGCCAGCGGTCGGCGGTCACGCCGGGGATTCTATCCGGAGGGAAGCCAGTCCTCAGTCGGCGGAGAGAAGGACGATGTCGCTCCTGGCCCGCTCGAGACCCAGGACGATCGTGGAACCGTCGGCGGCCCAGGCTGCGCCGCGGATCTGCTCCCCCACAGGCGTGCGGAAGGCCAGCCGATACGGGTCCGGGCTTCGAGGATCGACGACGTACAGCTCCGCAGGCAGGGCCGTAGCCCGGCTCGAGCCCAGCAGCCGTTCTCCGTCCGGCGCCCACGCGAGGACTCCGTTCGCGAAATTCGGACTCGGCGGAATTTCGGTCAACTGGGGCCGGCCCGAAAGGTCGACGAAGGCGAGGCGATTGCGCTTGGGCTTCGGTTCGTCGCTCGCGGGCTCCTGGATCAGGTACGCGATCAGCGGCTTCTTCGGATTCCAGGACCCCGCCAGGGCACCGGTGGGCGTTTCGAGCGGGCTGACGCGGCCATCCGCGGCGGACACGCGAAACAGCCTGGAGAGCTCGCGATCGCGGGCGCCGATCAGGATTTCCGTTCCGTCGGGCGACCAGGACGGAGCGCCGGTCACCTCACCCCGGTAGATCTCACGCGCTGCGCCTCCTTCGGAAGGGATGACCCAGACTCCCCGCCCTTCCTTCCGGGAAGATATGAATGCGACCTGCTTCCCGTCCGGTGAGAAGACCGGGTGATCGTCCAGGGAGTTCCCGTTGGTCAGAGGGCGGGCGCCGGATCCATCGGCGGCGCCGATCCAGAGGTTGCGGTTGCCGGAGCGCGCCGAGCTCCAGACGAGGCGGTCTCCGGCCGCAGCGAGATTCGGGTCGCGATCGCCGTACTCGCCTCCGGTGAGGTCTCGCGGCGCCGCAGCCGGCCCCTCGAGCGGAAGGGCCGCCAGGGCCTGCCTCGAGTCCGAAAGGGTCGCGACGATCGCGCGCCCGTCGCGCGAAGATCGAGCTCCCAGGAACTCACCGAGCCCGGTCGTCAGGCGCACCGGTGCGCGGCCCGGGGACGGGAGCCACCAGAGTGCGAGCTCCGCGGAGTCGGGATTGGCCGAGAAGACGACGCCGCGGCCTCCCGGCAGCGGCTCGGGGAAGATCGCGCGGCGCGAGGTCGCGACGACTCGCTCCTCCGGTCCCCCGTCCGCCGGCGCGCGCCAGAGCTCGGCGGGGGCATCGTTGAACGCCATCAGGCACTTGAGGTAGTAGAGAAACCGCCCGTCCGAGGACCATGCGGCCGTGTGCAGGTGGACATCCGTCTTCTGAATCTCCTTCGGGTTGCCCCCGTCCGCATCGGCGACGATCAGCGTGTCGCCGCCGCCGCCGCCGGGACTGATATAGGCGATTCGCCGCCCGTCCGGCGACCAGCGCGCGCCCAGTCCCCGCTTGAGGAGCCGCCGCGGCACTCCTCCGAGCGGCGCCGGGATGACCCAGGTCGTGAAGTCCGTGAACGCGCGCTTCGGGGATTCGGCGGCCCCGAAGGAGATGAGGCTGCCATCCGGAGAAATGTCGGGACTGCCGATGTCCGAGCGGGACTCCACGACGAGGCCCGACTTCTCGGTCAGGTTGACCGCCTCTCCTCCTGCGACGAACTTCGCCCACACGTCGGTCTGGCCGCGTGCGTCCGACACGTAGGCGATCCACTTTCCGTCGGGCGAGATCGCGGGCGCGAAGGCACGGAAGGGACCATGCGTCAGCCGGACGACACGGCCGAAGGAGGGAGGACCCGGGCGGGCAAGCGCGGGGCGCAGCAGCCAACCGGCCGCGAACGTGGCCAGGGCGAGGCCCGCGGCGGGAAGGAAGCGAAGCCCTTTCGCCCGGGGAGGAGCCGCCTCGGCGCCGCCCGACGGAACGCGGCCGGATCCGGATTCCCGCAACGCGAAGGCGAGGTCCCGGGCCGACTGGAAGCGCTCGTCGGGGCCCTTCTGCAGGCAGCGGGACACGAGGCGATCGATCGCGGGGGAGACGGCCGGGGACTTCGCCGAGGCCTCGGGCGGCTCGTCCCGAAGGATCGCGGCGAGGGACTCTCCGGTCGTGGCGCCGGCGAAGGCCCGCTCTCCCGTGAGCATCTCGTAGAGGACCGCGCCGAAGGCGAAGATGTCGCTTCGCGCGTCGGCCGCCCGCCCGCGGATCTGCTCCGGCGAGATGTAACCCGCAGTGCCCATGACGACGCCGGGCTCCGTCGGCGGCGGTGTCGTGGGGGCCGAGGTCGCCGAGGTCGCGTCGCCCGCACTGTCGACGCGGGCGAGGCCGAAGTCCAGGATCTTGACCCGTCCGTCCGAGGTCAGAAACACGTTCTCGGGCTTCAGGTCGCGATGGACGATGCCGGCGGCGTGGGCGGCCGCAAGCCCGTCGGCGATGGCGGCAGCGATCTCGACCGCCTTGCGCTCGCTCAGCCGCTCCCGGGACAGGCGCTCCCGCAGCGTCTCTCCCTGCAGGAGCTCGGTGACGGCGTACGCGATCTCGTCTTCGCGGCCGAAGTCGAAGAGCGAAAGGATGTTGGGATGCGAGAGGGCCGCCACGGCGCGCGCCTCGCGGTCGAACCGGGCGAGCGCCTCGGGCGAGCCCGCGAATCGCTCGGGCAGGACCTTGATCGCGACCTCCCGATCGAGCCGGGTGTCGCGCGCCCGGTACACCTCGCCCATCCCGCCGGCGCCGAGCGGGGCGACGATCGCGTACGGTCCGAGCCGCCGGCCAGGAAGAAGGGCCATGAAACCGGCCGGATTCTATCGCTCCGAACGGGAGCGGCAGTCCCCGGACGGGGACCGGTCCTGGTTCACGCTGCACACGAAAATGTGCATTCTCGGCAGATTTCGGGAGTCATTTCGCAAGTTTCGGGTTGCATTTCGGCAGAATGCGGCTAATATCCTGCTCCAACGTCAAAAAAAGGGGGGCGGGATGGCAAAGGCGAAGGTCCTGAAATTCGACGCGGCGGGCGGGGGTCTTTCCAAGTCCGAGATCCTGAAGGTGTGCGAGTCGGAGAACGTCCGCTTCATGCGGCTCCAGTTCACCGACATCTTCGGCGTGATCAAGAACGTCGAGCTGCCCGAGCTCGCAGTTCTCCAAGGCGCTCGACGGCGAGATCCAGTTCGACGGGTCCTCGATCGAGGGCTTCACGCGGATCGAAGAGTCCGACATGAACCTCGTGCCGGATCTCGACTCGTTCGCGATCTATCCCTGGGCGCATCGCAACGGGGAGAAGGTCGGCCGGCTGATCTGCGACGTCTACAACCCGGACGGCGAGCCCCTTCGCGGGCTGCCCGCGCATGACCCTGAAGAAGCAGATGGACAAGGCCTCGGCCCTCGGCTACACGCTCGTCACGGGCCCGGAGGCGGAGTTCTTCCTCTTCCGCCGCGACGCCAACGGCGATCCCATCGTCGACACGCACGACGAGGGCGCCTACTTCGACCTGACCCCCGTCGACCGCGGCGAAGAGGCGCGGCGCGACATCGTCCTCGCCCTCGAGCAGATGGGCTTCGAGGTCGAAGCGGCCCACCACGAGGTCGCCGCCGGCCAGCACGAGATCGACTTCAAGTACGCCGACGCCGTGACGACGGCCGACCGCGTCTCGACCTTCCGTTTCATCGTCAAGAAGGTCGCGATGGACCACGGCCTGCACGCGACCTTCATGCCCAAGCCGATCTACGGCATCAACGGATCGGGCATGCACGTCCACCAGTCGTTCCTCGACAAGAAGGGCAACAACGTCTTCTACGACGCGAAGGCCAAGTACCAGCTCTCGAAGACCGCGCCTGAACTACACGGGCGGCATCCTGCGCCACGCCCGGGCCTTCGTCGCGATCACCAACCCGCTCGTCAACTCGTACAAGCGGCTCGTGCCGGGCTACGAGGCCCCGATCAACGTGGCCTGGTCCATGCGCAACCGCTCGCCGCTCGTGCGCGTTCCGGCCCGCCGCGGCATGGGGACCCGCATCGAGGTCCGGATGCCGGACCCCTCCTGCAACCCGTACCTCGCCTTCGGCGTCATGCTGGCCTCGGGCCTCGACGGCGTGAAGAACCGGATGGATCCGGGCGAGCCCGTCGACCGCAACATCTTCAAGATGAGCGAGCGCGAGAAACGGCGCCTCCGCATCGACCAGCTCCCGGCCAACCTCTCGGAAGCGCTGGACAACCTCGAGAAGGACAGCGTCGTCACGGAGGCGCTCGGCGAGCACATCCTCACGCACTTCCTGGAGGCCAAGCGCGGCGAGTGGGCCGAGTACATCTCGCGGGTGCAGCCCTGGGAGACGGAGAAGTACCTCGAGACCTACTGAAACATTGTTCCGAATCAATTAAGGCCGGAGATAATTCCGGCCTTATTTTTTTAGGCAGAGGACTCGGCTAGACTCGAAACGATGGGTGTTCTCTCGAACCGGTTCCGGGAGCGTCTGGGCGTCGTCCGCCCGCTCCTGCTCGACGCCGCGATGGGGACCGAGCTCCAGCGCCGGGACGCCGACACGGCCCTGCCGCTCTGGAGCGCGAAGACCCTGATGCGGGACCCCGAGCTCGTCTGGACCATCCACGGCGACGAGGTCGCGGCCGGCGCCGACATCCTCACGGCGAACACCTTCCGCACGCACGCGCGATCGCTCGGCAAGGCCGGCCTCGCCGCTCGCTCGAGCGAGCTGACGCGCCCGGGCCGTGCAGCTCGCCCACCAGGCCGCCGCCTCGCCCGGCCGCGAGGTCTTCGTCGCCGGCTCGCTCTCGCCGCTCGAGGACTGCTATCGCCCGGATCTCGCTCCCGACGACGCCACGCTCGAGCGCGAGCACGAGTCCCAGGCCCGCTTCCTCGCCGAGGCCGGCGTCGACCTGATCCTCGCCGAGACGCACAACTCCATCCGCGAGGCGAGGGCCGCGCTCGCGGCGGCGAAGGCGACCGGCCTGCCCGTCGTCGTGTCGCTCGTGACGGACGGAGGCGGGAGGCTGCTCTCCGGCGAGATCGATCGACGGATGCCGTCGGCGCTCTCCGGCCGCTCGAGCCGGATGCCCTCGGGATCAACTGCGTGCCGGCGGCGAGGCTCGCCGACGATCTCGAGGTCCTGGCCGCCGCCGCGCCGGGACTGCCGCTCTGCGCCTACGGCAACCTGGGCCTCCCCGACGGGAGCCGGGGCTGGGCGTTCACCGAGGAGCTCGCGCCCGAAGACTACGCGGCGTGCGCCCGCCGCTGGCTCGAGCTGGGGGCGAGGATCGTCGGCGGCTGCTGCGGGACGACACCCGAGCACACGCGGGCGCTGCGGACGCTCTTCGACGAGTCGGGCGGGATCGGCGCGCCGCCCGCGGCCTAACTCTCCGTCTCGATCTCGTACACGTCGATGCCCGAGCCGGACGAGGCGAAGGCCTCGATCGGGCCCTTCCGAAACGGGCGCAGCCATGCCGGCCGCCGCGACTTGCCGAAGATCGCGAGGGTGACGCCGTGCTCGCGGGCAAAGCGCAGGAGCTCCCGCGCCACGTCCTCGCTGGAGAGCCAGACGACCTTGGCGCCGAGCTCCATGGCGAGGGTCACGTTCTCGGACAGGAGCCGATGCTCGCGCGCCGACATCCGCTGCGGGCTGTCGCGGGGCGTGCGGACGTAAACCGCGAACCAGTTCGTGTTGAGCTTGCCCGCCAGCGCCGAGGCGCGGCGGAGCAGGAGGCGCGTCGTTTCGGGGTTCGAGGACATGGCGACCATCGCCTTCGTGCCGACGGGCTCGGTCGCGGCGGTCGCGTGCGGGCCGCGGCGCTCGGCCTCCAGCCGGTCGGCGATCTGCCGCATCGCGAGCTCCCGGAGCGACGCCAGGTTCTCCTCGGTGAAGAAGTTCTCGAGGGCGGGCGCCGATGCGTTCCGGCGGGTAGATCTTGCCGGCGCGCAGGCGCTCCTGGAGCTCCGCCGACGGCAGGTCCACGTTCACGATGGTGTCCGCCTGGCGGAGGATCCGGTCCGGCACGCGCTCCTGGACGTCGACGCCGGTCACGCGCGAGACGATGTCCTGGAGCGGACTCGAAGTGCTGGATGTTGACGGCCGTCATCACCGAGATCCCGGCGTCGAGCAGGTCCTCGACGTCCTGGTAGCGCTTGGCGTTCTCGGTGCCGGGGACGTTCGAGTGCGCGAGCTCGTCGACGATCACGACCTCGGGCTTGCGGCGCGAGGATCCCCGGCAGGTCCATCTCCTCGATCGGCTTCCCCTTGTAGACGATGGCGCGGCGCGGGAGGACCTCGAGGTCGCCGATCCGTTCGGCCGTCTCGGCCCGTCCGGTGCGTCTCGACGAGGCCGACCACGACGTCGACGCCCTGCTTTCGCAGGGCGTGCGCGTCCTCGAGCATCTGGTACGTCTTGCCGACGCCGGCCGCGTGGCCGATGTAGATCTTGAGCTTCCCCCGGCGCGACTTTTCGATCAGCCGCAGGAAGACGTCCGGAGAGGTGCGCCGGGTTTCCTCCTGCGGCATCGTGTCGATTCTAAGGGCGAACCGGAAGCTCGCGGTCGAGGTCGATGTTCGTCAGGAGCACGTTGACTCGCGGTTCGCCCAGGATCCACAGCGTTCGGGGCTCGACGTGCCTCTGGATGATCGCGGCGACCCGGGCCTCCTCGACGCCGCGGGCCTTCGCGATGCGGGCGGCCTGCCACCGGGCCGCGTCCGGCGAGAGGTGCGGGTCGAGCCCGGAGCTCGACGCGGTCACGAGGTCCGCGGGGACCGCCCGCGTGTCCCCGGGACGGTCGGCCCGCGCGGCGGCGACGGCTTCCTCGACCCATTTCGCGAGGTCCTTGTCGGTCGGCCCCTTGTTCCTGCCGGTCGAGGCGGTCGCGTCGTAGCCGTCCTTGCCCGAGCCGGAGGGGCGGGGACGCAGGTACCGGTCGCCCTTGAAGTTCTGGCCGATGAGCTCCGAGCCGACGACCCGGTCTCCGGCTTTCACGAAGGACCCGTTCGCCTTGTCCTTCCAGAACAGCTGCGAAACGGCCGTCACGGCGGCGGGGTAGACGCCGCCGAGGAGGACGGTCAGGGCAACCACGTAGAGAGTCGAGCGGATGGCGAGTTTCACGGTCCCCTCCTCAGGCCAGGTGCAGGGCCAGGACGATCCAGTCGATGAGCTTGATTCCCACAAACGGCACGATCACGCCCCCGACGCCGTAGATCCAGAGATTGCGCGCGAGGATCCGCGCCGCGCCGAGCGGCCGGTACTTCACGCCCCGCAGCGCCAGCGGGATGAGCGCGATGATGATCAGCGCGTTGAAGATGACCGCCGAGAGGATCGCCGACTTGCGGGTTGCCGAGGTGCATGACGTTCAGCGCGTTGAGAGCGGGATAGGTCGCGGCGAACATCGCAGGGAGGATCGCGAAGTACTTGGCGACGTCGTTGGCGATTGAGAAGGTCGTCAGCGACCCGCGCGTCATCAGGAGCTGCTTTCCGATCTCGACGACCTCGATCAGCTTCGTCGGGTTCGAGTCGAGGTCCACCATGTTGCCGGCCTCGCGCGCCGCCTGCGTGCCCGTGTTCATCGCGACGCCGACGTCCGCCTGGGCGAGCGCGGGCGCGTCGTTGGTGCCGTCGCCCGTCATGGCGACGAGGTTGCCGCCCTCCTGCTCCTTGCGGATGAGGGCGAGCTTCTGCTCCGGCGTGGCCTGGGCGAGGAAGTCGTCGACTCCCGCCTCGCGGGCGATCGCGGCGGCCGTCAGCGGGTTGTCGCCGGTGATCATGATCGTGCGGATGCCCATCGCGCGCAGGCGGTCGAAGCGATCCTTCATTCCGGCCTTGACGACGTCCCGGAGGGCGACGACGCCGAGGACGCGCGGGCCATCGGCGACGAGGAGGGGCGTGGCGCCCTCGGCCGAGATCCGGTTCAGGAGGTCCGAGACGACGGGGTCGATCGCGCCGCCCTGCCCGCGGACCCACTCGACCACCGAGTCGCCGGCCCCCTTGCGGATCAGGCGGCCGTTGAAGTCGACGCCCGACATGCGCGTCTGGGCCGAGAATGCGAATGAACCTCATCCCTTCCACGCGCCGGGCGCGCAGGCCGAACTTCTCCTTCGCGAGGACGACGATCGATCGGCCTTCGGGCGTCTCGTCCGAGAGCGACGAGAGCTGCGCGACCTCGGCGAGATCGCCGGCGAGGACTCCCGGCGCGGGGAAGAAGTCGGTCGCCTGCCGGTTGCCGAGCGTGATCGTGCCGGTCTTGTCGAGGAGGAGGACGTTGCACGTCGCCCGCGGCCTCGACCGCGCGGCCCGACATCGCCAGGACGTTGTGCTGGAGGACGCGGTCCATGCCGGCGATGCCGATGGCCGAGAGCAGGCCGCCGATCGTCGTCGGGATGAGGCAGACGAGGAGCGCGATCAGCACGGCCGTCGAGGCCGCGCCGCCGGCAGTAGACGGCGAAGGGCCGCAGCGTCACCGTGGCGATCAGGAAGACGATCGTCAGGCCCGCCAGGAGGATCGAGAGCGCGATCTCGTTCGGGGTCTTCTGGCGGGACGCGCCCTCGACGAGCGCGATCATCCGGTCGAGAAACGTCTCGCCGGGGTTCGACGTGATCTCGACGACGATCTGGTCCGAGAGCACCCGGGTGCCACCGGTGACGGCCGAGCGGTCGCCGCCGGACTCGCGGATGACCGGCGCCGACTCGCCGGTGATGGCGGATTCGTCGACGGAGGCGATGCCCTCGACGACCGTCCCGTCTCCCGGGATCGATCTCTCCGGCCTCGACGATGACGCGGTCTCCCTTGCGCAGGGCCGTCGCCGGAACGGACTCCTCGCCTTTCTGTCGTCCGGCGCCGCGCCATCGTCTCGGTCCGGCCCCTGCCGCAGCGCGTCGGCCTGGGCCTTGCCGCGGCCCTCGGCCATCGCCTCGGCGAAGTTGGCGAAGAGGACGCGTGAACCAGAGCCACAGCGCGATCTGGAGGTTGAAGAGCACGTCCTTGCCTCGGGCCACGTCGCGCACGAGCAGGACCGAGACGAGGACCGCGCCCACGAGGACGACGAACATGACCGGGTTCTGCGCCTGGAGGCGCGGGTCGAGCTTGCGGAACGAGTCCACGGATCGCCGGGCGGACGATCGCCCGATCGAAGAGCGCGGTGCGGCGGTGCTGGGTCACGTTGGTCCTCCTCAGAAGAGCGTCCCGGCCTTCATCAGCAGCTGCTCGACGATGGGACCGAGCGAAAAGGCCGGGAAGAACGTGAGCGCGCCCACGATCAGGATCACGCTCGACGAGCAGAACGGTGAAGATCGGCCCGGTCGACGGGGAAGGTCCCGGCCGACTCCGGGACCTTCTTCTTCGCGGCGAGCGACCCGGCGATCCCGAGGATCGGGATGAGCATGAAGAACCGCCCGAAGAACATGTCGAATCCGAGCGTCGTGTTGTAGAGGAGCGTATTGGCGTTGAGTCCGGCGAAGGCGCTGCCGTTGTTGCCCGCGCCCGACATGAACGCGTAGAGAATCTCGGAGAAGCCGTGCGGACCCTGGTTGTTGCGCGAGGACAGGCCCGCGGGCAGGACGGACGCTGCTGCCGTGAAGCCGAGGATGCAGATGGTCAGGATCAGCACCGAGAGCATCGCGAGCTTGACCTCGTGCGCCTCGATCTTCTTGCCGAGGTATTCCGGCGTTCGACCGACCATGAGGCCGGCGATGAAGACCGAGAGGACGATGAAGAGGAACATCCCGTAGAGGCCGGCCCCGACGCCCCCGAAGATGACCTCTCCCGTCGCGATGTTGACGAGCGGCACGAGGCCGCCGATCGGCGTGAAGGAGTCGTGCATCGAGTTCACGGCGCCGCAGGAGGCGTCGGTCGTGACCGTCGCGAAGAGGGCCGAGTCCCCGATGCCGAAGCGGACTTCCTTGCCCTCCATGTTGCCGCCGGTCCCGCCGGCGGTCGGGCCGGCGATGACGCCGGCGGCCTGATGGATCGGGTTGCCCTTCTGCTCGGCGATGCCGCAGATCGACACGCCGGCGAGAAAGAGCACCGCCATGGCCGCGAAGACCGCCCAGCCGTGGCGGACGGAGCCCGTCATCCGGCCGAGCGTGTTGGTGAGCCCCGCGCCGATCGCGAAGATCAGGATGATCTCGAGAAAGTTGGTGCCCGGCGTCGGGTTCTCGTAGGGATGCGCCGAGTTGGCGTTGAAGAACCCGCCGCCGTTCGTCCCGAGCTCCTTGATCGCCTCCTGGGACGCGACCGGCCCCTGCGGGATCTTCTGCTCGGCGCCCTCGAGCGTCGTCACGGCGACGTCGGCCTGGAAGTTCTGGACGACGCCGCGGGAAACGAAGAAGAGCGCGGCGAGAAACGAAATCGGGCAGCAGCACCCAGAGGATCGAGCGCGTGCAGTCGTACCAGAAGTTGCCGATGCCTTTCGCCTTCTCGCGGGCGATGCCGCGAATCACGGCGACCGCGATCGCGATGCCGGTCGCGGCCGACAGGAAGTTGTGGAGGGCGAGGCCGGCCATCTGCGTGAAGTGCGACATGGTCGACTCGCCCGAGTAGCCCTGCCAGTTCGTGTTCGTCGTGAAGGACACGGCCGTGTTCCACGAGGAATCGGGGGAGACGGCGCCGAAGCCGTTGGGGTTCCAGGGCAGGAACTTCTGCAGGCGCTGCATCGCGTAGAGGATGACGAGCGAGGCCGCGTTGACGATCAGCATCGTGACCGTCCATTCGATCCACGTCTGGTCCTTCGAGGCATCGACGCCGCAGACGCGGTACAGGCCTCGCTCGACCGGCTTGAGCACTGGATCGAGAATCGTCCGCTCGCCCGAGAACACCCTGGCCATGTACCGGCCCAGGACCGGCGTGATGGCGATGATGACCGCCAGGAAAACCAGGATTTCGACGAAGTTGATGCTCGTCATGGCGTCACACCTTTTCGGCCCGGACCATGGCCCAGAGCAGGTACCAGAGCAGGCCCAGGCTCACCCCGAGCCCGACAACGTCTTCCCATCCCATCGGAGTCCTCGTCCTTTCTTCAAATCCGGTCGCAGCGCCGCACGTAGACGACCGACAGCCAGAAGAGCAGGATCGTCGCCGCCAGGAAAATCAGGTCCAGCATGGGTGTCTCCTCAGAAGGCGTATCCGAGCTCGATCAAGCCGGCGTTGCCTTGCGAATCCCCGTTCTTGATCGAGTAGGCGCCATACACGGTCCAGTGTCCGCCGAAGCTGTAATAGAACCCGGGCGTCACGTAGCCGATCGCGTTCTCGCCACTCCACCAGTCGGCGGCGAGCGTGAGGCCCGGAACGAAGGGGATCGGCTGCTCGATCGTCGCCAGGGCGCCGCCCGTGCTCTTCGGCAGGGCGTAGCCCGCCGAGGAGTACCAGCCGCCGACCTCGATGCGCGTCCCGAGCGTCGAGATCTTGTAGGACGCGAAGCCGTAGCCCAGTCCCGCGGGGTTTCCGTCGGCGCTGTCGAGGTAGAAGAGCCCCTGTCCGCCGGCGGTCAGGGTGAAGTCCCCGGCGCGTACGGGCTGGATCTTGAGGGCGACGTTCGCGGTCGGGACCACCCCTCCTGGGGAGTTCAGGCCTCCGAAGTTCACGCCTCCCTCGACGCGCGGGAAGAGCCCGACGACGCCGCGGATGGTCGTCGAGGAGAATTTGGGCTCGGTCGGACGAAAGAGCTCGTCGGCCTCGAGGTAGACCTTGCCCGGATCGAGCACGCTGTCCGAGGGCACGTTGAATACGGTCTGCTGGGCCGAGAGCGGCAGAGCCAGGGCCGACAGGAACAGGGTGGCGGCGACGAGGCGCGCGGCCCTTCCGCCCCGCGTTCCCGTCCGGGGACGATACGAGTGATCGAAGGCTGCTTCGTCGACCCGCCAGAGAATCAAGGCTTTCCTCCCGAAGGCGAGGTACCCAACGTACCCGGCCAGGACCAGGGGAACCTCGAACCGGCCGAAGACCAGGGCCGCCGCGCAGCCAGCGGCGAGGGCCGAGAAGGCCAGTGCGGCGAGCGCCGCGGCTTTTCGTTTCGTGTTCATGAGCCGATGCTGCGGCGCGAGCCAAGAAGAAGTCCGGAGGAAGTCCGAAAGAACTCCGGAGAACCTGGGTGCGGGGATCGGCCGCTGTCGCGTCTCTGGCAGGCGCCGCGGACCAGCGTCCGGGTGCAGGCGTGGATGCCCGCGCCCAGAGCGGCAAACGCCAGCAGGACGAGGGCGCGCCCCCAGCCCGGGCCGCGAACGCACGAAGCGGCGAGGAGGAGACTGCCCCACGCGGCGACCCCGGCGAGCAGAGGAGCGATTGCGGCGGCGACGACTCGGAAGGGCGCCATGGCCCGGATCCTCGGTCCGGGCGCGCCAAGAAGTCCGGAGGAAGGCCGAAAGAAACCCGAAAGACGAGGCCCCCATGGGACGAGCCTCGTCCACCCGGCCCGTACGGACATGATCCAGATGGATCAGACGGCCGCTCGGGGCCGCCTCGAGGGCACCGGGCGCTCAGTCTCCCGGCGAGAACCGGTAGCCGACCCAGGGCTCCGTCCGGAACCAGCGCGGCTGGTTGGGGTCGTCCTCGAGCTTTCGCCGCAGGCTTCCCATGTGCACCCGCAGGGTGTCATTGGTCACGCCGGCCGTCGTCCCCCAGACCGCACGCGAGAAGCTGACGGTGCGTCCAGACCGCTCCCGGCTTACCGATCAGCGTCAGCAGGATCGAGAACTCGATCGGGGTCAGGTGGACCGCCCGCCCGCGCTTGCGAACCGCGCGTGCCTCGGGCTCGACCTCGACGTCTCCCCACCGCGTGAGAGCCGCCTTCTCCGGCCCGCGGCGGCGCAGGAGCGCCCGGGCCCGCGCAAGAAGCTCCGCGACGCCGAAGGGCTTCGTCACGAAGTCGTCCGCGCCCGCATCGAGCATCCGCACTTTCTCCCGCTCCTCGTTCTTGACCGTCAGGACCAGGATCGGGGTCGCTGCGCGCCGCCGCCGGATCTCCTGGACGAGCTCGAGCCCGCCGAGATTGGGCATCGCCAGGTCCGTGACGACGAGATCGAAGCCGCCCTCCTCGAAACGCTCGAGGGCCTCCCGGCCGTCGATCGCGGAGACGACCTCGTGGCCCTCGCGCTCGAGGGCGTCGCGGACGACTTTGCGGATCGCCGGCTCGTCGTCCGCGACGAGCACCCGGCTCATCCCGTGCTCCGGGGCAAAGCGATTTCGAACAGCGTCCCGCCGCCCTCGGCCTCGCCGAGGCGGAGCCGCCCTCCGTTCAGGGCGACGAGGCTTCGCGCGATGAAGAGGCCGAGGCCGCTTCCCGGCACGTCGCGGGCCTCGTCGAGGCGGACGAAGCGCTCGAAAACGCGCTCGCGGTCCGGGACCGGCACGCCCCGGCCCTGGTCGGTGACGCGGAAATAGACGTCCTTCTCATCGGCGCCGATCGAGACCTGGATCGTCGAGCCGGCGGGGGAGTAGCGGGCGGCATTTTCCAGGCCGTGGCCGAGCGCCTCCGTGAGCTGGGCCGGGTCGACCTCGACCGCCAGGTCCGGCGGGGGCGGTTCGAGGACGAGGGTGTGGTCCGCGAGCGCCTCCCCGAACCGGGCGACGGCGGCTTCGACGATCTCCCCGCAGTCCACGCTCTCGGGGCGCGGACGGGCGGCGCCCGAGTCGAGGCGCACGACGTCCATCAGCTCGGAAACGCGCCGGGAAAGGGCGGTGAGTTGTTCGCGGGCGAGCCGCGCCGCCTCGGAGGCGCCGCGCTCGGCCTCCCAGTTCTCGATCGCGCCGAGCGCGCCGGTGACGGGCGTCTTCAGGTCGTGCGCGAGCTGGGCGAGGAGGGTCGATTTCATCTGTTCGCTCGTCCGCGTCTCCTCGGCCGCGAGGGTCAGGCGCAGGAATCGCTCGCGCTCGACGGCGAGGCCGAGCAGGAGCGCGCACGCCTCGGCCATGCGCTCGCTCGCGCGCAGGCCCCGCGCGACGAGCACCCCGGCCCGCTGGAGGCCCACCGGGATCGGCAGGTAGATGTCCGTGCCGCCGAGCTCCGACGGGAAGGCCGCGGAGTTGCCCTGCCGGAAGGCGAGCTCGGCGATGTCCTCGCGAAACGAGATGCTGGCCGTCTCGATCCTCTGGGAGAGCTCGCCCTTCTCGTCGGCGATCAGGATGGCGACCTGCTCGCAGACGAGCGCCTGTCGGAGCCGGTCTGCCGCCACGCCGAGCAGGGTCTCCCGGTTCGTGTCGGAAAGAAACCCCTGCGAAAGCTGCGTCAGCGCGATGAGGTCACGGCGCTCGGTCTCCAGGAGCTCGAGGCGGCGGCGGGAGAGAGCCGAGAGGCGTCCGATCAGAAGGCCCGAAACGAGGAATACGAAGAGCGCGGCGACGTTGCGCGGGTCCTGGATCGTGAACGTGTAGAGCGGCGGGAGAAAGAAGTAGTTGAACCCGAGGGTCGCGAGCAGTGCGGCGAGCACGCCCGGCCCGCTCTGCCAGATCGAGGCGCAGAAGAAGACGGCGAGGAGAAGCAGGAGCGCGACGGAGGAATCCGTCAGTGCGGGGAAGAGCTTGAGCAGCGCCACCGTCGCCGCGACGACCAGGATCGAGGCGGGGTAGCCGACCCACCGCGCGGCGGCCTTCATGCGCCGGTCATTCTATGGCCCGTCCGGGCGGCTCACGTGACCAGCATCGCATCGCCGAAGGAGTAGAACAGGTAGCCCTCCCGGACGGCCTCGGCATAGGCCGCCAGGATGCGCTCCCGCCCGGCGAAGGCGGAGACGAGCATGAGGAGGGTCGAACGCGGGAGATGGAAGTTCGTCACGAGGGCGTCGACGGCCCGGAACTCGAACCCCGGCGTGATGAAGAGGCCGGTCTCGAAGCGCAGGTCCGCGTCCGGCGGGGCCTCCGGGATTCGTGCGGCGGCCTCGAGGGACCGCGCCACGGTCGTGCCAACCGCGACGACGCGCCGGCCTTCCGATCGGGCGCGGGCGATCGCTGCGCGCGTCGTTGCCGGGATCGCCACCTCCTCCGGGGGCAGGACGTGGCCTTCGGTGTCCTCCGCCGTCACCGGCTTGAACGTGCCGGCCCCGACCGCGAGCGTCAGGTCGGCGATCTCGACGCCGCGGGCGCGGATCGCAGACAGGATCTCCTCCGTGAAGTGGAGGCCGGCCGTCGGCGCCGCGACCGCCAGCGGCTCGCGGGCGAAGACGGTCTGGTACGCGGCCCGATCCTCGGGCCGGTCGAGCGAGCCGGCCTCGCGCCGGATGTAGGGCGGCAGGGGAGTGTGCCCGATGCGCTCGAGAAGGGCGTCCTCGAGCGGGCGGTCGAACGCCACGGTGCGGGTCCCGTCATCGGCGACGTCCTCGACCTCGCCGCGCAGGTCCTCGTCGAAGAGGATGCGGCTGCCCTTCTTCGCGCGCCGGCCCGGTTTCGCGAGCGCGAGCCACCGCGATGCGTCCGGACCGCACCGGCCGAGGAGGAAGATCTCGACGAGCCGCTCCGCCGAATCCCGGCCGTAGAGGCGCGCCGGCCGCACGCGCACGTCGTTTCGAACCAGGAGATCCCCTTCGCGCAGGAGCTCCGGGAGGTCCGTGAAGCGCCGGTGCGCGACCTCGCCCGTCGAGCGGTCGAGCGTCATCAGCCGGCTCGATCCGCGAGGCCGCGCCTCCTGGGCGATCCGCTCTACGGGCAGCTCGTAGTCGAAGAGGTCCACGCGCACGGCCGGAAGGGTAGCGCGGAAGGGCAGCGTCACTACCGGTAACACCGGGGTCTTCGCGGCACCGGGCCCATCCGGCCGCGGAGCGTTGAACCGACTGACCGGAAAAGACTTACGCGATCTTCTCGGCGGTGGTACGCAGCTTGCCCTTACTGGATCGGCAGGAGAGAACGTCATGACGCGAACGGGTTGGTCGCTCAAGATCGTGCTGGTGCTCGCCGTGGCGGCGTTGGTCTGGGCGAGCGCCGCCTCGATCGCGGTGAGCACGATCGAGAGCCGGCTGCAGGCCGGGTCGAATCGTCCGGTTCCTCAGAAGCTGCTGACCGCGCGTTGAGGGGCGGCCCCCGCGCGCCCTGGGCTACTCTCGCGCGGATGAGCGCCGACTACATGCCGGGTCGCGGCCGGGTGTCGGTCGAAGCGGCCGGCATTTCGATCGAGGGCGTCTCGATCGCCGGCCACGAATCCTTCTACAAGGTCCCGCAGTTCCGCACGCTCCTCGAGTTCGGCCGCGCGCCCGAGGACACCGTCGGCTACGCCGACGTCTGCGTGTCGCACGGGCACCTCGATCACGTGGCGGGCCTCGCCCACCACGCCTCTCGGCGGCGGCTGGCGAGGCTGCCGGCGGCGCGGGTCTTCGTCCCCGCCGAGGCGGCGCCGGACGTCGAGGCCTGGGTCGCGGCCTGCGAGCGCCTCGAAGACATCGACTACGGGACCGAGATCGTCGCGGCGGCGCCCGGCGACCGCGTGGCCCTCCGCAACGACCTGTCGCTGACCGTGCTCCCCGGACGCCACCGCGTGCCGACCGTCGGGTATCTCTTCTCCGAGGTCCGCCACAAGCTCATCGACGAGCTCGCCGGGCACGGCGGGGAGGAGATCGCGGCCCTGCGGCGCAAGGGCGTCGAGGTCACGCGTCGCGAGGAGCTTCCGCTCCTCGCCTATCCGGGGGACTGCGGCGAGGAGATCTTCGACGCCGCGCCGGAGATCCTGAAGGCCCGCGTCCTGCTCCTCGAGTGCTCCTTCGTCCTGCCGGAGGATGTCGGCCGCGCGCGGGAGTACGCGCACATCCACCTCGACGACATCCTCGCGCGCGCCGACCGCTTCGAGAACGAGGCGGTCGTGCTGACGCACTTCTCCCAGCGCTACCGGACCGAAGAGATCCGCGAGGCTCTGCGCGCGATCCCCGAGCCGCTGGCGTCCCGGGTCATTCCGTTCCTTCCCCCGTTATGATGGGGCCGCGGTTGTGGGGTAGTTGAATTGGTACAACGTCCGGCTGTTAACCGGAAGGTTGGTGGTTCGATTCCACCCCCCACAGCCAGACTCTTCGCCGGCAAGAGGAACGGCGCCCCTTTCGGGGCGCCGTTTTCTCGAGGGGCGAGCGAAGCCGGGGAGCTAGGTCGCTTCGGACAGGATCAGGATCTCCACCCGCCGGTTCTCGGCGCGACCCTTCTCGGTCGCGTTGTCTGCGACCGGGTCGGCCTTGCCGCGTCCCTCGGTCTGGATCCGGGAGGCGTTGGCGCCGTGCTTCACGAGGAAGTCCTTGACCGATTCGGCCCGCTTTTCGGAGAGCTTCAGGTTGTACGCGTCGCCGCCGACGCTGTCGGTGTATCCGACGAGCGAGACCTGGGAGCCAGAGTACTTGTCGATGAAAGCGATGGCCTTCTTCAGGTCGGCGTCGTCGGCCTTTCGGATGGTCGCCCTGTTGAAGTCGAAGTTGACATGAAGGGTCAGCCGGTCGACGACCTTGTTCACCATCACCGTCGCGGAAGCCGAGCGGGATCCGCCGGGGCCGGTCGCGGTGACGCCGTACGGCGTGGTGCGCTCCGGGCAGACGCGCTTGGAACCGTTGAGGTCGACACTTCCGACACCCTGGTCGATCGTCACGCTGGTGGCGTCCGTGGTGGTCCACGTCAGCGTCGCGCACTGGCCCTGCTGGACCGTCGACGGGTTCGCCGAAACCGATACGCTCGCGGCTCGGGCCGGTGCCGGTGCCGGTGCGGGTGCCACCGGGGCGGGCGTCGGGCGCGCGACGACGACGGGTTTGGCCGGGCAGAGCCCCCGGCTCTTCGCCAGCGACTGATTGGCCAGCTCGATCGCCTTCTTCGTGTCGCACGGCTGGCAAACCGCGTAGGCCTCGTTCTTCAAGTTCTCGGCGGCAAAGAACTCGTCAGGACACTCCTTGTCCTTCCCCTCCCGGCGCGCGTTCTCGATCGCGTCGTTCGCCATGACCAGTTCCTTGGGAGGGGCGCAGCCCACGAGCCCGCCCACGAACGCGAGGCAGGCAGACAATAGAAACAGGGATTTTCGGACCTCGAGCTTCGGCATCTTCACGCTCCTTCTTCCAGGGCGCATTCTTTCCCTGACGGAGTTTAGACAATGTGAAGTTTCCAAGGAGTCTTTTCGGTGCGGCCGCATGGTCGATATGCGTCGATCAGGCTCGCTCGCCCGCCCGGGCCCTCTCCGCCTAGGCGATCACTTGGACAGGATCACGACCTCGACTCGCCTGTTCTGGAAGCGGCCCTCGGGCGTCGAGTTGTCGGCGACGGGATCGGACTCCCCGCGGCCGCTCGCCTTCATCCTCGAGCCCGCGGCGCCGTGCGATTCGAGGTATGCCTTCACCGCCTGGGCCCGCTTCTCCGAGAGCTTCTGGTTGTAGGCCTCGCTGCCGATGCTGTCGGTGTAGCCCTCGAGGGAAACCTCGTAGCCCGGGTACTTCTTGACGAAATCGACCGCCTTCTGCAGCTCGGCCTCGTCCGCCCTCCGAACCGCGGCCTTGTTGAAGTCGAAGTTGACGTGGATGGTCAGCTTGTCCACGGCCCTCGGTCTCACGGCCACGGTCGTCGACGCCGTGCGCGACCCGCCCGCGCCGGCGGCGGTCGCGGTGTACTGCGTCGTGCTCGCGGGGCAGACCTGGCGGGATCCGCTGGAGTCCACCCGGCCGATGCCGGGATCGATCGAAACGCTCGAGGCCTGGCTCGACGACCACGTCAGGGAAGCGCACTGGCCCTCGATGACGGAGTCCGGGCTCGCGGTCAGTGACACGGTCGGGGCGGGCGCGGGGGCAGGTGCCGGAGCGGGAGCCGGTCGCGGTTCTGCGACGACCCTCGGCGGGCACGGCGCGGCCGCCTTGGCCGCCGCCTCCCGGGCGAGAGAGATGCTCGGTTCGCAATGGCAGCGGCGGTACTTGGCCCAGGCCTCGTCCCGTAGCGCCTCGGCGGCCTTGAACTGCTCGGGGCATTCCCGGTCCTTGCCGGCCTGCCTCGCCGCCTCGACGGCGCGGTCCGCCTCGGGCAGCTCTTTGGGCACCCACTGGCCTCCGTGCTTGCTGTCCCATTCCCAGGACGAGCAGCCGACCAGGAAACTCAGGGGCAGGAGACAGACGGCGGCGAGTAGGGGCGCCCTTCCGGCCTTGATGGGAAGCATCGCGGCCTCCTTGTGTTGCCGGGTACTCCATCACAAGTGGTCGGGGCCATCAACCCGGGAACTGCCCGCCCGGTGGCCTTCCCGAAGGGACCGGGGCCAGGCCCGGACCCCCGCGAAAGGGCGCCTAGGGCCTCGTGGGGCGCAGCCTCAGGGCCTCGACCCCGACGGTGTAAATGTCGCCGAGGCCGTTTCCGGGCGAGCGGATCGCCTCGAGGAACTGCGCGTAGGACATGGAGGCGATCGGCGGGCGGTCGAAAACGCCCTTGAGGCTCGTGAAGTAGAAGGTTTTTCCGTCCGGGGAGACGAGCGGCGTGTAGGGCGAATACTCGGCGTTCAGGCCGGCGCCCACCGACTCGGGGGTCGACCAGGCGCCGTTCTCGAAGTACGAGACGTAGAGCGCGGCCTCGGCGCCCGGCCGCTTCGACAGGAAGATCATGAAGCGGCCGTCGGGGGAGACGTACTGGTTCGAGTCTTCCTCCCCGGCGTCGATCGGCGCGGGGAGAGGCTCGGGCGCCTGGTACGTTCCGTCGACGAGCCTGGAGCGGTAGAGACGCCGGCCCGTGCGCGGGCCTCCATCGCGGCCGCTCGCGCCGATATAGAGCGTGCCGTCGGCCGTGATGGAGGTCGTGGTCTCGGAGCCCGAGCCGTTGACGGCCGGCCCGAGGTTGCGCGGCTCGGTCCACGCCGCGCCCGCGCGATCCATCACCCAGAGGTCGAAGTCCTTCTTCGGCTCCGGGCCTTCCGTCGGGCGCGTCGAGGCGAAGAAGAGCCGGCGGCCGTCGGGCGAGAAGGTCGGATCGATGTCGGTGTACCGCCCCGAGAACGGAGCGATCTCCGGCGGGGTCCAGGCCCCGTTCTCGAGCCGGGAGACCACGATCCACATCACGCGCTTCCCGCCGGGGCTGCCCTTGCAGAAGTAGAGCGTCTTCCCGTCGGGCGAGAGAGCCGGGCCGAACTCGATGTCGCCGGTCGAGACCACGCCCGGAGCGAGCAGCCGCGGCGTCGATGCGGCCGGCGTCTCCGCGGCCGCCGGAGCGGCCAGGATCGCGGCGGCCAGAGCGATGGCGGCTCGTGCGCGCATGAGCGCGAGAACTATAACGGACGCCTCGTCAGCGGCCTGGCGTGACCTGATCCATCGCCGCCTTGCGCTCGGCGACCGCCCAGAGCCCGAGGTGGCTGCGCCATGCGCCCGCGGAGGCGCGTGCGAGGACGAACTCCACGTCTTCGCCGCTCGAACGCGTCAAACGGAGGACCTCCTGCCGAAGCAGCCGCCGTCCGCTCGCGAGCCTCGACCCGGTCGCGATCTTCCGGATGCGGGAAGTCGGCACGATTTCGGTCTCGCCGAAGAGCCCCTCGAACGAGACGGCCTCTTCGGTCAGGCCGAGGACTCCGGGCGCGCGGCGGTACTTTCCGGCGACACGCTCGGCGCGCGTCAGCAGCTTGAAGGCGGCGCCGCCTTGCGCGAGGAGCTTCGCCGCGAGCCGGTCCTGGGCCCTTCGCAGCAGGACCCGCGGCAGCGCGATCAACAGCGCGGCCGCCACGACGGCGGCCGCGATCGAAACGACGAGGGGAGTCATCGGCCTGTCGGGGCGGGCCGTCTCAAATCAACTGGAGGTGCGAGCCGTAGAGGAGCAGGGAGAACGTCTTCACCAGGAAGACGGCCATCTGTCCCCGGTTGTTGGGATTGGTCGGGCAGTACAGGAGCGGCGAGACCGAGCACCCGCCGGTGATCTGCCGGCCGTAGAGCTCCTCGATCCAGTCGGAGAAGCCCGTTCCGGGCGTGCACGGCACGTCTTCGAAGACGCCCGCGCAGTCGGGCGGGTCGTACGCGGAGCCCTCCAGCGTCTTCAGCAGGAAGACCGCCATCTGCTGGCGCGTGACCGCGTTGTCCGGGCAGTAGAGGCCGCCGCCGCAGCCGCCCGTGATGCCACGGCCCGCGAGGTCCTCGATCCAGGCGGCGAAGGGGTTCGAGACCGGGACGTCGGTGAAGGCCGTGCCGGTGGCGGGTGGGGGCGTGTAGTCCGAGCCGAGCTTCGCCTTCAGCAGGAAGACCGCCATCTGCGCCCGGGTCACCGGATTTCCGGGACAGTAGTTGCCGCCGGAGCAGCCGCCCGTGACGCCATTGTGAAACAGGTTCTCGACGAAGGCATAGAAGATGTGGCTCGTCGGCACGTCCGGAAAGCTCTCGCCGACGTGGATCGCCCAGTCCTGGAACGCGTAGTTCGAAAGCACCTCGGAGAGCGTCGCGTCCCAGTGTTGGGCGGGCCGCACGGCCGGCGCCGAAACGCCGATCGTGAAGCAGTCGAGCGCGGCCACACAGCTGCCGCTGGCGTTGGCCGGGATGGCGCCGTACTGCGCGGTGGCGTCGAGGAGCTGGTAGGTCACGCCGGCGCCGGCCGGCCCCGTGAACAGGGCGCCGGTGCCGGAGAGCGTGGCGGCCGTCCCCGTATTGTTGTACCAGGTCGTCTGGTAGGTGGCCGTCTCGCCGGGCTCGAGGACGCCGTTGCCGGCCTGCGCCCCCGACACGTCGCCGATGGCCGCCTCCGTTGGGATGCTGAACTGGGACTCGAAGGCGCACACGGCCGAGCAGCCGTCGAAGTTGCCGGTGTTGCCGTCGTCGCACTGTTCGAGGCCCTCGAGCGTGCTGTTCCCGCACGTCGACGCCGGGGGAGTGCCGTTGACGCCGCCGTTCGTGCGAGGCGCCGGCGTCGCCTCCAGGAAGTCGTTCGCGTTGTTGTTGGTGTCGTCGGCGCCCTCGAGAAGGTTGGGATTCCCGAAGACGTCGAGGCGCCGCCGCATCACCGTGCCGCGCTCGATGCCGACCGGGACGTTGTACGGCGTCCCGACGCCCGTGGTGGAGCCGGTGTAGTTGCCCCAGGCCGCGCAGTCCCAGGTTTCCCAGCAGACCTTTCCGCCCGCCGGCGCGATCACGGGCGTCATCGCCAGGTCGGCCGTCAGGTTGAAGAGCGTCGCCGCCTCGGGCGTGGCGATGAGGAGGGTCATCTGGTTGGCGCCGTTTCCGACGTTCATGGTGAAGGTGAAGGTCCCCACCGACGTTCCGGCGGCGTTGTAGACCGTGAGGGTATGGCCACCCACGAGGTTCTGGGTCATCGCCCAGGCCTGGAGCATCACGTACTGCGCGTTCGGCGCCGCCGCGGTGCCCGGAAAGACCTCCTTGACCATGATCTCGTGAAAGGTCGCCAGAGCCGGCCTCGACGCGAGCAGGGCGAGCGAGACTCCGAGCGCGAGACGGGTTCTGGATCGCACGGCGGGTCCTCCCTTGATCGTCAGTGGACCCATCCTAACGAAAAGGGCCGCTCGCGCGGCCCCTTAAGGAATTCTGAAGATGGGAGCCGGTCAGTACAGCCGGAGCGCGAACGTCTTGACCAGGAAGGCTGCCATCTGCTGGCGAAGCACGGAGTTGACGGGGCAGTAGAGCGGGGGCGTGACCTGGCAGCCGCCGGTCACTCCCAGCCCGTAGAGGTCCTCGATCCAGTCGGCGAACTGGCTCGGGCACGGGACGTCGTCGAAGTCCCCGCCGCAGGGCGGCGGCACGTAGGTTGGGCCATTGAGTGTCTTGAGCAGGAAGACCGCCATCTGCTGCCGCGTGACCGGGTTGTCGGGGCAATAGAGCCCCCCGCCGCAGCCGCCCGTGACGCCTTCGCGGGCGAGCTCTTCGATCCACCGGGCGAACGGGTTGTCCGCCGGGACGTCCGGAAAGGCCGTCCCCGTCGCGGGAGGCGGCAGAAAGACCGCGCCCCAGCGCGCCTTCAGCAGGAACACCGCCATCTGCGCCCGCGTGACGTTGTTGCCCGGGCAATAGCCCCCGCCCGCACAGCCGCCCGTGACGCCGTTGTGGAACAGGTTCTCGATGAACGGGTAGAAGAGGTTGCTGCTCGGGACGTCGGCGAAGCTTCCCCCGACGTGGAGCGCCGCCGTACGGGTGAAGCCGTTGTACGAGAGGGTCTCGTCGAACGCCGTTTCCACGTGCTGCGTCGCCGGCCGCGTGCCGGTCAGCGAAAACTGGTAGCAGTCCCCCGTCGCCTGGAAGCAGTCGAAACTCTGCGCGCTCTGAAGCGTTCCCCAGTCTGCCGTGTCGTCGGGGATCGCGTAGGTCATCCCCAACGGTCCCCGGAAATTCGAGGCCGTCGCGGAGAGCGTCATCGCATTCGGCGTCCAGTTCCGGTACCAGCTCTCGACGTTGACTTGCTCTCCCACCTCGAGCACTCCATTGAAATTGGAGTTGCCGGACGGGCTTGCGATACCGCTGTGTGGAATGTCGACCGACGTGCTCTCCACGCGGGGGACCCCGGTCAGGCGGGCCGCGATCCCGAGGTCCGAGCCGTCGGTGCCTTCGCTCTGCCAGACCGCGACGAATTGCCCGTCGGGTTGCGCGGCGAGCGCAGGGTAACCCTGGAACCCCGCGGTGAAGTTGTTGACTCGAAGCTCGAGGCTGGAGCGCCGTCCGGTCCGATCGAAGTGCTGTGTGTACACGCCCACATCGCTCCCATCCTCTCCGGAGCTGTGCCAGATGACGGCGAACTCGCCGGGATCCGATCCGCCGAACCCGGCGACGACCCTGGGCCGCGCTTGATGACTGACCGTGAAGGCATTGACGTTGAACTCCGGCCCGAGCCTGTTTCCGGAGGCATCGAACCGCTGGCCGTAGACACCCATTTGAGAACCGTCCTGCTCATTGCTCTGCCAGACGACGATCGCCCGACCCGCCGGGTCGAGCGCCACGTCGGGCTCCTGCTGGAAGTTCGCCTCGTGCGTGTTGACCCGGAACTCCCCGCCGAGAGGCGCCCCGGCGTTGTCGTAGCGCCTGGCCACGATCGACGAAGCCTCGGCGTCCTGATGGTCGCTCGTCCAAACGACGATGAAGTCGCCGCCCGGGTTCATCGCGATCCGCGGGCTGTACTGGTTGTCGGTCGTGTACTGATTGACCTGGAACTCCGCGGACAGCGGGTTGCCATTGGCGTCGAAGCGCCGGGCGAAGATCCCGGAACCGCTGCCGTCCTGGGGGGGCTGGGTGGTCAGGAAGTCGGGGGCGCTGCTCCAGACGACGACGAAGTTACCGGCCGAGTCCATCGCGACCGGCGACGAACCCTGCGATCCCGTCGTGTACGTGTTGACGAGGATGTCTCCACCCTGGGGCGTCCCCGAGGAGTTGAATCGCCGCGCACGGACCTCGTAGGACGCGTCGTACGAAACGAACTCGGTCCACGCGACGACGAAGTTCCCGGCGGCGTTGGAGCCGACGAGGACTCGGTCCTGGTATCCGGTCGTCGACGCGTTGATCGCGAACTCTCCTCCGAGAGGCGTCCCCGCCGCGTCGAAGAGGCGGCCGACCGCGCCGGTATGGGAACCGTCCTGTCCGTCCGAGCTCCACACGACGACGAAGTTGGAGGCCGGGCCGATGTTGGCGACGGAGGGGGCGTACTGATAGCTCGTCGTCGTCGTGTTGACCTGGAACTCGGGGCCGAATGGGAGGTTCTGGCCGCGTGCGAGAGCAGCGATTGCGACGAGGGCCAGGGACGCCCAGGCGAGCTTGATTCTCAGCGGTCCTCCCGCATCGCCGATCACTCGGCGTAGAGCTGAAGTCCGAACGTCTTCACCAGGAAGACGGCCATCTGCTGGCGCAGGTTTGGATTGCCCGGGCAGTAGAGCAGGACCGGGTTCGTCTGGCAGCCGCCCGTGATCTGCTGGTTGTAGAGGGCCTCGATGAAGTCGCAGAAGACGCCGGGGCACGTCACGTCCTGGAAGATCCCGGTGCCCGTCGGCGGCGCGTAGCTCGAGCCGTTCTTCATCTTGAGGAGGAAGACGGCCATCTGCTGTCGCGTGACGGAGTTGTTCGGGCAGTACAGACCTCCTCCGCAGCCCCCGGTCACGCCTTCGCGGGCGAGCTCCTCGATCCAGGGCGCGAACGGGTTCGACGCCGGCACGTCGGTGAACGCGGTGCCGGTGGCCGGGCGCGGGACGAAGCCGGAGCCGTAGCGGGACTTCAGCAGGAACACCGCCATCTGGGCGCGCGTGACGTTGTTGCCGGGGCAATAGCCGCCACCGGCGCACCCGCCGGTGACGCCGTTGTGAAAGAGGTTTTCGATGAAAGCGTAGAACGGGTTGGTCGAAGGCACGTCCGGGAAGCTGCCGCCGACGTGGAGCGCGGCCGTCCGCGTGAAGGCGTTGTAGGAAAGGGTCTCGTCGAACGCGGTGTCCCAGTGCTGGGCCGGGCGCGTGCCGGCGACGCTCATCTGGAAGCAGTCGCCCGTCGCGAAGAAGCAGTTGCCGGTGTCGCCGGCCGGAATCGTCCCATAGTCGGCGGTCGCATCGTTGAGCGTGTACGTCGGTCCTGGGAGCCCGCGGAAGTTGGACGCGGTGCCCGAGAGCGTCAGCGGGTCCTCGGAGGGGTTGCGGAATCCCGGCTCCACGTTGACCTGCTCGCCCTCCTCGAACACGCCGTTGAGGTTCGAGCTGCCCTCGGGAACGGTCGCTCCCGCGTGCAGGGTGTCGACCGCCATCGGCTCGACCCGGGGAAACCCCGCGAGCCGGGCGGCGACGCTGCTGGCCGCTCCGTCGGCGCCGACGCTGTCCCAGACGGCCACGAACTGGCCGTTGGGCTGGGCCGTCACGCTTGCCGCGGCCTGGAGGTCGGTGGTGATCGCGTTGACCGGCAGCTCCACGCCGAGCCGTCGCCCGGTTGCGTCGAAGTGCTGCGCGCGAACGGCGAAATCGCTCCCGTCCTGTCCTGCGCTCTGCCAGACGATGGCGAAGTCCCCCTCCGGTCCGACGGCCACCGCGGGGCGCCCCTGAAACCCGGTCGTGTAGGTATTGACGTTGAACTCGGGCCCGAGCTTCCCGCCGGTATTGTCGAGGCGCTGCCCGTAGACGCCGCCGTTCGACCCGTCCTGGCCGTAGCTCGTCCACACGACGATCGCGCTCCCGTCGCTGAAGTAGGCCGGGTCCGGCTCGTACTGGTAACCGAGCTCCCTCGTGTTGACCTGGAACTCGCCGCCGCCGGGCGTCCCGTTCGCCGCATAGCGGCGGGCCATGACGGCGCCGCCCTGCGCGTCCTGAGGGCTGCGCCAGACGACCAGGAACTCTCCGGTCGGGCGCCTCGCGACACGCGGGTCCCGCTGCGATCCCGTCGTCTGCTGGTTGACCTGGAACTCGGCTCCGACCTTGGCGCCGCGCGCTGTCGAAGAGCTGACCGAAGACTCCGTTGTCCGCGCCATCCTGCCCGAAGCTCTGCCACACCACGACGAAGTTACCCGCAGAGTCCAGGGCCACGCTGGATTTTGCCTGATTGTTCGTCGTGTAGGTGTTGACGGCGATGTTGCCGCCCTGCGGCGTTCCGGAGGAATTGAAGCGGCGGGCGTAAACCTGATAGCCGCCGGTCGGCGAGGTGCCGCCGTCGGTCCACGTCACGACGAAGTCGCCGTTGGCGTTCGAAGCCACGCGCGCGAGGGCCTGCTCGTGCGTTCCGATCGCGTTCACCGGGAACTCGGCGCCGAGCGGTGCGCCCGTCACGTCGAACAGCCGGCCGCGTACGCCGTAGCCGTCGCCGTCCGCGCCGGAATCGTCGTTCCAGGTGACGACGAAATTGCCCGCGGGACCGAGGTTGGCCGCGGTCGCGCCGTACTGCGCACCCGTGGTGTAGCGTGTTGACCTGAAATTCGGGACTGAACACCGGGGCCTGCGCGCTGGCGACGGCGGTGAGCGCGAGACCGGTCAGCGAACGCTGCCAGGAATCTCGTCCTCATGTGGCCTCCCGAAAGTTTGCGCGGATCATTTCACGACTCGTCCCCGCGGGCGAGACCTCCATCTGATCGAGAACCGCGGAAAACTCCGAGAAACGCGGGTCAGTTGCCGTAGAGCTGGAGGCTGAACGTCTTCACGAGGAACGCCGCCATCTGCTGGCGAAGGACCGAGTTGCCCGGGCAGTACAGCAGGACGGGGTTCGTCTGGCAGCCGCCGGTGATCTGCTGGTTGTAGAGGTCCTCGATGAAGTCGCAGAAGACCGAGGGGCAGGTGACGTCCCCGAAGAGGCCGACACCCGCCGGCGGGGCGTAGGTCGAGCCGTACTTGGTCTTCAGCAGGAAGACCGCCATCTGCTGGCGTGTGACGGCATTGTTCGGACAGTAGTTCCCGCCTCCGCAGCCGCCCGTCACGCCCTCGCGGGCGAGCTCCTCGATCCACGGCGCAAACGGGTTGCCGGCCGTCACGTCCGTGAACGCCGTTCCGGTCGCGGGCGGCGGAACGAAGGCCGCGCCCCAGCGCGCCTTGAGCAGGAACACCGCCATCTGCGCCCGCGTGACGTTGCTGCCGGGGCAGTAGCCGGTCGGCGCAGCCGCCCGTGACCCCGTTGTGAAAGAGGTTCTCGATGAAGGGATAGAAGGCGTTCTGCGGGACGTCGGCGAAGCTCCCGCCGACGTGGAGCGACCAGCGCTTCGAGTGGCCGTCGCTCAGGGTCTCGTCGAAGGTCGCGTCCCAGTGGGGCGTCATCCGTGGCCCGGACACGGTGACCTCGTAGCAGTTGCCCGAAGCCGAGTTGCAGTCGTTGGTGATGTTGGCGGGGAGCGTGTCGTAGTCGGCGGTGGAGTCGTTCAGCAGGTAGGCGTCCCCGGCCGGGCCCGTGAAGTTCGACGCCGTCCCCGTCAGCGGGAGCGGGTCCCCGGACGTGTTGCGGTAGGCCGTTTCGACCTTCACCCGCTCGCCGGACTCGAGGACGCCGTTGACGTTGGACACGCCGCCGCTGGCGTGGGCGTCGACCTTTGCGGGGGCGCCGCGCGGGACTTCGCGCTCGCGGCCGAAGACGCCGTAGCCCGACCCGTCCTGCCCGCCGCTCTCCCAGACGGTCACGAACTGACCGCGGAGGTCGGAGACGATGCCGGGCAGCTGCTGGTTCCCGGCGGTGGTGGCGTTGACGACCGTCTCGGCCTGGTCCCGGTGCCCGTTGCCCTCGAAGTGCTGGGCGACCACCGCCTCGCTGTTCGGGTCGCCCTCGTTTCCGAAGCTCTCCCAGACGACGGTGAAGTCGGCGTCCGGGCCTGCCGCGACGCGCGGGCTGCGCTGCGTCCCCGTCGTGTACGTGTTCACGTTGAACTCGGGCCCGAGCCGGTTGCCGGACCCGTCGAACCGCTGGCCGTAGATGCCCGGCCCGTCGCCGTCCTGGAGGAAGCTCTGCCACACGACGATGGCCTGGCCGAAGTCGTCGAGCGCGACGTCCGGCCGGTACTGCGCGCCGAGCTCGGTCGTGTTGACCTGGAACTCTCCCCCGAGGGGGTTGCCGTCGACGTCGTAGTAGCGCGCCATGACGGCCCCGCTCTGGGCGTCCTGCTGGCTGCTCCAGGTCACGATGAAATCGCCGCTCGTGATCATCGCCACTCGCGGGTTGCGCTGGTATCCCGTCGTGTACTGGTTGATCTGGAATTCGCCGCCGACCTTCGCGCCGTTGGCGTCGAATCGCTGGCCGAACACGCCCGAATCGGACGGGTCGACGCCGGAATAGCTCTGCCAGACGATGACGAAGTTGCCGGCGAGCGACATCGCGACCGCCGGGTTCTGCTGCACGCCGGTGGTGTACGTCTCGACGGGGACGGCGAGGTTGAGCGGGACGTTGTTCTCGTTGCGGCGGTCGAAGAAGATGCTGCCGTCGTTGCGCCCCTGGTCCGACCAGACGACCACGAAGTTGCCGTCGAGGTCGGCGCCGATGCGCGCGGAGTACTGGCTTCCGGTGTAGTTGTTGATCACGAACTCGGACGAAAGCGGCGCGCCGGTCGTGTCGAAGAAGCGCCCGGTGACCTTCGACGGGTCGCCGGACGGTCCAGACGACCACCATCTTGCCCGTCTGGCCCAGGGGGGCGACGTCGGGGGCGCGCTGATCGCCGGTCGTCGAGGCGTTGACCGGGAACTCCGGGCCGGTGACCGGGAACTGGGCCGCGGCCGCGGCCGCGACGGCAAGACACGCTAAGGCCAGAGCCGAACCGCGGAATCGCATGAGGACCTCCCGATCGCGCACCCGAAAGAATGGGTGGATCATTTCACGAGCCACGGCGGAATCAAGGTGCCGGATGCGCCGGGCTGTTCCTCGAACCATGGAGCCAGTGGGTTGGAGAAGGGGTGGCCAGCCGCTCCGAGACCGATCTAGTGCAGGAACTTCTTCCGGTTCCGGATGTAGTCGCGGAACACGAACTCCGCGAGGTTGTAGGGCGAGGCGTAGTACGCCCGCCCGCGGTCGATCTTCGTCAGCTTGTCGACGAAGTCGACGAGGTGCGTGTCCGTCGCGATCATGAACGTCGTGATCGTGATCCCGTCGCGGCGGCAGGCGTCGGCCTCCTCGAGCGTGCGGTTGACGATCTTCAGGTCCAGGCCGAACGGGTTCTTGTAGAGCTTGCCGCCCTCGCGGATCGCCGACGGCTTGCCGTCGGTGATCATGAAGATCTGCTTGTTGCGGGTTCTGCGGCGCGATGAGGAGCTTGCGGGCGAGCGCGAGGCCGGCCTTCGTGTTCGTGTGGAACGGCCCGACCTGCGTCTTGCGAGATCTCGAGATCGGCACGCGCCTCGCGTCGTCGCCGAAGAGGACGACGTCGATCGTGTCCTTCGGGTACTTCGGAGGATGAGCTCGTCAGCGCGAGCGCGACCTTCTTGGCCGGCGTGAAGCGGTCCTCGCCGTAGAGGATCATCGAGTGCGAGATGTCGATCGCGATCGACCGTCGCGCAGGAGGTCAGGTGCTCCACGTCGAAGACCTCGAAGTCGACGGCCGGAGCGCGAGGTCGTCGGCGTCGCGGCGCACCGCGTTGGCGATCGATCCGGATGCCGTCGATGCGCGCCGGGTCGTCGCCGAACTCGTACGGCCGCGTCTCGGGCAGGGGCTCGCCGCCGGAGCCCGAGCGCGGGATCGAGTGGTAGCCCGGGCCGGCCTTCTGAGAGCGACGAGAAGATCTCCTCGAGCGCGAGCGCCGGATCCGCCGCTCGCCGGCGGCCGAGAGCGCGAGGTTGCCCTCGCCGTCGGTCCCGACGATGCTCGCTGCTTCTCGAGCTCCTCGCGGAACTGCCTCGAGGTCGATGCCGGGATCGATCATGCCGCGCTCCTGCAGGTACTTCATCCACCGGATCGCCTCCTCGACGTCGCCGCCCGACGCGAGCACGAGGTGCGAGGAAGAGCTTGACGAGCTCTTCGTAGCGTCAGGAGCTGACTGGAGGAGGTCGAGCGGGAAGTCGCAGTACCGGTAGCGCACCGCCGCCGATTCTACGGCGTTCCTAGGGCCCGTAGGCCGAGAGTCCGAAGGTGCGCATGAGGAACACGGCCATCTGTCCCCGCGTGTTGGGATTGTCCGGGCAGTAGAGGAGCGGGGCGACGCCGCAGCCTCCCGTGATCCCGTCGGCGTAGAGCTGCTCGATGTAGTCCACGGCGAAGCCGCCGGGGCAGGAAACGTCGGCGAAGAGCCCCGTGCAGGGAGCCACGCCGGTTCCGGCGGCGCGCAGGAGGAAGACCGCCATCTGGGCGCGGGTCACGACCTGGTTCGGGCAGTAGTTGCCGTTGCCGCAGCCCGAGGTGATCCCCTGATAGTAGAGGCGCTCGATCCATGCGGCGGCGAAGGCGTCGGCCGGAACGTCGGCGAACACGTCGCCCTGCGCCGGCCCCGGATCGAAGTCGGCGCCGAACATCGCCTTGAGGAGGAAGACCGCCATCTGCGCGCGCGTGACGCCCGAGCCGAGGCAGTAGGTCGTCGGCGAGCACCCGGCCGTGATGCCGTTGTGGAGGGCCGTCTCGACGCCGCGGTAGAAGGGGTGGTCCGCGGGCACGTCGGTGAAACTCCCGCCGACGTGGAGCACCCAGGTGTGGTCCGGGTCGGCGCCGGGACCTTCGTCGAGGTACGCGTCCCAGTGCGTCGCGGGGCGCGGACCGGACGGCGTGACCGTGACGGCGTAGCAGTCGCCGCTCGCCGCGAGACAGTCGGCGGCGGCCTGGGGAGCGAGCGTGCCGTAGTCCGCGGTGCCGTCGTCGACGACGTAGGACGGTCCGATCGGCCCGGTGAACGTTCCGAGGATCCCGACGAGCGGAAGATCCACGATGTCGCGGTTCTTCCACGTCGGGTCGATGACCGCCGTCTCTCCTGGATCCAGGATGCCGTTGCCGGCGGGGTCGACCGCGAGCGCCTGCGCCTCGGCGTGGCAGAAGACGATCGAGACCGTGAGCGGCTTCGAGAGCGCGGTCGTGCAGCCCGTCTCGTCGTTCGCGGTCACGGCGTACTCGCCGGCCTGCGCGTAGTACGCCGGCGTGACCGTGTAGGTCGGTCCGTCGGCGCCTTCGATCGGCAGGCCGTCGTGGTACCAGGTGTAATGGAAGGCGGTTCCGTCGACCCGAAGGAGCAGACGGCTTCCGTAGCAGACCTGGTTCTGCCCGAGGATCGCCGGGCCCGGCGCCGGCGGCAGGGCCTCGACCGTCGTGGTCGCCGCCGCCGACTCGCAGCCGTCGACGAGCGCGGTCACCGTGTAGTCGCCGGCGGCCGCCGGCGTGGCTGCCGGAATCGTCGGGCTCTGCGCGGTCGAGAAGAACCCGTCGGGTCCGCTCCAGCGGTAGACCGCGCCCGGGACCGTCGTGGCGTAGAGGTTGAGGTCCTGCCCCTGGCAGAACGGACCGCTGTTCGTGGCTTCCGGAGGCGCCGGCGGATCGCCCACGGTCAGCGCGCGGCTGCGCGTGACGCCGGCGAGCGGGTGCGAGAACTCGAGCACGTAGCCGACGCCTACGGGACCGATCGAGAGGTCTGTGTAGGTCGCGACGCCGGCGACGGCGGGAACCTCGGTGTCGCCGGCGAGCAGCGCGCCGGGCGTCCCGGTCTCCGGCACGATCGAGGCGGTCACAGTTTCCGTGTCGCAGGTGATGACGTTGCCGCCGTCGTCGTAGACGCCGGCCGAAGGCTGGCCCGGGAAGGGCTGGCCCGGCGCGGCGCAGGTCGACGGCTGTCCCGCGATGCCCAGCCGGCGGATGGCGCAGTTGGTGTTCAGGAGCGTCGCCAGGTCGTGAAAGCCGAGAGTCGCGAGGTCGAGCTTCCCGTCGCCATCGAAGTCGCCGGGGGCCATGGCGATCACTCCGTTGACCGAGACCCACGCGGCCGGGGGCCCGAATCCGCCCGCGCCATCACCGAGCGCCACCAGAGCGCCGTTGTCGGCGGTCATGGCCAGGTCGAGGTCGCCGTCCTGGTTGTAGTCGCCCACGGCGAACCGGCCGCTCACTCCGGGGACGACGGGGGAGGCCGGCCCGAAGCCCCCGTCCCCGTCGCCGAAGAGCACCGCGACGCCCTCGGTCGACGCGACCGGCGCGTCGAGGTTCCCGTCGCCGTCGAAGTCGGCGAGCACGAGGGGGTCGGCGCCGCCGCTGGCGTAGAAGAATGCCGCGTCGTCGAAGGTGCCGTTACCGTGACCCAGGTAGACGGCCAGGTCCACCGACATCGAGACGACGATGTCCTGGAACCCGTCGTGATTCAGGTCGGCCACGGCGACCGACGAGCCGGAGCTGTCGGACAGGACGCTCGGAGCGCCGAAGCCTCCGTTCCCGTCTCCGAGCAGGATCTCGGCATCGAAGCCCAGGACGACGAGGTCCGTCTTCGTGTCTCCATTGAAGTCCCCGGCCGCCGCATGGCTGGGGAAGGTCCCAGCCGCGAAATCCGTCGGTGCGCCGAAGGTGCCGTCGCCGGCGCCCAGGAGGACCGAGACGCCGTGGTCGTCGAGGACGGCGAGATCGACCGCCGCGTCGGCATCGAGCCGCGCGGCCACGACGAATCGCGCGAAGGGCCCTGCCGGGAAATCCGTCGCGGGCTCGAACGCCCCGCCGCCGGTTCCGAGGAAGACCGAAACGGTTCCGTCAATGCCCTGGGGCACGACGAGGTCCGGAGCGCCGTCAGCGTCGAGCGAGGCCGCGGTGAGCTCTGCCGCCGGGCCGTCTCCCGCGGACACCGTCGGGGGCGTCTCGAGGTAGGTCCCCGGGCGCCCGGGCATCACGTAGACGCCCGACCACACGGCGACCGCGTCGGCCCGGCCGTCGCCCGTCATGTCCGCCGCCCTCACGGCGCTCGCCGCCACCTTCGTCTCGACGGCCGCCGCGAACGTGCCGTCCCCGTTTCCCGGGTAGACCTTGAGGAGCCCGCCGACGAGCAGGTCGAGGGCCCCGTCGCCGTCGAGGTCGCCGAGCGCGAGGTCCGGGCTCTGCGTCCCTTCGTCGATCGTCTGGCCGGTCGTGAATCCGCCGTTGCCCTCGCCAAGGAGCACCTGGACCGACGGCTGCAGGACGAAACCGCCGAGCGAGGCCACGAGGTCCACGTTCCCGTCCGGATCGAGCTTCGCCGCGAGGATGAGCCTGGCCGGGTCGGCGAGCGGCGTGACCGGTCCGGGGACGAAGGTCCCGGATCCCGTGCCGATGAACATCGAAAGCGCGTTGCCGGCGGCGGCGAGGTCGAGGATTCCGTCGCCGTCGAAGTCCGCGATCGCGACGTCCGAAACGCCGTCGGGAACGGGAAGGAGCACGGCCGGCGCGAACGCGCCGCCGCCCGTTCCCATCAGGACGGACAGCGACCCGCCGGCGGCGACGAGATCGACGTTGCCGTCGGAGTCGAGGTCGGCGGCCCGGACGTAGCGCGGCACGAGCCCGGCCGACAGGGTCACAGGCGCGCCGAACCCGCCGAGGCCGTCGGCGATCAGGATCCAGAAGTCCTGCGAGAACCCCTTGGAAGCGATCAGGTCGGGAAATCCGTCGCCGTTCAAGTCGGCCGCCGCGGCCGTGGTCGGGTAGGTGCTCTGGCCGATCGCCGCGAACGCGGCCGGGCGAAACCCTCCCCGTCCGTCGCCGTGATGGATGACGACCGATCCTTCGTACGTGCCGGAGGGGACGGCGGCGTCGAGGAACCCGTCCCGATCGAAGTCCGCGATTGCGAAATCGGCCGGCGAGATCTCGAAACCGAAGCGCTGAAAGCCGGGCCCGAACGAGGCATTTGCGCAGCCGGTGCACTGGGCATCGAGCGGCGAGGCGCCGAGGAGCAGGCTCAGGGCAACGGAGGCCACGCCGGCGGCGGGCGCGAGGGCCCTCGGATGTTTCATCTTGCGGCAAGTCTACCGCGGGCCATCAGGCGAGAGCACGCCTCCAGGCCGCGGCCGACTGCATGAAGAGCGACCGGTCGCTCGTCGTGAACACGGTGTATCCGAGCGCGGCGAGCGCCGGGATCTGGTCGGCCGTGCGGAGCATGATGCCCGCCGCCTTGCCGTGTTCGCGGGCGGCGGCGCCGACCTTCTCGACGGCGGCGCGGTAGCGCGGATCGTCGTAGTGGCCCGGGACGCCGAGGGCCTGCGAAAGGTCGTTGGGCCCGACGAAGAGGACGTCGACGTGCGGCTCGGCGGCGATCTCCTCGAGGTGGTTGAGGGCCCCGGCCGTTTCGATCTGGACGAAGATCATCGTTCCCTGGTTGGCTTCGAGGACCCAGTTGTCGAAGGGCACGCCGCCGTAGCGGTTGGCCCGGACGCCGGCGAGGCCGCGCTTTCCGACCGGCGCGTACTTGACCGACTCCACGGCCGCGCGCACGGGAACGTCCGAATCCGCGCGCGGGAAGAGGATGCCGCAGGCGCCGGCGTCGAGGGCCCGTCCGGCATCGGCCGACGCGAGACAGTTCGGGACGCGGACGACGACGGGCAACTCCGCCCCCTCCGCCGCGCGCACCATGCGTTCGACCGACTCCGGGTTGAAGTAGCCGTGCTCCGTGTCGAGGACCGCGAAGTCGAAGCCGGAGAGGCCGAGCAGCTCGAGATGGCCTTCGACCGGCCACGTCAGGAACGCTCCCAGGAGCGGCGCGCGCGCCAGGACGCGCGAGCGGAAGACGCCGGCCATCGATCAGTTCGCCCGGTTGCGCACGAGGTTGAACTTGAGCATTTCCGTGTAGGAGACGCGCGAGTCGAGGTCCTGGCGGGCGATCTTCAGGTGCTGGGTGAGGCCCTCGAGGACGAGCTCCATGCCGATCGCGAGCTCCTCCTTCGAGGCCGGGGAGAAGTGCTCCTCGACCGCCTTCTTGAGGCTCGGGACCGACTGCGAGCGCGTCGAGGTGCTCGGAGAACGGCGTGTCGTCGGACGAGCGTGATCTTGTTGCCGGCGGCGAACCAGTCGACGATCGGCTCGTAGAGCGGGTGGACCTTTTCGGGCGGCGGCGGGGCGAGCCGCCCGCGGCGCTGCGGCCCGGCGGTCTCCTCGTCCTCCTCCGCCTCCTGGCGGCGGCGCTCCGACGGCCGGCCCGAGTCCGGGCGCCGGGAACTTCGCGTCGAAGAGCTTCTTGACGGCCGAGCCGATCAGCTTCTTGGCGATGACCTCGGCGCCCTGCTGCTCGCCCTCGTAGACCAGCTCGACCTTGCCGGTGATCGCCGGCAGCGTCGCCGGCAGGTCGCAGAGCCGCGGCGACGACGCGCGTCTCGCCGGTGACGAGGCCGCGCCGCTCGACGTTCGAGACCAGGTTCTCGATCAGCGCGAGATCGGCAGGCGCGCCGAGACGCCCGAGGACTGGTCGACGAACTCGCTCTCGCGCGCCGCGAACGCGATCTCCTCGATGAGCTCGCGCGATGAAGTCCGGGATCACGACCTCGATGCCCGCCGTCGCGCTCGACCCAGGCCTCCTGCGCCGTGATCGTCGCGCGCGGTCTTCACGTCCTCGGGATAGTGCGTGAGGATCTGCGAGGCGATGCGGTCCTTCAGCGGCGTGATGATGTTGCCGCGGTTGGTGTAGTCCTCGGGGTTCGCCGAGAAGACGAGCAGGATGTCGAGCGGGATGCGCACCGGGAAGCCGCGGATCTGCAGGTCGTGCTCCTCGAGGATGTTCAGCAGGCCGACCTGGATGCGCGGCTGGAGGTCGGGCAGCTCGTTGATCGCGAAGATGCCGCGGTTGGTGCGCGGGATGATGCCGTAGTGGATGACCTCCTCGTCGGAGTAGTCGCGCCGCTCGGTCGCGGCCTTGATCGGGTCGATGTCGCCGATCAGGTCGGCGATCGTGACGTCGGGCGTCGCGAGCTTCTCGCGGTAGCGCTCCTCGCGGGCGATCCAGGCGATCGGCGTCGCGTCGCCGTGCTCGGCCGAGATGCGCCGGCCGTACTTGCGTGATCGGCGCGAAGGGGTCCTCGTTCAGCTCGCTGCCGGCGATCGCCGGGATCTCGTCGTCGAGCAGGTTCACGAGCAACCGCAGCAGGCGCGTCTTGGCCTGGCCGCGCAGCCCGAGCAGGATGAGGTCGTGCTGCGAGAGGATCGCGTTGTGGAGCGCGGGCAGGACCGTGCGCTCGTAGCCGTGGATCCCGGCGAAGACGTTCTCGCCCTTCGCCAGGGCGCGGCAGAGGTTGCCGCGCAGCTCTTCCTTGATGCCTCGCGACACGTAGCCGGACGACTTCAGCTCGCCGAGGGTCTGGGGCCTGGGGCTCACGGGGTGCTTTCTCCGGCTACCTGCCGGCGTTGCGCGATCCTCAACCGGGTTTGAAGGCGGGAGCGTGGTCGGAAGCCGTGAAGAGCTGCGGCGCGGGCTTACCGGAAACCGCCGCGGCCCGGGCGGCGAGTGCCTGCAGGCGATCCCGGTCGAAGCCGACGACCGTCTCGGCGATCACCCCGTCGGCGCCGACGCGAAAGAGCGTCGGGACGTTCTCGACGCCGAGCGCGTTCGAGGCCGGCCAGGGCTCGCGGTCGTAGACGGTCTCGAGCTTCGTGTGGAGTCGGGCGTTGAATGCCGTCGTCTTGGCCGGATCGTCCTGCGTCACGGCGACGATCGAGAACGAACCGCCCTCGGCGATCTTCCGGATCCGCTCGAGGTACGGCCATGTCAGCTCGCAGACCGGGCAGGTCGTCTTGAAAACCGCGTAGAGCGTTTCTCCGCCGCGTTTCGGATCGGCCGGCGCGCCGGACTCGTCGCGCAGCGTGATCCTGGGGAAAGAAGCTCCCGGGTCGAGGGCGGCCACGGCCCGGGATTATAGACTTCGACCCCGGGCGCGCCGGCGCCACGTCGAGCCCGCACCACATTGAGGTCGTTGGGAGGACACGCGGCGATGACGCAGAGACAGCGCGCCCGCATCTCGCGGCGCAGGTTCCTGAAGGCGGCCGGGACGGCGATCGCCGCCGGCGCGGTGCCCGCGCTCTCGTGCTCGCCCTCGGAGAAGAAGTCCGGGCCCGCGAAGAAGACTCTGAGGATCCTGCAGTGGAGCCACTTCGTGCCCGGCTACGACGCCTGGTTCGACGGCGTCTATACGAAGGAGTGGGGAGCGAAGAACGGGACCGAGGTCATCGTCGACCACATGGCGACGACCGAGATCAACGCCCGCGGCGCTTCCGAAGCCGCGGCGAGGAAGGGCCACGACCTCTTCCTCTTCATCTCGCCGCCGGCGGCATACGAGAAGCAGGTCATCGACCACCGGGAGATCGTCGAGGAGGTCGAGCGGCGCCACGGCAAGATGATCCCGCTCGCGCAGAAGTCGACGCTCAATCCGAAGACCGGCAAGTACTTCGCCTTCTCCGACTCGTTCGTCCCGGACCCCGGCAACTACCGCATCGACCTCTGGAGCCAGGTCGGGTACCCGAACGGGCCTGGCACCTGGGAGGACCTGCGCGCCGGCGGCCGGCAGATCCGGGAGAAGTTCGGCAACCCCGTGGGCCTCGGACTCTCCCAGGAGATGGACTCGAACATGGCGCTGCGGGGCGTGCTGTGGTCCTTCGGCGGCGCCGTGCAGGACGCGGACGGCCGACCGGTCCTCCGGTCGAAGGAGACCGTCGAGGCGCTCGAGTTCGTGCGTGCGCTCTACAAGGAGACGATGACGCCCGAGGTCTTCACCTGGGACCCGGCCTCGAACAACCGCATGATGCTCGCGGGGCGCGCGTCCTTCGTCTGCAACGCCATCTCGGTGACGCGCACCGCCGAGAAGGAGAACCCGGTGCTCGCGAGGAAGATCGGCCTCGTGCCGGCCCTCGCGGGCCCCGTGCGCCGGATCGCCGCCGAGCACGTCATGGACTGCTACGTCATCTGGAAGTTCGCCGAGAACATCGACGGGGCCAAGCAGTTCCTGGTCGACCTCGTCGACCACTTCGCGGAGGTCTTTTCGAAGAGCGAGTTCTACAACTTCCCCTGCTATCCCTCGACGGTGCCGAACCTCGCCGACGTGCTCGCGAAGGACCCGAAGGCCGACCCGCCCGGCAAGTACTCCGCGCTCGCGGGGGTCCTCGACTGGGCCACGAACGTGGGCTACCCGGGCTACGCGACCGCGGCGATCGACGAGGTCTTCAACACCTTCGTCATCCCGACCATGTTCGCCCGGGTGGCGCGGGGCGAGATCGAGCCGGAGGCGGCGGTCGCCGCGGCCCAAATCGACGTGGAGCGGATCTTCAAGAAGTGGGCGTGAGTTGCCCCCCTCTCCCTTGCCCTCTCCCCCCACTGGGGGGAGAGGGAGTTGAGAAAAAAGGGCGGCCTCAGCGGCCGCCCGGAAGGATGGGTTGGGCGAGATCCAGCGCCCGCCCGGGACTCTCGACTCCGCCGGCGGATGGGATCCAACGCCCACCCGCAAAACCCGCCGCCGGGATCCAGCGCCCGGCGGCGAAGAGTTTCCTAATCCAGGAGCTGCGCCCCTTCCGCCGAATCGATGAGTGCAGCCCGTCTCACCATGGCTTTACAAGAAATCACTTTTCGGTCGCCCTAGTCAATAACTAACGTGATTACAATCAGTTAGCCTGTAAACTCCAGAAAAGCTCATCCTGTAAACCAGTAGATGCCGTAAAGTCTCTCGAGGTTTCAGGCATGGCGGAGACCAAGTTCGGTCCCAAAATCAGAGCTTTGCGAAGGCGCGCGGGCCTGCGCCAGGTCGACCTCGCGGAGAAGCTCGGGATCTCGCCCTCCTACCTGAACCTGATCGAGCACGACCAGCGGACCCTGACCGCACCCCTCCTCCTCAAGCTTGCCGAGCTCTACCCGGCGGAGCTGAAGAGCTTTGCGCCGGACGGGGAGGCGCGCCTCATCTCCGACCTCCACGAAGTCTTCGGCGACACGCTCTTCGAAACCCACGACGTGACGACGACCGACCTGCGGGAGACGGCCTCGAACGAGTCGGTCTCGAGGGCGATCGTGAAGCTCTACCACGCCTACCGCGACGCCCTCGAGTCGATCCAGGCCGTGGCCTCGAAGGTCTCGGACGGCGGCGACCTGACGGGGATCGACCCGGCCCGCCTTCCCTCCGAAGAGGTCTCGGACCTCCTGCAGGAGAACCAGAACCATTTCCCCGCGCTCGAGGAGGCCGCCGAGCGCCTGGGTGAAGAGGCCGGCCTCGAGCGGCCCGACTCCTACCCGGGCCTCGTGCGCCTGCTCAATCGCGAAAGCATCGCGGTCGAGATCGTGCCGCACCCCGGGCCCCGCGCGGCCATGCGCTCCTACGACCGGGACGCGCGGCGGCTCTATCTCTCGGAGATCCTGTCGACGCACGCGCGGAACTTCCAGATCGCCCACCAGATCGGCCTGCTGCGTCTGACGGGGGAGTTCGACCGCATCCTCGAGAAGTCGCGGCTGACGACGCCCGACTCCGTGACGCTCGCCCGCGTGGCCCTCGCCAACTACTTCGCCGGGGCGCTGCTGATGCCCTACGGCCCGTTCCTCGAGGCGGCGCGCGCGTTTCGTTACGACATCGAGCTGCTCGAGCGGCGCTTCGGCGTCGAGCTTCGAGCAGGTCTGCCACCGCCTGACGACGCTGCGCCGGCCGGGGCAGGAGGGCGTTCCCTTCCACTTCATCCGGGTCGACATCGCGGGCAACATCTCCAAGCGCTACTCGGCCTCGGGGATCCGCTTCGCGCGCTTCTCGGGCCTCTGCCCGCGCTGGAACGTCCACAGCGCGTTCATGACGCCCGGGATCGTGCGCACGCAGGTCTCGCGCATGCCGGACGGGACGACGTATCTCTGCGTCGCCCGCACGGTGCGGCAGAGCATGGGCGGCTTCGGGGCCGCGCACCCGCTGCTGGCGATTTCGCTCGGCTGCGAGGTCAGCCACGCGAAACACCTCGTCTACGGGGACAGCGTCGACGTGAACAACGCCAACGCCGCCGTGCCGATCGGGATCACGTGCCGCCTGTGCGAGCGGATGGACTGCGACCAGCGCGCCTTCCCGCCCATCCACCGCAAGCTCGGCATCGACGAGAACGTGCGCGGGACGTCGTTCTACACGCCGGCCCGGCCCGACCGAACCGCGTAGAATCCCGCCCGCATGGCGATCGTCGCGACGCGCGCGCTGACGAAACGGTTCGGCGGCGGAGAGAACGCCGTCGACGGCGTCGACATCGAGACGCGGGACGGCGAGTTCCTGGTCCTGCTCGGCCCCTCGGGGTCGGGCAAGACGACCGTGCTCCGGATGATCGCGGGCCTGGAGGAGCCGACCTCGGGCGAGATCCTGATCGGCGGAAGGGTCGTCAACGACCTGACCCCGCGGGAGCGCGGGATCGCGATGGTCTTCCAGAGCTACGCCCTCTATCCCCATCTCACGGTCTACGACAACATCGCCTTTCCGCTGAAGGCCCAGGGCGTCCCGAAGGCCGAGCACGAGGCGCGGATCGGACGGGCCGCCGACAAGTTCGGCATCGTGCGCCTCCTGCACCGCAAGCCCCGCGAGCTCTCCGGCGGCGAGCGCCAGCGGGTGGCGCTCGCGCGCGCCCTCGTGCGAGAGCCGAAGGTCTTCCTCCTCGACGAGCCGCTTTCGAATCTCGACGCCAAGCTGCGCGCCTCGGCGCGCGAAGAGCTGCAGAAGTTCCAGCGGGAGATCGGAACGACGGCCGTCTACGTCACGCACGACCAGGTCGAGGCGATGGCGCTCGGCGACCGCGTCGTCATCATGGACCACGGGCGCGTGCGCCAGGTCGGCACGCCGGCCGAGGTCTACGACGACCCGGCGGACACGTTCGTCGCGACCTTCCTCGGGTCCCCGCCCATGAACCTGCTCGAGCGGGACGGCCTCGTGGTCGGCTTCCGGCCCGAGCACGTGCGCGGCGGCGCGGGCGGCGGCGGGGCCGCGCGCTTCCGCTTTCGCTGCGAGTTGAACGAGTATCTCGGCTCGGAGCGGCTCGCCTTCGGCACGCTCGAGGGCTGGGAGGACCGGGAGATCGTCTGGCGGTTCCCGTCGTGGGAGCCGGCCCCGGCCGAGGGCTCGGTCCAGGACGTGTTCGTGGAGGAGTCGCGGCTGCGGTTCTTCGACGCGGTCTCCGGGCTGCGGCGGCCGGCGGCGCGGCTGCCGTGAAGCGGCGGGATCTCCTCGGCCCGGCGCTCGTGGCGCCGGCCTTCGCGTACATCGCCTTGCTCGTCGGCCTGCCGGTCGTCCTGTCGCTCTTTCTCTCGGTCAGCGACGCCCGGGTGGGAAGCGACGAGACGCACTTCGTGGGCGCGGCCAACTTCGCCGGCGCGCTTGCCACGCCCGCCTTCCGCGCCGCGCTCGCTCACTCGTTCCTCTTCACGGCGGCCTCGCAGATCCTGGTCCTCGCGGGGGCGACGGTCCTGGCCCTGTCGCTGAAGGAAGCCTTCCGCGGGCGGGGGCTCGTGCGCTTCCTCGTCCTGCTGCCCTGGGTCGCGCCGATCTCTCTCGGCGCGATCGGCTGGAAGTGGCTCCTCGACTCGATCTACAGCGTCGTCAACTGGATGCTCGCCGCCGCGCACCTGGTCGACCCGAGGAACCCTCCCATGTGGCTGGGCGAGCCGCGGCTGGCGATGCTCTCGGTCGTCCTCGTGCACACGTGGCGGACCCTGCCGTTCGCGACGGTGATCCTGCTCGCGGGGCTGACGTCGATCCCGCGCGACATCCCGGAGGCCGCGGCGGTCGACGGGGGAGGGTTCTGGCGGACGCACTTCACGATCACGCTCCCGATGATCCGGCCGATCGTGCTGGTGGCGCTTCTCTTCGGCGTCGTCTTCACGTTCACCGACATGACGGTCGTCTACATCCTGACGCGCGGCGGCCCGGCCGACGCAACGCAGGTCCTGCCGTCGCTCGCCTTCTTCACCGGCATCCTCGGCGGAGACCTCTCCGGCGGGGCCGCGATCTCGCTCTTCCTCTTCCCGCTGCTTCTCGCCGGGGCGATCGTGCTGCTGAAGATCGCGCGGCGGTCGGAGGTGACCTGATGCGACCGCGCCGCGCGCGAAGCGTCCTGCGGCTCGTCGTCGCGGCCTTCGCGGTCGTGCTGTCGTTCCCGTTCTACTGGATGCTCCTGACGTCCTTCAAGCGCACGAGCGACCTGTACGACGTCGCGAACAATCCGTTCCTCTTCAACGAGGCGCCGACCCTCGAGCACTGGCGCTTCCTCTTCGCCGAGACCCTCTACCCGCGCTGGCTCGCCAACACCACGCTCGTCGGCCTCGCGGTCGTCGCGATCACGCTCGTGCTGGCCGTACCGGCGGCCTGGGCGCTCGCCCGCCTGACGGGGCGCTGGGGCGAGCGCGCCGGGATCGGGATGTTCCTGATGTACCTCGTTCCGCCGACGCTGCTCTTCATCCCGATGTCGCGAGTCGTCGCGATCCTCGGCCTCCAGGACTCGCTCTGGGCGCTCGTCGTCGTCTACCCGACCTTCACGGTCCCGTTCGCGACCTGGCTCCTGATGGGCTTCTTCAAGTCGATCCCGAAGGACCTCGAGGAGGCAGCCATGGTCGACGGGCTCTCCCGCTTCGCCGCCTTCCGGAAGGTCATCGTCCCCGTGTCGTTCTCGGGTCTCGTGACCGTGTCGATCTTCGCCTTCACGCTCGTCCTCCAGGAGTTCGTCTACGCCCTGACGTTCATCTCCTCGGCCTCGCTCCAGACGGTCGGCGTCGGCGTCCCGATCTACCTCGTGCGCGGCGACGTCTACTACTGGGGCTAGCTCATGGCGGCGTGCCTCTTCGCCAGCGTCCCGGTCGCGATCGTGTACAACCTGTTTCTCGACCGGTTGATCCAGGGATTCACGGTGGGGGCGGTGAAGTAGGCGGGGTCAGGCGTCGGCCCGCGGGACGAAGAGCTCGAGCGGCAAGTGCTGCGAATAGGCCTCGAACGCGCTGTCGACGGTGAAGATCGACGCGCTCAGCCTTTCTGCGACGGCGCAGAGCAGGATGTCGATCGCCGCGGACTGGATTCCCCGACTTCGGCACAGGTTGGACATCTCGGCCGCGCGAACGTGATCGGCCGTGTGCAACGGCTCGTCGGAGAAGGCGGCGAATCGGTCCCGCAACTCGGCAAACCTGCGCGGGTCGCCAACGCCGGACAGGAGCTCCTGTCGGACCAGGCCGACGACCACGACGCGTCCCTCGCGGATGAGGACGGCAAGGGCTGCCGCGTGAACCTCTTCGACCCGGGAAAGCGAGGACGGGTTACGGCGAAGCGCGAGGGACCAGACGTTGGTATCGACCAGGACTCTCACCGCTTGAGCCGGTTCTTCTTGTAGTCGTAGTCGGGGTCGAACTCGACCTTGCCGAAAAGGTCGAGGATCTCCAGCTGCTTTCGCCGCTGGACGAATTCCTCGAGAGCGGCGGTCACGGCTTCGCGCTTGGTCGAGAAGTTGCCGAGGCGTTTGGCTTCGAGGATCAGCTTGTCGTCGAGCTCGAGGTTCGTGGCCATGAGACCTCCGCCACACATTATAGTGTGTGGAGTAATGTGTGGACAGGAGCTTTGATTTCCGGTCGCACGCCACTCCAGTATTGTCGCGAGGCTCCGGAGGACGATTGAAGAACTCCAAACCCGACGATCGGACCAGGACCCTCGAGGCCCTCCTCCTCGAGAAGCGCCGCTTCCCGCCGCCGAAGGTGTTCGCGAAGGCCGCGCACGTCTCGAGCGAGGCCGTCTACCGCCGGGCCGACCGCGACTTCGAGAAGTTCTGGGCGGGCTTCGCGAAGGAGCTCGACTGGTTCAAGCCCTGGAACAAGGTCCTCGACTGGAAGCCGCCGAAGGCCAGGTGGTTCGTGGGCGGGAAGCTGAACGTCTCCGTCAACTGCCTCGACCGGCACCTGACGGGGCCCCGCGGGAACAAGGCCGCGCTCATCTGGGAGGGCGAGCCCGGCGACGAGCGGACGCTGACCTACCGGGACCTCCACCGCGAGGTCTGCAGGTTCGCCAACGTCCTGAAGTCCCTCGGCGTGAAGAAGGGCGACCGGGTCACGCTCTACATGCCGATGGTCCCGGAGCTCCCGATCGCGATGCTCGCCTGCGCGCGCATCGGCGCGATCCACTCGGTCGTCTTCGGCGGCTTCTCGGCCGAGTCGCTGCGCGACCGGATCAACGACGCAGGGAGCGAAGGTGCTCGTGACGGCCGACGGCGGCTGGCGGCGCGGCCACGTCGTGCCCGCTGAAGCAGATCGCCGACGAGGCGCTCGCCGACGCGCCGTCGATCGAGCACGTCGTCGTCGTGCGGCGGACCGGCGCGGACGTGGCCTATCACTGCCGAGGGCGCGACCACTGGTGGCACGACCTGATGACAGGACGCCCCGATCCGCTGCGCGCCGGAGAAGATGGACGCCGAGGACCCGCTCTACATCCTGTACACCTCCGGCACGACGGGCAAGCCGAAGGGCATCCTCCACACGACCGGCGGCTACCTCGTCGGCACGTACGCGACTTCGAAGTGGGTCTTCGACCTGAAGGATGAGGACGTCTACTGGTGCACGGCCGACATCGGCTGGGTCACCGGGCACTCCTACGTCGTCTACGGGCCGCTCGCCAACGGCGCGACGTGCCTGATGTACGAGGGCGCGCCGGACTGCGCCCGACGCGCGACCGCTTCTGGGACATTGATCGAGCGCCACGGCGTCACGATCCTCTACACGGCGCCGACGGCGATCCGCGCCTTCATGAAGTGGGGAACGGAGTGGCCGGGCAAGCACGATCTGTCCACGCTCCGCCTGCTCGGATCGGTCGGCGAGCCGATCAATCCCGAGGCCTGGATCTGGTACCACGAAGCACATCGGCCGCGGGACGTGCCCGATCGTCGACACGTGGTGGCAGACGGAGACCGGGATGATCCTGATCTCGCCGCTGCCCGGCGTGACGACGACGCAGTCCCGGCTCCGCCACACGCCCGTTCCCCGGGATCGAGGCGAAGATCCTCGACGCCGACGGGCGCGAGGTCAAGGTCGGCGGCGGATATCTCGCGATCACGCGACCCTGGCCGGCGATGCTCCGCGGCATCTGGGGCGACGACGAGCGTTACGTCAAGACGTACTGGTCGCGCTGGGGCCAGGGCGTCTACTTCCCGGGCGACGGCGCGCGGCGCGACGACGACGGGTACTTCTGGCTGCTCGGCCGCGTGGACGACGTGATGAACGTCGCGGGCCACCGGATCGGCACCATGGAGGTCGAGTCGGCGCTGGTAGACCACCCGGCGGTGGCCGAGGCGGCCGTCGTCGGCGTGGCCGACGAGCTCAAGGGCACGGCGATCGCGGCCTTCGTGCATCCTGAGGGAATCGGCCAGGGCGGCCGATCGGGACCTGAACGCGGAAATCCGCGGCCACGTCGGCAAGAAGATCGGTGCCATCGCGCGGCCGGACAAGCTCTTCTTCGTCGCGGACCTGCCCAAGACGCGTTCCGGCAAGATCATGCGGCGGCTGCTGCGAGACCTCGCCGAGGGCCGGGTGCTGGGCGACACGACCACGCTCGCCGACTCGGGCGTCGTCGCGGCGCTCAAGAAGAAGTACGAGGATCGGGACGCGTGAGGCCGAAGGGCGACAGGCTCTCCGCCGGCGTCTGGATCGCCGCGGCCGTCAAGCTCCTCGCGCATCTCGCCACGACCGGCCGATTCGGCTACGAGTACTTCGTCGACGAGCTCTACTTCAACGCCTGCGCGAAGCACCTGGCGTGGGGCTACATCGACATGCCGCCCTTCCACCCGGCGGTCACGGCCGCCGTCACGGCGGTCGCGCCCGGGTCGCTCTTCGCGATCCGGCTGCTGCCGGCCCTGGCCGGCGCGGCGCTCATCCTTCTGACGGGCCTCCTGGCGCGCGATCTGGGAGGCGGGAAGTTCGCGCAGGTCCTCGCCGCGATCTGTGTCGCGGTCGCGCCGATCTTTCTCATCGCGTACAGCTTTTCTTCGATGAACGCGTGGGAGCCGCTCCTGTGGACGGGCTGCGCGATCCTGCTCGTGCGCCTCCTCGACGGCGCCGACCCGCGCCTCTGGCTCGCGTTCGGCCTGCTCGCCGGCATCGGGCTCCTGAACAAGCACACGATGGGCCTCTTCGGCGTCGGCGTGGTCGCGGGCCTCGTCTCGAGCGCCCGGGGACGCGCGCTCTTGCGGAGCCGGTGGATCTGGATCGGCGCGGCGGCGGCATTCCTCGTCTTTCTTCCGAACCTCGTCTGGAACGTCCGCGAGGGCTTCCCGTTCTTCGAGCTCCAGGCGGCGATCCGCGCCCACCGGCGCAACGTCGAGCTTTCGCCGCTCGCCTTCCTCGGGCAGCAGGCGCTGATGCTGCTTCCGTTCACGGCGCCGGTCTGGCTGGGAGGCCTCGGCTGGCTTCTCCTCGGACGCGAGGGGCGCGACCGCCCCCTCGGCGTCCTCTACCTCGTGATCCTCGCCGCCCTCCTCGCCCTGAACGGCCGCGTCTACTACCTCGCGCCGGCCTATCCGATGCTCTTCGCCGCCGGCGGCGCCGGCGCGGAGCGCCTCTTCGCCGGGCGCGGGGCCTGGCTTCGCCCGGTCTACGCCGCGGTGCTCGTGGCGGCCGGGCTCTTCTTCGCCCCGATGTCGCTGCCGTGCCTGCCGCCGGAGCTGTACGTGCGGTACTCGAAGGCGATCGGGATGCAGCCGCCGCGGATCGAGACCCATCCCATGGGCCCGCTGCCGCAGCTCCTCGCCGACCGGTTCGGATGGAAGGAGATGGCCGGCAAGGCGGCGGAGATCTTCCGAACGCTCTCACCGGAAGAGCAGGCGCGCGCCCGCGTCTTCGGCCAGAACTACGGGCAGGCCGGCGCGATCGACATGTACGGGCCGGCCCTGGGCCTGCCGCCCGCCCTCTCCGGGCACCTCGCGTACCACGCGTGGGGCCCGCCGGCGGAGGATCCTCGGGTTCTCATCGTCTTCGATGACGACCGGGAGACGCTCGAGGGCCTGTTCGCCGATGTCCGGCCCGCGGGCCTCGTGACGCACCCCTACTCGATGCCATACCAGCACTTCGAGGTCTGGGTCTGCCGAAACCCGAAGGTGTCCCTTGGAGAGATCTGGCCTCGATTGCGAAAGCTCGGCTAAGCCGTCGCAGAAAGCTCTTCCGCGCGGCGCTTCCGCACGTACAATCGAATCGGTGAAAGCATCCGGGAGCGTTCTGGACGGCCAGATCCTTGGCCGGCTTGATCGCTGGCGGAAAGCGCGCGCGGTGTTCGTACGGCCCGACGGCGTCGAGGCCGAGCGCGCGGTGGCCGCGGCGTTCGGGCGGAACTGGGTCCGCGCCCCCATGTACGGGCGCGCCCGGCGCCTGCTCGTCGAACGCACGCCCGAGCACTTCCTCGACGAGCTGACGAAGGCCCTGGGCCCTCTCGCCGAGCGCGTGCGCGTGGCGCCCGAGGACATGCAACAGACGAAGTGGGACGCCATGAGCCGGCTCGCGCCGCTCTCGAAGGCCCGGAGCGAGGTCGACGCCCTCTGGCTCGCCGACGAAATGTCGACCGGAGACTTCTTCGTCGAGTTCCAGCCGATCTTCGATCTGAAGACGGGGGAGGTCCTGGGCCACGAGGGGCTGCTGCGGGCGCGCGGCCGAGGGATCACGCGCCTGGCCGCCGAGATCTTCCCCGCCGCCGAGGCGCTCAACCTGGCGCCGGCCTTCGAGACCTTCGCGTGGTCGTGCGTGCTCGAGGCGGCCGCGCGCCTGCCCGAGGGCTGCGCTCGTGTTCCTGAACGTCAACCCGCGCCTGATCGGCCGCTCCGAGGACGCGCTCGCCGCGCTCGGCGAGGAGGCGGAGCGGCGGGGCATCTCGTTCTCGCGCCTCGTGCTCGACATCGTCGAGATCGAGACGCTGCCGGCCGCGCCCGAGCTCGCGACCGCCCTCGTGGTTCCGCGCGACCTCGGGGCCGTGATCGCCCTCGACGACGTCACCTCCGGCTACGGCACGCTCCAGCTCTGCCACGCCCTCCAGCCCGAGTTCATCAAGGTCGACAGCGAGGTCACGCGCGGGATCGCGACGGACCCGCGGCGGCGCGCCATTCTGAAGTTCCTCGCCGACCTGTCGACCGAGTTCGCCTTCCGGCTGATCGCCGAGGGCGTCGAGACCGCCGAGGACCTCGACGTGTGCGCCGCCGAGGGGGTGGCCGCCGCGCAGGGCTACTTCCTCGCGCGTCCCGCGGCGGAGCCTCCCAGGGCTTCGCCGGAACTGCGCGCCTGGCTCGCCTCGCGGCCGGGGGCCTCCCGGAGCGCCTAGTGTTCTGTAACGGAAGTCATGTGACCAACCCCATGCCGAGAATCGGCTGTAACTCTTGCAGAGCCAGAGTCCGGGTGCTGGTAGGTCGCCGCACGCTGGTATCGACACTTCGGTGACAGAACACTAGCTTGGCGGGCAAGGACGGCCGTCCCGAGCTCGCCTCGGTCCGACTCGACGTGTGGCTCGACGTCGCCTGCGTCTTCCCGACGCGAACGCAGGCCAAGGACGCGTGCGAAGGGGGGAAGGTCGACGTGAACGGCTCGCGGGCGAAGGCCCACCGGGAGATCCGCCCGGGCGACCGCATCGGCCTGGCGTCTCGCGACGAGTCGAGCTCCCGGCGCGAGCTCGTGGTGCGCGGCCTCGCGGACCGCTCGATCCCGAAGGCGGCCGCGCGCGCCCTCTACGAGGACGTGACGCCCGCGCCGCCGCCCGAGGTCCTCGAGGCGCGGCGGCTCGACCGCCTCCTCGCGCCCCGCCGCGACGCGGGACGGCCCGACAAGCGGGCCCGGCGCGACCGGATCCGGCACAAGCGGGGCGACTGAGAATAGACTTCCGCCATGGACTTCGACGTCCTCTGTCCCTGCTGCAACGCCCGCCTCAAGGTCGACGCCGACCTCAAGGCGGTCGTCGCGCACGAGGCCCCGAAGACGCCCCGCAAGTTCGGCTCGGTGGACGACGCCATCGGCGCTCTGAAGGGCCAGGACGAGGAGCGCGAGAAGAAGTTCGCCGCCTCGATCGAGGCCGAGAAGTCCAAGAAGGACGTCCTGAACCGGAAGTTCCAGGAGCTCTTCGAGAAGACGAAGGGCGACACGTCCAAGCCCGTCCGGGACATCGACCTGGACTGAACGCCGCGGTCCGGCGTTCTACCGCGCGCCGGCCGACTGGTACGCCATCTCGCGCAGCGCCGCGATCCGCTTCTCGATCGGCGGATGCGTGGCGAAGAGGTTCGCGACGAAGCCCTCCTGCCCGTTCGACCGGAGCGCCCGCGAGGGTCCTCGATGCAGAGGTGCGCGATGCCCTGCTTGATCGAGGGCGTCGGCTCGACGGCGGCGTCGATCTTCTCGAGGGCCGAGGCGAGCGCCAGGGGATTGCGCGTCAGCTCCGCGCCCGAGGCGTCGGCCAGGTACTCGCGCTGGCGCGAGACGGCGAGCGAGACGATCTGCGCGATGATCGGCGCCAGCACGATCGACGACGATCCAGAGCGCGACGAAGAGGAGGCCGAGCCCGCCCGCCCTTCTCCGACGAGTTGCGGCGCCGCCCGCCCCAGCGCAGGCCCCGGCGGCTCCAGTCCGAGAGCAGCAGGATCGCGCCCGCGAGCGCGGCCACGACGGTCATCAGCCGCACGTCGTAGTTGCGGACGTGCGACAGCTCGTGGGACGACGACGCCCTGCAGCTCGTCCCGGTCGAGCTTCTCGAGCAGGCCCGCGCGTCACGGCGATCGAGGCCCTCTCCGGCCCGATGCCGGTGGCGAAGGCGTTGGGGTCCGAGTCCGGGATGACGTAGATCGCCGGCTTCGGCAGGCCCGCTGGCGATCGCCATCTCCTCGACCACGTTGTCGAGCATGCGGTGCGTCGGATCGGTCCGGTCGAGCGGGACGGCGCGCGTCGAGTCGAGGACGGCCCGGTCGCCGCCCTGGAGCGACCACCAGGCCGAGAAGCCGCCGACGCACAGGGCGCCGAGGGTCGCGATCGGCAGGCCCGGCGAGAAGCCGCCCGGCGTAGAGGATCGCCGTCCGCGCCGAGGCCGACGAGGACGAGCAGGAGGACGAAGCCCGCGATGAACATCCGCGTGTTCGCGATGGTTCCGCTTCTGCTGGTCGTAGAGGTTGAGCGGCATCGGAGTCTCGCGTCCCGACGACCCGGCTGGCTGATTGCGGCGGTCGCAGGCTCAGGTCCACCTTCGGCACCGCGCGCTCGGCGGCGTCCTGGATCTCGAAGAGCTCGACGGGCTGGAACTTGAACGTCTGCGCGATGAAGTTGTCGGGGAAGACCTGCTGGCCGATGTTGAAGCGCGTCGCGATGTCGTTGTAGAACTGGCGCGCGAATCCGATGCTTGTTCTCGGTCGAGGAGAGCTCCTCCATGAGCGCCTTGACCTGACTCGTTGGCCTTCAGGTTCGGGTAGTTCTCCGCCAGCGCGAAGAGGCGCGAGAGGGTCTGCGTCAGCGCGTTCTCCTTGTCGGCGGCGTCCGCGACGCCCCGCGCCGCGACGGCGGAGTTGCGGGCCTGGATGACCTTCTCGAGGGTGTCCTGCTCGAACTGCATCTCGCCCTTGACGGCCGAGACGAGGTTCGGGATGAGGTCGTGCCGGCGCTTCAACTGGACGTCGATCTGCTTCCAGCCGTTGGCGACCTGGTTCCGCAGCGAGACGAGGTTGTTGTAGCGCCAGATCGCCCAGATCGCGCCAGAGAACGGCGACCGACGAGCAGGATCAAGAGGCAGCCTCCGAATGGCGGCCAATGCTGTCAGCCTCCGACCTCTTATTACGCGTTTCCGGCCCGGGAGTTCATCCCGGCGTCGCTCAGGTCAGGCGTTGAGGCCCTGGCGCAGCTCGCGCGCCAGGATCTCGACCGCCGAGCGCGTGCCGCCGGTCAGCTTTTCCTTCCAGACGGTCTCGGTCTCGAAGCGCCGGTCGCCGATCGCCTCGGCCCACGGGCGCAGCGCCGCGTCGAGCTCGCCGGCCGACCAGACGTCGCCGCCGCGCTTCCGGACCATCGCGATGACGTAGGGCACGATGCGGATGAAGGCGCGCAGCGACGTCGAGCTCTTGATCGAGTACTTGCGGCCGGCGAAGGCCGCCGGAAAGGCCGCGCGCGGCGGCCTTGAAGTAGTTCAGGAAGAAGCGGCGGGCGTTCTCCCGGAACTCCCGGGCGATCCGGCCCCCCGGCGGTGTCGATCGCGGCGAAGACGTCGCGCAGCTCGTCGGCGAGCGAGGCCTGGGTGACGCGTGCCCTTGCCGATGCCGAGGACCTTGATCGAGCCCTTCAGCGGAGAGCCCTCGTCCTCGTTCAGCGTCCGGATGACGTCGTGGGCGGCGGCGAGGTTGTCGTCGCGGTAGAGGCGCCGGCCGGCGAGCGAGATCAGGTGCGACGGGTTCAGCTTCGTGTGCTTGCTGTTGATCGTCACGAAGAGCTCGACGACCTGGTCGGCCGTCAGGTTGTCGAAGACGACCGCCGGCACCTGGAAGTCCTTCAGGCTGTGCTTTTCGGCGAGCTGGTGGAGGGCGAGGAGCCGGTGCTGGCCGTCGAGGGCCCGGAGGATCCCGGACTCCTCCGGAAGCTTGAGCGAGCCGGCGTCGGAGCGGCCGCTCGAGGGCGAGAACTCGAGCCGCCTCTCCGAGACCAGCAGGACGCTGCCCGGGATGGCCGGAAGGGTCCCGGAGTCGGCGCACTGGAGGTAGTAGGCCACCAGCTCGTCGATCTTCTTCTTGATGATCGGCCGCTGGAAGGCCTGTTCGGAGGCCGCGATCCGCTTCTCGAGGAACTCCCAGTTGACCCGCCCGGGGGCCGCTTGCGACTTGCCGCGGGTGGTCTTCGCTGCCCGGCCCGAAGGAGAGCACTTCGAATCCGACCAGGGACTGCAGGTCCGCGCCCGAGAGCAGGGCCTCGTAGAACCGCACTCCGAACTGGTTCAGCCGAAGCGAGGGAACCGAGATCATGGTCACCTCCTGGCCGTCCGGGTCGCCCGGCCGGGTGCGAGTCCCGCCCGGGCGGCGAAAGCGTATACCGGCGTCGGGGGGTTTGAACCCTAGAGAAATCGCCCTTTTGAAGGGTCTCGGGCGTCGGGCGGCGGGATCCGGCAGGGCCTCCCGGCTCAGGGAGGGGAGACGGTCTTCCAGTCCTGGCCGGCCACCATCTGGCCGTAGATCGCGGCTCGCCCCGATCAGGATCCCCTTCAGCTCCGACCGTCAGGATCGCCGCCAGCTCGGGCAGAGAGCCTCGGGACGCGGCCACGGGAACCGAGCACTCGACGGTGCGTCTGGCCGAGCGAGGCGAAGAACGGCGACGGCGCGGCGGGTCCAGTCCGAGTCGCTGCGTCGGTGCTTGGTCATGAGGAACGCCGCGAGGCGCCGTTCGTCCCAGGGCTCGGCCATGGTCCAGCGAGAAGTTCGCCCGCAGCCCCTTCTGCTCGACCGTCGGGCGATTCGCTCGCCAGGGTAATCGACATGAGACTGGCGATAACGATAGCATCACCGCGTTCTATCCGAAACCGTGAAAAGCACGCTGACCGTGGCTCCTCGGCTCCTGCTCACCGGCACCGCCGCCCGGCCGGAGCGCCCCCCGACGAAGACCGTCTTCGCCTCGCACCTGATGGTCGACCAGGACGTCGTCGGTCTCCGGCGCGCATCACGGGCATCGTCGAGTCGATCTCCGTCGACCGCGGGACCGCGGTCGCGCAGGGTCAGGCGCTGGCCACCCTGGACACGGGAGCGCTCGACGCCGACGTGCGCGAGGCCAAGGAAGACATGGAGCTGCGCAAGGCCGAGTACGAGCGGGCGAAAGTCGCTCTCGACCGAGAAGGTCATGAGCACGGCCAGGACCTCGACCAGAAGAAGGCGCAGTACGCCGGTGGCCGTCGCGCCGCTGGGAGAAGGCCAGGACGATGCGCGACTACGCGGTGATCCGGGCGCCGTTCGCCGGCGTCGTGACGGAGAAGTACGCCCGGGTCGGCCAGAAGGTGATCGAGGACCGCATCGAGCCGCTCTTCAAGATCACCGCGATCGAGCCGCTGCTCGCCCGCGTCTACCTGCCGGAGGAGCGAGCTCCTGCACGGTCCGCGTGGGCGACCGGGTCGAGGTCGTGCCCGACCGGTTCCCGGACGCGAAGACGACGGGGGAGATCCAGTTCATCAGCCCGACGGTCGACGCCGGCGAGCGGGACCTTCCAGGTCGTCGTGCGCGTCCGGCGCGAGCCGGCGCAAGTCGGTGCTGCGCCCCGGCGATGGCGGTCAAGGTCCGCTTCCCGGCGCCCGCGGCCGCTAGACGCCTCCGGCGCGACGGCCGATGGCGCCGAGACCGTCGCCGCTCCACGGCGCGCCTGCGCTCGGCGCTCGATCGAGTGCTCGTCCACGACGTCAAGAACATGTCGTTCCGGCTGCGGCTGCTGCTCTCGAACCTCGACGAGCACTGGGAGGACCCGGAGTTCCGGAAGACGGTGCGGGACCTGCTCGCCTCGACGGTCGAGCGGCTGGAGGACATCGTCGGCCGGTTCATCGAGCGCGAGGATGCCGCTGCTGATCAAGGTCGCGCTCGACGTCAACGAGCTGCTCCGGGAGGTCGGCGAGCAAGCCCGACCCGGCGGGGCGCCCGCGGCGCGTCGGGCGACGGGCCATCCGTGTCGCTGGCGCTCGGTGCGGTCCCGCGCGATCTGGGGCGACCCGTACTACCTGGGCGACGCCTTCGCCAGTCTTCTCGAGAACGCGTGGGAGGCGGCCGGTCCCGAGGGCAAGGTCCTCGTTCGGAGCTACCACGGGCGGCACGGCCAGGCGGCCGCGAGCGGTCATCGAGATCATCGACAATGGCGCCGGGATGACGCCCGAGTTCCTGCGCGACCGGCTCTTCCAGCCCTTCGAGACGACGAAGCCCGAGGGCGTGGGCCTCGGGCTCTTCGACGGCGAGCCAGATCGTGCGGTTCCACCGGGGATCGATCCGGATCCTGTCGCAGCCGGGCGGCGGAACGCTGATCCGGATCTCCCTGCCCGGCATCCCCGGCGAGGCGGCGTGAGCGAGCAGGCCGCGCGGCCGGCCGGGCGGATCGTCATCGTCGAGGACGATCCCTTTCTGCTGCGAGCAGCTCACCTGGGCCCTCAAGGGCCGGTTCGCCGTGTCGTCGGCGCGCGATGCGACGCAGGGCCGCGCCCTCTGCGCCTCGGAGCCGGACCTCTACCTCTTCGACCTGCGGCTGCCGCCCTCGGGCCAGGTCGCAGGAGGGTCTCGACCTGCTTCGCTACGTGCGGCAGCGGCGACCCCGAGGCCACCGTCGTGATGATGTCGGGCGAAGGGGAGCGCGCAGGATGCGCTGCAGGCGATCGCGCTCGGCGCCTTCGACTTCTTCCAGAAGCCGGTCGACACGACCGAGCTCCTGCTGATCCTGAACCGCGCGCTCGAGCGCCGGCGGCTGGTCGTCGAAAACCGGGAGCTGCGGCAGGCGGCGCAGCCGGCGCCGACTCGGCCGCATCGTCGGGACGAGCCCGCCGATGCGGCGCTGGCCCGGGACGTCGAGCGGGTCGCGGCGAAGCGACGCGACGGTGCTGATCTACGGCGAGAGCGGGACGGGCAAGGAGCTCGTCGCGCACGTCGATCCACGCGGCCGAGCCCCCGGCGCGACCGCGCCTTCGTCGCCGTCAATGCGTCGGCCCTGCCCGGAGTCGCTCGCCGAGTCGGAGCTCTTCGGCCACGAGAAGGGCGCGTTCACCGGGGCGGTCGCCTCGCGGCCCGGGCGCTTCGAGCTCGCGCAGGGCGGAACGCTCTTCCTCGACGAGATCGGCACGCTGTCGCCCGGCGTGCAGGCGAAGCTGCTCCGCGTGCTCGAGAGTCGCGAGATCGAGCGCGTCGGCGGCCGCCGGCCGATCCCGGTGGACTTTCGCCTGATCTCGGCGACCAACGAGGACCTGGAGGCGCGGGTCGCGGCCGGCAGCTTTCGCGAGGACCTCTTCTACCGGATCAACACGATGCCCCTTCGGATCCCGCCGCTGCGCGAGCGCGGCGAGGACATTCCGCTGCTCGCCGAGCACTTCCTCGCCAGTCGTCGGCACGCGGCACCGCAAGCTCGACCGGCGGCTGTCTGCCGGCGAGTCCTGCGAGCGCCTCCGGGCCCACCCGTGGAAGGGCAACGTCCGGGAGCTCGCAGCACGTCATCGAGATGCTCGTCCTCTTCTCCGAAGGGCCGACGAGATCGGCGAGGAGGACCTGCCCAGGGCGCTCCGCGAGGGCCCGCCGTCGGCCGCGGGCGGCGGGGCGGGAGCCAGGGCCTTCGCCTCGAGCCGTCGAGGACTTCGAGCGCACGCTCCTGTCGGACGCGATTGCGGCGGCCGGCGGGGTCAAGGCGGAGGCCGCGCGCCGGCTCGGCCTCGATGCGAACCAGATCAAGTACCTCTGCCGGAAGTATGGCCTCTGAGTCGGTTGAGAAATTCAACTCAGGCCGGTGGAAATTTTCAACCGGACATCCTCTGACATCACACCTCTGATTCTCAAACAACTGATCCACATAGGTTTATCGAATCGAGTCGTTCTCAAAATCCTGGCCTCCTTCTTGCCTCTACAGAACGGCAACAGAAGGAGGATCACAATGGGTAACGAAGTCAAGATCAAGCTGACGGACGCGCAGAAGGCCAAGATCAAGGAAGCCACGGGCAAGGACCTGCCGGAGATCCGTGTCGAGACGTTCGGCACGCCGTCCCACTCGCAGACGAAGGCCGTTTCGGCGCGTACTGCCGGCAAGTCGATCGCGGGTCGCGCTTCGGGCAAGTCGATCGCTGGACGGGCCTCGGGCAAGTCGATCGCGGGTCGGGCCTCGGGCAAGTCGATCGCCGGTCGGGCCTCGGGCAAGTCGATCGCCGGCCGCGCCTCGGGCAAGTCGATCGCTGGACGGGCCTCGGGCAAGTCGATCGCGGGTCGCGCCTCGGGCAAGTCGATCGCCGGTCGGGCCTCGGGCAAGTCGATCGCTGGACGCGCCTCTGGCAAGTCGATCGCCGGTCGGGCCTCTGGCAAGTCGATCGCCGGCCGCGCCTCGGGCAAGTCGATCGCTGGACGGTCGCGCGCCTCGGGCAAGTCGATCGCGGGTCGCGCCTCCGGCAAGGCGGGCTTCTAAGTCCGGTACTCCGGTTCACTCGAGCGCCCCGCTTCGGCGGGGCGCTTTTCATTTCCGGCCGAAGTCGCGGTTGCGGGAATCCCTACCAGGCGACGGACTGCACCCACCGCTTCACGATCCGCCAGGCGCGCGCCGCATAAGAGGCCCTCCGGCCGTAGATCTTGGCGTAGCCGACCATTCCGGGCCGCAGACTCCCGTCCGGGTTGTCGAAGACCGTCACGGCGATGAACTGCTCGGGATGCTCCAGCGGAGCGGCGGGCTCGACACCCGCGCTCGCGGTCGCGGGCGAGGCGAGCGTCGCCGAAGATATCGACGCGACGACGCCATGCGCGGGCGCCAGCCGACCCCGGAAGACCGCCCTCACCGGGTCCTTCGGCTGGAGGTCGTCGAGGAGCCTCTCGGTCACCGGGAGCTCGGCGCGAAGGCGGTCGACCTCGCCCGACTTCGGCCAGCAGCGTGCCGGCCGGAACGGAGCGGCCCTCGAGGTCCTGCATGCGCGCCGTGAGCACGCGGCCGGCGATCGGGCTGCGGACGATGAGCCGATCCTCGCGCGCCTGGCCACTCTTGAGCGCCGCCGCGACCGAGCCGCCCTGGCTCTCGGACTGGAAGACCCTTCCGGCGGAGGCCTCCTGGCGGGCGCGGCTGGTCTGCCTCCCGTGAGTCGATCGCGCTCGGAGGTGAGGCGGGCGGTTTCTTCGGCGACCGCGGGGCTGACGAGACGCAGAATCGGCTGGCCCGCGACGACCCGGTCTCCCTCGCCGACCAGCGCCTGGGCGACGACGGCATCTTCCGGCGCTTCGAGCCGGACGCTGACCATGGGCTTCAACGTCGCCGGGGCGCGCAGCGTCCGGCGGCTCCAGGGAAGGAAGACGAGCAGCACGAGGGCCGCGGCGGCGGCGATCAATCCGGTGCGGACGCGCGGCGACATGAGCAGCTCCTTCTTGTCGAGGTAGAAGAGTTGCGCGGTGCGCGTGACCAGGCGCACGCGCTTCCGGAAGAGGCGATACATCGTCAGGATGAGCAGCACGATGGCGCCAGTTCGGGAATATGTGGTTGTACAGGTTGTAGAAGAGGCCGCCGATGAACCGCATGATGACCGCGACCTAGGCCAGCGCCGCCGTCCCGAAGATCCAGTAGATCCGCCGCTTGCGGCGCGAGGCCGGCGGCACCTCGACCGGCAGGCGCAGGACCTTGTTCTGGAAGACCGCGCCGATGTAGCGGAACGACTCCTCGCGCAGGTCCGGGATCTCGACGATCGAGGAGAGGGCGTAGTAGCCGTCGATCTTGATGAGCGGGTTGATGTTGAAGAAGACGGTCGAGACTCCCGTGAAGAGCATCGTCTTGTAGGCGATCTCGCCAGAGGAGCGTGTCCGGGTACGAGACGACCCAGACGACGCGTCGCCACCGAGCACATGAACGCCTCGATGTAGATGCCGGCCGTCGTGACCCAGAGCCGGTGCCACTTGCTCTCGAAGAGCAGCGAGTCGGTCGTGTCGCAGTAGAAGGCGGGCGTGAAGTACAGGAGGGCGATGCCGATGTCGTGGACGTCGCCGCCGTAGATCTTGACGGCGTAGGCGTGCGCGAACTCGTGGATCGCGCCGATGAAGGTCAGGATGAAGAAGAACTGGAAGACGTCGATCAGCGGCTTGGACGTCAGGAGCGTAGAGCTCCATCGTCCCGTTCCAGATCGACGTCCCAGTGAATCAGGATCACTCCGAAGGCCCACACGTTGAAGGCGAGCGCCGCGGCGACCACGGGCGGCGTCCAGATCCAGCGCACGTACTTGACCGTGCGGTCGAGGAACCGGTTCGGGTCGAGGACGTGGAAGAGCAGGAAGAAGGGGTTGAACCCCTCGGCCTTCTCGTCGGCCGCCCGCTGGCGCGCGGTGCGGGCCTTGGCGAGCAGCGTCAGGTTCTTCTCGGCGACCGTCTGGGCGAGCAGGTCCATGTCCCGGAGCATCTCGAAGTACTCGACGACCAGGGGCATCTCGATCTTCTCGCCGGGGAAGCGGGCCTGGTACTCGGCCAGGATCTCGGGGAGCGTGCGCGTGCCGTCGAAGAGCGCGAGCAGGCCCCACTCGTCGTCGTCGAAGTTGTAGTACTTCGTGGTCTCGGGGTTCTTGACGACCCACTTGACCTCGCCGAGCTGGACGACCCGGCGGATGACGGCGTCGGGGCGGATCGCCGGCCGGTTGCTCGGCCGCTCCGTGCCTCGCCGCGAGAGCCAGCGCGCCTTCCTCGGGCCGCGTGGCGGCCAGGAGCTTCGAGGGCCGCGCCGGCGGAGCTCACGGGAGAAGGGGCCAGACCTTGTTCCAGAGATACCGGACGGGCTTGCGAGAAGAGGGCCGTGATGATCCGCCGGGTGCCGACCCGGACCTTGGCCGTGCCGAGCATGCCGGTCTTGAGCAGGCCGTCGGGATTGGCGATCGCGACCTCGGCGATCACGAAGCGCTCGGCCCCCTCCTCGCGGACGCGGGCCGCGACCCGCTCGACCGTGCCGCGGAACGTCCGCGCCGGGGAACGGGTTGAACTTGAGCGCGACGTTCTCGCCGGCCTGCGACGAGCCCGGCGTCGGACTCCGGGATCGCGACCTCGGCCGTGAGCGTCTTGACGTCCGCGACGACGCACAACTCCGCGCCGCGGCGGCAGGAGCTGGCCGACGCGCTCCTCGATCCGCGGCGTGACGATGACGCCCTCGGCCGGGGCCTTCAAGCCGCGTCTGGGCCAGCCGCTCGTCGGCGAGCGCGATGCGCGCCCGCGCCTCGTCGCGGCGGGAGGCGGCGTCGAACACCGCGCCCGGCGTCGCCCGCCTCGCGGGCGCGCGAGACCTCGCTCTCGGCGATCGAATACGCCGAGCGGGCGGCCGCGAGGTCCGCCAGGTAGCTCTCGTCCTTGAGGGTGGCGATCACCTCGCCGGCCGCGACCCGGTCGCCCTCCCGGCGGAGGACCGAGGCGACGATGCCGTCGACGAGGGAGGTCACGGCGGCCCGCTTTCCCGGCAGGACGCGGGCCGGCGCGGCGATCCGCAGCGGCCAGGGCACGATGCAGAGCGCGAGGACGGCCGCGGCGATTCCGATCGGCCAGGCGGCGCCGTCGGCGCCTCGGGCATCGCCCCGAGCTTGCGCTTCCTCTCGAGCAGCGGCTTCAAGAAGCCGGCCAGCGGCACCTGGCGGTAGAGCTGGGCGTTGCGGACGGCGACCGTCGCCTGGTTGACGAGGATCGAGAGCAGGTCCCGCGTCCCCTCGTCGAAGACGAAGGGCTCCCGGCTCTCGAAGCCGAGGACGCCGAGCTTGCCCTCCTCGTCCTTGAGCAGGACGCCGTAGAAGGACCGCAGCCCCGTCTCCTGGAAGAGGGCGCGGAACTTCTCCTCGGTCTCGGGCCGGTCGGCCGATGATCTCGCCCGTCCTCGGTCTGGGTCACGGCCGACGTCCGTGCCCGACAGGTAGACCCACTGCAGCAGGTCTTCCATGCGGCGGACCTCGGGGTCCTTGCGGTCGAGCTCCGCCGATCCGGAGATCGCTCCGAGGCGCAGCTTCCCCTTTTCCTGGATCGCGATGCCGCAGCGGTCGTACGCGATCAAGGCGGCGGTCGCGTTGACGATCGTCTGCATGACCTTGTCGAGGTCGAGGGTCGAGGTGATCTCGCGGCTGACCGCGAGCAGGGCGTCGAGCTCCTCGACCTTCTTCTCGGCCTCGTGCTGCCGCGCCGTGCGCAGCGCCCGCACGGCCTGCCGCGCGAGATCGTTCAGGAGCTCCTCGTCCTCGGCCGAGAACTCGGGATGGCGGCCCCGCTTGTTCGCGACGACGAGCGCCCCGATCGAGAGCTCGTCCTCGACGAGGGGCACCGCGAGCAGGGACCGGACGGGGTAGAGCGGGTTCTCGGTCGCCGCCGGGTCGGTCTCGGGGATGCGGTTGCGGCGCACCGAGACCTGGTCGGCGATCACGTCGCCGACGACCGTGCCGCCGACGTACTCGGGCGGGGATTCGACTTCGTAGTTCTCGTTGACGGCGGCCGCCGCGACGGTCACGTTCTCGTCGGCCTCCAGCATCCAGAGGCAGGCCGACTCCGCCCGTGACGAAGTCGGCGGCCTTGCGGACGATCAAGTCCGAGAGCTCCCCGGAGTCGATCGTCGAGCCGAACGCCTTGGACAGGTCGTAGAGGTTCGTCAGCCGCTCGATCGCGTGGAGCATTCCGACGGTCTTGCGCTCGGAGCGCAGGGCCCTCCCGAGGGCCGGCGCGGCCTGCTCGATGAAGTGCTCGATGCGGGCCAGCGCCTGCTCGGCGTTCGGCATCTTGGTGAAGAACATGGCGAGCAGCCCGACCACCAGACCCTCGGCCTCGAGCGGCACGGCGATGCACGCGCGGTACCCCGGGAGGCCCCGGACGAACGGGTCGGCGGTCGTCAACTCCTCGCCGGTCAGGACGATCGGCTGGCGGTCGCGGACGAGGTCGTGGATGTAACCGGTGTCCCGCGGCGCGGACCGCCTCAGGAACTTCCCGACGCCCGCGCCCTCGGCGCCGATGCAGAGGAAGATCGGGTGGACCGTGTCGGGCGCCCAGAGGAGCGTCGCGTCGGCGCCCGCCATCGTCGCGCTCCAGCGCGCGGCCCAGCCGGAGGTCTGGGCGAGGTTCTCGCAGAGCGCGAGCTCCGCCAGGGCCGAGACCTCCGCCTCGGCCCCGGTCTGTTCGACTCGGACGGTCTTGCCCTCGGGTTCCTCGGGTTCGTCCGCCAACGATCTCCTTCCGGAAACGGCAACGGAAGCACCGGGGTCAGAAGCTCGAGACGGCGGCCTCCATGTCCTCGTGGATCTCGAACACCGAATCGAGCTTGGTCATCTGGAGGAGCTTGCGGATCTGGGGGCCGGCGTTCAGCAGCTTCGTCTGGCCGCCTTCCTTCTGCGAGTTGGTCAGGGCCCGGACCAGGGCGCCGAGGCCGGAGCTGTCGAGGAACCCGACCGCCGAGAGGTCGATCAGCAGGTTCACGTGTCCTTCCTCGAGGAGGCGGGTGACCGTCTTCTTGAAGTTCGTCTCGGCGTCGCCGATCACGAGGTCCCCCGTGACGGTGACGATCGTGACCCCGCCGTCTTCTCGCGTCGCCAGATCCATATGAAGTGGGCGGATTATGTCAAAGAATCGGACCCGCAAGGCCAGCCCGAAATTGCCCGAAACCTCCCCCCGGGCCCGGCATCCAAGGGTCGGGAGCGAAGTGTGAACCCTTCATGAGCGCCGACCAACGTCCCTACATCACCTGCCGGGAGCTGCTGGATTTCCTCTACCTGTATCTCGAGGACGAGCTTCCGGAGGACCGCCGCGGCGAGTTCGAGCGCCACCTGGGCGTCTGCGATCCCTGCCGGGACTACATCCGCCAGTACGGGGAGTCGATCCGCCTCGGCAAGGCCGCGTTTGCCGACCCCGACGGGCCGGCGGACGACGAAGCGCCCGAAGAGCTGGTTCGAGCGATCCTGAAGGCCCGGGCGAAGGCCTAGGCCCGCCGAAACCCGTCCTCCCGCCGCCGCATCCAAGCCGGCGAACGAAAGGGAGGACACGATGTTTCGCAAGCTCGCTCGGGTCGCGGCCGTCGCCGCGCTCCTCGTTCCGGCCGGCGCCGCGCGGGGCCAGTGGTCGGAGAAGAAGACGCTCACGCTCGAGGGCGCCCACCGGGTCGTCGCCGGCGCCGTGGCCGAAGCCCGGAAGCGCAACACGACCGGCGTCGTCGCCGTCGTCGACGACGGCGGGAACCTGATGGCGGTCGAGCGCCTCGACGGCACCTTCGCGGCCGGGGCGCCGATCTCGATCGGCAAGGCGAGGACCTCCGCCCTCTTCAAGAAGCCGACGAAGGTCTTCGAAGACGTCATCAACAAGGGCCGCACGGCCATGACGACGGTGGACTTCACGCCGCTCCAGGGAGGCGTTCCGATCACCGTCGACGGGTCGATCGTGGGCGCCGTCGGCGTTTCCGGCGCCTCGAGCGCCCAGGAGGACGAGGATCTCGCCCTCGCCGGCGCTGCGGCGCTGGCGGCCCCGCCGGCGAAGGTCGCGTTCTACGACGCCGCGCAGGTCCGGGAGGCCTTCGCCAAGGGCGCCGTGCTCTTCGACCAGGGCGAGCGCTACATGGTCCATGCCTCGCGACGCGAGGGGGCGGGCCAGGCGGAGGTCCACGCGAAGGACGCCGACATCATCTACGTTCTCGACGGCACGGCCACGTTCGTGACGGGCGGCACGGTCGTCGATCCGAAGACGACGGCGCCGGACGAGGTCCGCGGCCAGGCGATCGTCTGGCGGCGAGACTCGTCAGCTCGGCAAGGGCGACGTCGTCATCGTTCCGGCCGGGACGCCCCACTGGTTCCAGAAGGTGCCTGCGGCGTTCACCTACTACGTCGTGAAGGTGCGTTGAACATGCGTACGAAAAGGATCGGCTCTCGCGGCGGCGGCGTTTCTCCTCGGCGCCGCCGCCTCTTTCGCCCAGACGGCGCCCCAGGACGCGCCCTCGGGCCGCGCCGAGGCCGAGATCGACCTCGCGACGGCCGAGGGCGTGGCCCTCGTCGGCGGGCACTGGCGCTACAGCGACGCGCGCATCGTCGAGACGGAGTTTCCGGGCCCCGGACGCGGACAACCAGCCGACCGGTCCGGCCGGCCGGACATACGACACCATGCCCGCACGCGGGCGGCGCCGCCTTCGACGACTCCGCCTGGGAGGTCATCGCCCCGGCGATCGCTCGGGGCCCGCCGCGGGCACGGGCGACTGGGGTTCAACTGGTACCGCATCCCGGTCACGGTCCCCGCGAAGGTCGGAGGCTACGACACGGCCGGCAAGAACGTCGTCCTCGAGACGACGCTCGACGACGCCGCGGAGGTCTGGGTGGACGGCGAGCTGACGCGCGTACCTGGGGCAGAAGGGCGGCCGCGTCGTCGCCGGCTGGAATGCTCCCAACCGTCTCGTCGTCGGACGGAACGTGAAGCCCGGGCAGAAGATCCAGCTCGCGGTCTTCGGCATCAACGGCCCGCTGTCGAATCCCCCGACGAACTTCATCTGGTCCGCAGCGCGACGCCTCGAGTTCTACCCCGGGGACGCCGGCGCCGATCGCCATCACGCCGGCCGAGGTCAATGTCGACGTCGTCCGGCAGGACCCGGCGTTCGACGCGATCGTGGGGCCCAATCCGAAGGTCTGGAAGCTCGCGGAGGGCTTCCAGTTCACCGAGGGGCCCGTCTGGTGTACCGCGGAGAATGCGCTCCTCTTTTCCGACCCCAACAGCAATCGTCATCTGGAAGTACGTCCCGGACGGGGCGCGGCTGGAGGTGTTCCGGCAGCCGAGCGGCTATTCCGGAGCGGACGTGGCCGAGTACGGCCAGCCGGGCTCCAACGGCATCACGCTCGATCGCCGAGGGCCGGCTCACCATCGATCAGCACGGCAACCGGCGCGTCGTGCGGCTCGAGGCCGACGGCGCCGAGACCGTCCTCGCCGACCGGTACCAGGGCAAGCGCCTGAACAGCCCCAACGACCTCGTCTACCGCTCGGACGGCACGCTTTACTTCACCGACCCGCCCTTCGGCCTGCCGAAGTTCTTCGACGACCCGCGCAAGGAGCTGACGTTCTCGGGCGTGTACGCGCTGACGCCGAAGGGGAAGCTGCGCCTGCTGACCACCGAGCTCACCGGGCCCAACGGCATCGCCTTCTCGCCCGACGAGAAGTTCCTCTACGTCGGCGACTGGGACGAGAAGAAGAAAGTCGTCATGCGCTACCCGGTGCGGCCGGACGGCGGCGTCGGGAAGGGCGGGGTCTTCTTCGACATGACCTCGGCGCCGGGCGAGGACGCGATCGACGGGATCAAGGTCGACGCGGAAGGGCAACCTCTACGTCTCCGGGCCCGGGCGGCCTCTGGGTGCTCTCGCCTGAGGGCCGGCACCTCGGCACGATCGTGCCTCCGAAGCATCCCGCACAACTTCGCCTGGGGCGACGAGGACGGCCGGACCCTCTACCTCTGCGCGCGGTCCGGCCTCTACAGGATGAGGCTGGGAATCCCGGGCACCCCTCCGGGAAACGCGGCCGGCGCGGCGGCATCGAAATCGCGAGGACGCTGAGATGAACCGGATGACGACGGCCCTGCTCGCGATGGTGCTCCTGCACGGCGCGGCCGCGGCCCAGCAGGTCGCCGAGAAGAAGGCCCTGACCCTCGAGGGCGCGAAGGCGGCGGCCGCCGCGGCGGAGGCCGACGCGAGGCGGCGGGGGCTGCCGGTCGTGATCGTCGTCGTCGACGACGCGGGCAACCTGCTCTTCCTCGAGCGGCTCGACACGACCCAGGTCGGCTCGATCCGGGTCGGAATCGGCAAGGCCCGAACGGCGGCGCACTTCAAGCGGCCGACGCGGTTCTTCGAGGAACAGGTCAAGAACGGCCGCATCGTCACGCTCGCGCTCGAGGACTTCACTCCGCTCCAGGGCGGCGTGCCGATCTTTTCCGGCGGCCAGTTCGTGGGGGCGATCGGCGTGTCGGGCGACTCGCCCCAGGTCGACGAGGAGATCGCCATGGCCGGCGCGGCGGCGGTCAAGTGAGACGCGCGCGGAACCTGCGTCCTCGCGGCCTCTCGGGCTGCGGGATCGGCCTGCGAAAGGAGCACTTCGACGCGATCCTGGCGGAGCGCCCGAGGGTGCCCTTCTTCGAGGCGATCTCGGAGAACTTCATGGTGGAAGGCGGCCGCCCGCTCGAGGTCCTCGAGCGCGTGCGGCGGGACTACCCGGTCGCGCTCCACGGCGTGTCGATGTCGCTCGGCTCGGCCGAGCCGCCGGACCGCCGGTACCTGGCCCGGCTCAGGGCCCTCTGCGACCGCGTCGCTCCGGCCGTCGTATCCGACCACCTCTGCTGGACGGGCCTCGGCGGCCACAACAGCCATGACCTCCTGCCCCTGCCCCTGACCGAGGAGGCTGTCCGCCTGACGGCCGCGAAGATCCGCGAGGTCCAGGACTTTCTGGGCCGCCGCATCCTCGTCGAGAACATCTCGAGCTACGTCGAGCACGCGGCCTCCCGGCTGTCGGAGGCGGACTTCCTGTCGGCGGTCGTGGCGGAGGCGGACTGCGGGATCCTGCTCGACGTCAACAACCTCTACGTCAACGCCCGCAATCACGGCCTCGACGCCCGGCGCTTTCTCGCGCGCATCCCCGGCGGGCGCGTCGGCCAGATGCACCTGGCGGGACACGCGGACCACGGCGACCTGGTGATCGACACGCACGACCACCCGGTCAGCGACGCGGTGTGGGACCTCTACCGCCGCGCCGTCGAGCTGTTCGGCCCCGTTCCCACGTTGATCGAGTGGGACGCTCAGATCCCGGCGCTCGACGTCGTGCTGGCGGAGGCCCGCCGCGCCGAGGCGATCCAGACCCGAGGAGAGGAGACGATCCATGCGGCGACCGCGGCCTGACGCCCCCGACCTGTGCCTGGCGCAGGAGGAGTTCCTCGACGACCTGACCGGGCGGCGCCCGCGTACGGCGAGCGAGCGGGACACGGCCTTCGCCCGGCCGCGCCGCGGCTCGGTCGCGGACCGCTGGCACGTGTACGCCCACGGATACATCGCGAGGATCGTCGAGGCCGTCGGCCTCGAGTACGCGGCGATCCGCCGGATCGTCGGAGAGGACGCCTTCGAGGCGCTCCTCGGCCGGTATCTCGGCGTCTTCTCCCCCCGCTCCTACGACCTCTCGCGCGTGGGGGACCGCCTCGCCGCGTTCCTGGAGTTCGACCGGCTGTCCGTCGAGCTGCCGTTCCTGCCCGATCTCGCCCGCCTCGAGCGGACGATCGCCGAATGCTTCGTCGCGGCCGACGGCGAGGCCGTGCGGTGGGATTCGCTGTCCGGGCGCGGCACGGAGGAGCTGCTGACGCTGCGGTTCGGGCTGCTGCCGGGGGTCGCCCTCGTGCGCTCGGCCTGGCCGCTCGACGAGCTCTGGGCGTGCCGCTTCGAGGAGGACGACGGCGCCGTCGCGGTCGGGCTCGAGGGTCGAGCGGCGAACGTTCTCGTCTTCCGGCGGGACGGGCGCGTTCGCGTGGAGCGCGTGTCCGACGCGGAGGCGGAGCTCGTCGAGGCCGCCTCGTGCGGCGATGCGACCCTGGCGGACCTGCAGGAGCTGACCGGATCGGGCGGCGACGCGGCCGGCGCCGCGCGCCTCGTGGAAGCGTTCCGCAGCCTGGCGGAGCGCGACGTCTTCGTGATCCAACGGAGCACCGGATGGACCGGGGCTCTCGAACTCCTCAAGGAGGAATTCTCATGACCCCACGGTCGAGGTCCCTGCTCGCGGCCGCGCTGGCCGGAGTGCTCTCCCTCCCGGCGAGTCTCCGGGCCCAGGACGAAAAGCCGGCTCAAGACGACGGCAAGCTCAAGCCCTGCTGGGGAATCAACACCTGCAAGGGCGCGGGCGACTGCGGCGCGGAGGGATGCCGCAACTCCGGCTGCCACGGCTCCAACGCCTGCAAGGGCCAGGGCTTCCTGCGCCTCGAGCCGGAGACGTGCCTGAAGATCCAGGGGGGGAGCCTCACGAAGGTCGCGGCCAAGCCGGCCGCCAAGAAGTCCGCCAAGAAGTCGTAACCGGGGAAATCGGGAGGCAGGAGGCAGGACGGCGGTCCGCTTCCTGCCTCCTGATCTAGTATCCCGCCATGCCTCTCGACCGTCGCGCCCTCCTAACCCTTTCCGCCGCTTCGCTCGCGCACTCGCGACTCGCGTCCGCCCGGCCGGGCCCGACGCCGACGCCTCCGGTCAAGACCGCGGGCATCCGCCTGATCCCGGTCGACGGCAAGTACAAGGTCTGGACGAAGAAGCTCGGCAAGGGCCCCATCAAGATGCTCACGCTTCACGGCGGGCCGGGCGTCACGCACGAGTACTTCGAGTGCTTCGAGGACTTTCTTCCGCAGGCCGGCGTCGAGTTCACCTACTACGACCAGCTCGGCTCCTTCTACTCCGACCAGCCGGACGATCCCTCGCTCTGGACGATCGACCGCTTCCGCGAGGAAGTCGAGCAGGTGCGCGCCGGGCTCGGACTGGAGGACTTCTACCTCTACGGCCAGTCGTGGGGCAGCATGCTCGCGATCGAGTACGCGCTGAAGTACCAGAAGCACCTCAAGGGCCTGGTCCTCTCGAGCATGACGGCCTCGATCCCGTCCTACATGGCGTACATCGCGAAGCTCCGCGCGGCGCTGCCGAAGGACCTGCTCTCGACCCTCGAGAAGTACGAGGCGCAGGGCAAGTACGACGCCCCCGAGTACCAGGAGGCGATGTTCGAGGGGGTCTACAAGCGCCATATCTGCCGGGTCGATCCGTGGCCGGACCCCGTCGCCCGCGCGTTCAAGCACATCAACAACCAGGTCTACGGAACGATGCAGGGGCCCAACGAGTTCGTCGTGACCGGCACCTTCAAGAACTGGGACCGCTGGAACGATCTCGCGAAGATCACCGTCCCGACGCTCGTCGTGGGCGCGAAGTACGACGAGATGAACCCCGACGACATCCGCCGGATGGGGACGCTCCTGCCGCGCTCCCGCGTCGCCATCTGCGAGAACGGCAGCCACCTCGCGATGTGGGACGACCAGGAGGCCTACTTCCGGCATCTGGTCGGGTTCCTCCAGGACGTCCAGGCCGGCCGGTTCCCGACCCGCTCTTAACCTTTTCCTGAGGATCCTCCGGGGACGGCCGAAACCTCCGGCGCCCGCCCGCATCCAACCCGGCATGACCATTCACGTCTTCGGCTCGCCGGGGGACGCCCGCGGACGCAACCTCTTCGATCTGCTCGCCCGGTCGACTCGCCGGGACCCGTCCGTCGCCGTGTCGGCCTACTACGCCGGAGACCATCGGGGCCCCCGGGTCTCGTTCACAGTCCGAAGCGGGGGCATGCCGGAGGGGGAAGCCCGTGGCGATCGTCCGGTCCAGCGATAGAATTTCCGGCTCGAGCCGCTCGTTTCGCTCGAGCGGCGCGACCCGGCAACGTGGGTAACTCGCGACAGCCATGTCGGCTGCGGCGGTTTTTTGTGAAACCCCGAGACGGGGGCGAAAGGAGACAGGGATGAGGAAGGGCGATCTGAAGGTGAAGGCGATCGGTCTCGCGGTGGCCGGCGTTCTCGCGGGCTCGCAGCTGCTCTCGGCTCTGCCGAAGAACGCTTCGAAGTCCGGCGACAAGAACGGCAACGCGGGCGAGGAGAAGGGCGCCAAGGACAAGGCCGGCGCGACTTCCGACAAGCACGTCTGCAAGGGCCAGAACGCGTGCAAGGGCAAGGGCGGCTGCAAGAGCGGCGACAACGGCTGCGCCGGCAAGAACTCCTGCAAGGGCAAGGGCGGCTGCGCGTCGGCCGACATGAAGCACTCCTGCAAGGGCATGAACGCGTGCAAGGGCCAGGGCGGCTGCAAGAGCGGCGAGAACGGCTGCGCGGGAAAGAACTCCTGCAAGGGCAAGGGCGGCTGCGCCGTCCCGGTCGCGCCGAAGAAGGCGGCCTGATCCGAGCGTCGGAGAACGGGGGGACGCGGTCGGCCGCGCCCGCCGTCTCTTTCTCTAGAAGACCCGTGAACCGATCCCGTCCCGCCGCCCGAAACCGCTGGGGCTTTCCCGACCTCGGGGTCGGCGTGGGCCTGCGCACGGTCCACTTACGCCCACATCCTCGAGCGCCGGCCCGAGGTCGACTTGTTCGAGGTGCTCTCGGAGAACTATCTCGACACGGGCGGCCGGCCCGCCTGGGTGCTCGACCAGGTCGCCGAGCGCTATCCCGTCGTCCTGCACGGCGTGTCGATGTCGATCGGCGCGACTGATCCGCTCGACCGCGAGTATCTCCAGAAACTGAAAGCCCTCGCCGGCCGCACCCGCGCCCTCTGGGTCTCGGACCACCTCTGCTGGACCGGCGTTTCCGGACGAAACACCCACGACCTGCTTCCCGATGCCGCTGACCGAGGAGGCGCTCGCGCACGTCGTCGGCCGGGTGAAGACGGTCTCCGAGATCCTGGAGCGGCCGCTCGTCCTCGAGAACGCGTCGACGTACGTGGAGTTCGCGGCGTCGAGCATGCCCGAGTGGGAGTTCTTCGGCCGGCTGATGCGAGGAGGCCGACTGCGGGATGCTTCTCGACGTCAACAACGTCTACGTCAGCGCCTTCAACCACGGCTTCGACCCGAAGGCCTACCTCGATGCGATCGACCCGTCGCGCGTGGTGCAGTACCACCTGGCGGGCCACACGAACAAGGGCACCCACATCATCGACACGCACAGCGATCGCGCGATCCCGGAGGTCTGGGACCTCTACCGCCACGCCGTGGCGCGCACGGGCAACGTCGCGACGCTCTTCGAGTGGGACGACGACATCCCGTCCTTCGAAGAGGTGCACGCCGAGGCCCTGAAGGCCCGGCGGTTTCGGGACGGGGAGGAGTCGGTTGCCGCGGCCTCTTGAGCTGCCTCTCCCGCGCCTCCAGCGCTGGATGCAGGCGGTCATCGAGCAGCCCGGCACGGCGGAGGAGGCCGTCGCGTCCGCGGCGGCGCGCGCCGAGCTCGACCCCGCGTCGATCGCGCGGGTGATCACCCCCTCGAAGACGCTCTCGTCGGTCGAGCGTGTCGGCGTCTACCAGGGCATGTACCTGCTCCGGATGGTCGAGGCGCTCGAAAACGACTTCCCGGCCGTCGCTCACTCTCTCGGAAGCGAGGGCTTCGGGGAGCTCGTGACGCGCTACGTCGCGGCGCATCCGTCCCGGACCTACACCTTGAACCGGCTGGGCGACCGGTTTCCCGAGTTCGTCCGCGGCTCGCGCGGCATCCGCCGGAGGGCCTTCGTCGCCGATCTCGCGCGCCTGGAGGCTCTCGTGACGGAGGTCTTCGACTCACCGCCGTCGGCCCCCTGGCCGGCCGACGCGATCGCCCGGGTGCCCGAAGAGGCGTGGCCGGGCGCGGTGCTCGTGCCGGCCGCGGCGCTTCGTGTCGGCGCGTTCGCCTATCCGGTCAATGCCTACCTGCAGTCGGTCAAGGACGAGAACCACGACCACCCTCCGGCCGACCGCAGGCCCACGTGGGTCGCCGTCTACCGGAAGAACTACGAGGTCTGGCGCCTCGACCTCTCGAAGCCGGCCCACGCTTTTCTCGCCGCGCTCGTCCGGGGCCGGCCCTTCGGCAAGGCCGTGGCGCAGGCGTCGCGCGGGCTGCAGGGCTCGGCGGGAGAGACGCTCTTCCGCTGGCTGCGCGACTGGGTCGCCGAGGGTCTCTTCCAGGGCGTCGTTCTTCCCTCCGCGCGCTGAAGCCCCGGCGCCTATAATCGCGCCGCTCATGACGCCCCTCGACCGCCATTCAGCGCGTTTCCTCGCGGTCCTCGCTCTCGCTCTGGCCTGCGGCGCCGGGTCCGCGCTCGCATTCGAGGGCAAGGTCGTCCTGAAGAGCACGGGCGACCCGGTCGTCGGGGCGGAGGTCGTGGTCCTCGGCGCCAACGTGACACAGATCTCCGGCGCCGGCGGCGTCTTCGTCTGGGAGCCGACGCCCGTGGCTCCCTTCGAGGTCCTCGTCGTCCTGCCGGGCGGCCGCTACATGCGTCCCGTCCGGGTCGAGAGCATTCCCGCCGACGGCCCGGTGGTCATCGCCGTCGAGCCGCTCGCCGAGGAGAGCGTCATCGTCACGGCCGGCGCGGCGCCGACGATCGAGGCCACGCCGGCCAGCGGGACGACCATCGTTCCGAAGGCGGACATCGAGTCGCGCCAGCCGTTCAACCTGACGCAGTCGGTCGAGAACGTGGCGGGCGTGTCGTCGGTCTCGGAGGGGCAGGCCGCCGTGCCCGCGATCCGGGGACTCGCGCGGGGGAGAAGCCTCATCCTCCTCGACGGCGCGCGCGTGTCGTCGGAGCGCCGCGTCGGCCCGAGCGCGACCTACGTCGACCCGTTCGTCCTGGATGGCGTCGAGGTCGCGCGTGGTCCCGGCTCGGTGGCCTACGGCTCGGACGCCTTCGGCGGAGTGATCGCGGCGCGCACGCTCGCGGTCGCGCCCGGCGGCCCGCTCCAGGTCGAGGCGACCGGCGACTACGGCGTCGGAATTCCCGGCGGCAGCGTCGGCGCCTCGGTCTCTTCGCCGCTGGGCGCGGACGGGGGCATTCTCGTCGCGGGCCACTATCGCTCCTACGGCAACTGGGACAGCCCCGACGGCGAGGTGATCAACTCGGGGTTCCGCGACAGCGGCATCCTCGTGCGCGCCTCCTACCTCCTCGGGCCAGGGACGCTGACGGCGGGCTGGCAGGGCGACTACGGACGCGACATCGACCGGCCACGAAACAACTCGGCGGTCGTGCGCTTCTATTACCCGGAGGAGAACTCGAGCCGGTTCACGCTGTCCTACGACAGCCAGCCCTTCGCGGGGTTCTCGCGCGTCGGGTTCGTCGGCCTGATCGGCTCCTACGACCAGATCACCGACCAGTACCGGTACGCCACGCCGTCGACGGTCGCGTCGGTCGAGCGGGCCGACGTTTCGGCCAACGACTTCCAGGCTCGCGGCTTCGCCGAGCGGTTCTTCGGCCCCGTGCGGGTCGAGCTCGGCGTCGACATCCACGGCCGCTACGACCTGCACGCCCTCGACGTCGCCATCCGCTACACGGACCCGATCGAGGAGCGGGTCAACGTGTCGGTCGACGACGCGCACCGCACCGACGCGGCCGGATACCTCACGGCCGAGGCGGCGCTGCTGAAGCAGCTGACGCTCTCGGGGGGCGTGCGCTACGACAGCGTGACGACGGTCAACGAGGGCGGCTACTTCGGCGACCGGGAGACGTCCAACGGCGCGGTGTCGGGCTCGGTCGCGCTGACGGCGGGCTCCTTCGGCGGCTTCTCCGCCACGGGCCAGTTCTCACACGGCTTCCGGGACCCCGTTCTGTCGGACCGCTACTTCCGGGGCCCGTCGGGACGCGGCTTCATCACCGGCAACCCGGACCTCGTGCCGGAGACGGCCGACCAGTGGGACGTCGCCCTGCGCTACAACGGGTCCGGCTTTCGGACGGCCTTCTACATGTACGACTACACGATCCACGACCTGATCGAGCGTTACGCGGGCGAGAATCCGGACGATTTCCTTTTCCGAAACCGGGGCGAGGCGAATCTGCAGGGGCTCGAGCTCGAAGTGCAGGTGGACCTCCCCGAGGGATTCGCGGTCGCGCTGGCCGGACAGATCGAGCGCGGCGTCACCGTGGACGACGACCGGCCGATCGACGACATCCCGCCGGAGTCGCTGAATCTCCAGCTCCGCAAGGCCTTCGGTCCGGCGTTCGTCCAGGCGCGCGGCGTCGTCTACGCCGGGGACGCCAATCCCGGCCCGACGGAGCGCGCGAGGCCCGGCTACGGCCTGCTCGATCTCGGCGGCGGGTACAGGTTCGCGGAGCACTTCGAGCTCCAGGCGTACGTGAGAAACGTGCTCGACAAGCTGTATCTCGTGAGCCCCGACGCGCGCGCCGTGCCCGCGCCCGGCATCTCGGCGACGTTCACCGGCTTCGTCCGCTTCTAGTCCGCCTTCGGCGGGCGTAACCCGCCGGGCCCCCGCGGCATCTCACCTTCGCATGAGCGAGACGGGAGAGCCGCACGCGGGCCACGGCCACGCGCCCAACCGATTCGCCGTCCTCTCGACGGCGGAGCGCTTCGGGGACGACGGACGCCTGCGCGGCCGCGGCGTCACGATCGCGTTCCTCGACTCCGGCTTCCATCCGCACCCCGACATCGCGGAGCCCCCCGGCCGGATCCGCGCGTACCATGACGTCCACGATCCCGAGGGGATGCTCGAGACGGACGGGGAGCCGGCCGCCGACTGCTGGCACGGCACCCAGACCTGCGTCGCCGCGGCGGGCAGCGGTCGGCTCTCGGACGGCGTCTACCGCGGGCTCGCGTCCGAGGCGCCGCTGGTGCTCGTGCGCGTGGGCCGCGGCGGGCGGATCTCGGACGCGGCGATCGAGCGCGGCCTCGAGTGGGTCCTGGCGAACCGGGAGCGCCACGCGATCCGCGTGGTCAGCATGTCGCTCGGCGGCGACGGGGACCGGACGCTGTCGGAGAGCCGCGTCAACCGGCTCGCCGAGGAGGCCGTCGCGCAGGGGATGGTGCTCGTCGCCGCGGCGGGCAACTCGGGGTGCGGTCCGGCTCCGCGGGCGGTCCCTCCGGCGACGGCGCCGTCGGTGATCGCCGTCGGCGGCTACGACGACGCCAACGATCCCGAGCGCCGGAGCCTGGCGGCCTACTGCTCGAGCTTCGGCGTGACGGCCGATGGTCTCGTCAAGCCGGAGCTCATCGCTCCCGCGATGTGGGTGGCGGCGCCGATCCTGCCGGGGACGGCGGCCTACCGGCGCGCGCAGGCTCTGGCCCGCCTGGCCGCGGCGCCCGACTACCGCCTGGTCCGGCTGGGAGACGAGGTGCGCTCCGAGATCCCGGAGCTGCCGCGCGACGCGGCCGCATTGCGGGGCTGGGTCGAGGAGACGCTCCGCACGGAGAAGATCGTGGCCGCGCACTACCAGCACGTCGACGGGACCTCCTTCGCGGCGCCGGTGGTGGCGTCGGTCGTCGCGCTGATGCTCGAGGCGAACCCGGCGCTCGCGCCGATGGACGTCCGGCGCATCCTGCTCCAGACGGCGCAGCCGGTGGCCGGCATCCCCGCGATCCGGCAGGGCTACGGGGTGGTGGACCCCGCCGCGGCCATCGCCGCCGCCACGCGCGAGGCGCACGGCGCAGAGCCGCCCCCGAGCGGTCCCCCTCGCGTCGAGGACGGCTGCCTCGTCTTCACCTTCCACGACGACGCGGCGCGGACGGTGGCCGTCGCCGGCGACTTCAACGGCTGGGACCCCGCCCGGCTCCCGATGGCGCGCGGCCCGGTCGGCGACTGGCGCGCCGAGATCCCCGCCCCGCCTCCCGGCCGCTACCGCTACAAGCTCCTGATCGACGGGGCCCGCTGGCTCGCCGACCCCTCCCACGCCCTTCGCCAGCCCGACCCCTACGGCTCCTTCGACTCCCTCCTCGACGTGGGGTCAGCCCTGAACTCCTGACGTCTTGGGGTCAGCCCTGAAGATCTGAAGTTTCGGGGCCAAGGGCGGCCGCGACTCTCTCCACCCGACTGGCCAGGGATGGGTCTCTCGCCATGGACAACTCGAGCCGACGCAGGCCGTGTGCGAAGGCCGACTCGTCCCGACCGAAGCAGCGGCCATCGCGGTCGTCGTTAGGCCGTGTCGCGTCCGCCGACGTACGCCACGATGATTCGCGCCCGGGATTCGGGTTGGCCGCGAAGGCGGCTGCGAATCGCGATCGAGAAGCCCGGGATTGCAGGCTGCGCCGCAAATCCGCCCGGCGTCCAGCGGCGTCGTGTCGCAGCGTCGATCTGCGCCTCGCATCGAACGGCGCGCGAACTTCTCCCCACCCTTGACGACGCGACCGATTGCGGCTGCGTCCCGGGTACGCCTCCGTCATCGCTGCCGTTGCGCCCCATCCAGCGCCGATACGCCGCCGCTGCGCGCACGGGAGTGGGTGCCAGGCGGCTCAAGACCCGATCGATATCGAGCCATTCCGGCCAGTTTCCGGAGCGGTAGAACCGATCGCTCGACCAGGGATAGGCCTGGGCGTGCTCGACGAGGCCGGCCTTGACCGGGTTGTTGTGGATGTATCGGATCAACCCTTCGAGATACCGATCCTGTTCGACCAGAAACGCCTTGTACCGGCCCTGAAAAAGGTGGCCGACGCGCTCGTGGCGAAGGTTGAACTTCTGACTGTAGAAGCCATGCAGCGCGAGAATGACCTTGGACAGCGGGACGGGGCCGCGCTCGATCGCCAGGTGAATGTGGTTCGGCATGAGGCAGTAGGCGAGGACTCCGAACTCGTACCGGTCCCGGCACTCGGCCAGCCGGCCGAGGTACAGACGCCGATCCTCATCGTCCCGAAAGACGTCCCGTCTCTCGTTCCCGCGCGCGATGACGTGATAGATGCCTCCGGCCACCTCCACTCGGGGCGGGCGCGACATGTTGGGTTTCGATCCCCCTCTCTGTCTAATTGTCGCGAGCCACGCGCAAAGAGTCAGAGATTCAGGGCTGACCCCAAGAGTCAGAAATGCAGGGCTGACCCCAGGAGGGTTTTCAGGGCCTGGCGGGCGCGGTGGAGGCGGATCTTGACGGCGTTTTCGGTGAGGTTGAGCAGGCGCGCGGCCTCGGCGGTCGAGAGCTCCTCGATGTCGCGCAGCATCAGGACCGAGCGGTAGTGCTCGGGGAGGCGGCCGATCGCTTCGCGGACGCGCCGGCGCGTCTGGCTGCGGGCGAGCGCCGTCTCGGCGGACTCGCGCCACTCTTCCGGTTCGGCGACGCGGTGCCCGGACTCGTCGAACTTCGGGAGCAGCTCCTCGATCGAGGTCTCGGGGCGGCGTCGGCTCGAGCGCAGCTTCATGAGGCAGGCGTTGATGACGATGCGATGGAGCCAGGTCGACAGGCTCGAGCCGCCCTCGAACCGCCCGATGGCGCGAAACGCGGCGACGAAGCCTTCCTGCACCGCGTCGCGGGCGTCTTCTTCGCTGCGCAGATAGCGGCGGGCCACGGAGAGCAGCCGGCCGCTGTGGGTCCGGACGAGCGTCTCGCAGGCCTCCTCGTCGCCGCGACGCAGGCGCTCGAGGAGCCCGGCCTCGGCGGCGAAGGCCGACGCGGGCTCGGGGCCGTTCTCGATTTCGGCGACCGGACGGGAAAGCGCGTTCACGACGCGGCTCCTTTCAGGGTCTCGGCGACGAACGCGGAGCATCCGCGGATCGCGATTCCCTGTGCGGCCAGCTGACGCAGGAGCCTGGCGCCCGCCGCGTCGACGTAACCCACGCCCGAGACGTCGATCGAACCCGCCTCCGCCGCCTCGCCGAGCGCTCGAGCGAGCTCCTCGACGTAGGGACCGGCAATGCGGCCTTCGACGACCAGGCAACCGTTGGCTTTGCTGATCTTCAACATGACGAGAGAGGCAAGAGCAACGGCCGGGCCAGGTGTGCCGCCGCCTCGTGGCGCGACGAAAGTCTGTGAAATGAGAGGTTTGAGGAGTGGAGGGCCGAAGGCGGGCGGGGCGCTTTGCCCCGATGGTTCGTGGGACTACGAAATCTCGTGGCGGGGCTCGATGCCGTACTTCTTGAGGCGGCTGCGCAGCGTGTTGGGGTGGAGCCCGAGCCGCTGGGCCGCCCCCCGCGGACCCTCGACGACGCCCCGGGTCGACTTCAGAACCTCGCGGATGTGGGCCTTTTCGACCTCGACGAGCCTGCCTGCGCCATTGTCGGCTTTCGCCGGCGTCGCATCCGCGGGCGGGAGCAGTCCCGGCTCGACCTCGAGCGTCGCTCCGGGGGCGAGGATCGCGGCCCGCTCGACGATGTTCTGCAGCTCGCGGATGTTGCCCGGCCAGTCGTAGGCGCACAGGGCGTTCATCGCGCCGCGCGTGAACCCCTCGAGCGTCTTGCCCAGGCGCTTGGACAGACCGGTCAGGAAGAACGCGACGAGCAGCGGGATGTCCTCCCGCCGATCGCGCAGGGGCGGCACCGAGATCGGGAGCACGTTGAGCCGATAGAGCAGGTCCGCGCGGAACCGTCCCTTGCGGACCTCCTCGTCGAGGTCGCGGTTGGTCGCGGCGATGATCCGCACGTTGACGCGAATCGTCCGGGTGGATCCGACGGGCTCGAATTCCTGCTCCTGCAGGACGCGCAGCAGCTTGACCTGCGTCTCCGGCGGCAGTTCGCCGATCTCGTCGAGGAAGATCGTGCCGCCGTCGGCGAGCTCGAAGCGCCCGACGCGCTTGTCGAGGGCGCCCGTGAAGGCCCCCTTGACGTGGCCGAAGAGCTCGCTTTCCACGAGCCCCGCCGGGATGGCGCCGCAGTTGACCTTGACGAGGGGCCGCTGCCTCCGCGCGCTGCGGCTGTGGATCGCCCGGGCGAAGAGCTCCTTGCCCGCGCCCGTCTCGCCCGAGATCAGGACGGTCGAGTCGGTCGCGGCGACGCGCTCGACGCGGGACAGCGCCTCCAGCAGCGGGGGAGCGTTGCCGATGATCTCCTCGAAGTTGTGCTGCGTGCGGATCTCCTCCTGCAGGTAGACGTTCTCGGCCTGCAGCCGGTCCTTCAGGCGCTCGAGCTCCGTCAGGGCCCGCAGCCGCTCGAGCTCGGCCGCCGCGCGCCCCGCGAAGACGCGCAGGACCGAGATCTCGATCGAGGCCTCGCTCATCGGGCGGTCGTCGAGGACGGCGAGGTGCCCGATCACGACGCCGTCGTGCCCGACCATGGGGATGCCCAGGAAACTCTCGGCCCGCCACTCGACGAGCCCCGTGTCCTCGGGGAATCGCTCCGCGACCCGGTCGGGGTAGAAACTCACGTCGCCTCGGATGACCGCCTCGCAGGGCGTTCCCTCCAGGCCGTACTCGAGGTTCTCCGAGATGCCTTCGTTCATCCAGAACGCCAGCATCCTCGCGCGGACGTCGCCCGGCCCGCATTCCGTCACGAAGGCGTACCGGACGCGCAGCGCCACGGCCAGCGTCTCCACGAGGGCCTTGAAGAAGCCCGCGCCGGTCGTCGCCGCCGTCGCCTCGGTCAGCCGCCGGAAGAGGTCCTCCGAGCGCTTGCGCTCGGTGACGTCGCGGGAAACGGCGAGGATCGATTCCGGCCGGCCCTCCGAGCCGAGGATCGGATTGACGACGACGTCGAACCACCGGGGCTGCCGCGTCTGCACGGTCTCGAAGTAGCCGACGAAGCGTCCCATGCCGCCGTTGCGTGCGGCTTCCACCGCTGCCCGGGCCGCGTCGCGGTCCGGGCCCTTCCAGAAGTCGACCCACAGCGAGCCCGTGTACTGGCCGATGTCGCAGATCTCGAGCGCCTCCATCCCGCCGGCGTTCATCGAGAGCAGCCGCCCGTCGAGGTCGAGGACCTTGATGCAGTCGCGGCTGCACTCGATCATGCGCGTCTTGAACTCCTCGCTCGACCGGAGCGCCTCCGCCTGCGCGCGGTGGCCGGCGGCGACCTGGTCGAGTTGCGCCCGCGCGCGGCGGAGGTCGAGCCGTGCGACGACCTCGCGGGCCAGCGTCTCGAGCGCCGCCGTCCGGTCCGCCGACAGGCTGCGGGCGACCCGGTCGAGGACGCAGATCGTTCCGAGGGCATGGCCCTCGGCGGTGCGCAGGGGCGCGCCCGCGTAGAAGCGGATCGCCGGGTCGCCGGTCACCAGGGGATTGTTCGCGAACCGCTCGTCCGCCGAGGCATCGGACACCACGAAGACCCCGTGGCCGAGGATGGCGCGGGCACAGAAGGCGATCTCCCGCGGGGTCTCGGCGATGTCGAGGCCGACGCGCGCCTTGAACCACTGGCGGTCGCGGTCGACGAGGCTGATCATGGCCATCGGGGCCTCGCAGATCCGGGACGCGAGGGCCGCGAGGTCGTCGAAGGCCGGTTCGGGCGGGGTGTCGAGAACGCCATAGTCCCTGAGGGCCGCCAGCCGCTCCGCCTCGCGGTCCGGCACCGGGCAGGCGGCCGCGGCGGGGTGGCGCGGATCGAGGACGGACTCGAGGATGCGGCGCACCAGGCGCTCCGAGACCGGGGCCGGGAGGTCGAAGGTGCCGACGTTCGAGACGACGGCCAGGGTCTTACGGGCCGAGTCGTAGAGGATCCGGCAGGCCGAGCAGTCCTGGAGGTGGCGCTCGACCTCCCGGCGGACGCCGGGATCGACCTCGCCGTCGAGCAGGTCCGACAGCGCCTGGCGCAGGGCCTCGCAGCTGAACACCGCCCATTGGACGGGGGGCGGAGCCGAAAAGATTCAAAATGGGCGTTATAGTCTCCAAACTCGGGAGGTTCCAATGAGTTACATCGGCCGCGGGCCGATCGACGAAGCGGAGTTCCTGCCCTTCCAGCAGATCCGGGAAGCCTTCGGGTTCCTTCCCAACTTCTTCCGCGCGCAGACGCTGCGGCCGGACCTGATCGAGGCGGAGCTGGCGCTGATCGGCGGCGTGATGGTCCAGGAGGGCGCGCTCGAGCGGCGCCGGAAGGAATACGTCTTCCTCGTGTGCTCGGCCGCCAACCTCTCGACCTACTGCGTGACGGCCCACTGCGAGATCGTGCGCATGCTCGGGATCCACGGCCCCGAGCCCGAGCAGATCGCGCTCGACCACAACCGCACGGACATCCCGGCCGAGGACAAGGCCCTGCTGAACTTCGCGCTCAAGCTCAACAGGAACGGGCGCCAGATCGACGCCGACGACGTCGAGGGGCTGCGCACCTACGGCTTCAGCGACCAGCAGATCCTCGAGACGATCCTGATGGTGGGCGTCGCGCAGTTCGCCAACACCGTCTCGTTCGGCCTCGGCACCGTGCCCGACTTCGATTCGTCGAAGATCGTCCTGGCGGGCGCGGGCGAGCGGGGCTAGTTCGTCCTCTCGAGCGCGGCGAGGATCCGCGCGGTCAGGCGGTCGGAGACCTCGGGCGGCAGCTCCCAGGCGCCCGCGTCCGTGACGATCCGGATCGTCTTGCGGGTGGAATCGTAGAGGACCTGGCAGGTCCGGCATTCGGCGAGGTGGTGGGCGAGCGCGGCCCGGACTTCCGTCGGCACTTCGTCGTCGAGGAGGTTCGAGAGCTCCGCCCGGACGTCGTCGCAGCTAACCATCGCGCCTCCTCGGCGTTTCGGCGGAGAAGTGCGCCGCCAGCGCCTCGCGCATGAGAAGCCGGCCGCGCAGCAGGCGTGTCTTCAGCGTCGCGACCGGCAGGTCCAGGGCCGCCGCCGCCTCCGCGGTCGAGAGCTGTTCGATGTCCCGCAGGATCACGGCCGTCCGGTAGCGGACGGGAAGCCGCGCGAGCTCCTGACGGACGAGCCGCCGCGTCTCCTCGCGCGCGTACAGACCTTCGGGATCCTCGACCCAGGCGGCCACCCGGGAGGGACGGAAGTCGTCCTCGCCCGCGGGGGGCTCGTCCAGGCTCACCTCCGGGTGGGTCCGCCGCAGCCGCTCGAGGCCCTCGTTGATCGCGATCCGCGTCAGCCAGGTCGAGAAGCGCGAGGCCCCCGCGAAGCCGGCGATGCCGCGGAAGGCCTTGACGAACGCCGCCTGGCAGCAGTCCTCGGCGTCCTCGGCGTTGCCCGTCAGGCCGACGAGCGTGCGGTAGACGCGGGCCTGGTTCGCGCGCACCAGGTCCTCGAACGCGGCCACGTCTCCGGCCTTCGCGCGCTCGACGAGCGGCGCATCGGGGTCCTCGAGGCGCGCCGTCTCGCGGGCGGCCGCCGCGGCCCGGTCGGCAAGGAGGTCCCGGCGCGGCTTGAAGTCCGGACGCGGATTCAGCCCGGCCTCCAGCGTGTCGAGAAACGCCGAGAAGGCCGTCGTCACGATCGCTTCGAGGATCCGGGCGTCGCCGAACCCGCGCTCGCGCAGAAGGCGGACGTCGGCCTCGCCGTAGTCCTGCGGCCGCGTCGCGAGCTTTTCGGCGAAGTCGAGAAGGGCCGCGTCGGCCTCCGGCAGGCCGGCATGGCCGCGCTCGGCGACGATCCGGTCCGACAGCTCGGGGGAGACGCCGAGTCCCCGGAGGAGCTCCGTCTCGAGCGCGACTCCGTAGGCGCTCAGGTTGGCCGCGGACACGACCAGTCGAATGCATTCCTTCTGTGGCCGGGTCAGGACGTCCTCGGTGAGGAGGATGTCCCGGACCGCCTGCACCTCGGCCCCGAGCGTCTCGGCCTTCAGGGTCTGGGCCCGGAAGAGCGCGGGCACGAACCCGAAACGGCTCTTGAAGAAGGCGAACGGGGGAAACGCCTCCGGCGCGAGGGCGACCGACGGAAGGTAGGCGCCGGGTTGCCGCGGCCGGGCCGGTGCATCGGCGCCGGCGAGCGCCGCGTTCTCCTCGAGCGCGGCGAGCAGGGCGGGCGGCGGCTCCAGGTCCGGCTCCGCGGCGAGGCCGGCCGAAAGCGTGCAGAGGAGGCGAGCCAGCGCGGTGGCCTGAATGGCCTCCAGGATCTCCCCGTCGGGGACGGACAGGCCGCGCAGTCGCTCGACGTCCGGCGGCCCGATCGCGTGCGGCGCGACCGCGAGGCTCACGGAAAACTCGAGAAGGCCGGCGCGAGGAGCCTCGAAGCCGTCGAAGCGGCCGGCGGCGAGCGCCTCCACCTCGCCGGCGGGGCGCTCCAGCTTCCGAAGGACGTGAGCGTGGACGGTCGCGCAATAGCGGCTACGGCGCGCGGCGGAGACCGCGACCAGGATCTCCTCCTTGCGCTCGGAGGTCAGGGCTCCGGGCTCGAGCAGGAGGGCCTGGACGAGGGCGGCCTGGGCCTCGATGACGCGGGGCAGGAGGCTCTGGGCGGGGAAGATCGAAGGCACGAATCCCAGCCGCTCCCGAAGCGCCCGGAACGGCGGGTAGTCCGGCGGAAGCTCGGATTGCTCCAGCAGCGACATGCGTGGCGGTGCGGCCGCGGCGATGCTACCACCGGCGAGAGGGTGGAAACCCCGGGAGGCGGCGCGACATCGAAGCGCTCGTGAACGTCTCGACGGCGCTGCGCGCGCACTGGCCCGAGTACCTGATGGAGGGGGCGTTGCTGGGGGCCTTCATGGTCGCGGCCTGCGCCTTCGCGTCGCTGCTCGAGCACCCCGGTTCGCCCGTCCACGCGGCGTTGCCCGATCCTCTCGTGCGCCGCGGGCTGATGGGCCTGGCGATGGGATCGACGGCGGTCGCGATCATCACCTCGCGCTGGGGCCAGCGCAGCGGCGCGCACATCAACCCCGCGACGACCCTGACGTTCCTGCGCCTGGGAAAGCTGGAGGCGGCGGACGCGCTCTTCTACGCCGCGGCGCAGTTCGCCGGCGCGCTCCTCGGGTGCGGCGCCGCCGGGGTCCTGCTGCGGCGGGGTCGTGCGCCACCCGTCCGTGGATTTCGCCACGACGATGCCCGGGGCCTCGGGGGTCGCTCGGGCGTTCTGGGCGGAGGTGGCGATCACCTTCATCCTCATGACCGTCGTGCTCGCCGTCTCGAACGCGCCGGCGTTCAACCGGTTCACCGGCTTGGCGGCGGGGGCCTGCGTCGCGCTCTTCATCACCTTCGAGGGGCCGATCTCCGGGATGAGCATGAACCCGGCGCGCACGTTCGGATCGGCGGCGGCCGCGATGCACTTCGAGCACCTCTGGATCTACTTCGTGGCCCCGCCCCTCGGCATGCTGGCCGCCGCGGAGCTGCGGCTGCGCGTCTCGGGGGCGCGGTCGGTCCTGTGCGCCAAGCTCCACCACGAGAATGCCCATCGCTGCATTTTCCGCTGCGGGTACCGGCAGTGCGGGCCCGTGCCCGCGGCCGCCGTCGAAAGGGGACGCTGATGTCCGAGAACCACTACGACGTCATCATCATCGGCACCGGCGCGGGCGGCGGGACGCTGCTCTGGTCGCCTGGCGCCGACCGGAAAGAAGATCCTGGTCCTCGAGCGCGGCGACTTCGTGCCGCGCGAGAAGGACAACTGGAGCTCGCGGGCGGTCAACGTCGACGGCAAGTACCACGACGAAGGAAGTCTGGCGGGACAAGGACGGCAAGGCGCTGCATCCCCACACGAACTACTGGGTCGGGCGGCAACACCAAGTTCTACGGCGCGGCGCTCTTCCGCCTGCGCCAGGAGGACTTCGGCGAGGTCCGCCACCACGGCGGCATCTCGCCGGCCTGGCCGATCTCCTACGACGACCTGGAGCCCTACTACACGCAGGCGGAGCGCGCTCTACCACGTCCACGGCACGCGCGGCGAGGACCCGACCGACCCGCCGGCGAGCGCGCCGTATCCGCACCCGGCCGTTCAGCCACGAGCCGCGGATCCAGCACCTCGCCGACGACTTCGCGGCAGCAGGGGCTGCAGCCCGTTCCACGTTCCGCTCGGGATCATGCTCGACGAGAAGGACCGGCGCAGCCGAGCAAGTGCATCCGCTGCGAGACCTGCGACGGCTTCCCCTGCCTCGTGCAGCGCCAAGGCGGACGCCCAGGTCTGCTGCGTCGAGCCGGCGCTCGAGCATCCGCAACGTCACGCTGCTGACCGGCGCGTAGGTCACGCGCCTCGAGACCGACGCATCGGGCCGCGAGGTCACGAAGGTCTCGTCGAGCGCAACGGCGTCGCCGGAGAGATACACGGCCGACGTGGTCGTCGTCTCCTGCGGCGCGATCAACTCGGCGGCGCTGCTGCTGCGCTCGGCCGAGCGACAGCATCCCAACGGCCTCGGCAACTGCGTCGCGACGTCGTCGGGCGGCACTACATGGGGCACGTCAACTCGGTGCTTCTGGCGATCTCGCGCTGCCCGAACCCGACGGTCTTCCAGAAGACGCTCGGCGTCAACGACTTCTACTTCGCGTCGAAGGAGTGGGAGCTATCCGATGGGGCACATCTCCTTCGTCGGAAAGCTCGACGGCGTGGCGCTCTCGGCGGGCGCCCCTGCGATCGCGCCGGGCTTCACGCTCGAGCTGATGGCGAAGCACTCGCTCGACTTCTGGCTGACGTCCGAGGACCTGCCGGATCCGGAGAACCGCGTCACGCTCGACCGCGAGGGCAACATCGTCCTGACGCTACCAGCCGAACAACGACGAGGCGCACAAGCGCCTGCGGGCGAAGCTCGAAGCGCGCTGCAGAAACAGCGGAAGTGCTCGATGCACGGCCACGACTGCCACCAGGGCCTCTTCGGCGCGGAGCCTCTTCCTCGGGGAGCGGATCCCGCTGGCCGGCGTCGCCCACCAGAACGGCACGCTTCGCTTCGGGCGCGACCCGAAGACCTCGGCGCTCGACGTGAACTGCAAGGCGCACGACGTCGACAACCTCTACGTCGTGGACGGCAGCTTCTTCCCGTCGAGCGGCCGCCGTGAACCCGGCGCTGACGATCATGGCCAACGCCCTGCGGGTCGGCGAGCACCTGAAGGAGCGGCTGGCGTGAGGCGGTCGCGCGGAGGCGATCGCTCGCCGCGGCGCTCTTCGTCCTGGCGCGGCGCGCGGCGCGGACGCCGCAGCCCCTCGTGACGGCGGTCGACTCGGTCGACGATCGCCGGTCTTCCGATCTCGACCTGGACCGCTCGTCGCGTTCTACTCGCAGGTCCTGACCTTCGAGAAGGCCGGCGAAGTCGAGGTCGCCGGGGAGGCGTGGGAGCGGCTCGAGGGCGTCTTCGGCCTGCGGATGCGAGTCGGCGAAGCTGCGGCTGGGCGACGGAGACGATCGAGCTCGTCGAGTACCTCGCGCCGCGAGGGCCGGCCGGTGCCCGTCGACTCGCGCAGCAACGACCGCTGGTTCCAGCACGTCGCGATCATCGTGTCCGACATGGACCAGGCGTACGCGCGGCTGCGCGAGCACACGCGTGCGACACGCCTCGACCGGCCCGCAGCGGCTGCCCGGACTGGAACAGGAACGCCGGCGGCATCGAGGCGTTCTACTTCAAGGACCCCGACGGGCATGCGCTCGAGATCCTGGCGTTCCCGCCGGGTAAGGGCGAGGCGCGCTGGCAGCAGCAAGGACCGGCTGTTTCTCGGCATCGACCACACGGCGATCGTCGTGGCCGACACCGAGAGCGAGCCTCGCGCTTCTACCGCGACACGCTCGGGTTGAAGGTCGCCGGCGGCGCGCGAGAACTACGGGACCGAGCAGGAGCACCTGAACAACGTCTTCGGGGCGCGACTCCGGATCACGGCGTTGCGCGCGGCGACGGGACCCGGAATCGAGTTCCTCGAGTACCTCGCCCCATCGCGACGGCCGCCCCCGGCCACCCGACGTGCGCTCCAACGACCTCGTCGCCTGGCAGACGGAGCTCCGCGTCCGCGATGCCGGCGCCGCCGAGAAGGCCCTCGCCGCCGCCCACACGGACCTCGTCTCGCCCGGCCTCGTCGCCGTTCCCTCCGCGCCCCTCGGCTTTTCGCAAGCCCTCCTCGCCGCCGACCCCGACGGCCACCTCCTCCAGTTCGTTTGGGGTCAGCCCTGAATCTTTGACTTTTGGGGCCTGACCTGCATCTCTGACTCTTTGAAGCCAAAGAGTCAGGAATGCAGGGCTGACCCCGAAACGGGGGTGGGGGGGCGGCATCGAAGGGGGCAGGGAGGTGATCCATGGCGAACGCGAACGAGGTGCTGTGCCTGGCCTGCGGGAGCCAGATGCGGCCGCAGATCGATCGGCTGGACCTGGGCTGGGCGGGCGACGGGCCCTACGCGCGCGACGAGGACTTCGCCGGGATCCTGGCGGATGTCTTCGGGTGCGCCTGCGGGCGGGTGGCCGTCCGTCCGGTGCGGATCCAGCTGTCCCGTTCGCGCTCCGCGGCGGCCGCGGCGTAGGCCGGAACGACGCGAGACGGGATAGCCTGCGCCCATGAGCGACGCCCTGACGCGGGAGTGGCTCGAAGCGGACGGCCTCGGCGGCTTTGCCTCCGGGACGGTCGCGGGGATCCGGACCCGCCGGTACCACGCGCTGCTCCTGACCGCGACGACGCCTCCGACCGGCCGCGTCGTCCTCGTCAACGGTTTCGACGCGTGGGTCGACGACGACGTCCGGCCGCTACGCCATCACCTCGCAGCCTACGGGCCCGACGTGACGTACCCCGACGGCGCCTCCCGGGCCGACGGCTTCACCCTCGAGCCATGGCCGCGCTGGACTTTCACGCTCCCGGACGGCACCCGCGTCGCCCAGGAGATCCTCGTCGCGCAAGGGCGCCTCCGCGACGGCCGTCGCCTGGCGACTGCTCTCCGGGACCGGCGAGGTCTCGCTCGAGGTGCGGCCCTTTCTCTCGGGACGCGACTACCACTCGCTCCACCACGAGAATCCGGCCTTCCGCTTCGACGCCGAGACTCCTCCGACGGCCGGCTGCGCTTTCGCCCTTACGCGGACCGGCCCGCGTTGACCATGCGCTCGAACGGCGCCTACGGCGCACGGCCCCGAGTGGTACCGCAACTTCCTCTACGCCGAGGAGCGCGCGCGCGGCCTCGACTTCACCGAGGACCTCGCCTCGCCCGGCACGCTCCGGTTCGACCTCTCCGGCGGCGAGGCGATCTGGCTCGTGGCCGCCGGAGGGGCACGAGGCGGCGCTCGGCACCGGCAGCCCCGAGGCGGCGCTCGAGACGCTCCGCACCGACGAGCGCGCGCGCCGCGCGGCGCTTCGCCACCCCCCTCGAGCGTTCGGCCGACGCGTACCTCGTACGCCGCGGCGACGGGCAGGACCGATCGTCGCCGGCTACCCCTGGTTCACCGACTGGGGCCGCGACACCTTCATCGCACTGCGCGGCCTGTGCCTGGCGACGGGCCGACTCGACGAGGCCGGCGAGATCCTCGTCGCAGTGGGCGGGAGCCGTCTCGGAGGGCATGCTGCCGAACCGCTTTCCCGACGCGGCGAGTGCAGCCCGAGTTCAACTCGGTCGACGCGTCGCTCTGGTACGTCGTCGCCGTGCACGAGTACTTCCAGGCGCCGCGCCGCCGCCGGGCGTCGCGTCGCCGGCGCCGAGCGCAAGGCCCTCGCAGGACGCCGTCGGCGCGATCCTCGCCGGCTACGCCCGCGGCACCCGCTACGGCATCCGCGCCGACGACGACGGGCTGCTCGCGGCGGGCGAGCCCGGCGTGCAGCTCACCTGGATGGACGCGAAGGTCGGCGACTGGGTCGTGACCCCGCGCATCGGCAAGCCGGTCGAGATCCAGGCCCTGTGGATCAACGCCCTCAAGATCGCCGGCGGCGTTCACCGACGCGCTGGCGCGAGCTCCTCGCGCGCGGCCGCCGACGCGTTCGAGCGCGCGCTTCTGGAACGAGGCCGGCGCGGCTGCCTCTACGACGTCGTCGACGTCGACCACCGCCCCGGGACCGCCGACGCCGACGCTCCGGCCGAACCAGATCTTCGCCGTCGGCGGCCTGCCGCTTCGCGCTCGCTCGACGGGCGAGCGCGCCCGGCGGATCGTCGACGCCGTCGAGTCGCGCCTCGGACGCCGCTCGGCCTGCGCTCCCTCGCGCCCGGGCGAGCCCGACTACCGCGCCGCGCTACGTCGGCGGGACCGCGCGAGCGCGACGGCGCGTACCACCAGGGCACCGTCTGGCCGTGGCTGCTCGGCCCCTTCGTCGACGCCTGGGTGCGCGTGCGCGGCGGGACGCGCCGACGGCGCAAGCGCGAGGCCCGCGAGCGCTTCCTCGCCCCGCTGCTCGCCCACCTCGACGAGGCCGGCCTCGGCCACGTCTCCGAGATCGCCGACGCCGACCCGCCCCACACCCCGCGCGGCTGCCCGTTCCAGGCCTGGTCGCTCGGCGAGCTGCTGCGCCTCGACCGGGTGGTCCTGGCCCTCCCGGCCGATGCCCGACACGCGGGCCGCCGCGCGGCATCCAAGGTCCGGACATGACCGACACGAAGACCGCCCTCGATCCCGAGCGCGTCCGCCTCGACGAGGACGTCCGGCGCGCCAGGAACTGGAAGCGCTGGGGGCCCGTACCTCTCGCGAGCGCCAGTGGGGCACGGTGCGCGAGGACTACAGCGCCGCACGGCACCGCCTGGGAGTACTTCCCGCACGACCACGCGCGCTCGCGCGCCTACCGCTGGGGCGAGGACGGCCTCGCTGGGCATCTCGCGACCGCCACCAGTACGTCTGCTTCGCGCTCGCGCTCTGGAACGGGCAGCGATCCGATCCTCAAGGAGCGGCTCTTCGGCCTGACGGGCAACGAGGGCAACCACGGCGAGGACGTCAAGGAGTGCTACTTCTACCTCGACTCGACGCCGACGCACTCCTACATGAAGTGCGCTCTACAAGTACCCGCAGCGCGCGTTCCCGTACGCAGCAGCTCGTCGACGAGAACCGGCGGCGCGGCCGCGACGACCCGGAGTTCGAGCTGCTCGACACCGGCGTCTTCGACGACGACCGCTACTTCGACGTCTTCGTCGAGTACGCCAAGGCCGCGCCCGACGACATCCTCGATCCGCATCGACGCGTCGCCAACCGCGGGCCCGAGGCGGCGCACGCTCCACCTGCTGCCGACGCTCTGGTTCCGCAACACCTGGTCCTGGGGCCTCGGCGACGCGCCGCCCGCGCATGCGCGCCGGCGAGGCGCAGCACGGCGCTACGCGACGATCGACGTCGACAGCCGAGTACTACGGACGGCTCGCGCCTGCACTGCGAGGGCGCGCCGGAGCTGCTCTTCACCGAGAACGAGACGAACGCCCGGCGCCTCTTCGGCGCGCCGACAACGACTCGCCGCTACGTGAAGGACGGCATCCACGACTACGTCGTCCACGGCGCCGAGGACGCGGTGAACCCGGCGGCGCGCGGCACCAAGGCGGCGGCCCACTACGTCCTGACGATCGCCGGCCGGCGGGTCGCGCGGTCGTGCGCCTGCGCCTCACCGACGCCGCGGCGCCGGCAGACGGCCGTTCGGCGCCGACTTCGACGCGCGTCTTCGCGGACGCGCCAGCGCGAGGCCGACGAGTTCTACGCGCGCTCGTCGACTCCCGATCGCTCTCCGCGGACGCCGCGCACGTGCATGCGCCAGGCCTTCGCCGGCCTGCTCTGGCGCAAGCAGTTCTACCACTACGACGTCGCGCGCTGGCTCGCGCGGCGATCCGGCCGGGCCGCCGCCGCCGCCGGAGCGCGCTGCACGGCCGCAACCGCGACTGGACGCCACCTCTACAACGCCGACGTCATCTCGATGCCGGACAAGTGGGAGTACCCCTGGTACGCCGCGTGGGACCTCGCGTTCCACTGCATCCCGCTCGCGCTCGTCGACCCGGACTTCGCCAAGGAGCAGCTCATCCTGCTGCTGCGCGAGTGGTACATGCACCCGAACGGCCAGCTCCCGGCCTACGAGTGGGCGCTTCGGCGACGTGAACCCGCCGGTGCACGCCTGGGCCGCGTGGCGCGTCTACAAGATCGAGCAGAAGCGCTCGCGGCAAGCGGCGACCGCGCGTTCCTCGAGCGCGTCTTCCACAAGCTGCTGCTCAACTTCACCTGGTGGGTGAACCGCAAGGACGCCGAGGGCAAGCAACGTCTTCCAGGGCGGCTTCCTCGGCCTCGACAACATCGGCGTCTTCGACCGCCGCGCGCCGCTGCCGACGGGCGGCCACCTCGAGCAGTCGGACGGCACGAGCTGGATGGGCATGTACTGCCTCAACATGCTGGCGATCGCGCTCGAGCTGGCGCGCGACGAACTCGCGCCTACGAGGACGTCGCCAGCAAGTTCTTCGAGCACTTCGTCTACATCGCCGACGCGATGAACAACATCGGCGGCGAGGGCATCGAGCTGTGGGACGAGCGAGGACGGCTTCTACTACGACGTGCTGCACCTGCCCGACGGCCGCGCAGTTCCCGCTGCAAGGTCCGCTCGATGGTCGGGCTGATCCCGCTCTTCGCCGTCGAGACGCTCGAGTCCGAGCGTCGTCGACGCGCTGCCCGGCTTCAAGCGGCGCATGCAGTGGTTCCTCGAGAACCGGCCCGAGCTCGCGCGAGCACGTCGAGACGCGAGACGACGCCGGACGGGCAGCGTGCGCCGCTTCCTCTCGCTCGTCGACCGCGACCGGCTGCGCGCGCGTGCTGCCGCTACATGCTCGACGAGAGCGAGTTCCTCTCGCCCTACGGCGATCCGCTCGCTGTCGCGCGTCCACCGCGACCACCCGTACGTGCTCGACGTCGACGGGCACGGAGCACCGCGTCGACTACGAGCCGGCGGAGTCCGCGACGCGGCCTCTTCGGCGGCAACTCGAACTGGCGCGGGCCGGTCTGGTTCCCGGTGAACTTCCTGCTCATCGAGTCGCTGCAGAAGTTCCACCACTACCTCGGCGACGACGTTCAAGGTCGAGTGCCCGACCGGCTCCGGCCAGCTGCATGACGCTCTGGGAGGTCGCCGCCGAGCTGTCGCGCCGGCTCGACGCGCATCTTCCTGCGCGACGCGGACGGCCGGCGCCCGGTCTACGGCGGCACGCGACGACGCTTCCAGACCGATCCGCACTGGCGCGACCTCGTCCTCTTCTACGAGTACTTCCACGGCGACAACGGCGCCGGGCCTCGGCGCGAGCCACCAGACCGGCTGGACCGGCGCTCGTCGCCAAGCTGCTCCAGCAGAGCGGGCAGTAGGCGAGATTCCGACTCCCGAAACCCCGGCGCCCCGTCCGGCATCCGACCAGTCATGAAAGCCATCGCAGTCATTCCCGGCAAGCCCGACTCGATCCACCTGCGCGAGGCCCCGAAGCCCTCGCTCGACGAGGTCCCGGGCGGGCGCGGCGTGCTCGTGCGCGTCCTGCGCGTCGGCGTCGACGGCACGGACAAGGAGATCAACGCCGCCGAGTACGGCGCGCCCCCGGCCGGCCACGACTACCTCATCCTCGGCCACGAGAGCTTCGGCCGGGTCGAGGCGGTGGGGCCCGAACGTCCGACGGATCTCGCGCCGGGCGACTACGTCGTCGCCACGGTGCGCCGCCCGGGCACGAGCATCTACGACGCGATCGGCCTGCAGGACATGACGACCGACGACTCCTACTTCGAGCGCGGCATCAACCTGCTCCACGGCTACCTCACGGAGTACTACGTCGACGCCGCCGACTACATCGTCAAGATCCCGCAGCGGCTCGAAGTCGGTCGGCGTGCTGCTGGAGCCGACGACCGTCGCCGAGAAGGCGATCGCCCAGGCCTACGAGATCCAGCGGCGGCTCAAGGTCTGGCGGCCGCGGAAGGCCGCGGTCCTCGGGACCGGCACGCTCGGCCTCCTCGCCGTCGATGATCCTGCAGGCTGCGCGGCCTCGAGGTCACGGCCTTCGGCCTGCAGGAGGCGCCCTACCGCAACTCGGACCTCCTCGAGGAGATCGGCGTGCGCTACGTCTCGACGAAGACGACGAGCCTCGCGGAGGCGGCCGCAGAGCACGGGCCCTTCGACCTCATCCTCGAGGGCGACGGGCTTCTCGCCGCTCGTCTTCGAGGCGATGGAGGTGCTCGCGCAAGAACGGCGTCCTCGCCTGGTCTCCGTCACCGGCGGGCGACCGGAAGATCGAGGTGCCGGCCGACCGCATCAACCAGGGCTTCGTGCTCGGCAACAAGGTCGCGGTCGGCAGCGTCAACGCCAGCCGCGAGGACTTCGAGCAGGGCGTGGCGGACCTCGCGCAGGCCGAGCTCGTCGCATCCCGGCTGGCTCGCGAAGCTGCTGACGCACCCGGTCAAGGGCCTCGAGAACTACCGCGAGCTGCTCGGCCACCTGACCTCCGGCGAACGGGGTCATCAAGGCCTACTGCGAAGTCGCGCCCCTGTCGTGAGCCTCGGCGCCGCCGCGGAGGCCGTCCTGGCTGCCGCGGGCGCGTTCCGGCCGATCGGGCGGTGCTCGTAGCGATCTCGGGGATCGACGCGTCGGGCAAGGGCTACGTCGCGGCGCGGCTGGCCGAGCGACTCGTGGCGGCAGGACTTCGCGTCGCCCTCACGGGAGTCCAACGGCTGGCTGAATCTTCCGGGCGTGCGCTTCGGGCAACACACGGACGAACGCAGGCGGTCGAGCGAGATACGCAGTCGATCCAGCCCGAGTGCCGGCCGATCGACCATGGGGCTCGGGCACAGCAGCGCCAGTCGATTTCGAGCGCTCGGTTTGCACGGCCGTGACGACCTGGTCGACGAGGCTAACGAACCGTTCGCCCTCCGCGACGTGGCCCGCGCAATTGATGAGAACGTCGTGTCCGCCGACAACATCTGGTTCGGGGCCGGGGGTTTCGGGGCCGGGTGTTCGCGTCTCTGGTTCCGCAGATGATCGTGCCGTACGCTGATGCTGCCGCACTCATGCTCGCCAACCTCGATCGCGACAGCACCATGACGCGGCATCGGGTTGGGCTCGCACTGCCGGTGGGCATGCGGGGCAGCAAGCTAGAATCAACTTCGAGATCTGGCTAGCCGGAGAGATTCGGTTGCCGGTCTGTACTGAGGAAGGTAAGCTCATGGATGTCGCATACGTTTCCGCGTTCTCGGCTCTGGCCGGTTCGATCGTTGGCGGCCTGATATCGGGCTTCGCGACCTGGCTGAGCCAGCGTTATCAGGCCAAGGCTGGGCTGATCGTCCATGAGCTTTCGCATCGAGAGGACCTCTATAGAGACTTCGTCGTTGCGGCGTCGAAGGCCTATGGCGAGGCCAACATGCGCAACGACCCGCAAGTTCAGGAGCTTGTCAGCCTTTACGGCATGGTCAGCAGGATGCGTGTGCAGTCTTCGCCGCAAACGATTGCGTGCGCCGAAGCGGTCATTCGCACGACGATCGATACCTATCTCGCACCCAACAAGACGTTTGCCGATCTGTACGCGGCCATGAAAAGCGGTGAAGAAATAATGGATCCGCTGAAGGAGTTCGCCGAGGCTGCGCGCAAGGAACTCGGTACGCTGCGCTACCCATAGGGCGATGCCCGCTACGGGAGCCGCCCGACGGAACGATGTCGCGAATGGGCCGCTGGGCGGAGGGTGAGTGATGTCCGACACGCGAGCGCGGGAATTGCCGGTCTGGGTGACGCGGGTCGCACCGGGCGTCCGGGCGCTGGTGCAATACCGATTCGCCTCGGACTTCCGGCACGACCTGATGGCGGGTGTCTCCGTGGCGGCAGTGGCGCTGCCGGTTGCTGTCGCCTACGCGCAACTCGCGGGATTCAACCCCGTCGTGGGTCTTTACTCCTGCATCCTGCCGCTGGTGGCGTACGCCGTTTTCGGCACCTCACGCCAGCTCATGGTCAACCCGGACGCCCCGACCTGCGCCATGGTGGCGGCGTCCGTGGCGCCCCTCGCGGCGGGGAACGCCGAGGTCTACTGGTCGCTGTCGGTGACGCTGGCGTTTCTCTCCGGTTTGTTCTGCATCGGCGCCAGTTTCCTGCGCCTCGGCGCCCTTGCCGACTTCCTCTCCAAGCCAATCCTGATCGGCTTTCTCAACGGCGTCGCCATCAGCATCCTGCTGGGGCAGAGCGGCAAGATCTTCGGCTTCGCGATTGAGAAAGACGGCATCGTGCCGCGGCTCATGGAATTCGTGTCCAAGCTTCCGCACACACACGTTCCGACTCTGGCCGTCGGCTTGGGTACCTTCGCCGTCCTCTTTCTGGCGCACCGCTTTGTTCGCGGCCTGCCGGCCGCGCTGGTGGCGATGGCGCTCGCCGGTCTCGCCGTTGCGTTGCTTGGCCTTGAGTATCGCGGCGTGCAAGCCCTGGGGAATGTTCCGGCGGGCTTGCCCCCCCTGCGCTTGCCGTCGTTTCCCCTCGAGGACCTTCCCGCGCTGGTCGCCCACGCTGCCGGACTTGCGCTGGTCCTTTTCTCCAGCGGCATGCTTACCGCGCGCAGCTTCGCCGAGAGGGGCCACTACGAGATTGACTCGGACAAGGAGTTAGCGGCGTACGGGGCGGCCAACATCGCCTCCGCCCTGTCGCAGGGCTTCGCTGTAGCCGGGGCCGATTCGCGGACCGCGATGGCGGAATCGGCGGGCGGCCGCACCCAGGTCACCGGGCTGGTGGCGGCCGCCTCCCTCACGGTCGTGCTCCTGTTCTTTACCGGACCGCTGCGCCACATCCCGGTTGCGGCTCTCGGCGCGGTTCTGGTGTTTGCTGCGTTATCGCTATTCGACGTCAGCACCCTGCGCGAGATCTGGAGGGTGGACCGGGGCGAGGTGGCGCTGTCCGTGCTCACGACGATCGGCGTCGTGGCGGTTGGCGCGATCGACGCGATCCTGGTCGCGGTCGGGCTGGCGCTGGTGCGGTTCGTCCAGATCTCCGCGCGCCCGACTGCCGAAGTGCTGGGCAAAGTGGAGGGCTTCCCGGGGCTGCATTCCGTCGAGCGTCATCCCGGTGCCCAGACCTGGCCGGGGATCGTGATCTTCCGCTTCGACGGCCCGCTGGTCTTCTTCAACGCCCACTACTTCAGGCGCAGCGCTCGAGCAGCAGCCGCAGAGGCGGAACTGAAATGGTTCGTGCTCGACCTGATCCCGGTCGGCCGGGTGGACGTGACGGGCCTTTCCGTTCTGCGCGACTTCGATCGGGAGCTAAGCTCCCGAGGCGCGCGCCTGGTCTGCGCCGGGCGCACGACGGAGATCGTTCAATGGCTTCGGGAAACAGGGCTCTATCGCGACGACCTGAGGGATCGCCTGTACCCGACGTTGCGCCAGGCCCTGCAGGCCTATCGGCAGCAGTTCGGGCCGTCCCAGGCGCCGCCCTTGGAAGAGTGAGATACCGTCCGCTCTCCCATCCCGGCTGGCTCGCGAAGCTGCTGACGCACCCGGTCAGGGGCCTCGAGAACTATCGCGACCTCCCTGGCCACCTGACCGACGGCAACGGCGTCATCAAGGCCTACTGCGAAGTCGCGCCCCTGACGTGAGCCTCGCCGAATTCCGTCGAGGCGGTGCATCAGCGATCGAACCAGAGAATCTGGTACGACACGCTGTAGGTCGTGAAATTCGCCCCGATTCGCGTCGTGGCGCCCTTGGCCCAGAAGAGCTTCAGCGACTGTTGCCGCCCGAGAGGCACCGACCCGGTCAGGCTCACGCGCACGTTCTCCTGCAAGTCCGCGCGGTGCTGGCCGTCGAGGCTCGTCTCGCCGCCCGTGTAGTAGGTGGCGCTGGCCGCCAGCCAGAGACGCGGCCGGAAGGTGTAGCTGACGTGGCCCTGGAACGCCCAGATGGGCTTCTGCGTCCGGACCTGGCCGCCGAAGAAGTCGTTGTTCGCGGTGAAGAACCAGCCGCCGGCGTAGGCCTCGAACGCCCACTTCCCGAGAGGCTGCGACAGGCCGAGCTCCGTCTTGAAGGCCCAGCGGTTGGCGCCGATGTTGATGAGCTTGTCGGGCATGTACTCGCCCGTCGGGGCGACCGTGACGAGCGTGAACCCGAGCGCCGTTTTGGGTGGAGTTGCCGCGAACTCCTTCGGCGTGAGCGCAGGCCCGCCGAGCAGGTTGACCGTCAGCCGCGACTGCAGGTCGGCGAAGCCCGAGCGGGTGATCCGGCGCTGCTCCTCGTTGACCTCGCCCTCGACGGAGCCCCACACGTAGGGCACCGCGAGCGCGGCGTTCGCGGACCGGCCGAAGAGGCTGAAGGTGCGGACGTAGCCGAGTGTCCCGGCGTTGAGCTTCGCCGTGACGTCCGTGAAGGGGAGCGAGGCGTCGAAAACGACGGCCCCGGTCTGGTAGCCGTAGTTGGCGATCGCGAAGTTGGCGCCGGTTGGGTTGGGCGAGTAGGCCCGGGGCTCGAGGGACTGAGCTCCGGCGCGCGCCGTTCCCAGGACGGCGAAGAGCGCCACGGCCGGAAGTCGTCGGAATCGAGGTTGCCGGAGGCGCCTGCAGGCGAATCGCATGCGTTCGGGCGCGGACTGTATCAGGGGGCGTTGCGGCGCCGCGGGACCGGCGAATCTTCGCAGGAGCTTCAGGTTGCCGACCGCCGACCGCCGAACGGCAGGCCGCAGCGGGTCCCTTCGCTCCCCGGGGAGCCGCGGGAAGTGTGATGCAATATCGTCAGAGATCCGAGCCGGCGGCGGACGCGACGCTCGGGGGCGCCGCCCAAAAATTCGAGAAATGAGGAGACGACCCATGAGATTCGTCGACAGAGGAGGTCTGGCCCTCCTGGCGCTGATGGCCGTCGCACCGGCCGTCGCGCAGCAGGTCACGGGCGAGCTCGGTTCGCCGAGCGCCACGACCACGATCGACGGCAAGCAGCTCCCGCCGCCGCCGCCGAAGTTCGGCGGCGTGATCAAGGAGAGCGCCAAGGATTCCAAGCCCTGGTGGCCGCCGCGCGTCGTGCCGCCCAAGGGCGCGCCCAACGTGCTGCTGATCATGACCGACGACCAGGGCTACGGCGTTTCCGGCACGTTCGGCGGCGTCATCCCGACGCCGGCGCTCGACCGCGTCGCGAAGGCCGGGCTGCGCTACACGCAGTTCAACTCCACCGCGCTCTGCTCGCCGACGCGGGCGGCGCTGATCACCGGCCGCAACCACCACTCGGTGGGCTTCGGCGTGATCTCGGAGCTGTCGACGGGCTACCCCGGCTACGACTCGATCATCGGCCCGGAGAACGCGACGATCGGCACGATCCTCTCGCGACAACGGCTACGCCACGTCGTGGTTCGGCAAGAACCACAACACGCCGGGCTTCCAGTACAGCGCCTCCGGCCCCTTCGACCAGTGGCCGTCGGGGATGGGCTTCCAGTACTTCTACGGCTTCATGGGCGGCGAGACCGACCAGTGGCAGCCGTACCTCTTCCGGGACCACACGCAGATCTTCCCGTGGGTCGGCAAGCCCGGCTACAACCTGACCACCGACCTGGCGGACGAGGCCATCGCACACATGCGGAGGCTCAACGCCGCGGCGCCCGACCAGCCGTTCTTCGTCTACTACGTCCCCGGCGGCAGCCACTCGCCGCACCAGCCGACGCAAGGAGTGGATCGACAAGTTCAAGGGCAAGTTCGACATGGGCTGGAACGACGCTGCGCGAGCAGATCTTCGCCAACCAGAAGCGGCTCGGCGTGATCCCCGCCAACGCGAAGCTCACGCCGTGGCCGGACGACCTGCCGAAGTGGGACTCGCTCTCGTGCCGACAAGAAGAAGCTCTTCGCGCGCCAGGCCGAGGTCTACGCCGCCTACACCGCCTACACCGACCACGAGATCGGCCGCGTCATCCAGGCGGTCGAGGACATGGGCAAGCTCGACAACACGCTGATCATCTACATCGACGGCGACAACGGCACGAGCCCCGAGGGCACGCTGTCCGGCACGCTCAACCAGATGACCGCCTACAACGGCATCCTGGACGTGCCCGATGCCGCTGCAGCTGCTGCACTACGAGGACTGGGGCTCGGCGGCGACCTACCCGCACATGGCGGTGGCGTGGTCGTGGGCGTTCGACACGCCGTTCAAGTGGACCAAGCAGGTGGCCTCGCACTTCGGCGGCACGCGGCAGGGCATGGCCATCTCGTGGCCGGGCCACATCAAGGACGTGGGCGGCATCCGCCACCAGTTCCACCACATGATCGACATCGTGCCGACGATCCTCGAGGCCACGGGCATCAAGGCGCCGACGATGGTCGACGGCATCGCGCAGAAGCCGATCGAGGGCGTGAGCATGGCGTACACGTTCGACGCGGCGAACGCCAACGCCCCGTCGACGCGCAAGACCCAGTACTTCGAGATGGTCGGCAACCGCGGGATCTATCACGACGGCTGGTACGCCAACACGCACCCGCCGGTGCCGCCGTGGGAGCTCAACGCGAAGTTCCCCGACGATCGACGACTACCGGTGGGAGCTGTACAACCTCACCGAGGACTACTCGCAGGACGAACGACCTCGCGGCGAAGATGCCGGACAAGCTGAAGCAGATGCAGGCGCTGTTCCAGCAGGAGGCCGCGAAGTACCAGCGTGCTGCCGCTCGACAACTCGCAGTTCCAGCGCGCGATCGCGCCGCGGCCGAGCGCCGTCGCCGGGCAGACGGTCTTCACCTACGTCGGGCGAGAACCCCGGCATCCCGATCGGCAACGCGCCGAGCATCCTGAACAAGTCGTTCACGATCACCGCCGAGATCGAGGTCCCGACGGGCGGCGGCGACGGGATGATCGTCACCGAGGGCGGCCGCTTCGGCGGCTACGGCCTGTACCTCCTCAAGGGCAAGCCGGTCTTCGTCTACAACCTCCTCGATCTCGAGCGATTCCGCTGGGAAGGCGGCGTGGGCGCCCGCGACTGGATGGGCGATTCCCTCAAGCCGGGCAAGCACACGATCGTGTTCGACTTCAAGTACGACGGCCCCGGCATCGCCAAGGGCGGCACCGGCGTGCTGACGGTCGACGGCCGCGAGCTCGCCACGCAAGAAGATCGAGCACACGATCCCGTTCCTGCTGCCGCCCGACGAGACGTTCGACGTCGGCGTCGACACGCGCACGGGGGTCGACCGGAGCTACGAGGTCCCGTTCCGCTTCAACGGCAAGATCGACAAGCTCACGATCAAGCTCGGACCGTCGCAGCTCGCGGCGGAGGACCATCGCAAGGCGCAGGAGGCGATCGCCCGCGCCGGAGACTAGAGGCGAATCGCGTTTGGTCGGGCGGCGTCGTCTCGAGCGGCGCCGCCCGTTTTCTCGAACGAGGTGGGGAGGTCATCCGTGAACGAGCCCGCAACGGGGACCCGGAAGGTCGTCGTTTTCTCGGCGGTGGCCGAGGTGGCGACCGGCCTGGTCCTGATGTTCGATCCGGCGATCCTGGTTCGGCTGCTGCTCGGCGCCGAGCTCTCCGGCGTCGCGCCGGTCCTCGCCCGATGCTTCGGCGTCGCCGCGCTGGCGCTGGGGCTGGCGCCGGCCTTCCGGACCCTGCTCGTCTACAACGGGTTGATCGCGCTGTACCTCGCCTACCTGGGCGCGTCCGGCCAGGCGAGCGGGCCCCTGCTGTGGCCGGTCGCGGCGCTCCACGCCGCCGTGGCGCTGCTCCTGGTCTGGACCGGACGGAAGGCCTGAAGAGCGAAACTTTCGGGTGGGAGGCGGCATCGGAGGAACGATGCCCAATCCTCGCAGGAAGATTGTGATCGTCGGAGGCGGCTTCGGGGGGGTCTACGCGGCCCTGGAGCTCGACAAGTGGCTCTTCCGGCACCCCGACGTGGACGTCACGATCGTGAACCGGGACAACTTCTTCCTGTTCACGCCGATGCTCCACGAGGTCGCGGCGAGCGACCTCGACATCACGAACATCGTCAACCCGGTCCGCAAGCTCGTCTCGAACATGGAGTTCTTCGACGGGGACGTCGAGAAGCTCGATCTCGAGGCCCGGACCGTGACCGTGTCGCACGGCGACGGCCACACGCACGACCTGCCCTACGACCACCTGGTCCTCTCGCCCGGCTCGGTGACCAACTTCTTCGGCCTGCCGGGGCTCGAGGAGCGGGCGATCACGATGAAGTCGCTCGGGGACGCGATCACCCTGCGCAACCGGATGATCCAGCAGCTCGAAGAAGCCGAGACCGAGTGCGGCGCGCCGGACCGCGACCACCTGATGACCTTCGTCGTCGCGGGCGGCGGGTTTGCCGGCGTCGAGACGATCGCGGGCATGAACGACTTCGTCCACCAGGCGCTGAAGTACTACCCGCACATCCCGACCGAGAAGATCCGCATGATCCTCGTCCATCCGGGCGAGGTGATCCTGCCGGAGCTCTCCGAGAAGCTCGGCCGCTACGCGCAGGAGAAGCTCGCCGAGCGCGGCGTCGAGATCCGGGCGAAGACCAAGGTCGCGGCCGTGACCGAGCGGGGCGTGCGCCTCTCGGACGGGACCGAGATCGACGCGGCGACGATCATCTGGACGGCCGGCACGCAGCCCAACCCGCTCGTCAAGACCCTCCCGTGCAGGCTCGAGAAGGGCAAGGTCTGCGTCGACGAGTATCTCCAGGTCCCGGGGTTCCCGGGCGTCTGGGCGCTCGGCGACTGCGCCCTCGTCCCGGACGTCCTGACCGGAGGCTTCCATCCGCCGACCGCGCAGCACGCCATCCGGCAGGGGAAGGTCCTCGCGCGGAACATCCTGGCGGAGCTCCACGGCACGCCCAAGCATCCGTTCTCGTTCCGGACGATCGGCCAGCTCGCCTCCCTCGGCCGGCGCACGGGTGTCGCCCAGGTCTTCGGCCTCCAGTTCTCCGGCTTCCTCGCCTGGTGGATGTGGCGGACGATCTACCTGATGAAGCTGCCGCGCCTGGAGAAACGGCTGCGCGTGGCGCTCGACTGGACCTGGGACCTCGTGTTCTCCAAGGACCTCGTGAAGTTCCTGTCGCGGCGCAAGGAGACGATCTCCGAACCGCAGCAGGAGATTCGCGGCGCCATGATGCGCGCCGCAAGTTAGTCTCTCTCGATCAAGGAGCCCGCATGCCGACGCTGACCGATCGCCTCTCGCGCTTCCGCCGCCTGGTGCTCCGCGTCTCCACGGGCCTGCGCTGGCTGCCGCCGACCGTCGCCCGCCTGACTCTCGGGTGGGTGTTCGTCGAGTCCGGCTGGGGCAAGCTGCAGAACATCCAGAAGGTCGTGGGCTTCTTCACGGACCTCGGCATCCCCGCGCCCCAGATCCAGGCGCCGCTCGCCGCCGGGACCGAGTTCGTCTGCGGAGTCCTGATGCTCCTCGGCCTCGCGACGCGGCTGGCGAGCCTCCCGCTCATCGGGACGATGATCGTCGCGATCCTGACGGCCCGGCGCGCCGAGATCACGGGGGTCTCGGACGTATTCGGCTTCATCGAGTATCTCTACATCGCCCTGTGCCTGTGGCTCGGCGCGTACGGCGCGGGCCCGATCTCGCTCGACGCCGTCTTCGCGAAGCGCTTCGAGGCGGGGGAGCGGCCGCTCGGCGTGCGCGAGGGGGCGCCCGTCCGCTGATTCCTCCAAGCCGGTGACGCGCGAGCGCCGGCGTTCGTTCGTGGCAAGATAAGGATTCTGAGCGACGCCGGCCCCGATTCCACCGCGCACGTCCCGCCACCCCGCGGATTCGACGTCGTCTGCCTCCCGATCATCGACTGGGGCTTCCGCGTCCAGCGGCCCCAGCAGCTCGTCAAGCCCTTCGCCGCGGCGGGGCATCGCGTCTTCTACGGGAAGACGGGATTCCTCGGCCTCGACCGCGAGCCCGAGCTCACGGAGGTCGCGGAGCGGGTCTTCGAAATCGGACTGCCCGGCGAGCACGACTTCAACCTCTACGGGCAGACCGTCGCCGGCGAGACGCTCGAGCAGGCCTTCTCCGGGATCGCCGAGGTCGCCTCGCGCCACGGGATCCGCGACGCCGTCGTTCTCGTCCAGTACCCGTCCTGGGAGCCCCTCGCGCGGCGGCTGCACGACGAGCTCGGCTGGCGGGTCGTCTACGACTGCATGGACGATCACACCGGGTTCGGCACGCACGGGCCGGAGACGGCGGCCGACGAGGAGCGTCTCCTTCGCGGCGCCGATCTGGTTCTGGTGACGTCGAGCAGGCTCGACGAGCGCATCCGCCGGATCCGGCCCGACGCCCTGCGCCTGCCGAACGCGGGCGACGAGCGCCATTTCTCGAGGCTCCCGCCGCGCGGCGGCAGCCCGCTCGAGCGCCTGGCGCGGCCGGTGATCGGCTACTACGGCGCCATCTCCGCCTGGTTCGATGCGCCCGCGGTTCGCGAAGCCGCGAAGCGGCATCCGGACTGGTCGTTCGCGCTCGTCGGCGACACGCGGGGCGCCGACCTGGGCGATCTCGAGCGGCTCCCGAACGTGCACCTGACCGGCGAGGTGTCCTACGCCGACCTGCCCGGCTACGTCGCCGGCTTCGACGTGTGCACGATCCCGTTCCGGCGCACGGCGCTGACCGAAGCGACCAACCCCGTCAAGATCTTCGAGTACTTCGCGACGGGCAAGCCCGTCGTCGCCCGGCGCCTGCCAGAGCTCGAGCCCTTCGCCGACGTCGTCGACCTGTACGAGACTCCCGACGAGTTCGTCGCCGCGCTCGAGCGCGCGATCCGCGAAGGGGTCGTCCCGGGCCCGGCGTCCGACCGCCGCCGGAAGCTCGCGAGGGAAAACACGTGGCAGGCCCGGTACGAAACGCTGCAGGCGAGGCTGGCGAAGGCCCCCTCACCCCGTCCCGATAACACGGCCTGCGGCGGTGTTGCCACGGCCGGGGGCATGCCGGGACGGCTCCCGCCGGGAGAGGGGGCGCTGAGTCAGCACCGTCGTCCGAGGCAGTCGCCCGGCGCGTGAAGGAGATCCGGCGGCTGACCGGCATCGTCCGCGAGCGCGACGAGGGCATCCGGTTCCTCCAGGGCGAGCTGGCGGGGCTCGAGCGGCAGCTTCGCGGCAACATCAAGGACCTCGAGCGAGAGCTCGCGCGCTCGGAAGAGACTTCGGAAGCTCGCGGCGCGCACCTCTCCGCGGCGCTCGGGGAGCTCGAGCGCTGGGAGAAGTCGCGCCTCGGGCAGTTGCGGAGGGCCGCCGGCCGCCTGCGCGCGATTCCCGGCTCCGCCCGCCGGGCGCTCGGCCGGGCGACCGCGCCCGGGACGCCGCTCTTCGAGATCGGGCGGCGGACGATCCCGCGCCCGGTCGCGCAGTATCTGCGCCGCACGCTCGCGCCCGTCGCCCAGCCCGAGAAGCTCGTCCGGCTCGAGCCGGACGCCTCGCGGCGCCAGGACGCGGTGCCCGCCGTGCCGTCCGGCCGCTACGACGTCGTCGTCTTCTCGATCATCGACTGGGACTTCCGGTTCCAGCGTCCGCAGCAGCTCGCGACGCAGTTCGGCCGCCACGGCCACCGGGTCCTGTACCTCTCGACCACGAAGTTCCTGGCCCCCGGCGGCCCCGCCTGGGACCTGGCGCGCAAGGCCGAAAACGTCGGGGAGCTTCGCATCCGGTCGCGGCGGGCGCTCGGCATCTACAGCGGCCGGTTGGACGACGCCGACCTCGACGCGCTCGCCGCCTCCTTCGAGACCCTGGCGCGCGACCTCGCGATGGGGGACACGGTCTGCCTCGTCCAGATCCCCTTCTGGGCGCCTCTCGCCGAGCGCCTGCGCGAGCGCCTCGGCTGGCGCGTCGTCTACGACTGCATGGACGAGTGGACGAACTTCCCGGGCTTCGGCGAGAGCGTGCTGTCGCTCGAGGAGAGTCTCGTCCGGCGCGCGGACGTGACGGTCGTCTCGGCCGACAAGCTCTTCGACAAGTGGAAGGACGTCGCGCTGCGGATCACGCTCGCGAGAAACGGCATCGACGCCGAGCACTACCGGCGGCTCTACGGTCCCAACGAGCTCCTGAAGGACGCCCGCCGGCCGGTCATCGGCTACTACGGGGCGCTGGCGTCGTGGGTCGACGTGCCGCTCCTGACGAAGATCGCCGACGCGCACCCCGACGCGACGATCGTCCTCGCGGGCGGCCACTTCGACGTGGACCTGTCACCGATCGCTTCGCGAAAGAACGTGCGCCTCCTCGGTCAGCGGCCCTACGAGGAGATGCCGAAGCTCCTCTGGAGCTTCGACGCCTGCGTGATCCCGTTTCTCGTCAACGACATCACCGAGGCGACCAATCCCGTCAAGTTCTACGAGTATCTCTACGGCGGAAAGCCCGTCGTCGCGCCGGCGCTGACGGAGCTCCTCCCGTATGCGGACGTCTCGTATCTCGCGCGCGGCGGCGACCATGAGGAGTTTCTGGCGCAGCTCTCCCGCGCCCTCGCCGAGCCGAAGGACGACCCGCGCCGCGCCAGACGCCGCCGGATCGCGGAGGAGAACGACTGGGCCCACCGGTACGAGGCGATCGACGCGGGTGTCTCCGGCGCGCATCCGCTCGTCTCGGTCGTCGTCGTCACGTACGGCGGCCTCGAGCTGACGAAGGCCTGCCTCGAGTCTCTCGCCCGGGAGACCTGGCCGCGGCTGGAGGTCTTCGTCGTCGACAACGCCTCGAACGACGGCACTCCCGAATACCTGCGTGAGGCCGCGGCGCGCGACCCGCGGATCCGCACGATCTTCAACGCCGAGAATCGCGGCTTCGCGGCCGCCAACAACCAGGGCGTCGCCGCCTCGCGGGGCGAGATCGTCGTGCTTCTCAACAACGACACGGTCGTCCCGCCGGGCCTCATGGGCATGCTCGCGCGGCACCTCCGGCGCGACCCGTCGATCGGCCTGCTGTGTCCGACGACGAACTTCTGCGGCAACGAGGCGCGCGTCGAGCCGGATTACGCCGAGATCGCGGGACTCCCCGCCTTCGCCGCGCGCCGCGCCGAGACGCACCGCGGCCGCGTCTTCGACATCGGCGTCGCCGCGATGTACTGCGTCTCCGCCCGCCGGGCCGTACTGGACGACGTCGGGCCGCTCGACGAGGCGTACGGCATCGGGATGTTCGAGGACGACGACTTCGCCGTCCGCATGCGGGCGAAGGGCTACCGCGTCGCATGCGCCGAGGACGCCTACGTCCACCACGTCGGCCAGGGCGCCTTCCGGAAGCTGTCGCCCGAGGCCTACAACGCTCTCTGGAAGAAGAACCAGGCCTACTTCGAGAAAAAGTTCGGGGTCGAGTGGAAGAAGCACGTGCCGCGCGAGGGCGTGACTGCCGTAGCGTCGAAAGTGGGAGAAAACGCGCCATGAGCGAGGCCGAGCTGCCGAAGAGCCAGGATGACCCCCGCCTCCAGGGCTGGTACCACACGATCGACCTCGGCGGCGGGCTCGTGTCCCGCGGCGCCTACGACCAGCGTTCGATCGTCGATCGCTACGGGATCCCGGCGTCTCTCGCGGGCAAGACCGCGCTGGACATCGGCTCCTACGACGGCTTCTGGGCGTTCGAGCTCGAACGGCGCGGGGCGTCTCACGTGACGGCGATCGACGTCGAACGCCTGGGGGATTTCGACTGGATCCCGTCGATGCGCTCGGCGCTGGGCGCGGCCGCCGAAACGCGGTCGCACTTCGCCCTGGCGCACGCCATGCGAGGGTCGCGCGTCGAGCGACGCATCTGCAGCGTCTACGACCTCTCTCCGGAGCGCGCCGGAATGTTCGACGTGGTGTTCTGCGGCGACGTGCTCCTGCATCTCTTCAGCCCGTTTCAGGCCCTGCTGAACATCCGCTCGGTGACGCGCGAGGTGGCCATCATCCAGACCTCGCTCGACCCGCAGCTGGAAAGCGAGCATCCCGCGATGCCCTGGCTGCGTTTCGGGGCCCGGCACCTCGAGAAGAAGATCGGGGAGCACTGCACGTACTGGTTCTTCAACACCGCGGCCCTCCGGGAAATGATGGAGTACGCGGGCTTCCGCTCGACCGAGCCCCGGGAGACGTTCACGATTCCGGGAGGGCCGCTTTCGACGTCGGTGATCGGCCGTCCCTAGCCGGGCGCGTCAGCCGCGCCGCTCGAGAAGAATGGTGTCGAGCTGGTTCGACATCCGGCGGGCCTGGATGTCGACGACCCGAAAGAACTTCGCCCACTCGCGCCGGATGTAGGCCTGCGTGTGGAAGGTGTTCTGGTAGAACGCCGGCAGGTCGATGCTCTGCCCGTATCCGCCGTCGACGTAGAGAATGCCGTCCGCCTCGACCCTGGCGAGAAGGTCGGGAGGCAGGTTTCGGTAGTTGCTCTCGCCGCTCGTGGTCATGATCAGGTAGCCGCCGGGCTTCGTGATGCGCCGAAGCTCCTCGAGCCACTCGAATTGCATGGGCTCGGGCAGGTGCGTGAACACGCTGATGCCGAAGACGAAGTCGAAGAATGCGTCCGGGAAATCGGTCGGCGGACGGTGCGGCGCCACGTGGAACTCGCCGTACCGGGTGTAGCGGTTCTGCAGGAACCCGATGGCCTCCGCGTCGATGTCCATTCCGTGGAGCTCGCAGGCGGGCACCAGCGTCTTGACGGCCCGCGAGTTCCGGCCGCAGCCGCAGCCCCAGTCCAGGATCCGCGGGAAGCTCGCCAGGCTCCGACCGACGACGCCGAGAACTCCATTGAGGTCGTCGCAGGTCGCGAAGCCGCTTTCGACGAAGCCGGGCACGTAGGCTCCGACGACCCGGATCTGCAGGTGCTTGGGTGGCGGCAGGGCGACGTTGTCGTGCCGGAGCACCGCCGTGAGCTGTTCGAGCGCCGTCTCGAGATCCTCGACCTTCGAGCGCAGCCCGTCGAGATCCGGGACGCTCCGGGCCTCCAGCTGCACGATCCTCGGGCCCGCGCTCTGCCAGGCCACGGCGGCCACGGCCTGCTTGATGTCGTCCTTCAGAAACCGGGGCACGAGGCGCTTCAGCAGGGACACGGTCGTTGGACCTCCGCGGGAAGAGTGGATCGCGCCGCCCAGTGTCTCATCAAGCCTGCGGCCGTCGGCCCACGAGAAGCTGGAAGTCGCTCGGCAGGAGATTCGAATCGATGAGGGCGTCCTCGGTCCCCCAGACGCCCCCGAGGATCGCCTCGGCCTCCGGGTCCCCCGGCGCGAAGTTGTGCGCGATCCCGTTGTACAGGAGGTGCTGGATCGTCCCGCCCAGGTCCCGGCGATGCAGGACCTCGAAGTAACGCTCGAAGAGCGGAACGATCTCGGCCGAACGGATCGACTCGAAGGGCGAGGCGGCCACGACGTCGGCGACCGTCGGCCGGTCCTCGTACGGCTTCACCGCGCCCCAGCGGAGCATCCGAAATCGCGGCGGGATGAGGGCCATGAGGGTCTTCGTGATCTGGATCTGAGCGTCGGTCCACTGGAACTGGGTCGGCCCGACAAACTCCTCCAGGATGAAGAGCCCGCGCGGCGTCAGGGCCTCCACGACCTGCGTCATCACGTGCTCGAGCTCGAGGAAGTGGTGAAAGCTGTGACAGGACACGATCAGGTCGTACCGGCCGGGCTCGAGGCGCAGCCGGTTGCAGTCCTCGACCCGAAAGCGGCCCGGCGCGCCCGCGGCGGTCCGGCGGGTCTCGGCCTCCGCGACACGCTCGGCGCTGGCGTCCATGCCCTCGATCTCGCGCGTCGAGCCGATGCCGTGGAGCTGGAGGCTCAGGGAACCCGACCCGCAGCCCAGCTCCAGGCTCCGCTGCGCCGGCCCCCCGAGATGCTTCGCGACCCACGGGCGCCAGGGCGTGCCCTCGATCCGGCTCCGGGCCTCGTAGTGTTTCTGGATCGACGGGTGATCGATCCAGGCGTGCATTTCCCGGGTGGCTTCGACGGCGAGGTGACCACCCCACTTGCGGCCCTCCGCGGAGAGCCGCTCGAGATAGTCGGGGGAGTTCTCTTGCGTCACCGGACCTCGACCGGATCATACGACGGCCGCGCGCCCCGCAGGGCTCGCGCGGCGGCGAACATGACGGCGAGGACGGCGGCCGGAGAGAGCTGCGAGAGCAGGCGCGGCATCGCCTGCGCGACATGGAGCTCGAGAGGCCAGTTCGTCTGGAGAAAGATCGCGGAGTCGGCGGCGAGCCCCAGGGCGACGGCGGCGGCGAGGCACCTTTCGCGAGCGCAGCCCCGCGCGAGGAGGAAGATTCCCGCGATTGCGAAGGCCGGCCAGAGGACCCCCCACTGCGAGACGTCGAGCATCGATTCGACGCTGATCCGCGCGACGTGGAGGATGCGGCGCCTCGATTCGGCGAGGCTGCCGGGTGCGAGAAGGCTGCGGAACGTGGTGTCGGCGTCGCGGAGCCAGGCGAGATAGGCGAAGCGGACGGCGACGAATGCGCCGACGACGGTGATTCCGCGCCAGTGCCCGACCGCCCGAGCCGCTGCGCTCCGAACGCCCGGCAGGATCCAGAACGCGGCGACCGCCAGGCATGCGGCCGCCGCGAGCAGGAGTCCTTCGTTCTTGACGACCGTCATCGCGCCGATCGTCCAGGGAAGGGCTCGCGCGTCCTCCGCTCGGAATGCCGCCGCGACGGCTCCGGCGACGACAGCCGCCAGCGGCAAGTCTGCGTAACCGCCGGCCGCGTACGCGGTCGAGAGCCCGGGCACGAGGGACACGACGAGCGTCGCCAGGAGCGCGGCTGGCTCCGAGAGTCGCGACCGTGCGGCAGCGTAGGTGGAGACGAGCAGCGACAGGTAGAAGACGAGGAAGACGGGTTTCAGCGCGTCGAAGTCGAAAGCGCCACGCAGCCGTGCGAACAGGGCTTCGAGCATGGGCACGAGCGGGGGATAGGCGAGGAGCCGGCGGTCGTAGGACTCTCCCGCGTACCAGGAGCGGCTGAGATCGCCGCCGACGGAAAGCATCTGCGCCTTGCTCGCCCATATCTGGAATCCGTCCCAGAAGAAGCGGTAGCGGAGATCGAGCACGACGTACACCATCGCGACGGCGGCGACCGCGACGAAGAGCGTGACCGACAACGCGTTCTTCGCCGCGGGGCGGCGCGGCAGGGTGTCGGCCGGCGCCTTCCGGAGCCGCCAGCCGGCGACGGCGACGAGGGCGACACCGAGAACGACGCCGGTCGCGGCCAGGGCGGTGCCGGGCAGAGCGACGGAGAGCGGGAAGAGGGCGGCGGCGCAAGTCGCCGCCCCGGCGAGGAAGGACGCGTTCCATCCGAAAGCGTCCCGGGGCCAGCGGCGCAGCAGCAGCACACCGAGGGCCGCGAACGCGCAGACGAGCAGCGCTGCGAAACCGAGATCGAGCCAGGGGATCGTCATGGCGCGAGCGCTCCGAGCCAGACGTGCTCCGGTCCTCCCGGCACGCCCCCGAGGTCCTCGCGCCACGCGAGCTCGAGACCGGCCGGAGCGTCGCCCAGCGAGAGGATGTAGGCCGCGTGGTGCTCCGTGCGCAAACGCCGGAGCTCGTCCGCCGGCGGAAGGGGCGGCATCACGACGATGCCGGGGTTTCTCGGGTAGAGCGCCCGCTGCCACAGGCGCGCGTCCCAGCCGTCGGCGGTGTACGTGGCGACGAGGATCCCGGCGCCCGCTGGAACGACCTGCCGGACGCGCTCGAGCTGGCTCGGGAATCCCGGCGGGAAAACGCTCCGAGGTGCGTCGCGGAAAGCCCGGGCGAGATCGCGCTTCAGGGAATGGACGCCGACGAACAGGGACGCGCCCACGAAGATGGCGGTCGCACCGCGGACGGCGAACCGCGTCGACCGGCGTGACGCCGGACGAAGTTCCATGTGTACGCAGAATACACGGCTCGACGCCCCCGGGGAACGCCTACTCGCCCGGCGCGGGAACGGCCCGGTACGCGAACGGGGGCGAGGGCTTGCCGGAGCCGTTGGCGCGCATCAGGTCCGGCGCGACGCCCGAGGTCTCGGCGCTCTCGAGGAAGAACGCGGTGATCCGGCGGGCGTGCTCGTCGAGACGCTCGCCCTCGATGTTGGAGAGCATCACCGTCACGAGGCGGGCGTGGGGCACGATGACGATGGCGCTCCGGCCGCCCACGCCCCGCCCGCCGTGCCAGACGTAGCGGCGGCCGCGGGAGTCCCTCTCGACGTACCAGCCGAGGCCGTAGCCGGTGTCGGCGCCGTTGCGGGTCCGCTGCGGCGTGAACATCGCCTCCATGGCGTCGGTCCGGAGGATCTCGCCGCGCAAGAGCGCCGCGCCGAAGCGGACGAGGTCCTCGGTCGTCGAGAGGTAGCCGCCGCCTCCCCAGAGGCAGCTCGTGTCGACCGGCCGCGCGGCGCGCAGGAGCCCGAAGAAGCCGCGCTCGTAGAAGAGCGACCGGCCGGGAAGGAAACGCCGGGGGTCGTCGGCCATCGTCGAGCTCATGCCCGCGGGCCAGGCGATCGTCTCGTTCAGGAGCTCGGAAAAGCGTTTGCCCGTGGCCGCCTCGAGGGCCGCGGAGAGCAGCAGGTAGCCCTGGCGCGACATCGCGTAGCCGAGCCCCGCCGGGCGGATGAAGAGGCGGCCGTTGAGCGTGCGCGCGGCTTCGCGGGCCCCGGCGCACGGGGCGGGCGCGAGCTCGCCCTCGGGAAAGTCCGCCGCGCCGGCGAGGTGGCTGGCGAGGGACCGTGCCGTGACGGGGGTGCGGGTCTCGGGAAGGTCCGGCAGGTACTTCTGCAGCGGCGCATCGAGGTCGAAGCGCCCCTCCTGGGAGAGCCGCTGCATGACCGTGGCCGTCAGCGGCATCGCCACCTCGTAGATCCGGAACTGCGTCGACCGCGAGACCTTGCGCTGGCGGTCGACGTCGGAGAAGCCGAACGCCGTCGACCAGACGATGTCGTTGCCGACGGCCACGGCGACGGCCGTGCCGGGATAGAGCTGGAGGACCTGGTCGAGCATCGCCTGCGACTGCTCGATCGCGCGGGAGTAGGCGGAGCCGGGGTCGGCGCCGGGGGCGGCCGACACGGCGATGCCGGCGGCGAGGGCAAGCGCGGCGAAGCGGCGGAACGTCCTCATGCTCATGCGGTGGGGGCGAGCCTCGCTCCGGCGGCGGGAGCCGCGCGGCGGGGAGCGGCGGCGGGTCGGATGCCGGACGTGGACGCGGGCGCCATCACGAGCGGGAAGGTGAGCGAGACCTCGCAGCCGCGGCCCGCCTCGCCCCGGAACTCGAACTCGTGGCGGTCGGGGTAGAGCAGCTCCAGCCGGTCGCGCGTGTTGCGCAGCCCCACGCCCCCCTCGTTGGGGCGGGGCGCCACGCCGCTCGGCCCCGGGCCGTCGTCGCGCACGAGCAGGTGCAGCCGCTCGCCGCCGTCCCGCCGCGCGCGGACCTCGACGCGGCCGGACCCGGGCTTGGCGGCGATGCCGTGCTTGATCGCGTTCTCGACCAGCGGCTGGAGGATCAGGTTCGGGACGAGCGCGTCGCCGATGCCCGGCTCGACGTCGAGCTTGACGGTGAGCCGGTCCTGGAACCGCGTCTGCTGGATCTCGAGGTAGACCTGCAGGAGCTCGAGCTCCTTGCGGAGCGGGATGAGGTCGTTTCCCTCGTTCTGCAGCGAGAGGCGAAGCAGGTCCGCCAGGCGGACGACGGTCCGCGAGGCCGCGTCGCGGTCGCGAAAGACGAGCGGCAGGATGCTGTTGAGCGTGTTGAAGAGGAAGTGCGGATGGAGCTGCATCTTCAGCGCCTCGAGGCGCGCGGAGAGGAGCCGCGTCTTCACCTGCGAGGCGCGCAGCTCCCGTTCCCGCGTCAGTCTCCCGTAGGACAGCGCCCACGTGGCCCCGACGATCGCCGCGTAGGTCACGAAGTGCGTGGGAAACAGGACGCGCAGCATCGGCCGGAGCGCCGCGATCTGCGTCGCGAGGACGAGGGGAAAACCCATCAGCAGCGGATACGCGACCTGGTAGACCGCGCAGTGCGCGACCGGGAACGCGATTCCGCCCGCCAGCAGTCCGGCGATCGGCAGCGCCCAGTGGGCGCGCGTCGGCAGGCAGCGGCGCGCCAGCCAGACGACGGCCGGGGTGAAGATCGCCCAGATCGTCGAGGCGAGCAGGCACTGCGCGAGCGCCTCCCACAGGCCGAACTCCAGGCGCTGAAGCTGGAACGGATCGCTGAAGTACCGGTCGGCCGCGCGGAAGAGGCCGACGAGCGTCCAGGCCGCGAGGACCCAGCCGGCCGCGCGCCAGCGCTCGCCGCGGGCGGCCCGGGGCAGCTCGCGGAACGGGAAGGCGGCGCTCACGCGAACGCTCCGGAGGGCCGCAGGGCGGCGGCCTCGACTTCGACTTCTTCGAGGGGCAGCGTGATCGAGACCTCGTGCCCCTTCTCGAGCCGGTCGAGGATCGCGATGCGGTGCCGGCCGGGGTACAGCAGCTCCAGCCGCATCTTCGTCTTGCGCACGAACGAGTCGTCGATCGCGACGGCGGCCGGCACCTCCGCGGTGTCGAGCGAGGATTCGTGCACCTCCAGGTGCAGGCCGGGGTCGTCGGGCCAGGCGCGGATCTCGATCGCGGCCCGGCCCGGCCGCACCGAGATGCCGTTGGCGATCGCGCTCTCGACCAGCGGCAGCAGGATCAGGTTCGGCACCGCGGCGTCGAGCACCTCGGGCGCGATCGCGAAGCGCACCTCGAGGCGGTCCTGGAGGCGCGTCTGCTCGATCTGGAGGTACAGGCGGATGTACTCGAGCTCCGTCTTCAGCGGCACGAGGCCGGTAGCGTCGTTGTGGAGGGCGAGGCGCAGGATGTCGCCGAGCTGGACGACGGTGCGGGCCGCGGTCCGCGGCTCGGTGCGGATGAGCGGCAGAATCGTGGCGAGCGTGTTGAAGAGGAAGGGCGGGTGGAGCCGCAGCTTCAGGGCCTCGAGCTGCGTCTGGACGAGCTCGCGTTCGAGCTCGGAGGCCTGGAGCTCCTTCTCGCGGTAGGTCCGGTAGTCGTCGATGCCCCAGGTCACGGCGACGATGCCGACGTAGGTGGCGAGCCTCGCGGCGCCGCCGAAGGCGAGGGTGGCCGCAAACATGGCGGCGAAGCCTCCGCCGAACTCGGGAGGGTCGACGAAGTGCCAGAAGACGTTGGTCGCCAGCAGGTGGAGGAGCGCCGCGGCCGCGCCGCCGACGAGCAGGACCGGGATCGTCGTGAGGCGCCGGCCCTTCCGCGGGCGCAGCCGCCGGGCCAGGCGCATGATCGCCGGGGTCAGCGCCGCCCACAGATACGCGGTGACCAGGCTCGCGGCGAGCGACTCGCCGAGCGGCAGGGCCAGGCGGGGCTGCAGCGACGGGCCGCGGAGGTAGCGCTGGGCGGCGATGAAGAGGCCGACCACCGTCCAGACGGCGAAGACCTCCAGCGCGCGCCGCGAGCCTCCGGCCCGGACGGGCGAAGGCTGCGGTCCGGTCGCGAGAACGTGCGAAGGCGGGGCGACGACGAAGGTCGCAGCCGGCCGGGAGGCGTCGGAGGCCTCCCGGACGATCGAGATCCGTGCGCGCGCGGCCGCCGGCGTCATGAAGCTGCGGCCGCGGCCTAAACCGCCAGCCGGCGGAACTCCTTGAGCCGTTCGCGGTAGGTGCTCGAGAGCGTCAGCTTCGTGCCGTCCTTGAGCGTCACGGCGTAGTCGCCGTTGAACCACGGGTGCATCTCCTTGATCCGCTCGATGTTGACGATGGTCGATCGGTGGATCCGGAAGAACTTCTTCGGATCGAGGCGGCCCTCGATTCCCGAGGTCGTCTCGTGGAAGACGTAGATCTCCTTGCCGACGTGGAGGCGCACGTTGTTGCGGGAGGACTCGATCCAGTCGATGTCCGCGACCCGCAGGAAGACGCTCCGCTCGTCCTTCTTGATGAGGAGCCACTCGGGGTACGCGCGCTCGCGCTGGATGCCCTCGAGGAGCGCGTGGAGCGTGGCCTTCAGTTCCCTCGAGGAGCTCTTCTCGATCTCTCCCCGCGCGCGCTCGACGGCGGCATGGAGCCGCTCGCTCGAGAAGGGCTTCATGAGGTAGTCGACGGCGTGGGCCTCGAAGGCCTTGAGGGCGTAGCGGTCGAAGGCGGTCACGAAGATGACGGCGGGCAGGTCCTGCGGGTCGCAGCTCGCGAGCACGCCGAACCCGTCGAGACCCGGCATCTGCACGTCGAGGAGCACGAGCTGCGGCTTCAGCTCGGTGATCGCCTTGACGGCCTCGAAGCCGTCACCGCACTCGCCGATGATCTCGACGTCCGCCTCGTCCTGGAGGCCGTTGCGCACCCACTCGCGCGCCAGGGGCTCGTCGTCGACGATCAGGGTCCGGATTTTCATGCCCACCCTCCTGTTTTTCTGCAACGCCGCAAGGGCTGATACGTAAAGGAACGAAAGGGGTTACAGGGATATGCCGGGTCATTTCGGCCCAAGTTTCCGGACGAGAGGTTCAAAAAGCGGAACGGAGCGTGCGCTGCGCGGACTAGAGGCCGATCTTCTGTGACGAAAGGGCGCATCGGGGGGACGAGTCGTGGATCGAACGGGCGCCGTCCGCCCGAAACCTGGTTTTCCGGAGGCTCCCTCCGATGATCCGGACGTCGAGGATGACCGGATCGAGGCTTGCGGCCGTCCTGCTTCTGGCGCTTCCGGTCGGGTTTCGCCCCGATTCGGCGGGCGAGGCGAAGGCCGCTCCGACGCCCGCCACGTCGACGAGGATGGATGCCTTCGCCTCGACCGTCCGCCCGATGCTCGCAGCGAAGTGCGCGCCCTGCCACGAGCCGGGCGGCAAGATGTACGCAAAGCTCCCGTTCGACCGGCCCCAGACCATTTCGGGACACGCTCCGGGCGTCCTGAAGCGCCTGAAGGGCGCCGACCGCGAGGCCGTCGAAAAGTGGCTCGCCAGCCTGCCGGCTTCGAAGTAGCGCCCGTGCTCGCCCGGGCCTTCGTCTTCGTCGCTCTCGCCGCATCCGCGCAGCCCGGTCCGGCCGCTCCAAACTTCCTCGACATCAACCCGTCATGGTCGCCCGACGGGAAGCGGCTCGTCTTCCAGAGCGAGCGGCACGGCCACACGCAGCTCTACGTCATCGACGCCGACGGGACGGGGGAGCGCCGCCTGACCGGGAGCCTCGGGGCGGACACGCACCCCGCCTGGTCGCCCGACGGCGAGTGGATCGTCTTCGACTCGGACCGCGACGGCGTCTGGAACCTCTACCTCGTTCACCCCGACGGGACCGGCGAGAAGCGCATCACGCACCGGGGCGCGGCGAATGGCGAGGCCTTCGCGCGGCACCCGGCCTGGTCGCCGGACGGCGCGCGCATCGCCTTCGACTCGGACCGCGACGGCGACGAAGAGGTCTACGTCTGCGACGCGGACGGCGGCAACCCGCGGCGCCTCACGACGGGCAAGGGAGGCGACGGCCACGCCTCCTGGACGCCGGACGGGAAGGAGATTCTCTTCACGGGCAAGCGCGACGGCAACCAGGACGTCTGGATCGTGTCGGCGGAGGGCGGAACGCCGCGGAGGCTGACGACCGACAAGGCCGGGGATGGCGCCGCCGAGATGTCGCCCGACGGGCGAAAGATCGCCTTCTTCACCGAGCGCGACGGCAACGCCGAGATCTACCTCATGGACCGCGACGGCGGAAACCCGCGCAACCTCACCCGCGACGCCTCGACCGAGTACGAGCTGGCCTGGTCGCCGGACGGGAGCCGGATCGCCTACTACTCGGACGCTCCCGGCGGACGCTTCGAGATCTTCGTCATGGACGCCGACGGCGGCAACCGGCGGCAGGTCACCAACGCCGCCTACGACAACGCGTTTCCGCAGTGGTCGCCGGACGGCAGCCGGATCGTCTTCTCCTCGACCCGTGACGGCGACTGGGAGGTCTACGCGATGTCGGCCGACGGCGCCGACGCCCGGCGGCTCACCTCGAGCCCTGGCCGCGACGCCCACCCGCAGTTCACCCGTGACGGGAAGCGGATCCTGTTCCAGTCGCCGCGCGACTTCGATGCCGACGGCGAGGTCGACCTCTACGTCGCCGACGCGGACGGCTCGAACCCGAAGCGGCTGATCGGCGGCCCGGGCTTCGACGGCGTACCCGTCCCGTCGCCGGACGGGCGGTGGATCGCGTTCCAGCGCGGGACGCTCTCCGGCGACAAGTTCCACTGGGAGCTCTTCGTCGCCGACGCCGAGGGCCGGAGGCAGCGGCGGCTGACCTCGAACGCCTGGTCGAGCCAGGTGCCGACCTGGAGCCCCGACGGCCGCAGGCTCGCCTTCTACGCGGACCCGGACGTGCGCAACCAGCTCTTCCTGCTCGACGTCGTCTCGGGCGCCGTCACGCCGCTTCTGACGAGCGCCGCCACGGACGAGACCCCGGCGTTCTCGCCCGACGGCCGCTCGATCGCTTTCGTGTCCACGCGCGGCGGGAGCCGGGACCTGTACCTCCTCGAGCTCGGGTCGTCGGCCGTGACGCGCCTGACGCGCGGCATGGACGTGTGGGCGCAGGCGAGCTGGTCGCCGGACGGGCGGCGGATCCTCTTTTCCGCGCAATCGGGTGGCGTCCACGATGTCTGGGTCGTCAACGCGGGCGGGACGGGGCTGACGCGGCTGACGAAGGGGGCGGAAGGGCTGAGGTGACGAAGAGGGCGGAGCTAGGGGCTTACCGCAACACCCAACAGGAAAGTCCCCTCTCCCCTGAGGGGAGAGGGCAGGGTGAGGGGTTGAGTTCAGCAGCGAGCCCGAGGACTCACTGAGCGGCGAAGCGGAATCGCGCTTGGAGCGCACCTCACCCCGACCCGATACCACCGGCTCACGCCGGTGTTGCCTACTGCCGCGGGCCTGCCTTCGGTGGTCGGCTCCCGCCGGGAGAGGGTGCAGAGTACGGCTCGCCGATGACGGCTACTTCTTCCTGGGCCCGTAGTCCCCGTCGAACCCCGTTTCCCAGGTCTTGCCGCCGTCGGCGGAGGTCTCCCAGACCTGCCGCACGTGCCCGGCCGGGAGAGGCGACCACGTGATGCGGTTCTTGACGGTGCCGCCCTTGCCGTCGGAGGTGTCCCCCTCGAGGACCATCTTCGGCCCCTGCCGGCCGCCCGAGAGGAGGAGCACGTTGCCTTTGTCGTCGACCCACGTCTGAGTCCAGCGCCGCTTGCCCGAGTCCCACATGTTGAGGCTCGTGCCGGTCAGGCCGCCCGCGCCCTTCCATTCCTCGCGCACCGCGCAGCCGCCCAGGATCGGCGTGATCCGGTTGGTGCCGGCGGGCTTGCCCTTCTCGATGACGTCCCATTCTCCGAGCCAGAAATCGAACTGGCGATACTCGGCCGAGGAGCAGGGCTTCGGCGCGGGTGTCGCGGCCGGCCCGTCCGAGGGCGGCCGAACGATCTCGATCTCACCCACCGTGAGAGCGAGGATCCCGGCGAGAGCGGGCAGAGCAGGCAGCGCCATGGTGATCTCCTCCTTGCCATCGTGACGATACGGACTCTGGGGAGGCTCTGGCCACACTCTTGGGACGGGACCGGTGTTCCGGTGGACGAAACCGCCTGCGGCTGTCGGTTCCTTGCTTGCGCGGGGAAGTGGGCGCGCCGACGAACTTCTAGCGGAGCCTCCGGAAGCCGTGGGTCTTGATCGTGAGCCAGACCCGGGAGCCCGGAACGAGGCCGAGCTCCTCTTCCGACGCGCGCGTCAGCCGCGCGATCCACGGGAGCCCGGCCGCCTCGACGCCGAGCCACGTGCCTTCCGCCGACGGGTCGGCCCAGGAGACGCGGCCCTCGAGGACGTTGCGCGCGGAGACGTGCTCGGGCGGCTGGGTCGACACGAGAATGTCGTCGGGCGAGACGGCGTAGATCGCCCGGCCGGCGGCTCCGGCCCGGGTCCCGGCCGGCACCACGAGTCGCGCGGGGCCTGCGCGAAGAACGACCTTTTCCTCGCCGACTCCGCCGGCCTCGAGGTCTCCCGCGATGACGTTGTCGAAGCGGGCGTCCGGGTCGACGGAGGAGGCCATCATCTCGCGGAGCACGACGGCCGTCGGTCCCTGCCGGACGAGCGCGCCCCGCCGCAGCAGGAGCGCCTCGCCGGCCATGGCCGCGGCCTCGCCCGTGTTGTGGGTGACGTAGACGCACGGGATCCGCAGAACGTCGCGCACGCGCAGGAGGTAGGGGAGGATCCGCTCGCGCAGCTCGACGTCGACGGCCGCCAGCGGCTCGTCGAGCAGGAGAAGGCGCGGCCGCGTGGCGATCGCCCGGGCGAGCGCGACCCGCTGGCGCTCGCCGCCGGAGAGCGTCCCGGGGTACCGGCCGAGGAGCGGCGCGATCTCCAGGATGCCGACGGCCTCGCCGAAGAGCTCCTCGCGCTGCCCGCCCGGCATCCCGAAGCGCACGTTGCGGCGCACGTCGAGGTGCGGAAACAGGCACGAGTCCTGAGGCACGTAGCCGATGCGCCGGCGCTCCGGCGGAAGACGGATCCCGCGCTCCGAGTCGAGGAGGACCTCGCCGTCGATCGCGATCCGCCCCTCGGTCTCCGGGCGCAGGCCCGCGAGAGCCTCGAGGAAGGAGGTCTTTCCCGCGCCGGAAGGACCGAGCACCGCGACGGCGTCGGAGGAAAGGCGGGCCGAGAGCTCCAGGCGAAACGCCGCCAGCGGCAGCCGAAGATCGAGCTCGATCATCGCGCGGTCTCTTTCCGGCGGCGCCGTCCGACGAGCTCCGAGGTCAGCACGGCCGCGAAGGCGATCACGACGGTCACCCAGACGAGGCGCATCGCGTCGGCATCCTGGCCGATCTGGTGCCGCTGGAAGATCGCGAGCGCCATGGTCTGCGTTCGGCCGGGGATGCTGCCCGCCACGATGATCGTGGCCCCGAACTCGCCGAGCGCGCGGGAGAACGCGAGGAGGGTCCCGGTCAGGATCCCGCGGCCCGCGAGCGGCAGCGTCACGCGGCGGAACGCCTCGAAGGGACCACAGCCGAGGGAGCGGGCGATGGCCGGGAGCCGCCGGTCGACCTCCTCGAAGGCGGCCCGGGCCGGGCGCACGAGGAGGGGGAAGGCCATCACGGCGGTCGCGAGAACGACGGCCTTCGTCGTGAACAGGACCTCGATGTCGAAACGCGCGAGGAGACCGCCGAGCGTGCTGCGGCGGCGAAGGGCGTCGAGGAGCAGGATGCCGACGGCCGTCGGCGGCAGGACGAGAGGCAGCGACAGCAGGGTCTCCGCGAGCGTGCGCAGCGCCCCGCCCCGGCGGGAGAGCGCCCAGGCCGCCGCCACGCCGAGGGGCAGGATGAGGAGCGTCGCGATCGCGGCGACCCGGACCGTCAGGAGCAGGACCGAGACGTCGTCGGAGGTCACCGCGTGGAGCGAACGAGGAACCCGCGGCGTTCGAAGACGGCGCGGCCGGCGGGCGAGTCGAGGAACGCCACGAACTTCGCGGCGGCTTCGGCGTGCTTCGAGGGCGCGATCGGCGCGACCGAGTAGGTGATCGCCGGGCCGTTTTCGACCGTGTAGGCGATCTTCACTTCCTTCGAGATGGCGGCGTCGGTGCGGTAGACGATCCCCGCGGGAACGTCCCCACCCGCGACCGCCGCGAGCGCGGCGCGGACGTCGAGCGTCGGGATGACCTTCTTCTCGACGGCGTTCCAGACGCCCTCCTGGGTCAGCCACTTCTTCGCGTAGATCCCGGCCGGGACGGCGGCCGGATCCGCCAGCGCGAGCTTCGGGAGCGACGCGAGGTCCCTCGCCGAGGCGATCGTCGCCTTCGAGTCCGACGGCACCACGACGACGAGAACGTTCGACAGGAACTCCCGCCGGTCGGCGGCTCGCACGAGGCCGGCCTTCTCGACGGCGTCCATCTTCGCCGTGTCGGCCGAGAAGAAGACGTCGGCCGGGGCGCCGGCCTCGATCTGGCGCGCGAGATCGCTCGAGGAGGCGAAGGAGTAAGTCACCCTCGTGCCGGTCGAAGCCTCGAACGCCTTGCCGAGCTCCTGGAGCGACTCCGTGAGGCTGGCGGCGCCGAACACGAGGAGCTCGTCCGGAGGGGCCGCGAACGCCACGGTCGTGAGGAGCAGCAGCCCGACCGCCATGACCTTCTTCATGACTCTCCTTCAGCCCCGGATGACCATGACTTCGGTGGCCTTGATGAGGGCCGTTGCGGGGGCGCCGGCCTTGAGTCCCAGCTGTCTCACGGCGCCCGCCGTGATGATCGCCGTGAGGGTCTGGCCGCCCACGTCGAGCGTGACTTCCGCGAGGAGGCCCGAGACCCGGACCCTCGTGACGACGCCCGCGAGCTTGTTGCGCCCGCTGATCGCGTCGAGCGCCGAGGGACCGGTGGCAACGCCGCCCAGCCGCGCGATTTCGGAGCGGGGGATCCGGTGATGGCCGCCGGGGGTGCGAACCGAGCGGATCTGCTTCCGGTAGATCCACTGCTTGATCGTGGGGTAGCTGACGCCGAGGGCCCTGGAGGCCTCCATCGGAGTCAGCGACACGGCCGGGGTCCGGGTCATGGCCGGCGATTCTATATGAATCCATACGATTCAGTTGCAAGAACAGGCGCGAAGCGCAATAGTTCCGCGAGAGATGGCGATGCGTCATCGGTGGATGGGTGCGGCCGGGGGTCTCGTCCTGCTGGCCGCGGCGGGCGCGGCGCTCGGCCAGGACGGCCCCGAGCCGGCCGGCCTCGAGACGGCGGCCCCTCCGGCCGCGTCGGCCCCGGCCGAGAAGCCCGGCAAGCCGGCCATCGCGTACGTCGAGGGCCGCGGCGCCGTCTTCCGCACCTCCGACGATCTCTTCGAGGCGAGCCTCGGCTTCAACCTCCAGGTCCGCTACACGCACTTCGACCTGGACACGGCCGTCGGCGGTCTCGACGCGAACGAGTTCCGGGTCCGGAGGTTCAAGCTCTTCCTGTCGGGCTTCGCCTTCGATCCCCGACTGACCTGGAAGTTCCAGCTCGCGCTGGAGAGCACGGCGTCGGATCGAGTCCTCGACGACGCCTGGCTCGGGTGGAAGTTCGCCGAGGCGGCGTCGGCCCAGTTCGGCGAGTACAAGACGCCCTATTCGCGCCAGGAGCTCTACAACGACGGGGTGCTGCAGTTTCCGGAGCGATCTCTGGCGACCGACGCCTTCAAGCCCAGCCGCGACATCGGCCTGATGGCCTTCGGCGCGTTCGGCCACGGGCTCTTCGCGTATCAGGCCGGCGTTTTCGGAGGGCGCGGGCAGAACACGCTGCGCACGACGGACAACGTCATGCCCGTGCTGCGCCTGGTCTTCAATCCGCTCGGCAGCCTGGGACCCAGCGAGGCCGATCTCCAGGACCACCGGACGCCCGCCCTGTCGTTCGGCGCGAACGGATTTCTCAACACCCTCCGGAAGACCTCCAACCTCGCGTTCGAGGCCCAGCTCAACTACGCGGGCCCTTCCGGTTGGCTCGGGCGCAACGTCGGTCTTTTCGAGACCGGCGAGGAGGTCGAAATAAAGTCGTGGGGTTTCGACGCGCAGTTCAAGTGGCGCGGCCTCTCTGTCCAGGCCGAGGGCTTCTACGGGCAGGCGCAGGGCGACACGAGCGGCGCACGGCTCTACGCGTACGGGTGGTACGGGCAGGCCGGGTACTTCCTCCTGCCGAGCCGGCTCGACCTCGCGGCGCGCTACGCCTACGTCGACTACAACCGCGACGTCGCGCGCGGAGGCGTGTCGATCGTCTCGGCCGCGACCACCTACTACTTCCGGCGCAACAGCCTGAAGATCGTCCTCGACTACAGCCGGACGCACCGGCAACGCCCCGGCGGCGCGCCGGCCAACGACAGCGCTTTCATGGTGCAGGCGCAGCTGATGCCGTAGCGCCAGGGTCGGGCGGGGGTTGTCCCGCGGAAGGCGGGACCGCGCCTACGCGGACTGCTGTGTGGCTTCGGGGCGGAGCGTCGGGTCGGCCGTCGGCTCGGGAAGCGCCTGCGAGGCCGCCTTGGCCTCCTCGAGCTTCGAGCCGTCGGTGGGGCCCGGACGAACGTAGCGCGTGTAGAGGGAGATGTTGGGGTCGACGATGAAGCGCCAGAGGAGCTTCGACCATGACGGGTGGTAGTGCAGGGTGTCGTAGGCCTCCGGCGCCGCGCGCTTGACCTCGGGCAGCCGGTTCCAGGGGATCGACGGGAAGTCGTGGTGCTCGTTGTGGAATCCGACGTTCAGCGCGAACGGATTGAGCGGCCCGTAGTAGTCCGCGGTCTCCTGTCCGGGGAACACGATGTAGTGCTCCTGGATCCAGCGCGCGCCGAGCGGGTGGAGCCCGACGCTGAACATGAGCGAGATGAACAGGTAGGCGAGAGCCTTCGGCCCGAAGAAGTAGAGCAGGGCGCCGTCGTAGACGACCTGGGCGACGACGTTGATCACGACCCAGCGGTCGATCGGCTTGAGGACGCGCAGGCGCACCGGGCGCAGGGCCTGAATGATGGAGAAAACGAACATCCACGCAGCCTTCCCGATGGCGGATCGGCCGAAGAGTTTCTGTTCCCAGTGGCTCGGGATGTCGGCGTCGAAGTCGTACGCGCCGAGGAAGGCGTGGTGCTTCATGTGGTAGCGCTGGAAGAACACCGACGTCGGCGCCCCGTGCGGCAGGTTGGCGAGGATGCCGACGAGCGTATTCGCTCCGGGCCGCTTGAAGATCAGGTTGTGGGTCACCTCGTGGATGACGACCCAGAGCGCGTGGTTGGCGAAGGCGCCCGCCGTCACCGCCACGAGGACGATCAGCCACCACGGGCTCGTGTGGAGGGCCGCGCCCAGGGCGGTCTGCGCCAGCACGATGCCGAGCGTGATCCAGAAGGTGACGGGGTTCTTGCCGACGAGGTCCCGGATCTCCGGGTGCCTGAGGATGATCGAGCGCCCGCGGGCGCCGTGGGGATTGGGGCCTTCGGGCTCCAGAAAATCGAGCGCCCGGGTCCCCGCGGGCGCCTTCTCGAAGTTTGACATCACGGTTACTTCCACAGCCTCTCCCGACAGGGCACCGGGAGTCCAGCACTTTTCTCCGCCGGGACGGCTCACGGCGCGAGAAGAGAGCAAATGGAGCCGATGACCGGACTTGAACCGGTGACCTGCGGTTTACGAAACCGCTGCTCTACCAACTGAGCTACATCGGCCCGGGGGCGGCCGGAACGGCGCATCTTACGGAAAGGCCGGCAGGGCGTCAAACGCCGGGTCCGGCGTGCGGGCTAGTCGAACTTCACCGACACGATCTTCGAGCAGCCCGGCTCCTCCATGGTCACGCCGTAGAGTGACGTCGGCCGTCTCCATCGTCCGCTTGTTGTGCGTGATGGCGATGAACTGGGTCTCCTCGGTCATCTCGCGGAGCAGCTGCGCGAACCGGTCGATGTTGGCGTCGTCGAGCGGCGCGTCGACCTCGTCGAGGATGCAGAAGGGCGAGGGCTTGTAGCGGAAGATCGCCATCAGGAGCGCGATCGCGGTCAGCGCCTTCTCGCCGCCCGAGAGCAGCAGGATCGACTGGTTGCGCTTGCCCGGCGGGTGCGCGACGATCTCGATTCCGGACTCGAGCAGGTCGTTCTCGTCGAGCAGCCTCATCTCCGCCGAGCCGCCCCGGAAGAGGCGCGGGAAGATCTGCCGTGAAGTTCTCGTTGATCGCGTCGAACGCCTCGGCGAAGCGCTCGGAGGACGTCGCGTTGATCTTGCGGATCGACTCCTGGAGCTCCGCGATCGACTGTCGGAGGTCGTCGCGCTGCGTCGTCAGGAAGACGAGGCGCTCGGACATCTCCTTGTACTCCTCGAAGGCGAGGACGTTGACCGGGCCCAGGCGCTCGATCGAGGCGGCGAGCTCGCGCGACCTCGGCCTCGAGCGCGGCGAGGGCCTCGGGCGAGGCGTCGGCGGGAGCCTCGAGACCGTCCGGCTCGACGCCGAACTCCTCGCGGCACTGGGCCACGAGGTGCTCGAGGTCCGAGGAGGCGCGCGTCGACGTCACCTCGGCCTCGAAGCGGGACTCGCGGGCGGCGTCGAGCGCCGAACGGTCCGTCCGGGTCGCGGCCTCGGCGACCTCGACCCGGGAGGCGATCTCGAGGGCGGTCTCGACGGCCGCGGAATGTTCGACGGCCCGGGTCTCGCGAGCCGCGAGGTTGGCGGTCTGGCGCGCCCGCGCCTCGGCCTCCTCGTGCGTCAGCTCGGCCGCGCGGGTGGCGATGCGCGCCTCCTCCTCCGTGGCCTCGGCGCAGGCGCCGCTCGAGCGTCGAGTGCGTCTCCTGGAGTGTGTCGCGCGCGGCCTCCATCGACCGCCGGCGCTCGGCCGCGACCTCGGCCTCGGTGCGGCGGTGGGCGAGCTCGTCGGCGCGCGACTGCGCGGTCGAGCGCGCCTCGGAGAGCGACGCGGAAAGGAGGCCCGTCCGCTGGTGGGCTTCGTCCTCGGCCCGGGCGAGGCGGCGCTCGTCTTCCTCCAGGGCGCGACGGCGCGTCGCGAACCCGGCCGCCTCTGACGGTCAAGGCGGCGCGCTCCGCGGAGATCGTCTGGTGCTCCCGCCGGAGCCGGTCGCGATCGGCGAGCCTCTCCTCGAGGCGCGCGGCGAAGGCGCTGTGCGCGCCCTGCGCCTCGATCTCGGCATCGCGCAGGCCCGGGAGGTCCGCCTCGAGCGAAGCGCGGCGGGCCCGCAGCGCTTCCAGGTCGCCCTCCGCCGCTGCGAGCGCGGCGCGGGCCTCGTGGAGGCGGCGGGTCAGGGTTTCTTCCTCGCGCCGCAGCGCGAAGAGGCCGGAGGCCTCGGCGGCCGGCCCGGCCACGCGGACGACGGGTCCGCGGACGACCTCGCGGCCGCGGGTCACGAACGTCATCCCGGGGTGCCGCTCGCGAGAGCGCCGACGCGTCCTCGAGGCTCTCGACGAAGGCCGTTGCCGGCAGCGCCGCGCGTTCGGCGGGGGAGAGGCCGGCGTAGCCCTCGAGCACCGCGTCCCAGCCGAGCGAATCGCCCGGCCGCTCGGCGTGCGTCTCGTGGCGCCAGTCGGCGCGGACCATGCGCGCGGCCGAGAGGCTCCGCATCGCGTCGACGGCGCGCCGCACGTCTCCCGAGGCGAGCAGCGCGTCCGAGTCGGTGCCGAGCACGAGGCCGACCGCGTCTTCCCACCCCGCGCGCGGGCGGATCCGGTCCGAGAGCGCGCCGTGCTCGGCGAGGCCCGCGCCCCGCAGGGCCTGCCGGACCTCGTTGACGCTGATCTCGCGCGCGCGGAGCGTCTCGAGGAGGGCGGCGAGGCGGTGGTCGAGCGCGCCGGCCGACTCGCGCGCGGCCTCCCGCGCGGCCTCCGCCCCGGCGAGGCTCGCGGAGAGGCGCAGGAGCTCCTCCTCGATCGCCGCCACTCGGCCGCTCGCCTCGGCGGCCGCCGCCTTGAGCCGCGCGGCCTCCCGCTCGGCTTCGCCCGCTTCTCGTTCGCGGCCCGCGAGCTCTTCGCCGATCCGTGCCCCCGTCTCCGCGAGCCGCGAGAGGGAGGCCGAGATGCGCTCCGCGGCGAGATCGACCTCGTGCCGCGCGTTGCGGGCGCCGACGCGCTCGCCGGCGGCGTTCAGCGCGCGGGTCCGCGTCCCCTCGAGCTCCGCCTCGAGGGCGGCGCAGGCATCCGCCGCCTCGGAGGCGAGCCGGTCGGCCTCCTCGCGCGCGAGCGACTTGGCTCGCGCCTCGGCGACCGTGCGCTCGAGACGTTCCTGCAGGTCGGCGAGGTCCCGGGCCGCCCGCGTCTGTTCGGACGAGAAGTCGCGTCCCTCGCGCTCGAGCGCCGCGCGGCGGGCCGCGAGGTCCATGGCCGCGCGCTTGTTCGCGTCGAGGAGCGCGTCGTCGCGAGCGATCGAGGCCTCGAGCGTTGCGAGGGCCTCGCGCAGGGCGTCGCGCCGGGTCGAGGCTTCGCCCGCTTCGAGTCGCGCCTGGGCCAGGGCCGATTCGGCGCGGGCGAGGGCGGCGGCGGCCTCGGCCTCGCGGTCGCGCCGCTCGTCGCGGAGCCTCTCGCTCGCGGCGAGCGCGTCTCGCAGCAGGTCGCCGCGAGCCCGCGTCAGGGAGGCCCGGCGCTGCTTGAGGATCTCGGTCTGCTCCTTGTAGCGCGCCGCGCGCGAGGCCTGGCGCCTCAACGACACGACGTTCTTCTCGATCTCGCCGATGATGTCCGAGAGCCGCAGCAGGTTGCCCTTCGTCTCCTCGAGCTTGCCCTCGGCGAGCCGCTTCTTGAGCTTGTACTTGGTGATGCCCGCGGCCTCCTCGATCAGGCGCCGCCGGTCCTGGGGCTTGGTCGAGAGGACCTGGTCGATGCGCCCCTGCTCGATGACCGAGTAGGCGCGGACGCCCGAGGCCTGTGCCGAGGAGCTGGTCCTGGATGTCCCGCAGGCGCACCAGCTTGTCGTTCAGGAAGTACTCGCCCTCGCCGTCGCGGTAGACGCGCCGGCCGACGCGCAGCTCCCCGTCGGCGTCGCCCTTCTCGGAATCGCCGTTGGACGCGGCGAGGGTCAGGGTGACCTCCGCCATGCCGAGGGGTCTGCGCTTGGCCGAGCCGTTGAAGATGACGTCGTCCATCTTTTCGCCGCGCAGGGCCTTGGCGCTCTGCTCGCCCAGGGCCCAGGCCACGGCGTCGCTGATGTTGGACTTGCCGCACCCGTTCGGGCCGACGACGGCGGTGACCGAGCCCGGAAAGGCCAGATCCACCTTTTCGTAGAAGGACTTGAAGCCCGCGATCTCGACCCGTTTCAGACGAAGCATTGGGGGCAATGTAGCAAAGCCACAGGATCGCCGCCACTAGAGATTGGGGCGGAGGCAGCGCGATACCCCAATAACCGGTAGGAGGTGGGAGGCAGGCGGCCGGCGGCGGGAGACGGGCGGGAGGCGGCCGGAAGGCCTCGACCGATCGTTCGGCCTCCGGCTTCCGGCTTCCCGTCTCCTGCTCCCGGCTCGCCGGTCGTGACTGCCGGTGTTGCTAGGATGCCTCGCACATGAAATCCGACATCGAGATCGCCCAGGAAGCGCGGCTGCGTCCGATCGAAGAGGTGGCGCGGGAGGCCGGGATCCACCCGGACGACTTCATCCCCTACGGCCGCGACAAGGCCAAGGTGTCGCTCTCCGCGATCGCCCGCGCCGAGGGACGCCCCGAAGCGCCGCTGGTGCTCGTCTCGGCGATCACGCCCACGCCCGCCGGAGAAGGAAAGTCCACGACGACCGTCGGCCTCGGCCAGGCGCTCAACCGCCTCGGCAAGCGGGCGATCATCGCCCTGCGCGAGCCGTCGCTCGGGCCCTGTTTCGGAGTCAAGGGCGGAGCGGCCGGCGGCGGATACTCGCAGGTCGTGCCCATGGAGGACATCAACCTCCACTTCACGGGCGACTTTCCGGCGATCACCGCGGCCCACAACCTGCTCGCCGCCATGATCGACAATCACCTGCATCACGGCAACGCGCTCGGCATCGACCAGCGCGACATCCCGTTCCGCCGCGTGCTCGACATGAACGATCGCGCGCTGCGCGACACGGTCATCGGCCTCGGCGGCAAGATCAACGGCGTCCCCCGCGAGACGGGCTTCGACATCACGGTCGCCTCGGAAGTCATGGCGATCCTCTGCCTGGCGCGGGACCTGAAGGACCTGAAGGAGCGCTGCGGCGCCATCGTGGCCGGCTACCGCCGCGACACCGAGGCCATCCGCGCCGTGGACCTCAAGGCCAACGGCGCCATGGCGGCGCTGCTCAAGGACGCCATCCACCCCAACCTCGTCCAGACGCTCGAGGGGACGCCGGCGCTCATCCACGGCGGTCCCTTCGCCAACATCGCCCACGGCTGCAACTCGATCCTCGCGACCCGCATCGCGATGCGCTACGGCGACATCGCGGTCACGGAGGCGGGCTTCGGGTTCGACCTCGGCGGCGAGAAGTTCCTCGACATCAAGTGCGCCTACGGCGACATGTGGCCCTCGGTCGTCGTGCTCGTCGCCACCGTGCGTGCCCTGAAGATGCACGGCGGCGCGCCGAAGGACGCGCTCGCCACGGAGGATCTGGCGGCCCTCTCCCGCGGCGTGCTGAACCTCGAGCGGCACCTCGACAACGTCCGGATCTTCGGCCTGCCGGCCGTCGTGGCGATCAACCGCTTTCCGACGGATTCGCCGGCCGAGATCGCGTTCCTGGAGAAGCGCTGCTCGGAGCTCGGGGTCACGGCGGCCCTCTCCGAGGTCTTCACCCGCGGCGGCGCCGGCGGCGAGGACCTCGCCCGGGCCGTGCTCGCCGAGATCGGCCGGGGAGCGACCAAGTACCAGCCGCTCTACCCCTGGGACCGGCCGCTCCCCGAGAAGATCGAGATCATCGCGCGCCGGCTCTACGGCGCCGGCGGCGTGTCGTATTCGAAGGAGGCCGAGCAGCGCCTCCAGCGCTACGAGAAGCACGGGTTCGGAAACCTGCCGATCAACATCGCCAAGACGCCGTACTCGTTTTCCGACGACCCGAAGAAGGGCGGCCGCCCGTCGGGGTTCACGCTCCACGTGGACAAGACGCGACTCTTCGCAGGCGCGGGCTTCGTCGTGGCCGTCTGCGGCGACATCATGACGATGCCCGGCCTGCCGAAGCAGCCGGCGGCCGAAACGATCGACGTCGACGGCGAGGGGCGGGTCTCCGGCCTCTTCTAGGCCGGCCGGAAGGCCGGGCCGGCTCCGGAGAGTGACCGCCGGTCGCACACTCGAATCGCGACAAATGTTGCGGTTGCATTCAGAGAATGTATAAGGTGGTCTCGGTAGGGGGCCTTCCGGTCATGTTGACAGTTGAGGTTCGTCGGCGTCCGGGCACGAGCGCCGAAATGCATCGCATCACCGGCGCGAGCGCGACCGTCGGCGCGTCCTCCGGCAACGAGATCGTCGTTCGCGCGCGCGGCGTCTACGGGCGCCACATGCGGCTCTTCGAACGCGAGGGGAGCTATCACCTCGACCTGTTCAAGGGGATCGAGACCGTCCAGGTCAACGGCCGCGACTTCTTCGGCGGCCAGATCACCGTCGGCGACCGCATCACGATCGGCGAGGCGACGATCACGGTCGTCGAGGCCGCTTCGCCGATGCGCACGACGCCGGTCGGCGAGATGCCCGAGGGCGACCTCGCGGCTGTGCCCACGGCGCCCGCCCAGCCGGTCCTGCCGCCGACCGAGGTCGAGTATCGGGCCCTGCGTCTCGCGGCCTTCCGCATGTGCCGCGAGGGGCGGTCGGCCGAGGACCTCGCCACCGAGCTGACGGATTTCCTCGACCGGGAGCTGCCGCCTTCGGAGTGGGCCGTGGGCGAGTTCTCCGCCATCGCCGGATTCCGCCCGCTGGCGTCGACCTTTCGCGAGAACCCGGCGCTGCCTCCGCGCATGATCCAGGACCTTCGGACGGGCGAGCGTCTCGCCCGCGCCGAGACCGTGACCGGCGCGCTCACGCTCATCGTCGAGCCGGCGCGCGAGGGCGCCGGCTGCGTCGGCATCCTCGTCCGCGAGAGTCCGCGCCTGGCCGCGCGCACGGTGCTCTTCCTGGAGGAGCTCGTCCAGGTGGCCGGCATCGCGTTCGCCGGGTTGGGCTCGTCGGAGCCGGGCGAAACCGCCGTGCGGCAGACGATGGAAGTGCCGGTCGCGCCCGCCGCGCCGGCGGCCGAGCCGAGCCTCGCCGAGACCGTCCTCCGGCAGACCGACGACCTCAAGAAGATCGTCGAGACCGTGGAGCGCGAGGTCATCGACCGCGCCATGCGCCGGGTGGAAGGCAACCAGAGCCGCGGCGCCCAGATCCTCAACATCTCGCGCGGCTCCCTGATCGCCAAGCTGAAGGAGTTCGGGATCCCGGACTACCGGTACCTGCGGCGCGAGCGGGGCCGCCGGGGCTAGCGTCGTTCCCCTCTCCCCCCCGCGGGGGGGAGCCGTCCACCGGAGGCAGACCCCCGGGCCGTAGGCAACACCGGCCGCCGGCCGGTGTTGTCGGGCAGGGTGAGGGGGCGTCCCAGCGCCCACCACAGCGCGAAGGGCGCCGCGAAGCGGCCCGCGATCAGGTAGAAGTGGAACCCGCCCGCCCAGAAGTTGCGGGCGAACGCACCGTAGTGCGCCTCGCTCCACGGGCCGAGCCGGGTCGCGTAGAGCGATTCGACCTGGAAGACCAGGGCGCCGACGTGCACCAGGGCGAGAAGGGCCGCTGCGATCCAGAAGCGGCCGAAAGGCCGAGGCGAGAGCGGGTGCCGGCCGAGGGCGAAGAGCGCGCACAGGAGCACGAAGTTGAAGTGGATGTCCGCGGCGGACAGGCCCGGCCGGGGCGAGGCGGGCGGGAAGTCCGCCCGGTCGACGCGGATCTCGCCGTCCGAGGCCGTGAGGCGTGTCGTCGCGGGGCTCTCGAAGGTCCCGATGGCGGACTGCGCCGACCACGCCAGGAAGCGCTCGTAGGGCGCCGAGAAGACGAGCCAGAGCGCGAGGCCGGCCGCAAACCCGAGGACGAGCCGCAGCAGCGAGCCGCGGTCGAGCCGCAGCCGGGCCGGCGCGTCGGGCGGCTTACTTTTTTTCTTCCGGGCCATGACGTGCCGGGGCCTCCGCGGGCCGGGGTGGCTGAGCGCGCGAGGCCCAGAACAGGAAGAGGAGCACGCCGCAGAGGACCACGGCCGACTGCCAGAGCACGGTGTGCGAGGCGGAGAAGAACGCCGGCCGGTGCGCCCCGATCCAGAAGAGGGACACGACGCGCACGAGGTTGACGGCCTGGATGGCCAGGAACCCGAGCCCGAGGCCCGCGAGCCGGCGCTTCCAGGGGGCCGGGAAGGCCAGCACGGCCGAAACGAAGAGGAGCGCGGTCTCGACACCATTGCAGCCGTTCTCGATGTTCACGGCGAAGCGGGGCGAGCGGATCTCGGTGCCGGCGACCGTGACCGGTTCGCCCAGGAGGTTCAACACCGCGCCGGCGGTCCGGGCGATGCCGGCGGTGAAAGGCACGACGACGGCGTCGTTGACCGGATGCGAGGCGACGACGAAATAGAAGGCGACGAGCAGTCCCGCGAACCGGGCCAGGAAGCCGATCGAGCGCCGGCGGGCGTCGGCGGCCTTGCCGGTCTTCTCCGCCGTCATCGCAGCGAGGCGTCGAGGTCGTCCTGGAACGCGAGGATCGAGGCGCACAGCGAGCGCAGGCCCGACGGGAGCGTCAGGAGGAGCTCGCCCGCAGCGTTGACCACGACCTGCTCGGTCTCGCCCGAGACGAGCAGGTCCCCGGTCTCGCTCCGGACCTCGTAGTCCATGACGAGGCGCGCCACGCTCGGCGAGCGCAGCCGGGCGGTGACGCGGATCGTCTGGTCGGGCCGCGCGGGAGCCCGGTACTTCAGCTCCATGCGCGTGACCGGCACGCGGTAGCCCATCTCGAGCGCCCGGGCGGCGGAGAAGCCGAAGCGCCCGGTCAGGGCCTCCCGGGCGTGCTCGAAGTAGAGGACGTAGTGGCCGTGCCAAACGACGCCGTACGGGTCGCACTCGGCGAAGCGCACCGGGATCTCGATCGTCAGGCCGGACAGCGGCGCGGCGTGCCGGACGGAGGCCGTCATGCCGAAGATTCCATCACGGCGGCGAGGAAGTTGCCTCCCGCCCCGAACGAGTTGACCACGGCCCGCCGCGCGTCGCCCGCCGCGATCGCCCGGCAGGCCGCCACCAGCTGCGCCCCTCCCGCCGCCGCCATCTCGCCGACGGCGTCCTTGACGGACAGCTCCCGGGGCAGGCCGGCGCCGAAGACCGACCGCATCGCCCGGACCTCCGCGGCGTCCATCTCCGTGATGCCGTCGCGCGAGGAGAGCCAGAGGTCGACGTCACCCGGCGCGGCCCCGGCGTCGTCGAGCGCGCCGCGGATCGCCCGCTCCATCGCCCGGGGGTCGGGCGCGAACCGGTACGGCTCCGAGGCGACCCCGGCCGTCGCGATGCCCGAGAGGCGCGCCAGAGGCTTCGCCCCGCGCCCCCGCGCGGCCGCCTCCTCTTCGACGAGCAGGACGAAGGCGCCCTCGCCCTGGACGATGCCCGAGGCGCGCTTCTGGCCGCGCAGCGCCCCCACGCGATCGAAGCCCATCGCGTAGAACGCGTTCCACTCGTCGACGGCGCCGGCGAGCATCGCGCGGGCCCGGCCCGAGGCGAGCGCGAGCGTCGAGAAGAGCAGGGCGTTCAGCGCGGAGGGGTCCTTCTGCGTGATCGTCACGTTGGGCCCGTAGATCTTGAGCTCGATCGAGACCTGCGAGGCCGGGGCGTTGGCGACGGTGTTCGGGAAGTGGAACGGCGGCGCCGCCTCCGGCGACTCGAGGATCAGCACCTTGAGGAACTCGGTCAGAGCGCCGGCGCCGGCGGAGCCGGTCCCCATCGCGATGCCGATCGACTCGGGGTCTTTCGCGATGGCGAAGGACGCTTCGGCGATCGCCTGGGCGCAGGCGATCAGGGCGAACTGGCTCCCGCGGTCGAAGCGCCGCGCCTTCATCGCGGGGATCTCCGGCTGCGGGGAGAAGCCCTCGTAGCGGGCGGCGTGGGTCGCCTGCATGTCGCCGCGGCCGGCGGCGTCGAGGGGGCGGATGGCGGTCTCGCCCGAGAGGAGCCGCCGGTAGAACTCGGAGGAGCTCCGGCCGAGGGGAGAGACCGCGCCGGTCCCGGTGACGAGGCCGCGCCCGGGCATCACCCGGCGCCGGTGTAGCGCGACAAAACGACGACCGAGCTGTTGCCGCCGAACGCGAAGGAGTTCGACAGCGCGACCTCGACGTCCGCGTCGCGGGCGGCGTTGGGAACGTAGTCGAGGTCGCACGCCGGATCGGGGTTCTCGTAGTGGATCGTCGGCGGCACCATGCCGTCGCGCACGGTCAACGCGGTCGCGACCGCCTCGATCGCGCCCGCGGCGCAGAGGCAGTGGCCGATCATCGACTTGATCGAGGAGACCGGGATCGCCCGCGCGCGGTCGCCGAGCGCGGCCTTGAGGGCGGCGGTCTCGGCCGAGTCGTTCTGCGGCGTCGCGGTGCCGTGGGCGTTGACGTAGTCGACGTCTCCGGCGTTGACGCCCGCGCTCTTCAACGCCGCCCGGATCGTGCGGCCGCCGGCCGAGCCCGAGGGGTCCGGCGCGGTCATGTGGTACGCGTCGGACGTCACGCCGTAGCCCCGAAACTCCGCGACGACGGGCGCCCTCCGGCGGCGCGCGCGGCCCTCCTCCTCGAAGACGAGGATCCCGGCCGCCTCGCCGATCGAGAGGCCCTTGCGCTCGCGATCGAACGGCCGGCACGGCTCCGGGTCGACGGAGCGCAGCGAGTTGAAGCCGCCGTAGGTCAGCCGCGCGAGCACGTCCGAGCCGCCGGTGACGACGACGTCCGCGAGCCCGGCGGCGATCGCGTCGAACGCATAGCCCATCGCGTTGGCCGAGGAGGAGCAGGCGGTCGTGATGGTGGACTTGATGCCCTCGAGGCCGAAGCGCTGGGCGACGCGGTCGGTGATCGAGTCGGGCAGGTGATTGAGGACCTTCGACGGGCGCGCCTTGCGGCCCCGCAGGTAGAGCTCGAAGAAGGCCTCGGAGTCGATCAGGCCCGAGATGCCGCCGCCGAGGATGACCCCGATCCGCGAGGGGTCCTCGCGCCCGAGGTCGAGGCCCGCGGCCGCGATCGCTTCCCGCGCCGCGGCGACACCCATCCGGTCGGCCCGCGACATCCGGCGCCGTTCGGCCGCCGTCAGGAATCCGTCCGGGATCTGCTCGACCTCGGCGGCCGTCTGCGTCCGGTAGGAGGCGGAGTCGAAGAGGGTGAACGGGCGGATGCCGCAGACGCCGTCGAGCAGGCTCTTCCAGAACTCCTCGAGCGTGCCGCCGATCGACGTCACGGCCCCCAGTCCGGTGATCACGACGCGGCGCTGGGTCACCCGGCGATTGTGGCACAGACCCGGCGGCGCGCGGTCGACCGTCCACCGCCCGCGGATCCCCTTGACCCCTCTGCCATAATCCCGCCCGTGACCGACACCCGCGTCGACTGGCACACCTACTTCATGAACATCGCGCGCCAGGTGTCGACGCGCTCGACCTGCGACGCAAGCACGTCGGCGCCGTCATCGTGCGCGACAAGACGATCCTCTCGACCGGCTACAACGGCTCGATCCGCGGGCTGCCGCACTGCGAGGACGTCGGCTGCATCGATGGAGGACGGCCACTGCGTGCGCGACCGTGCACGCCGAGGCCAACGCCATCATCCAGGCGGCCAAGAACGGCGTCGCGATCGACGGGCGCCGAGATCTACACGACGGCGACTCCCTGCTGGCCCTGCTTCAAGCTGATCGCCAACTCCGGGCTCCGCCGCATCTATTACGGCGAGTTCTACCGCGACGAGCGCTCCGTGCAGGTGGCCCGGACCGCGGGGATCGAGCTGCTGGATTTGTCGGCGAAGTAGCTAGACCGCCGCCCCGCCGAGCGCGAGGATCCGCAGGCACTCCTCGAGGTGGCCCTTCGACGCCGCCGAGAGCTGGAAGAAGCGGCAGCCCAGTCCCCGGTCCGGCTCCTTCCCGACGCGGACGACCAGCGCCTCCGCGACGATCGTCCGCACGCCCTGCTCGACCGGAACGTCGAAGGAGACCTGCAGTCGCGCGCCGATCGGCTGCCGGACGGCGGTGCGGACGAAGAAGCCTCCGCGCGAGAGGTCCCGGATCGTTCCGGCGTGCTGGAGCCCGTCGCGCCAGAACGTGATCGACCATTCCACGGACGAGCGGGCTTCCTCGCGCGGCAGCACCTGCAGGAAGCGGCGCAGGGCGGCGAAGAAGGCCTCCGGGTCGAGCGGGACCGGGAGCGTGGCGTCGGCGCCGGCGCGCGAGGCCGCGGCCTCGGTTCCCGGCGGCCCGACGACGACGATCGGCGTGCGGGCGAAGGCCGGGTCCGCCTTCAGCACGCGCGCCAGGTCCACGCCGGTCATGCCCTTCATGCCGGCGCTGACGACGATCAGCGACGGCCTCTCCCGGCGCGCCAGGTCGAGAGCCTCGGTGCCGCCGGCGGCCTCGAGCGTCTGGCAGCCCGTGCGCTTGAGGACCTCTTCGGCCGCTCCGCGGAAGAGCCCGGCGTCGTCGACGAGCAGGACCGAGGGCATCGCCGCCTCAGACCCGGCGCGGCCGCAGGACGACCTCGCCGTGCATCACGTTGGGAGGAGACGTCAGGACGAACATCAGGGCGCCGACGACGTCGGCGGTCGTCAGCATCTGGGGCCGGTCGAGCGTCGGCCGGAACCGGTCCTCGAAGAACTCGGTGTCGACCGAGCCGGGGCAGATCGCCGTGACGCGGATGTTGGCGGGCTTCAGCTCGGCCGCGAGCGCGCGCGTGAAGCCGACGAGCCCCGCCTTGGCCGCGCAGTAGACCGTGCCCTCGGCGAAGCCCTCGAGTCCCGCGATCGAGGAGATGTTGACGATGTCGGAGGGGGCGCTGCGCAGGAGCGCGTGCAGGGACGCCTGGGACAGGTAGATCGCGGCGGCGAGGTCCGTCTCGAGCATCGCCGCGATCTCGGAGCGCTTGGCCTCGAGCAGCGGCGCCCGGTAGCCCAGGCCCGCGTTGTTGATCAGGATGTCGAGCCGCCGGAAGCGCGAGAGCATGACGTCGACGGCGTCGTAGATGGCCGGCACGCTGCGCACGTCGAGGACGTGGTAGCCGGCCTCGCCGCCGGCCTCGGCGATCTCGCGGGCAACCTCGCGGAGCTTCTCTTCGCGGCGAGCGACGAGGAAGACCTTCGCTCCGGCGGCGGCGAGGGCCACGGCGAAGGCGCGACCCAGGCCCGAGGAGGCCCCCGTGATCAGCGCCACCTTGCCCTGCAGGGACTGGCCGGCCATGGGACCAAGGTATCAGGGATCCGCGCCCCGGCTCCAGGGCCGCGCGCCGGGCCCGAACCTGCGCCTGTATCATCCGCTCCCGCATGGACACGATCTCCCACGGATTCGCGGGCTCGATCCTGGCCCGCTCGGCAGACGAGCGGCCCGCGGCGGTCGCGGCCCTCGTCCTCGGCGCGGTCTCGGGGATCGTGCCGGACCTCGACTTCCTCTTCTTCTCGAACCGCCTCGACTATCTGCGCGACCATCGGAGCTGGACGCACTCGTTCCTGGTCCTGCCGTTCATGGCCCTGGCTCTCGCCCTGATCGGGAAGATCTGGGCGCGGAAGACGCGCCTGCCGACGCTCTGGCTCTTCGCCGCGATCGGGATCGGGTCGCACATCCTCTTCGACTGGGCGACCTCGTTCGGAATCATGTTCTGGACGCCCGTGACGCGGCACCGCTACGCGCTCGACTGGCTCTTCATCCTCGACCCGCTCTTCACCGGGATCTCGCTCGGCACGCTGGTGCTGACGCTGGCGCTTCGCGGCCGCGGGCGCCGGATCGCCGCCTTCGGCTCGGGCGTGCTCGCGGCCTACGTCGCGATCTGCGCCGTGCTCCACGCGCGGGCGCTCGAGACGTGGCGGCGCATGGATCGGCCGGCCGAGGGCGCGAAGGTCGCGGTGCTGCCGCAGTTCCTCTCGCCCTTTCGCTGGCTCGGCCTCTCGGAGTCGGGCGGCGAGATCCGCGTGGCGTTCTTCGACATCGGGCCGTTCGCGAAGGGGGTCGAGGACCCGCAGCCGCCGAAACGGTGGAAGGACGTGCTGCAGAGCCTCTCGGACTTCTATCCGCCGCCCGACCGCGCCCGGGTCGCGAATTACGAGAAGCCCCCGGGCTCGCCGGCGCTCGAGGCGGCGCGCCGCCTCGAGGACTGGAGGATCTATCTCGCGTTCGCGCGGTTCCCGCTCGAAACCGTGTACCCCGAACCGGACGGCGGGGCGACCGTCATCATCCAGGACCTGCGCTTCCTGCCGTTCTTCACCGGGCCGTGGGAGCCGGACCAGGAACAGGGGATCCGGCGGCAGCCCTTCGTCTACCGGGTGCGGCTGGATCCGGCGCTAAACGCCGTCGAGCGGGGCTTCGTTCGCGGGGGACGCTGACGGTCCGCCGGCCGGGGCCCCCGCCACGTAGGAGTACTCCGGCTCGGGCATCCGCGTGAGGGCCTCCGAGATCGCGGCGTAGTAGCCGACCTTGGTCAGGAGGCGCACGAAGACGAAGACCTGCTGGGCCAGGATGAGCGGCGCCAGGGCGAAATGCGCCTCGCCTCCGGCGGAGGGATCGAGCACGAGCCACAGCAGGTACAGGCCCGCCGTCACCACCGAGTAGAGGCCGAGGACGCCGAGCAGGCGCAGGGGACGGCCGAGCGCTCCGGCCAGGCCGAAGAGGATGCGCGAGACCGGCGGAAGGTCCGGCCGCGCCACCCAAACGGTCCGCACCGCGTCGGCCAGCAGCTTGATCGCGGCGAACGCGAGCGCGAGCGCGACGAGGCGCAGTCCGGTGACCGCCAGCGCCGCCTGCTCGGTGTGGAGCTCCTTGACGCGGTTCTTCATCACCTCGCCCGAGCCGACGTAGATCCACTCGTAGGCCGCAAAGGCCGCGCCGAAGGCGGCGAAGGTGAAGAGGAGGAAGGCCGGCATGCGCCGCATGCCCTCGCGGCCGAACGTGACGAGCGAGCTCGAGGGCTCCCGCAACACGCCGAGCATGCCGCCGAGGCCGAAGGCATGGAGCACCGTCGCGAGCAGAGCCAGGGAGAAGGCGGTCGCCCCGACCCCGCGCATCCCGGGCAGCTCCGACCAGCGGATGCCCTCGACCGAGAGCAGCCCCGTGGCGATCTCGGGGAAGTTGCCGAGGAGGTCGGGGTGCTCGCGGCGCACGGTCTCCCACCAGCCGTAATCCGGGTTGGCGACCATCTTGTCGGCGGCGGGCGAGCGGTCGAGCAGCGAGTGGAGGCTGTTGGAGATCGGCAGGATGAGCGACGCGGAGAGCAGCAGCTGGATCAGCCACAGCGCGACCGCGAGGTAGGGCTTCGAGAGCGAGAGCCGCAGGCCGCGCAGGAAGCACGCCAGCGCCCGGGGTCCGCGGCGCTTCACCACACCACCGTCATGAAGTCGATCATGTTCTGGACCCAGAAGACCGCCCGCACGGTCCAGCGCGTGGCCGCCCGCGGGTCGTCCTGCGTCCTCCGGCCGTTGTTCGTGCGGTCGACGTCGAGGAGGATCTTCTCGTCGGGATCGACGACGGCCTCGAGCAGCCGCGGCCCCGACTCGACGCGGAAGCGCTTCCACCGCGCCTGGCCGTCCCAGCGCGAGCGGTACTCGCGGCCGCCCTCGAAGCGCAGGAGGACGTCGACCGGCATCGGCACGTCGCCGCTGCGGACGACGGTCGCCTGGCTGTCGTAGCCGCGCGCCTTCGCGAGCGCCGGGGGCGGTCCCTCGGAGAGCTTCCCGTCCTTCTCGAAGAGGCCGCGGGGCGGTTTGGCCGGGGCGCTCTCGGCGTCGGCGACGGCGTAGTCGACGATGCCGGAGGAGAAGAACGTCCGGTCGAAGAACCACGTCCAGTCCCGGCCGGTCGAGTCGTTGACGGCGGCGATGAAGTCCCGGGTCGTGGGATGCCGGTAGCGCCATCGGTCCGCGTAGAGCCGAAGCGCCCGGTCCATCGCCGGCGTGCCGAGGAGCCGCTCGAGGGTCGCCATCGTCAGCGCGGTCTTCGAGTAGACGTGGGCGCCGTAGGATTTGCGCTCTCGGAACTTCCAGCTCTCCGAGGCGAGGACGTCCCAGTCGGCCACCTCGAAGTAGCGCCGGTTCGAGTCGACCGGAGAGTGGATCTCGATGCCGAGCGGGAAATGGAGGCCGAAGACGTTCACCTCCACGTGGTTCGGTCCGAAGACCGACTGCATCACGCGGTCCGTCATGTAGGTGTTGAAGCCCTCGTCGAGCCAGGCCTCCTCGAACTCGTTGTAGGCGAGCAGGCCGTAGAGGAACTGGTGGCCGGTCTCGTGGATGGTGACGCCCTCGGGCCGGTGCACGCTCTTCGGCGCGCTCCAGGCGGTGCCCGCGGTGATCAGCGTCGGGTACTCCATCCCGCCCGCGCCGTGCGCCCCCCAGGGCGGGTCGACGACGGTCAGCGTGGCGTAGGGGTACGCCCCGAGGACCCGCCCGTAGCCGGAGAGGGCGGCCTTGGCCGCCTTGAAGTGCCGGTCGGCCTGCGCGGCGTGCTCGGGCTGAAGGAGCAGCGTGATCCGGACGTCGCCGAGGCCGGCCTCGCGGAACGTGTCCTCCAGGACGAGGTACGCCGGGTCGCCGTCCAGGCGAAGTCGTGGACGCCCGCCTGCTGGAAGCGGTAGAGCACCCGGCCCGCCGACGTCTCCCGCTCCTCGACCCGCCGGCCCGTGGCGCCGACCCGGCCCTTGAAGCGCGCGGAACGTCGATCGAGACGTCGTAGTCGCCGAAGTCGGCGAAGAACTCGCTCGAAGCGTGGAACTGGTGGCAGTTCCAGCCGTTCTCCTGGAAGACGCCGATCTTCGGGAACCACTGCACGACGAAGAAGAAGTCGCCCTTGGTGCCCGTGCGCACGGAGACGCGGGGCAGGCGGGACACGAAGTCCATGGCGATCGAGATCGTCTCGCCGGGCGCGACCGGGCGTCCGGGGATCACCTCCGCCACCGTGCGGTCGTCGGCATTGCCGTCGTCGGGGGCGATGAACTTGAGCGATGCCAGCAGGTCCTCGCCGTCGGAGCCCGTCATGCGCAGGATCTCGATCGAGCCCCACGAATCCTGCGGGAGCCGGCCGTCGCGGTGCTCGCCTCGGGACTCCCGGTAGAAGGTCGAGAGCGTGTTGCGGAAGGCGTTCAGGTAGAGGTGGAAGCGCAGCGTCGTCGCGGGACGGGAGGTCGTGTTCGTCCAGGTCAGGACCTGCGTCCCCTCGACGGTCTTCTTCTCGGCGTCGAGCGTGCAGGAGATCTGGTACGAGGCGACCGGAGGCGGCGGGAACGAGACGGCGAAGGCGGCGCTCGCGGCCGCACCGAGCGCGGCCGCCAGGATCCCGGCTTTTGCCGAAGACATTGCGCGGACTGTAGCATGAGGGCGATGGGGATTTCGGAAGGCGGGCCCGCCCCGCGAGCCGCCCGGCGCCGCGCCGAGGAGCTGCGGGGGCAGCTGCGCCGGCACGAGCGGCTGTACTACGTCGACAACCGGCCGGAGATCACCGACGCCGAGTTCGACCGGCTCATGCGCGAGCTGCAGGAGCTCGAGGCCGCCCACCCCGAGCTCGCCAGCGACGATTCGCCGAGCCGCCGCGTGGGCGGCGAGCCGGCGGAGGGCTTCGCGGCCGTCGAGCACGCGGCGCCGATGCTCTCGCTCGAGAACGCCTACTCCTGGGAGGAGGCGGAGGCGTGGCTCGCGCGCAACACGCGGCTGCTCGACCGGGAGCCCCGCGGGTTCGTCGCGGAGCTGAAGATCGACGGCCTGTCGATCGCTCTGCGTTACGAGGACGGCCTCCTCGTGCGCGGCGCCACGCGCGGCGACGGCGTGCGCGGCGAGGACGTGACGTCGAACGTGCGGACGATCCGCACGGTGCCGCTGCGGATCGCCGAGGCCTCGCCGCTCGAGGTCCGCGGCGAGGTCTACTACTCGAAGAAGGCGTTCGGCCGCGTCAACGCCGACCGCGAGGCGGAGGGGGAGCCCCTCTTCGCCAACCCCCGCAACGCGGCGGCCGGAACGATGCGCCTCCTCGACTCGCGGGTCACGGCGAAGCGGCGGCTCGACGCATGGCTCTACGCCGTGGCCGAGGCGGACCCCATGCCGGGGAGCCAGAGCGAGGCCCTCGCGCGGCTGGAATCGTTGGGGTTCCCGGTCAACTCCCATCGGCGCGCCTGCGAGAGCTTCGAGGACGTGCGCCGGTTCGTCGAGGAGTGGCAGGAGAAGCGGCACGATCTCGATTTCGAGACCGACGGCGTCGTCATCAAGATCGACGACCGGGCCCTCCAGCGGGAGCTGGGCTCGACGGCCAAGTCCCCGCGCTGGGCGCTCGCCTACAAGTACCCGGCGGAGGAGGCGACGACCGTCGTCCGGGAGATCGGCGTCAACGTCGGACGCACGGGCACCCTGACGCCGGTCGCGCACTTCGACCCGGTGCCGCTCGGGGGGACGACGGTCAAGCGGGCGACGCTCCACAACTACGAGGACCTGTCGCGCAAGGACGTGCGGGTGGGCGACACCGTCGTCGTCGAGAAGGGCGGCGACGTCATCCCGAAGGTCGTGCGCGTGATCCTGGAGAAACGGCCCCGCGGAGCCGAGGCCTTCGTCATGCCGGCGCGCTGCCCGGTCTGCGGCGACCCGGTCGTCCGCGAGGAGGGCGAGGTGGCGCTGCGCTGCGTCAACCCCGCGTGCCCGGCCGTGGTGCGCGAGGCCCTGCGGCACTTCTGCGGCCGGCGCGCCATGAACATCGAGGGCCTCGGCGAGAAGCTCGTCGACCAGCTCGTCACCGCCGGGATGCTGTCCGACGTGGCCTCGATCTACGACCTGAAGGCGGAGGACCTGCAGGAGCTTTCACGCTGGGGCGAGAAGTCGGCGGCAAACCTGCTGGCGGAGATCGAGAAGAGCAAGGCCAACGAGCCGTCCCGCCTCCTCTTCGCGCTCGGCATCCGGCACGTGGGCGAGAAGGCGGCGAAGACGCTGGCCGCGCACTTCGGCTCGATCGACGCGCTCGCCGCGGCGAGCTCCGAGGAGCTCGAGGCGGTGGAGGAGGTGGGGCCCAACACGGCCGCGGCCATCCGGGCGTACTTCTCGCACCCGAAGAGCCGCGAGCTCGTGGAGAAGCTCCGGGCCCACGGCGTTCGCCTCGAGGGGCCCCGCCGGGAGCGCGCGGCCGCGGGCCCGCTGACGGGGAAGACCGCGGTGATCACGGGCACGCTGCCCGGGATCTCGCGCGAGGAGGCCGCGGCGCGTCTCGAGGCCGCCGGCGCGAAGGTCTCCGGCTCGGTTTCGAAGAAGACCGACTACGTGGTCGTGGGAGAATCAGCGGGATCGAAGCTGGAGAAGGCCAGGTCGCTCGGCGTGCGGACGGTGACCTGGGAAGAGATGCTCGAGATTCTCGCCGGGAAGGAGTGAGCGATGCCCGCCAAAGTCATCCTGTTCTGCCCGATGCTCGAGTTCAAGAACAAGCCCGCGACCCTCATGACGATCTCGCCGCACGGTTACTACGAGTGCCGCGTCGACATGGCCGCCGGGAACCACACCGTCTACGTGCCGATCGCCGGCACGGCGATGATCTTCCAGGAGCCCAACGTCATCGGCGCGATCCCGCCCGACGTCGAGCGCTACGGCTGAAGAGCTCCCTCTCCCCCAAAGGGGGGAGAGGGCAGGGTGAGGGGGGGCCTACGCCGGCTGCCCGGCGAGCCTTCCCTTCAGTCCCTTCAGCTTGAACGACAGCATCACCAGCAGGATCCCCCACACGATCGCCAGCGCGGCAATGAGCCACGTCACCGAGAGAATTCCGGCCCCCGGGTAGAGGAAGAAGAGGACGCCGAGCCCGACCGTGAGGATGCCCGAGAGGACCCAGAGCCACTCGCCCTCGACCTCCTTGCGCAGCCGGATCGCCGCCGAGATCTGGAGCACGCCGGCCACGATCGCCCAGAATGCGATCACCCAGAGCAGCGTGACGGCCGTCAGGCCGGGCCACAGGAACGCGACGATGCCCGCCGCGATGCCGATGAGGCCGATGACGACGAGCGAGCCCCACTTGCCGCGGATTCCCGCCACGACGCCGACGATGCCGTCGATCAGCGCGTAGGCGCCCCAGATCGAGACGAGGAGCAGGACCGTCAGCCCGGGCCAGGTATAGGCCAGGACGCCGAAGAGGATCGCCAGGACGCCGCGGAGCAGGACGACCCACCAGTGCTCGGCCATGGTGCGAACCGCCGAAAAGACAGCCATGGTCTCCTCCTTCCGCCCTCGGGGCGGTGCTCGAACGGCGGCTACTTCTTCTTGGCCGCCTTCGTCTTCTCGCTCTTGCTCTTTCTCTTGAGGTCGGCGCGGTGGGCGCGCTCGTACGTCTGGATGTCCTTGAAGCGTCCCGAGGAGTCGCGGACGGCGTAGAGCTTCTTGCCGGCGACGCTGCGGTGGGTGGTACGCGTGGCCATCGGAGCCTCCTTCGGTCGGCAAGCGGGTGACCGACCGGCTTGCCGTGAGTCTATGCGAAGCCGGAGAAGATCGACAGAAGCGTCGAGAGGTCGGGCACGCGCCGCGTGCCCGGGGGGGCCGGGCCGTCCCCGATCAGGATCGGCGCGAGGCCGGCGCGCTCGGCGCCGACGACGTCGATCTCGTAGATGTCGCCGACGTAGGCGCAGGCCGCGGGGGCAAGTCCCAGCCGGTCCGTGGCGGCGTGGAAGATGCGCGGGTCCGGCTTCTCGATTCCGACCTCCGCCGAGTCCACGACGAACTCGAGGTGCGGCGAGAGCCCCGCCGCCTCGAGGAGCCCGCGCACCCGTCCGTCGGCGTTGGAGACGACCGCGATCCGGTAGCCGCGCCGGCGCAGGGCATCGAGCGTCTCGCCGGAGCCCTCGGCGCGCTTCGACCAGAGGTTCGCGCGGTGGTGCTCCCGGGCGACCTCGCCGGCGGCGCGCCGGCGGGAGGCCGGGTCGTCGAGCCCGAGGCCGGACAGCAGGGTGTCGAAGTAGAGCGGGATCCGCTCGGCGTCCCGCGACTCCGGCCTCTCGAGCACGAGCGCGCGCACCGCGGCGAACGCCTCCGCTTCGGCGCGCCGGAACGCGGTCCCGTCGAAGGCGACGCCGGCGGCGCGGCAGATGCGCTCGCCGTCGACGTGGATGAGCGTCCCGCCGGCGTCGAAGAGGACGGCGCGGACGTCCTTCACCCGACGAGCTCCGAGCGGACCACGGCCTCGAGCTCGTCGGCGATGGCGTGAACCTCGGCGCCCTCCGGGCCCTCGACGAGGATGCGGAGAAGCGGCTCCGTTCCGGAGTAGCGGAGGAACACCCGTCCCCGCGCGCGCAGCGCCTCCTCGGCCCGGGCGACCGCGTCGACGATCCCCGCCGACTGCTCGATCGGCATCCGGCGGCCCACCCGGACGTTGCGGAGCGTCTGGGGCATCTTCTGCAGCGTCGCCAGCTGCGAGAGCTTCCGGCCGCTCTCCTGCACGATCGACGCGACGACGAGCGCCGTGAGGATCCCGTCGCCGGCCGGCGACAGGGGCGCCAGCAGCGTGTGTCCCGAGGTCTCGCCGCCGAGCGCCGCGCCGGTCTCGTCCATGAGCCTGGCTACGTTGCGGTCGCCGACCGAGGAGCGGGCGAAGGCGATGCCCTCCTGCCGCAGGGCCGCTTCGAGCCCGAAGTTGGACATCACCGTGCCCACGACGCCTCCCGGCGGGAGCAGGCCCCTGGCTTTCCAGTGACAGGCCACGATCCAGAGCACGTCATCGCCGTCGAGGATGCGGCCGGTCTCGTCGGCGAAGATCGCCCGGTCGGCGTCCCCGTCGAACGCGACGCCGAGCGCCGCCCCCTCCTCGCGCGTCATCACGGCCATGCCCTCGGGGTGCAGGGCGCCGCAGCCCAGGTTGATGTTGCGGCCGTCGGGAGCGTCGTGGATCGCGGTGACGCGCGCGCCGGCGCGGTGAAGGGCCCGGGGGCCGATCTGGAACGCCGCTCCGTTGCCCGCGTCGAGGACGACCGGAAGCCCCTCGAGGTCCTGCGGCACGCCGGCCTTCAGCCGCGAGACGTAGGTGGCGACCAGGCCCGGATCGGGGTCCGGCGGCGCGGGTGTCGGGCGGGGCACTCCCTTTCCCATGCCCTCCACCAGCTTCTTCTCGAGGTACTCCTCCTCGGCGTCGGGCCACTTGCGGCCGTCGGGGCCGAAGATCTTGATGCCGTTGTCCTCGTACGGATTGTGCGACGCCGAGACGGCCACGCCCGCCGCGGCGCCGATCTCGAGGACGAGCTCGGCGACCCCGGGCGTCGTGATGACGCCGGCCGAAGCCACGCCGCACCCGGCCTCGCGCAGCCCGGCGGCGAGGTCGGCCACGATCGCCGGGGTCGACTCGCGCGTGTCCCCGCCGACGACGACGCGGGCGGTGCGCGAGCCGGCGAGCCGCCCTCCGAGCTCGCGGCCGAGCAGCCGCACCGAGGCCGGATCGAGCGGGTACTCGCCGGCCCGGCCGCGCAGTCCGTCGGTCCCGAAGAGCTTCAAGGTCGGCCTCCTGGAGTGCCCGTCATTTTCGCTTCGAATGCGCCGCCGGCGTCGGGGTCGTCTCCGGCGCCGCCCGGATCCGGATTCGGACGGTGACGAGCTGGCCCTCCCGGACGCGCACGCCCGGGGCCTGGGACGACAGCGTCGTCGACGCCGAGAACGGGGCGTCGCGGCCCTCGACCGACACGGGCTCCGTCTTGATCTGGAGCATGCGGGAGAGCGTCTTGGCCGGGCCGAGAAGCCGGGCCTGGCGCGGCTCGACCGACACCTCCTCGACCCTCGAGCCCTCGGCCGGCTGGCCCGTCACCTCGGGGATGATCGGGACCGTCTTTTCGGCGACGGCATCGAGGATGACGCGGATCTCCGCCGGCGAGATCGCGATGACCTCGACGTCCCGGGGCACGTTGATGTCGCCCGGCTCGAGCGCGTACCGCTTCTCCCCGGGGGTGGAGTCCTCGAGGTCGATCACGGCCTCGAGCTTGGAGGGCTCGAGCTGGCGCAGCGGCGTGAAGGCGCCCCGAACCCGGACGTCGACGGCGTCGGGCAGCGGCGAGACGATGAGCGTGCCCGCCGGGATGTTCACGATGGAGAGCGGGATGCGGTAGCTGCGCTCGGAGATGCGCTCCCGGCGCTCGCCGGTGAGGACGAACCACGTCGCGCACGCGATCGCGAGCGCAAGCAACTTCGTGCCGGCGTTCTGGAAGAGGATCCGGGACAGGTTCATCGGTGCACCGCGAACTCCCGGAACAGCAGGTCGCGCAGCGACTTGCCGTCCATGTCCTCCTGGAGCTCGCCGTCGTGCGCCACCGAGATCGTGCCGCGCTCCTCCGAAACGAGGATCGCGAGGGCATCGGTCTCCTCCGTGATCCCCACGGCCGCGCGATGGCGCGTGCCGAAGCGCTTCGGCAGCCCCTCCTTGAGCGAGAGGGGCAGGAAGCTCGCCGCCGCGGCGACCCGGTCGCCCGAGATGATGACCGCGCCGTCGTGGAGCGGAGTCCCGGGCGCGAACAGGGTCACGAGCAACTCGTAGGAGATCGCCGAGTCGATCGCCGAGCCGTTCTCGATGTACGTCTTCAGCCCCTCCCGCCGCTCGAGGACGATGAGGGCCCCGACGCGCCGGGCCGCGAGCGAGGTCACGGCGAGGACGATCTCCGAGATGGCCTCCTCGGCGTGGTAGCCGGAGAAGAGCGCGAAGAACGGGGTCCGGCCGAAGGCCGCCAGCGCCCGGCGCAGCTCGTGCGAGAAGAGCACGATGACGGCGAAGGGGACGTAGAAGATCAGCGCCTTGAGCACGGTCGTGAGCGCCGCGAGCTTCAGGAACACGGCCGCGGCGTAGACGGCAAAGATCGCGAAGAGGCCCAGCACCATCTGCTCGGCGCGGGTTCCCCGGATCAGCCGCAGCAGGCCGTAGGTGATGATCGCGACGATCGCGATGTCGAGGGCGTCGCGCCAGCCGAAGTTCAGGTGGGTCAGCGGCGACAGGCGGCTCGCGAGGGAATCCATCACCGGGCCGAGGCCTCGGCGGCGATCGAGGGCGCCGCCGGCACCGGACGGGTGATCGCGCCGGCCATGCGAAGGAACCGGACCGAATCGCCCACGTCGTGGACGCGGAGGATCGACGCGCCGGCCGCGGCCGCCGCCGACAGCGCCGCGAGCGAGCCGGCCAGCCGCTCGGCGGGCGGGGACGTTTCGGAGACGCCGGAGAACCGTCGGACGAACCCCTTGCGCGACGCGCCGGCCGCGATCGGCAGGCCGAGGGCGGAGAAGGCGGCGAGGTGGCGCAGCAGCACGAGGTTGTCCTCGGGCGACTTCCCGAAGCCGAGCCCCGGGTCGACGGCGATCGCGTCCTCCGCGACTCCCGCCGCGGCGGCCCGGCCCGCCGCCCCGGCGAGGAAGGCGGCGATCTCGCCGAGCAGGTGCCCGTACGCGAGGTCGTCCTGCATCGTCCGCGGGTCCGTGCCTTTCATGTGCATGAGGATAGCTCCCGCGCCGGCCGCGGCGATCGTCTCGAACATCGCGGCGTCGAACCGGCCCGCCGAAACGTCGTTGACGAGGTCGGCGCCGGAAGCGAGCGCGGCCCGCGCCACGGCGGCCTTGCGCGTGTCGATCGAGAGGGGAGCGTCGGTCTGCGCACGGATCGCCTCGATCACCGGAACGACCCGGGCGATCTCCTCGTCGGCGGCGAGCGGTTCTGCCTGCCCGTAGTTCGCCGGCCGCGTGGACTCGCCGCCGACGTCGACGATCGCGGCGCCTTCCTCGAACATCGCCAGCGCCCGGGCGACCGCCCGGCCGGGGTCGAGGTACTCGCCGCCGTCCGAGAAGGAGTCGGGCGTCACGTTGAGGATCCCCATCACCGCCGGGCCCGCGGAGAGGTCGAGCGACCGGCCCCGCGCCAGCGCCAGGCGCGCCGGTCTCCGCCCGGCCCGCTCGAAGGCCGCCTCGGCCCGCTGCCGGAGGCTCGCCGGCATGGCCTTGAGCGTCTCGGCGCGCCGGGATCGGGCGATGACGACCGGCCGGGAGGAGGACCCCTCGAAGCGGACGACGTCGACGGGGAAATCCGAGGACGGGAAGGTCGCCGGCCGGAATCCGTCCCACGCGCAGATCTCCGTGAGCGCCGCCGCGTCGCGCGCGGCGATGACGAGGTCGGCCTGCGGCGTCATGTTCGGAGTCTAGTGGATCGGGTCGCCGGCCGAAAAACTTCGTCGCCGTTGGACCGCGGCGCCGCCCTTCCGACCTCGCCGTCGGCTCGTCCGGCGACGCGCGCCGTCCGGCCGGAGCGGCCTCCCGTACAAGCGCCCATGGAGGTCAACGTCATGAAGCTCATAGCCTGGATCGTCGTCCTCGCCTCGCTCGCGCCGCCCGCCCCGGCGGAGACGAAACCCGAGGCCCGCCTGGCGGAGCTCGCCGCCGCCGTCCTCAACGCCGACTACCGGGGCGACCGCGCACAGCTTGCGAAGCTCGAGGGCGAGCTGGGCCGACTCGACGTCCCGTCGCGGGCGGAGTACCGGGAGTACTGGCGGGGGTTCGCGTTGTGGCGGCGCGCGATCAACGGATTCAACGAGACCCCCCGGCCGGAGGATCTCGCCTCGGACCTCGAGAAGGCGGTGTCCCGCTTCAAGGCGTCGCAGGAGGTCCGGCCGGAGTGGATCGAGGCCCGGCTCGCCATGGTGGGTTGCTGGGGCAACCTCATCTATCTCGCCGGCAGCGACGAAGGGCGCCGCAAAGCCATCCTGGAAGAAGCCGTTCCCGGGTTCCACTGGCTTCTCGACAACGCCGGCGACAATCCGCGCGCCCTCTGGATCCGGGGCGGGATGGAGATGTGGGCGCCGCCCCCGCGCGGCGGCGACGTGGTGAAGGCGGTCGCGACGATGCGACAGGGCGTCGCAGGCGCCTGGCGCGAATCGCTCGCGGGACCGACGCCGCCCTCCTGGGTGCCGACCTGGGGCGGACCCGAGAACCTGATGAATCTCGCGTATGTCTACGCCCACGGCCCGAAACCCGATCGCGCCCTGGCCCTCGCCTATGCGGAAGGCGCGCTGACGGCGGTGCCCGAGTGGCACTACGTGCGGGACGTCCTCCTGCCGCAGATCGAGGCGCTGCCGGTGACGGTGGCGGCCAACTGACCCGACGCGGCCCTTGCGGCGGGGACGCCCCCGCCGCAACAATCGGGTTTCGGAAGCCATGAGCAACGCCCGCCCCGCGGCGCCGCCGCCCCTGCGCCCGCCCCCGGCGGCGTACGCGGGAGCGTGGATCGCGCTCGCGGCGGTCTACGCGGCGCTGTACACGACGAGCGGCGTCTCGATCGGGATGGCGGCCCGCGGCGCCATTGCCGCCGTCCTTCCGGCCGCGCTCCTCGGACTCGTCTCTCTCAACCTGGCGCGGCGCTGGCCGTGGCCCCTGGATGCCCGGTGGCGTCTCTCCCTGCGCCTCGTGCCGGCCCTCGCGGGTCTCGCCGTGGCCTCGACGGCCGGATGGTTCGTGCTGATCGTCCTCGAGAGCTGGCTCTTCGCCGGGGCGATCCGCTGGCCGGCCGCCGGCATCGTCGCCTGGCAGACCGTCATCAACGGACTCCTCCACCTGGCGCTCGCCGGCATCGGCTACGCGTGGCACACCGCCGAGGCCCTGCGCGAGGCGCGCGAGCGCGCGGCGGCGGCCGACGTGCTGCGGGCCCGCGCCGAGCTCCAGCTCCTGCGCTCGCAGCTCCACCCGCACTTCGTGCTGAACGTGCTGCATGCGCTGCTCGGCCTCGTGCGCCGCGACCCGGCGCGCGCCGAGGGCGCCCTCGAGCGCCTGGGCGAGCTGCTGCGGTTCGGCCAGTGGGTCCACCAGACGGGGAGCGACTGGGTGCCGCTCTCGCGCGAGTGGGAGTTCGTGCGGAGCTACCTCGAGCTCGAGCGCGTGCGCCTGGGCGACCGCCTCCGGCTCGAGATCGAAGCGGACCCTTCCGCGCTCGAGGTCGCCGTGCCGCCGTTCGCGCTGCAGCCGCTGGTCGAGAACGCGATCGTCCACGCCGTGGCGCCCCGGGCCGGCGGGGGCCGGGTCGTGGTGACGGCGCGGCGCTCGGGAGGCCGCCTGTGCCTGCAGGTCGAGGACGACGGGCCCGGCGCCTCGCCGACGCGGATCGCCGCGAGCCCCCGGATGGGCCTGCGGCTCCTCCAGGAACGCCTGGCGGCGATCTACGCGGGCCGGGCGCGCCTGGCCTTCGAGTCGCCCGCGGGCGGAGGCCTGCGCGTGCGCCTGGAGTTGCCCGACGACGCTGCGGCGGAGGGCGCATGAGCGCGCCGCGCCTGACCGCCCTGATCGCCGAGGACGAGGCGCCGGCGAGAGACAGCCTGCGCGAGTATCTGGCCGCGACGGCGTGGATCGAGATCGTGGCCGAGGCCGTCGACGGCAAGTCCGCGCTGGCGCTCGCCGACGAGCATCGGCCGGACATTCTGTTTCTCGACGTGCGGCTGCCGGAGCTCTCCGGCCTCGAGGTCGCACGGCGGATCCGGCATCCGGCCGAGATCGTCTTCACGACGGCCTACGACCGCTTCGCGGTGGCGGCCTTCGAGCTCGGCGCGGTCGACTACCTCGTCAAGCCCTTCGGCCGCGAGCGGCTGGCGGCCGCGGTCGCGCGGGTGCGCGCCCGGGTCGGCCAGGCGCCGGTCGCCGCGAGCGACCGCGTCAAGAGCTCGCTCGAGCCGGGGCCCCTCTCGCGGCTCTTCGCCCGCCACGGCGAGCGCATCGTGCCGATCGCGACCGAGGGCATCCGCCGGATCCAGGCGCAGGGCGACTACGCCGAGGTCCACGCCGCCGAGGGCGTCTTCCTGCTGCACGTGACGCTGTCCGAGCTCGCCGAACGGCTCGATCCCGCTCGGTTCCGCCAGGTGCACCGGTCGCACATCGTCAACCTGGACGCCGTGGCGCACCTGAAGCCCTACGACGAGCGGCGGCTGGCGATCACGCTGAAGGACGGGACGGTGGTGGTGGCGAGCCGGGCAGCCTCGGAAGAGCTGCGTCGCCTGGCGCGCTAGGAGGGTTCGTCGGCCGTCGGGCCGTACATGCCCGGCAGGGAAACGTCGAGCAGGCGCAGGTAGACGGTGAGCTGCCCGCGGTGGTGGATCAGGTGATTGAAGAGCACGCGCCGCAGGAGTAACCGGCGCTTGAGGGCGAAGAAGAGAGTCCCGTCGGCCTTGAGGACCCGGAACTCCTGCTCCATCGCGGCATCCCCCGTCCGCGCGATGCCTGCGCGGCTCTGTGTCACGTTCTCGTCGATGCGCTTCACGAAGTCCGCGGCCGAGGCCATGGCCGGGGCCTTCTCGCTTCCGATCTGAAAGCTCAGCTTCTCGAAGCGGATGCCCCAGCGGGCGAGCTCGGTCACGTGCGTGGCGAGCTCGCCCAGGGTCCTCGACTTCGCGTGAGGCTTCCAGTCGAGCCGGTCCGCCGGGACGCGCTCGAGCAGGCGGCGCGTCGACGCCATCTCGGCGTCGAATTCCGGCAGCAGGGCTTCGGCGACGGTCAAGCGCGCTACGCCGGCTCGGGCACCAGCGGACCGATGTTGCCGCCCGCGACTTCGGGGGTCGGGCCGGGCAGGATCGGCGGCTTCGGCGGCCCGGACTTGCGCAGCTTCGAGATGTCGACGCCGGACTCTTCGGCGATGATCGCGAGGATCTCGCTCGCCGTCCAGGACTTCCTTCTCGAGGAGGGTCCGGGCGATCCGGTGCATCGCCTTCTGGTTTTCGTCGATGATCTGGCTGGCCGCGCTCGTAGGCGGACGTCACGATCCGCTTGACCTCGGCGTCGATCTGGTTCGCCGTCTCCTCGGAGTAGTCCTGCGTGCCGCCCGAAGTCGCGGCCGAGGAAGATCTCCTGCTCGGGCTTGCCGAAGGTGAGCGGCCCCAGCTCGCTCATGCCCCACTCGCAGACCATCTTGCGCGCCATCTCGGTCGCCTTCTCGATGTCGTTGCCGGCGCCGGTCGTCATGTGTCCGAGGAAGATCTCCTCGGCGATGCGGCCGCCCATCATGACGGTGATCGTCGCCTCGAGGTACTCCTTCGTGTAGGAGTACTTGTCCTCGGTCGGGCAGCTGCATCGTCAGGCCCAGCGCGCGACCGCGCGGGATGATCGTGACCTTGTGGAGCGGGTCGGCGTCCGGGAGCATCGCGGCGACGAGCGCGTGGCCCGCCCTCGTGGTAGGCGGTGTTCCTCTTCTCCTCGTCGGTCATGATCATGGACTTGCGCTCCGGGCCCATCAGGACCTTGTCCTTGGCGTACTCGAAGTCGATCATCTCGACTTTCTTCTTGTCGAAGCGCGCGGCGTTCAGCGCCGCCTCGTTGACGAGGTTCGCGAGGTCGGCGCCCGAGAAGTCCGGGCGTTCCGCGCGCGATGACCGTGAGGTCGACGTTCTCGGAGAGCGGAATCTGCCGCGTGTGGACCTTCAGGATCTGCTCGCGGCCCTTGCAGGTCCGGCCGGTCGACGACGACGCGGCGGTCGAAGCGGCCGGGCCGCAGGAGCGCCGGGTCGAGCACGTCGGGCCGGTTCGTCGCCGCGACGAGGATGACGCCCTCGTTGGTCTCGAAGCCGTCCATCTCGACGAGCAGCGCGTTCAGCGTCTGCTCGCGCTCGTCGTGCCCGCCGCCGAGGCCGGCGCCGCGGTGGCGGCCGACGGCGTCGATCTCGTCGATGAAGATGATGCAGGGCGCGTTCTTCTTGCCCTGCTCGAAGAGGTCGCGGACGCGCGAGGCGCCGACGCCCACGAACATCTCGACGAAGTCCGAGCCCGAGATCGAGAAGAACGGGACGTTCGCCTCGCCGGCGATCGGCCCGCGCGAGGAGCGTCTTGCCCGTGCCGGGAGGCCCATCAGGAGGACGCCCTTCGGGATCTTGCCGCCGAGCTTCTGGAACTTCTGCGGGTCCTTCAGGAACTCGATGATCTCCTGCAGCTCGACCTTCGCCTCGTCGACGCCGGCGACGTCCTTGAACGTCACCTTCTTCTGGTTCGGCGTCAGCAGCTTCGCGCGCGACTTGCCGAAGGAGAGGGCCTTGTTCCCGCCCGTCTGCATCTGCCGCATGATCACGAACCAGATCACGATGAGGAGGATCAGCGGCCCGTACAGCACGAGGGCCGAGACGAAGGTCGAATCCTTCGGCGTCGTCGGCCTTGATCTCGACGCCTTGGCCCGCAGGTCCTTGACGAGGTCGGGGTAGTTCGCGGCGTAGGTCTTGAAAGCGGCTCGCGCTGCCCGCGGCCGGAGCGTATGGCCGTGGATCTCGTTGCCGCGGATTGTACTTTTTGCACGTGTCCCTTCTCGACCTGGATCGAGGAAATCGGAGAACGTGAGCTCTTCGACGCCGGGCGCGCCGCTCCTGAACACGTTCCAGGCGAGGATGATCACGACGAGGATCACCATCCACAGGAGGAGGTTCTTGATGATCGCGTTCAAAGGATCTCTCCTTGGGGCCGATGCCCGCCCCAAGCATAACGGAACCGGGGCCGGATTTATTGCCCGTTCTGGCCGCCGGGACCGGGATCGAGGAATGTGCGGAAGGTACCCGAGCCGGCCCTCGTGCTCCATGCCGTAGCCGACGAGCAGGTCGGCGTCCTCGGAGGTGAAGAGGGCGTAGTCCACGGAGAGGTTCGTCTCTCGTTGGGGCTTGTCGACGATCGCGGCGAAGCGGATCGAGGCCGGCCCGTCCGTTCGAGCTGGTTCATCAGGTACGCCTCGATGATACCGGTGTTGACGACGTCCTTGAGAACGACGACGTGTTTGCCGGCGATCTAGAACGGCGTCGAAAAGTCGATCTGGAGGAGTCGTTCGCGCCCCCGGCTCGCCGGCACGTTGAGGAACTCGTAGCCGTGAACGGCGACTCGATCATCCGGCTCAGATCGGCCATGAAGAACGCCGATCCCTTCAGGATCGACACGATGACGAGCGGCCGGTCGCGGATGTCCCGGTCGATGGCCCCCGCGACCGCTTCCACGCGGTCGGCGATCAGGCTCTCCTCGTAGCGTCGCTCGAGCTTCACGAGGCGGTCTCGGAAACGGCTCCGGGTATCGATCGGCAAATGGTACACCGGCGGGCGCCGGGCGGACGCTGAGCAGGGCCCCGCGACGCTCGAACCGGATTCGCCGGCCGGCCTCGAACCGGAAGTCCCCGCCCGAGGCGAGCCGCCGCAGGATCTGCTCGCGCTCGCGGCCCGTCATCGGCGGCCGGCCGGGCCGCGCGAAGGGGAGGGCGAGACGCTCGAGGGCCGCGCGCAGCGACTCTCGCAGGGAGGTCCGCGAGGAAGGCGGCCTCGGCGAAGGCCGCTCCCGGGAGCGAAGCGCAGGCGGGGCAGGACCCGTTCGGCGAGCTCGCGCTCGAGGCGATCGCTCTCGCGCGCGCAGCGACGCAATCTCGTCGAGCAGCCTCGCGCGCTCCGCCGGGTCGAGCTCCGCGAGCTCCCGGCGGACCCGGTTCCGCGACAGGCGCAGGTCGCCGTTGGAGGCGTCGCGGCGGAACGGAATCCCGCGCTCGGCGAGGTAGCGCAGGATCTCCGCGCGAGAAACCTGGAGCAGCGGCCGCACGATCCCGTCCGCCCGCGATTCGCGCGGCCCGGCCAGAAGCGCCAATCCCCCGCGGCGCTCCCTTGCGAGAAGGTGCGACTCGAGGATGTCGTCCTCTTGATGTGCGGTCGCGATGCGGTCCGCGCCTGCCGCGGCGGCCATCTCGAGGAGCGCCTCGTAGCGCACGTGCCGCGCCCCCGCCTCCGGCGACAGGCGAAGCTCCCGCGAGGCGGCGCGGGCGTCGCGATGGCGCGAGAGGAAGCGGAGACCGAGCCGCCGCGCCTGCTCCTCGACGAACTGGAGGTCCCGGTCCGCCTCGCGGCCGCGCCAGCCGTGGTGGACGTGCGCGACCGAGAGGGACCAGCCGGTTTCGGCCGCGACCCCGGCCGCGCCGTGGAGGAGCGCCATCGAATCGGCGCCGCCGGAGACGGCGAGAAGGAGCGACGAGCCGCGCGGGATCAGGCCCGATGCGGCCGCCGAGTCGAGGGCCTTGCGAACCCGGTTCATCCGCTCATGGTAGCGCCGCCCGGGTCAGAGATCGCCGGCGAGAATCCCCGCGGCCCGCTCGGCCGCCTTCTGCCACCGGGGCCGCAGCCGCCAGCCCGCCGGCTCCACCCGGCAGGCGCGCTCGAGGTCGCGGGCGAACATGGCCCGCATGCCGGCGCCGGTGTCGCGGTCGACGACGAGAAGGTTCAGCTCGTAATTGCGCGTCATCGAAAGGGGATCGAGGTTGCTCGAGCCGACGAGCGTGACCTCGCCGTCGACGACGGCGGTCTTGGCGTGGATCATCACGCCGTCCCACTCGTAGATCCGCACGCCGGCGTCCAGCAGCCGCTGGTAGACGCGTCTCGCCGCGGCGCCGGCGAGGGGATGATTGTTGCGCCCGGGCAGCAGGATCGAGACGGCGACGCCGCGGCGCGCGGCGGCGGCGAAGGCGGCGAGCACCTTCGGCGGAGCGACCATGTAGGCGTCGGTGATCTCGAGCGTCGCCCGCGCCTCGCCGGCGAGCCACTCGTAGATCGTCGCGACGCGCTCGGTGTCGGGAAGGTCCTGGGCGAGGATCGCCACCGGCGGAGCGGACCCGGCAGGAGCGTCCTCGGTGTCGGGAGGGCGCTGCCCGACCGCGCGCCGCCACATCGCCTCGAACGCGCGCTCGACGTCGCGGGCGATCTCGCCGCGGACGAGAAGGGCCGTGTCGCGCCAGCCGTGCCCGCCCTTTTCCGACGGCGCCCAGTTGTCGCTGATGCAGAGGCCGCCGACGATGGCCGTCTCGGAGTCGACGGTCAGGCTCTTGCGATGGTCGCGGTGCCGCATGCGGAGCCAGCTCCACGGCGCAAGCGGGGAGAGCGGGCGAAAGGCCCGCGCGGTCACGCCCTGCTTCTTCAGCACGGATGCGATCGATCCGCCGCGGACCATCATCGTGCCGACGGGGTCGTAGAGGACGCGCACCTCGAGGCCCCGCCCCGCCGCCGCGGACAGCGCGTCCGCGAAACTCGTTCCGGTGGCGTCGCCGGCGAAGATGAAGTTCTCGAAGAGGACACGCTTCTTCGCCGAACCGATCGCGTCGAGCATCGCCGGGAACGCTTCCTCGCCGTCGCGCAGGAGACGCACCTCGGTCCCGCCGCGGGCGGGCGAGCCGGCCAGGCGCGCGAGCGTCTCGGCGGGGAGAATCGTCAGCCCTCGAACTCGAAGGGGTTCACGCAGTCGACCCCCGTCTTCGCGACGTCGCGGACGTTGCGCGTCGCCAGGGTCAGCCCGTGGACCCTCGCGGTCGCGGCCATGAGGCCGTCGACGACCGGGATCGGGTCCGGCACGCTGAGGCGGCCCCATTCCTGGGCGACCTCCTGGTCGACCGGCAGGATCCGGTCCCCGTGTTCCCGCGTGACCTTGCCGAGCCACGTATCGAGCACGCGGGCGGACCGGGCGTCGCGCCGACGAATCCTCTCGATGCCGCGGCGGATCTCGCCGACGACGAGCACGGACAGGAAGAGATCTTCGGCGGCGAGCCGATCGAACCAGCGCGCCACCCGGGGGTGGCAGCGCTTTCCCTTCCGGAGCTCGGACAGGACGTTGGTGTCGACGAGGTAGCTCACACGCGGATCCGGCGTCCCCGGTCACGAGGGCGGGCGAAGTCCTCGTCCCGTCCGGACGCCGGCATCCGGGCGAGGAGCTGCTTCAGAGAGGTGTCGGAGCCTCGCGGCGCCAGCGCCTCCCGCAGGATCTCGCGATGCTCGGCCTCCGCCGAGCGGTTGCGCAGCGCCGCGCGCCGCTTGAGCCGCTGCACGACCTCCGCTTCGAGGTTCCGGACGATGAGCTGGGCCACGGGCCACCTCCGTGATATCAATGATATCAGATCAGCCGGGCGGGTCCTTGTCCTCGACACCGGCCGGAGCCAGACGGGACAGCGCGGCGTCGAGGCGCGACGGCTTTCGATCGTCGATCTCGGCGCGCTCCTTCCTCGCGACGGCGCCTCGGACGACGTGCGCGCCGATCCAGCGTAGCGGCTCCGCAGGAAAACGGCCGGCCGTGCGGCCGACGAGCGGATGCCGGCTCCAGTCGTCGTCCTTCTCGAGCACGAGGCTCGCCAGGATCTTTCCTCCGACGCGGCTCGGCCCCACGCCGTTGCCGCTCCAGCCGACGCCGTAGACGATGTGCGGGTGTCGTCCCAACCGGCCGAGGATCGGGAGACTGTCTCGGGTCCGGTCGATCGGTCCGCACCAGTCGTGCGTGATCGGCACGTCGCGAAGCTGCGGATACGTCCGCCGGAAGTCCGCCTCGACGACCCGCGCCCGCCGCGCGTTGCGGTCGAACTTCGGCCCGATGGAGCCGCCGAACGCGATGCCCCAGCCGCCCTTGCCGAAGGCGACGCGGCCGTCCCGCGTGACGTGGTAGTAGTCCACCATCATCTGGGAATCGGTGATGCACTCGCCGCCGGTCCAGCCGAGCCGCGCGAGTCGATCCGGGACGGGAGCGCTCAGGACCATGTCGCTCGTGATCGCCACCAGCCGGGGCGCGAGCTCGGGAATCCCGGCTGCCCAGGCGTTGATGGCGAGGACGAGCTTCTCCGCCGTCAGCCTGCCGCGCGTCGGTTCGAATCACCACGGGTCGACTCCGGGAGAAGGACCGGACGCGGGTCGTCTCGTAGATCCTCACTCCCGCCTCCAGAGCCGCACGCCGCAGTCCGCGAGCGAGGGCCGCGGGCTGAACGGTCGCGGCGGTCGGGTCGAGCACGCCCGCGCGATGGACCGGCGATCCTGTCCGCCGGGCGACCTCTTCGGGTGCGAGCCGGCGAAACGGCTCGACACCCAGGCTCTCGCACAACCGTCAGCACGCCTTCCCAGGAGCCGAGCTGCGCCTGCGACGTCGCCGTCCAGAGCGAGCCTCCCCGGCGCAAGTGCGCGTCGATCCCGTGGGCCTCGCAGAAGGCCCGAATCTCGTCGATCGCCGCCTGCGCGTCGCCCGCCACCCGCAGGGCGTCCGAGGCGCCGCACAGCGACACGAGGGAAGACAGCTTCGTCCACCAGTTGAGGACGAACCCGCCGTTGCGCCCGGAGGCGCCGCCGCCGCAGATGTCCTGCTCGAGCACGACGACGTCGCGCGAGGGCTCGAGCTCCTTGATCCGGAGCGCCGTCCACAGCCCGACGTAGCCGCCGCCGACGATCGCGACGTCCGCGCGGTCGTCGCCCTCGAGGGCCGGCGCGTCCGGCGCGTCGCCCGCGACTTCCTGGAGCCAGAACGATCGGTGAGGCACGAGCTCGCGAGACTCTATACTTCGCCCCAGCGAAAGGCCGACAAGATGAAGGGTTGTGCGCGGAGCCTGCTCCTCCAGCTCGCTGGATTTGTGGCGATGCTCGCCGGCGTGCTGGCATTTCTCCAGTATCGGTACGCGCTCGCCCCCGGCAGGGTCATCGGCCCCGCGTTCTTCGCGGCGCTGTTCGGGTTCATCGGCCTGGGCCTCCTCGCCAGCATCCGGAAGCCGGTCACCGAGCGCGCGGCGCTCGCCGGCTGCCTCGCCGGCAGACGGCCCGCCGACGGGAAGCGGACCGGCATCGCCGGAACGATCGAGGCGGCCGGCGAGCTGCTGCGCTCGCCCATGACCGGCACCGAGTGCCTGGCGTACCGCTACGAGATCGACCTCACCGTCGGCGCCGGCCGGAGCCGGCACCGGACCGTGTACTTCGACGGCGTGGCGCTGGTGCCGTCCGCGATCTCGACGCCTGCGGGGAGCTTCCGCCTGCTCGCGGTCCCCGAGTTCGATTTCGGAAGGGAAGACGTCGACCCGAAGCGGGCCCTCTTCCACTGGTCCGAGCACGTCAAGACCGCGGCCTTCGAGACGCCGGAAGCCGCGCGGAAGACGCTCGCGAAGCAGTGGACCGACGACGACGGGTCCTACCGGAGCGAGAAGCGGCATCCCACCAACGGCGAAGTCCCTCTCGAGGAGTGCAAGTACCACGAAGACCTGATCCGTCCGGGCGACCGGGTCTACGCGGTCGGCCTCTACTCCGAGGCCCGGGGCGGCATCGTTCCTCACCCCAACTGGGCGAACGTCACGCGGATCATGAAGGGAGACCCGGACTCGATCCTGCGCCAGTTGAAGGCGCGGATCGTGCGGTATGCCGTCGGCGGAATCGTCTGCCTGGGCGCGGCCGGAGGCATCCTCGCCGCCTTTCTTTCGCACGCCGGGCTCCTGTAGGCTTCGGCGCAGCCTCGTCCGCAGGGGCCCTGGCGCCGAAAGGGCAGTGAGCATGACGACTCGACGCGCGTTCTTCTCCGGAGCGTTTTTCGCTCTCGCGGCCGCGTGGGCCCCGGGTTTCCCGGAGACGACCGGGCCGCTGCAGGTGACGTACTACTTCCTCCCCGGCTGAGGGATCTGCGCCAGGATCAAGCCCGCCGTGAGCGGGTTGGAGCAGGAGTACAAGGGCCGGGTCCGCGGAGAGAATCTCGACGCCACCACCGAAGAGAACAAGAAGATCGTCCGCTCCCTCGGGTTCGAGAACCACGGCCTCGTCATCCGTTCCGCCGACGGCAAGGTCCTCTGGAAGCAGCCGGACCACGACGTCAAGGTGGACGACATGCGCCAGGAGCTCGGCAAGCTTCTCGCGAAGTAGGCGCACCCGGGAAGCGCCCGCGCGCTCGGCCGCGTCGGGCCCGTTTCTCCTTGACCGGCTGACGGGGCTCCCCGTAGGCTTGCCGGAGGTTCCCCTTCCGCGGCACGAAATAAGGAGGAGCGCATGTCCGCTCGCCGATCCGCCCTGCTGGCCGCCGCCCTCTCACTGTCCGCGTCCGCCGCGATGACGGCGCAAAGCGGTCTGCGGGACCTTCTGACGGATTTCCTGCAGGAGGGGATCACCCTCGCGCCGCCTCCTCTCGTCGGGGGCACCAGTCACGTCGCCCACTTCAACAGCCTCGACCAGACGCAGTTTCTGGCCGTGCGGCAGTTCAACCAGGAGCTCGCCCTCCAGCTCTCTTCCTTCCCGCTCGCCTCCTCCGCCGGAGGCTTCACCTATCGGTTCGACCCGGCGCTCGGAACCTTCACCCGCGCGACCGAGAGCTTCGGACCGATCTACGCGGAACGCGCCGACACGATCGGCGAGGGGAAGTCCAATCTGGGTCTGAACTACAGCCACTTCGATTTCACCCGGATCAACGACCTGTCCCTGAAGGATGGCGACCTGAAGCTCGTCTTTCAGCACACGGACGTCGGCAAGTACATCGAAGGGGACGTCATCACCGCGGATCTCTCCTTGAATCTGAAGTCGGACATCCTGGCCTTCGTGATGACCTATGGGGTGTCCGACCGATTCGACGTCGCGGCGGCCATTCCGATCGTCAAGGTGAGCATGTCCGCCAGCACGGACGCGACGATCCAGCGGCTGGCCACGGGGCCGTGCCCGGGAGGGACTCCGAACTGTTCAGCCGTTCCCATCCACCGCTTCCCCGGGGATACCTCGAGCGAGACCTTCGAGGACAGCGGGAGCGCCAGCGGCGTCGGGGACATCGTTCTCCGCGGGAAATACCGGATCCTCGAGGGCTCCGCCGGCGGCCTGGCGCTCGGCGCGGATTTCCGGCTGCCCACCGGAGAAGAACGGGATCTGCTCGGCACGGGAGTGTGGCAGGCCAGGGCTTCGGTCGTCTGGTCCGTCCATCTGGGAGGCTTCTCGCCCCACGTCAACGCGGGGTACACGTGGTCGACGAACCCCTCGGATGACCGGACCGAGGAGGAAATGCACCCGGAGCACGGCGGTGCTCCGTTACCCCGGTTGACCATCCCGGATCAGGTCGACTACACGGCGGGCTTCGACTGGGCCGTGCATCCGCGCGTCACGGTCGCCTTCGACGTGATCGGCCGGACGTTCCTCCAGACCCAGATCGTCCAGGTGGAGGATCAGACGTTCACGGCCACGACGGGCGATTCCCGCGGAGGCGAGTGCCTGTGCGAGCCGGAGGGACAGCAGCCCCCGCAGGTCGTCACCGCGCGGTATCCGAGGCTCACGACGACGCAGGGCGACCTGAATACCCTGATCGGGTCGTTCGGCCTGAAGGTCAATCCGTTCGCGAATCTGCTCGTCACGGCCAACGCCCTCTTCTCGCTGAACAGGGAAGGCCTTCAGTTCAACATCGCCCCGATGGTGGGCATCGACTACAGCTTCTAGCTGAGGCCGACGATCACCCAGGCATCGCCCCTCTTCTCGAGGGTGAAGACGCGCTCGCGTTCGTCGTGCTGTTCCCCTCCGACGCGGGGGACCGCGAGCACTCGCTGGAACGCCCGGACCACCGCGCGGGAGTCTTTCAGCTCGATCTGCCGGATCTCCAGCTCGACCTGCTGGGACTTGAGTCCCTGCCAGGCATTTTCGATGCCGCGACGCGCGTCGCCGGCGAGTGCGGGGTAGACCCGCGCGTAGAGGTTGATGTCCAGCGTGTTCTGGGCTTTTTCGTACTCCTGAAGGACCTGGCGGATCTTCTCCTGGTCGGAAGGGGCCGCGCGCGCGGCCGGCGCCGGCGGCGGGGAGGGAGCCTTGACTGGCTCGGGTGGCGCGGACGGGACGGAGACCGCGGGCGGGGCCGGCTGCGGGCGAGCGGTCGGCTCGGCAAGCGCGGCGATGTGTTCGGCCGGAGCGGGGCTCCTCTCCGGCGCCCGTCGGCTCGAGATCTCGGCCTGTCCGAATGCCCCGGCCCCGGCCTCGAAGGCGGCCTGCGCCGCCGCGAAATTTCGTTGCGCGACCAGCCGCTGCCCTTCCTTCTCCTGCGCCCGGCCGAAGTCGTACAGGCCGGCCGCGCGTTCCGGGGCACCGGCCCGCTCGGCGCGCTGTCGCGCGCGGCTGGCGCGAGCGCGTGCGTCTTCGGCCTCGCGGGAGAGGGCAGCCGCGTCCACGGCGGGAGCCGCGGGCTCTTCGGAAATGGAGGCCGAGATCGGCGGGGCGGTCGGCTCCGGCAGAGCCGCCGTTGGTCGGGCTTGCGGTTCCGGTGCCTGCGCCGCGGCGGCGGTCGCGGGCACGGGAGTCTCCACGGAGGGCGTCACGGGCTGCGGCTTCCCTGAGCGAGCCCCCGGCCGGAACAGCGCCAGCCCTGCGGCCACCACCAGGAGCACGCCGGCAACCGGGATCCAGGTGCGGCGACGGGCGGACGCGCGAAAGGACGAGGCCTCGATGGTTCGGTCGGAGCTCGTGGACGAAGTCGCCGTCAGTCCCGATTCGCGGTACGGGGTGGTGGCCTGGGCGATGAACTGACGGTTCAGCCGATTCTGGGCGCTCGGCGTGGCCGTGATGATCTGCGAACCGGCCGCGGCCAGGGTGTTCGACCCGGTCGCCACCGTGCGCTCCAGCTTCTCCGGGGGAGGGAATCGGCGTCCGATCTTCAGGATCGCCCGGTCGCATTCCTCGGCCGAGGAGAATCGGTCGTCCCGGTTCTTCTCGAGCGCTTTGAGAATCACGGCCCGCAGGTCCGGCGGGACCCGACCCTTCGGATCCGACTCGGAGAAGGGGAGGGGGGACTCGAAGACGTGCGCTCTCAGGAGCTCCGCGGCCGTGTCGCCCCGGAAGGGACGGGCCCCCGTCACGAGCTCGTAGAGCACGAGGCCCAGACAGTAGAGGTCGCTCCGGCCATCGAGCGTCTGGCCGGGCGGCAGCGAGCCGTACTGCTCCGGGGAGGCGTACTTCAGCTTGCCGAGGAAGACGCCGGTCGAGGTCAGGCCTCCGGGCTTGTCCACGGCCTTGGCGATTCCGAGGTCGATCACCTTGACGAGGGCTCTCCCCTCGTCGTCCTGCGTCAGCATCAGGTTGTCGGGCGCGATGTCGCGGTGCACGACGTTTCCGCGATGGAGGTAGCCGAGCGCCAGCAGCGTCTGATGGGCGATCTCGATGATCAGCGCCGATGGGAGGGCAGCCCCTTGAGCGCCAGCAGCTCGGTGAGGTTGACGCCCTCGATGAACTCCATGACCAGGTAGGCCGTTCCGTCGTCATCCAGGGCAAAGTCGTAGATCGTCCCGATGTTCGGGTGCTTGAGCCGGGTCGCGGTCTTGGCCTCCTCGAGGAAGCGCAGTTTCAGCTCCTCGTCGACCGCGACCTGCGGCCGCATGACCTTCACGACGCGGACCTCGTCGAGGAGGCGGTGGCGAACCTTGTAGATCGCTCCCATCCCGCCCTCGGCCAGCTTGCCGAGGATCTCGTACTTCCCCTCGATGAGTGTGCCGGGTTGCGGTGGCAAAGGAGCGCTCGACCTCCGAACGGCTGTTCGCCGGATTGTAGATCGGAAGTCTCGCGTCGGTGGTCCTGAGGGGAAGCCGACACCCAAACGAGCGGACGCCCACCGCCTGCGGCGATGAGCGTCATGACCCGGAGCCGCCGCGGAAAGCCGCCGACGCTACGGATCGACTACGACCGTGCCGATCTCCCAGTGGACCTTGCAAAAATAGGGAAAGGTCCCGGCCTCCGTGAACGTGTGCGTATGACGAACGAGGTTTACGCCCGAATCCCAATGGCCGTCCGGAACGCCGCCCGAGCCCGACGTCGTCGAGTGAGGGCCGTAGCGTCCCAGGAAGGTCCAGTGGACCGACGCGCCGACGGGCACGTGGACCGTAGACGGAGTGAATCTGCAAGTGTCGGGATCGGGGTTGGGGCAAATGCAGCTCACGGGATACGGCGACGGCCCGGGCGTTGGCGTCGGCGTGAGCGTCGTCGTGATCGCGGGCGACGGAGTTCGACTGGGCGTGCGAGTCGGCGTGAGGCTCGGCGTTCGTGTGAAGGTCTGTGACCGGCGGCGTGTCGGTCCGCGTCGGTGTCAGGGTTGGTGTCGGCGAATGTTCCGGCGACGGAGTTCGACTCGGTGTGCGGGTCGGCGTATGGGTCCGCGTTGGTGTCAGGGTCGGTCTCCGCGTGTTCGCGGCGGATGGAGTCGGAGTGCGGGTGCGGGTCGGCGTGTGAGTCGACGTTGGAGTGTGCGTCGGCGTCGGACAGGACGCGAAGGCGGCGGTGCTCCTGGATGGGCAGGAAGGGGGCTCCGGGCGGCCTGCCGTAGGTGCGGACCTCTCCCGTAAACGTGTCGTTCACCCGGATCTGGACGCCGACGGTCGTGAGTCCGGCCGCGAAGAACCACTGGCCGCGGCCGATCGCGCAGGCGTCGAGGGGCCTTGACGACGAGCTCGACGTTGTCCTGATCGAAGAACCAGAAGTAACCGGACCTGGACGTCAGGGGGACCGCGTGTGCGGCGCCGGTTCTGCCCGAGGCGGTCAGCCACTCCGCCTCGACCTGGAAGCGGCCGTCGACGCAGAGGACCGACTCGCTGGCCTCGCATCCGAACGCGACCCGTCGTCCGGCGAATCCGGGGACGGGCAGGATGGCCGGGTCGTCGTCCCGCGGTTCCTCGGGATGGCGGCCGAACATTGGGGCACCGCCGGGGCAGGCGAAGGCGTTCAAGTCGACGATGGGCTGGAAGGCCACGCCCTGCGGGCTCGCGTAGCTGCGGACCTCGCCCGTCGCCGTATCGGTCACGGAGATGGCGACCTGGAGGTTCGTCAGGCCGCCGGCGAAGAACCACGATGGCCGTTGACGGCGCAGCCGTCGAGCGTCTTGACGGCGAGCTCCACGTTGTCCTCGTCGAGGAACCAGAAGTAGCCCGAGTCCGAGCCGAGGTTGACGGGATGCCCGGCGCCGGAGGAGCCGTCGGACTTCGTCCAGCGTGGCCTCGACCCGGAACCGGCCGTCCTGCAGGCACAGCGTCGTGTCGGTCGTGCAGTCGGCGGCCGCGGCGGTCGCTGCGAGGGCCAGGGCGAGACCGGCGATGAGAGTGGCCCGACGTTTGCGCATGATTCGCCCCGGCTTCGGCGGCCACGATCCCGCGTCGGGCAGCCGCGCGTCCGGAGCGAACCAGGAGATTTGCGCGAGATCTCGCGGGTCGGAGGACGAACGTCGCAGGAGTCGGCGCCGTTTACCCCCGGGAGGTTGGTGTCGGTGCAGGGAGGCGGGCGATTGCCAGGCGCAGCAGGCGCGACCCCGCCACTCGCGCAGCGACCGCGGCGGCTCCGGGCTGGAGCATGAGCCGTCGGAACACCGAGCCCCAGCCGAACGCCCGGGAGAAGCGCTCGCGCCAGGCCCGCGCGTAGCAGGCCGGCGACTTCGTCCATCGCGATCTGCCCGTCGAGGCCCCGGCTCAGGATCTCCGCCGCCAGGATTCCCGACGCGAGCGCCCCCGCCTGACCCTCGCCGGAAAAGGGATCGATCACGCCCGCGGCGTCGCCGACCATGAGCATCCGGTTTTCCACCGGCGGCTTCACCGTGAAGAACACGGGCCCGATCCCGAGGAAGTCGCCCGGCCCCTCGCGCA
>CAVZNW010000002.1:0-2739372 GCA_963776755.1 uncultured Acidobacteriota bacterium
GGGCGTCAGCGTCCTGAACGGGACGACCGCGAATGCGACGACACCCGCTCTGACGCCTGGCACGCTCAATGATGTCCGGCTGGTCAACCCCGGCAACGTGGGCGGCACCCTGGCCGGCGGATGGTTCGCCGACTTCACCGACGTGCCGCCGGCCGACATCTTCCACAACGACATCGAGAGGCTCATCCGCAACGGCATCACGGCGGGCTGCGGCTCCGGCGCGTACTGCCGGAACGCCCCGGTCACGCGCGCGCAGATGGCCGTTTTTCTGCTGAAGGCCAGGATCGGAGCCGCCTACACCCCGCCGCCCTGCACGGGTCTCTGGTGTTCGCCGACGTGCCGTGCGCGGGCGGTGCCTTCGATCGCTGGATCGAGGACCTGGCCGGCCGCGGCATCACCGGCGGCTGCGGCGGCGGCAACTACTGCCCCGGCAACGCCGTCACCCGTGCCCAGATGGCCCCGTTCCTGCTCAAGACGCTTCTCGGCTCGGCGTACAACCCGCCCAACTGCACGGGCGGGGTTTTCCAGGACGTGCCCTGCACCGGCGGGATCTTCGACCGCTGGATCGAGGACCTCTCCGCCCGCCTGATCACTGCCGGCTGCGGTGGTGGGAACTACTGCCCGGGCGGCCTGAACACGCGCGGGCAGATGGCGGTGTTTCTGGTGAAAACGTTCAGCCTGCCCTGAGCCGGCGGTCGAGAATCGCTCGAGTCAAGGCCGCGCTGTGGCGAGGCGGGCGATCGCGAAGGGCAGCAGGCGCGACCCCGCCAGTCGCGCAGCGACCGCCGCGGCTGCGGGCTGGAGCATGAGCCGTCGGAACACCGAGCCCCAGCCGAACGACCGGGAAAAGCGCTCGCGCCAGGCCCGCGCGTAGAGGCCGGCGACTTCGTCCATCGCGATCTGCCCGTCGAGGCCCCGGCCCAGGATCTCCGCCGCCAGGATTCCCGACCCGAGCGCCCCCGCCTGACCTTCGCCGGAAAAGGGATCGATGACGCCCGCGGCGTCGCCGACCATGAGCATCCGGTTTTCCACCGGCGGCTTCACCGTGAAGAACACGGGCCCGATCCCGAGGAAATCGCCCGGCCCCTCGCGCAGGTGCGCCATCGCCCCGTCCAGGGCGGCGTTGGAGCGGCGGGCATGGGCGACGACGGCGTCCCATCCGCCGGCGAGCCTCCGGCGCGCTCGTTCGGAAACGACTCCGGCCAGATTCGTCGCTCCGCCCTCGACCCGGGAGAGCCCGCAGTAGCCGCCCGGGAAGAGGAAGAGATGGACCTGACCGGCGAGGCGTTCGCCGCCGCCGACGAAATCCCGGCTCCAGCCGAAGAATCGCGAGCCGCCGGCGAGAAAGCGGCGCCGCAGCCCGCGATCGAGAGCGTCCCATCGCCCCCACGCGCCGATGACGCTGCGGGCTTCGAGGGCGTGTGCGCTCCCGTCGGCTGTGAATCGGACTCGGAACTCGGAGCCGGCGCCCCGGTCGATCGACGTCACGCGAGCGCCGTGTCGGACCTCCGCGCCGAGCTCGGCGGCGCGCCTCGCGAGCAGACTGTCCAGGCGCGAGCGGGAAATGCCGAGGCCGGCGGCGGGCAGCTCGAAGGCCACCGAGCGGCCGCGGGGAAGATGCAGGAACCCGCGCTCGATCTTCTCCGCGCCCGCCTCGATTTCGGCGAGGACGCCGAGGCGCCGGAGATCCGCCCTCGCGCTGCCGGAAGAAACTCGCCGCAGACTTTGGCGCGCGGAAAGCGGTCCTTCTCCAGGACTGAGAACGCGGCGGCCGGTCATCGCGAGCGTCGCCCGGCCGCGGATCCGGCGGGGCCGGCGCCGACGATCAGGACGTCGCACGCGCTCATGCGTCGGCCGTGACCAGGAGGCCGTAGGGGAACACGCGCACGGCTCGGGCCGTCGAAGTGACGGTCCGAGCGATCGCCTGCGCCTCCGCCGTCGTGTAGGCCTGTCGCACGGAGGCGACGCCGTCGAGCACCGAGACTCGACTTCGAAGAAGCGCGCGCCCGGCCACCGCGACGAAAGCCAGCGGGATCCGGTGCCGGCGCAGATCGAGGACGGCGAAACCGACCCGCGCGACGCGCACGAGCTCGGCGAGGATCGCTCGGTTCTCGTCGGGAGAGAAATGGTGAAAGAAGAGCGTCGAGACGGCGAAGTCGAAGGCTCGATCGGCAAACGGCAGGCGGAAGGCGTCCGCGGCGACGAGCGCCACGGAGTCCGGGGCCGAGGAGGTTCGGCCCGCGGCCAGGTGCCTCCACTGGACGTCGAGCGCGGTCACGCGGAGCGCGCCCGTCGCGTCCGGGAGGGATGAACGGAGCCGGCGGGCCACCGAGGCGGAGCCGGCGCCGACGTCCAGGTATCGAGGCCGGGCGACCGAGGACCCCGAGTCGACACGCGAGGTGCCGCACGAGCGCCCGCGATCCGCCCCAGTGGCGGTGAACGAAGTCGATGTCCTCGAGCGAGACCCGCATCTCCCAAGAGCGGGGAGCGACGGATCGTCGAGCAGCTCGCGAGAGGGGCTCCGGGGAGGGACGAGGAGGCTCACGGGAGGCCGCCCGCGCCCCGGCGACTCCGTTCCGCCCTCACGCCCATTGCAGCAGGAGCTGCTCCGCGGTGAAACCGGGTCCGAAGGCCGCCATCAGGCCGAGGCTGCCCGGCGCGGGCCGCCGTCTCGTCAGCCATTCGTGGAGCACGAAGAGCACCGACGCGCTCGACAGATTCCCGTACTCGGCGAGGACGTCCCACGAGGGTTGGGTGCGCTCGCGGGGCAGCGCGAGCTCTTCTTCGACCGCGACGAGGAGCTTCCGGCCCCCCGGATGGAGCACGAACGCCTCGATTTCCCCGGGAGCCAGACCGTGGCGCCTCAGAAAACACTGCACGAGGTCCCGGATGCGGCCCCGGATCATGTCCGGAACGTCGCGGGAGAGCAGGATGTGGAGCCCCGTCTCCTTCAGCACGAAGCCCATCGCGTCGATCGAGTCGGGAAACAGGTAGCTCTCGGCGTCGAGGACCCGCGGGCCGGGCGCATCTTCTCCCGTCATGACGGCCGCGGCGGCGCCGTCGCCAAAGAGGATGCTCGAAATCAGGTTGGCCTGAGAGAGGCTGCCGCGCTGGAACGTGAGGCTCGCGAGCTCGACGGCGACGATCAGGACCTTGCCCCGCGGGAATGCCAGCAGGAAATCGCGCCCTCGCGCGATCGCCGAGGCGCCCGCGGCGCACCCGAGCTCCGTGATGGGCAGGCGGCGCACGTTCGACCGAAAGCCCAGGGCGTTGACGAGGTGGGCGTCGAGCGACGGAATCATCACGCCGGTGCACGAGACGGTGATGATCAGGTCGATGTCCTCCGGGCGCAGCTGCGCGCGCTCGAGGCACTCGGTCGCGACCTCGCGGCCGAGGCGGATCGCGTGCTCCTGGTACTGCTGACTGATTCGGTCGAGGGATCTCGGCCGAATCAGCTCGTCGACCGGCAGGACGCAGAAGCGCTGCCGGATCCCGGAGTTGTCCACCACCGCCATCATCGCGTCGAGCCGCGAGCCCTCGAGCGGGAAGACCTGCCCGAAATAGGTCTTGACCACCTCCCGCGTGACCACGAAATCGGGAACCGCGGTCGCGGTGGCGGCGATGACGGGTTCGTCCATGCGTCAGTTCCGGCCTGCGTCGATTCGCGCAATCTCCCGGGAGTAGAGCGGGTTCTGGGGAAACGCGTCGCGCAGCTGCTCGAGCATACGCCGTGCGCGCGGGCCGTCGTTCTCGCGCAGGTAGGCGACGGCCAGAAGCAGCCGGGCGAACGGAGCGAGGTAGCGCCCTCGTTCCGCCGTCCACTCGAGCTCCCGGATTCCCTGGCGCTTGTCCGCCGAGAAGCCTCCGATGCTCAGGAGCCACCGCACGGGAGCCGGGCTGCTGCCGATGAGGTACTTCGAGAGCCCCGTGGCGAGGTAGGCATCGCCGTAGTCGGGCGTCACGGCCAGAAGCTTCCGCGCCCACTCCGTGGCCCGCCGCGTGGGTCCGAGGGCCGCGAGGTTCCGGTTTTCGACGAGGGACAGGTAGTCCGCCTGGAGCCCGGAAACGAGGGTCAGCGCGAAGAGGGCGTCCGTATCCCGAGGCTCCGTCGCGAGCGCGGTCCGCGCGAGAACGTCCGACCGCCGCAGGGCGGCGTCGAACCGGGCGCGGGCATCGGGACTCGGACGCAGGCCCTTCCGGCCGAGGAAGCTCTCGTCCTGGACGAAGAATTGAGCCTCGAGAATCCCGAGTCGATTCAACTCCGAGAACAGAGTGCCCGCGGCTTCCGAAGCGGGCCCCAGCGGATCCGCCGGATGAGCCTGTTGCCACGCCGCGAACGCGCTCAGCGCGCCCTCGAAGTCGAGCTGCGTACATCTGCCGGTAGCCGAGGTCGAGGGAGTCCGGAGGAGGGAGGTCGGCCGCGAGCGCGCGCGGGGCCATCGCCGAGATGCCCCAGACGAGCAGCGGCAGGCTTCGTATCCCCAGAGTGCGGCAGCGCCCTTTCATGATCGTCGCGGCGTGTCGCCGCGGAGACGACCCGGATCTCCCGCCGCGCGGCCGCCTCGATCGTAGTCACGGCAAGAACCCGGCCCTTCGGCCCTTAACCCGATCCTTATTGCTTTTTCGACCCGCGCCCGGTACGGTCCGACGCTCCGAGGCACGCCTGCATGCCCGATTCACTCGCCGACACCGTCGTCGCCGCCCTGGCGGAGGTCAAGCACGTTGCCCGGGAGCGCATCTCGATCGAGAGCACGTTCGCGGAGCTCGGCGTCGATTCCCTGGACGCCATCACGCTGCTCTTCGAGCTCGAGAACCGGCTCGACATCGTCATTCCGGACGACGCGGCGAAATCGGCCCGCAGCGTCCGCGACGTCGTCGAGGGGCTCAGGGCGCTGATCGCCCGGGGCCCTGCGGAGGCCGTGCCCCCTCCCTCGCCTGCAAGCCAGTGACCCCGCCGGCCCGGCGCGTCGCCGTGACCGGAGTCGGAGCGATCTCGGCGCTCGGCCACGATGCCCCGCGGATGTGGGCGGCGCTGTGCGACGGCCGTTCGGGGATCGGCCGCATCGAGTCGGTCGACGTGTCCGGCCTCCGCTTTCAGAACGGCGCCGAAGTGAAGGGCCTCGATCCCGCCGAACACTTCGACCCCGGCCGCATGGATCTGCTGGATCGCTTCGCGCAATTCGCCGTCGTCGCGGCCCGGGAGGCCGTGCGGGACTCCGGCGTGGAGCTCACGCCGGAACTGCGCGAGCGCACGGCCGTCTACACCGGATCGAGCCTGGGCGGCCAGAGCACGCAGGACGCGGCCTTCGTCGAGCTCTACCAGCGCAAGTCCGGCCGAGTCCATCCCCTCTCGATTCCCCGGAGCATGGCCAACGCGGGAGCGAGCCAGATCTCGATGGAGTTCGGTCTGACCGGTCCCTGCTGCACGATTTCCACCGCCTGCTCGTCCGCCAATCACGCGATCGGCCAGGCCTTCTGGATGGTGCGCGGCGGCGCGGTGGACCTGGCGATCGCCGGGGGCAGCGAGGCTCCCTTTTCCCCGGGTCACCTGAAGGCCTGGGAGGCGATGCGAGTCGTCGCTCCGGACACGTGCCGGCCGTTCTCGCTCGATCGCCGCGGGCTGATCCTCGGGGAGGGCGGCGCGATGCTCGTGCTCGAGCCGCTCGAGGCGGCCCGGGCCCGGGGGGCCCGGATCTACGCCGAGATCGCGGGCTTCGGCATGTCTTCCGACGCCCACCACGTGACGCAGCCGACCGTCGCCGGCCCGGCTCGCGCCATGCGCGCCGCGCTCGCCGACGCGGAGCTCTTGCCCGAGCAGATCGGGTACATCAACGCCCACGGCACGGGAACGCGCGGCAACGATTCGGCCGAGGCCGGCGCGATTCGAGAGGTTTTCGGCGTTCGAGCGGATCGCCTCGCCGTCAGCTCGACCAAGTCCATGCACGGGCACGCTCTCGGCGCGGCCGGCGCCCTGGAGGCGGTCGCCACCGTGCTCGCGCTCGAAAACGGGATCCTGCCGCCGACGGCGAACTTCACGGACCCGGATCCCGAATGCGACCTCGACGTCGTGCCCAACCGGGCCCGGGCCGCCCGGCCCGAGGCGGCCCTCTCGAACTCCTTCGCTTTCGGGGGCCTCAACGCGGTGCTCGCCTTTCGCGCGCGATAGACTCCGCGCTTCCGGGTGGCCGGCTCGATCGAGCGGAATGCCCCCATTTCGCCGGCCGGCCGGCCAAAAGATTCGATCCCCACGGGGCCTTCGCGGCTGGCCTCGAGTCGCATATCATCCGCAGACAGGCAACGTCGAACGCAGGAGAGTCAGGTGGGTCACATGGAAGCAGCGAAAACCACGATGAGCACGGCGGGAGGCGCCCCCGAGGGGAACGCGAAGGCGGCGCGCCGTGAGGTGCGGTTCGTCAACAACGACGACGCTTCCTGTCGGATGTTCGGGGGCCGCGTCCAGGAGGCCCTGAGCCACGTGCCCCCCTGGGCCCCGCACGCCATTTTTCTGCCGGTCATCGCCCTTGCGCTCGCGGCCGCCTTCCGGACGGGCAGCCCGGCGAGGGTGGGAGCCTTCGCTCTCGGAGGGCTCTTCCTCTGGACCCTCCTCGAGTACGTCATCCACCGCTCGATCTTCCATCCGCCGCAGTGGGTCGAAGACGACACGCGGCGCGTCGTCGGCTCGCTCGCGCCGGGCCAGGCGGTGTTGCCGGCTCTTCCGACCCTGCGCCACAAGTTCTACTTCGTGGTGCACGGCGTGCACCACGACTATCCCAACGACTCGACCCGTCTCGTGATGCCGCCGTCGGTGAGCATTCCGCTGGCGGCTCTCTTCTTTCTGGCCTTCCAGGGGCTCTTCGGGGCCGCGGCGCCCGCGGTCTTCGCCGGCTTCATCGCGGGCTACCTGGCGTACGACACGATCCACTTCGTCGTGCACCACGCGAGCGGATCCTGGGCGCTCGTCCGCGCCCTGAAACGCCGCCACTTCCGGCATCACTACGGGGACTCGAGCCACGACTTCGGCGTCAGCTCGCCGCTGTGGGACATGGTCCTGGGCACGCTGGGAACCGCGAAGACCGGACGCGGCCACTGATCCGGGCGATCGGCGCCGGCGCGAGTTCGATCCTTCGACCGTAGATACGGACCCACCGACCGCGATTCGCGTCAGCAGAGTTGGTGGCGGTGCAGGGATTTGAACCCCGGACCTAGCGGATATGAGCCGCGTGCTCTGACCAGCTGAGCTACACCGCCAAGGGCGGCGGATGATAGCAAAACGCGAAGCGCGGAGGGGAAGGGCCTAGGGCCGGGGCTGCGGCACGGTGCCCGGTCCCGGGGCGCCGCACCCGCTCGACCGGCCGCGGCAGCCGGGGGGCGCCGGGGTGGGCGTGGGTTGGGGGGGCGGGCTCGAATCGCACTCGGCATGGATGCGGTCGATGAAGGCGTTCAGGCCCGACTTCCAGCTCGAGTTGTTGCTGATCAGGACCTTGTAGGTGGCCGACGCCGTCGGGCAGGGCTTGCCCGGATTGTGCGCGATGTACTGCGTGCAGAGGTCCGCCTCCGGGGGCGGCCCCGGGTAGAAGCCGATGGGGTTGGGGACGCCCTGCGGGAGGATCGGGTAGATCTTTCCCTCGGCGCCGTACCACTGCTCGGTGTGATTGGCCCCGCCGTAGCCGGCATCCATGCCGGCATGGCTGAGGTCGGGCCGCATCGACGAGAAGTCGTAGCGCATGTAGCGCTCGTAGCTGGTCGACGGGTCGATGTAGGACGTGTACGGCTCGTATTCGCAGGGCGCGTAGACGAGGTTGCCGACCTTCCAGAACCCGGGGTAGCTCTGGGCGGCCGCGGCGCCGGGCCGGGCGAAGGCCGCCGCGGCGAGCATCGCGGCGGCGAGAAGGCGCTTGCCCCCCCGGCGGTCCGGGATCCTGTTCATGGTGTGCGTTCATGGTACAGGCTCCGGCGGCCCCGCGGAAGTTGGCCGGATGGACAGGGGTCGGCGGGGCGCCCGGAGCGCCGCCGTATACTCTTCTCGTGGCTGGTCTCTCGGACCACTGCGGCATGTGCGAGCAGGAGTTTCTGTATGCCCTGCCTCGCTGCCCGATCTGCCACAAGTCGGTCTGCGAGGGCTGCGCCAAGCGCATGGGCGGCAGCACTTTCTGCGGCACGGACTGCTCCCACGCCTTCTTTTTCGGCGGGGAGGACGAGATCGACGACGCCGAGGCCGACCGCTTCGAAGATGGAGAATGAGCTCGCCTGAAGCCCCGTCCCGGCCCTCGAAGTTCGGCCGTTTTTTCTGGCGCGATCCCAACACCCAGTTCCTGATCCTGGCGGCCGTGGCGGGCCTCCTCGGGGGCCTCGGCGCCATCGCCTTCCGGTGGCTGACCCGCGCGTTGACGACGCTCCTGATGGGGACCGGGGACATCGCCCGGGGCGGCGAGATGCTCGAGCCGTGGGTCCGGGTCCTGCTCCCGGCCGCCGGCGGCCTCGTCGGCGGGCTCGTCGCGCGGTTCTTCTTCGGCGAGAAGACCCTCTCCGGCATCTCCCACATGATCGAGGTCGTCTCGCTCGGACGGCGCACGGTGCGGCTGCGTCCGTCGCTGGCGCGGGGCGTCTCCTCGATCGCGGTCATCGCGTCCGGAGGCTCGGAGGGGCGCGAGGGCCCGATCATCCAGATCGGGGCGGCCTTCGCCTCGGCGCTCGCCCGCGCCTGGAAGGTCTCGCCCGAGCGCGTCCGCATCCTCACGGCCTGCGGCATGGCGGCCGGAGTCGCGGGCGCGTACAACACGCCGATCGCCGCGACGCTCTTCGTGCTCGAGGTCGTCGTCGGCTCCTTCGCGATGACGCTCTTCGGGCCCGCGGTCGTCGCCGCCGTCGTCTCGACGATCGTCGTGCGCTCGGTGCTCGGGGACGAGCCGGTCTACCAGGTCGCGCCCTTCCGGCTGGAGTCCCTCGTCGAGTTCGGGCCCTTTCTCGTCATCGGCGCGCTCGGCGGCTTCGCCTCGGCGGGGTTCGTGCGCGCGCTCGCCCTCGGCAAGCGTCTCTTCGCCGCCTCGAGGCTCCCGATCTGGGCGGCCATGGCCGTCGGCGGAGCGATCGTCGGCGTCATCGCGATCGGCCTGCCCCAGGTCTACGGAAACGGCTTCGAGGCGACCGACCGCATCCTGCACGGGAACCCGACGCTGCTCTTCCTGCTGGCGCTGTGCATCGGGAAGACGGCCGCGACGGCGGCGACGATCGGCTCGGGCGGCGTGGGAGGCGTGTTCACGCCGTCGCTGCTGGTCGGGGCCACGATCGGCGGAATCGTCGCCCGGCTCGTCCAGGCGGTCCTGCCGCACCTCTCGGCCCCGGTCGGCGGCTACGCCCTCCTCGGGATGGGCGGCATGATGGCGGGGGTCACGCGGGCGCCGCTGCTGGCCGTGATCATGATCTTCGAGCTGACCCAGAACACCGCCGTGCTCCTGCCGATGATGGTCGTCTCGGTCGTCGCGGTGGCCTGCGCGAAGCTCCTCCAGAAGGACTCGATGTACGTCGCGAGCCTGCGCTCGGCGGGCATCGTCTGGGAGTCGACGCCCGAGGCGACGGCGCTGGCGAGCCTCAAGGTCTCCGACATCATGCGCCGGGACGTCGCGCTCGTCCCGCGCACGACGCCCCTGCCCGAGATCGTCTCCCGCTTCCTGTCCTCGCGCAGCCTCTTCCTCTACGTCGGCGACGAGCAGGGGAGGCTGCTCGGCGTCGTCGACATCCACGACATCAAGGAGTCGTTCCCCGAGCGCGAGCTCTCGAGCCTCGTCATCGCCGCGGACCTCGTCACCGAGATCCCGTTCGCCACGCCGGACGAGCCGCTGACCTCCGTCAACGAGAAGCTCTGGTTCCGCGACGTGGGGCAGCTGCCGGTCGTCGAGTCGGACGCGAGCCGCCGGTTCCTCGGGATCGTGACCCAGCGCGACCTGCTCGCCGCGTTCGACAGCGAAGTGCTGCGGCGCAACCGTCTCGTGACCCCCGTCCGCACGCTCGGCGAGGACGGCGGGGAAGTGGACTACCTGGAGCTGCCCGAGAAGCACCGCCTCGCCGAGATGGAGATCCCGGCCGCGCTCGCGGGCAAGACGATGGCCGAGGCGGGCTTGCGCACGCGCTACGGCGTCTCCGTCCTCGCCGTCAAGCGCATGGGTCGCGACGGCTTCGAGCGGCGCTTCGTGCCCGAGCCGCCCGATCGATTCGAGCCGGGCGACGTGGTCGTGGTGCTCGGCAGCGACGACGCGATCGCCCGCCTGCAGGAGGACCGGTCACTCCCGGTCACTTCCCCCGCGTGAGGCGAGCCGGGAAGCGCCGCTCCCGGGTTCTGGCGGTGCTATCCTGAGGACACACCGGGCAGGTCACGGTTCATGACAAAGACGACTTCGAACAAGCAGAGCGAGCTCGTCGCTCTCCGCGGCAAGTGGTTCAAGGAGCGGACCCGGCTATACGACCGCGAAACCGGCCTGCCGACGATCGCGGTCCTCGTCGACGACCTGAAGGGCTGGCTCGAGGAGCGCGGGTCGATCTCGGTCCTCGTCTTCCGCCCGAGCTCGGAGGGCCACGTCGAGGAGGTCTGGGGCTGGGAGGCCTACGACGATCTCCTGCTCGACTTCGTGCGGAGGCTCAAGGCCTTCCAGACCGACGGCATCGTTCCCCAGGGGACCTTCTGCCTTCCCAACATCCGCTCCGACGAGATCATTCTGTTCGTCAGCCCGGAGGCCGCCGGGTCGATGGAGGGCCCGACGGCCCTCGGCCAGAAGGCGGCCGAGCTCGATCAGCTGATCCGCGGCTACCTCGCCGAGCGGGCCGACGTCTCCGCGCGCTTCCGCTCGTTCGTCGGCGCGGCGCGCATCATGAAGGACCCCAAGCACCGCGTCGAGCGGCTGGTGTACCGCGGCGTGCAGGAGGCGCGCGACCAGGTCACGCGGCAGACCGTGCGCCAGGAGATCCGGGGCGGAGAGCTGCTCCAGGACGTCATCTCGCGGCGGGACATCCAGCCCGTCTTCCAGCCGGTCTTCGATCTCGCGACCGGGAACATGATCGGCATGGAGGCGCTCTCGCGCGGCCCGCGGGGAAGCGAGTTCGAGAGCGGCGAGACGCTCTTCTCGCTCGCCGAGCGCACGGAGCTCCTCGTGCCGCTCGAGCGCGTCTGCCGCCAGCGCTCGCTCGAGGCGGCGGCCATCGGGCACAACCGCCGGCAGATCTTCCTGAACCTCTCGCCCGCCGCGGCGTCCGATCCGGAGTTCCTCGGGCCGCTCTTCCGCGACCAGGTCACCGCGCTCGGGCTCGAGCCCGACCGCATCGTCCTCGAGATCACCGAGCGCACCTATGCGGTCTACGAGGGGCTCTTCCGCGAGGTTCTCTCGAAGTTCCGCTCCCAGAACTTCCGCATCGCCGTCGACGACGTCGGCACCGGCTATTCCAACCTCTCCTCGCTCGCCGACATCGAGCCCGACTACCTCAAGTTCGACAACGTGTTCGTGCGCGGGATCGACCGGCGCCAGGTCAAGCAGGACCTGCTCGAGGCCCTGATGAGCTTCGCGCGCAAGATGCACACCAAGGTCATCGCCGAGGGCATCGAGACCCGCGAGGAGCTGCGCGTCCTGCAGTCGCTCGGCGTGCCGTACGGGCAGGGCTTCCTGCTTGCCCGCCCGATGCCGGTCGGCGACATCGAGCGCTTCGCGTCGATCGCGATCTAGGCTGCCCCGGGCGGCCGGGGCTCCTACCGCTCGACCGACGATCGTGCCCGCGCATGGTGTGTCTGCATCTTCCGGGCGCCGGCCCTCCCGCTCAAGATCTCGTTCATGCGGCTGCGGGAGCGGATCCTCGTTGCGCTGCTGGCGACCCTCGCGGCGTCAGGAGCGGGGATCACACCGTCCGGCTGGACGCTCGTCGGCTGGAACGACCTCGGCATGCACTGCACCGACGGCGTGGATTACTCGGTCTTCTCCCTGCTGCCGCCCTTCAACAACGTTCGCGCCCAGCTCGTCGACCCTTCGGGACGCCTCGCGACCGACCCGTCCTCCGTCACAGTGACGTACGAGGCCGTCGCGGATCCCGACGGATCGATCAACCGGACCTCGCTCGCAAAGACCAACTTCTGGCAATACGTCGCCGCTCTCTTCGGGGCGGCGCCGCCTGCGGACACCGGCCTCGCCGGCTACGCGATGCCCGGCCGGGGCAACGCGCCGCAGCCGATGAGCTTCGACTCCGCGCAGGGCTGGTTCCACGCCGACGGGATCCCGATCACGCCCTATGACGACGCGTCTCGCGGCAACCCCTACCCGATGCTCCGGCTGACCGCGCGCGACGCCGCGGGCAACGCGCTTGCCTCCACGGACATCGTCGTCCCGGTCTCCGACGAGATGAGCTGCCGCTCGTGCCACATGCCGTCCGTGGTCGGCGCGGACCCGCTGCGCGACATGAAGCTCGACATCCTCCGCCTCCACGACTCGCGCCAGGCGACGGATCCGGCGTTCCAGGCCGCACTCGCGCTGGCCGGCTACAGCTCCGCGGGCCTCCTCGCGACGGTCACGCAGAACGGTACGCCGATCCTCTGCGCCCGCTGCCACGCGTCGAACGCGCTGCCGGGAACGGGCCTGTCGGGCGTCATGCCGCTGACGCAGGCGATGCACGGATTCCATGCGACGTCGCGCGACCCCGAGACCGGCGTGCCGCTCGGCTCCTCGGACAATCGCGACGCCTGCTACCGCTGCCATCCGGGCTCGAAGACCCGCTGCCTGCGCGGCGCGATGGGAAGCGCCGTCGCTGCGGACGCGAGCCTCGCCATCCAGTGCCAGAGCTGTCACGGATCGATGAGCGAGGTCGGGGCCGCCGGCCGCCAGGGCTGGCTCGACATGCCCGCGTGCCAGAGCTGTCACACGGGTACGGCGGCGGTCAACAGCGGCCAGATCCGCTACACGTCGGCGTTCGACGGATCGAGTCGACGCGTCCCGGCGGACCCCACGTTCGCGACGACGCCGGACGTTCCGGCCGCGGGCCTGTCGCTGTACCGCCTCTCGCACGGCCACGGCAGGCTCGCCTGCGAGGCTTGTCACGGCTCGACGCACGCGGAGTTCCCGAGCTCGCACCGCAACGACAACATCCAGTCCGTGGCCCTGCAGGGCCACGTCGGGATGCTCGCCGACTGCGCCACCTGCCATGCGGCGGTTCCCGCCACGGTCGACGGCGGCCCCCACGGCATGCACCCGGTCGGCCAGGACTGGGTCTCGCGGCATCCGAACGCGGCCGAGGGCGGCGCCGCGCGGTGCCAGGCCTGCCATGGCGTCGACTACCGCGGCACCGTGCTCTCGCGAACGTTCGGAGATCGAACGCTCGACACCCGCTTCGGCACGAAGGTCTTCTGGAAGGGATTTCAGGTCGGCTGCTACACCTGCCACTCCGGCCCGTCGAGCGAGAACGGAAACTCGAATGCGGCGCCGGCCGTCGCCGACGCCTCGGCCACCACGCCCTTCGGCACGCCGGTCATCCTCTCTCTCTCCGCGACCGACGCCAACCGGGATGCCCTGGAGCTGCGCATCGTCCGGCAGCCGGCCCACGGCACCGCGGGCCTGTCGGGACAGGCGGCGACCTACATTCCCGAGCCCGGATTCGCCGGCACGGACGAGTTCACCTTTGCGGCCTGGGACGGCTCGACGGACTCGAATCTCGGCAACGCGACGATCGCCGTCGCGGAGTCGCTCACACCGACGCCCACCCCGACGCCCGCGGCGCGGGACGGGATCCTGCCGATCGGCCCGCCGCCGACGCCGAGGTTCATCCCGCCGCGGCCGTAGCTGTCACATTCCCAAGACGTAGAATCGCCGCGAGCCCTCGAGGGAGGTTAGCTCAGCGGTAGAGCGCCTGCTTTACACGCAGGTGGTCGGGGGTTCGATCCCCTCACCTCCCACCAAGTCGACGCCTCAGGCCGCACGTTCCTCCTTCTCGAAACGCGAGAGCGCTTCCATGAAAGCCTCCGCCTCGCTGAGACTGCGGCCAGCGATGTCGTCCATCAGGCGCTGAAAGAACGGAGAACGGGCGAAGCGATCTGCGTAGCGCCTCGAAATCCCGATCAGTGCGAGCGTCACGACGACGCCGAGCGCCAGGTTCACGGCGATCCACGCCGAGTCGAAAGCGGCATATGCGTCGACCCCGAGGACGCCCTTCAGCGCGACGATCAGAAACGGCGCCCAGAGGAGCGGGCAGAGTAGGAAGACCCACTTGGTCGTGCGGATCCGGAGGATCCGGAACTGCTCCAACCGCTTCTGGATCTCGACGATGGGCTCCGCAAAGTCGAGAGTCCTGACGGCGTAGAGCTGCCGGCCGCCGGAGATGAGAAGCCCGATCGCGAAAACGTGAAGCAGGATCGCCGGCAGGGCGAAACGCGCCTTCCCGAAGTGATCGCCGATGAACGACCCGAGGAGCAGCACGCCGATCGCCGTGATGGCGAGTTCGACGGTGATCGAGCGCGACAGCCGCCGGAGGCTGGAGTCCGCCTTCTCCAGGTGCTCCGCGCGCCACCGCGATGCGTCCCTCCGGACGATCGCGTCGAGCTTGCGGTCGTAGACGTCCCACTGGGCTTTCAGTTCCTGCAGTTCCATGTCAGCCTCCTGTCTCCGCTTTCTCGGCGCGGCCGAAGTCGCGCCGCAGCCGTTCCTTGATGCGTCCCATCCGCGTTCCGACGTTCGACGCCGAGATGCCGAGCACCTCGCCGATCTCCTCGTGGCTCTGGCCGTCGAGGTAGAGGATGACGAGGGCACGATTCAGTTCGTCCAGCTGGTGAATGAAGTGATGGAGCGTTCGCAGCTCTTCCGCCGGCTCCTCGGTTCGCGGGTCGGCCTGGAGGGCGTCGAGCGCGGACCCCTCGACCGTGACCGTCCGGCGCAGGCGCCGGCTCTCCCGGCGGTAGAACGAGATCGCGACGTTGAGAGCGATCCGGTACATCCACGTGGAGAACTTGACCCGCCCGTCGAACCGGCCGAAGGAGCGCCAGAGCTGCAGGACGATCTCCTGCTCGATGTCGCGCCGGTCCTCGGGGGTGCGGCCGTAGGAGGCGGCCACCTTGTAGAGGATCTTCCGGTGCTCGTCGAGCAGCCCCAGGAACCTGTCTTCTCCGGCGAGTGCTGTCATTGCAGCCCTTTCGCCATGTTATTCGCCCGAGGGGGCCGGAAAATCACATAGCGGGCTCGATCCCCCCGAAGCGCACGGACCGGGTCGATGCGGGTCGCGCGGAGGGCGGGCCGAAGCGTCAAGACCGACGCCGGCCTGATTCAATCGCACCAGTTCCCTCTCGACGGCATCCCGCACACTGCCCTCGGAGATTCGAGATGGATGACCGAGCGACGAGCCCGAGTCGGGGCGGGCCTGCGTTTTCGCGGCTGACGCCGGGACAGTGCCAGCGACTCCACGACGCGAGCCTGGAGATCCTCGAGCGCACGGGCGTGCGCCTCTTCGAGCCCGAGGCCGTCGAGCTCGCGCGGAAGGCCGGCGCGGCCGTGTCGGAGGGAAATCGGGTCCGGATCCCGGCGCGCCTGGTGGAGCGCGCCCTGTCCACGGTCCCGCGGCGGGTCGTCCTCCACGACCGGCTGGGCCGCCCGGTGATGCCGCTCGAAGGCGCCAGGACGTACTTCGGGCCCGGCTCCGATTGCCTCAACATCGTCGACCATCGCACCGGCGAGCGGCGGCGCGCGGTGCTCCAGGACGTCGCCGAGGCCGCCCGGCTCTGCGACGCGCTCCCGTTCATCCACTTCGCGATGTCCATGTTCCTGCCGTCGGACGTGCCGCCGGAGCTCGCCGACCGCCTCCAGTTCGAGGCGATGCTCCGGAACACCGTGAAGCCCATCGTCTTCGTCACCTACGAGATGTCGGGCTGCGCCGAGGTGATCGAGATGGCGGAGGCCGTCGCCGGCGGCGCCGACGCACTGCGCGAGCGGCCCTTCGCGGCCTGCTACATCAACGTGACGACGGGCCTGCAGCACAACGCCGACGCGCTGCAGAAGCTCCTCTTCCTGGCGGACAAGGGCCTGCCGGCCCTCTACATCCCGGTCGTCTCCGGCGGAACGAGCGGCCCGATGACGATGGCGGGAGGCCTGGCCCTGTCCAACGCGGGATCGCTGGCGGGCCTGGTGCATCTCGCAGGCCAGGCGCGAGGGCGCGCCCTTCGTGATGCCCGGTTTCGGCGGGGACGCGCTCGACATGCGCACCATGGTCGATCCGTACGCCGCGCCGGAGCCGCGGGGCATGGCCGAGGCGCTCGGGCACTTCTACGACCTGCCGCTCTTCTCGCTCGGCGGCAGCAGCGAGTCGAAGCTCGTCGACGCCCAGGCCGGCATCGAGGCGGCGCTGACGATGCTGATCGGCGCGATGTCGGGCGGCCACCTCTTCCACGACCTCGGCTACCTCGAGTCGGGGCTCTCGGGCTCGCTCGCCCAGCTCGCCATCTGCGACGAGATCGCCGGCTGGATCGAGAGCTTCCTGCGGCCGGTCGAGTTGAACGACGAGGCGCTGGCCCTCGATCTCGTCGACCAGGCGGGGCCCGACGGCCAGTTCCTGAAGTTCCCCCACACGCGGCGCCACATGCGGGAGCGCTGGTACCCGACGCTCTTCGACCGGGACCTCCACTCGGGCTGGCTGGCGCGGGGCGGAAAGACGCTCACGGAACGGGCGGCGGACCGGGTGACGCAACTGCTGGCCACGCACCGGCCGGAGCCGCTCGATCCCGGCGTCGCCGAGGCCGTGCATCGCATCATCGAGCGCGCCGCGGCGAAGCCGGCCCCGGCCGGCGCGGGAGGAGGCCCGGATGCCTGAGGACCTGTTTCCGGCCATGCGGCAGAGCGTCGTCGACGGCGATCCCGACCGGGCGGCGGAGCTCGCCCGGCGCGCGCTCGAGCTCGGGATCGCACCGCTCGAGGCGATCAGCCGGGGTTACGTGCCCGGGCTCGACCACGTCGGGGAGCACTTCGGCAAGGGCGAGATGTTCCTGCCGGACCTGGTGATGGCCGGCGAAGCGATGAAGGCGGCGACCGCGGTGCTCGAGCCGGAGCTCCAGAAGGGCGGGGCGCGCCGGGAGATCCTCGGCAAGGTCGTCCTGGGCACGGTCCAGGGCGACATCCACGAGATCGGCAAGACCCTCGTCTCGACGATGCTGGCGGCGAGCGGCTTCGAGGTGGACGACCTCGGCGTCGACGTGCCGTACGAGAAGTTCGCGCTGCGGGCGCGGGAGATCGGCGCCGACATCGTCGGCGTATCGGCGCTCTTGACGACGACGATGACCGGCCAGCGGCACGTCGTCGAAGCGCTCGACCGGCACGGCCTGCGGCCGCGGGTCAAGGTCATCGTCGGCGGCGCGCCGGTGACGCGGGCCTGGGCGGAGGAGATCGGCGCGGACGGCTACGGCGAAGACGCCGTCGCGGCGGTGGCTCTGGCGAAGGCCCTGATGGCCTCCTCGGCCGGCGGGCGATGAGGCCGAAGCTCTCGCTTCTCGACCGCGCCTTCATCGAGCGCATCCTCGACGAGGCGTTCTCGCTCCTGATGGAACCGGGCGTGCGGGTCGCCGCGCCCGACGCCGCCGCGCTGCTCGCCTCCGCTGGCGCGAGCGTCGAGGACGGCGTCGCCCGGATTCCGCGGGACCTGGTCGAGCGCGCGCTCGCAACGGCGCCGCGCGAGTTCTTCCTGCACGACCGGGCCGGGCGCGCCTGCGTGCGCTACGGCGGCGACACCGTCCATTTCGACCCGGGCTCCTCGTGCGTGCAGGTCCTCGATTCCGAGACGGGCGCCAGCCGGACCTCCCGAACGGAAGACCTCGTGCGTCTCATCCGCGTGGCCGAGATGCTGCCCGAGTACGCCGCCCAGTCGACCGCGCTCGTCTGCGACGACGTCCCGAAGGAGATCGGCGATCTCTACCGGCTCTTCCTGGTCCTGTGGCATTCGGACAAGCCGGTCGTCACGGGAGCGTTCACGTCGAGCGCGGTCGCCTCGATGATCGAGCTGCTCGAGGCCGACAGCGGCGGTCGCGACGCCCTGCGGTCGAGGCACCGGGCCGTCTTCGACGTCTGCCCGTCGCCCCCGCTGCACTGGACCGAGTTCGCCGCGCAGAGCCTGCTCGACCTCTCCCGCGCCGGCGTGCCGGCCGAGATCGTGCCCGTGCCGCTGGCGGGGGCGGCGGCCCCGGTGACGCTCGCGGGCGCGGCGGTGCAGCACGCGGCGGAGTGCCTGAGCGGGATCACGATCCATCAGCTCGCGCAGCCGGGCTCTCCGGTCGTGTGGGGCGGGGCACCGTCGATCTTCGACATGCGCACGGGCACGACCCCGATGGGAGCGATCGAGACCGCGATGATCGACCTCGCGTGCGCGGAGGTCGGGAAGCACCTCGAGCTTCCCACCCACGCCTACCTCGGCGGCAGCGACGCCAAGCTCGTCGACGCCCAGGCGGGCGCGGAGGGCGCGGTCGGGCTGCTTCTCGGCGCGCTCGGCGGCATCAACATGATCTCGGGGGCCGGCATGCTGGACTTCCTGGCGACCCAGAGCGTCGAGAAGCTCGTTCTCGACGCCGAGGCGATCGCGTCGGCCCGGCGGTTTGTCGAGGGGATCCAGGCCCGCACGCCGTCGCTCGCCGTGGACATGTTCGCGCGGGCGGGACTCGCCGGCGAGTTCCTGAAGCTTCCGGAAACGCGCAGCCTCTTCCGCCTCGAGCAGCACCTGCCTTCGGCGGTGATCGACCGGAGCTCGCTCCACGCCTGGCAGGAGGCCGGCTCGCACGATGCCTTCTCCCGCGCGCGGTCGCGGGTGGCGGAGCTGCTGGAGTCCTACCGGCGCCCGGTGCTCGGGGAGGAACGGGAGCGGCGTCTGCGGGCGGTCGTCGAGCCGCTCGCCGAGGCGGCCGGAATGCGGGAGCTGCCGGGGACATGAGCGCTTTCGTCTCCGCGCGGGACTGGGATTGCCGCGTCGACGCCGACGCCGTCCTGCGCGGCCAGGGCGCCGATCCCGTGCGGCTGCGGGCGCGCAGCCCGAGACTCGCCGCGCTGGCCGAGCGCGTCGCCCGCGAGGGCATCGCCATGCTCGAGCCCCGCGTGGCCTTTCGCCGCCTCCGCGTGCTCTCCGGCGAAGGCGAGCGCCTCCTCCTCGAGGACGGCGGCGAGCTCGTGGGGCCGCTCGTCGCGCGGCGACTCTCCCGCGCTCGAGAGATCGTGGCCGCGGTCGCGACGATCGGCGACCGGCTCGAGACGAGCGTGGAGCGGATCTCGAGCCGCGACCTGCCGTATGCCCTCGCGCTCGACGCGCTCGGCTCGGCCGCCGTCGAGGCGCTGGCCCTCGCCGCGCACCGCCGCGTTCAGGACCTCGGCGGATCGGAGGGAGTGGGCGTCACGATTCCGCTCAACCCGGGCATGGAGGGCTGGTCGCTGGAAACGGGGCAGCGGCAGATCTTCGGCCTCTTCGACGGCGCACCCGCGGGGGTGCGGCTGGGCGCCTCGGGCATGATGCTCCCGCGCAAGTCGCTCTCTATGGTCGTCGGCCTCGGCCGCGACGTCTTCTCCGGCGGCCGGACCTGCGACCACTGCGCCGCGCTCGGCCGTTGCCGCCACCGGGATTCCCGTGGAACGCCCCGATAGCCCGGCGGCTGCGCCGCCGTTTTCGTGCGTCGTCGACTTCCAACCCGTCGGCCGACGCGCGCGGGTCCCCGGAGAGACGACGCTTCTCGCGGCGGCCCAGTCGGTGGGCGTCGAGCTCCAGGCGATGTGCGGGGGCGCGGGGACCTGCGGAGGCTGCCGGGTCCGCCTGACTCATGGCGCGCTCTCCGAGCCCACGGAGGAGGAACGGCAGCAGCTCTCGACCGAGGAACTCGCCGGCGGGGATCGCCTGGCCTGCCAGGCCGTCCCGCTGTCCGACGTCCGCGTGGACGTCCCGCCGGAATCGCTGACGGCCGCCCAGCGAGTGCAGCTCGAAGGCGAAGAGGCCCCGCTCGCGACATCTCCCGGGCGCCGGACCGGCAGCCTCGGGCTCGCCATCGATCTCGGCACGACCAAGCTCGCGGTCTACCTTCTCGATCTCTCGACCGGCGCGACTCTCGCGCGCGGCGGATCGATGAACCCGCAGATCGCCTACGGCGAGGACCTGATCAGCCGGATCGCCTACACGGACCAGAACCCCGCCGGAGCGCGGATGCTCCGCGAGAAGCTGGTCGAGCGGCTCAACCGCCTCGTCGCGGAGATCTGCGGAGAGGCGCGTGTCTCGCGGGATCGGATCGTCGACGTCGTCGCGGTCGGCAACCCCGTCATGCACCATCTGCTCGCGGGCCTGCCGTTGCGCACGCTCGGCCGGGCGCCCTATCGGCCCCTCACGACGGACGCGCTCGACCTCTACGCGCAGGACGCCGGGCTCGACCTTCCGGCCGGCACGCGGATCTTCGTTCCGTCCAACATCGCCGGCTACGTCGGCGCCGACCACGTCGCGGCGCTGCTGTCGACCGGGATCGGCGACACCGAGCGGACCGCGCTGGCGATCGACATCGGCACCAACACCGAGATCAGCCTGGCCCGGCAGGGCCGGCTCTTCTCCTGCTCCTCGCCCTCCGGCCCCGCGTTCGAGGGCGCCCACATCAGCGCGGGAATGCGCGCGGCGCCGGGCGCGATCGAGCGCGTGCATGTTCGCGGCGACGGCGTTTCGGCGTATACGATCGGCCGCAGGCCTCCGATCGGGATCTGCGGTTCAGGAATCGTGGACGCCATCGCCGGGATGCTCGAAGTCGGCGCGCTCGACCGGCGCGGCAATCTGCGGAGCGGCGCCCCGCACGTTCGCGAGCGCGAGGGCCGTCTCGAGTTCCTCCTCGTTCCGGCAGCCGAAACCGGCCACGGCCGCGACATCGTCGTCACGCGCGACGACGTCAACGAGATCCAGCTCGCGAAGGCCGCCATACGGGCGGGGATCGACGTGCTCCTTCACGAAGCGGAGTCGGCGCCGGATGAGCTCGAGGAGGTCGCCGTCGCCGGCGCGTTCGGGTCCTACCTCGACCTCGAAAGCGCCGTGCGTCTCGGGCTCTTCCCGGACGTCCCGATCGAGCGCTTTCGCCAGGTGGGCAACGCGGCCGGCGCCGGGGCGCGACAGATGCTGCTCGACCCGCAGAGCCGTTCCTCCGCGCAGGCCATCGCCCGCCGCGTGGAGTACGTGGAGCTGGCCGCGCACGCGGCCTTCCACCGCCGGTTCGTGAACGCGATGGCGTTCGAGGTCGCCCAGCCGTTTTGACCCTTTCCGCCGACCCCGGAGAAGAGGGCAGGGTGAGGGGGTCGGCTTCTCCGAATTTGATTCGTTTGCATCAGTGGCAGAAGTCGCGGATCGGTCATTTTGCCCTTGTAGAGCAGGAGGAGACATGAACGTGGTGGCCTGGCACGCGCGGCAACACGGTCCGAGGTTCGTGGCGACCGCCCCGGTGAGGTTGACGGAGATCACGGCGCCGGCGGATCGGCGTCCCGGACCGGATGGAAAAACGACGCTCGCGTTTCGCCTGGCCGCCGACCGTTCGGAGCAGCTCGAAGCGCTCCGTGAGGTGCGACGCGCGATGATCCGCGAGGAGGCGACCCGGGGGCTCGAGGAGGGGGAGTCGTCTCTCTCCGAGGCGGTCTTTTCCGCAACCGGCATTTTCTGGGAGATCCCGTTCGTCGAGCAGGCCCGCTGTCGCGGGAAGCTCGACGACCTGGTCAGGCGGGCCAACGGGCTGATCGAGCTCTGGACGGAGCGCCAGGTCTCGGCCGCCAAATAGCTTCCCGGTTCACTCGGCCCGCAGGGCGCGAACCGGGTCGATGCGCGTCGCGCGCAGGGCGGGCAGGACGCTCGCGGCGGCGGCGGCGAGCCCCAGGACGGCCGCGGCCGCGAGGAGCGTCGCGGCGTCGTTGGCCGCGATTCCGTAGAGAAGGCCCGAGAGCAGGCGCCCGAGCGCCAGCGCCGCCGCCGCGCCGCCGGCGAGGCCCGCCGCGACCGGACGCAGCGACTGCCGCGCGATGAGGCCGAGGATCCGGCCCCGGGAGGAGCCGAGCGAGAGGCGCACGCCGATCTCGCGCGTGCGCTCGACGACGGCGAAGGCCGTCACCGCGTAGATTCCGGCGAGCGCCAGCGCCAGGGCTGCCGCGCCGAAGATCTCGAGCAGCACCGTCTGGAAGCGGCGGTCTGCCAGCGAGGCGTCGAGGGCCTCCTCCATCGGGCGCACGGCCGACGCGGCGACGTCCGCGTCGATCGCGCGGATCTCGCGCCGCACGGCGGGAATGAGAAGGGCCGGCTCCCCGCGGGTGCGCAGCGCCACGCAGAAGATGTTGGCGAGCCACACGGAGACGTCCGGTGGCGTCTGGGCATACGGGACGTACACGTCCGCCGCCCCTCGGCATCGAGTCCGGTGAACTTGACGTCGCCCACGACGCCGACGATCTCCACGGTCCGCCAGGGATCGCGATCGTCGATCTGCAGGCGTGCGCCGAGGGGGCTCGCGCCGGAGAAATGCCGGCGAGCGAGGGTTTCGCTCACGAGGGCGACGGGGACGGAGTCGGCGGCGTCGTGCGGGCCGACCTCGCGCCCCTCGAGGAGCGGGACGCCGAGCGTCCGGAAGTATCCCGGCGCGACGGCGCGGTAGTTGGCGAGCGGCGCCTGCTGCCGGTCCTGGTCCGGACGCCCTTCGATCAGGAAGGAGATGTTCGCGCGCCACTGGGTCAACGGATTCAGGGACGCGGCGGAGGCCCCGTCGACCCCCGGGAGGGCCGCCAGTCGCGCGGTGACCTGCTCGGCGAAGCGCGCGATCGCTTCCGGGCTCCCGTAGCGGCCCTTCGGCAGCGACAGCTGCACGCTCAGGAGATGGTCGGCCCGGAAGCCGGGGTGCGTCGTCTGGAGCCGCTGGAGCGTGCGGAGCAGCAGGCCGGCGCCGACGAGGAGCACGAGCGAGAGCCCCACCTCCGCGGCGACGAGGACGCCGCGCGCGCGGGTCGACCGGCGGCCGCCGGTGTTTCCGCGTCCCATGCCGGAGAGCGAGCGGGCGATTCCGCGGCTGCCCTGGATCGCGGGCGCCAGGCCGAGGGCCAGGCCAGCCGCGATCGAGAGGCCCAGGTTGAAGGCGAGGATCGGCAGGTCGATGCCGATCTCGGTCGAGCGCGGCATCTTCGCCGGCCCGAGAGCGAGCAGCGCTCGGACCCCCGCGAGGGCCACGACCATCCCGAGGGCGCCGCCGAGGAGGGCCAGGAGCCCGGACTCGGTGAGCAACTGCCGGAGGAGGTCCCGCCGGCGGGCGCCGAGGGCCGCGCGCAGCGCGAGCTCCGGACGCCGGCTCGCCACCCGCGCGAGCAGGAGGTTGGTGAGGTTGGTGCAAGCGATCAGGAGCACGAGCGCGACCGCCGCCTGCAGCAGGAGGAGTGTGCGCCGGTAGTTGCCGACGACGAGCTCGGCGAGCGGCTGGAGGCGCACCCCCGACCGGCCCGCGTTGGTGTCGGGATAGGCGGCCCGCAGTCCGGCGACGAGCGTGTCGAGATCCTTCGTCGCCGCGTCCGCTCCGATGCCGGGCTTCAGGACCCCGAGCACGCGCAGGAAGGTCGAGCGCCGGCGGCCTCGCCGCGGATCCGACTCCAGGACGAGGGGCGTGACGAGCTGCGCGCTCGAAGCGAGGAACGGGAACTCCGGGGGCAGCACGCCGATGACCGTGTAGGGCTCGCCGTTCAGGATCAGGGTCCGGCCGAGGACGCCGGTGTCGCCGCCGTAACGCGATCGCCAGAGCCCGTCGCCGAGCACGACGACGCGCTGGCCTCCCGGTCGCTCTTCTTCCGGCAGCGGCGTGCGCCCGAGCGCGGCGCGCACCCCGAGGACCGAGAAGAAGTCGCGTGAGACCCACTGCGCCGGCAGCGTCACCGGCTCGTCGACGCCGGTCAGGTTGGCGCTCCAGCCGCCGTAGGCGAGGAGGGCTTCGAGACTGCGCGCATTGGCGCGAAGGTCGAGGAAGTCCGCGATGGCGAAGGGCTGCCGGTCGCTGCCCGGTTCGAGGGCGTGGATCGCGACGAGGCGCTCGGCGTGCAGCGAAGGGGAGCTGCCGCAGGAGCACCGCGCGGACGACCGTGAAGATCGCGGTGTTCGCGCCGATCGCCAGGGCGAGGGTCGCGACGACCGCGGCCGCGAAGCCGGGGCGGCGGCGGATGGTGCGCAGGGCGAGGCGGAGGTCGCGGAGAAGGCTCGGGATCATGGCGGTATCTCCATGTCCGAGCCACGGTAGGAGTTCGGTATAATATTATCAATGATGATTTTATATGACTATTGAATCAGAACTTCTGAATTGAGATGATCGACGCGCGGCACCTCGCGACGTTCCAGGCCGTGCTCCGGGAAGGCAGCTTCCTCAAGGCGGCGCGCGCCCTCGGCCTCGCCCAGCCGACCGTGACGCTGCATGTGCAGGAGCTCGAAGCCGAGGTCGGGCTCGAGCTCTTCGACCGGCGCGGGAGGAAGCGCCCGCTGACTCCCGCCGGCGAGCTTCTCGCCGAGCGGGCGCTGCCCATTCTCGACGCCTTCGACTCGCTCGCGAGAAGCATGTCGGAGCTGCGCGACGGGCGGAGCGGCCTCCTGCGCATCGGCTCCATCGAGCCCGCCGCGAGCCAGCGCGATCATGCCGCTTCTCGGCAAGCTCCAGCGCGAGCGGCCGGCGCTCCGCGTGCGGCTCGACGTGTCGGGCACGGGGGGCGTCAGCCGCGGCGTCGCCGACGGCGAGCTCGACCTCGGCCTCTGCTCCGCGCCGCCGGCCGAGCTGGGCTTGCGCTTCGAGCCCCTGTTCGGGGAGGAGATGGCCCTCCTCATCCCGCGCGCACACCGACTGGCCCGCCGCAGGCCCCTTCGGGCGGAGGACCTCGACGGCGAGCCGCTTCTTCTGACCGAACAGGGCTGCTCCTACCGCCGCGCGATCGAGGCGGCCCTGCAGCAGCGCGGCGTCCGCCCGCAGTGGGCCGTCGAGAGCGGCAGCACCGAGACGCTCAAGGCGGCTGTCGAGCAGAAGCTGGGAATCGCCGTGCTTCCGAAGGCCGCCGTTTCGCCGGCTCCGCCGGGAACGACCGTCCGCAGCCTGAGCGACCTCGCGATCGTCCTGCCGGTGGGCCTGGCGACCCGGCCCGACGCCGCCCCGGCTCCGCCCGCGCTGGCGATTCTCGTCGCGTCGCTGCGCCGTGCGCTGGCCCGACAGTAGAATTCGTCGGCTCGCAAGTGACCACCCGCAAGCCCGTCACCTTCGCCGACGCGCGCCCGATGCTCCTCGCCCTTCCCGGCGTCGTGGAGAAGCTCTCCTACGGAACGCCGGGCTTTCGCGTCGGAGGCAAGCTCATCGCGCGGATCAAGGAAGACGGAGGGACGCTCATCGTGGGCGCGGACTTCGACGAACGTGAGGCGCTGATGCGGATCGATCCGAAGTCGTTCTTCTTCACCGACCACTACCGCGATTACGACTGGGTGCTGGTGCGCCTCGAGAAGGTCGACCCGAGGCTCCTGGCGACGGTCCTCGAGAACGCCTGGCGGCGGCGCGCGCCCGCGCGTCTACTCGCTTCGCAGCACGCGGTTCGGGTCGAGCGAGAGCGCCTTTCTCGTCGGCGTCCGGCACCCCGGACGACCCGCCGCCGCAAGCCATAGGGCCCAAAGCCGGGGCGACTTACGCCAGTACGTCTCGCGCATCGAGCGGCGCGACTCGCGCGAGCAGCTCGAAGTCGCGATCGTGATGCAGCACCGTGAGGCCGTGCCGTAGGGCGCAGGCCGCGATCAGGCAGTCGACCGACGACCGGATTGTCAGCCCCGAGCGGCGACCCGAGCGATACAGGGCCACCGCATCCTCCACGACTTCCAGGCGCAGCGGTGACTCGACGATGGGGAGGGCGAGCATCGCCTCGCGCGCCGTTCGAAACGCGCTCTCGTCGCGAAACCCCTGGAGCGTCTCCTGGAGGACGGGCAGGCAGGTGACGACGTCCTCGAGGTCGACCACGTCGGGAAGTCGCAGGCGACTCGGCTTTCGGAAGACCTCGATCCAGACCGAAGTGTCGACGAGAATCAACGCGAGCCCCGGGGAGACGTGCGCCGCGGGCGCCGCGCCGGGCGATCCCGCCGCATCTGTCCGAGGTCGCCCTCCCAGAGTCCGGAGCCCGCGAGCTCGAGAATGCGACGCGCCTTGATCCGTCGGACGTAGTCCTCGAGGGCGCGGTCGACTGTCCGGGAATAGGTGCGTTCGCCGCTCAGGCGCGTGGCCTCTTTGAGGAGTCCCTCATCAAGCACAAGATTAGTGCGTTTCATGCGCACAGTGTACAGCGCGGCCGAAAGTTGAGCAACCCGTGGCCGCGATCCGTCGACTAGGGCTCGAACCGTCCCATCAGGCCCCAGCCGCCGAAGACCTCCGCGACGGAGAGGATGACCTCGTTCTTTCCCTTCTTGAGCGGCAGGTAGAGCGTTCCCTGCCAGTACCCGATCAGCCCTTCCTGGCGCGGGTTGTCGTGGCTGTAGCGGGCGTCGCCGGAGAAGAGCGGTGTGCCGTTGAGGAAGACCGTCACCTCGTCGCTGAAGCCGAAGTCGAAGCGGCGCACTCGGTCGGCGGGCGCGTCCACGACGACGCGGGCGAGAACGGCCGGGCGTTCGACGTCCTTGGGAAGGGGCACGTGCTTCTCGAGGACGACGAGGCCTGAGGGCTCGGCGGCGACCTTCTGCCACCTGCCGCGCAGCGTCTTGTCGGGCAACGCGCGGACGGGCCCCTTCCCGGGAACGAAGGACTCCGAGATCTCCCACCCGGGGACGACTCCCGTCGGCGGATCGTTCTCGCGAGTCGTGGACTTCGCGAAGTCATAAGGAATGTACCCGGGGCGCAGCACGATGTTGGAGATCGCCGCGACGTACTCGCCCTCGGGCACCGATCCCTTCGGGCAGCTGTCGGCGAACTCGAGGCCGCCGGCCTTCGGCTCGCGGCGCAGCCTCGCGACGACGAGCTGCGGCTCGGCCACGTCGCCGACGAAGACGGCGGCGCGGGCGCCCGACAGCACGATCCGGACCGGGAACCACTGGTTGCGGGGAAACGTGGCCTTCGCCGTGAATCCGGGTCCGTGGTAGAGCTGCCAGCCGCCGACACCCTGGTACGAGGGAACGTACTGGATCGCATCCGGCAGCTCGGTCTTGTGCGTGCGGAAGTAGAACTCCTCGTACTCGCCCTTGCCCTGCCGCCGCAGGCCGACCATCGGGAAGTTGCGACGCGTCGAGACGGCGAGGTCGAACTCGAGAGTGCCGTCGAGAAACTGCACGTCCTTCGCGAGGACCTCGGCGTTGCACATGCGCAGCGCCGGGCGGCCGAGGAAGGTCTCGATCTTCGCGTCGCCCGAGAGCTGCCAGCGCGCCGGGTCGAGGGGGATGGGAGTCGAGGGTTCGGCGGCGGAGGCGAAAAGCGCGCAGCTCAGGAGCCCAACGGCCAGAATCGTTCTCATACTCCTCCCATGAGTCGCCGATGCCGAAGGCGCCTCACGGTGGTTACGACTTCGAGGCCGTCGGGTTGCAGGCCGAAACTCCGGCGCGACCCGCCCCATAGAATGCCCGCGGAGGAACGATGGACACACGCATGCGCGCGGCCGGGATCCTGGCCATCTCCCTGGCGTTTCCGGCTTCGGCTTTCGCCTCCCCGGACGCTCCGCCCCAGAAGGGCATCGAGCTCTCCGACATGGATCGCAGCGTCGAGGCCTGCACGGACTTCTTCGAGTTCTCCAACGGCGCCTGGCGGGCCTCGAACCCGATTCCGCCGACGATGTCGCGCTGGAGCCGCCGCTGGAAGTCCGGGGAGGATGCCAAGGAAAGGCTGAAGGACATCCTCGAGGAGACCTCCGCGAAGGCGGGCGCGGCGAAGGGCAGCGTCGACCAGCTCGTCGGCGACTTCTACGCGGCCTGCATGGACGAGGCCGCGCGCAACGCCGCCGGGGTCAAGCCCCTCAAGCCGTATCTCGCCGAGATCGACGCCATGAAGACCCCGGCCGACGTCGGCCGGATGATCGGGCGCTTCCACGCGATCGGGATCCCGGTCCCGTTCGGCGTCACCGGGGGCTCGGACAACCACAACCCCAACGACGTGATCGCGCAGATCTACGCGAGCGGCCTGGGGCTGCCGGACCGCGACTACTACGTCAAGCCGGAGGCGCGCTTTGCCGAGGCCCGCGCGAAGTACCTCGAGCACGTCACGCGCGTCTTCGTGCTCGCCGGCTGGAGCGAGGCCCGGGCGAGGGCGGCGGCGGGAGCGGTCTTCGAGCTGGAGAAGGCGCTCGCCGAGGCGTCCCTCGACAAGGTCGCGCTGCGGGACCCCGCGTCGACGGACCACAAGACGACGTTCGTGGATCTGCAGAAGATGACGCCGGCCTTCGACTGGTCCGGCTACGCGCGAGCGGCCGGGTTTCCCGCCGGCGACTTGAACGTCAACGAGCCGAAGTTCATGGCCGAGGTCAACCGCGAGCTCGCGTCGACCCCGGTCTCCGTCTGGCAGACCTACCTGACCTGGCAGCTCCTGGATTCGGCCTCGCCGTCGCTCTCCGACGCCTTCGTGAAGGAGAGCTTCGCCTTCAACGGCGCCTACCTGAAGGGCGAGAAGGAGATGAAGCCGCGCTGGAAGCGCTGCGCCGAGGCGGCCGACGGCGCCCTGGGCGAGGCGCTCGGGAAGAAGTACGTCGAGAAGTACTTCTCGCCGGAGGCCAAGGCGCGCATGCAGGAGCTCGTGAGGAACCTGCGCCTGGCGATGCAGGAGACGATCGAGGGCCTCGACTGGATGAGCCCGTCGACGAAGGCGAAGGCGCTCGAAAAGCTCTCGACGTTCAATCCGAAGATCGGCTATCCGGACAGGTGGAAGGACTACGGCCGCGTGCCGATCACCCGCACGGCATACTGGACGGACGTCGTGGCGGCGCGGAAGTTCAACGTCGAGGACGACCTGGCGACGATCGGCAAGCCCGTCGACCGCGGACGCTGGGGCATGACGCCGCCGACCTCGAATGCGTACTACAACCCGCTCTTAAACGAGATCGTCTTCCCGGCCGGCATCCTCCAGCCACCGGCCTTCAGCATGGAGGCGAACGACGCCGTCAACTACGGCGCGATCGGGGTCGTCATCGGTCACGAGATCAGCCACGGCTTCGACGACCAGGGCGCGCAGTACGACGCGCAGGGGCGGCTGCAGAACTGGTGGAGCGAAGAGGACCTGAAGAAGTTCCAGGCGAAGACCGGCTGCGTCGTCGAGCAGTACGACGGCTACTTCGTCGAGCCCGGCATCCCGCAGAAGGGCAAGCTCGTCGTGGGGGAGGCGATCGGGGATCTCGCCGGCGCGCGGATCGCCTACCGGGCCTTCCAGATCGCGCAGAAGGGGAAGCCCCCGCTGCCGGACATCGACGGCTTCACGCCCGACCAGCAGTTCTTCATCGCGTGGGGCCAGTTCCGCGGCGACGCGATCCGGGCGGAGCTCGCCAGGACGATGGCCCAGGGCGATCCGCACCCCATCGCGAAGTACCGCGTCATCGGCCCCCTGTCGAGCCTTCCCGAGTTCGCGAAGGCCTTCGGGTGCAAGGCGGGACAGCCGATGGTCAGGCCGGAAGAGAAGCGGTGCGAAGTCTGGTGAGGACCGAAAACCGAAGAATCGAGACCTGACCCCCTAGAACTTCGGGGCGGCTTCCTCGGGTGCGGCCGAAGCCTGCAGCGCCTCCGATCGCCGGACGGGCGAGACGTCGGCCGACTGGCCGTTGTCGAGGATGACGACGCGGCCGCGCGCGTCGGGCGAGGCGGCGATGGCGTCGACGAGGACTTCGACGGGCTCGGTCTCGCCCTCGGCGGCGTTGGGGAACGTGCCGAAGTGCATGGGGATCATGGTCGCGGCGCCGAGGTCGCGCATCGCCGCGAGCGCGTCCTCGGGTCCGATGTGCTGCTCGCGCATGTACCAGACGGGCTTGAAGCCGCCGATCGGCAGGATCGCGAGGCGCAGGTTGGGGAAGCGCCTTCCGATCTCGGCGAAGTGCGACCCCCAGCCCGTGTCGCCCGCGAAGTAGACCGAGCCCGAGGGGCCGCTGACGACGAATCCGCACCAGAGCATGCGGTCGTGGTCGAAGAGCCCGCGCCCCGAGCTGTGCCGCGCCGGGACCGCAGTCACCGTGACGCCGCCGGGCAGATGCGCCGACTGCCACCAGTCGAGGTCGTGCGCGCCCGGCACCCCTTCGCGCGCGAGGAACACGCCGCTGCGCAGGCCCGCGTACGACCGCGGGACGGAACTCCTGCGCCAGCCGGCGTAGCGTCGGCAGGTCCATGTGGTCCTGGTGGTTGTGGGAGACGAGGACCGCGTCGATCTTCGGCAGGTCCTCGAACCGGATTCCAGCCGGCCGATGCCGCCGCCGGCCCACCGTGGCTACCGACCGCTCGGCCCACGTCGGGTCGGTCAGGATGTTCACGCCGTCCATCTGGATCAGGAGCGTCGCGTGGTTGACGAACGTCACGCGCAGGTCGCCGTCGCAAACGTGCGCGGCCGGAGCCGGCCCGGGCGGCGTGTTGGTGAAGTCGCGCCAGGGACCCCGGCGCGTGGCGAAGGTCCGCTTCGCCCATTTCCCGAGCCGGAACGAGCGCGGCTCCGGCTGGTAGAAGCGCGTCCCGTCGAAGGCCAGTGTCGCGAACTGCGCCGACGTCGCGGGGGCGGCGGGGGGCGGCGACAGCGCGGGGGAGGCGAGAGGCTGCGAGAGCGCAATCAGCGCAGCCAGCGCGACGACGGTCAGGTTTCGAAATCGCTTCATTGGTCTCAATTATCCCGTTACCCGTGCGGTCCCTTCGAGGGACGGCTCCGAAGAATCTGTAACCGGTTGACTGGGCTCGCCATTCCGGTATCATGCGCCGTTCCTTTCGCGGGGTCGTAGTTCAGTTGGTTAGAACGCCGGCCTGTCACGCCGGAGGTCGCGGGTTCGAGTCCCGTCGACCCCGCCACTTCTTGCACGGTGTCGCGGCGTTCGCGCCGTACGATCCGTTCCGCCCGTTGCGCGGCCGTTCGCGTAGGATCCTCCCGGGCCAGGAAGAGACCGAATCTCAGACCCCAAGTGGAGGCGATCTTGAAAACCCCTTTCCCCCGCGTCTTTGTCCTCGCCGCGGCTGTGACCACCCTGTGGGGTAGCCGGGGCCTCGCGCAGCAGGTCGACCGCACCGTCCTGCCGATTCCCGAGCCGCAGCCCCCCGTCATCACGGAGCTCTACGCGCGCGACGCCAAGCCGCCGCCGCGCTTCGAGGTCACAGGCGCCCAAGGGCGCGCCGAACGTCGTCATCGTGCTGCTCGACGACATCGGCTTCGGACAGTCGAGCGCGTTCGGCGGCCCCATCAGGATGCCGACGCTCGACAAGCTGGCCGGCGAGCGGCCTGCGTTACAACAACTTCCACACCACCGCGCTCTGCTCGCCCGACGCGCACGGCGCTGCTCACCGGCCGCAATCATCACGTCAACAACGCCGGCGCCATCATGGAACTCGCGACCGCGTTTCCCGGCAACACCGGCATCCGCCCGCAGAGCGTCGCGCCGCTGGCCGAGATGCTGCGGCTGAACGGCTACAGCACCGCCGCCTTCGGCAAGTACCACGAGACGCCGCCGTGGGAGGTCTCGGTCTCCGGGCCGTTCGATCGCTGGCCGACGCATTCGGGCTTCGACAAGTTCTACGGTTTCATCGGCGGCGAGACCAACCAGTGGGCGCCCGGCGATCTACGACGGCACCATCCGCGTCGGAGCCGCCGCACGACCCCGACTACCACTTCACGGTCGACATGACGAACCAGGCCATCGCCTGGATGCAGGCGCAGCACTCGCTGACCCCCGACAAGCCCTTCTTCGTGTACTTCGCCACGGGCGCCCTGCACGCGCCGCATCACGTGCCGAAGGAGTACATCGATCGCTACAAGGGCAAGTTCGATCAGGGCTGGGACGCGTTGCGCGAGGAGACGTTCGCGCGGCAGAAGAAGATGGGCGTCATCCCGCCGAACGCGGAGCTGACCAAGCGGCCGAAGGAGATTCCGTCCTGGGATTCGCAGACGCCCGATCAGAAGAAACTCGAGGCGCGGCAGATGGAGACGTTCGCCGGCTTCGGCGAGCACACCGACGAACAGGTCGGACGTCTGGTGGACGCCCTGCAGGAGATGGGCGTGATGGACAACACGCTGTTCATCTACATCGTCGGCGACAACGGCGCGAGCGCCGAAGGCGGACCCGAGGGCGCCTACAACGAGATGATGGCGCTCAACGGGATCATCAGCACGGCCGAGATCAACATGCCGCACCTCGAGGCGTGGGGCGGATCCGACGCACGTTCCCGCACTACGCCATCGGCTGGGCCTGGGCGGGCGACACGCCCTTCCAGTGGACCAAGCAGATCGCCTCGCACTACGGCGGAACGACCAACGGCGTCGTGATCCACTGGCCGACGCGCATCAAGGCCAAGGGAGAGATCCGTTCGCAGTTCACCCACGTGACCGACATCGCGCCGACGGTCCTGGAAGCCGCGGGCCTGCCCTTTCCCAGAGAGCGTCAACGGCACCGATGCAGCGACCGTTCGACGGAACGTCGATGGTCTACACCTTCGACGACCCGAAGGCCGGCGAGACGCACACCACGCAGTACTTCGAGATGTTCGGCAACCGCGGCATCTACCACGACGGCTGGGTCGCGGCCGCGCGCCACTCGATTCCCTGGCTGATGGTGCCGCTTCCGCCGCTGACCGGCGACATCTGGGAGCTGTACCACGTCGCCGAGGACTTCAGCCAGGCGCACGACCTGGCCGCCCGAGAATCCGGCGAAGCTCAAGGAGATGCAGGACCTCTTCATGAAGGAGGCGGTCGACAACCACGTGCTGCCGATCGACGACCGCCGTTCGGAGCGCTTCGATCCCGACGATCGCCGGGCAGGCCCGACCTGATGGGCGGACGCACGTCGCTGACGGTCTATCCGGGCATGCTCGGCATGACCGAGAACGCGTTCATCAACGTCAAGAACGTGGCCTTCACGATCACCGCGCCGGTGGAGCTGCGCGACGCGAAGACCAACGGCGTGATCATCGCGCAGGCCGGCGCGTTCGGCGGCTGGACGCTCTACATGAAGGACGGCAAGCCCGTCTCGAGTACAACTACTTCGGCGTCGAACGCACCAACATCGCCGGGTCCGCCGCGGTCTCCGCCGGCAAGCACGAGATTACGTACGAGTTCGTGCCCGACTGCCCGAAGCCGGGCGCCGGCGGCAACGGAACCCTCTACGTGGACGGGCAGAAGGTGGCGCAGGGCCACATCCCGAAGACGCAGCCCTACGTGTTCTCCGCCGACGAGGGCATGGACGTCGGCGTGGACGACGAGACCGCGGTGTCCAAGCGACTACAGGCAGGGGGACAACAAGTTCACCGGCAGGATCGTCAAGGTCACGATCGACGTGAAGCCGTCGACGATGAGCGCGGAGGACAAGAAAGCCGTCGAGGACGCGCAGGACGCGGCGGCGATCGTCCAGGATTAGACACGGAGGGAACACGGACCGCCGCCGGTTCGGTGTCTGAGCCGTCCGAGGGTTCGTGAAGAGAGCCGCAGAGCGGAGTACAATGGCCTTTCATCGAGGGCCATATGCGCATTCGGCTGGCGTTGGTTCCGTTCGCCTTCGGCGTCCTTCTGACCACCGCGGCCGGCGCCCAGTCTCCCGCCGCCGGCGACGAGCGCAAAATCAACTCCTACACGACCGGCAACCAGCAGCTTCCGCGCGTCGCCGCGGGTGACGCCGCGGGGGATTTCGTCGTGACCTGGGAGAGCTACGGCCAGGACGGGTACTCGTACGGCGTCTACGGCCAGTGGGAGCCCGGGTTCGGCATCATCCCCCCGGAGTTCCAGGCCAACGTCGGGTACACGGCGGGCAACGAAGCGCAGCCCGATGTCTCGATGGATGCCTTCTCGGGCACCTTCGTCGTCGTGTGGGGCGACGCATTCGGCCTCGGCTCCGGCATCCAGGGCGCGCGCATGAGCAACGGCGGTTATCCGCTGGCGCCGCCCTTCACCGTCGACTTCGTCCTCGGCGGCCAGGACTTCGCACCCCGCGTCGCCATGACGCTCGGGGGCTACTTCGTGGTCGCATGGGCGAGCAGCTACGGGGACGGCAGCGGCTACGGCGTGTTCGCCCAGCGCTTCGACTCCGCGGCCAACCCGGTGGGCGGCCGGGTTCAGGTCAACACCTACACGACGAGCGACCAGGCCTTTCCGGCCGTCGCCGCCGGCCCCGCCGGCAACTACGTCGTCGTCTGGCAGAGCTTTGGCGAGGACGGCTCGAGCCAGGGCGTCTTCGGCCAGCGCTTCGACAACGCCGGCAGCGCTCTCGGAGGCGAGTTCCAGGTCAACACCTACACGAGCGGTTTCCAGAGCTATCCGGCGGTGGCGATGGACGGCTCCGGCAACTTCGTCGTCGTGTGGACGAGCGAGGGCCAGGACGGGTCGGGCACGGGAGTCTTCGGGCAGCGCTTCGACGCGAGCGGCGGGCGGCTCGGGCCGGAGTTCCGCGTCAACACGGAGACGGCCTCCTACCAGCTGGCGGCAACCGTTGCGGCCGAGGCCGCCGGCAACTTCTGCGTCGTGTGGTCGAGCCTGGCCACCGACGGAGACGGGGGAATCTCCGCCCGGCTCTTCGACGCGGGCGGCCGGCCGAAGGGGCACGAGTTCGCCGTCAACACCTTCACCACGGGGATCCAGACCTCTCCGTCCCTCGCCTTCCTGGGCAACATTCCCGGCAATCCTGTGGTCACGTGGCAGAGCGACGGCTGGGACGGGTCGCAGAACGGCGTGGCGAGCCGGTCCCTCCTGTTCGATCTCGCTCAGCCGATGGCCGTGGACGTCCATGCGGCGCCCGGCACGAGCTCGAACGTCAACGGCGTCCTGGAGCCCGGCGAAACGATTCAACTCGAGCCGGCGTGGAAGAACATTTCGACGGTCATCTTCGCCTTCAGCGGAACCGCATCGACGTTCACGGGACCTGGCGCCGCGGTTTACACGCTCGACGACACCTCCGCGGGCTACGGCACGATCGCGCCCGGGGCCACGGCGAACTGTTACGACGGGACGGTGACTCACGATTGCTTCATGGCGACCGTCTCGGGCTCCCGGCCCGTTCCGCACTGGGACGCCACGTTCCTCGAGACCCTCAACGCCCCGATCAGCAAGACCTGGACGCTCCACGTGGGCGAGAGCTTCCCGGACGTCCCGACGTCGAACCTGTTCTACGGTTTCATCGAGAACCTCTTCCACAACGGGATCACGGGAGGCTGCGGCGGCGGGAACTACTGCCCGTCCTCGTCGGTGACGAGGGCCCAGATGGCCGTCTTTCTTCTCAAGGCCAAGCACGGAGACACTTTCGTGCCACCCGCCTGCACAGGCGTCTTCGGCGACGTCGCGTGTCCCTCGACGTTCGCCGACTGGATCGAGGAGCTCTCCGCGGAAGGGATCACCGGGGGCTGCGGCTCGGGCAACTACTGCCCCGGCAATCCCGTCACCCGGGCCCAGATGGCCGTCTTCCTGCTCAAGGCCGAGCACGTTGCCGGCTACTCGCCGCCCGCGTGCGCCGGCGTCTTCGGCGACGTGGCCTGCCCCTCGCCGTTCGCCGACTGGATCGAGCGGCTCGCCGCGGAGAACATCACCGGGGGCTGCGGCGGCGGCAAGTACTGCCCGAACAATCCCAACACGCGCGGCCAGATGGCGACGTTCCTCGTCAAGACGTTCGGGCTCCAGCTGTACGGGCCGTAGCGCTGGCCGGCGGGCGCCGGTTCGCCTCATTCGAGCCGATTGCAGCGGCCGGCGCTCCTCTTGACATATCAACTTTCATTGATGTAATGTTTCGTCCGTCATGAAGACGCTTCGCAGAGCGGCCGCCAGGGGAAAGTCGGGACGCACCGAGGCCGCGCGGCTCTTCCACGCCCTTTCCGACGAGACGCGGCTCGCGATCCTGGAGCGCCTGCGCAACGGGGAGGAGTGCGTCTGCAACCTGATGGACCTCCTCGCCGCCGGCCAGTCGCGCCTGTCGTTTCACATGAAGACCCTGAAGGACGCGGGCCTCGTGAGGGACCGCCGGGAGGGCCGGTGGATCCACTACTCCCTCAACCCCGGGGCTTTCCAGGCCGTGCACGATTTCTCGGCGTCGTACCGGGACGCCGGGGTTCCGGAAGCCTCCGCGTGCTGCAAGAAGTGATTTCGCGTATCTAAAGCATCAACTTTCATTGATATAGAAACAAGGAGGAACCCCATGGCCGACCAGAGCATCACCGACATCGTTCGTGAGAAATACGGCAACGCCGCCCGGCAGGTCGAAACCGGGAAGGCCGCCTGCTGCGGGACGGCGCCCTCGGCGTCCGGCCTCTCGGGCGATCCGATCACGTCGAACCTCTACGAGATCTCACAGAAGGCCGACGTGCCTGAGACGGCCCTGCTCGCCTCGCTCGGCTGCGGCAACCCGACGGCGCTGGCGAAGCTTTCGCCGGGCGAGGTCGTTCTCGATCTCGGATCGGGCGGCGGCATCGACGTGCTGCTTTCCGCGAAGCGGGTCGGGCCGAGCGGGAAGGCCTACGGCCTCGACATGACCGACGAGATGCTCGCGCTCGCCCGGAAACACCAGAAGGAATCGGGCCTGACGAACGTCGAGTTTCTCAAGGGGCAGATCGAGGACATCCCGCTGCCGGACGGCGCGGTCGACGTCATCCTGTCCAACTGCGTGATCAACCTGTCGGCCGACAAGGACCGCGTCCTGCGCGAGGCCTTCCGGGTCCTGCGGCCGGGCGGCCGGTTCGCGGTCTCGGACATCGTCGTGGCGGGGGAGCTGCCGGTGGCCGTCCGCGAGAACATGCTCCTCTGGGTCGGGTGCGTCGCCGGCGCCCTGTCGGAAGACGAATACCGCCGCAAGCTCGAGGCCGCCGGCTTCACCGACGTCACCGTCGAGCCGACGCGCGTCTACTCGGCCAACGATGCCCGCGAGTTCCTGACGTCGGCCGGCATCGACGTGGACGCGATCGCGGGCGCGGTGGACGGAAAGATCCGGAGCGCCTTCATCCGGGCCGTCAAGCCGCGCAGCTGAGGAGGGCCGGCGGCCGGTTCGGCAGGGAAGCGGTAGGCTTCGGAGGTCGATGGCTCTTTCTGCCGGCACTCGCCTCGGTCCCTACGAGGTCCTGGCGCCTCTTGGCGCAGGAGGGATGGGGGAGGTGTACCGGGCACGCGACACGCGCCTGGGGCGCGAGGTGGCGATCAAGGTGCTGCCGGAGCGGCTGGCCGGCGACCCGAACGCGCTGTCGCGCTTCGAGCGCGAGGCCAGGGCCGTGGCCGCTCTATCGCACCCGAACATCCTCGCGATCCATGATTTCGGCGAGGAGCGGGGGCTTCGCTACGCCGTCACGGAGCTGCTCGAGGGCCAGACGCTTCGGGAGCGGCTGGTGCGCGAGCGTCTGGCCTGGCGCAAGGCGCTGGAGATCGGGATCTCGCTCGCCGATGGGCTCTCCGCGGCACATGCCCGGGGAATCATTCATCGGGACCTGAAGCCCGAGAACATCTTCCTGACTTCCAACGGCCAGGTGAAAATCCTGGACTTCGGCCTCGCCCGCGCCGACGCCGTTGCCTCGGACCAGCTGACTTCCGCCCCGACGAAGTCTTCCGCAACCGAAGCCGGGACGGTTCTCGGAACGCTTGGATACATGTCACCGGAGCAAGTCGGCGGACAGCCGGCCGACACCCGCAGCGACATTTTCTCCCTGGGCTGCGTCCTGTACGAGATGCTCGCCGGAAGGCGGGCGTTTCCCGGCGAGTCACCCGGGCAGATCATGGCGGCGATTCTGCGGGACCAGCCGGCGGAGATGGCAGGGGCCGGAACGCAGATTCCCGAGGGCGTGAGCCGGATCGTCTGGCGGTGCCTCGAGAAGACCCCGGGCGAGCGGTTCCAATCGGCCGGAGACCTGTCGTTCGCGCTCAAGGAGCCTCTCGGTTCGGGCACTTCGGGAGCGGCGCCGGAGCGGTCGAGGGTGACGCGGCGTGCCGGCCTCCTGCTCGCCGCCGCGGCGGTCGTTCTCGTTGGGGTCGCGTTGGGACTCCTGCTTCGAGGCCGCCGCGCCGCTCCAAGCCGGATCGAGTCGCTCGCCGTCCTGCCGCTGGCCAACCTCTCCGGAGATCCACAGCAGGAATACTTCGCGGACGGCATGACGGAAGAATTGATCACGGCGCTCGCGAAGATCTCGGCCTTGCGGGTCACGTCGCGGACCTCCGTGATGCGCTACAAGAGCTCATCGAAGTCGCTGCCCGAGATCGCGAAGGAGCTCGGCGTGGACGCGGTGGTCGAGGGCTCGGTGACGCGCAGTGGCTCGCAGGTCAAGATCACGGCGCAGCTGATCGACGCGTCGAGGGACAAGCACCTCTGGGCCGATTCGTTCCAGCGCGACTTGAAAGACGTCCTTGCCCTTCAGGGCGAAGTGGCCCGGACCATCGCCGGCGAGATCGGGGTCAGGCTGACGCCGCAGGAACGATTGCGGTTGACCGAGAAGAAGACCGTCAACCCGGCAGCCTATGAAGCCTACCTGAGGGGCAAGTACCACCTGTTCCGACGCACCGCGGACGATGCGCGAAAGAGCCTCGCCGCCTTTCAGCAGGCCGTCGAGACGCAGCCGGACTATGCCCTGGCCTACGCAGGCATGGCCGAGGCCTACCTGACGGCGTCCGGCTCCGCCCAGGGAGCTCTCTCTCCGAAGGAAGGCTTCCCGAAGGCGAAGGCGGCGGCGATTCGGGCCGCGGAGCTCGATCCGACGCTCGGGGATCCCTATGTCTCGCTGGCCTGGAGCAGCTTTGTCTTCGATCGGGACTGGACGACCGCCGAGAGTCAGTTCCAGCGGGCGCTCCGGCTGAGCCCGGATTACCCGACGGCCCATGAGACCTACGCGACGTTTCTGTCGAGGATGGGTCGATTCGACGAAGCCCTCCGGGAGGCCAGGCGCGCTCAGGAGCTCGATCCTCTCTCGCCTGACGTCAACACGATGGTGGGGATCAACCTGGGGCTTGCGCGGCGCGACGGGGAAGCGATTCCATGGTTTCGGCGCGTGCTCGACATGGATCCGAACTTTCTCCGGGCGCACTTCGGGCTGGGGCTCAGCCTCGTTCACCAGAAGAGGTATGACGAGGCCATCAGCGAGCTTCAGAAGGCCGCCGAGCTGTCCGGGGGCGGCGCGGCGCAGCTGGCGGCCCTTGGATACGCCTGCGCCGTCGCCAACCGCCGGGCCGAGGCGCTCGAGATCGTCGCGAAACTCATGGAGAGATCGAAGGAGCGCTACGTGCCCCCGGCGATGGTGGCCACCGTCTTTTCCGGCCTGGGAGACAGGGACCAGGCCATGAGCTGGCTGGAGAAGGCGATCGAGGAGCGTGATCCGTGGCTCACTGGCCTGAAAGTGGAACCCATGTTCGACTCTCTCCGGTCGGACCCGCGATTCGTCGACCTCCTGCATCGCGCAGGGCTGAGCTGAGCGGACTCCGTCGGCGCCAGCGCGGCGCGGCTCGCCGCGGCTTCGCCTTGCTATATCGTGTTCTCGATGAAGCTGCTCGCTGGCCTGCTCCTCGTTCTCGCGGGACCCGCTCTTGGCGAGGCTCCCGCTTCCGCCGCCGTCCCGGCGGCCGCCGAGCCCCTGGCTGCCGACACGCCGAAGACGACCGTCCTCGGCAACACGTTCATCGCTCCCGCGGGTTGGACGGTCGCCGTGCGGGGGCCGGCGACGATCCTGGAAGCCCCGGAGGGGGGCTCGCGGATCGCCCTGGTGGACGTCGAGGGCAAGGACGCCGACGCGGCGCTCGCGGCGGCCTGGGCGGCCTACAAGCCCGACGCGAAGTGGCCGCTCAAGGTCGCCAACGACCGGCCCGACCGGAACGGCTGGTCGAAGCAGCGGGTCTACGAGTACCAGACCTCGCCGAACGAGAAGCGCGACGTGGTGGCCTTCGCGGCCTGGGCGGGAGGCAGCTGGACCGTCGTGATCTACGACATGGGACAGGCCGTCGGCGAGAAGCGGGGCGCGCAGGTCGCGCTCGTCTTCGACCGGCTCCTGCCGAAGGGATACACGCGCGAGTCCTTCGCCGGGAAGAAGGCGAACCCGCTGGACGTGGCGCGTCTGGCGGAGCTCGGCCGATTCGTCCAGACGGGGCAGAAGGAGCTCGGCGTTCCGGGGGTCGCGCTGGGGATCGTCCAGAACGGCAAGGTCGTCTTCACCGGGGGCTTCGGCGTGCGCGAGCTCGGCAAGCCCGAGCTGGTCGACGGCGACACGCTCTTCATGATCGCCTCGAACACCAAGGCGCTCACGACCCTGCTCCTCGCCCGGCTCGTGGACGAGGGGAAGCTGACGTGGGACACGCCGGTGACCAGCCTCCTGCCGTCGTTCAAGCTGGGCGATGCCGAGACGACGAAGAAGGTCCTCGTGCAGCACCTGATCTGCGCCTGCACCGGTCTGCCGCGGCAGGACTTCGAGTGGCTGTTCGAGTACCAGGGCGTCACGCCGAGAAGGCGCTCGCCACGCTCGCGACGATGCAGCCGACGAGCAAGTTCGGCGAGCTCTTCCAGTACTCGAACCCGATGGCCGGGGCCGCCGGCTTCATCGGCGGCCACGTGCTCTATCCCGACATGGAGCTCGGCGCCGCCTACGACGAGGCGATGCAGACCCAGGTGTTCGACCCGCTCGGCATGAAGTCGACCACCTTCGACTACCCGCGCGCCCTCGCGGCGGACCACGCGGGCCCCCACGCGCCCGACATCGACGGCAAGCCGGCTCGGGCGGTCATGGAGCTCAACTACGCGGTCATCCCGGTGCGTCCGGCCGGAGCGGCGTGGAGCAACGTGCGCGACATGCTCCGGTACGTGTCGATGGAGCTCGCCGACGGAACGCTGCCGGACGGCAAGCGCTACATCTCGAAGGAGCCGCTGCTCGAGCGGCGCGCGCCCCAGGTCGCGATCGGAAAGGACGAGACCTACGGCATGGGGCTCATGGTCGACACCGAGTACGGAATCCCCGTCGTGCACCACGGCGGCGACATGGTCGGCTACCACAGCGACATGATCTGGCTGCCCGAGCAGAACGTCGGCGCCGTCATCCTGACCAACGGCGATCCGGGCTGGATCCTCCGCTCGCAGTTCCGCCGCAAGCTCCTCGAGGTGCTGTTCGACGGGAAGCCCGAGGCGGACGCCCAGGTCGCCGCGGCCGGAAAGGCGTACTACGCCCAGCTCGCCGCCGAACGGAAGCTGCTCACGGTGCCCGCCGACGCCGCGGCGAGCGCGAAGCTCGCGGCGCGCTACGCGAACCCGGCGCTCGGCGAGATCGCCGTGAGCCGCGTCGGCGCCGAGACCATCTTCGACTTCGGCGAATGGAAGAGCGAGGTCGCCTCCCGCAGGAACCCCGACGGCACGATCTCGTTCCTGACGACCGCCCCGGGCATCTCGGACTTCGAGTTCGTCGTGGGCCCGGGCCCGAAGAAGACCCTCGTGACGCGCGACGCGCAGCACGAGTACGTGTTCGAGGGGCGGTAGACGGACCGCCGGATGTAGGATCCCGCCCGAGGCGGTGACCAAATGTCGATCTACCTTCTCGCGTTCCTGATCGGGCTCGTGGCCGGCCTTCGCGCGATGACCGCGCCGGCCGCCGTGAGCTGGGCGGCGCGGCTGGGCTGGCTGAACCTCCAGGGGACGCCGCTCGCGTTTCTCGGGGCCGCCGTGACTCCGTGGATCTTCACGATTGCCGCCGTCGGCGAGCTCGTCAACGACAAGCTGCCGAAGACCGGCAGCCGCAAGGCGCCCCCGCAGTTCATCGCCCGGATCGTGATGGGCGCGCTGTGCGGCGCCGCCGTCTGCGGCGCGGCGGAGGGACTGATCCCGGGCCTCGTCGCCGGGGCTCTGGGAGCGGTCGCCGGGACCCTCGGCGGCTACGAGTTCCGGGCCCGGCTCACCCGGGCCGCCGGCGGCAGGGGCCTTCCAATCGCGCTCCTCGAGGACGCCATCGCCATCGCGCTGGCGTTTTTCGTCGTGACCCGGCCCCACTGACGAGGGTCTCGACCCGGGGGCCCCGGACGCGCCGACTTGCGGGCATGGGGCGTTCAACGACGGCGGCGTCGTCTTCGGGCCGGGAGGCGTCCTCTTCTACACGCGCTTTCCCAACAATGAAGTCGGCCAGGTGAAACCGGGAAGCGTGATCACGGACAAGATCATCGACCTGACGGCGCTCGGCGTGGGCTCCTCGGTGGGTGCGCTGAACTTCGTGCCACCGGGGTTTCCGGGCGCGGGCCAGCTGAAGATCGTCTCCTACGACACGGACCAGTGGTACACGGCCGCCTTTGCGCCGGACGCCTCGGGCACCTACGACATCACCGCGCCGGTTCTGAACACGACGATCCAGGGCGGCGCCGAGGGCTTCGTCTACGTGCCGGTCGGCTCCCCGGTCTTTCCGGCCAACAGCCTGCTCGTCTCGGAGTACGGCAACGACGTCGTCAGCATCTACCAGTTCGACGCCAGCGGAAACCCGAACCCGGCCTCGCGGACCCTGTTCGTCAACGGCCTGACGGGCGCCGAAGGAGCGGTCATCGATCCGCTGACGGGCGATTTTCTCTTCTCGACGTTCGGAGCCACCAACCACGTGATCGTCGTGCGGGGCTTCGCCATTCCTCCGACCGTCACGCCGGGCCCGGGCGTCACGCCGACCGTGCCCCCGCCGACCGTGACTCCGCGCCCGACCCTGACTCCGAACCCCGGGGGCGTGCCGGCGGACATTCCGACCCTGTCGACGTTCATGCTGGCCCTGCTGGGCCTCTTGATGGCGGCGGTCGCGGTGTTCGTCGTGCGGCGGCTCTAGCCTTCGGGGGGCCGGACGCCCTCAGGCCTCGCGCAGGTCGCCGAGGACCGTCGGCAGGTACTCCGACACGGTCGGGTGGATGTGCATGGCCCGCTGGACGACCGTGTACGGGGCCTTCGCGTACATCACGTCGAGGATGCGTGTGGATGACCTCGTCGCCGCCGACGCCGAGGATCGCCGCGCCCAGGATCTGCTTCGATCTCCGCGTCGACGACGATCTTCATGAATCCCTGCGTCTCGCCCTTCTCGACGGCACGTTTGACGTGCGCCATCGGCCGCTTGCCCGACGAGGATCCGCTTGCCGGACTTGCGCGCCGCGGTCTCGGTCATGCCGGCCCGCCCGAGCGGCGGATCGATGTAGAGGGCGTAGGCCTCGATGCGGTCGCTGACGCGCCGCGGGTCGCCGTCGAGAAGATTGGCGGCGACGATCTCGAAATCGTTGTAGGCGGTGTGCGTGAAGGCGCCCCGGCCGTTGCAGTCGCCGAGCGCCCAGATGCCCGGGACGGTGGTGCGCAGCTCGTCGTCGACGGTGATGTAGCCGCGCGCGTCGACCGCGACGCCGGCCTTCTCGAGGCCGAGGTCGTCCGTGTTGGGCCGGCGTCCGACGGCCAGAAGCAGGTGCGTCCCGTCGACGGCCGGCGAGCCCTCCCGGCAGTCGACCTTCACCCGCACGCCCGACGGCCCCTTCTCCAGCGCGATGCACTCGGCGCCCGTCCGCACCGCGATGCCCTCGCCCTCGAGGATCTCGCGGATCGCCGCGGACATGTCCTCGTCCTCGCGGGCGATCAGGCGCGGGCGCCATCTCGACGATCGTGACCTCGGCGCCGAACCGCCGGTACATCTGCGCGAACTCGAGGCCGATGTAGCTGCCGCCGACCACGACGAGGTGCTGCGGCACGAAGTCGACCGCCATCATCGAGGAGTTGGTCCAGTGGGCAACGTCGGCCAGGCCCGGGATCGGCGGGGAGGAGGCCCGGCCTCCCACGTTGATGAAGATGCGCTCGGCCGAGAGGAGCTCGCCGCCGACGCGCACCTCGCGCGGAGACTCGAAGCGCGCGTGGCCGGTGTGGACCCTGCCGTTCGAGAGGCCGCGGAGCATGGATTCGACTCCGTCCCGGGAGTCGCCCGAGATCGCGTCCTTGCGCGCCTTGACCGCCTTCATGTCCACGGCGGGCGCCCCGGCGGTGATGCCGAACTCGGAGGCCCGCCGGACGGCCTGCGCCGCGGCGGCGCTCGCGACGAGCGTCTTCGTGGGGATGCAGCCCGTGTTGACGCAGGTACCTCCGAAGGCCCCGCGCTCGACGATGGCGACCTTCATTCCGGCCGAGGACAGCCGCGCGGCGAGAGCGGGGCCGGCCTGGCCGGTGCCGATGATGATGGCGTCGTAGCGTGTGCTCATCGCTTCCTTTCCGTCGGGGTGAACCCGACCGGGAGGGATTGCAACCCGCGCAGGACGAGCCCGCGCCGCCAGCGAAGCGTGGATCGCGCGGCGGCCAGGCGCAGGTCCGGGAGGCGCTCGAGGAGCGCGCCGATCGCGATCTGCCCTTCGAGGCGGGCGAGCGGAGCGCCGAGGCAGTAGTGGACGCCGAGGCCGAACGCGAGGTGCTTGTTCGGCTCGCGATCGATGTCGAGGGTGTCCGGGTCGGCGAACTGGCGCTCGTCGCGGTTGGCCGAGCTCAGGACCGCGTAGACGAGGTCGCCGCGCGGGATCGCCACGCCGGCGAGCGTCACGTCTTCGCCGGCGTAGCGCTCCGTGGCCGTCTCGAGCGGGCCGTCGTAGCGCAGGAGCTCCTCGATGGCGCGCGGAAGCAGGGACGGGTCGGCGCGGATGCGCTGCATCTGCCCCGGGTGGTCGAGCAGCGCCAGCATCCCGTTGCCGATCAGGTTCACGGTGGTCTCGTGCCCGGCGACGAGCAACAGGAAGATCATCGCCGCGAGCTCGTCCTCGTCGAGCTGCTGGCCGGCCTCCTCGGCGCGGACGAGCGCCGTGACCAGGTCGTCGCGCGGCGCCGCTCGGCGGGACCGGACGAGCCTTCGAATGTAGCGAAGGAACCCCACGGCCCCCGGGATCGCGCGCAGCATGCCCCACCCCGACGGGGCCGCCTCGACCATGGAGCTCGACCAGCGATGGAATCGGTGACGGTCCTCCTGCGGCACGCCCAGCATCTCCGCGATGATCGTGGCGGGAATCGGCAGCGCGTAGTCGCGAATCAGATCCATGCGGCCCGCGGGCTCGACCGCGTCGATCAGGCCTTCCGTCAGGGCCTGGATGCGGCCGCGCATCTGCTCGATCAGGCGGGGCGTGAAGGCCTTGTGCACGAGGCCCCGGAGCCGGGTGTGATCGGGCGCGTCGAGGTCGAGCATGTTGCGCGTCAGCGGCCGGAAGAGCCCGGGGACCCAGGGGGCGTTGCCGGGCCGCGCGCGGGACACGTCCTTGACGAAGCGCTCGTCCTTCAGGACCGCCGCCACGTCGTCGTAGCGGGTGACGAGCCATGCCCACCGCCGGTCCGGCAGCCGGACGCGCGAGACCGGTGCGTCTTCGCGCAGGCGCCGATAGAGGGGATGCGGATTCGCCTTGAAATCCGGGCTCGCGAAGAGTGCGTCCATTCCGGCGCCATGCTAACCGCGAAACGAGCGCTCTCGGCCCGCGTGGTACCCTGACGGAGTCCGATTCCCTCCGACGGCCAGCCTCTCCGGCTCCAGGATCCCGTCGCCGGTTCTTTCGGCGTTCTGAGAGATTGCGAGGCCCGTCATCGATTCTTCGGTCCATCACGGTTCGGCCCCCGCGGCCGATACAACGCACGAACAGGTCGTCGCCCGCCTGAGGGCGCGCTACGGCGAGGCCCGGGAGCTCGTTTCGCCGGCGGAGGGCTCCGGCCACCTCGAATGGATTCTGGGCCCGCTGCGCAATCGCGGCGGCGACGCCGCCGTGTTCCACACGGAGCTGGCGGAGCTCGTCGTTCTCTGGCTCGAAGACCTCGCGGCCGAACTCAATGCCGAAGTGCCGGCCTTCTCCGCGGACGGATCCCTCCGGCAGCGCCGGCTCGCGGCGTCGGGCCTTCAGGCCGCCACGCGGGAGTTCGCGTCGGCCGTTCTCGGGAGAGCCGCCGGCTCCGGGGCTCCATGATCAAGACACAGCAGATTTTCGCCATCCAGTTCCGCCGCCTCCCGAGGGTCGAGGGCACGCCGGGACTCGTTCTCGCCTCGATCGACACGAACAGCGGCGCCTCGGCGCCCCGCAAGATCGGGCTGCTGACCGACGTGGCCCTCCGGGGGCGCCTGGCCCACTACGACCTGCACACGGCCAACGAGGTCGCCGCCATCCGGAAGGCCCTGGGCCAGGACAACGGCAGCGTGACGGTCTACGAGGGCTGGTCGGGGCTCGGCAGCTGTCTCCAGTTCTGGCACTCCTTCGGGGGCTCCCAGATCCAGCCCGTGGAATGGACCTGCGAGAAGTGCGCCGCGGCCAACCGGGCGGACGTCGGCGCAAGCGTCGGCGAGACCTTTTCGCGGGCCTGCAAGTGCGGTGCTGTCAAGAAGATCACGACCACGGCCCGGCTCGCCCGCGCCATCTAGACCCCTGACCCCGGGGACAGGTCGAGGTACACTGCCCCAAACAGGGGGAAATCTTGTCGGTCGATTCGAGCGAGGTCCGCGGCGCGCGGCGTTGGACGGATGCGGTCTTCGGCGCCTCGCGTCCCGAGCGGCGCGAGGGACGTCTCGTCGTGGGTGTTCTGCCGGGCGAGGGCATCGGTCCCCAGGTCGTCGGCGCGGCGCTCGAGGTCCTGGCCGCGGCGGGAGCGGCCGGAACCAAGTTCGAGATCCGGACGGGCGGCGCGATCGGGCGCGAAGCCGAGCTCATGACCGGCCGCACGCTGACGGATGACGTGACGGCCTTCTGCGAACGGATCTTCACCGACGGCGGCGCGATTCTCTGCGGGCCGGGCGGCGGACGCTTCGTGTACGACATGCGCCGCCGGTTCGACCTCTTCTGCAAGCTCTCGCCGCTGAAGCCGGTCCCCTCGCTGTGCGAGGCCGGGCGGCTCAAGTCCTCCTGCGTGGCCGGCGCCGACGTGCTCATCGTCCGCGAGAACTCGGGCGGCGTCTACCAGGGGGACTGGCGCGACGTCGCGCATCCGCGGGACGGGCGTGTCGCGGAGCACTCCTTCCGATACACCGAAGGCCAGGTGCGGCGGCTGCTCGATGTGGCGACGGCGCTCGCCGCCGGGCGCCGGGGCAAGCTCGCCGTCGTGGTCAAGGAGGGCGGCATTCCCGCGGTCAGCGCGCTCTGGCGCGATCTCGGCCGGGAGGCCGCGGCCCGCACCGGGATCGAGGCGTCCTTCGTCGACATCGATCTGGCGGCCTACCGGCTCGTCCAGGAGCCGCAGTCCCTCGACGTGATCGCCGCCTCGAACCTCTTCGGGGACGTGCTGGCCGACGTGGGCGCGGTCCTGCTCGCCTCGCGCGGGATGTCCTTCTCGGGCAACTTCTCGGGCGGCGGGGCGGCGACATACCAGACCAACCACGGGTCGGCGATCGACCTGTCGGGCCAGGACCGCGCGAACCCGCTCGGCCAGATCGCCTCGTTGGCGATGATGCTCCGGGAGAGCTTCGGCCTCGCGCGCGAGGCGGGCTGGATCGAGGCGTCGGTCGACGAAGTGCTGCGGCTGGGCTTCCGGACGTTCGACATCGCGGAGCCCGGCGCGACGATCGTCGGCACGGCCGAGCTCGGCCGGCGCATCGCCGCCGAGGTCGAGCGTCGGGCGCGCCCGGCGGAATGAGACCGCTCGCCCTCTTCGTCGATCTGCAGAACGATTTCCTCGGCGCTCCGGGCTGGAGCCCCCGGCGGGCGAGATCGTGCGCAACGCGGCTCGGCTGCTCGCGGGCGCGCGGGCGCGCGGGGTCCCCGTCGTCCACGTCGCGACCCGCGTGGACCCGGGGCGGGACGACCGGATGCCGCACTGGAAGGCGCTCGGGCGCTGGCGGTGCGTGCGCGGAACGCCCGGGGCGGCGCCGCCGCCGGAGCTCGAGCCGGGGGCGGGGGAGACGGTCGTCTCGAAGACGTTCTTCTCGGCGTTCTCCTCTCCCGAACTTCCCGCCGCGCTCTCCGGCGCGGACACCCTCGTCGTCGCGGGCGTGCACCTCCACGGCTGTGTCCGGGCGACCGTGCTCGACGCGTATGCGGGGGGCCTCGCGGTGTGGGTGGCCGAGGACGCGGTCGGCAGCGACGATCCGCTTCACGCCGCCGTGACCCGCCGGTACCTCGAGGGCCGGGCGGCGCGGTTTGCGACGGTCGACGAGCTGCTCGCGAAGCTCGACGGGAGCGACGACGTTCCGCGCGATCTCGCTCGCGGGGCGGCCGAGGCCTCGTCGTCGGCCCGAGGGGCCCTTGCGGCGTGGCGGGCGGCTTCGCGCGAGGAGCGGTCCCGGCCGCTTCTCGCCCTGGCGAAGACCTTCGAGGAGGGGGCGCCCGAGTGGGGCCGGCGTCTCGCCGCCGAAATCGGCAAACCGGTTTCGCAGGGCGAGGCCGAAGCCCGCCGCACCGCGCAGCTCCTGCGCGCCGCGGCGCGTCTGCCGGCGGCCGGCATCGAGAAGGCGGGCCCGGATTCCGCGTTCCGGCGAGTGCCGCTCGGCGTCGTCGGCGTCGTGACTCCCTGGAACAATCCCCTCGCGATCCCGTGGGGCAAGATCGGTCCCGCCGTGGCCCTCGGCAACACCGTCGTCTGGAAGCCGTCGCCGGCGGGCGTCGAGAGCGCCCGGGGCTCGCTGGCGGCGGCGCGCGAGGCGGGTCTTCCCGAGAACGTCGTGAATCTCGTCGAGGGGGACCATCGCGCCGCGGCCGCCGTGATGAGCGACCCCGGCGTGGACGCGGTCTCGCTGACGGGTTCCTCCGCGGCCGGATGGGCGGCGCAGGAGATCTGTGCACGCCGGCGGGTCCCGCTCCAGGCGGAGCTCGGCGGCAACAACGCCGCGATCGTCTGGGATGGAGCCGACCTTCGGCGGACGGCCGCGCTCGTGGCGCAGGGCGCCTTCGCCTTCGCCGGCCAGCGCTGCACGGCCAACCGGCGCGTCGTCGTGAAGGCCGGCCTCTTCGACGAGTTCCTCGACGAGCTCGTTCGAGCGGTCGCGTCGCTCCCATGGGGCGATCCGCTCGACCCGGCGACGCAGGTCGGGCCGCTCGTTTCGGAGCCGGCGCGCGATCGCGTCGCGGCGGCGGTGGCCCGCACGGCGGCGGCGGGCGCTCGGGTCCTCACGCCGCACGCCGCGGCCCCGGTCGGACGGGGGGCGTATTACCCGCCGACGCTCGTGGTGGCGCCCGCGCACGAGAGCGAGATCGTGCAGGACGAGACGTTCGGGCCCGTGCTCGTCCTCGAGCGCGCGGAGACCTTCGAGGACGCCCTGCGCCTGGCCAACGGCGTGCGCCAGGGTCTCGCGGCGGCCCTCTTCTCCGGGCCGGGTCCCTGGCGCGAGCGTTTCCACGCGACCGCCGAGGCCGGCATCCTCAAGTGGAACACGTCGACGGCCGACGCGGACGCATTCGCGCCCTTCGGCGGTTGGAAGGCTTCGGGGCTCGGCCCGCCGGAGCACGGTCCGGGCGACGTCGAGTTCTACTCGCGCCTCCAGGCGATCTATGACGACCGACGTCCCTGAGATCGAGATCGAAGGCTCGATCTTCGAGCGCTTCCGGGAGGTCGCGCGCGCGCATCGGGACCGGCCGGCCGTGTGCGAGCAGGGGCGCGTCGTCACCTATCGCGAGCTCGAAGCCTCTGCGGACGCCGCCGCTGCGGCGCTGGCCGCCCGCCTCGGAGAGGCGCCGGGACCCGTCGTCCTCTTCGCCGAACCGGGCGGACCGCTGCTCGCGGCGATGCTCGGCGTTCTGAAGGCCGGCCGCTTCTACGTCCCGCTCGATCCCCGCCTTCCGCCGGCGCGTCTCGAGGCCATCTGGCGTAGCCTCGACGCCGCGGCGCTGATTGCCGAAGGGGCCTCGTTCGATCGGGGTCGAGATCTCGCTGCGGGCGGCGCGGCCGCGTGGCGCCTCGAGGAACTCGTCTCGGCCGCCGAGCCGTCCCGCGAGGCGCCCGCCGTCTCGCCCGACGACCTCTCGTTCGTCCTCTTCACGTCGGGATCGACCGGGACGCCCAAGGGAGTCATGCTGAGCCACCGCTTCGTCCTTCACAACGTGCGGAGGATCGCGAGGGCCCTTTCCCTGACGCCGGAGGACCGGCTGACGCTGCTGTCGTCTCCGGGCTTCGGAGCCGGGGCCTCGGACGTTTTCGGAGCCCTCCTGACCGGCGCCGCGGTGTGCCCGATCTCGCTGGCCGGCGACGGATTGCGCCGGCTCCCGGAGTCCCTGGAGCGCGACGGAATCACGGTGTTTCACTCGGTTCCCTCGGTGTTTCGGAGCTTCTCGTGGACGCTCGACGGGAGCGCCGATCTGTCCCGGGTGCGGGTCGTGCGGCTCGGCGGCGAGCCCGTCCGGGCCAGCGACTTCCAGCTCTACCGCAACCGCTTCCCGACACGTTGCCGCTTCCACGTCGGTCTCGGAGCGAGCGAGGCCGGCGTGGTCCGGGACTGGTCGGCCGGGCACGAGACCGTCTGGCCCGGCGGTACGCCGCTCGGTTACCCCGTCGACGGGACCGAGGTCGTGCTTCTCGACGCCGCGGGCCGGGCGAGCTCCGAAGAAGGGGAGATCGGCGTCATTTCCCGAACGCTCGCCGTCGGTTACTGGAAGGACCCGGTTGCGACGGCCGCTGCGTTCGAGGCGGTGCCGGGTCGTCCGGGCTTTCGGCTGTTTCGCACCGGAGACCTGGGACGGATGCTCCCCGACGGGTGTCTGCTCTTCTCCGGCCGCAAGGACGTGCGGCTCAAGATCCGCGGGCACCGCGTCGAGACCCAGGAAGTCGAAGCCGCCCTCCAGGAGGTCCCCGGAATTCGGGAGGCCGCCGTCGGAGGGCGGAGCCTGCCCGACGGGACGCAGCTCGTCGCCTGGCTCGCCTGCCGGGGGGAGCACCCTCCCCGGATCGGCGACCTGCGCCGCGCTCTGGCGAGTCGCCTGCCCGCGTTCATGGTGCCCTCCGCATTCGTCTTCCTGGAGGCCCTGCCGCGCACCGCGACGGGCAAGCTGGACCGCGAGGCTCTGCCGGATCCGGCCGGCGAGCGTCCGTCCGTCTCCGCGGCCTTCATCGAGCCTCGGGACGACGCCGAGGCGCTCGCGGCGTCCGGATTCGCGCGGGTGCTGGGGCTCGATCGCGTCGGCGCCGACGACGACTTCTTCGAGCTCGGCGGCGACTCGCTCTCGGCCGTCGAGCTCTTGACCGGCCTCTCCGACGCCTTCGGCGTCGAGCTGTCCGTCGCGGACCTCCTGGAGTCGCCGACGCCGGCCGCCCTCGCGGGGCGGGCCCGCCGCGGCGGGTCTGTCGAGCCCGGGAGGCTCGTGCGTCTGGCCGACGGGACGGGCAGCCCGGTGTTCGTCGTTCCGGGGGGCGGGGGAGACGGGGAGGACCTCTTCTCCGCACGGCGGCTCGCGAGGCTGACGGGCGGCGGTTCGGCCTTCTACGCCTTTCGGTCCGGCCCGGCCCCGCATCCGCCGATCGAAGAGCTGGCCTCCCGTTGCGTGGCGCAGCTCAAGGGCGTCGCGCCCAGGGGCCCTTACCGCTTGATCGGCGACTGCGTGGGCGGCATCCTGGCCGTCGCCATCGCCCGCCGCCTCCGCGAGCTGGGAGAGCCGATCGCACTGCTGGCGCTCGTGGATACGCCGTTTCCGTCGCGGCGGCGTCGCCTGCGCGCCCGGCTCCTGTGGCGCGCCCCCTGGATCGAGGGCTTCTTCCAGCGCGTCCGTTACTTCTGGAACCGGTTGCGCCATCACGCGGAGGTCCTGCTCGCGCTCCCGGGAGGCCGGCTCGACTATGCGCTGCGGATCGCGGACGTCGGGGCCCGCGGGCTCGTCGAACCGCCGGCGGCGCGCCGCCCGGAGGCCCGCGATCGGCGGGCCTCCTACGTCGGGACGCTTTTCTCCCGGCAGCCCGAGCCCTTCGATGGAACGATCCATCGGATCGAGACCGACGAGGCAGAGAGCCGTGGCTTCGGCGACGGGTGGGGCCGGGTCGCCACGCCCGGGCCGGTCGTCCGCATTCCCGGCAGCCACAACAGCATGATCGTGGAGCACGGAGACCGCGTCGCCGCCGCGCTCTCGAGCTGGCTTGCCGGCGGGCCGGGGCCCGCGAGCGACTAGGGCTCGCGCCGGAGGCTCGGACCGTCGCTCACGGGACGGCGACGGAAGATCCGCCGCCCCACTTCTCCTCGAACTTCCTCCGGTTCTCCTCGAAGATCCTGAGGTACTCGTCCCGGCCCAGCCGCCGGAACGAGGCCATCTGCCAGTGGTGGACGAAGGCATCCCGGGCGCAGCGGATCTCGAGGCCGCGCTCGCGGACGCGGCGGCAGTAGTCGCCGTCCTCGAACATCCCGATCCCGAAGCGCTCGTCGAGCAGGCCCACCGTGTCCCGGACCTCGCGCCGCATCGCGACGCAGAAGAACGCGAGCGACGGGATCGGGAACGCTTCGCCGTCGTGGTCGCGGACCCATCGCGCGGCCCATTCCGGAAGGCCGGCGAGATCGGCATACCCGACGTCGACCCGCGCGGCGTTGGCGATCGCATTGGTCACCGGGCCGACGAGACCCAGCCGCGGGTCCCCTGCCAGGTGCCGCAGCAGGGCCGTCGCCCAGCCCCGCGTGACGACCGTGTCGTTGTTCAGGAGAACGACGTATCGGCCCGCCGCCCGGGACAACCCGGCGTTGGCCGCCGCGGGAAATCCGCGGTTCTCGTCGAAGAGGATCGTCCGAAGGTCCGGGTGGCGGCCCGCGGCCTCCGCGAGAAGCTCCCGCGTGCCGTCGGTCGAGCCGTTGTCGACGACGAGGACCTCGCGACGGGGCCACTCGGTGCGGGCGAACAGGCTGTCGAGGCACAGCCGGTTCAGGTCGCGGTTGTTGTAGGTGACGACGACGATCGACAGCAGGGGAAACGCCCGGGCGAGGTCGCCCGACGCGTCCGGCGCGATCGGCCAGTTCCGCACCGCCCGCAGGCGCTCGGCGAGCGGGAGCCAGGCGGGATCTCCGACGAGGCAGACCGTCGCGCCCAGTCCGCGGTCGCGGCGGAGCGCGTCGAGGCCCTCGAACCGCGCCGCCGCGGGAAGGGCGACCTCGAAGAGGCGGGGCGTCGGTTCGGAGAGCTCGTAGGGCCGGGCGCCATCCGAGGCGCGGGGCGAGACTCGGAACACGCGGTGGCCCTCCTCGACCCGCCGCCGCAGGTCCTCCGGGGCCGTACCCGGCAGGCCGACGATCTCGTGGCGGTCGTCCGGCGCGAACTCGCGCGCGCCGCGCGCCGCCGCGGCCGCCGGATCGGCCCCCATCCAATCGGCGGGCGCCGCTCCCCGCAGCCGGCGCAACAGCCGCGCGGGCATGGACAGGAGCTGCTTCAGCCGAAGGCTCGGGGGAGCGGCCACGGGTTCAGTCTCTCCCACGGCATCCGCCGGCCGCAACGCGGTCCGGGATCCGGCAGCGCATCCCGCGGCGTGTCGACTTGCGGCAGAATGGGCACGGACAAGGAGGCCGCGTGAACGATCGAACGACGATTGCGGGAAAGCGGATCGGGACAGCCGCCGGGCTCGGCGCCCTGGTGGTGGCGGCGGCCGTGTCCGCCCCTGCGTGCCGCGAGCGCGGACGGCCCGATCCGGCGGTCCGCATGGCCGTGGCGCACGAGCGCGCCATCGAGCCCTCGGGCGGGGCGGGCGGCGGCTCCGGGCCCGGCGCCGACGTCCCCACGCAGCTCGCCATCCCGCCGGAAGTGGCTCACGCCTACACGGGGATCCGGATCGCCTGGAAGGACCGGACCGACGGGAAGGAGGGCGTCATCGAGGTGCCGCTGGGAGGCGGCACGCCGCTTCCCGACCCGTCGCTCGTCGTGAAGGCCGAGGCCTTCCTCCCGGCTTTCACGATGGGCGGCGGCGCCATCACGTCCGACGGCGTCGAGCCGACCAACCCGGCGGCCCGGATCGGGGTCTTCGAGAAGGGGCAGCAGATCTTCGGCGGCTGGATCTTCACGAAGTTCCCCGACGTGCACCCGTTCACGCACAAGCGCTTCGAGCTCCGGCTCGAAGGGGGCATCCGCAAAGACGGGAAGTGAGCCGGCCTTCTAGAACCGGACGGTGAGGCCGAGGAGGCCGCGGTCCGAGTCGTCGGCCGGCGTGTCCCCCTGCAGGTGCTCGAGGGTCAGGAGGACGGAGAAGGCGCGGGTCAGGTTGAAGATCCCCGAGAGGGCGAAGCGCTCCGTCCGGGGCTGTGTCTCGACGACGACGCCGCCCGAGTCGGTGAAGCGGAGAAACGCCACCGACGTCGAGTACTCGGCGGTCAGGTAGACGCGCGCGCCGACCGAGTGGCCGAGTGAGACGTAGATCGTGTCGTCGTTGCCGCCGTCCGGCCGGCGGTACTGGTTGTCCGTGACCGCCAGGTCGAAGCCGGACCGGAAGAGGTCGGAGGCGAAGAGCCCTCCGGTGATCCGGGTGATCGGCTTGTCGCCCGCGTTGCGTTTCTCTTCGGCGTAGCCGCCGAAGATGCGGAGCATCGGCAGGATCGAGTAGGTCACGCGTCCGCCGATCGACTCGAACAGGAATCCCTCCAGAACGCGGGGGTCGATGGGCCGGCCATCGATCTGGTCCTGGGAGAGCGTCCGGGCGTCGATCGACCGGCCGTAGTGGTAGATCGCCTGGAGCTCGAGCTTCGGCATCGGCAGCCAGCGCCCGTTGATCATGAAGTAGTTGAGACCCGCGTGGCCGACCCCGCCGGGCGGCGAGAGGTCGTATTCGCCCGTCTGGTAGATGAAGAGGTTCTTCGCGAGCGGCAGATAGTTGGTCAGCGTGATGACCGAGCGCTCCTGGATGTCTTCGTTACGCACCTGGACGTAACCGAGCACGGTCTGGCGCGCGTTCGCACCGTCGAGAGCGACGAAGACGCCGCCCTTCTGGACGTTCTGGAACCAGCCGATCTCGCTGATCTTCGGCTCGACGCCGCCGAAGACCCCGATTCGGAAACGGCCGAGAGCCGACTCGCCTCGCGTCCGCAGCTCCAGGGCGGCGCCGCCGACCGCCCCGAGCGACCCGAGCTCGTCGAGCCACATCTGGCCGATCCGCGCGCCGAAGACGCCGTCGTTCGTGCGGGCGCCGACGTACGCGTTGTACAGGTACGAGAGCATGTCGCGCTCGTTCTCGAAGTCGCGGGTCGCGCGCGCTTCCAGCGCGTACTCGAAGCCGCCCTCCGGGTTGGGGCGGGAGTGCAGGGTCAGCGCGGCCGACCACTGCGCGATGATCCGGGAGCCGCCGTCGGCGGTCGGGAGGCGAAGCGCGTTGGTGTAGAGGGCCACGCGGCCCCAGCCGGCGGTCTGGGCGGAGGCGCCCCGGCCGGACGCCAGCCACAGGAAGGCCAACGCCGCCGCGACCCGGCGCCCCCCGGCCGGAGACGAGCGTGCCGACCCCTGGCTCAATCCGCCCGTCCGTTCGGATGGCACGAGTAGCACGCGACCGAGTCGTAGTGGTACCCGGGGACGCCGTTGTGGTGTCCGTCCGTCTCGGAGCGGACGTGGCAGGTCAGGCAGGTGAAGACCCCGTAGTTGGACGGGTTCGTGTGGCAGGCCGAGCACGGGTTGCCCGAGTGGCGGCCGCTCGCGATCGGGAACCACGTGTGGTTGAACGTGCCCTGGTCCCAGCTCGCGTCGGTCGCCTTGTGGCAGGTCTCGCACGTCGTCGGGAAGCCGGCAGCCGAGTGCTTCGGATTGGTCGTGGCGTCGTACTGCGCCAGGTGACAGCCGACGCAGTCGCGCGGCGTGCCGCGGTAGACGTTGTTCTTGTGGCAGGCCGCGCAGGGCTGCGTGGCGTGGACGCCGACGAGCGGGAAGACCTGGGTGTGGTTGAAGACGCCCTGGTTCCAGCTGGCGTCGGTGGCCTTGTGGCACGTCTCGCACGTCGTCGGGAAGCCGGCCGCCGCGTGGTTCGGGTCGGTCGTCGCGTCGTACTGCGCCTGGTGGCAGCCGACGCAGTCGCGCGGCGTGCCGCGAGTAGACGCCGTTCTTGTGGCAGGCGGCGCACGGCTGCGCGCGTGGACGCCGACGAGCGGGAAGACCTGGGCGTGGTTGAAGACGCCCTGGTCCAGCTGGCGTCGGTGGCCTTGTGGCAGGTCTCGCACGTCGTCGGGAAGCCGGCCGCCGCGTGATTGGGATTGTTCGTCGCGTCGTACTGCGGCTGGTGGCAGCCGACGCAGTCGCGCGGCGTGCCCGCGTAGACGTTGTTCTTGTGGCAGGCCGCGCACGGCTGGGTCGCGTGGACGCCGACGAGCGGGAAGACCTGCGGTGTGATTGAAGACGCCCTGGTTCCAGTTGGCGTCGGTGGCCTTGTGGCAGGTCTCGCACGTCGGTCGGGAACCCGGCGGTCGCGTGGTTGGGGCTCGTGGTGGCGTCGTACTGGGGCTGGTGGCAGCCGACGCAGTCGCGGCGGCGTGCCGGAGTAGACGTTGTTCTTGTGGCAGGCCGCGCAGGGCTGGGTCGCGTGGACGCCGACGAGCGGGAAGACCTGGGTGTGGTTGAAGACGCCCTGATTCCAGTTGGCGTCGGTGGCCTTGTGGCAGGTCTCGCAGGCCGTCGGGAACCCGGCCGTCGCGTGGTTGGGGCTCGTCGTCGCGTCGTACTGGGGCTGGTGGCAGCCGACGCAGTCGCGCGGCGTGCCCGCGATAGACGTTGTTCTTGTGGCAGGCCGCGCAGGGCTGCGCGTCGTGGACGCCGACGAGCGGGAAGACCTGCGCGTGGTTGAAGGTCGCCTGGTTCCAGTTCGCGTCGGTCGCCTTGTGGCAGGTCTCGCAGGTCGTCGGGAAGCCGGCGGCGGCGTGGTTCGGGCTCGTCGTGGCGTCGTACTGGGGCTGTGGCAGCCGACGCAGTCCGCGGCGTGCCCGTGTAGACGTTGTTCTTGTGGCAGGCGGCGCAGGGCTGTGCGGCATGGACGCCGACGAGCGGGAAAGACCGCGCGTGATTGAGCGTGGCCTGGTTCCAGTTGGCGTCGGTGGCCCGGTGGCAGTTGTCGCACGTGGTCGGGAATCCGGCGGCGACGTGCTTCGGGTTGGTGGTGGCGTCGTACTTGGTCAGGTGGCAGCCGACGCAGTCGCGCGGCGTGCCCGTGATAGACGTTGTTCTTGTGGCAGGCGGCGCAGGGCTGGGTCGTGTGGACCCCGACGAGGGGGAAGGTCGTGTGGGTGAAGTGTGCGCCCCCCCAGTTCGGGTCGCTCGGCCGGTGGCAGTCCTCGCAGGTCGTCGGGAATCCGGCTGCCGACGTGGACCGGGATTGCGGGTGTCGTCGTAGTCCTTCTGATGGCACGACGCAGCACTGCGGGCGTCAACCCGGTGAACACCTTGCCCTTGTGACAGGACTCGCACGGCAGGCCGGTGTGCGCGACGCCGAGCGCGAACCCGGTCGCCTGCAGGTGGTTCCAGTTGACGGCGGTCCACGCCGATCGGCCGGTGGCAGTCGCCGCACTCGTTGCCGAGGCGGGTCTCGTACTTGTCGTCCTTGCGGCGGATCCAGTGGCAGTCGTAGCACCGGTTCGGAGTTCCCTTGAGACACCGTTCGACGTGGCACTGGGCGCACGGCGTCGTGAGGTGCTGGCCCTCGAGCGGGAAGATCGTGTTCTTGTGGAAGGCGCGCGAAGCGGTCTTCCAGCTCGCCAGCGTGTGGCAGCTCTGGCACTGCTTGCCGAGCGTCCCGTCGTGGGCGTCCTCGTGGCAGCTCGCGCACTCCGACGAGACGCCCTTGAAGACGACGGCGGTGCCGGACCCGTCCGGGAACGTCGTCGTTCGCGTCTTGTGGCACTCCGCGCAGGGGAGAGTCCCGTGTTTGGAGGCGAAGAAGGCCGCGAGGTCCGGCCTCGAGTGCTTGAATTTCGGGATCGCCCAGGCCTGGATCGTGTGGCAGCTCTGGCAGGTCGTGCCGAGCTGGCCCAGGTGCGGGTCCTTGTGGCAGGTCGCGCACGCCGTCGAGACGCCCTTGAAGAGCCGGCTCGGCGGGCCCGTCTCCGGTGAGCCGGGCGGCCGATGGCACGATCTCGCACTCGGCGGTGGCGTGCTTGGCCTGGAAGAACTCCGGGAACTTCGGGTGCTGGAAGGACTCCACGCGGAAGGACTTCACCGTGTGGCAGCTCTCGCACCGGGCGCCGAGCTCGCCCTTGTGCACGTCGCGGTGGCAACTGGCGCACTCCTTCTTCGCCCCGCGGAAGTCGACCACGGCCTTCGCCGCGGGCGTTCCGGCCGGGACCGCGGCGCCCTTGTGGCAGGACGCGCACGCCACGGCTGCATGGCCGCCGTCGAGCGGATATCCCGTCTTCTGCGCGTGGTCGAAGGCCGCCGCCGGCTTGAACCCCGACTCCTTGTGGCAGGAGGCGCAGTCCGCCCCCTTGAAGACGCCCTTGTGGGGGTCCTGGTGGCAGTCGGCGCACTTGCCCGCCTTGAGGCGGACCTTCGTCGGCGGCTGGACGTGGCAGGTGGCGCAGGCCACCTGGGCGTGCTTGCCGACGAGCGGGAACCCGGTCTTGTCGTGCTCGATCCGACGCCCGCCGCGGAAGCCTTCGGTCGTGTGGCACGACGCGCAGACGCCGAGCGGCTTGACGTGCGGATCGCGTGTGGCAGTCGTTGCATGCGCCGAACTTCGCGATGCGGTAGTCCGGCGTCTTGTGGCAGGAGGCGCACGGGGTCGTCGCGTGGGCGCCCGTCAGGGGAAAGGCCGCCTTCGAGTGGTCGAAGGTCTTCGCGGCGTCCTTGAAGGGCGCGGCGGTCGAGTGGCAGCTCGCGCAGTCCGCCCCGAGACGGCCCTTGTGCACGTCCTCGTGGCACGAGGCGCACGCCGGCTGCGACCGTCAGGAACGACCGGGTCTTGTGGCAGCTCTGGCACTTGCCCGCGACGGCGGCGTGCCTGCCGTCGAGCGCGAAGCCCGTCTCGGCCGCGTGGTCGAACTTCTTCGGGTCGAAGGGGCGCAGCTCGGCGTCGACACCGGCGTGCTCGACGTGGCAGGTGACGCAGTCGCCCTTGACGTCGCGGTGGACGCCCTTCTTGGCGGCGATGCGCTCGGCCACCGGCTGGTGGCAGGCCAGACACTTCTCGGCGGTGACCTTGCGCCCGGGCTCGTGGCACTTCTGGCAGTTGTCGATGCCCTCGAGCTTCGCGTGGGCCTTCGAGAGCTTGCCCGGCGAGAGGAGGTTGCCGAGGTCCTGGCCGTCGCTCCGGCGCGCAGGCGAGAACAGAGGCACGAGGGCGAGCAGGAGGGGAGCGGCGGCCAGGAGCCGCATCGCCGGGCGCGCGCGCACGCTCACCGTCCCCCCCCCGGGGCGTAGCCGAAGTAGACGGCGACGAAGACGTGGAGGGCTGCGATCGCGAGCATGACGTAGACGAGGGGCTTGTGGAGCACGTGCCAGAGGTCGAAGAGCTTCTTCGTGCGGCCGAGCAGGGCGATGCGCCGCTGCAGGCTCTCGCGCTCGGAGACGAGGCCGATCGTCTCGTGCACGAGCTCCGGCTCCGCGCCCGCCTCGTGCAGGCGCCGCGCGAGCCGCCGGGAGCGAAACCAGCCGCGGAGGTCGCCGAAGAGGAGCCCGGCGACGAGCCCGGGCCGGGCCCGCTCGCGTCCGCTCGCGTCGCGGCCTTCGAGGCGGGCCAGCTCCTGCGGCGAAAGGCCCGCCGATCCGAGCAGCTCGCGGATCTCGGCGACACGGGCCTCGAGGTCCGCGGCGGAGAGCTCGACGCCCCTCAGCGTCTTCGGGATGCGAACGAAGAGGTAGCGCCCGACGAAACCGGACAGGACGACCACCACCATCGACCAGTAGGCGACGGAGATGAGGCCGTTGAACTTGAACGATGTGTGCAGCGTGATGAGGGCCGGCCCGACGATCCCGCAGAAGATGTGGACCTCGAGCCAGATCTTGAGGTTCCCGCCCTTGGGGCGGAACTTCTTGCGGATCGCATAGATCAGCGTGACGCAGATGAGCGCGAGCCCGACGATCCCGAAGAAGATCCCCGCGTGGCCGGACGGGCGAAGGAGCCCGTGCTCGGGGGCATAGCCGCGGACCTTGAGCGCCGTGCCGTAATAGGAGCGGCCGCCGAAGAAGAGGAACACCGCCGCGTAGATCGCGGCGATGACCAGGAAGGCCAGGGCCAGCACGTGCGTGAGCGCGCGCATCGGGAACCACTCCTGCGCGCGGGGGCGCGAGGGCGCCGGCGCCGCTGCCGGAGCCGGAGGGGCGGAGGGCCGAGTCTCAGGCTTCGAGGACACAGTCGCTCTTCGCCCATGCGACGCATGGGAACACGTAGCCTCCCCGGCGGTCGTCGTCGTCCATCACGTCGGCGGTGCAGTCGACCTCGCCCGACACGAGCCGGGTCCGGCAGGTCCCGCAGGTGCCCGAGCGGCAGAGGTTCGGAATCTCGACTTCGGCGCTCTCCGCGGCCTCGAGCAGGCTCTGATCGGGCGGCGCCGGGGCGGTCTTGCCACTCCGGGCCAGTCGCAGGCTGGGCGCGGCGGCGGGCGCGGCGCGGCGCACGGCGACGAGCTCGGGCCGGGCGGCGGCCTGGGCGGGGACGGCGGCGGGAGCGGCGACGGGAGATGCGCCAGCTCGCGAGGCCGCGACCGCGGCCTCGAACGCCTCGCTTCGGACCTGGGCCGCCGGAACGCCCATCCGCGCCAGCGTCTCCTTGACGCCGGAGATCATGCCCGCGGGGCCGCAGACGTAGAAGAGGGACTCGGCCGGCGACGGCACCACCTCGCGCAGGAGCCCCTCGTCGATCCGGCCGGGGTAGTGCTCTCCGGCGGTGGAGGCGCGAGTGAGCGCCGTGACGACCCGGACCTGCGGATGGCGGCGGGCGATGAGCGCGAGCTCCTGCCGGAAGGCGATGTCCTCCTCGGTCTTCGCGGAGTGGACGTAGTAGACGGGCCGCGCCGGCTCGCGCGAGACCGCGTGGCGCAGCATCGACATCATCGGCGTGCAGCCGACGCCGCCGGAGACGAGCACGAGCGGCCGATCGTCGGCGGCGGGATAGACGAATGCCCCTGCGGGAGGCCGGATCGAAAGGAGCGAGCCCGGCCGGACGGTCGAGTGCAGCGTTCCGGAAACGCGCCCCTGGCGCCTCACGGAGATCTCCACGTAGCCCCTCGCGTCGGGGCTCGAGCTGATCGAATAGCAGCGCGTCGCGGGGCGGCCGTCGAGCTGGACCTGCACCGTCAGGAACTGACCGGCCCGGAACTCGAATCCCTCCGGCCGGGCCATGCGGAACGTCCGGATCTCGGGGGTCTCGTCGAAGACGGCAAGCACGGGGGTCGGAAGCGGCCCCGCCGGCTTGCGCGCCGAGACGGGCGGCTCAGCGGCGGCGACCGGCGCCGGCCTCGCCGGGACGCCGACGGGCCGAGGCGCCGGGGAGGGCCGAGCCGCCGCGGCGGGCCGCCGATGTCCGGCGAGCGTTCCGGACGCGGCGAACCAGAGTAAGTGCGCCGCGCCTCCGATCGCAAGGTCCCTCGGCGACGCCCAGATCCAGGGAGTCGCGGCGAAGGCCGCGGACGCCGCGCCGAGCAGCCAGCCGCGAAGAGCCGTGGCGCAGTGGTGCTTGCGGACGAGTGCGAGGGCGACGTGCGCCGTCGAAGCCGCGGCGAGAATGGACGAGGAGGCCGGGAGCGTCCAGCTCATCCGAGTCGCGTTCGCCCTCGCGCCCTCCCCGGGGTTGGCCTGGCCATGATGTCCTTGCCGGGAGCCGACTTACCGCGACGGCACCGATTGCCGGCCTGGTAAATCGTCCCTACGTCGGTCCATTGTAGGGAGGGCAGAGACGATTGGAACCGGCGAAAAGGGACTCTTTAGAAAATGATTCAAACCGATCAGTTGTCGCCCAATGAGCGATTCTGTCCGATTGAACGCGCGCCTGTCCGGCCGTACATACGACGCACGACTGGACACCCGTACAGTCGTTTGTGGCCTATCGGCCACAGTCGCGTCACGCGCGCGATCGGGAGCGCCTGACGAGCAGGCCGTTGCGCATGGCGAGCGTGACGGCGGCCAGTCGGCTGTGGACGCCGAGCTTCACGAGAATCCGCGCGACGTGATTGCGGACCGTGACGTGCGAGATGAAGAGCGCGTCGGCGATCGCGTCCGTCGAGAGACCCTGGGAGAGCTTGACGAGGACTTCATGCTCGCGGGACGTGAGCCGTCCCTTCCGGGCCTCTGCGCCGGCCGATCGGCCGCCCCTCGTGCGATGCATCACGTGCCGAATGGCGATTGTGATGCTTTTCGCGCAGTCCCGCCTGAGCCAATTGAATCAGCCGGGGAGGCCCGCGAGGCCCGCGGGCCGCCCTCAGGGCTTCGGGTTCGGGGCGCCGGTCGGGTCGCCGGTCCGGTGGTCCTCGATCTGGAAGCGCAGGAACTCGTGGATGGCGGTGATCGTCCCGGCGTCCTTCGACGACGCGACGAGCTTGCCCCCGGCCGGCGTCTCCTCGTAGGCCCAGCGGATCTTCTTCCGGTCGCGCTTCATCTCGGGAACGCCCGGCGGCACGCGGCCGTGGATCAGCATCGGCGCCTCGAAGTCGCCCTCGGCGAACTTGGACGCGATGTGGGACAGGTGCGACCGGATCGCATCGCGGCTGGCCGTGTCGGCGGGGTCGTTGGCCGAGACGTCGATGACGCCGCCGGAGGCCGTGAGGAGGAAATGGTGCGTCGTCTTCACGTGGTCGAAGCCCATGACCTCGTTTCCGCGGGCGTCGACCTCCGAGGCGTGGCAGGAGTGCGCCTCCTGCGCTCTCGCGGCGGACGGGAGGGCGACGGCGGCGGTCAGACACAGGGCGGCGCGGGCGAGTCTCATGGGGTCTCCTTTTTTCCGGCGCGGGGCCGGGTGAATCGTTGGGCGGTGAGGGCCGCGGCGCCTTTCCTGTGGCGCGCGGAGGGCAGGTTGTCGAGGAAACGGTGCCGCCGGGTCCGCGGCTGCGCCGCGAGGCGCGCATCCCAATCTCGGACGAGCTCATTGAGGGATCCCTTGAGCTCCTCGAGTCCGGCGATCGTCTCCTCGATCTCCTTCAGTCTTTTTCCGGCGGCTGCGCGAACGTCCTTGCAGGGTGCGCCTCCCGATTTGCGGGTGTCGAGAAAACGCGAGAGCTCGGCCAGCGTGAAACCGAAGGCGAGTGCGCGTTGGATCAACAGGACCCGCTCGAGCGCTTCGCGAGAATAGAGGCGATAGCCGTTGCGCGTGCGGCCCGGCGCCGCGAGAAGCCCCCGGCGTTCGTAGACCCGCAGCATGTCGCTGCTGATGCCGGCGCGGCGCGCCAGCTCTCCCGAGCGAAGGCCGTCGGCGGGCGTTTCTCGGTCCACGGCGGAGAGTCTAGACCCCGGAACCGATTCGGGGGTCAAGCCCCCGTTTTTCGCCAGGCGACGCCTATCGGATCGTCGCCGTCTCGGTTGGCGAACCCGATTCCCGGCGGCGAAACACGAGCGCCACCGAGCCGATCCGGATGTCGTCCCCGTCGCGCAGGGCCACGGGTGCCTCGAGCCGCCGGCCATGGACGAAGGTTCCGTTCTTGCTTCCGAGGTCCTCGAGGCGTGCCGAAAAGGCATCGATCAGGATTCGGGCGTGGTGTCGGGACACCGACACGTCCTCGATCGGGACATGGGCCGCGCGATCCCGCCCGAGCACGTTCTCGCCCGCGGAAAGGACGATCTCCTGCTCTCCGCGCAGGAGAAGGTAGGGCGCGAACTGCGGCGAACCGGCGCCGGCGGCACCTTCGGCAACGGCCTCGCCGTGGAAGGCATAGCCAAAGCGGGCGACCGTTCGGACGAAGCTCGGAGCACGGGCGTCGTCTCCAATCGTCTCGCGCAGCTCCGCCACGAGGCGCGCCAAATTGCCCTCCGCGACGAAGACGCCCGGCCAGAGAGTTTCCATCAGGCTTTCCTTGGAGACTGCCCCGGGCCGCCGATCCAGCAGAACCTCGAGCAGGCGAAACGTCTTGGGCGGGACATGAACAACTGCGCCCCCGCGGAAGAGTTCGCGGGTCTGCCCGTCGAAGATGCAGTCACCAAAGCTCACTCTCATGCGGCCGCTCGGGGTGATGACCGGGCCGATTCTACGCCGGGAAACCGAATCCAAAGCGAATCGAAACCGAAAGACGCCGGGCGGTCCCGAGAGAGATCGTCGAGACGCCGGCCCTCCATGGAGCGGCGGCAAGGAGGACGACATGGTCCCGATCGAGCGGTCACGATTCTCGATGGTTCTCCTGGCGTGGGCGGCGCTTCTTCCTCGGGGCGTCCGAGGCTTCGATCGCGGGCGTAAACGCCTGGACCGGCGGCAGGCCGGCGGGAGCGAGCGGGAGCCGCTTCGACGCTGGTCGCCGCCGACCCGACCGACCCCTCCCTCGTCTACGCCGCGCTGGGTCAGGGCCTCTATCGCAGTCCGGACGGGGGCCGCAGCTGGACGAAGATCGGGGCGTTCGGCCGGATCCACTCCATACTCGTCGATCCCGGGTCGCCGGCGACGTTGTACGTGGGCGGCGCTCAGGGTCCCGGCGCCGCCGGCGAGGACATCTTCAAGAGCACCGACCGGGGCTCGACCTGGATCCGCAGCGGGCTCAGCCTGACGGACGATGATTCCGTGACCGCACTGGCCGCGAGCGCCGCGACTTCGACGATCTTCGCCGGAACGGCGAACGGCCGCCTGCACAAGTCCACGGACGCCGGCGTGCACTGGTCCCAGGTCTCGACCTATCCGTCCACTCTCGCGCAGGCGATCGCGTCGCTCGTCGTCGAGCCGGGCCGCGGAGGCAAGATCTATCTCGGCACCGAAGCCGACTACAGCTACTACGATTTCCGCTTCGGGTACGTCGGCAGGAGCTCCGACAATGCGGCCACCTGGAGCTACGTCGGGACCGGTGGGGCCAGCGTGTTGGCGATCGCCATCGATCCGCTCGCGCCCTCGAAGATCTACCTCGGGCTTTCGAGCGACAAGAACCCCCACGGTCTCCGAGGCGTCCTGCGGTCGGACAACTCGGGAGCGTCGTGGACCCCGGCGGGTGCCGGCCTCGCGTCGGTCGGCGACGTGCTCAGTCTCGCCGCCGATCCTCGCCGCCCCGGGACGGTCTATGCGGGGACCGAGCGCGGCCTGTATCGAACCCGCGATTCCGGGGCGAGCTGGGTCCCATTCGGGCAGCAGCTCCAGTCCATCGGAACGGGTTTCCGGTCTCTCGCATTTTCGGCGGACGGCCGCGTTCTTCACGCCGGCACCGGGCTCGGGATATTCGAGCTCGAGATCCGCGAAGGGCCAGCCGACCTGTCGCCGGCGGGCGGCGGAAGCCGAGTCCTCGTCTGGGACGCCGCCGAACGGCTCGTGGTTCGCAGCCTCGATGCGTCGGGCGCATGGACGAGCACGCCCGCCGAGGGACCGTTTCTCGCCTGGACCGCGACCGCGATCGCCGAGGGCGCGGACGGGCGCTCGCACGTTCTCTGGCAGAACGGCGACAGCCGCGTCGGTCTCGAGATCGTCGGGGCGGGCGGGAGCGAAGCTTCGATCCAGTTTCCAGCGAACTATGGCTCGACCGCGGTCGACGTTTCCGTAGGATCCGGCGGGAACACGCACCTGCTGTGGACGACTGCGGCCGGCGCCGCGCGGGTGTCGGACGTCGACCCTGCGGGCGTGCAGACGTTCGGGCCGTCGTACGGCCCATACGACGGATGGAGGGCGGTCGCGATCGCGGATGGCGCCGACGGTGCGACCTGGGTGCTCTGGCGGCACACGTCCGGCCGGGCCTGCGTGTCGCGGTTCCACGAGAGGGCCATGGACTCGGCGTTCCGCTGGAGCGCAATCCCGGGTTGGAATGCGGAGGACCTCACGGTCGGGCGCGACGGGCGTCCGAGACTCCTGTGGACGAGCCCCGATGGACGAGTCGAGATCTTCACGGTCGACGCGGCCGGAGAGCTGGTGGCCGGGCAAGTCCACGAGAACGCTGCATTCGAGGCGCGGCGAATCGCCGCGGGCGCCGACGGCTTGACGCGCCTGCTTTGGAGCTCGGCCGGCGGCAGCGGCTCGGTCTGGCTCTTGAACCCGGACAATGCGGTCGTATCGCAGCACCCGATTCCCGGGGAGGAGTAATCGTCCACGAACCGTCGGCGCCGCGTCGCGGACGCGCCCTGTCGCGTTCGGACGCCGGCCCTAGCGGTGGAGCCGCTTCTCGAGCTCCCGGGCGCGCAGCTTCGCGTCCTCGAGGGCGTCGACGAACGGGAGGTGCTCGCCCCGCGTGTACTCGGCGTTGGCGTATTCCACCCAGCCCGGCATCTCGAGGGCGAAGGCCTCGGCGTCCTCTTCGCTGACGAGCTCGATCGAGAGGTGCTTGCCGTCCCAGTGCAGGTCCCTCGCGTGGACGAGGCCGGAGCCGAAGGGCGCCTCGCGGAGCACCTTGATCCAGTGCGGCGGCGGCGGCGGGCGAGGGCTGCCAGATCACGAGGAAGCTGACGACGAAGTCCTCCCTGGTGAGGGCTCCCGGGCTCGCCGGCGCGGGGAACGACGTGGGGGTTCACGCGGGGAGGACCGACGCGGATGTGGACGGGCACGCGATGGTCCCAGGCGTCCTCTTCCTTCTCCGAGCGAAACGGCGCGTCGTCGCCGAGGCGGATGTCGGCCATGGCCCCTCCGATCGAGGGGGAGTCTACATCCGCGGCCTACGGGACGACGTGGAAGACGCCGACCATCCCGTCGTGACCCGCGGCGCTCCCGCAGAAGGTCGTGCAGTTGAAGGCGAAGTCGCCCGGCGTCATGGGCGTGATCGTCTGGACGGCGAGCGAGCTGCCCTGGGGGAGCTGGCCCCCGACGAGGCCGATGGCGGAGACGCTGGAGAGCCCGTGTACGTCGATCACGTCCTCGACGTCGCCGTTGTACGCCCAGACCTGGTACGTCTGCCCGACCTTCAGCGTGATCTCGTTGCCGCACGAGGTCGGGCAGACGGTCGGGCACGGATAGGCCGGCGGGCAGAAGTTCCACTGCCACTGGATCGCCCGCAGGGAGATGAAGGGCGGCGTCGGAGTGGGCGTGATCGTCGGCGTCCAGGTGATGGTCGGGGTCGGCGTGATCGTGGGGGTCCACGTCGGCGTCCGGGTGGACGACGGCGTCCGGGTGTCCGACGGCGTCCGGGTCGGGGTCTTCGGCGTCTTCGTCGGCGTGCCCGCCATCGGCGTCGGGGTCGGGGACGGCGGCCCGGGGGTCTCGCCCCGGGCGGGCACGGTGCGGGGACGGCCGCGTTGCGGGCCGTCGACGATCTGGCGCGAAGGCGTCGCTTCGTCGGCCCCCTCGGGCCGGCGGAGCCCGGCGATCGGGAAGCTCTCCGTGTCCGAACCGCCGGAGGGCTCGAGCCCCTCCTTCCGGTGGACCGCGACGCGGCCGGTCGACACTTCGCGGATCGTCAGCGTGTACTCGAGGCCGGTCATGTCGCCCCAGAAGATCCAGTAGTGGCCGTCGCGCGCGGCCTCGAGGACTTTCACGGTGACCTCGGGGCACGTGGCGCCGCCGGGCTCCTCCGGAAAGGCGAACGTGCCCCAGCGGTCGGCCTGCGCGGAGGCGCGTCCGGCCCGCGGCGCGCCCGTCTCGCGGTCGTAGGCCTCGATCGTGATCTCGAAGGGATGGGCGGACAGCAGTCGGAGCGTGTCCGCGGGCGCGACGAGGATCGGCGATTCGAGGTGGCCCTCCGGCGACGTCAGCCGCACGGTGTACTCGCCGGCGGCGTCCCAGGCATGCGTCGGGGCGGCGGCCGCGGAAGACTGCCCGTCGCCGAAGTCCCACCAGGCGCCCGCGACCGGCTCCGCTCCGATGGCGCGCAGGATCACCGGCTGGCCGGCGGAAGGGTTGGGCGGCGAGGCCTCGATCCCGATCGTCGGTGCCACGGCCGCGCGGGCGAGCCAGGCCGCGGCGAGGCCGAGGACGGGGACGGCGAGGAAGCGGAGCGGGCGTCGCACGATGGCGTGACTCTCGTTGGCTCAAAGAACGGGGGCGGCCCGAAGGCCGCCCCCGTGTTTCGCGTGCTTCAGCAACCCGCGGGAGGCGGCGCCATGAACGCCGGCGGCGGGTCGAAGTTCCCGATGTTCGGGAAGACCGTCCCCATGTCGACGTCGGCCACGCCGAACCACTTCGCCAGCGCCGCGCCGTACTGGTCCGATGCGACCGCCGGAATCCAGCGGCCGCGGCCGTTGGAGGCGTTGTTCGTCGTGTCGTCCGGTCCGCCCTTCTGCAGTACCGGAAAAATCGAGGGGGCGCCTGGCTTGAGGATCCCGTGGAAATTGCCGCCGACGACGCCGTCGCCGATGACGAGCTGGTGCGCGCCCCAGCCGTGGTCCGTGCCGACGCCGCCGGTGTCGCCAGACTCCTCGAGCGTCCGGCCGAAGTCCGACAGGGTGAAGGCCGTGATCTTGTCCTGGAGGCCGAGCTCCACGGTCGCGAAGTAGAACGCGGAGAGCGCCTGCGACAGGGCGAGGAAGTTGTTGCCCTGGTCCTGGATCTGGTCCTGGTGCGTGTCGTAGCCGCCCTGCGAGACGAAGAAGATCTGGCGCTGGAGATTGACGGCGGGCGACGTCTGGTTGAGCTTGATGACCTTGGCCACCTGCTTCAACTGGTTGCCGAGCGAGGTGTTCGGGAAGACGGTCGTGATCGTCGGGTCCGTCTGGAACGCGGCGCTGATGTCGAGCGCCTGCTGGGTGGTCGCGCTCGCGCCGGCGACCATCGTGGCGGTGGTGTCGACCGTGCGGAGGAAGTCCATCGAGCTCTTCCGGGCCACGGCCTCGGGCGTGCTGTTGAACCCGTTGAGGACGAGGACGCTCGTGAGCGACCCCGTGCCGATCGACAGCGGCCGCTTCAGGCCCACGCAGAACGTCGCGGAGCCCGAGATCGAGGTCACGGTCGGGAAGCCCCCGCCGCCGCCGTTGCAGGTCGCGATGGCGTCGGCCGAGCGGCCGCCCCAGCCGGTCCCGATTTTCACGTCGGAGCGGCCCGACTGCCAGGCCTGGATCTGGTCGGAGTGCGAGAAGAGGGCGTAGGGCTTGGCGGCCGTGTTGCCCATGTAATCGGTCTGGCTCAGCGGCTCGACCAGGGGGCCGACGTTCGGGATGACCGCGAGCTTGCCGACGTTGAAGAGGTCCCGCATCTCGGCCATGTTGGGGTGGAAGCCGAAGTTCGCCCCGCCCATCGACGGGGGAGGGTTCATCCCGAGGATGCTCGCCTGCGGTATCGCCAGCGTCGGCCGGGCCGTGCGGTACGCCCCGTAGGGGCCGCTGACGTTGTCTCCGTCGGTCGGAATGACCATGTTGTTGCTGTCGCTGCCGCCGTTCAGGAACACGCACACGAGCGCCCGGTAGTTGGGCGTGATCGTGTTCGGCGTGGCGAGCAGGTTCGCCAATCCCCACTGGCGGATCGTGCCCTGGATCGCCGACGCCGAGAGCGCCGCGCAGGTCGTCCGGAGGAGGAAGTCCCTTCTGGATTGCGTCATGGCCTTACCTCTGGACCTGGTACTGCGACGAGGTCGCGACCAGGTATAGCGCTTGCCGCGCGCGCAGCAGCGTGTTGGTGGAGGACACCGCGTTGACCGCGGCGGTGATCGAGTTCTTCATGTCGTCGGACATCGCGCCGTGCATCATGAGGCGGTTGAGGCGGTCGACCAGGTTGGCCGGGTTTGCCGCCAGCAGCTGCAGCTCCGAGACGTTGATCGAGGTCCCGTTGGGCGCGTTGCACGAGTTGGTCCCGCAGTTGACGGCGATCCCGTTGTTGAACGTCATCTGGTTGACGAAGTTGGCGCGCTTCAGCGCCGTCGTCGCGTCCATGATGCCGAACTCGGGGCCGAAGAGGCCCGCCGAGGCCGGCGGCGCGTAGTAGTCCTGCGGGAAGTAGGAGAAGACCGTCGTCGGCCGGAAGACCTCCTGGCCCATGTCGCGGGAGTAGGGGCTGTTGAGGTAGCCGTCCGACTGGGCGGCGCCGTTGGCCGACATGGCGTTGAAGGCGCGCAGGATGTTGAGCATGTAGACCGTGGGCTCCTTGAGCTTGCCGTAGGTCGGGTCGCTCGGGGCGTTGCGCGCCTCGGGGTCGAGCAGGACGGCCTTGACCATGGCCCAGATGCTGCCGCGCTGGCCCGAGCCGTTGTCGTTGAAGAAGCCGGCGACGCGCTCGACGTACGCCGGGCTCGGATTCGACGTGACCAGCGAGTGGATGAGCTCCTTGGCCAGGTACGGCGCGATGTTCGGGTGGTTGAACAGGGCGTCGAGCGCCATCTGGAGGTCCTGGCCCGAGGTCTGGCCGGACGGGATCACCGTCGGGGAACCGTTGCCGTCGCCGTTGGGCAGGAAGCCCGAAAAGAGGGTCTTGGCGACGGTCGAGTGCCGATCTTCCTGGTTCGAGCCGTTCTTGTGCACCGGCATCGGGATCAGGTAGTTGCCGACGTCGTCGGTCACGCCGGCCAGCGTCACCGACGTCGAGGGGATGTACCAGCCCGTCAGGACGAGCTTGAGCTGGTCGACGACGGACTGGTCGTAGCTGTCAGCCGGGAAGCCGGTCGACCCGTTGATCTGGACCGTGCCGTCCTGGTTGAGCAGGACGGTCCCGATCGAGAAGAGCTGCATGATCTCGCGGGCGTAGTTCTCGTTCGGGTTGTTCTTCGTGTTCGTCGACATGTTGAGGAACGCGCCCATCGCCGGATTGAGCGTCAGGTCCTCGAGGATGTCGCGGTAGTTCCCGAAGGCGCCCTGCGCCAGGAGGTTCAGGTAGGGCGCGAACTGGGCGGGCCGCGTGATCGTGTTCGTCGAGATCACGTCGACCTTGTGGAGGGCGAAGAAGACCCGCTGCCGCAGCTGGTCCGACTGGTAGAGCGCGTTGCGGAAGAACTGCGTGTGCAGGGGATGCGTCGTGTAGTTGTCGCGGAAGCACGGCACGTCTTCGCAGCCGTCCGGCCGGTCGTCGGGCACGAGCGGCAGCGCCGGATACGGCGACACGGGCAGGCTGTACTGCGTCGCGAGCCAGGGCAGGTATCCGACGCCGAGCAGGCCCGAGATCTCCGAGTCCTTCGGGCCCCAGGTGGCCTGCTGCAGGAACCGGATGGCCTCGTTGCGGTGGAAGGTCTTCGCGAGGAAGACCGCCATCTGGCCGCGCGTGACGGCGTTGTTCGGGCAGTACATGCTGGGCCCGCAGCCGGAGGTGATCGAGAGGCGCGCCATCTCCTCGATCCACGGAGCCAGCGGCATCGCGATGGGCACGTCGGAGAAGACCCCGGTCGCGGCCGGCGGCGCGTAGCCGTTGCCGTGGTAGATCTTCAAGAGGAAGGCCGACATCTGCCCGCGGGTGACCGAGGAATCAGGGCAGTAGTTCGGCGGCGAGCCGGCCTGGCAGCCTCCGGTGATGCCTTCCGCGTAGAGCTGCTCGATCCAGGAAGCGAACGCGTTCGACGTGGGGACGTCGCCGAAGATCGTCCCGGTCGCCGGAGGCGGCACGTACGCCGCGCCGTGCTCCGCGCGGAGCAGAAAGACCGCCATCTGCGCGCGCGTGACGCCGGAGGACGGGCAGTAGTTGCCTCCGCCACAGCCGGACGTGATGCCGTCGCGGATCATCTGCTCGACCGGAGCGTGGAACGGGCTCGCCTGCGGCACGTCGAGGAAGTCGGAGAACCAGGCCTTGGTGAGGACCCCCGGCGAACCGCCCGGGTTCGTCACGACGACGTCGTAGAGCGCGCCCGCGCCGCGGGCCGGCGTCGTCGAGCCGATGCGCGTCGAGTTGGTCACGGCGGCGGAAGCGTTGATGCCTCCGATCGTGACCGTGGCCCCGGCCTCGAACTTGTTGCCGACGAGATTGACCGGCGTTCCGCCCGACGCCGGGCCCGAGGTCCCGTACATGTAGGCGAGCTGGAACGTCGTGTCTGCGGACGCGACACCCGCGGACAGCAGTCCGAGAGTCGCGAGAACCGCCGTCGCCGCGCGCGCGGCGCCTCTCGCGAAGGGAGAGGAAACCGGGGGTTGGAGAAAGGGTCTTTCTCTCATCGGCACTGGTCCTTTCTGACGGCCGCCGGGAAACGCTGCGTTGTTCGAGTGGACGAATCTTAAGCGCCCCGCGTCGGGGCGGAGGGTGACCGGCGTCACAACGGACGCGTTTGAGCGCTGGTGCACGTTGGCTCGGGAGGTTATGGCTTCAGAGCATGTCGCGCGACTGATCGCGCGGGTGAAAGAAGGACAGGCGTCCGCGCCGCGCACGGGCTGGCTGTCGGGACAGTGTTTCTCGGGATGGGCCGCGCCCATAATCGTTTCCGACGACTCCGACCATGCACGGGTTGACACGGCGCGCGACGATTTTTTCCGCGGCGGCCCTCGCGGCCTGCGCCGCGCGGGCCGCCACGCCGTGGCTCGGCCTGCCGCGGGCCCCGGCCCAGAGCATCGCCCCGCGCCTCGAGGCCGGGGTGCCGGGGCCGCTCCCGCTCCTTCCGGCGACGAACTGGTGGAACACGGACGTGTCGGCCGCGCCGGTCGACGGGGGATCGGCCGGTTACCTCGACTACATCGACGCCGAAGGCGTGCGCCCGCTCCACCCGGACTTCGGCGGCACGCTCGACGACGGCATCTCGATCTACGGGTTCCCCTACATCGTCGTCGGCGCGGGCCAGCCCGAGAAGGCCGTCGAGTTCGTCGAGCCGTCGGAAAGCGACGGAGTCGACCACTCGACCGAGACCTCGTTCCCGTTCTACCCGATTCCCGACGAGGCCGTCACGCAGCCGCACTGGGTCGAGGGCGGCGCTCCCGGCAACATCGACCTCACCGCGGACGAGGACCGGCACGTGCTGATCGTCGACCGCGACGCACGCCGCCTCTACGAGCTCTACAACGTCTACCACGACGGCTCCGGCTGGCACGCCTTCTCGGGGGCGGCCTTCGACCTGACGACGAACGGCCGGCGGCCGGACGGCTGGACCTCCGCCGACGCGGCGGGTCTCGCGATCCTTCCGGGGCTCGTCCGCTACGACGAGGCGTACGGCGCCGACGAGATTCGCCACGCGTTCCGCATGACGGTGCGTCACACGAACGGCTACGTCTACCCGGCCTCCCACAAGGCCGGCCTCCAGGATCCGCCGGCCCTGCCGATGGGCGCGCGGCTGCGCCTGAAGCCCGGCGTCCAGGTGTCGAGCCCCGACCCGGGAGTCCAGCGCATCGTCCGGGCGCTCAAGACCTACGGAATGATCGTGGCGGACAACGGCACCGACATGTACGTCTCGGGCACCTGGGACGACCGCTGGGACAACGACATCCTGAATCCCGCCCTCGGGGAGCTCTCGGCCGGAGACTTCGAGGTGCTCGCGCTGGGCTGGAAGCCGCCCCTTTCCCCGCTCTCGCGGTCGACGCGCGCGCGGGCGGCTCGTCCAACCAGAACGGGGTCTTCGAGCCCGGCGAGTCGGTGATCGTCGAGCCGTCCTGGGAGAACCCGGAGGGCGCGTCGGCGGCGCTGACCGGGGCGGCCGCGTCCTTCACCGGGCCGGCCGGCGCGACCTACACGCTCGCCGACGCCTCGGCGTCCTACGGCTCCCCGGCCGCCGGGACGCCCGCGAGCTGCTTCGAGGCGGGAGGCAACTGCTACCGGCTCACGATCACGAATCCCGCGACACGGCCGGCCGCCCACTGGGACGCCGCCGTGACGGAGACGGTCGACGCGACGGCGGCGAAGACCTGGACGCTCCACGTGGGCGGCAGCTTCGCCGACGTCGCCCCGACGGACGCGTTCTATCCGGCGGTCGAGAACCTGTTTCACCAGGGAGTGACCGCCGGGTGCAGCGGCGCGAACTTCTGCCCCTCGTCTCCGGTGACCCGCGCCCAGATGTCCGTCTTCCTCCTGAAGTCGCGCTACGGAAGGGCGTACGCTCCGCCCGACGCGTCCGGCGCGGTGTTCGCCGACGTTCCCGCGGGCGCCTTCGCCGCGGCGTGGATCGAGGACCTCGCCGAGAGCGGCATCGCGGCCGGCTGCGGCTCGGGCCTCTTCTGTCCGGGCAACCCCGTGACGCGCTCCCAGATGGCCGTCTTCCTGCTCAAGACCGAGCACGGCAGCGCCTGGGTGCCGCCGCCCGCCTCGGGGCTCTTCGCCGACGTCCCGGTCTCGAGCCCCTTTGCGCCCTGGATCGAGCGGCTCTACGCCGAAGGCGTGACGGCCGGCTGCGGCGGCGGCAACTACTGTCCGAACAATCCCAACACGCGCGGCCAGATGGCCGTGTTCCTGACGAAGACGTTCGCGCTGAAACTGTACGGGCCCTGAGCCGTCCGCGGGGGAGCGCCTCTACCGGGCGGCCCGACGCCGGCGGGCGCCTCTCGCGTACACGCCCACCCCGATCGCCAGCATCGCGACCGTCAACCCGACCACCTTGATCACGGCCCATCCCGGGTGAGTCTCGTTCTCCGACGGGAAGAGCGAGAGGCCGATCGAGGCGAGCGTGGTGACGAGGCCGAGCAGGCCGAAGACGGCCACCCCGATGCGGCCGCCCGGCACGCGGAACCCCGGCAGGGTCAGCTCGCCGCGGAGCTTGATCGCGGCGGTGAAGAGGAAGAGGAACGGGATGAAGTACCAGATGATCGTCATGGAGACCAGAGCGTCGTAGGCGCCCCGCACCGAGGTCCCGGCCTGGCCGAGGAAGATGAAGACGGCGGTGATCGCGGACTGCGTCACGAGCGCGACCCACGGCGTTCCCCAGCGCGGGTGCACCCGGCCGAAGCCGTCGGGCAGGAAGTGGTCGAGGCCGGCGACGAAGGGAATCCGCGCCACCGAGGCCAGCCAGGCCCCGACGCTCCCGAGCGCGGTCACGGTGATGAGGATCGCGGCGAGCGCCGAGACGCCCGGCACGACGAGCCGGGCCTCCATCATCTGGATGGCCTGCATGATGCCCTGGAGCCCGCTGACCTCGCCGACGGGAAGCGCGACGAGCACCGAGAGCGTACCGCCGAGGTAGACGACGAGGATGATCGGCAGCGACGCGAGGATCGCCCGCGGCACCGTCCGGGAGGCGTCCCGGATCTCCGAGCCCATGAAGGAGGCCGACTCGAGGCCGGTCATCGCGAAGGCGATGGTCGACCAGAAGATGACGTCCTTCAGGTGGGCCGTCGGCAGCAGGGCGCCGCCCGAAAAGCGCGTGGCCGAGCCGAATTTCAGGTAGGCCGCGGCGCCCAGGACGATCAGGAGGCACGTCGCGAGCCACCGGGCGATCGCCCCGGCGTTGGAGAGCCACTTTCCGATTTCCACGCCGACGACGTTCAGGACCGTTCCGATGAAGAGGCCGAGGAGCGAGGCGGTGATGAAGTACGAGGGGTCGCTCGAGAGCCCGAGCCAGCGGCTGCCGCCGGCGTACAGGGCGTTGCCGGCCGCGAAGTAGAGAACGGCCGGAAAGTACGGCAGGTTCGACATCCAGTAGGCCCAGCCCGTGATGAACCCCGCGAAGTCCCCGAATGCGAGCTTGGTCCAGACGTAGAGCCCGCCCTCGTCGGGGTGGCGCGAGGAGAGCGCGATGACGCAGATCGCCAGAGGCATCCCCATCGCGAGAAACCCGATGAACCAGACGGTGATCGACGAGGCGCCGCCGGCCGCCGCCGTCGCGACCCACTGGAGGTTCGTGCCCGCCGTGACGATGAAGAAGAGGACGTCGCGGAACCCCATCGCCTGATGGAGTCCCGCGGGGTGGGAACCGGTCGCGCAGCGCTCGTCGGAAGCGATGCGGCGCAGCCTAGCAGGTTTCCGGGACTAGCCCAGCGCCCGCGTCAGCAGCTCGTGAAAATGGTGAAGCCCGTTCTCGCGGAGCACGGAGTAGCGGCCGCGGTCGTAGGTGCGCGAGCGCAGGCCCCGGTGCACGGCCTCGCAGATCCCGATGTCCTCCTGCTGGACCTGGTCGGAGAACGCGAACGACCGCGCGAACTCCTCGGCGACGCCGGGGCTGTTGGGCTCGAGAACGTACCACTCGAAGACGCGTCAGCGTCTTCTCGGGTCCGAGCGGCAGGATGATGTTCGTCTGCAGGTTGTCGGGGTAGAGGTTGAGCATGAGGTTCGGGAAGACCCAGTAGTAGAGCGCCTCGGGCTCGCTGCCCTCGGGCAGGTTGCGGCGGTAGAGCGAGTCCTCGTTCCGGGACCGGATCGGCGCGTGCTGCTTGGAGTGGAAGGCGGCCGTCTCCACCTTGTACGCGCGGTAGTCGAGCTCCCGGAAGAGCTCGGGGTGGACGATCGGGATGTGGTACCCCTCGAGGTAGTTGTCGACGTAGACCTTCCAGTTGCAGTTGACCTCGTAGTCGATCTTCTTGAAGAGGCTCATGCGCGTCAGCGGCAGGTGGCTCGTCTCGGCGGGGATCGAGCCGAGGACGTCGGAAAGCGGCGGCGTCTTCGAGTCGAGGCAAACGAAGAGAAACGGCCCCCACGCCTCCACGCGCGCGGCCGGGAGGCTCTGCTTCTCCTTTTCGAAGCAGCGCACGCCCTCCCATTCCGGCGTGTTCACGAGCGTGCCGTCGAGGCCGTACGTCCAGCCGTGGTACCCGCACATGAGGGCCTTGCGGTGCCCCGACCCGCGGGCGACCGGGCCGGCGCGGTGGCGGCAGACGTTGGAAAAGGCGCGGACGGCCCCGTCCTCGGCGCGCGTGACGACGAGCGGCTCGTCGGCGACCGTGCAGGTGAAGTAATCGCCGGGGATCGCGACCTGCTCGCTGTGGCCGACGAGTTGCCAGGTCTTCGCGAAGATCCGGTCCTGCTCGAGCGCCAGGACCTTCGGGTCGACGTACCAGGAGGAGGGAATGGTCGCCGCCACCGACAGGTCCTTCTCGAAAAGGAACCCGGGCGTCGTCATGCCTTCTCCTTCTTCGCTCCCTTCGGCCGGGCGGGCCCGGTGGCGCCGCGCGAGGCGATCGCGCTCCGGAGAAGCTCGAGGAACTGCGAGATCCGGGCGGCGGTCTTCTCGGGACGGTTCCCCTGCCGGGAGAAGAGGCCCGGGTCGAGCTCCTCGGTCAGGAGCGCGTCCTGGAAGCGCTCGACCGTCCACTCGATCATCGAGACGATCATCTCCTCGTCGATGTCGCTGCGGACCTCGCCGCGCTCGACTCCCATCCGCACGAAGGCCGCCGTGCCGTAGGGGTCCTTGTCGCGCAGGAACCGGTTGATCTCCTGGCGCAGGCGCAGGTCCGTGCCGTAGTTGCCGAGCAGCGCGATGCGGTAGGGGATCCAGTTCTCCCGGACGAGGCGGTCGGTGCGCTCGAGCCAGTACCGCAGGGTCTCGAAGAACCCGCGCGCCGTCACCGCCGGGGGAGCGTCCAGGTATGCGGCGAAGGAGGCGACCGCCTTCTTGTAGGCGGCGAGGAAGAGGCCCTCCTTGCTGCCGAAGTGCTGGAACACGGATCCCTTGGCGATCGAGAGCTCGGTGGCGATGTCCTCGATCCGCGTGGCGTGGTAGCCGCGCTCGGCGAAGTGCCGCATGGCGGCCTCGAGGATCCGGGCCCGTTTGGCTTCGGAGCGGGGCCCGGACAGGGGGGCGGGACCGGAGGCGGCGACGCGAAGCTCGGTGGATTTCATGACTTCAAGTCAGCTTATCCATATCCCGGTAGGAATTCAACTTGTGCTACTTTTACGCCGTTTGCGCCTTGCTGAATGACTAATAGTCACTCGCCTGCCAGGGCCGCCTACGACGCCATCGTCGTGGGCGCCGGCCACAACGGCCTGACCGCCGCCGCCTATCTCGCGCGGGGCGGCCTCTCGCACCCTCGTGCTCGAGCGGCGTCCGATCGTCGGGGGCGCCTGCGTGACCGAGGAGATCGCGCCGGGCTGCCGCGCGTCGACGACCTCGTACATCGCGAGCATGCTCCGGCCCGAGGTCATCCGGGACCTGGAGCTGGCGGCCCACGGGCTCCGGATGGTGCCGTGCGATCCGGCGCTGCTGGTCCCGTTTCCGGACGGCACGGTCGTGCCCTGGTGGTCGGAGCGGGAGCAGACGGTGCGCGAGCTCGAGAAGCTCTCGGTCCGCGACGCGCGCACGTTCGTCCGGGTCGACGACGAGCTGAAGAGGCTGGCGCGCTACCTCCAGCCGTTCTTCCTCGAGCCGCCGCCGGACGTCGGGGCGCGCGGGCTGCCGGGGCTGCTCGAGGCGATCCGCGTGGGCAAGCGCTTCCGGAGCATCTCGGCCGCCGAGCTCGGGCGCATGGTGTCGTTCCTGACCGGGAGCCTCGGAGACTTCCTCGACCGCAACTACGAGACCGAGAAGGTCAAGACGCTCTTCCTCGCCAACAACGTCTACGGCAAGCACGGCGGTCCCTATCCGCCGGGAACCGCGCTCGGCCTCCTCTTCCACCTGCTCTCGGGCGGCGAGCACGAGCTCCAGGGGTTCTACGGCCACGTGATCGGCGGCATGGGCTCGATCACGCAGGCCATGGCGTCGGCCGCGCGCAAGTTCGGGGCGGAGATCCGCGACCGCCGCGGCCGTCGCCTCGCATCGACGTGAGGGACGGCCGCGCCCGCGGCGTCACGCTCGAGAACGGCACCGAGATCTCGGCCCGCGTCGTCGTCTCCAACGCCGACCCCAAGCGCACGTTCCTCGGCCTCGTCGGGGAGCGGGCGCTGCCGGAGGAGTTCCGCGCCTCGATCGCCGGCATCAAGATGGACGGGCCGTGCGCGAAGGTGAACTTCGTGCTCTCGGAGGAGCCGCAGGTCCACGGGATGCCGCGCGAGTTCGTCGCGGCCGCAGCGGTCGCTCTTCACCCTCGTGCCGTCGCTCGACTTCGCCGAGCGGTGCTACGACACTGCGCGCAGCCGGCGAGATCCCCGAGGAGCTCTGGGTCGACTGCGTCGTCGCCTCGAACGTGGACCCGTCGCTCGCGCCCGAGGGCCGGCACGTCATGACTGACGTTCGTGCAGTACGTTCCGTACCGCCTGAAGCGGGGGACCTGGGACGAGAACCGCGAGCTCCTCGGCGACCGTGTGGTCCGCAAGATCGCCGAGTACGCCCCCAACGTCCCGGGCGCGGTTCTCGCGCGCCAGGTCCTGACGCCGCTCGATCTCGAGCGCACCTACGGCCTGACCGAGGGCAACATCTTCCACGGCGATCTCTCGCTCGAGCAGCTCTTCTTCATGCGGCCGGTCGCCGGGTGGGCGCGCTACGCGCACGCCGGTCGCGGGCCTGTACCTCTGCGGCGCGGGGGCGCACCCGGGCGGCGGCGTCACGGGCGCTCCCGGCCACAACGCGGCGAAGACGGTCCTGAAGGACTGGAAGCGGAGGGTCGCGTGAGCGGCGAGCTCCCGCCGACGGCCGACGTCGTCATCCTCGGCGCGGGCGTCATGGGCGCCTCGACGGCCTTTCACCTGGCGCGCCGGGGCGCGGGCCGCGTCCTCGTCCTCGACAAGGGCGACGTCGCGCACGGGGGGAGCGGGCGCTCGTCCGCGCTCGTGCGCATGCACTACAGCTATCCCCCGGAGGTCGACCTCGCGGTCAAGAGCCTCGAGATCTTCCGGAGCTGGAAGGACTACGTCGGCCGGCCCGGCGACTTCCGGCAGACGGGCTTCATCCGGACCGTTCCCGAGAGGGACCTTCCGCGGCTCGAGAAGAACGTCGCGATGCAGCGGGCCCACGGGGTCGACGCGCGCGTCGTCGACCGGCACGAGCTCGCCGCGATCGTCCCCGACTGGAACGTCGACGACCTGCCCTACGCCGCCTGGGAGCCGGGTTCCGGCTACGGCGACGGCACGGGGGTCGCGACCGATTTCCTCGAGCGCGCCCGCGAGATGGGCGTCGGCTACCGGTCGCAGACGCGCGTGAACGGGTTTCGCCTCGAGAACGGGCGCGTGACGGGCGTCGAGACGGACCGGGGCCGCGTCGAGGCGCCCGTCGTCCTCGCGGCGACCGGGCCGTGGAGCCGGCCGCTCTTCGCGGCGGTCGGATTCGACCTCCCGGTCGAGGGCGAGTACCACGAGGTCGCGATCCTGAAGAACCCTCCGGGCCTGCACGAGCCGTCGCCGGCCTGCATCGACGGCATCACCACGACGTACTTCCGCTCCGAGGTCGGCGGCCTGACTCTCATCGGCGACTTCTTCGGCAGGCGCGGGGCCGACCCCGACGCGTTCCCGCAATCGGCCTCGACGGAGTCCCTCGCCAGCCTCGTCGAGCGCACCAGCCGGCGCGTCCCCGCGCTCGCCGAGGCCGGCATCTGGCGCAGCGTGACCGGCGTGTACGACGTGTCGCCGGACTTCCGGCCGCTGATCGGCGAGGTGCCCGGGACGCGCGGCCTCTACGTGGCCGCCGGCTTCTCCGGCATGGGCTTCAAGATCTCGCCGGCCGTGGGCCTGTGCCTCTCGGAGCTCCTCCTCGACGGGCGCGCCCGCACCGTCGACCTGGCGTGCTTCGCACCCGACCGCTTCTCGACCCGCGGGCCGATCCGCGCGGAGTGGGAGTACGGGGACGAAGAGCCGACCGCCTACACCTAGACGACCATCCGATCGCACACGACGCCGAACGCTCAACCTCATTCATGGAGACGCGCTTGAAGAAAAAAGGCATCCTGGAGCGCCTCGCCGAGGGCCCGGTCCTCGGCGACGGCGGGTATCTGCTCGAGCTCGAGAAACGCGGCTGGGTCCGCGCCGGCCCGTTCACGCCGGAGGTCGCCCTCACCCGGCCCGAGGCCCTCGAGGAGCTCCACGTCGAGTTTCGCGAGGCGGGAGCCGAGGTGCTCCAGGCGCTGACCTTCTACGCCAGCCGCGACAAGCTGGCGACGGTCGGTCTCGAGAACCGGCTCGAGGAGCTCAATCGAGCGGCCGTGCGGATCGCGAAGAAGGTGGCCGGGGACCGCTGCCTCGTGGCGGGCAACCTGTCGCTGACCTGGATGTACGAGCACGGGAGCCCGGCCTCGTACGACCGCGTGCGGCGGACCTTCGACGAGCAGCTCGCGGTGCAGGTCGAGGAAGGCATCGACTTCGTGATCGGCGAGACCTTCTCGTGGCTGGGCGAGGCGCTGCTCGCGGTCGAGCGCGCCAAGAAAACGGGCCTGCCGGTGATGGTCACGGTCTGCTTCGAGAACAAGCCGGTGACCTCCGACGGCCAGACCGCGGCGGACGCCGCGAAGGCCCTCCAGGACGCGGGTGCGGACATCGTCGGGATCAACTGCCTGAGGGGGCCCGAGCACACGCTGCCGCTCATCGAGGAGATGCGCAAGGCCGTGACCGGGTTCGTCGCCTGCCAGCCGGTCGGCTACCGGACCCCGGCGGACAAGCCCGACTTCACGAGCCTCGAGGCGTTTCCGTTCGAGCTCGATCCGCTGCAGCTGACGCGCCGCGAGATGGCGCGCTGGGCGCAGCAGGCGCGCGACCTCGGCATCAACTTCATCGGCTCCTGCTGCGGCTCGGTGGCGATCCACGTCCGCGAGATGGCGCGCGCCCTCGGCAAGCTCGAGAAGGAAGGCCGGCCGTGGACGGTCGACTACACGAAGCCCATGTCGGCGTACGAGTACTACGGGCACGAGGGTGGCAAGTAGGGCGGGCTCGTCCCCGCCCGCGTCCGCCATGCTCGAGAAGTCCCTCCCCAGCGAGTACTACCGGTCGAGCGAGATCTTCGAGAAGGAGCGCGAGCGGATCTTCTCGCGCGAGTGGATCTGCGCCGGCCGCGCCGACGAGCTGCCGCCGCCGGGCGAGGTCCGCATCCTGGAGGTCCTGGGCGAGAGCCTCCTGCTGACGCGGACGAAGGAGGGCCGGCTCTCGGCGCACTACAACGTCTGCCGGCACCGGGGCGCGCGCCTGTGCGCGGCCGAGGACGGCGCCGTCGAGCTCGGCGTCCCGAAGGGCGGGGCGGCCCCGGGCTCGATCCGCTGTCCCTACCACTCGTGGACGTACGGCCTCGACGGGCGCCTGCTCGGCGCGCCGTACCTGAACCAGGACCCGGCGCTCAACCGCGAGGAGATGGGCCTGCACCCGGTCGGCCTCGGCCTCTGGGGCGGGTTCTTCTTCCTGAACCTCTGGCCCGCAGGCCCGCGCGCGCGCGACTTCGTCAAGGAGCTCGGCGAGATGCCCGGGCGGGTGACGCGCTATCCGCTCGAATCCCTCCGGACCGCCCGCCGCATCGTCTACGACGTCCGGGCCAACTGGAAGGTCATCGCCGAGAACTACAACGAGTGCTACCACTGCGCCGGCGTCCACCCGGAGCTCTGCGAGGTCGTGCCGGCCTTTCGCGAGAAGGGCGGCGGCGGGCTCGACTGGGAGCACGGCGTGCCGCACCGCGACGGCGCCTTCACGTTCACGCGCTCGGGGACGACCGACCGGGCGCCCTTTCCGGGGCTCGCGGAGGAGGAGAAGGTCCGCCACAAGGGCGAGCTCGTCTACCCCAACCTCTTCCTGTCGCTCTCGCCCGACCACGTGACGGCGTTCCGCCTGTGGCCCGAGGCGCCGGACCGGACGCGGATCGTCTGCGACTTCCTGTTCGATCCGGCCGAGATGGCCCGACCCGGCTTCGACCCTTCCGACGCCGTCGACTTCTGGGACCTCATCAACCGCCAGGACTGGACGATCTGCGAGGCGGTCCAGCGCGGCCTCGGCTCGCGCGTCCACGCGTTCGGCTACTACGCGCCGATGGAGGACCTGAGCCTGGACATCCGCCGGTACGTGCTGGAGCGGCTGGAAGGGGCGTAGGGCGAGGACGGAAGGGGGCGGGGACGAGCCCCGCCCCTACTTCGCGGCGACGAAGTCGATGATCCGCTTCTCCACGTACGGAAAGAACGGGTTGCAGTTGATCCGCATGAACTGGTCCGCCCCCACCGACAGCACGCCTCGCTCGCCGCGGGGCGCGAGGAGCCCGAGGCGGAGGCCGTAGTCGACGCTCATGTCGGGCGCCATGCCGAACAGGGGATCGTCGAACGCGAAGGGCACCGCGAGGTGCGACAGCGAGAAGACGCCCTTCGGCCAGGCGAGGCCGAGCGGCGTCGCCTCCGCGCTCGCCGAGCCCGGTTCGGCGTTCTTCGCCACGACGTCGGGCGTCCCCGGCTCCGCGTTCGTCACGAGGGAGAGCCGGTAGCTTCGTCCCGAGTTGGCGAAGAGGGCCGTGACCTGAGCGTCGTAGGTCTTCTCGAGGAACGCCCGCACCACGTCGCCCCGATTCAAGTCGAAGAGGACGAGCTCGCTGCCGTTCTTCGGGAGGTGGGCGAAGAGCTCGTCGACCGTGGCCCAGGTCTCGACGGTCGAGTCCACGAGAGACACGAAGGAGAGGATGGGCGGGAGATTCTTGATCGTTCCCGATTCCAGGGCCCGGCTCATGTCCTTCCGGATCTCGGCGGTCAACTCTCCGGTCTGCTGCCCGGCGAAGGCCGGGAAGGAGTCGTACTTGAACGGGATGTACTCGGGCAGGACGTCGAGCCAGCGGGACTGCTCGAAGTAGGGGATGCTGCCGACGCGGACGACGAGCCGGGCGAAGCCCGCGAACGGCGACACGCCGATCATCGGCGAGAACAGGATGATGCGGTCGGGCCGGGGCAGACGCGTGTCCTCGGCGGCCTCGAGGCCGTACTGGACGGACAGTGCTCCGCCGTTGGAGTAGCCGGCGAGGACGAAGGGCGCCGAGGCGCCGATCTTCTGGCGGACGTGCCGGGCCCCGATTCGAACCGCGGCGCGCCAGTCCTCCCAGCGCGCGGTCACGAGGCCGCCGGGCACGGTTCCGTGCCCCGGCATCCGCAGGCAGAGCGTGTAGTAGCCGAGGCGGCGCAGGACCTCGGCGTCGGCCTTCACGCTGTACGGTGCGTCCGTCAGGCCGTGCACGAGCAGCGCGCCGCCGCGGATCGGGCCGTCGGGTGAAAGCTCCATGGTCCGGTTCCAGTTCTTCGGGTACCGCTCGGGGTTGATGGGGCTCTCCGGCCAGTAGCGGTTGACCGGCGTGCGGTCCTCGGGCGCGGCCGCCGGCAGCACCTTTTCGTTCATCGTTCGGAAGACGGCGTCCTCGAAGACGAGGTAGTCCGTGAGGGTCATCGCATCCGTGTAGTCCCGGGCGCGGAACTCGCCGGCGAGCGCGTGGTGCCAGGGCTTGAGCGGCGGCCCGGAGCGCGCCTTGAAGGCGCGGGCGACGAGGACCCCCAGGGTGAGGAGGACGGCGGCGGCGGCCAGACCCAGGAGCGATTTCACCAAGCGTTTCACCCGGACCTCCTCAACGTGTTCCCGCCAGCCACGCCAGCGCGAGCTCGGGCTCGGCGAAGATCTCCACCTCGGAGCCCGACGTCTCGGCCTTCGACGCGAAGGTCCGGGCCACGCCGAACTGCGCGCCGCGCCGGGTCACGATCGCGACGCGGCGGCCCGCGAAGAAATCCTGCAGGGATTCCGGTGCGGAGAACGCGGAGACCTCGGGCGGCGTGGCGAGATAGTCGAGCTCCCGGGCGTCCATCAGGACCGGCATCCCGGAGAGGAGCCGGGGGTCCCGGCCGAGGGCGCGCATCCCGGCGGAGGTCGACGCGAAGTCTTCCTTGCCCCAGGCGCGGACGCGGGCGAGGAACTCGCCGGGAGCCACGCGAAGCTCGAAGGGCATGCCCCAGTCTAACGTGGGGCCGGGCCCCTTCGACGCCCCGGCCCGGGGGTCAGTGAGCGGGGGCGAGGCCTCTCCAGAAGAACGTCGGCGGAGCTTCTTCGCGCGGCCAGAGCTTCTTCATCGTCTCCGCTTCCCAGACCTCGCCGTTCTTGACCACCCACCGGATCTTCAGGGTGTTGTGGACGTCTTCGAGCGGGTTGGCGTCGAGGACGACGAAGTCGGCGAGCTTGCCGGCCTCGATCGAGCCCAGGTCCGGAAGGAAGCCGAGCTTGTCGGCGGCGAGGCTCGTCGACGCGCGCAGCGCCTCCATCGGAGTCATGGCCGCGTTCTTCCGGGCGTTGCCCTCGCCGGCCATCGCCCAGATCTCCCAGTGCGGCCCGAGCCCCTGGACCTGGCCGTGCGCCCCGAGCGAGACGTTGCCGCCGGCGCGCAGGACCGCGGCCGCTCCCTCGGCCACGGTCGGGAAGTGGTACTCCGAAGGCCAGATCCACGGCATCCGCCGCGCCTTCTGGTCGATGATGTCGTGCGGGACGAAGCGGTTCAACTTCGGGTCGTCGTGGGCGTTGGCCGTCTGCCAGTAGTACTCCTCGCCCCACGGCCCGCCGTAGGCGACGAGCAGCGTCGGCGTGTAGAAGGTCTGCGACTTCGCGACGAAGTCGATGACGTCGCTTCCGAGGCGGACGGGCAGGGCGTGCTCGAACGCGGTGAACCCGTCGAGCGCCATCGTCATGTCCGTCTGGAGCTCGCCGCCGCCCTCGGCCGTCAGCAGCATGTGCTCGTCGCGGCAGGCCTCGGCGAAATAGATCCGCTGCGAGCGGCGCGGCTGCTGGTAGACCTTGATCATGCGGGCGCCATAGGCCTTCATCCGGCGGACCTGGTGCTTCGCGTCCTCGAGCGAGTTGACCTCCGCGAAGATCGCCGCCTGGTGGCCGCCGTACAGCACGTCGCCGGAGGAGTAGATCCGCGGCCCGACCATCAGTCCCGCTTCGACCTGCTCGCCCTGGGCGAAGACGTCGAGGGAGGGCGCCGACGGGTCGTAGGTGGTGGTCACGCCGTAGGCGAGGTTCGCGTAGTACTCCCACTTGGCTTCGGGGAAGAGCTCGAAGGCCGAGTAGTGCAGGTGGGCGTGCGTGTCGATCAACCCGGGAATGACGGTCTTTCCGGCGCCGTCGAAGCTCCGCGTGCCGGCCGGCACCGGGACCGAGCCCGAGGGGCCGACGGCCGAGATGCGGTTGCCCGTGACGTAGACGTCGGCGTTCTCGAGCACCTCGTCGCCCTTCATGGTGACGACGCGGGCGCCCTTCAGCACGTAGGAGCCCTGCGGGACCGCGCGCGGCATCGAGATCGCGATCGCGATCGTCTCGGCCTTCGGGACCTTCGCCTCCTGGACCTTCTCCTTCTCCTTCGCTTCCTTCTCCTTGTCGGTCTCGGCGCCGGACTTCTTTTCGTCGTCCTTCTTCGCCTTCTCCTCGGCCTTGCGGCGCTCGGCGCGCGCGAAGTCGAGGGCGGAGGACAGCGGCAGCCGGTAGAAGGTGTTCCCGAGCGCCCAGGTCATCGTCTTCCCGCCGTCGGCCCAGCGCACGTAGCCGCCGGCGTCGTCCGAGAGGCGATACACGGGGACCGCGCCCTCCTTGAGGTTGACCTCGGGCGGCTCCTTCATGAGGATCCCGGGCAGCGGGGCCACGTAGACGTTGTCGCGCGAGGTGAAGACGACCCAGGCGCCGTCGGGCGAGGGGACGACGTCGTCGACCGGCGGGAAGCGGAGCAGGTGCCGCGCGTCGGTGCCGTCGAGGCGGATCGCGACGAGGTCGTTCTTGGGGTCGTCCGTCGGCTTCTTCTGCTCGACCGGGTCCCGGTAGTAGATGCGCGTTCCGTCCGCGTTCCAGGAAACCTGCGGGTGGAACTTCAGGCCGGCCGCGAGCTTGACGGTCGTCACGGGCTTGACGTCTCCGCCGGCGGCGTCGAGGACCCCGAGCTCGAAGTACTCCTCGTCCTCGGGCTGCCGGCCGCGGAACTCCAGGCCCGAGCCGCGCAGCACCGCGAGCCTGTCCCCCTTCGGCGACCAGGCCGGGTTGGCGTAGTGGCCGGGCGACTTCGTCAGCCGGACCGGCGGCGCGCCGGGCACGGCGAGCGCCTTCCACACCTGGCCTCCCTCGGCGTCGCTCCACGAGACGTAGGCGATCCAGCGACCGTCGGCCGAGAACGTCGGCGCGTACTCCCGGCGCGGGAGCGAGGCGTCGTCCTTCGTCAGTCGCCGCGGCGCCCCGGCGGTCTTGCCGCCCGCGAGCTCCTGCAGCCACACGCGGCCGAACGCCTCGAAGACGATCCAGCGGCCGTCGGGCGACTGGTTCGGCCAGCGGAGGATCTTCGCCTGGACGGGGCCCGCGTCGACCTTCTCCTGCCAGGCCACGCGGGGCGCCGGCCACTGCTCGACCTGCGCCGTGAACGGGACGTCGGTGATCGCGGCCGAGGCCACGTCGAGCCGCGAGATCTTTCCCTTGTTGGAGAAAACGAGCGACTTGCCGTCGGGCGTGAAGGCGTAGCCGGGCCACAGGTCGATCGGCGCGAACCCCTCCATCTCGTCGCGCGTGACGCCCCGGGCGAGGATCCGCTCCGAGCCCGACGCGAGGTCGCGCGCGACGATGCAGGTGTCGTCGTCGCGCCGCGAGATGAAGGCCAGCGTCTTCCCGTCGGGCGAGATCGCCGGGCGCGCCGCGCCGCCGAAGCCCGAGGCCACCGGGAACGTGTCGGCGAGGTCGCGGTCGTAGCGCCAGATCTGCCAGAGCCCGTCGGCGAGGTTGGGCTGGTAGCTGAACTTGCGGACGCGGGCGGCGAAGTAGATCGACTTGCCGTCCCGCGAGACCACCGGGCCCGCCGAGTTGTTGACCTCGTCGGAGGAGGTCAGCTTGATCCCGTTGCCGCCGCCCTCCCGGTGGAAGATCCAGAGCTCGACGGGCGGGATCCCGGCCTTCTTGCCGTCCTCCTTGCGCGCGATGACGTACTGGCCGTCGGGCGTCCAGGCGGCGCTGCGGACGTAGAAGTCCTTCTCGGTCGTCAGGGCCTGCGGACTGCTTCCGTCGGCGGCCATCAGCCAGATGTTCTCGATGCCGCTGCGGTCGCTCGTGAAGGCGATCGTCCGGCCGTCGGGAGAGAAGCGCGGCTGCATGTCCCAGGCGGGGCCCGAGGTCAACGCCTTCGCCGCGCCGCCCGCGATGGGCATCGCGTAGATGTCGCCCAGCAGGTCGAAGACGATCGTCTGCCCGTCGGGCGAGACGTCGAGCGAGGTCCACGTCCCCTCGGTCGTCGCGAAGGAGAGCTTCCGGGCGTCGGCACGCGGCTTGTTGATGTCGGAGGCGGGGTCCTTCTTCTTCGCGTCGTCCTTCGGAGGATCCGCGGCGAGCGCGGGGAGGGCGAGAAGCAGGGCGAGGACCGTCGCGAGCATCGACAGCGGCTTGCGCATCCGGATCTCCTTCGGTTGGCGAAACGGGACCGGGGACGGGGAAAGCGCGGATTATGTCCTGTGCCGCGTCTTTCGTGTCAATCGCCGATTCGTTAGGAGATCGGCTTCGGGTCGGGGACAATTTGTCCCAGCATGCGAGCCCGCGCCGCCGCTCTGATCGCCGCCTGTGCGCTGGCACTCCTCTTCTTCCGTGACCCGCTCACCCTGACGCTCCTGCGCCACCGGGCCGCGCCCCGTCCCGATGCCTCCGCCGAACCCGCCCAGACGCCTTCCGACCGGGCGCCCTTCGAGCGCCGCGTCGGCGGGCGCGACTACCGCGTCACCCCGCTCTTCCGGTACGACCAGTCCGCCCGCGTCGTCTCCTCCCGCGCGTACCGCTGGGGTGCCGCGGGGGCGCTGCTGCCCGAGGACCTCGCCCTCGCCTGGGGCCCGGTGATCGCGCCGCCCTACGCGGGGCGGATCTCGTTCTCGCAGTTCTCCCGGTTCTTCTTCTGGAGGACGAAGGACCCCGCGCTCGACCGCGGCACGATCGTCTCCCACACCGCTAACGTCCACGTTTTTCCGCGCTCGGGGCGCCTCAAGCGCGCCGTCCGCGCCGTCGGGAAGGGCGACGTCGTGCGCCTGGAGGGATACCTCGTCGACATCGACGGCCTGGGCGGCTCGGACTTCCACTGGGGCTCGAGCACCTCGCGCGAGGACGAGGGACCCAACTCGTGCGAGACGGTGTACCTCGAGCGGCTGACGGTGGGGGAGCGGGTCTACGAGTAGCTAGCGAAGCCGCCGGGCGGCGACGACGGCCATGAGGAGCGCCAGCGCCGCGAAGCCCCGCAGGTCGAGCGTCGGGACCGCGATGGCGGTCCCGACGGTGACGTCGGCGTGCTACCGGCCTCGATCGTCTCGGTGCAGTAGAAGTCGAACACCTTCACGGAGTAGTCGCCGGGCTCGAGCGCCGGAACGAGCACGACCGCGTCGAAACGTGCCGACGACCGCAAGGCACGTGCAGTTGGGTAGCACGGCCTGCGTCAGGGTGACCTGGATCTCCGATCCGAGGACTCGACTCGAGGATCGCGCGGGCGGCATCCGGAATCGTGCCCCCGCAATACGTGGACCGCCGACGCGCGTTCGCGTTCAGCTGCGCCGCCGTGACGGTCCAGGGAAAGCCGGTGCAGGTCTGCGCGGTGGCGTCGTCCGGTCGAGCGACGGCGCAGACAGAGCGCGATGGCGATGCGAGCGGCCTCACGATGTGCCTCCGGCTAACGTCCAGGAGCGGTCCCCATGACTCCTCCTCGATCGCTCGGAGGAGTCTATGCCATTACGGCATAAAAGGTGTCAAGCCGCCTGCCAGCGTCGCGCGACTCTCCGGGCGATCAGGAAGAACAGGACGCCAAGCCCAACGAGAACCAGGACTTGCGGCCAGAGGCTCGAGACCGGCTCGTCCCGCCAGAAGATCTTCTGGAACCCGTCGATGGCCCAGGCATTCAGCGTCAGGAGGCCGATCTTCTGCATCTTCTCGGGCATCAGGAATCGCGGAAACATGCTCCCGCCGAGGGCCGACATCAGCAGGATCGAGAGGTTCGAGAGCGCGACGAGCTGCATGCGCGACCGGCAGATCGAGGCGAGCAGGAGGCCGAACGTCGCGCAGGCGACGGCCGTCGAAAAGGTCATGATCAGGAACCCGGGGATGTGGCTCGCGAGCTCGACCCCGAAGAAGACCGCGCCCCACGTGAACATCAGCGTCAGCTGCGCGACGGCGAGCAGCACCAGGTAGACGGCCTTTCCCAGGAGCAGGGTCGTCATCGAGACGCGGGTCGCGAGGATCCGGTCGAGCGTGCCGCTCTCGGCCTCCTCGATGAGCGCACCGCCGGCGCCGGTGGCCGAGAAGAGCAGGAACATGACGCCGAGTCCCGCGGCGTAGAAGGCGATCGTCGGGTTCTTCTTCTTCTCGCCCACGAGATCGCGCAGGGTGACGTCGATCAGGCCCCCGGCGCCGGACGCCCCGGAGACGCGCGGAGCCGCCTGCCCGGGCGGGACCTCCGGCTCCTTCTCGATCTCGGCGATGACGGCGTCCATGCGCGACTTCTGCTCGGGTGTCAGCCCGCCGCTCCACTGGTCGACCTCGGCGACGCCGCTGCGGGCCATCGCGCCGGGCATGGCCGTCATGGCGACCTTCTGGACGAGACCGCCGAGGACCTGCGGGGCGACCGGGTCGGCGCTGTCGGAGAGGATCTCGAGGGTCGGTCCCTTCGCACCGCCCCCGAACGAGAGCGGCGTCGCGCCGAAGCCCTTCGGCACGATCAGCGCCACCGGCACGTCTCCCGCGCGCACCGCCGCCTCGGCCGAGGCCCGCGTGTACTCCGGGGCGCCCGGCTTCTCTTCCGGGGCGCGGAGCACGGCGAGGCCCTGCTCGGCCGCGAGCGCCGCCAGGAGCCGCCGCGACGTGGACGAACCGTCCTCGTCGACGATCGCGACCTGGATCTTCCGCGTGGCGCCGCGCCCGCCGCCCGCGAACACGCCCGCGAAGATCGAGAAGAAGGCGACCGGAAGAACGAACGAGAGGATCATCGCCGCGCGGTCGTGGCGCAGGTTCAAGAACCGGTTCTTCGCGACGGCGAGAATGGTCTTCACTCGCGCAGCTCCCGCCCCGTCAGCTGCAGGAACACCTGCTCGAGCGTCGGGCTCTTCAACGTGAGGTCGCGAACGGCAGCGCCGCGAGCGTGGAAGGACCCGAGGAGCTGGCGGATCTCCTCGGCGGGGTTCGACGCGGTCAGCAGCACGCGGGTGCCGTCGACGCGGGCCCCGCGCGACTCGAGCTCCTCCTGCAGGGCCGCGGGGATCGGCGCCGCGGCGTCGATCGCGAGCGCCTGGCCCGTGCCGAGCGTTCTGCGGACGAGCTCGTCCTTGGTCCCCTCCGCGATGATCTTGCCGTGGTCGATGATCGCGATGCGGTCGCAGAGCCGCTCCGCCTCCTCCATGTAGTGCGTGGTGTAGAGGAGCGACACGCCCCGGGACTTGAGCTCGCCGATCATCCCGTAGATCCGCTCGCGCGACTGGGGGTCGACCCCGACCGTGGGCTCGTCGAGAAGAAGAACTCTCGGTCCGTGGATCGTTCCGGCGGCGATGTTCAGCCGGCGCTTCATTCCGCCCGAGAGGCGGCCCGTCTTGTCGTTGGCCCGGTCGGCCAGGCCGATCCAGTCGAGACTGATCCGGATGGCCTCGTCGAGCTTGACGCCCTCGAGCCCCTGGTAGCGGCCGAACGTCCAGAGGTTCTCGCGCGGGGAGAGCAGGGGATAGAGCGCGATCTCCTGCGGCACCCAGCCGCGGGCGGAGCGAGCGGCGTCGTCGAAGGGGGAAAGGCCCAGGATCGAGAGGCTTCCGCCGTCCGGTTCGACCCGTCCGGCGACGGCGCGCACGAGGGTGGACTTGCCGGCGCCGTTGGGCCCGAGCAGGCCCAGCACCTCGCCCGGCGAGAGCCGCAGCGACACGCCGTCGAGCGCACGGCGGTCGCCGAAGCTCTTGGAGAGCTCGCGGATCTCCAGGGGCGTCCGGGCGTCCGGCGGCGCAGGCATCGTCGGGGCGATCCTCCCCCGGAAGCTCGCCGGATGTCCAGCTTTCGCCGGGACTCCAAACCGGATATCCTGCGCCGCTCACCTCGATGTGCACATGAGCTCGGCTCGTCATTCGTCCTCCTGGTCGTGGCGGGCAGCCTCGGCATCCTGCTGTCTCTCGTGCAGGCGCGGTCGCGCGCCGTGTTCGCCGAGGACGGGTTCGCGGAGCCGGGGCGCCGCGCCGTGGCGATGGGCCTGCTCGGCGCCGTGCTGCTGCTGGTCGTCGCGATCCCGTTCGCCGGGGGCCTGATGGGGACGCAGCCGGAGACCAAGGAGCTCTCGCTCGTCTCGGTCTTCGCCGTGCACGCCATCCTGATCTTCTTTCTGGTCTGCTACTACGCGCTCTCGGGGCGCCGCTCGATCGCCGACTTCCTGCAAGCTCTCGAGCGCGCGGCCGGCGCGCGACCTCGCGGTCGGCGCCGGGATCGGCGTCGTCGGCTGGGTGCTGACGATCGTGACGCGCGACGGTGATCCTCGGCGTCTGGTACCTGATTTCGCCGAAGTTCCGGGGCGAGGCCTCCGGCAGCCCCGCCGTCTCGCCGATGATCGTCTGGCTCGTCGCCCAGCCCGTGTGGGTGAAGCTCCTGATCGTCGTCTCCGCGATGATCGTCGAGGAGCTCTTCTTCCGCGCCTTCCTCCAGACCCGCGTCGGCCCGGTGGCGGCGACGCTCATGTTCACCGCCGCCCACGGGGCCTACGGCCAGCCGCTCGTCCTCGTCGGGATCCTGGTGATCGCGACCGTGCTCGCCGTCACCTTCTCCATCTACCGCAACGTCCTGCCCTGCATCGTGGCGCACGGAGTCTTCGACGCCATCCAGATGTTCGTGATCATCCCGCTCGCGCTCAGGTCGCTGCCGGGCTTCTAGGGCGTCTCCGGCCGGTTCGGCTGGTAAAATCACGCATGCGCCCCGCCCGCGCGGCGAGCCTTGCCGCGGCCCTGGTCGTTCTGTCGGCGGGGCCCGCGCGCCCGCTCGACCCGTCCAAGTCGATCACCCAGTACGCGCACCAGGTCTGGAAGACCGACGCGGGGCTGCCGCAGAACTCGATCCAGTCGATCCTCCAGACGCGCGACGGCTACCTGTGGCTCGGCACCGAGCGCGGACTCGTGCGCTTCGACGGCGTGCAGTTCACCGTCTTCGACAAGGGCAATACGCCGGGGCTCTTGAACAGCAACGCCCAGACGCTCTTCGAGGACCGGGACGGAAACCTCTGGGTCGGGACGTGGGGAGGCCTCCATCGTTTCGCCGACGGCCGGTTCACGTCCTGGACGACCCGCGAGGGCCTGTCGAACAACCGCGTGCTCGCCGTGACCCAGAGCCGCGACGGAGCGATCTGGATCGGCACGGGGGCGGGGCTCAACCGCCTCGCCGACGGCCGGCTGACGTCGTACACGAAGAGGGACGGCCTCTCGAGCGATCAGATCTGGGCGATCCAGGAGGACCGCGAGGGCGACCTCTGGATCGGGACCGAGGGCGGAGGGCTCAACCGGCTCCGCGACGGCAGGTTCACCGTGTTCTCGACCTCCAGCGGCTTTCCGGCCGACATCGTCCAGAGCCTCCTGTCCGATCCGAGCGGCGATCTCTGGATCGGCACCGACGGCGGCGGCCTCGTGCGGCACCGGGCGGGGGAGTTCCGGGCGTTCACCGCGAAGGACGGGCTGCCGAGCGACACGGTCGAGTCGCTGCAGCAGGACCGCGACGGCAACCTCTGGATCGGCACCCGGGGCGGCGGTCTCGCGCGGCTCGACCGCGACAGGATCTCGGCGTTCACGGTGGCCGACGGGCTCTCGGACGACACCGTCCTCGCCATCTGCGAGGACGCCGAGGGAAGCCTCTGGATCGGCACCGTCACCGGCGGCCTGAACCGGTTGAAGGACGGCAAGTTCACCGCCTACACGCGCAAGGAGGGGCTCTCGAGCGACCGCATCCGAACGATCTACGAGGACCGGGAGGGATCGATCTGGCTGGGGACGCGCGGCGCGGGCCTCAACCGCTTCCGCGGCGGGACGTTCACGGCCTTCACGACGAAGGACGGGCTCTCGGGCGATTTCGTGCGCTCGGTGTACGAGGACGGGGCGGGCGCCCTCTGGATCGGGACGTGGGGCGACGGCCTCGACCGGATGGCGGGCGGGAAGTTCCAGACGTTCCGCCGCAAGGACGGCCTGCCGAGCGAGATCATCCGCTGTCTCTACCGGGACCGCGCCGGCACGCTCTGGGCCGGCACCGACGACGGCGGTCTCGTCGCCGTGCGCGACGGGAAGTTCCAGGTCTACGGCGTGAAGGACGGACTCTCGGCGGCGACGGTGCTCGCGATCGTCGAGGACCACGCCGGCCATCTCTGGATCGGCACGGAAGGCGGAGGCCTCAACCGTTTCGCCGACGGGAAATTCACGGCCTTCACGACCAAAGACGGGCTCTCCGACGACACCGTGCTCGCGCTCTACGAGGACGCGGACGGCTGCATCTGGATCGGCACCGACGGCGGCGGCCTCAACCGTTTCCGCGACGGCAAGTTCGCGCGGTTCACCCGGCGCGAGGGCCTGTTCGACGACGTGCAGTACCAGATCCTCGAGGACGGGCGGGGCAACCTCTGGATGAGCTGCAGTCGCGGCATCTTCCAGGTCCCCCGCCGCGAGCTCGAGGAGGTCGCCGAGGGCCGCCGCGCGGCGGTGAATTCGGTGTCCTACGGCCGCGCCGACGGCATGCGCTCGGCCGAGTGCAGCGGCTTCACGCAGCCGGCCGGCTGGGAGGCGCGCGACGGCCGGCTGTGGTTCCCGACGATCGAGGGGGCCGTCGTCATCGACCCGGACCGCATCAAGACCAACGCCGCGGCGCCGCCCGTCGTCATCGAGCAGGTCCTGGTCGACCGCAAGCTCGTTCCCGGCACTCTCGATGCGGAGCTGGCGCCCGGGCGCCGCGACCTCGAGTTCCACTACACGGGCCTGTCCTTCATCGATCCGGATCGCGTCCGGTTTCGCTACATGCTCGAAGGGTTCGACCGCGAGTGGGTGGAGGCCGGCACGCGGCGCACGGCCTTCTACACGAACATCCCGCCGGGCCGCTACACCTTCCGCGTCACGGCGTGCAACAACGACGGCGTGTGGAACGCGCAGGGCGCCCGCGCGAGTTTCCGCCTGCGCCCGCGCTTTCGCGAGACGAACTGGTTCTACGGGCTCTGCGCGGTGGCGCTGGCCCTCTCGGGATACGGGGCCTCGCGCGTGCGGGCCGCGCGGGTGAAGGCGCGCGAGCGAGAGCTCGAGCGCCAGGTCGCGGAGCGCACGCTGCAGCTCGAGGAGGCCAACGCCAAGCTCCAGAACCTCTCGGAGCTCGACGCGCTGACGGGAATCGCCAACCGGCGTCGTTTCGAGGAGACGCTCGCGCGCGAGTGGCGGCGCTCCAGCCGCGACGCTCTGCCGCTTTCGCTCATCATGATCGATATCGACTATTTCAAGGCCTTCAACGACGCCAACGGCCACCAGGTGGGCGACCAGTGCCTGCGGCGGGTGGCCGGCGAGATCCGGGCCGCGCTGACCCGCCCCGGCGACCTCGTGGCCCGCTACGGGGGCGAGGAGTTCGCGGCCATCCTGCCGTCGACGCCCCACCGGGGCGCCGCGGCCGTGGCCGAGCTTCTACGCTCGAAAGTCGAGTCGATGGCCACGCGGCACGCGGGGTCCCCCACGGGGGTCGTCACGATCAGCCTTGGCGTCGCCACCGCGACCCCCCAGGAGGCCACCTCGCCCGAAGGGCTGGTGGCCGCGGCTGACGAGGCCCTGTACCGGGCCAAGCGCGCCGGGCGCAACCGGGTCGAGGGAGCTTCCGAGCCCGTCCGCCCAGGCATTTAGGGCCCTGGGCCCCCGGCCCGTTGACTTCCGCAGCAGGCGGAGATATCTAAAACGTGATTATCTAAGCGTTCCAGTATGACGAACCTGCAGTCCGCGAGGCCTTCCGAGGCCCGGGTTAACAGGGCGGGAGCGCGCCCGCTCGAGGTCGCGGCGTGGTGCGCCGGGATCGTGCTGATTTCGGCCTTCGTCGGCGCCCGCCTCGACGCCTCCCTCGGGCGGCGGGCGGCGCTGCGGGAGTTCGAGTCCGCGCGAGTCGCGGCGCCCCGTCCGGCCCTGCGTCCGCTCGCGGCGTTTGCGTCGCCCGACAGGAAGCTCTGGTCGCCGGAACGCGTCCAGGGATTCCAGGCGAGCCTCTCCCAGGAGTTCCAGGCCCCGCTCGCCGTCCTGCGGGTGCCGAAGATCGACCTCGAGGTCCCGGTCCTCGAAGGCACCGACGAGCCGGCCTTGAATCGCGGGGTCGGGCACATCTCCGGTACGCCCCGGCCCGGCGAGCCCGGCAACGTCGGCATCGCGGGCCACCGCGACGGCTTCTTCCGCGGCCTCAAGGACGTGGCGGCCGGCGACCTGATCGAGGTCGAGACCCACTCGGAGCGGCTTTCCTACCGCATCCGGAGCCTGACCATCGTCACGCCGGAGAGCATCGAGGTGCTCGATCCCACGGTCGAGCCGACATTGACGCTCGTGACCTGCTACCCCTTCTACTACGCCGGAAGCGCGCCGCAGCGCTTCATCGTGCGCGCGACGTTCGAGGGCTCGGCCGCCAGTCAGGCTGCAGAAAGGAGGAGCCGCGCGCCGTAGAGAGGAAGATGCCGTTCGAGAACGAAACAGCGATTCGCATTGAAAACGCTCATGTAAGAAGGAGGACTTTGGAATGAAACGGACTCTCATCGCCATGGTGGTTCTGGTGGCCGCAGCCGCGCTCTTCGCGCCGCTGGCGTCTGCTCAGACGTCCACCGACATCAAGAACGGAACGGTCGTCAGCGTGGGTCAGGACAGCGTGTTCATCAGGGAGTCGAACGGCCAGTTGCGCGAGTTCGACGTGCCGCCGGGCTTCACCGTGAACGTCGACGGCAAGGAAACTCCCCTCTCCGGCCTGAAGCCCGGCATGAAGATCACGGCCGTCATCAAGACCGTGACCGTGCCGACGGTCGTCCAGACGACGGAGCTCAAGAACGCCAAGGTCATCAAGACCGCCGGCGGCCTGCTGTACGTCCGCGAGGCCGACGGGATCCACAGCTACAACATCCCGGCCGGGTTCCGGTTCGACATCGGAGGGGCCAAGCTCCGGCTCGAGGATCTCCAGGCCAACCAGCATCTGAATGCCACGATCGTGCACACCGCCAAGGGAACGTCGACCGAGCAGGAGATGGCGGCGGCCAGCGCCACCGATGAGGCGGCGAGGGCGGCGGCAGCCAAGGCGGCGGCCGACAAGGCGGCTGCGGAGAAGGCGGCGGCGGCCAAGGCGGCAGCCGACAAGGCGGCGGCCGACAAGGCGGCGGCGGACGCAGCGGCAGCCCGGGCGGCGGCCGATGCCAAGGCGAAGGCGGATGCGGAAGCCGCGGCGGCCAGGGCGGCGGCAGACGCGGCGGCGGCGCAGGCGGCGATGGCCAAGAAGCTCCCCAAGACGGGCAGCTCGGTGCCCCTGGCCGGAGCGCTCGGCGTTCTTTGCCTGGGCCTCGGCGCCACGCTCACGCTTCGGCGCAAGATCTAGGCGCTTCGAGGTTTTGCTCTTCGGACGGGAGGCTTCGGCCTCCCGTTTCTTTTTGGGGCGGAGAACCTAGGGCGCCCGGAACCCCGGCAGGTCCGGCACCTTCGGGAGCCCTGCGGCGACGACGAGGTCGGCGCCGTCGCGGCGGATCGACTCGGGGGCCGGGACCGGCCGGGTGGAGCGGGCCTTCCGAAGCGCCGCCTCGAAGCGCGACGCGGCGCCGGAGTCGGCGAACCGGAGGCGCCAGAGGTAGGCCATCGAGCCGCCGGAGGTGAAGAACGCGATCCGATCGCCGCGCCACCCCGCCGCCGCGGTCCCCGCCTCCTCGGCCGCCAGCGCCCGGCCGAGCAGAAACCGGATGCTCCATTCTCCCAGCGTGTCGGTGTAGGAGAGCCGGTGTCCCGGAGAGAGGGTCGCCACGTTGCCCGGCAGGAGGCCCTGGGCCGGAGAGGGGTAGGGCGCGCCGTGAATGATCTCGGCGGTCGATTCGGGAGGGTTCCGCCAGAGGCGGTCGACCTCGGCCCAGCCGCCCCGCTTGACCGCGGCCCGCACGAAGGCCGTGCCGTCGGCGTAGGGGAAGAACAGCTGGTCGACGAAGTAGTCGGGCAGGTCCTTCGGGACGTTGGCCCGCTCGAGCCCGCCCGCCGAGAGCAGGGGAGCCATCTGCTCCTCGACGCTCTCGCCCGCGCCCGGGATCTCCCGGAGGGCGACGCGGATCATCACGAGCGTCGCTTCGCCCTCGAGCAGGCACTGGAGCGCGAGGCTCCGGTCGCCGTCCTCCCGGAGCGCCTTCACCCGTTCCGAGAGGCGCAGCGTCTCGTCCTGGAGCGCGTGGGTCAGCTCGTGGGAGAAGATCAGGCCCTCGGCGAGGTCCTCCGAATCCGCGCCCGCGAGGCCCTCGGCCCCTTCGACGACGAAGAAGCGCCGGGGCTCGGGATCGTAGAAGGCGACGACCTGCGAGGCGTAGAACTCGACGAGCGAGTCGAACAGGCGCGGCGAGTCCTCGATCAGCCCGAGCGCCCCGAGCGACCGGAAGTACTCGTCGGCCGGCACCGGTAGTCCCTCGGTGATCTTGTCGCGGAGGATGCGGCGGGCCTCGGCCTTGTCCAGCCGCGAGGCCGGGACCGCCCGCGCGAATTTCTTCCCCCGGACCTCCTCGACGCTGCGGGAAACCTCGGCCATGCGCTCCGGCAGGAGGTCCGCTGCGGCCAGCATGGCAGCCGCCGCCAGGGCGATTCCAGCCACGCGGGCCGAGCGTTTTCCGAGCATGACCGAGGGTAGCACGGCGAGTTTGGGTTCCTTTTCCGGGCGCCTTTTCGATAAGATCCGCCGGGCTTTCAAAGCTCGTGAATGAACGCACCGCGACCGTCCCCAAAAGCCGGCCCGATCCGGATGTCTCTCTCCAGCCGTTTCGAGAACATCGAGATGGTGCAGCACCTGTGCTCGCGCCTCCTCGAGGGGCGGGAGGTGCCGGAGGAGACGCGTCACTGGATCCTCATGGCCCTGCGGGAAGGGGTCGCCAACGCGATCAAGCACGGCAACCAGCAGGACCTCTCCAAGCACGTCCACCTCGAGATGGACCTCGTCGGGGACACCCTCGCGATCTCGATCCGCGACGAGGGCGAGGGGTTCGATCCGGCCGCTGTGGACGACCCGCTGGCCCCGGAGAACCGTCTCAAGACTTCCGGGCGCGGCATCTTCTACATGCGGACCTTCATGGATGACGTCCGTTTCCATCGCCACGCCAAGGGCGGAATGGAAATCGTTTTGAAAAAGAACCTGGGCGCGATAAAAGAGAAGGAGGAGAACCCAGCATGAAGACGAACGTGCGCGAGTCCGGCGGGGTGCAGATCGTCGAGCTCAAGGGCAAGATCACCATCGGGTCGGGGGACGTGCAGCTGCGCGAGACGATCAACAAGCTCGTCGACTCGGGCAAGAAGAACATTCTCGTCGACATGCACGACGTCACGACGATCGACTCGTCGGGCATCGGCGAGCTCGTCGGCTGCTACACCTCCGTCACCAACAAGGGCGGGAAGCTGAAGCTCCTCCACCTGCCTCCGAAGATCAACGACGTGCTGACCGTGACGCAGTTGATCACCGTCTTCGACGTCTACGAGGCGGAGGCGGAGGCGCTGTCGAGCTTCCGCGGCTAGGAAGCCGGGGGCGCCACTCCTGAGGCACCCCGCCGGGGCGGGCGGCGCATTCGATCGGTTCTCGGCCGCGGCCGCACCCGGCCTCGAGGAGGCCCTCGCCGGAAGCCTGCCGGCCGACGCGCCGCGGGCTCCCGGCCTCTCGCAGGCCATCGCCCAGGCCGCCCTCTCACGCGGAAAGCGCCTGCGTCCGCTCTCGACCCTCGCCGCGGCCGACCTCGTGCGCGCTTCCCGGGCGGCCGCGATGCCCGTCGCCGTCGCCGTCGAGTTTCTCCACGCCGCGTCCCTGGTGCTCGACGACCTGCCCTCCATGGACGACGCGCCGCGCCGCCGGGGCCGCCCGGCGCTCCACCGGACGCACGGGGTCGCCACCGCGGAGCTCGCCGCGGTTTCCCTGCTCGCGCGGTCCTTCGAGGTCGTCGCGCAGAGCGCGGCGCTCTCCGGAGCGCTCCGGGCCCGGATCGTGGGTGAGCTCGCGGAGGCCGTGGGGGCCGGCGGGTGCTGCGCGGGCCAGGCCGCGGACCTCTCGGCCGACCCGGCGGCCGTGGCTCTCGACGATCTCGAGGCGATCCACGCGCAGAAGACCGGGGCTCTGTTCGTCGCCGCCGTGCGCGGCGGGGCGCTCGCCGGGGGGGCGGGCGAGCGGACGCTGTCCGCACTGACCCGCTACGCGCGCAACCTGGGCCTGGCGTTCCAGATCACCGACGATCTGCTCGATCTCGAGGGAGACTCGAGGGCGATGGGCAAGGAGACCGGGCGCGACGGCCACCGCGCCAACTTCGCGACGGTCCTCGGGAGCGACTCCTCGCACCGGCTCGTCGAGGAGCTCCTCGCGGCGGCGCTCTCCGCGTTGAAGCCTCTCGGCGCCCGGGCCGGCGTCCTGGCGGATCTGACCCGCGTCGTCCGGGACCGCCGCTCGTGAGAGACCGGCCGACCCTCGACGAGGCCCGGGCGCGGCTGCGCGAGCTCGGGTACCTCGACGCCGGCGTCGACCGGCTGCTTTTCCGGCCGGTGTTCGAGGGGCGGGGGGGCGCATTCCTCACGGCCGTCGTCATCGGCGCGTTGGCGGCGGCCCTGTCCGCCGTCGCGGCGGTCGAGGCCGCGGAGCCGGGATTCGGCGGCTCGCCGGCGTCGATCGCGGCCCTCTTCCTGCACCTCTTCGCGGCGGATCTCCTGCCGGCGGCGCTTCTCGCCGTGATTCTCTCGTGGTTCGCCGAGCGCGTCCGGACGCCCGGCATCGCCGCGACCATCGCCGGCATGGTCTCGGCGCTGATCGTCTTCGCGTTGTGGATCGGGGGCACGTACAGCCTGGGGCGGACGCTGTCGGCGCGGACCCTGCTGTGGGTCGTTCCGATCGGCGTCGCGGCGCTCTTTCTCGCGGCGGCGGTCCGCCTGGGCTTCCTGGCCCTGGCCTTCGCACGGGCGGGCATGCTCCCGCGGCGCATGCTCCGCCGCGTCTTCGCCGCGGCCGCGGCGGCGGGCCTCCTGGTCGCGATCCTGCTGCTCTTCTCGCGGCACGAGCCGCCGGCCGCTCCGGCGCCGCAGCCGTCCCCGCGAGCCGCCCTCGGGGTCGTGATCGCGGTCGACGGTCTCGACCTCGACGGGTCGGGGAAGGGCGGCCCGGCGGCGGCCCTGCTCTCGGGCGGGGCGTCGGGCTGGTGGCCGGCCGAGCCCGTTTCGCCTCCGGAGATCTGGACGACGCTCGCCACGGGCGACTTCCCGGACCGGCACGGGGTCCGGGCGCTGACCCGCGTGCGGCCTCTCGGCGCGGCGCTCGCGCTGCGGCCGCCGTGGGGCACGTCCTGGTACCTGCGGCACCTGGGGCCGGCGCTGCGCCTGGTCTCGAACGCGCCGGTCTCGCACGTCGACCGCAGGCGCCTCGACTTCTGGGAGGTCTCGGCCTCCGCGGGCCTGCCGAGCCTCTCGGTGGGCTGGTGGGCCGCCGGTCCGTGGCCGGGCGCGACCGTCGTCGAGAACCGCACGGTCTTCGCCCGGGCCGCCGACGGGCCCGGAGCCGACCGCGAGGCGATCGCCGTTTTCGACGCCGAGCTGCCGAAGGGCTTCCGGCTCTCGACGGCGTACCTGCCGGGCTGCGACATCGCCCGGGAGGACCCGCCCGCGCGCGAGAGGGCGCGGCTCGCCATCGTCCAGGCCCTCGAGTCCTGGGTCGCGCGGGCGCGGCGCGGCGAGGTGGTCCTCGTGGTCCTCGCGGCCGACAGCCACCCGGGCCCCGGCGCGCTCGGGCGGATGGTCGTCTTCGACGGGGAGGGCGGCGCGCAGAGCGTGCGGATCCGCCCCGAGGACGCGGCTCCGTCGATCCTGGCGCGGATGGGCGTGCCCGCGGCGCGCGACCTCCCCGGGCGCCCGGTCGCGACGCTCTTTGCGCCGGGCACGGTCGAGCCGGCGACCGTCGCGACGTACGGGCCGCGCATCGCACCGGCGGCCTCGGCGGCGCCGGAGAGCGACCGGGAGTACCTGGAGAAGCTGCGATCGCTTGGATATCTGAAGTGATGAAGGCCGTCTTCTTCGAGAGGCACGGCGGCAGCGAGGTCCTCCTCTACGGGGACCGCCCGACTCCCGAGCCGGGTCCCGGCGAGGTTCGGATCGCCGTGCGGGCGGCCGCCCTCAACCGGCTGGACGTCTTCGTCCGCAACGGGGTGCCGCACGTGCCGCTGCCGCAGATCCCGGGAGCGGACGCTTCCGGCGTCGTCGACCGACTCGGCGACGGCGTGACGGGCCTGATCGCCGGCGACCGCGTGCTCGTGCAGCCCGGTCTCTACTGCACGACCTGCGAGTACTGCCGCGCCGGGGAGCAGAGCCTCTGCACGACCTTCCGGATCGTCGGCGAGCAGGTCGCCGGCACGTTCGCCGAATACGCGGTGGTGCCCGCGCGCAACCTGTTCCCGATTCCGCGGGGCCTCTCCTTCGTCGAGGCGGCGGCGTTTCCGCTGGTGTACCAGACGGCCTGGCGGATGGTCGTCGGCCGGGCCGCCGTGCGGCCGGGAGAGACGGTCCTCATCCACGGGGCGGGCGGCGGTGCGGCCGGCGCGGCGCTCGAGATCGCGCGGCTCTGCGGCGCGCGGATCTTCGCGACCACGTCGGGCGAGGAGAAGGCCGCGCGTCTGCGCCGAGGCGGGCGCCGAGCTCGTCGTCGACTACCGCCGCGAGGACGTCGCGCAGGCGGTCCGGGCCCGCACCGACAAGCGCGGGGTCGACGTGGTCGTCGACATGGTGGGCGAGGCGACGTGGATGACGTCGTTGAAGTGCGCGGCCCGGGGCGGGCGCATCGTCACGTGCGGCGCGACGTCGGGGCCGAATCCGAAGGAGGAGATCCGGCTGATCTTCTGGAAGCAGCTCTCGATCCTCGGCTCGACCATGGCCAGCGACCGCGAGTTCCGGGCGCTCTATGGCGCCGTCGCGGCGGGACGCCTGCGCCCGCGGATCGACCGCGTCTTCCCGCTCTCGGAGGCCGCCGCGGCCTACCGCCGAATGGAAGAAGGCGAGGCGCACGGCAAGATCGTCCTCGTGCCGGACGGGGTTGCGAGGGACTGGCCGGACGGCGACTGATCCCACGGGGCGGCCACGCCGGGCCCCTGCTATCATCGTCTCGTCCTCACCGGGTCGCCGCGGCGGTTCTCGCCGGCGGCAACACCATGACCGAACGAGCTGCGCTTCGGGTTTTCCGCATCCACGACCTTCCCTCCGAGGAGCGCCCGCGCGAGCGACTGCTGCGCCTCGGGCCCGGCGGCCCTCTCGAACGAGGAGCTGCTGGCGCTGCTGCTCCGCACCGGGATCCCGGGCGAAAGCGCCCTCGACCGGGCGCGCAGCCTGCTCGCGACCCGTGGCGGCCTCGTCGGGCTCGCCGGGATATCGACCGAGGAGCTCGCGTCCGAGCGGGGGATCGGCCCCACGCGCGCCGGCGCGATCGCCGCGGCGATCGAGATCGCCCGGCGGCTTCCATCCGAGACGCTCTCGGGCCGGGACCTCCTGAACGATCCGCGGCTGGTCAAGGACTACCTGCGAGCGGCCCAGGCCGACGACTCGCAGGAGCGGACGGGGGCGCTGTACCTCAACGCGCGCAACCGCCTCCTGAAGAACGATCCGGAGATCTACCGGGGCACGCTCGACCGCGCGGTCGTCGAGCCGCGCGAGATCCTGCGGCGCGCGCTCCTCGGCAAGGCGGCGGCCGTGATCCTGTACCACAACCATCCCTCCGGCGATCCGACGCCCTCGCGCGAGGACCGCGAGTTCACGCGGCGGCTGGCCGCCGCGGCCGAGGCGGTGGGAGTGCGCCTGCTCGACCACATCGTGGTGGGAAGGGAGGGGTGCGTCTCGTTCCGCGAGGCGGGGCTGCTGTGAAAGTTTGCATAAGTAATGCCCAGTCGATATGCTTAGTGCATGAGAACCACCGTCGATCTTCCCGAGGATCTTCTCGAGGAAGCCCGCCGCAGGACGGACTCGAAGACCATGCGGGAGACCCTGATCCTGGCGCTCGAGGAGCTGATCAGGAAGAGCAAGAGGGAGGAACTCCGTCAGCTCGCGGGGAAGATCCACCTGGACGTCGACCTCTCGCGTTCCCGCAGCCGCGGACGCGAGTGAGCGCGACGGTCGTCGACACGTCGGCCTGGGTCGACTTCCTGCGCGGCGACGAAGAGGCGGGCTCGCGAGTCGATCGCCTGCTGGCGGACGGTGCCGTTGTGGTGACGGGGCCGATCCGAGCCGAGGTGCTGTCGGGGGCGCAGACTAGCGGGCAGTACGAGCGGCTGCGGCGGCTCTTCGAAGGCCTTGTGCGGATGGCGGATCCACCGGATCTCTGGGATCGCGTGGGCGAGTATCGATTCGCACTGGCACGCGGCGGGTTCCAGGCGGAGATCGTCGACCTCGCCATCGCGGTGACGGCGTTTGCCGGCGGCCACCGGCTCCTCACGCGCGACCGCGACTTCTCCCGCATCCGCACCGTCGTCCCGATCGAGCTCGATCTCTTCTGAGGTATCTTTCGCCCTCCCGATGAAGACGTTCTACGTGACGACGCCGATCTACTACGTCAACGACCTGCCCCACATCGGGCACATCTACACGACGGTCGTCGCCGACGTGATCACGCGGTTCCACCGCCTGCGTCGGCGAGACGACGTGCTTCCTGACCGGCACCGACGAGCACGGCCAGAACATCGAGAAGGCCGCCGCGGCCCAGGGCGTCGACGCCGATCGCAGCTCGCCGACCGCGTCGTCGAGCGGTACCACGCGCTCTACCGGACCTTCGAGATCGCCAACGACGACTTCATCCGGACGACCGAGGCCCGGCACCGCCGCGGCGTCGAGGCGCTGATCGCGCGGATCGCCGCCGCCGGCGACTTCTACACGGCGCAGCACGAGGGCTGGTACTGCGCGAGCTGCGAGGCCTTCTACACCGAGAAGGAGCTCGACGCCGAGAAGCGATGCCCCGTCCACGGCCAGCGTGACGGTCTGGGAGTCGGAGGAGAACGTCTTCTTCCGGCTGTCGAAGTACGCGGCAACCGCTCCTCGAACACTATCGAAAGGCACCCCGAGTTCGTCCGGCCCGAGAGCCGCCTCACCGAGGTGCCTCGCTTCGTGCGCGGCGGGCCTGAAGGACCTCTCGGTCTCGCGCTCCAAGGTCAAGTGGGGGATCCCGTTCCCGGGCCATCCCGGCCACGTCGTCTACGTCTGGCTCGACGCGCTCGCCAACTACATCACCGCCCTCGGCTTCGGCTCCGACGACGACCGCCGCTACCGCGAGTTCTGGGACCACCCGGGCGCCGAACGCGTCCACCTCATCGGCAAGGACATCCTCCGCTTCCACGCCGTCTACTGGCCGGCGTTCCTGATGTCGGCCGGCCTGCCGCTGCCGACGACGGTCCGCGCCCACGGCTGGTGGCTGCGCGACGCGAAGAAGATCTCCAAGTCCGTCGGCAACGTCGTGCGCCCGGATCGCGCTCGTCGCCGACTTCGGCCCCGACGCGCTGCGCTACTTCCTGCTGCGCGAGATGGCCTTCGGCCAGGACGCCTACTTCTCGGACGAGGCCTTCCTCGACCCGCTACAACGCCGACCTCGCCAACGACCTCGGCAACACCGTCTCGCGCGTCGCCGCGCTCTGCCGGCAGTCGTTCGGCGCGACGCCCAACGAGGTCTGCACCGACAACGACGTGATGCGCGCGTACGGCGGGACGCGCTCGGACTGGCAGGCGGCGATGGCCGACTGCCAGTTCAACCGGGCGCTCGAGGCCGTCTGGCAGTTCCTCGGCCAGGTCAACGGCTACGTCGTCGCCCGCGAGCCGTGGAAGATCCGGAAGGAGGAGGGGACCGCGTCCCCGCGCCTCCACCGCGTGCTGTCGGCCGCCGCCGAGGGCGTTCGCCTCTCGGCGGTGATGCTGTCGCCCTTCGTCCCGGCGACCGCGCGCCGCATCTTCGAGACCTTCGCGCTCGAGCCGGGAGCCGCCGCGGCGGCGGACCTCGACTGGGGGCGCATCCCGATCTCCCGACCGATGCCGGAGATGCCGGCGCTCTTCCCGCGCGCCGACGCCGAGGCCTACTTCAAGGCAAAGGATGGCACCATGACCGAACCGACCCCGGATGCCCCGGCGGCCCCGCCGGCCGACGACCGCATCGCGATCGAGGACTTCCAGAAGGTGAGGCTGAAGACGGCGAAGATCCTCGTCGCCGAGCGCGTTCCCAAGTCCAACAAGCTGATGCGCCTCGAGGTCGACCTGGGCGACGAGCGGCGCCAGATCGTCGCCGGCATCGCCGCGCAGTACGAGCCCGAGGCCCTCGTCGGCCGCAACGTCGTCGTCGTCGCGAACCTGAAGCCCGCGAAACTCATGGGCGTCGAGTCCAACGGCATGGTCCTCGCGGCCTCCGTCGGCGAGGCCGGAGCGCCCGTCCTGCTCGACGTCCCGGCCGACGTGCCGGCGGGCAGCAAGGTCAAGTAGTGACCCTCGCCGATTCCCACTGCCACCTGCAGATGGGAGAAGGCGCGGCGGAGCTGCTCGCCCGCGCCCGGACCGCGGGCGTGACGCGATTCCTGGTTCCGGGGACGACTCTGGCGGACTCGGAGGCCGCGGCCGCGATGGCCGACCCCGCCGCCGGGATCTTCGCCGCCGTCGGAGTCCATCCCCACGAGGCGAGAGACTTCGATCCGGCACACGACGGCGCGCGTCTCGAGGCGCTCGCGCGGCGCTCCGGCGTCGTCGCGATCGGCGAGATCGGGCTCGACTTCCACTACGACCACTCGCCGCGGCGCAGGCAGATCGAGGTCCTCGAATGGATGCTCGACTGCGCGAGACGTCTCGGCCTGCCCGGTCCTCCTCCACAACCGGGAGAGCGGGGCCGAGATGCTCGCGACGCTCCAGCGCCTCGGCGGGCGCGCGGACGCCGGCGTCTTCCACTCCTTCACGGAGGACGCGGCGTACGGCGCGGAAGGCGATCGAGCTCGGGTACCTCGTGTCCTTCTCCGGGATGATCACCTTCCGCGCCGCCGAGAACATCCGCTCCGCCGCCGCGGGCCTTCCGCTCGACGCCATGCTCGTCGAGACCGACACGCCGTACCTCTCCCCGGTGCCCCACCGCGGCAAGCCCTGCGAGCCGGCGTTCGTCGTCGAAACGGCGAGGAAGCTCGCCGAGGTCAAGGGCGACGGACCTCGAGGCCGTGGCCGCGGCCACGACCGCGAACTTCGACCGGCTCTTCGGGAACGGCCGCCGGACGTAGAATCCGTCGGCAGGAGGCGGATGCCCTTCACTGCGGGCGAACGGCTCGGCGCCTACGAGATCCTCTCGCCGCTCGGTGCCGGAGGGATGGGGGAGGTCTACCGGGCGAGGGACTCGCGGCTCGGCCGGGACGTGGCCGTCAAGGTGCTGCCCGAAGAGCTCGCGCGGGACCGCGACCGCATCGCCCGCTTCGAGCAGGAGGCCCGCGCCGCCTCGGCGCTGAACCACCCGAACATCGTCACGATCCACGAGGTCGGGTTCGAGGGGGACCGCCCCTTCCTGGCCATGGAGCTCGTCGACGGGAAGAGCCTGCGCGAGATCGTCGTCGCCGGCGCGCTCCCGGTGCGGCGCATGCTCGCGATCGGGGCGCAGATCGCCGAGGGGCTCGCCAAGGCCCACGCCGCGGGAATCGTCCACCGGGACCTCAAGCCCGAGAACGTGATGGTCTCGAAGGACGGCTTCGTCAAGATCCTCGACTTCGGGCTCGCCAAGCTCGCGGAGCCCGAGTCCGGCCAGGTGTCCGCCATGCCCACCCTGGCCAGGCCCGAAACGCGGCCGGGCGTGGTGATGGGCACGGTCGGTTACATGTCGCCCGAGCAGGCGAGCGGCGAGCCACTCGACTATCGGTCGGACCAGTTCTCGCTCGGCTCGATGCTCTACGAGATGGCGACGGGCGAGAAGGCGTTCCTGAAGAAGACCGCGGCCGAAACGATGTCGGCGATCATCCGCGACGAGCCCGAGCCCGCCGGCAAGCTCCGTCCCGACCTTCCTGCGCCGGTGCGCTGGATCCTCGAGCGCTGCCTCGCCAAGGAACCGGAGGAGCGCTACACCTCGACGCGCGATCTCGCCCGGGAGCTCGCCGGCGTCCGGGACCACATTTCCGAAGTCTCCAGCGGCGCGGAGACGGCGTTGTCTGGCGGCCGGCGCCGCCGCCGACTGGCGCCGGCCGCAGTTGCCCTCGCCCTTGCGGCCAGCGGCCTCGCCGGGTGGTTTCTCGCGATCCACCGGTCGAAGCCGGTGCCGTCCGCGCCGAGGTTCAAGCGACTGACCTACCGCCAGGGCGGGCTTCACAACGCGCGGATCGCCCCGGACGGCAATGCGATCTATTACGGCGCGACCTGGGATGGGGAGTCCGGGGCGCGGCTCTACATGACTCGTCCGGACAGCCCCGAGTCCCGCGCCCTCGATTTTCCGGTGCGGTCCGACATCGCGGCCGTCTCGGCCTCGGGGGAGCTCGCGATCCTCCTCGACCTGACGCCGATGGGCGGTACCCTCGCCAGGGTCCCGATGGCCGGGGGGGCGCCCCGCCAGGTTCTCGAGCGCGTTCCCTACGCCAGCGCCGACTGGTCCCCGGACGGGCGGGAACTCGCCGTCATACGCAGGCTCGATGGGAGATTCCGACTCGAGTTTCCCATCGGGAACGTGATCCTAGAGGCCGCCGGCGTGACCCCGGCCTTTCCGCGGATTTCTCCGAACGGGGACCGCATCGCCTTCTGGGAGTTGGGGGACCTGTCGGCGGTGGTCGTCATCGAGTCCTCGGGGAAGAACAGGCGGTCGCTGTCTTCCGGCTGGTCGAGTGTCGCCGGGGCACCGTGCTGGAGCCCGGATGGAAACGAGGTCTGGTTCACGGCCGCCCGGCTGGGAGAGCCGGACTCCCTCTGGGCCGTCGACCGAGCCGGGAAGGTCCGCCTCGTGGCGCGCGTGCCCGGCAGCCTGGAGCTCGACGACATCTCGAGGGACGGCCGCGTGCTCCTCGCCCATCACACGATCCTCCACTGGCTTCGAGGAGCCTCGCCGGGTGCCTCGACCGAGCGCGAGCTGTCGTGGCTCGACGCCTCGATCCCGGCGGACCTCTCGGCGGACGGCCGGACGCTGCTGCTGACCGAGCAGGGCGAGGGGGCCGGCGCTCTCCACGCGGTCTATCTCCGAGGAACCGATGGATCGCCCGCCGTCCGGCTGGGGGAAGGCGTCGGACTCGCGCTCTCGCCGGACGGAAAACGGGTGCTCGCGAGGGTCGAGCCCGCCGCAGGCAAGCCCGCGGCGCTGGTCCTGCTCCCGACCGGTCCCGGCGACGTCCAGAGGCTCGAGACCGGCTCGCTCGAAGGGTTTGGCTGGGGCGCCTTCCTGCCCGACGGCAAGAAGATCTTGTTCTCCATCGGGGGGCCGCGGGCGGGCTCGGGGCGCATCTACCTTCTCGATCTCGCGGGCGGCGCACCGCGCCCGATCGGTACCGAGGGAACTTCGCTGTGGCCGTTCGCGAGCCCGGTCTCGCCCGACGGGCGGTTTCTCTTCGTGCTCCGGGCGGGCGCGCAAGGGCCCGGTGTGGCGAGCATCCTCCCCCTGGAGGGAGGGGAGCCTCGAGCCATCCCGGGCTGGAGCGGCGGTTCGCCGGTCCAGTGGACGGCGGACGGACGCTCGATCTACGTCAGCAGCTTTTCCGGCGAGGTGCTGCTCGTGGACGTCGAGACGGGGCGAACTCGACTCTGGAGGAAAATCGCTCCCAGCGTCGGGGTCGGACTCGGCCAGAACCGGGTCCGCATCACTCCCGACGGCGGTGCTTACGTCTACAACATGCCGCGCGTCTTCTCCCAGCTCTATCTCGTCGAGGGCCTGCGGTAGCGTGGTTTCGTCCGGCCGCATATCCGACCGCGAGTTCGAGTCCTACGTCGAGGAGGCCCTGGCCTCGGTCCCGGCGGCCTTCCGCAAGTACCTCGAGAACGTCGTCGTCGCGGTCGAAGACGAGCCCACCGACGAGGACTACGACGAGACGGACACGCCCGACGACGACGAGCTCTTCGGGATCTTCCGGGGCGTGCCCTTCTTCGAGCGGGGGACCATGGTCTCCAGCCTGCCGGCCCAGATCGCGATCTTCCGGGGGCCGATCCTGCGCAACTGCGCGACCCGCGGGGAGGCCGTCCGCGAGATCCGCGACACCGTCGTCCACGAGGTCGGACACATGCTCGGCCTGGAAGACGAGGAGATGCCGTATTAGGCTCCCTCGATGAAGATCGCCGCCGTCGCCATGCTCCTCCTGCTCGTTCCGGGCTCGACCCCCGTCGAGGTCGCGCGCAACGAGGCCGAGTCGAACGCGAAGACCCCGGCGGGGAAGAGCTACGAAGGGGTCCTGGTCTCGAAGCTGGAGGATTGGCTGCGCCCGGCGCTCGAGCGGTGCGTGAAGAAGGTGCCGAAGGAGGAGCTCATCTCCTTCGACGGGCTCGTGCGCGTGGGGGACAACGGGAAGGCGGAGGAGGTCCTCTTCGGTCCCGAGACGGCGCTGGCCCGCTGCGTCGCGCCGGACTTCGAGGACCGGACCTACCCCCGGCCGCCGAAACCCTCCTGGTGGGTCAAGATCGAGGTCCGGCTCAAATAGAAAGAGCGCGGCGTTTCCGCCGCGCTCCGGAAATCCGTCGAAGTCGGACCGCCCCTACTTGCGCGGTCCCCTCGGCCCGCCCGGGCCGCCGCGGTGATCGCGGTTGAAGTGGCCGCGGTGCTCGCCCGGGCCCCGTCCGCCGCGCGGGAACTCGTCGCGGCCCTCGTCCTCGCCGGGGGCGCCGACGGGGGCCAGCGCCATCTCGGCATCGAGCTCCTCCTTGGACATCGCCTGCTTGCGGGAGAGCTTGATCTTGCCCATGGGGTCGACGGCGATGATCTTGACCGTGACCTCGTCGCCTTCCTTGACGACGTCGGTCGTCTGGCGCACCCGGTACGGCGCGAGCTCCGAGATGTGGACGAGGCCGTCCTGGCCCGGGAAGGATCTCGACGAAGGCGCCGTAGGCTTCGACGCGCCGCACCTTGCCCGCGGTAGACCTTGCCGATCTCGGGTTCCTGGGTCAGCGACTCGATGATCTCGATGGCCTTCATCGCGGCCGCCTCGTCGGAGGACGCGATCGAGACCTTGCCGGAGTCCTCGACGTCGATCTTGCAGCCGGTCGACTCGATGATCGCCGCGGATCGTCTTGCCGCCGGAGCCGATGACGTCGCGGATGCTTGTCCTTCGGGATCTGGATCGTGAAGATGCGCGGCGCGTAGCGCGAGATGTTGGGCCGCGGCGCCTGCGAGGGCCTCGGCCATCTCGGTCGAGGATGTGGAGGCGCCCGACGCGGGCCTGCTCGAGGGCCTTCTCGAGGATGTCGCGGCGCAGGCCCTTGATCTTGATGTCCATCTGCAGGGCCGTGATGCCCTCGCGCGAGCCGGCGACCTTGAAGTCCATGTCGCCGTAGTGGTCTTCCTGGCCGGCGATGTCCGTCAGGACCGCGAACCGTTCGCCCTCGGCGACGAGGCCCATCGCGACGCCCGCGACCGGCGCCTTGATCGGCACGCCCGCGTCCATGAGCGCGAGCGTGCCGCCGCAGACCGTCGCCATCGAGGAGGAGCCGTTGGACTCGAGGATGTCCGACACGATGCGCACGGTGTAGGGGAACGCGTCCTCGGACGGGAAGCATCGGGGAGAGCGACCGCCGGGCGAGGTTGCCGTGCCCGATGTCGCGGCGGCGAGGGGCCGCGCATGAACTTCGTCTCGCCGACGGAGAAGGGCGGGAAGTTGTAGTGGAGCAGGAACGTGTGCTCGGACTCGCCCTCGTACTCCTCGATGATCTGGGCGTCGTCGGAGGTGCCGAGCGTCGCGGTCACGAGGGCCTGGGTCTCGCCGCGGGTGAAGAGCGCCGAGCCGTGGGTGCGCGGGAGGATGCCGACCTCGGAGGTGATCGGACGGATCTGCGCGAACTCGCGCCCGTCGAGGCGCTTGCCGGACGAGGATCGTCTCGCGCGTCAGGACCTTGACGAGATCGTCGGCGGCCTTGGCCACCTGCTTCCTCTTGTCGGGCTCGGACTCGGGGACCATCGAGGCGGCCGCCTTCTTGACGGCCTTGATCTCGGCGTAGGAGGCGATCTTGTTGGGCAGCGTCATCGCGGCCCAGCATCGGGGCCTCCCAGGCCATGCGGACCTCGGCGAACACGCTCGCCGGGTACGCCTCGGGGGCCTGCCAGTACGGGCTTCTGGAAGCCGCCGCGCCGCTGGAGCGTGACCTGGGCGCCGACGATCTGGCGCACGGCCTCGTGACCGAAGAGGATCGCGTCGATCAGGGTCTGCTCGGAGACCTCGCGGGCGCCGCCCTCGACCATCACGACGGCGTCGTCGGTGCCGCACACGATGAGGTCGAGGTCCGACTTGTCGCGCTCGGCGTTGGTCGGATTCAGGACGAACTTTCCGTCCGAGCCGCCCGACGCGGACCGCGCCCGACCGGCGTGTGGAAGGGGACGTTCGAGCAGGTCAGGGCGACGGACGCCCCGTTGATGGCGAGGATGTCGGCGTCGTTCTGGCCGTCGGCCGACAGGACGAAGGCGACGATCTGGGTCTCGTGGTTGAAGCCCTTGGGGAAGAGCGGCCGCATCGGCCGGTCGATCAGGCGCGAGGTCAGGATCTCCTTCTCGGTCGGCCGGCCCTCACGCTTGAACCACCCGCCGGGGATCCGTCCCGCGGCGTATGTGGGCTCGCGGTAGTCGACGGTGAGCGGGAAGAACTCGGCGTTCTCCTTGGGCTCCTTGTTGAAGACGGCGGTGGCGAGCACCACGGTGTCGCCGAAGCGGACGACGGCGGCGCCGTCGGCCTGCTTGGCGAGCTTTCCGATCTGGATGTCGAGGGACTTCGAGCCGAGGGGGATGGAAATCTGGTCGATCATGAGCTTCTGCCCTTCTCAAAAAAGGCGTCGGAGGTCGGCCGTCGTCGACGGACGAGGCACGCTGCGTTTCGCGGCGTCTCGCCGCGGCGGCTGGCGTTCCGGCGCCGGGACGACTACTTCCGGAGGCCGAGACGCTCGATGAGCTTGTGGTACCGATCGGAGCTCTCGCTCCGGAGGTACTCGAGGAGCCGGCGCCGGCGCCCGACCATCTGCAGCAGGCCGCGGCGGGAGTGGTGGTCCTTCGCGTTGGTCTGGAAGTGCTCGGTCAGGTACGCGATGCGGGTCGTGAGCAGGGCGACCTGGACCTCCGGCGAGCCGGTGTCGCTGTCGTGGGTCCGATACTTTTTGATGATGTCCGGCTTTCCGGACTCGAACTCGGTGACGTTCACTCAGCCTCCAAATGCCTCAAGACACTCACTCTTTTTCTATAAGCGGCGGAGACTAGCACAGGACCCGTGGGGCTGTCAGCTGTCGGCCCTCCGCTCTGCGCCGGGCGTGGCCCTAAGTCCTTGTCCGGCCGATAGCTGACGGTAAGGCTACTCCAGCACGATCCTCGGCTTGATGAGCGCGACCCCGCGGTCTCCGATGGGGTTGACCTGCCCGAGCGCCAGCATGTCGTTCGTGGGGCCGAGCAGGGTCACCCAGTCGCCCTCCCGCGCCTCGATGCCCCGCGCCGGCACCGCCTGGCCCCGGCGGATCTTCCAGGCCTCGAGCGAGGCCAGCTGGATCCGGGGGAAGGGGAAGGGGACCTTCGACAGGGGCATGGCATGGGGCGCCGCCAGGCGTTGTGCCGGCGTGAGGGCCTCGAAGCGCTCGAGGGTCACGGCGTCCGCGACGTCGAAGGCGCCGATGCGGGTGCGGCGGAGCGTCTCCAGGTGCGCGCCGCAGCCGAGCTTCTCGCCGAGCTCGCTCGCGATCGAGCGGATGTAGGTGCCCGAGGAGCACGCGATCGAGAACGCGAGGCGCCCGTCTTCGAGAGGCCCGAAGGACAGCTCGGACACGCGGACCTTCTTGGGCATCGAGGGCACGGCCTCGCCCCTGCGCGCCATCTCGTAGAACCTGCGTCCGCCGACTTTCTTGGCCGAGTAGGGCGGCGGAGACTGCAGGAACTCTCCGCGGAAGGCCGCCGCGGCCGCCTCGATCGCGGCGGCGGTCACGCCCGAGAAGTCGCGGTCGGGGCCGGCGGGCTCGCCCTCGCGGTCGTAGGTCGCCGTGGCGCGGCCCAGCCGGATCGTGCCCTCGTAGGCCTTGTCCATGAGGGTGAAGAAGCTCTGGAGCCGGGCGGCGCCCCCGGCGCACAGGAGCAGAAGCCCCGTCGCCATCGGGTCGAGCGTCCCGCTGTGGCCGATGCGCGCGACGCCGGTCGACGCGCGCGACGCGCTCGACGACGTCGTGCGAGGTGAGACCCTCCGGCTTGTCGAGAAGAAACAGGTAGCCGCGCCGCAGCGGATCGGGGCCGGTCACGCTCCCTCGCCGTCGTCGTCCGCCGGGCGGCGGCAGGACCTCGTGGAGGAGCTCCTCGATGCGCGCCCCGCGCTCGAGCGAGAGGTCGGAGATGAAGTGGAGCTCCGGCGCGTAGCGCAACCGGCAGCGCTGTCCGACCTCGCGGCGCAGGAAGTCCGCGCCGCGCGCTTCAGGGCCTCGCCGGCCTTCGCGCGCTCGTCCTCGCCGCCGAGGCAGGAGAAGAAGACGCGCGCGGACCGGAGGTCCGACGGCATCTCGACGTCGGTGATCGTGACGCCGCGAAGGTCGGGATCGTGCGCCTCGATCAGGACGAGGCTCGAGATCTCCGCGCGGACGAGGTCGGCGACGCGCTGGCTGCGGCGGGAGTCCTTCTTCATCGTCCGGCCGCCGCGTTTCGCTACACATGGATGAACTCATTGCGGTACTCGAGGATCTCGCCCGTCCGAGATTCTCCTCCACGAACCGAAGGACGCCCTGCAGCAGGGCGTCGAGCGGCGCCTGGTCGCGGCCCGACCGCGGCCACCCCGAGCTCGGCGCGCTGGAGCAGGTCCTGGGCGCCGACCTCGGCCGCGGAGATCTCGAACTCGTTGCGGATCCGGGCCTTCAGGCTCTTGACGATCATCCGCTTGTCCTTGAGGCCGCGGCAGCCCGGCAGGTGCAGGTCGAAGACGGCGTAGGCGAGGACCATGGGAGCTGTCGGCTGTCCGATCCCCGCTGTCAGCGGAAGAGGCGTCTGGCGGATCGCCGACAGCGGATGGCCGGCAGCTAGGCCATCACTCCGGCCACCTTCTCGACCTGGAACGCCTCGATGATGTCGCCGACCTTGACGTCCTGGTACTTGTCCAGGCCGATGCCGCACTCGAAGCCCTGCTTGACCTCCGAGACGTCGTCCTTGAAGCGGCGCAGCGAGCCGATCTTGCCCTCGTAGATGACGCGGTTGTCGCGCAGCAGGCGGACCTGCGCCGACCGCGGGGATCGTTGCCCTCGGTGACGTAGCAGCCCGCGACGATGCCGAACTTCGGCACCTTGAACGTGTTGCGCACTTCGGCGCGGCCGCGCGCGACTTCCTTCAGCGTCGGGTCGAGCAGGCCCTCCATGGCCTTCTTGATCTCGTCGGTGACGTTGTAGATGACCGTGTGGAGGCGGATGTCGACGCCGACCTTCTCGGCCTCCTCGGCGGCCTTCTTCTCGGGCCGGACGTTGAAGCCGACGATGATCGCGCCGGAGGCCGACGCGAGGAGCACGTCGTTGATGTTGATGGCGCCGACTCCGGCGTGGAGGAGCGGAGATCTTGACCTTCTCGTTGGACAGCCGCCGGAGCGCCTGCGAGAGCACTTCCATCGAGCCCGAGACGTCGGTCTTCAGGATGAGCGGCAGGTCCTTGACCTTGCCCTCCTGGATCTTGCTGAAGAGCTGCTCGAGCGAGAGGCGCGAGGAGGCGGCCATGGCCTTCTCCCGCTCCTTCAGCTGCCGGAACGACGACGACCGAGCGGGCCTTGGCCTCGTCCTCGACGACCTGGAAGATGTCGCCGGCCTGCGGGAGGTCCTCGAAGCCCGTCACCTCGACGGGAGTCGCCGGCCCGGCCTCCGCGACCTTCTCGCCGCGGTCGTCCGTGCATCGCGCGGACCCGGCCGAAGACCGAGCCCGCGAAGAAGACGTCGCCGACCTTGAGCGTGCCGGTCTGCACGAGCACCGTCGCGACGTTGCCGCGGCCGGCCTCGCGCCGGGCCTCGAGGACGACGCCGCGCGGCCTCGCCGCGGCCGGGGCCGTCAGCTCCTGCATGTCCGCGACGAGCAGGATCAGCTCGAGCAGGTGCTCGATGCCCTGCTTCTTGAGGGCCGAGATCTCGACCGCCGGGGTGTCGCCGCCCCACGCCTCGAGCAGGACGTTCTGGTCGGCGAGCTCCTTCTTGACGCGGTCGACGTTGGCGTTGGGCTTGTCGATCTTGTTGATCGCGACGACGATCGGCACCTTCGCGGCCCGGGCGTGGTTGATCGCCTCGATCGTCTGCGGCATGACGCCGTCGTCGGCCGCGACGACCAGGACGACGATGTCCGTCGCCTTGGCGCCGCGGGCGCGCATCGAGCGTGAAGGCCTCGTGGCCGGGGGTGTCGAGGAAGACGATCGGCTTCCCGTTGGCCTCGACGCGGTACGCGCCGATGTGCTGGGTGATGCCGCCGGCCTCGCCCGCCGCGACGTTGGTCTTGCGGATGACGTCGAGCAGCGAAGTCTTGCCGTGGTCGACGTGGCCCATGACGGTCACGACCGGCGCGCGCGGTACCCGCGGCGCTCCCGCGCCGGAGCCTGCGCCTTCGACCGCTGCTGACTCCTTGACCGAGCGCGCGAGCTCCAGCTCTTCCTCGAACGACACGACGGCCGCCTCGACGCCGATCTCCTTGGCGATCTGCGACCGCGGTCGCGGCGTCGCAGCGTCTGGTTGATCGTCGCCATCACGCCCCGCTGCAGCAGCAGGCGCTGGATGTCGCGGCCGAGGACGCCGAGCTTCTCGGAGAGCTCCTTGACCGTGACGCCCTCGGAGAGGAACACCGGGCCCGTCGGGAGCCGGCTTCTTGAACTCGAGGATCTTGCCGCGAGTCGTGCGCCCGCGTCTCCTTCGCGGCGCGCCGGATGGCGGACTTCGACAGCGGCGCCGGCCCCGAGCGGCTCGTCGTCCTCGCCGGTCTTCTCGATCAGGGGCAGCGAGATGTCGGAGTAGGTGTCTTCCTTGTAGGTCGCCGACGAAGTCGCGCAGGTCGACCTCGTCGGCGACGGTGATCTTCGGGCGCGGCGCTGCTCTTGCCGGCCGCGGCCTTCTTGGCGTCGTCGGCGTCCTTCTTGCGCTTGACGGCTCCGCCGCGCTCGGGGGCTCCGGCGACCCGGCCGCACGGGGGCTCCTCCGGGACGGCGGAGGTCCGCCCATCGGCCGTGCTCCCGGACCGCCGGGCGTGGGACGGTAGACGGACGGGCCCGAGGGGCGGGGACCCATCGGGCGTCCGACGCCTCCGGCCGGGCCCATGGGCCGGTTCAACCCGGCGGCCGGTCCCATGGGGCGGTCCATGCCCGCGGCCGGGCCCATCGGGCGGGCCGCCGGAGCGCCGGGTCGCGGGCCCGCGGACGGGCCGCGGCGGGACGACCGGACGCGGCGGCAGAACGATCTTGCGGGGAACCGGAGGCGGCGCCGGCTTGGCCGGTTCCGCCTCGGGCTCTTCGGGCACGACGGCCGTGCGCGCGGGCTCGGCGGCCTTGGCCGCGGCTTTGGCTTCGGCGGCGGCCTTGGCGCGCCGGGCGGCGGCGGAGAGGGCCGGGGCAGCGGGCGCCTTCGCCTCGGGCGCCGCCGTTCCTGCCGCCGTCGCCCTGGGGGCCGTGGCCTCCTCGGGCGCGGCCTCGGGCTCGAGCGACGGCTCGGCCTCGGGCTTGTCGACGATCTTGATGCGATTCAACGCGCTCTTCTGCGGACGGGCCGTCGCGGGCCTCCGCATCGCGCACGATCAGCTGCTTCGGGGCGTGTGTCTTGCCCTGAAGGATGGCGAGCACGGTCGACTCGTCCAGGGCCGCCTGCGCCGACTTGACGTCGACGCCGATCGACTGAAGCAGAAACAGGACTTCCTTGCTGCCGATCCCCATCTGGGCGGCGAGCTCTTCGACGCGGATCTTTCCCATGCGGCTCGGCTTACTCCCTCACGCCCGTCTCTTCGGGCGTCTCGCTCTGTTCGGACTCGGCCTCGTCGGCCCCTTCGCCGTCTTCCTCGGCCTGGTCGGCGGCCACGAGGCTCTCCTCGGCGGCGCGGGCCGCTTCGAGGATCTTTTCCGCGGTCTTCTCGCCGAGCCCGGGCAGAGCGGAGAGCTCCTCGGCGGACTTCTCCAGCAGGTCGCCGAGCGTCGTGATGCCGGCCTCGGCCAGGCGCTCCGCCGTCTTCTCCCCGATGCCTTCGATGCCGGTAATGGCCGTCTGCCGGCGGCGGGAGGCCTGCAGCATGCGCGACGAGCGCCTGCGGCGACCTCGCCCTTGACCTCGCTCTCGCTCTTGATCTCGATCTTCATCCCGATCAGCGCCGAGGCGAGCCGGACGTTCTGGCCCTTCTTGCCGATCGCGAGCGAGAGCTGGTCGTCCTCGACGACGCAGTCGAGGCTCATCGCGCCGTCCTCGTGGTGGATCGGGGAGACGCGCGTGATCTTGGCCGGCGACAGCGCGTTCTGCGCGAACGTGATCAGGTCGTCGGAGTACTGGATGACGTCGATCTTCTCGCCGTGGAGCTCGCGCATGATCGACTGGACGCGGCTGCCGCGCATGCCGACGCACGCGCCGACCGGATCGACGTCCCGCTCGCGAGACCGGACCGCGACCTTCGCGCGCTCGCCGGGCTGGCGGACGGCGCCCTTGATGACGACCGTGCCGTCGTAGATCTCCGGGACTTCCATCTCGAAGAGGCGGATCAGGAGGCGCGGGTCCGTCCGCGAGAGGACGATCTGCGGGCCCTTCGGGTTCTTGTGGACGTCGTACGAGGATCGCGCGGATCGCGCTCGCCCTGGCCGTATCGCTCGGCGCGCGACTGCTGGTCGCGCGGGATGATCGCCTCGGTGCTTGCCGAGGTCGACGATCATGTCGCCGCGCTCGAACCGCTTGACGGTGCCGTTGATGAGCTCGCCGACCTTCGGGAAGTACTCGTTGTAGACGTTGTCGCGCTCGGCCTCGCGGACCTTCTGGTAGAGCACCTGCTTGGCGGTCTGCGCGGCGATGCGGCCGAGGCCCATCGGTCGCGCGGTAGATGCGGACCTCGTCGCCGAGCGCCACCTCGTGGACCTCGGCGGGAGGCTCGCCCTCGGCGCCGGGCCGGAGCACGCGAACCTCGCCCTTCGTGCCCTTCTCGGCGACGAGCGCCTTCGCCTCGTCGAGCAGCACCTGCGGCGGCGGCTCCTCGGACTCGGTGTCGAGCTCCGCCACGACCGTGCGCGGCGAGTAGACGGTCATCGCTCCGGTCGTGCGGTCGATGAGGGTGACCATGGCCTTGTCGTGGTAATACTTCCGCGCCGCGGAGGACATGGCCTCTTCCAGCGCGCCGAACATCTTCTCGGCGTCGATGTCCTTCTCGCGCGAAACCTGTCGGATGACCGACGGATCGATGATCATGGAAACCCGCTCTTTCCTATCGCCCCTGGCGTTCTCGTCGCGGCCACTCGAAGTCGAGCCGGGCGAGTCGAATATCGCCGAAACGGACATTATAGATTCTGCGATCGGCCTCATCAACGACGGTGAGCAGATCGCCGTCCACCCGCTCGAGGCGTCCGCCGAAATTGCGCGCGGGAGAGATCGCGGGAGGACGGGCGCCCGGCACCGGAAGCGGCGCCGGCACCACGGGCTCCTCGGTCTTCACGCGCACGCGCCGGCCCACGAACCGTGCGGCGTCCTCGACGGAGTAGAGCCGGCGGTCGAGCCCGGCGGAGGAAACCTCGAGCGTGTAGCGGTGGCCGATCTCGTCGGCCGCGTCGAGAACGGCCGACGCCTCGCGCGAGACGCCTTCGCAGTCCTCGACCGATACGGCGCTGCCGTCCTGACGCTCGAGGACCAGCCGGAGGACCGAGAAGCGTCCCGCCCCGGCCGATTCGACGGCCAGCAGGCGGCAGCCTCTTTCCTCGGCGATCGCGCCGATTTCCCGTGTCGTTTTGTCGCTCAAGGGCCTTTTCATCGAACAAAAAAGCGGGCCGAGCCCGCATTACCTCAGACGCGGGCATTTATATCAAAAGCGGCATCCTTCGTGCCAAGCGCCGGGCGGGCCCTCGCGGCGGGCCCTAAGGGCCGTGCGGGGAGAGTCTTAGCCCTCCGCGCCGGCCGACGGATGACGCCGGGCGATCCTGGGGATCCCCCGGACTGCAAAGTCTGTGCAAAGTCTACAATCGGAGAATCCCGCGGGGCGGGGACGTGTTGAAGCGTGAAGGCGGCCGGCACCGCCGTAGGGGAGTTGCGTGTCCGATTCGGAAGAATCCAGCCTCTTTGCGGGTGAGCGCAGCATGCTCGCCTCGCTCCGCGCCCGCCGGCGGTGGTTCTTCCGGGAGGAAGCGGAGCCCGCCGCTTCGGACGAGCCGATCGTCCACAGCATGCTCGGCTCGCTCGCCAGCCAGAGCCACGAGAGTGCCGCCGGAGCCAGGGCCCCGGGCCGGGACGAGTCGGCCGCCTCGGACGAGCCGATCGTCCACAGCATGCTCGGCTTGCTCGCCAGCCAGAGCCACGAGAGCCCCGCCGAGCCCGGGACTCCCGGCGGGCACGAGCCCTATGACTCGGACGAGCCGATCGTCCACAGCATGCTCGGGTCGCTCGCGAGCGAGGCGGCCTCTCTCCCCATCCCGGAAAAGGAGCCCGAGCAGCGCTCGTTGCTGTCTTTCGACCCCCGCGCCGCCGTCCCTCGGAAGGGTTCTGATTCGACGGTCGATCCGTTGATCCACAGCACGTTGGCCGAGCTCGCAGGCCTCGAACAGCACGCATCGCGCGCTTTTCCGATCGAGCGGGCGATCCTCATCTCGCTCTGCGCCCACCTCCTGATCGTCATCCTGCTGATCGTGGTTCCCGCCCGGAGCCCGGCGACCGACGGCAACCTCATCGACGCGCTCGCCGCGGCGATGACGCCCCCGAAGGACGACTCGCCGATTCCCGTCAACTTCCAGGACCTCCCGGGGGCGGCACGGGAAAACCCGAAGCGCTCCCCGCTCTCCGACGCCGACCGCCGCGCGGGCGGAGGCGACCCGGCCCGGCCGAAGGCCGACACCCCGTTCATCCCCCGCGCCCCCGGGATCGCCGGTCTCGCGCCGGGCCCCCGGGCGCCCCGGGTTCCCGGGGCGCAGGCGCAGACGCAGGCGCGCCCCGCAGAGGCGCAGCCGCGCCGCGAGGCCGAGCAGCGGGCGGCCCTCGAGACCTCGGACCCGTCCGCCGAACGCAAGTCCTCCGAGTTTCCGGCCGACATGCGGCCCTCGCTCTCGAACGGGCCGCGCGAGGTCACGAAGCTCGCGGGCCTCGACGCGGCGATCCGCGAGGCGGCGCGCGGGACCGTCGGCGGCGAAGGCGGCGCGCCCGTGGAGAACGAGGAGGGCGGCTTCGTCGACGTCGGGGGCGTGTCCTTCGAGACGAGCTGGTACGACTGGGGGCCGTACGCGGCCGAGATGCTGCGCCGGATCAAGCTCCACTGGCGGATCTCGCGGGATCTCCTGATCCTCCAGCAGAACGGCACCACGCAGATCGCGTTCTCGATCATGAACGACGGGAGCGTCGCCGACGTCCGGATCCAGCGGCCCTCCGCGATCCCGCCCTACACGCACGCCGCCATGCAGGCGATCCTCGAGTCCGACCCGTTCCGGCCGCTGCCGAAGGACCTGTTGAGGCTCGTGCCGGGGAAGGACCGGGAGCGAATCGTCATCCACTTCATCTACTTCCCCACGCAGGACGAGTTGAACGGCCGGCGGGATCCCCGGTGAACGAGCCCGAGAAGATCCGCCGCGCCCTCGAGCAGGCCGAGACCGTGGCCGTGGTGGGATGCTCCCCGGACCCGTCCCGCGCCTCGCACGCGATCGCCCGCTACCTGATGAGCCAGGGCTACCGCGTCGTCCCCGTCAACCCGAATCACGCCGAGGTCCTCGGGCAGAAGTGCTACGCCTCGCTCTCGGAGGTGCCGGGCGACGTCCGGATCGACGTCGTCGACGTGTTCCGCCGGTCGGAGCTCGTGGCCCCGGTGGCCGCGGAGTCGATCGCGCGCCGGGTCCCGTTCTTCTTCATGCAGCAGGGGGTCGTCGACGGGGCCTCGGCGCGACGGCTCGAGGAGAGCGGGATCGGGGTGGCCATGGACCGCTGCATCCTCGTCGAGCACGAGCGCCTGGGAATTCCCCCGAAATCGAGGAATGCCGCCGGCTAGGCCGGCGTTCCCTGCTTGTCCCGGCCACGGGACATCTTTAGGAGAAAGACGCGTCTTATGGAGAGAACGACCAAACGGGCCCTGTCCTTTTCGGCACTCATCGCCGCCGCCGTCGTATTCGGGATGGTGGTCGCCGGCTCGGTCAACGTGACCCCCCGCTCCGAGGCGCAGCGCGAGACGGCCCAGGCCGCCCGCCCGCGCAACGGAAGCGTGCTGCTTCCGTCCTTCGCCGACACGGCGCAGGAGGTCATGCCCTCGGTCGTGTCGATCACCTCGACCGACATCGTCAAGGGCAACCGCGGCCGCCGCTACCAGCAGAACCCCTACGGAGAAGGCGATCCCTTCGAGTTCTTCTTCGGTCCTCCGGGAGGCCAGAACCGCCGCGGCCAGCCCCGGGACGAGGAGGAGCACAAGGAGGTCCAGGGCGGGACCGGCTTCATCATCTCGGAAGACGGCTACGTCGTGACGAACAACCACGTCATCGAGGGCGCCGACAAGATCGAGGTGCGGATCAACAACAAGGAGAAGTACGCCGCCAAGCTCGTCGGCAAGGACGCGGCGACGGACCTCGCGCTCCTCAAGATCGACGTCAAGCAGCGGCTGACGCCGCTCCCGCTCGGGGACTCGGACAAGGTCCGGGTCGGGGAGTGGGTCATGGCGATCGGCGACCCCCTCAACTTCGACAAGACGGTCACCGTGGGCGTCGTGTCCGCCAAGGACCGCTCGGGCCTCACGGCCGACGCGGCCACGCGCAGCTTCGAGAACTACATCCAGACGGACGCCGCGATCAACTTCGGCAACTCCGGCGGCCCGCTCCTGAACACCAGCGGCGAGGTCATCGGCATCAATACCGCCATCTTCCGGCCGGCGCAGAACATCGGGTTCGCCGTCCCGATCAACACCCTCAAGACGATCCTCCCGCAGCTGCGCGAGAAGGGGAAGGTCGTCCGCGGCTTCCTCGGCATCAACATCGTCAACGTGGACTCGGACCGCGCCGCGGCCTTCAATCTCAAGGCGCAGGAGGGCGCGTTCGTCGAGTCCGTCGAGGCCGGCAAGCCGGCCGAGAAGGCGGGGGTCCGTCCCGGCGACACGATCGTCCGGGTCGACAACGTCCCGGTCAAGGACACGCGCGACCTCATCGGCTACGTCTCGAGCAAGACCCCGGGCAGCAAGGTCCAGCTCACCGTCGTGCGCGACGGCAAGGAGACGACCCTGACGGCGACGCTGGCCGAGCGCAAGGACGAGGCGTCCGAGGAGGGCGACTCCGAGAAGAACGCCTCCGACGATTCGCCCGGGAAGATCGGCATCACCGTCCAGGAGCTCACGCCCCAGCTTCGCCAGATGCAGCGCGTCAAGGCCGGGATCGACGGCCTGATCGTCGTCCGCGTCAAGGAGGTCTCGCCGGCGGCCGACGCCCAGATCCAGGAGGGCGACGTCATCACGCAGGTCAACGGCGAGAAGGTCACGACGGCCGAGGAGTTCGGCAGGATCGTCGCCCGGGCGAAGAAGGGGGACTACCTCAAGCTGTACGTCTACAACCCCCGCGCGGACGTCTCGCGGTTTGCCCTGGTCAAGCTCGAAGACTGATTCGCGGCCCCGCGAAGTCCCCCGAACGCCCGCTCCGGCGGGCGTTCGTCTTTGGAAGGGGACACTCGAGGGAATAACCGCTCCCCGGATCCTGTAACGGAAGGCAATGGCCCAGAGAGTCCTCGTCGTCGACGACGATGCCGCGATCCGCGACACCCTCCGGATGGTCCTCGAGTACGAGGGCTACGAGGTGGTGACGGCCGCCGACGGCCGGTCGGCCCTGGCGGAGCTCGACGCCGGCCCGGCCGACGCCGTCCTGCTCGACATCAAGATGCCGGGGATGGACGGCCTGGAGACGCTCGACCGCATCGTCGCGCGGGAGGGCGCGCCGCCGGTGCTGATGATCTCGGGCCACGGCGACATCGCGACCGCGGTCGAGTGCACCCGCCGGGGCGCCACGGACTTTCTCGAGAAGCCTCTCCAGCGCGAGCGCGTGCTGGTCTCTGTCCGCAACGCCCTCTCGGGCAACCGCCTGCGCGCCGAGAACGAACGCCTGCGCCGCCGGGTCGAGGAAGAGTCGGTTCTCGTCGGCGACAGCGAGCCGATGAAGAGGCTCCGCGCGGAGGTGGCGCGGGCCGCGCCGACGACGGCCACGGTGCTGATCCTCGGCGAGAGCGGGACCGGCAAGGAGCTCGTCGCGCGCGAGATCCACGGCGGCTCGAAGGTCGCCCACGGGCCGTTCATCCAGGTCAACTGCGCCGCGATCCCGGAGGAGCTGATCGAGTCGGAGCTCTTCGGCCACGAGAAGGGCTCCTTCACCGGGGCGGTTCGCAAGCAGATCGGCAAGTTCGTCGAGGCCGACGGCGGCACGATCTTCCTGGACGAGGTCGGCGACATGTCGGCCCGCGCCCAGGCCAAGGTTCTCCGGGTCCTGGAGGCCGGCGAGGTCGAGCCCGTCGGCGCCGCCCGCGTGGGCCGGGTCGACGTCCGCGTGATCGCGGCGACCAACCGGGACCTGACCGAGTCCATCAAGGCGGGAAAGTTCCGCGAGGACCTCTACTTCCGGCTGAACGTCGTTCCGCTCACGACCCCGCCGCTGAGGGAGAGGCCCCAGGACATCCCGGCCCTGACCGAGCACTTCACGCGCATCCTCTCGGAGCGCGACCACCGCAAGCCGCGCCGCTTCGCCCCGAGCGCTCTCTCCCTGCTCGCGGCGCGCACCTGGCCCGGCAACGTCCGGGAGCTGAAGAACCTGATCGAGCGGGTGCTCATCATGACGGACGCCGAGCCCGTCGAGGCCCGGGACCTGCCGCCCGAGGCCCGCGTGGCGCCGAGCGAGATCTCCAGCCGCGGGATGACGTTCGAAACGCTTTCGGAGTTCAAGGAGTTCGCCGAGCGCGAGTTCCTCGTGGCCAAGCTCCGCGAGAACGGCTGGAACATCAGCCGCACCGCCGAGGTCATCCAGACGCCGCGCTCGAACCTGTACAAGAAGATCGAGCACCACAAGATCAGTCGCGAATAGCTTCGCTTCGGGTCTGCGCCCTTCGGGCGCACCGTCGGTCGGCTCGCGCGGATGCGCGCTCGACCGACCGCCTGACCCTGCGCTGCGCTATTCGCTCCCGCGGCGCGGCGCTCCTCCCTCGGTGACTTCGGGAGACTCGCCGCGCCGCGAGCGGATGTTTCTGTGCGGCTGTTGCTGGGGCGCCTCCGGTCGTAGGGGCGGGGCTTGCCCCCGCCCCCTCAATCCGATCGAGAGGCGTGCCGTCGCTCGTTGCGGTTTCCCGTAGAATCCGCGCGTGATCTCACTGAAGGATTTTGAAGAGACAGGAGCCTTGCTGACGGGGCACTTCCGGCTTTCGTCGGGGCTTCATTCCGACCGGTACCTGCAGTGCGCACGGCTTCTCATGTGGCCACAGCGTGCCGAGCAGGCGGGACGGGAGCTCGGGGCGCGGCTCTCCGAGTTCAAGCCGGCCGCGGTGATATCGCCGGCGTTGGGGGGCGTCGTCATCGGCCACGAGACGGCGCGGGCGCTCGAGCTGCCGGCGATGTTCGTTGAGCGCAAGGACGGGGCCTTCGCGCTTCGCCGCGGCTTTGCGCTCGAGGCGGGGGAGCCGGTCGTCGTGGTCGAGGACGTGTTCACGACGGGCAAGTCCACCCGCGAAGCGGCCGCGGCGGTCGAGGCGGCCGGCGGGCGTGTCGTCGCCGTCGGGTCGATCGTGGACCGGGGCCTGCCGGCCGGCGCCTTCGCCGTCCCGTCGCGGTCGCTGCTCTCGCTCTCGGTGCCGTCCTGGCCGGAGGCGGAGTGTCCGCTCTGCCGGAAGGGCGTCCCGATCGACTCGCCCGGTAGCCGCTTCTCCGCGCGCTGAGCCGGCGGCGGCCTACGCCGCCAGGGAGCGCGCGAGCTCCCGAAGCAGTGCCTTCCCGTCTCCTCGCCAGGCGCTGCCGTGCATGCAGGCGAGGGTCGTCGGTTCCGTCGACGCGAGGCGCTCCAGGATCGCTCCGGCATTCTTCGAGTGCGAGTAGTAGTCCATCGCCCCCCGGAAGGTCTCGCTCGGGCCGAGAATGTCCGACTCGGTCAGGGCGAGCTCCCCGGTGCCGCCCTGCGTGAAGAGGTCGCCGCAGAGCAGCGTCCGGGTCGTCTCTTCGAACAGGAATCCGGTCTCCCACCCGTGCGGGACGTGCGGGGCGTCGAACCAGCGGAGCTGCCGCTTGCCGAGGTTGAGGACTTCCCCGTCGCCGAGCGCGCGCGGCGGCCGGTCGGCGAAGTCCTCGACCGAGACCATCGCGGCGACCCGGCCGCAGACGGGGACCGCCCCCGGCGCGACCGCCAGCAGGGCGTTGAGCGCGCCGCACTCGTCGGACTCGAAATGCGAGAACGCGACGTGGCGCAGGCGCGCGACGGGGATCAGGCGCTCGATGGCTTCCCGGACGACCGGGAACATCCGCCGCAGCCCCGTATGGAAGAGGAGGGGCTCATCGTCGAGGACCAGGTACTGGTTGAAAGAGAAACCGCCCGGCACCAGGGACAACGGCGTGTGGATCCGGTAGATCCCGTCGGCGACTTCCTGGACGTTCGTTCCCGATTCCGAGTTCGTGATCATCGTCTCCCTCCGGTCCGATCATAGGTCGCCGTCCGCCGCTTCGGTTGTAGGATCGAGCCATGGATCTGAAGAGCGTCGCCGTCTACTGCGGATCGAGCCCGACGAAGGAAGAGGCCATCGAGACCGAAATCCGGGCCTTCGGCCGGGAAATCGCCAGGCGCGGCGTGCGCCTCATCTACGGCGGGGCGTCGCGGGGCCTCATGGGAGCCGTGGCCGACGAGGTCCTCGCGGCCGGAGGCAAGGTCACCGGGGTCATCCCGAAGGCGCTCGAGGGGCGCGAGTCGGCCCACCGCGGACTGACCGAGCTTCGGGTCGTCGAGTCGATGCACCAGCGCGAGCAGCTCATGTTCGACCTGTCGGACGCCTTCGTCGCCTTCCCCGGCGGCTTCGGCACCATGGAAGAGATCATCGAGATGATCACCTGGAAGCAGATGGGCATCCACGGCAAGCCCATCGTGATCGCCAACATCGGGGGATTCTTCAACCCCCTGCTCCAGCAGTTCGAGGCCGCGATCCAGCGCAAGTTCGCCCGCGCCGAGGACCGCATTCTCTTCGCGGTGGCCGACACGACGAAGGCGATCCTCACGCTGCTCGACGGGGCGCCGGTGATGTCGCGGAAGGCCGGGGACTGGGCGTAGCGGGGCTCAGTCCTTCTCCCGCAGCTTCATCTCTTCGAGCAGCCTCCGGTTGATCGCCACGAGATCGGCGACGAGCGCGATCAGGAACGTCTGGAACCCGACGACGATCAGCACCGCGGCGAGGATGAGCGACTGCACGTGGCCGCCGGGGTTCTCCCCGAAGAAATAGAACCCGAGGAAACGCAGGCCCAGAGCCGCGCCCGCGGCGACGAAGAGGCCGGCGGCGATCGAGAAGATCTTGAGCGGCTTGTAGAGGGCCGTGATCCGGATGACGTTGGCGCCCTGCAGCAGCACGTACTTCGCCGTCGAGGCGAAGAGCCGCGACGGCCGGACGGGAGGGTGCGCCCGCACCGGCACCGAGGCCACTCGCAGGCCCTTGTACCCGGCCTGGATGAGGGTCTCGAGCGTGTAGGTCAGCTTCGAGAAGACGTTGATCCGCCGCGCCGCCTCGCGCGAGAAGGCGCGGAAGCCCGAGACCGCGTCGGCGATCTCGATCCCGGCCGCCTGGCGCACCACCCACGTGCCGAGGCGCTGCAGCAGCCGCTTGGCCGGCGAGAAGTGCGAGAGCTCGCCCGGACCGCGGTCTCCCACGACGAGGTCGGCGTTGCCCGCGAGGATGGGCGCGACGAGCGCGGGGATGTCCGCCGGGTCGTACTGGAGGTCCGCGTCGAAGTTGACGATCACGTCGGCGCCCATGGACAGCGCCTCCGCCAACCCGAGCGAGAAGGCCTCGGCGAGGCCGCGGTTGGTCGTCAGGCGCAGGACGCGCTCGGCGCCCGCCGCGCGGGCGCGCTCGCCGGTCGCGTCGGTCGAGCCGTCGTCGATGACGAGGCGCGCGACCTCGGCGAACCCGGCCACGCTCCGGGAAGCGCGGCCAGGGCCCTCTCGATGGTGGCCTCTTCGTCGAACGCGGGGATCTGGATGACGAGCTTCATGACGCCTGGGCCCGGGCGCGGGCCCGGCTGGCCGAGATGATAGCCGCGCCGAGGGCGGCGAGGCCGAGCGCCGAGAGGGCGAGCTCCGGCCGGGGCACCACGAAGCGGCCTTCGATCCGGTGCCTTCCGGCCGGGACCTCGAGGCGGAGGAACGGGCCGTCCGCCGCGGCGGGAGTCGCGCGGCCGTCGAGGAAGATCCGCCAGTAAGGCGCGAAGGCCTTCTGGGAGGTCGAGAGCGATCCCGGGGCGGGAGCGTTCGTCTCGATCGAGAAACGCTCCGGTTCGAGCGCCAGCGTGCGGACCTCGCCGGAGCCGTCGAGGCGGAACCGCGGCAGGGCGGTCGGGCGCTCGAAGATCGTCAGGTCCGGGCCGGCGTAGACCCGGGCGAGCGGCCGTCCGTGGAACTCGCGACGCGGCCGCTCGAGCGCGCCCCTGGGATGAAAGGGGGCGGCGTCGCGCTCCTCGACCTCGGCCCCGACGGGGCCAGAGACTCCCGGGGGCGCCGCGAGGTAGCGCACCCCCGCGAGGTCGAGCGCCGCGGCGTCCGGATCGAGCGACAGCGGATCGAAGACCAGGTACGTGCCGTAGCTGCCGAAGGCGTTCGGGTCGGCCCCGGCGAGCAGGCGGCGGTAGGGGGCGTCGAGCAGGAAGTGGCCGCGGGCGTCCTCGATGCGCAGGGCCTCGGACACGTTGGGGATCAGCGTCCAGCCCGCCGCGGCAAAGCGCGAGCCGTCCCGGGTCAGCTCCCGCAGGCGCGCGATGCCCGGCGTCTCCTGGAAGACGGCCTCGCGGGGCCGGCACTCGGGATAGAAGTCGAGCGCCAGGAACGCGAGCGGGACCGCGACGAGAAACGGCAGCGCGCGCGCAGCCGTCCGACGCCACGCCGAGCAGACCGCGAGCGCTTCGAGGGCCCCGGCGCCGCAGGCCGCCAGGATCGCGACGGCGAGGAGGATGAGGATCTTCGAGCGGGCGAAGAGGCTGATCTCGAGCAGCGGAAGGCCCCCGACTGCCTCGAGGATCCGTCCGCCGGCGTAGAGCGGGATCGCGACGGCGGCCCCGAGGATCGCGGCGTAGAGCGCCTCGGTTCGGCGCCGAAGCGACGCGAGCCCGAGGAACGCGAGGGCGCCGGCGGCGACGCCGACGCCCGCGGCCGTCTCGATGTAGTTGTCGCCCGGGATCCAGCCCACGCCGCGGTAGTCGTCGCGCCGGGGCGTCCCCTGGTAGTCGGGCAGGAAGTAGAGCCTCAGGTGCCGGAGCGGCAGCGCGTAGCTGCCTCCCATTCCGCGCCGCAGCTGCCGGTACTCGGAGGCCTCGAGGAACCGGGCGGTCGCGAGGATCGAGGGAGCCAGGATCGCGAGCGCGATCGCGCAGGCGCCCGCCAGGCGCAGGAGGGCGCGCGCCGCGCCGCGGCCCTTCCGCTCGAAGGCGCGGGCCAGAAAGTACAGCGCGGCCGCGATCGCGCCGTAGAGGATCCAGTGGGGGAAGCCCCCGGAAAGGCACAGCAGGACGGAAAGCGCCGCAAAGCGCAGCGCGCGCGAGCCCTTCGGCTCCTCGAACGCGCGGTCGACGGACATCAGCAGCAGGGGGTAGGTGATCGAGACCGAGCTCTGCATCCAGAGGCCCCACACGGTCTGCCCGGTCGCGAAGGCCCACGCCGCGGCGCCAGCCGAGGAGGCGAGGTCCGAGAAGCGGCGGCTCCGGAAGAACGCGTAGGCCGCGAGAAACGCAAAGTTGAATTTCAGGAAGAGGACGCCCGTTTCGATCCAGGCTTCGGGCAGGAGCAGCGAGGGCAGCGCGACGAACGGAGACAGGAACCCCTGGGCGAGCTGGAAGGGGCCGATTCCCCCGGCGGCGACCCAGGGGTTCCAGAAGAATCCGCTCGGGAAGTCCCGAAAGCGCACCAGCGTCGTCTGGCCCGAGGCCGCCGGGTCCGAGAGCAGCCGGTTCTCGGCCTCGAGCACCCCGAGGGAGCTCTGGCGCCACGGGTGGTGCGCGCGGACGAAGTCGTGCGACGAGAAAACGCCGCCGGTGACGAGCAGGGGAGCGAAGAGGACCAGGTCGAAGGCGAGGAGGGTCGCGGGACCCAGCCGCGTCAGCTTCAAGGGGCGGCCCGGCCGACGAAGACCCGGAAGTAGGACTCGACCCAGCCCTTCTCGAGCAGGTGGTCCTCGAGGGCGATCAGCCGCGAGAGCGCCCCGGTCCGGTCCGCGGTCAGGCGCGCGATGTCCAGGCACGGGAAGATGAACCAGAGGATGTTGCCGCCGTAGGGACGATCCTCCAGCGTCTCGAAGAGCCGCCGGCAGGCGGGGAGGATCGCGGACGAGCGCACCGACTCCGACGGGTCGTCCATCGGGAGCGGGATGGCGAGCTCCGAACGGTTCTTGAGCTCGTCGGGCAGCGCGTCGAAGGCGCTCCGAGCGAAGGCCCAGCGCGCGTCGGTCCACTCCGAGCGCGAGGGCCCCATGTACTCGTCGACGAAAACGAGGCCGCCGGGCTTCAGCGCCGAGCGGACCTCTTCGAGGACGCGCTCGATGTTTCGGATGTGATGGAGCGAGCCGTGGAAGAAGACCGCGTCGTAGCGGCCGGAGGGGAGCCGGATGGCGTTGATGTCCTCGACCCGGTAGTCGAGGCGTCGCGCGAGGCCGGCCTCCTCGGCGCCGCGCTCGGCTTCGGCGATCGCCTCCGGCGAGAAGTCGACGCCCTCGACCCGCTCGCAGAGGCCCTTGCCCAGGATGTCCCGTTCGAGGAGGCCGGTTCCGCACCCCACCGAGAGGCCGAGCGGAAGGGCCTCGGGCGCGTACCGGGCCGCGAACCATTCCATCGGCCAGCGGTTCGGGTCGCCCGTGACCCGGCGGTTGATCGCCCGGCGCACCAGCGGCTGCGAGCCCCAGTAGCGGTCCTCGGGCTCGCCCGGCGCCCCGGCGTCCCAGAAGTCCCGGGCCGCGGCGGCCTCCGCCCGCGCCGAGCGCAGAGCGCTCCACCGCCGTGAGAGGGAGGCGAACGTGTCGCGGATCGCGGAGGACATTCTTGGGAGACTCGATCCAGTGTAGCAGGAGAGGCGCGAAACCGGTCGGCGCAGGCGCGTTTGCCGCCCGCTCCGCTCGTCTGGTAAAGTCGCCGATTCCGGCGCACGGGCCGGGCGGCTCTTTCACAATCAGGGACGATGGCCGGGATGAAAATGCCTTCGCGGCTTCCGGCCGGTAGCCCCCCGGGAAACCGGGATCGAAGAACAGGCTCGTAGCTCAGGGGGAGAGCACCACATTGACACTGTGGGGGTCAGCGGTTCAAATCCGCTCGAGCCTACCAGTTTCTTCGAAACGCAGGCGCTTAGCTCAGCTGGGAGAGCGCTTCCTTCACACGGAAGAGGTCAACGGTTCGATCCCGTTAGCGCCTACCAATTCGTCACCAAAAACGCGGAGGTCCCGCGTTTTTTGTTTTTGGGATGTCATCATGGAAGCCCTGGCACAAACAGTCACGATCACGCTGCCCGACGGCTCGACGAGAACGGTCCCGTCGGGGACGACGGTCCAGGAGATCGCGGCCGGAATCGGCCCGCGCCTGGCCAAGGACGCCCTCGGCGGCAAGCTCGACGGCCGGCTCGTCGACCTCTCCACACCCGTCCGCGCCGATGCGAAGGTCGAGATCGTGACGCCGAAGTCGCCCGACGCGCTCGCGCTCTACCGCCACTCGACGGCGCACCTGACGGCCAACGCGGTCAAGCGCCTCTTCCCGAACGTCCAGATCGGCATCGGTCCGGCGATCGAGAACGGCTACTACTACGACTTCAACCCCGAGCGTCCCTTCACGCCCGAGGACCTCTCGGCGATCGAGGCGGAGATGCGCCGGATCGTCTCCGAGGACAACCGGATCGAGCGGTCCGAGATGTCGAAGGACGAGGCCATCCGGATCTTCGAGGGGCAGAAGGACGCCCTCAAGGTCGAGATCATCCGCGGGATCCCGGACGACAAGGTCTCCTGCTACCGGCAGAAGGACTTCATCGACCTCTGCCGGGGGCCGCACGTGCCCTCGACCGGCAAGCTCGGCGTCTTCAAGCTGACGCACACGGCCGGCGCCTACTGGAAGGGCGACGAGAAGAACCCGATGCTCCAGCGGATCTACGGCGCCTGCTTCCTGACGCAGAAGGAGCTCGACGAGCACCTCAAGCAGCAGGAGGAGGCCCGGGCCCGCGACCACCGCAAGCTCGGCCGCGAGCTCGACCTGGTCGCCTTTCACCCCTGGGCGCCCGCCTCGCCGTTCTTCCTTCCGAAGGGCGCGGTCCTCTACAACGGCCTCCTCGAAATGCTGCGCGCGGAGTACCGCAAGCGGGGCTACGAGGAGGTCGTGACGCCCCAGATCTTCGACGTCGAGCTCTTCAAGACCTCCGGCCACTACGCGAACTACCGCGAGAACATGTTCTTCACGCACGTCGAGGAGCGGGAGTTCGGCGTCAAGCCGATGAACTGCCCCGGCCACTTCCTGCTCTTCCAGATGAGCCACTGGTCCTATCGCGACCTGCCGGTGCGCTTCGCCGACTTCGGGCGGCTGCACCGCTACGAGCTCTCGGGGGTCACCGCGGGATTGACGCGCGTGCGCACGTTCTCCCAGGACGACGGCCACATCTTCACGCCCTTCGAGAAGGTGGAGTCGGAGATCTTCGCGTTCCTCGAGTTCCTCGACTTCGTCTACGGCGCCTTCGGGTTCGGCAACGTCGAGATCTCGCTCGGGCTGCGGCCGGAGAAACGGATCGGCACCGACGAGCAGTGGACCCGCGGCGAAGAGGCCCTGGACGCTGCGCTGAAAAAGGCGGGGCGCGCCTACGTCGTCACGCCGGGCGACGGCGCCTTCTACGGGCCCAAGATCGACTTCCGCGTCAAGGACGCGATCGGCCGTCCGTGGCAGCTCGGCACCATCCAGTGCGACTTCGCGCAGCCCGAGAACTTCGACCTGACCTACATCGGCGAGGACGGCAAGGCCCACCGGCCCGTCGTCCTCCACCGCGCGATCCTCGGCTCGCTCGAGCGCTTCCTCGGCATCCTGATCGAGCACACGGGCGGGAACTTCCCGTTCTGGATCGCCCCCGTCCAGGCGGTCGTCATCCCGGTGTCCGACCGCTTCGCCGACGCGGGCCGGGCGTACGCGGCGCGCCTCAAGGAGGCGGGGCTGCGGGTCGAGCTCGACGACCGCAACGAGAAGCTCGGGGCCCGGATCCGCAAGGCCGAGCTCCAGAAGGTGCCGTCGATGCTCGTGGTGGGCGAGAGGGAGGCGGCGTCCGGCGCGGCCTCCGTCCGTTTGCGCCACGGCGGTGACGCCGGCACCATGTCCATCGAGGATTTCCTGGCGGCCGCGCAGTCCGCGGTCGCCTCCCGGAGGCCGGAACTGATTTCGGAGGTGAAAGATCGATAAGAAGAGCATTCGCGTCAACGAGCAGATCCGCTGGAAGGAAGTCCGGCTGATCGGGGCGGAGGGCGAGGCGGTCGGCGTCGTGACGATGTCGGACGCGCTGCAGAAGGCCCGGGAGGCGGGGCTCGACCTCGTCGAGATCGCGCCGACGGCCCAACCGCCGGTCTGCCGGATCATGAACTTCGGAAAGTTCATCTACCAGCAGAAGAAGAAGCAGCAGGACTCCAAGAAGAAGCAGAAGACGACCCAGGTCAAGGAAGTGAAGTTCCGGCCGAACATCGACGACCACGACTACGACTTCAAGATGAAGAACATCCTCAAGTTCCTGTCGCACGGCGACAAGGTCAAGGCCACGGTCCAGTTCCGCGGGCGCGAGATGGCGCGGCGCGAGAACGGCCAGAAGGTCCTCGACCGCCTGCTGAAGGATCTCGAGGGCAAGGCCATCGCCGAGTCGCGCTCCGAGATGCTGGGCAACCGCCTCTACCAGATCCTGTCGCCGGTCAAACACGAAAAGGGAACAACCAAGGCCGCGGTCTGACGCGCGCCGATGCGGAGATCACCATGCCAAAGCTGAAGACCCACCGCGGGGCCGCGAAGCGGTTCAAGAAGACCGCCACCGGCAAGTTCAAACGCGCGAAGGCGTTCAAGAGCCACATCCTGACCAAGAAGGCGGCCGGCCGGAAGCGCGGCCTCGCGCAGTCGACGACCGTCTCGAAGTCCGACACGAAACGCGTGCGGGAGATGCTGCCCTACGCCTAGCCCTCCGGAGCTCCCGGACACACGCAGAGGAGAGAAATCATGCCCAGAGTCAAACGAGGACCCAAGAGGAAGAACAAGCGCTCCAAAACGCTGGCGCTGGCCAAGGGCTACTACGGCACGAAGTCCAAGTCGTACCGGATGGCCAAGCTCCAGGTCGAGAAGTCGCTCGTCTACGCCTACCGCGACCGCAAGGCCAAGAAGCGGGACTTCCGCGGCCTGTGGATCATCCGGATCAACGCCGCCGCGCGGGAGCACGAGATCTCGTACTCGAAGCTCGTCGACGGTTTGAAGAAGGCCGGCAGCGAGATCAACCGGAAGATGCTCGCCGAGCTCGCCGTCCACGATCCCGCCGCGTTCGGGCATCTGGTCGGCGTCGCCAAGCAGGCCCTGAAGACCGCGTAGCGACGGATCGCCGCACGTGGCGCAGGACCCGATCGAAGAGCTGCTCGACTCCTTTCGCGAGGAGAGCGGGAAGGGTGTGTCGTCGCGAGCCGATTTCGAGCGCCTCAAGGGGCGCTACCTCGGGCGCGAGAAGGGCCTGCTGCCCGCGCTCTTCGGAAAGCTGAAGGGCCTGCCGGCCGGAGAGCGCGCGTCCTTCGGCCAGCGCGTCAATGCGGCGAAGGTCGAGATCGAGGACGGGATCGGGCGCCTGTCGGCGGCGCTCGAGGCGCGCGAGGCCGCGTCGCGCGACACCGCGTCGGCCGTCGACGTCACGCTGCCCGGGCGCCGGCCGCGCGAGGGCGGCCTCCACCCGATCACGATCGTGCGCCGGCAGATCGAGGACATCTTCCTGCGGATGGGCTACTCGATCGCGGACGGGCCGGAGGTCGAGAACGACTTCCACAACTTCGAGGCCCTGAACTTCGCGCCCGAGCACCCGGCGCGGGACACGCAGGACACGCTGCTGCTCGACCGGAAGGCGGTTTCGCCGCTGCTGCTGCGCACCCACACCTCGCCCGTCCAGATCCGCGAGATGCGGCGGCACGGCGCGCCCCTGCGCATCCTCGTGCCCGGCCGCGTGTACCGCAAGGACGAGGTCGACGCGACGCACTCTCCCGTCTTCCACCAGGTCGAGGGCCTGGTCGTCGACAAGGGGATCTCGATGGCGGACCTGAAGGGCACGGTCTCCGTCTTTCTCGAGGAGCTCTTCGGGAAGGGAACGAAGACGCGCTTCATCCCGACCTTCTTTCCCTTCGTCGAGCCCGGGGTGGACGTGGCGATGAGCTGCATCTTCTGCAAGGGCGGCGGCTGCGCCAAGTGCAAGGGCTCGGGCTGGATCGAGATCATGGGCGCGGGCATGGTCCATCCCCGCGTTCTCCAGGGCGTCGCCATCGACCCCGAGGAGTACACGGGCTTCGCGTTCGGCCTCGGGATCGACCGCGTGGCGCTGCTCAAGTACGGGTTTCCGGACCTGCGCCTGCTCTTCGAGGGCGACGAGCGGTTCCTGCGGCAGTTTTCGGGGCTGGCGTGAAGTTCTCCCTCGACTGGCTCGGCGACTTCGTCGACGTGGCGGCGGCCGGGGGCCCCGACGGTTTGCGGCGCCTGCTCGACCAGGCCGGCATCCCGATCGAGTCGATCGCGGCCGCGGGCGAGGACACGATCGTCGACGCCGAGATCACGCCCAACCGCCCCGACGCGATGGGCCACCGGGGCCTCGCCCGCGAGATCGCCGCCATGGCGGGTCAGCCCCTGTTCGACGCCTCGGCCCGCTACGCCGAGCCCGCGACCGAGAGCGAGTCGACCGAGCAGCTCGCCTCGATCGTCATCCAGGTCCCCAGGCTCTGCCGGCGCTTCGGCGCGCGCGTCGTCCGCGGCGTCTCCAACGCTCCGGCGGGCGAGCTCGTCCGGCGGCGGCTCGCTGCGATCGGGTCGAAGTCGATCTCGGCCGCGGTCGACGCCACCAACTACGTTCTCTGGGACACGGGCCAGCCCCTCCACGCCTTCGACTACGACAAGCTCGCCGGGAGTCTCCTGATCGTCCGAAAGGCGGCGCGCGGCGAGAAGCTGGTCACGCTCGACGGGGTGGAGCGCACGCTCGATCCGTCGGACGTGGTCGTGGCCGACGGAGACGCGGGCGGTCTCGCTCGCCGGGATCATGGGCGGGCTCGAGACGGCCGTGACGCCGGAGACGAAGAACGTGCTGCTCGAGGCCGCCTGGTGGGACCCCGTGACGGTTCGCAGGACCGCGCGACGCCTCGGCATGCACACGGACGCCTCGCATCGCTTCGAGCGGGGCGCGGACCCCGACGCCATCCCCGGGGCGCTCGCGCTCGCGGCGCGGCTCCTCGTCGAGGCGGCCGGCGGGACCGTCGCGCCGGGGCTCCTCGACGCGCACGGGGCGAACCTGCGCGTCCGCAAGACGGCCCTCCGTCTCGCGCGCCTGCGCATGCTCTCGGGCGACGGCCGGCTCAACCTCGAGTTTGCGGAGCAGGCCCTGGGCCGCCTCGGCTTCCAGACGGAACTCCGCGGCAAGCGCCTCGCCGTCTCGATTCCCCTGTATCGCGGCGACGTGCGCCGCGAGGACGACCTCGTCGAAGAGGTGCTGCGCGTCTACGGCTACGACCGGCTGCCCTCGCGCCTTCCGCCGTCCTCGGCGCCCGGCGCCTACAAGGAGCCCCGGCGCCAGGCCGAGGAACGGCTGGCGGACGACGCCGCGTCGTCGGGCCTCTTCGAGACGGTCAACTATCCCGTTCGTGGACCGGGACGCGGACGAGTCGGCCTGGGGCGACTGGCTGCGCCTGACCGAGACGGCGCTCGAGCCGCTCTCGATCGTCAATCCGCTCGACGCCTCGCGGCACCACCTCCGGGCCACGCTTCTGCCGGGGCTTCTCGACGCCGTCTCGCGGAACCTTCGCCACGGGGCGCCGGGCGTCGGGCTCTTCGAGGTCGGCCGAGCCTTCGGCGCCGCGGGGCAGTCCGACCGGCCGGAGTCCTACGAGTCCCGCCGATTCGCCTTCGCGGTCGCCGGCGAACGGCGTCCCCACTGGAGCGTTCCCGAGAAGCTGCGCCCGGCGGACTTCTTCGACGCCAAGGGCCTCGTCGAGCGTCTCGTTTCGCCGTGGATCGCGGCCGCGGAGCTGTCCTGGAAGCCGGTTTCGATCAAGGGATACACGGCGCGCGCGGCGGCGACGGCTCACACCCGCCAGGGCGAGATCGTCGGGGTCGCGGGCCTCGTATCGGGCGCGGAACGCGAGCGGCGGGACATCGCGGTGCCCGTGTTCGCGGGCGAGATCCTGGTCGACGCCCTGCCGCTCGAACGGCCGCCCTTCGAGTTCCGGGACTTCTCGACGCGGCCGCCGATCACCGCCGATCTTTCGTTCGCGCAGCCGCGGGAGCTGCCCTGGGAGAAGGTCGAGGAATTCGTGGCGGCGCACGGCCTCGCCGACCTCGAATCGCTCCGGTGCTTCGACCGCTACGAGGGCGAAGGCGTTCCCGCGGGGCACGTCAAGACGACGATCCGGCTCACGTTTCGGTCGAGGGAGAAGACGCTTTCGCAGGACGAGGTCAACCGCCAGGTGCAGGGCCTGGCGGAGGAGCTCCGACGCAAGCTCAAAGTCACGTTCGCCTAGTGTTCTGTGACCGAAGACTGGATGGCGGGTGCAGGCAAGCCCGAGAGTCGTCGAAACGCCGGAACGTAGAATCGACTTCTGTTACAAGACACTAGCGCGACGGAAGGAAAGTGGAGAGCATGGACACGACCAGAGTCTTCGACACGCTGGACAAGAAGATCGAGCGGCTGCTCGCGCGCCTGAAATCGCTCGAATCCGAGAACGAGAAGCTCAAGGCCGATCTCGCCTCGGCCCGCAAGGCCGAGAAGGAGGCCGGGGATTCCCGGGGGGCCGTCGAGAAGCTCGAGCGGGAGCACGACCTGGTGCGCGAGAGGCTGGAGAAGCTGATCCAGACGATCGAGGCGGCCGACGAAAAGAAGTCTTAACCCGCCCGCTAGTTACGGCTAAAGCATTGACGGCTCTGACTCAAACGCACTAGACTCGCCGGGGAAAGGAGTCAGTGTCTCGATGGACAAGCGGGGCAGCGTGACTCAAGTCGAGATCTTCGGGCAGACGTACAGCGTCCGCGCGGAGGGAGACAGCGGCTACATTCACGACCTGGCCCGTTTCGTCGATTCCCGAATGAAAGAAGTGGCAGAGCGGACGGCGACGGTGGACACGACGAAGATCGCCATCCTGGCCGCGCTGAACATTTCGGACGATCTCCACCAAACGGAAAAACGCAGACAGGGCGACCCGACGGACGCCAGAGGCCGGGCGGAGCGCCTGATTCGAAAACTGGACGACGCCCTGGGCGCCTAGGCGGCGAGGCGTCGGCACCCCGACCCGGAGGTCGGGGCACACGAAGGATTACGAGTGGTCTTGAGGATGGCCTCGGTTTCATCCGTGCATAAGCCTCGTCGGAAGAGTCGCTTCCGTCCCATCGTGTAGCCGACGCTCGTCTCGCGGCGCCCCCGGGCTTTTTGGGGGGCGGAATGAACACATCGATCGCGGTGGTGATCGCGGTGGCCTTCGTGGCCGCCGTCGTCGTGATCGCCGTCGCTTACACCCTTCTTCGACGCAAGGTCGAGGGCGAGCGCTCCGGGATCCGCAACGAGGCCGAGAAGGCCCTGGCCGAGGCCAAGCGCCAGGCCGAATCGCGGGTCCGGGAGGCCGACATCGAGGCCAAGGAGAAGGTGCTCGCGGCCCGGGCCGAGTTCGACAAGACGGTCCAGGCGCGCCGCCAGGAGATCGCCGCTCTCGAGAAGCGGGTCCAGCAGAAGGAAGAGAACCTCGACCGCAAGCTGACCCAGCAGGAGCGCAAGGAAGAGGAGTACTCCCGCAAGGAAAAGGCGGTCGCCGACCAGCAGAAGAAGGTGGAGGACAAGGAGGCCGAGGTCCAGGCGGTCATCGACGAGCAGCGCAAGCGCCTCGAGCAGATCTCGGGCCTGACCGCCGTCGACGCCAAGCGGGACCTCGTCAAGTCCGTCGAGAACGAGGCGCGCCTCGAGGCGGCGGGGCTGATCCGCCGGATCGAGGAGGAAGCCAACGAGCAGGCGACCCAGAAGGCCCGCCGGATCATCGGCATGGCCATCCAGCGCCTGGCCTCCGACACGTCGTCGAGGCCACCGTCTCGGTCGTCGAGCTGCCGTCGGACGACATGAAGGGCCGCATCATCGGCCGCGAGGGCCGCAACATCCGGGCGCTCGAGGCGGCCACCGGCGTCGATCTCATCATCGACGACACGCCGGAGGCGATCGTCCTCTCGGCCTTCGACCCGCTCCGCCGCGAGGTCGCCCGGCATGCGCGCTCGAGCGGCTCATCGTCGACGGCCGCATCCATCCCGCGCGCATCGAGGAGGTCGTCGAGAAGGTCCGCTCGGAGCTGTGGGAGAAGATCCGCCAGGAGGGCGAGGCCGCGGCCCTCGAGTTCGGCATCCCGGACCTCCACCCCGAGCTCATCAAGCTGCTCGGCCGCCTGAAGTACCGCACCTCGTACGGCCAGAACGTGCTCCAGCACTCCAAGGAAGTCGGCTGGCTCGCCGTGCAACATGGCCGCCGAGCTCGGCGCCAACGTCGAAGTCGCCAAGCGGGCGGGCCTCCTGCACGACATCGGCAAGGCGATCGACCGCGAGATGGAGGGGACGCACCTCGAGCTCGGGCGCGAGGTCCTGAAGAAGTACGGCGAGTCGAGCGAAGTCATCCACGCCATGGAGTGCCACCACGGCGACTACGAGCCGCGCTCGGTCGAGGCCGTGCTCGTCAACGGCGGCGGACGCGCTCTCGGCCGCGCGCCCCGGCGCGCGGCGCGAGATCCTCGAGACCTACGTCAAGCGGCTCGAGAAGCTCGAGCAGATCGCCGACGGCTTCAAGGGCGTGCAGAAGGCCTTCGCGATCCAGGCGGGCCGCGAGCTGCGCATCATCGTCGAGGCCAAGAGCGTCACCGACGACGAGGCCCTCTGGCTCTCGCGCGACATCGCCAAGAAGATCGAGGCCGAGCTCCAGTACCCCGGCCAGATCAAGGTCACGGTGATCCGGGAGACGCGCGCCGTCGAGTACGCGCGGTAAGCGCGTCGATGAACATCCTCTTCGTCGGCGACGTCGTCGGCGACCCCGGGCGCCGGGCGCTCGTCGACGCGCTCGAGGGCGTGATCGACCGGCACCGGATCGACTTCACGATCGTGAACGTCGAGAACGCCGCGGGCGGCTTCGGCCTGACCATCGAGCTCTTCGAGGACCTGTCGAAGATGCCGATCGACGTCTTCTCCTCCGGCAACCACATCTGGGACAAGAAGGAGATCTACGACACGCTCGACGACCGTCGCGACCGGCTCCTGCGCCCGGCCAACTACCCGCCGGGCAACCCCGGACGGGGCTGGACCGTGCAGACGACGGCCGCCGGGATCCCGGTCGGCGTCCTCAACCTCCAGGGGCAGGTCTTCATGCCGGCCAACGCGGATTCGCCGTTCCGGGTCGCCGACGAGGAGCTCGCCCGAGCCGGCGGACGTCAAGGTCATCTTCGTCGACATGCACGCCGAGGCGACCTCGGAGAAGGCCGGCCATCGGCTGGTACCTCGACGGCCGCGTGTCCGCCGTCGTCGGCACCCACACGCACGTCCCGACGGCCGACGAGACGATCCGCCCGGGAGGCACCGCGTACCTCTCGGACGCCGGCATGACCGGGGCCTACGAGGGCATCATCGGCTTCTCGAAGGACCGCATCATCGAGAAGTTCCTGTCGCAGACCCCGCGCTCCTTCGAGACCGCGAAGAAGGACATCCGTCTCTCCGGCGCCGTCATCGACGTCGACGAGACGACGGGCAAGGCCCGGAAGATCGAGCGCGTACAGGTGCGGGTGGACTAGAGCTTCGTCGCCGGATGGCAAGACCAGCGCTGACGGCCATCGTCACGACCCTCAACGAGGAGGTCAACCTCCGCGAGTGCCTCGAGAGCCTCGCCTTCGCCGACGAGATCCACCTGGTCGACTCGTTCTCGACCGACAGGACTGTCGAGATCGCCCGCTCCTTCCCGAAGGTCAGGGTCGTCCAGCGCGAGTACTTCGGCTCGGCCGCCCAGAAGAACTGGGCGATGGACCAGGTGACGACTCCGTGGCTCCTGATCGTCGACGCCGACGAGCGCATCCCCGCCGCGCTCGCCGCGGAGATCCGGGCCCTCCTCGAGGGCGGCGCCGAGGCGAAGGCGTACTACATCCGCCGGCAGAACGTCTTCCTCGACCGGGTCATCCGGCACTCGGGCTGGTCCACCGACAAGGTCGTTCGCCTGATGGAGAGGGGTGCGGCGAGGTACCCGAACCGCCGCGTCCACGCCGACCTCGATCCGGGCGGACCGACGCCGACGCTGCTTCCCCCGATGCTCCACTACACCTGCCGGTCCCTCGGGCAGTACATGGAGAAGCTCCACCGCTACGCGGCGTGGGGCGCGGCCGACGCCTACCGGGCGGGGCGGCGCGCGGGCCCGGTCGAGCTCTTCTTCCGGCCGTGCTGGCGGTTCTTCCGGATGTACGTGATCCAGGCGGGCTTTCTCGACGGGCGCCACGGCCTCGTCCTCTGCGGCCTGCAGGCCTGGAGCGTGTTTCTCAAGTGGGCGAAGGTCTGGGAGTGGGACCGGTTCCGGCGCAACGGCTGGCCGGTCGAGCTTCCGGCATACGATGACTCTCCGGAGACCTGGGAGGGGAAGGCGTGAGCGCCATCACGGGGCTGCTCAAGATGATGTGGAGGAAGCCCGCCATGCTGAACGTCGGGGACACCGCGCCGGGGTTCACGGTCCAGGATCACACGGGCGCCACGCGCTCGCTCTCGGACTACCGGGGGAAGACCGTCGTCCTCTGGTTCTACCCGAAGGCGGACACCCCCGGCTGAACGATCGAGGGTTGCGGGTTCCGCGACCTCGAGTCCGATTTCCGCGGAAAGAACGCCGAGATCCTGGGAGTCTCCTTCGACACGGTCGAGGAGAACGCGGCCTTCGCGAAGAAGTTCGAGTATCCGTTCCCGCTCCTCTGCGACGTGAAGCGCGAGATCGGCATGGCCTACGGCGCCGCGGACTCGCCGAAGGCCGAGTACGCGAGCCGCATCACCTACGTCATCGATCCGCAGGGGAAGATCGCGCAGGCGCACGCGAAGGTGTCGGTCAAGTCGCACCCGAAGGAGATCCTGGCGTCGATCCCGGGCTGACCGCGCGTCACCCGCGTTGCGGGATCGCTTCGTAGAAGGCCTGGAGCTCGCCCGCGAGCGCCGGGCTCTCGAACCTGCGCGAACGCCGGCGCGCCTCCGCGCCCATCCGCGCGCGCAGCTCCGGGTCCCCGCGGAGGCGGTCGAGCGCCGCGGTGAGGCCGGCCACGTCGGCGGCGACGAAACCCTCGACACCGTCGGTCAAGAGGTCGCGGACGCCGGGCACGTCCAGCGCGACGACCGGGACCCCCGTCGCCATGGCCTCGAGGATCGCCCGCTGGCCCTGCTGGGAGCCGGACGCGGTGAAGAGGAAGACGTCCATCGCGCGATAGGCGAGGGGGAGCGCCTCGTCCTGGTAGCCCGCCCAGCGGTTGCGCTCGCTCGCGCCGAGCTGTTCCGCGAACGCCTCGAGCGACGGGCGAAGCTCGCCCTTGCCGACGTGCAGGAGGAGCGTGTCGGCGGGAAGCGCCGCCATCGCGGCGATCGCCTCCTCGTGCCCGCGGCCCCGCGCCATCTTGCCCACCGTCCCCGCGACGAAGGACCCGCCGGGAATCGCCTCGGTTCCCGGGAGGCGGGACGGCCTCGCTCCCGGAGCGAAGGCGGCCGTGTCGACGACCGGAGGATGCACGGGGCCCGGGGAGCCGAAGGCGCGCGCGATCTCCGAATTGCCGAACGCGAAGGCGTCGGTCCGCGCGAAGAGGGCCCGGGTGAACGCGCCGCGCCGGACGTGGCGGAGATGATGGATCGTCCGCGCGAGCCGTGCGGACGTCCCCCGGCGGGCGAGCGCGGCGAGGGCATGGTCGTGCGTCAGGTGCGCGTGCACGACGTCGAACCGCTCGCGCAGGATGGTTTCGTGGAGCGTCCGCACGTCGCGCGGGATGCCGCCGGGGCCGTGGGTCCGGGACAGAAGCGGCCGGGCCCACCCGGCGGGGAGCAGGCGCTTTTCGAGATTGTGCCCGCCGACGAAGGCGAACTGCGCCTCGACGCCGGCGTCGATCAGGGCCTTCGTCCAGTCGCAGGCCACGGCGGCGACCCCGGTCCATTTCTCCCCGGCGACGACGTGGAGGATGCGCACGGGCCTAGGTTACTTCGGGTCCCGGCGAGGCTCGATATACTCCCGGGCCGAGAGGATCCTCTATGGCCGTCGACCCCGAGCTGCTCGCGATTCTGGTGTGTCCCAAGACCAAGGGGCCGCTCGAGCTCGTGGAGCTCAAGGACGCGACCCGCAAGGCGCTGATCGACAAGTACCGGGAGAAGTTCCGGGACGAGGAGCCCGTCGTGACGCAGGGCCTCTACTCGAAGCAGGCGGATCTCGTCTACCCGATCGTCTCCGACATTCCGGTGATGCTGATCGACGAGGCGCTCCCGGGCTCGGAGGCGGCGGGGCGTTAGGCGCGCGCGAGTGGGGTATCGCAAGGCGGCGTTCGCGCTTCTCGTCCTCTTCGCCCTCCTCACCCCGGTCATCTCGGCCGCCTACGTCGTTTCGGGCCTCCTGCTCGCCGCCTGGACGGCGTCGCTCGTGCGCGAACGGCGGTTCCCCGACAGCCTCCGCTCGCCGTTCACGTTTCTCGCCGGGATCCTCGCGCTGCTGACGGCGGCCTCGGCGCTCTTCTCGAGGGACCCGTCCGTGAGCGTCCGGCACCTGCCCGGCCTCGCGCTGCTGCTGCTCGTGCCCGTCGCGATGGACCTCGTCGACGACGTCGGCCGGGCGCGCGCGGTGACCCTCGCCCTGGCGGCCGCGGGGACGGCGCTGGCGCTGCTGGGGATCTGGCAATTCGTCCACGGCGGCGACGATCTCGACAATCGCATCCGCGGGACCCTCTCCCATTACATGACCTTCTCGGGCCTGGCGACGATCGCCGCCGGTCTGCTGCTCGGGATGGCACTCGAGGGCAAGGGCCGGTGGAGGCTCGCGGGCCTCGCCTGCCTCGTTCCCCTCTGCGCGGTGCTTCTGACGTTCACGCGCGGCGCCTACGTCGGGATCATCGCCGCCGTCCTGCTCTACCTGGCCGTCCGCCGGCCGCGCGGACTGCTGCTGCTGGCGCCGGCGCTCGTCGCGGTCTTTCTCCTGGCGCCCCCGGAGATCCGCAGCCGGATCCGCTCGATCGCGGACCTCTCCGACACGACCAACCGGGACCGCATCGCGATGCTCCGCGCCGGAGCGCGGATCGCGCGCGACTATCCGATCTTCGGTCTCGGGCCGGACATGGTGAAGCCCTACTACCCCCTGTACCGGGACGCGGACGCGCCCCGCTGGACGGTGCCGCACCTGCACAACAACGCGGCGCAGATCGCCGCGGCGAGCGGCCTCTTCGCGGCCGGCGTGTACGGTGTCTGGGTTCTCCTCTTCCTGGCGCGCGCGGTCGCCCGGCTGCGGCGGGAGGATCGCCCGGAGGGGTCGGCCGTCTGGGCCGGCGCTCTGCTCGCGGGCACGGCGATCGTCGTCGCCGGTCTCTTCGAGTACAACTTCGGAGACACCGAGGTCGAGATGGCGACCCTCGTCGTCTTCGCGCTGCCGTTTTCACGGGCGGCCGAAGGCCCGCGCGATTAGAATCGCTGCGATGTTCTCGCGTCCCGTTCCCGTTCCCTCCGCCGCCCCGCCGAAGCCCTATACCGTCTCGGAGCTTCTGACGGAGGTCGCGGCGGCGCTGCGCACGACCTGGCGGGACGTCGCGGTGGTGGGCGAGATCGGTCGGTTCGATCTGCGGGGCGGCCACGGCTACTTCACGCTGAAGGACGCCTCGGCCGCGCTGCCGGCGATCATCTTCGCCTCGGACCTGAAGCGCGTCCCCTTCCGGATGGAGCCGGGGCTCGAGGTCGTCGTCCGCGGCTCGCTCGACCTCTACGCGCCGCAGGGGAAGTTCCAGATCAAGGCCTTCGCGGTCGAGCCGGTGGGCCGCGGGGCCCTGCAGCTCGCGTTCGAGCAGCTCAAGGCGAAACTCGAGGCGGAGGGCCTCTTCGCCCCCGGGAAGAAGCGCCCGATTCCGAAGCTGCCGCGCTCGATCGCCGTCGTCACGTCGCCCACCGGCGCCGTCGTTCGCGACGTCCTCCACGTGCTTTCGCGCCGGTTCGAGGGCCTCGCGATCACGATCTACCCGGTGCGCGTCCAGGGCGAGCTCGCGGCGGCCGAGATCGTCGCCGCGATCCGGCACCTGAATCGCCGCGGAGGCTTCGACGTCCTGATCCTCGCCCGCGGGCGGCGGGTCGCCGGAGGACCTCGCGCCCTTCAACGCCGAATCGGTGGCGCGGGCGCTCGCGGCCTCCGGGATCCCGACGATTTCGGGCGTCGGGCACGAGACGGACTGGACGATCTGCGATCTCGTCGCGGACCTGCGCGCGCCGACCCCCTCGGCCGCGGCGGAGCTCGTCGTCGAGCGCAAGGACGAGATCGCGCGGCGCGTCGCGCACGGCCGGATGCGGGTGCTCTCGGGCATGCAGTCGCGGCTGGCCCTCTCGCGGGCGCGGCTCCAGGGCCTCGGGCGATCGGATGCGCTCGCCGGGTTTCCGCGGCGGGTCGCGGAGCTCGCGGGACGGGTCGCGCAGGGCCGGGAGGCCCTCGTGACCTGCCTCGAACGGCGGCCCGCGGAGTACGCCGCGCGCCTCGCCGCCGCGCGCCGGACGCTCGCGGACTTCCCGCGCGTGGCCGAGCTCGCACGCCGGCGGGACGCCGCCGCTGCCCTCCGGACCATGCTCGTCGAGCGGTTCTCGCGCGTCGGCGAACGCCGCCGGGCGCGGGTCGCGTCGCTCGCGTCGAGGCTGACGGCCCTCTCCCCGCTCGCCGTCCTCGCGCGCGGCTTCGCCGTCGCCTGGCGCGAGGGCTCCGCGGCGCCCCTGACCTCGGCCGCGGGTGTGGAGAACGGAGAGAAGATCCGCGTGCGGCTCCACGAGGGAGAGCTCCACGCCGTCGTGCGGGGGGGCGGCCGGACCGCGGACCCGGGGCCGCTCTTTCGCGGATCGGAGGAAGAGTCGTGACGTCGCGCGTCAAGAAGGATCGCAGCTTCGAGGAGGCCCTGGCGCGCCTCGAGTCGATCGTGTCCGAGCTCGAGGGCGAGGACCGGGGGCTCGAGAAGCAGTTCGCGCTCTTCCAGGAGGGCATGGAGCTCGCGCGCTTCTGCAACCGCAAGCTCTCGGAGGTCGAGAAGTCGGTGGAGATCGTGCTGAAGGAATCCTCCGAGGAGTGGAAGACGGAGCCCTTCGACCCGGCCGCCGGTGAGGACGATGACGAGCGGGACTGAAGCGGCCGCGAAGGACGTCGCGGGCTATCTCGCGAAGCGGCGCGAGGACGTCGACCGGGCTCTCGAGCGCCTGCTGCCGGGGCCGGACGTCTGGCCGGAGCAGCTCCACCGGGCCATCCGGCACTCGGTCTTCGCCGGCGGAAAGCGGCTTCGGCCGATCCTCTGCCTGACGGCCGGGGAGGTGCTGGGCGCGCGGACCGAGGACCTGATCGAGGCGGCCTGCGGCCTCGAGATGATCCACACGTACTCGCTCATCCACGACGACCTGCCGGCTCTCGACGACGACGACCTGCGCCGGGGCGTGCCGACCTGCCACGTGGTCTTCGGCGAGGCGACGGCGATCCTGGCGGGCGATTCGCTCCTGACCCACGGCCTCGGCGTTTTCGCCGTCTACCCGAAGGGCGAGCGCTTCGCGGCCGCCAAGGTGCGGGTCCTCGAGACCGTCGTCGACGCCATCGGGACGCGGGGGATGATCGGCGGCCAGGCGGCGGACCTCGAGGCCGAGAAGGAGAGCGCCCCGACCGGCCGACCTCGTCGCGAAGATCCACGAGAACAAGACGGGCAAGCTCATCCGGGCGTCGCTTTCGGCCGGAGCGATCCTCGCCGGCGCCGACGAGGGGACGCTCGAGCGGATCGACCTCTACGGAAAGAAGATCGGCCTCGCGTTCCAGATCAAGGACGACCTCTTGGACGTCGAGTCGGACGCCGCGACCCTCGGCAAGGCCGCCGGAAAGGACTCGGCGGCGGGCAAGGCGACGTTCCCCGGGATCTGGGGGGTCGAGCGTTCGAGGCAGATCCTGGCCCAGAACGTGGAGTCGGCGGTGGAAACGGCCTCGGCACTCCCGGGCCGCGGCGGAGTCCTGCCGGAGCTCGCGCGCTTCGTCGGATCGCGCAAGTCATGAACCGCCCCGGCCTCGGCTTGCTGGCGACGCTCGTACTCACGTTGTCGGCCGCGCGCGGGGCCGCGGCGCCGGGGGCTGCGCCGGTCGAGGTCAAGCCGGGCGATTCCTTTGGGATCCCCCTCGGCGGCGAAGTCGGCATCGCGGGCACGAAGGTCGTCGTCGGGTTCGTCGCGGTTCTCGAGGATTCGAGATGCCCGAAGGGCGAGCAATGCATTACGGCGGGCAGCGCCCGAGTCGTCCTGCGCGTGCGCGCCGGCGCAGATTCCCCGGTCGACGTCGAACTGGCGACGATGCGCGGGCCGTCCGAGGCCGGGGCGGCCGGGCTGCGCCTGCGGCTCGTCGCCCTCGAGCCGCATCCCGTCGCCGGGAAGTCGATCGACCCCCGGTCGTATCTCGTGAAGGTCTCGGTCACCGAACCCTAGATTTCCGCGAGAAGGGCGGAGCGGCGCACGCCGTCAAGTCATCGGCGAATCATCGGGTACTTCTTCCGACGGCAGCCAAACATTTCCCGTTCGAAAAACAAGAATTGTTTCGGCGACGCTCAGTTCGCTGCGCCGTAGACTCCCGCGCATCGAGCGTCGCGGCAATTCTTTTTCATTTTTCGAAAGGGAGGTTTCGAAATGCGAAAGCTGAGTCTTCTCAGTTCCGCTCTGGCATTCGTCCTCCTTCTTGCGGGCTCGGGCTCCGCCCGGGCCGCCGAGAAGGCGAACGGAAAAGGCCACGGTTCCATCGACGAGAAGGGTCTCGAACGTTTGCGCGAGCGCACGGGCGGCCGGGCGCAGGTCAGCTTCTCGCGGGCGACGGGCGCCGTCCGCTTCGTCAGCATCGAGCCGGGCGAGGGCGGCGAGAGCGCGGACCTGATGGCTTCGAGCGGCCGAGCCGAGGCTCGCGCGAAGTCGTCGGCGTTCCTGAACGAGTACGCCGGGGTGTTCGGCCTGCGGGACGCGCGCGGAGCTGACGCTCGGCCGCGACCAGAAGGACGAGGGCGGCGGCCGCCACCTGAGCTACTACCAGGCCTACCGCGGCGTGCCGGTGTTCGCCGGAGTGCTCCGGACGCACTTCGACGCGGCCGGCGCCCTGACCGCGGTCAACGGGACCGTGATCCCCGACATCGATCTCGACGTGAACCCGTCGCGGCCCGCCACCGCCGCTTCGGCGGCGGCGATCAGCGCCGTCCGCGCCGACAACGGCGGGCGCGAGGTCTTCGCGCGCTCCGGGCTCCTGATGATCTACCGCGCGGGACTCGTGCGGGGAGGTCGGGGGACCAACCACCTCGTCTGGCAGATCGAGGTCGGCAACGACGTCGACATCCGCGAGTTCGTCTACGTCGACGCGCATTCGAACAAGATCGTCGACCGGCTCCGGGGCATCTACGATGCGCTCAGCCGCCGCGCCTTCGACGGGGCGGGCGCCAACCCCGGCGCCCAACTACCCGGGCAACCCGCTCTGGGTCGAGGGGCAGCCGTTTCCGACCGGGGTCGCCGAAGCGGACAACATGATCACCTCGTCGAAGGAGACGTACGACCTGTTCCGAAACGCCTTCGGCCGCGACTCGTACGACGGCGCGGGGATCACGATGGACGCCATCTTCAACCGCGGCGGAGCGGGCCAGTGTCCGAATGCGTCCTGGAACGGGGCCTTCATCTCGTTCTGTCCCGGCCTGACCACCGACGACGTCACCGGCCACGAGTGGACCCACGCGTACACCGAGTACATGGACGGCCTCATCTACGAATGGCAGTCGGGGGCCTTGAACGAGTCCTACTCCGACATCTTCGGCGAGACGATCGACCGCATCAACGGCAACGGCACCGACACGCCGGACGTTCACCGTCTCGACGACACCTGCTCGGTCTTCGGCGGGCTGCCGCCGCCGACCGTGGTCATCACCGGAGGAAGCGCCGCGGGAACCTATCCCTCCAAGGCCTCGGGCAACGAGCCGCCGCTTCCGGTGACCGTCGGTCCGACCGCGATGGCCCTTTCCGTCCCGGCCGGCGCCTGCACGGCCATCACGAGCGACGTCAACGGCAAGATCGCGGTCATCGACTGGACGCTCCTTCCCAACGGCGCCAACGAGTGCGGCTCGGGCGCCCGCGCCACCAACGCGTTTGCCGCCGGAGCCACGGGCATCATCTTCGTTGCTCCCGCCGGGGGGCTGCTCAACCTGGGCTCGATCGCCGCCATCGCGTCGGTCGAGGTCACCAATGCCGACGGCGCGACGATCAAGGCGGGCCTTCCGGCCAGCGCGACGATCACGCTGGGCGTCGGGACCGACCCGTCCGTGCGGTGGATGCTCGGCGAAGACGACACGGCCGCCGGCGCCGTGGGTCCGCTGCGCGACATGTGGAACCCCCGCTGCTTCGGCGATCCCGGGAAGGTTTCCGACACGTTCGAGTACGTCTGCGACATCAACAACGACGGCGGCGGGGTGCACATCAACTCGGGGATCCCCAACCACGCGTTCGCCCTGCTCGTCGACGGCGGCTCGTACAACGGTCAGACGATCAACGGCATCGGCCTGACGAAGGCCGCGCACATCTACTTCCGCGCGAAGAACCTCTACCAGGTCCCCTCGACCGACTTCCCCGACCACGCCGACGCCCTCGAGCGTTCGGCCTTCGACCTGCTGGGAAAGAACCTCAAGGACCTGAAGACCGGCAACCCCTCCGGGCAGCGGATCACCTTCTCCGACCTCCTGCAGGTCCGGAAGGCCATGAAGGCCGTGGAGATGCGCGAGGACCCGCCCTGCGCGTTCGACGAGCCGCAGCTCGGCCAGCACCCGCCGTCGCTCTGCAGCTCGGGCCCGGCCTCGCCCCTGTTCTTCGATCCGTTCGAGGTCCCCTCGGCTTCCAGGTCGAAGTGGGCCGTGAGCCACGAAGGCGAGACGCCCGAGTTCTTCGAGCGCGACTGGGACATCACCGGCGACCTTCCGGACCGTCCGTTCGGCAAGGCGTTCTACGCCCCCGACCAGGACTACACCTGCAACCCCTTCACGTTCACCGACCAGACGGTCGTGCTGCACCTCGACAGCCCCGAGATCAGGATCCCGAACAACGTCGCCAGCCCGCGCCTGACGTTCGTCCACTGGTTCGCCACCGAGCCGGGCTTCGACGGCGGCAACGTGAGCATCAGCGTCAACGGCGGAGCGTGGAGCCTCGTCGCGCCGGCCGACTTCATCTACAACGGGTACACCGAGCTTCTCCTGACCGGGGCGCAGGGCAACAGCAATCCCCTGGCCGGCCAGCCGGCGTTCGCCGGGGAGGACGACGGTTCGACCGGCGGCACCTGGGGACGTTCGATCATCAACCTGGCGCCCTATGCGCACGGCGGCGACAGGATCCGCATCCGCTTCGACGCCGGCAACGACTCCTGCGGCGGCCGGACCGGCTGGTACATCGACGACGTCATGGTCTACAAGTGCCGCTGAGACTTCGCTTCCTCTAGGCTCTTCGGGGCGCCCGCCAGGGCGCCCCTTTTTTCTCCCATCCGGGACGCCACGAGGCCGGCCGGGACCGCCGCGGCCTCGATCGGTGATATTTGTGGCGCAATTCCATGCGAGCGTTCGTCCAGACCGGGGTCGGGCATTTCGAGGAGCAGGCCCTCCCACGTCCGGTCCCGGGTCCGGGCGAGATCCTCCTCCGGATGCGGGCCGCGCTGACCTGCGGCACCGACATCAAGACCCTCGTCCGCGGGCACCCGCGCATCCGTCTGCCTCTGACGATGGGTCACGAAATGGCGGGCGAGGTCGCCGAGATCGGGTCGGGAGTGACGGGCTGGAAGGCCGGAGACCGGGTGGTGCCGGGCATCTCCGGGCCCTGCGGGCATTGCGCCGATTGTCACGGCGGCCGCGCGAACCTCTGCGCCGCGGGCCACGCGGACCGGATGTGGGGGGCCTTCGCCGAGCTCGTGCGCGTCCCGGCCGGGGTCGTCGCGTCCAATCTCCACCGCATCCCGGACGGCGTCGACGACGATGTGGCAGCGTTCCTGGATCCGCTCGCCTCGGTCCTGCACGGCTGGAACCGTTTGCGCGCCCCGTCCGGAGCGCTCCTGGTGTACGGGGCGGGCGCGCTGGCCTTTCTCTGGGTCGCCGTCGCCCGCCGCCATGGCCTCGAGGTCGTCCTGGCGGGCCGGCGGCCCGAGCGGGCCTTGCTCGCCGAGCGTTACGGCGCCCGGTTCGTCGACCTGACGCGGCAGGGGCCGGAGGCGCTCGTGGCCGAGAGCGGAGCCCCGGCCGACGTCGCGGTCGATTGCACGGGCGAGCCGTCCGTGTGGGAGCTGCTGCCCGAGCTCGTTCGCCCCGGGGGCCAGGTCCTGCTCTTCGGCGGATGCGCGCCCGGCGCGACGGTCGCCTTCGATGCCGCCCGCCTGCACTATGCCGAGATCTCGCTCGTGGGCTCCTTCCACTATTCGCCGACGGAGGCGCGGGCGGCGCTCGACGCGCTCGCCGCCGGCGAGATCGATCCGCGTCCGCTCGTCTCGGCGCGGGGCAGCCTCGCGGACGTGCCCCGCTTCCTCGAGGCGCAGCAGCGGGGCGAGGGCGTGCGCTACGCGATCCTGGGAGGTTGACCCGATGGACCGAGTGACCCTCAAGCGATTCGATTCCCCGGACGAGACGCGCGTCTTCGAGAAGGGCCGCCTCGAGCTCGTCCACGTCGGAGGCATGACGGTCGGGCGCGCCACGTACGAGCCGGGATGGAAGTGGTCCGTCCACGTCGGGCCGGGAGTCGGCGCCACGCGCTGCTCGGTCGAGCACGTCGGGCTCGTCGTGTCGGGAACGGCGACGGTCGCCTTCGAGGACGGGCGCGTCATCGAGCTGACCGAGGGCTCGCTCTTCCACGTGCCGGCATCGCCGCACGACAGCTGGGTCGTGGGGGACCGGCCGTACGTCTCGATCCACCTGATGGGAGCGGAGCGATACGCGAAGTGATCGTGGCCGCGGTCCTGGCGGCCGGACTGCTGGCGTCGCCCGCCGAGCCGGCCGTCCGTGTGGAGCCCGTGACGGGGATGGAGCTCGTTCGGCTCCCTCCGGGAGATTTCATGATGGGTAGCCCTGCTGGCGAGGCCGGACGCGAGCCGTCGGAGACCCTCCATCGCGTCTGCCTCACCCGGGCGTTCGAAATCGGCCGCACCGAGGTCACGCAGGACCAGTGGGCGCGAGTGATGGGCACTCACCCGGCGCACTTTCGCGACTGCGGCGGGGCCTGCCCGGTCGAGAACGTGAACTGGCACGAGGCGAAGGAATTCCTGAAACGGCTCTCGGCGCTCTCGGGCGCCGTGTTCCGGCTCCCGACGGAAGCCGAGTGGGAGTACGCCTGCCGTGCGGGAACGACGGACGCCGTTCTCGACCGGGGCGAACCTGACGACCGCGCAGGCAAACTTCGACGGGCGCTATCCCTACGCCGGCGCGCCGCCGGGAATCGACCGCGGAGGTCCCGTGCCCGCGGGGACGTTCCCCGCCAACCCCTGGGGACTCCTCGACATGCACGGCAACGTGTGGGAGTGGTGCGAGGACGCGTTCTGCCCGTACGGCGAAGGCGAGGCGGTCGACCCGGTCGGAGCCTGCGGATCTCCCTTCAAAGTCATTCGCGGCGGGAGCTGGTACTTCAACGCCGACAGCGCGCGCTCGGCGCTCCGGTACACGCACCGGCCCAAGGACCGCGGCTTCAGCCTGGGATTCCGGGTCGTGCGGGAAGTGCCTCCCGCACAGGCCCCGGCGGCGCGATGAGCGCAAAGGTTGCCAGGGCCGTCATCCTCGCGGCGGGACGCGGCACGCGGATGCGCCGTCCGGACCCGTCGGCCGTCCTGACGCCGGAGCAGTCGGCCGCGGCCGACCGCGGGTGGAAGGCCCTGATGCCGATCCACGGCCGGCCGTTTCTCGACTACGTGATCTCTCCGCTCGCCGACTCGGGCATCGCCGAGATCCGTCTCGTCGGAGGCAGCCGGCGAGGACCCCGTCCGCGAGCTCTACCGGCGGCGTCCCTTCCGGCGCGTCCGGATCGCCTTCGCCACCCAGGCCGAGCCGCGCGGGAGCGCCGACGCGCTGCTCTCGGCCGAGGAGTTCGGCGGCCGGCGAAGACTTCCTCGCGTTGAACTCCGACAACGTCTATTCGGTCTCGGCCTGCCGGGCCCTCGTCGCGCTCGGCGAGCCCGGACTGCCGGTCTTCGAGCGGGACCGGCTTCTCGCGGCGAGCAACTTCACGCGCGAGCGCGTCGACGCCTTCGCGGTCCTCGAGGTCGGCGCCGACGGGTACCTCCGGGGCATCGTGGAAAAGGCGCCGGGCGCCGCCGCTGGTCCGGCCCCGGTGCTCCTCAGCATGAACCTCTGGCGCTTCTCGCCTGCGATCTTCGAGGCCTGTCGCGGCGTGCCGCTCTCGGCCCGCGGCGAGCGCGAGCTGCCGCAGGCGGTCGGGTGGGCGATCGCCCACCGGGGCGAGCACTTTCGCGCGGTGCCCTGCGAGGACGGCGTGCTCGATCTCTCGACGCGGGCCGACGTCGCCGCGGTGGAGGCGCGCCTCTCCGGCGTGGAGCCGAGCCTGTGAACGGCCTGGAAGACCGGCTCCTCGCCGCCGGGCTGACGCCGGCCGAGGCGCGCCGCAAGCGCGAGCTCTTCACCGAGGTCGACGTTGCGTTCCGGGCCGCGACCGGCGCGGCGGAGCCCGCGGCGCGCTGGTTCGTGCCGGGCCGGATCGAGGTTCTCGGCAAGCACACGGACTATGCCGGCGGGCGAAGCCTCCTGTGCGCCGTGGGCCGCGGTTTCTGCGTCGCGGCTTCGCCGAGAAGGGACGGCGTCCTTCGCGTCGTCGACGCGGGACGAAGGCTCGAGGTCGAGGTGCCGCTCGACCCGGCGCTCGTTCCCGCCGCATCCGGCTGGAGGGTGTACGTCGAAACGGTCGCCTCCCGCGCGGCGCGCAACTTCCCGGGGGGCCTGCGCGGGGCCGACGTCGCTCTCGCGAGCGACCTGCCGCGGGCCTCGGGTCTCTCGAGCTCGAGCGCGCTCGTCGTCGCGCTCTTCACGGCGCTCTCGGAGGTCAACGACCTTCCGGCGCGCGCGGAGTACGCCGCACAGATCCGGAGTGCGGAGGATCTCGGCGGCTACCTCGGGGCGCTGGAGAACGGGCGGGGGTTCGGGGCCCTCGCGGGCGAGCACGGCGTGGGGACGTTCGGCGGCAGCGAGGATCAGACGGCGATCCTCTGCAGCCGGGCGGGCGAGATCGCGCAGTACGCCTTCTGCCCGGTGCGTCGCGAGCGGACCGTCCCCTTGCCCTCCGGATGGGTCTTCGTCGTCGCCTCGAGCGGCGTCGCTTCCGACAAGACGGGCGCGGTCAAGGACCGCTACAACCGCCTGTCGCTCGCGGCGGCGGCCATCCTCGAGCTCTGGAACCGCTCCGCCCGGCGCGAGGACCCGAGCCTCTTCGCCGCCGCGATGGCCGACTACGACGCGCCCGAGCGCATTCGCAACCTGGTGCGCCTCATCCCGGTCGAGGGCTTCACGCCGGAGTTCCTCGGCGGCCGCTTCGACCAGTTCCTCGAGGAGAGCTCCGTGCTCATCCCGAGCGTCGCTGCCTGGCTCTCCCGCGAGGACGTCGTTCCGATCGGGGAGCTCGTCGACCGCTCGCAAGAGCTCGCCGAGCGCTGCCTCGGCAACCAGATCCCCGAGACGGTGGCGCTGCAGCGGTCGGCGCGCTCGCTCGGCGCCGCGGCGGCCTCGGCCTTCGGCGGCGGCTTCGGCGGGAGCGTCTGGGCTATCGTCCGCGCCGAGGAGGCCGACGCCTTCCGCAAGCGCTGGGGCGAAGCCTACGCGGAGGCGTTCCCCAGCCCGACCCAACGCTCGCGGTTCTTCACGACGCAGCCGGGACCGGCGGTGGTCAGGCTCTAGGGGTGTTTCAGGGGCGTCCCGGGGCGATCGCGTCCGGGATGGGCGCGCCCGCCTTCGGGTTCACGGCGCCCCAGTCCTGGCCGAGAAGCGCCGCCGCGGTCGCGGCGATCTGGCTCTGGGTGACCCGCGGCGCGTTCCGGCGCTCGCCCAGGGCGGGGGTGTCCGGGCCCAGGATCGCGATCCACATGTTCTCGGCTCCGTCGACGTCGAAGTTGTGGTGCTTCCAGTTCTCGGGGCCGCCGCCGCGGCCGTGGTCGGTCGTCAGGAGGAAGGTCGTCCGGCCGCGATACTCCGGCATCGCCTGCATCGTCGTCCAGAGCTCGCGGATGAAGCCGTCGATCGACCGGGCCGACCGGAGATAGAGGTCGTAGCGGCCGTTGTGCGCCCACTCGTCCGATTCTCCGTAGCCGACGAAGAGAAGGCGGGGTTTCCTCTCGGCGACGTACTCGAGGAGCGTCTGTTGCAGGAGCGCGTCCCACGGCATCTCGGTGAACTCCCGGGTGATGGTTGCGTACATCGTGTTCAGGAGCTCCTGGCGGGGAGTCTTCGGCGTCGGGACCGGCGTCTCCCATCCGACCCGCATGGCGAGGCCGCTGCGCTCGCGGTTGAAGATCCGCGGGAACGCGTCCCAGCCCGCGACGACGGCGACCCGGCCCTCGAAGCCGGGCTGCCGGTTCATCCACTCGAAGACCGACACGTTGGGATTGGGAGGGTACTCGTTCGAGTCGATGCGCGGATCGGCCGAGCCCGTGATGATCTCGTTGTAGCCGGGATAGGAGAACTTGTAGCGGTTGACCACCTGCGCGGAAGAGCCCGCGTCGGCGTTGCCGTAGATCTGGCCCTCCTTCGCGACGACCGACCAGAAGAAGGGGAGGAGAGCCTCGCGGCGCTCCTTCGACGTCGACTGCCCGAAGGCCGCCTTCGTCGCCGCGACGTCCTCGACGCCGCCCGGCTTCTCGGTCAGGAGCGCCGTCTCGGCGCCGCGGAAGACCTCCTGCCACCGCAGTCCGTCGGTGACGATGACGACGACGTTTTCCGTGCGCACCTGCGCCACGGCCAGCGAGGCGACGAGGAGCGCGAGGAGGGCGATGGCCGGGCGACGCGGTTTCATTTCCACCTCACGAAGTCTTCCGAGAGCACGCGATCATAGGCCGCGAGAACGCGTTCGGCGTCGTCTTCGCCGAAAGATAACGGCGGCTTCATCTTGATGACGTTGTGGTCGGGCCCGTCGGTCGAGAGCAGGATGCCGTGGTCCTTCATGCGTTCGACGACGTAGGCCGCCTTCGCTGCGGCCGGCGCGCGCGTCTCGCGGTCCGCGACGAGCTCGATGCCGAGGAAGAGGCCGAGGCCGCGCGCGTCGCCCACGGCGGCGTGCCGCTCGACGAGCCGCCGCGAGCCCGGCCCGCAGGCGTCCGCCCACGGCGCAGGGCACGCTCCTGCAGCCGCTCGTCGCGGATCACGTCGAGGACCGCCAGGCCGATCTCGCAGGAGACGGGGTTGCCGCCGAAGGTGTTGAAGTACTCCATCCCGTTGGCGAAGGCGGCGGCGATCTCCGGGGTCGTGACGACCGCGCGCGAGCGGGTGGCCGTTGCCGATCGGCTTGCCCAGCGTGACGATGTCGGGCACGACGCCCTGCGTCTGGAAGCCCCAGAAGCGGCTGCCCACGCGGCCGAAGCCGACCTGGACCTCGTCGGCGATGCAGACGGCGCCGGCCGCGCGCGCGTGCCGGTAGGCCGCGGCGAGGTAGCCGGGCGGCAGCTCGATCTGGCCGCCGCAGGACAGCAGGCTCTCGCAGAGGAACGCGCGAGGCCGTCGCCGCTCGAGCGAGGCGCACGCTTCGGCGACGTGCGCCGCGAACTTCCCGGCGCGCGCCGGGTCTTCGCGGCGATACAGGCCGCGGTAGTCGTCCGGCATCGGGACGACGCGCACGTGCGCCGGCCGGCCGCCGCCGCCCGGGCCCGTCGAACTTGTACGGGCTGACGTCGACGAGGGCCTGCGTGTTGCCGTGGTAGGCGCCCTCGACGACGACCACCCCGCGCCGGCCGGTGCGCGCGCGCGCCAGGCGAAGCGCGAGCTCGTTGGCCTCGCTCCCGGAGCACACGAAGAAGCAGACGGACAGCGGCTCCGGCAGCGTCGCGGCGAGACGTTCGGCGTAGCGCACGATCGACGGGTGCAGGTATCGCGTGTTGGTGTTCAGGACCGTCATCTGCCGCTGCGCCGGCCTCGACGACCCGCGGGTGCGCGTGCCCGACGTGGGCGACGTTGTTGACCATGTCGAGAAACGCGCGGCCGGTGTGGTCGTAGAGGAACGTCCCGGCGCCGCGAACGATCTCGAGCGGAGCGCGGTAGGCGAGCGACAGCGAGGGGCCGAGGCGGCGCCGGCGCTCCTCGCGGATCCGCGCCGGGTCCTCCGAGGGCGCCCGGAAGGGCGAGCCCGGCAGAGCGAGGACGAGGTTGGGGTCCGGCGAGAGCGACAGCCACACCGCCCGCTCGCTCGCCGAGCCGACGCCGTGGAAGTCTCCGTCGCGGTCGAGCATGTCCGTGACGATCTGGAAGTGCACGTGGGGCGGCCAGTCGCCGTTTCCGGGCGGCGCGCCGATCGACCCGATGCGCTGCCCGCGGGAGACCGGCGCCCCGGGCGCGAGGCCCGCGAGCGAGTCCGGCGTGAGGTGGCCGTAGAGCGTGTAGAAGCGAGGCGCGCCCTCGGGCGCGTGCTCGAGGATCACCGTCGGCCCGTAGTCGAAGCGCGCGGCGTTGTCGCGCACGGCGTGCACCCGGCCGGGCAGCGGCGCGAAGACCGGGGAGCCGGGCTCCATGAAGAGGTCGACGGCGATGTGCACGGTGCGGCGCTCGGGGTGCTCGCCGGCCGAGCCGGCGAAGGCGTCGCCCCCGTAGACGAGCCGCGCCTCGTCGTAGCGGCCGATCCCGACCGGCGTGCCCGCCTCGCGCATCCGCGTGAAGAGGCGCGGAGTCATCGTGGCCGTCGACAGCGTCTCGGCCGGCGTGCGGAACTCGGGGCTCGAGATCGACAGGTCGAAGACGACCGCCCGCGAAAGGTCCGCGTCGACGACGCGGCCCATCTCGCGCCGGTTCGCCGCGAGCCAGGCCTCGATGGCCGGCGTCTGCGGGCAGGGCGGAAGGCCGCAGGCGTTGCGCAGGACGTAGTGCGCGAAGCGGGGGTGGACCTCGCGCATCCGCGCGAGCGCCTCCCAGGCGGGCGCCTCGCTGACGAGAAGGTAGGCGTTGTCGGGCTCGGCCGTGCGCCGGTGCGCCGACAGGCAGACGCTGGTGCAGAGGCGCAGGGCCGCGAGCGGCCAGACGGCCTCGAGCTCCGCCTCGGAGAGGGGGCGCGCCGCGTGGTAGCCCCCGACGACGCGTTTGGCCGCGGCGAGCGGGTCGGCCTGCCCGAAGATCGCGTAGGCCACGGCGACCGAGAGCTCGCAGACCGTCCAGGCCTCGACCATGTCGCCGAAGTCGAGGATCCCGGTGATCGGCCGCTCACCGGGCGCGGCCGTCGGCGCTCCGACGAGCAGGTTGTAGTCGTTGGCGTCGTTGTGGATGACGCTTCGAGGCAGGGCCGGGAGCCGCGGGCGAACGCTCGACTCGAAGAGCCGCGTGAAGTGGCCGACGAGCTCCCGGCGCGCCGGGTCGGCGATCGCCCCGGCGTGGCGGCCGATGACGTCTCCCGCGCGCTCGGGATTCCAGGCGAGGTCGCGCCCCGCGGCCGCGGGATGGGCGAAGCCTGCGAGCGCGACGTCGAGGCGCCCGAGGAGGTTTCCCGCGCGGGAGAGCAGGGCGGGGTCGCGCGGCGCGGCCTCGGCGAGGATCGTGCCCGGCAGGTACGTCAGCAGGCGCGTGCGTCCGTCGGCCGACTTCGCGACGAGGCGCGGCACCGGAAGCGACGGGTCGCGCCCGGCGATCCACGCGAGGGCGCGGTCCTGCAGGTCGAGGACCGCGTCGGATTCGGAAGGTCCCGCGACCTTCAGGACGAGCTCGCCGCGATCGGTGCGCAGGTGGAAGTTCTGGTCGCGCTCGCTCGGCAGCGCCCGTGCCGCCGACGCCGAAACGCCGAAGAGGTCCCCGGCGAGGCGGACCGCGTCCTCCTCCCGGAGCCTCGGGCGCTCGAACACCGGCGGCGGCATGGGTTCGGCGCACGCTATGGCAGAAGGGGAGCGCCGTTCAAGCGGCCGGCTGATATCCTCGCCGCCGCCATGGGAACGACGACATTCGCCGGGATCCCTCTTTCCTCGCCCGTCCTCGACGTCGCCTCGATCCGCGGCCGCTTTCCGGCGCTCGAGCGCAAGCAGGACGGCCGGCCGGTGGCGTACTTCGACGGCCCCGGCGGCACCCAGGTCCCCGTCGGCGTGGTCAAGGCGATGGCCGACTACCTCTTCAAGCACAACGCCAACACGCACTGGCGCTACCCGTCGACGATCGAGACCGACGCGGCCCTGGCCGAGGCGCGGCGGACGCTCGCGGACTTCCTGAACGGCGACCCGTCCGAGATCGCCTTCGGCCAGAACATGACGACGCTGACCTTCCACCTCTCGCGCGCCCTCGGCCGCGCCTGGGGCCCGGGCGACGAGATCGTCGTGACCGAGCTCGATCACCACGCCAACGTCGACCCCTGGAAGGCCCTGGCGCGCGACCGCGGCGTGACGATCCGGACGGTGCGGATGCGGCCCGAGACCGGCCAGCTCGACGAGGCCGACCTCGCCGCCGCGATCGCGCCCGGGCGTGAAGCTCGTGGCGATCGGGGCGGCGTCGAACGCGCTCGGGACGATCAACGACGTCGACGCGGATCTGCCGCCTCGCCCGCGAGGCCGGGGCGCTGTCGTTCGTCGACGCCGTCCACTACGCGCCGCACGTGCTGCGTCGACGTCCGCGCGGATCGGCTGCGACTTCCTCGCCTGCTCCCCGTACAAGTTCTACGGCCCGCACCAGGGCGTGCTCTGGGGCCGCCGCGAGCTGATCGACGCGCTCGACGTCCCGAGGCTCGCGCCCGCGCCGGACTGGTCGCCCGAGCGCCTGGAGACCGGCACGCTCAACCACGAGGGCATCGTCGGCGCCGCCGCGGCCGTGGACTTCCTCGCGTCGCTCTGCGAGACGCCGGGGCCTCGCGCCGGGAGGCCCTCGCCGCCGCCTTCGCCGAGCTCCACCGGCGCGGCCAGAAGCTCCTCGAGAAGCTGTGGACGGGGCTCGCCCGCGATCGACGGCGTGACCGTGTACGGCCCGCCGCCCGTCGGCGCCCCGCACGCCGACCGTCGCGTTCGTCGCTCGCCGGGCGCACCGCGGACGAGGTCGCCGAGGCACTCGCACTGCGCGGTCTCTTTCTCTCGAGCGGCGACTTCTACGCGCTGACGGTCGTCGAACGGCTGGGCCACGGCCAGGACGGCCTCGTGCGCGCCGGCGCCGCCTGCTACACGACCGAGGACGAGGTCGACCGGCTGCTCGCCGCGGTCGCCGAGGTCGCCCGGGCCGACGCCTGACCCCGGAGGCGTCCCGCCTGACCCATAATCCCTGCGCATGAAGGCCGTCCGCATCGAGGCCGACGGATCGGCCGCCGTCGTCGAGCTTCCCGAGCCCGCGATCGGCCCCGGCGAGGCCCTCATGCGCACGCGGATCGCCGGGATCTGCGGCTCGGACCTCCTCGACTGGTACGTTCGCAGGAAGGCCGGCACGATTCTCGGTCACGAGGTCGCGGGCGAGATCGTCGCCGTCGGCGCCGGCGTCACGGACTTTCGTTCCGGGGACCGCGTCGCGCCGCACCACCATGCGCCCTGCCTCGCCTGCCCGGCCTGCGCGTCGGGCCGATACGTGCACTGTCCCCGAGTGGCGGGCCTCGCGCCTCGATCCCGGCGGCATGGCGGAGCTCGTGCGGATCCCGGCGGGCAACCTCGCGCACGACACGCTCGAAGATCCCCGAGGGCGTCTCCGACGAGGAGGCGAGCTTCGTCGAGCCGCTCGCTACGGTCGTGAAGGCGTTCCGGCGGGCGCGGTTCGCGCGCGGCCAGTCGCTGCTTTGCGTGGGCCTCGGGCCGGCGGGCCAGCTCGCGGTCCGCCTCGGGCGTGCCCTCGGCGCGTCCTCGATCGCCGGCGCGGACCGCGTGGCCTCGCGGCTCTCCGCGGCGAGGGCGAGCGGCGCCGACGCGGTGATCGACGTCTCGGGCGAGTCGATCCGGGAGGGCGCGCGGCGCCTCGCCCCCGCCGGTTTCGACGTCGTGTTCGTCGGTCCGGGCAAGCGCGAGGTGGTCGAGGAAGCGTTCGAGGCCGTGGCGCCGGGCGGCATCCTCCTCCTCTTCACGATGGCGCCGCCCGGCGAGACCTGGAACGCGGGGCTCTTCGACCTCTACTTCCGGGAGGTCTCGGTCGTCCCGTCCTACTCCTGCGGCCCGGACGACACCTTGGAGGCCCTCGACCGGATCGCGCGCCGGGAGGTGCGGGTCGCCGACCTCGTCTCGCACCGGTTTCCCGTCGCGCGGGCGGCCGAGGCGTTCGCCCGCGCCCGCGAGCCCGAGGGCTCGATGAAGGTGGCGATCACGTTTTGAAGACGCGGCTGGATCTCCTGCTCGTGGCGCGGGGCCTCGCGCCTTCGCGGGAGAAGGCCCAGGCGATGATTCTCGCCGGCCTCGTGTCCGTCGACGGCCGGCGCGCCGAGAAGGCCGGCGAGGGCGTGGCCGAGGACGCCGCGGTCGCCGTCTCGGGCCCGCCGCATCCCTACGTCTCGCGCGGAGGCGTCAAGCTCGCCGGGGCGCTCGACCACTTCGGCCTCGACCCGTCCGGCCTCGTCTGCCTCGACGTCGGGGCCTCGACCGGCGGGTTCACCGACTGCCTGCTCCAGCGCGGGGCGCGCGCGCGTCTACGCGGTGGACGTGGGATACGGGCAGCTCGACGCGAAGCTGCGCAACGACCCGCGCGTGGTCGTCCGGGAGAAGGTCAACGCGCGCTCGCTCTCGCGGCGCCGAGGTCCCCGAGCCGATCGAGCTCGCGGCGGTCGACGTCTCGTTCATCTCGCTGCGCCTGATCCTGCCGGCGGTCGTCCCGCTGCTCTCGCCGGGCGCCGGGCTCGTGGTCCTCGTCAAGCCCCAGTTCGAAGCCGGCCGCGGAGAGGTCCCGCGAGGCGGCGTCGTGAAGTCGGAGGAGACGCGCCGGCGCGTCGTCGAGGAGATCGAGGCGGCCGGACGGCGGCTCGGGCTCGAGCATCGGGGATCGATCCCGTCGCCGATCCGCGGGGCCCGCGGCAACGAGGAGTTTCTCGTCGGATTTCGTGTAAATTGAGAGGGATGAAGGGGTCCCGAGGCTCCGCTCCGAGGTTTCCCCGCGTGGGGATCGTGGCCAAGGCGGCCTCCATTCCGGCCATCCGGCTGGCGGCGTCGATGGCGGCCGCCTTGAAGCGGCGGGGCCGCAAGGTGATTCTCGAGGACGGCACCGCCGAGGCTCTCGGCCGGCCCGGCGGGGTCGCGCGAGGGCGAATCTCGAGGGAGGCGGACCTGGTCGTCGTGCTCGGCGGCGACGGGACACTCCTTTCGGTGGCGCGGGCGGCGCCGCCGGAGACCCCGGTCCTGGGGATCAACGTCGGCCTTCTCGGGTTTCTGGCGACCCTCACGCAGAAGGAGGCGATCGCGCGGCTCGACGACGTGCTCGCCGGACGGTTTCGCGAGGACCGCCGGGGCGTGCTCGACGTGGCCGTCTCGCGCGGGCCGCACCACGGCCGGTATCGGGTCCTGAACGACGCCGTCCTGAACCGCGAGGCCCTCGCGCGGATCTCGACCTTCGCGATCGCCCTCGACGGCAAGACGGTGGCCGAGTTTCGCGCCGACGGAGTCATCATCGCGACGCCCACCGGCTCGACGGCCTACAACCTGTCGGCCGGCGGTCCGATCCTCCACCCCCAGCTGCCGGCCAACGTCATCACGCCCATCTGTCCCCACACGCTGGGGCAGCGGCCCCTCGTCGTCCCGGCGTCCACGGAGATCCGCATCCGGGTCGTGGGCCCCGAGCGGCGCGACGGCGGCGTCTATCTCACTCTCGACGGCCAGGAGGGATTTCCGATCCTCTCGGGCCTGACGGTGGTGGTGCGTTCGAGCCCCGCCGGGGTGACGCTGCTGCGCCCGCCCGAGACCGATCACTTCGATCAGCTCGCGGGCAAGCTCTCCTGGGGAGTGTAGTTCCGCCGGATGTCGGACGAGGGCGCGGGCGACGGCCGGGATGAGACGCCGCACGAGGCGCAGCTGCTTTCGGCCTCGCGCCTCTTCCTGATCCTCGCGGTCTTCGTGGTGCTCGCCGCGTACTCGATCTGGAACTCGGACCGTTTCCAGACGCTCCTGCAGGGCGTGTCGGAGCAGCGGCTCTCGGAGCTCCTGAAGCGGCCGGTGACCTTCCGCCGGGTCGACTTCCACGTCTTTCCGCCGTCGATCCAGCTCGCCGACGTGCGCATCGAGAACGATCCGCGGATCGGGGGAGAGCCGCTGTTGTCGGCGGCGGAGCTGACGATCGGCGGCGGCGTGTCCGTCACGGGCCGGGAGCTGCGCCTCGGCCGCGTGCGCGCGGTCTCGCCGCGCATCGCCCTCGTGCAGTTTGCCGACGGGACCTGGAATCTCCCGCCGGGCCTGACCGGGCCCGCGGAGAAGGGCGGTCTCGCCGTCCGCGTCGGCGAGCTCGTCGTGCAGCGGGGCGTGTTCCAGCTCGAGGGCCGGGCCATGGGGATCGACGGCCGGCTCGACGAGTTCGCGGTGGAGCTCTCGACCCTCGGGTTCGAGCGATACGGCGGCACGCTGGCCTGCCGGCGGGTGCAGCTGCACCTTCCGGCCGCCGAGCCTCTCGTCTTCGGACTCGATCTGCGCTTCCGCCTCGATTCCGCGCGCGGGGCGGCGGTCGAGGCGCTGCGCATCGTCGGAGAGTTCGGCGAGCTGAACGCCTCCGGGGCCGTCGAGAACCTCAAGGACCCGACGATCCTCCTGATGCTGTCGGGTCAGCTTCACGTCGCCGAGGTCGAACGGATCTTCCACTCCGGCCTCGGGTTTGCCGGAGACGCCTCGGTGCGCGCGGACATCCGCATCCCGCCGCGCGGCGGGTTTCGCATCACCGGAAGGGTCGAGTCGGCGAGCATCGATGCCAAGGGCTTTCCCGTCGAGGACATCGAGGCGACGGTCGTCGCCCGACCCGACGCCCTGGTCGCGCGGATCGAGAAGGCGCGGTATGCCGGAGGGCTGGCGACCGGTCTCTACCGGATCGAAGGCCTCGCCGGGGGAAGGCGGCCGCAGCCGATGACCCTCACGCTCGAGGCCCGGGGCGTGTCCGTCGAGCGCTTCTTCGGCGACCTGAAGCTTCCGGGGACGGGACTCTCCGGCCAGGCGGCGCTCTCCGTCGCTCTGCGCTGGGCCGAGGGCGGAATCGAGCGCGCCGACGGCGGCCTGACGGTCGCGATCGAGCCCGGTCCCGCAGTGTCGGCCGTGAAGGGCCGGTACGGCATTCCGACCGGAGGGGGAGGGGCCCTCGCCGTTGTCGACGGCCGGATCGGCTTTCAGGCGACGACCTTCCGGTTCCCGGCGTCCACGCTCGAGCTGACCGGAGGCATGCGGATCGGGCAGTGGATACCGGATTTCGACTTCCACCTGCGCTCGCGGGAGCTCGGCGAGGTCGACCGCCTCTTCCAGAACTTCACCGCCGCCAGCGGCGGTCAGCCCGACGCGCTCGGACTCGGGGGCAGCGGGGAGGCGCAGGGCCACATGACGAAGTCCTGGGGCAACCCCGACGTCACCGCCCGCATCGCCGCGGAGAACACGCGCTATGCCGGCGTTCTCTTCGGAAGCGTCCGGGGCGCCGCGGACATGAGCGACGGCGCATTCTTCTTCCATCCGCTCCGCGTCTACGACGGCAGCGCGACGGTTTCGCTCGAGGGCACCGCCCGCTACCGCAGGGACCCCGCGCGGCCCCGGTTCGACCTGACGGCCACCGCCAAGGACTATCCGATCGAGCGGCTGCTCGACTACCTCGACCTCGACTACCCGGTCACCGGCCGCCTCTCGGGAGCGTTCCCGGTCGCCGGCACGCCCCCCGACGCCGTCTCCGGCGGCGGAATCATGACCCTGGAGGACGCGGTCGTCTGGGGACAGCCGTTTCCGCTCGTGACCGGGCGCGCGACGCTTTCGCCGGGACGGTTCGAGCTCGACGAGGTGCGGGCGGAGCTTCACGACGGAACGCTCGGGGGCAGCGGGTCGATCGCGTTCCGCGACAAGACCTTCGAGGTGCGGGCGGCCGGCGACGCCGTCCCGATCGAGGACCTCGTGGCGGTGGCGAAGGCGGACGACGAGCTGTCGGGCAAGCTGACGTTCGAGCTGACGGGCTCGGGCACCTTCGACCATCCGGACATGACCGTTTCCGCCGCCCTCACCGGGGCCCGGTTCCACGGGCGCGAGATCCCGGCGGCCCTGGCGCCGCGTCTCGAGGCGCGGCTGACGAAGGGCGAGCTCTCCGGGACGCTCTCGGCGCCCGGCCACTGGACGCTGACGGCGACCGGAGAGCCCCTGGGCTCGCCGGGCCGGATCGATGCCGAGCTCGACGCCCCCGACTTTCCCGTCGTTCGCGCTGTTCACGCCCTTCGAGCTGCCCGAAGGCGTCGGGGGCGCGGTCGAGGCGCGCGGCCGGTTCGCCTGGCACGACCGGGAGGCACCGGTCTCGGGCGAGGTCCTCGTGACGCGCGCGCGGCTCGATACGCGCGAGCACCCGGGCCTGCTGACGGTGGCCGATCCCGCGCGGATCCGGATCGCCGAACGGCGCATCACGCTCGAGGGCCTGCGCGCGGTCGGCGAGGGCATCGACTTCACGGTGCGCGGGGCGCTCGACGCTCCGGCGGCGGCCAGGAAGATCGAGGGCCGGATCGCCGGAACGGCCGACGCGGCGGTTCTCGACCTGGTGCGTCCGGCCTTCGGCCTGGCGGGCCGGCTGACGCTCGACGTCGGCGTCAGCGGAACCGTCGACGAGCCCGCCTTCAATGGCTCGGTGCGGATCGAGGACGGCCGGTACCGCGCGGCGGGATACTCCTTCGAGGACATCGAGGGGACGCTGCGGCTCGTCGGCTCGTCCGGCGAGATCGACGGCCTGCGCGCGCGCGTCGCCGAAGGCGAGACGTTCGTGGCCGGCAGCTTCCGCCTGGACGGCAGCTCTCTGGCGAGCTATCGGCTGGCGGTCCAGGGCCGGAGGATCTCGGTGCGCGCGATCCCGGCGCTGCGCCTGGTCGTCGACGCCGATCTGGTGGTCTCGGGCGATCCGGAGGACCGCGAGATCCGGGGCGAGGTGACGCTGCTTCGCGGGACGTACACGAAGGACGTCGACCTGACCGTCTCGGACCTCCTGTCGAAGAGCCGCCCGACCGGCGCCCTGGCGTCGCGCGAGCCCTGGAAGGAGCGCACCGCGCTCGACGTGCGCATCGTGTCGGCCGCCGCGCTCGAGATTCGGAACAACGTCGCGCGCCTCTCGGGGACCGTCGACCTGACGGCCCGCGGCACCCTCGCGGATCCGATCCTGCTCGGGCAGGTGCTGCTCGACGAGGGGGGACGGATCGTGTTCTCCGACATCCGCTACGAGATCGAGTCGGGCGCGATCACCTTCTCCAACACGACGCGGATCGCTCCCTTCGTCGACCTGCGCGCGCGCGCCGACGTCAAGGGATACGACCTGGTCGTCGCGCTCGTCGGGACCTGGCCGCGCGTGTCGGCGAACTTCACCTCCGACCCGCCGCTGACGAACGACGAGATCCTGGGCCTCATCCTGTCGGGAACTCCGCCCGACACGCGGCAGCAGTCCAAGACCACCGACCAGCTCGTGTCGGCGGCGGGCGGCCTCGTCACGGGCGCGGTGACCGGCGGAATCACCCGGGGCGGAAAGGAGATCTTCAAGCTCGACCGGTTCCAGATCGACCCGGTCTTCGAGGGCAGCAGTCTGACGACGTTCCGGACGACGATCGGAAAGAAGATCACCCAGGACCTGACGGTCACGTCGTCGATCGCGGTCGACTCGAGCAAGGACCCGATCATCCGAATCGAGTGGCAGGTCAGCGACTCCGTCTTCATCCAGCTCCTGCGGGACGAGGACGGCAACTTCTCGGTGACGTTCCGGCGCCGCCAGCGTCTCTGATGCGGCGCGCACTCGCGGCGGCCCTGCTCTTCGGAGGCCTCGCGGCCGGGGCGGCCCCCGTCCTCGCGGCGGCCGCGGGTCCCCCGGACGACGGGAAGGTCGTGGCTTCCGTCTCCTACGTGAGCGACGGCGAAGTCGACCCGGGCGAGGTCGGGGCTCTCATCGCGATCGTCGCCGGGCGGCCGCTCACCGAGCTGGAAACGGGCTCGACGATCCGAAACCTCTACGGCACACGCCGCTTCTCGAACGTCGCCGTCGAAGCCGAGCCGCTGCCGGACGGCGAGCTCGCGGTCACCGTCTACCTCTGGCGCGCCTACATCGTCCGGACGGTGGAGTTCGACGGAAAGTTCGCGCCCACGCGCGAGGAGCTGCGCCGGGTGGTCCCGCTCTCGGCGGGCGACCCGTTCCACGCCGCGGCGATGGAGGCCGGGGCCTCGGCCCTCGAGCGCCGGCTCGCGGCCGAGGGCTACATCCAGCCGGCCGTCGAGCCGGAGGCGGTCTTCGACCAGAAGGAGTTCACGGTCACGGTCGTCTACCGCATCGCGGCCGGCAAGCGCGCCCGCGTCACCGAGCCGTTCTTCGACGGCGACACGGCGCCGTTTTCCGCGGCCGGGCTCGAGAAGGAGATGAGGCTCCGCCCGGGGGACGTGTATCGCGAGACGAAGGCCCGCGACGACGCCGAGCGCCTGCAGAAGTTCCTGCTCGGCCAGGGCCGTTTTCGGGCCTCGGTCGAGCTGATCGCCACGGAGCCGACGGAGGACGGCCGCATCCGGCCGGTCTACCGGATCGCCGTGGGGCCGCTCTTCGAGCTCGAGGCCGTCGGGCGTCAAGGACAAGGCGGCCCGCAAGCAGATCCTGGCCCTCCTCGACTCGCAGCCGTTCGACGAGGACCTCCTGGAGCAGTGGGCGACCGATCGGCGCAGCGAGCTGCAGCGCTCGGGGCGCTATCGCGCCACGGTCGCGGCGACGGCGGCCGGGACCGACCCGGTCGTCGTCAAGCTCGTCGTCGATCCCGGCGCGAAGTACGCGGTCGAGGCGATCGAGATCGCAGGCGACGCGTCCGTGCCGGAGGACACGCTCCGCGATCTCATGGTCACGAGGCCGAAGGGCCTGCCGCTCGTGGCCCCGGGCCACCTGACCGACGAGGACCTGGCCGGAGACGTTTCGACGATCCTGGGCTACTACCAGACGCGCGGCTGGGTCGACGCGCGGGTGACCTCGAAGGTCACCGACGGCCGGGAGCCCGGGCTTCTCGATGTTCGGATCGAGGTCGCGGAGGGGCCTCGCGCCTTCGTCGCCGAACGGAGGGTCGAGGGCGCCGAGCACCTGACCCCGGAGGACCTCGCGTCGCTGCTGGCCGTCAGGGTCGGCGACCCCTTCAACCCCGTCGACGTGCGACGCGACGTCGCCGCGCTCACGAGCCGGTACCGCAACACGGGCTGGCCCACGGCGACGGTGCAGGACCGGTACACGCTCTCGGAGGACCGGACGAAGGTCGACGTCGAATACCGGGTCGAGGAGGGCCAGCGCGCGTTCTTCGGTCGGACGATCATCCGCGGCAACGCCGTCACCGAGGTCGAGCGGATCCGCCGGCAGATCGCCTGGAAGGAGGGCGAGCCGTACTCGGAAGGGAAGGTCGCCGACACGCAGCAGAACCTGGCGCGCACGGGGGTCTTCCGCTCGATCGACGTCCGGCCGCAGCCGACCAATCCCGAGAACCTGACGCGCAACATCGACGTCGAGGTCGCCGAGGCGCGAAGGCTGTCGCTCCTCTACGGTTTCGGATACCTCTACGCCGCCGGCGCCGACGTCAACCGCAACGACGTCTTCGGCATCGCCGGCCTGACCTACCGCAACCTCTTCGGCCGGATGCAGTCGGCCTCGGTCGAGGTGCAGTACGCGCCGATCTCGACCCGCGGCTACCTCTTCGCGCGGTTCCTCGATCCCTACGCTTTCGACTCGACGGTCCCGATCAGCGTCGTCGGCTTCGCCAGCCGCCTGCCGATCCAGGACGTCAACGTGGACAGCTACGGGGGGTACGTGGAGACCGTCCGCCCGTGGGGCCGGTACCTGCGGGTCGGACTGCGTTACGAGTACCAGGTTCAGGGGCCTCAAAACCCGGAGGACCTCTCGACGATCGAGGTCGAGCGCTTCCCGAAGACGGCCTTTCCGATCAAGCAGTCCGCGGCCGGCCCGAGCTTCTTCTACGACCGGCGGGACGACATCCTCGATCCGCACTCCGGCTGGTACTCGACGCTGGCCGGCAAGTACGCCTTCCCGTTCGCCTCGGCCGACGCCCGGTACGGGAAGGTCTCGGGCCAGGCGGCCTGGTTCAAGACCATCTTCGGAGGCGTGCTCGGGGCCTCTTTCAAGGCGGGAGGGATCTACCCGTACGGCCAGGGAGCGTATTCGGTTCCGCCCGAAGATCGGGTACCGGTCCCGATCGCCGAGCGCTTCTACTCGGGGGGCTCGTCGACGGGACGCGGATTCGCGACGGATCTCGCCGGCATCCCCCGTGTCACCGTCGACTACAACACGCAGGCCGTACCGAAGACGGGAGACGTGGGCACCTGCGCCGAGCAATACCCGAATCAACCCGACGAAGCACTGCTCGCGCTCTACGACTGCACGCCGGGCCCTCGGATCATCGGCGGGAACGGATTCATGGCCTGGACGCTCGAGTATCGGTTTCCCATCCTGGGGAACCTGGGCGTGTCGATCTTCTACGACCTCGCCCAGGTCTGGGCCAAGGCGAGCAACATCAACTTCAAGATCGAGGGTGAAAACGGACTGCGGCAGTCGATCGGCGCCGGCCTGCACTACATGACGCCCGTCGGGCCGCTGCGCCTCGAATACTCGAGACCGGTCGAGCTGCGCACGATCGAGTACCAGGTCACGAGGACCGAGGGGCCCGACGGAAAGCCCTGCACTCCGTCGCCCTGCTCCGTGCTGGTCGAGAGTGCGTTCACGAAGGAGACGGGAAGGGTCTTCCTGTCGATCGGCTATCCGTTCTGAGGCTGCGCTAGAATTCGCGCATGCCGCTCTTCGAGTACCGCTGCCGCGACTGCGAGAAGCGCTTCGAGCAGTTCGTCCTCGGGGATGCGAAGCCCCGCTGTCCGTCCTGCGAGGGGCGGAAGGTCGACAAGCTCCTGTCGGTGTTCGCGGTCGGCGGCGGCGGCGGCGCGAAGAGTTCCGCGTCGGCGTCCGCCGAAGGCGGCTGCGGATCCTGCGGCGATCCGCGCGGGCCCGGCTCCTGCGCCGTCAACTGACGGTCGGCGGCTCGCTGTGAATTCTCACGGACCGTACAGGACGAGCCCGAAGGTCTTCGTCAGGAAGACCGCCATCTGCCCGCGGGTCACCGGGTTGCCGGGGCAGAAGGAGATCGGCGCCGGAGGCGGCCCCCCCGCGCAACCGCCCGTGACGCCGCGGTTGTAGAGGTCCTCGATGAAGGGCCTGAAGGCGTCGACCGGGACGTCGTCGAAGATTCCCGTCGCCGCCGGCGGCACGTAGCCCGAGCCGAGGTGCGCCTTCAAGAGGAAGACGGCCATTTGCTTTCGCTGGACCAGCGCTTCCGGGCAGTAGAGTCCGGGGCCGCAGCCGCCGGTGATGTTGCTGTTGGCGAGGTCCTCGATCCACGGCTCGAACGGGTCGCCAACCGGGACGTCCGTGAAGATGCCGACGGCCGGCGGCGGGAGGTAGCAGGCGCCGTGCAGCGTCTTCATGAGGAACACCGCCATCTGCTTGCGCAGCGTGGGGTTGGCGGGGCAATACGAGTCCTGCAGAGCGCATCCGCCGGTGATGCCGGTGTGGAGGAGGATCTCGGCATACTTGTAGAAGAGGCTGCCCGGCGGGACGTCCGCGAAGCTCGGGCCGACGTGGAGGCTGCGGGTCCGCGGCTCGGGGGCGGCGCCCGTAGCATCCGCCGTCGCGAGGAGGAGCGGGCGTCTCGTCCAGGGTCGCGTCGCGATGCCCGAATCCGGTTCCGTCGATCTTGACCGCGTAGCAATCGCCCGTGGTGCTCGCGCAGTTGGCGCTCGCGCCCCCCGCGATGACGCCGTAGTCCGCGTGGGCGTCGACGAGCGTGTACGTGAGGCCGAGGCTGGCGGGCCCGGTCAGGTTGGAGGCCGCCCCGGCGAGCGTGACCTGCGTCGCGCGGGTTTTCCACGTGGGCGCGACCGCGACCTCTTCGCCGAGCGTGAGGACGCCGTCACCGGCGGCGTCGACGACGTTCGCGCTCGGAGCGAGGTTGTCCTCCGTCCCGACGACCTGCATGATGATGTGCGCCTCCGGAAACCCTTCCTGGGCGAGATCGACGGGCATCGTGGCTCCGCAGTCGGGGTCGTAGAGATAGCTCGGACCCGACTGCGCCGCGGCGTTGCCGCCGAGGAAAAACACCGCATCGATGGCGTGCCCGTCGGGCACCGCGACTTCGACGACGAGGTCGGATCCGGCGGGCGCCGTCCCCTCGACGGCGACGCCCAGGTTCGTCAGCGCCTCGTCCGCCACCGTGACCGTGGCGGTCCCGATGGGGGTCAGCTCCCCGTTGGGGAACGGACAGCCCGAGTTCGTGTAGAGGTTGACGGTCATCAGCTGTCCGATGCTGCCGTTGGTCGTGGCGAATTCGATGGCGAGGTTGACCTGGCAGACGAAGAACTTCCCGAGCACTCCGTGGTCGGGCAGGTGGAAGGACCGGTACCAGCTGTTGGCATAGTGGATTCCGGTGTCCAAGTCGGCGCAGGTGACCCCGTTGAAGTCCGTCGGTGAGAGGCTCGACGACTGCGTGAACGTATCCGGGCCGCAGTCGGCGACCGGGCTGGCGGCGCCGTGAGGCGCCGAGGGTGCGGCGGGACCATGTCGCCTCGCCCTTTGGGCGAATGCCGGCGAAACGGTTGCCAGGGCGAGCAACGCCAGGAGGCACAGAGTCCGTCGCAGTGTCGGCATGGAGTTCTCCTCTACTGGTACGCGGATTCCGGGACGCTTTCAGGTCAGCCGACAGGCCCGACCCGTGAACAACGGGTGGAGAAACGAGAGCTAGCCCCCCAGCCCCGCCGGGGTCTCCGCGAGCCTGGTCTCCTCGGCGGCGAGAGCGCGCCGCAGGACTTCCGGATCGTCCTGGGTCGAGCCCGAGAGCCCGGTGAACGGCGCCTCGGCCAGGGCCTCGCGGTAGCCGGGGGAGGGCAGGCCTCCGTCGCGCAGGGCATGAACCAGCTTCAGCGTGCGGAATGCGTCGAACCAGGTGTGGAAATGCCGGAGGATCGTCTTCGGGTCTCCGGAGGAGCGGGCGATCGCCTCGCGCATCGCGGGGAACGCGCCCATCTTCTCGAGGGACTCGAGGAGGAGCTCGGTGCGGAAGAACGGGTTGCCGCGGGGAAGCTCCTCGACCGCGAGGTCGACGCGGCCGCCGCTTTCGGCCGCGACCGTCAGGACGCGCAGCCACGCCGCGACGTGCGCGAAGACGGCGGGATGGTAGAGGCGGAAGCCCGTCAGGGCGCGCTTCTTCGTGACCAGGTCGGTGAGCGCCCGCCCGGTTCCGAAGGGGACGCGGTCGGAGAGGCGCCCTTCGAGGAGCAGGGGTCGCCCCGCGAGGCGCAGGATCGAGCCGGCCTTGGCGAGCTTGTCGAGCAGGTAGAAGTCCTCGGCCGCGTTCTTCTTCGGAAATCCGCGGACGACGGCGTAGGCCTCGGGACGGATCGCGATGCAGCTGCCCATCGCCTCGTAGGCGTAGGGGAGCCCGGCCCAGGCCAGGCCGAGCGTGTAGTAGCGAAGCGAGATCTCGTAGAGCCGCGCGGCCTCGGCGAGCTTCGCGTCCTCGGCCAGGCGGTGCTCGAAGAAGTAGACCGCGGCGGCGTTGCCCGCTTCCGTTTCCGGGAGTCCCACCGTCTGGTCGAAGTAGTCGTTCGGCAGCACCGTACGTCGGCGTCGGTGTTGTGGATCCAGGGCGAGGCGACCCGGCCCGCGGCGTGAAGGCGCAACGCGATGTCGTTGCCGATCTTGCGCGCCAGGCCCACGCCCTGGCCCTTCGGGAGGAAGTGTCCCGGGCTCGCCCGGTCGACCACGAGGATGGTGCCGTTCTCGACCCGGAGCGCCGTCGCCGGATGGGGTTCTGTCCGGTCGGAGGCGGCCTTCGCAACGCCCCGCAGGCGCTGCCGGGCCGCCTCGTTGGCCTCGTGGACGGCCGGCGGCGAGTCCTCCCGGGCGTTCAAGACGACGATGACGAGGGTCTCGCCCTCTGGCCCCTTCGGGACCGAGCCGAGTGTGTCGAAGAGGCTCTGGCCCTCACCGTAGGCGGGAACGACGAGGACGTGGCCGAGCTCGTCCGTCAGCACGTCGGCGGCGACGGCTTCCGGCTCGGCATGGCGCGCGAGGTACTGGGAGACGGGCTTTCGAAGGCATGGGCGGGGGAGTCTACTCGTTCAGTAGAGCGCCGAACGCACCGGCAGCTCCGCGACGATCCGCGCCTCGACGACGAGCAGCGTCGTCGAGCCGCGCCTCGACCTCCGGCCGATCGGAAAGTAGAGGCCCGCCAGGCGCACGTACATCTCCTGGTGCCGTGACCTCGGCGCGCGCGATCTCGCGGTAGAAGTCGCGGTCCTCTCCCGGAGGCAGGCCCCCGGCGACGAGGCCGAAGCGCTCGCAGCCGCGCGCCTCGGCGATCCCGGCAGAGAGCAGCCGGTCGAGAAAGTAGGCGTCGCTGCCCTTGCGGAACTCACTGCGACAGCCGCTCCATGTAGGGGCTCCGCGTGTCCGGAGGCAGCGTCAGGCCGCGGGCGTCGAGCCGCCGCCACACCGCCGAGAAATGCGCGAGCTCCTCCTGCGCGAGGGCGATGCACTCCGAGACGAGCTCCCGCCGGTCGGGGTAGTGCGCGACGAAGGCCATCGCGGACGCGGAGGCCTTGCGCTCGCAGCCCGCGTGATCGAGCAGGAAGGCGTCGAAGTCGGCGAGGACCGCGGCGATCCAGCCGGAGGGTGTCGGGGCCTGGAGACGCAACCTTCGGCCGGTCCGCCTACCCGCCGCTGACGGCTGGCAGGATCGCGATCTCGGTGCCGTCCGGCACGCGCGTCGAGAGGCCCGACGCGTCGCGGATGTTGTCGGGGCCGACGAAGATGTTCACGTGGGGCCGCACCGCGCCGGTCTCGTCGAGGACGCGGCTCGAAAGGCCCGGGTGCACCCGGTCGAGCTGCCGCAGCGCCTCGGCCACCGTGGCGGGACGTCCGAGGTCGACGCGGCTCGCGCCGCCCGCGAAGGGCTGGAGCGGCCCCGGGACGAGGACGGCGACGCTCATGCCGCGCGGCGGCCCCTCGCGGGACGCGCCTTGCGAGCGGCCTTGCGCACGGGCGCCTCGAGCACCGCGGCCTTGACGCAGACGACGGGCGGCAGACCTTCACGCACGAGCTCCCAGGAACGGCCCTCGTCCCGCGAGGCGTAGACCTTGCCGCTGCGCGTCCCGAAGTAGACGCCCGCCGGATCGAGCGCGTCGACGCCCATGCCGTCGCGGACCACGGTCTCCAGGGCGTCCTTCTGCGGGAGCCCGCGGGTCATGGGCTGCCACGAGCGGCCCGCGTCGCTCGTCCGATAGACGCGGAGCTTGCCGTCGGGCGTGCAGCGGAAACCGTCGGAATGGAGCGGCACGATGAAGGCGGTGTCGGGGTCGCGCGGGTGGATGCCCATGCAGAAACCGAAGTCCGACGGGACGCCGTGGGCGATGTCCGTCCAGGAGTCGCCGCCGTCGTCGCTGCGGTAGAGGCCCCAGTGGTTCTGAAGGAAGAGCCGTCCCGGCCGGGTCGAGTGGTGAACGATCTTGTGGACGCACTGGCCGAACTCGGGATGCTTGTCGGGAAGGAACTCGGCGCGCACGCCGCGGTTGCGCGCGTTCCAGGTGACGCCGCCGTCGTCCGAGCGGTAGACGCCGCCGGTCGAGCTGGCGACGGTCAGCCGTTGCGGCCGGTTCGGGTCCACGAGAACGGTGTGCAGGCAGAGGCCGCCGCCGCCCGGCTTCCACTTCGCCCGGTGCGGGTGGTTCCAGAGGCCGTCGTTCAGGGCCCAGGTCTTCCCGGCGTCGCGCGACTGGAAGAGGGCCGAGGGCTCGACACCGCAGTAGAGGACGTCCGGTTCCGCGGCGCGGCCCGGGGAGATCTGCCAGATGTTCTTGAGCGACGCCCCCGCGGTCTCGGGGAAGCGGACGAGCGGCTCGGCGGGGCGCTTCCAGCTCCGGCCGAGGTCGTCGGTCCAGGCGAGCTCGGCGCCCCAGTGCATGCTCGACGGCGCCGCCCAGATGCGGCGGCGCCCGGCGCGGCCGTCGAAGGCGGCGCCGTAGACGGAGCTTCCCGGGAAGAAGGGCCCGGCCGCGCGCCAGCGCCGCCGTGCGGGACCGGACGAGAAGAGGAAGAGCCCCTTCATCGTTCCGACGAGCAGCACGACGTCTCCGGGGCGGGCGGGAAGGGCGGAAGGCGTCCGGATCTTCTTGGCCGGCATAGGCGTGCGATCTTACGCCGTCCAGCGCCGGAAGAGGTCCGTGACTTTTCGGCGCAGGTCCTCGAGGGTGCCGTTGTTCACGATGACGTCGTCGGCGCGTTCGCGCGCGATCTCGGCCCGGATCTGGGAGGAGATGCGGCGTCGCGCGTCTTCGGGGTCGCCGCCCCGATCGCCCCAGCGGCGAACGCGCTCCTCCTCGGGCGCCATGACGAGGACCACCCGGTCGTAGTCGGACTCGGTGCCCGCTTCGAGCAGCTGCGAGGCCTCGACGACGGCGACGCGGGCGCCGGCCTTTTCGGCCTCGCCGAAGAATCGCTGGCGCTCCGCGGCGACGAGCGGGTGGATCCGCGCCTCCAGGGCGTGGCGCGCCGCCGCGTCCGAGAACACGATGGCCGCGATGCGGGTCCGGTCGACCCGGCCGTCCGGCCCGAGGACCGAAGCGCCGAAGATGTCCCGGGCGGCGGCCGCGCCGGCCCCGCCCTCGCGGTAGAGCGCGCGGACGATCTCGTCCGCGTCGAGGACGGCCGCGCCGAGGTCTTCCAGGATCTCGGCGACCGTGGACTTGCCGGAGGCGAGGCCTCCCGTCAGGCCGACCCGAAGCATCAGGGCGCGGGCGCCTTCACCACCTCGCCGCCCTTCATCACGAAGTCGATGTTCGACAGGGCCGAGACGCCGGCGAGCGGATCGCCCGGCATCGCGACGAGATCGGCGAAGGCGCCCTTCTCCACCGTGCCGACCAGGCCGGTCATGCCGAGCAGGTCCGCCGCGACGGTCGTGGCGCTGCGGATGGCCTCGATCGGCGTCATGCCGAGCTTGACCTCGAACTCGAATTCCTTGGCCTGGTTCAGCTCGGTCCAGGGAAAGCCGCCGGCATCGGTGCCGAACGCGATCTTGACGCCCGCCTTCCGGCAGTTGTCGAAGGACTTCGCATGGACCTTCTCCGTCTCCGCGCACACCGCGCACCCCGCGGCTGCCCGCGGACCGGCGACGTAGTCGGCCACGGTCAGCGTCGGCACGAGGAAGATGCCGCGGCGCGCCATCTCGGCGGCCGCCTCGGGGCGGATCGAGTCGCCGTGCTCGATCGTGTCGACGCCGGCGGCCAGTGCGATCCGGAGGCCCGAGTCCGACCGCGCGTGCGCCGCGACGCGGACGCCGTGGGCATGGGCCTCGGAGACGACGGCCTCGATCTCCTCCTTCGTCCAGTTGGGAGGCGAATCGATGTAGCCGTCGGAGGTCAGCCGGAGCCCCCCGGTGTTCGCATAGATCTTGACCCAGTCGGTCCCGTACGAGAGCTGTTCGCGCACCGCCCTGCGGCACCCGTCGGCGCCGTCGCAGACCATGACGCCGCTCGGGAACTTCCAGTCGGGGCGGTAGCGCTGGATCGGGTAGGAGCCCGTCGTCGAGAGCGCCGGCCCGACGACCTTCAGCCGCGGCCCGGGGACGACGCCCTCGTTGACCGCGTCGCGCAGCGCCACGTCGTCGTAGCCGGCGCCCTCGGTCTCGAGGTCCCGCATCGTCGTGAAGCCGTGCTCGAGGCCGATCTTCATGGCGCGCACGGCGCGCGCCACCCGGTGGGCCGGGTACTCCTTGAGGATCTGCTCGTCGTACTCGACGGCCGTCGGATCGCCCTGCAGGAGGATGTGGGTGTGGGCGTCGATCAGGCCCGGCAGCAGCACGCGGTTGCCGAGATCGATGACGCGCGCGCCGGCCGGCGCCGCGGTTCCCACGCTCTCGATGCGGCCGCCGACCACGACGACGACCGGGCGCTCGACGTAGCGGCCGGTCTTCACGTCGAGCAGGCGCGCGGCCTTGATGGCGATCGGGGTCGGCGGGGGAGGCTCCGCCGCGAAGACGGCGGCGGCCACGAGGCATCCCAGGGCGGCGGCGAGGGTGAGTCGTTTCGTCACAGTCCCTCCTGAACGGCTTTCCGGAAGCCTATCGCGGCCGCCGGCGCAACTTTTTTCGCTCTCCCCTAAACAATCGACAGGAGACCGCCGTATGCTCTCCTGTAGAGATCCGAGGGGAGGGCCGATGGCCGCGGAACGAAGCGATTTGCTGCAGGGAACTCTCGACGTCCTGGTCCTGAAGACGCTCGGCAACGGGCCGATGCACGGCTGGGGGATCGCCGCCCGCATCCAGCAGCTTTCCCAGGACGTGCTGGAGGTCAACCAGGGCTCGCTGTATCCGGCCCTCCACCGGCTGGAGCAGAAGGGCTGGATCTCGGCCGAGTGGGGCAGCTCCGAGAACAACCGCCGAGCCCGGTTCTACACGCTGACCCGGTCCGGACGCCGGCAGCTCGCCGACGAGACCGAGAGCTGGGAGCGCTTTGCCGCCGCGGTCGGGCGAGTGCTCGCGGCGACGTAGAGGAGAACGACGATGTTCAAGAGACTGTTCGGCAGCGTCCGGTCCCTCTTCGCGGGCAAGCGCATCGAGCACGAGCTCGACGAAGAGATCGGCTTCCATCTCCAGCGGGAGACGGAGGAGAACGTGCGGCGCGGGATGGCCCCGGCGGCGGCTCGGACCGAGGCCCTGCGGAAGTTCGGCGGGGTCGAGAAGACCAAGGAGGAGGTCCGCGACGCGGACCGCGCGCGCCTGCTCGAGACGGTCCTCCAGGACGTGAAGTACGGCCTGCGCTCGCTGCGCAAGAACCCGGGCTACGCGGCGGCGGCGGTCCTGACGCTGGCCCTCGGGATCGGCGCCAACACGGCGATCTTCTCGGTCGTCCACGGCGTCCTGCTGCAGTCCCTGCCGTACGGCGGCGGCGATCGGCTGGTGCGCCTCCAGGTGGATGCGCCCGGCGCGGGCATCTCGGACGGGCAGTTCTCGCCCCCCGAGGTCGCGGACCTGCAGAACCTGACGCACAGCTTCGACGCCGTGGTCGAGTACCACTCGATGTGGTTCGTGCTGCTCGGCAAGGAGGAGCCCGAGCGGGTCCAGACGGGCGTGGTCTCCGCCCATTTCTTCGACCTGCTGGGCGTCAAGCCGATCCTCGGCCGCACGTTCGCGAAGGGCGAGGACCAGCACGGCGCCGAGGCGGTCCTCGTGCTCTCGCACGACTACTGGATGCGGAGCTTCGGCGGCGACCCGAAGGTCGTGGGCCGCGTCTTCACGATGAACGACCGTCCCCACACCGTGATCGGCGTTCTGCCCGCGATCCCGGGATACCCCGACCAGAACGACGTCTACATGCCGATCTCGGCCTGCCCGTTCCGGTCGGATCCTTCCATGGAGAACGATCGCGACGGCGGAATGCTGCGCGCCTTCGGCCGCTTGAAGAACGGCACGCCGCTGTCGGCCGCGAAGAAGGACCTGCACGATGTGGCCACGCGCCTCTCGCAGGACTATCCGAAGAACTACCCCTCGTCCTCCCGTCTCGCCCTGGGAGCGGTGTCGCTGCGCGAAGAGTTGACGCGGCAGGCCCGTCCCACGTTCCTCATGCTGACGGCGACCGTCGGGCTCGTGCTCCTCATCGCGTGCGCGAACGTGGCGAACCTGACGCTCTCGCGCCTGGTGCGGCGCGAGCGGGAGATGGCGCTTCGCTCGGCCCTCGGCGCCGGGCGCGGGAGGCTCGCCCGGCAGCTCCTGACCGAGAGCGTCGTCGTCGCGGTCCTCGGGGGCCTTCTCGGCCTCGCGGTCGCGGCCGCCGGCCGGAAGATGCTCGTCCTCTTCGCCGCCCGCTTCACGCCGCGGGCGGCCGAGATCGTGGTCGACGGGCCCGTGCTTCTCTTCACGCTCGCCGTCTCGCTCGTCGCCGGAATCGGCCTGGGACTGATCCCGGCGCTGTCGTCGCGGCGCAGCCTCGTCTCGGCGCTGCAGAACGGCCGCGACCCGGCGGCCACGGTGCCGGGGCGGGTCCGGATGCGCAACGTCCTCATCGTCGGCCAGGTCGCGGTCTCCTTCGTCCTGCTGGCCGGGGCCGGGCTGATGCTGCGCACCCTCTGGAAGCTGCAGCAGATCGACCCCGGCTACAAGACCGAGCGCGTCCTGACCTCGCGCCTCGATCTCAACTTCACGCGGTACCGCGAGCGGGAGAAGCAGCTCGACTTCCTGGAGCGACTGCTGACGAAGCTCTCGGCCGAGCCCGGCGTGGCGTCGGCGGCCCTCGCCGGCCGGTTCCCCCTGACCGAAAGCGGGCCCGCCAACGGCCGGTTCCGGATCGAGGGCCGCGAGGCCGCGACGCCGGAGGCCCTGCCCCGGGCCGACTTCCAGCGGGTCAGCGCCGACTACTTCAAGACCATCGGCGTGCCGATCCTGAAGGGCCGTGCCCTGACGGCCGCCGACCGCACGAATGCGCCCGACTCCGCCGTCATCAACAAGACGATGGCGAGCCACGTCTTCCCGGGAGAAGACCCGATCGGGCGGCGGATCGGCGTCGACGGCAACGAGCCCGGCGAGGTTCGCTGGCTGACCATCGTCGGCGTCTCGGGCGACGTCCGGCAGTACGGCCTCGCCAAGCTGCCGATCGACCAGATCTACCTGTCCATCCTGCAGTTCCCGGGTCTCTCGACCGCGTGTCTCGTCCGGACGACGGCCGAGCCGATGGCGCTGACCAAGACGGTCCGGGAGGCCGTGCACTCGATCGGTCCCGAGCAGCCGGTCGACCGGTTCCGGACCCTCGAGGACATGCACGCGAGCGCCCTCGACATGCCGCGCCTGACGGCGGTCCTGCTCGCGGCGTTCGCCAGCCTCGCTCTCGTCATCACGGCCACCGGGATCGCCGGCGTCATCGGCTTCACCGTCGGGCAGCGGCGCCAGGAGTTCGGCATCCGCATGGCGCTCGGCGCCCTCCCGGGCGGGGTGGTGCGGATGGTGCTCGGCCAGGGCATGCGCCTGGTCGCGCTGGGGCTGGCGATCGGCGTCGCGGGCGCCTTCGCGCTCTCGCGCCTCCTGGCGGGACTCCTGTACGAAACCACGCCGGGCGACCCGCCGACCTACGTGGCCGTCGCGGTCGTGCTCGCCTTCGTCGCCGCGGTCGCCTGCTTCGTGCCGGCCCGCCGCGCGACGACGGTCGATCCCATGGTCGCTCTTCGCAACGCCTGACACCGGAGGCCTTCATGAAACGGACTGTCCTCGCGATCCTGATCCTGGCTTTCTCCCTCCCGGCCCTGGCCCTCGGCCCGAAGGAAGGCGGCGAGAAGAACGTCGCCGTGCTGCTCTTCCCCGGCGTCCAGATCATCGACTACACCGGACCCTGGGAAGTGCTCGGCCACGCCCGTGTCGACGGCAAGAAGGCCTTCCGCATCTACTCGGTCGGCGAGACGACCTCGCCGCTCGAGACGGCGATGGGCATGACGGTGATCCCGTCCTACGATCTCGCCCGGGCGCCGCGGCCCGACGTGCTCGTGATCCCGGGAGGCAACGTCGGTCCCCAGCTCGACCACGCCGCCCTCATCCGCTGGATCCAGGACAGCGCGAAGACCGCCGAGGTCGTGCTCTCCGTCTGCAACGGCGCGTTCTTCCTCGCGCAGGCGGGGCTGCTCGACGGTCTCGAGGCCACGACGTTCGCGGGCATGATCGACGACCTGAAGACGGCGGCGCCGAAGACGAAGGTCGTGCGCGACAAGCGCTTCGTCGACAACGGCAAGATCATCACGGCCGCGGGGCTCTCCTCGGGCATCGACGGCGCCCTGCACGTCATCGAGAAGCTCTACGGCAAGGGGACGGCCCAGATCGCGGCCGTCGGCATGGAGTACGACTGGCGCCCGGACTCGGGCTGGGCCCGCGCGAGCCTCGCCGACGAGCACCTCGACGCGGGTTACCAGGTGGCCAACGAGTACCCGCGCACGCTCCTGCGGTACGAGGGGACGCGGGACCGCTGGGAGGCGAGCTGGAAGATCCGGACCGACGGCGGCGCCGCGGCGTTCCTGGCTCGTCTCGACAAGGCCTTCGCCGACTCGCCCGGCTGGAAGAAGCAGTCGGCCGGAACCTGGCGATTCGAAGGCGGCGGCGAGGCGTGGACGCAGACGGCGCGGGTCGAGCCGGCCCCCGGCGAACAGGCGCTCCTCGTCACGCTCGCCGTGGCCCGGTCGAAGTAGCTCGCCCTCGGTTCGGGCCGCTCGTCCGGGTCCGAAACCCTGGAGCGGCTTTCCCGTTTGAACATCCGGGGGAGGACCGCGCGCGCATGACGACCTACGAGCTCTCCGTCAACGGCCGGAAGCGGAAGGTGGAGGCCGGCAATCCGGAGACGCCGCTCCTCTGGATCCTCCGCGACGTCCTGGGCCTGACCGGCACGAAATACGGATGCGGCGCCGGGATCTGCGGCGCCTGCACCCTGCACGTGGACGGCCGTGCGGCGCGGTCCTGCCAGGTCACGCTGGCGGAGGTCGCCGCGGCCGGCAGCCGGGTGACGACGATCGAGGGCCTCTCCGCCGACGGCCGCCATCCCTGCCAGAAGGCGTGGCTCGCCGAGGACGTCGCGCAGTGCGGCTATTGCCAGCCGGGAATGATCATGGAGGCGGCGGCGCTGCTGCGCGAGAAGCCGCGCCCGGCCGACGCGGACATAGACGCCGCTCTTTCCGACCACGTCTGCCGGTGCGGCACGTACGCGCGGATCCGGCGGGCGGTCCATGCGGCCGCGTCCGAGCCTCCGGCGGCGCAAGGGGCCGCCCGATGAGCGCCACCCGCCGGCAGTTTCTGCAGACCGCCGCCGCCGGAGGCGCGGCTCTGCTCGTCGAGGTGCCGCTCTTCGGCAAGGGCGAGGCCGCGCGCCTCGCGCCGAACCCGTGGCTCTCGATCGGAGCGGACGGCCAGGTCACGCTCGTCGTCGGGCACTCGGAGATGGGGCAGGGCGTGCGGACCTCGCTCGCCATGATCCTCGCCGAAGAGCTCGAGGCCGACTGGTCCGCCGTGAAGATCGCGCAGGCGTCTCCGGGGCCCGGCTACGAGAACCTGAGCACGGGCGGAAGCGACAGCGTCGAGGACTCGTGGAAGCCGCTGCGCACGGCCGGGGCCACCGCGCGCGAGATGCTCATCGCGGCGGCGGCGCGGACGCTGGAAGGTCCCGGCGGCCGAGTGCGCCGCCCGCGACGGCGCCGTGATCCATGCCGCGACCGGGCGCCGCCTGGCGTACGGGAAGCTCGTCGCCGCTGGCGGCCGCGCTCCCGGTGCCGAAGGAGCCGCGTCTCAAGGACCGCAAGGACTTCCGCCTCGTCGGCACGGCCGTGAAGAGGATCGACGGGCCCGCGATCGTTTCGGGGCGCGCGGTCTACGGCCTCGACGTCCGGGTGCCCGGAATGCGCTTCGCCGCCGTCGCTCGCTGTCCGGTCCCCGGCGGCAAGCTCGCCCGGTTCGACCGCGCGAAGGCGATGGCGGTCCCGGGCGTGGAGAAGGTCGTCGAGGTCTCCGACGGGTGTGGCGGTCGTCGCGCGCGACAGCTTCGCGGCGCTCTCCGGGCGCGACGCCCTCGCGGCCTCCTGGGACGAGGGCGCCAACGCGTCGCTGACGACCGCCGAGCTCGCCCGGCGCCTCGACGACCCGAAGAGCTCGCGCCACGCCGCGCACCGGACGCGCAACCAGGGCGACGCGGCCGCGGCGCTCGCGACTGCGGCCACGCGGCTGGCGGCGACCTATCGCGACGGCTTTCAGGCCCACGCGACCGTCGAGCCCCAGAACTGCACGGCGCAGGGTCGCGGGAGGCCGCTGCGAGATCTGGGCGCCGACCCAGAATCCCGGCCGCGTCCAGAAGGAGTGCGCCGAGCTGCTGAAGCTCGCGCCGGAGAAGGTGACGGTCCACGTGACGCTTCTCGGCGGGGGCTTCGGGCGGCGCCTGCACGCCGACTACGCCACCGAGGCGGTCGAGGTCGCGCGCGCCGCGGCCGTGCCCGTCCAGGTCGTCTGGTCCCGCGAGGACGATTTCCTCGGGGACTATCTCCATCCGAGCGAGCGCGTCGATCTCGAGGCCGGGATCGACGCCTCCGGAAAGATCACGGCGTGGACGCACCGCTCGACGTGCTTCCACCTGTCGATGTTCGGCCCGCTCGACCCGGCCGACAGCGAGAACGACGTCTCGCCGTGGGGCGGCTACGACACCCCGTACGCCATCGAGAACATCGCGTCCGGATACACCGAGGTCGAGTCGCCGATCCGGACGGGCGCATGGCGGGCCGTCTACTACCCTCCCAACGTCTTCGCGCGGGAGTCGTTCCTGGACGAGGTCGCCGCGCGCCTCGGGCGAGATCCGCTCGCCCTGCGTCTGGCGCTTCTCGAAGGGGAGCCGGCGGTCCTCACGCTTCCCAACGGCCGCTGGAAGATCGACCGGCCGCGCCTGGCGGCCGTGGTGAAGCTCGCCGCGGAGAAGGCCGGCTGGGGCTCGAAGCTCGAGGCCCCCGCGGGACGCCGCGCCGGGCGCGGCATCGCCTGCAACGTGTACCACGCGAGGACGGTGCTCGCGCAGGTCGCGGAAGTCTCGGTGGGCCCGGCTGGCGACGTGCGCGTCGACCGGATCGTGACCGCGGTCGATGCCGGGCAGATCGTCAACCGTCTGGGCGTCGAGGGCCAGGTCGAGAGCGGGATCGCCTGGGGGCTGTCCTACGCGTTGAAAGGCGAGATCACGATCCGCGCCGGCCGCGTCGCGGAGACGAGCTACGCGGACTTTCCCGTCCTGGCCCTGTCGGAGATGCCGCGCGTGGAGACGCACCTGGTCGACGGCGACCGGCCGCCCACCGGCCTCGGCGAGCAGCCGGTGCCGACGGTGGCGCCGGCCGTCGCCAACGCGATCTTCGCCGCCACGGGCCGGCGGGTGCGCAGCGTGCCGATCCGGCCGGAGCATCTGACGGCGAGCTGAAGGCGACGAGCGCCTCGCGCCGACGCGACGCGCCGTCAGGACGCGCGCGAGAAGCTCGCGGGGGCTGGGGCCGCGGGCGAGCGCAGGGTCGCGAGCTCCAGGGGGATGCGGAGCCGCACCTCGGCGCCGCCGCCCGGGGCCGGCGCGAGCTCGAGCCGGTGCCGGCCGGGATACAGGGCCTCGAGGCGCCGGCGGGTGTTGGCGAGGCCGATGCCGCCGGTGGTGTCGACCGTGCTCGTCCGGGGGCCCGGTCCGTTGTCGCGGACCGTCAGGGCCAGCTCTCCCGTCTCCTCCCGCGCGGTCACCGCGATCCGGCCGCGTCCCGCGCGTCCGCCGAGGCCGTGCTTGATCGCGTTCTCGACGAGCGGCTGGAGGAGGAAGCTCGGCACCTTCGCCGCGGACACGGCGGGATCGACCGCGATCGAGACCTCGAGCCGGTCGCGAAACCGGACCTGCTCGATCGAGAGGTACTTCTCGAGGATCGCGATCTCCTCGTCGAGCGTCACGAGCGGGTTCTCCTCGGACCGCAGCGAGAGGCGCAGCAGGTCGCCCAGCCGCACGACCATCTGCCGCGCGCGGTCGGGGTCCTTGCCCACGAGCGGCAGGATGCTGTTCAGCGTGTTGAAGAGGAAGTGCGGGCGGAGCTGGAACTGCAACGCGTCGAGCTGCGCCTCGACGAGCGCGGTGCGCAGGCGTTCGCGGACCTCGAGCCGCCGCACCCGGCCGCGGTGGAGGGCGACGCCCGCCGCCGCCAGCAGGAGGAGGGCGAGCCCCCGAAACCACCAGGTCTGGTGGACTCGGCGGGCCAGGACGACCTCGCACGCGGCGCCGGCCTCGCTCCAGACGCCGTCCTCGTTGGCGGCGCGCACGCGGAAGCGGTAGCGGCCGGGCGGCAGGTTCGTGTAGTACGCCGTGCGCCGCGTCCCGGCGTCGACCCATTCCTTCTCGAAGCCCTCCAGCCGGTATCGGAACCGGACCGCCCGCGCGTTGCGGAACGTCAGCGCGGTGTAGGCGAGCTCGAGCTTGCGGGTGCCGGCCGGAAGGGCGACCGTCGGCGGCGAGCGGGATCGCCTGGCCGTCGGCGGTGACCTGCTCGATCACGACGTTCGGCGGAACGGGATTGCGTTCGATGCGCGCCGGGTCGGCCATGACGAGGCCCTTGACCGTCGCGAACCAGAGGCGCCCGTCGCGGCTCCTCCAGGCGCCGTGCTGGGCGTTGTTGCACTCGGCCAGCGTCATCGCGGTGGCGGTCGTAAAGGTCGCCGCGTCCGAAACGCCGCCGGGCGCGCGCGCGGCGGCCGCGAGCTCGGCCTGCGAGACGCGGAAGACGCCCCGGTTGCTCGTGACCCAGAGGTATCCGCGTCCGTCCTCGAGCACCCGCTGCGCGGCGTCGTGGAAGACGCCCTCCTTCTGCCGGTAGGTCGTGAAGCGCCCGTCGCGGTAGCGGGAGAGGCCGCCGCGCGTGGCGAACCAGAAGGTCCCGTCCGAGTCCTGGTACGTGGACATGACGACGTCGTGCGCCAGGCCGTCCTTCGTCGTGAACGTCTCGAAGCGCCCGCCCGCGTACCGGGTGACGCCGCCGCCGAAGGTCCCGATCCAGAGGCTGCCCTCGCGGTCCTCGAAGAGCGAGAAGACGGCGTCCGAGCCGAGCACGCCCGGGCCGCGGATAGGACGGAGATCGTCCCGTTCTCGATGCGGTTGACGCCCGACCCCATCGTCCCGACCCAGACGGCGCCCTGCCGGTCGACGAGCACCGACGAGATCCAGTTGCCCGAGAGGCCCTCGGCCGTCGTGTAGCGCCGCGTCCGGCCGCCCTCGACGCGGACGAGTCCGGCGCCGCGCGTTCCCACCCAGAGGCCGCCCGCGGGGTCCTCGGCGATCGCCATGACCGAGGCGCCGAGCTTCGCCACGGGCTCGAAGCGGTCGCTGCCCGGAGGCATCCGGTTCAGGACGCCCTCGGCCGTGCCGGCCCAGAGGTTGCCGCGGCCGTCCTCGAAGACCGACCACATCCGCGCGTCCGAGAGCCCCTCCGCTTCGGTGTAGACCGCGACGCGCTGCTCGCGGAGACGGTCGAGCCCGCCGTCGCCGGTGCCGACCCAGAGGCTGCCCTCGCGGTCCTCGGCGATCGACAGGATGCGGTTGGACGAGAGTCCGTCGGCCTCGCCGTGCCGCGCGAATCGGCCGTCCCGGAAGCGGAAGAGGCCGCCGTCGGTCGCGAGCCACAGGCTGCCGTCGCGGTCGAGCGCGAGCGCCCGCACCAGGTTGTTGGTCAGTCCGTCCGCGAAGGCCCAGGTCCGGGTCGAGCGGCCGCTCACGTGCGCGAGCCCGCGGCCCGTTCCGACCCAGAGGCCGCCTTCCGGATCCGCGAGCATCGCGAAACCGCCTCCCGGAAAGCCGTCGCGCACCCGCCACGGCTCGAGCCGGTCGTTCTCGAGGCGCGCCGCTCCCCAGGCGCCGCCGACCCAGAGGGTGCCGCGCCCGTCCTCGGCGATCGACAGGATCTTGCTCGGGAGGCCCTCGGGCAGCGGGTAGCTCCGGCTGCGACCGCCCGAGAAGCGCGTGAGTCCGGCGCTCGAGCCGACCCAAACGGATCCGTCGCGCCCCTCGAGGAGGCAGGTCACGATCGCGCGGGCGAGGACGCCCTCGACCGGCGGCAGGAACTCGCCGTTTCGCCGCCTCGCCAGACCCGTGACGGTGCCGATCCAGAGCGTGCCGTCGCGGCTCTCGAGGAGGGCCTGGACCCAGTCGTCGTTGAGCGCCGTCGTGTTGCGCGTGTCGAAGGTCGTGAAGCGCACGCCGTCGAAGCGGACGAGGCCCTCCTGCGTGCCGAGCCAGAGGTACCCGTCGCGGGACTGGAGGACCGCCGTGATGGAGTTCTGCGGCAGGCCCGAATCGCTGGTCCAGACGTCGTGCCCGAGTTGCGACAGCGGTGTCGACGGATCGAGGCCCCAGAGCTGGCAGGCGGCGAGCGCCAGCAGCGCGGCGAGTCCGAGTCGGGCCCGGTTCACGCCCCCAGAAAAACCCGAGAAGAGGGGGTGCCGCAAGCCCGCGCGGATCGTCGATGGCGCGGCGGGGACGGAACGCGGGTTTTCCGGGACGATCAGCCTGGCGTCACTTCGCCCGCCGCCACGTCCACTCCTCGCTCGCGGGCTGGCCCTGGAGCGTGCCCTCGATCCGGGCGTGGAGCGCCCCGTCGCCGCCGAGCCAGTAGAGGATGCGCGTGGGGAAGTCGTGTTCGGCGTTCTCGAACACCACCCGGTCTTTCGTGCTCTCGATCATGCGGAAGGGCGTCGCGGGCCGGCCCTGGGGGCTGCCCCAGTACGTCAGGCCGTCCTTCGAGGCATCGATGCGGAGGAACTCGAAGGACACCGTGCGTCCGCCGGACACGTCGCGGTGGAGGCCGAGCATCGAGCCGCCCTTCGGGGCGGTCCAGACCTCTTCCATCTCGGTGCCGCCCTGGGTCCCCGCCCAGCTTCCGGTCATCCAGGACAAGGACGCGGCGTCGGACGGCGCGGGCGGAGCGGCCGAGAGAGCCAGGGCCAGAAGCGTCGCGAGCATCGGACCTCCTTTGTCGACGCGGACTCTACGCCGGGCGGGGAGGGCCGTCTTGAACGAATGCGACATCGCCCGAGACGCGGCCGGAGAGCAGAGCCTCGAGGCGCGCGGGCGCGATGAAGTAACGCCCGAGCTCCCCGCACGCGGCCTGACCCGAGGCGGGGGTGACCCCGGCGAGCTCGCGGAACTCGCGCACGAGGTGCGCCTGGTCGGCGTATCCGCAACGGGCGGCGAGGTCCGCCCAGGCCGCCGCGGGATCGCGTCCCGCCAGCCGCAGAAGATTCTGGAAGCGGATGATGCGCGACAGCGTCTTGGGCGCCACACCCACGCCGGTTCGGAACTCCCGCTCGAGCTGGCGCGGGCTGCACCCGGCGCGGCGGGCGATTTCGGCGACCGGCAGCCGGCCGCGGCCCGCCAGCACCATCCCGACGGCCGAGGCGAGACGGCGGCCATGCCCGGGAGATCGCGCGAGCCTCGCCTCGAGGTAGCGCTCGATCGCCGAGCGGCGCGCCGCGTCGTCCCGCGCTTGCCCGACTTCGCTCTCGATCGAACGGCCGCCGGCGCCGAAGAGATCCGAAACCGATACCGTCTCGTCGGTCAGGAGGTCGATCGGCAGCCCCAGGACCTCGCGCGCGCCCCCCGGCCGGAAGCGGACGCCGAGCGTGCGGACCGGTCCGGTCGGCGCGATCCGGAGCGGCCGTGTCATCTGCCCGACGACGAAGCTGCGGGGCTGGGGGGAGGGCCGGCCGTCGTCCCCGACGCGCGCGTAGGGGTCCCGCAGGTGAAAGATCCACTCGATGCAGCCGTCGGGCAGGACCCGTTCGGGCGGCCCGGGCCCGGCCGCGTCGTCCTCCGCGAGCCAGACGCACTCGATGCGGGAGGCGAGGGAGGCCCGGACGCCGTGCTCGACGTATCGCATGGCGTCAGGCCGCCGGCGCGAGCGGGAGCCGCAGGCGCGCGATCGAGCCGTGGTGGCCGCGGCGGTTCTCGAGCGAGAGGCTGCCGCCGTGGGCCTCCGCGATCTGCCGGCGAGAGCACGAGGCCGATCCCGGAGCCGCCGGGCTTCGTGGTGAAGAAGGGCACGAAGAGGTTCGTCGTCGTCGGCAGGCCCGGCCCGTCGTCGGCGACCCAGATCTCGAGCTGACGCGCCGCCGCGCTTCCAGCCGAGGGCGACGCCCCCCTTCGTTTCGAGCGCGGCGTCGGCGGCGTTGCGCACGAGGTTGATCAGCAACTGCTCGAGCTGATCGGCGTCGGCCCGGACGTTGAGGGCGGGCCCCGGGATGACGCCGACCGGCAGCCGCGTCTCGAGCCGGGCCACCCTCGCGAGGAGGTCGCCGACGTCGACGGGGGCCGGGGAGGGCGGCGGCAGGCGGGCGAGCTTCGCGTAGGCGGACGTGAAGCGGGAGAGCGCCTCGGCTCGCGAGGCGATCACCGAAAGCCCGTGGCGCAGGTCTTCGCGCCAGTCGGCCGGGGGCTCGCTCTGGCCCGCCAGGGTCTGGAGGCTCCCGGCGATCGACTGGATCGGCGCGAGCGAGTTGTTGAGCTCGTGGCCCAGCACGCGGATCAGGCGCTGCCACGCCTGGCGCTCCTCTTCTCGCAGCGGCCGGCTCACGTCCGCGAGCACCAGGAGCCGGTGGGGCGCGCCGCCCTGGCGAAACGCGCTCGTCCGGATCTCCCACCGGCCCGACCCGCCGGGGAACGCCGCCTCGCGGATCTGGGGCGCGCCCTCCTCGAGAAACGCCGCCAGGCCGACTTCCTCGGCGCGCCGCCCGCGCAGCCGCGGCTCGGGCTGGCCGAGCAGCGTCTCGCCGAACCGGTTGACGAGCTGGAGCTCGCCCCTCTCGTCGAAGGCGAAGACCGCGACGTCGATCTCGGCCATGACCTTGGACAGCAGGGCGGTGGCCTCGAGCGCTCCGAGCCGCTGCTCGCGCAGCGTCGCCGCCAGGGCGTTGACCTCGAGCAGCACCTCGCCGAGCGGGTCGTCCGCGCGGGCCCCCCGCGCGCGGATCGAGAAGTCCTCCTCGCGCATCGCGGCGAGGAGGTTGGAGACGGTCTGCAGCGGGCGGACGATCCGCTCGCGCATCGCCTGCGTGAAGGCGAGAAAGGCGAGGAGGAGAACGGACGTCAATGTCCACCGCAGCTTCGGCGTGAAGTCGCCCGTCCAGAGCAGGACGAGCGCCGTCGTCATCGCGGGCAGCGCCGCCAGGAACGCGAGGAGGAGAACCCGCCGGTCGTGCGTCAGCGCGCGGGCGGCCATGACCTCATTGTCCGTGTTTCTCGAGACGGCGGTAGAGGGCGCTGCGCGAGAGGCCGAGGGCCCTGGCCGCCTGGCTGACGTTGCCGCCGAAGCGGTCCATGGCCTTGCGCACGAGGAGGCTCTCGACTTCCTCGAGGGAGAGGTCCTCCAGGCGCGTCGCATCGCCGCCGCGCTTCAAGCCCAGGTCCCCGGCGCGGATCGCTCCGCCCGCGGACATGAGGACGGCGCGCTCGATCGCGTGGTCGAGCTCGCGCACGTTGCCCGGCCAGGGGTGCGCCAGGAGCGCCTCCATCGCGGCGGGCTCGAAGCCCGCGACCTTCTTGCGGTAGCGCTCGGCGTGGCTCTGCAGGAACTGCCGGGCGAGCAGCGGGATGTCGTCACGCCGCTCGGTCAGCGACGGCACGTGGATCTCGATCGTGTTGAGGCGGAAGAGCAGGTCCTGGCGGAACCTCCCGGCCGCGACTTCGGCGGCCAGGTTCGCGTTGGTGGCCGAGAGGATCCGGACGTCGCAGCGCCGGGTCCTCGACGAGCCGACGCGCTCGAACTCGCCCGTCTCGAGGACGCGCAGCAGCTTGCCCTGCTGGGACATGGGCACGTTGCCGATCTCGTCGAGAAAGAGCGTGCCGCCGTCGGCGAGCTCGAAGCGTCCGACCCGATCCGACCGCGCGTCGGTGAAGGCCCCCTTGACGTGGCCGAAGAGCTCGCTCTCGAAGACGCCTTCGGAGATCCCGCCGGCGTTCAGGGTCAGGAAGGGGCGCGAGGCCCGGGGCGAGGCGGCGTGGAGCGCGCGGGCGACGAGCGTCTTGCCGGTGCCGTTGTCGCCGGTGATGAGCACGTTGGCGTCCGACGGGCCGACCCGGGCGATGACGTCGAGGACCGGGCGCATCGCGGGGGAGGCGGCGACGAAGGCGGGGGCGCCTTCGTGCCGGAGGATGCGGTTCTCCGCCTCCAGGCGCTGGCCCGACCCGCAGGGCCTGCCCGAGCGCGATCTGCGTGCGCAGCGTCGTCAGCAGCCGCGCGTTGTCCCACGGCTTCTGCACGAAGTCGCGGGCGCCGTGGCGCATCGCCTCGACGGCGAGGTCGACGGTGCCCCAGGCGGTCATGACGATCACCGGAAGCGTCGGGTCGATCTCCTGGATCTTCGCCAGCAGGTCGAGGCCCTCCCGGCCCGAGGTCGTGTCGCGGGTGTAGTTCAGGTCGATCAGGGCGGCGTCGCGTTCCTTCGCCTCCACGGCCGCGAGGACTCCCGACGGCGAGCTCGCGGTCTCGCACTCGAGGCCCTCGCCCTTCAACAGCAGGCGCAGGGCCTCCAGAACGTCGCGCTGGTCGTCGGCGATCAGGACGCGCGGCGGGCGGTTCACGGCTTGTGCTCGAAGAAGCGGTGGCCCGCGGCGGTCAGTGCGTCCACGGCGCGCGGCAGCCTGTCCTCCGGAACGAGAACGTAATCGGTGTCGTGCGTCGAAAGCGCGAAGATCGGGACGCCGGCCTCGGCGAGCGGCGCCGCGAGCGAGGCGAGGATCCCGGTGAGCGCGAAATCCAGAGGGCCGGCCACGCGCATGGCCCGCCAGCCCCGGCTCGCGGCCGCCTCCGGCGGGACGGCGTCCCCGACGCAGACGATCGAGAGCTCGTCTCCGGTGCGCGTCACCGAGAGCAGGCCGCCGGCGCCGGCCCAGCGGGGCACGGGCGCCGAGGCGTCCAGCCGCGCGATGGCGAAGGATTCGGGCAGAATCGAGAGGGAGAGCAGCCGCAAGCGGTCACCGCGGCCGGAAGTCGAGCGCGGCGGAGTTCATGCAGTACCGCAGGCCCGTCGGCTCCGGCCCGTCGTCGAAGACGTGGCCGAGGTGCGAGTCGCAGCGGCGGCAGAGGACCTCCGTCCGGGAGAGAAACAGGCTGGCGTCCTCGCGGGTCTTGACGCTCGCGGGCGAGGACGGCGTGGCGAAGCTCGGCCACCCGGTGCCCGACTCGAACTTCGCCTGCGAGTCGAAGAGCGGGTTCCCGCAGGCGGCGCAGGCGTAGGTCCCGTTCCCGTGGTGGTTCCAGTACTTGCCCGTGAAGGCGCGCTCGGTGCCCTTCTCGCGCAGGATCCGGTACTGCTCCGGAGTCAGTGCCGCGCGCCACTCGTCGGGAGTCTTCTCGACGCGGCCGGGTTCCTCGTCGACCACGGCGGGAATCTACCACCGGCCCGAGGCTACTCGCTCCGGAGCGCCGTCGTCGGGTCGACCCGGCTCGCCTTCCTCGCCGGGAAGAAGCAGGCCGCCAGGGCCACGGACGCCAGCACGGCCGGCACCGACGCGAAGGTCCACGGGTCGCGCGGGGAGACGCCGTAGAGCAGGGCCGCCATCGCCCGGGTCAGCAGGAACGCGCCGGCGAGGCCGAGCGCGACGCCGAGCGCGGCGAGCCGGCCCCCCTCGAGCAGGAGCATCCGCTTCACGTCGACCGGACGGGCCCCGAGCGCCATGCGGATCCCGATCTCGCGGGTCCGCTGCGAGACGCCGTAGGCGATGACGCCATAGACCCCGACGGCCGAGAGCAGCAGAGCCGCGGCGGCGAAGAGGGCCAGCAGCTGCATCGCGAATCGGCGCTCGGCCACGGTCGAGGCCATCGCCTCGTCCATCGTGCGGACGGCGAAGACCGGCAGCTCCGGATCGAGCGCCCGGACCGCCGCGTCGAGCTGCGGCCCCAGCACCGGGGGCGGCGCCGTGCCGCGGACGACGAACGTGAAGAAGGCGCTGGCCCCCTGCAGGAGCGGGCGGTAGAAGGCCGGCTGGTCGTCGAGGGCGAGAGACTCCGACTTCACGTTGCCGACGACCCCGACGATCGTCATCCACGGAGGCGGCGCGGCCCCGCCCACGACCTGCCGCTGCAGCGGGCGGCCCGGGAAGCGCAGGCGCCGCCCGATCGGGTCCTCGCCGGGGAACGCGCGACGGGCGAAGGACTCGCTGACGATGATGACCGGCTCGCCGCCCTCGACGTCCCGGTCGTCGAAGTCGCGCCCGGCCTTGACCGGGATGCCGAGTGTCGCGAAGTAGCGCGTCGAGGCGCCCGATCCCAGGGCCACGACCGTGCCGTCGCGCTCGGGGTCGCGGCCCTCGATCTGGAGTCGGGTGGTGAAGCGGGCCGTGTTGAACGGCACGCGGGTCGCGCCCGCGGCCTCGGTCACTCCGGGCAGCGCCCGGATGCGCTCGAGGGCCTTGCGATAGAAGGCGGCCTGCGCCGAGTTCTCGTTGTAGCGCCCGTTCTCCCGGATGTCGGGCTGCGGGAGCCAGAGGCTCGCCGTCGTCACGTTCTTCGGGTCGAAGCCGACGTCGACCTGCTGCAGCCGCCAGAGCGTGCGCACGAGCAGGCCGGCGCCGACGAGCAGCACGAGCGCCAGGGCGAACTCGGCGACGACGAGCAGGGACCGGACGCGCTTGCCGCGACGGCCGGAGGCCCCGCGGGAGCCCTCGTTGAGCGCCTCGCCCAGCGCGGGGCCGGAGCCCTGAAGCGCGGGAGCGATTCCGAAGACGACTCCCGTCAGGATCGACGCTCCCAGCGTGAAGAGCAGGACGGCGCGGTCGATCCGCACCTCCGGGAGCCGCAGCAGGCTCGCGGGCGAGAGCCGCATGAGCAGGTCGACGCCGAAGGACGCCACGGCGAGCCCCAGCGCGCCGCCCGCGAGTCCGACGACCAGGCTCTCCGTCAGCAGCTGCCGCACCAGGCGCGCGCGGGAGGCGCCGAGCGCCTGCCGCACCCCGATCTCGCGCCGCCGCGCCGAGGCCCGCGCGAGCTGCAGGTTCGCGACGTTGGCGCAGCCGATCAGGAGCACGAGACCGACGGCCGCCAGCAGAACGACGAGCGCCGGGCGCACGGCGCCGACGAGGTCGTCCTGGAGTGCGTAGAGGCGCGGCGTCCAGCCGTCGTTCTCGGGATAGTCGCCGGGAAATTCGCGGCGCAGCTCCGCCGCCACGGCGTCGAGTCGCGCCTGCGCCGCGGCCGGCGTGACGCCCGGCTTGAGGCGCGCCAGCGCTCCCTGGAGGAAATACGCCCGGCGGTTCGGCCCCTGGAACGGAGGGCCGAGCCAGCCCGAGGGCGCCCAGACCTCGACGTCGGTCTCGATCACCCTTCCGGGATGGCGGAAGCCCGGAGGCAGGACGCCGACGATCGTGCACAGGTCGTCGTCGATGCGCAGCGGCTTGCCGATGACGTTCGGGTCGCCTCCGAACCGGCGCCGCCAGAAGCCGTCCGAGAGGACGACGAAGTCGGCGATGCCGGGGTCGTAGTCCTTCTTCTCGAAGAGCCGCCCGACCTGGGCCTTGACCCCGAGGATGTCGAAGTACTCGACGTCGACGAGCAGCGTCTCGACGCGCTCGGGCCGGTCGCCGCCGGTGACGTTGGCCGTGATGGGGTAGAGCCCCGACATGGACGAGAAGACGCCGGCCCGCTCCCGGTAGTCGAAGAGCTCGGGCGCCGAGAGGCCGACGTCGGCGGCGCCGCGGCGCGAGAAGTCCGAGGTGACGCGGACGAGCTCGCCGGCGCGCTCGAAGGGCAGGGGCTTCAGGAGCACCGCGTTCACCACCGAGAAGATGGCGGCGTTGGCGCCGATCCCGAGGGCGAGCGTCGCGATCGCGACGGCCGCGAAGCCCGGGCTCTTGCGCAGGGTCCGGAGGGCGTAGCGCAGGTCCTGTCCGAGGGTCGTCATGGCCGTTCTCCCTTCAGTCGCCCCGGAGGGCATCGAGCGGATCGATCCGGGCGGCCCGCCGGGCCGGCAGGTAACCGGCGGCGAGCGCGACCGCGGCCATCAGCGCGATGCCGCCGGCGAAAACGAGCGGGTCCGAGGCCTTCACTCCGAAGAGGATCGACTCGATGACCCGCGCCAGCGCCCAGGCCGCGGGCAGCCCGATCGCCGCCCCGATCGCGAGGAAGCGCCCGACCTCGGAGAGGACGAGGCGGCGCACCGCGGACGGGTCCGCCCCGAGCGCCATCCGCACGCCGATCTCGCGCCGCCGCTCCGCGACCGAGAACGCGAGGACGCCGTAGATGCCGATCGCGGCGAGCAGCGCCGCGAGCCCGCCGAAGGCGACCGACAGCAGGAACACGAGCCGCTCGGTCAGGAGCGACTCGCGGATCTGCGTCGTGAGCGTCTTGACGTCGAAGACGGGCAGCTGGGAGTCGAGCGCGGCGACGGTGCTGCGGGCCGCGGGCGCGAGCCGGTCGGGCGGCAGCTCGCCGCGGAGGTAGAAGGTGAGCGAGCCCAGGTTCGGGTCCTGCAGGTAGGGCGTGAAGGCGAAGGGATGCTGCGGCTCGCCGACCTGCCCGCCCTTGCTGTCCCGGACGACGCCGACGATCTCGACGTCGGGCGCCCCCTCGCCCCGGCCGATGCCGAGACGCTCGCCGATGGCGGAGCGCCCGGGGAAGAATTTGCGCGCCATCGTCTCGTTGACGATCGCGACCGGGGTCGAGCGCAGGTCGTCCTCGAACCGGAACTCCCGGCCGGCGGAAAGCGGGACGCCGAGCGTCGAGAAGAACGCCGGGCCGACGTGGTTGCGCCAGACCTGGAGGCCCTTGGTCTGCTCGTTGTCGGGACCGGAGGTGCGCACGTTGGTCGTCTCGTCGCTCCCGGTCATCGGCGCGACCTCGGCGGCCGAGACCGATCGAACGCCCGGCGAAGCGGAGAGCGTCTCGGTCAGGCGGCGGACGAACGCCGCGGTCCGCTCCGGGGAATAGCCGTTGGACTCCGGCGCGACCGAGAAGGACAGGACGTTGTCGGGCTTGAGTCCCAGGTCGACGCGGCCGAGGTTGGCGAGGCTCTTCGTGAAGAGACCGGCGGCGACGAGCAGCACGAGCGTCAGGGCGACCTGGGCCGTGACGAGCCATCCGCGCATGCGGATCGCCTCGCGTCCGGCGCTCGCGCCGCGGCTCTGGCCGCGGAGCGTCCGGGCCGGGTCGAGGCGCGACGCGCGGTAGGCGGGACCCACGCCGAAGAGGATGCCCGCGACGAGCGCCAGGACGGCCGTGAAACCGACCACCCGCGGGTCGATCGAGACGGCGACCTGCCGCAGGTCGGCGTCCGGCGGAAACGCCGAGAGCAGGGCCGTCAGCGTCCAGGCGGCCAGGGCCAGGCCGAGGGCTCCGCCGGCGACGGAAAAGGTCAGGCATTCGACGACGGACTGGCGCAGCAGCTGCCGGGGGCTCGCGCCGATCGCGAGGCGGATGCCGTATTCGCGCTGACGGGCGACCCCGCGTGCGGCGAGCAGCCCCGCGAGGTTCGAGCAGGCGATCAGGAGCACGAGGCCGACCATCCCCATCAGCGAGAGCAGCGGCGTGCCGAGGCCCTGGCGAATGTTGGCGCGGCCGACGCCGCCCGGCGGGAGCTCGATCCGTCGGTTGAGGAACTCCTTCTTGCGCGTGTCGTCCCAGTTGTTCATCTGAGGCAGCAGGACCTCGAGGAGCGGTCGGTACGTCGCCGCCAGCGAAGCCTCCGCCGCCTTCCGCGAGAGTCCGGGCTTCAACCGCCCGATCATCTGGAGCCAGTAGTCCTTGGGGCTTTCCAGCGTCTCCTGGAACGGAGTCATGCCGGCCTTCATCGCGAGCGGGACGAAGAGGTCCGCGCGGCGCCCCGGCTGGACGCCCGAGAACACCGGAGACGCCACGCCGACGACCGTCAGCGACTGCCCGTTGACGACGATCGTCTTGTTGAGGATCGACGGGTCGCTGCCGAACCGCCGGACCCAGTAGCCGTGCGACAGGACGGCCAGGGGATGCGCGCCGGGGGCCCGGTCGTCGTCGGGTGAAAGGACCCGGCCGAGGGACGGCGGCACGCCGAGGACGCCGAAGTAGTTGCCCGAGACGAGCTCCCCGGACGCCCGTTCGGTCGCGCCGCGGGCCGCCACGCTCGCCGCGAACGGATACACCCCGAGGAGGCCCGCGAACACCTCGTTCTTGTCGCGCAGGTCGCGGTACATCGGGTAGGAGAACGAGAAGGCGTCGTCGCCGTCGCTCCAGGTGTGGCCCTGCCGGGGGCCGGGCGAGCGCAGGAGAACGAGCTCTCGCGGCTCGCGAACCGGCAGCAGCCGGAGCATCACCCGGTCGACGAGCGCGAAGATCGCGGCGTTGGCGCCGATCCCGAGCGCGAGCGTCGCGATCGCGGCGGCGGCGAAAGCCGGGCTCTTGCGAAGGGAACGCAGCGCGTAGCGCAGGTCCTGGAGCAGGGCGTTCATCATTCGCTCCTCAGGGCGGCCATCGGCTCCACGCGAGCGGCGCGCTCGGCGGGCACGGCGCTGGCGGCGAGCACCGCGGCGGCGAGGATGGAGGCGGCGGCGGCGTACGAAAGCGGATCGAGAGGGGAAACGCCGAAGAGAAGTTGAGCGGCCAGGCGCGAGGCGGCGGCGGCGGCGGCAAGGCCCGCGGCCAGGCCGAGGATCGCGATCCGGGAGCCGCGCCGGAGGACGAGGCCTCGCACGTGCGCCTTCTGCGCCCCGAGGGCCATCCGGATTCCGAACTCGCGCGTGCGCGCCTGGGTCGCGTACGAGACGACGCCGTAGAGCCCGGTCGCCGAGAGCAGCAGAGCCAGCAGGCCGAAGGCGCCGACGAGGAGCGCGATCAGCCGGCTCTGCCCCAGGGCGAGGCCGAGCTTCTCCTCCAGCGTGCGGACGTGGAAGAGCGGAAGTCCCGAATCCAGACCGGCGACGGCCTGCGCCAGGGGTCCCGCCAGGGCGGCGGCATCGGTCTTCGCGTCGAGGAGGATCGTCATCCGGGGCATGTAGAACTGGGACAGCGGGACGTAGACCGTGGGATCCGGCGCCCGGCGCAGGCTGCGGAAGCGGACGTCGCGCACGACGCCGATCACTTCGCCGCCGACCCCGGGAGGCCCGAGGTTCATGATGCGGCGGCCGACCGGATCGACGCCCGGCCAGAACTTGCGCGCCATCGCCTCGCTGACGATCGCGACCGCGGGGCCGTCGGCCCTGTCGCGCGCGTCGAAGTCGCGGCCGGCCACCAGTCGCGCGCCGAGCGCGGAAAAGAAACCGGGCGTGACGATGTTGAGGTCCGCCTGCGGGATCTCGTCGGGAGCGGGCGTGTACCCGTCGCTCTCGATGGAGGTCCGCATGCCCGCGCTCTGCACGGGCGTCGTCCGGGCGAGGGCCGCGGAGCCGACGCCGGGGATCGCGCGCACGCGCTCGAGCAGCTCCGCGAACAGGGCGGAGCCCCGAGCGCGGTCGTAGCCCTGGCGGGCCAGGTCGAGCGACGCCTCGAGCCGCCCGGCGGGATCGAAGCCCGGATCGACGGCGGCCTCGCGCGCCAGCGTGTGCGCCGTCAGGCCGGCGCCGACGAGGAGAACGGCCGTCAGCGCGATCTGGCCGACGACGAGCGCGTCGCGCAGGCCGAACCGCGGCCGGCCGGCCTGCGGCCCCGAGCCCTTGATCGAGGTCAGCACGTCGATCCGGCCTCCGCGCAGGGCCGGCACGAGCCCGGAGAGGACGGCGCACGCGAACGCCGCGGCCGCCGCGAAGGCGAGCGCGCGCAGGTCGAGCACGGAGGTCGCCGCGCCCATCGGGAGCGCGAACTCGGGAGGCACGAGCGCCGCGAGCAGGTCGCCGCCCCAGATCGCGAAGACGAGGCCGGTCCCGGCCGCCAGCGTCGCGAGCAGCAGACTCTCGACGAAGAGCTGCCGCGCGATCTGCCGGCGGGAGGCGCCGAGGGCGACCCGAACGCCGATCTCCCGCCGGCGCCGCTCGGCGCGCAGGAGCAGGAGGCCCGCGGCGTCCGCGCAGGCGATCAGGAGCACGAGACCGGCCATCCCCACGAGGAGCCAGGACAGGCGGCGCGCCTCGTCGCGGGAACTCGGGCCGACGGCGAAGTCGCCGGCCGGGAGGACCTTCGCCATGGGGTCCTGATGGTCCTTCGCCTGGCCCAGCGCCCGGCGCTTCGCAATCGTGTCGAGCTCGGCCTGCGCGGTGGCGGCGGACACGCCGGGCTTCAACCGCGCGACGACGTCGAGCCAGGAGAGGTTGCGGCCGGTCAGGACCTTGTCGTCGGCGAACTCGGGCAACGCGCGCTCGACCATCGCGATCGGCACCCACACGTCCGGAAGGCTGTCGAGGCTGACGCCCGTGAACTCGGGGCGCGCCACGCCGACGACGACGTACGGGTGGCCGTTCAGATGGACCGTCGAGCCGACGATTCGCTCGTCCGACCCGAAGCGTCGGGCCCAGAGGCGGTGACTGACGACGGCGACGGGGCTCGCGCCCGGCGCGGCGTCGTCGGAAGCGGAGAGCAGCCGGCCGCGTTCCGGTCGCGCGCCGAGCAGCTCGAAGAAGCTCCCGCTGACGAGGGCCCCCGTCACCCGCTCGGGCTTCCCGCCGGTCGACAGGTGGAAGGCCTCGGAATCGTCGAAGGCCGCCATCCCGGCGAACGCCGACGCGCCGTCGCGGTAGTCCGTGAAGACCGGATACGAGTGGTTGTAGAGCTCCTGCCCCTTCTCGTCGGTCGCCCAGATCCGGACGAGCGAGGCCGGGTCGCGCACGGCGAGCGGCCGGAAGAGGACCGCGTCGACCGCCGAGAAGATGGCGACGTTGACGCCGATCCCAAGGGCGAGCGTCAGGATCGCGAGGGCCGCGAAGCCGGGGCTCTTCTTCAGCGTGCGGGCGGCGAAGCGGAGGTCCTGGAGCAGACTCATCTCGTCACCTCACTCCGACTTGAGAGCCACGACGGGATCGATGCGGGCGGCGCGCCGCGCCGGCAGCCAGTGCGCGGCGAGCGCGACGAGGGCGAGCACGGCGGCGGCGCCGCCGATCGCGAGCGGGTCGCTCGGACTGACCTCGTAGAGAACCGACCGGATCAGGCGCATCAGGACGACGGCCGCCGCCGCGCCGGCCACGAGGCCGGCGGCCACGGTCCCGGCTCCACTCGAGAGAACGAGGCGCGTCACGTCCCGTGGGGTGGCGCCGAGGGCGACGCGAATTCCGATCTCTCGGGTCCGCTGCGCGGCGGCATGCGCGACCACGCCGTAAAGGCCGATCGCCGCGAGCAGCAGCGCGGCGGCCGCAAACGCCGCCAGCAGTCGCATCACGAATCGCCGCGGCGCGGCCGATCGGTCGACGAGGGAGCTCATGGTCGCGATGCTGTCGATCGCCACGCTCGGGTCGACCTCCCGGATCGCCGCCCGGAGGGGCCCGGCGAGCGTCTCCGGGTCCGATGTCCGCGTCCGGACGGCCAGGGTCAGGGCCCCGTCGGTCACCTGCGCCTGCGGCAGGTACATCTGGGGCGTCGGGGCCGATGCCACGTCGGTGTGACGGACGTCGCCGGCGATGCCGACGACGGTGCGCCACGGGCCGTTGTTGCCGCCGATGCGCACGCGCTCACCGAGCGGGTCGATCCCCGGCCAGAGCGATCGAGCCGTCGTCTCGGACACGACCATGACCGGAACGGAGCCGGCGTCGTCGGCGTCGGCGAAGAGGCGCCCGCGGACGAGCGGGATCCCCATCGCGCGGAAGTAGTCCGGCGTGACGGAGTACCGTTCGACGGAGGGATCCTCGGCGACGTTCGCCTTCATACGGCCTTCGATGTGAAAGCCCATCGAGTCGCCGTTGCCGCCGAGCGGGATCTGGCCCGCGAAGCCGGCGGCTTCGACTTCCGGAAGCGAGCGCGCGCGCTCGAGCGCCCGGTTCTGGAAAGCCACGCAGGCCGCGTCCTGCGCATAGGCGTCGCCGCTCAGCGTCACCGCCATCGTCAGCACGCGCTCGGGAGCGAAGCCCAGGGGCGTATCCAGCAGGCGCGCCACGCTCCGGAGCATCAGGAACGCTCCGGCGACGAGGACGACCGCGAGGGCGAGCTCCACGACGGTCAGGACGCGGCGCGCTCGGGACGAGGCGGCGCCGGCGCTTCCGCGCGTCCGCGAGGCCAGAGACTCCGTGAGCCGGGCCGCCGAGGCGCGCACCGCCGGGAGAAGCCCCGACAGCAGCGCCGCGGCGGTCGAGATCAGCGCGGCGAACGCCACGACCCGAAGGTCGACGCCGACGCGGTCGAGCCGCGGCGCGCCGACCGGCGCGAGCCGGATCAGCGTCGTCTGCAGCGCCGAAGCCAGCGCCAGGCCGAGGGCGCCCCCGGCGGCGCAGAGGACGAAGCTCTCGGCCAGGACGTGCTGGATGAGCCGGTAGCGGCTGGCGCCGAGGGCTCCCCGCACGGCCATCTCGTGGGAACGCTGAAGGGATCGCGTGAGCGTGAGGTTCGCGACGTTCGCGCAGGCGATCAGGAGCACGAATCCGACCGCGCCCGCGAGGACCAGCAGCGGCGCGGACACCCCGGCCGTCAGCTCCCGGGACAGGGGCACGACCGCCATCGAGCCGCTCGGATAGCTCGTCGGGTACTCGGCAGCGAGGCGCTTCCGGATGCCGTCGAGGTCGGCGCGGGCCGAATCGAGCGTCGCCCCCGGTGCGAGCCGCGCGATCGCCTTCAGGTGCTGGCAGTCGCGGCACGCGTACGGCAGGCCCTTCGCGTAACCCACCGGCGCCCAGAGCTCGGCCTTCGCGTAGTAACGCGCCGAGACGAGCTCCCGAAAGTCGCGAGGCATCACGCCGACGACCCGAAAATCCATGTCGTTCAACCGGATCACTCGGCCCACGACCGAAGGGTCCGCGCCGAAGCTCCGGCGCCACAGTCCGTCCGAGAGGACGACGACGCGCCAGGTGTCGGGGCGATCCTCTTCCGGCAGGAAGCCGCGGCCAAGTGCGGGTGAGACGCCCAGGAGCGGAAAGAAGCCCGAGGTCACCCGCATCGCCGGGATGCGCTCGGCCTGACCATCCGCGGAAAGCGTCGGGTTCCAGTTCCGCACGGCCGCCATCGCTTCGAAGCTCCGGCTCGAGTCCCGGAGATCCTCGTACGTCGCATACCCGACGTTGTTGGCCGAGGCGCCGTCCGGCGTCCGGTCGCCGAGCATGACCAGCCGCTCGCCCTCGCGGTAGGGCAGCGGCTGCAGCAGAACCGCGTCGACGACGCTGAAGATCGCGGCGTTGGCGCCGATGCCGAGGGCGAGCGTCACGAGAGCGACCGCGGTGAACCCGGGCGTCGCGGCGAGGCGCCGGACGGCGAAGCGAAGATCCTGCAGCCAGGAAGACATCGTGATCCTCGATCCTCAGTCGTTCACGATCCAGCCGTCGCGCAGCCGGACGACGCGGTTCCCGAACGTGGCGTTCTCCTCGGAGTGCGTCACCTGGACGATGGTCGTGCCCTCGTCGTTCAGCTTCTTGAAGAGCCGCATGATTTCGCGGCCCTGGTCCGAGTGGAGGTTGCCGGTCGGCTCGTCGGCCAGGAGCAGCTTCGGCTTCGCGATGAGCGCCCGCGCCACGCCGACGAGCTGCTGCTGTCCGCCGGAGAGCTGGTTGGGGAAGAGGTCCTTCTTGCCGACGATCTGGAAGCGGTCGAGCGTGTCGGCCACGATCGAGGCGCGCTCCGAGCCCTTCACGTTGCGGTAGGAGAGCGGGATGTCGAGGTTCTCGGCGACCGTGAGGTTGTCGAGCAGGTGGTACTGCTGGAAGACGAAGCCGACGTACTTCTTGTTGAGCTCGATGCGCTCGCGGGGCTTAAGCGAATGGACCTCGTGCTCGAGCAGGCGGTATCCGCCGCTCCAGTCGTGGTCGAGCATCCCGAGGATCGAGAGCAGCGTCGACTTGCCGGCGCCCGAGGGGCCCATGATCGTCACGAACTCGCCCTGGGCGATCGAGAGGTCGATGCGGCGCAGCAGGAAGGTCTGGCCGGCGCGGGTCGCGACGGCTTTCTCGACGCTGGTCAGCTGGATCATGTTGTTCATTCGCCTTTCAACACTTCGCTGGGGGAGATGCGGGCGGCGCGCCGTGCCGGCAGGCCGCTCGCCAGGAACATCACGGCCCCGAGGGCCAGGGCGGCCGCCGCGAGGGTCGCGGGGTCGGTCGCGGCGACGCCGAAGAGGACGCGCGAGAGAAGCGGGGCCAGAGCGAGCGCGCCGGCGAGTCCCAGGGCGATTCCTCCGAGCGCCAGCCGCGCCGTCTCCGCGAGCACGGTGCCGAGCACCTGCGGCGACCGGGCGCCGAGCGCGATCCGGATGCCGAGCTCGCGGCGGCGCAGCCCGACGACGTAGGAAAGCAGCCCGTAGACGCCGACCATCGCGAGACCCACGGCGAGACCTCCGAAGGTCAGCATGAGCTGCATGTTCAAGCGCGAGGGCGCCAGGGCCTCGGCGTAGACGCCCGTCATCGTCGAAACGCCCTGGATCGGAAGGGCCGGGTCCAGGTCGTGGAACGCCCTGCGCAGGTCCGGCGCGGACGCGGAGCCCCGGACGACGAGCTGCATGTCCTCGATCGGGAACTGGCGGACCGAGAGGTAGTAGGCGGGCGCGGTCTCCTTGTCGAGGCCCAGGAACTTCTCGTCGGCCGCGATGCCGACGATCTCGAAGCGGGTCGGCAGGCCCTCGCCCCACCAGGAGACGCCGTCGCCGGACTCCAGGAAGCGCCCCAGGGCGCGGCCGTCCCGGAAGTTCGCGCGGGCGAAGGCCCGGTTGACGATCGCGACCGCCGGGTGCCGCGCGTCATCGGTAGGGGAGAAGTCGCGCCCCTCGAGAAGCGACACGCCGACCGAGCGAAAGTAGCCGTCGCTGACGGCTCGAAACCAGGACGGAGACCGTTCGCCGCCGGGATCGCCGGTGCCCGGCTCGGCCTCGCCGCCGCCGATCCACTGGGCCTCGAGCGGATGGTTGTAGGCCAGGGCGGCCGAGGAGACTCCGGGCAGGGCCCGCGCTCTCGAGAGCAGAGCGTCCTCGAAGCGGGCGACGTCGCCCCAGGTCTCGTAGCGCGAGCGCGGCAGGGAAAATCGCGCGACCGTGACGTTGGCGGCGCGGAACCCCGGGTCGACCCGAGAGAGCCGCAGGAAGCTCTGCGTCAGCAGCAGCGCGCCCGAGGCGAGCAGCACGGCGACCGCGGTTTCGCCGAGAACCAGCAGGCGCAGGGAGCGTCGCGCTCCGCGAGTGCCGGTCGCGCCCCGGCCCACCTCGGACAGCCCGCGCGCGGCGCCCCGGCGCGCCGCGGTCAGCGCCGGCACGAGGCCGGAGAGCACGCCCACCACCAGCGAGACGGCGACCGCGAAGGCCAGGACCCCCTGGTGGACCCGCACCTGCCCGAGCCGCGGGACGTCCGGGGGCACCAGGGTGACGAGCAGCGGCAGCCCCCAGTACGTGAGGAGGACTCCCAGGGCGCCGGCCGCCGCGGAGAGAACGAGCGCCTCGACCAGGAATTGGGCGGCGATCCGTCCGCGTCCGGCGCCGAGGGCCGAGCGGACCGCGATTTCCCGCCCGCGGGCCTCGGCCCGCGCGAGCTGGAGGCTCGCCACGTTGGCGCAGCCGATCGCGAGCACGAAGATCACCGCTCCGAAGAGGAGCCAGAGAGCGGGCCGCATCGCACCCTGCGTCTCGAGATCGAGCGGCGCAAGCCGCGTGTCCGCGCCCCGGTTGCTCGAGTCCTCGGCCGCGAGTCTCCGGGCGAGCGCGGTCATCTCCTGCCGGGCCGCCGCCAGGGTCACGCCCGGCTTCAAGCGCCCGAGGACGCCGAGCACGTAGCTGCGGCCCCGCGGCGCTCCTGCGCCCTCGAGCGCGGCGGGAGCGAAGAACTCCGGCCCTCCTGGAGCGAAGGCGATGCGGCCGATCGTCAGGGCCGCGGTCGGGTAAGGTGCGGGCGGCATCACGCCGACGATGGTCCGGGGCGTGCCCTCGAGTGTCACCGTGCGGCCGAGGATTCCGGGGTCCGCGCCGAAGCGCGAGACCCAGAGCTCGTGCCCGAGAAGGACGACCGGCGCGGCGCCCGATTTCGCTTCCTCCGGCCGGAAGGCGCGGCCGAGGACTGGAAGAACGCCGAGAAGATCGAAGTATTCGGGCGTGACCCGGCTGCCATGGAGCGAGACCGGCTCGCCCTCGCCCGTCAGCGTCCATGTCGCGCCCTGGAAGGCGGCGAGGCTCTCGAAGGAGCGGGCATGCTCGCGCCACGCGCGATAGGAGGTCGGTGCCGGGCGCCAGAGCCGGCCGTCCGGCCCGACTTCCCAGAGGACCGTCAGCCGTTCGGGTTCGCGGTAGGGGAGCGGCGCGAGAACGACCGTGTGGAGGAGCGAGAAGATGGTCGTCGTCGCGGCGATTCCGAGGGCGAGGGTCCCGATCGCCGCGGCCGAGAAGCCAGGGCTCTTTCGGAGCGACCGAAGCGTGTAGCGAATCTGGCGGGCGAGGCTGTTCATCCCGCTCACTCCGACCTCAGCGCCGCCATCGGCTCCACCCGCGAGGCCCGGCGCGCCGGGATCCAGCAGGCGGCGAGCGCGACGGCGATAAGGATCAACGATACGCCCGCATGCGTCGCCGGGTCGGCGGGCTGAACCTCGAAGAGAAGTCCCGTCAGGAGCCGCGATGCGCCGAGCGCTCCGGCGACGCCCACGACGAGCCCCCCGAGCACCAGCCGCATTCCGTCGGCGAGCACGAGACGGCGGACCTCGACCCGGTCCGCCCCGAGCGCCATGCGGATGCCGATCTCCCGCGTCCGCTGCGCGACCGCGAAGGCGATTACGCCGTAGATGCCGACGGCCGACAGGGCGAGCGCCATCCCGGCAAAGAGCAGGAGGAGCCGCGCCGTGAAGCGCGGCCGCGCCACCGAGCGCGACACGATCTCTCCGAGGCTCGAGAGGCCGTTGACGACGAGGTCCGGATCGAGGCGCCGGACCTCGGACCGCACCGCGTCGGCGAGCCTCCCCGGGGGCCCGGCGGTTCGAATCGCGACGTGGAAGAACGATGTCGGCGCCTGCGCCAGCGAGGCGTAGAACTCGGGCACCGGGCCCACGCCGAGCTCGTCGTCGCGCACGTCGCCGACGATCCCGACGATCTCGCCTTCGATCCGCGTCTCGCCCGGTCTCGCTCCGAATCGGACGCGCCTTCCGAGCGCGTTGCCCTGCGGCCAGAGCTTCTTCGCGCCGGACGCGCTCACCAGGATCGCGTGCGGCGCTCCGGAACGGTCCTCGGGCCCGAAGATCCGCCCGGCCAAGAGCGGAATGCCGAGGGTCCGGAAGTAGTCGGCGCTCGCCACGCGCAGCTGCGCGGAAGGCTCGTCCGACCCTTCGGGAGCGCCGTCGATCCGCATGCTGCTGCTGAAGGACATTCCCGTCAGCGGCAGACCGAAGACGGCGCCGGCCGACCGTGTCCCGGGAAGCGCGCGCATTCGCGCGAGGAGGAGCTCCGTGAATTGCGCCTGCCGGGCCTCGTCCGGGTACCGCTTTTCGGGGAGCGTGACGTCGAAGGCGAGGACGTTCTCGGCCCGAAACCCCGGATCCACGGCCGAGAGGCGCGTGAGGCTCTTGACGAGAAGGCCGGCGCCGACGAGGAGCACCAGCGCGATCGCGACCTGGCCGGCCACGAGGACGCGGCGCAGCCTCACGGCTCCTCGGCCGGATGCGGCGTCGGCGCCCGTGGCGCGCAGTCCGCGCATCGGGCCCGACCGGACCGCCGAAAGCGCGGGCGCGAGGCCGAATACGACGGCGGCCGCGAGCGTCCAGGCGGCGGTGAAGGCGAGCACCCCTGCGTCGATCCGCACCTCCGAGAGTCGAGGGACGTTGGCCGGGGCAAGGCGCAGGACGAGGTCGAGCGAGCCGGACGCGAGGGCGAGCCCCGCCGCGGCCCCCGCGAGGGCGAGCACGAGGCTCTCGGTCAGGAGCTGCCGGGCCAGTCGCAGGCGGCCGGCGCCGAGAGCGGTCCGGATCGCCATCTCGGCGCCCCGGCGGGAGGCCCGGATGAGGAGCAGGTTGGCGACGTTGGCGCAGGCGATGAGGGTCACCAGTCCCACGGCGGCAAGCAGGATCAGGAGCGCCGGCCGGACGTCGCCGACGAGGGTTTCGGAAAGCGGGGTCACGACCGCCGTGTAGCCCTCGTTCGATCTCGGATACCGGGCGCGCAGCCGGTCGGCGATCGACCGGATCTCGGCACGGGCCTCTCCGAGCGGCGCGTCGCTGCGCCGCCGCGCGACGACGTTCAGGTAGTGGGCGCCGCGCTGCGTCGAGAGCTCCGGGCCGAAGGCGAGAGGCGCCCACAGATCCGCCCCATCCTCGGGGAAACGGAACCCCGGCGGCATCACGCCGAGCACCGTGTGCGGCTCACCGTCGAGCTGGATCGCGCCGCCGACGATTCCGGGATCGCCGCCGAAGCGGCGCATCCACAGACCGTGCGAAAGGACCACGGCGCGCTCGTTGCCGCGGACGGTCTCGGCCTCGCCGAACGCGCGGCCGAGCTGCGGCGCCACGGCCAGAGCCGGGAAGAAGCCGGCGGTGGCCACCGTGGCGTTCAGCTGCTCGGGCTCTCCGCGTCCGGTCAGCGTGGCCGCGGTCGTCGTGTAGGCGCCCATGGCCGAGAACGACCGACTCTCGGACTGCCAGTCGAAGAAGTTCGGCGGGGAGGCCGTGATCGTGCCCCAGCCCTTCTCCCGGTTCGACTCGGCGATCGCCACGAGGCGCTCCGGTTCGGGGAACGGGAGGGGCCGCAGAAGGACGCCGCGGACGAGGCTGAACACGGCGGCATTGGCCCCGATCCCCAGGGCCAGAGTCGCGATCGCCGCCGCGGCGAAGCCGGGGCTCTTCCGCAGGGACCGGAACGCGTAACGGACGTCCTGGAACAGGGTGTTCATCGCAGACCTCACTCCGATCGCAGCGCCTGCATGGGGTCGATGCGCGCCGCGCGCCGCGCGGGAAGGTACGAGGCCGCGATCGACACGGCCGCGAGCGTGGCGGCCACGCCGACGAGGACCGCCGCGTCGGAGGGGCGCACGCCGTAGAGCAGCCCCGCCAGGAGCCGGGTCGCCCCGAGCGAGCCCGCAATGCCGACGGCCAGTCCCGCCAGGGAGCGCCCGAGCCCTTCCCTGAGGACCATCCAGGTCAGGTCGGCGCGCCCGGCCCCGAGGGCCGCGCGGATCCCGATCTCGCGCGTGCGGCGGGCGACCGAGTAGGCGAGCAGGCCGTAGAGACCGAGCGCCGCGAGCAGGAGCGCCGTTGTCCCGAAGATCGAAAGGAGCGTCGTCTGGAAACGCGGCGCACCGACCGAGCGTGCGAGCAGCTGTTCGGCGGTGCTCACGCGATAGAGCGCCACGTCCGGGTCGGCCGCGCGGATCGCCTCGCGCAGGCCCGGAGCAAGCGCCGCCGGGTCGCCCGCGGCCCGGGCGACGACGCAGAGGCCGCTGATCGGGACCTGGAGGATCGACGGGTACACCGCCGGCTCCGCCTCGCGTGCGAGTCCGCGGAAGCGGACGTTGCCCACGACGCCGACGATCCGGCGCGAGAGCCCCCAGAAGGAGAGCGAGCGGCCGACCGGATCGACGCCGGGGAAGTACTTTTTCGCCAGGGCCTGGTTGATGACGACCACGTGCGGCGCTCCCTGCCGGTCGCGCTCGTCGAGCGCCCGCCCGGAGAGGACGGGGGAGCCCACGATGCGGAAGTAGCCGGGGCCGACGCCGCGGATCCGTACCTCGTCGCGCTCGCCCGGGGCCTGGGGCCGGCCGTCGATCTCGATCTGCGAGGTCCAGCCGGCCTTCATCGGATGGTTCATGGCGAGGGTGGCTCCGGAGGACCCCGGCAGCGCCGCCAGCCTCGGCAGGACGTCGTCGTAGAAGCGCAGGACTTCCGGCCACTTGTAGAAGTCCTCGCGGGACGGCTCGGGATACGTCGAGCGCGGCAGCGACAGCTCGGCCGTGAGGAGGCCGGACGCGCGAAAGCCCGGGTCCACGTCCAGCAGGCGGCGCAGGCTCTTGAGGAGCAGGCCGGCGCCCGTGACCAGAATGCAGGCCAGCGCCACCTGCGCGACGACGAGGGCCCCGCGCGCCCGGGCGCGAGACGCCGTGCGGGTGTCCTCTTCGCGCAGCGCGACGCCGATGCCGCGCCGGGCCGAGAGCGCCGGCGCCAGGCCGGCGAGGACGCCGCTTCCGGCGGCGAGGGCGAACGAGAACGCGAGGACGGGAAGGTGCAGGCCCGCGCCCGCGGCGCCGGGCAGCATGTCCGGCTGGAGCGCGAGCAGCGCGTCGGTTCCCCAGGCGGCGATCCCGAGGCCGGCCGCGCCGCCTCCGATCGCCAGCACCAGGCTCTCGGTCAGGAACTGCCGCACGAGCCGCCAGCCTCCGGCGCCCATCGCCCGGCGGATGGCGACCTCGCGCGCCCGTGCCGTGGCCCGCGCGAGCAGGAGACCCGAGACGTTCGCACAGGCGATGAGGGTCAACAGCGCCGCGGCGCCCAGCAGGATGAAGAGCGCCGGGCGCACGTCGCCGACCAGGGCGTCGCGCAGGTCCTGGACGCGGGCGCCGCGCCCGGCGTTGTCGTCCGGGAACTGGCGCGCGAGGCCCGCCGCGATCGCATCCATCTCCGCGCCCGCCCGTTCGAGCGTGACGCCGTCGTGGAGCCGCCCGTAGACGCCGAGATCGTGCACGCCGCGCACGTCGCGAAACGCTCCCAGATTGGGCTCGAGCGCGAGCCACGCTTCGGAGCGGTCGGGAAAGTCGAAGCCCGGGGCCATGACCCCGACGATGACGGCGGGCTTGCCGTCCAGGGCGATCGGTCGGCCGAGGGCCGCCGGATCGGCTCCGAAGCGGCCCCGCCAGAGGCCGTCGGAGAGGATCACCGTTCCGGTAGCGCCGATCCGGTCGTCTTCGGCCCGGAAGCTTCGTCCCAGGCGCGGCGCCGCGCCGAGCATCGGGAAGAGGTCGTGCGAGATCGCACTCGCCGAGATCCGCAGGGGCTCCCGGCCGGCCTCCGTCAGGTTGAGCTGGAGGTTCCGCGAGGCGGCGAGGCTCGAGAACGAGCGCGCCTGCGCCTTCCAGTCGCGGAAGTCCGGCGCCGAGACGCCTTCCTCGAACGAGGCGTTGTGCGGGTCGGTCTCCCACACGACCGCGAGACGCTCCGGCGCGGCGAAGGGAAGGGGCTGCCAGAGGACCGAGTGAGCGACCGAGAAAATCGCGGTGGTCGCGCCGATGCCGAGCGCGAAGGTGGCGAAGGCCGCGGCCGTGAAGCCGGGGCTCTTCGCGAGCGAGCGCAGCGCGTAGCGGAGGTCCTGCGTCAATGCCGCCATGCCGGGTCCTCCTACTCCGCCCTCAGGGACGTCATGGGATCGATGCGCGAGGCGCGGCGCGCCGGAAGCCAGGTCGCCGCGAGGGCGATCGCCGCGACGACCGCGGCCACGCCGGCGAAGGTCACCGGGTCGGTGGAAGACACGCCGGGGAGCTGGCTCGAGAGGAGCCTCGACACCGCGAACGCGCCGGCGAGGCCGAGGGCGACGCCGGCCACCGCCAGGCGCATCCCCTCCTCGAGGAAGCTCCTCAGGATCTCGGCCGGGCTCGCCCCGAGAGCCATGCGCAGGCCGATCTCGCGCCGCCGCTCGGCGGCGGCCTGGGCCGCCACACCGTAGAGGCCGACTCCGGCGATCGACGCGGCCAGGAGGCCGAGGAGTCCGAGCAGGTTCGAGCCGATGCGTTGCGCGATCAGCGCCTCGAGGATGTGCTCCTCCATCGTCTGCGCTTCGCCGATCGGGAGGTTGGGATCGAGCCGCTTGAGGATCCCCCGCACGCTCGGAAGCAGCGACCCCGGATCGCCCGAGGATCGGAGGAGCAGGACGAGCGACGGCTTGTAGACCTGAGCGACGGGAACGTAGGCGTAGGCCATCGGGCGCTCGGAGAAACTCTGGTACTTGCCCGTGCGGGCCACGCCGACGATGGTCCGCGCCTCGCCCAGAAACGTGAACGTCGATCCGAGAGCGTCACGGTTCGGGAAGTACCGACGGGCGAACGTCTCGTTGACGATGGCGACTCCGGGGGCGTCCTTGTGGTCGGAGGGTTCGAACTCGCGCCCGCGCAGGCCGATCTCGAGCGTCGAGAAGTAGCCGGGCGCAACGGTGTTGTACTGGACCATCAGCTCTTCGCCGGGGGCTGGCGTGTATCCGTCGAGCTCGAACGAGCTGGAGCTCGATCCCGAAAAGCCCAGGGGCACGCGGCGCGCCACCGATGCCGATGCGACTCCGGGCAGTGCGCGGGCCTGCTCGGTGAGGGCGTCGAACAGGGTGCGCCCCCGCTCCGGGGAGTAGCCCAGCGGGAAGACGTCGATTCCGACGATCAGGACGCTCTTCGCGCCGAACCCCGGGTCCAGGCGCTGCGCGGCCGCGAAGCTCCGCAGAAAGAGCCCGGCCGCAACGAGGAGAATCAGCGAGAGCGCCACCTGGGCCGCCACCAGGCCGCGCCTCAGGCGGGCCCGCCGGCGGGCTCCGCCGATCGATCCGGACCCTCCGACGAGATCCGCGGCAATCGACGAGCGCGAGGCGCGCAACGCCGGAACGAGCCCGAAGAGGAGGCTCGAGGCGGCCGCCGCGGCGAACGCGAAGGCCAGGACGCGGCCGTCCACGGCGAGATCGAGGCGGATGGGGCGACCGGACGGCGGGATGAACGACATGAGGAGCCCGGACGTCCAGAACGTCAGAAGGACGGCGGCGAGTCCCCCGAGGGCGGCGAGCAGGAGACTTTCGGTCAAAAGCTGACGGACGAGCCTCCCGCGCCCGGCGCCGAGCGCCAGCCGCACCGCGACCTCGCGCCGCCGGCCGAACGCGCGCGAGAGCAGGAGCGCGGAGACGTTGGCGCACGCCACGAGCAGGACGAGCCCGACGAGCCCGAGAAGCGCCAGCAGGACGGGACGCAGGACGCGCGGGCCTCCCCACGGGCTCTTCGACAGGGGAGCGACGAGGAAGCCGTGACCCTTGTACGAGCTCGACTCGCGCGCGATCCGGGACGCCTCTGCTGCGAGGACCTGGTTCGCGCGCGCGTCGTCGACTCCCGGCGCCAGGCGCGCCACGCACATGAGCCAGCGATCGCCGCGCTGGCCGAGCCGGTCGTCGCCCGGTTCCAGGCGCGGCGTCTGCGCGAGGGGCGCCCACAGGTCGACCCCGAGGCCGAGGAGGCTTCCGAGAAACGCGGCCGGCGCCACGCCGACGACGGTGAAGGGCGTGCCGTTGACCGGGATGCTCTTGCCGACGATCGCCGGGTCCGACCCGAAGTCGCGGGACCAGAGGGACTCGGACAGCACGACGACGGGCGGCGAGCCGGGCCCCGCGTCCTCCTCCGGTCGGAAGAAGCGCCCCAACCGCGGGCGGACTCCGAGCACCTCGAAGGAGTTGCCGGAGACGAGAGACCCCCAGAGCCTCTGCGGCGCCTCTCCGGTCCGCGCGCCGAGAGCGACCGCGATCGCGCGCTGGGCCACGAGGCCGGAAAAGACGTCGGTTCGTGCGGCGAGCTCAAGGTAGACCGGGTAGGACAGGCTCACCGAGTCCTCGGACGGGCTCGTGCCGTAGAGCACCCGGAGGCGGTCGGGCTGCGCGGCCCCGGGGATCGGGTCGAGCAGGACCGCGTTCACCCACGAGAAGACGGTCGTGTTGGCGCCGACGCCGAGCGCCAGCGTCAGGACGGCGGCCGCGGTCCATCCCGGGCTGCGGGCGAGGCTGCGCAGGGCGTACTTCAGATCGTTGATCATTCGCTCCTCAGGGCGGTCATGGGATCGATCCGGGACGCTCGGCGCGCCGGCAGGTACGCGGCGCCGAGGGCGCAGAGGAGAAGCAGCGCCGTCACGGCGAAGAAGGTCACCGGGTCCGAGGGAGAGATGCCGAACAGGAATCCCCGCAGGAGACGCGCGACCACGGCGCCGAGAGCGACGCCCACAACGAGACCAATGGCGACGGGGCGGGCGCTCTGCGCGACGACGAGGGCGCGCACGTCGGAGGACCGCGCGCCGAGGGCCATGCGGATCCCGATCTCGCGCGTGCGCCCCGCCACGGCGTACGAGATCACGGCGTAGATGCCGATGGCCGCGAGGGCGAGCGCGAGGAGCCCGAAGACGCCGAGAAACGCCGAGCCGAGGCGCTGGGGCACGAGCTGGCCGCCGATCTCCGCCTCGTAGGTCCCGGTGGCGGCGACGGGAAGGCTCGGATCGAGCCTCCGGATCTCCGCCCGCACGATCGAGGCGACGTCCGTCCGCGCGGACTGGCCGCGGGCGACGAGAGTCACGAGGCCCGCGTTCTCCGCGCCCTGCGCCAGAGGGAAGTAGACCTGGGGAACGGGGCCGTCGCGAAGCGACCCGGTGCGGAAGTTCCGTGCGACGCCGACGACCGTCCGCTGCGCGCCCGCGATGTCGATGCGGTGCCCGAGCGCGCTTTCGCCGGGCCAGACGCGCCGGGCCATGGCTTCATTGACGACGGCGACCATGTTCGATCCCGCCCGATCGAGGCGGTCGTCGAACTCGCGGCCCTCCACCATGGGGACTTCCATCGTCCGGAAGAAGTCCGCGCCAAGGAGGTTGATCTCGGCCTCTTCCGGCCGATCCGGGGGCGCCGGCCGGCCCGGAACCGAGAACGATTCCGTCCACTGGCCTCCGGACAGCGGAACGAGCCCCGCCCAGCTCGCCGCGCGCACGCCGGGCGAGGCGGCGACGCGCTCGCGCAGGTCCCGAAAGAAGGCCTCCGCTCTGGCGCCGTCGTAGCGCTGGAGCCCGGGATCCACGGACGCGAGCGTGAGCCCGCGCGGCTCGAAGCCGAGGTCGGTCGCGAGCGCGCGCTGGAGGCTTCGGGCGAGCAGTCCCGCAGCGACGAGCAGCAGCAGACACAGCGAAATCTGGGCGGCCACCAGCACGCCGCGGGCGGCCGACCGCGGCGAGGCCGTCGAGGCGGAGGCCTTGAGGACCGAACCCACGGAACGGCCGGACGCCTGCAGCGCCGGGAGGAGGCCGAAGGCGAGGCCGGTCGCGACCGAGAGCAGGAAGGCGAAGCCGAGGGCGCGCAGGTCGAGCGCCGGCGCAAAGACCGCCAGCGAGAAATCGCCGGGCAGCGGCATCTTCACCACGAAGGCGAGCGACCAGGTCGCGACGAGCAGTCCCGCGGCCCCGCCCAGGACGGAGAGCGTGACGCTCTCGGTCAGGAGCTGGTGAACGAGGCGCGACCGGCTCGCGCCGATCGCCTGGCGGACCGCGATCTCCTTCCGGCGCGCGGCCGCCCGCGCCAGGAGCAGGTTGGCGAGGTTGGCGCACGCGATCGCGAGCGACACCGCGACGGCGCCGACGAGGAGCGCCAGGAAGGACACGGGGTCGCCTTCCTGCCCGAAGCCGGCGGCCGCCCGAAGCGTCGGACGGAGAGTGAAATGCGAATCGGCGCCGAGGTCGTCCGGGAATGCGGCCGCCTCCTGGCGGGTGGCGACTTCGACGGCCGCCTGCGCCTGCGGGATCGAGACGCCGGGCTCGAGGCGTCCGACAGCGGAGAGCCAGCCCCAGCCTCGCCTCTGAAGGTCGAGTCGCTGAAACTGTCCGGTCGCCAGCCGCGGCCAGACGCCGATCGAGACCCACAGGTCCGGGGCCGCCCCGAAGGCGGTTCCGCGAAACCCCTCGGGCGCCACGCCGATCACCGTGAACGGAGCGCCGTTCAACCGGATGGCCTTCCCGACGATCGCGGGGTCCGAGCCGAACCGGCTCCTCCACAGGCGTGCGGCGAGCACGACGTTGGCCTCGCCCGACTCTTCGTCGGCCGGCGCGAGGAGACGGCCGGATGCCGGCCGTGCGCCGAGCAGGTCGAAGTAGTTTCCGGAAACGATGCCGCCGCGGATCCTCTCGGCGACGGCGCCGACCGACAGGCTCATCGATCGCTCCCGCCATGCCGCGAGGCCGTCGAGGCTTCCCGCCGTGGCGTCGCGCAGCGAGCGGTACGACGGGTAGGAAAGGGTCGGTCCGGACAGGTCCACGAGCGCCTCGGGCCGCGCCACGCCCGGGAGCGGATGCAGGACCACCGCGTCGACGAGGCTGAAGATCGCCGTGTTCGCGCCGATGCCGAGCGCCAGGATCAGGACGGCCGCGGCCGTGAAGCCGGGGCTGCGGCCGAGCGTCCGGAGGGCGTAGCGGAGGTCCCGGAAGAATGTGCTCATGGCGTCCTCACTCGTTCCGCAGGGCGATGGCCGGATCGATGCGCGTGGCCCGGCGCGCAGGCAGCCAGCAGGCCACCGCCGCCACGGCGAAAAGAAGGAGCGAAACGGCCCCGTACGTTCCTGCATCGCTCGCGCCCACGCCGAAGAGCAGGCTCGCGAGCAACCGCGACAGCGCGAAGGCCGCGCCGAGACCGGCGGCGACGCCGATACCCGCCAGCGTCAGGCCGCGCTGGAGCACGCCGCGGAGGATGTCGCCCGGCCTCGCGCCGAGAGCCATGCGCAGGCCGATCTCGCGCGTGCGGGCGGAGACCGTCTCCGCCACGAGCCCGTAGATTCCGACGGACGCGAGAAAGAGCGCGATGCCGGCGAGCAGCCCCAGGAGGCCCGCGCCGAAGCGCTCGCGCGAGAAAGTCCGGGCGACGCGCCGTTCCATCGTTGCGACGTCGAAGACGGGCATGTTCGGCGCGAGCGCCTTGATCTCCCGGCGAATCGCGGGCGCCAGCGCCGCCGGGTCCCCGGAGGTGCGGACGAAGAGCGTCGCCCACTTCAACCCCCCCTGGAAGGACGGGTAGTAGAGGTCGAGCCCCTGCGGCTCCCCGGGGCGCCCGTAGAGCACGTCGCCGGCAACGCCGACCACTTCGGCGGTCTGGCCGTCGGCGAAGAAGGAGGTCGTGGCCGCCAGCCGCCGCCCGATCGGGTCCTGGCCGGGCCAGAGGCGGCGCGCCGTCGTCTCGGACACGACGACGACCTTCGGCGAGCCCTCGCGATCCTCGGGACGGAAGGCGCGACCCCGGCGGATCGGGATCGAGAGCGCGCGGAAGTAGTCCGGGCTCACGTCGTGGATCCCGATCTGCACCGCGCCCCGATCGACGCCGAGCTGCCGGTCGTCCACCTGGCGCACGACGGCGACCATGTTGCGCGAGGAGACGGGGGCAGTCCGGCCGGTCGAGGCCGCGACGACGCCCGGCACCGCCGCGAGGCGCTCGAGCAGCGCCCGGCGGAAGACGATCGCCTGCGAGCGATCCCCCTCGAGCACTCCGGTCGGGTCGAACTTCATGGTCAGGACGCCGTCGGGCCGGAAGCCGGACTGATAGCCGGAGAGGCGCGCGAGGCTGCGCGCGAGGAGGCCGGCGCCCACGAGGAGCACGAGCGCGAGCGCGACCTGCACGGGGACGAGCAGTCCGCGCGCGGACAGGCGCCGGCGTCCGCTCCCGGCGACGGGAGCCGCCCTCCTTCAGGACCACGGCGAGATCTCCGCGCGAGGCCTGGAGCGCCGGGGCCATGCCGAAGAGGAGTCCCGTCGCGAGCGAGAGGGCGAGCGCGAAGGCGAGGACGCGCCCGTCGAGATCGATGGCGGCAAAACGGAAGAGGAAGGAAGGATCGCCGACGCCCGACAGGCGTTCGAGCCGGGACAGCGCCTCGACGCCCCAGAGGGACAGAAGGACGCCGGCCACGCCTCCGGCGACGGCGAGGACGACGCTCTCGGTCAGCAGCTGGCGCACGATGCGCCGGCGGCCGGCGCCGATGGCCAGGCGGATCGCGACCTCGCGGCGGCGCGAGCCCGCGCGGGCGAGCAGCAGCGCGGCGACGTTGGCGCACGCGATGAGGAGCACGAAGGTCACGGCGCCGAAGAGGACGAGGACCGAGCGCCGCAGCGCCGGGTCCACGCGGCTGTCGTTCAACGGTGCCGCCGTGGCGCTCCAGACCGCCCCGGAGACCTCCATCGGATGCTCGTCGGCGACCTGCTTGCCGACGACCGCCATCTCGGCCTCGGCCGTCGCGGCGGCGACCCCGGCCCGCCGCCGGGCGACGACGTTGTGCCAGTGATTCCCGTCCTCCGTGAGGATCTCGGGGTAGATGAAGGTCGGCGCCGTCGCCATCGAGACCCAGATCTGGGCCTCTCCGCTCAAGCCGGCGAACCGCTCCGGCAGCACGCCGACGACCGTCAATGGCACGCGGTTGACCTGGATCACTCGGCCGAGGATCGACGGGGCGCCCCCGAAGCGGACCTTCCAGAGGCCGTGCGAGATCAGCGCGACGTTCGAGCCCGCAGACCCGTCCTCCTCGGGCGCGAACGTGCGCCCGAGCTCCGCGGAGACGCCGAGCACCGGGAAGTACGCGGCGGAGACGATCTCTCCCGCCAGCCGCTCGGGCTCGGCGACGCCCGTGAGGTTCAGGTCGAGCGTCGAGTGGGCCGCGACGGCCTCGAAGGACCGCGCGTGGCGCCGCAGGCTCTCGAACTTGGGATACGACCAGGCGAAGGGCTCGGCGGGGGTGTTGCTCTCCTGGTGCGTGATCGAAACCGTCATGAGGGCGTCCGAGTCGCGGTAGGGCAGCGGGCGCAGCACCGCGGCGTCGAGGATGGAGAAGATCGTCGTCACCGTGCCGATGCCGAGCGCGAGCGTGAGGATCGCCACGGCCGCGAAGCCCGGGTTGCGCGCGAGCCAGCGGAAGGCGTACCGGAGATCCTGGGCGAAAGTCGTCATGGCGCTCCTTCAGTCGTTGCGCAAGACCAGGGCCGGATCGATTCGCGCGGCGCGTCGCGCCGGCAGGGCGCTCGCCGCGAGCGCGACGGCGGCGAGGAGGGCCGACACCCCGGCGAGCGTCGTGACGTCGAGCGGCGTGACGCCGAAGAGCATGCTCGAGAGCAGCCGGGTGATCGCCGAAGCGAAGACCAGCCCGATCGCGACGCCGATCCCGGCCAGCCGGGTCCCCCGGCCCACGAACAGCGAGACGATGTCGCGGCGGGCTGCTCCGAGCGCGATGCGGATGCCGATCTCCCGGCGGCGCTCGCCGACCGCGAAGGCGACGACGCCGTAGAGCCCGACGGCCGCGAGCAGAAGCGCGAGCGCCCCGAAGCCGGCCAGCAGAAGCGTTCCCTGCCGGCGGCCGGCGGTGGTGCGGCGCAACGCCTCCTCGAGGGTCTCCGCCTGGAAGAGCGGCATCGTCGGGTCGAGGCTGCGGGCGGCGGCCCGCACCGCGCCCGAGAGCTCCTTCCCGCCGGAGCCCCGAACGAGAAGGATGTTCTCGTTCAGGTGCGCGCCCTGAGCCAGCGCGAAGTACGCGAACGGCCGCGCCGGTTCCGTGAGGCTCAGATACTTGCCGTCCTGGGTGACCCCGACCACCTCGAAGCCCTCGCCGGGGCGATCGACGGTCGCGAAGCGCCGGCCGAGCGGGCTGACGCCGGGCCAGAAGCGCCGGGCGAGCGTCTCGTTGACGACCGCGACGGCCGGCGCGCCCGAGCGATCCGCCGGCGTGAAGTCGCGTCCCGCGACGAGCGGGATGCCGAGCGTCGCGAAGTAGCCGGGAGAGACCGTGGTGAAGAAGATCTGCTCGCGCGCTTCGGCCCCCCCGCCCTCGGGTGCGAAGTCGTCGGCGACGGCGCGGTTGGAGAGCGGCAGGAGCTCGGTGAGGGCGGCGGCGCGCACGCCGGGCAGGCTCTTCGCCCGCTCGAGCATCGCCTCGCGAAAACCCTGGGCGCGCTCGGGCGGGTATCCCTGCGTCACCGGGTCGAACGACAGCGTCACGACGTCTCCCGCCGATGCGCGGTCGAATCCCGCGGGGACCGCGGCCGCCTTGGCGAGACTCCGCAGGAGCAGGCCGCCGGCGGCGAGCAGCACGAGCGAGAGCGCGACCTGGACGACCACGAGGGAGCCCTGCAGTCGCTGCCCGGGTCGCCCGGAGCCGCTCGCATCGCCCTTCAGGGCGGCAAAGACGTCGGGGCGAGCCGCGCTCCAGGCCGGGGCGAGGCCGAAGAGGATCCCGGTCGCGAGCGCGACGGCGGCTCCGTAGGCGAGCAGTCGCCAGTCCACGACCGGCTGGAGCAGCTGCGGGACGTCGAATCGGGAAAGCAGCAGGTCGAGAGCCCACGACGACAGGAGCAGGCCCGCGGCCGTGCCCAGACCGGCGAGCAGCACGCTCTCGGTCAGGAGCTGGCGAAGAAGGCGCCAGCGGGATGCGCCGATGGCGACGCGGATTCCCATTTCCCGCCGTCGACGCGCGGCCCGACCGAGCAGGAGATTGGCGACGTTGGCCGAGGCGATCAGCAGCACGAGGCCGGTCGCCGCGAGCGCCAGCCCCGCCATCGGCAGGATCTCGTACATGTGCCCCGGCGGAACCCAGCCCCGCGGTGTCTCGACCGAAGCCGTCGTGTTCCGCAGGTCGGCCGGCCGGAGGGAGGCATTGGCTGCCGCCGTCGCCTTCACGGCGGCTTCGGCCTGCGCAGGGGAGACCCCGGGCGCCAGGCGGGCGAGGACGCGGAAGCGGGCCGACGCGCGGGACGCGAGGCTGCCGGCGCGGTCCGTGCCCGAGAGCCAGGTCTCCAGCGGAAGAAAAACGTCCGGGGGCGAATCGAGGTCGAGGCCGGCGAATCCCGCCGGTGCGACGCCGAGAACCGTGAAGGGGCGGCCGCTGACGGTCACAGACCGGCCGACCGCGCCGGGATCGGCGCCGAAGCGCCGGCGCCACAGCCCGGCCGATATCACGGCGACGGGGCGGCGAGCGCGGTCGTCCTCGGCGGTGAAGAAGGTCCCGGCGGCGGGTACGAGTCCCAGGACCCGGAAGTAGTCTCCGCCGGCGATCTGAGCCTCGAGGCGGTCCGTCGCGTCGGGGGTGGCGACGTGCACCGGGACGTTGTCGACCGCGGCGACTCCGGCGAACACGTCGGCATGTTTCCCGTAGTCCACGACGTCCGGGTACGAGACGCGGGCGGCTCGACCGTCCTCGATGTGCGTGATCCAGAGGAGCCGTGCGGGATCGGCCACCCCCGGCATCGGCCGGAGAATCATCGCGTTCAGCATCGAGAAGATCGCGGCATTCGCGCCGATGCCGAGCGCGAGCGTCAGGACGGCGACGGCCGTGAAGCCGGGGTTGCGGGCGATCCCGCGCAGGGCGTAGCGGAGATCCTGCGTGAGCGTCCGCATCAGTTCATCCGGTAGCCGCTTTCCTTGAGCTCTTCCTCGCTGTGCGCCCGCTCCTCGCCCTTCTCTTCTTCCACCACGCGGCCGTCGAAGAGGTGGATCGTGCGTCCCGCGTGCTTGGCGAAGCGGGGGTCGTGCGTGACCATGCAGATCGTCGCGCCGGCGCGGTGCAGGTCCTGGAGCAGGTTCATGACCGCCTCGCCGTTGACCGAGTCGAGGTTGCCCGTGGGCTCGTCGGCGAGGAGGATGAGGGGCGAGCCCGCGATGGCGCGCGCCACGGCGACGCGCTGCTGCTGACCGCCCGAGAGCTGCGAGGGGAAGTGCTTCATGCGGTGCGCCATGCCGACCTTCTCGAGGGACTCCTGCACGCGCTTCTTGCGCTCGTGCGAGGGCATGCCCCGGTAGGTCAGCGGCAGCTCGACGTTCTCGTAGACCGAGAGATCGCCGATCAGGTTGAACGACTGGAAGATGAAGCCGATCTCCCGGTTGCGGATGCGCGCCCGCTCGGAGAGCGTCAGCGACTCCGCGGGCTTGCCGTTCAAGGAGTACTTGCCCTCGGTCGGCGAGTCGAGCAGGCCGAGCAGCGACAGCAGCGTCGACTTGCCGCAGCCCGACGGCCCGGCGATCGACACGTACTCGCCGTGCGCGATCTCCAGGTGCACGCCCGAGAGCGCGTGCGTTTCGACTTCGTCGGTGAAGAAGACCTTCGTGACGCCGTCGAGCTTGATGACCGGATGTCCGTTGGAGCTCATGCCTGTCCCCCTACTTCAAACGTACGCGGTCGTGAGCGTCCCATGCGCTCATGTCCGAAAGAATCACCTTGTCGCCCGGCTTGAGACCCTCGAGGATCTCGACCGTGTTGACCGAGCTCTTGCCGAGCTTGACCTTGACCCGCACGGCCTCGTCGCCGTCCTCCTCGAGCCGGAAGAGCCCGACCAGGCTCTTCTCCTGGCCGAACGCCGGCCGGCCGACGTAGAGGACGTCCTTCAGGCGGTCGAGCTCGATCGTCCCGTCGACCGAGAGGTCCGGGCGCGCGCCCTGGGGCAGCTCGCCCTCGAGCGCGACGTCGACCGTGACCGTCCCGTTCTGCGAGGACGGGTCGACGCGCGAGACCTTGCCGGGGACGATCCCGTTGCGCGTGTCGATCGAGGCCGGCTGGCCGATCGCGATGTCCTTGGCCTGGGTCTCGGCGATCTTCAGCTGCGCCTTGAGCTTGTTGGGCTGCACCACCTTGGCGAGCATCGTTCCCGGCGTGACGCGCTGGCCGACCTGGATCGGGATCTCCTGCAGGACGCCCGGAATCCCGGCGCGGACGTTGAGGGCGTCCATCTGCGAGCGCCGGAGGTCCGCCTGGACCTTGAGCTGCTGGAGGTGCGCCTGGGCCGCCTCGATCTGCGCCTTCGCGGAGTCTTCCGCGATCGCCATGCGTTCCTTTTCGAGGGCGTTGCGCGTCTTGAGCTCGTCGGCGCGCACCTGCGAGAGCTTGAGCGTCAGGGAGGCGACGATGCCTTCCTTGTAGAGGCCCTCGTTGGTCTGCGACTGGAGCTCCGCCTGGTGGTAGTCCGACTCCACCGTGGCCGCCGCGGCCTTCTGGTCGAGGGTCTCCCGCATCACCCGGATGCGGGTGTTCGCCATCTCGGCCTGCCCGGCTTTCAGGGCCTGCTCGGCGTCGAGCGCGTCTCTTTGAAGTTCGGGGTTGGACATCTCGAGGATCACCGTATCCGGCTGCACGACGGCGCCGGGCTCGAGAAGGAGACGCTCGACGCGGCCGTCGGTTGCGGAGGAAAGCACGCGGATCCCGGAGGACTCGACGACGAGCGATCCCGGACCCCGCACCTGGCGCAGCATCGGCCCGCGCTTGACCGTGTCCATCCAGACGGTCGACTTCTCGACCGTCGGCGCGGCCGGCTTCAGTTTCGAAAGTCCCAGGGTGATCAGCAGGATCGCCGCGGCCCCGGCGGCCGCCATCACGATCCGCTTCTTGCGCTTCTTCTCGGAGATGTCCTCGCGGATGATGTCCACGGCCCCGTGCAGAGGCGAGAAGCGTGCCAGGGCCGCGAGGGCTCAACTCGTTGAAAACACGCGCGGATGGCACCACCGGTCCCGGCCCGGCTGCTCGTCCGCGGGACCCGACTGTCCGATTCCGGACGGTGGGGTATTCTGGCCGGGCATCCCAGTTCGGACAGGGGGAGCCGTCGTGCGACGCCCGTGGTGGCCGTGGGTCCTATTTCTGCTCGCCGCCTGCGCGGTCGGCGTCTACCTGCGTTTGTGGGTCGGCGCGCCGTTCGTTCGAACCGATTCACCGAGCTACATGGCCGTCGCCCGGCAGCTGGCGAACGGCGGATTGCGCGGGCCGCAGTTCCGCACGCCGGGATACCCGATCCTGCTCGCCGCCACCGGTGCCGTCCTGCAAGGGACCCCGGCGCTCTTTCTCGCGCAGCTCCTTCTCCAGATCGGTGCGGTGTTCCTGATGTGCGCGGCCCTGCGCCGCGCGGGCGCCTCGCAGGGGCTCACACTCGCGGCCGGCCTGACGGGGCTTCTTCCGCCGTTTGTCCAGTCCTCGGCCTCCGTCCTCACGGAAAGTCTGACGCAGTTCTGTCTCGTCCTCGCGGTTGTCTGCCTCCAGCGATTCCTCGACGGCGGAGGCCGCGCGTGGCTCTTCGCGGCGTCGGCGGCCTTCGGCTACGCGGCCCTGACGCGCCCGACGTTCCAGATCGCGGCTGTCGCCGTCGCCGTGCTCCTCATGCTGCTGACGCGGCGCGGCCCACGTCCGGGCTTCCGGCTGCCCGAGGCGGTGTGGCTGGTCGCGGGGACGTTGATCCTGGCCGGCGGGTACGCCTTCTACAGTCAGGCCCGATTCGGCGGGTCCCGGTCGACGCTGGGCTTCAATCTCGCCAACCGGTGCCCGGAGCTCTACGAGGCCATTCCCGATCCCGTCACGCGGCGGATCCTCGTCGAGGCGCGCAACGAGGCCTACGTGAGCGGGCGATCCGTGGACTGGGCCCACTTCACGGCGCAGGACCGGCTGAAGGCCGAGCTCGGGATCTCGCAGGAGCAGCTGGAGCCGTGGTACCGGCAGCAGTTTTCCCGCGCGATCCTCTCGCACCCGGTCGAATACGCGGAGATCGTCGCCGGGTCTTTCGCGCGATTCTGGTTTCCGGCCACGGGATCGCTCCCGCTGCTCGCCGAACGGCCGCTGAAGTTTCTCTGGTACGGCGTCCACTTCGTGCTGATCGCCGCCCTGGCTCTCCAGGCGGCGCTCTTCGGCGGCTGGGTGCTCGCCGGCGCGGCCCTCCCGAGGGACGCGAGGACGGACGGCGCCTGGACGGTCTGGGGAATCTGCGCGACGCTCATCCTGGCCAATGCCGCGGTCTCCTGTCTCCTGGAGACGGGCGAGACGCGCTATCGGACGTCGACCGAGCTGCTGCTGGTGCTGGCCGCTGCGGCCGGCGTCATCGCCGTGCGCGGACTTCGCAACACCTTCCAGGCGGCGGCTCGCAAGCTCGAGACCCGGCCGGGCTCGGCATGACCGCGCCGGGCGCCCGGGTCCTCATCACGGGCGGCGCAGGATTTCTCGGAATCAACCTGTCCCGCTTTCTGCACGGCCGGGGGTATGCCGTGCGCAGCCTGGATCTTGCCGAGTTCGACTATGCCGACATGCGCCCGTTCGTCGACGCCATCCGGGGGGACGTGCGGGATCCGGAGGCCGTCGAGCGAGCCGTCGATGGAACCGACTTCGTGGTGCATGCGGCCGCGGCCCTTCCGCTCTATTCGGCGGAGGACATCTTCTCGACGGACGTCGAGGGCACGCGGACGGTGCTGGCGGCGGCGGCGCGGCACCAGGTCCGGCGCTTCGTCCACATCTCGTCGACGGCGGTCTACGGCATCGCGAATCCCCCGCCGATCCGCGAGAGCGACCGGCTCGAGGGGGTGGGGCCCTACGGCGAGGCCAAGATCCAGGCCGAGGCGCGATGCCTGGAGGGGCGCGAGGGCGGCATGATCGTGTCGATCCTCCGGCCGGCCACGTTCGTCGGCCCGGAGCGCCTTGGCGTCTTCGACATCCTCTTCGACTGGGCGCTCGATCGCCGGCACTTTCCCATGCTCGGCAGCGGCGAAAACCGGGTCCAAATGCTCCACGTGGCCGACCTGTGCCGGACGATCGAGCGGTGCCTGACCCTGCCCGCGGACTCCGTCAACGACACGTTCAACGTCGGCGCGAAAGACTTCGGCACGATGAAGTCCGACTACCAGGCGGTCCTCGACGAAGCCGGATTCGGCAGGCGGATCGTGCCGCTGCCGGCCGCCCCGGCGGTGGCGGCGCTGCGGATCCTCGACCGAATGGGGCTGTCCCCCATCTACCGATGGGTCTACGAAACGGCGGTGCGCGACCGCGTCTTCTCGATCGACAAGGCGGAGCGGAACCTCCGGTTCGTGCCGGAGCACAGCAATCGCGACGCCCTCGTCGCCAACTTCCGGTGGTATCGGGAGATGAAACCGCAGTTTGCCGCGAAGTCCGGCGTGTCGCACCGCGTACCATGGAAGCAGGGTGCGATCGGGCTCGTCAAGCACCTGTTTTGACGACGATGCGGCGTTCGCCGTCGGGTTCCCGCGCAGGCTTCGCGTTCGCGTTCGTCGCGCTGACGGCGCTCGGCGCCGCGCGAATCGCGATGACCGTGACGAAGTCCTTCCAGACCCACGACGAGCCCTTTCACGTCGGCTGCGGCGCCCTCTGGTTTGCGGGGGAGTATCCATACGCGTGCCTCGACCAGCCGCCGCTGGCGCGGATCGCCTCGGCCCTGCCGCTCGTTCTGGCCGGCGTGTCGGCGCCCCACTTCTCCCCGCGCGCCTACCTCGAGGGCAGCGCCCTGCTGCGCGCGGGCGGTGCATACGAGCGCAACCTCGCGCTGGCCCGTCTGGGAATTCTTCCGTTCTTCGTGTTGGCCTCCGTCGTGGTCTGGATCTGGACGCGGCGGCTCTACGGCGACGGCCCCGCTCTGGCGGCGGTGTTCCTCTTCCAGGGCCTTCCGTCGGTTCTGACCTTCTCGGGGATCGTGATGACCGACATGGCTCTGGCGGCGACGCTGGTGGCGGCGCTGTACCTCTTCGTCCGGTGGCTGGAGGAGCCCGCCTGGAAGACGACCGCGCTCTGGGGAGCCGCCGTCGGAGGCGCGATCCTCTCGAAACACTCGGCGATCCCGTTTCTGGTGGTCGGTTCGGTTCCGATCCTCGTGGCTCGGGCCATCGAGCAGTGGCGGATTCCGGATCGCCCGCGCCACGCGCTGCGCCGTGTCGGCCAGGCGGCCGTGGCCGCCGCGGTGGCCGCCGCGATCGTTTTCGCCGGCTATCGTTTCCACCGCACGCCGCTGGCCCAGCCGGAGGACCGTCCCCATCGGATCGGTCGCCTCGTGGGGGTCGAGCGCTGGCCGGTTCCGGCGCTGCGGGAGGCGTTCCTGCGAATCGTCGAGCTCCCGGTGCCGGCCGGCGATCTCCTCCACGGGATCGCGATCGTGAAGAACCACGACGCCGAAGGGCACACGGTCTTCTTCCGCGGAGCCGTCCGAACCCATGGGAGCCGGGACTTCTTTCCCACCCTGTTCGCCGTCAAGACGCCGATCCCGTTTCTCCTGCTCCTGGCGGGCGGCTGTGGCCTCGCCCTCCGCTGGCGCCGTTCCGGGCCGCCTCCGGTCTGGCCGAGGCTCGCTCCCGTTCTCGCCGCGCTCGGGATCTTTCTCTTTGCGATGACCTCCAGGATCAACCTCGGCCTGCGCCACGTGCTCCCCGTGTTCCCGCTGCTGGCGATCGAGGCCGGGCTCGGCCTGGCGGCTCTGGCGACCGCGCGCCGGTGGAGGCCGGCCGGGGGAGTCGTCGCCGGCGCGCTCGCCCTCTGGTTTGCCGTCGCGGGGTGGAGGGCCCACCCGGACTACCTTTCGTACTTCAACGAGCTCGTCACCGACCCGACCGAGATCGTCGTGGATTCGGATTTCGAGCTCGGCCAGGACATCAAGCCGCTGCTCGCCGAGGCCGCGCGTCGTGGAGCCGTGGAGCTCCACTACTGGTGCCGCGACTGCCTCTTCCTGGGCATCCCGGGGCTGCCGCCGCTTCCGGACAGTCCGGCTTCGCTCTCCGAGCTCGTTCCGTACGAGCCCGTGACGGGATGGGTGGGCGTGAGCGAGTCGACCTTTCGCCTCGACGACGTGGTGCTGCGGCGGCCCGGACGCGCGGATGGACCGTTCGACTGGCTTGCGGGGCGGCCGTTCACCCGGATCGGCCGGACGATGCGTCTCTACCGGATCGAACCTTAATAAATTAGGTAAAAGCTGACAAATTCCTAATTTAGTTAGGGGTTCTGCAGCCTGGATGCCTTCAGCGTGTTTTCCAGGAGCATGGCCACGGTGAGCGGGCCGACGCCTCCCGGGACGGGCGTGAGCCATCCGGCGACCCGGGAGACCTCGTCGAAATCGACGTCGCCGACCAGAGCCCGGCCCCTGGCTTCGAGCGCGAGGCGGATCCGCTCGGATCGGCGCAGGCCCTCGCCGAGGCCGTCGAGAGACTCGATGCGGTTGATGCCGACGTCGATGACGGTGGCGCCCTCGCGGACGAAGTCTCTGGTGACGAATCCGGGCCGACCGATCGCGGCCACGAGGATGTCCGCCTCGCGGCAGACCGCCGGCAGGTTCCGCGTCTTCGAATGGCAGAGCGTGACCGTGGCGTCCCGCGCGGTCAGCAGGGCCGCCATCGGTTTCCCGACGATGTCGCTCCTTCCGAGGACGACGGCGCGGCGGCCGCCGACCGGGATGTCGTATGCGGCGAGGAGCTCGAGGATCCCGGCGGGAGTGCAGGGAACGAACCGGGGCCGGCCCTGGTGGAGCAGGCCGACGTTCTCCGGATGGAAGCCGTCCACGTCCTTCAGCGGAGCGAGAGAGTCGAGCACCGCCGCCGGCTCGTGCCCCGCGGGCAGAGGGAGCTGGACGAGGATGCCGTGCACCGCCGGATCCGCGTTGGCCCGGGCCACTTCGGCGAGAAGGTCTCTCTGCGTGAGCGTGCCCGGCAGGCGCAGCGTTTCGGCGTGGATCCCCGCTTCTCCCGCCGCCTTCGTCTTCGATCCGACGTACGAGAGCGAGGCGGGATTTTCGCCGACGAGGAGGACGCGGAGAAAGGGGACGGGCGCTCGACCTTCCAGGGCGGCGACCGCGGAGCGAACGCGCGAGCGGATCGAGGCCGCGGTCGCGACTCCATCGAGCAGGACGGCGGAGGAGGTCATCGCCGGAGAATATCCAAAGGGCTCGCCGGACTTCGCCGGCGTTTCAGCCGATCACGCCGCGTGCCCTCGCCGCCGCGATCGACAATCCCAGGACGACGGCCAGCGTCAAGGGGATGGCCGGAATGGACATGTTGAACTCGATCAACCCGTGAAGCGTGAGCGACAGAAGCGCCCCGATGCCGGCCAGGGCCACCGCGCTCTCCTCCCGGTGGGCCTGCGTCCACCAGCCCCGCGCCGCGGCCGCCATCAGCGAGGCGTAGACGACGAAGCCGAGGGCGAGTCCCACGGCGCCGCCGGTCACCAGGATCTGGAGGGGGTCGGAGTGCGCCTGCTCGATGACGGCATTCAGTCCGCGCGGCTGGACGCGACGGAAGGCGTCGGCGAAGGAGCCCAGGCCCGAGCCGAGAACCGGGAACTGCCGCCACGCCTCGATCGAGGCTCTCCAGATGTCGAGGCGAGTGCCGCCGTGCAGATCGCGGGACTCCGACGACAGGAAGCGCAGGAGGGGGACCCGCCCCGCAACCGCCGCGACGCAGGCCAGGGCGACGGCGACCGCCAGGACGCCGGCGAGTGCGCGGCGGGAGCGCGTCCGGGGGTGGGAGCTGCCGAGGGCGAGCAACGCGAGCGTCGTCAGGGAGGCTGCGGTGATCGCACCGCGCGACTGGGTGAGTCCGATCCCGATGGCGATGCAGCTCCAGGCCAGGATCCGCCAGGCCATCGGCATCAGCCGTCGCTCGAGGCGCTCGGCCCGCCCCGTGGCGGGACGCTCCCGGTCGGGGCCGACCAGAACCTCCGTCCAGAGAGCCCCGAACGCGACCGCGAGCGCGATCTCCAGATATCCGGCGAAGCTGTTCGCGTTGGGAAACGGCCCGCGAAGCCGTTCGATGCCGAGCTGGACTGAGGAAAACACGGCGACCTGCGCGAGGGCGGCCGCGACGACGGCGGCGCCGAGGATCCGCCGGCGTGCGCGACTCTGCGCCAGGCGGAGTGTCGCCGCGAAGAGCGCGACTTCGGCCAGGACGAGTCGGATCGCGTCCAGGGTCTGTTCGGGGGCGATCGAGATGCGCGGTTTCCAGCGCGGGACTCGTCCGAAGAGACGGAGAAGTTCGTCGCTTTCGTGGTAAATTACGGCGCTGGCAGGAGATACGCGTTCCAGGGCGCCGCCTGGCAAAGGCAGCAGCTGGAGGAATCCGAGGATGGCGATCGCGATCATCGCTGCGACGGGAAGCCGCGCGGATACGAGGCGCGGCCGGCGTCCCGGGGCGAGGAACGCCGCGGCCGCCACCAGGAACGCGGCCGCCGCCAGCGCGCGGCGGGCCATGGGGGGCACGCCGCCTCCCCAGAAGGGTGAAGCGAAAATGAGCGCGATCAGGAGGGCCATGGCGGCGCCCTCCCACCCGCTCGTTCCGGCGGGTGAAATGGCCTGGCGCAGTTTCCGGACCGCCCGATGAAGCGACTCGCGCAAGTCCTGCTCCTCTTCGCGGCGCTGATGATGCCATCCCTTTCGGCCAGGGGTGACGAATTCTACGAGTCGCGGCTGCGCGACGGCGAGTCGGCCTATCGTGAAAAGAAGCCGACCCAGGCGGTGGTGAGCCTGCAGATCGCGGCCTTCGGGCTGATGGAGCGCCCGACCCTGCTTTCCGAAGCGCTGGCATACCTCGCCCTCGCCCAGGCGGCGGCCGGCGACGGCGTGGCCTCCGACGCGACTCTCGGTCGGTTTCTCGAAGTCGAGCGTCGGTTCGCGCCCTACGCGAAGCTCCAGCTCGACGCCACGGTGGCAGCGGAGTTTCAGCTGCTGTTGCGCCGCCGCGTGGCGCAGGCGACCCTGCTTTCCTTCCCGGGCCTGGCCGGGGTCGTCCTGACCGAGGAGCAGCGTCTCGCGAAACTGCCGCCCCGCGAGCGGACGAAGGCCTACGAGGCAGCCATGCGGCGCGAGCCCGGGAACCCGCGGTGGCCGCTGGCGCTGGCGAGGGATGCCTCGGCCGCCAACGACCCCAAAGGGGTGGTGGAGTGGACGGGCAAGGCGCTCGAGGTCGAGCCCGGCAACGTCGAGGCGCGTTCCCTGCGCGCCCACGCCCGCACGGCGCGAGGCGAATGGACGCTGGCGTGGGCCGACATCAACGCCCTGCCTCCGGCGGAGCTCGAGTCCCGGCCCGATCTGGCCGCCGATCGGTTCGTGGTCCTGGTCGAGCTCAAGCAGTGGGCCCCGGCCAGGGAAGCGGCGGCCAGGCTGACGGTGGCCGACGGGACTCGTCCCGATGTCGCCCGGGCGCGCCAGAGGCTGGCTGCGGCTCCCTGACCGAAACGGGACCTGACCTTGAGGACAGGTCGCTAAGCATTTGAACACAAGAGTCTTACCATCCGCGAGCACCCTTTCCGACCGCGCGCATCGTTGACATCCCGGGGCGAGGCCCGTACCCTGAGTCATCCGGCTTGAGGGGGAGGGATCGAACGTGAAGCGTCGGCTTTCGGGCCTCGGGTGTCTCTACGTGTGCGCCGCGGTTGCGGCGTTCGCGAGCGAGAGCACCGCGCCGCCCGCGGCTTCCGCCGGCGCCATTGCCCTTAGAATGAAGGATTCGCGATGAAACGCCACCTGGTGAGTCGACGGGGTCGTCTCGCTGCCGGTCTCGCTGCGGCGCTCGGCATGGTCGCGCAAGGCGCCCTCGCGCAGATCACCAACGACGACGTGCCCCGCGAGCGGATCGTGCCGGTCAAGGAGCAGATCGAGAGCCAGATGCAGAGCGCTCGCTGGCGGCTCGGCCCGGTCCGTCTGATTCCCGAGCTGCGCATCTCGGGACCGACGTACGACGACAACGTCTTCGGCGCCAGCGGAGACGAGGCCAAGGTCTCGGACTGGTACGCGATCTTCGGCGCGGGGCTCGGCCTCGTGGTGCCGATCGGTCACTCGGTCTACCTCCGGGGAACCGCCGTACCGGAGTACATCTGGTACGACAAGCTCGCCGATCGCAGGCAATGGGGGGGGAACTTCGGCGGAGTGCTCAACGCCTTCGTCGGTCGAGCGGCGTTCGAGGGGGGATACGAAAAGACGCTGACGCCGCAGTACGCCAACACCGAGGAGCTCATCCAGGTGCTCGGCGACACCGACCGCGCCAGCGGGCGACTCGAGATACCGCTGCCCGGGGCGTTTTCCCTCTTCGGGTCGGCGATCTACCAGACCATCAACTATCGGCCGCTCGGCCAGGACGTCCCCGAGGATCTCAACCCGTTTGCGGACCTGAACCGAAAAGAGCTCGCGGCCCGGGGAGGTCTGCGCTACAGGATCAACTCCTCGTTCGACGTGGGCGCGGGAGTTGAAGGGACACGGACCGAGTTCGACCAGGATCCCCAGAGCGGCGACAACGAGTCGACCGCGTACCTGGGCGCGATCTACTACAACCGCCCGCGGCTGTTCGTGAGCTTCCGGGGCGGCTACCGGATCGGCAAGCCCATCAACGGCTCGACCTTCCCCGAGTTCTCGACGTTCACCGGCTCCGGCTACCTGTCCTACGAGCTGCTCCGGCGACTGGAGCTCAACCTCTACGGGAGCCGGGGCGTCCAGTACGGGCAGTACTTCGACAACCCTTACTATTTCGGCAGCCTCGGCGGAGCCAGACTGATCTTCAAGGTGGGCTATCGGCTGAGCATCCGGGTCTACGGCGAGCTCGGCGAGAACGTGTATCCCGTCGCGGTCCAGGCCCCCGTAGGCCTCGTGAAGCGCGTCGACGACACGACCACCTACGGAGGAGGCATCGACCTGTTCCTGTTCAAGGGCCTGTCCGTCACGGCGACGGCGTACAACACCGAATACGATTCCAACCTCCCGGAATTCGACCGGTCGGTCTTCCGTTTTCTGACGAGCTTCGTTGTGGGGCTTCCGATTCCATGAACCTGAGATCAACGACGCGGCATGCCGCGATGCTTCTGCTCCTCGAGGCGTTCGCCTTGGCGGTTCGGGCGCAGGAGGTGAACGTCGACTACCGCCTGGGGCCCCGAGATCTGCTGGAGATTCGCGTCCTGGAGATCCCGGACCTGAACGTCGAGCGCCGGGTCACCGACAACGGGGCGATCGACATTCCGCTCCTCGGGGATTTCTCGGTGGCGGGGCTCACGGCGGCCGAGGTTCGCAGCCGCCTCGAGCAGATGTTGACGGCCAAGTACGTCAACCGGGCCAACGTATCGGTCGTCGTCAAGGAGTACGCCAACAAGCCGGTGTCGGTCGTGGGCGCCGTGCGTTCTCCCGGATCGCTCAACATCTCGGGCCGCTGGACGCTGCTCCAGGCGATCTCCGCCGCCGGAGGCCTCACCGGGGAGGCCGGGCGGAAGATCTACGTGCTGCGCCGATCCGAGAACGGGATGTCCGACACGCTGGAGGTCGACACCGAGGATCTCTTCCGGGCCTCCTCGCCGGTCTGGAACATCCCGATTTTCCCGGCCGACGTGATCAACGTGCCGCCGCGATCTACGATACGCGTGTTCTGCCTGGGGGAGGTCAAGAACCCGGGGGCCATCGATTTCTCGAGCGACGACCGGCTGACGCTCCTCTCGGTGGTGGCTCGCGCCGGGGGCCTGACCGATCGCGCCTCCAAGAGCATTCGCATCAGGCGCCGGAACGCCGAAGGCAAGGACGTCGAGACGGTCGTGAACTTCGGCCGGGTCCTTTCGGGAAAGGACGAGGACCCCGCGGTCGAAGGAAACGACGTGATCGTCGTGAAGGAGTCCCTTTTCTGATGAGCGCCCCGCCCGGAGATTTCTACGATGACCCGGTTGCCGTGGCCGAAGCGCCGGCGAAAGAAGTCCACCTCTCGGAGTACTGGGCACTGCTGGTCAAACGGCGCAAGCTCATCGCCGCCTGCGTCGCGATCGCCCTCGCCTACGCTCTCGTCTCGGCCCTGCTGACCAAGCCGGAATTCGAGGCGACCGTGGTCTTGAACGTCGAACGGGACCGGGGAAGCCTGCTCGACGTCAATTCGCTCGACCAGGTCGGCGGCTACGACCCGGAGTACCTGCCGACGCAGATGCGCCTGATCAAGAGCCGCGAGATCGCGGACCGGGTCGTCCAGAAGCTCAACCTGGCCGCCGATCCGATCTTCAACCCGCGCAAGGCCACGCTGGGACGCCAGGCCCCGGCCGAGGCCGGCGCCGACTCGCTGCGGGCTGCGGTCAACCGCAGCGTCGGGCGGGTGCAGAGAAGCCTGACCACCGCGCCGATCCGCGGGACCAACCTCGTCGAGCTGACCTGCGTCGCTCCCTCTCCGAAGCTCGCGGCCGACATCGCCAACGCGGTGGCCGAGACGTACATCGAATGGAGCCTCGAGGCCAAGTTCCGAATCGTCAACCAGGCCTCGCAGTTCCTGGCGGGCCAGGTCGAACAGCTCAAGGCCGAGCTCGACGAGAAGGAGAAGGAGCTGCTCGCGTACGGCCGGGAGAAGGACATCATCTCCGTGGACCCGCGGACCAACGTGACCCTGCAGAAGCTCGAGACCCTGAATCGGGACTATTCCGTGGCTCTCGCCGAGCGGGTCGGCAAGGAGGCGCGGTACTACGAGGTGCGCAACGCGACGCCCGAGGCGCTCGCCAACAGCCTCTCGAGCGGCCTCGTGAGCCAGCTCCAGGCGGACCTGAACCGGATGGAGCGCGACTACGCCGAGAAGCTCAATCTCTTCAAGCCGGAGTGGCCGGCGATGCAGCAGCTCAAGATCCAGATCGACAAGGAGAAGCAGCACCTCCAGGACGTCATCGACGAGAGCGTGACGAAGGCCCGCGAGGCCGCCCGGTCGGATTACCTGACGGCGCAGCGCCGGGAGGAGTCCCTGCGCTCGGTCCTGCAGTCGCAGAAGTCCGAGGCGATGAACCTCAACACGAACGCCGTCGAGTACAACAACCTCCGGATCGAGGTCGAAGCGAAGCGGGCGCTTCTCGACAGCGTCACCCGGAAGCAGGCGGAGACCGAGGTCATGTCGCGGCTGCGCGGGGAACGGGTCTCCAGCATCCGGATCGTGGACCGCGCGCTGCCTCCCGCGGGGCGCAGCTCTCCGTCCTACCGGCGGAGCGCCCTGACCGGCATCCTCGGCGGCGCTCTGGGCGGGATCGCGCTGGCGTTCTTCCTGTCCTACCTCGACCGCAGCCTCTACACGACCGAGCAGGTCGAGCAGTTCGTCCAGCTTCCCGCGCTCGGCGTGATCCCCGCCTCGGGGGATGCGCCGCGCCAGCAGCGCCGCCGGCTCCTGGCCCGCGCGCGGCCGAGGCCGACGGAACTGTCCTCGGGGGCCGCCATCGAGCTGCTTCCGCACCGCGATTCACGCTCGGCCGTCGCCGAGGCGTATCGGTCCTTCCGCACGGCGCTCCTGCTCGCCAGGGCGGGGGGCGTCCGGTCGATCGTCATCACGTCCTGCTTCCCGGGGGAGGGGAAGACTTCGACGGCCGTGAACCTGGCCGTCGTGCTGGCCCAGCTCGGAAAGCGGGTCCTGGTCGTCGACGCCGACCTCCACCGGCCCCGGGTTCACGAGATCTTCGGGCTCTCGAACAAGGTCGGCCTGGTGTCCATCCTCGCGGAGGGCCTCGAGCCGTCGCACGCGATCCTCAAGTCGAACGTGCCGGGGGTCTTCGTGGTCCCGGCCGGGCCGACCACGCCCAACCCCTCGGGGCTTCTTTCCTCCGAAGGGATGACGAAGTTCCTCGAGCTGACCCAGATGAACTTCGACTGCGTCGTGGTGGACACGCCCCCGATCTTCCCGGTCTCCGACGTGCTCGTCTTCGCGCAGCAGACCGACGGGGTCGTGCTCTGCGTGCGCGCGGGCGAAACGCCGCGCGACCAGGTCGTGCGGGCCCGGGACAAGATCCTCCGAAGCCGTGCGCTGGCGCTCGGCGTCCTGTTGAACGATCTCGACCTCGCCTCGTCCGGTTACCCCTATCGCTATGCCTACTACCGCGGGGCGCCGGAAGCGGCCGAGGAGGAGTCGTCGCCCCGCGCGGTGCGGACGAGCTGACCGGGACTCCGGCGTGAGTCGCTGGTCTCGACGCGGGACGCGGCGGTGAGCGCCGCCGCCGGTGCCTCCCTGGCCGCGGCCGGTACCGAGAGCCGCGGCCGGCGGGCGGGAACCGCCGCCCTGTGGATGCTGCTGGCGGCCTGGTCCCTGGCCGATCTCGCTCTCGACCGAACCGCCCGGGCGCCCGCGCGGGATTTCGCCCGGCGTTTCGCCCTCGACCGCCGGCGGCCCCTGGAGATCGGCGCGATGCAGCTCGCGGTCTGGCCCGACGGGGCGGCCGCGGCCGCCGCCGACGCGGCTGTCGATGGGCCGCCGGCCCGGGGCGCGACGGCCGAGGAACAGCGACTCTGGAGGCAGGCGCAGGCGTCCCGCGACGCGGAGCTCGAGGGAGGGCGCGATCTGATGCTCGACGCCGTCGCGCGGAGGCCGGGCTGGGGGCCCCATCGGTTCCTGCTCGGTCGCGTCGTGCGGGACCGGCAGCAGCGTCCGAGTCATTCCGGTCGGCCGGCCGAGTGGTTCCTGCCCCTCAAGCTCGCCGGCGCGGCCGCGCCGGGGATGGACCCGATCTACGCCTATCTGGGCGGGGCGATGCTCGAGTCGTGGAACGACCTTCCCCCCGAATTGCGTGAGGAGGCGCCGGCGGTGCTGCGGCGCGCCTTTCTCGAAGAGAGCTCCGTGGCGAGCGGATTCCTGGCGGCGCGCGTCCGGCTCGGCGACGCGGCGTTCCAACTCCTTCCGGACGCCGCCGGGCCGATGACCGCGGCGTCGCAGGCGCTGATCGGGAGCGGCGACCTCGTCGCGGCCGCCCGCCTGAAGCCGGCCCTCACGGCTGCGGCGCGCCGGGCCCGCGACGAGGATCTCCAGGCGATTGCGCTTCGCCGCGCCGCGGGCGACCTGTCCGTGCGCCCGCTACCTCTGCGATGCGTCGTACACGAAGTATCCGCCTCGCGACTTCGACGACGGGCCGGGTCGGGCGCAGTCGGCGCGGTTGCTGGCCCTGTGGCCGAACGACGCCGGCGGCGTCTGGCGAACGGACCCTCGAGGCGAGCTCGTGCGCTTCTTTCTCGACCGGCGCGAGACCGATGGCAACCCCGCGGCGATGCTCGCCGCGATCGAAGTGCTGTCGGCGGTCCCGGAGGTCGCGCAGGCCCGCGTTCGCCTCCTCGCCGGCGACCGGGCGGGGGCGTTGGATCTGATGAGGGAATCGGGGACGGCGTCGTCGTACGAGTGGGTGCCGTTCCGCCTGGCTGCGGCCAGAGCGGAGCTCGCAAGGGGAGACGCATCGGCGGCGCGAGCGCTCCTCGAAGGACTGTCGCCTTCCGCCGCCGAAGGGTGCGATGCGCTGCTTTGCCGCCGCGACGTCGCGCGGGCCCTCGGTGAAAAGGCCGAAGTGGCTTACACGGAAGGCCGGCTGCAGTCGATGGACCGCAACGCTCTGCCGGCGGAAGCGTGGTCGGAGGTGGGCTCGATGACGATCTGCGTTCAGGCGCCGGGCGCCAGGCGCCTCCAGGTCGAGATCGAGGCCGAGAAACCGGCCATCGTTCGGTACGGCCGGGACGGCGGCCGATCGGACTCGGTCCTGGTGCCGGCCGGCTCGAGCTCCCTCGTGCTGCCGTTGACGGCTGCCGCCGGGCGTCAGACCGTTTCGGTCTCGGCCGAGGCCGGCGGCCCGATCCGCCTCGGGGCGGCTTCCTTCGCTCCGGGTTCCTGACGGCGCCCGGCCAAACGCACGGTCGCCGAGCCTGTCCGGAAGTACAGGAAATGCCCCAAAAAAGGGGCATCGCTGTGCTATCATGGCCGCTCACAAAAACTGACACCGGTCCTCCTGACGAAGGGCTGGGAGGGGAACCTCGGCGATGCCGCTTTTGGGGCGCGAACTGGAGATTTTTCCTCAAAACGGGCTCGAGCTCCCCTCCGGGGACTGGCCCTGGTGGGTGGCTCATACCCGCAGCCGCCAGGAAAAGGCCCTCGCCCGGACGCTTCATCCCCTGGGCGTGCCGTTCTACCTCCCGCAGTGGGAAAAGAGCGCCTCCCGGGCCGGACGGACCCGGTCCTCCTTCCTGCCGCTTTTTCCGGGATACGTCTTCTTCCGCGGCGGCGCCGCAGAGCGCCAGGCCGCGCTGAGGAGCAACTTGCTCGTCCGGGTACTGGAAGTGCAGGACCAGCAGGAGCTTGGCCGCGAGCTCGGCCAGCTTCGGGCTCTGCAGGCCGCGGGGCACTCGCTCGTTCCGCTCGCGGTGCTGCGGCCGGGAGACCACGTGCGAATCCTGGACGGGCCCTTCCGGGGCCACGATGGGATCGTTCTACGCGGGGAGGCGAAACCGCGCCTCGTCGTGTCGATCACGATGCTTCGGCAGGCCGTGGCGGTGGAGGTCGACCGGGGCGCCGTCGCCCCTCTTCCGCCGCAACGGGCTGCCACGGAGGCTCGAAGCGCCGTCGCTTGAGCGCCGGGGCTCGGTGCCTTCGACAATTGATGCGGATCCCGTCTCGGTGGGTGCGTCTGAGCGCCTGGTCACCGACGGGGGCGGAGCCTGAATAAATCCACTATGACGAGCAAGAACTCTCCGGACACGGCCCGCACCACGGCGACGGCCGCCGAGTTGCGCCGCCGAATCGAGGAGCGCACCGCGGTCGTCGGCATTATCGGCCTCGGCTACGTCGGCCTGCCGCTGGCGCTCACCTTCGCCGAGCAGCGCTTCCGGGTGCTCGGCTTCGACGTCGACCGGCGAAGGTGGCCGCGCTCGCCGCCGGCGCGAGGCTACATCAAGCACCTCGATCCGGCCCGGCTGACGGCCGCGCTGGCCGCGCGGCCGACTCGCGGCCACGAGCGACTTCGCCCGCCTGGGCGAGCCGGACGTCGCTGCTCATCTGCGTCCCGACGCCGCTCACGCCGCAGCGCGAGCCGGACATGAGCTACGTCGTCGACACGGCGCGCAAGATCGCCGCGCGGCTGCGCCCGGGCCAGCTCGTCGTGCTCGAGTCGACGACCTACCCGGGCACGACCGACGAGCTCGTGCGCGGCATCCTCGAGGGGCCGGGCCTGCAGCGCGGCGACGACTTCTTCCTGGCCTTCTCCCCCGAGCGCGAGGACCCGGGCAACCCCAGGTTCCGGACCGCGACCATCCCCAAGGTCGTGGGCGGCGTCGACCGCGCTCAGCGGCGACCTGGCGCAGGCGCTCTACGACAAGGTGATCGCGAACACCGTGCGCGTCTCGCCGCGCGCACCGCCGAGGCGACCAAGCTCGTCGAGAACATCTTCCGCGCCGTCAACATCGCCCTCGTGAACGAGCTCAAGATCGTCTACGACCGGATGGGCATCGACGTCTGGGAGGTGCTCGACGCCGCCTCGACCAAGCCCTTCGGCTTCATGCGCTTCAACCCCGGCCCCGGCTGGGGCGGCCACTGCATCCCGCTCGACCCGTTCTACCTCGCCTGGAAGGCGCGCGAGTACGGCGCGGCCCCGAAGTTCATCGAGCTCGCCGGCGAGGTCAACGTGCAGATGCCGCAGTACGTGGTCGAGAAGCTCCAGCTCGCGCTCAACGACCGAGGGCGCGCCGTGAAGGGGAGCCGGATCCTGGTGCTCGGCCTGGCCTACAAGAAGGACATCGACGACCCGCGCGAGAGCCCGGCGTTCGAGATCATCGACCTGCTGCTTCGCCTCGGCGCCGCCGTGGCCTACCACGACCCCCACGTCCCCGCGCGCCGCGGATGCGCTCCTGGCCGGACCTGCCGCCGATGACCTCCCAGCCGCTCACGCCCGAGGTGCTCGCCGCGCAGGACGCCGTCGTCCTCGTCACCGACCACACCGCCGTCGACTATGCGCGGTCGCCACGCACGCCCCGCTCATCGTCGACACGCGCGGCGTCTACCGCGGAGAGGGGCACCCCAACGTTGTCCGGGCCTGAAAGCGCGACGATGCCGGCCGCCGGAGGGCTCGCGGGATTCTCGAGGGACCTGGCGGCGCTCACCGTGATCGTCGGAGCGTTCACGGCGGGAGCGATTCTCGCCTTTCCGCAGATGGACGACGGGGTGCTCGTTCTGCTCCTCAAGGAACGCGGCGCGGACGGTCTGCCGCGGGCGAGCCTCGACCGCCCGCTCGTCGGCTCGCTCTGGAGAGGGGCCGCGGTCCTTCTCGGGCCGGAGGGCTTCTGGCGCGCCGGGTTCGCGGTTCACTTCCTGCTGTGGCTGGCGCTTGGGCTGATCGCCTGCCGCCTCTGGAGGCACCTTTGCCCCGCCTTCGCCGGCGCGGCGCCCGTCGTGGGCGCACTGACGGTGGCCCCGATCGGCGTTCGCACCCAACTCTCCACCGTGACGGTGACCGCGATCTGCATCCTGAGCGTCGTGCCCGCATACGCCGCGCTCCTGGCGGCCCTGCGGTTCCTCGAGTCGCGGCGGGCGGCGTGGCTCGCCGCCGCCGTCGGTCTCGTCGTGGTTGCCGGTCTGCTGACGGAGTACGGAGTCGTCGCGGCGGTTTCGGCGGCGGTGCTGCTCTGGTTCTGGCCGGCCTCGCTCGAGCGCGGGCGGCGCCGCCTGTCGGCGCTCCTTCTGGCAGGGGTCTCCGTCGCGAGCTATCTGGCGTACCTCGCGCTGGCGGACTTCAGCCAGCGTCCGAAACTGGCGCCGGCCGGATATCTCGACGCCTCGCGCTGGGTCCGGGTTCCTTTCAACGCCGCCACGCGGTTCTGGGACGCCGCCGCCGGCGAGCTCGGGCGCAGCTTCGCCAACTTCGATCTCCAATGGACCTCGCGTTCGTCGCTTCTTGCCGCCGGGTTCGGTCTGGCGGTCGGCGGCCTGCTGTGGTGGTCGTCGCGGCCCGCAGGCACCCCTGCGGCGGCCCGGCCACCGCGAGGGTTCATGCTGGGCCTGGCCGCGGCCCTGGCGGCCGGCGTGCTTCCGATCGCACTCCTGCGGCCGATCTACCGGACGGCTTTCGGCTCTCGATTCCAGATCCCGATTCTTCCGATCGCGGCGGCGCTGACGGTGGTGGTTCTGCTCACGCTGGCTCGCCCGGAGTATCACCGGCTCGGAGCCGGCCTCGTCGGCCTCCTCGTCGGCCTGGCCGTCGTGCAGGAAAGTGCCGCGGCCGTCCGGCAGCGGCAGACGATGGCGGCCGTGGGCGCGGCGCTTCGCCCGATCGTGGCGGAGCGCGAAGGCGTGACGCTCGCCGTCCTCTCGGATGACGGGTGGTTGTGTCACACCGCGCAGGTCTGCACGGGGATGGCGACCAGCGGCTGGCCGGTCGAGCTCGGGCGGCGGGTCTGGGTGGAGACCGCGGGGGAGGCGGCGTCGAGCATCGGCTCCCGCGCGGCGTGCCGGGAGCCCGTGCTCGTCGGCCTCGAGGAGCGGGGATTCGAACGGGGCGCCCCGGATCGCCGGGTCGTTTGGGTGGAGGTCCGGGGACAACGGGTGTCTGCGGAACCGTTTTGCGTGGCGACGGACGGAGGAACCTGATGGGACAGACGGATCTCGCGGAACGTGCCCGTGCTCGTGACGGGCGGTGCGGGCTTCATCGGCTCGCATCTCGTCGACGCCCTGGTCGCGCGGGGAGCGCGCGTGCGGGTCCTCGACAACCTCGCCAGCGGCCGCCGGGAGAACCTCGCGGCCGCGTCGGCATCGATCGAGTTCGTCGAGGGCGATCTGCGGGACCGATCCGCGTGCGAGCGCGCCTGCGCGGGGATCTCGGTGGTCTTTCACCAGGCGGCGCTCGGCTCCGTCCCGCGCTCGATCGCGGATCCGGCGACGAGCCTCGCCGTCAACGTGTCCGGCACGGCCAACCTCTTCGCGGCGGCGCGGGACGGCGGCGCCGCGCGCGTCGTCTACGCCTCGTCCTCGAGCGTCTACGGCGACAGCGACCGGCTGCCCAAGCGCGAAGGCGAGGAGGGACAGGCCCCTGTCGCCCTACGCCGTCTCGAAGTGGATGAACGAAGAGCTCGCAGCGGTGTTCGGGCGATGCTACGGCATGAAGTTCGTCGGCCTGCGCTACTTCAACGTGTTCGGCCCCCGCCAGGACCCGGACGGGCCCTACGCCGCCGTGATCCCGCGATTTTTCCGCGCGTGCCTGGCCGGCGAGGCGCCGGTCATCTACGGCGACGGCGGGCAGACGCGAGACTTCACGTTCGTGGACGACGCGGTCGCGGCGAACCTGCTGGCCGCGGGCGCGGAAGCGTCCGCCTGCGGCGCGGCCTACAACGTGGCCGGGGGATCGCGAACCTCCGTGACCGACCTCGCTCGCATGGTCCGCGAGGTGGCGGGCAGCGGGCTCCCCCCCGTGCTCGAGCCCTCCCGGCCGGGGGACGTCCGGCATTCCCTGGCCGATCTGAGCCTGGCCGGCGATCGCCTGGGGTACGCTCCCTCCGTGACCCTGGAGGTGGGCCTGCGGAAGGCGGCCGCGCACTACGCGAGCCTCTTTTCCGCTCCGGCCCCGACGCGAGCATGAGCGCCAACCCGACGGCGGACGACCGCATCCCCAACGTCGTCATCCAGCCCGTCGCCGGCTGGACGAGTCTCGGCCTGCGCGACATCTGGGCCTACAGGGAGCTGCTCTATTTCCTCGTCTGGCGCGACGTCAAGGTCCGGTACAAGCAGACGCTGCTCGGCGTGGCCTGGGCGATCCTCCAGCCGCTCTTGACGATGGTCGTCTTCACGGTCTTCTTCGGCCGCCTGGCCAACGTCGGTTCGGAAGGCCTTCCGTATCCCCTGTTCTCGTTCGCGGGACTGCTGCCCTGGACGCTCTTCAGCCTCGGGATCGGCCAGTCGTCGGCGAGCCTCGTCAGCTCGGCGAACCTGATCAAGAAGGTGTACTTCCCCCGGCTCGTCATTCCGGCGGCGTCGGTGTTCGCGGCCCTGGTCGACTTCGCCCTCGCCTTTCTCCTTCTCGCCGGGATGATGGCCTTCTACGGGGTCGTGCCGCCGCTGTCGGTTCTCTTCCTCCCGTATCTCGTTCTGCTCGCCGTCTGCGCGACGCTCGGGGTGGGCATCTGGCTCGCGGCCCTGAACGTGCAGTACCGCGACGTGCGCTACGTCGTTCCCTTCTTCGTCCAGATCTGGCTCTTCGTGACGCCGGTGATCTATCCGAGCAGCCGCGTCCTCGCCAAGCTCGCCGAGAAGGGGATCCCGGGCTGGATCTACGGGTTGAATCCGATGGCCGGCGTGGTGGAGGGATTTCGCTGGGCGCTTCTGGGCAGCCAGACCCGGCCGTTCGGCCTCATCGCGGCGAGCACGGTCGTCTCCGCCGCGCTGCTCGTGTCCGGGATGTTCTACTTCAAGCGGACGGAAAGGGTCTTCGCCGATGTCGTCTGAGACGCGGATCAAGGCCGGGGTCGCCATTCGCGTCGACGGCCTCGGCAAAGTCTTCGAGCTCGGGCAGCGCCAGGAGAAGTACTCCACGTTGCGCGACACCCTGATGGAGATCCTCACGGCGCCCGTCAAGCGGCTCCTGGCGGGCCGGCGCCAGCGACAGGAGGGAGACCACACGATCTGGGCGCTCCGGGACGTCTCCTTCGAGGTCGCCGAGGGCGAGGTCATCGGCCTGATCGGCCGCAACGGCGCGGGCAAGAGCACGCTGCTGAAGATCCTCTCCCGGATCACGCCGCCGACCATCGGCCGGGCCGAGATCCACGGGCGCGTGGGATCGCTGCTGGAGGTCGGGACGGGCTTTCACCCGGAGCTGACCGGGCGCGAAAACGTCTACTTGAACGGCGCGATCCTCGGCATGAAGAAGGCCGAGATCGAGCAGAAGTTCGACGAGATCGTCGCCTTCGCCGAGGTCGAGCAGTTCATCGACACGCCGGTCAAGCACTACTCGACCGGGATGTACGTGCGGCTGGCCTTCGCGGTGGCGGCGCACCTGGACACCGAGATCCTCCTGGTCGACGAGGTGCTCGCGGTCGGCGACGCAGCCTTCCAGCAGAAGTGCCTCGGGAAGATGGGCGAGGTCGCCGGACGCGGCCGCACCGTGCTCTTCGTCAGCCACAACATGGCCGCGATCGCCGGGCTGTGCAACCGGGCGATCTGGATCGACCGCGGGAGCATCAAGGCCGACGGCGGCGTCGAGGAAGTCACCCGCGAGTACCTCAACGCGCTCTCGGAAGGGGCCTTCCGCTGCGTCAGCAAGGACAAGACGTTGACGGTGACGAGCGTCGTGCTCCGGGACGGCTCGGGCACGCCCACCAACCACTTCGCGCCGGGCGACGAGCTCGTGGTGGACCTCGCGTACGAGGCGACCCGGCGAATCGAGTCGCCCGCCTTCCACGTTCTCGTTCAGAGCGTGCACGGGCCGACCTTCTCCGCCAACATGCTGCTCGACGGGAGCCAGCCGCCGTTCATCGAGGGCATCGGCCGCGTCCAGTGCCGTTTCAAGAGCCTGTCGCTCCTGCCGCAGAGCTACACCGTCCGCATGGGAGTGCGCGCCCGCAACCGCGACCACATCATCGACGTGCAGGAGGTCGGCGCCTTCACGGTGGCGGGAGACATCAAGGTGTTCGGCTACCAGGGCGCGTGGCATTCGCTGGCCGTCAAGTCGGTGCCGCTCGTGGCGCCCTACGATTGGGTCCTTCCGGACGGCTCGGTGGCGGGCTTCGGGCTGGAGGCGGCCGACGAGGCGCGGGCTCACGGAGGCGGAGTGACGCGCTCATGACGTACCGCGTGCCTCTCTTCGACCTGAACTACGACGGCGAGGAGGAGCGGGCTGTCCTGCGGACCCTCCGGTCCCGGTGGATCTCGATGGGCGCCAACGTCAAGGACCTCGAGAAGGGATTCCAGGAGCTCCTCGACGTGCCGCATGCGGTCGCCCTGACCAACTGCACCGCGGCGCTCCACCTGGCGCTCGAGGCCCTCGGCATAGGGCCGGGGGACGAGGTCCTCGTTCCCTCCCTCACGTTCGTGGCGACGGTGAACGCCGTCCGCTACGTCGGCGCCGAACCGGTGTTCGTCGACATCCGCGGGCCCGAGGACTTCTCGATGGATCCAGACGATCTCGAGGGCCGCATCGGCCCGCGGACGAAGGCCATCCTCCCGATGCACTTCGGAGGATTCGGATGCGACATGGAGCGCTTGACGGCGATCGCAGGGCGGCACCGGCTGTTCCTCGTCGAAGACGCGGCACACGCTCCCTGTTCCGAGTACTCGGGCCGGATGCTCGGCACGTTCGGAGACATCGGCGTCTTCAGCTTCTTTTCGAACAAGAACATGACGTGCGGCGAGGGCGGCATGCTCGTGACGGCGGACGACGAGCTCGCCCGGAAGGCGAGGCTCCTTCGGTCCCACGGGATGACGACCCTTTCCTACGACCGGGCGCAGGGCCACGCGACGAGGTACGACGTCGTGGGGCTCGGCTACAACTACCGGATGGACGACGTCCGGGGTGCGCTGGCCCTGGCCCAGCTCGCGAAGTTGAAGCCCGGGATCCAGAAGCGGTCGGGCAAGCGCCGGGCGTACCTCGAAGCCCTTCGGGACATGCCGGAGATCCACATTCCGTACAGGGACTACGCGCATTCGGCGTCCCACTACATCTTCCCGATCGTCCTGAAGGAGGGAGGCGCGGCGCGGCGCGACGCCGTGCGGGCGCGGCTGGCGGAGGCGGGAATCGAAACGAGCGTGCATTATCCCGCGGTCCACCGCTTTTCCTACTATGCGCCGTACGCGAGGCCGTTGCCGCGCACGGAATTCGTCGCGGATCACGAGCTCACGCTGCCGCTCTACGAGGGCCTCGCCGAGTCCGACATCGCGTTCGTCGCGGACGCGCTCGGGAAGGCGCTCAGGGATTAGTGTTTTGTCGCCGAAGTGTCGATGCGGCCGTACGGCGAGTTGCCAGCACCCGGGCCCTGGCTCTGCGGGAGTTACAGCCGATTCTCGGCAAGGGGTTGGTCACGTGACTTCCGGGACAGGACGCTAGCTCCATGCAGGACCCCTCGCCGATCTCGCGGCTGACGATCCTGGTGAACAACCCCGAGGGCTGGGTCCAGCCCCTCGCGAAGGGGTTCGTGGAGAAGCTGTCGCGGTCCCTTCAGGCCCGTTATGTCGAGCAGACGGCCGACGTGCCCGAAGGAGACGCCGCGTTCTTCCTTGGCTGTTCCAGGATCGTCCCCGCCGAGATCCTCCGGCGAAACCGCTTGAACCTCGTGGTCCACGGGAGCGACCTGCCGCGGGGGCGGGGCTTCTCGCCGATCCCATGGCAGGTCCTCGAAGGGCGCAACCGGATCCCCATCGTCCTGTTCGAGGCGCAGGAGGAGCTGGATGCGGGTCCGATCTACTTCAAGGACTCGATCGAGCTCGACGGGACGGAGCTCCTCGACGAGATCCGCCTCAAGACGTGGGAGAAGATCGAGGCCCTGATCGAGCGGTTCCTCGAGGGCCATCGGACCGCGTCGCCGGTCCCCCAGGAAGGGACGCCCACCTTCTATGCGAGGCGGAGCCGGAAGGACGACGAGATCGACCCCGACAAGACGCTGGCGGAGCAGTTCGATCACCTGAGGATCGTGGACAACGACCGGTACCCGGCGTGGTTCCGATACCGGGGCCAGCACTATGTCCTCAAGATATTCAAAGACGGCGGATGAGGGGCCCGACCATTCACTTTCTGTGTGACGCGAATCCATCGGTCGGCTTCGGCCACCTCGGCCGCTGCCTCGAGCTCGCCTCGCGCCTGCGCGGATCCTTCGCGATCCGGTTCGGAGGGGGATTCTCTTCCGAGGCGAAGGCGCGCATCGCACAGCGCGGATTCGCGATCGAGCCGGCCTCGGCTCGAGAGGGCGGAGGCCTCGCCGTCGTCGACGTCATGTTCGACGCGGAGGACATGGATTACTACGACCGCGCCCGCCTGGGGCGGATCCGGAAGCGGTTCCGCAGGGTCATCGTCCTGTCCAGCGCGATGACGGTCCCGGCCGATCTTCCCGTCGACCTCGTCATCGGCCACGTGTTGCGGGCCGGCCGAGCGGCGCGCCGGCGGTTCCGGGTTTTCGCCGGGCTCGACTACGCGCCCGTGTCCGCGGAGTTCCGGAAGGCGAGGCGGCGGGCGGGGGAGCGCCGCCAGGTCGAGCGCGTCTTCGTGGGTTTCGGGGCATCGCGAGACGTCCGCGGCCTGGAGAGCGTTCTGGACGCCCTGACCCTGTGGCGCTTCTCGGGCGAGGTCGACGTCCTCCTGTCGCCGTTTCACCGGCGCCACGAGGCCCGGCTTCTCCGCCGCCGAACGCCGTATCGGATGCGCATTCATTCCAACGTGGCGTCCGTGGCGCCGCTCCTGGCGGGGGCCGATCTTGCCTTCGGGACGTACGGGAACATCACCTTCGAGTCTCTGTGCGCGGGGACGCCCTTCCTCGCCGTCGCCGTCAAGGACTTCCAGCTGGCCTACGCGAGGCGACTGGAGAGACGAGGGCTTCTCGTCTGCCTGGGACGGGACTCGGGCCTCGACGCCCCGCAGGTGCTCCGGGCGCTCGAGCGGCTGACCCGGAAGAAGAGGGTCGCGCTGTCCCGGCGGGGGCGCGCCCGGGTCGACGGCCTCGGCATCGAGCGCATCCGGCGGATGATCGAACGAGAAGCGCTCGCGGCCAGGGCCGCATAGGGAAGATAGAGAGAGCCGCGCGTGGCGACCATCCAGAACCTCACGATCGCGGGACGGGCCGTCGGGCCCGGCGAGGCGCCGTGGGTGATCGCCGAGATCGGCGCGAACCACAACGGGGACATGGCCCTGTGCCGGAGGCTCGTCGACGCGGCGCAGGAGGCGGGGGCGGACGCGGTCAAGTTCCAGTCGTGGTCGAAGGCCTCGCTCATCTCGCGGGCGGAGTTCGCCCGCAGAGCCCCCTACGCCAAGCTCGACCCGTCCGCCTTGACCCTCGAGCAGTCGGTCGAGCGTTACCAGTTGAGCGCCGACCAGCACCGGGAGATCGCGGCCTACTGTCGCGAGCGGGGAATCACGTTCTTCTCGAGCTGCTTCTCGGCGCGCGAGGTGGAGTTGCTGGAGAGCCTGGAGGTCCCGGCCTACAAGATCGCGTCGATGGACGTGAACCACTTCCCGCTGCTCGACGTCGTCGCCTCCACGCGCAAGCCCGTCATCCTGTCGACGGGGATGGCGACGCTCGGAGAGATCGAGCGCGCGCTCGAGCGGCTGCACCGGGCGGGGGCCGGTCCGGTGGCGCTGCTCCACTGCGTATCGGTCTATCCCTGTCCGCCGGCCGACGTGAACCTGAGGAACATCCCGATGCTCCAGCAGGTCTTCGGGGTCCCCGCGGGCCTCAGCGACCACTCGCTCGGCGCCGCCCTCGCGGTCGCGGCCGTGGCCCTCGGCGCCTGCATTCTCGAGAAGCACTTTACGGTCGACAAGGCGCTCGAGGGCTGGGACCACGCGATCTCCGCGGACCCGGCGGATCTCCGAGCCATCGTGCGGGGCGCGCGCGAGGTGCACGAGGCCCTCGGCCGCTTCGAGCGTGTCCTCGGCCCGAAGGAGCTGGAGAACCGCACGGCCTTTCGCCGGCGCGCCGTGGCGCGGCGTCCTCTGAAACGGGGCGAGCGGCTCGAGCAGGACGACCTCGAGTTCAAGCGGCCCGGCAACGGGATCGGGCCCGACGAGGTCGCGTTCGCCGTCGGCCGAGTCCTTGCCCGCGACGTCGAGGCGGAAGAAGAGCTCGAGTGGAGCGATCTTGGTTGAGCGACGAGTGGAGTTCTTGGAGGACACCATGACCCAGGACGCCTACCGGCAGAGACTCGAGAGCACGTTGATCGATCCCGGAGCCTCCATCACGGAGGCCGTGCGACGGCTCGACCTGGCGGGGACCGGGGCTCTCCTCGTCGCCGACTCCGAACGGCGGCTGCGCGGCCTCCTGACGGACGGCGACGTGCGCCGCGCCTTGCTGCGAAGCGTGTCGTTCGAGCTGCCGTGCAGCTCGATCGCCACGACCGAGCCGGTCTGCGTCGAGGAGGGATCGCTCGCCGCCGATGCCCTCCGGATCATGAACCAGCGCGAGGTGAACCACCTGCCGGTGGTCGATGCCGAGGGGGGCCTGAAGGGTCTTCTCCTGCGGCGCGATCTGGTGGCCGAAGAAAACGTCGCGGTCTCGGCCGTCATCATGGCGGGCGGATTCGGCTCGCGCCTGCGCCCTCTGACCGACACGATCCCGAAGCCCATGCTGCCGGTCGGGGACCGGCCCCTGCTGGAGCGAACCATCGAACGGCTCCGCGAATCGGGCATCCGGCGCGTCAACGTGACGACGCACCACCTCGCCGATCAGATCAAGAGCCACTTCGGCAGCGGGGAGGCGATGGGCGTCGACATCCACTACGTTTCCGAGGAGCGGCCGCTCGGAACGGTCGGCGGCCTTCGTCTGGTCGAGGAGCTCAAGGAGCCCGTCCTCGTCATCAACGGCGACATCCTGACGGGCGTCAACTTCGGCGACCTCGTCCACTTCCACCGCAAGTGCGGCGCCGAGGCGACCGTCTGCGTCCGGAAGTACGACGTGCAGGTCCCGTACGGCGTCGTCGACGTCGACGGCATCTGGCTGCGCGGCGTACAGGAGAAGCCGTCGGTCGCCTTCTTCGTCAACGCGGGAATCTACCTCCTCGAGCCGACGGTGCAGCGCGACATCCCGGAGGGCGAACGATTCGACATGACCGACCTCATCGCACGGCTGCTGGCCGACGGGCGGCGCGTGGCGACGTTTCCGATCGTCGAGTACTGGCTCGACGTCGGGCAGCCCGCCGACTACGCCCAGGCGCAGCGGGACGTCGCGGCCTCGAGGATCCGATGAACGTCCTGATCACGGGCGGGGCGGGCTACATCGGTTCCTCCCTGGCGCCGCGCCTGCTCGAGGCGGGGCATCGCGTGCGCGTCCTGGACTCGCTCCTCCACGGCGGCCGTGCTCTCCTGCCGGTCTGGGCCCATCCCCGCTTCGAGTTCGTCCTGGGCGACGTGCGGGACCGCGCCGCGGTCTCGGGGGCCCTGGAGGGCATCGACGCGGTCGTGCACCTGGCCGCCATCGTCGGCGACCCGGCCTGCGCAAGGGACCCGGAGCTGGCGAAGGCCGTGAACCTGGAGGCGTCGCTCGCTCTCCTGGCCGAGAGCCGCAGGCGCGGCGTATCGCGCTTCGTGTTCGCCTCGACCTGCAGCAACTACGGAAAGATGAAGGATGCCGATTCCTACGTCGACGAGACCTCGGAGCTCGCCCCGGTCTCGCTCTATGCGGAAACCAAGGTCGCGGTCGAGCGCGCGGTGCTCGAAGCCGGGGCATCCGACGGCTTCTGCCCCACGCTGCTGCGGTTCGCGACGGTCTACGGAGTCTCTCCGAGGATGCGCTTCGATCTGACGGTCAACGAGTTCACGCTCGAGATGGTGGCGCGCGGAAAGCTCGTCGTGTTCGGAGAGCAGTTCTGGCGGCCCTACGTTCACGTCGCGGACGCGGCGCGCGCGGTGGAGACGGTTCTCGGCGCCCCCGCGGAGAGGGTGCGCGGGGAAGTGTTCAACGCGGGCTCCACCGAGGAGAACTACCGGAAGCGCGACATCGTCGAGCTCGTACGCCCTCACGCCCCGGCGGCCGTCGTCGAATTCGTGCAGAAGAAGGAGGACCCTCGCGACTATCGCGTCACCTTCACCAAGGTGAGAGAGCGGCTCGGCTTTGCGGTGACCCGGACCGTGCCCGAGGGCATTGCCGAGGTCGCCCAGCTCGTTCGAGACGGAGTGCTGTCCAACTTCGACGGCGCGGAGTACCGGAATTGATCGAAAACCGGGGCGAGAGGGTCGTCGCGGTCATCCAGGCCCGGATGAGCTCGAACCGTCTGCCGCGCAAGGTCGCCCTGGACATCCACGGGAAGTGCCTGCTCGAGAGAGTCGTCGACCAGGTCCGCCGGGCCGGGACCGTCGATGAGGTCGTCGTGGCCACGTCGAAGGCCGCGGACGACGAGATCGTCGAGGGGATCTGCCGCCGCATCGGCGTCGATTGCTTCCGGGGCTCCCTGACGGACGTGCGGAGCCGTTTCGTCGCGGTCGGGAGCGCGCACGGCGCCGGAATCGTCGTCCGCGTGACGGCGGACAACCCCTTGACCGAGCCCGTGTTCATCGACGCCCTGGTCGAGGCCCTCCGGCGCGATCCCGCGCGGCCGTACGCGATCATGAGGATGGACCTCGTTCCCAACGGCTCGCAGGCCGAGGCGTTCCGCCTGGCGGCGCTGGTGGAGACGCTCGCCTGGGACGATTCGGACGACAGCCGCGAACATGTCACGCCGGCCCTGCGGCGCGCCGCCTCGGCGCTCCACGTCGAACCGCCGGCCGAGCTCCAGCTTTCGGACTGCTTCGTCGGCGTCGACACGTTCGAGGACTACTTGAACGTCACGAGGCTCTTTGCGCGCTACGGGGAAGGGGGCGACGTTCTTCGCCGGCTCATCGCCGACGTCCGGCGCGAACGGCAGGCCGCGGCGGCCGGCGCGGGGAGGGCGAGATGACGTTCGCCGACCCCGCCCTCGAAAGGCAGATGACCGCGGCGGAGAAGTACGACGAAGCCTTCTTCCGCACGCGTCAGGGCAACGACCCGCTCCGGGCGCGTGCGTTCGCGCAGGAGAGGGCGTTGCTCGAGGAGCGCCTCGGGCCCGAGGTGTTTCGCAGCGGCAGCGTCCTGGACATCGGCTGTTCGACGGGGGAGTTCCTGAAGGTACTCGGCTGGGACCCCTCGCGGTCCTACGGCATGGAGGTGGCGGAGTTCGCGCGGGAGAAGGCGCGCGCCGCCGGCATCTCGTTCGAGAAGGACGTCTTCAGCGAGCGGGACTTCTTCGATCTGGTGGTCATGCGCGGGACGATCCAGTACCTCCCGAGCCCGTTCGAGTACCTCTATGCGGCGTACCGGGCCCTGAAGCCGGGCGGCTGGCTCTTCCTGACGGCGCCGAACACCCACTCGCTCTACTACCGGCTCTTCGGCACGCTGCCTTTTCTCGAGGAGGAGCTGCACTACTGGATCCCGTGCGACACGTCGCTGAAGATGGTGCTCTCCAACGGCGGCTTCCGCGAAATCGAGGTGCGGTTCCCGTACTGGAGCTCGCCGTACGCGCGGCCGCTGCGCGACCACGCGCAGTTCCTGGCCAGGCTGCTGTTCCGGACGCGGCACCGGTTTCCGTTCTGGCGAAACATCATGTACGTGTTTGCCCGAAAACCACGGGGGGCTTGAGTGTCCACGACGCTGATTCCCGATTCTGCCGCCCGGCCGGCCGCTGCGCCGTTGGGGCCGCGCCGAGTTCGTCCAGGCGCTGCGCTCCGTCGGCATCGCTCCGGGAGACGTCGTCTACTTCCAGGTCAACCACGAGACGCTCGGCCCCGCCGAGGGGGCCGGAACGGAGAGCGAGCTCGCCGCGCTCCTGCTCGACGGGCTGCAGGAGGTCGTCGGCCCGCGCGGGACGATCGTCGCCCCGTCCTACACGTTCTCGTTCTGCCGCCAGCAGGTCTTCGATCCGGACGAAACGCCGACGACGGTCGGGCCCTGGAACACGTTCATCGCCTTCCCCGAGCACCTGCGCCGTCTGCCCGGGGCGATCCGGTCGAAGGACCCCATCTTCTCCAACGCCGGTCTCGGCCCGCGGGCCGCGGAGCTGCTCGCCGACGTCCCCCCCGTCTGCCTCGGGGAGGACAGCGTGCATGCGCGCCTGCGCCGGGCGGGAGGGAAGATCTGCATCCTGGGCGTGGGGCTCTACGAGGCGATCTTCCGCCACTACGTCGAGTCCGTCTGCCGCGTTCCCTGGCGCTTCGACAAGCTCTTCACGGGCCGCATCCGGGAGAAGGGTGTCGAGCGCAAGGCGGGCTGGCTCTACAACGTCCGCATCGGGGCGCCCAACGGCAATCCGGCCGGAGAGGCGCTCGAGGCGCTCGCGCGCCGGACCGGGGTGTGCCGCTCGGCGCCCGTCGGGTCGGGCGAGATCGTCGCCGTCGACGCGGAGGAGTACTTCCGGCTCGCCTCGGCGGAGCTTCGCCGGGACCCGTGGTTCACGGCGAAGGGCCCGGCCGGCGACGCCCTCGCGATCGAGGAGGCCCGCACGCAGGGGCCCGCGCCGGCGGCACCGCTGCCGCCAAACGCCTCCATGGGACAGATCATCGACTCGCTCTGGCGGCTGCCGCGCGACATCGTCTCCAACGGCTACGACGCGGCGCTGAAGGCGCTGGCGACCCAGGTGCCGATGACCATCCACGAGTACCCCACGGGCCTGGAGGCCTGGACCTGGGTCGTGCCGGAGAAGTGGACGTGCCACGAGGCTTACCTCGAGACGCTCGATGGCCGCCGCCTCTTCTCGCACGCGGACCACCCGCTGCACGTCGTGTCCTACTCGCTGCCGTTCGACGGGGTGGTCAGCCGCGAGGAGCTGCTCGCGCACCTCCACGTGCACCCCCGCATCCCCGAGGCCATCCCGTTCATCTTCAAGTACTACGAGCGCGACTGGGGGCTCTGCTGCAGCCGGATCCAGCGCGACGCGCTGACGGAGGACCGTTATCGCGTCGTCATCAGGACGAGCTTCTCGTACGGGACGCTCAAGGTCGGGGAGATCGTGGTGCCCGGGGCGACCGAGGACTGCGTCGTTCTGGAGAGCCACCTCTGCCACCCCCACATGGTCAACGACGACATGACGGGAGTCGCCGTCGCGATCGACGTGGCGCGGGCGCTCCTCGCGCGCAGGACCCCGCGCTACACGTACCGGATCCTCGTCGTTCCCGAGACGATCGGCACCGTGGCCTACCTTTCGCAGAACGAGCGGCTCATCCCGAAGATGAGGACGGGCCTGTTTCTCGAGATGCTCGGCAAGGACCACCCGCACTCGCTCCAGAGCTCGCTGTTCGCCGACTCCGAGGCCGACCTCTGCTTCGGGCTCGCCCTCGCGGAGCGGGACCCGCGGGCCTGGACGGGCGCCTTCCGGATGGTCATCGGCAACGACGAAAAGCAGTTCAACGGCCCCGGCGTTCGCGTTCCGATGCTCTCGCTCTCGCGCGTGCTGCCCCGCAGCGACCCCGACCATCCCTATCGCGAATACCACTCCAGCCACGACACTCCGGCGATCATCTCGGGCAAGAGCCTCGAAGAGTCGCGCGACCTCGTGCTCGCCATGGTCGACACTCTCGAGGCCAATCGCGTGCCCGTGAATCGGTTCAAGGGCGAGGCGTTCTGCTCCCGCTACGGCGTCCACGTCGACTGGTACAAGGACCGCGAAGGCCACATGGCCTTCTTCAACGTGATGGACCGCATCGACGGCACCCGGTCGATCGCCGAGATTGCCCGCGAGATCGGCGTCTCGTTCGGCGCCGTGCATCGCGTCGTGGCGCAGCTGGCCGAGCGCGGGCTCGTGGACCTGGATGAGCGAATCGCGCGGTGACGGGCCTCGTCCACCCGCGCCGCTGGCGCGGACTCATCCTGGTGTATGCGGGCGCGGCGCTTCTGTCGTTCCCGGTCCTGGAGATGCTCGTCTCCGGTCCGCACGCCCGGGACTTCGCCCACGACGTCTTCGACGACGGGGCCGTCACGCGCCTGGGCGCCATGCGCTTCGACCTGTCCACGTTCGGGCCCGTGCTGTGGAACGCGCATCTGATGGCCGGCAACACGTACGTCGGGCAGTTCAACGCGACGCCGATTGCGCTCGACAGCCTCCTGGCGCTCCTCGCGTCGCCCTTCCCGGCCTACGCGGCGACGGTCGTGCTCATGGCGTTCCTGTCCGGACTGTCCATGCACCTCTTCCTCGAGGGGTCCGTGGGCCTGCCGCGCGCCGCGGCCTTCGCCGGAGGGCTGGTCTACGCGCTGGGCTTCCGGCACTACGCCTTCGGGTTCTCCGCGGTCCTGCTCCCGCTCCTGCTCTGGCTGTCGGATCGGGCCGAGGCTTCGGGCGCGGGCCCATGGCGCCGGCTCGTGGCCCCGTCGCTGTGCGCCGGCTTCCTGCTGTACGACTTCGCTCCCCAGCCGGCGGTCCTGGCGGGTGCGCTGCATCTCGGTTATGCCTTCGTGAGCGCGCGGACCGCCGCCGAGCGCCGGTCGCGGCTGACGACGTGGGCCGGGAGCTGGGCCCTGGGCTTCGCTCTGTACGCGCCGGTGCTCTTCACACAGCTTCGGCTCTTGCCCGAGTCCGAGAGAACCGTCCGCGAGGCCGCGACCGGGCTCCCCGGCCCGCTTCTCGCCGTGGCGCAGTGGCTCGGGACCTACGTGGAGGTGATCGCGAGCCGGCCGGCGGCGATTGCGGCCGGGCTGCCGCTGCGGGAGGCGGCCGACGGGACCTGGTACGTCGGCTTTGCGGCGCTCGGAGTCCTGGCGCTGTCGCTCGGCGCGCGCCGCGAGACGCGGCGCGAGAGGGCGCTGGCCTGGCTGCTCCTCGTCCTGCCGCTCGTCGACCTGCTGTCCATGCTTCTCATTCCCGAGCAGAAGCACCTGGGCGTGCTGCAGTCCTTCGCGCTCAACCGCATCCGCACCTTCCTTCCCTTCGCGCTGGCCGCAAACGTGGCGGTCGCCGCGGCCATCGTGTTCTCGCGGGGAGCGGCGGGGCCTCGCAAGTGGCGGCGAGCGAGGTTCGTCGGCGCGGCGCTGCTCGGGCTCTTCCTCGCGTGCGGGGCCCTCTGTGGCCGCTTCCTGCTCTACCTCTGGCGCAGGCAGGCGGAGGGGAACCCCGCGGACCCCGAGAGGATCGCCGGGTGGGTGGCCGCGCTCGGGTACTTCGGCGTGGCGGTCCTGGCGACGGCCCTGGTCCTCCTGCGGTTGCGGCGCGCGGGCCGGCGACGGGTCCGGGGAAGCGGTTCGCGCGGCGTCGTCGTGCTTCTCCTCGGGCTGCTCGCAGCGGATCGTCTGGTCTACACGCGGATCGAGCGGCGAGTCGAGAACCAGACTCTCGGCTCGTTTTCGGGAGGCCTCGACGCCACGCCCGCCGTCCGCTATCTCCAGGCGCAGCCCAACCCGGACGCGCGGCGCGTGCTGACCCTCGCCGATCGGTCCCGGCTCAATCCGCACGACCATCCGAACCGGATGATGTTTCACGGGCTCTACACGGCCGACGGGTACCAGAACGTCTACCCGCTGCGGTACCACCAGTTCTTCGGGCTGCTGACGCGGCCGCACCTGGACAAGGACCCGTTCCATCGCCGCTACTTCTTCGAGTGGGGGCAGCGCGCGTACCTCTTCGGCCCCGAATTCAACCCGGCGCTGGCGAGCCTGATGGGCGTTCGCTGGCTCTACGTGCGCGGCGTCGCCTTTTCACAGCCCGGCTGGAATCTCGTGTTCGAGGAGGGCGACGAACGGGTGTTCGAGAACGCGAACGCCTTTCCCCGAGGCTTTCTCGCGGCTCGGGCCGAGACCTTTCCCACGCGTGCGGCGTTGATGGAGCGCGCTCTCTTCGGCGTCTGCCGAGGCGCTGCGCTCGACCGCGTTCCTGGAAGGCGGGGCGCCGGCGGCGCGGCCGCGGGGCCGGCGGAATTGACCGGAAGCGAAGTCGTGCTGGAGCTGAACACTCCGGACCGGATCCGATTTCGGGTTCGCTCGAGCGCGCCGGCGATTCTCGTCCTCACGGACGTCTACACGCCCGGCTGGAAATCCGCCGTCAACGGCGCGACGCGGGACATTCTTCCGGCCTACAACGCGTTTCGAGCCGTGGAAGTGCCGGCCGGCGACAGCGAGGTCGTCTTCTGGTACGCGCCGACGTTCACCTACGCGGGGGCGGCCGTGGCCGCAGCCGCGATGTTGCTGCTGGCGGCGCTCGGTCTGCCCGCCATCCGGCGGAAAGCCCCCGGCAGCCGTCCGGAGCCATCCGTGAGAACGCCATGCCCGAGCCTGTCCCGATGACCCGCGCCCGGGGCATCGGCGCGGGCCGCGCCGCCGTCCGGTCGCTCGCGGAGGGACGAAGCGAGTGACCCGGCGCATCCTCATCACCGTGCCCAACCTCCTGCGGGACCTGGAGGGCTGCGCGCTGGTCGGATACCACCTCGAGCGGTGCTTCGGGCACGAGGTGCGGTACACGACGGGCCGCAACCTGACGACGGACCTCTTTGCTCACGTTCCCGATGCGCTCGTCCTCGATCAGATCGCATGGGACTACCGCGCCCGCCAGGCGAATCTCGCCAAGAGGCTCGGCTGCCGACTGGTCGTGATGCCGACCTCCGGCCTGTTTCAGGACATGTCGCAGCACTCCCTCGTCGCCGGCCAGGCGTTTCAGGCGAACGGGCTCGTCGACCGCTACCTCGCCTGGGGAGAGGCCGCGCGCCAGGCGCTCCTGAGCTCGGCCACCTTGAGCCCGGAGCGCGTCCGCACGGTGGGATGCCCGAGGTTCGACTTCTACAGCGCGCCGTACACGCGCTTGTTCGGCGAGCGGCCGGACTTCTTCCGGCGCCTGGGCATCCCGCTGCGGGAGGGGCCTCTCGTTACCTGGACTCCGGGCAACGTCGCGTACGCGGCGACGGGACGGGACGACTTGAAGCGCTGGGCGGCAGGCACGCGCGTCGATCCCGACATCTACCGGGAGGAGATGGCCGAATCCGTCAACCAGTACGAGGAGCACGCTCCCTGGGTCACCGAGATCGCGCGGCGGCGTCCGGGATGGACCGTGATCGTCAAGGTGCATCCGGGCGATCAACTGTCGCGCTACCTCTGGATGCGCGAGCGTTCGGCGAACATTCACGTCGTCCAGAGCGTTCCGATTCGGGAATTGCTGTTTCACACCGACGCGCTGCTCCAGTGGTGCTCCACGACGGCCAACGAAGCCTGGATGCTCGGCAAGCCCGTCCTCTCGCTGACGACCGCCCGGGCCTCGCTGAAGATCGACGCCGAGTACGCCGCGGGCAACGAGCCGATTCGCTCCGCGGACGAAGCGGTCCTGGCCGTGGATCGCTACCTGGGCGATCGGCGGATCCCGGAGGCCCAGTTGCGCTCGCGAGACACCTTTCTCGAGAAGACCTACTTTCGAGTGGACGGCCGTTCCGGCGAGCGGTGCGCGCAGGCCATCGACGAGATCGTTTCGCCGCCCCAGCATACGGACGCGGACCAGGAGAGTATCCGGCGGACGGCCGAGACGGTTCGGACCGAGTTCGAGAGGGCGGACATCGTCCGGGCCACGGATCGGCTCAAGGCCCTCGTCGGCATCTCTCCCGGACGGTCGCTTCGCTTCTGGAGGCGGCCGAAGCAACGCAAAGAACGGGCGCCATCCGGGCCCGTGCAGGTCGACGACCTGTACGCGATGTTCGAACCTCTCCATGGCCGGGGGTGCGCCCGGGTGAGCGGTCCGAGCCGTGGTCAGGGCGCGCCGGTCGTGGCGTCATGACGGGCCCGGTCGCGCGGCCGCGCATCGTCCTGATCGGGTGCGGGGACATCGCCCGCGTGGCGCACCTGCCGGCGCTCGCCAGCCTTCGCGACCAGGGAATCCTGGATCTCGCCGGCGTCTGCGACCTCGATGCCGCCCGGGCGCAGGAGGCGGCCTCGAAGTTCGGCGTGTCCGCCTGGGGCACGGACTGGCAGCGCCTCGCGGCGGAGACGAAGGCCGACGGCGTTGCCGTCGTGATGCTTCCGGGGCCCAACGCCGAGATCTCCATCGCGGCGCTCGAGATGGGCCTCCACGTTCTCTGCGAGAAGCCGCCCGGGCGGGACGAGGCGCAGGCGCGCCGCATGGCCGACGCCGCAGAGCGCCGGCCGGACCGGATCACGATGGTCGCGTTCAACCGGCGCCATGCGCCGCTGTACCGGACAGCCCTCGAGCGCTCGCTCTGCCTGGGCCCGGTGCACAGCTTCGCGGCGCGCTTCACGCGCGGCGCGATGGGACAGGCGCCGAGCAATTCGGCGCGCGACTGGGTGACCTCGGACGGCTCGCACGCCCTCGACCTCGCCGTGGCGACGGTCGGCTTCCCGGAGCGCGTCAGTGTCGCCCGGCGCGGGGTCGGCACCGGGCCCGACAACGCCTGGATCATCCAGCTCTCCGGGGATCGTGGGCAGGCCTCCGTGTGGCTCGACTTCGCGGCCGGCCGCCGCATGGAACGTTTCGAGTGGGCCGGCCCCGGCTACGACGTCGCTCTCGAGCTGCCCGAGCGCGGCGACTTCGCGGGGCGCGAGGGCAAGCAGGAGTGGACCGCGGCCGAGGTTTCCGGCAGCACCGAGTTCTTCGTGAACTATGGCTTCCTCGGCGAGCACCGGGCGTTTGCCGACGCCGTGGCCGGCCGGAGCCCGCGCCCGGAGACGGACTTCGTCTACGGCGCCCGCTTCATGGGGCTGGTGGGCCGGATCCTGGCCATGCCGGCAGAAGGCGGGTCGGCGAGCCTCGGCGAGCGGCCCGGGCCGGAGACGGCTGCCCCGCCGGAGCCGGAGCGCGCCGCAGTCGTCGCGGCCGGCTCGGGGGAACGGCCCGTGGTCTCAGTGCTCCAGACACCCGATGCGGCCCGCAAGTACTTCCCCCCGGAGGCGCTGGCGGAGCTCTCGGCCTCCTGCAACGTGCGCTTCGTGTCCGGAACCGACGCGCCGTCGGCCCTGCGCACTTCCGACGCGATCCTTCTGGGATGGGGCGCGCCGGCGCTGTCGCCCGCCGCTTTTGCCGCCGCGGACCGGCTGCGGATCGCCATCGTCCTCGGGGCCTCGGTGAAGTGGGCGCTTCCGGCCGACGCGCTGGCCCCGGACCGGCTGGTTCTCTGCAACACGGCGGATGCGATCGGGCGGAGCGTCGCGGAGCACTGCCTGCTCCTGACCCTCGCGGGCCTGCGGCGCCTGACCGACGTGGACCGGCAGATGCACGGGGGAGGGTGGCCTCCGGGCGGCGGGCGCAAGGCGTCGCTGCGCAAGGCCGCCACCCGCGCCGCGCAGCTCCCGATGATGCGGCCGCTCAAGCCCTTCCTGAAGCCGGCCGCCCAGCGCATCCTCGCCACGGGCTCCTCCAACGGGGGCGGCGGCTGGAGCGACCTGAGAGGCCAGGCGGTCGGCCTGATCGGCTGGGGCCACGTCGCGCGGCGGTTCGCCGAGCTGCTCGCGCCGTTCGAGTGCCACCTGCTGGTGGCCTCCGAGCATGCGAGCGGCGAGGAGCTCCGGCGCCTTCACGCGCGGCGAGCGAGCGTTGGCGAAGTCTTCGCCGGGGCGAAGGTCGTTTCGCTCCACAAGGGGCTGAACGAACGCACCCGGGGTTTCATCGGGGCGCCGCTCCTGGCGTCGCTGCCGCGGGGCACCGTCTTCGTGAACACCGCGCGGGCCGGCCTCGTCGACGAGAAGGCGCTCATCGAGCGGGCGCGCCGGGGAGACGCCGTCTTCGCCCTCGACGTCTTCCACCAGGAGCCGCTGCCGCGCCGCCACGCCCTGCGTTCGCTCCCGAACGTGATTCTCTCGCCGCACAACGCCAGCTCGACCCCGGAGTGCGCGCGGCGGGTCGGCGCACAGGCTCTCGACATTCTGCGGGACTGGGCCGCGGGGCGACCGGTCCCCGCTCTCACGGTCCGGCAGCTCGCGGAGATGACATGACCCTCCCGTCGACAGGCGGCGGGCGATGACCAGGAGGACAGAGTGGCACGATCACTGGTGACGGGCGGCGCCGGTTTCATCGGCTCCCACGTGGCGCGGCACTGTCTCGCGCGCGGCGACGAGGTCGTCGTCCTCGACGATCTGAGCGGCGGTTTCGAGGACCACGTCCCGCCGGGATGCCGGTTCGTCGAGGGCTCGGTGACGGACGCCGACCTGGTCGCCCGGCTCTTCGCCGAGTCGCGGTTCGACTACGTCTACCACCTCGCGGCGTACGCCGCGGAGGGCCTCTCGCACTTCATCCGGCGCTTCAACTACACCAACAACGTCATCGGGCAGCGTGAACCTCATCAACGCGGCCGTCAAGCACGAGGTGAAGTGCCTTCGTCTTCACGTCCTCGATCGCGGTCTACGGCGCCGGGCAGCTTCCGATGCGCGAGGACATGGTGCCGCAGCCGGAGGACCCGTACGGCGTCGCCAAGTACGCGGTCGAGCTCGACCTGCGGGCCGCCCACGAGATGTTCGGCCTGAACTACGTCGTCTTCCGCCCGCACAACGTCTACGGCGAGCACCAGAACATCGGCGACCGCTACCGCAACGTCATCGGCATCTTCATGAACCAGATCATGCAGGGCCAGCCGATGACGATCTTCGGCGACGGCGAGCAGACGCGCGCCTTCAGCCACATCGACGACGTCGCGCCGCAGATCGCCGCGTGCGTCACCGTGCCGGCGTCCTTCGGGCAGGTGATCAACATCGGGGCGGACGAGGCCTACACCGTCAACCGCCTCGCCGAGGTGGTGGCGGCGGCCCTGGGCGTGAAGGCGAACGTCGAGCACCTGGCGGCCCGCAACGAGGTCGTGCACGCGTACTCCGATCACGCGAAGGCGCGGCGGCTCTTCGGCGATCGTCCGCCGGTGCCGCTCGAGGACGGCATCGCCCGCATGGCCGCCTGGGCCCGGCGCGTGGGGTCGCGCGAGAGCAAGGCCTTTCAGAACATCGAAGTGCGAAAGAACCTCCCGGCCAAGTGGGCGTGAACGCGAGCGAAGCCGCCGCGGCCGAGCGGTCGGGCGAGACCCGGGCGGAAACGCTCACGGTCTGGTGTCTGCTGCGCGACCAGCGGGGGCACGTGCAGCCCGTGGAGGACGCGCTCGCCGACCGCGCGCGCTTCGTCTACGACGCGCAGTGGGACCCCGACGCGCTGCGGGCCGCGCGCCCGGATGCCGTCGTCTGCGTCAACGACTTCGCGTGGGAGACCGCCCAGTGCCTCGACGCGGCGCGGGAGGCGGGGATCCCGTCGCTCGTGCTGCAGGACGGCATCCTCGAGTGGCGCTGCCAGTACGAGAACCCGCTCTTCGGCGCCGGCGGCGGCGCGCCCCAGCACCAGCCCGTGCTGGCGGACAAGATCGCGTGCCTCGGGCGGTCGAGCGCGCGGCACATCGCTTCGTGGGGCAACGACGGCAAGGTCGAGGTCACCGGCATGCCCAAGCTCGACGGGCTGCTCGCCCGGCGGCCGGCGCCTCCCGCCCGGCCGGGCCGGCGGCTACTCGTCGCGACCGCCAAGAAGCCCTGGTACGACGAGGCGCAGCGCCGGGTGATCGAGCAGTCGCTCGTCGATCTGCGGGAGCACCTGGCCACGCGCCCGGAGATCGAGGTGGTCTGGCGCGTCACGCGCGGGCTGTCGGAGGCCCTCGGCGTGTCCAATCGCCTGAAGGAGCTCGAGACGGCCGAGCTGTCCCGAGTGCTCGCGGAGGTCGACGCGGTGATCACGACGCCGAGCACCGTGATGCTCGAGGCGATGCTCGCGCAGCGGCCCGTGGCCGCGCTCGACTACCACAACCGACCCCGGTTCGTCGCGACCGCCTGGACGGCCTCGGCCTCTTCGCACCTGCCGGAGCTCGTGCGCGAGCTGCTCGACCCTCCGGCGTCCCGCATGCTCTTCCAGGCGGAGTGTCTTCGCGACAGCCTGCGCGTCGACGGGCCGGCGGCGGCCCGGGTCGCGCGCCTCATTTCCGACATGGCGCGGCTCGGGCGGCAGGCGCGCGCGGCCGGAGCGCCGCTGCGGCTGCCGCCGGGCATGGCCGGCGACGCGGCCGCGCCCACCGGCGGCGCGGCCCCGGCGCTCGCGGACCTCTATCCCGGCCAGGGCGCATTCTCGCGAGCCGACCCCGGCGAGCTGCAGGCGCGCCTCGCGCGGCTGGAAGCCGAGAACCGCCGGCTGCGTTCCGGCTCGCTGAGGGCCCGCCTCGAGCGCGTCCTGCGCGGAGACAAGAAGCGTTGAGCTTGGCTTCCGCGTCCGCGCCGCGCCGCCCCCGTCTCCTGGGCATGACGACGAGCGCCTTCGATCCGGCGAGCCGCTTTCGCTTCGTCCAGCTCATTCCCCACCTGGAGCGCGCCGGGTGGGAGGTCGTCCACCGGCCCAATCGCCCCGACCGGCAGTGGTCGAGCGGGCTGCCGGGGCGCATCCCGAGGGCGATCCATCACCGGCTCGGCCGCGTCGCGATGAAGGCGAACCGCTGGCGCGACGTCGCGTCCGCCGGGCAGTTCGACGCCGTGTTCGTCAACCGGGACCTCGCCGGGCGGGGGCGCTTCTTCGAGGAGCGCCTCGTCTCCCGCAATCCGAACGTCGTCTTCGACTTCGACGACGCCATCTTCCTTTCCGACAACGAGCCCGCCGTAGCCTGGATGTGCGCCCGCGCCGCCTGGGTCACGCCCGGAAACGCGTACCTGGCGGCCTACGTGGCCCGGCATACCGACCGCTACACCGTGATTCCCACCGTGATCGACACGGATCTCTACGAGACCCGTCCTCTGCCGGGCGGGCCGCTGCCCCGGGTGGGTTGGTCGGGCTCGGACCAGTCGATCGGCCCGACGCTCTTCGCCTTCCTGCCGATCCTGGCCGAGATCCAGCGGTCCGTCCCGTTCGATCTCGTCGTCATCACGAACACGCGGCCGAAGATCGAGACGCCGGGACTGCGCTGGTCGTTCCTGCCGTGGAGCGAGAAGGAAGAGGTGCCGTCGCTCCAGACGCTCGACGTGGGACTGATGCCGCTCCAGGACACCGAGTTCCAGCGGGGCAAGTGCGGATTGAAGGCGCTCCAGTACATGGCGACCGGCCGGCCGGTTCTGGCCTCGCCGGTCGGCGTGAACGCGGAGATCGTCCAGCACGGCCAGACGGGATTCCACGCGTCCACGGACGCGGAGTGGGCGGAGGGCCTGCGGGCGCTGCTTTCTTCCGAGACGCGTCGGGCGGCGATGGGGGCGGCCGGGCGCCGGCGCTGCGAGGAGGGCTACTCGGTGCGGCGGTGGCTCCCGACTCTCTCGGACCTGCTTTCGCGGGGCGCGAGGGCCGCGTGAGCGCCGCGGGCGTTCTCCAGGAGTGGGGCGTGGCCGGCGAGCGCCGGGGGGTTCCGTCCGCGCCGCCCGAACGCCTGCGCTCCGGCGTGGCCGTCGCGGTCTGCACGCTGCTGCGGCCGGAGAGCCTCGTGCGTTTTCTCGAGTCGCTCGCCGACCAGAGCCGGCTGCCGGACCAACTGGTCGTGGTCGACGCGAGCCCGGACACGAAGACCGAAGAGGCCCTGAGCGCCTTCGCCGCGCGCCGGAAGGCGGCGGGAGAGATCGTCTACGTTCGGGTGGGGCGGCCGCTCGTCGGCCTCACCCGCCAGCGCAACCAGGCCCTGGCGCGGGTCTCCACGGACCTCGTCGCGTTTTTCGACGACGACATCATCCTGGCGCCCGACTGCCTCGAGCAGATGGAGAGGGTGCATCGCTCCGAGAGCCGGAGCGTCGGTGTCGCCGCGGCGATCGAGAACGAGCGCTCGACGCCGAACCTGCTCTGGCGGACCCGGAGGCTTCTCGGCATCGTCTCGACGCTCGAGCCCGGGCGCTACGTCCGGAGCGGGATGTCGATCCCGTGGGGCTTCCTGCCGCCCGGACCCGGCGTGCGCGAAGGCGACTGGCTGCCCGGCGGGGCGACCATGTGGAGGACCGAGATCGCACGGCGGCTCGGATTCGAGGAGGGCTTCGAGGGCTACGGGCAGTCCGAGGATCTCGAGTTCTCGCTCCGGGCCGGCCGGGAGGGCAAGCTGCTGCTCGCGGCGGCCGCCCGCGTGCGGCACGAGCACGTCGCCGCCGGGCGCCCCAATGCGTTTCGCAAGGGATACATGGCGATCCACAACCGTTACGTCGTCCACCGCCGCAACCGGGACGCGCGGGGGTGGGGCGGCTTTTCCTTCGTCTATGGATGGACGCTCGACTCGCTGCTGCTCGCCCGCCACGCGCTCTACCCGAGCCGCTGGGCGGGGACGGCCAGGGAATTCGCCGGAAGACTCCGGGCGGCCTATGACATCCTCGCCGGCCGCTGACGTCCACCCGTCGAGCGGCGCGCCCAAGGCGCGACTGCTCGTGTTCTGGGACTACGACACCCAGTGGGGCGGCGACCGTTCGCGCAGCCCCGGCGGCCCGAAGGACTGGGGACCGCTCGAGTTCACCGCGACCGAGCGGCTGCTCGAGTTGCACGCGGAGTACGGCGTTCCCGCCTGTTTCGCGGTCGTCGGCGCGGCGGCGCTGCCGGGGGAGCGGCCGTACCACGACCCGGCGCAGATCCGCCGGATCCATGCCGCCGGCCACGAAGTCGGCAGCCACGCGATGCGGCACGAGTGGCTGCCCGGCCTGTCCCGGGCCGAGGTTCGCGAGACCCTGCGCTCCAGCCGCGACGCCCTCGAGCAGTGCGTGGGCGCGCCGGTGCGCGCGTTCGTGCCGCCGTACAACCAGCCCTTCGACGACCCGCGCCGCCTCTCGATCAGCCTCTCCGAGCGGCGCGACGGCTCACCCGAGCGGATGACCTTGACGGAGCTTTGCGGCTGCCTCGCGGAGACCGGCTATCGATTCGCCCGCGTCGCCTACCGGCCGGCGCCGCTGCGCATCGCCGAGAAGCTGTCGGGCCGCCGCCTCGACGCGCCGTACGATCCGGTTCGCATCGGAGGGATCCTCTGCGCGCGGCTCAACACGGGCGGCGGATTCGACCAGGCCACGACGGGCGTGGTCCGGCGCGCGCTCGGCACGGGCAAGGTCGTGGTCGTCTACGGTCATCCGCACTCGCTGCCCTCGTCCAACTCCCAGGGCGAGCCCCACTTCGTGCGTTTCCTGGCCGAGGTCCGGGACTGGATCCGCGCCGGCCGGCTGAGCGTCGTTCTGCCGCGGGACCTCCTCGCAACGGAGGAAGCGGCGTGAAGCTGTGCGCGGTCTCCTTCAAGGAGTGCTGGCAAGCGGACGGCCGCTGGTGGTCCTCGGGCGGCTTCCCACTGCAGATGGCCGGCGTCGCCTCGCTCTTCGATTCGCTGACACTGGCGATCGTGGAGGGGGCGCCCCGCGCCGGCGGCCTGCCGCTGCCCGAGGGCGCCGAGATCGTCAGGCTCCGGCCGCCCCGCGGCGAAGACCTGCGGCGCAAGCTTTCGGTCCTGGCGGGGCTCCCGTCGTACCTGACGAGCCTCGTCCCGGCCATCCGCCGTGCCGACGTCGTCCACGTCCCGCTGCCCGGCGACATTCCGCTGCTCGCGTTGCTGCTCGCCGTCCTGGCGCGCAAGCGCCTGATCGCGCGCTACGGCGGCTCCTGGGTTCGTACCGGACAGACGACCCTCATGAACTCGATCACCCGCGGCCTGATGCGGTCGCTGGCGGGCGGCCGCAACGTGATGCTCGCCACCGGCGAGGGTCAGGCGCCGCCGGCGCCGCGGATGCAGTGGATCTTCTCGACGGCATTGAGCGCCTCGGAGCTCGCGCGGGCGCGGGCGGACTGCGACCGCGGCTGGAGCGAGCCGAAGCGGCTCGTCTACGCGGGGAGGCTCTCTCCCGAAAAGGGGGTCCAGGTCCTCGTCGAAGCCGTAGCGATTCTCGCGAAAGGCTCGCGGCTTCCCCGGCTCGAAGTCGAGGTCCTGGGGGACGGCCCGCAGCGCGCGGAGCTGGAGGCGCGAGTCCGCGAATCCGGTCTCGAGCACGTCTTCCGGTTCCGAGGCCAGGTCGACCGCGCCGGTCTTGCGCGCGAGCTCTCCGCCGCCGACCTCTGCGTGCAGCCCTCGCTGACCGAGGGATACAGCAAGGCGTGGCTCGACGCCATGGCGCACGGCGTGCCGGTCCTCGCCTCCAACGTCGGGGCGGCCGCATCGGTCGTCGGCGCCGCCGGGGAACGGGGCTGGCTCGTGGCGCCGGGCCGCGCGGAAGAGCTGGCGTCGGCGCTGGCCCGGGTGTTCGAGGACCCAATCGACTGGCCGGCTCTGCGGGAGAGATGCCGGAGCTACGTCGCCGGCCGCACGCTCGAGGCGTGGGCGGCGCGGATCGGCCAGATTGCGGCCCGTCAATGGGGAGTCCAGCTCGTGGACGGCCGGTTGAGGCTCGCGTGACGGCGGTCGCCGCTCCGGCCGCGCGCCCCATCGGACCCGCTCCCGGGCTGCGGCCGATCGCCGGTCGCGCACTGCTCGCGTGGATCGCTCTCGCCTGGGCCGCCAGCCTGTTCGTCGGCTTCGAGGATGGCACGACGGTCCTCACGCTGACGGGCCTCCTCCTGCTGGCGTTGGCGTTCCGGTTCCGGGCTCTCGGCCTCGTGGGGGCCGCGCTGCTGTGCACGCTCGACCCGGTGTCGCGCGTGTTCATGCTCTCCGGGGGCCTGCTTCGCTGGAACACCCTGGCGTACGCGCTGGTGCTCGGGGCCCTCGCCGGGTGGAAGCGCATGGGCCCGTTCCGGGAGCCGCCCAGTCGATGGCTGGCCGGGTTCGTGCTCGTGCTCGGCGCCGGTCTGCTCTGGAGCCTCGACCCGGTGGAGGGCGCGCTGCACGCCCTCGGGGTGATCGCCTACTGGGGCCTCCTGTTCTTCCTGTCGCGAGGCGAGGGCACGCCGGAGGTCTGGGGATGGACCGCGGTCATTTGTGGAGCGGCTGCCGCGGGCGGAATGGCGTCGCTGATGATCGTCTATCCCGACCTCGTCTACGACATCAACGCCAACGCCCTCTCGTACTTTCCGCTGACGGCGATCTTCGTGGCGAGCATCGCCGTCTGCCGCGGCATTCGATCGAAGACCCAGAACCTGCTGACTCCGATCCTGTGCGCGGTCAACGCGGGCTGGGTGTTTCTGACCGGCAGCCGCGGCTCGACGCTCGTGGCGGCCGTCGTGATCGCGTACATTTCCTGGCGCCTCGGCGGCAGGGCCGCGAGGCTCGGGCTCGGCCTGGGGGTCGTGCTCGCGGTCGCCCTGGCGGTCAATCTCTTCTCGGAGCGGCAGGAGCGCACGTTCTGGCGGTTCGAAAAGCTCTTCAGCAACGAGTACTCCCTGTCCGGCCGCACGAGCGGACGGTCCGACCTGGTCCGCGCGGGCTGGCAGCTCTTCCTCCAGCGGCCGCTCTCGGGCGTCGGCACCGGCAGCTTTGCGACGCGCTGGACCCGCCTCCAGGACGCACCCGGGCTCTCGGCCTTCAAGCTCGGGGTCGCGATGCAGGCGCACTCGGGCTGGATCAAGACGCTGGCCGAGAACGGCGTCCCCGGCTTCCTGCTTCTCGCCGGGTTCTCTCTGTCCTTCGTCGCGACCGGAAGCCGGCTGCAGTCGCCGGGCACCTGGCAGTTCTGCCTGATGGTCACCCTCGTCCTCCTCATCAGCCTCGTGACGACGGAGTTCCAGGCGAAGGGCCTCTGGCTGCTCGCGGCCGCGGGGTCCCTGGAGATTCGCAGAGCGGGCGCCCGCGTCGAGGCCGCCCGGCGCTCGGCGCCGGCCGCCCCGGGCGGATCCCTTTCGAGACGTGCCGTTGGAACCGCGTGAGCCGCTGCGCGTCGCGTTCGTGGCGGGATCGCTCGGGCCGGGCGGCGCCGAGCGGCAACTGTTTCTCGGAGCCCGCGAGCTCGCGGGCCGAGGAGCCGAGGTGACGGTTCACACCCGTACGCGCGGCGAGATCTACGAGGCGAAGCTCGAAGCCGCCGGCGTCCCGGTGCGCCATTTCGGCCGGGGACGGTCTGCGGTCGGCCGGGTCGCGTCCCTGGCCGCGGCGCTCCGGCGGTCGCGTCCCCACGTCGTCCACGCCAGCCATTTCTTCTGCAATCTCTACGCGGCGGCGGGCGCCCGCGTGTGCGGCGCTCTGTCCGTGGGCAGCCTTCGCAGCGACCTCGCCTACGAGCTCGAGTCCAACCCCCGCTGGGGCGAGGCGCTCCTTCGCGCGCCGGACCTGCTTCTCGCCAACTCGCAGACGGCGCGCAGCCGCGCTGAGCGGCACGGCCTCGACCCGGCGAGACTGGCCGTCCTTCCCAACGCGATCGATCTGCCTGAGTTCGACCGGTGCGCCGTTGCCGTGCCCCGCCCCGATGCCGACGAGGTCCGGGTGCTCCTTCTCGGGAGCCTGCTGCCCGTCAAGCGGGTCGACCTGTTCCTGCGCGCCGTGGCCGCGGCGCGGGCGCAGGACGGCCGCGTCCGGGGCTACGTGATCGGCGACGGGCCCGAGGGGCCAGCGCTCACGCGACTGGCCTCGGAGCTCGGCCTCGCCGATGGCGGCGCGGTCTTTCTCGGGCGGCGCGCCGACGCGCCGGCGTGGCTCGCCGCGGGCGACATTCTCGTGCTGTGCTCCATCCACGAGGGGCTTCCCAACGTCGTCCTCGAGGCCATGGCGGCCCGGCTTCCGGTCGTCACCACTCCGGCGGGCGACGCACCCGTGATCGTCGAGGACGGCGTGAGCGGTTTCGTGGTCGACCACGGCGATGCCGCCGCGCTCGCCCGACGGATCGTGCTCCTCGCCTCGGATCCCGCGATGCGGGCGAGGTTCGGCGCCTCGGGCCGAGCCTCCGTGGAACGGGGCTACAGCCGGGAGGCGCTCGCTCCCGGGCTCCTCTCCGCGTACGCCGCCGCGGCTCGGCGGCTCGGACGGCCGCCCCTTCCGATGACGGTGGAGCCATGAGCTCGCGGCCGAGCCCCGCCGATCGGACCGCCGCGCCCCCGCGCCCGGAGCACCGGCGCCGGCCGCGCGTCCTGATCGTCGGCAACTTCCTCTCGGAGTTTGCCGGCGGCTGGGGAGTGTGCGAGAGCCTCGCGGCCGAGCTTCGGGGACGGGGCTTCGACGTGATCACCGCGTCCGGCCGCAGGTCGAGGATCGCGCGGCTCGCGGACATGATGGGAACGGCCTGGCGGAGGCGGCGCGACTACGACGTCGCCCAGGTGGACGTCTACAGCGGCCCCGCGTTCACATGGGCCGAGGCGGTCTGCTGGACGCTGCGTCGCGCGGGCAAGCCCTACGTGCTGACGCTTCACGGCGGCAACCTCCCGGCGTTCGCCCGGCGATGGCCGGGCCGGGTGGCGAGGCTGCTGCGGACGGCGGGCGCGGTCACGAGCCCGTCCGGCTATCTGCGCGACGGGCTCTCGACCTGGCGCAGCGACATTCGCGTCGTTCCCAACGCCCTCGCGATCCAGGAATACCCGTTCCGGCTGCGCACGCCCGCGCGGCCGAGCATCGCCTGGCTGCGGGCCTTCGGCCGGCTCTACAACCCCGTGCTCGCGGTGCGGGCCCTGGCGCGCCTCGCCACGAGGGTGCCCGAGGCGGCGCTCGCGATGCGCGGCGCGGACCGGGGAGACGGGAGCCTCGAAGACGCCCGCTCCGAGTCCCTGGGCGGCGCGGCGGCGGGCCGCGTGGAGATCGGGGGCCCCGTGTCCAAGCGCGAGGTGCCCTCCTGGCTCGAGGCCCGCGACATCTTCGTCAACACGAGCGACGTGGACAACAACCCGGTCAGCGTGATCGAGGCGATGGCCTGCGGCCTCTGCGTCGTCAGCACCGACGTGGGCGGCGTGCCGTTCCTGGTGGAGCACGAGTCGACCGGCCTCCTCGTTCCCCCCGGAGACCCCGACGCGATGGCTCGGGCGCTCGAACGGATCGTCGCGGACCCGGAGCTCGCGGCGCGCCTCTCGGCGAATGCCCGGAAGAGCGCCGAGAGGGCGGACTGGAGCGCCGTGATTCCCGTGTGGGAAGACGTCTTCGATTCGCTCGCTGCCGGAGGCCGGGCGTGAATCGCTCCCTCGTCGGGGTCTACCACCGCCTCCCCTCGGCCGCGCGCTCGGGTATCGCGAGCCTGCGCGGGCTCTACCTGCGCTGGTGGCGCTACGGCGGCCGGACCGAGGAGCTCGTCGCGGAGGCGATCGCGCGCGAGTCCTGGCCGCTCGAGCGCTGGCGGGCGTACCAGGACGAGCGCCTCGGCTTCCTGCTCGAGCGAGCGGCGGCGCGCGTGCCGCACTACCGCGATCTCTGGGCCGAGCGCCGCCGCCGGGGCGACCGTTCGGCCGTCGACGTCCTGGCGAACTGGCCGGTCCTGGAGAAGGAGACGCTGCGGCGGGCGTCGGAGTCCTTCGTCGCCGACGACCGGCGGATCGGGTCCCTGTTTCACGAGCACACGAGCGGCACGACGGGAAAGCCCCTCGATCTCTGGTGGAGCCGCTCCACGGTGCAGGAGTGGTACGCCCTGATGGAGACCCGCTGGCGCCGCTGGAACGGGGTCTCCCGCCGGGACCGCTGGGCGCTCGTCGGCGGGCAGCTCGTGACCCCGGTCGAGCAACGCGACCCGCCGTTCTGGGTCTGGAACGCGGCGCTGTCCCAGCTCTACATGTCGTCGTATCACCTGGCTCCGGAGTCCCTCGGCGCCTACCTCGACGCGCTCCAGCGGGCCCGCATCGACTACCTCGTGGGCTACTCCTCGTCGCTCTACGCGCTGGCCGTCGGGGCGCTGGCGGCCCGGCGCCGGCTGCCCATGAAGGTGGCGGTGACCAACGCCGAGCCGCTCTTCGACTACCAGCGCGAGGCGATCGGCGCTGCCTTCGACTGCCCGGTCCGCGAGACCTACGGCATGGCCGAGATCGTGGCGGGCGCGAGCGAATGCGGGTCGGGCCGGCTGCACCTCTGGCCGGAGGTCGGATGGGTGGAGGCGGGCGGCGGCGGGGCGGGCGAGCCTGCGGACCTCATCGCCACGGGGCTCCTCAACGCCGACATGCCCCTGATCCGGTATCGGGTCGGGGACCGCGCGGCGCTGTCGCCGGCGTCCCTCGCCGGGTGCGCCTGCGGCCGGACGCTGCCGACGCTCGACGCGATCGAGGGCCGCGCCGACGACGCGCTGTACACCGCGGACGGCCGCCGCATCGGCCGCCTCGATCCGGTCTTCAAGTCGCGGCTGCCGATCGTCGAGGCGCAGATCGTGCAGGAGTCGCTGCGGCGTCTCGTCGTACGCTACGTGCCGGCGGAGGGATTCGACCCGGCGGCCGCGACGGCGATCGCCGACCGTCTCCGGGAACGGCTGGGCGACGTCGCGGTGGTCCTGGAGGAAGTCCGCGCGATCCCGAGGGACGGCAACGGCAAGTTCCGCGCCGTCGTCTGCGCGCTGCCGCGGGAAGAGCGCGCGGCGCTGGAGGCCGACTTCCGGCGCCGGAGCGGCGAGGTTCGGGATTCGAGGACGGCGAAGAGAACGGAAATGGGAGGGTAGTGTGGGGAATGGCATTGAGACTTCTGTGAAAGGACACTAGGACCCGCATGCGTGTTCTCGTCTGGGGCCTCGGCTACGTGGGCACGGTCACCGCGGCCTGCCTGGCCGAAATGGGTCATGACGTCGTCGGTGTCGATCCGAGCGTGCCGAAGGTCGACGCGATCAACGCCGGCCGGAGCGCCATCAAGGAGCCCGAGCTGCCCGAGCTGGTGGCGCGCGGGGTTTCGGCGGGCCGCCTCAAGGCGGCGGCCGAGGGCGCGTCGCGGGTCGCCGAGGCGGACTTCTCGCTCGTCTGCGTCGGCACGCCCTCCGCGGCCGACGGCAGCCCGGTGCTCGACTTCCTGCGCCGCGTGGCGGAGGACATCGGCCGCGGCCTGCGGAGCTCGGCTCGGCCGCACGTGGTCATCGTGCGCAGCACCGTGTTTCCGGGAACGACGCGAAGCGTCTTCCTCCCGATTCTCGAGCAGCATTCGGGCCGGAAGGCCGGGGCCGGGTTCGGCCTCGTCTTCAACCCCGAGTTCCTCCGGGAGACGACGGCCGTCCGCGATTTTCACGATGCGCCCTACACGGTGATCGGCGAGCTCGACGAGGCCTCGGGCGCGGCGGCGGCGTCGCTGTTCGAGCGGCTCTCGGCGCCGGTGCACCGCGTGGCGCTCGAGGAGGCCGAGCTCCTGAAGCTCGCCAACAACGCGTTTCACGCGCTCAAGGTCGGCTTCGCCAACGAGATCGGCCGGCTCGGGGCGGCCCTGGAGCTCGACGCCGCGGCCGTGATGCAGCTCGTCTGCGCCGACCGCAAGCTCAACATCTCGCCCGCGTACCTGAAGCCGGGCTTCGCCTTCGGCGGCTCCTGCCTGCCGAAGGACCTGCGTTCGCTGGTGCACCACGGCGAGCGCCGCGGCGTCCAGCTCCCGATCCTGCGCGGGGTCCTGCAGAGCAACCGCGAGCAGATCGAGGCCGCGCGCGTGCGGATCTCGGACCTCAACGTGCGGCAGATCGCGATCCTCGGCCTCGGCTTCAAGGCCGGCACCGACGACCTGCGCGAGAGCCCCGTCATCGCCCTGATCCGGGATCTCTGGCAGGACGGCCTCGACCTGCGCGTCCACGACCCGGACATCCGGCTCGAGGAGATGCTCGGCAGCAACCGGGAGTACCTGCAGCGCCAGCTGCCCCAGATCCGGGAAATCCTCCGCGAGCGTGTCGAGGACTGCCTCGAGGGCTGCGAAGCGGTCGTCCTCACGCAGCGCCGCCCCGGGTTCGAGGACGCGGTCGTCCGGCTCGCCCCGGGCGTGCCGCGCGTCGACCTCTTCGGCGCGGGGCCGGCGGGGTCGCGGCAGGCGGCGGGGTCGCATGAGCGCTGAGCCGGTGAAGGCCCGCCGCTGGCTCGTCGTGAGCCAGTACTACGCGCCCGAGATGGGAGCGCCCCAGATCCGCCTGAGGTGCGTCGTGCGCGAGCTCCGCCGCCACGGCATCGCGGTCGAGGTGCTCACCGCGCTGCCCAACTATCCCGCCGGCGTGATCTTCGACGGATATCGGGGCCGATGGTCGGTCCGCGAGACGATCGACGGCGTCGACGTGCATCGCACCTGGGTGCACGGCGCCACCGGCAAGTCGGCGAGGGCGCGGCTGGCGAACTACTTCAGCTTCACGCTGTCGGCCCTGCTCGCCGTCGCGCGGGCCCCGCGCCCGGACCTCATCTTCCTCGAGTCGCAGCCGCTGTCGCTCGGCGTCGTCGGCCTGTTTGCGAAGTGGTTCCGGGGCGTGCCGTACGTCTACAACGTGCCGGACCTGCAGGTCGACGTGGCGCGGCAGATGGGGTTCCTCCGCAACGAGACGCTGCTGAAGGTGGCCACCGGGCTCGAGAACCTCTTCCTTCGCCGGGCCGAACGGGTCTCGACCGTGACCGAGGACTTCATGCGCCACTTCGTCGGCCGGGGCGTCGAGGCCGATCGCGTGACCTTCCTGCCCAACGGCGCCGACACGGAATTCCTGCGGCCGCGGGACCCGGACCCGGCCCTGCTGGAACGGTGGGGCCTGAGGGGCAAGAAGGTGTTCCTCTACGTCGGAACGCACGCCTTCTACCACGGGCTCGACACGCTCATCGAGGCGGCAGAGAAGCTCAAGGACCGCGGCGATCTCGCGTTCCTGCTGGTCGGCGACGGCCCGGAACGGCCGCGCCTGAAGCGACTCGCCGAGGAGAAGGGGCTGAAGAACGTCGTCTTCGGAGCCTCGCCGTACGACGAGATGGACCGTCTCTACTCGATCGCCTGGGCTTCGGTCGCGACCCTGCGCAACATCGAAGTGGCCAAGGGGATGCGCCTCTCGAAGATCTTCCCGTCGCTGTCCTGCGCGGTGCCGGTCGTCTACGCGGGCGCGGGCGAGGCCGCGGGAATCCTGCGCGACCGCCGGTGCGGCGTGGTGACGCCGCCCGAGGACTCCGGGGCGCTCGCGGCCGCGCTCGCCGCCCTCGCGGACGATCCCGCGCGGCGGGCGGCGATGGGGAGGGCGGGCCGGGACCTCGTCCTCGCGGACTACAGCTGGAAGACGATCGTCGAACGGTGGCTTGAGCAGATCGGATGGATGGGGAAGGCCGAGGAGAGCGGGGATGTCGCGTCCCGAAGCGCCGGGCGCTGACGCGGCGGCGGCCGCCGCGGCCGACCGCGCAGCCGCCGAGCGGGAGCGCATCGAAGCCGAGTACCGCCGGCGCGAGGCGGAGATCGACCCGGATCGGTACGCCGCGTGGCAGCCCGCGGAGCTCTTCTTCCGGAGCGAGCGGCGCCGCGTGGCGGCGGAGCTGCTGCGCAGGGCCGGGGTCTTCCCGCGGCCGGGGGACGACTGCCTGGAGATCGGGTACGGCGCCCTGGGCTGGATGGGGGAGCTTCTCTGCTTCGGCCTGCGGGAAGCCGATCTGCACGGCATCGAGCTCGATCCGGTGCGCTTTGCCCGGGCGAAGGAAGCGCTCCCCGCGGCGGACCTGCGGCAGGGCGACGCGTCCGCGCTGCCGTGGCCCGCGGCGACGTTTCGCCTCGTCATCGCTTCGACGCTGATGTCCTCGATTCTCGACGAGGCCATGCGCCGACAGATCGCCCGGGAGATGACCCGGGTCCTCGCGCCCGGAGGCGCCGTCCTCTGGTACGACTTCACCGTCAACAACCCCGCCAATCCCCACGTCCGCGGGATCCGATCCCGCGAGGTCGCCGCGCTCTTTCCCGGCCTGAAGAACCGCGCGCACCGGACCGTGACGCTGGCGCCGCCCGTCGCCCGCCGCGTGGCCCCCTGGAGCTGGCTCGCCGCGAGCGTTCTCGAAGCGCTTCCCTTTCTTCGCACGCACCTGCTGACGGTGCTCGTAAAGGAGTCCTGAATGAAGGAGTCGGTCCCTTACTTTCGCCCGGAGATCGGTGAGGACGAGGTCCAGGAGGTGGTTTCGGCGCTGCGCTCGGGCTGGCTGACGACCGGGCCGCGCGTCAAGCGCTTCGAGGACGAGTTCGCGGCGGCAGTCGGCGCGCCGCACGCGGTTGCCGTCAACTCGTGCCACCGCGGCCCTCCACCTGGCCGTCGAGGCGCTCGGCCTGAAGGCGCGGCGAGGCCGTCCTCGTCCCGACCATGACGTTCGCCGCCACGGCCGAGGTCGTGCGGTACCTCGGCGCCATCCCGATCCTGGTCGACTGCGACCCGGTGACGCTCAACATCGACCTCGACGACGCCGAGCCGCAAGCTCGACGCGCTCGCGGCGGCGCAGGCTCCCGGCGAAGGTCTCCTGCGGGCGGCCCGGTCGGGATCATCCCGGTCCACGTCGGCGGCCTGATGATGGACATCGCCCGCACTCCGCGCCTTCGCCGAAGCGCACAGCGGCTCTGGGTCGTCGAGGACGCCGCGCACGCGTTTCCGGCGGCCTGGCGGCCGCCGCGGCGGGCGCCTGGCAGCGCTGCGGCGAGCGACACGTCGGCCGTCAGCTGCTTCTCCTTCTACGCCAACAAGACGATCACGACCGGCGAAGGGGGCATGGCGGTCACGGCCGACGCCCGAGCTCGCCGAGCGGATGCGGCTGCATGTCGCTCCACGGACTGTCGCACGACGCCTGGAACCGCTACAGCGGCGGCGGCAAGCTGGGACTACCGGATCGTCGCGCCCGGGCTTCAAGTACAACCTGACGGACGTCGCGGCGGCGATCGGCATCCACCAGCTCGCGCGCGCCGAGGCGATGCGCCAGGAGCGCGAGACGATCGCCGGCGGCTCTACCGCGACGCCTGGCCGGACATCGACGAGGTGGAGCTGCCGCCTGGCCGGACGACCGGGTCCACGCCTGGCACCTGTTTCCGATCCGGCTGCGGCTCGATCGGCTCGCGATCGACCGCGACGCCTTCATCGACGAGCTCAAGGCCCGCGGCGTCGGCTGCTCCGTCCACTGGCGGCCGCTGCACCTCCACCCTACTACGAGGAGACGTTCGGCTGGAGGGCGGAGGACCTGCCCGTGGCCACGCGCGTCTGGGAACAGCTCGTGAGCCTTCCCCTCTTTCCGGGCATGCGGCCGGGAGAGATCGCGCACGTGGTCGGAAACCGTGCGCGCCATCGCTCGCGAGCACGCGGCCGCCGCGCGTGCCGCGACGGGGAGGCCCTGAACATCCAGAGCCCGTCCGCGGCCCCGCGCTCGGGCGGCGGACTTCCGCGCTGGGTCGAGGTCCCGATGGCACTCGTCGGCCTGGCGGCGGCGGCGCCCATCATCGCCGCCGCGGGAATCGCGATCGCCGCCGGCAGCGGCCTTCCCGTGTTCTTTCGCCAGGTCCGCGTCGGGCGCCATGGAAGGCCCTTCACGCTCGTGAAGCTGCGGACGATGCGGGGGGCGGCGAGCGGGCCGCAGGTCACCTCCCGCGGCGATGCGCGCATCACCCCCGTCGGTCGCTTCCTGCGTCGGACCAAGCTCGACGAGCTGCCCGAGCTCTGGAACGTCCTGCGCGGCGAGATGTCGTTCGTCGGCCCCCGGCCGGAAGTGCCCGGCTACGTCGACGCCGCGGACCCCGTTTGGGCCGAGATCTTGCAGGTCCGTCCAGGTCTGACGGACCCGGTGACAATCCGTTTGAGAGACGAGGAGGGACTGCTGGAGAAAGTCGAAGGCGACAGGGAGCGGTACTACAAGGAAACCCTTCAGCCCATTAAACTTAAGGGCTACCTGGACTACCTCGGGGCCAGGACGTGGAGGTCGGACGTTCGCGTGATTTTCGAGACTCTCGGGGCCGTCCTCCGCACGAAAGGGTCACCGGCATCTTGAAAATCTTGCTCCATTGCCTTACCGTTTCACGTTCAAATCAAATGAGTTCAGCCGCCGTCGGGCGGGGAGGAACGAGTGCCGCGGCGCCGCGACATTCCTTCATCCCCTTCCCGGAAGCGAATCGAGTGAGCGCCGGACTCCAACGGCAGAGGGCGGATTTGTCTTGATCACCCGGAAAGCCTTGCAGCCCCGCCTGACTCGCGGCTTCCAGTTCGCGCTGGACGTCGCGATGCTGATGCTCGCCTTCGTCTTCGCCTACCTGCTGCGATTCGAGTTCGCCGTTCCCGAGGCCGAGATCAACAAGGCGATCCAGCAGCTCCCGTACGTCGTCCTGGTCCAGCTCGGCGCGCTGGCGCTGGCCGGCGTCTACAGCTTCATCTGGCGGTACGTCGGGATGGGCGAGGTCAAGGCGTTCCTCTACGCCGCGATCTGGTCGGCCCTGGCCCTGAGCGTCGCACGCCTGACGCTGCCCGAGCGGCTCGGCGGCTGGAGGGTCCCGCTGTCGGTCATCCTCATGGGGACCGTCCTCGCCTTCGGCGGCGTTCTGGGACTGCGCGTCGTGCGCCGATACCTCTACGAGTTCTCGCAGCGCCGCAAGCGAGCGGTGGGCGCCGTCGAAGGGGAGAACGTGCCGACGCTCCTCGTCGGGGCGGGCCGCGCCGGCGTCCTGGCCGCCCGCGAGATCACCAACCGCGGCGACATGAACCTCGACGTGAAGGGCTTCGTGGACGACGACGCCGAGAAGCAGGGCGCCGTCGTGCACGGGATCCGGGTCCTCGGCACGACCGAGGACCTCCCCCGTCTCGTCAAGGAGCTCGGCATCGAGCAGGTCGTGATCACGATCGCGCAGATCTCGCGCCAGGAGATCCTGCGCCTGATCGGCCTCTGCCGGAAGATCCAGGTCGCCGTCCGGATCATCCCGGGTCTCTTCGAGGTGCTCCAGGGCAAGGTCCAGGTGACCCGCATCCGCAACGTCCAGATCGAGGACCTCCTCGGCCGCGAGCCGGTCTACCTCGACGAGGCCCAGCTCGGCTCCTTCCTGGCCGGCAAGCGCGTCATGGTCACCGGCGCCGGCGGCACCATCGGCTCCGAGCTCGTGCCGCCAGGTCGCGCGGTTCCAGCCGGCGAGGCTCATGCTCGTCGAGCGCGCCGAGAACGCCCTGTTCGAGATCGACCGCGAGCTCCGGCGGTCCCGGCCGGAGATCGAGATCCTGCCGCTCGTCGCCGACGTCTGCGACGAGGCGCGCATGCGGGCGCTCTTGGCCGAGCACGCCCGCAGGTCGTCTTCCACGCCGCGGCGCACAAGCACGTGCCGATGATGGAGGGGAACCCCGGCGAGGCGATCAAGAACAACATCTTCGGCACGCGGCTCCTCGCCGAGCTCGCCGGACGAGCTACGGCGTCGAGACGCTTCGTGATGATCTCGACCGACAAGGCCGTGAACCCGACGTCGGTCATGGGCGCGACCAAGCGCGTCGCCGAGATCGCACGTCCAGGCCCTCGCCCGGCGCAACGGGACCCGCTTCGTCACGGTGCGCTTCGGCAACGTGCTCGGCTCGGCCGGCAGCGTCATCCCGATCTTCCGCGAGCAGATCGCGCCGGGGCGGCCCGGTGACGGTCACCCACCCCGAGATGCGCCGCTACTTCATGACGATTCCCGAGGCGGCGCAGCTCGTGCTGCAGGCGGGCGCGATGGGCGAGGGCGGCGAGATCTTCATCCTCGACATGGGCGAGCCGGTGAAGATCGTCGACCTCGCCGCGACCTGATCACGCTCTCCGGCCTGCGCCCGGACGACGACATCGAGATCGAGTTCACCGGCATGCGCCCGGGCGAGAAGCTCTTCGAGGAGCTCGAGCTCTCCGGCGAGCAGATCGCGAAGACCCGTCACCCCAAGATCTACATCGGCAAGCTGAACGCCTATCCGCCCGAGGACGTCGAGCGGGCCCTGCGCTTCCTCGAGGACCTCGCGCGCGAGAGCGACGGCACGGCGGTGCGCAAGTTCCTCAACTCCCTGTTGCCGGAAGCCAATCTCGGCGTGCGCCGCTCCACCCGCGATCGCAGCCGGACCACCGAGATCGTCACCCCCGAGCGCGCGACGCCCCCCGTCGCCTAGGCGCCTTTCCGCGCGGCTGTCCCTTGGATGTCCCGACCGGGGCCAAGCCTCGCGCGGGCCTCAGCGCCCGGAGGGCCGCTCGACCGTGCGCGGCGCCCTCGGATCGGGCGCCGAGGTCTCGGGCCCCCGGCGAGCGTGCTCCGTCGTGATCAGGACGAAGGCGTTGAACTCCGGCCCGGTGGGCGGCGGGGCGGGCCAGCCGACCGGCGCGGCGACCGTCAGTCCCGCCATCGGAATCGAAACCGGGCCGCTCTCGTAGGTTCCCGCCACGACCGGCTCGCCGAAGAAGTCCTGGACGTTGCGGATCTCGAAGCGGTCGCCGGGCGCGAGGATCGCGCCGAGGTCGACGTCGACGGCGGACTTCAGGTCCCAGTTGTAGATCGTGATGTTGGCGCGGCCCGGCTCGTACTGGTTGGGGCGGAGGAAGATGCGCTGGCCGGTCGGGCGTTGAGCCAGGTAGTCGTTCTCCGGGTAGTGCGCCGGTGCGACGCCGGCGACGGAGCCCAGGAACGTGTTGCCCGTCATGGAAACAGGGAGGCACTTCACGAAGACCACGCCGTTGGATGCGTAGTTGTCGGTGACCACCGCGTCGGTGCACCCCGCCTGGAAACCCACGTCGAGCGCCGAGACCGGGCCGCCCGTCGGGTAGTAGAGGAGGTTGTCCCGGATCGTCGGGCTCCTCGCGACGCGACCGCCGCCGAGCAGGAGATTGCGACCGCCGGACGACGACAGGTCGCCGGAGTTGAACACCGTGTTGCCTTCGATGTCGAAGTTGTCGAGGGGCGCGGCGTCGGAGCCATAGGCGTGGATTCCGTGGCTGAATCCGGAAAATATGATGTTGTCGGCGATGCGCTTGGTGCCGGTTTCGTTCTGCGTGTAGATGCCGTGGCCGTGGCCGCGGTCGGCCGATTCCCAGCCGTTGTAATAGATCAGCGAGCCGTAGACCTCTCCGTCGATCGCCTCTTTCCAGAAGCTGACCCCTTGCCGCGTGTCGTGCAGAACGAGATTGATGAAGCGCAGGCCCGGCCCGGTCGTGGAGCCCTGGTTCGTCAGGACGGCCTCGCCCCTGGGAATCTCCGAGCCGGACGGCCACGAGCCCGTCGAGGAGGTCTGTCGGAGCGGATCGGAGCTGGTGACTTCGAACCCCCAGTACCAGGTGTACGACCCTTCGACCGTCAGGATCGCGGATCCATTGGTGGCGCCGCCATCCAGAGTCGCTCGTTCTCCCGGAAGAGCCCGGACGATGATCGGACGATCCGCGGCCCCCTCGAGTCGGCTTCGGTAGGCCCCCGCGTAGGTTCCTCCGCGGAGCCAGATGGTGTCGCCGGCCTCGACCCCGGAGGAGCCCGACAGCGCAGTCGCGAGGTCCCACGGGTCCCCTGCGGTCCCGCGGCCCTGGGGACGCCCCGTGGGCGACGCATAGAACGAGCTGCCCGGAACCGGTCGAGGAGACCGTCGTGAGTGCGGATTCGCTCGCAGCCGTCTGTGCGCCGGCCGAACAAAGCACGCTGGCGCTGCAGGCGAGCAGCCCGACCGCAATTCTCGTGCGGGGATTCACGCTGGGATTGTACGGCCAAGCGGGGGTTCGGAGTGTGAGCCCGACCACGGGGTCCGTTACCCCAGGGCTGACAGGGACCTACCGCCCTTAGGGATGGGTTAAGGACCCGAACGAGATCGTCGCCAGGTCGCCGGCCGGCACACGGAGCGCGGGATCCGAGGCTTACGGGGTGAGGGCGAAGGTCCGGACGAGCAGGGTTGCCATGGGACCCCGTTTGACGGGCGCCGCGGGGCAAAAGCGGCCGCCCCCGCAGCCCGAGCTGATTCCCCGGTTCGCAAGGTCCTCGATCCAGGCTGCGGCGAAGGCGTTGGCCGGGACGTCCGAAAAGACGGTCCCCGTCGCGGCCGGTGGCGCGTACGCTGCGCCGAGACTCGATCGCAGCAGGAAAATTGCCATCTGTGCCCGGCTGATCGCCGAGCCGGGGCAGTAGATGTTGGTGCCGCATCCGCCGGTGATCCCTTCCGAGGCGAGCGCCTCGATCCAGTCCGCGGCGAAGGCGTTGGCCGGAACGTCGTCGAAGACCGCACCCGAAGCCGGGGCCGGAACCTAGGCCGCAGCCATGCGCGCTGCGGAGCAGGAACACCGCCATCTGGTCACGGCGAACGACCTGGTCGGGCAGTAGTCGCCGCTGCCGCAGCCGGCGGTCACCCCGGCGGCCGCGAGAGTCACGATGTCGTCGTGATGGGGGTTGGATGGGAACACGTCCAGGAACTCGTTCGGGCCTGGAGCCGCAATGCAGGACATATGCGTTGAAATCGGGGCCTGTGACCGCGGGCGCGGGCCAGCCGACCGGCGCGCTCGGCGCCAGATTCGTCGGGAGCGAGATCGGAGATCCGTCGTACGTTCCCGACACGACGGGGAAGCCGAACATGTCCTGCGCGTTGCGGATTTCGAAGGCCTGGCCGGACGGTGAGGATCGAGCTGAGATCGACGGAGACGGACGACAGCGCGTCCCAGTTGAACACCGTGATGTGCGCGCGACCCGTCTCGTACTGGTTCGGCCGCAGGAAGACCTTCACGCCCGTCGGCCGGGAGGAGTAGAAGCTGTTGTCCGGGAACTGGCCCGGCGTGAATCCCTGGATCGAACCGTAGAAGCGTGTTGCCGGTGATGGTCATCGAGCTGCAATACACGGCGACGTTGTTGGCGATGTAGTTGTTCGTCACCGTCGGACTCTGGCAATTCGACCCGAACAGGCCGAGCTTGAGCGCCGTGGTGGGGCCGCCGGCGTAGTAGAGCGAGTTGCTGATCAGCTTCGGGTTCAGGGTCTGACCCTCACCTCCGACCAGCACGTTCCGCGTGAAATCGCCGCCGATCCCGTTCAGGAAGATCGTGTTGCCCTCGAGGCTCGATGTCGTCGACGTACGCCGCGGACGAACCGTAGAACTGGGCGCCCTCTCCGAAGTTGGAAGAAGACGATGCTGTCGGTCACCCTCTTGGTGTTCCCGGCATTGGTTCTGGCCGTAGACGCCGTGGCCGTGCCCGTCGTCCGGGCGCTGCCAGCCGTTGTAGTAGACGATGCTGCCGTAGATCTCGGAGTTCGTCGCTTCGTCCCAGAAGCTGAAGCCCTGGCGCGTGTCGTGGACGATCATGTTGATGAACTTCAGGCCGTCGTGGGTGCGTGCTCTGGTCGATCACGACGCCCTCGCCGCGCGGGATCTCCGTCCCGTTGGGGCCGGGGCCGGACACGGAGGAGACCCGGTCCGTGTTCGAGGACATGACCTCGAAGCCCCAGTACCAGGTGTAGGCCCCCTTCACGAAGAAGATCGGCAGCCCGCTGGAATTGCCGCCGTCGATGATCGCGCGCTCGCCGGGGTATTGCCGAACGATGATCGGATTGGTCGCGCCGCCCGTCAACTTGCTCGTGTACCGCCCCGGGTACGTGCCGCCCCGCAGCCAGATCGTGTCGCCGGGCTGGACGGCGCCGGGTTGATCGAGCGCCGTCTGCAGCTTCCATGGACTGGCGAGGCTGCCGTTGCCGCTCCCGCTGGCGGCGGGCGAAACGTAGAAATCCGAGGCGGCGGCGAACGAGGCGCAGAGAGCCAGGGCCGCTGCACCGACGATCCGCTGACTCATGTTCCGATGTTACGCAGGCGCGGCCCCGAAGGCTACTGTCCCTTCAAGCGTTCCGTGGGACAGGTTCCGCGGCCTTGCGGCCGCTGGCCACAGGGGCAGGCGCGCTACTGCAGGCCGAAGGCGCGGACGAGGAAGGCCGCCATCTGCCCGCGCGAGTTCGGGAGGTTCGGGCAGAAAATGCCGGTACCGCATCCCGAGGTGATTCCCTCGCGCGCCAGCTCTTCGACCCAGGGCGTGAACGGATCGTTGATCTGGAGGTCGGTGAACATGCCGGTCGCCGGGGGCGGGGCGTATCCCGCCGCGTGGGTGGCCCGCAGAATGAAGACCGCCATCTGCGCCCGGGTCACGATGCCGTTGGGACAGTAGCGGCCGCTGCCGCAGCCGGAGCTGATCCCCTCGTCGGCGAGCTGTTCGATCCACGCCGCCGCGAAGGAGCCCGCGGGGACGTCGCTGAAGACCGTCCCCGTCGCCGCCGGGGGAGCGTAGCCGCTGCCGTGCTTGCTCTTGAGCAGGAAGACGGCCATCTGGGCCCGGGTCACGCCGCTGGACGGGCAATAGAGGCCGTTGCCGCAGCCGGTCGTGATGTCGTTGTCGGCGATCGTCTCGATGAACTCGTAGAACGGGTTCGACGGGGGCGCGTCCGCGAACGTCGTCACGTTGCCCTCGGTCGGGACGAAGTCCGGATCGTTGGTCACGATGATGCGATCGACCAGGCTGCCGACCTCGCGTCCGTCCAGTTCAATCCAGTTCGACCCGGCCTGGAGCGTCACGATCCGCGGGTCGAGGGTCAGCGGGATCCCGGTCCCGGCCCGGCCGTTCAGGATCGACCACTGCCAGTCCGGCGACCAGGTGCCTTCCGCGAGGTCGTAGACGTCCGTGCCGTTTCCCGCCGCGTTGGCGAAGAACGAGTCCTTCGTGGCGCTCGTCGCGAGCACCCGGCACCAGACGTAATAGTTGCCGCTCGCCGGAACGTTGAAGTTCCAGCGCGCCGAGCCGGCATCGCTGCTGCTGGTCGAGACGAACTGGCCACCGAACGTTCTCGTGGAGCTGCCGACGGCCATCGGAGCGGTCACCGTTCCCGGATTCGGCTTCGAGTCGCAGGATGAACGGCACCGGCGTGGGCGTCGGGGTTCCCGTGGGCGCGGGCGTGCTGGTGCGCGTCGGCGTCGCGGTCGGCGGCGGCGGGGTGGGCGTGCGCGTCGGGGTCGGCGTGGCCGTCGGAGGCGCCGGAGTCGGAGTGGCGGTCGGAGGCGCGGCCGTAAAGGTCGGCGTCGGCGTCGAAGTCGGGGGCGCCGGCGTATGGGTCGCGGTCGGAGGAACCGGCGTGGCCGTCGGCGTGGGGGTCGGTGACGGTCCGTCGGTCGGCGTGAGCGTGGCGGTCGGTGTGAGCGTGGCGGTGGGGGTGGCCGTGGGAGGCGCCGGAGTCGGCGTGTCGGTCGGTGTCGCCGTCGGCGGCGGGGGCGTGGGCGTCCACGTCGCCGTTGGCGTCGCGGTCGGCGTGAAGGTCGCGGTCGGCGTGAACGTCGCGGTTCGCGTCGGCGTGGCGGTCGGCGTCGACGTGGCGGTCGGCGTCCGGGTGGCCGTCGGCGTCGAAGTCGGCGGCGGCGGCGTCGGGGTTCGCGTGGCCGTGGGGGTCGCGGTCTTCGTCGCCGTCGGCGTGGCCGTCGGCGAGCCGCCGGGCGACGCGGGCAGCAGCAGGAAGACGTTGAAGTCGAGGCCGGTGTTGGGAGGCGTCGGCCAGCCGATCGGCGCGGCCGGCGTCAGGTTCATCGGAAGCGAGATCAGCGAGCCGTCGTACGTACCGGAGACGATCGGCCGCGCCCAGGACGTCCTGCCCATTGCGGATCTCGAAGCCCTGGCCCGGCGTGAGCACGCCGCTCAGGTCCACGGAGACGGTGGACTGCGCCGCCCAGTTGAACACCGTGATGTTGGCCCGACCGGCCTCGTACTGGTTGGGGCGAATGAAAACCTTCACGCCCGTGGGGCGGGAGGAGTAGTAGGTGTTGTTCGGGAACTGGGTCGGCGTGAACCCCTCGATCGAGCCGTAGAACGTGTTGCCGTTGATGGTCATCGAGTTGCAGAAGACCGTGACGTTGTTCGCGATGTAGTTGTTCGTGACAGTGCGGGCTCTGGCAGTTCGGCGCCGGACAGCCCGAGCTTGAGCGCGGTCGTCGGACCGCCCGGCGAGTAGAAGAGGTAGTTGCTGATGAGCTTCGGGTTCTGAGACGGGGCCTCGCCGCCGACGAGCGCATTGCGCGTGTAGCCCGTCGAGGCCGTTCTGGAAGAGCCGTGTTGCCTTCGAGCTGGATGTTGTTGATGACCGCCGCGGAGGAGCCGTAGAACTGGAGGCCTTCGCCGAAATTGGAAAACACGATGCTGTCGGTGACCTTCTTGGTGTCGATCCGGTTCTGGCCGTAGACACCGTGGCCGTGGCCGTCGTCCGGGGCGCTCCAGCCGTTGTAGTAGACTGATGCTGCCGTAGATCTCGGAGTTCGTCGCTTCGTCCCAGAAGCTGAAGCCCTGGCGCGTGTCGTGGACGATCATGTTGATGAACTTCAGGCCGTCGTGGGCGGTGCTCTGGTCGATCACGACGCCCTCGCCGCGAGGGATCTCGGTGCCGTTCGGGCCCGGGCCGGACACCGAGGAGACCCGGTCCGTGTTCGAGGACATCACCTCGAAGCCCCAGTACCAGGTGTAGGCGCCCTTCGACGAAGAAGATCGGCGATCCCGTTGGAGTTGCCCCCGTCGATGATCGCGCGTTCGCCGGCGTACTGCCGCACGAATGATCGGATTGCTCGCAGCTTCCGGTCAGCTGACTCGTGTACGTCCCGGTGTACGTCCCTCCCCGCAGCCAGATCGTGTCGCCCGGCATGCACGGCCGACGGATGGTTCAGCGCCGTCTGCAGCTTCCAGGGGTTCCCGATGGTCCCGTTGCCGCTGGAGCTCGCGCGTCGGGGAGACGTAAAACTCGCTGGCCCCGGCGACACCCGCGAGAGCCATGAGCAGAGCAAGGCTCAGGCCGGGTGTCCGCCGAAACGCGAATCTCATGACGTGGAGGATGCCCTCTCCGGCGCTCCGCAGGCTACTGGTCACGAAGGCCGAAGACGGACAGGAGCCCGTTGAGGAGGCAGCTACTGTTCTCACGGACAGGTTCCGGGTGGCGCGATCCTCCGAACAGCCTTTGAATCGCGTGTTTCTTGTCCGGATGAGAGGTGGGCGCCGCGGGCAGGTGCAGCAAAAGTACAGGTGACGTCGGCGGCTCCCGGCGACGCCTGGCAAAACGGGCGGGATACTTGCTAGGAGCCCATAGTCACAATGCTCGGTCGTCACGCGTACAAATCCCAGAGCGGCGGTCGTCGCTGGCTGTACCGCGTCTGGGGCGCTCCGTCCATCCACGTCCGCCAGAAGTGGTCGGCGGTCTGGCCGCTCGTTTCCGAGCTGCCCCAGCAGGATCTCGAGATCCTCGACCTCGGTTGCGGCAAGGGCGACTGGGTGCTCGAGATCGCCGCGCGCCGGCCCGGCTGGAAAGTGATCGGCGTCGACCGGAGCCACGAAGCCGTCGCGAGTGCGGAGGCCGGCGTGGGCGCGCTGGCGCTCGAAAACGTCCGTCTGCGGGTCAGCGATTTTTTCGACTACGCGGCGCAAAAGCCCTTCGACGTCGTCCTGTCGATCGCCGCGATCCACTACGCGGCGCGCGACGGGCGCATCGATGAATTGTTCGATCGTATGCGATCGTGGGTCAAACCGGGAGGGCGTCTTCTTCTGCTCGTTCCCCGCCGGCGCGCCCGGGTTCCGTTCTGGCGCCGGCTGCCCCATCAGGAGTGGCATGCGGTCTTCTCGGCGGCGGATCTGCTTCGCCTCTGCGAGGAGCACGGCTTTGCGGTCGAATCGCTCTCGGGCACGGTCGGGCCTCGCAGGACGGCCGCCAAGCAGATCGATTGGCTGGTCAACTCCCGCTGGCCCGCCCTGCGCTCGCTGGCCTATCCCCTGATCTGGCTCCTGAGCGCCACCGAACCGGCCGTGTTCGCTTCGCGCCAGATCCCGACGGCGTTCTGGACACTTTCCGCGCGGGCCCATTGATTCGATCGGCCCCCGCCCCGGATCAGCGGTCTCTCCGTGCCCGGCCGGCGTGCGAAATACCTGTCCCTGGGTACAGGTTCGCCCTTGCTCCGGCGCTCCAAAAAACGTACCCTGCCGTCAGTGTCGAAAGGTGTTCCGCGCCGTCGGGCTACGGTCTGCTTGCTTGCCTTCCACCCGCTCGTGCTTTCGGAGTTCGAGCGGCTTCTCGCGGAGCATCCGCTCGCGGTCACGCCCCGGCGCCTGGAGCCCGACCTGATCGCCGACCCGGCGAAGCTGAACGTTCCGCGGGCCTCCGTCTACGTGGTGGAAAGCCATGCGCACCGCCCGACGACCGAGGCGCTCGTCGTCGGGGTGATCGGGCGGCAGCCGGCGGCCCGGGTCCTGGTGGTCGCCGAGAAGTTCGGGCAGGCGGAAGCCTTCCCGCTGCTTCGACTCGGCGCCAAGGGTCTCCTGACGTTTGCCGAGGCCTCGGAGCAGCTCGCGCGCGCGGTGTTGGAGGTCGCGAGCGGCGGCTTCTGGGTCCCGCGCTCCCTGCTGTCGAGCTTCGTGGACGAGACCATCAGCTCGGTCCGGCGCCCCCGGGGGCCCGTCGGCCCGGCCCGGCTGTCCCGCCGGGAGAAGGAAGTTCTGGAGGCGCTGCTCGAGAATCTGTCCAACAAGGAGATCGCGAGCAAGCTCAACATGTCCGAGCGAACGGCCAAGTTCCATGTTTCCAATCTGTTGGCCAAGTACGGGGTACGCCGGCGGGCCGACCTGATCCTCCTGACCTACACGCAGCTCGAGAAGCCCGTCTAGCGGGCCCTTTGACAGGGCCCCGGGCGTCGAATAGCCTGCAACCTCTACCGACAACAGAGATTCAAGGATGAAGAGGCCTCTGCTCGCCGCCGCATTTGTATTGGCCGTCACAAACGGCCTGGCGGGCGCGGTGCTGCCCGCGGGATTCACGGAAACCTCCTGGAGCGGGATCACCAATCCGACGGCGATGGCGGTCGCTCCGGACGGCCGGCTCTTCGTCTGCGAGCAGGGCGGCAAGCTCCGCGTCATCAAGAACGGCGTCGCTGCTGCCGACGCCGTTCGTGACGCTGACCGTCGATTCCGCCGGCGAGCGGGGCCTTCTCGGCGTCGCGTTCGACCCGAACTTCCTCTCCAACCAGTACGTCTACGTCTACTACACGGTACCGGGCTCGCCGTCGCACAACCGGCTCTCGCCGCTTCACGGCCAACGGCGACGTCGCGCTCTCCGGGCAGCGAGCTCGATTCTTCTCGAGTTGAACGACCTGACGTCGCCACCAACCACAACGGCGGCGCCATCCACTTCGGCACCGACGGGAAGCTCTACGTCGCGGTCGGCGACAACGCGACCGGCTCGAACTCGCAGACGCTGACCAACCTCAAGGGCAAGATCCTCCGCGATCGGCGTGCCGCCGGACCCGCGATTCCGACCGACAACCCCTTCTACGGCCAGGCGACCGGCAACAACCGCGCGATCTGGGCCCTCGGCCTGCGCAACCCGTTCACCTTCGGTGTTCAGCCGGGGACCGGCCGGATCGTTCATCAACGACGTCGGGGAGAACACCTGGGAGGAGATCAACGACGGCGACGCCGGCGACAACTACGGCTGGCCGACGTCCGAGGGCGACTGCAACAATCCCGAGCTACGAGGACCCCCTCTACACGTACAACCACTCGCGGAGCGTGCTCGATCACCGGCGGCGACTTCTACAACCCCGACGTTCCGCAGTTCCCGGCGAGCTACGTCGGCAAGTACTTCTTCGCCGACTACTGCGGCGGCTGGATCAAGTACATCGATCCGGCCTCCGGCACGCCCAGCGCCACCACCTTCGCGACCGGAATCTCGAGCCCGGTCGACGTCCGGACGGACTTCAACGGGTACCTCTACTACCTCGCCCGCGGCGAGGGCAAGGTCTACCGGATCACGTACACGGGCTCGAACGCCCCCACGATCACGGAGAACCCGCAGAGCCAGCTGATCTCGACGGGCCACCCGGTCACCTTCACCGTCAGCGCGACGGGCCAGGCGCCTCTCTCCTACCAGTGGCAGCGCAATTCGACGGACATCGGCGGCGCGACCGTCTTCCTCCTACACGATCGCCTCGGTCGGCAGCGGCGACAACGGCGCCCAGTTCCGCTGCATCGTCTCCAACGCAGTTCCCCCGAGCGCCACGAGCGCGCAGGCGACGCTGACGGTGACGTCGAACCAGCCGCCCGCGGCCACGATCTCCTCGCCCACGGCGGGCACGACCTACGGCGGAGGCGACACGATCGCCTATGCGGGCAGCGCCAGCGACCCGGAGACGGGCGCCTTGCCGGCTTCGGCCTTCACCTGGTGGGTCAACTTCCACCACGACACGCACTTCCATCCGTTCCTGCAGCCGACGAGCGGCGAGACGAGCGGCTCGATCACGATCCCGTCGTTCGGCGAGACCTCGGCCAACGTCTGGTACCGGATCCACCTCTCGGTCGTCGATCCGGCGGGCCTGACGGACGAGACGTACGTCGACGTGATTCCGCGGACCACGACGATGACGCTCTCGACCAATCCCAACGGCCTTCAGCTCACGCTCGACGGACAGCCGTTCACGGCGCCGCTCGACGTCGTCGGCGTCGAAGGGATCCGGCGCACGCTCGGCGCGCCGTCGCCCCAGTCCTCGGGGGGCAACACCTACAACTACGTTTCCTGGTCCGACGGCGGGCTCCAGACCCACGACATCTTCACGCCCGTGTCCGACACGACCTACACGGCGCTGTACACCAGCGGCCCGACGCCGACCTTCACGCGCACGAACACGCCGACGATGACCCGGACGGCCACGGCGACGGCGACCCGCACGGCGACCCCCACGGCGAGCCCGACGCCGCCCTCGGGCTCGCTGCCGCCGCCCTGGGCGCAGCAGGACGTCGGCTCGCCGGGGGTCGCCGGGAGCGCGGGGTACGCGAGCGGCGTCTTCGCCGTGACCGGGTCGGGCGCGGACATCGAAGAGGCGTCGGACCAGTTCCACTACGTCTACCAGACGTTGAACGGCGACGGCACGATCCAGGCGCGCGTCGCGACGCAGCAGAACACGGACCCGTGGGCCAAGACCGGCGTCATGATGCGCGAGACCCTCCTGGCCGGCTCGAAGCACGCGATGATGGCGATCACGCCGAGCAACGGCCTGATCTTCCAGCGCCGCACCTCGACCGGCGGGGCCACCTCCTCGACGTTCGGCGCGGCCGTCGCCGCGCCGTACTGGGTCCGGATCGTGCGGGCCGGGCTCGAGCTTCAGCGCCTACAGCTCGCCGGACGGCTCCACCTGGACGCTGCTCGGCACGAGCACGATCACGATGGCGACGAGCATCGTGGTGGGCCTCCCGGTGACGAGCCACAACAACTCGGTGCTCGGCACCGCGACCTTCGACAACGTCGCGGTCACGCCGACGATCACACCGACGCCCTCGTTCACGGCGACGGTGACCAGCACCTCGACCCCCTCTCGGACGCCGACGCAGACCTGGACCTCGACGGTCACGCCGTCGCGGACGAACACGCCGACGTTCACGTCCTCGCCGACGGCCTCGCGCACGCCGACGCAGACGCCGACGGGGTCGGCGACGCCCACACGGACTGCGACGGCGACCGCCTCGCGCACACCGACGCAGACGGCGACGGGATCGGCCACGGCGACGCGGACGGCGACCGCCACGGCGACCCGCACGCCGACGGTCACCGCGACCCAGCCCGCCGGAGTGCCGCCGCCCTGGGTGCAGCAGGACGTCGGAGCGGTGGGGCTGCCCGGCACCGCGACCTATGCGGGCGGCGCGTTCGGCGTCGACGCCTCCGGAACGGACATCGAGGAGACGTCGGACCAGTTCCACTACGTCTACCAGGTCCTGACGGGCGACGGCGCGATCCAGGCCCGCGTCGCCGCCATCGAGAACACCGACCCGTGGGCCAAGGGCGGCGTCATGATCCGCGAGACCCTCGCGGCGGACTCGAAGCACGCGATGATGGCTCTCACGCCCGCCAACGGCCTCGTCTTCCAGCGGCGGCCGACGACCGGGGGCACGACCGACAGCACGTTGGGGGCCGCCGTCTCCGCGCCTTACTGGGTGCGGGTCGTCCGGACAGGCTCGACCCTCGCCGGCTACAGCTCGCCGGACGGCGCCACCTGGACGCTCGTGGGATCGACCACGATCAGCATGTCCTCGAGCGTCCTCGCGGGGATGCCGCTGACGAGCCACAACAACTCCCTGCTCTGCTCGGCCACCCTCGACAACGTCCTGTTCTCGCCGACGATCACGCCGACGCCGAGCCATACGCCGACGCAGACGCTCACGTTCACCCCGTCGCAGACGCCGACCCAGACGCCGACGCAGACTCGAACTTCATCGCCGACGGCGAGCCGCACGGCGACCGCGACCAACACGGCCTCCGCGACGCCGACGAACACGCCGACCGCGACCCGGACGGGATCGGCGACCGCGACGCCGACCCGGACCAACACGCCCACCGTCACCCCGGCCGCGCCGACGGTTTCTTCGATCGCGCCGACCTCCGGCCCGGCCGCCGCGGGCAACGCCGTCTCGGTGGGCGGCTCGAGCTTCCAGCCGGGGGCGACGCTCAAGATCGGCGGCGCCGCGGCGACGACCGTGGTCGTCGTCAACGGCGGCCAGATCACCGGCAAGACGCCGGGGCTGTCGGCCGGCACGCTCAACGACGTGACGGTGACGAACCCCGGTAATCTCTCCTCGACGCTGACGAAGGGCTGGTTCGCCGACTTCTCCGACGTGCCCCAGGCCAACCCGTTCCACGGCGACATCGAGACCGTCTTCCGGGACGGGATCACCGGCGGCTGCGGCGCGGGCCAGTACTGCCCGACCAATCTCGTCACGCGCGCCCAGATGGCCGTCTTCCTCCTGAAGGGGATGCACGGGGGCGCCTACGCGCCGCCGGCCTGCTCGACCACGGTGTTCGCCGACGTGCCGTGCCCGGGCGGCCCGTTCGTCGACTGGGTCAATCAGCTGTCCGCGGAGGGCATCACCAGCGGCTGCGGCGGAGGCAACTATTGCCCGAACAGTTCACTCACCCGGGCGCAGATGGCCGTGTTCCTGCTCCGGGGCGAGCACGGGAGCGCCTACGCTCCGCCCGCGTGCAGCGCGACGGTCTTCGCCGACGTGCCGTGTCCCGGGGGTGCGAACGTGAACTGGATCAACCAGCTCGCCTCCGAGGGTGTGACCGCCGGCTGCGGCAACGGGAACTACTGCCCGGCGGCCGCGACTCCGCGCCAGCAGATGGCCACGTTCCTCGTGCGCACCTTCGGCCTGACTTCGCTCGCCGGGCGAACGCCGGTCACCCGGCCGGCGGACCTGCGTCCCGGCGTGAGGCGTCCCTAGGGTGCGGCGCCCGCTCGGCGCTCTGCTCCTGCTCCTCGCCGCCGCCGTCTCCGGCGGAGCCAGCCTGCCGGCGGGCTTCACCGAAACCTCCTGGAGCGGCATCACGAATCCCACGGCGATGGCGTTCGCGCCGGACGGCCGGCTCTTCGTCTGCCAGCAGGGCGGGGCGCTGCGCGTCATCAAGAACGGCGCGCTGCTGGCGACGCCGTTCCTGACGCTGACCGTCGATTCGAACGGCGAGCGCGGCCTGCTCGGCGTCGCGTTCGACCCCAACTTCCTGCCGAACGCAGTACGTCTACGTCTACTACACGGCGCCGACGCTCGCCGCCGCACAACCGCGTCAGCCGCTTCACCGCCGAACGGCGACGTCGCCGGCTGCCGGCAGCGAGGTCATCCTTCTCGAGCTCAACAACCTGACGAGCGCCACGAACCACAACGGCGGCGCGATCCACTTCGGGCCGACGGCAAGCTGTACGTCGCGGTCGGCGAGAACGCCAACAGCGCCAACTCGCAGATCGCTGACGAACCTGCTCGGGCAAGATCCTGCGCATCGACAGCCGACGGCACGATCCCGACCGACAATCCGTTCTTCACGACGGCCGACGCGGCGAACAACCGCGCGATCTGGGCGCTCGGCCTGCGCAACCCGTTCACCTTCGCCTTCCAGCCCGGCACCGGGCCGGATGTTCATCAACGACGTCGGGCGAGAACACCTGGGAGGAGATCAACGACGGAATCGCCGGCGCCAACTACGGCTGGCCGACGTGCGAAGGGCGACTGCAGCAACCCGAGCTACGTACCGGACCCCTTCTACACGTACAACCACATCACGGTCGGCTGCGCGATCACCGGCGGCGACTTCTACAACCCGGACGTGCCGCAGTTTCCGGCGAGCTACGTCGGCAAGTACTTCTTCGCCGACTACTGCGGCGGCTGGATCAAGACCATCGACCCGACGTCGGGCTCGCCGACCGGCGACGACGTTCGCGACGGGGATCTCGAGCCCGGTCGACGTCCACGCGGACTTCGACGGGAACCTGTATTACCGTCGCCCGCGGCGAGCAACACAGGTCTACCGGGTCACGTACACCGGCTCGAACGCGCCGACGATCACGCAGGACCCGCTGAGCCAGCTCGATCTCCGTCGGCCACCCGGCGACCTTCAGCGTGAGCGCGTCGGGCGCGGCGCCGCTCTCGTACCAGTGGCAGCGCAACAGCGTCGACATTCCCCGGGCGACGCTGTCGTCCTACACGATCGGCTCGGTCGGCCCTCGGCGACAACGGGGACCAGTTCCGGTGCGTCGTCACCAACGGAATCCTCCCGAACGCGACGAGCGCGCAGGCGACGCTGACGGTGACGTCGAACCAGCCGCCCACGGCGACGATCACGCTGCCGACGGCCGGGACGACGTACGCGGGCGGCGACACGATCGACTATTCGGGCACGGCGACGGACCCGGAGGACGGGCACGCTGCCCGGCCCGCGCCTTCACCTGGTGGGTGAACTTCCACCACGACACGCACTTCCATCCGTTCCTCCAGCCCGACGACGGGCTCGACGAGCGGCTCGTTCACGATCCCGACGGTCGGCGAGACCTCCGCCAACGTCTGGTACCGGATCCATCTCCAGGTCGTCGACCCGGCGGGCCTGACCGACGAGAAGTACGTCGACGTCATCCCGCGGACCGTCCACGATCACTCTGGCAACGAGCCCCAACGGCCTGCAGCTCACCCTCGACGGCCAGCCGCTGACTGCGCCGCAGGCGATCGTCGGCGTCGAGGGGATCATCCGGACTCTCGGCGCGCCCTCGCCGCAGTCCTCGGGCGGAGTCACCTACACCTACTTCGGCTGGTCCGACGGCGGCACGCAGACGCACGACATCTCGACACCCGTCAGCGACACGACCTACACGGCCAGCTTCACGGGCGGCCCGACGCCGACGTTCACCTTCACGGGCAGCCCGACCCCCACGTTCACGCCTTCGCGGACTCCGACGCCGTCGCCGACCCCGGTCGCACCGACCGTCTCGTCGATCGCCCCGTCCTCCGGCCCGGCCGCCGGCGGGACCGGCGTCACGGTGACCGGCTCGAGCTTCGTCAACGGCGCGACGCTGAAGCTCGGAGGCGTTGCGGCCGGGATCCGTCACGGTCGTCGGCCCGACGCAGATCACGGGCAACGCGCCCGCGCTTTCCGCCGGAACGCTCAACGACGTCCTGGTCACCAACCCGGGAAACGGCCTGGGCACGCTGCCGCGGGGCTGGTTCGCCGATTTCGTCGGACGTGCCCCAGGCCAACATCTTCCACGGCGACGTCGAGACGATCTTCCGCGGCGGCGTCACGGCCGGATGCGGGGGAGGCAACTACTGCCCGGCAGCCTCGTGACGCGCGCGCAGATGGCGGTCTTCCTGCTGAAGGGCGAGCACGGCGGCAGCTACCAGCCCCCGGCCTGCTCGGCGACGGTTTTCGCGGACGTCCCGTGTCCCGGGCGGCCCGTTCGTCGACTGGATCAACCAGCTCGCGGCCGAGGGCATCACGGGCGGGTGCGGCGGCGGCAACTACTGCCCCTCGAATCCGCTCACGCGGGCGCAGATGGCGGTTTTCCTGCTGAAGGGCAAGCACGGCAGCGCCTACCAGCCGCCGGCCTGCTCGGCCACGGTCTTCGGCGGACGTGCCTTGCCCGGCGGCGCCGTTCGTCGACTGGGTCAACGAGCTTGCGGCCGAGGGCATCACCGCCGGCTGCGGCGGCGGCAACTACTGCCCGACGGCCGGCACGCCGCGCGGGCAGATGGCGACCTTCCTCGTCCGGACCTTCGGCCGTCCTGCTCGCCTGGCCCGGGCTCCGGCGAGCGGGGGCCGGCGCCCGGCGACCCTGATCCGCCGGACCAGGCCCCCGGACGCGGCGTGTTGACAGGTCCGCCCTGCTTACGTATTCTTACGCGCCCTCGAAACGGGGGCTCCGCCCGGGCCCGCCCTCGGCGCGGGCCTACCTTGAGAGTCTTGAATTAGGGGTTTGCAGATGGCTTCTGGCACATCGACGGTAAAGGCAGCCGACGTCCGCCACGACTGGTTCGTGGTGGACGCCTCCGGCCAGGTCCTCGGCCGCCTCGCGACCAGGGTGGCGCGCATTCTCTCGGGCAAGCACCGGGCGAACTACGTGCCGTACCTCGACATGGGCGACTTCGTCGTCGTGACCAACGCCGAGAAGGTCAAGCTGACCGGCGCCAAGCTCGACGACGAAGGTCTATCGCCACCACACGGGTTTCCCGGGCGGCCTGAAGACGGTCGGGGCGCGCGAGCAGCAGGCGAAGTATCCCGAGCGCATGATCGAGGACGCGGTGCGCGGGAATGCTCCCGAAGACCAAGCTCGGCCGCAAGCAGTTGAAGAAGCTCAAGGTCTACCGCGGGGACAAGCACCCGCACGAGGCGCAGCAGCCTCGCCCGTTGAAGGTCGTCGGCCGCTTAGGCCGCGCAAGTCGAAAGCTCGGAGGAGTCTTGGCAGTCGACATCCAACACAGGGCGACCGGACGGCGGAAGACCTCGATGGCGCGCGTCCGGCTCGTCCGGGCACGGGCGCGATCACCGTCAACAAGCGCTCCATCGACGACTACTTCCCCAACGACGTCCTCAAGATGGTCATCAAGCAGCCGCTCCAGGCGACCGAGACGGTCGAGAAGTTCGACATCCTCGTCGACGGTCGCCGGCGGCGGGCCGCCGGGCAGGCCGGGGCGATCCGCCACGGCATCTCGCGCGCGCTGATCGAGTACAACCTCGAGCTGCGCAAGAAGCTCAAGAAGGAAGGCTTCCTGACGCGCGACCCCCGGATGAAGGAACGCAAGAAGTACGGACAGCACGGCGCGCGCGCCCGCTTCCAGTTCAGCAAGCGGTAAAGACGGCTCAGTCGCAGCTCGAGGCGACGGACAAGGGAGGTGTGATCTGGCATCTATTTCGATGAAGGAACTGCTCGAGGCTGGCGTCCACTTCGGTCACCAGACCAAGCGCTGGAACCCGAAGATGAAGAAGTACATCTTCGGCAAGCGCAACGGGATCTACATCATCGACCTGCAGAAGACGCTCAAGCTGTTCAAGGAAGCCTCGAAGTTCGTGACCGACCTTGCCGCCGCGGGCAAGAACCTGCTGTTCGTCGGCACCAAGCGCCAGGCCCAGGACGCGATCGCCGAGGAGGCCAACCGCTGCGGCATGTTCTACGTGAACAAGCGCTGGCTCGGCGGCACGCTGACCAACTTCGCCACGATCCGCAAGTCGATCGATCGGCTGAAGGAGATCGAGGGCATCCTCGCGCAGGATGACAACGAGAACCTGACCAAGAAGGAGCGCGCTGCGGCTGGAGCGGGAGAAGGAGAAGCTCGAGAAGAACCTCGAGCGGCATCAAGGAGATGGACGAGCTGCCGGACGCGCTCTTCGTGATCGACCCCAAGAAGGAGTACATCGCGGTCAAGGAAGCGAACAAGCTCGGCATCCCGGTGGTGGCCGTCGTCGACACGAACTGCGATCCGGACCTGATCGACTACGTGATCCCGGGCAACGACGACGCCATCCGCGCCATCCGGCTGTTCACGGCGAAGATCGCCGACGCGGTCCTCGAGGGCCTGCACGCCCACGGGGAGCGCGGCGCCGAAGACGCGCCGTCCGAGGACCGTCCGCGCACGCCGGAGCTCTCGCAGACGGCCGTCGTCGCCGACGCATCGTAGATCCGGAAGGCAGGGCAGCAGGAAGCAGTCGAGCGGGGACCCGGCTCGACCGGCTCCTGCGCCTGACCGACCGCGCAACTCGTAAGGAACTGGGGAAATCATGGAAATCAACTCCAAGCTCGTCGAACGATCTGCGCACCGAGACCGGCGCCGGAATGATGGACTGCAAGAAGGCGCTGGTCGAAGCCGCAGGGCGACTTCGACGAGGCCAAGAAGATCCTCCGCAAGAAGGGCCTCGCCGCCGCGGCGTCGAAGGCCGGCCGCGCGACCTCCGAGGGCCTCGTCGTGGCGCACGTCACGGTCAAGGGCGCGGTGCTCGTCGAGGTCAACTGCGAGACGGACTTCGTCGCGCGCACCGAGGACTTCCGCGTCTTCGCCGAGAAGCTCGCGGACCGGATCGCGGCGCACGACGCCTTCGGCGACACGCGCAGCGGGCGACGTGACCGAGCTCGCGAAGCTGTCCTGGCCGGCCGGGGAGACCGTCGGCGACGCGGTCACGCAGATGGTCGCGGTCCTCAAGGAGAACATCCAGATCCGGCGCTTCGCGCGTCTGACGCCGCGGGCCGACGAGACTTTCGCGAGCTACATCCACGGCAACGGCCGGATCGGCGTCGTCGTCGGCCTGCCCGGCGGCGACGAGGCGCTCGGCAAGGACCTCGCGATGCACATCGCCGCGTCCGACCCGCGCTTCGCGGCGCGCGGGCGAGGTGTCGCCCGAGATCCTCGCGACCGAGCGCGAGATCGCGCGCGCCCAGGCCACGGCGGCCGGCAAGCCCGCCAACGTCGTCGAGCGGATCGCCGACGGGAAGGTCGAGAAGTTCTACCAGGAGGCCGTGCTCGTCGAGCAGGCCTTCGTGAAGGATCCCGAGAAGACGGTCGGCCAGGTCGATCGTCGAGCGGGCCGGCAAGGGCGCCCTGGACCTGCGCTTCGTCCGGTTCAAGCTGGGCGAAGGCCTCGGCCGCGCCGAAGAAGCGGCCTAGCCTCGGCTTCGCTAGCAGCGCGCTTCGCGGGCGACCGGAGGGAGGCGGAGGTCGCTCGCGGGAGCCTTGCTCGCTGCGAGGATTCGGGCGCGTCACCTCTTCGGTCGAGCTTCGACGATGCGCCCGAGTTCGCAGATTTCGACCGTGGCGACGATCATAGATAATCCGCTTCGCATGTCGCAGACGCCCGTCTATCGCCGGATCCTCCTGAAGCTCTCGGGGGAGGCGTTGATGGGGGACCAGAAGTTCGGGATCGCTCCGGACGTCGTCGCCCGGCTCGCCGACGAGATCAAGGACGTCCACGCCCTGGGCGTCGAGACCGCGATCGTCATCGGCGGCGGCAACATCATCCGGGGCGTCTCCGCGGCGGCGCAGGGCATCGACCGCGTCGCCGGCGACCACATGGGCCTCCTCGCGACGGTGATCAACGGGCTCGCCCTCCAGGACGCGCTCGAGAAGCGCGGGGTGACCACGCGCCTGATGTCCGCGGTCGAGATGCGCCAGATCGCCGAGCCGTTCATCCGGCGGCGGGCGATCCGCCACCTGGAGAAGGGGCGCGTCGTCGTCTTCGTCGGGGGAACGGGCAATCCCTTCTTCACGACCGACTCGGCCGCGGCGCTGCGGGCCAACGAGATCCACGCCGACGTCCTCCTGAAGGCGACGAAGGTCGACGGCGTCTACGACGCCGACCCGAACCGGGACAGCGGAGCGAAGTTCCTCCGGACGCTGACGTACCGGCAGGCCCTGGAGGCGGGGCTGCAGGTCATGGACGCCGCGGCGGTCGCGCTCTGCATGGACAACGGGATCCCGATCAAGGTCTTCAACCTCAAGGTCAAGGGCAACATCCAGCGCGTCGTCGTCGGCGAGGACATCGGCTCGCTGGTCAGCCGCAGGGGGAGCCGAGGCATGAGGCAGGAGCTCAAGGACATCGAGAAGCAGATGACCGACGCCGATCGCGGCGCTGAAGGAGCGGTTCAAGACGCTGCGCACCGGGCGCGCGAACCTCGGCATGCTCGACGGGATCCTGGTGTCGGCCTACGGCGCCGACGTCGCCGATCAACCAGGTGGCCAACCTCTCGGTGCCCGAGCCCACCATGATCGTCGCGGCGCCCTGGGACCCGAAGATGGCCGTCGAGATCGAGCGCGCCATCCGCAAGTCCGAGCTCGGCCTGAACCCGCAGAACGACGGCAAGGTCGTGCGCATCCCGATCCCGGCGCTGACCGAGGAGCGCCGCAAGGATCTCGCCAAGACGGCGCACCACATGGCCGAGGAGGCGCGCGTCGAGATCCGCCGGTACCGCCACGAGGGCAACGACCGGATCAAGAAGATGTTCAAGGACAAGAAGATCTCCGAGGACGACGAGCGCCGCGGTCTCGAGGAGTCCCAGAAGCTCACCGACAGGAAGATCAAGGAAGTCGACGACCTCCTGAAGTCCAAGGAGCAGGAGATCCTGGCCGTCTGAGTGCCCGACTCCGGCATCGTGGTCGTCGGGGCTGGAGTCGTCGGTCTGGCGATTGCGGCCCGCCTCGCTCGCGACCATCCCGACCTCATCATTCTCGATCGCAATCCTCGATACGGGATGGAGTCGTCGAGCCGCAACAGTCAGGTGATCCACGCCGGGATCTACTATCCGCCGGCATCGCTGAAGGCCCGGCTGTGCGTCGAGGGCAACGCGCGGCTCTACGCCCTCTGCTCGGCCCACGACATCCCGCACCGCCGCGTCGGCAAGATCATCACTGCGGTCGCTGCGGAAGAGCTCCCCGTGTTGGAGACGATCTTCGAGAACGCTCGAGCCAGCGGCGTGACACTCGAGCGGCTCTCCGAGACGCAAGCCCGGTCTCTCGAGCCTCGCATGAGCACGGTCGGTGCCCTCTGGTCGGAGACGTCGGGCATCATCGACGCCCACGGCCTGATGGACTACTTCGCGCGCTCGGCCCTTTCGTCCGGTGCCATCCTCTATGCCGACGCAAGACTGGTTGCTCTCGAGCCGGCCCCGGGCGGCTATCGATTGACGGTCCGGCGGGCCGGCGAACTGGAGTCCTTCACGGCCGAGCGTGTCGTGAACTCGGCCGGGCTCGACGCGGACACCGTGGCGTCGATGGCCGGCATCGATGTGGACGCGGCCGGCTACCGGCTGCATTACTGCAAGGGGAGCTACTTCTCGGCGCCGCCGAGGGCGGCGCGCGAGGTATCGCATCTCGTCTACCCGGTCCCGGCGAAGGAAAGTCTCGGAGTCCATGTCGTTCTCGACATTGGCGGCCGCCTGCGTTTCGGCCCCGATGCGGAGTACCTGGACGGGCGGGAGCTCGATTACCGCGTCGATCCGGCCCGGCGGGCAGCATTTGGCGCGGCCGCCCGGCGTCTCCTGCCGGAGATCCGGGACGAGGACCTCGAGCCGGACATCAGCGGAATCCGCCCAAAGTTGCAGGGCCCGGGTGAGCGCGTTCGAGACTTCGTCATTGCCGACGAGGCGGAGCGCAGCCTCCCTGGCTTCTTTAATCTCGTCGGCATCGAGTCGCCCGGCTTGACTGCGGCTCCCGCGATCGCCGAGCACGTGGCGGCCCTCGTCGAGGACTAGAGCGCGCAACCGACGGCACCGCGCGCCTGAATTCAGGGCCGGGCGGCGTAGATCGTCGCCGTGGAGTCGCGTGCGACGACGACGAGGTCGGCCGCCCCCTCGAACTCCTCGACCGAAGGCAGGCGGGGCGAGTAGCCGCCCGCCAGGCGCGCCGTCACTCCGCGCTGCGAACGTAGGATCTCGAGCGCTCGCGTCAGATCGGAAGCGTAGAGGCCGTTGGGCCGGCGGTTCATCGGGAAGTACCGGACCGGGAAACGGCGGGCCTGGATTCCGGTGACGTAGAAGAGAGCCTCCGGGTCCGACGCGTAGACGGGTCGGCCCGCCCAGGGCGGACCCCTGAGCTCATGGAGCACGGAGGCCGCCATCGCCCGGCTGGTGAATTCCGCCCCGTCCTGGAAGAGCAGCCACCCCCGGCCGGCCGCCAGGGCTCCCGACGCCGCGACGAAGGCCGCGGCCGCGGCCGCAAGAGCTCGTCGCCGCCGGAGCGGGAGGTCGGGGTCCGACATCGCCCGGTCGAGGACGAGGGCGAAAAGCAGGAGCACGGCGAAGTACACGGGGAGCCAGTGACGCGTGCCGGCGGCGATGGTGGAGTCCACGAAGAGGTGAACGACCACCATGAACACCGCGTAGAGCGGGAGAAACGTCAGCAGCAGCCGCTCGAACGGGCTGCGGGCCGGCGCGCCGGGGCGCCGCGCGCGCAGGGCGAGCCACACCAGGGCGGTGATCGCGGCGGCGAGGAGCGCGATGCGGACCGGCGCCGGAGCCCGCGACGGGAGAATCCAGGTCGAGAGCTCCCTGACGAACCGGGCTGCCACGCCCGCGGCCGGCGGGCGCAAGGCGATCTCGCGATTGAGGGCGCCGCCCGTGGCGCCGATGTTTCGCCCCATCCAGACCCCGAGCGGCAGGGCAGCGAGCGCCGAGAAGGCGCCCGTCTCGAGGAGTCGCGCGCGCCAGGGGGCAGCCGGCCGGGAGAGGATCGCGAGCCCGGCCGCTGCCGCCAGCGGAAGGTACGAGTAGCGCGTGGCGAGCGCGAGGCCGACACAGAGCCCGGAAAGGGCCAGCCACCGCCATGCCGGGGTCTCGAGAAAACGGGCCGCCAGGGCGAGCCCGAGGAATCCCAGGAAGAGCGCGAGCGGGTCCGACATGACGCGGCAGTACTGCTCGAGCAGAACGCGGGAGGTCAGGACCAGGAGAGCTGCCAGGACTGCCGAACCCTTCCAGCGGGCATATCGGCGCACGGCGACCGCGGCCAGGACGATCGTCGCGCCGAAGAGGACCGCGTTGAGCAGGCGTGCCGCTTCGGTGCCGCTCCAGCCGAGCCGACCGAGCGTATGGAGCGCCAGGGGAAAGAGCGGGCAGAAGAGGCTCATGGTCGGGGAATCCGAGCCCGGATTCGCGGCGAAGTCGAGGTAGGCGATCGAATCCCAGCTGACGACCGGGCCGTAACCGGAAGTCGCGAGCCAGCGCGACGGCGATGCCGGCGGCGCCGAGCACAAGGGCGGGGGCGAGGGATCCCCGGGTCTCCACGGGGGCAGCGCCGCCGCCGGCGTTTTCCGGGCGGACGGGGCTCACGGCCTGCCTAGGGTATCCCGGTCGGCCCCAGGCGTTCCCGGCCGGACCCGGGGTGTGGGATCCTCGTCCGGCGTGAGACAAGCCGACCTTCGTCTCCGGCCCGCCGCCGGGGTCGCCGCGTCATGACCGCCCTGCTCCTCGTCGTGGCAGCAGGCAGCGGAACTCGCCTGGGCCGCAGCGAGCCGAAGGCGCTCGTATCCCTCGCCGGCCGGCCGCTGCTCGCCTGGACGCTCGAGTCGCTGGCGCCCGGCCGGGTTTGCTCGGACCGTCGTGACGGCGCCGGCCGACCGCCTCGAGGACTTCCGGCGCATCGCCGGAGACGGCGTCCGGGTCGTGGCCGGGGGAGAGACGCGCTCGGGCTCGGTGCGCGCGGGACTTGCGGCGCTCGCGGCTTCCGACGCGGACGTCGTCGCTGTGCACGACGCGGCGCGGCCGCTCGTCACGGCCGCCGAGGCGGCCGCGGTCGCGGACGCCGCCGACCGGACGGGAGCGGCCATCGCCGCGATCCCGGTGGTCGACACGATCAAGGTCGCGGCGGACGGCCGGATCGTTCGCACGCTCGACCGGTCGCAGCTCGTCGCCGCCGCCACGCCGCAGGCCTTTCGGACGCCGATCCTGCGCCGCGCTCTCGACTCGGGCCGCGACGCGACCGACGAGGCCGCGCTGTGCGAGGATCTCGGCATCCCGGTGACCGTCGTGGCGGTTTCGCGCCTCGGGTTCAAGATCACGACCCCGGCGGACCTGGAGCTCGCGGAGGCGATTCTCCGGGCGCGCGCCCGGAGCTGAGGAGAGAGCATGCTGCCCAGAGTCGGAATCGGATTCGACGCGCATCCGTTCGCCGCGGGGCGGCCGCTGCGTCTGGGCGGCGTGGCGATCGCTGCACGACGCCGGCCTCGAGGGACACTCGGACGGCGACGCCCTGCTCCACGCGCTGACGGACGCGGTCCTCGGAGCCGCGGGTCTGGGCTCGATCGGCGACCACTTTCCTCCGAGCGATCCGGCGTGGAAGGGCGCCGACAGCGCGACCTTCCTGCGGAAGGCCCGCGAGCTCGCCGGCGGGCAGGGCCTCACGATCGGCAACGTCGACGCGATCGTCGTTGCCGAAGCGCCGAAGATCGCGCCGCACGTCGCGGCCATCCGTGCCCGGATCGCGGAGATCCTGGGCGTCGAGGCCTCCGCCGTCAGCGTGCGCGGGACGAGCTCCAACGGCCTCGGCTTCACGGGCCGCCGCGACGGGCTCGCGGCTATGGCGGTGGTGCTCCTGACGGGCTCCCGGTGATCCTCGCCCGCCTCCACCCCATCGAGGAGGCCATCCGGGCCCGGCCGCGCGAGATCGAGTGGGTGCTCTTCGACTCGCAGCGCCGGGACCGGCGGATCAACGAGTTGAAGCAGCTCTGCCGCAGCCAGGGCGTGGCGGTTCGCTACGGGCAGTCCGGCGGCGCTCGATCGGCTCGCCTCGGGCCACCAGGGTGCCGTGGCCCGGATCGCGGTCCGGGGCTACCTGGAGGAGGAGGCGGCCCTTTCGGGACGGCCGGGGGCCCGGTTCCTGCTGGTCCTGGACGAGGTGCAGGATCCGCACAACCTCGGCGCCGCGATCCGGGTGGCCGAAGGGCTGGGGGCCGGGGTGGTCGTCCCGGAGCGGGGCTCGGCCCCCCTTTCGGAGGCCGTCTCCAGAAGCTCGGCCGGCGCGGTGGAGCGGGTGCCGATCATTCGGGCCAAGAACCTCCGCCGGTTCATCGATCGCCTTAAGAATGAAGGGTTTCAGGTGATCGGCCTCGACCCGGCGGGGCAGGTGATCTACGACCTCGACCTGAAGGGCGACCTGGCGCTGGTGCTCGGGGCGGAGGGCAAGGGCATCCGCCGGCTCGTTCGGGAGGGCTGCGATGCCCTGGCGCGCCTGCCCATGGCCGGTCAGCTCGGGTCCCTGAACGTCTCCACCGCGGCTGCGGCGGCCGGTTACGAGGCCCTCCGCCAAAGGAGCTCGGAGGCCCAAAAGAGGTCTTGATCGAGTGGTTTGCCGCTGCTAGACTCCGCGATTCACGCCGGTGGGGGTAGCTCTTGGTGTGTTCTTTGAATGCCGGCTGGGACTCCGTATCGCGGGTTCGCCGTACACGTGTGCGTCGCCGCCGGCGTAGCTCAATTGGTAGAGCATCCGATTTGTAATCGGAAGGTTGCGGGTTCGAGTCCCATCGCCGGCTCCAGAGACGTCCCAGCGGCGGGACGGTCAGGTTGTGGTTCCCGAGCACGGGCAGTTGGCCGAGTGGTTAATGGCAGCAGACTGTAAATCTGCCGCGCTTCGCGCTACGGAGGTTCGAATCCTTCACTGCCCACCATTCGATCAGCGAGTCGCAAAAGCGCGGGAGTAACTCAGGGGTAGAGTCACAGCCTTCCAAGCTGTTGGTCGCGGGTTCGAATCCCGTCTCCCGCTCCATCGGCGAGAAATCGGGAAGCGGAAATCGGTCATCGAGAGAAGAGAGACGACAGAGTCATGCCGCAGCGAGTTCGATCGCCGATTCCCGATTTCCGATTCACGGATCGGAAGCGCCCACGTAGCTCAGTCGGTAGAGCACGTCCTTGGTAAGGACGAGGTCACCAGTTCAATCCTGGTCGTGGGCTCCAGAGGTCGCAACGGCGAGCGCGTAGGGCGTAGGGTGAGGGACGAGATGGCCAAGGAGAAATTTGATCGCAGCAAGCCGCACGTGAACATCGGGACGATTGGTCACGTGGATCACGGGAAGACGACGTTGACGGCGGCGATCACGATGGTGTTGTCGAAGAAGGGTCTGGCGACGGCCAAGGCGTACGACCAGATCGACAACGCGCCGGAAGAGAAGGCGCGCGGGATCACGATCAACACGGCGCACGTGGAGTACTCGACGGAGAAGCGTCACTACGCGCACGTGGACTGCCCGGGGCACGCGGACTACGTGAAGAACATGATCACGGGCGCGGCGCAGATGGACGGAGCGATCCTGGTGGTGTCGGCGGCGGACGGGCCGATGCCGCAGACGCGGGAGCACATCCTGCTGGCGCGCCAGGTCGGGGTGCCGTACATCGTGGTGTTCCTGAACAAGATGGACATGGTGGACGACCCGGAGCTGCTGGAGCTGGTGGAGCTGGAGGTGCGGGAGCTGTTGACCTCGTACGAGTTTCCCGGGGACAAGATGCCGATCGATGAAGGGGTCGGCGTTGAAGGCGCGGGGCGTCGGCGGACCCGAACTCGGCGGATGCCAAGTGCATCATGGAGCTGATGGACGCGGTGGACGCGTACATTCCGGTGCCGGAGCGGGCGATCGACAAGGACTTCCTGATGCCGATCGAGGACGTGTTCTCGATTTCGGGCCGCGGGACGGTGGTGACGGGCCGAGTGGAGCGCGGGATCGTGAAGGTCGGGCGAGGAGGTGGAGATCGTCGGGATCCGGCCGACGCAGAAGAAGGTCGTGACGGGAGTGGAGATGTTCCGCAAGCTGCTGGACCAGGGGCAGGCGGGGGACAACGTCGGGCTGCTGCTGCGCGGGCACGGAGCGGAAGGACGTGGAGCGCGGGCAGGTGTGCGCGAAGCCCGGGATCGATCACGCCGCACACGAAGTTCAAGGCGCGAGGCGTACGTCCTGACGAAGGAAGAGGGCGGGCGGCACACGCCGTTTTTCAACGGGTACCGGCCGCAGTTCTACTTCCGGACGACGGACGTGACGGGGACGGCGCAGCTGCCGGCAGGGAGTGGAGATGGTGATGCCGGGGGACAACGTGAACCTGGAGATCAAGCTGATCACGCCGATCGCGATGGAGAAGGGCCTGCGCTTCGCGATTCGCGAAGGCGGCCGCACCGTCGGCGCCGGCACCATCACCGAGATCATCGAGTAAGGGGGCGCGACGATGCGGGAAAACATTCAGTCTGGCGTGTGCGCGAGTGCAAGCGGCGCAACTACACGACGACGAAGAACAAGAAGACCAACACCGAGAAGCTCGAGCTGTCGCAAGTACTGCCGCTTCTGCCGGAAGCACACGGCGCACAAGGAAGGCAAGGTCTAGGACGGATCCGATAGGGGTGTAGCTCAATTGGTAGAGCGGCGGTCTCCAAAACCGGAGGTTGGGGGTTCGAATCCCTCCTCCCCTGCCATAGCCGATGGAGCGACGGGATATCGAGCAGAGCGAACAGGCGATGATGCCGATCAAAGAATGGTGGCCAACGGACGCGAGACTTCTTCCGCGACGTGTGGTCCGAGATCGAAGAAGGTCACGCTGGCCCGGCCGGACGAGGTCGTCGGGCACGACGGTCGTCGTGATCGTCGCCGTGCTTCTGTTCGGCTTCTACCTGTTCCTGGTCGACAGCGGGCTCGTCCTGGCTCGTCGACAAGGTCTATCCGGGCCGTCGGGAGTCGTCGGCGCATGATCGACCGACGACGAAGGCGCAAGAGCTGGTACATCGTCCACACCTACTCGGGCTTCGAGGAGCGGGTGCGGGAGAACCTGCGGCAGCGCATCGAGGCGCTCGGGCATGCAGGACGACGTTCGGCGAGATCCGGATCCCGACCGAGACGGTCGTCGAGATGAAGGGCGGCAAGAGCGCGAGATCCAGCGCAAGTTCTTCCCCGGCTACATCCTCGTCGAGATGGAGATGTCCGACGAGGCCTGGCACCTGGTCAAGAACACGCCCAAGGTGACCGGCTTCGTCGGCTCCGGCAAGAAGCCGACGCCGCTGACCGCAGGAGGAGGTCGACCAGATCCTCCACCAGGTCGACGTCGACGAAGGAGAAGCCGAAGCCGAAGCACACGTTCGAGAAGGGCGAGCACGGTCCGGATCACGGACGGGCCGTTCACCAATTTCACCGGCGTGGTCGAGGAGGTCAACCTCGACCGCTCGACGCTGAAGGTCATGGTCACGATCTTCGGCCGCTCGACCCCGGTGGAGCTCGAGTTCCTCCAGGTCCAGAAGCTGTAAGCGAGGAAGACGAGCGCATGGCGAAGAAAATCACCGGTTACGTCAAGCTGCAGATCCCGGCCGGCAAGGCGACGCCGGCGCCGCCGGTCGGCCCGGCGCTCGGCCAGCAGGGCGTCAACATCATGGACTTCTGCAAGAACTTCAACGCGAAGACCGCGAAGCACGAAGGGCCTGATCATCCCGGTCGTCATCACGGTCTACTCGGACCGCTCCTACACGCTTCATCACGAAGACGCCGCCGGCGTCGATCCTGCTGCTGAAGGCGGCGGGCGTCGCGAAGGGCTCGGGCGACGCCGAACAAGGACGAAGGTCGGCAAGGTCACGAAGGAGCAGGTCGAGGAGATCGCGAAGACCAAGATGCCGGACCTGAACGCGGCGGACCTCGCCGGCGGCGATCCGGATCGTCGAGGGCACCGCGCGCTCGATGGGCATCGAGGTCGTTTAAGGCATTCGAATCACGGTTCCGGCGAGTCGCGCTCACGGCACGGAGTCGGAGACTCGAGCCGCGACGCGGATCGTTTGCACGACGAAGGAGGACGATGGCCAAGAGCGGCAAGAAGTTCCTGGCGGCCAAGGCGAAGGTCGAGAGCGCGCCCCTACCCGCTGCCCGAGGCGGTCACGCTGCGTCGCGCAGACGTGCGTTACGCCAAGTTCGACGAGACCGTCGAGGTCGCGATGCGGCTCGGCGTCGACCCGAAGCACGCCGACCAGATGGTGCGCGGCACGGTCGTCCTCCCGCACGGCACCGGCAAGTCCAAGCGCGTGCGCGGTCATCGCCTCGCGGCGAGAAGATCAAGGAGGCCGCAGGAGGCCGGCGCCGACCTCGTCGGGGCGCGAGGACCTGGTCGAGAAGATCCAGGGCGGCTTGCTCGACTTCGAGGCGGTCGTCGCGACCCCGGACATGATGCGGCTCGGTCGGCAAGCTCGGCAAGGTGCTCGGGCCCGCGCGGCCTGATGCCGAACCCGAAGACCGGCACCGTCACGTTCGACGTCGGCAAGGCCGTCCAGGAGATCAAGGCCGGCAAGGTCGAGTTCCGCGTCGACAAGACGGCGATCATCCACGCCCCGATCGGCAAGATCTCCTTCGACGAGAAGAAGCTCGAGGAGAACGCCGCGGCGCTCATCAAGGCGGTGCTCAAGGCGAAGCCCGCGGCGGCCAAGGGCAAGTACTTCCGGACCGTCTCCATCTCTTCGACGATGGGCCCGGGCGTCGAGATCGACACGACGTCGATCGGGCCGCGTAAGGCGAGTGAGGAGACGACGATGAACCGCACCGAAAAAGCAGAAGCTGCGTCGAGGCCCTCGCGAGCGGCCTGGCGCAGGCCTCGAACGCGTTCCTGTTCGAGTTCACGGGGCTCACGGTGCCCGAGGTGACCGAGCTGCGCCGCCAGGTCCGGGGCACGCGAGTCGACGTACCTCGTCGTCAAGAACACGCTCGCCCTGCGGGCGATCGAGGGCACAGCCCTCGAGGCGCTCAGCGAGCACTTCACCGGCGCCGACCGCGGTGGCGTACAACCGAGGCGACGCCGGTCGCGCTCGCCAAGGTCGCTGACGACCTTCGCGCAAGGACGAACCCGAACCTGCGTGTTCAAGGGCGGCCTCGTCGACGGGCAGGCCGGTCGCCGGCGACCGAGATCAAGACGATCGCCGAGCTGCCGAGCCGCGAGGAGCTCGTCGTCGAAGCTGCTCTTCCTCATGCAGTCGCCGATGCGGCGCCTCGTGACGGTGTTGACGGGCCGATCCGCAACCTCGCGGTGCGTGCTCGAGCCAGATCGCGGAGCAGAAAGTCGAAATCCGGGCCGGCCGACGCCGCGCCTGCGAATTGAGTTTGCAACGAAGAATGAGGAGAGAGAAGATCATGGCGATGACCGCAGAGAACTTCGTCAAGGAAATCGAGGGGATGACGGTCCTCGAGCTCAACACCCTCGTCAAGGCGCTCGAGGAGAAGTTCGGCGTCTCGGCCGCGGCGATGGCGATGCCGGTGGCGGCGGCCGGCGCCGGCGGCCGCCGCGGCCCCGGCCGAGGAAGAGCAGACCGAGTTCACCGTCATCCTCGGCCGCGGCCGGCGACAAGATCAACGACGATCAAGGTCGTCCGCGAGGTCACGAGCCTCGGCCTCAAGGAGGCCAAGGACCTCGTCGACGGCGCCCCGGCGACGCTCAAGGAAGGCGTCTCCAAGGACGAGGCCGCCACGATCAAGAAGAAGTTCGAGGAAGTCGGCGCCAAGGTGGAGATCAAGTAGATCGTCGGACTCGGGAAGACCGTGTTGTCTGATGCCGCCCCCGGTGAGGACGGGCGGTCCGCCCGGCGTCCGCGTCCTCGGTCGTGCCTCAGTTGCGAGGGCGCGAAGCGTCCCTCGCGCTGACAGGAGAGTCTGAATGACTGACAGTGGCTGTCCCGGCAGAGCGGAAGAACTTCTCGAAGATCCGCTCGTTCATGGATCTGCCGAACCTGATCGACGTCCAGCGCCGGTCCTACGAGCAGTTCCTGCAGATGAACCTGCTGCCCGAGGAGCGGGACCAGTCCGGGCCTCCAGGCGGTCTTCACGAGCGTCTTCCCGTTCTCCGACTTCCGCGAGACCTGCGCGCTGCGAGTTCGTCAAGTACGCGATCGGCAACTGGGAGTGCAAGTGCGGCCAGCTCAAGGGCCTCGAGCACCTGCGCATGACCTGCGCTCGACTGCGGCGCGCGGATCATGACGGCGCACCCGCACGAGGAGGTCGGTCACCTGCGCCGAAGTGCGGCGCGTCAGAACAAGAACCAGGTCACGCTCTGCGACGTCTGCGGCAACCCGGTCGACCTGCAGATGAAGTACTCGGTCGCCGAGTGCCAGGAGCGGGGCATGACCTACTCGCGTGCCGCTCAAGGTCACCTTCCGCCTCTTCGTCTACGACAAGGACCCGGAGACCGGGCGTCAAGCACGATGCGCGACGCCAAGGAGGAGGAGGTCTTCTTCGGCGACATCCCGCTGATGACCGAGCACGGCACGTTCGTCATCAACGGGACCGAGCGCGTCATCGTCTCGCAGCTCCACCGCTCGCCCGGGCGTCTTCTTCACCAAGGAGTCGGCGCACGCGCTACCTCGCCAAGATCATCCCGTACCGCGGCTCGTGGGTCGAGTTCGAGTACGACCAGAAGGACATCCTCTTCGTCCGCATCGACCGCAAGCGCAAGTTCCCGGCGACGATCTTCCTGCGCGCCCTCGGCCTCGAGACCGACGAGGCGATCCTGCGGCAGTTCTACACCGCCGGTGCCGGCGCCGCTTCGAGCGCGGCCGCGCGTCACCTGACCGTCGGCCAAGGACGTCCTCGAGCAGGAGGAGACTGCGCGACCGGCACGCCCGCGTCAAGCGCGAGACCAAGCCGATCTTCGCCGGCATCAAGCTCTCCGGCGACGACCAGAAGGAGATCGCTCGAAGAAGGGCTCGATCGAGCGCTCGGTCGACGAGTCGGCGCGTCGAGAAGGCCTGCTTCCTCGCCGACGTCGTCGACCTCGACACCGGCGAGGTGCTCTTCGAGGCCGGCCAGGAGCTCGGCGCCGGCGGCGGTCGAGGCCCTCGAAGGCGCAGGGCATCAAGGACGTCGAGGTCATCTTCCCCGACTGGGACCTCGTCGGCCGACATCCTCGTCAACACGATCCGCAAGGACACGCACAAGACGCAAGAACGAGGCGATCCTCGAGATCTACCGCCGCCTGCGCCCCGGCGACCCGCCGACCTACGAGTCGGCCAAGAACCTCTTCGAGGGCATGTTCTTCGACGCCAAGCAAGTACGACTTCTCGCGCGTCGGCCGCTTCAAGTTCAACATCAAGCTCGACGCCGACGTCGCCGGTCGACGCAGAAGACGCTGACGCCGGACGACTTCTATCGCGTCATCGGCTACCTGCTCCGCCTGCAGCAAGGACGTCGGCCGCGTCGACGACATCGACAACCTCGGCAACCGCCGCGTCCGCGCGGTCGGCGAGCTGCTCGAGAACCAGTTCCGCATCGGCCTCGTCCGCATGGAGCGCGCGATCAAGGAGAAGATGTCCGTCCACCAGGACATCGACTCGGCGATGCCGCACGACCTGATCAACTCGCAAGCCGGTCATCGCCGCGATCAAGGAGTTCTTCGGCTCGTCGCAGCTCTCGCAGTTCATGGACCAGACGAACCCGCTCTCCGAGGTCACGCACAAGCGGCGCCTCTCGGCCCTCGGGCCGGGCGGCCTCTCGCGCGAGCGCGCCGGCTTCGAGGTCCGCGACGTCCACCCGACGCACTACGGCCGCATCTGCCCGATCGAGACGCCGGAAGGCCCGAACATCGGCCTGATCTCGTCGCTCTCGTGCTACGCGCGGATCAACGACTTCGGCTTCATCGAGACGCCCGTACAAGAAGGTCGAGAAGGGCCGCGTCCTCGACCACTTCCAGGTCACGCAAGGTCGGCGACACGCGCCTTCAAGCTCGGCCAGATCGTCGAGAAGAAGGAGCTGGAGGAGGAGAACGAGCGCGTCCGCAAGAAGGCCACAAGCAGCCGGCCGAGGCCGAGCCGTACGCCTTCTACCTCTCCGCCTGGGAGGAGGAGAACTACATCATCGCCCAGGCCAACGCCGAGACGCGACGACACGGGCCGCATCAAGGAGGACCGCGTCATCGCCCGCGTCGAGCGGCGAGTTCATCACCGTCGAGCGCGACAAGGTCGACTACATGGACATCTCGCCCAAGCAGCTCGTCTCGGTCGCCGCGGCGCTCATCCCGTTCCTCGAGCACGACGACGCGAACCGCGCGCTGATGGGCTCGAACATGCAGCGCCAGGCCGTGCCGCTGCTGCCGGCCGAGGCGCCGCTCGTCGGCACCGGCCTCGAGGCGACGGTCGCCCGCGACTCGGGCGCCGTCGTCCTCTGCCAAGCGCGGCGGCATCGTCGACCCGGTCGACGCCGAGCGCATCATCGTGCGCGTCGAGGGCGAGGATCGTCGAGACCGGCGACGGCCAAGGAGTTCGGCGCCGACATCTATCCAGCTGATCAAGTTCCGGCGCTCAACCAGAACACCTGCATCAACCAGAAGCCGATCGTCGCAGGAGGGCGCAGCGCGTCGAGCAGGGGCCAGGTCCTGGCCGACGGCCCGTGCACCGAGCGAGGGCGAGCTCGCCCTCGGCCGCAACGTCCTCGTCGCCTTCATGCCGTGGCGCGGCTACAACTACGAGGACGCGATCCTGGTCTCCGAGAAGCTGGTCAAGGAGGACTACTTCACCTCGATCCACATCGAGGAGTTCGAGATCGAGGCCCGCGACACCAAGCTCGGCCCCGAGGAGATCACGCGCGACATCCCGAACGTCTCGGAGAACGCGCTCGCGCGACCTCGACGAGTCGCGGCATCATCCGCATCGGCGCGACCGTCAAGCCGGGCGACATCCTCGTCGGCAAGGTCACGCCGAAGGGCGAGACCCAGCTGACGCCGGAGGAGAAGCTGCTGCGCGCGATCTTCGGCGAGAAGGCCGGCGACGTGCGCGACGCCTCGCTCAAGTGCCCGCCGGGCATCGAGGGGACGTCGTCGACGTCAAGATCTTCTCCCGCAAGGGGATCGAGAAGGACCTCCGCGCCCTCGCCGATCGAGGAGGACGAGATCGCGAAGATCGAGAAGAACATCCAAGGACGAGATCCGGATCATCCGCGAGGAAGCGCAACAAGAAGATCCGGGACCTGCTCGTCGGCAAGACGGCTGCCGAGGACGTCGTCGACCGCGACGGCGGCGAGCTCGTCAAGAAGGGCGGCAAGTTCACGGCGGAGGCGTCGCTCGCCTGACGCCCGCAGCAGCTGAAGCGCCTGCACGCTGAAGGACGAGGAGATCCGCCGACGAGATCGACGATCATCCTGCGCGCGCCAGGACTCGCAGATCGAGGTCCTGAACCAGCGTCAACGCGGAGCGGATCGAGCTGCTGCAGAAGGGCGACGAGCTGCCGCCCGGCGTCATCAAGATGGTCAAGGTCTACGTCGCCATGAAGCGCAAGCTCTCGGTCGGCGACAAGATGGCCGGCCGCCACGGCAACAAGGGCGTCATCTCGCGCATCCTCCCCGAGGAGGACATGCCGTACCTGCCGGACGGAACGCCGGTCGAGATCGTGCTCAACCCGCTCGGCGTGCCGTCGCGCATGAACGTCGGCCAGATCCTCGAGACGCACCTCGGCTGGGCCGCGCAGGGCGCTCGGCCTCTACGTCGCGACGCCGGTCTTCGACGGCGCGACGCGAGGGGGAGATCAAGAAGCTCGCTCGAAGGACGCCAACCTGCCCGACTCGCGGCAAGACGATGCTCTACGACGGCATGACCGGCGAGCCGTTCGAGCAGCAGGTCACCGTCGGCTACATCTACATGCTGAAGCTCTCGCACCTGGTCGACGACAAGATCCACGCGCGCTCGATCGGGCCGTACTCGCTCATCACGCAGCAGCCGCTCGGCGGCAAGGCCCAGTTCGGCGGCCAGCGCTTCGGCGAGATGGAGGTCTGGGCGCTCGAGGCCTACGGCGCCGCCTACACGCTGCAGGAGCTGCTGACGGTCAAGTCCGACGACGTCGAGGGCCGCTCGCAAGGTCTACGAGGCGATCGTCAAGGGCGAGGTCCCGGACGAGCCGGGTCTGCCGGAGTCGTTCAACGTTCTCGTCCGCGAGCTGCAGTCGCTCTGCCTCGACGTGGAGCTGCTCAAGCGATGAAGGATCTCGAATCGGGCGCAGCGTCTCACTGGATAGCGTGCTGCGACAGCGCTCAGCGAGCGCCAAGCGGCTTGGAAACGCTCACGCTGTTTGCCAACAAGCCGACGACGCTGAAGGATTTCAACGCGATCAAGATCTCTCTGGCGTCGCCGGAGAAGATCCGCTCGTGGTCCTACGGCGAGGTCACCAAGCCGGAGACGATCAACTACCGCACGTTCAAGCCGGAGCGGGACGGCCTCTTCTGCGCCAAGATCTTCGGCCCGATCACCGACTGGGAATGCCTCTGCGGCAAGTACAAGCGGATGAAGCACCGCGGCGTCGTCTGCGACAAGTGCGGCGTCGAGGTGACGAAGTCGCAAGGTCCGCCGCGAGCGCATGGGCCACATCGAGCTGGCCTCGCCCGTCTCGCACGTCTGGTTCTTCAAGGGCCTGCCGTCGCGGATCGGCCACCTGCTCGACATCTCGCTGCGCGACCTCGAGCGCATCCTCTACTTCGAGTCCTACGTCGTCATCGATCCGGGCGAGACGGACCTCAAGGAGAAGGAGCTGCTCTCCGAGGAGCGCTACCGCGAGCTGCGCGGCCGAGCTACGGCGACGTCTTCGTCGCCCGCATGGGCGCCGAGGCGATCAAGGAGCTGCTCGCAGCGCGTCGACGTCGACGAGCTGGCCGAAGAGCTGCGCATGATCATGAAGACCGAGACGTCGCAGATCAAGCGCCAGAAGGCGGCCAAGCGCCTCAAGGTCGTGCGACGCGTTCCGCCGGTCGGGCCACCGCCCGGAGTGGATGATCCTCGACGTCATCCCGGTCATTCCGCCGGAGCTGCGGCCGCTCGTGCCTCTCGACGGCGGCCGCTTCGCGACCTCCGACCTGAACGATCTCTATCGCCGCGTCATCAACCGCAACAACCGGCTGAAGAAGCTGCTCGAGCTGCGCGCGCCCGAGGTCATCGTCCGCAACGAGAAGCGCATGCTGCAGGAGGCGGTCGACGCCCTGTTCGACAACGGCCGCCGCGGCCGCGTCCTGAAGGGCTCGAACAACCGGCCGCTGAAGTCGCTCTCCGACACGCTCAAGGGCAAGCAGGGCCGCTTCCGCCAGAACCTGCTCGGCAAGCGCGTCGACTACTCGGGCCGTTCGGTCATCGTCGTCGGCCCGGAGCTGAAGCTCCACCAGTGCGGCCTGCCGAAGAAGATGGCGCTCGAGCTCTTCAAGCCGTTCATCTACAACCGGCTCGAGAAGAAGGGGCTCGTCGCGGACGATCAAGGCGGCCAAGGAGCTCGTCGAGCCGGCGTCGACCGAGGTGTGGGACGCGCTCGAGGAGGTCATCCAGGACCACCCGGTGCTCCTGAACCGCGCGCCGACGCTCCACCGCCTCGGCATCCAGGCCTTCGAGCCGGTGCTCGTCGAGGGCAAGGCGATCAAGATCCACCCGCTCGTCTGCCCGGCGTTCAACGCCGACTTCGACGGCGACCAGATGGCGGTCCACGTGCCGCTGTCGCCGAAGGCGCAGATCGAGGCGCAGGTCCTGATGCTCTCCTCGAACAACATCCTCTCGCCGGCGCACGGGCCGGCCGCTCGCGGTGCCGTCGCAGGACCTCGTCCTCGGCTCTACTACCTGACGAAGTCGCGCTCGAGCACCAAGGGCGAGGGCCGCATCTTCTCGGACTTCGACGAGGTCGTCCTGGCCTACGAGCAGGGCGACGTCGACGACGCACACGCCGATCCGCGTGCGCTACTCGGGCCAGTACATCGACCTGACGACCCAGTACAACGACCAGGACATCTCGCACGCCGAGGTCCAGGACGTCGAGCGGACGCTCATCGACACGACGGTCGGCCGCGTCATCTTCAACCAGGCGCTTCCCGAGCGTAGTCCCGTTCATCAACGGCACTGCTGAAGAAGAAGGGCCTGCACGGACCTCGTCAGCTACTGCCTACCTGACGCTTCGGCGACGAGCATGACGGTCCAGATGCTCGACGACCTGAAGGACCTCGGCTTCCCGTACGCGACCCGGGCCGGCATCTCGATCGGCGTCGACGACATGGTCATCCCGGCCAAGAAGGAGGACTCCTCGCAGGCGGCCCGCAAGGAGGTCGCTCGAGGTCGAGACGCCAGCGCTCGCTCGGGCGTCATCACCGACGGGCGAGCGCCACAACAAGATCATCGACATCTGGCACCGGACGACCGAGAACGTCTCCGACGAGATGTTCCGCGAGATGAAGAAGTCCGACCAGGTCGGCAGCGAGTTCAACCCGATCTACATCATGGCCGACTCCGGCGCCCGAGGCTCGAAGGAGCAGGTCCGCCAGCTCGCCGGCATGCGCGGCCTGATGTCCAAGCCCTCGGGCGAGGTCATCGAGACGCCCGATCACGGCGAACTTCCGCGAAGGCCTCTCGGTGCTTCAGTACTTCATCTCGACGCACGGCGCCCGCAAGGGTCTCGCCGACACGGCGCTGAAGACGGCCGACTCCGGCTACCTGACGCGCCGCCTCGTCGACGTGGCCCAGGACGTCATCGTCATCGAGGAGGACTGCGGCACGTCCGACGGCATCACGGTCTCGGCGATCATGGAAGGCGGCGACATCCTCGAGCCGCTGCGCGACCGCATCGTCGGCCGCGTCTGCGCAGGAGGACATCTTCGACCCGCTCTCCGAGCGAGAAGATCGTCGGCATCGGCGACGAGATCACCGAGGAGCTCGCCTCGGCGCGTCCAGGAGGCCGGCATCGAGCGCGTCAAGATCCGCTCGGTGCTGACCTGCGAGACCCGGCGCGGCGTCTGCCGCCTCTGCTACGGCCGCAATGCTCGCCACGGGCAAGATGGTCGAGATCGGCGAGGCGGTCGGCGTCATCGCCGCCCAGTCGATCGGCGAGCCGGGCACGCAGCTCACGATGCGGACGTTCCACTACGGCGGCACGGCCTCCCGCGTCACCGAGCAGTCGAAGCACGCCGCGAAGAACCCGGGCACCGTCAAGTTCCTCAACGTCGCGACGGTCGAGCGCAAGGACGGCGAACCTCGTCGTCGTCAACCGCAACGGCAAGATCACGATCGTCGACAACAAGGGCCGCGAGAAGGAGCGCTACTCGGTCGTCTACGGCTCGACGCTCAAGGTCACCGACGGCCAGGAGGTCGTGCCCGGGCCAGGAGCTCGTCGAGTGGGATCCGTTCACCTCGGCGATCCTCACCGAGGTCGGCGGGCAAGGTCGAGTTCCAGGACATCGTCGAAGGCGAGAACCTCCGCGAGGAGACCGACCGGGTCACGGGCCTCACGCAGAACATCATCGTCGAGACGGTCGGCGCCGAGAAGCGCTCGCCGCAGGTCATCATCCGCGGCGGCAAGTCCGGCGAGAGGAAGTACCTGCTCCCGATCGGCTCGCACCTCATGGTGACCGACGAGCAGGAGGTCCACCCGGGCGACGTGCTGGCGAAGATCCCGCGCGAGACGACCAAGACGAAGGACATCACGGGCGGTCTGCCGCGCGTCGTCGAGCTCTTCGAGGCCCGGCGCCCGAAGGAGCCGGCGGTCATCACCGAGATCGACGGCATCGGTCTCGCACGGGCCGATCGCCAAGGGCATGCGCAAGGTCATCGTCACGGGCGACGACGGCGAGACGCGCGAGTACCTGATCCCGCGCTACACGCACGTCAACGTCCAGGAGGGCGAGCGGGTGCGCGGCCGGCGATCCGCTGATCGACGGCCCGATCAACCCGCACGACGTGCTCGCGATCCTCGGCGAGAAGGAGCTGCAGCGGTACCTGGTCGACAAGATCCAGGAGGTCTACCGCTCGCAGAACGTCGCGATCAACGACAAGCACATCGAGGTCATCGTCCGCCAGATGATGCGGTCAGCGTGAAGATCGAGGAGGTCGGCGACACGGAGTTCCTGATCGACGAGCAGGTCGACCGGTTCCGGTTCGAGGAGGAGAACGAGCGGGTGCTCGCGGCCGGCGGCCAGCCGGCCGACGGCCGGCCGCTGCTGCTCGGCATCACCAAGGCCTCGCTCTCGACCGACTCGTTCATCTCGGCGGCGTCCTTCCAGGAGACGACGCGGGTGCTCACCGAGGCGTCGATCTCGGGCAAGGTCGACCACCTGCGCGGCCTCAAGGAGAACGTCATCGTCGGCCGTCTGATCCCGGCCGGCACGGGCATGGAGTACTACCGCAACGTCGTCCTCGAGCGGGAGGAGATCCCGCAGGTCGAGGAGCCGGCGCTCGAGGACTTCCTGACCGACCCGGCCGAGGAGCTGGCCCTGGCCGAGGCGGACGCCGAGGTCGACGCGAGCGACGAGGAGTAGCGTCGAAGTCCCCAGGTCTCGATTGCACGGGGCCCGCGACGGGCCCCGTTTCGTTTGGCCCGCCGAGCCGGGTTTCGTTACTTCGGCTCTACAGCGAAATAGGCCCGCGCCTTCGACGGTCTCGCATATACTCGCGCGTCCCCGGTCCGGGCGGCCGGTCCGGGAACGCGCGGCGGCCGAGCCCGGATGCGGGGAAGTCGCTCAGGGGCAGGGGTTTTCGCTTGACAGACCCCCCTCCGGCGCGTACGATTCGCGGGTTTTTCCTCTGGACTCGGGCGAGCCGGTGGGCCTGTCTCGCCGATCCGAAGTAAAGCGGTTTACGGTCGATCTCGGGTCCTTCCACGGCTCCGGGGGACTCGGGGAGATCAGGAGAGTCGATGCCGACAATTTCTCAGCTCGTCCGGAAGGGCCGCGAGCGGCTCGCGGTGAAGACCGCGTCGCCCGCCCTGCAGCGCTCGCCCGCAGAAGCGCGGCGTCTGCACGCGCGTCTACACCACGACGCCGAAGAAGCCGAACTCGGCGCTGCGCAAGGTCGCGCGCGTGCGCCTGACGAACGGGATCGAGGTCACGACCTACATCCCGGGCGTCGGCCACAACCTCCAGGAGCACTCGATCGTGCATGATCCGCGGCGGCCGCGTGAAGGACCTGCCCGGGCGTCCGCTACCACGTCATCCGCGGAACGCTCGACGCGGTCGGCGTCGCCGAACCGCAAGCAGGGCCGTTCCAAGTACGGCGCCAAGCGCCCGAAGGCTTAAGGACAAGACGATGCCGCGACGCCGAGTCGTTCCCAAGCGCGAGATCCTCCCGGACCCGCTCTACAACTCCCAGCTCGTCACGAAGTTCATCAACTCCGTGATGGAGCGAGGGCAAGAAGTCGATCGCCGAGCGCATCCTCTACGGCGCCCTGAACATGGTCGCCGAGAAGACGCAGGACGATCCGATGAAGATCTTCAAGAAGGCGATCGAGAACGTCAAGCCGGCGCTCGAGGTCAAGTCCCGCCGCGTCGGCGGCTCGACCTACCAGGTCCCCGTCGAGGTGCGGCCGAACCGCCGGACCGTCGCTCGCGATCCGCTGGATCATCGAGTACGCCACCGCCCGCGGCGAGAAGACGATGCAGGAGAAGCTCGCCGCCGAGCTCCTCGACGCCGCGAACCTCCGCGGCGGCGCGATCAAGAAGAAGGACGACACGCACAAGATGGCGGAGGCCAACAAGGCCTTCGCCCACTACCGCTGGTAACGCCGAAACCGAACGAACCGAAACAGCACTTCACTCAAACCATGCCGCGCACACACTCCTCTCAAAGACACCCGCAACATCGGCATCATGGCGCACATCGACGCCGGGAAGACGACGACGACCGAGCGCATCCTCTATCTACACCGGCGTCAACTACAAGATCGGCGAGGTCCACGAAGGCACCGCGACGATGGACTGGATGGTCCAGGAGCAGGAGCGCGGCATCACGATCACGTCGGCCGCGACGACCTGCTTCTGGAAGCGACATCCGCATCAACATCATCGACACGCCCGGGCCACGTCGACTTCACGGCCGAGGTCGAGCGCTCGCTGCGCGTCCTCGACGGCGCGGTCGCCGTCTTCGACGCGGTCGCCGGCGTCGAGCCGCAGTCCGAGACCGTCTGGCGCCAGGCCAACCGCTACGGCGTCCCGCGCATCGCCTTCGTCAACAAGATGGACCGCATCGGCGCCGACTTCCCGCGCTGCGTCGAGATGATGAAGACGAAGCTGAACGCCAAGCCCGCGCCCGATCCAGATCCCCTGGGGCACCGAGGCGAGCTCACGCGGCATCATCGACCTCGTCGAGATGAAGGCGCATCGAGTTCCAGGACGACGACGCTCAGGGCTCGAAGTTCGACATCGCTCGACATCCCGGCCGACATGCAGGACGAGGCCGACAAGTACCGCGAGAATGCTCATCGAGGCGGTCGCCGAGACCGACGACGCCCTGCTCGAGAAGTACCTCCACGGCGGCAAGGTCGACCGGCCGAGGAGATCAAGGCCGCCCTGCGCCGGGCGACGATCGCGGGCCACGTCCAGCCGGTCATCTGCGGCTCCGCCTTCAAGAACAAGGGCGTCCAGCAGCTGCTCGACGCGGTCGTCGACTACCTCCCGTCGCCCCTCGACGTCCCGCCGATCAAGGGCCACGACGACGTCGGCGCGGAGCTCGAGCGCCCGGCCGTCCGACGACGCGCCCGTTCTCGGCCCTCGATCTTCAAGATCATGACCGACCCGTTCGTCGGCCAGCTCGCCTTCTTCCGCGTCTACTCCGGCCACCTCGACGCCGGATCGCGGCGTCTACAACTCGACCAAGGACACGACGCGAGCGCATCGGCCGCTCCTGAAGATGCACGCCAACAAGCGCGAGGAGATCAAGGAGGTCTGGGCCGGCGACATCGCCGCGGCCGTCGGGCCTGAAGAACGTCCCGACCGGCGACACGATCTGCGACGAGGACAACCCGGTCATCCTCGAGGCGATGAACTTCCCCGAGCCCGGTCATCGCGGTCGCGATCGAGCCGAAGACCAAGGCCGACCAGGAAAAGATGGGCATGGCGCTCGCCAAGCTCATGCAGGAAGACCCGACCTTCAAGGTCCACACGGACAAGGAGACGGGCCAGACGATCATCCGCGGCATGGGCGAGCTGCACCTCGAGATCATCATCGGACCGCATGGTGCGCGAGTTCAACGTCGGCGCCAACGTCGGCAAGCCCCAGGTCGCCTACCGCGAGGCGATCACGAAGGAAGCCGAGGGCCACGGCCGGTTCATCCGCCAGACCGGCGGCCGCGGCCAGTACGGCGACGTGCAAGATCCGCATCAAGCCCGGCCGAGGAAGGCCACGACTTCGTCTTCGAGAACGAGATCAAGGGCGGCGCGATCCCGAAGGAGTTCATCAAGCCGATCGAGCAGGGGATCAAGGAAGCGCTCGAGACGGGCATCCTCGCCGGCTACCCGACGACGGGCGTCCACGTCGAGCTCTACGACGGCTCGTACCACGACGTCGACTCCTCGGAAATGGCCTTCAAGATCGCCGGCTCGCATGGCCTACCAGGACGCCGCCAAGAAGGCCAAGCCGATCCTCAAGGAGCCGATCATGGACGTCGAGGTCGTCGTCCCCGAGGACTACATGGGCGACGTCATCGGCGACCTCAACTCGCGCCGCGGGCACATCAAGCACATGGAGCCGCGCGGCGGGCGTGCAGGTCATCACGGCGCGCGTGCCGCTGTCGGAGATGTTCGGCTACTCGACCAACCTGCGCTCCATGACGCAGGGCCGCGGCAACTACACGATGCAGTTCGCCGCCTACGACGAGGTCCCGCAGACCGTCAGCGAAGAGATCATCGCCAAGGTCGGCAGCAAGTAACGCTTCGGTCGTTCGAGATTGGTGAGGAGCGATGGCAAAGAGAAATTCGACCGCAGCAAGCCGCACGTGAACATCGGGACGATTGGGCACGTGGATCACGGGAAGACGACGTTGACGGCGGCGATCACGATGGTGCTGTCGAAGAAGGGTCTGGCGACGGCGAAGGCGTACGACCAGATCGACAACGCGCCGGAGGAGAAGGCGCGCGGGATCACGATCAACACGGCGCACGTGGAGTACTCGACGGAGAAGCGGCACTACGCGCACGTGGACTGCCCGGGCCACGCGGACTACGTGAAGAACATGATCACGGGCGCGGCGCAGATGGACGGGGCGATCCTGGTGGTGTCGGCGGCGGACGGGCCGATGCCGCAGACGCGGGAGCACATCCTGCTGGCGCGCCAGGTCGGGGTGCCGTACATCGTGGTGTTCCTGAACAAGTGCGACATGGTGGACGACCCGGAGCTGCTGGAGCTGGTGGAGCTGGAGGTCCGGGAGCTGTTGACCTCGTACGGGTTCCCGGGGACAAGATGCCGATCGTGAAGGGATCGGCGCTGAAGGCGCGGGGCGTCGGCGGACCCGAACTCGGCGGATGCCAAGTGCATCCTGGAGCTGATGGACGCGGTGGACGCGTACATTCCGGTGCCGGAGCGGGCGATCGACAAGGACTTCCTGATGCCGATCGAGGACGTGTTCTCGATTTCGGGCCGCGGGACGGTGGTGACGGGCCGGGTCGAGCGCGGGATCGTGAAGGTGGGCGAGGAAGTGGAGATCGTCGGGATCCGGCCGACGCAGAAGAAGGTCGTGACGGGGGTGGAGATGTTCCGCAAGCTGCTGGACCAGGGGCAGGCGGGGGACAACATCGGACTGCTGCTGCGGGGCACGGAGCGCAAGGACGTCGAGCGCGGGCAGGTGTGCGCCAAGCCGGGGTCGATCACGCCGCACACGAAGTTCAAGGCGCGAGGCGTACATCTTGACGAAGGAAGAGGGCGGGCGGCACACGCCGTTTTTCAACGGGTACCGGCCGCAGTTCTTCTTCCGGACGACGGACGTGACGGGGACGGCGCAGCTGCCGGCGGGCGTCGAGATGGTGATGCCGGGGGACAACGTGAACCTGGAGATCAAGCTGATCACGCCGATCGCGATGGAGAAGGGCCTGCGCTTCGCGATCCGCGAGGGCGGCCGCACCGTCGGCGCCGGCACCGTCGTCGAGATCCTGGAGTAGTCGAATCGAGAGCGCTCAAGAGCAGCGAGCGAGCACATGGCCGAAGAACGACAAGATCCGGATCCGCCTCAAGGCGTTCGACTACCGGATCCTCGACCAGTCGGCGACGCGAGATCGTCGACACGGCGAGGCGCACCGGGCGCGAAGGTCGCGGGCCCGATTCCGCTGCCGACGGCCGATCTCGCGCTACACGGTCAACCGCTCGCCGCACGTGGACAAGAAGTCGCGCGAGCAGTTCGAGATGCGGACGCACAAGCGGCTGCTCGACATCCTCGAGCCGACGTCGCAGACGGTGGACGCGCTGATGAAGCTCGAGCTGCCGGCCGGCGTCGACGTCGAGATCAAGGCCTTCGGGAAGTAAGAGTCGAGCGAGCGATGGCCGTACACGGCATCATCGGCAAGAAGGTGGGCATGACCCAGATCTTCGACGGCCGGACGGCACGGTCGTGCCGGTCACGGTCGTCCAGGCCGGGCCCGTGCCTCGTCGTCCAGAAGAAGACCGCCGACAAGGACGGCTACGACGCCGTCCAGATCGGCCTCGTCGGCGCGCGGCCGGACCGCCGCGCCAACAAGGCGGCGCAGGGGCCACTTCGAGAAGGCCGGCGTCGCGCCGATGCGGACGCTCATGGAAGTGCGAGGCCGACAAGGGCGACGAGCTGAAGCCCGGCGACAAGGTCCTCTGCGACATCGTTCGCCGAGAAGGACCACGTCGACGTCATCGGCACCTCCAAGGGCAAGGGCTTCCTGGGCGTCATCGCGCGCCACGACTTCCGCGGCGGCGCGCGCGACGCACGGCTCGATGTTCCACCGCGCGCCGGGCTCGATCGGCCCGTCGGCCTTCCCGTCGCGCGTCTATCCCGGCACGCGCTCCTCGGGCCGGCTGGGCGGCCGGCAGTCGACGACCAAGAACCTCGTCGTCGTGCGCGTCGACGCCGAGAAGAACCTCCTCTACATCTCGCGGCGCGGTCCCGGGCGCCCGGAACTCGATCGTGAAGATCGTGCGCTCGAGCTTCGCGCAAGAAGAAGGCGTAAGACGCATGGCCAAGATCCCCGTCATGGAACTGGAAGAAGGAGCAGGTCGGGCGAGGTCGACCTGCCCGCCGGACGTCTTCGCCTATCCGTACCGCAAGCACCTCGTGTGGGAGGTCGTCAAGGCGTACCTCGCGGGCCAGCGCGCCGGCACCCACAAGACGAAGGTTCGCTCCGAGGTCTCCGGCTCCGGCAAGAAGCCCTTCAAGCAGAAGGGCACGGGCCGCGCCCGGCAGGGCGGCGGCCGTCCGCCGATCCACCGCCACGGCGGCACCGTCCACGGCCCCGTGCCGCGCTCGCTACGCGCAGGACGTGTCCGTCGGCGAGAAGAAGAACGCGCTCAAGGCGGTCCTCTCGCGCCGCGCCGCGGAAGAGCGGATCGTCGTCATCGACAGGCTCGACGTCGCGAGCACCAAGACGAAGGACCTCGTCACGGCGCATCGGCGCGCTCGGCATCGAGGGCAAGACGCTCTTCGTCGACGCCCGCGGCAACGACGAACTTCGTCGCGGGCCTCGCGCAACGTCAAGGCGTGGAAGCTCGTCGACCCGCTCGGCGTCAACGTCTACGACGTCCTCGCTCACGGCACGCTCGTGCTCACCAAGCAGGCGCTCTCGCGCGTGGTCGAGAACCTGGGAGGCGAGTGATGGATGCGCAGCAGGATCATCCGCCGGCCCCTCATCACCGAGAAGGCCGACGCGGCTGAAGGAAGCGTCGAACACGGTCTGCTTCGAGGTCGACACGCGGCGCCAACAAGATCGAGGTTCGCCGCGCCGTCGAGAAGCTCTTCGGGGTCAAGGTGCGTCGACGTCCGCGTCGCCAACCGTGCACGGCAAGATGAAGCGCATGGGCCGGTTCGTCGGCCAGCGCACGGCCTGGAAAAAGGCCTACGTCCGGCTCGCGCCGGACCAGAAGATCGAGTTCTTCGAGGGCGTGTAATGGCAGCCTCAAGAAGTTCAAACCGACCTCCGCCGGGCGTCCGGTTCCAGACGACGCTCGACTTCGAGGAGCTCTCGCACGGTCCGCCCGGAGAAGCGCCTGACGGTCGGACTGCGCACGACCGGCGGCCGCAACAACCAGGGCCGGACGACCTCCCGCTTCATGGGCGGCGGCCACAAGCGGCGCTACCGCGATCATCGACTTCCGGCGCGACAAGCAGGACATCCCGGCGAAGGTCGCCTCGATCGAGTACGACCCGAACCGCTCGGCGCGGATCGCGCTGCTGCACTACGCCGACGGCGAGAAGCGCTACATCCTCGCGCCCAACGGCCTCGCGGTCGGCGCCACGGTGGTGTCGGGCCCGACGGCCGACATCCTGCCGGGCAACGCGCTGCCGCTGAAGGCGATCCCGCTCGGCACGACGATCCACAACATCGAGCTGACGCCGCGGCAAGGGCGGCCAGCTCGTGCGGTCGGCCGGCGCGGCCGCGCAGCTGATGGCCAAGGAAGGCGACGTACGCGCAGGTGCGCCTGCCCTCGGGCGAGGTGCGCGAGGTCCACATCGAGTGCTACGCGACGATCGGCCAGGTCGGCAACCTCGAGCACGAGAACGTCTCGATCGGCAAGGCCGGCCGCAACCGCTGGCTCGGCTGGCGGCCGCACAACCGCGGCGTCGTCGATGAACCCGGTCGACCACCCGATGGGCGGCGGCGAGGGCAAGACCTCCGGCGGCCGCCACCCGACCTCGCCGTGGGGCTGGAAGACCAAGGGCATGAAGACCCGCAACAACAAGCGCACCGACGGATTCATCGTCCGCCGGCGCAAGTCGAAGGTCATAACCGATGGCACGTTCGATCAAGAAGGGCCCGTTCGTCGACGACCACCTCATCAAGAAGGTGGCAGCGCTGAACGCGACCCGCGAGAAGAAGGTCGTCAAGACCTGGTCGCGGCGCTCGACGATCATCCCCGACATGGTCGGGCACACGATCGCCGTGCACAACGGCACGCAAGTTCATCCCGGTGTACGTCACCGAGAACATGGTCGGCCACAAGCTCGGCGAGTTCGCGCCGACCCGGATCTTCAAGGGCCACGGCGGCAAGAAGGCGGCGGAGGCCGGCGCGGCGGTCGCCGGAAAGCCGGTCTCGGCTCCGGGCGCGGCCCCGGCCGCGGCCGCGCCGAAGGCTTGAGGAAGCGATGAAGGCCACCGCGAGACTCCGGTACATGAAGGGCTCCGCGCAGAAGGTGCGCCTGGTGGCCGACCTCGTCCGCGGCAAGTCGGTCAACGACGCGGTCGCGATCCTGCGCCACGCGAAGAAGGTCGCTGCGCGCGACCTCCTGAAGACCCTGCGCTCGGCCGTCGCCAACGCCGAGCAGAAGGAAGCGCACGCTCGACGTCGACCAGCTCGTGCGTCCGCAAGATCACGGTCGACAAGGGTCCGCAGGAGAAGCGCGTCCGGCCGGCGCCGATGGGCCGCGCGCTTCCGCGTCCTCCACCGCAAGAGCCACGTGACGATCGAACTCTCGGACGAGGCGTAAGGAGCACCATGGGTCAGAAAGTCCATCCCTACGGATTCCGGCTCGGCTTCAACCGGACCTGGCACTCGCGCTGGTTCTCGGAGAAGGACTACCTGAAGCTCCTGCACGACGACCTGCAAGCTGCGCAAGGAGCTGAAGCGGCGCCTGTCGCACGCCGGCGTGTCCGAGATCGACATCGAGCGCTTCGCCGGGCAAGCTCAAGGTCAACATCCAGACCGTCGCGGCCGGGGATCATCATCGGCAAGCGCGGCGCCGAGGTGGACAAGCTCCGCGACGAGCTCCAGAAGCGGACCGGCACGCGAGGTCCACATCAACATCATCGAGATCCAGCGCCCCGAGACGGACGCCCAGCTCGTCGCCGAGTCGATCGCCATGCAGCTCGAGCGCCGCGTCGCGTTCCGCCGCGCGATGAAGAAGGGCGATCGAGTCGGCGTTCCGCTTCGGCGCCCAGGGGATCAAGATCCGCTGCGCCGGCCGCCTGAACGGCGCCGAGATCGCGCGCTCCGAGTGGTACCAGGAGGGGCGCCTGCCGCTCCACACGCTCAAGGCCGACATCGACTACGGCTTCGCCGAGGCGAACACGACGTACGGGAAGATCGGCGTGAAGGTCTGGATCTACCGCGGCGAGCAGCACAAGGCCAAGAACCGCCGCAAGAGCGCGGCGTAAGGCGAGAGTGTCCGTCATGTTGATGCCTTCGAAGGTCAAGTATCAGAAAGCAGCAGCGCGGCCGCATGCGGGGCAAGGCCTACCGCGGCGGCGAGCTCGCGTTCGGCGACATCGGCCTCCAGGTGCTCGAGCCCGGCTGGATCACCGCGCGGCAGATCGAGGCCGGCCGCATCGCGATGACGCGCGCCGTCAAGCGCGGCGGCAAGATCTGGATCCGGATCTTCCCGGACAAGCCGTACACGAAGAAGCCCGCCGAGACGCGCATGGGCAAGGGCAAGGGCGCGCCGGAGGGCTGGGTCGCCGTGGTCAAGCCCGGCCGCATCCTCTACGAGATGGAGGGCGTCGACTTCGCCACGGGCAAGGAGGCGCTCGATCTCGCGGCCGACAAGCTCGGCCTGAAGACGCGCATGGTGACCCGCGCGTCCGAGATGGAGATCCGATGAAGAAGAAGGAACGCGAGACGCTCGCCCAGCAGGAGCGACGCGGACCTCGCCGAGAAGGAGAAGCAGCTGCGAGGAGGCGTCCTGGAAGCTGCGGCTCCAGAAGTCGACGGGGCAGCTCGAGAACCCGAGCCGGCTGCGGACGATCCGGCGCGACATCGCGCGCGTCAAGACGTACCAGCGGGCGCTGGAGCTGAAGGCGGAGGCAGGTCAAGTGAGCGAAACGGTCGAAGCACGAAGAGCCGCGCGACGAAGATCGGTCGCGTGGTGTCCGACAAGATGCACAAGACGATCGTCGTCGAGGTGGAGCGCCGCGTGCAGCACGCGCGAGTACACGCGGACGATCAAGCGGACGAGCCGCTTCCACGCCCACGACGAGGCGAACGCGGCCAAGGTCGGCGACCGCGTCCGGATCGAAGAGACGCGGCCGCTCTCGAAGCTGAAGCGCTGGCGGCTGTCGCGAAATCCTCGTGAAGGCGCAGGCGTAGGGAGAACGCCATGATCCAGATGGGAACCATCCTCGAGGTGGCCGACAATTCCGGGCGCGCGCAAGATCGCCTGCATCCGGATGCGCGGCGGCTCGGCCGGCCAGTACGCCGGCCTCGGCGACATCATCACCGCCTCGGTCAAGGAGGCGGCTCCCGACTCGCCGTTCGTCGAGAAGCACGGCAAGCGCGTCGTGCGGGCGGTGATCGTCCGCACGCGGCGCAAGCACCGGCGCAAGGACGGCTCGTACATCCGCTTCGACGACAACGCGGCGGTCCTGATCTCCAACGAGGGCGAGCCGATCGGGACGCGCGTGTTCGGCCCGGTGGCCCGCGAGCTGCGCGAGAAGAAGTTCATGAAGATCATCTCGCTCGCACCGGAAGTGCTGTGATGAAGCAAGCCGAAGCCCAAGCTGAAGAAGAACGACACGGTGGTCGTGATCGCGGGCAAGGACCGGGGCCGGCAGGGCCAGATCCTGCGCGTGCTCCCGGCGAAGGGCCGCGTGATCGTCGAGCGCGTCAACATGATCAAGCGGCACACGCGGCCCGAACCCGGCCAAGAACATCGCCGGCGGGATCTCGGAGAGGGAAGCCGCGATCCACATCTCCAACGTGATGCTCGTCGACCCGGACCGCAACGTCGCGAACGCGGATCGGCCGCCGCCGCGACGCGGAGGGCAACCCGGAGCGCGTCGCCAAGAAGAGCGGCGCGGTGCTCGCGTAGCAGAAGCGAAACGAACGACAATGGCAGCGAGACTCAAAGAACGGTACGTCAAGGAAGTCGCCCCGGCTCTGAAGAAGGAGTTCGGGATCGACAACGTCATGGCCGATTCCGCGGATCGAGAAGATCGTCCTGAACATGGGCCTCGGCGAGGCCGTCGCCGAACCCCAAGATGCTCGACGGCGCGGCCGAGGAGCTGTCGTCGATCGCCGGCCAGCGCGCCATCGTGACGAAGGCGAAGAAGTCGATCGCGACGTACAAGCTGCGCGACCGGGATGCCGATCGGCGCGCGGGTGACGCTGCGCGGCGACCGGATGTGGGAGTTCCTCGACCGGCTGATCAACATCGCCCTGCCGCGCGTGCGCGACTTCCGCGGCGTGTCGCGCAAGGCGTTCGACGGCCGGGGCAACTACACGCTCGGCGTGCGGGACCACTTCATCTTCCCGGAGATCGACTACGCGAAGACCGACAAGTCGAAGGGACTGAACGTGACGATCGTGACGACGGCGGGACGGGACGACCGGGCGAAGGCGCTGCTGGCCGAGCTCGGCATGCCGTTCGCCAAGTAGGCAGACAGGACGACAGACGATGGCCACACGTGCAATGCGAATCAAGGCGGCGAGGAAGCCGAAGTTCATGACGCGGACGGTCCGCCGCTGCCGCGTCTGCGGCCGGCCGCGGAGCGTCCTCCGCAAGTTCGGCCTGTGCCGCATCTGTTTCCGTCAGAACGCCAACCAGGGGTACATCCCGGGCGTTCTGAAGGCTTCGTGGTGAGCGCGATGAAAACGAGCGATCCGCTGAGCGACCTGTTCGACCCGCCTGCGCAACGGCATGCGCGCCGGCCACGACCGCGTGGACGTGCCCGCCTCGCGCCTGAAGGAGGCCGTCCTGAAGGTCCTCGAGGAGGAGGGCTTCATCGCCTCCTACCGCAAGGTGCAGGAGGACGGGCGGCCCGGTCCTGCGCGTCGGCCTCAAGTACGACCACGAGGGCGAGCCGATCGTGTCGGGCATCGAGCGCGTCTCGCGGCCCGGGCCGCCGCGTCTACGCGAAGGCCGACGCGATTCCCGCAGGTCCTCGGCGGCCTCGGCGTGTCGATCGTCTCGACGTCGCAGGGCATCGTGACCGGACCAGGCGGCGCGACAGTCGCGCCTGGGCGGCGAAGTCCTCTGCAACGTCTGGTGAGGAGAGGAGCACAGTCGTGTCGCGTATAGGAAAAATGCCGGTCGACGATCCCCAAGGGGGTCGAGGTCAAGGCGGACGGCGGAACGGTCCGCGTCAAGGGGCCCGAAGGGCGAGCTCGTCGAGCGCCATCCCGGCCGGGTCTGACCGTGTCCGTCGCCGACGGCCAGGTGAAGATCGCCCGCGGCATCGGACGAGCCGCACGCGCGCGCCGTGCCACGGCCTCCTGCGCAGCCTCGTGGCCAACACGGTCGAGGGCGTCACGAAGGGCTTCACCCGCGAGCTCGAGATCTCGGGCGTCGGCTACAAGGCCGAGGTCAAGGGCAAGTCGGTCGTCTTCTCGCTCGGCTACTCGCACCCGGTCGACTTCCCGATCCCCGAGGGGATCGCGATCGCGATCGACGCCAAGGCCGGGCAAGATGACGGTCACGGGCGCCGACAAGCAGAAGGTCGGCCAGACGGCGGCGGAGATCCGCAAGCTCCGCGTGCCCGACCCGTACAAGGCCAAGGGAATCAAGTACGCCAACGAAGTGATCCGGCGCAAGGTCGGCAAGGCCGGCGGGAAGTAATCATGAACCGATCGCAAGCACGCACGGAAGCGCGGCGACGAGGTCCGCCTGCCGGATCCGCGCAGAGGGTCCGCGGCGCCGCGGAGCGGCCGCGGCTGGCCGTCTTCAAGAGCGGCCGCCACATCTACGCCCAGGTCATCGACGACGGCCAGGGCGCGACGCTCGCGCACGCCTCGTCGCTCGACGCGGGCCTGCGCAAGGACGGGCCGAAGGGCGGCTCGCGCGAGGCCGCCGGCAAGGTCGGCGACGCTCGTCGCCGAGCGCGCGAAGAAGGCCGGCGTCACCAAGGTCGTCTTCGACCGCGGCGGCTATCGCTACCACGGCAGGGTCAAGGCCCTCGCCGACGCCGCCCGCGCAGGGCGGCCTGGAGTTCTAGAGTCGTGGGCACGACGGGGAGAACGCGATGAGCAGCAACCGGGGCCCGAGGGCGCCGCGCGAGCGCGAGAAAGAGCGGGACGCGCAGGGGCGCGAGCTCATCGACCGCGTCGTCCACATCAACCGCGTGACGAAGGTCGTCAAGGGCGGCAAGAACTTCTCGTTCTCGGCGCTCGTCGTCGTCGGCGACGGCCAGGGCCGGGTCGGCTACGGCTCGGGCAAGGCCAAGGAAGTCCCGATGGCCATCAAGAAGGGGATCGAGATGGCCAAGAAGAACATGCAGAAGGTCTCGCTGAAGGGAACGACGATCCCGCACGCGGTCATCGGCGTCTACGGCGCGGGCCGCGTGCTGCTGAAGCCGGCCGCGGCCGGCACGGGCGTCATCGCGGGCGGACCGGTGCGCGCGGTCCTCGAGTCGGTCGGCATCCAGGACATCCTGACGAAGTCGCTGCGGACGACCAACCCGCACAACGTCATCAAGGCGACGTTCGACGGGCTGCTGCGCCTGCAGGAACGAGGACGAGATCGCGCAGCGCGGCGGGGCCGCACCGGCGGCCGAGCCCGCGCGGAGGAGAAGGCGTGACCGAGACGGGCAAGGCGCCGAGAAGGCGGACGCGAAGGAAGGGTCGGCAAGGGCCGCCTCGACGATCACGCTCGTCAAGAGCGGCATCTGCACGCCGAAGGACCAGAAGGCGACGCTCGTGGGCCTCGGGTTCGGCCGCATCGGCAGGAGCGTCGTGCGCGAGGACTCGCCGGCGGTGCGCGGCATGATCCGCAAGGTCCGCCACCTCGTCGAAGTGACGAAGGGCTAACGATCATGGTCGAGAAGAAGAAGACGACGACGAAGCCGCGGCTCCGGCCGGCGAAGAAGCCGGCCGCAAGGCGGCCGCGGCGAAGGCCGCTCGCGAAGGCGGCGGCGAAGGCCGCGCGGCTCCGGCCCGACGCCGAAGGCTCCGGCCGCCGCGCGCCCGCCGCGGCCGCAGAAGAAGGCGGCCGCCGGCGGCCGCGCGTCCCGCGGCGACGGGCGTCCACGACCTGGCGCCCGGCCGCCGGGCGCGACGCACTACCGCAAGCGCGTCGGCCGCGGCCCGGGCTCGCGGCCACGGCAAGACCGCCGGCCGCGGCAACAAGGGCCAGAAGTCGCGCTCCGGCTACCGGCACCAGCGCGGCTTCGAGGGCGGCCAGATGCCGCTCCACCGCCGGGTGCCCAAGCGCGGCTTCACCAACATCTTCCGCGTCGAGTACGACATCGTCAACCTCTCCGACCTCGACCGGTTCGAGGCCGGCGCGACCGTCACGCCGGAGACGCTGGCCGCGGCGCGGCTCGCGCGCAAGAGCCGTCCGGTCAAGATCCTCGGCGACGGCGAGATCAAGAAGGCTCTGACGGTGTCGGCCCACAAGTTCTCGGCGTCGGCGAAGGCCCGGATCGAGGCGGCCGGCGGCCGCTGCGAGGTGCTGTCCCGTTGAGCGCCGTCCAGAGCTTCTGCGAACATCTTCAGCGTCCCGGACCTGCGCAAGCGGGTCCTGTTCACGTTCGCGCTGCTCGCGGTCTACCGGCTCGGCGCGCACATCCCGACGCCCGGCGTCGACCCGCAGGCGCTCAACGCCTTCTTCAAGGCGTCAGCCGGGCGTCGATCTTCGGCTTCCTCGACATCTTCTCGGGCGGCGCGCTGCGGCGGCTCTCGGTCTTCGCGCTCGGGATCATGCCGTACATCTCGGCGTCGATCATCCTGCAGCTCCTGACGGTCGTCTGGCCCTACCTCGAGAAGCTCTCGAAGGAAGGCGAGATGGGCCGCAAGAAGATCACGCAGTACACGCGCTACGGCACGGTGCTGCTCTCGATCATCCAGGCGACGCGGCATCGCGCTGTGGCTCGAGAAGCAGGTCGCGCCCGGCGGCGCGCCGCTCGTGCCGCACCCGGGCTGGGGCTTCCGCCTGATGACGATCCTGACGCTGACGACCGGCACGATCTTCATCATGTGGCTCGGCGAGCAGATCACCGAGCGCGGCATCGGCAACGGCATCTCGCTCATCATCTTCGCCGGCATCGTCGGCGAACCTGCCGCGGGCGATCTTCGGCCTCGTTCGAGCAGATCCGCGAACCAGACGATCTCGATCCTGGCGCTCCTGTCCGTGCTCGTCTTCATGGCCGGCGATCATCGCGCTCGATCGTCTTCGTCGAGCGGGCGCAGCGGCGGATCCCGGTGCAGTACGCCAAGCGCGTCGTCGGCCGGCGCGGTCTACGGCGGGCAGAACACGTACCTGCCGCTGCGCGTCAACACCGGCGGCGTCATCCCGATCATCTTCGCGATCTCGATCCTGTCGCTGCCGCAGCTACCTCGCGCAGATCTTCCGGCGCCGACTGGATGAAGCGGGTCGCCGACGTCGCTCTCGATGGGCCACCCGCTCTACATCCTGCTCTACGCGGCGGGCATCCTCTTCTTCTGCTACTTCTACACGTCGATCGTCTTCAACCCGACCGACACGGCCGACAACATGCGCAAGTACGGCGGGTTCATCCCGGGCATCCGCCCGGGCAAGAAGACGGCCGACTACATCGACACGGTGCTCACGCGCATCACGATCGTCGGCGCGGTCGTACCTGCCGTTCGTCGCGCTGCTGCCGGACATCCTGAACAACGGCTTCAAGGTCCAGGGCGATCCCGGGCATCGGCCCGTGGCTCGACGCGCGTCCTGCCGCAGTTCCTGACGCAGGGCTTCGGCTTCAACTTCTACTTCGGCGGCACCTCGCTGCTGATCGTGGTCGGCGTGGCGATGGACACGGTCCAGCAGATCGAGTCGAAGCTCGTCGAGCACCACTACGACGGCTTCCTGAAGAAGAGCCGCATCCGGGGGCGGCGGAGCTAGACTCGATGCGCGATCGTCTTCCTCGGGCCTCCGGGCAGCGGCAAGGGAACCCAGGCGAAGCTCCTCGCGGAGCGCCTGGGCGTCCCGCCATCTCGACCGGCGACATCCTGCGGGAGGCGGTGCGCGAGGGGACGCCGCTCGGGCCGAAGGCCCAGGCGATCATGGAGCGGGGCGAGCTCGTCTCGGACGACCTCATCGTCGCGCTGATCCGGGAGCGGATCGGCCGAGCCGGACGCCGCGCGGCGGATTCATCCTCGACGGCTTCCCGCGGACGGTCGCGCAGGCCGAGGCCGCTCGAGACGACGCTGCTCGCGGCAGTCGGCGAGAGCCTCTCGGCCGCCGATCAACTTCGTCGCGTCCCCGAAGCGGCTGCTCGTCGAGCGCATGCTCGGCCGCGCCCGGGCCGAGGGCCGCGCCGACGACCGCCCGGAGACGATCCGGGAGCGCCTGCGGGTCTACCGCGAGAAGACCGAGCCCCTGGTCGGGTTCTACCGCGAGAGCGGGACATCCTCGCCGACGTCGACGGCGTCGGGCTCGGTCGCCGAGGTCGCGGCGCGCGTCGACGAGGCGCTGGCGGCGGTCCGGCGGGCGGCGGGGAGCCGGCGTGATCACGATCCGCAGCCACGACGAGCTCCTGAAGCTCGAGGAGGCCTCGCGCGATCGTCCTCGAGACGCTCGACGTGCGTCGAGAAGGCCGTCGCGCCCGGGCGTCACGACCGACGAGCTCGACCGGATCGCCGAGGCAGAGATCCGCGCGCGCGGGGGCGCGGCCGGCCTTCATCGGCTACCGCGGCTACCCGAAGACGCTCTGCACCTCGATCAACGACGAGGTCGTGCACGGCATCCCCGGGCAAGCGGACGCTCGACGAGGGCGACGTCGTCGGGATCGACTGCGGCGCGGTCGTCGACGGCTACTTCGGCGACGCGGCGCGGACGGTGCCGGTCGGCCGGATCGCGCCGGAGGCCGCGCGGCTCCTCGAGGTCGACGCAGGAGGCGCTCGCAGGCCGGGATCGCGGCGGCGCGGCCGGGCGGCCGGGTCTCCGACATCGGCGCCGCGGTCGAGGCGGTCGCCGTCGATCCGACGGCTACGGCGTCGTCCGGGACTTCGTCGGCCACGGCGTCGGGACGGCGCTCCACGAGGAGCCCCAGGTCCCGAACTACGGCCCGGCCGGGGCGGGGCAGCGTGCTGAAGGCCGGGATGGTGCTCGCGATCGAGCCGATGTTCAACCTCGGCCGGGCCGAGGTCTCGGTCGACGCGGACGGCTGGACGGTGCGCACCCGGGACCAGTCGACGTCGGCGCACTTCGAGCACACGATCGCGCTCGAGCCGCACGGGGCGGTCATCCTGGGGACGGGCAGCCCTGTCCGGCCATGCGGACGGCCGGCCGTGGGCGCTGAGGCCATGTCGAAGGAAGACGCGATCGAGGTCATGGCGACGGTCGTCGAGCCGCTGCCGAACGCGATGTTCCGGGTGGAGCTGGAGAACAAGCACCAGGTCCTGGCGCACATCTCGGGCAAGATGCGGAAGAACTTCATCCGCATCCTCCCGGGCGACAAGGTCCTCGTGGAGCTGTCGCCGTACGACCTGACCCGGGGTCGGATCATCTACCGGTACAAGTGAGACGAGAGGAGCCCATCGTGAAAGTTCGAGCGTCCGTCAAGAAGATTTGCGCCAAGTGCAAGATCGTGCACCGCAAGGGAGTCGTGCGGGTCATCTGCGACGACGCCCAAGCACAAGCAGAGGCAGGGGTAAGACATGGCACGCATCGCTGGAGTCGATCTTCCGCTGAACAAGCGGGTCGAGATCGGGCTGACCTACATCTACGGCATCGGCCGGCCGAAGGCCAACTTCATCCTGGAGAAGGCCGACGTGCGGCCCGACACCCGGGTCAAGGACCTCTCCGAGGAGGAGGTCGTCCGGATCCGCAAGGTGATCACGGACGACGTCAAGGTCGAGGGCGACCTGCGCAAGGACATCTCGGTGGACATCAAGCGGCTGATGGACATCGGCTGCTACCGGGGCATGCGCCACCGCCGCAACCTGCCGGTGCGCGGCCAGCGCACGCACACCAACGCCCGGACCCGGAAGGGCCCGCGCAAGCAGACGATCGCCGGCAAGAAGAAGGCGACGAAGAAGTAGCGGATAGCTGGACAGAGGACAGCCATGGCTGAAGCGACACCGGCAGCGCCGTCCCCGAGAAGGGCGCGGCAAGCCGCCAAGGGCAAGCGCGCGCGCACGGGCAAGAAGGAAAAGAAGATCGATCCCGCACGGGCATGGCGACCGTCGCAGGCGTCGTTCAACAACACGATCGTCTCGATCGCCGACCCGGAGGGCAACATCCTCGCCTGGTCGTCGGCCGGGCGCATCGGGTTCAAGGGCTCGCGCAAGGGCACGCCGTTCGCGGCGCAGCTCGCCGCGGCCAACTGCGCCGAGCACGCCAAGGAGCACGGCGTGCGCTCGGTCGACGTGCGCGTCACGGGACCCGGCGCCGGCCGCGAGTCGGCGATCCGGGCGCTCGCAGGCCACCGGCATCGACATCAAGTCGATCAAGGACATGACGCCGATTCCGCACAACGGCTGCCGGCCGCGCAAGCGGCGGCGGGTCTAGGGAATACGGCGTTCGTTGCATTGGCCGCCAGCCTCGCGGCTGACGGCTCGTCCGTAAACCGGCGCTTCGGTCCCGGCCGGGAGGAAGGACGTAAAGCACCAATGATGGGACTCGAGGAGGTTATGGGCTTGGCCCGCTATAGCGAATCGGTCTGCCGGCTCTGCCGGCGAGAAGGGATGAAGCTGTTCCTCAAGGGGGACCGCTGCTTCAAGGACAAGTGCGCGATCGAGCGGCGCAACTATCCCGCCCGGCCAGCACGGCCGGCGGCGCTCGAAGCTGCTCGGCTACGGCATCCAGCTGCGCGAGAAGCAGAAGGTCAAGCGGATCTACGGGCTGCTCGAGAGCCAGTTCCGCCTCGCCTTCGCGCGGGCGGAGCGGCGCAAGGGCATCACCGGCGAGAACCTGCTCGAGGAGCTCGAGCGCCGGCTCGACAACGTCGTGCATTCGCGCTGGGCTTCGCGGCCTCGCGCGCGCAGGCGCGCCAGCTCGTCCGCCACGGCCACGTCACGGTCAACGGCCGCAAGGTCAACGATCCCGTCCTTCCGCGTGTCGCAAGGGCCAGGTCGTCGCCATCAAGGAGAAGAGCCGGGCCAACGAGCAGATCAAGGCCTCGGTCGAGACCGCCCGGGCGCGCGGCGTCCCGGCCTGGCTCGAGCTGACGCCCGAGACCTTCCCGGCGCAGGTCGTCGAGCTGCCGAAGCGCGAAGACATCAAGCTGCCGATCCAGGAGCAGCTGATCGTCGAGCTGTACTCGAAGTAGTTCGCCGACGGAGGAGAGCACACCATGACGCTTTGGAAAGGATTTCAGAAGCCCAAGCGGCTCGAGATCGACACCGAGACGCTGACGTCGACGTACGGCAAGTTCTACGCGCAGCCGTTCGAGCGCGGCTTCGGCACGACCATCGGCAACGCGCTGCGCCGGGTGCTGCTCTCCTCGATCGAAGGCGCGGCGATCACGGCCGTCAAGATCGAGGGCGTGCTGCACGAGTTCTCGTCGCTGCCGGGCGTCGTCGAGGACGTGACCGACATCATCCTCAACCTGAAGCAGATCCCCATCAAGATGCACACCGACCGAGGAGAAGATCCTCACGCTCGACGTCGAGCGCAAGGGCAAGGTCACGGCGGCCGACCTCCAGGGCGACTCCGACGATCGAGATCCTGGACCCGGACGCGCCGATCGCGACGCTCTCGGAGAACGGCCGCCTGCAGATGGAGATGCGCGTCTCGACGGGCCGCGGCTACGTCTCGGCCGACAAGAACTTCGACGACGACATGGGCATCGGATACATCCCGATCGACTCGGTGCACTCGCCGGTCCGGCGGGTGAACTACCACGTCGAGGCGGCCCGCATCGGGCAGGCCACGGACTACGACCGGCTCGTGCTCGAGGTCTGGACCAACGGCACGATCTCGCCGACGGACGCCGTCGGCCTGGCGGCGACGCTGCTGCGCGACCACCTCACGATCTTCGTCAACGCCGAGCACGAGACGGCGCTCGAGGGCGCCGGCGAAGGGGAGCTGCCGGAGAACCTGGCGGAGTACCTCAACAAGTCGGTCGACGAGCTGGAGCTCTCGGTCCGCAGCGCGAACTGCCTGAAGAACGCGGGCATCCGGACGATCCGCGACCTCGTGCAGCGGACCGAGAAGGACATGCTCGAGACCAAGAACTTCGGCCGCAAGTCCCTGAACGAGATCAAGGACATTCTCCGCCCGATGGGCCTGTCCCTCGGGATGGAGCTCGAGCCGGTCGAAGCGCAAGAGCGAGTAAGCTCATGCAGCACAACCGCGCGGGGCGCAAGCTCCGCCGAACGACGTCGCACCGGCTGGCGATGTTCTCGAACCAGCTCGCGTCCCTCGTCGACGCACGAGCGGATCGAGACGACGCTCTCGCAAGGCCAAGGAGCTCCGGCCCCTGGCCGAGCGGCTCGTCACCCGGGCCAAGAGCGACGACGTCGCGGCGCGCCGGCACGTCGCCCGCTGGATCCCGGACCGCACGACCGTCAAGAAGCTCTTCGAGACGATCGCGCCGCGCTTCGTCGACCGGCCGGGCGGCTACACGCGCATCCTGCGCCTCGGCGCGCCGCAAGGGCGACGCGGCGGAGGCGGCGATCCTCGAGTTCGTCGACTTCAAGTTCGAGGCCAAGGAACGGGGACCGAAGAAGGAATCCCTTTCGGATCGGGCCCGCCGCGCTTCCGGAGGCCGCGTCGAGACCGTGCGCAAGCAGAAGTCCGAGGGCGAGGGCGGAGAAGAGGCCGGTCAGAAGGCGTCGCGCAAGGCGGCGGCCCCGAAGGCCGAGCGCGTCAAGCCCGCCGCCAAGCCCGCTCCGAAGAAGGGGCCCTCGCGCACCGGTCCCTCCAAGCGCGGAGCGTGAGATTCGAATCCGCGGGCAATTCCAGGGCGTCGCGCTCGCGCGGCGCCCTTTTCGTTTTCCGATGACGTCGCCGCCGCGCGCGCCGCGCCGCCTTCGGCTGGGGCCTGTTCCTCCTCGCGCTGACCTCGTGGCCCTCGCCGCCCGAGGTCCCCGTCGTCTCGGCCATACCGGACGTGGACAAGCTCGTGCACGGCCTTCTCTACGGCGTCGAGGGCTTCCTGCTCTTCTTCGCCATTCCTGGCGGGATCCCTCGCGCGCCGGCCTCGAGCTCGGGCTGCGGCGGGCGCTCGCCATCGCCGGCGTCCTCGCCGTGTGGGGCACCCTCGACGAGATCCACCAGGCCTTCATCCCGGGCCGGTCGATGGAGGGAATCGGACGCGCTCGTGGACGCCGCCGGCGGCTTCGCCGGGGCGCTGCTGGCGTCCCGAACCGCTATTTCTCGTCGATCGTGGCGTACTTCCCCGCCGGGAGATCCCGGACCACCTGGACCTTCCCGGAAGGCCACGACATCGTCAGCGTCCTGACGGACGTCTCCGAGCCGAGGCCGAAGAGCACACGGGGTCCGAGGAACCGAGGTAGCTCGAGCCCGCCGTGACGAAGCGCGTGAGCTTCCGCCCGGAGGGCAGCTCCGCGACGAGGCGCGCGCCGATGCCCTGGCGGTTCGACTTCGCGCCGCCGAGGGCGACGCCGAGCCAGTTCCCGTGCGCGCCGTCGTTGCGCAGGAGCTGGAGCGGGCCGCCCGAGTTCGACACGGCGATGTCGGGATCCCCGTCGTTGTCGTAGTCGGCCACGGCCGATCCGCGGCCCACGCAGGGCCGTATCGAAGGCCGGGCCGCAGGGCGTCGGGTGGAAGCGCCCGGGCCGTCGTTCGGAGAGCAGGAGGGGCTTCTGGGCGTAGGGCGCCCCCTGCCGCCGGGGCAGCTCGTCCAGGTGGCCGTTGGCGATGAAGGCGTCGAGATCGCCGTCGTCGTCGAAATCCAGCAGGTTCAGGCCGAACCCGACGCAGGCTCCAGTGGCGCGGCCCGAAGCCGGACGACGAGCGAGACGTCCTCGAAGAGTCCGTCGCCGAGGTTGCGGTAGTAGCTCGTTGGTCTCGGTTCTCGAAGTTGGCGACGACGAGGTCGGGAAGGCCGTCGCCGTCGAGGTCGCCCGCGTCCACGCCCATGCCGCCCTGCGGGTCGCCCTCGGGGTCGAAGCCCGCTGCCCGACACGAAGGAGATGTCCTCGAACCGGCCGCCGCCGAGGTTGCGGAAGAGGAAGTTCATCATCTCGTCGTTGGCGACGTAGAGGTCGGGCTTCCCGTCAGGTCGATGTCGACGAAGACCACGCCGAGGCGCCTTGCCGATCGCCCGGCCGAGGCCCGCCGTCCCGGGTGACGTCGGCGAAGGTCCCGTCGCCGTGGTTGCGGAAGAGCACGCTGACCGTGCCGTGGTAGACGATCGGCGTGCAGTAGTCGCGCTGCCGGTGACCGGGTCGCCGCAGAACAGGTCCTTGTCCTTCGAGTCGTCCACGTAGCGGGCGACGAAGAGGTCGAGCCATCCGTCGCCGTCGACGTCGCCCCAGGCGGCGCTCGTGCTCCAGGCCGAGGCCGCCACGCCGGCCTTCGCCGTCACGTCCGTGAACGTGCCGTCGCCTTGTTGCGGTAGCAGGACGTTGCCGCCGTAGTTGGTCACGTAGAGGTCGACGTCGCCGTCGTTGTCGTAGTCGGCGGCGAAGGCGCCCATCCCGTAGGCCGTGTCCCTGAGTCCCGCCTTCTCCGTGACGTCCGTCGAACGTGCCGTCGCCGCTGTTGCGGAACAGCCGGTCCCGCGCGGCGGGGCTGGCGGCCGGGGGAAACGGACCGGACTGCACGACGTAGAGGTCCATCCAGCCGTCGCCGTCGTAGTCGAGCCAGGCCACCCCGGATCCCATCGTCTCGGCCATCCGGTGCTCGGGCGTGGCGCCCGCGCTCGTGCACGAACGCGATGCGCGCCGCCGGAGCGACGTCCGCGAATCGGGCCGGACACTCGGGCGCGCCTGCGCCTGCCAGCTCGAGCAGGAGCCCGATCACGCGCCCCCACGGGCCCGCTCGGCGGCGAGCATCGTCTGGATGCGCAGATTCTCGGGCGAGAGCTGGCGGGCCCGCTCGAGGGCCCGGACGGCCTCGGCGTGTCGCTTGAGGCGCGAGAGGGCAGTGGCGCGGCCGAGCAGGACGTCCGGGGTCTCCGGCATCGACGAGAACCGGACCAGCGCCGAGGCGGCATGGCCCGTGTTGACCTCCGACCACGCCAGCGCCATCTCGGCCGTCCGGGCGTTCTGTTCCTCGGAAAGCCGGGACGCCCGCTCGTAGAGGGACTGGTGCGCGGCAAGCTCCCGCTGTCCTTCCTCGCGGCGCCCGGTCCGGACGAGAAGGGTGCCCAGCGCATAGTGCGGCGAGGCGAGCTGGGGCGACAGAGCCACGGCGAGGCGATACGCGGCCTCCGCGTCGGCCTTCCGTCCGGCAGCCTCGAGGGCGCGGCCCAGGTCGAGCTGGATGGCCGCGTCCCCGGGCGCGACTCGGGCCGCCTCGGAAAGCCGCGTGAGCGCGCGGGCGGGGTCGCCGGCGGCAAGCGAGAGGCGGCCCGCGTCCTGGAGAAGCGCCGCCGAGGACGGGTGCCGCTCGAGGCCGGCCTCGAATGCGAGCTCGGCCCCCGCCGCGTCTCCGGTGCGCGCGAGGGCGTTGGCCCAGAGGAGAAAGGTGCCGGGGTCGGCCGCGCCGAGGTCCCGGGCCCGGCCGAGCTCGCGGGCCGCATCGGCGAACCGCTCCTGCTCGAAGAGGGCGCGGCCGAAGGCCTGGTGGAGCTCGGCCGAGCTCGGGAAGCGCTCCAGGCCCTTCGCCGCGGCCGCGTTGCCGGCTTCGGCGCGGCCGACCGACCAGTCGTACTCGGCCAGGCCCATCGGCGCCGCAGGATCGTCCCCCGCGAGAACGATGAGCTTCTCGTAGGCCGCGCCCGCGCGCTCGTCGCCGGCCGCCGCCCAGGCCTCCGCCAGCGCCGCGACGACGCCAGCCTGGCCGGGCTTGAGGGTGTCGGCGCGCTCGAGCTCGCGAGCCGCTTCGAGCGGGCGGCCGGCGGCCCGGAGGGTCATCCCGTAGATGTAACGGGCCTCCGGCGTGGAGGGGGCGAAGGCGGCCGCCAGGCGTCCCTCGTCGACGGCCTCGGCGAAATTCCGGCGGGAGAGCAGCGCCAGAGCCAGGTTGCCGTGGGCGCGGGCGCTGGACGGATCGTGACGGAGCAGCTCCCGCAGGACGAGCTCCGCGCCCTTGTAGTCCTTGGCTTCGAGGAGCTTCTCGGCTTCGGCGAGGGGATCGGGGCCGGCCGCGACGAGGGCCGCGACAAGAAGCGCAACGGCGGCGCTCGTCACGCCGCCATTCTACGACCCGCGGGCCCCGGCGGGAGCCGGGCCCGGGAAGACCGCCTCACTTCTTGAAGAAGCCGCCCTGGCCCGCCGCGGCCTTCGGGCCGCCCTCGGCGAGCACGAGGCGCTGGTTGAGCTCCTTGATGCGCTCGTTCAGCTGCGCGATCTTCTGCTGGAACTCGCGGGAGATCCGCTCGGCGTCCGCCTTGAGCCTCGTGTTCTCGCCCTCGGCGTCGTTCAGGACCTGGTCGCGGCCCTCGATGATGCGGCGCTGGTCGCGCAGCTCGACCATGTACTTGTTGACCTCTTCGTCCTTTTCGGACAGGCGGAGCTTCCACTTCTCCTCCTGCTCCTCGTAGAGGCGCTTGATCTCGATCAGCTGCGTGATCTGCGAGAAATCGTTGTCGGACGCCATGAGGCCTCCTCGTTGGTTCTCTTCGATCTGCGGGAAGAGCTTGCGGAGCTTGAGCGACAGGTCTTCGGGGTCGGTCGAGAGCTCCATCGCCTTCGCGTACGTGATGCGCTTGTTGACGAGCAGCGCGATGAGCGACTGGTTCATCGACTGCATCTTGTAGTAGTTGACGGAGTTCTCGATCTCCTCGTGGATCTCCTTGACCTCGCCGTTCAGGATGTGCTTCGCGATCTTCGGCGAGTTGATCATGATCTCGACGACGGCGCAGCGGCCCGAGCCGTCGGAGGTCTCGATCAGGTTCATCGAGACGATCGCCCGGAGAACGATCGAGAGCTGCGAGCGCACCTGCGCCTGCTGCTCCTGGGGGCAGGAGTCGATGATCCGGTCGATCGACTGCGCGGCGCTGTTGGTGTGGAGCGTCGAGAACACGAGGTGGCCCGTCTCGGCGGCCGTGATGACGGTCTGCATCGTGTTCCAGTCGCGCATCTCGCCGACCATGATCACGTCCGGGTCCTGCCGGAACATGTTCTTGAGGGCCTCGTTGAAGCTGGGCGAGTCGGTCGAGACCTCGCGCTGGGAGACCGCGGCCTTGCCGTCGGCGAAGAGGAACTCGATCGGGTCCTCGATCGTGACGATGTGGACCGGCCGCTTCTCGATGATCGAGCGCATGACGCCGGCGAGCGTCGTCGACTTGCCGGAGCCGGTGGGGCCGGTGATGAGCACCAGCCCCTTGGGCAGGTGGACGAAGCTCTCGAGCACCTCCGGGAGGTTCAGCTCGGCGATCGACGGCAGCTTGAACGGGATGCGCCGGAAGACGGCGGCGAAGGAGCCGCGCTGGACGAAGATGTTGCAGCGGAAGCGGGCCACCCCCGTCAGGCCGTAGCCCACGTCGACCGACTGGGTGCGCTCGAGCCGTTCCTTCTGGGCGGGCGTCAGGATCTCGAGGAGCATCTCCTCGAGGTCCTTGGGCTGCAAAGCGTCTGCGTTCAAGGGGATCAGCCGTCCCTTGATGCGGAGCAAGGGGGGTCTCATGGGCTTCAAGTGGAGGTCCGATGCCTCCTTCTTGGCCATGAACTTGAGCAGTTCAGCGAGGGTCAATGTGACGAGATTATAGCTGGTGCCGGGCCTTCCCGAACCTGTCCGGACAGCCAGTGCCGGGCCTCGCGCCGATTCGTCACGTCGCCGCACGCGGCGGCGACCGCGAGCTCGCGAAGGAGCCGGCCGACCTGCGGCCCGGCGGGGATGGCGAGCCAGCGCAGGACGTCGTCTCCGCCCACGCGGACGCGGCGGGGCTCGAGGCGAGCGAGGCGCGAGAGACGCGCCGCAAGACGCGGCTGGCGGCGGCGTGCCAGCAGGTGGGCCGCGTCCGAGGCCAGCGGACCGGCCTCCAGGACCCAGCGCCAGGCGTCGCGCCGGTCGCGGCCCCGGATGGCCGCGGCCGCCTCGACGAGCTCGGCCAGGCGCGCCGCGTCTTCGGCCTCCCGGCGCGGCAGGCGACGCCGGGCGAGCCAGGCCCGGGCCGGGCCTCCGGACAGCTCGAGGCCGAGCGCCAGGAAGGCCAGCCGGAGCCGCCGCCGGCGGTCTTCGGGAAGGCGCCGCGTTCCGGCGTCGTCGAGCGCCCGGAGCCCGCGGGCGACGGCGGCGGCGCGGCGTCCGGGAAGCGCGAGGCCCAGAGCGGCGGGAAGCAAATCGGCCCGGGCCGCCCAGCTCATCGCCGGCGCGGCGAACGGGCTGCCGAGGATCCGCGAGAGCTCGCCGCCGATGCGTTCGGCGGCCACGCCCGGGAGAAGGGGAGCGGCCGCGCGCGCCGCGACGAGGGTGGCGCGATCCGGGACGAGCCCATGCGTTGCCACGAAGCGCGCGGCGCGCAGCGCCCGGAGGGGATCGTCGCGGAGGTTGCCCGGTCGCACGGGCCGCAGGCGCCTCGCGGCGAGGTCCGCGAGGCCTCCGAAGGGATCGATGACGCCGGCGGCGGAGTTGCCGGCCGGGACCGCGATCGCGTTGACGGTGAAGTCCCGTCGCCCGAGGTCCGCCTCGATCGAGCCTCCCTCGATCTCCGCGATGTCGATCGGCCGGCGGCCGGCGACCCGGTAGACGCGGGGACCCGGCCTGTCCTTCGACAGGAAGACCGCGCGGCCCGCGCCCTCCTTCTCGAGCTCGCGCGCGGCGGCCTCGGCGTCGCCGGCGATCGCGGCGTCGATCTCGGGCACGGGAAGGCCGAGCGAGGCGTCGCGCACGGCGCCGCCGACGATCCAGGTCTCGACGCCGAGCCGGCGCGCGACGCGCGCGAGCGCCCGGACCTCGGCGCGCCGGAGAAGGCGCGCGAGGTCTCCGGATCGGCCGCGCAACGAGCGAGAGGGCATACGGGCTGGTACAATTTTCAGGATGCCACCCTCCTCGGCCGTTGTCACTCCCGCGATCGTCCGCAAGGTGGCCGAGCTCGCTCGCCTGCGCCTGCCCGAGGCGGACCTTCCCCTCTGGACCGAGCAGCTCTCGCGCGTCCTCGGGCACATCGAGCAGCTCCGGCAGATCCCGGAAGGGGCCTTTGCGGAGGCGGCCGTCGCCCCCGCGACCCCTGTCCGGGACGACGCCCCGAGGGACGGAAACGGCGCGGAGGCGCTGGCCCGCAACGCCCCCCGACAGGTCCACGGCTACGGGGTCGTGCCGCGCGTCGTCGGCTCGGGACAATAGCGTGGCCGGCGTCATCGAAACCGCGGCGGATGTCGGCGCCCGCCGCCGATCGGCCGTCGAGGTCGCCCGGGAGTCCCTCGACGCGATCGAGCGCGGCGATGGACGGCTTCGCGCCTTCCTCGAGGTGACGGGCGAGCTGGCCCTGCAGGAGGCCGAGTCGGTCGACCGGCGGGTCGCCGCGGGGGAGGACCTCCCGCTGGCCGGAGTGCCGCTGGCGATGAAGGACAACATCTGGATCGCCGGGCGGCGCGCCACCTGCGCCTCGAAGATCCTCGAAGGATTCCGCCCGCCGGGGGACTCCACGGTCGCGGCGAGGCTGCGGCGGGCCGGGGCCGTCTTCATCGGGCGCGCGAACATGGACGAGTTCGCGATGGGCTCGTCGACGGAGAACAGCTCCTCGCACGTGACCCGCAACCCCTGGGACACCGACCGGATCCCCGGGGGCTCCTCCGGCGGCAGCGCCGCGGCCGTGGCCGCCCGCTTCGTGGCGGCGGGCTTCGGCTCGGACACGGGCGGCTCGATCCGTCAGCCGGCGGCCTGCTGCGGCGTGGTGGGGCTCAAGCCGACCTACGGCCGCGTCTCGCGCTACGGCCTCGTCGCCTTCGCGTCCTCGCTCGACCAGATCGGTCCGCTGACCCGCAGCGTCTCCGACGCCGCGCGCCTCTACGGGGTCGTCGCCGGGGCGGACCCGCTCGATTCCACGACCGCGGACCGCGAGGTCGGCTCGCCGGAGGCGGCCCTCGCTCGGGGCGTGGAGGGCCTGCGCGTCGGGTTCCTCGAGGAGGCCGAGGCCGAGGGCCTCGATCCCGAAGTCGCCGCGAACCTGGAGGAGGCGCGCCGCATCTTCCGCGAGGCCGGCGCGCGGATCGTCCCGGTCTCCGTCCCGCGGGCCACGGCCGCGATCGCCATCTACTACGTCATCGCCAGCGCCGAGGCCTCCTCCAACCTGGCGCGGTTCGACGGCGTCCGGTACGGCCCCCGCCGGTCCGACGCGGATCTCCTGTCGGTCTACGTCGAGAGCCGCACCGCGGGTTTCGGCGCGGAGGTCAAGCGCCGGATCCTGCTGGGGACCTTCGCCCTCGCCTCGGGCTACTACGAGGCCTACTACGGCCTGGCGACGCGGGCGCGCCAGCTCCTGTCGGCCGACTTCGACCGCGCCTTCGCGGCCGCCGACGTCATCGTCTGCCCGTCGATCCCCGGCCCGGCCTTCCGGATCGGCGAGAAGACCGACGATCCCCTGACCATGTACCTCTCCGACGTCTTCACCGTTCCCGCGTCGCTCGCGGGCCTGCCCGCGATCTCGGTCCCGTCGGGCCTGACGCGCGGAGGCCTTCCCCTCGGAGTCCAGGTGCTCGGGCCGCGCTTCGGGGAAGAGGCGATGTTCGCCGCGGCGCGCGTCTTCGAAGCGGGCGCCCGTTTTCCGGATGCGCTTGCCCCCGTCTCGGGCTAGCGTCCTTCTCGCGGCGGCGCTCCTTTGCGCCGCCGTGTCCGCGGCCCCGGCGCGTGCGGCGGAGAAGACCGTCGTGATCTCCCCGGAGATCCGGGTGACGATCGCTTCGGGGGACGAGATCTCGCTCTCCGCGCGACCGCTTCCGGGCGAGGGCGTCGACGCCTTCGTCCAGCGCCTCACCGAGGATCCGAAGACCAAGAAGGAGATCCTGCGGGGCAACGGCGGCCTGCGTCGGCTGCGCACCGACCGCTACGTCCGCGTCCCGTACCGGCTGCTCTCGCAGAGCTTCCGCAGGATCGCGATCGAGGCCCTGTTCCCGGGCGACCAGGCGACCCCCTCCGGCTGGGTGCACCGGGTCACGGGGCTGACGGGCACGCCCGAGAGCCTGTGGCGGATCGCGGAGTGGTTCACCGGCAACGGCACGAACTACCGGCTCCTGCGCCAGGACGGCGCCATCGCGTCTCTCGAAACGCGCGACGGCCAGCTCGTCCTGATCTCCCCCCGGCTGCTGACGCCAGCGTTCCAGGAGGCCGTCGCCGCTGCGGCGCCGCCCGCCGAGGCGCCGCCCGCCCTCGAGTTCGCCTCCGACGAACAGGGGCGATACGCGCTGTACCGGCTCCAGAAGGGCGAGGCGCTGTACTCGGCGGTCGTGGTGCGGTTCACCGGGCGCGTGCACGCGGAGGACGTCAACGCCAAGGCCGGGGAGATCGCGGTCCGAAGCGGGATCACCGACGTGCGCTCGATCCCCGTGGGCTTTCCGATCAAGATCCCGGTCGCGGACCTCGCCCCCGAGTTCCGGCCGCCGGACGATCCCGCGCGAATCGAGGAGGAGCACGCCCGCCTCGAGGCCGCGCAGTTCGCCAACACGGTCCGGACGGCCGACCTCTCGGGCGTGACGGTCGTTCTCGACGCGGGCCACGGGGGGCGCGACACGGGGGCCATCGTCGACGGCATGCAGGAGGCGGCCTACGTGTACGACATCGCCTGCCGGGTCGAGCGCCTCCTGCGCGAGCGAACGAAGGCCCGGGTCGTCCCCACGGTGGGACGCGACGCCCCCTGCGGGTCCGCGCGGTCCGACTCGGTCGCCGAGTTCCGCAGCGCCCGCGTGCTGACGACGCCGCCGTACCCCATCGAGGACTCGGTCGTGGGCGTCAACTTCCGCTGGTACCTGGCCAACTCCGTCTTCCGGCACGTCGAGAAGAACGGCGGCCAGGAGGACCGCACGGTGTTCCTCTCGCTCCACGCCGATTCGCTGCACCCGGCCGTCCGCGGCACGATGATCTACGTCCCGGGGGAGAAGTTCCTGGACGGGTCCTTCTCGAAGGCGGGCGAGCCCTACGCCTCCCGCCGCGAGGTCCGGGAGTCGCCGAAGGTCTCCTTCTCGCGCCGCGAGCGCATCGCGGCCGAAGGCGTCTCGCAGGACCTCGCCGACCGCGTCGTCGCCTCCTTCCGCGAGGACGGGCTGCCGCTGCACGCCTTCCAGCCCGTTCGCCGCAACGTCATCCGCGGGGGGCGGGAGTGGGTGCCGGCGATCCTCCGGTACAACCGCATCCCGGCGCGGATCCTCGTCGAGGTCTGCAACCTCAACAACCCCGACGACCGCAGGCTGCTCCGGACCCGGACCTACCGCGACAAGGTGGCCGAAGCCCTCGTCGACGCGATGATCGACTTCTACGGCGGCTCGGCTCACGGCGGGGCGGCGAGGGCCTCCTCCGGCGGCCGTCGCTGACTCCTCATATACTTTTCCCGCGCAGGAGGACCCGCATGCGTCTTCGCTCGATGTCCGTGGCGGTCGCGCTGGCCCTGACCCTCGGATCGCCCCTGGCCGCCCAGGAGTGGCGCGGCAAGGCCCGGGTCGACGGCCAGGTCAAGAACGAGAAGGGCGAGCCTGTCGAAGGCTGCGTCGTGAAGCTCCGGTGGGGCAAGAGCGGCCACGGCGGGCCCGACGAGAAGACCGACAAGAAGGGCAAGTGGGCGATCTTCGGCCTCGCGACCGGCCCGTGGAACCTCGATTTCGAAGCGCCCGGGTACCGCACGAAGCAGATCGGCATCTCCCTCCAGGAGAGCGGCCGCAACGACACGGTCGAGATCGTCCTCGAGCCGGCGCCGCAGGCGGCACCCGCGGGGGGCGCGGGCACCCCGCAGGTCCTGGTGGGAGGCCAGAAGATCTCCAAGGAGACGGCCGAGGCGATCGAGGCCGGCAACGCCGCGCTGAACGCGCAGAACTGGGCGGGCGCGCGCGAGAACTACGTCAAGGCGCTCGTCGAGCTTCCGGAGAACACCGCGCTGATCGAGCGGGTCGCGGTCGCATACCTCGGAGAGGGCAACAAGGACGAGGCCCTTCGCTACGCTCGGCTGGCGACCGAGAAGGCCCCGGCGGATCCGCAGCCGTGGCAGATCATCGCCGAGCTCGAGATCGAGCGCGGGAACGCCGAGGCCGGTCTGGCGGCGCTCGACCACGTGCCGGCCGAGCGGATCGTCGACCCGGCCCTGTACCTGAACGCCGGGATCCTTCTGTACAACAAGAAGAGGCTTGCGGAGGCCGTGACGGCCTTCGACAAGGCCATCGGCGTCAAGCCCGACGCCACGGCGTACTACTACCGGGGCCTGGCCGAGTTCCAGCAGAAGAAGAACGCGGAAGCGAAGGCCGACCTCCGGAAGGCCCTGGAGCTCGCGCCCGACGGTCCCGACGCGAAGGACATCAAGGACCTGCTCAAGTCGATTCCCTAGGTCAGGGCGCGGCCGCCGTCTCCTCCGCCAGAAAGGCCACCCACTCGGCGTCCGTCGCGATGGGAATGTACGCCGGATCGCTTCGCAGGGCGGCCCGATCGAGGTGGCCTTCCGCCGCGAGCGCCCGCAGCGCCGCGATCGCGGCCCCGGCGTTGCCGGCGCGCGCGTAGATCTGGGCCTCGAGCTCCGCGCGCTTCCACCCCTCGGGCAGGAGCGACCGCGCCTGGCGGATCGCGCGCACCGAGGCCTCGCCGTCGCCCAGGTTCGCCTCGACCACGGCGAGCGTCGCCAGGGTGTCGGGATCGGGCCCCGCCTCGCGCAGATATCGCGTCAGGAGGGCCCGCGCCTGGGCGTTGTGCCCGTCGGCCAGGGCCATCGCGGCCAGCTCCTTGGCGGCCCCGGGCGCGGAAGGTTCCTCCGCCAGGGCGCGTTCGAAGTCGACCCGGGCAGCTTCCAGCTCGCCCGCGGACCGCGCCGACAGTCCCATCTGGTAATCGATCGGCGCGCGCGGGGCCCCGGCCTCGAGCGTCTTCGCCCACGCCGCCCGCGCCGCCGGCGCGTCTCCCTCGCGCTGCGCCTCCAGGGCCGCCTGCTCGAACCGGCGCCAGGGCTGGGGCGGAGGGTCGACCAGGGCGAACCGCTCCGAGAGCGTGCGCCGGACGGCGAGCGCCCCGTCGACCGCGAAGAGCAGGGCCGGCACCGCGGCGAGCCAGAGGAGGCGCCGGCGGCCGGGCGGCAGACGCCGCGCGAAGAGGGCGACCACGACGGCGATCGCCGCGAGGCCGGCCAGGCGGGGCCACGCCGTCGCCCGCGCCTCCCGCGTGCTGTCGCGCCGGCGCACGGGCTCGGGTCCGAGCAGGCGCCCGATCTCGCCGGCGAACGAGACCCCGGGGTCGACGAGGACGACGTCCTCGACCTTCCAGCCGCGCGGCCCGCGTCGGACCGTCCACCGCGTCTTCAGGACTCGCGTGCCGTAGCGCAGGCCCAGGTCGACCGAGAGCGGCGGGCCCGGCGTTTCGGGCAGGGACGCCCAGGCCACTTCGGACGCCGAGCCCGGCGGGGCCGCGAGGGCCCGCGCGAAGTGGTCGCGCACGGTCGCGGCGAGCATCGCCTGCTGGCGGGGCGTCAGCGCCCCCCACACCGGGGCGCCGAGCAGGCGCCGAACGATTCCGTCCGCGTCGAGCGCCTCGAAGAAGATCTTCTGCGGACCGTGCAGCGCCGCGGAGGCCGAACGCCGGGCGAAGTCCGCCGCCTCCTCGGCGTCGGGGAGGGTGGCCTCCTGGCCCGGCAGCCCGGCCGACACGGCGAGCATGGCGGCCGCGAGCCGGCAGAAGAGGGCGCGCCGCGAGCGTCGGACGCTCATCGGCGAGGGTCGAGGCTCAGTAGCCGGTCGCCGTCTCGCTCGTGTGGGGCTTGGAGAAGATCTTCATGACCATCGGCACGCTTCCGATGCGCAGCTCGTCCCCGTCCCGCAGCGCGATCGGCTGCGAGAGCTTGATCCCGTTGACGAACGTGCCGTTCTTGGAGCCCAGGTCCTCGAGTGTCGCCAGGCCCATGTCGATCAGGACGCGGGCGTGGCGCCGCGAAACGCTCTTGGAGTCGATCCACACGAGCGAGTCGTTGCCGCGGCCGAGGATGTTCTCCCCGTCGCCCAGGGCGACCTCGCGCTGGCCCCAGAGGAGCCGGAAGATCTGGTCGCCGTTGGAGGACCGCGCCCCCCCGCTCTTCACGGTGGTGGCGGCGCCCGAGAACGCGTAGCCGTAGCCGTACACCGTCCGGATGAACTCCGGCGCGCGGGCGCCGTCGCCGATCGCCTGCCGGATCTCGGCGATCAGCGTCGGCAGGTTGACCTCCGAGACGATCGTGTCGGGCCAGAGCCGCTGGTGCAGCTCGGCCTTCGGGATCGCCCGGGGCCTGCCCTCGAGGAGGACCTGGAGCAGCTTGAAGGCCTTGGGGGAGATCGCGACGTTGCGTCCGTCCTTCGTCAGGGCGCGGCAGTCCGAGTCGAGCGTGAAGGTTCCAAATCGGAAGGTCATAGCGCCTCCATGGAGACGGTATCGCCTTCCGCTGGTGCGGGGATCGGGCCGGGGACGAAATGGGCGATTCGCGGGACGAAGGCGGGCCGCAGCCGCGCGGGCGCATGGGCTCAGGCCGGCAGCGGCTCCAGCCGCTCCACGCGGGGCGACAGCGACTCGGCGCCGCGCGCCGTGCAGACGATGTCGTCCTCGATGCGCACGCCGAATCGTCCGGGCAGGTAGATGCCGGGCTCCGAGGTGAAGGTCATGCCGGGCTCGAGGATCGTGCGGTCGGTGCCGACCATGTACGGCGGCTCGTGGACGTCGATGCCGAGGCCGTGCCCGAGGCGGTGCGTGAAGTACTCGCCGTAGCCGGCCTTCTCGATGACCCGGCGGGCGGCGGCGTCGACCTCGGAGCATGCGACGCCCGGGGCCGCCTTGTCGATCGCCGCACCCTGCGCCTCGAGCACGACCGACCAGACCTTGCGGTACTCGTCGGTCGGCTGCCCGAACCAGGTCGACCGCGTGATGTCGTAGTACCAGCCGTCGGGCTTGTCCCACGCGTCGATCAGCACCGCCTGGTTCTTCGCGAGCGCGGTCGGGCCCGAGGCCCCGTGCGGGAACGCGGAGGACGGACCGAACTGCACGACGTTCTCTCCGGCGAAGGCCTCGGAGATCGCGGCCTCGGTCGCGCCCGGCTTGAGCGACTCGAAGGCCTTGCGGAAGCGGGGGAGGGCCACGGCGATCGCCTGGCGCATCATCGCGATCTCGTCCGGCGTCTTGATCATGCGCAGCGAGCCGAAGAGCCCCGCGGCCGAGACGGGCTTCCAGCCGGAGCGCGCCGCCAGCAGCCGCTCGACGTCGTCGTAGGCGGTCGACGGCTCCACGGCGAGCGTCCCCGTCGCCGCCGGAAAGAGCCTGGAGGCCCGGCTCCACGGGTCCTCCGTCTCCTCCCAGGTGACGATCTGGCTCACGGCGGACATCGTCTTGAGGCGCGCAGCCTCGAAGGCCGGGCAAACGACGACCGGATCGCGATCCTGGAAGAGAAACAGGGCGGTCAGGCGTTCGCTCCGGTGAAAGTCGATGCCGGTCAGGTAGTAGAGGTTCGAGGAGGGGGTCGCGTAGAGGCCGTCGGCCGGGATCGACCGAAGGCGCTCGCGCACGGTTTCGAGCCGTCGGAGATACATTTCGCGGGGAGTCGGCATGGGGCGGATGCTAGCAGAGTCGAAACGGGCGCGGGGAGCGGGGCTCGCCCTCGCGGCGGCGCTGTGCGCGGCGGCCGGGCTTTCGGGCTGCCGGAAAGACGGCGGCCTGGCTTTTCGCGGAGCGCCGATCGTGCTCATCTCCGTCGACACGCTTCGCGCGGATCATCTGCCGGCCTACGGGTACCGCGACGTCCAGACGCCGAACCTCGACGCCTTTCGGAAGGACGCCGTCCTCTTCGAGAACGCCTACTCGCACGTCCCCCTGACCCTGCCGTCGCACGCGTCGATCTTCACGGGCCTGCTGCCGCCCCAGAACGGGGTTCGCGACAACCTCGGCTACGCGCTCTCGAGCGGCCCGCCGACCCTCGCCGCATACCTGAAGGAGAAGGGCTACGCCACGGGCGGCGCGGTCTCGGCCATCGTGCTCTCGCACGCGACCGGAATCTCGCGCGGCTTCGACTTCTACGAGGACAACGTCGAGCCGACGAAGGTCAGCCAGACGCTGTCGCGCGTGCAGCGGCACGGCGGGGAGACCGCGGGCCTTCTCCAGGACTGGATCGGCCCGCGCGCCGACGCCCCGTTCTTCGCCTTCCTCCACCTCTTCGAACCGCATTCGCCGTACGAGCCGCCGGAGCCCTACGCCAGCCGCTACAAGCTGCCGTACGACGGCGAGATCGCGCGCGCCGACGAGATCGTGGGAGGGTTTCTCCGGTACCTGAAGGACCAGGACGTCTACGACCGGGCGATCATCGTGTTCCTCTCGGACCATGGCGAGGGGTTGAACGACCACGGCGAGGACGAGCACGGCGTGCTCCTCTACCGGGAGGCCATTCACGTCCCGCTCATGGTGAAGTTCCCGGGATCGAAGCGCGCGGGCGAGAAGGTCGGGTCTCCCGTCGCGCTGACGGACGTCTTCCCCACGGTCGTCGAGGCGGCGGGCCTGCCCGTTCCGCCCGGTCTCGCCGGACGGCCTCTGACGGCGGTCCTCGCGGGGGCGCCGGCCCCGGAGGCGCGGCGGATCTACGGAGAAACGCTGTACCCGCGGCTCCACCTGGGCTGGAGCGACCTCGCGTCGCTCGTCGACTCGGGGCACCAGTACATCGAGTCTCCCCGGCCCGAGCTCTACGACCTCGCCGCCGATCCGGGCGAGCGCAACGATCTGGCGGCGGGCCTGCCGCCGGCCTTTCGCTCGATGCGCGCGGAGCTCGCGCGGATCCCGCGGCCCCTCCAGCCGCCGGGAGGGTCCGACCCGGAGCAGGTCAAGAAGCTCGCGGCCCTCGGCTACATCAGCGCCTCGACGGCCGACTTCGCGAGGAAGGACCTGCCGGCGCCGCGCGACCGCATCGCCGCGGTCGAGAAGCTCAAGGCCGGGTTCGGCGCCCTGCAGGCGGGACGGTACGAGGAGGCGGCGAAGATCCTGTCGAAGCTTCTCGAGACCGAGCCCGGGATGACGGACGTCTGGCAGATGTACTCCGACGCCCTCATGAAGCTCGGCCGCGAGAAGGAGGCGCTCGAAGCGCTCCAGACCGCCGCGAAGCTGTCGCCCGGAAACCCCCAGGTCCTCATGGCGCTCGCGGATTACTTCACGGTCACGGGGGACTTCGCACAGGCGCGCAGGCATGCCGAGCTTCTCGGCGAGGCCGGGACGGCGAGCCCGCACGAGAACCTCGCGCGCATCGCGCTCGCCGAGGGGGACCTCGCCGCCGCGGAGCGCGAGGCGCGGGCCGCGATCGCGCGCTATCCGACGCGCCGCGTCCCGCGGATGATCCTCGGACGCGTCCTCCACGACCGGCGGGACTATCGGGGCGCCCTGATCGAGCTCGACGAGGCGGCGCGCCCCCACGGCGGCGAGACCCGCGTGGCGCTGCAGAACCTCCAGTACCTGCGGGGCGACTGCCTCGCGCGCATCGGCCGCGCGCCGGACGCCGAGGCGGCGTTTCGGGAGGAGATGCAGGCCTTTCCGGGCAACCCCGCGCCGCGCGCCGCTCTCGCCATGCTCTACGCCAGCGAGGGCCGCGAGGCCGAGGCCCGGCAGACGCTGATCGACCTCGTCCGCCAGCTCGGCACGCCGGAGGCCTACTTCACCGCGAGCCAGACCTACGAGATCCTCGGCGACGCCATCACGGCGGCCGGGCTGCGGGTCGAGGCCAGGCGGCTGTTTCCGACCGCGAAGGAGCGGAAGGCCACGGGGTAGTTCGAGCGGACGCCCCCTACGAAGAGCGCAGGTCCCGCCCCTTCATCTCCGCCGGCGCCCCGAGCCCCTGGATCCCGAGGAGCGTCGGCGCGACGTCGGCGAGGGTGCCCGCGGCCGCCAGGCGGCCTCCCGGCGCGCAGACGATGAAGGGGACCGGGTTCGTCGTGTGGGCGGTGTGGGGCTGTCCGGTCGAGGGGTCGAGCATCTGTTCCGCGTTGCCGTGGTCCGCGGTCATCGCGAGGACCACGCCCGCCTCGCGGCAGGCGGCCTCGAGGATGCCGAAGCAGCGGTCGAGCGTCTCGACGGCCGAAATCGTCTCGGGGAGCTTGCCCGTGTGGCCGACCATGTCGGCGTTGGCGTAGTTGACGACGTAGGCGTCGTGGCGTCGCGCGGCCAGGGCCCGCACGGCTTCCTCGGTGATCTCCGCCGCGCTCATCTCCGGGTGGAGGTCGTAGGTCGCCCCTTTCCAGGAGGGGACGAGGATGCGCTCCTCGCCGGGATAGGCCTTCTCCACGCCGCCGTTGAAGAAGTAGGTGACGTGGGCGTACTTCTCGGTCTCGGCCAGCCGCAGGTTCTCGACGCCGGCGCCGGCCCAGACGTCCGCGAGGATGTGGGCGAGGTCCTGGGGCGGGAAGGCCGCCGGCAGGCCGAACTCCTTCTTGTACTCGGTGAGACCGACGAAGTGGATCTTCGGGGGCTTCGGCCGGGGAAAGTCCGAGAACTCCGCCTCGGTCAGAGCCCGCGTGATCTGCCGCGCGCGGTCGGCGCGAAAGTTGAAGAAGACGACGGCGTCGCCGTCGCGGATCGGCCCGACCGGCTCGCCGTCCTCCATGAGCACGGTGGGCTGGACGAACTCGTCCGTCTCGTCGCGGGCGTAGGCCTCGGCCACCGCCTCCTCGGCGCTGCCGGCGTGCAGGCCCGACGAGAACACCAGCGCGGCATAGGCGCGCGCGACGCGGTCCCAGCGCCGGTCGCGGTCCATGGCGTAGTAGCGGCCCGAGACCGTGGCGATCTTCGCCCTGGACGGATCGAGCATGGCTTCGATCTTCGCGAGGTAGCGCAGCGCCGATTTCGGCGGCGTGTCGCGCCCGTCGGTGAACGCGTGGACGCGCACACGCGGCACTTCCTGCCGGGCGGCGAGCTTCAGCAGGCCTTCCAGGTGCCGCTCGTGCGAGTGCACGCCGCCGTCGGAGACGAGGCCCATGACGTGGAGCGTGGCCCCCTGGCGGCGGCGGGCCGCGGCGCAGGCCGCCAGCAGGCCCGGGTTCTCGAAGAACGAGCCGTCCCGCAGGGCCAGGTCGATCCGAAGCAGGTCCTGCGGGACCATGCGGCCGGCGCCGAGCGTCAGGTGGCCGACCTCGGAGTTGCCCATGACGCCGGCCGGCAGTCCGACGGCCTCTCCGGAGGCCTCGAGCAGCGTCCACGGGTAGTCGGCGAGCCACCGATCGTAGATCGGGGTGCGTGCCAGGGCGATGGCGTTGCCCGCCGACGGCGGCGCGTGGCCCCAGCCGTCGCAGATCAGGAGGAAAACCGGGGTCTTCTTCAAGCGTGAGCGGCGGCCCGGGACGTGGCGGCCGGCCGCCGGCGCGGGCGGGGGAGCCGCCGCTCGAGGTCCGACAGCACGTGCATGAAGGCGATGTACGCCTCGTACGGCGACTCGTGGGGCGAGAAGTAGGCGTGCACCTTCCCGTCCTCGGCGGCCTTGGTCGCCATGTAATAGAAATGATCGGAGGTCGTCAGCCTCCGAAAGTCCGACCGCAGGTCGGCCGAGGCCGAAGCCTTGACGCGGCCCTCGAGCGCGAAGAGGCGCTTCAGGGCGTCTCGCTGCAGATCGTTGCCCTGCCACGCCGAGACGTCCCGCTCCTCGTCGGCCCAGGACAGCGTGCGCGGGGCCGACAGCCGGTCGGCCGCCGGCAGGCGGGCGATGGCCTCGGAGGGCGTCAGGAACGCCGCGCCGTCGTGCGCCAGGTGGCGGCCGGCCCAGGCCTCGAAGAACTCGAAGATCCCGGTCTCCTTCCACTGGTGCTCGCCGAAGGTCTCGAAGTCCATGAACAGGGAGAGGACGTCGCCCTCGAGGCGCGAGACCCAGCGGTCGTACTTCTCGGGCGTCAACGGCCACTCGCTCCATTCGCGATTGGAGAAGCGGAAGGCGATGTCGTCGGAGAGCCGGTAATCACGGAGCAGCAGCGGAAGCCCGCGCGGCGTCGCGGCGCGGTACACGCGGCGCGCCGAGCGCGGCCCCGTCAGCGGCTCGACGCCGTCGGCGAGCACTCCCCGGTATCCCCGTTCCTCCAGGAAAGCCGCCAGGGCGTCGGAATAGATGAGCTCCGTGTTCCGGAAGACCGTCGGCTCCTGGCCGAAGATCTCCGCGATCGCCTGCCGGTGCAGCTCGACCTGGGCGGCGAACTCGTCCACCGAGGCGAGCCACGCGAGCGAGTGATGCGAGGTCTCGGCGAGGATCTCGACCCGCCCGCCGCCGTGTGCCGCGAGGCGGCGGAAGCCCTCCAGGGTGTCCGGCGCCCAGGCCGCGAGCTGCTCGAGGAGGCAACCCGAGAGGGAGAAGGCGACCGCGAAGCGGGGATGCGCCTCGAGGAGCCGCTCGAGCATGGCCGTCGCCGGCCGGTAGCAGCGCTCGGAGACCTTCGCGAGGATCTCGCGGTTGGCGTCGTCGTCGAAATAGCGGTGCTCGCGACCCACGTCGAAGTAGTTGTAGCGGCGCAGCCGGTGCGGCTGATGGACCTGGAAGTAGAGGCAGACCGGAATCATGGCGGCGTCCTCATTCTGCCACCAACTCGCGGTAGACCGTCCGGCATCGCCATGCGGACTCGCGCCACGACAGCCGCTCCACCTCGGCGCGACCGCGCGCGGAGAGCGCGTCCTTGAGCGGGGGGAACATCAGGACGGAGAGGATCTTCGAAGCGAGGTCCTCGACGTCGCCGAACTGGACCCGAAGCACGTGGCGCACGACCTCGGAGACGCCGGCCGAGCGCGACACGATGACGGGCGTGCCGTGCTGCAGGGCCTCGAGGGCCGTCAGGCCGAAGGGCTCCGAGACCGACGGCATCACGTAGACGTCGGCCCGGGCATAGAGGCGGTCGAGGTCGTCCGCTGGCAAGAAGCCGGTGAAGAGGAACCGGTCCTCGAGGCCGGCGTCCGCCACCCGCTGCATCATCGGGCGAAGCCGGTCGCCGGCGCCGGCGACGGCGAACTTGACGGCCGGCATCTCGGCCGCCACCCGGGCCGCGGCGTCGACGAAGTAGTCGGGGCCCTTCTGCCAGGTGATCCGTCCGGCGAAGAGGACGAGCGGGTCTCCCTCCGCGATCGTCCAGCGGGCGTGGGGCTCGCGGGCGTCGATCGCGTTGTGGACGACGCGCAGCTTCTCGCGGGGCACGCCGTATCGCGCGGCGAGAACGTCGGCCGTGTAGGCGGAAACGGCGACGACGCGGTCGGCGGCCGCGAGCCCCGCCCGCTCGACCCCGACGACGAACCCGTTGTCGCCGTTGCCCGAGCGGTCGTACTCGGTCGCATGCACGTGGACCACGAGCGGCTTGCCGCTCGCCCGGCGAGCGCGCATGCCGGCCATGAAGGTCAGCCAGTCGTGCGCGTGGATGACGTCGAATTTCTCGCGCGCCGCGATGCGCGCGGCCTCCTCGGCGTAGCGCAGGACCTCCTCGTGGAGGTTCGGGCCGTAGATGCCGGGCCGCCGCGGCTCCCGGCCGGAGATCGCGAGAAACTCCTCCTCGTAGACGGCGTCGGTGAGGTAGGGCTTGAGCAGCGTTCGGACGCGGCGCACCTTCAGCCTCAGCCGCCGGCGGGCGCGGGCCGCCGGCCGCCCTCGACCCGAACGGCCGCCGGCCGTCAGGATCCGGAGGCCGGGCACGTCCGTCTCGACCCGGCGGGGGAGCACCAGGACGATCTCGGTCGAGAGCTCGAGCAGGCCCCGGACGATTCCCTCGCAGGCCACGCCGAGTCCGCCCGAAACGTACGGGGGGAACTCCCAGCCGAACATGAGGACCCTCATGGTCCCGTCAGCCCGTCCGCTCGTTCCTCATTCCCCTCCCCGCATGTGCGTGTAGAGGACCCGCGCGATCTCGGCCGCGCTCCAGGCCTGCGCAAAGCAGCCCCGGGGAGTATGCGGCGGATCGCCGTCGAACATCTCGGACACGTGGCCGAGGCCCGCCTCCCGGATGTGCGCCCGCAGGGGCGCCATGAGCGCGCGCATGGTCTTGCGCGACTCCTCGTTGTTTCCGAAGACCCGGAAGTGCGCGTCGGCGAAAGGCCCCATCAGCCACGGCCACACGGTCCCCTGGTGCATCGCGGAGAGGCGGGCCCGCTCGTCGCCCGAGCACTCTCCCCGGTAGCGCGGGTCCTCCGGGTCGAGCGTGCGCAGGCCGAAGGGCGTCAGGAGATTTCGCCGGACCGACCAGTAGACCGACCGCGCGCGGTGCGGAGGCAGCAGATCGTCCGTCAGCGCCACGGCGAGGATCTGGTTGGGCCGCAGGCTCGCGTCCGGACCGAAGTCGCCGACGACGTCGTAGAGGCAGCCCTTCTCGGCGCACCAGAAGGTCTCGTTGAAGCGCCGGCCCGCGTGCCAGGCCTCGGACTCGAGCTCGCGCGCCCGCCCCATCTCGCCGGCGAGCCGCTCGAGGCGGGCCGCGCTCTTCAAGGCCGCGTGCCACAGGGCGTTGACCTCGACGGGCCGGCCCGCGCGCGGCGTGACGGGCTGGCCGTCGAGCATCGCGTCCATCCAGGTCAGCGGGCGGCCCGGCGAATCCCCGGCGAGAAGGCCGTCGGGCCCGACCCCGATGTGCGAGCGCGTCCCGCGCCGGTACGCGTCGATGATCGCCCGCACCGCGCCGAGCAGCGGCGAGGGCCGCCCGGGGTTGCGTCGCGCGCGTCCGAACCACTCGACGGCGAGGATGAACCACAGCGAGGCGTCGATCGAGTCGTATTCGGGCTGGCCGTCGTCGCCGGCGAAGTGGCTCGGGATCAGGCCGTCGCGTCGATGCGCGGCGAACGTGTTGAGCACGCGCGCGAGCGAGCCGACGCGGCCGTGGGCGAGCGCGAGCCCCGGTGCGGCGACCATGGCCTGGCGTCCCCAGTCGGAGAGCCACGGGAAGCCGGCGAGCACGGTGGTTCGCCGGTGGTCCGCCTCGGCGACGAAGGCCTCGGTGCGGCTGGCGAGCTCGTCGAAGACGGGATCGCCCGTCGAGGCGAACTCCTGGCGGCGGCGCCGCTCGGTCTCGAGGAAGTCGTCCGGGTCGGCCGCGACCTCGTCGAGCGAGAAGAGGGCGAAGACCTGGGCGTCGGGGCGAAGCACCCACTCCCATTCGAGCGGACTCCAGAGGTCCTCTTCGCAGTCGTAGCCGCGGGCGGCCTCTTCGGCGTAGCGGAAGTGCCGGTACCAGGTCGGCTCGATCCGCGTCGAGGCGAAGACGCCGCGCAGGTACAGGCGCGGCAGGTAGGGGAGGGGCTTGACCCACGACGTCTCGCCGCGGACCTCGACCGTCGCGTCCCAGTCGGCGTTCTCCTTCTGGAGCCGGTGGAGTCCCCGGAACGCCGTGAGCGGGCGGACGCGAAGCGTCAGCTCCGAGTCCCCGCGGTTGACCCAGCGCACGATCGTGACCGAGCGGTCGCGGACGAGACAGAGCGAGCGCTCGATCGCGAAGTCCTCGGTCTCGTGCCTCCAGGTGGGGAAGGGCTCGAGGCGGAAGCGCGTCAGGTTCTGCATCCCCTCGGGATGAAAGAGGTCGTGGTACTCCTGCGTCGAGATGCCGGCGGTCCTGCCGCCCGCGGTCACGAACTCGTCGCAGCCGGAGACCATCACCCAGCGACGCCTCGGCGGCGGGATCGCCGGGATGTGCCAGCCGTGGTAACGGCGGGTGCGGGGCCCCGCCACCGTGCCGCAGGCGAAGCCGCCGCGGCCGTCGGTCTCGAGCCACTCCATGGAGAGCGCCCGGTCGGAGAGATCTCCTCCGGACCACTCGAACGGTTTGCGGACGCCGCGCGGCGCGGCGACGGGTTCGTCGATCTTCACGGGAGTCGGGTCCCCTTCCACCCGATTCTCTATCAGAAGCGGCGCCCGATTTCCTTCGCGGGAGCTTCACCCGGGGTTCCCCCGCCGTTTTCCGGCCCGCGTAATAAGATCCGGCCGAGGAGGCCCGCTTGACCACTGTTGCGAAGTCCCTCGAAGAGCTGTCGATCGACACCATCCGGACCCTGTCGATCGACACCGTTCAGAAAGCCAACTCCGGCCACCCCGGGCTTCCCCTCGGCGCCGCCCCGATGGCCTACGTCCTCTGGCACCGGCACCTCTCGCACAACCCGAGGAACCCGCACTGGCCGGACCGCGACCGCTTCGTCCTCTCGGCCGGCCACGGATCCGCGCTGCTCTACAGCCTCCTGCACCTGACGGGCTACGACCTGACGCTCGAGGACTTGAAGGCCTTCCGGCAGTGGGAGAGCCGCACGCCCGGCCACCCCGAGGTCCACCTGACCCCGGGCGTCGAGGCGACGACGGGGCCTCTGGGCCAGGGAACGGCCAATGCGGTCGGCATGGCGATGGCGGAACGCTGGCTCGCGCACCGCTTCAACCGGCCGGGCCACGAGATCGTGAACCACCGGACCTTCTGTCTCGTCGGCGACGGCGATCTGATGGAGGGGATCTCCTCGGAGGCCGGTTCGCTGGCCGGGCACCTGAAGCTCGGCCGTCTCGTCTATCTCTACGACGACAACCACGTCACGCTCGACGGTCCGGCGCAGCAGAGCTTCACCGAGGACGTCCTCGCCCGGTACGCGTCCTACGGCTGGCAGGTCCTGCGGGTCGAGAACGGCAACACCGACCTCGACGGCATCGACCGCGCGATCCAGACCGCCGTCGCGCAGGACGAGCGTCCCACGATCATCGCCGTGCGCACGACGATCGGCTACGGCTCGCCGCACAAGGCGGGCACGAGCGCCGCCCACGGCAGCCCGCTCGGCGCCGAGGAGGTCGCCCTCACCAAGAAGGCCCTCGGCTGGGAGTGGAGCGACCCGTTCCACATCCCGAAGGAGGCGCTCGAGCACCTGCGCGCGGCCGTCCAGCGCGGGGAGAAGGCCGAGGCGGACTGGCGGCGCCGCTTCGAAGCGTACGCGAAGGCGTATCCGGACCTCGCAGAGGAGTGGCGCGACGAGGAAAAGGGAGCGCTGCCGAAGGGTTGGGACGCGGACCTTCCGAAGTGGAAGGCCGGCGAATCGCTCGCGACCCGCGTGGCCTCCGGCAAGGCGATCAACGCGATCGCCAGGCACGTGCCGTGGCTGCTCGGGGGCGACGCGGACCTGTCGGAGTCGACGAAGACCAGGATCGAAGGCGCGGCCGAGTTCGACGGCGCCTCGGGCGAGGGGAACAACATCCACTACGGCGTGCGCGAGCACGCCATGGCGGCGATCGCCAACGGCATGTCGTACCACGGCGGCGTGCGCCCGTTCGTCGCCACCTTCTTCTGCTTCTCGGACTACATGCGCCCGTCGATCCGCCTGGCGGCCCTGTCGCACCTGCCGACGATCTTCGTCTGGACCCACGACTCGATCGGCCTCGGCGAGGACGGTCCGACGCACCAGGCGGTCGAGCAGCTGATGTCGCTGCGGGCGATGCCGCACTTCGCGATCCTGCGCCCGGGCGACGCCAACGAGTCGGCCGAGGCCTGGCGGGCGGCGATCGAGCACCGCGACGGCCCGGTCGGCCTCGTCTTCTGCCGGCAGAACGTCCCCGTCCTCGACCGCTCGGGAGCGAAGGGCGACGTTTCGCGCGGGGGCTACATCCTGGCCGAGGCCTCGGGCGGAAAGCCCAGGTTGATCCTGATGGGGACGGGCTCGGAGCTGCAGCTCGCGGCGGCGGCGCGAACGAAGCTGGAGGCGGAGGGGATCCCGACCCGCGTCGTCTCGATGCCGTGCTGGGAGTTCTTCGACGCCCAGCCCCGCGAATACCGGGACGAGGTCCTGCCGCCCCCCGTCAGGGCGCGGCTCTCGATCGAGGCCGGGGTGACGCTGGGCTGGCAGAAGTACGTCGGCGACGAGGGCGGCTCGATCGGCGTCGACCGCTACGGCGCCTCGGCGCCGGGCGAGATCGTCATGAAGGAATACGGCTTCACCGTCGAGCACGTCGTGAAGTCCGCGCATGGCCTGCTCGGAACACAAGGAGGAAAGTCATGAGCGCGAATCCTCTGAAGCGGCTGGGAGATCTCGGCCAGAGCGTCTGGTACGACTACATCCGCCGCGACCTCTACTCGGGGCCGGGCTTGAAGAAGCTCATCGCCGAGGACGGGCTTCGGGGAATGACGTCGAACCCGACCATCTTCCAGAACGCGATCGCCAAGAGCAACCTCTACGACGAGGTCATCCGGGACGCCGCCGGCCAGGAGCCCGCCGCGATCTACGAGAGCCTGGCCGTGGCCGACGTTGCCGCGGCGGCCGACCAGTTCCGGCCGGTCTTCGATGCGAGCGGCGGAAACGACGGCTTCGTCTCGATCGAGGTCGGGCCCCACCTCGCCCGCGACACGCAGGCGACGATCGCCGAGGCGCACCGTCTCTGGGGCAAGTGCAACCGCCCCAACGTCATGGTCAAGATCCCGGGCACGGCGCAGGGCGTGCCGGCCATCCGGCAGTGCCTGTCGGACGGCCTCAACATCAACGTCACGCTCCTCTTCGGGGTTCCGCGCTATCGCGAGGTGATGGACGCCTACCTCTCGGCCTTCGAGGACCGGGTCAGGCGCGGCCAGGCGATCGACGGGATCCGGTCGGTCGCGAGCTTCTTCGTTTCGCGCGTCGACACCAACGTCGACGCGAAGCTCGACGCCCTGGCGGCGGCCGGCAACCCGAACGCGAAGACGTTCCGGGCGAAGCTCGGGGTCGCCAACGCGCGGATCGCCTACGAGGCCTTCGAGGAGGTCTTCGGGGGCGCGCGGTTCGCGGCCCTGAAGGGCAAGGGCGCCCGCGTGCAGCGGCCGCTCTGGGCCTCGACGTCGACCAAGGACAAGTCGCTTCCCGACGTCTACTACGTCGAGGCGCTCATCGCGCCCGAGTCCGTCGACACCATCCCGCCCGAGACCTTCGAGGCCTATCGCGACCACGGCGATCCGAAGGTCCGCATCCACGACGATCTCCCCGCCGCGCGGGCGGCGTTCGCGGCGCTGCCGGGCCTCGAGATCGATTTCGCCGCCGTCACCCGGGAGCTCGAGGACGAGGGCGTCAAGAAGTTCTCGGATTCCTACGACAGCCTCCTCCAGGCGATCGTGGAGAAGGAGAAGGCGATGAGGGTCGCGTGAACCTCGAGCCGGAGGGCGCCGCCGCCCGCTGCCGCTCCACGGTGGCGCGTCTGGAGTCGGAGCGGGCCGTCGAACGGATCTGGTCCGGCGACGGGACGTTCTGGAAGATCGAGGCGGTCGCCCGCCGGCGAATCGAGGGCTCGCTCGGCTGGTTGAGGCTGCCGGACCAGGCGGCGGCCACTCTCTCCGACCTCGAGGCCCTGGCCGCGTCCGTGCGCTCGAGCGCCGACCGGGTGCTCGTCCTCGGCATGGGGGGCGCGAGCCTGGCGCCCGCCGCTTTCGCGAGCCTGCCCGCGGCGGAAGGGTTCCCGAGGCTCGCAGTCCTCGACTCGATCGAGCCGGCCGCGGTCGCCGCGGCGGCCGCCGCGAGCGACCCGAGCCGGACGATCTTCGTCGTATCGGCGAAATCCGGAGCGACTCTCGAAACGAGCATCCTCTTCGACTTCTTCTTCGAGCACGCCCGCCTCGAGCTCGGCGCGAGGGCGGGGGAGCGCTTCGTCGTGGTGACCGACCCCGGCTCCTCGCTCGAGCGACTCGCCGCCGAGCGCGGCGCCCGGACGATCCTCCACGGCGACCCGTCCGTGCCGGGCCACTACGGGGCGCTGTCGAGCTACGGCCTCGTTCCGGCGGCCCTGGCGGGAGTCGGTCTGCGCGAGGTCGTCGCCCGCGCCCGGCGCATGGCCGAGGCCTGCCGCTGCAGCGCGAGCGTGAACCCCGGCGTGCTCCTCGGGACGGCCCTCGCGACCGAGGCCCTCTCCGGGCGCGACAAGCTCACCTTCTCGATCGACGCCCCGCACGAGCGCCTCGGCCGCTGGATCGAAGGGCTCGTCGCCTCCTCGACCGGCAAGGAGGGAAAGGGGCTCGTGCCGATCGACGGCGAGCTGCTCGGCCCGCCGACCGTCTACGGCTCGGACCGCTTCTTCGTCCGTTACGAGACGGAGGGCCGGGCCGATGCCGCTGCGGCGGCGCGCGTCTCGGCGCTCGTCGAGCACGGCCAGACGGTGGCCACCTTCAGCCTCCAGGACCCGGCGGACGTCGGCGCGGAGATGTTCCGGTGGGAGTTCGCGGCGGCGGTCGCCGCGAAGGTCCTCGGCGTCCATCCGTTCGACGAGCCCGAGGCGGAGGCATCGAGGGCCCGGGCGGGGGCGATCCTCTCGGGGACTGCCGAGGCCGGACCCGAGGCGGCCACGCCCGGAGCGGCTCTCGCGGACATCGCGAGCCTCCTCGGCTCGATCCGCGCCAACGACTACTTCTCGATCGCGGCCTACGTGCCCGAAACGCCCGAGACCGACGCCGCGCTCCAGACGATCGCGATGAAGGTGCGCCGGACTCGCCGCGTCGCGACGAGCCTCCAGTTCGCTCCGAGATTCCTGCATTCGAGCGGGCAGCTGCAGAAGGGCGGACCGGCTTCCGGCGTCTTTCTCCAGGTCGTCGGGGGGACACCCTCCGTCCTGCCCGTCCCCGGCCGGCCCTGGGGGTTCGCCGACGTCCTGGCCGCGCAGGCCGCCGGCGACGCCCAGTCGCTTTCGGCGCGGGGGCGCCGCGTGGCGCGCGTGCGGCTGCCGGGCGGCGACGTTCGCCGCGGGCTCGAGGAGCTCTCGACGGCGGTCGACCGGGCCCTCGAGACGGCGGCCCTGGCCGGACGGTCCGTCGCTTGAGCTCGCCGACGGACACGGCCTCGATGCGTCGCTCCGAGGAGGAGATCCGGCCGCCGTGCACCCTCGTGATCTTCGGCGCCTCGGGCGACCTGACCCGCCGGCTCCTCGCGCCGGCGATCGCCCACCTGAACCGGGACGGGGCCATCTCTCCGGACTTCGCGATCGTCGGCATCGGCCGCACGGCCTTCACCGACGACGAGTTCCGCAAGCACCTCGAGGGCGGGGCGCGGGAGTTCACGCCGCCGACCCAGGGGCGCCCCGGAGACCTGCCGGCGGTCGTACGGTACATCGCGGGAGACTTCGGCGACCGCGAGCTCTTCCGGAAGGTCAAGGCGGCCCTGGACGAGATCGAGGGACGCCGCTCGGGCCCACGCAACCGCATCTTCTACTTCGCGACGCCTCCGGACGCCGACGAGCCGATCGTGCACGGCCTCGGCGAGGAGGGGCTCTCCCGCGTCGAGAAGGGCTGGGTCCGCGCCGTCGTCGAGAAGCCCTTCGGCCACGACCTGGCCTCGTGCCGGCACCTGAACGAGGTCCTGCTCAAGATCTTTCCCGAGAAGCAGGTCTACCGCATCGACCACTACCTCGGGAAGGAGACGGTCCAGAACATCTTCGTTCTGCGTTTCGCCAACGGCATCTTCGAGCCGATGTGGAACCACCGCTACGTGGACCACGTGCAGATCTCGGTCGCCGAGTCCGTGGGAGTGGGCCACCGGGCGGGCTTCTACGAGCACGCCGGCGTCCTGCGCGACATGTTCCAGAACCACATCATGCAGCTCCTGACGTTGACGGCGATGGAGCCGCCGGCCGCCTACGAGGCCGATGCCATCCGCGCCGAGAAGGTCAAGGTGTTGGAATCGATCCGGCCGTTCGAGAACGACGCGATCGGCGACTGGGCGGTCCGCGGCCAGTACGGCCCCGGCGTCGTCAACGGCAAGGGGGTTCCGGGCTACCGCGAGGAGGCGAAGGTCGACCCCCGCTCGCCCACGCCGACCTACGCCGCGATCAAGGTCGCGATCGACAACTGGCGCTGGGCGGGCGTGCCGTTCTACCTGCGATCGGGCAAGCGCCTGGCCAAGCGCGTCACCGAGGTCGCGATCGAGTTCAAGCAGGTCCCGCACCGGTTCTTCAGCAAGGCCTCGGGCGAGCTCCTGCCGAACGTCCTGCGCCTCCACATCCAGCCCGACGAGGGCGTGTCGCTCAAGTTCGGCGTCAAGGTCCCGGGCTCGGTGCTGCAGGTCCAGTCGGTCTACATGGACTTCCCGTACTCGAAGCTCGGCGCCCCGATCGCCGGAGGATACGAGCGGCTGCTCGTCGACGTCACCCACGGCGACCAGACGCTCTTCATCCGCGGCGACGAAGCCGAGCACGCCTGGGAGGTCCTGACACCCATCCTCGACGCGTGGGAGCGCACCCCGCCGACGGACTTTCCCAACTACGCCGCCGGCACCTTCGGCCCGGAGGCCGCGGACCGCTTCCTCGAGAAGGACGGAAGACGCTGGCGCACGCTGTAGGTTCCGATTGACCGCGTATCGCGACTTCCCGTTCCCTCTCAATGTCCTCCTCTCCGTCCTCGAGCGCGAGGAGGGGACCGTCGCCTCGATGCACTACGGCCTCTTCGACAGCCCTCAGGACTCCATCGCGACGGCGCAGGAGCGTTCGACCGCCCTTCTCCTCTCGCGCCTCCCTCCGCCGCCGGCGCGCCTGCTGGAGGTCGGGATCGGTCTCGGGACGACCCTCGCGCGCCTGACGGAGATGGGCTACGCAGCCCAGGGCATCACCCCCGACCCCGTGCAGGCCGCGGCCGCGGCCGAGCGGTTCGGCGGCCGGATTCGCGTCCACACGACGCCGCTCGAGCACTACGAGACGACCGACCGCTTCGACGTCGTCCTCTTCCAGGAGTCCTCGCAGTACATCGACAGCGAGGCGCTCTTTCGCAAGGTGCGGGCGCTCTCGGCCCCCGGGGCGAGCGTCGTCGTCCTCGACGAGTTCGCGCTCGAGCCCGTCGAGAAGCCGGGCGCCCTGCACCGTCTGGAGCGATTCCTGGCCGCCGCGGAGGGCCAGGGTTTCGCGCTCGAGGAGGAGATCGACGTCACCGGCCGGGCTGCGCCGACCATCGACTACTTCCTGGAGCGCATTCCGAAGCACCGCGCGTCGATCGAGAAGGACCTCGGCCTCGAAGCCGCGCAACTCGCCTCGCTCCTCGAGAGCGGGCGCGGCTATCGCGAGATGTACCGGTCCGGCGCCTACGGCTACCGGCTCCTTCGGTTCCGCGCCTAGGCTTCCTTCGCCTCCGCCTTGCCGGCCTTGGACTGCGCGATCACCTTCTCCTGCTGCGCGTGCGGGACCTCGGCGTAGTGCGAGAACTCGAGGTGGAAGGACCCCCGTCCCTGCGTGATCGAGCGCAGCTGCGCGCCGTAGGTCAGCAGCTCCGACATCGGGACCTGGGCCTTGATGACGGTATCGTCCTCGGCGGCGTCCATGCCCTCGACCTTGCCGCGGCGCGACGAGAGGTCGCCCATGAGGTCGCCCGACGTACTCGTTCGGCGCGCGTGATCTCGACGTTCATGACCGGCTCGAGCAGCGTCGGCTTGGCCGCGGCCATGGCCTCCTTGTAGGCGAGGCGCGCCGGCGAGCTTGAACGCGAGCTCCGAGGAGTCGACGTCGTGGTACTGGCCGTCGTAGAGGGTGACGCGGAAGTCGACCATGGGGTAGCCGGCGAGGAAGCCCTTGCGCCGGACCTCCTGGATGCCCTTCTCGACGGCGGGGATGAAGTTGCGCGGGATCGCGCCGCCGTAGATGTCGTCGACGAACTCGAAGTCCTTGCCGCGTGGCAGGGGCTCGACGCGGATGCGGCAGTCGGCGAACTGGCCGTGGCCGCCCGTCTGCTTCTTGTGCCGTCCGTGCGCCTCGGCCTTGCGGGTGATCGTCTCCCGGTAGGGGACCTTGGGCGGATGGAGGATGACCTCGACGCCGTAGCGCTTCTTCAGGCGCGCGACGGCGATCTCGACGTGGAGCTGCGAAGCCCCGGCGAGGTGGAACTCCTTGGTCTCCTCGTCGCGCGTGAAGGAGAGCGACGGGTCCTCCTCGATCAGCTTGTGCAGCGCCGTCGAGATCTTGTCCTCGTCGCCCTTGGCCTTGGGCTCGATGGCGTAGGCGATGGACGCCTCCGGCACCTTGAGGACCGGCACGACGACCGGGTGGTCCTTGGCCGTGAGCGTGTCGCCGGTCAGCGTCTCCTTCAACTTCGCGACCGCGACGATGTCGCCGGCCTTGGCCTCGGCGACGCTGACGTGCTCCTTGCCCTGCGGGAGGAAGAGCCCCGAGAAGCGCTCCGGGATGCCCTTCGACGAGTTCCAGTACGTGCCGTCGGACTGGAAGTGCCCGGCGAGGACGCGCAGGTACGAGATGCGGCCCGCGAACGGGTCCGAGACGGTCTTGAACACCTGGGCGACGGCCGGGTCCTTCTCGTTGCAGAAGACCATCGCGGACTTGCCGTCCTTGCCGACGGCTTCGGTCTTGCGGTCCTCGGGCGAAGGCAACAGGGCCTCGCAGGCGTCGAGGAGCCGGATCGCGCCGATGGTGTGGGAGGAAGAGGCGCAGAGGACCGGGAAGACCTTGCGCTCGATGATCTCGCGCTTCAGGCCCGGGCAGGATGTCCTGCGGCTCGAGGGTGCCCTGGGCGAAGAACTTCTCCATGAGGTCGTCCTCGCCCTCGGCCACGGCTTCGACGAGAGCCTCGTGCTCGGCCTTCGCGCGCTCGGCGAGGTCGGCGGGGATGGGGCCGTCGCTCGCTCTTGCCGTCGTCGTTGATGTGCGCTTCCATCCGGACGAGGTCGACGGTGCCGTGGAAGCCCTTCTCCTCTCCGATCGGGATCTGGAGGGGGACGACCCCGCGGCCGAACTTCTTCTGGAGCGACTCGATCGTGCGGTCGAAGGACGCCCGCTCGCGGTCCATCCGGTTGACGACGAACATCACCGGCCGGCCGAACTCCGTCGCGAACTTCCAGACCCGTCTCGGTCTGGACCTCGACGCCCGAGACCGCGTCGAGCACGATGAGCGCGGCGTCGGCGGCGTAGACCGCGGCGCGCGCCTCGGGGGCGAAGATGCCGTAGCCGGGGGCGTCGATGAAGTTGATCTTCGTGTCGCGGTGGACGACGTGGGCGCAGGCCAGGTTGATCGAGATCTTCCGGTCGATCTCCTCGCCGTCGAAGTCCGTCGGGCAGGTGCCGTCCTCGATCCGGCCGGCCCGCGTGGTCGCCCCGGCGGCGTGCAGGAGCGAGGCGACGAGGGTGGTCTTGCCGACCGTGTTGTGGCCGACGACGGCCACGTTGCGCAGGTTGGGAGCGGAGAATGACTTCATGGCGCCGGATTATATTGAAGGCCTGCCGCACCCCCGGGCGAAAAGGACCCACAAAAACACGGCCAATGCCGCGAAAATCACCGCCGCGAGCAGCAGCGCCGCCGCGACGGCCTTGCCGCTTTTGAGCCGTTCCTCCGGATCCTCCCGCGGGGTCATTCCGGTTGCGGCGAAAATGGGGGCCGGATGACAGCGCTCTCGTGTCTGGGCATCGGCATCGCGTTCGCCGTCGCCGTGGGCCTTCTGGTGCTCGCCGGCGTCCTGCTCGGCTGGGTGATCCCCTCGATCATCGAGCGCTCGCGGCAACGGCGAGGCGCTCCTCCGCCGAATACAGATTGAAGCCGCCGTCGCGCAGGAACCCGACGAGCGCCACTCGCGACTCGCGCGCCAGGTCGATGGCGAGCGACGAGGGAGCGGAAACGGCCGCGACGATCGGGATCCCGGCCGCGACGCCCTTCTGAACGATCTCGAACGAGGCGCGCCCGGAGACGAGAAGGACGTGCCGGGACAATGGCACGCGGCCCTCGCGGAAGAGGTGCCCGATGACCTTGTCGACGGCGTTGTGCCGGCCGACGTCCTCCCGCGAGGCGAGGAGCTCGCCCTCGAGAGTGAAGACCCCGGCCGCGTGGAGCCCCCCGGTCTCCCCGAAGGCCGCCTGCGACCGGCGCAGCGTGGCCGGGAGCGTTTCGAGGACCTCCGGCGAGACCCTGGCGTCCGAGTCGACGGCGGGGAAGCGTCCGTGGATCGACTCGATCGAGCCCTTGCCGCAGAGGCCGCACGAGGAGCTCGTCAGGAGCAGCCGCTTCGCGCGGTCGAGCGCGTCCCCGGCGGCGGCCGTCGAGCGCACGATGACGACGTTGCCCTCTTCCTCCGGCGAACGGACCTCCCGGCAGTGCTCGATTCGAATGATCTCTTCGGGCTTCCGGACGATCCCCTCCGAGAGGAGCCATCCGGCCGCCAGATCGAAGTCGTGACCCGGCGTCCGCATGGTGACCGCGAGAGTCTCTTTCCCGACGCGGATCTCCAGCGGTTCCTCGACCGTCACTCGGTCCGGGCGAGGCGAGGCCGTGCCGCCCTCGTACCGCACGATGCGCACGCCGCGGACCGGGTCCATAGGGAGGCAGGATACCGCTCGATCCGAGGCCCGCGCGGGCCGCGAGGGGGCCCGGAACGTCCAGATTGGCCCCGCAGGCACGGGCCAACCTGCTAGAATTTCGGCGGTCCCGGCGTCTACTGGCATCACCGCGGGTCGTCCGCCGGGCGGGGAGGGACTCGTTCCGAGCCTATGGCGGATAAGGTAGCGGGAGCGCGCGTGGGCAGGCTCGGCCGCTACGAGGTATTGAACGAGCTCGGCAAGGGCGCCATGGGCGTGGTTTACCTCGCCAAGGACCCCGTCATCGGCCGGCTCGTCGCCATCAAGACGATCAAGACCTCCCAGACGGGCGAGGACGACTCCGAGTCGCGCGAGTTCCGGGAGCGCTTCGTCCGCGAGGCGCAGACGGCGGGGATCCTCTCCCATCCCAACATCGTCACGATCCACGACATCGGGGAGGACACCGAGAGCCGGGCGTCCTTCATCGCGATGGAGTACATCGAGGGCAAGAACCTCAAGGCCTTCCTGACCGAGAAGAACAAGTTCACCTGGGACGAGATCGCGGACCTGATCGCCCAGATCGGCGAGGCGCTCGACTACGCCCACCGCAAGGGCATCATCCACCGCGACGTCAAGCCGGCGAACATCATCCTGACGACCGACGGCAAGGTGAAGATCACCGATTTCGGCATCGCCAAGGTCGCCTCCTCCAACCTCACGACGACGGGGCAGTTTCTCGGAACGCCCAACTACATGTCGCCCGAGCAGGTCTCGGGGGCGCCGGTCGACGGGCGCAGCGACATCTTCTCCCTCGGTGTGGTGCTCTACGAGCTCCTCACCAACCGCAAGCCCTTCCAGGGCGACAACCTCACGGCGATCTCCTACAAGATCGTCCACGAGGACTTCACGCCTCCGGCCGAGCTGTCGACCGACGTGCCTCCGGAGTTCAACCCGATCGTCGCCCGGGCGATGGCCAAGGACCCCTGGAACCGCTACCAGCGCGGCAAGGACATGGCCCTCGCGCTCTACCAGCTCAAGGCCCACATGGAGGAGCAGAAGGCGCTGCAGGACCTCGGGACGATGGTCTCGGCCGCCGAGAACCTCCCGACCCTGAAGCTCGCCAACCTCCAGGAGCTCGCCGCGCAGGGCGCGCCGCGGGACACGACGGTGGTGCCGCCCCCTCCCGCCGTTCCGCCGCCGCCGGGCCCTCCGCCCGCGCCCGCCGGGATGCCGGAGGACGGCGACGACCACGAGAGGACCGCGGCGGCGCCGGACCTGGCGGCCGCGATGGACGCGGTCCCGTCGATGCCGCTCGAGGGCAGCTTCGAGAACGAGGACCAGCTGCCGCCCCTTCCGGGCGCGGCGACGGTCGTCGCGCCCGCGCCGGTGCCCGTGCAGGAGTGGAAGAAGATCGCGAAGTCCGAGGTCAACCCCAAGTGGTTCTGGCGCGTCGTCGCCGGCGCCGGGGCGGTCGCCATCCTCGTCATCGGTTTCTTCGCGCTGCGCGCCCGGTCCGCGGCGACGCCGACCGTCGCGCCGGACGCGGTGCTCGAGCAGGAAGTGCGCGACCGCAAGCAGGCTCTCGAGGAGGGCCAGAAGCTCTTCGCGGCCGGGCAGTACGAGGAGAGCCTGGCGAGATTCCGCCAGGTCCTCTCGCGCAGCCCGAACAACGAGGAGGCGCGCAAGTACGCCCAGATGGCCGAAAATGCCGTCAAGAGCCAGCAGGAAGAGGCCGCGCGCCGCGAGCAGGTCGGCGCGATCGTCGCGGCCGCTCGCACCGCGCTGACGGAAGACCGGCCCGAAGAGGCCAGGCAAAAGGCCGAGGAGGCCCTCGCCGCCGATGCCGCCAACGCCGACGCCAGGACGATCCGCGACGAGGCCGACGCGAAGATCGCCGAGAAGGTCGCCGCCGAAGCCGCCGCCCGCAAGAAGGCGGCCAAACCCGCCCAGGTTGCGAAGAAGAGCGCCGTCCCCACGCCCGCCGGAGGCCCCGCCCGCGCCGCGGCGGCGCCGCAGCCGGCGCAGGGGCCCGCCCCGGCTCCCGTTCCGGGCACGGCGACGGTCCGCCTCGTGTTCGATTCCCCGATCTCCGACGGCCACATCATGATCGCCGTCAACGACCAGATCCTCCTGCGCAAGCCCTTCTCCTTCAAGAAGGGCGACAGCCGAAGCGTCCTCGCGAGCCTGACCGTCCCGTCCGGCGCCGCGACCATCAAGGCCTGGCTCTCCGGCCCCGACATGGCGTCGGTCTTCGCCACCACGAACGCCCAGTTGTCGGGGGGCGACTCGAAGACGCTGAGGCTCGACTACTCGGGCGGAAAGCTCGGGATCCAGCTCCAGTAACGGCCGCCCGGGGCCTTTGCCAAAAGGCCCGGAATCGCGTATAACCCGCAACTCCTCGGGGCGTAGCGCAGCCTGGTAGCGCACTCGGTTCGGGACCGAGTGGTCGGAGGTTCAAATCCTCTCGCCCCGACCAATCTCCTCAGCGACTTAAGCAAAGGTCGCTTCCCCGATCCTGAGCCGACTGCGCTAAGACTGTGTCCGTTTCTGAAATCGACGTGACCGTGGCCGCCTCAGTTTTCCGCACGACAACATTCCCATGGTCATAGCGCCAACGGCTTGCTCGGACTGTTCCGGACCTCGAGCTGTCAGGGGCGGTCAACGGGCCGCGTGCTCGATCAAAATGCATCATGCCCAGCGGTGGAGTGCCATAGAATCGTCGCCTCACGGTTTCCGAGCCTTGGAAAACGTCCAGGCGGCCTCTGCACGCCGGTCCGCCGCCTCTTCTGAACCAGACTCGGGCGCCGATAGAAAAGGAGGTCCGAGTTGAGGACTCACTTTGGCACCTGCCTCGTTTTTCTGGGGTCGCTCACGCTCGCGGCGTCGTCGGGAGGTCAGACGGCCGGGCCCCCGTCGCAGGTCGTCCGGGGGGATTCGGTCACGATCACGGCGGAGATCCTTTCGTTCGAGCCGGCCACGCGCAAGATCTCGCTCAAGGGACCCTTTGGTGGCCAGATCACGGCGTACGTCTCGACCGAAATCAAGGACCTGTCGTCGTTGAAGCCGGGCGCCATGGTGAGCGCGACGTACTACGAAGCCATCGCGGCGAGCGTGCGTCGGCAGGGCGAACGAGAGTCGCTCGTCGGCGCGACGGACGCAGCCGCGAAGTTCGCGCCTGGCATGCCGGTCGAGGCTTCGAAGGCGGTCACCGAGAGCCTGACCGTCGAGTCCGTGGATTCGCGGTCCAACACGATCGTCTTTCTCGACAAGAAGGGAAAGGTCGTCACGTGGCCGGTGAAGCGTCCCGAGTTCCAGGAGAGGCTCAAGGATCTCAAGCCGGGGGACGTGGTCGACGTCACCTACTCCGAGGCGCTCGTGACCGGCGTGCGGCCGGTTAAGCCGGGAGAAGAGGCGGGGATCAAGATGGCCGAGGGGACCCTGGTGATCGACAACGGCGTCGTGATGAAGCGGGTGCAGAACACCCTCATGATTCGCAACGACGCCGGGCGCATGATCAAGGTCACGGTCGATCCCGATTTCAAGTTCCTCCTGAACGGCAAGGAAGCCACGGTTTTGGACCTAAAGGAGGGAACCAAGCTGACGCGCACCGTGCTGAGAGTCTGGGATACGAGCTACTCCGACTGAACCCTCGGTCGAGGGCGACGCGGACTCCTCGCCCTACGCATTGACTACACCGCCCTGCAGGCCTCCGTGAAAAGCGGCGGAGCCGAGGATCAGTGAGCCGGCGCGGCCGGGCGCTGCCGACCGTTCTCGTGGCGCTCGGCGTCGCCGCGTCGCGCCTTGCGAGGTCGGCGGACGCACCACCGACGCTGACCCCGTCTCCGTGCGACGTCCCGGGCCTCGCCCCGACCAATTGCTCACGTGGATACACTTCCGCCGGACGCCACGCGTGAGCCCTCTCAAAGCCCCCACTCTCCGGCAGCTTCGCGGCTACGCGATCGCGCGCAGCCTCTTCAAGGCCACCAGCCTGCCGCGGGCCATGGCGCGCCTGGGCTTCGTCCAGGCCGACCCGATGCGGGCGCCCGCTCGCGCCCAGGATCTGATCCTCGCGCAGCGCGTGAAGAGCTATCGTGCCGGGGAGCTGGAGCGCCGCTACCCGCGCCTGGCGGTCGAAGAGGCCTTCTTCGTCAACTACGGCTTCCTGCCTCGCGAGACTTCGGCCCTGCTGCATCCGCGCGGAGCGCCGCACGCCTGGGAAGCCTGGGACGCGCAGGATGCAGGCGCGCGCCGAGGATGTGCTGGCGTTCGTGCGCCAGCATGGTCGCACCCGCCCCAGGGACGTGCGGGCGCATTTCGACCATGGCCGCATCAAGCGCTGGGGCGGCGACCTGAACGTCAGCGCGCATCTGCTGGAGGGCCTGCACTATCGCGGGCTGCTGCGCGTCGAGCGGCGGGAGGCCGGCACCCGGGTCTACGAGGCGATCGAGCACCCGCCGCAGGACGACGGCCCCGAGGCCCGGCTCGAGCGCGCCGGCCGGCTGCTGGACATGGTGGTGCAACTCTACGCGCCGCTGCCTGCGGGGAGCCTCACGTATCTGTGCCGGCTGCTGCGCAATGGAGTGCCGCACCTGGCCGCGGAGGTTCGGCAGGTCCAGGAGCACGCCCGGTCCCGCTATGCCCATGCCCGGGTCGACGGCCTGCTGTGGTTCTGGCCGCAGGGCGAGAAGCCCGCGGCCGCCCGGCACGCCGTCGACGAAAGGCTGCGCTTCCTCGCGCCCTTCGACCCCGTGGTCTGGGACCGCCGGCGCTTCCAGGCGTTCTGGGGCTGGGAATACAAGCTGGAGGCGTACGTGGCGGACCACAAGCGCCGCATGGGCCACTACCCGATGCCCATGCTCTGGGGCGAGCAGATGCTGGGCTGGGCCAATCTGAAGGTGGTCGACGGCCGGCTGCGAGCACGAGCTGGGCTTCGCCGGCCCGCGGCCGCGCGGCAGGGCCTTTCGGCTGGCGCTGGACGAGGCATTGCAGCGGATGCAGGAGTTTCTGGGACTCTAGTGCGCTCGTCCCGGGAGGGCGCGGGATCCGGCGGCCCCGGCCCTCTTTCCTCACGAAGATCTCACGCCCGACTCCGGACCCGGCCCCTCGTCGTGCGCCACAGTGCCTGACCAGAAAGGACGGGTATGAACATGAGTCTGAAGAAAGGTGCCCTGTTCGCGAGTCTCGTTGCCTTCGCATTGGCCTCACTCGTATCGGCGCAGGAAGCGGCTCGACCCGGGAAACCGAGGTCGACCGGACCCCTCCCCGCGGGGCGCCCGAAGGCAACTGCGGCCCCTCAGTCCCACGGGGCCGGCACGAGCTACTACCGGATGGGCTTCGGGGAGTTCAACCCGATGGTTGAGGGCCTCGATTCCCAGTCGAACACCCTGTACCTCGACAACAGCACCGCGCGGATGTACGGGTTGAACGGCGGTGATTTCTTCATCGCCTCGCCGAACCTGCCCGCGGGCGCGAAGCTGGTCGAGCTGGTGGTCAATGGCTGCGCGAACGAGGAAGGGTCGCTCTTCGGGTGGCTCTTCTCGTGCGACTACAAGGGGGACGGTTGCACGGTGCTCCAGGAGATCAACGCGGCAGCGGGCTGCGGGTCCGATGCTTACGATCTCTCGAGCCTGCGCTACGTCGTGGACGGCGGCCCGGACGGGGACCAGCTGTCGATCATCCTCGCCACCACGAACACCGATGGATCGGACGGCTTTGCCAGCGCGACGTTCGGCTACAGGCCGGGCCCCCGGGGTCCGCGATAGTTCCCGGACGCGCTCGACTTCCGACCCTCGCGGCCGGCCCTCGGGCCGGCCGCTCCGTTTCCGAGCGCCTTCGGCTGTCCCGCGACAGGCCAGTTGTGGAAGGCATCGATCGCCGATCGACCCGAGTGAGCCGCTCGGATCAGGGCTCTCAGGGCGCCGGTGCGAACGTCCGCGTCAGGAACACCGCCATCTGCCCGCGCGTGTTCGGGCTGTCGGGGCAGTAGTTTCCGGCGCCGCAGCCGGCGGTGACGCCCTCGTCGGCGAGCTGCTCGATCCAGTCGGCGAACTGCGAGGGGCACGGCACGTCGCCGAAGAGGCCTCCACAGGCGGGCGGGACGTAACCCGGCCCGTGCTCGGTCCTGAGCAGGAAGGCCGCCATCTGGCCGCGGGTGACCGCGTTCTGCGGGCAGTAGATGCCGGTCCCGCAGCCGGCCGTGATGTCCTCTGCCGCGAGCTGCTCGATCCAGTCGGCGAAGGCCGAGGGACAGGCGACGTCGCTGAAGACGCCCTGGCACGATGGCGGCACGTAGTCCGAGCCGTGCTCGCTCTTCAAGAGAAAGACGGCCATCTGCGCGCGCGTCACCGGGTCGGCGGGGCAGTAGTTCCCGCTGCCGCAGCCGGCCGTGATCCCCTTCCGGAAGATCGCTTCCACGTAGTCGTGGAAGATCTGGTTGCCGTCGACGTCGAGAAAGTCGGCGAACCAGGCCGCGATCGATGTCGCGCTCGCGAGCCCGGTGCTCTCGAACGAGACGTCGTGCAGCGATCCCGGAGCAAAGGGGGGCGCGATCACGGTCACGAGGGCCTCGCGGTCGAAGAAGGCTTCCGGGGCCGAAACGCCGCCGAAGGTGACCGTGGCGCCTTCGTTCAAGTGATGGCCGCGGAGGCGGACCGACGCGCCGCCGGCGGCGGAGCCCGAGGTGGGCTCGAGGGCGTCGAGCTCCGGGGGAGCCGCCATGTCGGAGAGTCGAAGGAGCGTGGCGTCCGCAATGCCGTTGGGGTTGAGAGCGCTGAGGTAGAGGTCGCCGTTGGCGGCGAGGAGCAACGTGTCGAAATACAGGAGCTGCGGACCCGGGAAGTCCTTCACCGTCGTCACGTTCCCGTCCGCGTCCATCTTGAAGAGCCGTCCCGGCTGCGTCCCGTAGAAGAAACCGTCCGGGCGTTCCTCGAGATGCGAGGTCACCCGGACGTCCGCGTCGTACAGGGGAGTGACGTTGCCCGCGAGGTCCACCCGAAAGATCGTGCCCTCGTCGTTGTCCCCTCCATGCAGCGTTCGACCGTAGAGGAAGCCGTCCGACGCTTCGATGAGGCGGCCGACCGGCTGGGCGCCTTCGGGCCCCAGGAAGTGGTGGAGTGTGGTGAAGGTGCCGTCGGGCTCGTAGCGAAAGAGGGTTCCCCCCTGGTCGTTCTGCCCGCCGAATTGCGTGGTCCCATAGAAGTTGCCGTCGGAGGCCAGGAGCAGCTCTCCGGCCGAGCTGTAGCCGTCGGTCACCGCGAAATCGTGGAGCGAGACCCCGTTGCCGTTCTTGTCGATCCGGAAGATCGTGCCGGAGCCGAAATTGGGTCCGCCCCCCCTCGTGGTTCCGTAGAAGTCACCGTCGGGCGCTTCGATGATGCCGTTGGGAACAGCTCCCGTGACGTAGTGGTCGAAGGTGAAGACCGTGGTCAGGTTCCCGTCGGGGTCGATGCGGACGAGCTTGCCCGGGGAGCCCGCGAGGGCAGCATAGAAGTTCTGATCGCTCGCCAGGATCAGGCCGTTGTCCGCCGGGTTGTTGATGTCGGACAGAGCGACTAAAGACCGTCTCGGTGCCGCTCGCGTCGAACTTGAGAATGGCGAGGCCGAAGAAAGCTCCGTAGAGGCTTCCGTCCGCGGTCTGGCAGGGCGGCGAGTTGACCCCGAGCCTTTCGGCGGCGCGCTCCGGCGGCACGTCGTAGAGCGGCTGGACGGCGCCGGAAGTCTGGAAGCGCAGGATGGAGCCGAGAAAATCCGGGGGACCGGATCCGAGCCCGTAGAGGTTGCCGTCGGAAGAGCTCACGAGCCCGGAGTACGGCAGGTGCTGACCGGGCGCGAACTGGTGCGCGATCCCGAAGGTGTCGGAGCCGTCGATCCGGTACAGGACGGGGTAGTAGATCAACCGCGGATCCTCCGGCGGCGTCAGGCCGCCGGGCGGCTCGGGGTCCGCATACCCGCGGGTGTTGCCGTAGAGGCTGCCGTCGGAACCGATCGCCAGACCGTCGATGGGCATGCCTCCGGTCGAGGTGTCGAAGACGTGCAGTGTCGTCGGATGACCCGAGTCGAGCCGAAAGATCGTGCCGAACACGTGGAAGACGCTGCCGGTCGACGTCGTGCCGTAAAGCTGCCCCGCCCATTCGACGAGCGTGCCGGTCGGAACGAATCCACCCGAACCCACGCCGCCGAAGCTGTGCATGGTCGCGTACGCGCCCGAATCGTTCAGACGAAAGACCGTCCCGAGCCCGTTGTCGCCTCCGGAAGGCGTCGTGCCCCAGAGGAACCCGTCGCTGGCGAGAATGACGCCCGCCGTGGGCGCCGTCCCGTCGCCGGGCTCGCCGAAGTCGTGGAGCGTCGCGAGGGCGCCGGACGCGTCGAGGCGAAAGACCGTCCCCTGATCGTGGGCGCCGCCGGCGGCGGTGGTGCCGTAAAGGCCCCCACCGGGCCCGGGAAGGACGACGGACGGCGTGCGGCCTCCGGAGTCGGCGAAGTCGTGAAGGCGGGTGAGGCGACCGGCGGCGTCGAGGCGAAAGATGGTCCCCGCCCCGGACGCGCCACCCGAGAGCGTGCTGCCGTAGATGAAGCCGTCGGCGCCGAGCTTCAGGCCGCCCTGGGGCTTTTCGCCGTCGATGCCGCTGAAGGAATGGACCTCCGACCACGTCAGCCCGCCGAGCCCGTCGGGCGTCATGCGGAAGATCGAGCCCTTGCCGAACTCGCCTCCGACCGGCGTCGTTCCGTAGATCGTCCCGTCGGGCATCGCCAGGAGGCGGCCGGACGGGGTGACGACGAAGGAGCCGCTTCCCGGGGAGCGGTGCACGATCTCGAACGTCTGGGCCTGGCCCTGCGCGGAGAAGGCCACGAATACCGCCACGGCGCACACGAGCCGACGCGGGAGCATGTCAGGACAGTGTATCTCCAGGGCGCAACTCTCGAGGATCGGGCTCGATGCGGAGTGACGCTGAGATGAGCAGCGGGAGAGGGGTCCCCGCCGAAACCTAGTCCCGCGAACAGGGCCGCCCGATTACCTGACCCCGGGTACCGGGGAACTCCGGGCCAGTAGATATCGAGGACCCCAGCCGTTAGCCTCGGGTTTTAACCACTGGCCTCAACTCCAAATCCGGAACGGAGCCCCATACCCATGGTCAATCGATACACCCGCATCCTCGCCCTGGTCTTTCCCTGCCTGGTGCTGCTCTCGCCGCGGCACCGACCCTCGCCGCCGAGTTCTATGTCTCGCCCTCGGCCAGTTCGAGCGGGAACGGAAGCATCGGCAGTCCCTGGAAGCTGCAGACCGCCCTCAACCAACCGTCGTCCGTGCATTCCGGCGACACGATCTGGCTGCGGGGAGGGACGTACACGGGGACGTACCACGAGCTTCCTCGAACGGTTCCGCCAGCACTCCGATCGTCGTCAGACAGTAGCCGGGCGAGCGCGCGGTCATCGACGGGGGCAACTCCAACGGGTGACGATCCTCGTCGTGGAAGGCGCGTATACCTGGTTTTGGGGCTTCGAGGTCATGAGCTCGACTACGGATCGGGTCTTCGAGCCAGTCAGGGCCTGCACCAACCGACATTGAGTACGGCGCCGCGTCGACGTCGTGACCAGGCCGGTTCGCACCCGGGCCTGCAAGTTCATCAACCTCGTAATCCACGACACGCGCGCGGGTTTCGGTTCGTGGAAAGAGGCGACGAACTCGGAGATCTACGGAAACGTCATTTACTACAACGGCTGGCAGGCGCCGGACGACGGGCACGGCCACGGCGATCTACGGCCAAAATGTCACCGAAGTAAGCGGTCTATCGACAACATCGTGTTCTCGCAGTTCGGCGAGGGATTCCAGTTCTACGGATCCTCGGCCGCCTCGATCAACAACGTATATCTCGAAGGCAACACGCTCATTCGGAATGGCGTCGGCGGCGATTCACCCGCAACGCACTGGTGGGGGGTGAAGGGTCGACTCAGAACCCAAAACTCATCGGCAACTTCTCCTTCTACTCGCCGGGCGGCCCGACGACGGCCTTGAAGCTCGGTCTCTCGGGCTCGAACTGCCAGAGTCCGACGGTCACGAACAACTACATCGCGAACAACGTGACGGTGTTCTGCAACTCGATGACCGTCACCGGCAACACGTTCTACGGCTCGATCCAGGGGTTCACGCCGAGCCAGTTCCCGAGCAACACGTACTTCTCCTCCCGCCCCACGGGCGTGAAGGTCTTCATCCGCCCCAACCAGTACGAGGCGGGTCGGGCCAACATCACGGTGTTCAACTGGGCGGCCCAGTCGACCGTCTCCGTGGACCTGAGCGGCGTGCTCACGCCGGGCCAGGGCTTCGAGATCCGCAATGGGCAAGACGTCCTCGGCGCCCCGGTGGTGACCGGGACATACGACGGCTCGCCGATCGCGCTCCCGATGAACCTGACGCCGGCCGCGCCGATCGGCTGGCCGACGCCCTCCAACTCGGGGCCGGACTTCAACGTCTTCCTGCTCCTGCCCGCGTCCGCTGGAGGCTCGCCGAGCCCGACGCCGACTCGCACGCCGACGGGAGCCGTCTCGACCCCGACGCGCACCCCGACGGTAGCGGCCTCGACGCCGACGCCGACGCCGACGCCCGGCGGCGCGATCTTCACCGTCCGGATCGAGGCCGAATCACCGGTCCTCACGGCGCCGATGGTGAGCGTCTCGGACTCGACCGCCTTCGGCGGCAAGTACATCGTGACGTCCACGGCCAACTCCGGGACGGGGTCCTGGGCGTTCAGCGTGCCCTCCTCCGGCACCTACTACGTGTGGTGCCGGGTCCAGGCCCCGACGTCCGAAAAGGACTCCTTCTTCGTCAAGATGGACTCCGGCGCCGAGGACGTCTACGACGTGGCATGGGGAAACTGGTCGTCGATCTGGCAGTGGAACCGCCTGAACGGGCGCGGAGGCACCAACGTGTCTCTGACCCTGAACCCGCGTACGTTCTCGCTGTCCGCGGGAACCCATACGCTCGTGTTCCGCGGCCGCGAGCCGCAGGCCCGGGTCGATCGGGTGATCATCACCAACAGCGCGTCCTTCGTGCCGACGGAAACGCCATAGGACCGGGAGGGCGGGTCCGGGGGCCCGCCCAGCACGCCCAGTGATGCGTCGCTGATTTCCCGACGTCCCCCTCCCGCCCGGGAGGGGGACTTTCTATTCTCGCGCCGCCCCGATCCCCGCCGCCCGACCCGTCGCCCATGCCCACTGAAAGTTGTGCCCGCCGATCGGGCCGAAGGCGTCGAGGAGCTCGCCGCAGAGAAAGAGCCCGGGACGCCTGCGGCTCTCCATCGTCGCCGGGTCGACCTCGGAGAGGCTCACGCCGCCGCCGGTGACCTCGGCCTTCTCGTAGCCCTCATGCCCCGACCAGGGCAGCTCGCCGCGGGTCAGCACATCGATCAGCCGGATGCGCTCCTCGCGCCGAAGCTGCGCGAGCGTGCGGGCCGGGTCGACCGAGGCCTGGGCAGAGAGCGCGGCGGCGAGGCGGTCCGGAAGCTCGGCGCGAAGAGCGCCCGCGACGGTGCGCGAGCCGGCGGGGCGCAGGGCGGCCTCCCACGCCTTCGCGTCCAGCCGCGTCCAGGCCATGGTGAGCCGCGCCGGCGAGGCGCCTGCCTCCTGCGACCGGACGGCCACGTGCGAGACGTCGAGCACCGAAGGGCCGCTGTAGCCCCGGTGGGTGAAGAGGAAGCCTCCGGTGGCGACGGCGCTCTCGCGCTCGGACCGGGCGGCGATCGTGACGGGCAGGGAGACCCCCGACAGGGCCGTGAAGGGCGAAGCCGGCGCGATCAGCGGGGTCAGCGCGGGGTAGGTCGGGTGGATCGTGTGGCCCAGGCGCTCGAGGATCGAGAGGCCGAGGCCGTCGCTGCCGGAGCGCGGAATCGAGAGGCCGCCCGTCGCGACGACGACGGCGTCGGCCTCGAGAGCACCGGCTGTGTCGCACGCGATCCGCCACCGGCCGTTCTCGGGCGAGAGGCCCGTGACGAGGGCGTTCATTCGCAGCTCGACGCCCCGCCTGCGGGCGAGAGCCAGCAGGGCGTCTCGAACGTCCCGCGCTCGGTTCGACGCGGGGAACAGCTTGCCGGACTCCGTCTCCTCGGCGAGCGGGATGCCGAGGTCGGTCTCGAAGAAGGGGATCTGCTCGCGCAGCGGCCAGCTCCGGAGCATGCGGGCGAGTGCGCGCGGCGGCGAGGCCGTGACGAAGCGGGACTCGTCGGCGCGCACCGGGAGAACGTTGCAGCGGCCGCCGCCGCTGATGAGGATCTTGCGCCCGCCCTCGGGCGTGCGTTCGAGGAGAACCGTCTCGGCGTCGCCGCCGGCCGCGAAGATCGCCGCCATCGTGCCGGCGGCGCCGGCGCCGATCACCGCGATCCGTCGATCTTCGCCGCGCCATGCCCCTGCACGATACCCGGGCGGGGCCCGGCCCGGTTCCCTAGCGCCGCGAGAAATTGACGGTGCCGCCCGGATAGACGGGACGGTCGCCCGTCACGAGCGGCTTCTTGAATTCCCCGACGGTGATCTGCAGACCCGCGTCCGTGAGGGTGCCGCTCGCGGCGCCTCCCGTGCAGCCCATCATGTTTACGCTTCCCGTCAGGTGCGTGCCGTCGACGGTCCCGCGGAAGGTTCCGTCGATGCCGCATCCCGTGGCCTGGAAGGAGCCCGTGACGAGCGTGCCCTGCTGCGAGAACGACGCCGTGGCGGCGCTGCCGCTGCAGAGGGCGGGACTGTCGGACTGGAAGTCACCCGTCCACGTCCCGGCGACGTTGGCGCCCGTTGCCATCGGGCCGGGGGAGGCGACGTCGTTCGAGTCGTTGCAGCCGGGGAAGAGGATTGCCGCCGAAAACGCGACCGCCGCCAGGATCCGTGGACTCGCTCGCATCGCGGAGCTCCTTTCCGTAGCTCGAGAGCTACAGGAATCTTGGTTCATCCTTACCACCGATCGGCGCAAAGGGAGCATGGCTAACGACAACGTGAGATCCATGACCGGGGACTTGACTTGCGCCTCATTTGCGCCTAGCCTGTGTCGTCAAGGCCGATGGGCCGACCCGCTCAGGCCTGCGGGCGGCCGCGGTGGTTCCCTCGGCCTTATTTTCTTAGTGCTAGTTGTAGTTCTGCCGAATATGAGTAGGCTTTCGGTTCTGTTTTCGGAACTTAGTACGGCGACTCGCGATGATGGTTTGATCTACTGATTTAAGGTAAATGACGGCTGTATCCGAATTAATTTAGGGTAGATATGAATCTAACCAAGAGACAAAAGGAAATACTCGACTTCATCCGTACGTATCGCGCCGAGAATGGCATCTCGCCGACTCAGCGGGAGATTCGCGAGACGTTCCGCCTCTCCTCCTTCGGCACCGTCCAGAAGCACTTGAAGCGGCTCGAGGAGAAGGGGGCGCTGTCGCGCGAGTGGAATCGCAGCCGCGGGATCGCGCCGAAGGAGGAAGCGTCCGGCGCCCGGGGCGTGCCGCTGCTCGGGCAGGTCGCGGCGGGCCGGCCGATCGAGCCCTTCCCGAACGAGGAGTCGATCGAGGTGCCGGCCGCCCTGCTCGGCAAGGGCGACCATTTCGTTTTGCGTGTGCGCGGGGAGTCGATGGTCGAGGACGGGATCCTCGATGGGGACTACGTCGTCGTCGCCAAGCGGGCCAAGGCCGACAGCGGCCAGACGGTCGTCGCGCTGGTCCGCGGCGAGGCCACGTTGAAGCGCTACTACGCCGAGGGCGCGCGGGTGAGGCTCCAGCCCGCGAACGCGGCGATGCGGCCCCTCACGTTCGACGCCCGCGACGTCACGATCCAGGGCGTGGTGACGGGCCTGATCCGGGACTATGCCCGGGCGGCCCGGTGAGCCGGGCCGGCGCCCTGCGGTAGAATCCGCCGTTCGAAGGCGACGTACCCAAGTGGTTAAGGGAGAGGTCTGCAAAACCTTTATTCGGCGGTTCGAATCCGCCCGTCGCCTCCATTCCTTCGGAGTCGGCAGGTGAGCGGTCCGCGCTTCGCCTCTCCTGCCTTACCCCAGGCGACCGACTTCGCCGGAGTGGCGGAATTGGTAGACGCACGGGACTTAAAATCCCGAGGGCCGCAAGGCCCGTGCCGGTTCGACTCCGGCCTCCGGCACCACTGACCCGGGCATGAACGGCGCCCCGACGGACACGGCCGCCGCCTTCCAGGCGCGGCTCTACTACGAGTTCCGGAACCTCGACCTGCTCGAGCGGGCGCTGACGCACAAGTCCTATTCCAACGAGAACCGGGAGCTGCGCTCGCCCAACAACGAGCGCCTCGAGTTCCTCGGCGACGCGGTGCTCGGCTTCGTGATCGGCGAAATGATCTACCGCTCCTTCCCGAACCTGCAGGAGGGCGCGCTCTCCAAGATCAAGGCGCACCTGGTCTCGGCCAGCATGCTGTCGGCCAAGGGACGCGCCCTGGAGATCGGACGGTACCTCCGCATGGGCGCCGGCGAGGCTCGCTCCGGGGGCGCGGAGAAGCTGTCGCTCCTGGCCGACGCCTTCGAGGCGGTCGTCGCGGCGATCTACCTCGACGGGGGAGTCGCGGCGACCGAGACGTTCGTGCGGCGGGTCTTCGAGCCCGAGGTCGCGGGCATCGACATCGGCGACCTCTCCTTCCACGATTACAAGACGACGCTCCAGGAGACGGCGCAGAGCCTGGGCCTGCCGCTGCCGGACTATCGCGTCATCGAAGAGTCCGGGCCCGACCACGAGAAGGCCTTCGTCGTCGAGCTCGCCTGGGACGGCGAGCCGTTCTCGCAGGGCCAGGGCCCTTCCAAGCGCGAGGCGCAGCGCAAGGCTGCCAAGGAAGCGCTCAAGAAACTGGGCCGGCTGCCCGCGTAACCGTCGCTCGCGCTGACTCGGGACCTGCGCCCTTCGGGCGCACCGGCTTGCGGCTCGCCTGTGGGCTCGACCGCAAGCCTGGTCCCTCGCGGCGCGCTCGCTCCCGCGGCGCGAGGCTCCTCCCTCGATTACCTCGGGAGACTCCTCGCGCCGCGAAAGAAGGTTCTACGGCGCGCGGGCGATGCGCTTCAGAAACGCGTCGGCGTCTTCGAATCCCACCAGGCGCAGGTCCTTGCGCTCCTGCCCGGAGGCGTCGAGGAAGATCACGGTCGGTACGCCGAGGATCCCGAACTTCTGGGCGAGGGCGACCGACTCGGGCGAGCCGAGCCGGGTCATGTCGGCCTTGAAGAGGTCGTGGCCGGCCAGAGCCTTGCGCACCCGCGCGTCGGAAAAGGTCCGCTTCTCGAGCTCGAGGCACGGCAGGCACCAGTCCGCGGAAAAGTCGATGACGGCCGGCCGGCCCGTCGGGGCCGCCGCGGCCGCTCCCGCGGGGTAGGGCTGCCAGCCCGAGAGCGCGCGGGGGACGAAGAAGAGCGCGATCGCGAGAAAGAGCGCGGCCACTCCCGCGCGCAGCGGCCACTTCAGGCCGTAGCCCTTGACCAGCACGGCGACGAGGGCGATTGCGAGGACGACGGGCAGGAGCCAGTGGCCGAGCGGCCGCGGCAGGACGCTGCGGAGGAAGTAGGCCGCCATCGCGAGGAGGATCCAGCCGAAGACCTTCTTGACCGACTCCATCCACGCTCCCGCGCGCGGAAGGCGCGAGAGGCTGCCGGAGAAGGCCCCCAGGAAGAGATACGGCAGCCCGAGGCCGAGCGAGAGGACGAAGAACATCAGGAGGCCGAGGCCGGGGTCCTGCCGCGCGGCGACGAACGCGAGCAGGCCGACGATGAATCCGCCGACGCACGGCGCGGCCACGACGCCGACGAAGAGCCCCATGCCGAACGCCCCGGCGGCGCCGCTGCGGGCGCCCGCGCGATTCATGAGGAACGTCGGCATCCGGATCTCCCAGTAGCCGAACATCGAGAGCGACATGAGGACGAGCACGGCGGCGATCGCGGCGAGGACGAACGGGTTCTGGAGGAGCGATCCGAAGAGCTTCCCGGAGAGCGCGGCCGCCACGCCCAGGGCCGAGTACGTCGCCGCCATGCCGAGCACGTAGAGAGCGGAGAGGCCGAAGGCGCGCGAGGTCGAGCCGCGGGCCTCGCGCGAGAAGAAGCCCACGGTCAGCGGGATCACGGGGTAGACGCAGGGCGTCAGGTTGAGGGCGAGGCCGCCGAGGAAGATCGAGAGGAGAACGATGAAGAGCCCGCGCTTCTCGAGCAGGGCCTCGAGCTCGCTCGACGCGCCTGCGGAGCTTCCCGCGACGCGCCGCGCCTCGGAGAGCGGGACGGCGCCCCCGGAAAGAGGGGCCGCGGCGGCAATCGTCGCCGGCGCGGCGCCCAGGCTCGCCGTCGCGAACTTGACGCTCGCCGGGGCGAGGCACTGCTTGTCGTTGCAGGCCTGATAGTCGACCGAGCCCGAGATCGCGGGCGCCTCCGCGCCCGTCCACTGGACGGGGATCCGGATCTGGAACTCCGCCGCGTAGACCGACAGCGGCGTTTCCGAGAACGAGAACTTCTGCATCCGGCCGTCCGGATAGACCGGCTCGCCGAACGTCGCGCCGTCGACCGGAGCGAGCGTGACCTCGGTCGGGATGAGGTAGTCCTCGGTCGGCTTGTGGCTGTTGACGTGCCAGCCTTCCGCGAGCTTCGCGCGGACGGCGAGCTCGCCCTTCCCGGGCTCGGCGCCCGGGGAAACCGAGGCGTCGACCGTCAGCAGCGTCGACGGGTCGGGCGCGGGCGCGGCGAGGCCGAGAGCCGCAGCCCCGAACGCCAGGCACGCCGCCGTGAACCGGGCGAGAACGCTCATGGCTTCTTCGCAGGCTCGAGGCGTTCGATCAAGGACCGGACGCGCTCGTTGTACTTGGAGTCGGGATGGTCCTTGACGAACTGCCTGTAGAGGGCGAGCGCCGCGGCGGGGTCGTTCTGCGCCAGCGGGATCTGGGCGCGGAAGAGCTCGGCGCGCTCCTTCTGGTCCGGGCTCTTCGTGGTCGCGATGAGCCTGTCGATGGTCTTGCGCGAGGCCGCGGCGTCGCCCGATTCGAGCTCGGCGGCGGCGAGGCCCTCGAGCGCGGTCTCGCGCACGGCCGGCCCGGGCCCGGGCGCGGAAGCGGCGCGCCGGAGGTAGGGCACGGAGGCCGCGAGATCCGTGCGCGCGTACAGCTCCCGGCCGATCGCGAGGGCTTCGTCCGCGGACAGAGAGTCGACCGGCGCCTCGAGCTTCTTCGCGAACTGGCGGTAGGCGTCGAGGTCCTTGTGGGCGTGCGCGTAGAAGTCCGGGGCGTCCCGGAAGCCCTGCATCAGGAAGACGAGTCGCCCCTCCGGCGTGGTGATGAGGACGGACGGCGTCTCCTGGATCTTGTAGCGCTTCTGCAGGGGCGCCGCGTCCGGCGTGTCGCGGCGCAGCTTCACCGGCACCATGCCGATCAACAGCGCCTCGAAATCGAACGCGGGATAGAGCAGGCTCTGCATTCGCCGGCAGTCGCCGCACTGCTCGCTGTCGAACTCGTAGTAGACGAGCTTCTTCTCGGAGGCGGCGCGGGCACGGGCCTCCTCGGCCGTCTTCGCCCAGTCGGCATTGCCGGGGCTCGTGACGGGAGCGTTGGGGTTGCGCGGCGCCGGCGTCGTCTGCGCGGCGGCGGTGCCCGCGGCCAGAGCGAGGGCCAGCAGAACCGCGGCAGACGCGGGGCGTCGAATTCTTGGAGACATCTGGCGGGCAAACCCTTCCGCGCCCCGGAGAATTCCCGGACCGGCGGCGCAGGGCCTATGATCTCCCATCATGAGGAAGACGCATCAGGCCGCCGCAATCCTGTCGATCCTGCTGGCCGGCGCGCCCGCGCGGGCGGACTGGCTCCAGTGGGGCCGGACGCCGCAGCACGGCGGCGCCGCGACCGTGGCGGGACAGCCGCTCCAGGGGATCCTCGCCGACGTCGTCTACGACCCGTTCGTCGCGCAGATGAAGGCGCAGTCGAGCGGCAACCTGCTCGCGCACTACTCGGTCCCGCTCGTCGATTCCTCCGGCGTCTACATGGTGTTCAAGACCGGGCGTCTACACGGGCTTCGGAAACTGGGACTCGATCACCTGGACGATCCGCAAGCTGCGCTGGAACGACGGCGCGCTCGAGACGGTCTGGACGTTCGAGAGCGACTGGAAGCCCGAGCCGCTCGAGCTGACGGCGTGGGAGTCGGTGTTTCTTCCGGCGATCTCCGGCCACGACATCTACGTGCCGGGCCTCGGCGGCACGGTCTTTCGCGTGAACAAGGACACCGGCGAATCCGAGGGCCGCGTCAACCCGTTCTCGGACGTCGACCCGAACCGCTACGTCGCCGGCGGCCTCGCCGTCGCGCCGGACGGCGGCGTCCTCTACAACGTGCTCGGTCTCGCCGGGGATCCGGCGGAGACGACCGGCGCCTGGCTCGTCCGCGTCGAGCCCGAGGGCGGCGCGTCGCGGGTCGACTTCGCGACGATCGTTCCGGGAGCGCCGGCCGCGACGGACCTCTGCGTCGGCACGTTCACGCAGGCCGAGCGCCCGTGGCCGCCGTCGACGACGGCCGTGCCGCGCGTCGGCGTCCTGCGGCGCGCAGCGGCCGGGCGTCAACGTCGTTCCGGCGGTCGCGCCGGACGGGACGATCTACACGTCGAGCCGCGCCCATCGCAACGACCGCTACGCCTACCTCGTCGCCGTCCACCCGAATCTGACTCCGGCGTGGACCGCGTCGCTCCGGGGGATCCTGAACGACGGCTGCGGCGTCCTGCTCGAGGACGACGACTCGAACCTCGGCTGCCGCGTCGGCGCCAACCTCGGCGTCGACCCGGCGACCAACGACCGGCCGGCCGGGCGCGTGCGCGACTCGGGGACCTCCTCGCCGGTCGTGCTGCCCGACGGCGCCGTGCTGATCGGGGCCTCGACGAGCTACAACTTCAGCCGCGGCCACCTCTTCAAGTTCGACGCGACGGGCGGCGTCCTCGCCACCTACGACTTCGGCTGGGACATCACGCCGGCGTTCTTCGAGCACGACGGCACCTACTCGATCGTGATCAAGGACAACCACTACTTCGGGCCCGACGGCGACGCGTACTACGACGTGACGACGCTCGACGCGAACCTCGTGCCCGTCTGGTCCTTCCGCTCCGACAACACGGAGAGCTGCGCGCGCCTGCCGTCGGGACCGATCGAGTGCGTCGACGACCACCCCGAGGGCTTCGAGTGGTGCGTCAACCAGCCGGCGATCGACGCCAACGGCGTCGCGTACCTGAACGGCGAGGACGGAGTCCTCTACTCCTTCGCCCGCGACGGCCGCGTTCTCGGCCGGATCTTCCTCGACACGGCCCTCGGCGCCGCGTACACGCCGCTCTCCATCGGTCCGGACGGCGTGATCTACACCCAGAACAACGGCGTCCTTTTCGCCATCGGCCGGGCCCCGGTTCCGCGCGACACGCCGGAGCGTCCGGCCGGCCAGGAGCGCAGCCCCCGGGTGGTCGGCCGTGAGTGAGGCCGGCGCGTTGCCCCGCGAGCCCTGATCCGCTAGACTCCGCGCTCCGGTTTCGGGCTTTCCGGATGCCCAGGTAGCTCAGTTGGTAGAGCAAGGGACTGAAAATCCCTGTGTCGGCGGTTCAATTCCGTCCCTGGGCACCATCCCTTCAGAGAGCGATTCATGATCCTCAAAATCGCCAAGCTCGGCGTCAAGACGCTGCGGCAGATCTCCCGGAACGTCGACCCGAAGGCTCTCGCTCGGGGCGACTACGAGGCGTTCCTCTCGGACCTCGAGGACACGATGCGCGAGTACGACGGCACGGGCATCGCGGCGCCCCAGGTGTTCACTCCTCTGCGGGCGTTTCTCTACGAGGTCCATCCCGAGACGCGCAAGCGCAAGGAGCCGGACGTCCCGCTGACGGCCCTCTTCAACGCGACCTACGAGGGCGTCGGGACGACGATGGAGGAGGACTCGGAGGGCTGCCTCTCGGTGCCGTTTCTCCTGGGCGGCGTCGTGCCGCGCTTCCAGACGGTGAAGGTCGAGGCCCTCGACCGCTCCGGCAAGAAGGTGACCTTCGAGGCCTCCGGCTTCCACGCGCGCGTGCTCCAGCACGAGATCGATCACCTGAACGGCCTCGTCTACCTCGACCGCATGCCGGACATGAAGAGCCTGTCCTACACGGTCAATTTCGGCTAGACGCCCTTCCCGGCGGCGCCGGCTTTTGCACTAGAATCCGGTCGCGATGTCTCTCCTCTCGAAGAAGAGCACACTGCCCGCCCACCCGCCGGCCCGGGGCGACGGGGGGGCGACCTCCGACTTCCTCGTGACCCGCCTGGAGGAGATGGTCGGCTGGGCCCGCAAGAACTCGCTCTGGCCCTTCCCGTTCGGCACCGCCTGCTGCGGCATCGAGTTCATGTCGGTCGCGGCGTCCCACTACGACATCTCGCGCTTCGGCGCGGAGGTCGTGCGCTTCTCGCCGCGGCAGGCCGACCTGCTGATCGTCGCCGGCACGGTGACGGACAAGATGGCGCCGGTCCTGCGCAAGATCTACGACCAGATGCCCGAGCCCAAGTGGGTCATCTCGATGGGCGTCTGCGCCTCCTCGGGCGGGTTCTACCGCGCGTACCACGTGACGCAGGGCATCGACGAGATCATCCCCGTCGACGTCTACGTCCCGGGCTGCCCGCCGACGCCCGAGGAGCTGATCCACGCGATCCTGGAGCTCCAGAAGAAGATCGCATCCGGCGAGAAGTCGCGCGACTCCCGCTCCGCGCGCTTCGCCGCGGACAGCCTGACGTGACGGTCGCCGCGGCCTCCGCCCTGTCGCCGGCGGCGGAGAAGCTCCGCGAGCGGCTGGAGGCCTCGCCGGTCGGCGCGCGGGCGGAGGTCCTCGATCTCGATCTGCCGACGATCGAGGTCGGGCCGAAGGACTGGCTGGCGCTGGCCCGCTTTCTCCGGGACGATCCCGGCTGCCAGTACGACCTCTTCCTCGACCTCTGCGGCGTCGACAACCTGAGCCGGCGCGGCCGGGCCCCCGGCCACCGCTTCGAGGCGGTCGTCCACCTCCACTCCCTGTCCAAGAACGAGCACGTGCGCGTGCGGGTCGTGCTGCCGGATGCGCCCGAGGGCGGCCCACCCTGCCGAGCGTCGAAAGCGTCTGGCCCGCGGCGAACTGGTTCGAGCGCGAGGCCTACGACCTCTTCGGGTTCGACTTCACCGGGCACCCGAACCTGCACCGGATCCTCTGCCACGACGCCTTCGTGGGCCACGCGCTGCGCAAGGACTACGCGGCCGGCCAGCGCTGGTTCTATGCCGAAGAGGACATGCGCGTTCCCGAGTGGGCCAAGCACACCGAGGAGAAGGCCGGTCACTTCGAGACCCAGACGATCTCGATCGGCCCGTCGCACCCGACGACCCACGGCATCTTCCACCTGATCGCGCGCCTCGACGGCGAGACGATCGTCGAGGCCGAGACGATGATCGGCTACCTGCACCGCTGCTTCGAGAAGATGTCGGAGACGCACCACTGGAACCAGGTCATCCCGTACACGGACCGCCTCAACTACTGCTCGGCGATGATGAACAACGTCGGCTACGTGCGGACCGTCGAGAAGATGCTCGGCATCGAGGTGCCGGACCGCGGGCCGGCTCGTGCGGACGATCCTCTCCGAGTTCACCCGCATCATGGACCACTGCGTCTGCATCGGCGCCAACCTCGTCGACATCGGGGCGCTGACGAACTTCTGGTACCTCTTCCAGCCCCGCGAGAAGATCTACGACCTGCTCGAGGCCTGCTGCGGCGCGCGGCTGACGGTGTCCTACGTGCGCGTCGGCGGCCTCGCGATCGACGTGCCGGACGATTTCGTCCCGCGCTGCCGGCGCGCTCCTCGAGACGATCCCGCGAGCTCCTCGACGACGTCGAGAAGCTCGTGACGAAGAACCGGATCGTCCGCAAGCGGCTCTCGGGCACCGGCGATCGTCACGCCGCGAGCAGGCGATCGCCTGGGGCTTGACGGGCCCCATGCCTGCGCGCCTCGGGCGTCGCCTACGACGTGCGGCGGTCGCGCCCCTACGACTTCTACGACAAGTTCGACTGGGACGTGCCGATCGCCCAGGACGGCGACAACTACGCCCGCTACCTCGTCCGGATCGAGGAGATGCGGCAGTCGCTGAAGATCATCCGGCAGGCCCTCGACATGCTTCCCGGCGCAGGGCCCGGTCAACTCCGACGACTGGCACGTGGTCCTGCCGCCCAAGGACACCGTGTACCACGACATGGAGTCGCTCATCTACCACTTCAAGCTCACGATGGAGGGCATCCGAGTTCCCGCCGGAGAAGCGTACGAGTGGATCGAGGGCGGCAACGGCGAGCTCGGCTTCTACGCGGTCTCGGACGGCCGGGGCGGGCCGTACCGCCTGAAGGTCCGTCCGCCGTGCTTCCCGATCATGGCGGCCTTCGAGAAGATCGTCGTCGGCGGAGGCGTCTCCGACGCCGTCGCGACGCTCGGAACGCTCAACATCATCGCCGGGGAGCTCGACCGATGAGCGGCGTGATCGACGTTTCCCGCCGCGTTCCGGAGCGCCTGACGCTCCTCGAGAAGCTGTACCTCCCGGAGATCCTGAAGGGCATGGCCGTGACCTTCCGGCACCTGGTGCGAAATCTCGCGAACATGAAGGGCCTCCCGACGATCCAGTACCCCGAGGTGCTCCGCAAGTACTCGAACCGCTTCCGGGGCAAGCACATCCTCAAGACGCGCGAGGACGGAACGCTCAAGTGCGTCGCCTGCTACATGTGCCAGCAGGCCTGCCCGGCCGAGTGCATCACCATCGTCGCCGGGGAGCACCCGAAGATCGCCTACGAGAAGTACCCGGTGGTCTTCGACATCGACATGCTGCGCTGCGTCTTCTGCGGGTTCTGCGTCGACGCCTGCCCGAAGGACGCGATCTGGATGACGCGCAACTACGAGATGGCGTTCTTCACCCGCGAGGACGCGGTCTTCTCGATCGACCGCCTGCGCGAGACGCCGGAGGAGATCGCGAAGCACGGCTACGGGTACCGGCCCTACTATCCGGGCGACGGGACGACGCCGCCCTCGGACGCTTCGATGCTCCCGGTCGTGCCGGGCAGCGGCGAGCGGGACCGGCTGCGGGCGGGGGCGGTGGCGCTGCCGGACCGCGATCCCGGCCCGGGACCCCTGAACGCGCCGAGCCAGGCGCAGAGGTCCTTCCCGGCCTAGCGCGCGGGCGTGAGATCCCGTCAATCGGATGGGCAACGTCCTGACCCGCGTCCTGTCCGTCGGGCGCCGCTGGGCCCCGCCGGGCCGCGCGGGGGTGCTCGCCCTGACCGGCCTCTCCGAGCAGAGGTGGCGCGCCCTGGCGGCCGCCTATCCCGGGATGCCGGCAGACCCCGGCCGTCTCGCCGCCCGGCAGAGGGCGAAGCTCGCGCGGCTGGCGTCGCGGGCGCTGGCGACCGGCCGGTGGGGCCTGCAGCTCGAAGGCGCGGCGCCGGGGCCCGAGCCCTGCCTCTACGTGACGGCCCACATCGGGTCGCTTCAGGCCCTGCGGTACGCCCTGCGGGCGCGAGGGATTGCCGTCGCCAACGTCCTCGGCCCGCACAACCGCGACCGGACGAGTGCCATCGCCCAGGACCGCGTCTTCGACCGGCGGTATGCGCTCGACTTTCCGCACGCGTTTCCGTCCTCCGCCGTCCACCGTCTTCGGAGCGCGCTGCGGCGGGGCAGCCTGATCGCCGCCGCCGACCTGCCGGAGCGTGGCGGTGTCGCGGCGAAGGTCCTCGGTGGGCCGCTCATGGTGGATCCGCGACCGTTCCGGCTGGCGCGGGCCGCGGGCGTGCCCTGCCGGCCGGCCTTCGCGACGCTGCCGGCGGGGCGATGGACGCTCACGATCGGGCCCGTGCTTCCGCGCGAGGAGCGCGCGGCCTGCGAGAGCTTCGCCGCGGCGTTCGCCGAGGTGGCTGCGGCGGCGCCGCTCGACCTCGACGGCGTCGTCTACTGGGGCCGCGCGTTCGGAGTGCGCTGACGGCTTTCAGTGGGAGTGGGTCGGAGGGTGCCCGTCGGTCTTATGGACGGACTCGACGGTGATCACGATCTCCTCGTCCGAGACGCCCTTCTCCTTGAGCTGCCAGGCCAGGCGCGCCTCGGAGAGGCAGATGCCGCAGCCGGCGGCATGCTTGTCGACGTAGCAGGTCAGCAGGGTCTTGTGCCGGAACATGTCGCTCTCGGCGCACTCGCAGAAGCAGTGGAGCTTGTCGAGGGTCGCCGGGATCTTCCGGGCGATCTCGTATCCCTGCCGGACCTCGGCGTCGTAGCCCTTCTCGAAGAGCTTCGGGTCGAGCGTCGCCCGCCGCTCCTTGCAGGTGGTGCAGGCGCTCTGCGGGTCGGAGGCGGACTTGCCCTTCGGGGTGTCCGCCGCGAGGGTCAGGGCGGTGGCGAGAAGCAGGACGGCCGCGAGCGTTCTGTGGCGCATGACGCCCTCAACGCCCGGCGGGCCCCCGAATTCCCGTCATCCGGCGCAGGGCCTACTTGAGGCTCTCCATGATCTCGTCGAGGGCCTTCTTCCCCGGCCGCAGGCGCTCGTCCGCCATCGCGACGATCGGCTCCGCGCCGAGGCCCGAAAGGGTGAGGAAGTCCTTCTTCTCCGGCTCGACGTAGATCAGGCCCGTCAGGAACTCCTGCTTCGCCTGCGCCCCCTGGCAGAGCGCCAGGGCCTGCGCCTTGTCGGTGGCGTCGTAGTCGGCGCGGAGCTTCTTCAACCGGATGTGGGAGCCGTCGTGGAGCTCGATCTCCTGGGTCGTGCCCGGGTCGTAGTCGACCGAGATCTCCTCGAAGTAGGGGATGAAGCCGATCTCGTGGATCGGGATCTCGTGGTCCTTGGCCCACTTGTACGACTTGGTCGAGCCGTCGTGGTTGTTGAAGGTCACGCAGGGCGAGATCACGTCGAGCAGCGCCGTGCCCCGGTGGGCGATCGCGCCCTTCAGGAGCCCGACGAGCTGCTTCATGTCGCCGGAGAACGAGCGCGCGACGTAGCCGCAGCCGAGCTCGATCGCGATCGCGCAGAGGTCGATCGCCGGCAGGTCGTTGACGACGCCGGTCTTCAGCTTCGAGCCGACGTCGGCCGTGGCGGAGAACTGGCCCTTGGTCAGGCCGTAGACGCCGTTGTTCTCGACGATGTAGACCATCGGGACGTTGCGGCGCAGCAGGTGCACGAACTGGCCGGCGCCGATCGACGCGGTGTCGCCGTCGCCGGAGACGCCGATCGCGATCAGCTGCGGGTTGACCATCGCGGCGCCGGTCGCGACGGCCGGCATGCGCCCGTGGACGGCGTTGAAGCCGTGGCCGCGGTCGACGAAGTAGGCCGTCGTCTTCGAGGAGCAGCCGATGCCGGACATCTTCGCGACGCGGTGCGGCGGGACGCGCCATCTCGTAGAACGCCTGCGTGATCTGCCGCGTGATGACGTCGTGGCCGCAGCCGACGCAGAGCGTGGACTTCAGCCCGCCGTACTCCTTGACCGACAGGCCGACGCGGTTGACGGGGGGGCTTTGGGCTCGGCGGCGGAGGACATCAGTGTTTCTCCCCGGCCTCGATCCCTTCGATCACCGTTTCGGCGTCGAGGGGGAAGCCGTCGTAGTGGCGGATGGAGCGAAGCTTGGCGGCGTCCGCGCCGACTTCGAGGCGCAGCAGGTCGTACATCTGCCCGTCGCGGTTCTGCTCGACGACGTAGACGCGGTCGTGGGCGGCGACGAAGGCCGCGGCTTCCGGCGTGAAGGGAAGGGCGCGCAGGCGCAGGTAGTCGGTCTTGACGCCCTTGCGGGCCGAGGAGCACGCGCGCCTCCTCGACGGCGAAGTCCGAGGAGCCGTAGGCGATGACGCCGACCCGGCGCCGGGCCTCCCGAGACGACGGGCTTCGGCACGTAGGCCTTCGCGGTCTCGAGCTTGCGCTCCAGGCGGTCCATGTTGTTCTTGTAGTCGTCGGGCCGCTCCGTGTAGTCGGCGCGCTCGTTGTGGCCCGAGCCGCGCGTGAAGTAGGCGGCCCCCGGGGTGTCGAGGATGCCGGGCAGCGTGCGGTAGGGGATCCCGTCGCCGTCGACGTCGCGGTAGCGGGCGAACTCCTTGAACTTCGCGAGGTGGGCCTCGAGCTCGTCCTTGGAGCGCAGGACCTTGCCGCGGTCGAGCGGCTTGTCGGGGTAGGGGAACGGGTCGGCCATCCAGTTGTTCATGCCGAGGTCGAGGTCGGTCATCACGAAGACCGGCGTCTGGAAGCGCTCGGCGAGGTCGAAGGCGTCCATGGCCATCTCGTAGCACTCCTCGACGCGAGCCGGGCAGCAGGAGGATGTGCCTGGTGTCGCCGTGGCGAGGTAGTAGGTCGAGGTGATGTCGCCCTGCATCGTGCGCGTCGGCAGGCCCGGTCGAGGGCCCGACGCGCTGGACGTCGAAGATCACCGCGGGGATCTCGGCGTAGTAGCCGAGGCCGGTGAACTCGGACATCAGCGAGATGCCCGGGCCCGAGGTCGTCGTCATCGAGCGCGCGCCCGCCCAGCCGGCGCCGAGCACCATGCCGAGCGCGGCGAGCTCGTCCTCGGCCTGGACGACGGCGAACGTCGGCTTGCCGGTCTCGGGGTCGATGCGGTGCTTGGCGGCGTAGTCGATGAGCGACTCGGCGAGCGAGGAGGACGGCGTGATCGGGTACCACGCCAGGAACTGGACGCCCCCGAACATGCAGCCGATGGCCGCGGCCGCGTTGCCCTCGATGATGATCTTGCCGGCGGTCGCGTTCATCCGCTCGAGGCGGAAGGGATCCTTCTTCGTGAGGTTCTTCTGCGCCCACTCGAGCCCGCCGCGGATCGCCTTCACGTTGAGCTCGACGGCCGCGGCCTTGCTCTTGAACTGCTTGGCGATCGCCTTCTCGATCTCGGCCATGTCGACGCCGAGGAGCCACGCCGCGACGCCGACGTAGATCATGTTGATCGCCAGCCGGCGCAGCTTCCCGTCGGTGCACGAGCTCGAGGACGAGCTTCTGGAACGGCACCGGGTAGAAGTGGACGTCGGTGCGGAGCGTGTCGAGCTTGAGGCTCTCCTCGTAGATGACGGCGGCGCCCGGGGCGCACGGTCCGCACGTCCTCGTGCGCCGTCTCCGGGTTCATGCAGACGAGCACGCCGACGTCGCGGCGGCGGGCGATGTAGCCCTCCTTGGAGGCCCGGATCGTGAACCAGGTCGGGAGGCCCTGGATGTTGGACGGGAAGAGGTTCTTGCCCGAGACGGGGATGCCCATCTGGAAGATCGCCCGCATGAGGATGCTGTTGGAGGACTGGCTGCCGGATCCGTTGGCCGTGGCGACGTGGATCGAGAAGTCGTTGACGACGGGGGGGCGGTTCGGAGCGTCCGCCCGCTTCTCTTCGAGGACCTCGGTGGCCATGCTTCTCCCTACGTTGGCCGCGGGCCTGGCCGCGGGGCGACGATGATACCAAAGGGGGTCGGCGTAAGGCCCTCGGGCGAGGGCGGATAGAATCCCGCGCCGGGGAGGATCCGCATGCCGTTCGCTCGTCTTGCCATGCTCTGCGCGGCTCTGGCCGCTCTGCCGCTGCCGGCTCTCGGCCAGCGCCCGATGCGCTTCGAGGAAGCCGTGCAGCTGCAGCGTGTCGGCGGCTTCTCGCTGTCGCCCGACGGGCGGCAGGTGGCCTTCGCCTCGTCCACGCCGGACGTCGAGGCCAACGCCTCGCGGTCGGCCATCTGGATCGTGCCGGCGGGCGGCGGCGAGGCGGTCCGGATGACCTCGGGCGAGAAACGGGACACGGATCCCCGGTTCGCTCCGGACGGGCGGCGCCTCGCGTTTCTCTCCAACCGCGACGGGAGCTCGCAGATCTGGACGCTGAACCTGGCCGGAGGAGATGCCGCGAAGGCCACCTCCTTCCCGACCGAGGTCAATGGCTTCACCTGGTCGCCGGACGGCAAGTGGTTCCTGATCACATCCGACGTCTTTCCCGAGTGCGCCGACACGGCCTGCCTCGAGAAGACGCTCAGGGCGCGGGCGGCCGCGAAGGTCAGGGCCCGGGTCGCGGAGAGGCTCCTCTTCCGGCGCTGGGACTCGTGGAAGGACGGCACGCGCACGCACGTCTGGAAGATGCCGGTCCTCGGGAGCCGGCGCGGCCGTCGACCTGACGCCCGGACGACCGCGACGCGCCGCCCTTCGCCGTCGGCGGGGGCACGGACTGGGACGTCTCGCCGGACTCGGCCGAGCTCGTCTACGCGTCGAATCCCGACCGGGTCGAGGCGCTCTCGACCAACGCCGATCTCTACGCGGTCCCGCTCGGCGGCGGGAGCCCGAAGGACCTGACGGCCTCCAACCTCGCCTTCGACGGATCGCCGCGCTACTCGCCGGACGGCCGCTGGATCGCCTACCGCGCGCAGAAGCGGCCGGGCTTCGAGTCGGACCGCTTCCGCCTGATGGTTCTGGATCGGGCCACGGGTGTCGACCGCGGCTTGACGGACGCCTTCGACTTCTGGGTGGACGAATACCGCTGGGCGCCCGACTCGAAGAGCCTCGTCTTCGCCGCCCAGGTCCGCGGCCGCGAGAGCCTCTATCGCGTGTACCTCTCGGGCGGCGCGCCCGTGCCCCTCTGGACCGGCGGAGGTGTGGCGGCCCTCGAGATCGGGGGCGGGCGCATCGTCTTCTCGACGAGCTCGCTCTCGCGGCCGCCGGAGCTCTGGACCGTCGGCCTCGACGGCAAGGGCCCGGCCGCGCTCACGCACGTCAACGACGCGCGCCTGCGCGAGATCGCCGCGGGAGAAGTCTCGGAGCGCTTCGTCGACTCCTCCGACGGCCGCAAGCTCCAGGCCTGGGTCGTCAAGCCGCCCTTCTTCGATCCTGCGAAGAAGTACCCCGCCGTCTTCTTCATCCACGGCGGGCCGCAGGGCGCCTGGACGGACTCGTGGTCGAACCGCTGGAACCCGCAGGTCTGGGCCGCCTACGGGTACGTCGTCTACGCGGCCAACCCGCGCGGCTCGACCGGGTTCGGGCAGGACTTCCTCGACGCGATCAGCGGCGACTGGGCCGGCCAGGTCTACGACGACCTGATGCGCCAGGCCGACGACCTCTCGTCGCTGCCGTTCGTCGACGCGGCGAAGGTCGGCGCCGCCGGGCGCCTCCTACGGCGGCTACATGATCAACTGGATCGCCGGCCACACGAACCGGTTCCAGGCGCTCGTCTCGCACGACGGCACCTTCGACCTGCCCTCGAAGGCCCTGGAGACCGAGGAGCTGTGGTTCCCGAAGTGGGAGTTCGGGGGCTGGCCCTGGAACTCCGACCAGTACGTGAAGTGGAACCCGATGCTCTCGGCCGGGAACTTCAAGACGCCGACGCTCGTGATCACCAACGAGCGCGACTACCGCGTGCCGTTCGGCCAGGGCCTGCAGATGTTCTCGGCCCTCCAGATCCAGAACGTCCCCTCGAAACTCCTGACCTTCCCGGACGAGGGGCACTGGGTCCTGAAGCCCGGCAACTCGTGCCTCTGGCACAACACGGTCATGGACTGGCTCCACCGGTACCTCGGCGGGGCCGAGGCGGACCCGAAAGGGCTGGCGCTCGTCTACAGCGTGACGAAGTAGGACGACCTCAGTCCGCCGGCACGCATCGGCCCGTCGCCCACGCGCGGAGCGCGTCGATCGACTCGGCGCGGACGACCGAGAGGGGACGGGTCGAGCGAAGGGCCGTGACCACGGCGGCCGAGTCGAGGGGGAAGCGCCCGGCGCGGGCCTCGTAGAGCGCGGAAACGACCGCCTGCTCGATCTCGGCGCCGGAGAACCCCTCGGCGGCGGCCGAGAGGCTCGCAATGTCGAAGCGCGCGGGGTCCTCGCCCCGCCGCCGCAGGTGGAGCCGGAAGATCTCCTCGCGGGCGTCCTGGCGCGGCAGGTCCACGAAGAAGACCTCGTCGACCCGCCCCTTTCGCATGAACTCGGGCGGAAGCTCGGCGACGGAATTGGAGGTGGCCACGAGAAAGACGCGCGCGGCCCGCTCCTGCATCCAGGTCAGGAGCGTCCCGACGAGGCGCTTGGAGACGCCGCCGTCGGACTCGGAGGAGCGGGCGGAGACGAACGCCTTCTCGATCTCGTCGATCCACAGGACGCAGGGAGCCATCCGCTCGACCCGGCGCAGGGCCTCGCGCAGGTTGCGCTCGGACTCGCCGATGTAGGGCGCCAGCAGCTTGCCGGCGTCCAGGGCGAGCAGAGGCAGCCCCCAGGTCGAGGCGATCGCCTTGGCCGCGATGCTCTTCCCGCAGCCCTGGACCCCCAGCAGCAGGATCCCCTTGGGCGGGTCGAGCGGCCTGTCGCCGGCGTCCGGAAGGAAGCCGACCCGTCGCGTGGCGATCCACTTCTTGAGCTTCGTCAGCCCGCCGAGCTCGTCGAGCCCCTCGGGCGCCGGGATGAACTCGAGCAGGCCCCCGCCTTCCACCAGTCCCTTCTTGGCTTCGCGGATGCGGGGACGGTCGGCGACGGAGAGGGCGTTGTCCTCGACGATGGCCCGCGCGAGCGCCCGCTCGGCCTCGAAGACGGTGAGGCCCTGGAGGTCGGTGACGATGCCGTCGGCCTCCCCTCGCGTCAGCGAGACCCGAACGGTGGGGTTCTCCCGGGTCGTCCTCCGGATGACCTTCTGGAGCAGCTCCCGCAGCTCCTCGGGGCCCGGGAGAGCGAACTCGAGCCGGACCTGAAGGTCCTCGAGCTCGGCCTTCGGCGGCATGGACGGGCCCACGAGCACGAGAGTGCGTGCGGATCCGGCGAAGTCCTGGGCCGTCTCGCGCAGCAACCGGAGGGTGGCGGCCGCCTCCAGGTGGGGCATCGGGTCCTTGAGCAGCCAGGTGCCGTCTCCCGTGGCGCGCCGGATCAGGCGGAGCGCCCAGGCGAGATCGGTCGATCTCTCCGCGTCGGTCGGGTGCGCCGGGCAGAGGCCGCTCGCGGCGCTCCAGCTCCAGAAGGGAATCGCCAGCCCGCTCGACACCGCGCGAACGAGGGCCTCGAACCGCTGCTCTTCCACCGTCTCGCAGACGACGAGGGGATGGCGCGATCGCAGGAGAAGGGCCAGGTCCTTCGCAGTGGCGTCCAAACTGGCGCTTAGTGTAGCGAAGCGAGCCGGCATAGACTGCGCGAGTGCCGCCGCTGCGGGTGGTTTCCCTCTGCCCGTCGATCACGGAGACGATCGTTGCCATCGGCGGCTTGAAGTCGCTCGCGGGCGTCACCCGCTATTGCACGCGCCCGAAAGGCATGCTCTGGGGCCTTCCGCGCGTCGGCGGCACCAAGAGCCCGGACATCGCGCGGATCCTGGACCTGAAGCCGGACCTCGTCTTCGCCAACGCCGAGGAGAACCGGAAGGAGGACGTCGAGGCGCTCCGGCGGGCCGGGATCGAGGTCGACGTCACCCTGCCGAAGACCGTGGCCGAGGTGCCGCTCGCGATCCGCCAGTGGGGCGCGCGGCTCGGGACGAGCGCGGAAGCCGAGCCTCTCGCCGACCGCGTCGACGCCGAGATCGCAGGCCTCGAGGCATCCCTTCCCCGCCCGACGTTCCGGTACGCGTACTGGATCTGGAAGGATCCCTGGATGACCGTCTCCGACGACACCTACGTCGCCGACCTCGTCCGGCTCGCCGGCGGCGTGAACGTCTACGGCGATGCGAGGATCCGCTACCCGACGACGCACCCCGCGGAGGCCCTGGGCAAGGAACCCGAGGTCCACATCTTTCCGAGCGAGCCGTTTCCCTTTTCGCAGGAGAAGCACGCGGCGACCGTCGAGAAGCTCTTCGGCGCCCATACGCGAAGGCTCTTCGTCGAGGGCGACGACTACTGCTGGCACGGCATCCGAACACTCGACGGCTTGAAGGCCGTCATAGCCCTAACAACATTAGTCAAAGAATAGGAAATACCTTATGAAATTCGGATCAGGTTTCCTTCTCGCGCTCACGGCGACCGGCGCCGCGTCCGCCTGGCCGGCCGGCACTCCGGCCCCCGTCACCGTGATCCGCGCGGGCACGCTGATCGACGGGACCTCCTCGACGCCGCGCCGCGACCAGGCCATCGTCGTCGCGGGCAACCGGATCGAGCGGGTCGGAGCCTGGTCCGCGTCGGCCGTCCCGGCCGGGGCGGTCGTTCTCGATCTGTCCTCGGCGACGGTGCTGCCCGGGATGATCGACGCGCACACGCACCTCCTCCTCGATCCCAAGGTGGACAACTACGACATGAACATCCTCAAGGAGAGCGTGGCCTTCCGCTCGGCGCGGTCGACCGCGCTCGCCGGCCGGATGCTCGAGCAGGGTTTCACGGCCGTCCGCGACGTGGAGACGGAGGGCGCCGGCTACGCCGACGTCGGCCTGAAGCAGGCGATCGACCAGGGCTACGTCGACGGGCCAAGGATGTTCGTGTGCACCCGCGCGATTTCCTCGACCGGCGGCTACGCGCTCGATGGTTATTCGCCGGACCACGACCTGCCCACGGGGGCCCAACTCGTCGACGGCCCGGTCGAGGCCCGCAAGGCGGCGCGCGAGCAGCTCGCCAACGGCGCGGACTGGATCAAGGTCTACATGAACCACCGCTCCTGGGTCGACGCGAAGGGCAATCTCGTCTCGCAGCCGACGCTGACCGCGGACGAGCTCGCGGCGATCCTCGACGAGGCGCACGGCCAGGGAAGGAAGGTCGCCTGCCACGCCTACAACGGCATCGGGATGCGCCGGGCGCTCGACGGGCGATGCGACTCGATCGAGCACGGGCTCGACCTGACCGAGGACGACGTCGCCCAGATGGTCCGGCAGGGAACGTGGCTCTGCCCGACGATGATGCCCTACTTCTACGAGTGGGCCCCGGAAGGAACGCCGGCAGGGGCCAAGGACCGCAAGCGCGCCGAGGTCCACAAGCCCGCGCTCCAGAAGGCCGTCCGGGCCGGCGTGAAGATCGCCTTCGGCACCGACGCCGGCAGCTTCTCCTGGGACGAGCCGCTCGCCCGGGAGTTCGCGCTGATGGTCGAGGCCGGGATGACGCCGATGGCCGCGATCCAGTCGGCCACGTCGCGGGCGGCCGAGATGCTGGGGATGGCCGGACAGCTCGGGGTCGTCGCGCCGGGCGCCTATGCCGACATCGTCGCCGTCTCCGGCGATCCGCTCGCCGACGTGAAGGCGCTCGAGCGCGTCGCGTTCGTGATGAAGGACGGGAAGGTCTACCGGGGTCCCGGCCGGAAGTGCGAGTACGAGTAGAACAGCCCGTCTAGCCCGCGCGGCGATTCAGGAGGTCGAGGAACTCCTCGCGGACCGACTGGGTGTTGAAGATGCCGCGGATGGCGGAGGTCACCGTCAGCGCGCCCGGCTTCTTGATGCCGCGCATCTCGACGCACAGGTGCCGGGCCTCGACGACGACCATGACTCCCTGGGGATCCAGCTTCTGGGCCATGAAGCCGGCGATCTGCTCGGTCAGGCGCTCCTGGAGCTGGGGCCGGCGGGCGTAGAACTCGACGATGCGGGCCATCTTCGAGAGGCCCACGATCGACTGGTTCGGGATGTACGCCACGTGGGCGTGGCCGTAGAACGGGACGAAGTGGTGCGAGCAGAGCGAGTAGAACGGGATGTCCTTCTCCATGACCATCGAGGTGTAGCCCTCGTCGTTGGGGAAGAAGGTGACCCGGGGCTCCGCGCCCTCGGAGAGGCCGGCGAAGAGCTCGAGGTACATCTTGGCGACCCGCTCGGGGGTCTCGACGAGGTTGGGGTCCTCGAGGTCGAGGCCCAGCAGCTCGATGATCTTCCGGAAATGCGACGCGATGTCGCGGATCCGGCCGGTGTCGGCCAGGGTCGGAACTCCTCGGTCGTTCATCGGGACGGGATTCTCCGCGCGTTTCTCTCGGCGGCCCTCGTCTGTCGAGGTCTCGCGTCGATCAGGCGGCGCGGGCGGTCTCGATCAGCTTCGCGATGTCCCGGGCCACGGGGATCTCGCTTCCGACGATCTGCTTGATCTTGCCGTCCTTGCCGATGATGAAGGCCGTCCGGGCGGAAATGCCCTTCTCGGCCAGGTAGACGCCGTACTTCTCGGAGACCGCGCCCTTCGGATGGAAATCGGCGAGCAGGGGATAGGCGATGCCCTGCTGCGCGGCGAAGGCCTTGTGCGACCAGAGGGAATCGACCGAGATGCCGAGGATCTCGACGCCCTCGCCGCCCTTGGCGGGGAGCATCTCGGCGCATTGCTTCGTCTCGACCGAGCAGACCGGGGAGAAGTCGAGGGGATAGAAGAGCAGGACGACGCTCTTCTTGCCCCGGTAGTCCGAGAGGGTGATCTTGTCGCCGACCGTCGACGGGAGGGTGAAGTCGGGGGCGGTGTCGCCGGGCTGGAGGGACATGCGGGTGACTCCTTCGGTAAATGGGACCTGGCGGCCGCTGGCCGCGGGGCGGGGATTATATGCGACCGGTCTCCTGTAGCATCCCCCTGCATGAAGCTCGACCTGCACAGCCACTCGACGGTTTCCGACGGGCTCGACTCCCCGACGGCCCTGGTGGGCCGGATGGCGGAGGCGGGCGTGACCGGCTTCGCCCTGACCGACCACGACACCCTCCAGGGGCTGCCCGAGGCCCGAAAGGAGGCCGAGCGGCTCGGCATCGACCTGATCTCGGGGGCCGAGATCTCGGCCGAGTGGGGCGGGCAGGACGACATCCACATCCTGGCGCTCTTCGTCGACGAGAAGAACCAGCCGTTCCACGACCAGCTGGCCGTGCGCCAGGAGGAGCGGCGGACCCGGGGCGAGCGGATGGCGAAGAGGCTCGTCGAGCACGGGTACGCGATCGACCTCGACGCCATCCGGTCGGACGTCGGCGACGGCGTGTGGGGCCGGCCCCATCTGGCCCGGGCCCTCATCCGGGCCGGGTACGCCGCCTCCAACGACGAAGCCTTCGACCGGTTCCTCGGGCGGGAGCATCCCTGGTACGTGCCCTACGAGAAGTGGCGGGCCGCCGAGGTCGTCCGCGCGATCCGGGCCGCCGGCGGCGTTTCCTCGCTCGCTCACGCGGTCTGGTACAAGGACGTCGACGCGCTCGTCCGGGCGCTCGCCGTCGAAGGCCTCGATGCGATCGAGGTCTTCCATCCCGACCATGGCGAAGACCAGGAGCGTCGCTTCGCCGCGCTCGCGAAGGAGCTCGGCCTGGCCGCGACGGCGGGAAGCGACTTCCACGGCACGCCGGAGGGCCGCAAGCGTCCGGGCGGCGTCGTCGGCGATGCGGCGATGCTCGCGGCGCTGAGCGACCGCCGGCCGTAGCCCTCGCGTCCCGCCCGGACGTCAATTGTCCGGGCCTCCGCGGTCCCATGGACCTGCGGAAAAGCCCGCGATTGCGGAAAAGAAAAATTTTTCTCCGTCGTCGTCGGGCGCCGCAGGGGAAACGCGCATGCGGAAATCCTGGAGCCGATTGACAGCGCTCGAGGGCGGATCGAGAATCGCCTCCACTTCCGAGATGCTCGACTCCGCCACCGCCGAAAAGACGCTGCCGCAGAACCTCGAAGCCGAGCGCTCCGTGCTCGGCGCGATCCTGCTCGACTCGGCCGCTCTGAACTTCGTCGTTCCGATCCTGACGCGCGACGACTTCTTCCCGGACACGCATCGCCGCATCTACGACGCGATGGTCGAGCTCTCGCAGCGCTCGGCCGAGATCGACGTCCTCACCCTGAAGGAGGAGCTCGACCGGGCGGGCGCGATCGAAAAGGCCGGCGGCGCGGCGTACCTGACCTCGCTCGTCGACGCGGTGCCGGACGTCGGACAACGTCGAGCACTACGCCCGGATCGTCAAGGAGAAGGCGACGCTCCGGCGCCTGATCCGGGCCGGCCAGCGGATCGTGCGCGACGGCCTCTCCGGCGAACGGGACGCGGAGGCGCTGCTCGGCGAGGTCACGGGCGAGATCTTCGACATCGCCGAGGGCGCGATCAAGGGCGGCTTCGAGCCCATCGGCCAGGTCGTCCGCCACAACCTCGAGATCATCGAGGACGCCCGCGGCCGGCAGGGGATGCTGTCGGGCCTCGCCACGGGGTTCACCGAGCTCGACCGGATGACCTCGGGCCTCCAGGGGACGGACCTGATCATCATCGCGGCCCGGCCGTCGGTCGGAAAGACCTCCTTCGCGCTCAACATCGCCCAGCACGTCGCGATCCGCGAGGGCCGCGTCGGTCGGGTTCTTCTCGCTCGAGATGTCCAAGGAGCAGCTCGGTTTCCGCGTGCTCTGCTCGGAGGCCGACGTGGACGCCAAGAAGGTGCGCGACGGGTTCGCCTCGAAGGAAGCGATGCAGCGGCTCGTGCTGGCGCAGTCCAAGATCCACGCGACGCGGTTCTTCATCGACGACAGCGCGCTCCTGAACGTCCCCGAGATGCGCGCCAAGGCGCAGCGGTTGAAGCGCGAGAAGGGCCTCGACCTGCTGCTCGTCGACTACATGCAGCTGATGGCGGGCCACGGCCGCTTCGACAACCGGACGCAGGAGGTCTCGCATGATCTCGCGCGGCCTGAAGCTGCTCGCCAAGGAGCTGCGCGTGCCGATCGTCGCGCTGTCGCAGCTCTCGCGCCAGCCGGAGGCGCGCAAGGGCGATCAGCGCAAGCCGCAGCTGGCCGATCTGCGCGACTCGGGCTCGATCGAGCAGGACGCCGACGTCGTTCTCTTCCTGTACCGGGAGGAGCTCTACGACCGGGACACCGAGCGCAAGGGGATCGCGGACGTGATCGTCGCCAAGCAGCGCAACGGGCCGACGGGCGACTTCCCGCTGGTCTTCCTCGGCGATCACATGACCTTCGCCAACTACGCCGGCGGCCCGGCCGCCGAGCCTCCGTCCGGGCAGCCCTTCTAGCCGGGCCCCGGGGCCGCCGGGCCAAAACGCGAGAGAATCGCGAGCCAGTGAATCCTCGACCCTCGACTCCCGAAGCGCCGCTCGCCGTACGCGCCCTCGTCGACCTCGACGCCGTCGCGTCGAACTACCGGCTCCTGGCCGTTCGCGTGGCTCCTCGCCCGGTCTACGCCGTGGTCAAGGCGGACGCCTACGGTCACGGCGCCGCGCCGGTCGCGGCGCGCCTGGCGAGCGAGGGCGCGGACCGCTTCGCGGTGGCCAACGGCGACGAGGGCGTGGCGCTGCGGCGCGCCGGCGTCGGCGGCGAGATCCTGGTGCTGTCGCGCGCGGAGCCGGAAGAGCTGCCGAGGCTCGCCGCCTACGGCCTGACGCCGACCCTGTACGACGCCGGCCAGGCCGAGGCGATGGCCGCGGCCGCGGCGAGGCGGGCCGAGCCTGCTTACCGCGCACCTCGAGATCGACACGGGGATGGGTCGCGCCGGAATCCGGCCGGAGGAGCTCGACCGCGTCATCGGGATCCTGCGAAACGCTCCGGGGCTCGTCCTCGCGGGGACCTTCACGAACCTTTCGCGGGCGGACGATCCGGCCTCGCCGGATACGGCCCGCCAGATCGAAGCGCTCGCGGCCGCGGTCGCGAGGCTCCGCGCCGCGGGAATCGCGCCCGGACTGGTCCACGTGGCCAACTCGGCCGGGATCCTCGGGGCGGGAGCGTCGTGGCTCGACGCGGTCCGGCCCGGGCTCGCCCTGTACGGCGTCTCGCCGTTCGGGGAGCCCGGCGACGCCGGGCTGGCGCCGGCGATGTCGGTGGAGACGCGGGTCGCTTCCGTGCGCCGCGTTCCCGCCGGCACGCCGCTCGGCTATGGCGGCCGCTTCGTGACGGAGCGCGACTCGACGATCGCCGTGCTGCCCATCGGCTATCATGACGGCCTCCGTCGGTGCATGTCCGGCAACGCTGCGGTCCTGCTCCGGGGGAGGCGGGCGCCGGTGGTGGGAGCAATCAGCATGGATGTCACTCTGGTCGACGCGACCGGCACCGGTGCGGTCCGCGGCGACCGGGCGATCTGTCTCGGCCGCGACGGCGGAGAGTCCGTGACGGCCTGGGATCTGGCGCGCGCCGCCGGGACGATCCCGTACGAGATCCTCTGCGGCATCGGTCCGCGCGTCGAACGCGTCTATGCGGGGAACCGCGGGTGATCCACCGCATCCTCGAGTCGGTCGGCCGGACGGTGATCCGGTTCCTCGAGGAGCTCGGCCGGTTCTTCGGCATGCTCGGCCGGATCCTGGCCTGGGCCCCGCGCCCGCCCTACGACGTCGGCGAGTGGTTTCGGCAGATGGTCCGGGTCGGAGTGGACTCGATCCCGGTCGTGCTGCTGACGACGCTCTTCACCGGCATGGTGCTGGCCCTCCAGACCTACTCGGGGTTCGCCCGCTTCAACGCCGAGAGCCTCGTCGGCGCGGTCGTCGCGCTCTCGCTCACCCGGGAGCTCGCCCCGGTGCTTTCGGCCCTGATGGTCACGGGGCGCGTCGGCAGCGCGATGGCGGCGGAGATCGGCAGCATGCGCGTGACCGAGCAGATCGACGCCCTGCAGGCCCTGGCGACCGAGCCGGTGCAGTACCTGGTGGTGCCGCGCGTCGTCGCGTCGATCCTGATGCTGCCCCTGCTCGTCGTCATGGGCGACGTCGTGGGGATGTACGGCGGCTATTTCGTAGCCGTCCAGCTTCTCGGCGCCAATCCGATCACCTACTACGACAGCTCCTTCCAGTTCCTGGATCTCGAGGACTTCACCGTCGGCCTCGTCAAGGCGGCGGTCTTCGGCTTGATCCTCTCGGTCGTCGCCTGCAGCCGCGGCTATTACACCGAGGGCGGGGCGGAGGGCGTCGGCCGCTCGACGACGCAGGCCGTCGTCGTCGGGAGCCTCGCGATCCTGCTGGCCGACTTCTTCCTGACGAGGCTCCTCTTTTGAGCGCGGAGCGGCCCCTTCGCGTCCCGGCGGAGTCCGGCAAGCTCCGCGTGGAGGGCCTCTGCAAGGCGTTCAGGGCCACGTGGTCCTCGACGGAATCGACCTCTCGGTCGAGACGGGGGAGTCGCTCGTGATCGTCGGCCCGTCGGGGACGGGCAAGAGCGTCCTCTTGAAGCACCTCATCGGCCTCGTGCAGCCGGACGCCGGCCGCGTGTTCGTCGACGGACAGGACCTGTGGGCGCTCGATCCCGTCCGCCGCAACGCGACCCGCAAGAAGTTCGGGATGTCGTTCCAGGAGGGCGCCCTGTTCGATTCGATGAGCGTCTACGAGAACGTCGCCTTCCCGCTGCGGCGCTCCGGCCGGTCGCCGGCGCAGGTCCGCTCGCGCGTCGAGGAGTGTCTCGAGCTCGTCCAGCTTCCGGACATCGGCGCCAAGCGGCCGTCGGAGCTCTCGGGAGGCATGCGCCGGCGCGTCGGCTTCGCGCGGGCGATCGCCCACCAGCCCGAGATCCTCCTCTTCGACGAGCCGAACACGGGGCTCGATCCGATCACGACCGACGTCATCGCCGAGGTCATCCTCGGCATCCGCCGCCAGATGGAGCCGACGATCGTGACCATCACCCATCACATGCCGAGCGCCCGCAAGATCGGGGACCGGCTCGCCCTGCTCTTCGGCGGGAAGATCATCTTCGAGGCGCCGCCCGAGGAGTTCATGTCGTCGGGCAACCCGTCGGTGCGCCAGTTCGTCGAGGGCCGGGCCGACGGCCCCCTGACCGTGGAGTCGGAGAGAGCCCGTCAACGAGCCATTTCGGAGGCGCGATGAGCAACACGGCGAAGGTCGGAGCGTTCTTCCTCGTCGTCCTGGTCCTGGCCGGCCTGCTGGTCTGGAAGATCGAGGACCTCCGCTTCGGCGGCGGCAGGGGAAAGACGATCTCCGTGCAGTTCGACGACGTGGCGGGCCTGAAGCTGAAGTCGGACGTGCGCATGGCGGGAGTCCTCGTCGGCAAGGTCGCCCGGATCCGGCTCGTCGGCGGCAAGGCGCTCGTCGACATCGAGCTGACCCGGGACGTGGCGCTGCGCGAGGGTGCGTCGGCCTCGATCCAGAGCCTCGGGATGCTCGGGGACAAGTACGTCGAGCTCATCCCGGGGCCGGTGGGCGGATCGGCCCTGACCGAGGGCGCGACCCTGAAGGGCGACACCCCCGTCTCCTTCGACCAGATCACGCGCCTCGCGCGGGACATCGAGGTCGACATCCGCGACATCACGTCGAACCTCAAGGAGTCGCTCGGCGGGGCCCTCGGCGAGGAGCGGCTGACCGGGATCGTCGACAACGTGCTCGTCCTGTCGCAGGAGCTGCGCAAGATCCTGGAGTCCAACCGCGCCAACATCGACTCCACGACCGCCAACTTCAAGGAGTTCTCGACTCAGATGACCCAGCTCGTGGACCGGATCGACCGGCTGGTCGCGGCCAACTCCGGCAACGTCACGCAGGGCGTCGAGAACACGAAGGAACTGACGTCGAAGCTCCATACGACCGTCGACAACATGAACGCGATCACCGGCAAGATCGCCAGCGGCCAGGGCACGGTCGGCAACCTCGTCAACAACGACGAGACGATCAAGAACCTGAACGAGGCCCTCGTCTCGGTGAAGGAGGGGGTCGAGGACCTCACCGACGCCATGAAGAAGGTCAAGAAGCTGAACCTCGATCTCGGCCTGCGCGCCGAATACCTGACGGCGAACGGCAAGGGCAAGGGCTACTTCTCGATCGACCTGCAGCCGGTCGGCACCCAGCGCTTCTGGCGGGTCGAGCTGTCGAGCCAGCCCTACGGCGTGCGCCACGACACGACCACGATCACGACGATCACCTATCCGGACGGGCACACCGAGGTCGTGCGGCAGGACCAGGCGGAGTTCAAGGACACCGTCGGGCTCTCGGTGGAGGTCGGCTACCGGATCGGCCACTGGGTCGGCCGGGCCGGGTTGATCGAGAACTCGGGCGGCGCCGGAATCGACTACCTGACGTTGAAGGACCGGCTGCGCCTGTCGGCCGAGGTGTGGAACTTCTCGGACGAGGACGGGCTGAACCCGCACGCCAAGTTGACGGGGCGGTACTACTTCACGCCGTCGATCTTCATCACGGGGGGCTGGGACGACCTGCTCAACACGAAGGCGAACCGGGATTCGTTCTTCGTCGGAGCCGGGGTCCGCTGGGGCGACGACGACATGAAGTACCTCGCCGGGTCGATCCCGAGGTAGCCGGCGGATTCCATGGCGCGCCCCGTCACGATCTTCGCCTGCCAGTCCTGCGGCGCCACAGCGCCCAAGTGGCTGGGCCGCTGCCCGGACTGCGGCGACTGGAACTCCTACATCGAGGAGGCCCGGGAGAGGGCTCCGGCCGCCCCCGCGGCCCCGGGCGCGGCGCGTTCGGTGCCGATCGCCGAGGTCGACCCGCTCGAAGGGCCGCGCTGTGCCACGGGCCTGCCCGGGTTCGACCGCGTGCTCGGCGGGGGGCTCGTCGCCGGCTCGGTGGTGCTCCTCGGCGGCGAGCCCGGAATCGGCAAGTCGACGCTGCTCTTCCAGGCCGGGCGGGGCGTGGCCGCGGGAGCCGGACGCGACGTGCTCTTCGCGAGCGCCGAGGAGTCGGCGGCCCAGGTGCGCCTGCGCGCCGAGCGCCTCGGGATCCGGGACGGGCGGCTCCTCGTCCTGGCGGAAACCGACGTCTCGCGGATCGTCGCGGAGGCCGAGGCGCGCCAGCCCGCGGTCGTCGTCGTCGACTCGGTGCAGGCGGTGTCGAGCCCGTCGCTGGCCTCGACCCCGGGAACGGTCTCGCAGGTCCGCGCCGTCGCGGCGGAGCTGACGCGCTACGCGAAGTCCCGCGGCGTGCCGGTTCTCCTCGTCGGTCACGTGACCAAGGACGGCAACCTCGCGGGCCCGAAGTCGCTCGAGCACCTCGTCGATGCGGTCGTCTCGATCGAGGGCGACCGCGGCGGCTCGCGCCGCCTCCTGCGCGCGACGAAGAACCGCTTCGGACCCGTCGACGAGATCGCGCTCTACGAGATGACGGGGGAGGGGCTCTCGGAGCTGCCGGACGCCTCCGCGGTGCTGCTCGCCGAGCGGCGTCCGGGACTGCCAGGCAGCGCGGTGACCGCGGCGCGGGAGGGCACACGCTCGGTCCTCGTCGAGATCCAGGCGCTCGTGGGCGCCGCGTCGGCCGGGTCGCCGCGGCGCGTCGCGATCGGGCTGGACGGCGGGCGGTTGGCGCTGCTGCTGGCGGTGCTCGAGGGGGCCGGCCTGGCGCTCTCGGCCCGCGAGGTCTTCGTCGCCTGCACCGGAGGGATCGAGGTGACCGAGCCGGCCGCGGACCTGGCCGTGATCGCCGCGCTCGCCTCCTCGGCACGCTCGGCGCCGCTTCCCGAGCGAAGCGTCTTCTTCGGCGAGATCGGGCTGCTGTCGGAGGTGCGCCGGGTGCCGGCGGCCGCGTCGCGGCTGAAGGAGGCCTCCGCCCTGGGCTTCCGGACGGTCTACCTTCCGGCGGGCAACGCGGGGGAGGCGGCGGCCTTTCCGGATCTCGCGTGCCGTCCGGTGGACCGGGTCGCGGGGTTTCTCGCGGAGCTCTTCGGGAAACGCTGAGGGCGGGGACGAGCCCCGCCCCTACGACCGGGGGCTTTGGGGCGAGGCGGCTAGGGCGTCAGGTGCTCCGGCAGCGTGTCGGTGATCTTCCGGTAGGCGTCGAGGTACTTCTCGCGGGTGGTGCGAACGACGCCCTCGGGGAGCCTGGGCGCGGGCGGCCGCTTGTCCCAGCCCGTCGACTCCAGCCAGTCCCGCACGAACTGCTTGTCGAAGGACGCCTGTCCCCGGCCCGGCTGGTAGAGAGCGGCGTCCCAGTAGCGCGAGGAGTCGGGGGTGAAGGCCTCGTCGATCCAGACGATCCGGCCGTCGAGCTTGCCGAACTCGAGCTTGGTGTCGGCCAGGATGAGGCCGCGCGAAGCCGCGTACTCGGCGGCGCGGGCGTAGAGCGACAGCGTCATCTCTCGCAGGCGCTCGGCCTCGCCGTCCGGCAGGCCGCGGGCCATCCGCTCGAAGGAGATGTTCTCGTCGTGGCCCGTCTCGGCCTTGGTGGCCGGGGTGAAAATCGGCTCGGGGAGGCGGTCGGACTCGCGAAGCCCCTCGGGAAGCCGGATGCCGCAGACGTGGCCGGTTTTCCGGTACTCGGCCCAGCCCGAGCCCGCGAGGTAGCCGCGCGCCACGCACTCGAAGGGGATCACCTCGCACTTTCGGACGATCACGGATCGGCCCGCCAGCTGCGCCTCGTCGACCCGGAGCTCCTCGGGAAACCGGGCGACGTCGGTCTCCAGGAGGTGGTTCTCGACGTCGGCGAATTTCCGGAACCAGAAATTGGACAGCTGGTTCAGGATCTTGCCCTTGTCGGGTATCCCGGGAGAGAGGACGACGTCGAAGGCCGAGATCCGGTCGCTCGCGACAAGAAGTAGAGAGTGGCCGAGATCGTAGAGCTCGCGGACTTTGCCCCTGCGGGACAGGCGCGCGCTCGAAAGGTGCGTTTCGGTGATGGTCGTCATGGGCCGGTGAAGTTAGCACAGGCCGCGGCTCTGTTATCGTAGGAGGCCCCATGCGAATGCGTTTGACGGACTCTCCGCCCCCTACCGCCTCGGCCGTCCGCGTCGCGTTTCTGCACGAATCGCGGGACCCGGCCGCCGGGGCCCCGAGGGCGCTCGCCGCGGGCCTTCGCGCGGCCGTGAAGGCGGCGGGTTTCCGGGGCAAGGACAAGGAGACAGCGTCCGCGGGCTCGGGCCGGCAGGCCTGGGCGCTCTGCGGTCTCGGGCCGGCGCCCGCGTCGGCGGCCCGATTGAGGGCGGCGATCCGGCGGGCCGTCCGGGACGCGCTCGGCCGCCCGGGCCGCCCGCTCGTGCTGGTGTTCGGCAGGGGGATGACCGAGGCCGCCTTCCGGGCGCTCCTGCCACAGATCGCCCTCGCGGACTACGCGTTCGATCGCTACAAGTCCTCCGGCGCGACGCGCCGCACCGCCGTCGAGGCGATCGTCGTGCCGCCGCCGGGCGTTTCGGCCCGGCGTCTCTCGGGCGCGGCGGCGGAGGCCGAGGCCGTCGCCGAGGCCGTCCGCTGGGCCCGCGACGTCGGCAATACGCCGGGCAACGACCTCGGCCCGGCCGAGCTCGCCCGCGAGGCGAGAGCGCTCTGCGCGCGGCACCGGATCGCGTTCCGTGCCCTCGGCCGCCGGGAGCTCGAGAAGGAGAAGATGGGGGGACTCCTCGGCGTCGGCGCGGGCAGCGCCCGTCCCCCCGCCCTCCTCGTGGGGCAGCATGCCCCCGCCCGGCCGCGGGGCACCGTGGTCCTCGTCGGGAAGGGAATCACCTTCGACTCCGGCGGGATCTCCCTGAAGCCGGCGCCGTCGATGGGCGAGATGAAGTACGACATGATGGGCGCGGCGACCGTCTTCGCCTGCCTCGCGGCGGCGAAGGCCCTGCGGCTCCCGGTGCGCGTGGTGGCCCTGGCCGCGGTGGCGGAGAACATGCCCGGCGGCACCGCGCAGCGTCCCGGCGACATCCTCCGGATGCGCAACGGCAAGACCGTCGAGGTCGACAACACCGACGCGGAGGGGCGGCTCGTCCTCGGAGACGCTCTCTCGTACGCCGGAAAGTTCTCGCCGGACGTCCTTCTCGACTACGCGACCCTGACCGGCGCGGTCGTCATCGCGCTCGGCCACGAGTGCGCCGGGCTCATGACCGACGACGCCGCGCTCGCCCGCGACCTCGAGGCGGCCGGCGAGGCGACCGGGGAGCGGCTCTGGAGGCTGCCTCTCTGGCCGGAGTACCGCGACAACCTCCGGTCCGAGTGGGCCGACATGAGGAACACCGGAGGACGCCCGGCCGGAACGATCAATGCCGGCGTCTTCCTCAAGGAGTTCGTCCCGAAGGGCGTGGCGTGGGCGCACCTGGACGTCGCGGGGGTCGCGCACTTCGAGAAGGACCAGAGCGGGTGGCCCCCCGGGGCCTCGGGCTTCGGCGTGGCGCTGACGATGGAGTTCCTGAAGAAGCGCTTCGGCGGGTAGCTCCGTGGGCGGGTTTGACTCGCCCGGACCCCTTTGCTACGGTCCTGCGCCATGCCGCTGCGCGACTACAGGATCGGCCCCGTCGGCGAAGAGGTCTTCCCGCGTTTCGTCGGGCGTCTGGCCGAGAAGCTCGACGATCCCTCGCTCGACCGCAACGTCGTCGTCCGGGACGCCCTGGCGCAGCTCTACCTCGGCCGGCAGATCGACCACGAGGAAGTGGTCGCGGACCCGAACGTGCCGCTGGCGACCAGGGCGCTCGTGGCCTCGTTCGACCCGCGCAACGGGACGCTCGAGGCCGAGTACTACAGGGAGATCGACCTGGCGAAGTGGGCGCCGGTCAAGCCGCTCCTCTGGTTCTGGCAGATGTTCGACCACTCTCCCGTGGGCCGGAACGTCCGCCTGGGCACGCAGATGCGCGTACATGCTCGCCCGGCGGGCCTTCCGGAAATGCGGGAAGAACGTCCGGATCTTCCACGAGGTCGAGGTCTCCTTCGGCTACAACCTGATCGGTCGGCGACGGCGTCACGATCCATCGCAACGTCCTGATCGACGACCGGGGCGAGGTCGTGATCGGCAACGACGCCTCGATTTCGGACTACGCCAACATCTACTCGCACTCCCACGCCGTCGAGGACATCCAGGACGTCACGCTGGCGAAGACGGAGATCGGCGACCGCGCCCGCGTCACGTACCACTCCGTCGTCCTCTCGGGCGTGAAGGTCGGCAAGGACGCGATCGTGGGCTCCATGGGGGTCGCGTCCAAGCCCGTCGAGCCGGGGGCGATCGTCGGCGGCATCCCGGCCAAGCCGATCGCGCAGAAGAGCGTCAAGCCGTAGCGTAGACTCTCCGGCGTGCTCCGTCGGCTGACGATCAAGAATCTCGCGATCGTCGAGGACCTCGAGCTCGAGCTCGACCGGGGCCTGACCGTCGTCACCGGAGAGACGGGCGCCGGCAAGTCGATTCTCGTCGACGCCCTGGCCCTGGTCGCCGGCGGCCGGGGATCGGCCGAGCTGATCCGCCAGGGGGCGGCGAAGCTGTCGGTTGTCGGCCGAGTTCGACGCCGACGCCGCGGTGCGCGCGATCGTGAGCGAGGCGGGCCTTCCCGACTCGGACCGGCTCCTGCTGCGCCGCGAGCTGACGCCGGACGGGCAGGGGCGCGCCTTCGTCGAGGACGAGCCGGCGTCGGTGCGCACGCTGGCGCGGATCGGCGAGCGGCTCGTCGCGATTCACGGACAGAGCTCGGAGCAGGAGCTGATCGACGCGGGGGCCGCCCTCGAGCTGCTGGACGCCTTCGCGAAGGCGGGCGCCGACCGGGAGGCGACGGCGGCGGCCGCGGCGCGCTGGAGCGAGGCACGCGATCGACTCGCGGCGCTCGAGACCTCGCAGCGCCAGCGCGAGGAGCGGCTCGAGATGCTCGACTTCCAGATCCGCGAGATCGAGTCCGTCGCTCCGACCGAGGCCGAAGAGGGGCAGCTGCCGCTCGAGCGGGAGCGCCTCCTCCACGCCGATCGCATCCGCGGGGCGGGGGAGACCGCGCTCAACGCCCTGTCGGAGGCGGAAGGCTCGGCGGCGGACCGCCTGGGCGAGGCGGCGCGCGCCTTCGCGGATCTGGCGGCGATCGATCCGCGGCTGGCCCCCAACCGGGACGAAGCCGAGGACCTCAAGCGCCGCATCGCGGACCTCGCCGCGGCGGCCCGGGACGCCGCGGAGGCGATCGAGTCCGATCCCTCGCGCCTCACGGCGGTGGAGACGCGCCTGGAGCAGCTCTCCCGGCTCCGGCGCAAGTTCGGGGCGACCGTGACCGAGATCCTCGCGCGCCTCGGCGACCTCAAGGAAGAGCGCTCCGAGCTCTCGAACGTCGAGGATGCGCTGGAGCGGCGCCGGCGGGACGCGGCGGCCGCCGGGCAGGACTACCGGGCGGCGGCGGGGGCGCTCTCGGCTCGGCGCCGCGGCGCGGCGGGCCGGTTCTCCTCGGCGGTGGAGAAGGAGCTCCAGGGCCTCGCCCTCGAGAAGGCCCGCATCCGCGTGGAGCTCGACGACGGTCCCCGGCGACGCCCCGCGCGCCAACGGCGCTCGAGACGGCGACGTTTCTCTTCGCGCCGAACCCGGGGGAACCGGAGAAGCCGCTGGAGAAGATCGCCTCCGGCGGCGAGCTCTCGCGGCTCCAGCTGGCGATCCGGTCGGTCGCCTCGGGCAAGGGCGGCCGCGGCCGCACGCTCGTCTTCGACGAGGTCGACGCCGGGATCGGCGGGAGGGTGGCGGAAGTGGTCGGGAAGAAGCTCCGCGGCCTCGCGGCCCACGAACAGGTCCTCTGCGTGACCCACGTCCCCCAGATCGCCGCCCTCGCGGAGGCGCACTATCTCGCCGAGAAGCGTCAGGCCGGCGGCCGCACGGTGGCCGTGGTCCGGCGGCTCGAGGGGAAGGAGCGGGTCGAAGAGATCGCGCGCATGCTCGCCGGAGAGAAGGTCCCGGACACGGCCCTGAAGCACGCCCGCACGCTGCTGGAGGCCGCGCGTTGATCGAGACCGGGCGCCACTCGCGGTCCATTCTCTTTCCCGGGATCGGGAAGGCGGGGCAGGAGCGCATCGGGCGCTTCTCGATCGCCTTCGTCGGCGCGGGCGCCGTGGGCGCCGCGGCGGCGGAATCGGCGCTGCGCGCGGGCTTCGCGCGGCTGACGATCGTCGACCGCGACGTGGTCGAGCCCTCGAACCTCTCCCGGCAGTTTCTCTTCGACGCCGACGACGCGGCGCGCATCGCCCCGAAGGCGCAGGCCGCGGCGGCGCGGCTCTCCGAGATCGATCCGTCGATCCCGCGTCCGCGCGGTCGTGGCCGACCTCGACGCCGGCAACGCCCGGGAGCTCCTCTCCGGGCATGACGTCGTTTTCGACGGCTCGGACAACTTCGAGACGCGGCTGCTCGTCTCGGACGCCGCACGCGCGCTGGGCCTGCCGTCGGTCTACGCGGCCTGCGTCGGCGCCGAGGGGCGGGTCGCCGTCTCCGTTCCGGCCCGCACGCCGTGCCTGCGCTGCTATCTCGAGTCGCTTCCGCCCGCCGGCTCCGGCCCGACCTGCGACACGGTCGGCGTCGTTCCGACGCTGCCGCCGCTCGTGGCGTCGATCGCCATGACCGAGGTCCTGCGGCTGGCCGCGGGCCTCGAACCCTCGCCCGGGATGCTGACGCTCTCGGTCTGGGACGGAGGCTTCGCGTCGCGGCGTCTTTTCGAGGCCGCGCGGCCGTCGCCGGCCTGCCCGGTGTGCGCGCAAGGGCGGTTCCCCGCGCTCGAGGGCGAGGGCGCCTCGGAGCTCGTGAAGCTCTGCGGCCGCCAGTCGGTCCAGGTCCGGCCCGCGGCGCGGACGCGGCCGGACTTCGACCTCCTCGAAAAGCGGCTGTCCCCGCTCGGCCGGGTGCGTCGTTCCCCGGAGCTCCTGAACGCCGACGTCGAGGACGTGAGCCTGACCGTCTTCCCCGACGGCCGCTGCGTCGTTCGCGGCACCGCGGACCCGATGCGGGCCCGGTCCCTCTACGACCGCTACATCGGCGGCTGACGATGCGCAGGATCGGTCTCGAGAAGCTCCTCGCGTCGTCCGAGGAAAGCGCCGGGCTCGCGGACCTCCTGGCCCGGGGCGGCGTGGCCGCGATCCCGACCGAGACCTTCTACGGGCTCGCCGCCGACCCGCGGAGCGCCGCGGGTGTCGAGCGAATTCTCGCGCTCAAGCGTCGAGACGCCTCGAGCGCCCTCCTCGTGCTCTTCGCCGCGAGGCCGCAGCTCGAAACCCTCGGTGTCGCGGCCCCGCCCGCCGTGCTCGACCGCTTCTTCGCGATCTGGCCCGCGCCGCTGACGGTCGTGGTCGACGTGCGCTCGCCGATCCCGGCGTGTCTCGGGGCGGCGACGCTCGGCATCCGGATGCCCGCGCACGATGGGCTGCGCCGCCTTCTGGAGCGGATCGGACCGGTGACCGGGACGAGCGCCAACCGGTCGGGGGAGGAGCCGTGCGTCGACCCGGACGAGGTCGCGCGCCGCATCGGGCCCGACATCGACGTCCTCGCCGACGGTGGCCGGACGCCGGGCGGCCTGCCGTCCACGCTCGTCGACGCGACCGTCGAGCCGCCCCGCGTCCTGCGCGCCGGAGCGTTCCGCTGGCCGCCGGAACGCCGCTGATTCCGTGCTAAATTGCGCGTTTTCATGGGCATCCTGAAGTCCTACGCCGGGAAAACGCCGCAGCTCGGAGCTCGCGTCTATCTTGCCGAGACGGCCGCCGTGATCGGCGACGTCGTTCTCGGCGACGACGTGTCCGTCTGGTACAACTCCGTCGTTCGCGGGGACTGCCACTTCATCCGGATCGGGGCCCGCTCCAACATCCAGGACAACTGCGCCATCCACGTGACCGCCGGAACGCACCCCACGATCCTCGAGGAGGAGGTGACGCTCGGCCACGGCGCGATCGTGCACGGCGCGACGGTGCGCCGCGGCGCCTTGATCGGCATCCGGGCCACGGTGATGGACGGGGCCGACGTGGGGGAGTCCGCCTTCATCGGCGCGGGCGCGCTCGTCACGCCGCGGACGGTCGTTGCGCCGCGCACGCTCTGGCTCGGCTCGCCGGCAAAGAAGGTCCGCGAGCTCTCGGACGCCGAAGTCGAGGACCTGAGGCACTACCACCTCAACTACCTGGGTTACAAAGAGGAGTACTTCAAGACCGACGGGGCGTGGGCCCGGTGAGCGGCCGGCTCAGGGCGCCCAAGGGCACGCACGACCTGCTGCCGCCCGAGAGCGAGAAGTTCGCCGCGGTCGAGGCCGCGGCCCGGCGCGTCTTCGGCTCCTACGGCTACGGCGAGATCCGCACGCCCGTGTTCGAGTCGACCGAGCTCTTCGCCCGCTCGGTCGGCGAGACCACGGACATCGTCCATAAGGAGATGTACACGTTCCCGGACCGCAAGGGCCGGTCGTTGACGCTGCGCCCGGAGAACACCGCCGGGGTCGTGCGCGCGCTCGTCGAGAAGGGCCTCCAGGACATGCCGCGGCCCATCCGCCTCTGGTACGCGGGGCCCCAGTTTCGCTACGAGCAGCCGCAGGCCGGCCGGTACCGGGAGTTTCGCCAGATCGGAGTGGAGCTGGTGGGGGTGCCCTCGGCCGCCGGGGACGCCGAGGTCCTCATCATGCTCTTCGCCTTTCTCGGCGCCCTCGGCTTCACGGACCTGATCGCGACGCTGAACTGCATTCCGAGCGGCGCCGCGCGCGAGGCGTTCTCGAAGGTTCTGCAGGCGCACGTGCGCCCGAGGGCGGGCGCGCTCGGGGCGGAGGACGCCCGGCGGCTCGATCAGAATCCCCTCCGGCTCTTCGACTCGAAGGACCCGGAGGTGGCGAAGATCCTGGCCGATGCGCCGTCGACCCTCGCGTTCCTCGACGAGGAGTCGCGCCGGCACCACGAGGAGCTCAAGGTCCTGCTCGCGGAGGGGGGCGTCCGGTTCACGGAGAGCGCGGCGATCGTGCGCGGCCTCGATTACTACACGCGAACGGTCTTCGAGGTCGCCTCCGAGCGACTCGGCGCGCAGAACGCGATTCTCGGGGGCGGCCGTTACGACGGCCTCGTCGGGCAGCTCGGCGGTCCGCCGACGCCGGCCGTGGGGTTTGCGATCGGCGAGGACCGCCTCCTGACCGCGATGACCGCGGAGCCGCGGCCCTCCCGCGCGCTCTTCTGGGTCGTGCCCGACTCGAAGGCGGAGTTTCGCTACGCCCTCGCGGTCTCGGCGGACCTTCGCGCCGCCCTGCCGGAGGCCGTCGTCGAGACCGACCTGACGGGGCGGGGCATCGTCAAGGGGCTCGCCCGGGCCGCGCACGTGCTCGCCGAGCCCGACCGCTACGTCTTTCCCGCCGGCGCCGTACACGCCGTGCTGCTGGGATCCCGCGAACGAGAGGACCAGAGAGTGACGATCAAGGACCTGACGAGCGGCGAGCAGAAGACCTTTCCCCGGGCGGAGCTGCCCGAGCGCCTCGGCGCCGGGAGGGAGCGGTGAAGCCCGCGCGGCAGCCGGTCGGGACGCTTCGAGCGTCCGACGCGGGAAGGGCGGTCCTCCTGCAGGGCTGGGTCGCCCGCCGGCGGGACCTCGGCGAGCTCATCTTCCTTTCCATCCGGGACCGGAGCGGCCTCGTCCAGGTCGTCTTCGACAAGGCGCGCTGTCCGGCCGGGGCCGTGGATGCCGCCGCGCAGGCGCGCAGCGAGGACGTCGTCGCGATCGAGGGCGAGGTGGTGCCGCGCGGCGAGGGCCAGCGCAACCGGGAACTCCCGACCGGCGAGATCGAGGTCGTCGCGAAGAGCCTCGCCTTCCTGGCCCGCTCCGAGACGCCTCCCTTCGTCGTCGAGGACCGCACCAACGCGACCGAGGAGCTGAGGCTCGAGTACCGCTACCTCGACCTGCGGCGGCCGGCGATGCTGAAGAATTTCGTGCTCCGCGACGAGATCGCCTTCCGCGTACGCCGCGTCCTGCACGAGAGGGGCTTCCTCGAGGTCGAGACGCCGATGCTGACCCGCTCGACGCCCGAGGGCGCGCGCGACTTCCTCGTGCCTTCGCGCGTGCACCGGGGGCAGTGGTATGCCCTCCCGCAGTCGCCCCAGCTCTTCAAGCAGATCCTGATGATGTCGGGCTTCGAGAAGTACTACCAGCTCGCCCGCTGCTTCCGTGACGAGGACCTGCGCGCCGACCGCCAGTTCGAGTTCACCCAGATCGACCTCGAGATGTCGTTCCCGACGGAGGAAGACATCTTCGACACGGTCGAGACGTTTCTCGTCGAGGCCTTCGCGGCCGCCGGGATCGCGGCGGCGCGGCCGTTCCGGCGGATGACGTTCCGGGAGGCGATGGAGACCTACGGCACCGACCGGCCCGACCTGCGCTTCGAGATGCCGCTGTGCAACCTGTCCGCCGCCGCCGCCGGCACGGGCTTCGCGCCGTTCGAGAAGGCGCTGTCCGGAAAGAGCGGGACCGTGCGCGGCCTGCGGGTTCCGGGCGGGGCGGGCTTCTCCCGCAAGAAACTCGACGAGCTGACGGAGAAGGCGCGCGAGCACGGGGCGGCGGGGCTGCTGTGGGTCAAGAAGGCGGGCGGCGAAGTCTCGTCGCCCGCGAAGAAGAGCCTGACGGAAGCGCAGCTCGACGGCCTGCTCGCCGCCGCGGGCATCGCCGAGGGCGACCTTCTCCTGATCGTCGCCGACCGCGAGAAGGCGGCGTTCGCGGCGCTCGCGGCCCTGCGCGCCGAGGCGGCCCGGGAGCTCAAGCTCGTGGACGAGACGAAGTACGTCTTCTGCTGGGTCACCGAGTTCCCCTTGCTCGGCCAGGACGAGGAGACGGGCCAGTGGTTCCCGATGAACCATCCCTTCACCGGGCCGCGCGAGGAGGACCTCGAGCGCCTGGAGTCGGACCCCGGCAGCGTGCGCGCCCGCGCCTACGACGTCGTCGTCAACGGCTGGGAGCTCGGCTCCGGCTCGATCCGCATCCACCGCGAAGACCTGCAGGAGCGCGTCTTCCGCGTGCTGGGGATCTCGGCCGAGGAGGGACGGGAGCGATTCGGGTTCCTGCTCGAGGCGCTCCGCTACGGGGCTCCGCCGCACGGCGGAATCGCCCTCGGCCTCGACCGCATCTGCGCGATCGCGGCCGGGGCGACGTCGCTGCGGGACGTGATCGCCTTTCCCAAGACGACCTCGGGCATCGACCTGATGACCAGAGCGCCGGCCAACGTCCTGCCGGGCCAGCTCGCCGAGCTCGGCCTCGAGCCGCCCCGCCGGTCGGACGGGTGAGCGCGGCGGACACTCCCGAGCGGATCCCCGTCGGCGGCGCCGAGAGCACGATCTGGGTCGGGGAGGGGTTGCTCGGGCAGGCGAAGCGGTACCTCCAGTCGCCCTCGGGCCGATTCCTTCTCGTGTCGTCGGCCTCGGCCCGGGCGGCCGCCGGGCCCGTCCGGGCCTCGCTCGGCGGCGCGGTGCTTCTCGAACTGGAGATCGCGGACGGCGAGGCGGACAAGTCGCTCGCGACCATCGAACGGATCGCCGACGCGGCCCTCTCGGCGGGACTGCGCCGCGACGATGCGTTCGTCGCGATCGGCGGGGGGGTGGCGACGGACATCGCCGGCTTCGCGGCCGCGGTGCTCCTGCGCGGCGTGGCCTGGAACGCCGTCCCGACGACGACGGCCGGAATGGCCGACGCAGCGATCGGCGGCAAGACGGCGGTCAATCATGCCCGCGGCAAGAACCTGCTCGGCGCGTTTCATCCGCCCCGCGTCATCCTCGTGGACCCCGCCTGCCTGGCGACGCCTTCCCGAGCGCGACTACCGCGCCGGGCTCGTCGAGGCGTTCAAGGCGGCCTGGATCGCGGACGCGGATCTCGCCGCGCGGGCGGCGGCGGCGCTGCCGGAGATCCTGGCGCGCCGGACCGGGCCGCTCCTCGACCTGCTCGCCGGAGCGGCGCGAGTGAAGGCCGGGGTGGTCGCGTCGGACCCGCGCGACGGTGGCCGCCGACGGATCCTCAATTTCGGGCACACGCTCGGTCACGCGCTCGAGGCGGCCGGCGGGTGGGGCGCATTGAAGCACGGCGAAGCCGTGGCGTGGGGCATCGCGGCGGCGCTCGAGATCTCCCGGCGGCGGGCCGGCCTGCCGGACGGCGACGCCGAGGCAGTGCGCGGCGTGCTCGCGCGCCTCGGTCCCTTCCCGGAGCCGGTCCGCGATCCCGCGCGTCTCTCGCCGCTGCTCGCGCTCGACAAGAAGGCCCTGGCCGGCGGAACGGCGGGAGTCCTGCTCCAGGCGATCGGCCGCGCGTCGATCGACGAGGCCGTCGGAGCGGGGGAGTGGATCGAGGCAGCGGCTATAATGACGCTATCGTGAGCGGGCGTTCCGGTCGCCGTCGGATTCGCCTCTTCGTCCTCCTGTCCGGCGCGCTCATCCTGGCCTCTCTCGTGCCCCTCGTGGTGGCCGAGGCGGTTCTCATCCGCCGCAACCGCCGCACGCTGGAGACGCTCGAGGAGAAGTACCTGACCCGCTCTTCGGCCGCGATCGCCGACCACATCGCGTCGTACTACGGCTCGGCCGGCCAGCAGCTCACCAAGGCCGCGGACGCCATCCGGCTGGCCCTCCAGCTGACCGGCAAGGACCCGTTCGGGTCCGCGGGCGGGGCCGAGATCCTCGGCGGCGTCCTGCAGGGCCAGAGCGCCCTGGTGGCCCTCCGGGCGGTCAACCTCGAGGGCCGCGGCAGCTTCGTGGGCCCCGACCTGCACTCTCCGGAGATGGACTTCGAGTTTCGGAAGGGCTTCGAGTCGGCCCGCGACGGCGTCCGCTATGCCGGCGAGCCGCTCGGCGTCGGCGAGATCGGGGCGGTCGCCGTTCTCGCGACACCGGTCTCCGACGAGAAGGGGGCGCGGATCGGGGTCGTCGAGGCCCTGGTGTCCTGGCAGCCCATCGTCCGCGAGTTCCAGGACGAGGCTCGCCGGGAAGTCCGCGCCACCCTCGTCGACCGCCGGGGCCGGGTCCTGTTTCCGCCGGCCACCGGAGGGCGGGCGACGAGCCACCCTTCGACCCTCGTCGCGGATTTCGTCCGCTTCCCGGCGCGTCTGACGCGCTCGGAATCGACGCCGGACGGGAGCGTGCTGGCTTCGATCGCGCCGGTCGGCGACCCGCCATGGGGCGTCCTCGTCGAGCGCGACCGCCAGCTCGCGTTCGCCTCGGTCGACCGCATGGTGCGGGACACGGTGCTCTGGAGCGCGGTCTGCCTGACGGGGGCCCTGCTGCTCGGCCTCATCTTCGCCCGGCGTCTCTCCAGGCCGATCGCGCAGCTGGCGGAATCCACCCGGGCCGTCTCCCAGGGCGAGTACGGGACCAGCGTCGAGGTCGCCGGGACCGCCGAGATCGCCGACCTGTCCGAGAACTTCAACCGGATGAGCGCTGTCGATCGCAGACGCCTTCGAGAAGGTCCAGAAGGCCGCGCGGGAGAACCAGGAGCTCTTCATCTCCTCGGTCCGGGCGCTCGCCGCGGCGATCGACGCCAAGGACCCGTACACCCGCGGCCACTCCGAGCGGGTGGCGCGCTACGCCGTCGGCGATCGCCAAGGAGATGGGCCTGCCGCGCCGACGAGGTCCGCCGGGCCCGGCTGTCGGCCCTCCTCCACGACGTCGGCAAGATCGGCGTCGACGACCGGATCATCCGCAAGCCCACCGCCCTCACGGACGAGGAGTTCGAGCTCATGAAGGCGCACCCGGTCAAGGGCGCCGCGATCATGGACGACAATCCCGCAGCTGGCCGACATCATCCCGGGAATGAAGTATCACCACGAGAAGTGGGAGGGCGGCGGATATCCCGACGGCCTGAAGGGCGAGGAGATCCCGCTCCAGGCCCGCATCGTCGCCGTCGCCGACACCTTCGACGCGATGACGACGACGCGCCCCTACCAGAAGGCCATGGAGATCTCCTACGTGCTCGAGCGGCTGCGCGACATGTCGGGCAAGCGGTTCGACGGCGCGGTCGTCGAGGCCCTGGCGCGCTCGCACGCCCGCGGCGGCCTGATACCGACGGAGGCGGCGCCCGCGGCCGCCCGCGCCGGAGCGGCGCGATGAGGCGCCGCCGGAACGCCGGGGCGGTTCTGGTCGCTGCCCTCGTGGTGATTCCCGCCGCGGGCTGCCAGCCGAAGAAGGCGAAGACCTCGGCCGAGGTGCTGTTGACCGAGCGGATGGGGCAGGTCCTCCTTCGCGAGGGCCGTCCAGGCGAGGCCGAGAAGGCGTTTCGCGAGGTCCTGAGGGACGACCCGAAGAATCCCGAGGTCCAGGACGGCCTCGGCAATTCGCTCGTGATGCAGGGCCGTTTCGAGGAGCGCTCTGCCGTATCTCGACAAGGCCGTCGACCTGGCGCCCAACAACGCGTCCTATCGCAACAACCGCGGCGTGGCTCTGATGGAGCTCGGCAAGTACAAGGAGGCGGCGGCGGATTTCGACGCCGCGGAGCAGTCGGTCAATCCCGACGACCGCGTCGCGGCGACGGTCAACCGCGGGCGCCTGCTCCAGCGGCAGGGAGAGTACGCCGCCGCGGAGATAGCGTTCGGCCAGGCGCTCGCCCGCGATCCGTCGTCCTTCGCGGCGATGTTCGGGCGCGCGGCGGCCCGCGAGTCGAGCGGAGACCTCGAGGGAGCCGCCGAGGACTACCTGGGGGCGATCAGGCTCAGCCCGCAGAGCGCCGAGGCCAACCTGCGGCTGGGGCTGTGCCTCGTCACGCTCCACAAGCCCGACCTCGGGCGGCGGTACCTCCAGAGGGCCGTCGACCTCGACCCGACCGGCGACACCGGCGCGAAGGCGCGCCTGCTGCTGGAGAGCTCCAGGAAGCCGGCCTGATCCCCCGGGGCCGCGGGTCGGGAGTCGCGAGGCCGGACCGTTCGTCCTGATATCTTCCCCGTCCCGGAATGAGCGACGAGTCCCTTCCCGCCGACAAGTCTCCCCGTCGCGGCTTCTTCGCGAAGGTCCGCCGCGGGCTCTTCATGACGCACACCGAGATCCTCGACAAGCTCGGGACGGCGGTGAAGAAGGGGCTCGGCGTCGACGAGTCGGTGCTCGAGTCCCTCGAGGAGGCGCTGCTGTCGGCCGATGTCGGGTCGGAGACGGCCGCGGCCCTGACCGAAGCGGTTCGCGAACGCGCCGGCGGCTCGCAACGCAAGGACCTCGATTTCGTCCGGACGCTTCTCTCCGAGGAGATGGAGAAGCTGCTCGCCTCGGCGCCCCGGCCGGCCCGGCGGTCCGACGTCCCGCTCTTCGTCACTTTTCTCGTCGGGGTCAACGGGTCCGGCAAGACCACGACGACCGCCAAGCTCGCCGCGCGGGAAAAGGCCGCCGGTCGGACCGTTCTCCTGGCCGCCGCCGATACGTTCCGGGCGGGCGCGATCGAGCAGCTCCAGACCTGGGCCGACCGGCTCGAGCTGCCGGTCGTTGCCCACCGGGAAGGCGCCGACCCGTCGGCGGTCCTCTACGACGCGCTCTCGGCCGCGAAGGCCCGAGGGGTCTCGACACTCCTCGTCGACACCGCCGGCCGCCTGCACACCAAGAAGAACCTCATGGACGAGCTTGCCAAGATGCGCCGGATCGCCGGCCGGGAGGTCGAGGGCGCGCCGCACGAGACCCTCCTCGTTCTCGACGCGACGACGGGCGCCAACGGCCTGGTCCAGGCCCGGCGGTTCGTCGAGGCCGCCGGAGCGACCGGCGTCGTGCTGACCAAACTCGACGGCAGCGCGCGCGGCGGCATCGTGCTCGCGATCTACCGCGAGCTGAAGCTGCCGGTCGTCTTCGTCGGCGTGGGCGAGACGGTCGATGACCTCGTCCCGTTCGACCCGGCCGACTACGCGAAGGCGCTGCTCGAGGACGATGCGGCCCATTGAGCTCGCCTGGCTCGACCGGGCCCTCGAGCTCGCCGAGCGCGGCCGTTACTCGACCTCTCCCAACCCGATGGTCGGGGCGGTCGTCGTGGCGCGCGGGAAGGTCGTCGGCGAGGGGTTTCACCGACGCGCCGGCGGCCCCCACGCCGAGGTCCTGGCCCTTCGCCGCTCCGGCCGCGCCGGCCGGGGCGCGGACCTCTACCTGACGCTCGAGCCTTGCGTCCATGCCGGTCTCACGCCCCCGTGCGCTCCGCTCGTGATCGCGTCGGGCGTTCGGCGCGTGATCGTCGCCGCGACGGACCCGAACCCGAAGGTGTCGGGCCGCGGCGTCGCCGCCCTTCGGCGCGCCGGAATCGAGGTGGCCATGGCGCCGGCGGCGTGGCGCGGGAGGGCGGTCGAGCAGAACGAGCGGTTCCGGACCTGGGTGGCCACGGGGCGGCCCTTCGTGCTCGCCAAGTGGGCGGAGACGCTCGACGGAAAGACCGCCGCGGCGTCGGGGGAGAGCCGGTGGATCACGGGCGAGCCCGCCCGGCGGCGCGGGCTCCTATGGCGCGAGGAGTACGACGCGGTGCTCGTCGGGGCCGGCACCGTGGCGGCGGACGATCCCCGCCTGACGCGGCGCCTCGGCCGAAACCGCTCGACCGAGCCGTGGCGAATCGTGCTGGACGGGCGGCTGCGGGTGTCCGAGAAGGCGAGGCTCTTTCGGGCGCCGGGCCGGCGGGTCGTCGTGACTGCCGCCCGCCTCTCGCACCCCGGGGTCGAGCGGCTGCGGGAGCGGGGCGTCGAGGTCTGGAGCCTTCCGGGCCGCTCCCGGGGACGCGTGGACCTGCGGCGGCTCCTCTCCGAGCTCGGGGCCAGGGCCGTGACCGGCCTGATGGTCGAGGGCGGCTCCGAGACGCTGTGGGGGTTCTTCTCGGAGGGCCTGGTGGACCGCGCCGCGGTGTTCCTGGCTCCGCGGGTCCTCGGCGGCCGGCTCGCTCCGGGGGGCGTCGGAGGGGAGGGCTTCTCGCTCGCCCGGGCCCCGCGCCTGACCGGGGTGCGCGTCGAGCCGCTCGGCGGCGACCTCCTCGTCACCGGCCGCCTCGCGTAGACTCCGGCGGATGTTCACGGGCATCGTGACGGGCCTCGGCACCGTGCGAACGGTCGAGAAGCGCCGCGGGGGCGCCCGCGTCACCATCGCGCCTCCTCCGGGCGGCGGGCGATACGCCGCGGGGGAGAGCGTCTGCGTCTCGGGGGTTTGCCTGACGGCCGTGCGCGCGGGCCGGCGGCTCGTCGCGGACCTGTCGTCCGAGACGCTCCGGCGCTCGAGCCTGAAGGGCGCCGCGCCGGGGGACGCGGTCAACCTCGAGCGGGCCCTGCGCTGGGGCGACCGTCTGTCGGGCCACTTCGTGATGGGCCACGTCGACGGCATCTCCCGCGTGCTCTCGATCCGGCGCGCCGGCAACTCCTGGACCTTTCGCTTCTCGATTCCGACCGGGCTCGAGCGGCTGGTGGCGGCGAAGGGCTCGGTGGCGCTCGACGGCGTGAGCCTCACCGTCGTCGCGCGCCGGGGGAGGACCTTCTCCGTCGCGATCATCCCCGAGACGTTTCGTCGCACCACGCTCGGCCGAGTTCGCGCCGGCGATCGGGTCAACTTCGAGGCGGACGTCTTCGCCCGCTACGGCCGGCGGGGCAGTCTCGCGCGGGTCCGCGTCGGCCTGTCGCGACGCGCGCGATGATCCTGTACGAGGCCGCGGCCGCGCCTGCCGTGCGCGCCGGAGAGGCCGTGGTGGCCGGGCGCCGGCTCGCCGGCCGCCTGCTGCCGTACGGCGCCGAGTCCGGCGTCCTCCCGCGCTTCGATCCCGTGGAACGGCGCTTCCTCCTCGGCCCGCCCGAGCCCGCGGTGCACCCGGGACCATTTCGCGAGGAGGCCTGGATCGAGGCCCTGGCGAAGGTCCCGGCCGGCCCCGTGCTCGTCGGACCGCCCTCGCCGGGCGAATCCGTCTGGGGAGCCTACCGGGCGGCGGCCGGAGCTGCGATCTCCGCCGGGCGCCCGGTCTACCTGCTCGATCCCGATCCGGCGGGGTTGCCTGCGGCCGGCGGCGCATCGGCGGTCGCGCTCTGCTCGTGGAAGCCCGGCCGGCCTGCAGCGGCCTTCCCGGGGCTCGCGGCGGCGCGCGCAGCGGGAATCCCGGCAGCGGCGCTCTTCCCGCTGCTCCCGGGCTGGACGGCCGAAGACGAGTCCCTCGAGGCGCTCGCCGGCGCGGCCGAACGGGGCGGCGCAGCGGCGTTGTGCGCCCTGGTGCCCTTCGCCGACGGCGAGGGGCGGCGCGCGATCGTCGAGGCGCGGGCGGGCGTCGAGCCCGAGGCCGCCGATCGCTTCTTCGAGGTGATCCACCACGGCGACTGGCCCGAACGGCTGGTCTCGCGCCTGGAGGCGGCCCGGACCGCCGCACGGCGGCGCGGGCTCGCGGTCCTGCCTCCCCGGCCATCGGGGCTCGGGCAGCCTCCGGGCAACGCGGCGGCCGCGGCGCACCTCGAGGAGCGGGCGGAGCTCGACGATCCGGGCGAGCATCGGGCGGCGCTTCTCCATGCCGCCGTGCGCTGGATCGACGAGTCGGGGCGGGACCTCGCGGCGGTCGCGCGCGAGGGGAACTTCCCGCGAATCTTCCCGTTCGGCGGCGAGATCGGCGAGGCGGCGTCCGCGGCGCTCCTGTCCGGACGATGACGGCCGGCGTCTACGTCCACCTGCCGTACTGCGCTTCGCGCTGCGGCTATTGCGCATTCGTCGTGTCGACCGAAGGCTCGACGCGGGACGCCTACCTCGCGGCGCTCGACGCGGAGGCCGCTCTGGCGGCCGAGGAAGCCCGCGGAGCGGCCTTCGACTCGATCTACCTCGGCGGCGGGACGCCGTCGCTCCTGCCGGTCGCCGCGCTCGAGCGGCTCCTCCTGACCCTCCGGCGGCGCTTCGCCGTCGACTCCGCGGCCGAGGTGACGCTCGAGGCCAATCCCGAGGACGTGACGGCGGCGGCGGCGCGCGCCTGGATCGCGGGGGGCGTCAACCGGGTTTCGGTCGGCGTGCAGTCCTTCGCGGACGCGGAGCTCGCGGCCGTCGGCCGCCGGCACGACGCCTCCCGGGCCCGCGCCGCGCTCGAGACGCTGGCGGCCGAGGGCGTCGCGCTCTCGGGCGACCTGATCCTGGGTCTGCCGGAGCAGACGCCGGAGACCTTCCGGGCGAGTCTTGCCGCGCTGTCGGGTGCGGGCGTCGGCCACGTTTCGGTCTACCTGCTCGAGGCGGAGAAGTCGAAGAGCCTGGAGGAGGACCGGCGCCTCCATCCCGGACGGTATCCGGCCGACGACGTCCAGGCCGACATGTGGCTCGAGATGGGGGAGATGCTCGCGGCCCGGGGATTCGTTCACTACGAGATCTCCAACTGGGCCCGGCCCGGGCAGGAGGCCCGCCACAACGTGAAGTACTGGACCCGGGAGCCGACCCTCGGCCTCGGAGTGTCGGCCCACGAGCTCTGGGGCGGACGCCGGCGTGCCAACGTGTCGAGCCTGGAAGGCTACGTCGCCCGGCTCCGCGGGGGCTCCCGGCCCGTCGCGCTCGACCGGGCGATCGATGCCGCCGAGGCGGCCCGCGAAGAGGTCTTCCTGGGACTCCGCCTTTCGGGCGGCGTCGACGAGGCGAAGGTCGACGGGCAGGTCGCCGCCTCGCGCGATCCGCGGCTGCCCGGCGACTACGCCGACTGGATCGACGCCGGAATCCTCGAGCGCGAGGCCAGGCGGGTGCGTTTCACCGAACGGGGTTTTCTCGTCTCCAACGAGGTGCTCTCCCGGTTCGTGTGAGGTCTCCGTCCGCCAGGACCCCCGGAAAAAGGAACGGCCCGGCGTGAGCCGGGCCGAGCCGGGAGCGAAGGCTGAAAGCTAGATGAAGAGCGGCGCCAGCACCAGCGTGATCGTCGAGAGCAGCTTGATCAGCACGTGGAGCGACGGGCCGGCGGTGTCCTTGAACGGATCGCCGACGGTGTCGCCGACGACCGCGGCCTTGTGGGGCTCGGACTGCTTGCCCTTGCCGCCGTCACCTTGAACTCGCCGGTCTCGATGTACTTCTTGGCGTTGTCCCAGGCGCCGCCGCCGTTGTTCAGGAACGTGGCCATCAGGATGCCGGCGATGGTGCCGACCATCAGGAGGCCGCCACCGCCTCCGCGCCGATCTGACCGTCGGGCGAGAGGAGCTTGAAGATGAGCCCGACCGCGATCGGGCGTGCCGACGGCGAGCGAGCCCGGGCAGCGACCATCTGCGCGCAGCGCGCCGCGCGGTGACGATGTCGACGCAGCGGCCGTAGTCGGGCTTCGCGGTGCCCGCCATGATGCCCGGGTTCTCCTTGAACTGCCGCCGCACCTCGCCGATGACGACCTGCGCCGCCTTGCCGACCGCCTTGATCGCGAGCGCGGAGAAGACGAAGACCAGCATCGCGCCGAGCAGGCCGCCGACGAAGACCGGCACGGCTTGGTCGAGGTCGACGCGCGATGTGCTGCGCGCCGTGAGCTTCTTGACCTCGTCGAGGTAGGCGCGAGAAGAGCAGGAAGGCCGCGAGCGCGGCCGAGCCGATCGGCGTAGCCCTTGGTGAGCGCCTTGGTCGTGTTGCCGACGGCGTCGAGCCGGTCGGTCTTCTTGCGGATCTCCTCGGGCTGCTGCGACATCTCGACGATGCCGCCGGCGTTGTCGGTGATCGGCCCGAAGGTGTCCATCGCCAGGATGTACGCCGCCGTCGCCGAGCATGCCCATGGTGGCGACGGCGGTGCCGAAGAGGCCGCCGCCCGGCAGGCCGCCGAGACGCCGATCTTGCCGAGCAGTAGGAGCCAGGAGCGCGGCGGAGATCACGATGACCGGCAGCGCAGCGTGCACTCGAGGCCGACCGCGATGCCCGCGATGATGTTGGTGGCCGGGCCGGTCTGGGAGGCCTCGGCGATCTCCGCACCGGCCGGTACTTGTACTCGGTGTAGTACTGGGTGATGTAGACGAACGCGATCGACGTCAGCGATGCCGATCGACGCCGCAGAGGAAGTACTGCCACCACGCGTCGGGGTCGCGGTCGGGTTGAAGAGCAGCCAGCTAGGTCGCGACGCCGAAGCCGACCATCGCCAGGACCGCGGTGACGTAGTAGCCGCGGTTCAGGGCGTCCATCGGGTCGTCGTCCTCGCGCGTCTTCACGGCGAAGATGCCGACGATCGAGGCGATGAGGCCGAACGCGCGGGCGACGAGCGGGAAACAGCATCACGCCCACGACACCGGCGGAGAAGGCCATGCCCTGCTTGTCGAGGGACGCGGCGAGCGTCGCGCCGAGGATCATCGCGCCGATGTTCTCGGCGGCGGTCGACTCGAACAGGTCGGCGCCGCGGCCGGCGCAGTCGCCGACGTTGTCGCCCACGAGGTCCGCGATGACGGCCGGGTTGCGCGGGTCGTCCTCGGGAATGCCGGCCTCGACCTTGCCGACGAGGTCGGCGCCGACGTCGGCGGCCTTGGTGTAGATGCCGCCGCCGAGCTGGGCGAAGAGGGCCACGAAGCGAGGCGCCGAAGCCGTAGCCCGACGATCAGCAGCGGGATCTGCGTCGGCGGGACCTCGGTGAAGCTCGTCGACCAGCGCAGTAGAGGCCGCCGACGCCGAGGAGGCTCATGGCGACGACGAAGAGGCCCGAGACCGCGCCGCCGCGCAGGGCGATGCTGCAGGGCGTCGTTGAGGCGACGTCCGCGCCGCGGAGGCGGTGCGGATGTTGGTGCGGATCGACGACCCACATGCCGACGTAGCCGGCGATGACCGAGCAGAGGGCGCCGAGGACGAAGGAGAGCGTCGTCCAGAACGCGAGCTGCAGGGCGGTCGGGACCGGGTCGAACTCGTGGTGGGCGCGCACGAACGCCGTAGAGCAGGAAGATGACCACGGCCAGGAGCAGCGCCAGCGATGCCGATGGTCGTGTTCTGCCGGCGGAGGAACGCCTCGGCGCCCTCCTTGATGGCGTTGGAGATGGCCTGCATGGCGGCCGTGCCGGTGTCGCGCTTCAGGACCCACTTCATCAGGTACCCGGCGACGAACAGCGACCCGATGGAGAAAACGAGGATCAGGGGCAGGGCAAGATCGTGAGACATTCGTCCAACTCCTGTCTTTTCGTGATTCTGGCGGTCGCCGCCGATGCGGCCGACCGGCCGGGGAGGATATCAGAAGGCCGGGCCGGGGCTGTCCGGGACCGCGGCCTCGGACTCGGCGGCTACTGCCCGACGGGGACCGCCTCCATCACGATGCCGATGTTCTTGGCGCCGGCGTTGCGGCAGAGGTCCATGACCTTGATGACCTCGCCGTAGGTCGTGCCGTCGTCGCCCGAGAAGAAGATCGTCTTGTTGGCGCGGTTCTTGAGGATCTCCGTCAATCGCAGCGAAAGCGTCTGCGCGTTGACCTCGTCCTTGTTGAGGAAGATCTTGTTGGTCGAAGTCAGCGACACGATGATCAGGTCGGCCGGGGGAGGGGAGTCGACCGGCTGGTTCACCTTGGGCGGCACCTTCACGTCGTAGCCCATCTGGAGCAGGGGCGTGATCACCATGAAGATGATCAGGAGCACCAGCACCACGTCGACCAGCGGCGTGATGTTGATGTCGCTCTTGTACTCGCCGGCGCCTCCGGCTCCCATGGCCATGCTGATGCTCTCCTTGGGCCGGGCGGGCTAGCCGCCGACGCCCTTCTGCTTTTTCTCGGCGATGAGGCCGACGTCCTGGAAGCCCGCGTCCTTGGTCATCTTGAAGACTTCCTTGACGTCGCCGTACTTCAGGCGCTGGTCGGCCTTGATGACGAGCTCGGCCGAGGGGTTGCGCTGGTAGAGCTCGTCGAGCGCGTTCTGGAACTCGGCCTTGGACATCTGCTTGGGGTTGTCCATGTAGTAGCCCGGCGGGTTGGTATACGACACGGAGATCATCTTCTGCTTGCTCGACTCCGGCTTCTTGTCGGGGTTGCTCGGCCTGCGGGAGCTGAACGCTGACGCCCTTCTGCAGCATCGGCGTGACGACCATGAAGATGATCAGGAGGACGAGGCACACGTCGACGAGCGGCGTGACGTTGATGTCGCTCTGAAGCTTGTCGCGGCCGCCGCCGCCTCCCATGCCCATGGCGGATCTCCCTTCGGTCGCTCGAGCTGCGCGATCCGGCGCCGCGGCCGCTTGATGAAGTAGTCGATGAGCTCGTTGGACGAGTTCGACATCTCGACCTGGAACCGCTCGATCTTGTTCATGAAGATGTTGAAGATCCACACGGCCGGGATCGCGACGAAGAGGCCGAGGGCCGTCGTGACGAGGGCCTCGGCGATGCCGGCCGAGACCGGCCGCGATGCCGCCCGAGCCGCTCATGGCCATGCCGCGGAAGGCGTTGATGATGCCGATGACCGTGCCGAAGAGCCCGATGAAGGGCGCCGTCGTGCCGATCGTCGCCAGGCCCGAAAGGCCCTTCTTCATGTCGGCGGTCGTGACGAGGACCTCGCGCTCGATGGCGCGCTCGGCGGCCTCGATCGATGTCGTGGCCCTTGATGCCCGAGCCGCCGCTCTTCAGGTCATGGGCGAATTCGTAGAGGCCGGCCGAGAGCACGCGGGCGACGTGGCTGTTCTTGAACTTCTTCGAGGCGTCGATGGCCTCCTGGAGCTTGTCCTGCTTCAGGAACCCCGTGACCAGCTTCGCGTAGGCGACCGACTGGTTGCGCGCCTTCCGGTAGTAGAGGAAGCGCTCGAAGGCCACGGTCAGCGAATAGATCGACATGATGATCAGGAGGACCACGACGCCCTTGGCGATCGGGCGTCATCTGGTTCCACAGGTGGATGGGATCAAAACTCATGAGAGGCTCCTCCTTGTTCGAATTTAGCCATCGCGCTCAACTCGCGACAATCCTAGTTCAACCGGAAGGTCACCGTCACGGTCAGGTAGACGCGAACCGCCCGGCCGTTCAGGGTGGCGGGCTTGTACTTCCACTGCTGCACCGCTCGGACGGCCGAGGCGTCGAGAAGCGGGTTGACCGACTTCAGGACGCGGACGTCCTCGACGTTGCCCTCGGCGGTGATGATCGCTTCGAGGATGACGACGCCCTCCATGCGGGCCTTGCGGGCCGCCTCGGGGTACTGCGGCTCCGATGCGCGAGGACAGGACGGGGGCCTTGACGTCCCCGCCGACCCGCAGGGGCTCGGCGCCGCCGCCGGCTCCCGTCGCCGCCGACGACCCCGCCCATCACGCCGCCGGGGACGCCGCCCTCGACGCCGCCCTCGACACCCCCCTCGACGCCGGAGTCGGGCGCGGCTTCGGGCTCGGCCAGGGGCGCCGGCACCACGTCGGGCATCATCTGGGGCTGGGCCATCTCGGTGGGCCTGGTCTGGACGGGCTTCTGGGGCTCGGCCGCCTTGGGCGCCGCCTTCGGGGCCGCCGGGGGAGGCGGGGGCGGCGGGGGAGCGGCCGCATAGAAGGTCACGGGAATCGGCGGCTCGGGCACGTCGCCCACGAACCAGATCGAGGCCCCGAGCGCGATTCCGATCACCAGGGCATGAATGAGGACCGAGACCGGGAAGGACAGCGCCTTCTTCGATCCACCCCCCTGGTGCGTCGATTCGATGAGCGAGCTTTCAAACATGGACGATCCCCCCGACCCAGTGAGACACCGGCCCTACCGTCCCGGTTCCGGTGTCGCCTGGGCGGCCTCGGCCTTCGCCTTCTCCTGCGCCGCCTTCCGCATTTCCAGCGCCTGCTGGAGGTACTTGTTCGCGGTGTCCGTGTACTCCTGCTTCTTGGCCGGATCCGTCTCCATCTTGGCCTTCTCGCGGTAGAGGAGGTTGATGTAGGAGATGGCCTCGAAGTAGTCGGGCTTGATCTCGATGGCCTTGTTCAGGGCGGCCATTCCGTCGTCGACGATCTTGGTCCGCACCGCCGGGTCCACGTCGGGGAAGTTGTAGGAGCGGTCCCATGCCTGCACGCCGATCAGGTAGTAGACCTCGGCGCGCTCGGGGTCGGTGGTGACGATGTTGAGCCGCTCTTTCAGCCACTTGACGCCGTTGTCGAAGTCGCCCTTCTTGAAGTACAGCATGGCCAGCGACTGCATCGCCTTGCTGTCCTTCGGGTTCCGCTTGAGGAGCTCGTCCTGGTAGAACGCGATGGCGTCGTCGAAGCGCTCGGTGTTCAGGTACATCGAGACGAGGTACTCGAGGGACTTCTGGTCGTCGGGGTAGGCCGCGACGTACTGCTTCAGGTTGTCGATCGCCTTCTGCGCGTACTCGAGGTCCTTCGGGTGCTTCGAGCCCGGCTGGTACATCCCCATGTACGCGATCCCGATGTGCTTGTGGAGCTTGTCCTCGCCTGGATCGAGGCGAAGCGCCTCCTGGTAGGCCGAGAGGGCGCTCTGGTACTGCGCCGCCTTCAGGAACTCGTTGCCCTTCTTGATCTCCTGCTTCGATTTCAGCTTGTTGCAGCCGGGAAATGCGAGGATTGCGAGGAGGAGAATGGCGGCCGTGGCCGCACGTTGCCTTGCGCGTGGCATGCTTCGCTTCGCTCCTTGCCTTTCTTTTCCCACCGGGCTCGAGTGGGCCCGCCCCCGGAGGGCCGAATTCTGTTGAATTCCCGTAGACAAAGCAACAGAGTTTTTTCTCGGCCTGGCGGGATCGCCGGTTCTCCCCGTCCGCCCGCGCGGAGGGCTTCGGACGCGGCCGCGGAGGATCGACGAGCTCGGCCGATCCCGTCCCCGGTCGGGGAATAATGTCGGCTGCAGCAGCGCTTTGCGTTCGCAGGAGGATCCATTTGAGACGTCTCGTCGCCACAGTCGTGCTCGCGGCCATGATTCCCGGAGCCGTCCCGCTCTCCGGCCAGCAGGCGCCCGCGCCTCCCGTTTCGCCCCCCCCGTCCGGCCAGCAGAAGCCGGCGCCGGAAAGGGCGTTTCCGCCGGTCGTGGAGACCGTCGACGTCTCGGTGACGAGTGTCGAAGTCGTCGTGACCGACTCCAAGGGCAAGCGCGTCCCGGGGCTGACCGCCGCGGACTTCGAAGTCAAGCAGGACGGCGTCGCCCAGAAGATCACCAACTTCTTCGCGGTGACCGGCGGAAAGCTCCTCCTCGAGGACGGCACGACCGTCGATCTCGGCAGCAAGGCGGAGGCGGTCGAGGTTCCCCGCGAGGTCAAGGCGCGCTACGTCTTCTACGTCGACAACCTGAACATCCAGCCGATGAACCGCAACCGGATGTTCAAGCGCCTGAAGGAATTCGTTCCCGAGGTGATCGGGCCCAACGCCGAGGGCATGGTGGTCACCTTCAACCGTTCGCTCAAGGTGCGCCGGCAGTTCACCTCCGAGGTCAACGACATCCTGGGGGCGATCGACCAGATCGAGCTCGAGACCGCCGGGGGGACGACCACGAAGGGCGAGTGGCAGGACGCCCTGGACAAGATCGCCAGCTCGAAGTCCTCGACGGAGGCGACGGGGGCGGTCCAGATGTACGCGCAGTCGGTCCGCAACGACATGCAGTTCACGATCGACGCCATCACGGAGACGATCAACAGCATGGCCGGACTCCAGGGCCGCAAGAGCCTGCTCTACATGTCCGAGGGCCTGCCCGCGTCGGCCGGCTACGAGCTCTTCGACGTGATCCGCGAGAAGTTCCAGGACACCACCGTCACGATGCAGCAGTTCGACTTCGACCTCAACACGAAGTACGTCAAGATCATCCAGGCGGCCAACGCCAACGGCGTGACCATCTACACGCTCGACGCCTCGGGCCTGTCGACGACCGACGTCATGTCCGCCGACTCGCGGGGACGCGAGGACGTGCACGTCAACGAATTCCAGATGCGGCAGAACATGCAGGCGCCCATCAAGATGATGGCCGAGGAGACGGGCGGCAAGGCGACCGTCAACTCGAACGACTGGAAGGCGGGCCTGGACGACATCGCCGCCGACTTCTCCAACTATTACTCGATCGGGTTCCGCAGCGCGCGGGGCGTCGCCGACCGGCCCCACAAGATCGACGTCGAGGTCAAGGGGAAGGGGCTGCGCGTCCGGACGAGAACGAGCTACGTCGAGAAGTCGGTCGAGACGCGCACGGCCGAGGCCCTCGTCGCGAGCCTGTCGTATCCGCGCACCGACAACCCGCTCAACGCGAGCCTGTCCGTCGGCGAGGCGAAACCGCACGACCGCCAGAACTACTCGCTGCCGGTGCGCATCGCCATCCCGATCGGCAAGCTCGGCCTCGTCCCGGCGGGCGACCAGTACGAAGGCCAGTTTCTGGTCTACTTCGTGGTGCGCGACGCCTCGGGGAACCAGTCCGACCTCTCGATCCAGCGGCAGGAGGTCCACGTTCCCGTCAAGGACATGGACGTCGCGCAGCGCAAGGACTTCTACTACGACGCCACCCTCCTCGTCGTTCCCGGGGGGCAGGTCCTGGCGGTTGCCGTGCGCGATTCGGTCTCCAACCTCGTCTCCTTCCTGCGCAAGCAGGTCTTCGTATCGGTCCTGCCGAAGTCGGCGCCCGAGCCGGGCAAGCCCGGGGGGCAGTAGAACCTCAGGAGGCCGGGCGAGGCGGGCGGATAATCGGGGCGTGATCCCGATCCTCGACGCCCGCCGCATGCGCGCGGCCGACGCCGCCGCCATCCGGGGGGGCGTCGCTTCCGGCCTGTTGATGGAGAACGCCGGCGCCGCGCTCGCCGAATCGCTCCGCCGCCAGTTCCCGGACTGGAAGCGCGTCATCGTCGTGTGCGGGCCGGGCAACAACGGGGGAGACGGGCTCGTCGCCGCCCGACTCCTGGCCGGCGCGGGCGTCGCGGCCGCGATCTTCACCCTCGGCGAGCCCGGAGACTACCGGGACGATCCGGCCGAGAACCTCGTCCGGGCGCGGGCGTGCGGCCTCGTTCCGGCCTCGATCTTCGCGGCCGGCGGATTCGCCGCCTTCACTCGCGCGCTCTCCGAGGCAGACGGGATCGTGGACGCGCTCTTCGGCACCGGACTGACCCGGCCGCTCGACGGCCGCGCGCGTCGCGTCGTCGACGCGATCAACCGCTCGGGGCGCGCTGTCGTGGCGGCCGACGTCCCATCCGGGCTTCCCGCCGACGGCGGGGCGATCCCGGGTCGGGCCGTGCGGGCGGCGCTGACGGTCGCCTTCGGGGCTCCCAAGCCCTGCCACGTCCTCTCGCCGGCGGGCGGCCTCTGCGGGCGCGTCGAGGTGGCCGAGATCGGCATCGCGCGGGGAATCCTCGACGCGCGGGCGGCGAGGTTCTTCCTCGCCGAGGCCAGCGACGTCGCGGCGAGCCTGCCGGCGCGGGCGCGCGACACGCACAAGGTCGATTTCGGGCGGCTGGCCGTGATCGCCGGGTCGCGCGGAAAGGCCGGCGCGGCAATCCTCGCGGCCCGCGGGGCGCTGCGGGCCGGGGCGGGCCTCGTCACCGTGTTTTGCGCGGACTCGATCGCGTCGACCGTGACCGCGGCCCTTCCCGAGGCGATGACGCATCCGCTCCCCGAGGTCTGCGGGGCGATCGCGGCCTCGGCGGGGTCCGAGACGGTCCGCGCGTTGCGCGCCTTCGACGCGGCGGTCGTCGGTCCGGGCCTCGGAACCTCGGACGAGACCGTCGCGTTCCTCGAGGAGCTGCTGGCGCGAACGAGGCTGCCGCTCGTCCTCGACGCGGACGGGCTCAACGCGTTCGCCGGACGGCCGGCCGCGCTCGCCTTCCGGCGCGGGGCGATCCTGACGCCCCATCCCGGCGAGGCGGGGCGCCTTCTGGGGCGGACCGCGGCGCTCGTCCAGTCCGACCGCCTCGGCGCGGCACGCGAGATCGCCCGCCGCTCGAGAGCCGTCACCGTGTTGAAGGGCGCCCGCACTCTCGTGGCCGACCCGCGTGGAGTCGTCGTCGCCAACCCCACGGGGACCCCGCTTCTCGCGACGGCCGGATCCGGCGACGTGCTGGCCGGGGCGATCGGGGCGCTCGTCGCCGGCGGGCTCGCGCCCCGGGCGGCGGCCCTGGCCGGCGCGTGGCTCCACGGCGCCGCCGCGGAGGCGCTCGAGCCGGTTCTCGGCGATGCGGGACTCCTCGCGCACGAGATCGCCGATGCCCTGCCCGGCGTCCGGCGGGCGCTGCGCGAGGGCCTTCGTGGATAGCGAGATCGTCACCCGCTCGGAGGCCGAAACGGAGGCGCTCGGCGCCTCGCTGGCCGTTTCGCTCTCGCCGGAGGAGGTCGTGTACCTCGCGGGCGAGCTCGGCTCCGGCAAGACCGCGCTCGCCCGCGGGATCGCGCGCGGACTCGGCGCGCCGGCCCGGGAGGTCGCATCCCCGACCTTCGCGCTCGTCCACGAGTACGCGGGGCCGGGCGGCCGGATCGTCCTGCGGCACCTCGACCTCTATCGCCTGAAGGACGATCCGCGCGAGCTCGAGGCCCTGGGGCTCCCGGAGTCGCTTTCCGGAGCGCCGGTCTGCGTGGAGTGGCCGGGGGCCGCCATCCGCGCGGCGCTGCCGCCCACGCTCGAGATCCGGCTCGAGGCCCTGCCCGACGAGGGCCGGAGGATCCGGCTGGCGCGCCGGCGCGGACGCTCTTAGAAGGCGACGATCAGGCCGCCGTTGGCGCTGAAGTTGCTCAGCCAGTTGCTCGAGGTGCAGTAGTAGTAGGGACCGCAGAGCACGGTGGTGTCGCCGAGATAGGTCGAGTAGAGGCGGCCGTCCACGCGCAGCGCGAAGTGCGGATCGAAGAAGTACTTGATCCCGCCGCCGATCCCCGCAGTGAAGCGGGTCTCGGAAACCGTGTTGACGTTCGGGATGTCCGGCTTGAGGCTGGCGGCGCCACCGCCGATCGTGAAGTACGGCACGAGCCGGCTGTAGCCGAAGTTGAACGTCGCGTAGCCCATGAAGTACTGGATCGTCAGGTCCCCGAAGCCCACCGGCGGAACGAAGGACGCGTCGCTGTCGAGAACCAGCCGGGTCTTGTCGTAGCCGTACTCGAACTCGAGCTCCCAGAGGCTCGTCACGTTGTACCCGATGCGGCCGCCGTAGATCGCGTCGTCGTCGACGCCGACCCGGTTGTCGGTGAACTCGATCACCGCGTCGCCGAAGTTGCCTCCGAAGAGGTATCCGGCGTAGGGATTGAACTCCACGGTCCCGGACCGTATCTGTCCGCGCGCGGACGCGGCGGCCGCGGCGAGGAGGAGGGCCAGGCAGGCGATTCGGGTCTTCATGGGAGACCTCCGTTGAGCTTGGACGCCGGTCCCGGGAATCGGGATTACTTTCGGGCCTTCAGGTTTTTCTCCAGGAGCTTGCGCCAGCGCTCCTCGACGTCGGGGGAGTAGCCCACGTCGCGGTCGATGAGCGTCCGGTCCGGTCCCAGAATGAAGGTCGAGGGAATCCCCATGGCGGTCAGCGGCCCGGCATCCTCGGGAGCGGCGAAGTAGATGGGAAGCGAGATGTTGAACTGCTTGAGAAACGGCGCAACACGCCGGCGGTCGGCGTCGATGTTGACCGCCACGACGACGAAGTTGCGGTCGCTGAAGGTGTCGTACATGCGCTGGACGATCGGCAGCTCCTTCTTGCAGGGGCCGCACCAGGTCGCCCAGACGTTCAGGAGAACGACGTTGCCCTTGAGCTCGGAGAGACGGACGCTTCCGCCTTCGGAACCGACGAACTCCAGGTCGGGAAACACCGGCGCCGCGGGCGTCTGGGCGAGGGCGGCGGCGGCGATTCCGGCGGACAGGCCGAGAGCGGCGAGAGTCGTGCGCATTCGGTTCATCGAACGGCCCCGGCGCGAAGATTATTCCGCTGCATGGATGGCTTCAGGATAGCAGGGTCGGGCCGAAATCGCGGGTCCGGCCGTCCGACGAAAGGGGCGAAGCGGCGAGGCCTGACCCATAATGGGCGGCCATGGCCAAGGCCCCTCCGATCCTCGCCCGGGTGTTCCGCGGGCCGCGCGTCGAGTCGGCGCATCGGGGGATGCTGGCCGTCGTCGACGAGCGCGGAACGCTGGTCGGCTCCTGCGGCGATCCCGCGACTCCCGTCTACGCGCGGTCGGCGGCGAAGCCGTTCCAGACGATGCCGCTGCTCGAGGCGGGCGGCGAGAAGGCCTTTCGCCTGGGCGACGACGAGATCGCTCTGATGTGCGCGTCGCACGGCGGCGAGCCGCGTCACGTCCGGCTGGCCGAAGCCATCCTGCGCAAGGGCGGTTTCCGGGCGGCGGACCTCGAGTGCGGGGCGCACGCGCCGATGCACGACGGCTCGGCGCGCGATCTCGTCCGCCGAGGCGTCTCGCCCACGGCGCTCCACAACAACTGCTCGGGCAAGCACGCCGGGATGCTGCTCGCGTGCCGCCTCCTCGGTCTCCCGCCGGCCGGATACGTCGATCCGGGCCATCCGCTGCAGCGGCGGATCCGCACGACCGTCGCGCGCTACGCGGGAATCCCGGAATCGGCGATCGTGGTCGCCGTGGACGGCTGCAGCCTGCCCGTGTTCCGGCTGCCGCTGTCCGCGCTTGCGGCCTCCTACGCCCGCCTGCTCGCGGCCCGCCTGCCGGGCGAGGAGCGAGGGGCCGCGGCGGCGCGCGCGCGCATCGTCCGGGCGATGACGAAGAGCCCCTTCATGGTCGCGGGCTCGGGCCGCTTCACGACCGACTTCATCGCGGCGGGGCGCGGCCGCTGGATCGGCAAGGAAGGCGCCGAGGGCGTCTACGCGGTGGGACTCGCGCCCTCGTCCGCGGGCCGGGCCGTCGGCATCGCCTTCAAGATCGAGGACGGTTCCGCGAGGCCGCGCGACGCGGTGACCCTCGACGTTCTCACGCGGCTCGGCCGCCTGCCGCAGGAGACGCGCCGCGGGCTCGCGGCGTACGCGGAGCCGAGAGTCCAGAACGCGCGCGGCCTCGAGGTCGGCCGCATCGAGGCCGAGGTTCCGATCTCGGCCGCGGGTCCTCGCAAGGCGAAGAGGTAGTCCGTGGCCTACCGGAATCTCTCGGCCTTTCTCGAAGCGCTCGAGGGCGACGGCGAGCTCGTGCGGATCCGGGAACGCGTGTCGCCGCGCCTGGAGATCTCGGAGATCGCGGACCGCTCGGTCAAGGCGGGGGGGCCGGCGCTCCTCTTCGAGAACGTCGAGGGGTCGTCCTACCCGGTGGCGATCAACACGTTCGCGTCGCGGCGCCGCATGCAGAAGGCCCTCGAGCTCTCGTCCTGGGAGGAGTGGGACGCGCGGCTCGAGTTCTTCCTGGATCCGAAGCCGCCGGAGGGCATCCTCGAAAAGCTCAAGGCGATCCCGCGCGTGACGGAGCTGGCGTCGGTGTTCCCGAAGACGGTGCGCGGCGGCCCGAGCCAGGAGGTCGTCGCGACCGGCGACGCGGTCGATCTCGGGACGCTCCCGGTCCTGACCTGCTGGCCCCAGGACGCGGGTCCGTTCGTCACGATGCCTCTCGTGATCACGAAGGATCCCGTCTCCGGCAAGACCAACGTGGGCATGTACCGAATGCAGGTCTACGACCGGAACACCACCGGCATGCACTGGCAGAAGCACAAGGACGGGGCGGGGCAGGCCCGGGGTTACGCGCGCGAGGGCCGGCGGATGGAGGTGGCCGTCGCCATCGGCTGCGACCCGGCGACGGTCTTCTCGGCCATCGCGCCTCTGCCGCCCGGCATCTCCGAGTTCCTCTTCTCCGGGTTCCTGCGCGGCGAAGCCGTGCCGTTGACCGCGGCCAAGACCGTCGACCTTCTCGTGCCGGCCGAGGCGGAGATCGTGCTCGAGGGCTAGGTCGATCCAGCCGAGCGCCGACGCGAGGGCCCCTTCGGCGACCACACCGGCTTCTACTCGCTCGACGACGACTTCCCGGTCTTCCACGTCACGGCGCGTCACGCGGCGCGAGCGGCCGATCTATCTCACGACGATCGTCGGGAGGCCGCCGATGGAGGACGGTTTCATGGGCGAGGCCGTCGAGCGGCTCTTCCTGCCGCTCGTCAAGAAGACGATCCCCGAGATCGTCGACATGCACCTCCCGGTCGAGGGCATCTTCCACAACCTGATGATCGTCTCGATCGACAAGCGCTATCCCGGCCACGCCCGCAAGATCATGCACGCGGTCTGGGGCACCGGCCAGATGATGTTCACCAAGACGATCGTCGTCGTGGATCGCGACGTCGACGTGCACGGCGGGGGAGAGCTCCTCTGGAAGGTGCTGGCCACGATCGATCCCGAGCGCGACGTCGAGATCGTCCGGGGGCCGGTCGACGAGCTCGACCTCGCGGCCCGCCTCCCGTGCTACGGGAGCAAGATGGGGATCGACGCGACGCGCAAGTGGAAGGAGGAGGGGTTCGAGCGGCGCTGGCCGGACGAGATCGTCATGAGCGCCGAGGTCCGAAAGAAGGTCGACGCCCTCTGGCCCTCCCTCGGGATCCGCCCTCCCCGCAGGGGCTGAGGGAGGCCCCCCGCCGGGTGTAGAATTCGGCGTTCGCGCATGAAGGTCCTCGTCTTCGACCCCGACGCCTCGTCCCGCGACGCCCTCCGGCAGGGCCTCGCTGCCGTCGGCGCGTCCGTGAGGGTGTTTTCGGACCTGTCCGAGGCCGAGCGGGCGCTCGACGGCTTCGATCCCGACGTCGTCGTCGCGGCGCTGGACGAGGGCGCGCCGAGCGCGTCCTGGATCGAACGCCTGCGGTCCGACGCGCCCGAACGCGTCGTCTACGCGCTCGTCGACGGCGCGGACCTCGATCGCGGGATCGCCTCCGGGGCTCACGACTTCCTCTGGCGGCCGATCTCCGCCGCCCGCGTCGCCCAGCTCCACGGCGCGGCCGAGAAGCTGCGGCTGCGCGACGCCGAGGCCGAGCAAACGCGGCTCCGGCTCGTCCGTGCCGAGTTGCGCGAGGCGCTTTCCGGTCGCTCGGCGCGGTGGGCTTTGGCGATGGCGTCGATCGAACGGGCCGCGGCCTCCAACGCCTCGATCCTGCTGACCGGCGAGCTCGGCACCGAGAAGGACGCCGCCGCGATCGCCGTCCACCGCCTCTCCCGCCGGGGGGCGGGCCGCTTCGCCTACATCTCCGAGGGCGAGCTGCTCGAGCTCGCCGTGCGACAGACGGGTCTCGGCACGCTGTTTCTTCCCAGCGTCGAGGCCACGTCGACCGGGTTCCAGGAGGCCCTCCTCGCCCGCGTCGCCGCGCCCGGCCCCACCCGTTTCGTCGTCGGCATCGACGAGGACCCGCGCGAGGCGCTCGAAGCGGGCCGCCTGCTCCGGCCCCTGCGCGACGCGCTCGCCGACGAGCCGGTCCACTTGCCGCCGCTGCGCGAGCGCGAGGGCGACGTCGCGCTGCTCGCCCGGCGGTTCCTCGAGGAGATCGACCCGACGCTCGCGTTCGACCCCGATGCCCTCGACGTCCTGCAGGCGCACGACTGGTCGGGCAACACGAACGAGCTCAGGGAAGCCGTGCGCCGCGCGGCACGCGTCGCCGAGGGCGTCATCGGGCCCACGGGCGTGCGCTCCGTGCTCGGCCGGCCGCTGCCGCGCACGCGCCTGCGCAAGCGCAAGCCCCCGGTCGTCAAGATGGCCGTCGGCGACTCGCTCGCCGACGTCGAACGACGGCTGATCTCGAAGACCCTCGAATTCGCGCGCGGCAACAAGAAGAAGACCGCCGAGCTCCTGAAGCTCTCGCTGAAGACGATCTACAACAAGATCAAGGAATACGGCCTCGAGCACTGAGCCGGCCCGGGAGGGCCGCGAGTGGTGCCGGAGGTCGGAGTCGAACCGACATGACCTTGCGATCGGGGGATTTTGAGTCCCCTGCGTCTGCCATTCCGCCACTCCGGCAGGGCGTCGAATGATAGATGCAAGGCGTTGAAAATCCAACTGCTTACCTGACTCGCAAGTCTGCCGCCCAATCACGGCTGACTTCGCCTCTGCATGAACTGTCCGGTTCGTTGGGACGTTCGCGCTCTGCTGCCGAAAGGGAACCACGTTTCCGACCGCTGAGCCGTCAATCAGCCGCGCCGCAAGGTCAACGGCTGCGCGCACGTCGTCCTCCTGCGAACACGTGGCGTCTCGCCCTCAGGGGAGCCCGAAGGTCTTGACGAGAAACACCGCCATCTGTCCTCTTGTGTTGGGATTCGACGGGCAGTAGTTGCCGCCGCCGCAACCGGCGGTGATGCTTTCAGCGACGAGCTGCTCGATCCAGTCCGCGAAGGCCGAGGGACAGGCGACGTCGGGGAAGATGCCCTGGCAGGCCGGCGGCGCGTACGTGGACCCGTGCTCGGCCTTCAGCAGGAACGCCGCCATCTGGTCGCGCCGGACGGGATTCTGCGGGCAGTAGACGCCCGTCCCGCAGCCTCCCGTGACGCCTTCGGCAGCCAGCGCCTCGATCCAGTCGGCGAAGAGCGACGGGCAGGGCACGTCCGCGAAGACGCCCGCGCACGGCGGCGGCGTATAGCAGATGCCGTACTTCGCCTTCAGCAGGAAGACCGCCATCTGCTGCCGCAGCACGGAGAGGTTCACACCGTAGTTGCCTCCACCGACGCCGCCGGTGATCCCCTGCCGGGCCAGGCTCACGACGTAGGTGTGGAACGGGCTGCCTTGAAAGACGTCGAGGAAGTCGGCGACCCAGGTCAGGCGCAGCGTGCTCGGCGAGGCGCCCGGGTTCGTGACCACGACGTCGTAGGCGGCGCCCGCCGGGAGCGCGGGAGAGATGGCGTCGAACTGCTGAGGGCTGACGAGGACGGGGTCGCCCACCAGCTGCCCTCCGATCGTCACGGCCGCAGCGCCGTCGAAGTTCGTGCCGTGGATCGTGATGGGCTCGGAGCCCGCGCCTGACCCGCTCGTGGGCTCGATCGAGAACGGCAGCCGCTGGGAGAAGGGCGTCGTGTGATACGCGGGTTGCAGGAACCCCTGCGGCGAGGTGAAGCCGTAGACTCGCGTGGTCGCCGTCGCAGTGACGCGCTCGTCGGTCAGCGCCACCGGCACATCCACGCTGAAAGGGGTCACCCCGGTCGCATCGGTGGCGATGATCTGCGAGCCGAGGAAGGTCTGCCCCTCGTCGAAGTCCGCCGGGAACCGCGCGACACAGGGCGGGTTCGAGAAGAACTCCAGAGTCACGGTCGTGTTCTTCCAGCCGGAGTAGACGCCCTGGATCGTGGTCGTCGCTCCGTTCGGCGTGACGGACGTGATGATCGGGTAGTTGTACGCCTTCGAAGGGTCGAGGTCCGTGTTCGGAGGGATCGTCTCGACCGTACCGTACACGATGCCGAGCCCGTGATTGGAGTGGATCGAGTTGGTGCTCGCGGCCACCGTGGCGTAGATGTTCGGTAACCACCTCCACACGCCGATTCGATTGAAGGCAATCGTGTTGTACGTGATGTGGAGCGTGTCGGCGGCGTCGATCCGGATTCCGGCGCCACCGTTTCCGATCCGGCCGGTGCCCTGGGCGTCGGTTCCGACGAGGTTCCCGGCGATGCTGTCCAGGACCGATCCGAAGTTCACGGTGTAGAACGAGAGCTCGATGCCGTGGCTCAGGTTTCCGGAGATGAGGTTCTGTCCGATCGAGAAGTTCTCCGAGTTGCCGGTGACACGGACTCCGGAGCCGCCGTTTGCGAGTGCGTGAGTCCCGGTCGCGTCGGTTCCGACGAAATTGCCCGCGACCACGTTGCCCGACCCGTCTGCCAGCTCCAGCCCCGCTGCGAAGTTGCCGGAGACGACGTTGCGCTCTTCGGGCATCCCGCCGACCTGGACGTTGAAGCTGGCCGAGATCTGGATTCCCGTGCCGTTGCCCGCTCCGACGGATCCGGTCCGGTCGGTGCCGATGAGGTTGCCCAGGATCTTCTTGCCGTCGCAGCCCGAGATGACGACGCCGGCCGAGGAGTTTCCGGAGATGAGATTTCGCACGGCGGGGTAGTTGTCGCCGATGCGGTCGAGCCCGACGGTTCCCGTGATGGAGACGCCGGTGACGTTGCCGAAGGTGACGTTGCCCGAGGCGTCGGGCCCGATGAAGTTGGCCTGGATCAGGTTGTTGGCTGCGCCCGAGAGCACGATCGCGGTCTGGAAGCCGTAGAGCGCGAGCCCCTGGACGATCGACGACCCGCCGGTGATCGTCAAACCGTCGGAGCCGTTGCCGAAGAGCTCGATCGCAATCACCGCGTTGTCGCCGAGCGGGTCGTCGTTGAACGCCGAGCCCGGCTGCGAGTAGCCGTCGATCAGGACGGACTCGGTGATCTCGGGTAGGGCGTTGAGGGCGAAGATCGTGTGGACGCCGGAGCCCGGGATGGCGAAGAAGATGCCGTCGGCGCCTGGATTGGCGTTGGCGTCGAGGATCGCCTGCCGGAAGGACCCGGGGCCGCCGTCGTCCGTGTTGGTGACCGTGTAGATGACGGCTCCGGCCGAAGGGTTCGAGAATCCCAGGATCGACACGAGGACGCCGCCGGCGACCCACGAGCCTCGAGCGTGTCCCATGAGGTCCCCCTGTCCGCAACGCGTGGATTCGGGGGAAACGGGATCACGCCGCGCCACCCGGGGCGCGGACGACGTCGGGCCGGAGGTGCTCGGTGCTTCCCCCGGTGGTTGGCGGCCTCCCGGTCAGCTCAGGATGAGCTTGTAGGCCGACCGGTCGAAGGGCGACTTCGCGATCAACCGCAGAGCCCAGGCCAGCGCCTTCCCGCGCCGGCCCGCCTGCCGAAAGTGGCGGGCGGCGTTGGTCAGGAAGAAGCGAACCGCCTTCGGATCGCCCCGGAGGTCGTCACGGTACTTCCCGTACATCCTCGCCCAGGCGTTGGCCTGATTGAGTCGGTTCGCGTCGACACGCTGCGGCGCGTCTTCGTGCACGACGACGAGGCACTCGGGAATCACCGCAAAGTCGAAGTCCCGCATCAGGCGAATCAGCAGGTCGACGTCCTCGCAGGCCAGCATCGCCTCGTCGAAGAGCCCGCTCTTCGCGAAGACGAAGGCCTTGAACGTGACGCCGTTGTTGGTGCCCCACGGGGCATTGTGGGAAAGGCAATAGCGCCACGCGGCGTGTCGCGAGGGGAACCTCGGGCTCCAGATCCGCCGCCGGGAAATCTCGAGGCGCAGGCCGTCGACATCCGATGACGACACCTTGTGCGTCCCGGCCCAGCCGAACCCGATGCTCGAATCCGTGCCGGCCAGGGTGGCCCGCATCCGTTCCAGGAAGGCCGGAAGGTACTCGTCGTCGCTGTCCAGCAGCGAAATCAGTTCGCCTCGGGCGGCGGCGATGCCGGCATTTCGTGCCGCGGCCGCGCCCCGGTTCCTGCCCAGCGGGAGCAGCCGGATTCGCGGGTCGCCGAGGCCACGGACGACCTCGCCGGTGTCGTCGGTGCTGCCGTCGTCGACGACGACGATCTCGAAGTCGTCGATCGTCTGAGCCAGCACGCTGGCGATCGCGCGGCGAACGAGGTTCGCCCGGTTGAAAGTCGGTATGACGACCGAGAACAGGGGCGCGCGCCGCCTCCCCGGATCGTCGCGCGGCGGGAGCCGGCTCACAGAAGGCTGGTTCCGCTCATGTGAGCGGACGGCTCCGCCCCCAGCAGCTTCGCGACTGTGGGGACGACGTCGAATGACGACCGCACGCCGCGATCTCCCGGCTCTAGTCCCGACGCCGCGAGGTAAGCCAGCCCGTGCGGCCCGGTGTGCCCTCCGGTCCGCCGGAGCGGCACCGGCCCCACGAGGCCCAGGCGCGGATGCTCGAGGGCGGTGGCGACGTCCCGCCAGATCACGAGGAGATCGGCCTCGGACGAAGTCAGATCCCGCGGATCTCGCGTCGAGGCGCGCTCGAAGAAATCCACCATGGGCGCTCCCGTGCGAGGGTTGCGGCACTCGCGGAGCATCGTCTCGAGCCCGCGGCACGTCTCTTCGTATTGCGACGGGTCGACGATGCCGTGCCGCTCCCGCCCCCGGAGGTTGATGCGGATGCGTCCGTCGTAGAACGAGGGCAGCGCGAACGCCGGCATTCGCGGCCAGTGGCGACGGTAGCGCCAGGCCGGCTGCCACTGGAGGCCCTGCCGCGCCTTCGGGGCGTTTCCGGGCGCCCTGGCGGCGGATCGAATGCGCTTCAGGGCGGTCTTGACTGGCGCCGGCAGGCGTCTGGCGAGCGAGCGAAGCTGCCCGGAAACAGTGGAGTCCGGTTCCGGCGGATCCGCTGGCTCGGGCACCCACGCCAGGCTCGCGCGGGACCATCCGTCCTCTCCGTCCAGGATCGGCAGGCCGTCCGGGGCCGTCGTCCACGCGGCAGGCAGCGCCAGCAGCGGCTCGCCGAACGCATGCCGATAGAGCAGCTCCGGCAGGAGGACCATGGACGGCACGTCCGAATGGTTGGGTCCCATGCCGCCCATCGTGAACGCGACGATCGCGGCGTCTCCGGCGACGGAGACGAGCTCGCCGACCATGCGATCGAGGGCCCGGTGCACCTCGATGAGCGCCCGGCCCGCGGCCTGCGCCGAAGGGTGCGCGTGATGCGGGTGGTCCGGGTCGACGCCGTGCCACAGACCTTCCATCGCGCCGTGGGCCTCGCCCACGACCGCGATGAAGAGATCCCAGTCCGCGAGCCGCTCCGTCGCCAGCCACCGCGCCGCCCGCGAGCGAACGTCGAGGGCGCGGCTCAGGGCCTCTCCCATCGCCTGCGTGCGGGCCGCGGAGGGAAACGGGAGCCCGTAGGTCCATTGGGGTGCGGGGTAGCCGCGGAACCGGCTGTCGAATTCCGGGAGGAGCTCGGGTGGGGACGCCGTTCTGGCGATTCCCGGATCGTGGGCGCCCCAACCCACCAGGCCCCTCGTGTTGGGGGCTCGATCCAGGTCCACGTAGGGCGTGTCGAAGACGACGACCCGCCGGTCGAGGCCCGCCCACCAGGGTGTGAACCGGGCGCCCTCCTGCCAGGCCGTGTACGTCGCGGGATCGAATTCCACGGCGGCCCACCGGCGTCCCGCCTCCGGCGAGAGCCCCGAGGCGACGTGCTCCCACGCCAGCCCGGTTCGCTGCGCGGGCCCGTGGTCGAGGCGGAAGCACGCGGACCTGCGACGCAACTCGGCGAGTGCGGGCATCTCTCCCGCCGCCATGAGTCGCTCGGCGAGAGTGGCTTCCAGACCGTCGAGGCCTATGACCAGGACCCGGCGACGCGCCATCGGCAACCCTCGCCCGTCAGTTTAGCTCCCGCCCGGCTCGAACGCCGGTGTCGCCACGCACGCCCCGGGAGCTCCCCGGCCCCGCGACGGGCCACGGCGCAGCGCTTGCTGCTATCTTGCACCGGAGCCTTCGAACGTGCAGGTCAGCGTCGTCGTCGCAACCTACAATCGCGCCCGCCTTCTCCAGGGCACCCTCGAGGCGCTCGCGGCCCAGGAGGTTCCTCGCTCCCTTTCGTGGGAGATCGTCGTCGTCGACAACAACTCGTCCGACTCGACGCCGCAGCTCGTCGCCGCCTTCGCAAAGACGACGTCGATCCCGGTGCAATCCGTGTTCGAGCCCCGGCAGGGCCTCTCCCGTGCCCGGAACCGGGGAGTCCGGGAGGCCCGGGGCTCCATCCTGGCGTTTTGCGACGATGACGTTCTTCCGGCGGCGGACTGGGTCGCCGGAATCGCCGCGGCGATCGATCGGTGGGATGCGCACGGCGTCGGAGGCCGGATTCTTCCTCGATGGGAGAGCCCGCCGCCGCGCTGGCTCACCGGGAACTGGCGCCTGTTGCGGCGGCTTTCGATCATGGACTTCGAGGGGAGTCGCCTGCTCGCGCTCCCGCTGGCACGACAACCGCAGGTGTGGGGCGCGAACATGGCCTTCCGCCGCGACCTCTTCGATCGATTGGGAGGATTCGATCCTCGCCGGGGCATGGCCGGTCCGAGGCTCTTCCGAGGCGAGGAGTCCGACCTGATCGATCGGGCCCTGGAGCTCGGATTGAGGATCGCGTACGACGGGTCGCTGACGGTCTACCACCGCATCGGCTCCGATCGGATGGAGAAGGACTACTTTCGCCGCCTGGCGTTCGACAGCGCCCAGGGCGATGCTCGCGCGACCGCCGTCGGCCGCGGTCGTTCGTTCCTGCGTGCGCCCCTGTCGTCCTACCCGAGAGCATTTCTGAGTTTCTGGAAGTGGGCGGCGCTGCGGCTTCTCAGGCGCCCCGGGGCCTTCGATCAGGAACTCCGCTGGCTGGGATGGGTGGGAACGCTCACGGGCTACTGGAGCCGGGAGGCGAAGCCGAAATGATCGAGGGGCGCAGGAAGGTCTCCGTTCGAGTCGCCTATAATTCGGAGCTCACGAAGAGATTCGGAAATCGAACTGGTCCCGCCGCGAGGCCGCGGCCGGGCCGGGGCGTTTCTGGCGCGCGGAGCCAGAGAGGACGGGACGTGAACGAGCGCGCAAAATGCACGCCGGCGAACAGGGTCGCCGGAGCTCTGCGGCGGCGAGTGCGGGCCCGCCCTCGCCGCGGGCGAGCGGGATAGCGGGCGCCGGTGGTTCTTCCTCACGGCACGCCCGCGCCTGCGAGCCCCGCGTCGCGCCCGGCATACGTGTCCGTCGGGCGCGGGCGCTCGAGCGCCGAGGACCTCGACGCCTTCGACCAGCCGCTCGAGCGGCGCGAGGGAATCGACGTCGTTCAGGTCGTCGGTCGCCTCCCCGAAGACGTCGAGCCCGCGAGGCTCGAAGCCTCGTGGCGACGCACGGTCGATCGGCATCCGGGCCTGCGGTTCGCCCTGCGTCCCGGGGGAGGAGCGGGTCCGCTCCCGGAGGCGGATCGAGAGGTGTTAGCGCACGTCGACTTCGAGGACTGGAGTGACCACGCGCCCGAGGTTCGGGCGTCGCTCATGGACGCGTGGCTCGAGGAGGACCGACGGCTCGGCTTCGATCTCCATCGCCCGCCTCTCTTTCGGCTCCGGCTCCTGCGTCTCGGCCGGAGCGACCATCGACTCGTCCTCTCGTTTCACCGGATGCTTCTCGACACCCGGTCGGTCGCGACCGTCCTCCGGGACCTTCTCTCCGACGGCGAGATGGCCGCCGCGCAACCCGGTCCGGACCCTGCGACGGGGGCGTCCTCCCGGGACCCGGCCGAGGGGAAGGCGGCCGCCGAGGCGCACTGGCGCGAGGCCCTCGTCGGATTCCGCACCCCGACGGCGCTTCCGATCATTCGGGTGCCCGACGGCGCCTCGGGGACCGCGCGGCGGGTGGAGCACGCGGCGCGCCTCTCCGCCGAGGCGACGCGGGACCTGAAGGCGCAGGCCGCCGGTCACGGTGTTTCCCTCGAGGCGCTCCTGCGCGGAGCGTGGGGTCTGCTCCTCCACGCATACAGCGGGGACTCCGATGTCGTCTTCGGAGTACGCGCTCCGGTGGATCCGCGGCCGGGCGCTGGCGCGCCCGAGCGTCCCGTCGGGAACCGGTCCCATACGTTCCCGGTTCGGGTTCGCCTTGCGGAGTCGGACCCGATGGGCGGCTGGCTGCAGCGTCTCCAAGCGGAGGACGAGGCGGCGCGGCCGTTCCAGAAGGTCGCGCCGGGGCAAGTCCGCCAGTGGAGCGAGCTCCCGCCGGCGAGCCCTCTCTTCCGAACCCTGCTGGTCCTGGAAGGGCCGCAACTGAACGCCCGGCTGCGAGAGCTCGGGCCGGAGTGGCGGGATCGCGACTTCCGGGTGACCGAACGCGCGTCCGCTCCGATCACGATCTACGGCCATCCCGAGCGGGAGCTCGCGCTGCGCGTGGTCTCGGACGGCGCTCGCGTCGACGATGCCGACTCGGCGCAGCTGCTGCAGCACTTCGCGCGGCTTCTCGAGAACATCGCCAGGGCGCCCCGGGCGCTCCTCGGCGAGCTCTCCGTCGTCGGGGACGCGGAACGGACCGAGCTTGCGACGGGGCAAGTGACGACCGCCGAGATCCCGCGCGCGCTCGTGGTCGACCTGTTCGAGGAGCAGGCGGCGCGGACTCCCGACCGTCCTGCCGTTTCCCACGGGGAAGCGTCCTGGAGTTATCGCGAGCTCTCGGACCGCGTCTCACGGCTCGCCGGGTATCTCCGGGGACGCGGCATCGGGCCCGGGGCGCGCGTCGGGCTCATGATGGAGCCGTCCCTGGACATGGTCTCGGGGCTGCTCGGAGTGATGAAGGCGGGCGCCGCATACGTCCCGCTCGACCCGGCCTTTCCCGAGAAGCGCCTGGAGTTCATGGCGCAGGATGCCGGCCTCTCCATGCTCCTGACCCTCGAGCGCTTCCGCTCCGTCCCGCTGGTCCGGGCCGCGGAGGCCGTGAGCCTGGATTCCGAGTGGTCCCGCATCGAGGGCGAAGCGCGGAGCGAGGCGCCGTTCGTCGCTGCTCCCGGCGGCGACTCCGATGCCTACGTTCTCTACACGTCGGGCTCGACCGGAAATCCCAAGGGCGTCCAGGTCACCCAGAGGGCGCTCGTCAATCTCCTCTGGTCGATGCGGTCGCGGCCGGGGATTTCGAAGGACGACGTCTTCCTGGCCCTGACCACCATCTCCTTCGACATCGCCGGCGTCGAGCTGATGCTGCCACTGATCGCCGGGGCGCGCGTCGCCCTGGTCGATCGGCCCGTGGCCACGGACGCGCTCGCTCTGCGGGATGCGATCGAGGAGATCCGGCCGACGATTCTGCAGGCGACTCCGTCGCTCTGGCGGATGCTGCTCGAAGCGGGATGGGAGGGGAACGCGAACTGCACGATCATCAGCGGCGGGGAGGCCCTCGACCGGAGCCTGGCGGACCGGCTTCGTGCCCGCTGCGCCTCGCTCTGGAACGGCTACGGGCCGACGGAGACGACCATCTATTCGACCATCCACGAGGTCGAAGCCGGAGTCGGCCCGGTTCCCATCGGCCGGCCGGTGGCCAACACCCGCGTCTACGTCCTGGATTCCAGGCTCCGGCTGCGGCCGCGGGGCCTCCCGGGCGAGCTCGCGATCGGAGGCGTCGGCGTCGCGCGAGGCTACCTGAACCGCCCCGAGCTCACGCGCGAGAAGTTCCTGCCCAACCCGTTCGTGGAGGGCGACGAGCGTCTCTACCGCACGGGCGACCTCGCACGGTTCCTGGCGGACGGAACGTTGGAATACCTGGGCCGCGCCGATCACCAGGTCAAGATTCGGGGCGTTCGGATCGAGCTCGGCGAGATCGACCTGGCCCTGTCGCGGCACCCGGCGGTTCGGCAGGCCGTCGTCGTGGCGCGGGAGGCCGGCGTCGACTCGCGGCGCCTGGTGGCATATCTGGTGGTCGATCGCGCCCGCGAGCCCCGGGTCGACGAGCTGCGCGCCTTCCTGGCGCAGACCCTGCCGGAGGCGATGATCCCCTCGGCATTCGTTCTCATGGATGCCTTCCCCCTGACGCCCAACGGAAAGGTGGATCGGCTCGCGCTCCCGGCGCCGGGCTCGGAACGCCCGGAGCTCGCCGCGGGATTCTCCGAGCCCGTGGCCGACGACGAACGACGCCTCGCGGGGATCTGGGAATCCGTCCTCCACGTGCGGCCGATCGGCGCACACGACAACTTCTTCGATCTCGGCGGCGACTCGCTCCTGGCGCTGCGGCTCTTCACCCGCATCGAGCGGCTGACCGGGCATCGGCTGCCGCTGGCGACTTTGCTCGCGGCCCCGACCGTGGCCACCCTGGCTCCCTACCTCTCCGGCGGCGGAGCCGTGTCGTGGAAGGCCCTCGTGACGATTCAGCCGGGCGGGGACCGGCCGCCGGTCTTCTGCGTGCCCGGTATCGGAGGAAACGCGGTCGGGTACTACGCTCTGGCGCGGCACCTGGGACCGGACCAGCCGGTCTTCGGACTGCAGACGCCGGGCCTCGACGGGCGGACGCAGCCGTTCACGCGCATCGAGGATCTCGCGGCCCACTACGTCCAGGAGGTCCGGGCCGCCGGCGCCTCGGGCCCGTTCCATCTGGTCGGCGCGTCCTTCGGCGGATTGGTGGCCTTCGAGATGGCGCGCCAGCTTGAGCTCGCAGGGGAGGACGTCGGGCTCGTGGCCCTGCTCGACAGCTACGCGCCGGGTTATGCGTCGGCGGGGATCGAGGGCTCGGCGATGCCGCAGGCGATGCGCGGGTACGTCGCGAGGATCCGGTTTCATCTGCACAGTCTCCTGGCGAAGCCGGGCCGGCTGGGTCACCTCCGCGGGATGGCGCGAACCCTGCTGCGGCGAACTCGGAGCCGCGCGTGGCAGATTGCGTACCGGCTGCACGAGGGCACGATGACCCGCCTCCCGCCCTACATGCGCAACGTTCGCGAGGCCGGGTATCTCGCGAGCCGCCGTTATGCGCCCGCGCCGGCGCCTCTGGCGATCGCGATGTTCCGCGCCAGGGACCGCGCCGTCGACGACCCGGGCGACCCTCGCCTCGGCTGGGGCGGCATCGCGCGCGGCGGGGTGGAGGTCGTCCCGGTGCCGGGCAACCACCTCTCCATGCTCATCGAGCCGCATATCCGGGTCCTGGCCGCCGAGCTCCGGCAGCGTCTCGACGGCGCCACGAAGGCGGCCCGCGAGAATCGGGGGACGGCGGGATGACCCGCGGCGAGGCATGCCTCCCTCGCGACGAGGTCCACGTATGGCTCGCGGCCGTCGGCGGGGGCGCCGCGGCCGGCGCCGCTCTCCTCTCGCGCGAGGAACGCGAGCGATCGCGCCGGTTTCGTTCGGCCCGGGACCGCGATCGCTTCGTCGCCGCGAGGGCCACGCTCCGGCGGATCCTCGCTCGATACTGCGGTCAACGGCCGGAAAGTCTGCGCTTCGAGCGCTCGCGGCTGGGCAAGCTCCGGCTCGTCCAACCCCGGGCGGAAGGACTCGAGTTCAACCTCAGCCACGCCGGCGATCTGGCGGCCTACGCGATTGCAGCAGGCCGCCGCGTCGGAGTCGACGTCGAAGCCATCGAACCTGTCGGCGACGGCGACGACCGGCTTTCCCGGGCGTGGCTTTCCGCTCGCGAGCTTGCCGACCTCGAGAGGATGGGCCCCGACCGGCGCACGCGGGCCCTCTACGCCGCCTGGACCCACAAGGAGGCCTATCTCAAGGCGCGAGGAATCGGTTTCTCGGAGTCTCCAGCGCGCTGGAGAGCGCGATTCGACGGGGCCTCCGGCTCGGTCGCCGCGAGGTGGCCGCTCGGGCTGAGTGTGGCCGCCCGATGGCGGATTCTGGATCTCGCGGTCCGGCCCGGGTTCGCGGGAGCGCTGGCGGCGCAAGGCCATCGCTGGCGCCTCCGGGTCTGGGACTTTTCGGAACACGGCGAGACGCGCGAGTGCGCGGCTCTCGCGGCCGACCGGTGCTGAGGCGCGCTTCGCGGAGATAATCGGGGCGATGCCGCCATCCTCCCGCGCCTGGTTCGTGGATCGATGCGGCGGGCCCGAGAGGCTGGTGCTTCGGGAGCGGCCGGATCCCGTGCCCGGCCTCGGCGAGGTGCTCGTGCGGACGGCGGCCATCGGGCTGAACTTCGCCGACCTCTTCGTGCGCTCGGGCGACTATCCGCGCACGCCGAAGCCGCCGTTCGTGCCGGGGATGGAGATCTCGGGCACGGTCGAGGCGGTCGGGACGGGTGTGACCGGCCTGACGCAGGGAAGGCGCGTCGTCGCGGTCCCCATCTTCGGCGGCCACGCCGAAAGGGTCGTGGTGCCCGAACGGCGGGTCTTTCCTCTGCCCGACGGGGTCGACCTCGTCGAGGCGGCCGCCGTCCCGGTCGTCTTCCTGACGGCCTGGTACGCGTGCGCCCGGGCGCAGGTCACGGCCGGGGATCGAGTGGTCGTGACCGCGGCCGCGGGCGGGGTCGGGACGGCGCTGCTGCAGGTCCTGCGGGAACGCGGGGTGAAGACGGTCGCTCTCGTCGGCTCGGAGTCGAAGGCCGCGTTGTGCCGGGAGCTCGGCGCCACCGAAGCCGGGGTGTACGCGGAAGCCGACGATCTTCTCGGACGAGCGTTTGGCGGCCGCGCGGACGTCGTGATCGACGCGATCGGCGGACGGGTCTTCCGCAGGCTGTGGCGGCGTCTGGACTCCGGCGGCCGCTACGTCCTCTACGGGTTCGCCGCGGCCTCGGGCGCGGCGGGCGTGGCGAAGCTGACTGCGGCCCGGGAGCTTGCGGCGATGGGGCTTTTTTCGCCGTACTCCTTCGTCCAGAGCTGCCGCACGCTCATCGGGTTCAACCTCTCGCTCCTGCCCGACCGGAAGGGGGAGCTCCAGGCCGCGGCCGCGGAAGTCTTCGCGCTCTGGACGGCCGGGAGGATCCGGCCGATCCTCGGGCCCCGCTTTGCCTTCGAACGCGTGCCGGACGCGCACCGCGCTCTCGCCGGGCGCGGCACGCAGGGAAAGGTCGTCATCGCGGTCGGCTGATACGATCCGCGAAAACGCGAGGTTTCCGATGCGCATCGACACCTTTCAGATGGAGCGCACGCAGTGCCTCTACGAGAACGACGTCCGGTGGAACCTCTCGGAGAGCGGCGTCTCGCCGCTTCGCGTCGAGGAGCTGCTGGAGGGCGAGGCCGGCCGCTCGGAACTGCTCTTGACGGCGCTCAAGTATCCGGAGTCGAACGGTTCGCGCCTCCTGCGGGAGCGGATCGCGCTCTTCTACCCGGGCGCGGGCGCGGAAAACGTGCTCGTCACGACCGGCACGTCCGAAGCCAATTACACGACGCTGTGGGCGCTCCTGGAGAAAGGCGACCGCGCCGCGGTCATGCTGCCGTCCTACCTCCAGGCCTGGGGGCTCGCGCGCGCCTGGGCCGGCCGGGCGGACGCCTACCGCCTGGTCGAGAAGCGCGGAGGCCTCGCGAAGCGGTGGGTCCTCGACGTCGAGAGCCTCCGCCGCGCCGTTTCGAAGCGCACGAAGGTCATCATGGTGACCAACCCCAACAATCCCACGGGGGCCGTGCTGTCCGAAGACGAGATGAACGAGATCGTCGCCGTCGCGCGGAGGGTGGGCGCCTGGATCGTGGCCGACGAGGTGTACCGGGGGGCCGAGGCCGAGGGTGACGCTCCGTCGCCGACTTTCTGGGGGCGCTACTCGCGCGTCATCGTCACCGCGGGGCTCTCGAAGGCCTTCGGGCTGCCGGGGCTGAGGATCGGGTGGATCGTCGCGCCCCCCGCGCAGACGGCGCGGTTCTGGTCGCTACCAGGACTACACGACCCTCACGCCGTCGATGCTTTCCGACCGCCTGGCCCGCGCGGCGATGGAGCCGGCCCGGCGCGACACGATCCTGGCGCGAACGCGCGAAATCATCCGCCGGCAGCTTCCCGAAGTGGAAGCCTGGGTCCGCTCCCACGAAGGGCTGCTGGAGTCGATCCGGCCGGCAGCCGGGGCGATCGCGCTCGTGAAATACAGGCTGCCGATCGGGTCGGTGGCCCTTTTCGACCGGCTGCGGATCGAGAAATCGGTGCTGATCACCCCGGGCGCGCACTTCGGGGTCGGCAAGTACATCCGGGTCGGATACGGCTACGACCTCGGAAAGGTCCGGCAGGGGCTGGCGAAGATCGACGAATTATTTTCGGAGCTTCGGGCCCCGTCTGCCCGGCGCCGCGTCGTCCTAGCCAGCGGCGGGCCGGCTGGCCGCGGATCGCCTTGCAGGGGTTGAGGTTCCACCCTCCCTGACCTCTTTCGAGGGCGGTGTGACGAGGCTCACAAATTCGCGGTAAGTTGCTGCATCAGCATAAGTTCGGGGCGCGCAAATGAGGCGCAATCATTGAGTTTCAAGCGACTTTTCCCTATAATCCGCGGCTCCCGGATCAGGTCTTTCGTAACTTTACCGAGGAGGGGCGAGTGGGATTCAAGGTGGGAGAGAAGATCGTGTACCCCAACCATGGGGTATCGGTGGTCGAAAAGATCGGCGAGGGTTTCGCGACCGAGCCGGTGGCGCCGCGGAGCTTCTATCATCTCCGTCTCCTGTCCAACAACTCCCGGGTGATGGTTCCCGTAGGCAACACGGGGCTCATCGGACTGCGCCGGCTGACCCAGCGCAAGGACATCACGGGGCTCATGAAGACCCTCGGGGATGGCCGCTTCTCCGCGACGGGCGACTGGAAGGGCCGCTACAAGCAGAATCTGGACAAGATGAAGTCCGGGGAGCTGCACGCGATCGCCGACGTCCTGAAGACCCTCAACTACATCTCCTCGCGCAAGACCCTGTCCTTCCGCGAGAAGAAGATGTACGAGCGGGCGAAGTACCTGATCGTGTCCGAGATCGCGGTCATCAACAACCTCGACGAGAAGGAAGTCGAGCGCCAGGTCGACAAGGCGCTCGCACGGTCCGCGTCCAGCCGCGCCGCCTCGGTCGCCGGCCGGCCGGTTCCGGTGGCGGCCCGCGCGGCGTCCCACTGATTCGGTCCTTTCGAAACTCTTGAGCGGGGCGGCGCAAGCCGCCCCGCTCCGTTTCTGAGAGAATGCGGCCATGGAAGCCGCAACCCGTTCCGCCGTTCCCCGGATCGTGGTCGCTCTGCTCGTCGGAGCGCTCGTCGGATTCTCCGCAGGCTACTTCGCCGGAGGCGGAGGGCGGCCGAAGGGCGTGTCCGCCGCACCGGCCGGAATGGCGGGCGGCGGCCGCGCCGCGGAGCTCAAGCAGGCGATCGACCGGGATCCGGAAAACTCGGCGCTCTGGATCGAGCTCGGCAACCTCGAGTACGACCGGGAGGACTGGGACGCGGCCATCGCCGCGTACGAGAAGGCGCGGCGTAAGGCGCCGAAGAACGCGAACCTCCTCTCGGACCTCGGCGCCGCCCACCGCAACGCCGGCGAGTTCGATCTGGCCATCGCCTACTTCGGCAAGGCCCGGGAGGCGGACCCGAACCAGTGGCAGTCCCTGCTCAACTGGGTGCTCGTCGAAGCCTACGACCGGCGGGACGCCGCCGCGGCGCAGCGCCTGTTCGACGAGCTGAAAACGAAGTACCCGGAGATCCCGCAGCTTGAACGCATCCAGGCCCAGATCTCGAGCCTTCGCGCCGGAGCGTAGCCCGGTGACCCGGGTCGTTCTCCTCCTCTTCGCCCTCTTCATGCTCCTGACGGTGCTGCGGGGCCTGCGCATCTTCTTTCACGCCGTGCGAGAGTCCGGGAAAGCGCGCGGGACCCGGGTGCCCGCCTCCCGCGAGGCCGAGATGGTGCGCGACCCCGTCTGCGGAACGTGGATCGACCGGCAGCTGGCGCTGACCGTCGAGCGGCGGGGGGAAGTCGTCGCGGTGTGCTCGGCGGAATGCCGCCGGTCCCTCGAGGCAGCGGGGTGAGCCGGGACCTGTTCGACACGGGGCCGGCTGCCCCTTCCGACACCCGGGGCCTGTCCGCGTCGACGCCGCTGGCCGACCGGATGCGGCCGCGGTCGCTCGACGAGGTCGAAGGCCCGGAAGCCGTCGTCGGCCCCAACGGATTCCTTCGGCGCGCCGTCGCCGAAGACCGGGTGCCCTCGCTGATCCTCTGGGGCCCGCCCGGAGTCGGCAAGACGACGCTGGCGCGGCTGATCGCCACCCAGACCTCCTCGCTCTTTCTCTCCTATTCGGCGGTCGCCACGGGCGTCAAGGAGATGCGCGAAGTCCTGGAGGAGGCCCAGACGCCTGCGGGCGCGCCAGGGCAAGCGCACGATCCTCTTTCTCGACGAGATCCACCGGTTCAACCGGTCCCAGCAGGACGTCTTTCTGCCTTACGTGGAGGCCGGCGACGTCGTGCTCGTCGGCGCGACGACCGAGAACCCGTCCTTCGAGCTGAACGGGGCGCTGCTCTCCCGGTGCAAGGTCGTCGTCCTCGAGCCGCTGGCGCCGGAGTCGATCGCGCGCATCGTCGAGCGGGCGCTGCGCGACATCCCGCGGGGCCTCGGCGCGCGCAATTTCCGGCTCGACGACGACGCCCTCTCCTTCATCGCCCAGGCTTCGGGCGGCGACGCCCGGCGCGCCCTCAACCTGCTCGAAGCGGCGGCCGCCGACGCGGAGGCCTCCAAGTCCTCGGTGATCGAGGCCGGCCGGCTCTCGGAGCTCCTCCAGCGCAAGGTCCTCCTCTACGACAAGGCGGGCGAGGAGCACTACAACCTGATCTCCGCCCTCCACAAATCGATGCGCGAGTCCGACCCCGACGCCACGATCTACTGGCTCGTCCGCATGCTGGAAGCCGGGGAGGACCCCCTCTACGTGGCGCGACGCATCGTGCGCTTCGCCTCGGAAGACGTCGGACTGGCCGACCCGAGGGCCCTGCGGGTCGCCCTCGACGCGAAGGAGGCCTTCGACTTTCTCGGAATGCCCGAGGGGTCCCTCGCCCTCGTCGAGGCCGCGGTCTACTGCGCGCTGGCGCCGAAGTCGATCGCCCTGTACGAGGCCGAAGGCGAGGCCAAGCGCGACGTCGCCGAGAAGCCCGCGGAGCCGGTTCCCGCGGTGATCCGCAACGCGGTCACGAAGCTGATGCGTCAGGTCGGATACGGCCGGGGCTACAAGTACGCGCCGGCCGAGCCCGAGGGCGTGGGCGGAATCGAATGCCTGCCGGACAACCTCCGCGGCCGGCGGTACTACCGGCCGCGCGCCTCGGGGGAGGAGGCCGGGCTGGCGCAGCGCCTGGAGACCGTGCTCAAGGCCCGCCAGGACAAGTGGGCGCGGGACGCCGAGGCGAAGGAGAAGAGCCGGAAGAAGACGTAGCCGGGAAGGGGTCCGTCCGGCGATGGTCCCCTAGGCGTCGCCGCCTCGGTAGTTCGGCGCTTCCTTGGTGATGATCACGTCGTGCGCGTGGGATTCCTTGAGCCCCGCGGCCGTGATCCGGACGAACTTCGCCTTCGTGCGCAGCTCGTCGATCGTCCGGCAGCCCGAGAGCCCCATCCCCGATCGCAGGCCGCCCGTCAGCTGCAGCACGAGGGCCTCGCACGCTGCCCTTGTAGGGGACCATGCCTTCGATGCCCTCGGGCACGAGCTTGGAGAGGAGCCGCCGTTGCGGTTGGCGCCGGACTCGGCCTCCATCGACTCCTGGAAGTAGCGGTCGGACGAGCCGGCCTTCATCGCGCCGAGCGAGCCCATGCCGCGGTAGGCCTTGAAGGTGCGCCCCTGGTAGAGGATCGTCTCGCCGGGCGACTCCTCGGTGCCGGCGAAGCAGCGAGCCGATCATCACGAGGTGCGCGCCGGCCGCGATCGCCTTGGTGATGTCGCCGGAGAACTTGATGCCGCCGTCGGCGATGAGCGGCACCCGCGTGCCGCGCGTCGCCTTCGCGCACTCCGTGGATCGCGTGGATCTGCGGCACGCCGGCGCCGGTGACGACGCGCGTCGTGCAGATCGAGCCCGGCCCGATCCCGACCTTGACGGCGTCGGCGCCGCGCTCGACGAGGTCGCGCGCCCCCTCCTCGGTGGCCACGTTGCCGGCGATGATCGGCGTCGACGGAAAGCGCCTGCGCAGGAGCTTCGAGCGCGTCGAGGACGCCCTGGCTGTGGCCGTGCGAGGAGTCGAGGACCAGAACGTCGACCTTGGCCTCGACCAGCTCCCGCGCCCGGTCCAGGATGTCCTCCGCGACGCCGATCGCCGCGCCCACGCGCAGCCGCCCGAGCCCGTCCTTGCAGGCGTTCGGGTACTTGATCTCCTTCTGGATGTCCTTGACCGTGATGAGGCCCTTGAGGTTGCCGGCCCGGTCGACCACGAGGAGCTTCTCGATGCGGTGCTTGTGGAGGAGCTCCTTGGCCTGCTCGAGCGTCGTGCCGACGGGCGCCGTGATCAGGTTCTCCTTCGTCATGCGCGATCGAGATCGGCTGGTCGGTGCGCGTCTCGAAGCGCAGGTCGCGGTTGGTCAGGATGCCGACGAGCTTGCCGCGATCGTCGACCACCGGCACGCCCGAGATCTTGTAGCGCGCCATCACCTCGAGCGCCTCGGAGATCGTCTGCTCCGGCCGGCAGGTGACCGGGTCGACGATCATCCCGGACTCGGAGCGCTTGACCTTGTCGACCTCGGCCGCCTGGGCCTCGATCGAGAGGTTCTTGTGGATGATGCCGAGCCCGCCCTGCTGCGCCATCGCGATCGCCAGGCGCGACTCGGTGACGGTGTCCATCGCGGCCGAGATGATCGGGATGTTCAGGCCGATCTGCGCGCGTCAGGTTCGGGTCGAGAGGTCGACCTCGCGGGGATGGACCTCGGAGTGGGCCGGCAGGAGGAGGACGTCGTCGAAGGTCAGGGCCAGGGGGATCCCCGTCGTCGGCCCGCCGGGTCGTTCGTGGTTTGGCCATTACGCTCCCGCCGCGGCCGCGCCGTGGCATTTCTTGTATTTCTTGCCGGAGCCGCAGGGGCAGGGGTCGTTGCGGCCGACCTTGGGCGCCTGGCGCTGGATCGTCTCGACCTTCGCGTCCTGCCCGCCGGAGGCGGCGGCGCCATACGAGTAGTTGACGTTGGACGGGCCGCGCCGCGCGGGCATCGCGACCGGCGCCCGCCGGGGAGCGGCCTCTCCGGCGGCCTCGGCCTCTTCCTTCGGCACGGGCTGCAGCTTGAAGAGGTACTGGACGATCTGGTCCTCGATGCGCTCCTTCATGAGCGTGAAGAGCTCGAAGGACTCCTTCTTGTACTCGATCGAGCGGGTCGCGCTGGCCGTAGCCGCGCAGGCCGATGCCTTCCTTGAGGTGGTCGATCGCGAGCAGGTGGTCCTTCCACTGCTGGTCGACGACCTGGAGCATCACGAACTTCTCGTGCGTCGCGCATCATCTCGGCGCCGAGGACTGGCTCCTTGCGGCTCGTAGACGCGCGGTCAGCGCCGTCCAGAGCTCGTCCCGGATCTGCTCGCGGTTCTTCTCGGCGTCGACGACTCGAGCCGGGCTTGAGGCCGAAGTACTCTTGGAGGTCGATGTCGGCGGCGGCGAGGTCCCACTCCTCGGGGCTCTTGTCCTCGGGGCAGGTGGCGTCCGAGCACGTAGTCGAGGATCGTCTCGGCGCAGCCCGAGGACGTAGTCGCGGGCGAGCTCGCCCTTCGAGGATCTCGCGGCGCATGCCGGTAGATCTCCTCGCGCTGCTTGTTCATGACGTCGTCGTACTCGAGCAGGTGCTTGCGGATCTCGAAGTTGCGGCCCTCGACCTGCTTCTGGGCGCGCTCGATCGAGCGCGAGACCATGCCGTGCTCGATCGGCACGCCCTCCTCCATGCCGAGGCGCTCGCATGATGCCCTGGAGCCGGTCGGAGCCGAAGATGCGCATCAGGTCGTCCTCGAGCGAGAGGAAGAAGCGCGAGGAGCCCGGGTCGCCCTGGCGGCCGGAGCGGCCGCGGAGCTGGTTGTCGATGCGGCGCGACTCGTGCCGCTCGGTGCCGATGATGTGCAGGCCGCCGGCCGTCGAGCACCGTCTTCGTGCTCCTCGGCGCAGCTCTCGTAGAGCTTCGCGAGGCCGGCGGGCGCGCTCGTCCGGGTCGTCGCTCGCGGCGCAGCTCGTGCGTCGCGACGGCCTCGGCGTTGCCGCCGAGGACGATGTCGGTGCCGCGGCCGGCCATGTTCGTCGCGATCGTCACCGCGCCCGAGCCGGCCGGCCTGGGCGACGATCTCGGCTTCCCGCTCGTGGTACTTGGCGTTCAGGACGACGTGCGGGACGCTGCGCTTCTTCAGCAGCTCGGAGAGGCGTCTCGGACTTCTCGATCGAGACCGTGCCGACGAGGACCGGCTGGCCCTTCTCGCGCAGTCTCGCGATCTCGTCGACGACCGCTCGAACTTCTCGCGCTCCGGTGCGGTAGATCGACGTCCTGGTTGTCGCTCGCGGATCATCGGCGGTTCGTCGGGATGACGACGACGTCGAGCTTGTAGATCTGGTGGAACTCGTCCGCCTCGGTGTCGGCCGTTCCGGTCATGCCGGCGAGCTTCTCGTACATGCGGAAGTAGTTCTGGAGGGTGATCGTCGCGAGCGTCTGGTTCTCGCGCTCGATCTTGACGCCTTCCTTCGCCTCGACCGCCTGGTGGAGCCCGTCCGACCAGCGCCGGCCCGGCATCAGGCGGCCGGTGAACTCGTCGACGATGAGGACCTGGCCGTCCTTGACGACGTACTCGACGTCCCGCTGGTAGAGCGCGTGGGCGCGCAGCGCCTGCTCGACCGCGTGGAGGAGGTCGATGTTCGTCATGCTCGTAGAGATTGTCGACCCCGAGGAGCTTCTCGACCTTGGCGACGCCCTCTTCGGTCAGGACCGCGGTGCGGGCCTTCTCGTCGACGAGGTAGTCGCCGGTCGTCGTACTTGTTCCCGTGCTTGTCCTTCTCCTCCGTCGCCCTTGGCGAGGCGCGGGATGACGCGGTCGACGCGGTAGTAGATGTCGCGTGATCTCCTCGGACGGGCCCGAGATGATGAGCGGCGTCCGCGCCTCGTCGATCAGGATCGAGTCGACCTCGTCGACGATCGCGAAGACGTGGCCGCGCTGGACCATCGCTGTCGAGCTCGAACTTCATGTTGTCGCGCAGGTAGTCGAAGCCGAACTCGTTGTTCGTGCCGTACGTGATGTCGCAGGCGTAGGCCGCCTGGCGCTCCGTCGTCGAGCAGGTCGTTCTGGATGCAGCCGACCGTCAGCCCGAGGAAGCGGTAGATCGCGCCCCATCCACTCGGCGTCGCGGCGGGCGAGGTAGTCGTTGACGGTGACGACGTGGACGCCGCGGCCCGGTCAGGGCGTTCAGGTAGACGGGCAGCGTCGCGACGAGCGTCTTGCCTTCGCCGGTCCTCATCTCGGCGATCTTGCCCTCGTGCAGGACGATGCCGCCGATCAGCTGGACGTCGAAGTGCCGCATGCCGAGCGTCGCGGCCCGCCGCCTCGCGGGCGACGGCGAAGGCCTCCTCCAGGAGATCCGTCGAGCGGCGGCGTCCCGGGCGGCCTTCCGATCCTCCTCGGCGGCGCCCTCGACGGCCTTCGCGATCCGGCGCGGAACTCGGCGGTCTTCGCCCGCAGCGCCTCGTCCGAGAGCGCCTGGATCTCGGGCTCGAGGGCGTTGATCCGGTCGACCCGCGGCGCGCAGCCTCTTGACGTCGCGCTCGTGCTGGGTGCCGAAGACCTTGGCGAGGAAGCGGTCGATCATGTTCTGGGCCGTTAACACCTGAAGGGCGGGAGTTTATTTCGAATCGGCGGGGGAGTCGAGCGGGGACGCCAGGGCGGCGCGGGGACTAGCGGGAGTCGAGGATGTACTCGAGCGGATTGACCGCCCGGCCGTCGACGTGCACCTCGTAGTGGAGGTGGGGCCCGGTCGAGCGCCCGGTCGAGCCGACGAGGCCGATCACGTCGCCGCGGCGGAACTGCTGGCCCTCGGTGACGAGGATCTCGCTCCAGGTGGCCGTACAGCGTCCGGACGGTCATTGTGCACGATCTCGACGCCGCGACCGTAGCCGTTCGGCCCAGCCCGCCATGACGACCGTTCCGTCCGGCGGTCGCCAGGACCGGGTCGCCGCGCGGGGTGGAGATGTCGAGGCCCGTGTGGAACGCGGCGTTCCTCGGTGAACGGGTCCGTGCGCTCGCCGAAGGCCGCACGTGACGAGGCCGCGCACGGGCCGACCGACGGCGTCGACGCGAGAAGGCCGTTCTGCGCGAGAACTGGGTTTCGAGGAGCGCGAGCCGGTCGCCGAGAGGACTTTCCTCGTCGCGCCGAGGTCGAAGGAAGCGCTTCCCCTTCCGGGAGCGCTCCGCCGACTCCTGCCGACGCCGCCCGAGACCGAGTCGGCAATTCCGGCCACGATCGCGAGCCGGCGGGTCCGTTCCTCGAAGTCGTCCAGCTTCTTCGAGAGCATCGAGCAGCCGGTGCGGTCATCTTGTCGGCGCTCGACTTCAGGCGCTCGTTCTCGACGACCGTCTTGCGGTACTGGCGGTCTTTCCGGGCCGACACGAAGAAGCACCGTCGTGAACGTGACAGCCGTGACGAGAAGGAGCAGCCGCGGCGACGCCCGGCAACGCTCCACAGGAACTCGCGACGAGATCGTCAGCTTCCGGAACTTCGCCCGGGCGTGCGGGACGAAGATGATCGTGTTGTACTTCCGGGCCATCGTGTCGAGTCTCGCTCGGCCTTTCCGAGAGCTCGGGACGTTCGGGAGTGCGAGCCGGAGCCGACGCTTCGGATAGTGCAGTCGATCCTATGAGCCGGGTCACAACGGGTGTCAACCTGCTCGATTTGGGCACGGGCACGGAGGCGCGGTGGAGGGCGCGGAAATCCGATCGCTTCGGCCGCGTGCGGCGCCTCAACCCGTTCGACTCCTGCGAGATCGGCGATCGTCCGGGCGACTCGAGCGCCCGGTGGATCGCCCGGGCGGAGAGGCTGCACTTTCGCGAGGCGCAACTCGAGGATCGCAACGGCCGCGACGTCGACGGGCGAGCCGCCGAAGCGAGATCCGCCGGGAATCTCCGCGTTGCGCGAGGCGATGCGCTCGGGCAGGCGAGCCGCCGCGAGGGCCCGCGCCTTCACGACCCGCCCCCGGATCGTCGCCGACGACTCCGCGGCGGCCGGGCCGGAGATCGGCCCGGCGAACGGCCGCGGACCCGTGACGTGCAGGTCGATGCGGTCGATCAGCGGCCCCGAGATCTTCCGTCGGTAGCGCGCGATCGCGTGGAGCGAGCAGCGGCAGGCCCGCCGCGGATCACCGCGATAGCCGCACGGGCAGGGGTTCATCGCCGCGATGAGGAGGAAGTCGCGCGGGAAAGACGCACGCGCCGCCGCGCGCACGATCGGCGACGCGTCTCTCCTCGAGCGGCTGGCGTATCACTTCGAGCGCGTCGCGGCGGAATTCCGGCAGCTCGTCCAGGAAGAGCACGCCGCGGTGCGCGAGCGAAATCTCGCCGGGCATCGGGCGCGGAGCCGCCGCCGATCAGGCCGGCGAAGGAAATGCCGTGTGGTGCGGCGACCGGAAAGGCGGCGCTCGCCGAGGAGCCCGCTGCCGGCGCGAAGCACGCCGGCGACGCGAATGGATCCGGGTCGACCTCGATCGCCTCTGGCGCGAGTCAGGCGGCAGGATCTCGGCAGGCGCCGCGCGAGCATCGTCTTGCCGGCTCCCGGCGGGCCGAACAGCAGGAGGTTGTGGCCGCCCGCCGCGGCGATCTCGGCGCCCGCTTCGCGCCCGCCTGGCCCGCGACGTCGCGAAAATCGTCGCGGAAGCCGGGCCGTCGGAGATCGAGGTCTCCGACCGGCTCCGGCGAGAGGCGGAAGGCGGCGCCCCGGAGATGGGCGACGGCCGAGGGCAGCGAGACGATTCCGATCACTCGAAATGTCGTCGAACGGCGCCGCCTCCTTCGCGTTCTCGCGGCGGGCACCAGGATCTGTCGAATCCGCGTCGGCCGCGGCCGCGGAGATCGCGAGCGCGCCGCGGACCGGCCGGACCGTCCGTCGAGCGCGAGCTCTCCGACGAGCACGCGCCGCTTCGCGTCCGCCGGACGCGTCCGGAGGCCGAGAGCAGCGCGAGCGGCGACCGGGAGGTCGAGCGCCGCGCCGTTCTTGCTCCAGTCGGCCGGCGCGAGGTTGACGGTGACGGCCCTCGGAGGGAAGTCGGAAACCCGCGTTGCGGACGGCCGAGCGGACCCGGTCGCGGCTTCGCGCACGCCGGCGTCGGGGAGCCCGACGATCGAGAAGCGAGGGCAGGCCGTCGGATGACGTCGACCTCGACTGTCGAGGATGCGGGCGTCGAGCCCGACGATGGCGGCGGAGTAGACGCGGGCAGCATGGTTCCTCCTCGGGGGCCGAGGAGGCCGGATGCGGATGAGGACTGCCGGATGGTAGCAGATCGCGGCGGCAGGAGGCGGATGCCGGGAGTCCTCCCGCCTTCTACTTGCCGGGGATGTTCAGCTGGTCGCCGGGCTGGATCAGGTCGGACCCGCCGAGGCGGTTGACCGCGAGGATCTCGGCCACGGTCGTGCCGTGGCGAAGGGCGATCTGGTACAGCGTGTCGCCGTCCCGGACCTTGTAGCTCTTGGCCGGGACGGGTGCTCGGCCGCCGACGACCGGCGGTCCGCGTCGAGGCGGTCTTCGCCGTCCGGCTTCTTCGCCTTCGCCGGACGACGGCCTTCTCCGGAACCATGATCTCCGCCCGCGGGCGACGCGGGAGCGGGTCGTCAGGCGAATTGGCCGAGGCGAGCGAGGCGACCGAGACGCCGTAGCGCCTCGCGATCTCGCGGAAGCGTGTCGCCCTTCTTCGCGACGTGGGTCTTGAAGGCCGGGGGCCTGGTGGTCGGGACCGCGGCGAGCGCGAGGAGCATCGTCTCCCGCATCCCGCCGGGGACCTTGAGCTCGTAGCCCTCGGGTTGCTGCGGTGTGACCGGCGAGCGCAGCTCCGGGTTGAGCGCCTGCAGATCGGACATCGGGAGCGCGGCCGCCCGCGAGAGGTCCTCGAGGCTGACGGACCGCTCCAGGAACACGGTCTCGAACTCGAGGGGCGGCTCGAGCACGACGTCGAATCCGTAGTGCGACGGGTTCTTGGAGATCAGGACGGCGGCGAGGAACGCCGGAACGTAGTTCTGCGTTTGCCTGCGGATCGCGTTGGTGCGCGCGAGCTGCCAGAAGTCGCGGGCGCCCGTGCGGTCCATTGCGCGCAGTGATCTTGCCCTCGCCCGCGTTGTAGGCCGCCATCGCGAGGTACCAGTCGTCGAAGATCTCGTGCAGGTAGGCCAGATACCTCGCCGCGGCGCGCGTCGCCTTCTCCGGGTCGCTGCGCTCGTCGACGACTCCGTTCGACTTGAGCCCGTAGTGCCGCCCGGTCCTGGGCATGAACTGCCAGATGCCGTGCGGCCGAGCGCGGGAGCGGGCGTGGGGCAGGAAAGACGACTCGATGAACGCGATCTCGCCAGGTCCTGCGGCAGACCCTGCTCGGCGAAGACCTGGTGGATCATCGGAAGGTAGCGGCCGGATCGGGAGAGGCCCGCCGCGATCTTGTCGTGCAGCGCGGGGCCCTGGAAGGCCGCGATCACCCGGAGGACCGGGTCGTTGACCACGATCGGCACGTCGGGCCGCGCCTGCGGAAGGTCGGACGCGACGGCCTGCCTCGCCGTGGCGATGGCTTCGGGGCTCGCCTCGGGGGCCTCGATTTCGGCGGCGAGCTCCGGAGTCACCTCGCCGTGCGAGGTCCCGGCCTCTTCGGTCGCGCCGGCGAGTGCCTCGTACCGCTGGATGCCGTCGTACAGCTCGAAGGAGAACGCCTGGAGCTCGGGCGACACGGGACCGCCCCCGGGCGGGCGGACCGTCGTGATCGCGCGGCCGAACTGGTCGCGGGCGCACGCGAAGTCTCCCGCGAGGGCCGCTTCGCGGCCGAGGTTGAAATCCTCGGTGGCCGCGGACATGGCGCGCTCGTCGGCGGAAGGCGGCTCCGCGGATCCGGTCGACGGCGAGGCCTGCGGCTGCCGCGCGCTGCTGGCGCACGCGGCCGCCATGCACGAGACGAAGACGGCAAAGCCCTGCCGTGCGACCTTGAGGCCAGCGCGCATGGGAAAAGGGTAAACCGCCGGCTCCCGCGAATGCAAAGTGTTTTGCATCACAGTGTCCCGGGGAGAGGACACCGCTCGAGCGAGCTGCGGGCGCGCAGCCCTATTTTCCGAGGATGTGGAACTTCAGCGACAGCAGGAGGCGTTCGATGTCGCTGCGCGACTGGAGCTCGATCGAAAACGACTGGGCGTTGCCGAGCTCCTTTCCCTGACGGTCCTCGAAGCGCAGCCCGACGGTGACCTGGTGTCCCTGCGAGAGCTGGCGGCGCGGGACCTGGATCTCGAAGACCTTGCTGACTTCCTTGCGGTGATTGAGGCTCGAGGCGAGCAGGTCGTCGACCGAGATTCCGGTCGCGGGCCGGCGCGGCTTTTCCTTCTCTTCCTCCCCGGCCCCCGAGGTCGACGTCTTTCGAAGGCGCTCGAGCTCGGCGAGGATGTCGATGTTCGACCGCACCTTGACGTGCCGGACCTCTTCGGTGATCGCCTTCTCGGGCTCGGGCTGCTGGGCCTCGGCGAACGAGACATCGGCGATCTCGGCATCGGCCGCAGCAGCTTCGCCGGCGGCCTGGCTCTTCGGCTCCGGGAGCGGGGCATCGAGGGAGTCGAGGGCCTGCTCGAACTCCTGGACCGTCTCGACGTCGGTCCCGTCGAAGGACGTCGGCGGCTGATTGAGCTCGTAGGCCTGTGTGAGCACGGGCGGCGTCTCGCCGAACGTGCCCGGATCGACGTCGAGCGCCTCCTGGAGGTCTTCGGCCGGCGGCGGCGGCGGGCGGCGGGGGAGCGGCGAGGCTTCTTCGGTGGCGGCGGCGGTTCGGGAGCGGCGGCGACCGGCGCGGGGGCCGCGGGCGCGGCCTTTGCGACCGCAGGCGCCTTTTCCTCCCCGAGCATCCGCTTCTTGAGCGAGCGCAGCGTCAGGCGCGAGATGGCCTTGAGCGTCTCGAAGACGCCCTGGCCGAGAACGGCGCACGCCTCGTAGCTCTCGAAGAGCTTGTCGGGGTTCAGGCTCGACTCGAGCTCCTCGAGCGAGAGGATGTTGGCGAGGTCGCGCTTGTTGTACTGGAGGACGAGCGGAAGCTCGTCGAGCTTGACGCCGATCTCGGCGAGGTTCGTCTTGAGGTTCGCGAGCGACTCCACGTTGGCGTCTTTCATCGCGCGCTGGGAGTCGGCGACGAAGACGATGCCGTCGACGCCCTTCAGGACGAGCTTGCGGGTCGTGTTGTAGAAGACCTGGCCCGGGACCGTGTAGAGCTGGACCCGGGTCTTGAAGCCGCCGATGACTCCGACGTCGAGCGGCAGCAGGTCGAAGAAGAGGGTCCGGTCGGTCTCCGTCTCGAGCGAGACCATCTCGCCCCGCGAGCCCGGGGCGGTGCGCGCCGTAGATGTGGTGCAGGTTGGTGGTCTTTCCGCACAGACCAGGGCCGTAGTAGACGACCTTGGCCGCCATCTGCATCGTGGCGTAGTTGAAAAACACCATGGCTTCTGGGTCCAGCGCGCGCCGCCGCCGGCAACCGGCGAGCTGCGGACTGCTGCAAATTGTAGCACCCTGAGAGGGTTACGGGCACCCTGCTTGCGGACTCAACGCGCCGCGGCCGAGGCGAGGATCTGCCGGATCTCGGATTCCCGTCCGCGGCCCGGCGTGCGCTCCAGAATTTCGTCGGCGAGCGCGCGATAGAGCGCGAGGGCGTCGGCGCGATCGGCGAGCGCGGCGACGTGCTCCCGGACGGTCCCGACGTCGCGCCGCGCGACCGCGCCGGTGAAGGCCTCGGCAAAGGGCCGCTGCCCGGCGGCCCGGATCGCCCGTCCCGCGAGGCCGGCGAGCACCTCGCGAGCGACCTCCTCGGGGATTCCGGCGTCGACCCAGCCCCGCACCGCCACCGAGAGAACCGCCGCCGCGCCTCCCGCCGCGAGAGACGCCGAGGCGTGGTACAGGGGCTTGGCGCCGGGGTCGATCGGATGCGGCCTGGCCTCGACCGCCAGGGCGATCTGCGTCCCGATCGCGGCCGCCGCCTCCTCTCCCTCGACGGCGACGAAGGCGCCGCGCCAATCCTCGTCGGACGCCCCGGTGAACGGTCGGACCGGATGGATGGAGCCGATCGCCGCGCCGCCGGCCGAGAAGGCCTCGAGGACCCGGCTCGAGAGCGCTCCTGAGAGGTGGAGCGCGATTCGGCAGGAGAGCCGGGGGGCGAGCTGCGATGGCGACTCCGGCGATCGCGTCGTCCGGCACGGCGAGGATCAGGACGTCGCACGCCGGTCCCGGGTCGGACGGCAGCGCCGTCGCGACGCCCGCCAACCCGGCCGGGAGCTTCCTCGCCGGGTCCCGGGCGAGGATCCGGGCGAGGGTCCCGCCGGCCGCGATCCAGGAGCGGGCGAAGGCCGCGCCGGCGCGGCCCGCCCCGGCGAGGACGACCGAGAGGCTCGCGAGTTCGGGGGACACGGCGGTCAGTCTAAGCTCGGGCGGTCTGGTATCATTAGCACTCTCGATGGAAGAGTGCTAGAGATGGCGTCCCTGGACACCCGAAGCCGCGCGATCCTGAAGGAGATCATCCGCGTCCACGTGGACACGGGGCACCCGGTCTCCTCGCGGACGCTTTTCAAGTCCAACCGGTTCGGCCTGTCGCCGGCGTCGATCCGCAACATCATGGCCGACCTGACCGACGGCGGCTATCTCGCCCAGCCGCACACCTCGGCCGGCCGCGTCCCGACCGACCGCGCCTATCGGCGTCTACATCGACGAGCTCATGCGGCAGCGCAAGGTCGCCGACGAGGTGCGGGAGCAGGTCGACTCGGACCTCGACTCGGCCGGCGGCCGACGTCAGCCGCCTCTTCACGGCGGCCTCGCGCCTGCTTTCGCAGCTCTCGGGCGAGGTCGGGTTCGTCGTCGCGCCGGACGCCCTCCACACGGTCGTCAAGAGCCTGCGCTTCCTCGACGGTCGCCCCGGGCAAGGTCCTCTGCGTGCAGGTCAACGAGCCCGACGTGGTGATCTCGCGCGTGCTCGAGACCGACGTCTCCTACGCGCCCGCCGAGCTCGACGCCCTCTCGCGAGCGGCTGACGCGCGAGTACGGGGGCCTGACGCTCCACGAGGTCCGGCGGCGGCTCGCCGCGGCCCTGGCGCGCGAGCGGGCCGAGGCCGACCGGATCCTCGGGCCGCGCCACGACGCTCGCTCGCCGGGCGCTCGAGCGCAAGGACGGCGAGGACCGGCTCTTCTTCGACGGAACGGCGCGCCTGCTCGAAAAGCCGGAGTTCGCGGACGTCGTTCTCCATGAAGCGGATCTTCCAGGCCTTCGACGAGAAGGCCCGGGTGCTCGACCTGGTCTCCCGGTACCTCGATTCGCCCGGAACCAGCGTCGTTCTGGGCTCCGAGGACGACCACTCGGTCGACCCGCGCCTGTCGGCCGTCTTGACCTCCTACGGAACGGGAGAGACACTGACGGGAATGCTGGGAGTCATCGGGCCGGCGCGACGGGAGTACACGCGCGTCATTCCGGTCGTGGAGCTGCTCGGGCGGGCGGTCTCGGACCGCCTCGACCGGCGCGAGGAACGCCTGAAGGAGGGCCTTCCGGAATGAGCGACCGCGACCGGGAAGCGGCGGCCGATCGACGAAGACACGCTCGAGGTCAGCGACTCGGGCGACTCCCTCGAGGCGGCGCTCGGCGAGGAAGAGGTCACGGCGCTCGCCGCCGCCGAGGACAAGCTCCGCGGGATCCAGAAGGAAATCGAGGAGCTCAAGGACCGCCACATCCGCAAGCTCGCCGAGTTCGAGAACCACAAGAAGCGCAGCGAGCGCGGAGCGGCAGGAGTACTTCAAGATCGCCCTCGCCGGGTTCGCCCACGACTTCCTGCCGATTCTCGACAACTTCGAGCGTGCCCTCGCGCACGCCCGGGCCGAGGACCTCGACAGCGATTTCGGCCAGGGCATCGCGATCATCCGCAAGCAGCTCGGCGAGCTCTGGAAGCGCTACGGGCTCATTCCGATCGACACCAGCGGCACGTTCGATCCGAACCTCCACGAGGCGGTGGCGACCGAGGAGACGGACACCGTGCCGCCGAACACGATCGTCGAGGAGCTCCAGAAGGGCTATTTTCTGAACGACCGCCTCGTCCGGCCCTCGTTCGTGAAGGTGGCCGTCCGGAACGCGGGCGGCGACGACGCCGATTCCTCGGGCGGGAAGAAGTAGGGGAGCAGGGAGGCAGCGTGGGAAAGATCCTCGGCATCGACCTCGGCACGACGAACTGCTGCGTCTCCGTGGTCGAGGGCGGCGACCCCGCAGGTCCTGACGAACCGCGAGGGCAGCCGGACGACGCCGTCGATCGTCGGCTTCACCGAGGACGGCGAGCGGCTGGTCGGGCAGATCGCCAAGCGCCAGGCGATCACCAACCCGATGAACACGGTCTTCGCGGTCAAGCGGCTGGTCGGCCGCAAGTACGACGCCGACGAGACGCAGCACGCCCGCGAGGTGCTGCCCTACGAGATCGTGCGCGCCGTCAACGGCGACGTCAAGATCCGCGCCCGCGCCCGCGAGTACAGCCCGGAGGAAATCTCGGCGTTCATCCTGTCGCGAGATCAAGGAGTTCTCGGAGGAGGCGCTCGGCGAGGAGATCACCGAGGCGATCATCACGGTGCCCGGCGTACTTCGACGACGCGCAGCGCCAGGCCACGCGCGACGCCGGCCGGATCGCCGGGCTCGAGGTCCTGCGCATCATCAACGAGCCGACGGCGGCCTCGCTCGCCTACGGCCTCGACCGCAAGGGCAGCGAGACGGTCGCGGTCTACGACCTCGGCGGCGGCACGTTCGACATCTCGATCCTCCAGCTCGGCGACGGGATCTACGAGGTCAAGGCGACCGCCGGCGACACGTATCTCGGCGGCGAGGACTTCGACAAGAAGATCATGGACTGGCTGCTCGACGACTTCCGCAAGGCCACGGGCATCGACCTGCGCCAGGACCGGATGGCCCTCCAGCGGCTCAAGGAGGCGGCCGAGAAGGCCAAGTGCGAGCTCTCGACCGCGACCGAGACGACGATCACGCTGCCCGTTCATCTCGGCCGACGCCTCGGGCCCCAAGCACATCAACCGCACGCTCACGCGCGAGCGCTTCGAGGCGCTCGTCGGCGGACCTGATCGACCGGACCGCGGCGCCCTGCCTCGACGCGCTGGCGGCCGCGGGCCTGAAGCCCTCCGACGTCGACCAGGTCATCCTCGTGGGCGGCCAGACGCGCACGCCGAAGGTGCAGCGCATGGTCGCCGAGCTCTTCGGCCGCGAGCCCAACCGCGACATCAACCCGGACGAGGTCGTCGCGATCGGCGCCGCGATCCAGGGCGGCGTGCTGAAGGGCGAGATCAAGGACGTCGTTCTCCTCGACGTGACGCCGCTCTCGCTCGGCATCGAGATGCACGGCGGAGTCTTCGAGAAGCTGATCGAGCGCAACTCGACGATCCCGACCAAGAACACCAAGGTCTTCACGACCGTCGCCGACAACCAGTCGGTCGTCGAGATCCACGTCCTGCAGGGCGAGCGCGAGATCGCCAAGGACAACAAGTCGCTCGGCCGGTTCGAGCTCGTCGGCATCCCGGCCGCGCCGCGCGGCGTACCGCAGATCGAGGTCACCTTCGCGATCGACTCCAACGGCATCGTGAACGTCTCGGCGCGCGACCTGGCGACCGGGCAAGGCCCAGGGCATGCAGATCAACCCGGCCGGCGGCCTCTCGCAGACCGAGATCGACAAGATCATCAAGGAGGCCTCGGCGTTCGCCGAAGCCGACCACGAGCGGCGCGAGATCGCCGCGATCAAGAACCGGCTCGAGGGCATGATCGCGTCCAACGAGCGCGTGCTCGGCGAGTTCGGCGACGCGCTCGCCGACGACGAGCGCGAGCGCATCGAGGAGACCCTGAAGCGTTCGCGCGAGATCGCCGGCGGCGAATCGCGCGAGGCCTTCAACGAGGCGATCTTCGACATGCAGGGCGTGTCGAAGGTGCTGACGCGGGTGATGCTCGCGCGGGCCGGCGCCGGGGGCGCGGCCGCGAGCTAGGCGAAACCGCACGCCCGGGCTCGAGCACCGGCCCGGCCCCATCTCGACGGAGTACCGGAATCCACCATGACCAGACGCGACTACTACGAAGTCCTCGTCGGTCGAGCCGCGACGTCGACGCGGCGGGCCTGAAGTCCGCCTACCGCAAGCTCGCGCTGACGTACCACCCCGACCGCAACCCGAACAATCCGGACGCGGCCGAGAAGTTCAAGGAGGCCTCCGAGGCCTACGCGGTGCTCTCCGATCCCGAGAAGCGGGCGCGCTACGACCGGTTCGGCCATGCCGGCGCCGCTCCGGGCCCGGGCGGCTTCGGCGGCTTCCCGGGATTCGACCCGTCGGCCTTCGGGGACTTCTCGGACCTCTTCGGCGGCATCTTCGGCTTCGCGACGGGCGGCCGGACGGGCGCCGATGGCCGGCAGCGACCTCGTCTACCGCATGGAGATCTCGTTCCGGGACGCGGCCTTCGGCGTCGAGGCCCCGATCGCCATCTCGCGACTCGAGCGGCTGCGACGTCTGCGAGGGCTCGGGCGCCGCGGAGGGCACCGCCGCCGCGGACGTGCCCGACGTGCCGCGGGTCCGGGCGGCAGCGGCTCTCGCAGGGCTTCCTCACGGTGACGCGCCCGTGCCCGAGCTGCCAGGGCGAGGGCCGCGTCATCGACAAGCCCTGCAAGGCGTGCTCGGGAGAGGGGCGCAGGCGCGCGAAGAAGGACCTGACGATCCGGATCCCCGGCCGGCGTCGAGACGGGCTCCCGCCTGCGCCTGACGGGCGAGGGCGACGCGGGGCCCAACGGCGGGCCGGCGGGCGATCTCTACGTCGTGCTGACCGTCGCCGAGGACGAGGTCTTCGAGCGCGAGGGCGACGACGTCGTCGTCCGGCTCGACCTGCCGTTCCCGACGCTCGTGCTCGGAGGCGAGGTCTCGGTCGCCGACGCTCGAGGGCGCGGAGAAGGTGTCGATCGACGCCGGCACGGCCGTCGGGCTCGGAGCTGCGCCTGCGCGGGCAGGGGCATGGGCCGCCTGGGCCGCAGCGGGCGCGGGGACCTCGTCGTCCGCGTCGGGCGTCCGCGTTCCCGACGCGCCCTCGAAGGACGAGAAGGAGCTCCTCCGCCAGTACGCCGAGCTGACCGGCGCTCCCGTCGCGCGGCAAGGGCGTCCTCGGGAAGGCGAAGAAGATCTTCTCGTAGGGGAGTGCACCGCCGCCCGTTTCAGCCGCCTCCTCGTTCCGCGCCGGTCCGGCGACGACGCCGTGCTCGGACTCCTCTGCGCTGCACGACCCCCTCGGCTTCGAGCAGGAGGGCCGCGATCTCGTCGCGTTCTTCCGCGAGGCGGGCGGCCGCGCGCGGCGCCGCCCTGCTCCTGCGGGCGCGCGGAATCCGGCACACGCTGACGACCGACATTCCGGAAGGCGATCCGCTCGAGGCCTTCCGCGCGGCGTCGCGGGCGTTCACCGTCGGCCGGCGGCTCTGGATCGACCCGGGCGATCCCGGCGACGCGGACCCGCCGGAGGGCCGGATCGCGCTGCGCCTGCCGGCGTCGCGCGCCTTCGGCACGGGCCAGCACGAGTCGACGCGGCTCGCGCTGCTCGCGCTCGAGGACGAAGACGCTCGACGGCCGCTCGGTGCTCGACGTGGGAACCGGCTCGGGCGTCCTCGCGCTCGCGGCCGCGGCGCTCGGCGCCCGCGGTCGCGGTCGGGCTCGACACGGATGCGGAGGCGGTCTTCGTGGCGCGCGACGAACGTGCGGCGGCACGACTTCGGCTCGCGCGTGCGTCTCTACGCCGGGCCGCTCGAGGCGGCGGCGGGGGCGTTCGACCTCGTGCGTCGCCAACATGCTCGCCGACGAGATCCTCCCGGAGGCGGCGAGGATCCTCGCCCGCGCCGGGCGCTCCGGACGGGTCGTCCTCTCCGGGGTGACCCGGGAGCGGGAGCCGGAGGTCCTCGCGAAGATGCGCACCGGCCGCTGGCAGCTCGCCGGCCGCCGGATCGGAGAAGGAGTGGACCTGCCTGTGCCTGGCGCGCGCTTCGTAGTCGAGCGCGCTTCCGGCCGCGGGCGAGACGTTCCGGCTCGACGGGATGGAGGCGCAGCACGCGCGGGCGCGGCGGCTGGCGCCGGGCGACGCGGTCGTGCTCGTCGACGGAAGCGGCCGCGAGGCGGCGGGCTCGCGTCGACGAGCGTCGGTCGCCGCGGGCTCGAGGTCGCGCGTCGACGGCCGTCCGCGACGCGCCGGCGGACCCGCTCCCGCCGGTGCACCTGTTCGTCGCGGCGGTCCGCGCGGAGCGGCTGTCCTGGATCGCGGAGAAGGCCACCGAGCTCGGGGCGTCCGCGCTGACCCTCGTCGTGAGCGAGCGCACGCAGGCCGAGCGGGCGGGCGAGTCGCTCGGCATCCGCGCTCGCGCGCGTGATCGTCGAGGCGGCGAAGCAATCGGAGCAGGCGCGCTGGCCGCGCGTCGAAGGCCCCGTCGCGTATTCGACGGGCGCTCGCGGACGCGCGGCCGGGGCACCGTTCCTGCTCGACCCGCGCGGCGAGCCGCTTCCCGGCCGAGCTCCCGCCGGCGCCGACGTCGCTTCTCGTCGGGCCCGAGGGGGGCTGGACCGACCGCGAGCACGCAGGAGGCGATCGCCGCCGGCTGGTCGACGATCTCGCTCTCGGCGGGCAAGCTGCGCGCGGAGACCGCGGCCGTCGCCGCCCTGACGCTCGCGCGGGCCGCGCTTTCCCGCGGCCCGCATTGACACGTCCGCCGGGGCGCGGAATACTCCCGGTCATCTCGCCAGAGTGGAGGCCGCATGTCGTACGACGACGTCAAGAAGGTCTGGATGAACGGGAGGCTCGTGGACTTCGCCGACGCGAAGATCCACGCGTTCTCGCACGTCTTCCACTACGGCTCGGCCATGTTCGAGGGCGCCCGCTTCTACAAGACGCAAACAGGGCTCCGCGGTCTTCCGCCTCGACGAGCACATCAAGCGCCTCTTCGATTCCTGCAAGGTCTACCGGATGGAGGTCCCGTACACGCCGGCCGAGATCCGCGAGGCGATCTTCGAGACGATCCGGGCCAACGACTTCGAGGCGTGCTACATCCGGCCGGTGATCTATCGCGGCCTCGGCGCGCTCGGCGTCAATCCCCTGAACAGCCCGGTCGACGTGATGGTCGCCGTCTGGCGGTGGGGCAAGTACCTCGGCGACGAGGCCCTCGAGCGCGGCGTCGACGTCTGCGTCTCGTCCTGGAACCGCATGGCGCCGAACACCTTCCCGGCCATGGCCAAGGCCACCGGCAACTACGTGAACTCGGCGCTCATCAAGATGGAGGCGATCACCAACGGCTACACCGAGGGCATCGCGCTCGACAACGCCGGCCGTGTCTCGGAAGGCAGCGGCGAGAACATCTTCGTGGTCTACGGCGGCCGGATCCTGACGCCGCCGCTGGCCGGGACGATCCTGCCGGGCATCACCCGCGACTCGATCATGACGCTCGCCCGCGATGCCGGCTACACCGTGGTCGAGCAGCAGATCGCGCGCGAGATGCTCTACATCGCCGACGAGGTGTTCTTCACGGGCACCGCCGCCGAGATCACGCCGATCCGGTCGGTCGACCGGATCGTGGTCGGCACCGGCCGCCGCGGCCCGGTCACCGAGCGGCTCCAGAAGGACTTCTTCGACCTCATCCACGGCGAGGTCGCCGGACCGGTACGGCTGGCTCACGCCCCTGCCGGTCGAGGCCGCCGCCGGCCGATAGCGCCCTACCGCGAGCCGGCTCAGTGACTTAGCACCTGCCCTTTCGGGTAGGCGGGCCGGGTCGCCGCTGCGGGAGGCTCTTCCAATAGGCGGTCGAGGAGCGTAATCTAGCCTCCAACCGAGGAAAACAAACCCATGCACATCAACGATCTGCTGAAGATCGCCGTCGAGCGGAAGGCGTCCGACCTGCACCTGAAGGTCGGCGCCTATCCCGTCATCCGCGTCGACGGCACGCTCGTTCCGCTGGCCGACAAGCGCCGGCTGATGCAGGAAGACACGATCGCGATGGCCTTCTCGATCATGTCGGCCCGCCAGAAGGAGAAGTTCAAGAACAACCTCGAGATCGACCTCGCCTACAGCGTGCCCGGCCTGGGCCGCTTCCGCTGCAACATCTTCCAGCAGCGCGGCACCGTCGGGACTGGTGCTGCGCGTCATCCCGCTGCAAGATCCTGACGATCGACGACCTGCGGCCTGCCGCCGGTCCTCGAGAAGATCTGCCGAGGAGGAGCGCGGCCTCGTGCTCGTGCACCGGCACGACCGGCTCGCGGCAAGCGCACCACGCTCGCCGCGATGATCGACCACATCAACACGACCCGCGACGCGCACATCATGACGATCGAGGACCCGATCGAGTTCCTCCACCGCGACAAGAGGTCGATCATCAACCAGCGCGAGGTCGGCGTCGACACGCAAGTCGTTCGCCGCACGCCCTGCGCAGCGCGCTGCGCCAGGACCCCGACGTCATCCTCGTCGGCGAAATGCGCGACTTCGAGACGATCGAGACGGCGCTGCCGCGCGGCCGAGACCGGCCACCTCGTGTTCTCGACGCTGCACACGCTCGACGCGACCGAGACGATCAACCGCATCATCTCGGTCTTCCCGCCGCACCAGCAGAAGCAGATCCGCCTGCAGCTCGGCGGCGGTGCTGAAGGCGGTCGATCTCGCAGCGCCTGATGCCGCGCGCCGACGGCAAGGGCCGCGTGCCGGCGGTCGAGGTCCTGATCGCGACCGCCTACATCCGCGACTGCATCGAGAACAAGGAAAAGACCAAGTACATCACGGACGCGATCGCGCAGGGCACGTCGCAGTACGGGATGCAGACCTTCGACCAGTCGCTCTTCAGCCTCTACAAGCAGGGCCTGATCACGCTACGAGGAGGCGCTTGCGCTGCGCGTCGAACCTCGACGAGTTCAAGCTGAAGGTCCAGGGCATCCAGTCGACCGCCGACATGGCCCGCGAGGAGATGGACTCGGCGCTCGAGACGCCCAACGACTTCAACCCGCTCCAGGAGGAGTCGCCCTTCGACTTCTCCAACCAGGCGCCGACGGGACGAACCTAAACGGCCGGGCGAAAGTCGCCACCCCGGGAGCCCTCGTCCGCGGCGGCGGCGCGCGAGCGCGCGCTGCGCCTGCTCGTCAGTCCGCGGCCGCGGCCGCGCGGAGCTCGCGCGGGCCCTCGTCGACCGCGGCTTCGAGCCCGGCGCCGTCGAGGAAGCGCTCGAGCGGCTCGTGGAGCAGGGTCTCCTCGACGACCTCGCTGCCGCCGCGTTCCGCCGTCCGGACGCGAGCGGGCGCGGCACGGCCGCTCGCGCATCGAGCGCGAGCTCAAGGCCCGGGGCTTCGCGAAGGAGACGATCGCGGCGGCTCTCGAGTCGGAGGGCGCGGCCGACCGCGAGGTCGCGGCCCTGCGGAAGGCGTTCGAGCGACTCTGGGCCGCGCGCGCCCACATGGCTCCGGCCGTACGGCGCCGCCGCGTGCTTCGACGCGCTGACGCCGACGCGGTTTTCCGGCGGAGCGGATTTCTGAGATCATCCGGGGCTGGTCATGACAGTCGACTGACGAGATCCGCGAGCGCTTCCTCGGCTACTTCGAGGGGCACGGCCACCGCCGGGTGCCGTCGCTCCTCGCTGGTCCCGGCCGAGGACCCGACGCTGCTCTTCACCAACGCCGGGATGAACCAGTTCAAGGACGTCTTCCTCGGGCGGGAGAAGCGCGACTACACCCGCGCCACCACGTCGCAGAAGTGCGTGCGGGCCGGCGGCAAGCACAACGACCTCGACAACGTCGGGTACACCGCGCGGCACCACACGTTCTTCGAGATGCTCGGCAACTTCTCCTTCGGCGACTACTTCAAGGACGAGGCGATCGGTTCGCCTGGGAGCTCGTCACCGACCGGGAGGCGGGCTACGGCCTCGACCCGGAGCGTCTCTGGGCCACGGTCTACACCGACGACGACGAGGCGGCGAAGCTCTGGGCGCGCGCACCTCCCGGCATCGCGGATCCTGCGTTTCGGCGAGAAGGACAACTTCTGGTCGATGGGGGAGACGGGCCCCTGCGGCCCCTGCTCGGAGATCCACTACTACCGGGGCGGCGAATCTCTCCGGCAACACGCCGGACCTCGTCAACGGGCCGGGCGACGACACGCTCGAGATCTGGAACCTCGTCTTCATGCAGTTCGAGCGCGATGCCTCGGGCAAGATGACGCCGCTGCCGCGGCCGTCGGTCGACACGGGCGCCGGCCTCGAGCGCCTGACGGCGATCCTGCAGGGCGTCAACAACAACTTCGACACGGATCTCTTCGCCCCGATCCTCCTTCAGATCGAGAAGATGTCCTCGCAGACCTACCGCGGGGGCATGGCCCCGGAGGACGCGCCCTTTCGCGTCATCGCCGACCACGTCCGCGCCGCCACGATGCTCGTCGCCGACGGCGCGCTGCCGTCGAACGAGGGCCGCGGCTACGTGCTGCGCCGCATCCTTCGGCGCGCGATGCGATACGGGCGCCGGCTCAACCTCGTCCGGCCGTTCCTCCACGAGATCGCCCCGACGGTCGTCGAGGGCTTCGCGGGCGTGTACTTCGAGCTCGGCGCCGTCGCGGCGGTCGGCAGGACCGTCGCGGGCGTTCTCGCGCCGGAAGAGGAGCGTTTCGGCAAGACGCTCTCCGAGGGCGCCGACCGCGTGGGCGAGGCGATCGAACGCCTGCGCCGGGAAGGGGCGACGGCGCTCTCCGGCGAGACGGTCTTCCGCTTCTACGACACGTACGGCATTCCCCTCGAGGTCATCGAGGAGATCGCCGGGGACGAGGGCGTCGCGGTCGACCGCGCGGGCTTCGAGGAGGCTCTCGAGCGCCAGCGGGCGTCGTCCCGGGCTTCCCAGAAGTTCGATGCCGCCGACGCCTCGGTCTTCGAACGCCTCGAGCTGCCCGATGCGCACTCGGTCTTTCGCGGCTACCCCGAACAGGACTTCGTTCGACTCGGGGGCGCCCGCGTGGTGGCGATCGTCAGGGACGGCCGGGAGGCCTCGGTCCTCGAGGCCGGGCAGGCCGGGGACGTCGTCACGGACCGCACGGTCTTCTATCCCGAGGGCGGCGGCCAGGTCGCCGACAAGGGACGCTGGACCTGGGACGGCGGCGAGGCCGAGGTGTCCGACGTCCAGAAGCCGGTTCCCAACCTGATCGCGCACCGCGTGTCGGTCCGGCGGGGACGCGTCGAGCTCGGCCAGGCGGTCGACATGGACGTCCCGGAGTGGACCCGGCGCCGCACCCAGGCCAACCACACGGCCACCCACCTCCTCCACGCGGCCCTGCGCAAGGTGCTCGGGCCGTCCGCGCGCCAGATGGGCTCGCTCGTCGCTCCCGACCGCCTGCGCTTCGACTACGCGGCCCCCTCGCCGACGACGCCCGCGCAGATCGCGGAGATCGAGCGGCTCGTCAACGAGGAAGTCCTCCGCGACCAGCCGGTCTCGAAGGAAGTCATGCCGATGGACGAGGCGCGCCGCAAGGGCGCGGACATGTTCTTCGGCGAAAAGTACGGCGAGCGGGTGCGCGTCGTCGAAGTCCCCGGCTTCTCGATGGAGCTCTGCGGCGGCTGCCACGTCCCGCGCACGGGAGAGATCGGCGCCTTCAAGATCGTGTCCGACCGCGGCCTCGCCCAGGGCGTGCGCCGGCTCGAGGCCGTGACCTCGCTCGGCGCCGTCGACCTGCTCTCGGAGGACGAGCGGATCCTGAACGATCTGGCCGGCGCCGCGCAGGTGCCGCGCGAGGCGCTTGCCGCCAGGTGGGGGGAGCGCGAGGACCGGGTCAAGGCGCTCGAACGCGAGATCGCTTCGCTCAAGCTCAAGCTCGCTTCCGGCGACGCCGGCTCGGAGGGGAACCGCGTCGAGGTGGGCGGCGTGCCCGTCGTCACCCGCGTCGTCGAAGGGCTCTCGATTCCGGAGCTGCGCAACCTTTCGGACACGCTGCGCTCGAAGCTGAAGAGCGGCGTCGTCGCCGTCGGGACGGTAGGCGACGGGAAGACCTCCGTCATCATCGCCGTTACGCCGGACCTGGTCCGACGGCTGCCCGCCTCGCAGATCGCATCCCGGGTGGGCAAGGCGCTGGCCGGAAGCGGCGGCGGCAAGCCGGATCTCGCGCAGGCGGGGGAAAGAGCGCGGAGCTCCTGCCCGCGGGGCTCAAGGCCGCGGCCGAGGCGGTGCGTGACCTGCTCGCCGAGCCGCAGCCGGTCCCGGTCTCGTAGCCTCTCGGACCGGTGATCCCGGTCACGTGGCGGGCCTCCCGGAACCCGCTGAGACGCAAAGGTTTACCTGCCGGCGCCCGTCGGCTATAATTCGGATTCCCAATCCATGAAGACTCGAACGCTCCTCGTGCTGGGAGTGCTGGCCGCGATTGCGTCGGCGGCGCCGGCCGAGGTTCGCCTGAAGGTCCAGGGCGGACGGCACGTCATCTATAACGACGGCCCCGCCAAGCTCGGCGCGAGCGAGGACTGGCTTGCGGCCCGCGTGCGCCGCGCCTCCGCCTTCGACGAGCTGATCGAGGCCTCCGCGCAGGAGAACTCGGTCGACCCGAAGCTCGTCAAGTCCGTGATGCTCGTCGAGTCGGGCTTCAATCCGGCCGCCATCTCGAAGAAGGGCGCGCGGGGCCTGATGCAGCTGATGCCCGCGACGGCCGCCGAGCACGGCGTCTCGGACGTTCACGATCCCCGGCAGAACATCGCCGCCGGCACGCGCCACCTCTCGCGCCTCCTCTCGTACTACGGGGGGGACCTCGTCAAGTCGCTGGCCGCGTACAATGCGGGCGAGGCGGCGGTCGACCGGTACGACGGCGTGCCGCCTTACGACGAAACGCAGCTCTACGTGCGCAAGACGCTGGCGGCCTACTACGGGAAGTCGACGCTCGGCGGCGGCTTCGGAAAGCCGTCCTCCGAGACCTATCGCGGCATTCCCGCTTCGGAGGGAAAGCCGGTGCGGTGGATGCGCGACGAGCGCACCAACCGCGTGATCCTCACGACGGACGGCCGCAAGTCGGCCCGCCGCAGCGGCTAGCCGCGCGGCCGCATCGATCGTGGAGACTGCGGCCGGCGACCTGCCACCCGTCGATCAAGGACTGTTCCTCCTCCACTTGAACCGCGCCCGGCGCGGGGTGCGCGAGGGTCGTCTCGAGGAGGCCTGGGAAGAGCTCGAGCAGGCGAGGGTCATCCGGCCGCGAGACGAGGACGTCCTGAACCTCCTGTCGCTCCTCGAGTTCAAGCGGGGCCACTACAACGAGGCCGCCAACGCGGCCCGAACGCTGCTCGCCGACAACCCGAACTCCGAGGTGCTCCGGGCGAACCTGGGCCTGATCCTCTTCAAGGCCGGGTTCATGGCGGAGGCCGAGCTAGAGCTGCGCAAGGCGATCGAGATGCGGCCCGGCCACCTGCGAAGCCACCTCTACCTCGGCCTGCTCTACCAGACCCGCGGCAAGCTCGGCCTGGCCCTGGAACACCTGCGCGTGGCCGGCGCGCGCCGAAGGGTCGTCGAGATCGAGGAGGCCCTCCGCCGCAACAGCCGCGAGGCGTCCGCGCGGCCGGGCCCGTCGGACACGGCGCCGGCGCTCAAGCCGCTCCATCCCGAGGCGGTTGCGCCGGTTGCCCCGTCCCCCTCGCGCTCCACCGTCGAGGGGCCGCTCGCGGAGCCGCCGGGCTTTCAGCCGGCCTTCCCGGAGATCACCGAAAAGCCCGCGCCGATCGCCATCGGAGCGCCGGAGGCCCGGCCGCTCTTCAAGATCCGCACGGAGGGCGGCCTGGAGGTCGCCTCCCGGGGAACGGTCTTCGTTCGCAAGGGCTGCGTGGCCTGGTACAGCGGCAAGCTGCGCTTCACGCCCCTTCCCGAGTTCCGCGGCACCTCGCTCGAGCGGATCCTTCGGGCGACGGGCGTCGGCGCGCTGCTCGTCAACGACCCGGGCCGCCGCGCCTACCGCCGCGACCTGACCGGCCAGACCCTCTTCGTCGAAGGCTCTCGCCTGCTGGCGCTCGACCACGGCCTGACTTTCCGGATCGACGCGATCCACGACTTCCGGCGCAACCGGCGCGTCGACGTTCTGCGCGTGCAGGGGCGCGGCAGCGCGATCTTCTCGGTCGGAGGCCCGGTCCTCGCGCACGAGGTCTCGGCGGACTATCCCTTGTCGATCTCGTCGCGGGATCTCGTGGCCTGGTCGGGAGAGCTCGTCGCCTCGGTGCTCGACGACGATTTCCTCGAAGAGGTCATGCACGCGGACGTCTCGAGCCCGCCCAAGATCCGCTTCGAAGGGGAGGGGACCGTCCTGACCGAGCCGCCGCGGCCGCGCCGCCGGATCTCCGACCAGGACCGGCCGGTCGATCAAAGGCGCAACTAGGGCTCTAGGCCGCCTTCACGAATCGCTTCAGCCGGTCCTCGGCTTCGGCCAGGACGGCCGTCATCTTCCCCCCATCCTCGTGCTCGCAGTACAGCCGGACCATCGGCTCGGTCCCGGAGAGCCGGTGCAGGAGCCAGCCCCGGCCGCCGAAGACGTACTTGACGCCGTCGCGGTCGAGAACCGCCGTCACCGGCTCCCCGGCGACGGACGAAGGCGGTGAGCTCCCGACTTCGTCGAGATAGCGCCGGACGAGGTCCACCGGAAGCCGCACGTCCCGGCGCCCGTATTCGAACCGCCCGAACTCGGCGGCGAGCGCGTCGAGGGCCTCTCCGAGCGTCTTTCCCGAGAGCGCGAGGCTCTCGAGGAGAAGCAGGGCCGAGAGCACTCCGTCGCGTTCGGGAAGGTGAAAGCCGAAGGCGTAGCCGCCGCTCTCCTCGCCGCCCGCGACGGCCTCGCCCCGATTCATCAGCTCGGCCACGTACTTGAATCCGATGCCCGTCTCGATCAGGGGCGCGCCCAGGCTCTTCGCGATGCGGTCGATCTGAAACGAGGTCGAAAACGTCTTGGCGATTCCGCCGCGCACGCCGCGCCGCCGGAAGGCGTGGAGGAGCAGGAGCGCCAGGATCTGGTGAGGCGAGACGAAGCCGCCGGCGGAGTCGAGCACGCCCAGCCGGTCGGCGTCCCCGTCCTGCGCCACGGCGAGGTCGAGCCCCTGCTCCCGCACGATCGCGGCCGCGGCCGCCAGGTTCTCGCCGATCGGTTCGGGATGCACGCCGCCGAAGAGCGGGTCGCGCGACGTGCGCAGCGGCGCGACCCGGAGCCGACCGCCCGAGAGCAGCTCCGCGAGAATCGTTCCGGCCGCGCCGTGCATCGCGTCGGCCGCGACGGCCAGGGAAGAGGACCGGATGGCAGGCAGGTCCACGAGCTCGGCCAGGCGCGCGGCGTAACCCTCCCGGAGGTCCGCGACCTCGATCCGGCCCGCGCGCGCGGCGCGCGGCAACGGCAAGTCCGCTTGCGCCGCGACCGCGGCGTAGGTCTCGGGCGGAGCGCTGCCGCCGAAGTGCGCCTTGATCTTGAAGCCGTTGTAGTGGCCGGGATTGTGGCTCGCGGTGATGGCCACGCCGCCCTTCAGGCCGAGGCGCCTCACGTGGAAGGACACTGCGGGCGTGGGGATCGGCTGGTCCGTCAGCAGCACGTCGACTCCGGCTTCGGCGAAGACTTCCGCTGCGGCGCGGGCGAACTCGGGAGAGAAGAAGCGCGGATCGTGCCCGACGACGATGCGGCTCGGGTCTCCGGGGCCGCCGCCGCCCGTGTACCAGCGAGCGGTGGCGCGCGCGATCCGTCGGATCTCCTCGAAGGTGCACGCGTCGGCGATGATGCCGCGCCAGCCGTCGGTGCCGAAGGCGATCGTCAACGCGCGCCCGCGGAGGTCCCGTCGCGAAATGCCGCGAGCCGGGCGGCGTCGTAGCCCTGCCGCTCCAGAAACTCCGAGGCCCGCGCGAAGCGGAAGCCGCGCTGGCCGAGCCCGTCGAGGAGGATGTCGATCCGGGCCGCCACGGGCTCCTCGCGGTCGCTGCCCAGGTGCAGCAGCACGATCCCGCCGTTCTCGGCATGGTGGACCAGGCGCGAGAGCAGCCGCTCGGCCGGCTGGTATCCCTTCGACCGCGGGTCGGTGATCCAGTCGAGGCCGTCGAGGCCCGTCCGGCCGCCCGTCCAGCCGACGTGCCAGTAGCCCTGCTCCGCCGCCCAGCGGCGAATCTCGGGGTTGTGCTCGCCGAAGGGCGCCCGCCAAAGCGGAGCCATCGTCCGACCCGTCGCCTCGCGGTAGAGGCGAGCGGTGCGCGCGAGCTCTCCGGCGAGAAACGCGCGGTCGACGCCGAGGCGGGTCACCTGGCGCCCGTCGGCGGCGTAGGTCGTCAGGTGAGGATGCGAATCGGTGTGGTTGCCGACCTCGTGGCCGTCCTGGGCGACACGGCGGACCACGTCGGGATGCCGGCGGATGAACTCGCCCGTCAGGAAGATCGTCGTCCGGATGCCTCGCCGCGCGAGGGCATCGAGGATCTCCCTCGCGCCGCGGTCCGAGGAGCCCGCGTCGAAGGACACCAGGACCTCGGGGCGGTCGGCGGGGCCCCGGGTGATGTCCGGGGCCGCGAGGGTCCGCGGAGAAGGCGCAGCGACGGCGGCGGGCAGGGCGGGCGCAGCGCCGGGCGGCGCGGCGGCGGCGACCGGCGGAGGCGCCGGACGCGCGGTCGGGACCGGGACCGCCGAGGGCTCGGTCTTGAGCGCAGCCCGAGGCTCGGCCGCCGGATTGCGCAGGGTCTCGGCGGCCGGCGTCGGCGCAAAGGCCGCCTCGGCCGAGAGCGACATCGCCCCGACCCGGTACGGGCCCTTCTCCCGGACGGCATCGAATCGGAAGCGGCCCCCCGAGGCCGGCACGCTCGCGACGAAGCGTCCCGCGGCGAAGAGGAACACGGCGCAGCCCTCCGACGCGGTCCCCTCGAGGCGGGCGCCCGCGGGCGTCTCCTGGACCGACTCGAGCCGCGCCGACGGGGCGGGCCGCCGGGGCGCCGCGACCGGGGACGGCGCGGAGAGCGAATCGAGCTCCCGAACCGTCCTGAGGGCCAGGATCACCGGGGCCGAGGCCGCCAGCGCCACGACCGCGACGGCCAGCCGGCCGGGGACCGGGCGGACGAGCCGGCCCTGGAACGCGCGCCATAGGGCGTGCCGGCCGGAGTCCCGGGCGCAGCGGGTGGAGCAGTAGATGTGCCCCCGCATCTGCAGTTCGCAGAGCCGGCAGATCGGCTTGCGGCAGAAATGGCAGCTCTTGTGGGCCCGCCGGCTGGCGTGGGTCGGGCAGGGGACGTTCACGCGCCTATTATGCGGGAACGGGCATCCCGTATATTTGCGGCTCCGTGACGATCAACCTGCCCAACGCGCTGACGCTGACGCGCATCTTCATGGTGCCGTTCCTGGTGGTCGTGCTGCTGACGAAGTTCTCCGGCCGGGAGATCGTCGGCCTGCTGATCTTCCTGACGGCTGTCGCGACGGACTTCCTCGACGGCTGGCTCGCGCGTCGGCGCGGCGAGATCACGACGCTCGGCACGCTGCTCGACCCGATCGCCGACAAGCTGCTCATCTCGGCCGCGTTCATCTCCCTCGTGGAGCTCCAGCTGGCGCCGGCGTGGATGGTCGTCGTCGTCATCGGGCGCGAGTTCGCGGTGTCGGGCCTGCGCTCGATCGGCTCGGCCCGGGGGATCGTGATCGCGGCGTCGGGCTGGGGCAAGGCCAAGATGATCACCCAGATCGCCGCGGTGTCGCTGCTGATCCTCGCCCTGCGTCACGAGCACTTCCGCACCCCGGGCCGCTACGCGCTCTGGCTCGTCGTGGCGGTGGCCCTGGTCTCGGGCACGGAGTACTTCCTGCGGTTCTTCCGGAGGATCGTTCTGGAGGACGGCGGGAAGGCCCAGTAGCGTCGCGGCGCTAGCGGCTGCGGCGCGCGGCGAAACGCCAGATCGGCCGGCCCTGCTCGAGGTACTTGAGCTCGTAGTGGGTCGGCGGCGTCGACGGCAGGCTCGCCCACTCGACGCGCTCGAGGGCTCCCACGGTCTCCAGCAGCGGTCCGAGCTCTCCGCCGTAGTCTGCGTGGTCGGTCGCGATCCGCAGCGTGCCGCCCGGCTCGAGCCGCGAGGCGACGATCTCGAGGAAGATGCCGTCGAGGAGCCGCCTCTTCTTCTGCTTCTTCTTCGGCCAGGGATCCGGGAAGTAGATGTGGAACGCGCGCACGGAGGACGGCGGCAGGGCCGTCTCCACGAAAATCCGGCCGTCGGCGCGGACGACGCGCGCATTGCCGAGGCCGGCGCGCTCGACGCGCTCGCGGCAGAGACGGTAGTAGGAGAGCGAGCGCTCGACGCCGAGGAAGTCGTGCGCGGGGCACGCGCGCGCCGAGGCCACGAGGAAGCGCGCCTTCCCGCTTCCGATCTCGACCTCGAGCGGGGCCCTTCGCGCGAAGACGGCCGACGGGTCGAGGGCGCGGCCGAACCAGAGCTCCTCGTCCGGCGCGCCCGGCCACCGACCCGGCCGATCCGCTGTGCTACCCTGATTTCGCAGAGCCGCGATTGTCATGCCCACGATCGTCTTCGTCAACGAGGGGAAAGCGGGCACGGTCGAGGAGGGCACCACGGTCCTCCAGGCGGCCCTGGACCTCGGCGTCAAGATCAGCCACGTCTGCGGGGGCAACGGGACCTGCTCGACCTGCCGCGTGGAAGTGGTCGTGGGGGGAGAGAACCTCTCGCCGGTCAACAAGCAGGAGCTCGCCTACGACATGGGCAACGGACGCCGTCTCGGGTGCCAGGCGAAGGTCCGCGGCAACTGCGCCGTGAGGGCCCTCATGATCCCGAAGGTGGAGATGTACTGACCCGGTCCTAGAGCCGCTGTGCCACCGCCTTCGCGAATGCCTTCGTTCCCGCCGTCCCGCCCACGTCCGGGGTCTTGATCCCGGCCTCGAAAGTCGCCAGCAGGGCCGTCTCGACGCGGTTCGCGAGGTCGGGCAGCTCCAGGTGCCGGAGCATCAGGATCGCGGACATCAGGAGCGCCGTCGGGTTGGCGCGGTCCTGCCCGGCGATGTCGGGCGCGGTGCCGTGCACCGCCTCGAAGATCGCCGCCTCCGCACCGAGGTTGGCGCCGGGCACGAGGCCGAGCCCGCCCACCAGGCCCGCGGCGAGGTCGGACACGATGTCGCCGTAGAGGTTGGGCATCAGCAGCATGTCGAACGTCTCGGGCTGCATCACCAGCTGCATGCGAGGCCGCGTCGACGATGCGGTCGTCCGAGGCGATGTCGGGGTAGTCCTCGGCCACCTTGCGGACGCAGTCGAGGAAGAGGCCGTCGGAGAGCTTCATGATGTTGGCCTTGTGCACGGCCGTGATGCGCCGCCGGCCGTGGGCGCGGGCGTACTCGAAGGCGTAGCGGGCGATCCGCGTCGACGCGACCTCGGTGATGATCTTGAGGGACTCGACGACTCCCGGCACGACCGTGTGCTCGAGGCCGCTGTAGAGGTCTTCGGTGTTCTCCCGGACGATGACGAGGTCGACCCCGGAGAACCGGCTCGCGATCGACGGCACGTTCCTGACCGGCCGGAGGTTCGCGTAGAGGTCGAGTGGCTGGCGAAGCCGCACGTTGACGGACTGGAAGCCCTTTCCGATCGGCGTGCCGACGGGGCCCTTCAGCGCGACCCGGTTCCGGCGGATCGCCTCGACGGCCTCCGGGGGCAGCGTGTCGCCGTCGACCCGTTCGGCCTCCCGGCCCACGCGGACCGGCTCCCAGGACAGGGGAGCCCCTGCCGCGTCGAGGATCGAAACGACCGCATCGGCGACTTCGGGGCCGATGCCGTCGCCGCGGATCAGGCTGACTCGTCGGAGGTTCGAGTTCAACGCGCCTCCTTCTTCTCCGGGGCGCTGGGCAGGATCATCTTGATCCGGCGGACGGCCGTCGGCGTGGCGTCCTCGATGACGAAGTCGGCGAACCGGCCCTTCCATCGCTCGCCCTTGCGCGGGATGCGGCCGAATCGCAGCATGAGGTGCCCGGCGATCGTTTCGGCCTCGTCCCGCGGCAGGGTGATGCCGAACTGGTCCTCGAGGTCGTCGAGCCGGAGGCTGCCCTCGAGAACGTAGGTGCGGTCGCCCGCCGGCTCGAAGCCCGGCTTCTCCTCGTCGTACTCGTCCTGGATCTGCCCGAGAAGCTCTTCGATCGCGTTCTCGATCGTCACGAGACCGGCCGTTCCCCCGTGCTCGTCCACGACGATCGCCATGTGGGTGTGGCGCCGGCGCATCTCGCGGAAGAGGTCCTCCGCCCGCTTGAATTCGGGGACGAGGAACGGCGGATCGACGAACTTCGACAGCTCGAAGGACTGCTCCTCCTCGTCGGAAAGATCGAAGAGGTCCTTCGCGTGGAGGATGCCGATGACGTTGTCGAGCGTGCCGCGGTAGACCGGCAGCCGCGAGAGCTTGTGCTCGCGGAGCAGCACCTTCACGTCGCCGAAGCTCGCGGTCTCGGGCAAGGCGACGATCTTGGTCCGCGGCACCATGATGTCGCGCACCGTCTTGTCGCCGAACTCGATGACCTTGTGCAGGAGCTGGCGCTCGCCGCGGTGGATGACGCCTTCGTCCGCCCCGAGGTTGAAGATGCTCTTGAGCTCCTCCTCGGTCAGCCCCGGGCGGTGCTCCGCGACGCCGAAGGCGCGCAACGTCGCATTCGTCATCTTGACGCAGACCTCGGCCACCGGGGACAGCAGCCGCATCATCCAGGACAGCGGGACGGCCACGGCGCGGGAGACCGGCACGGGCGAGGCGGCCGCGATCGCCTTGGGCATCATCTCCGCGAAGACGAAGAGGGTCAGCGTCGAGAAGACGACCGCGATGAGGATGCCGTACTTCGCGCCGAACCACCGCTCGGCCAGCGTGGTCGCCGAGGCGGAGGCGGCGCTCAGGAACAGGTTCTGGGCGATCAGGATCACGGCGAGCAGCCGCGACGTGTTGGCCCGCAGGGTGCGGATGAGGGCGCCCCGCCGGTCGCCCTTCTCGCGCATGGCCTGGAGGTCGATGCGCCCGAGCGAGACGAGGGCCGTCTCCGAGCCGGCAAAGAAGCCCGACGCCAGCGTGGAGAGGGCGAAGGCCAGGGCATAGAGGGGGATCTGCGGATCCATGGGTCGCGTCCTTTCGAATCGAGCCGCGATCTTACAGGGGAAGGCGGGGGAGTCGTTCGAGGGCCCATCGCGCGGCGTCCGCCAGGCCGGCCTCCTCGACCCGGGAGGCGTCCTCCAGGGCGGCGCCGGCGGAGGCGTCGGCTCGGGCTCCCGCGGAGGCGGCCGCGTTGCGCTGGAGGCCGCGCCGGGCGGGCCGCGTCACCGCGGTCCGCGAAAAGCGCCGCTCCCAAGCCCCGCGGCCCATCGCGAGGATCTCGGCGCGGGTGGGGGGAGGGGCGACCGGGGCCGCCGCGAGCTCGAGCGGGGCGTTCCAGGGACAGACCTCCTGGCAGACGTCGCAGCCGAACACGTGGTCGCCGAGCGCGGCCTTCCAGTCGTCGGGAATCGGGCCCCGGTGTTCGATCGTCCAGTAAGCGAGGCAGCGGCCGGCGTCGAGAAGGCCCGGCTCGAGGAAGGCGCCGGTGGGGCAGGCGTCCAGGCACCGCGTGCAGGATCCGCAGCGCTCGGCCGCGGGCGCGTCCGGCGGAAGATCGAGGTCGGTCAGGACCTCCGCGAGCAGCAGGTACGAGCCGTGCTCCTCGTCCATGAGGCAGCCGTTCTTGCCGATCCAGCCGAGGCCCGCGGCCGCGGCGAAGGCCCGCTCGGCGATCGGGGTCGAGTCGACGCAGACACGGAAGCTCCAGCCGGAGCCGATCCGCTCGCGGGAGCGTTCGACGGCGAGGAGCGCTCGCTGGCGCAGCGTCGCGTGGTAGTCGGGCCCGCGGGCATAGCGCGCGAACCGCGAGCCGTCGGCCGCCACCCAGGGCGCGGCGGAATGGGGCGCGGCGAGGCACAGGACCGAGCGCGCGGACGGGAGCAGATCCTGCGGCGCGCCGCGGATGGCTCGGCGTCTCCTCGAGGTAGCGTCATGCCCGCGTGCCGGCCGGCGTCGATCCAGCGCCTCGAAGCGGGCGTGCCCCGCGGGCTCCTCCGCGCGGGCGATGCCGACCTTCGCGAAGCCCGCCGTGATCGCCTCTTCGCGAAGGACGCGCGCGGCGAGAATCCGGTCGGGAGGGGGATCGGGGGTCAACGTTTCGATGCTAGCATCCGGCCGCGACGATGCCTTCCGACCGTTTCGCGACGAGGGTCTTCGGACTCGCGGTCCTCGCGCTTCTCGCGTACGGGCTCATCCTCATCTTCCAACCCTTCTACGGGCCGATCGTTTGGGCGTTCCTGATCGCGTTTCTGCTCGTTTCCGGCGGTGCGGCGGGTGCGGCGCGCGGTCGGCGACCGCCGCGGCCTCGCCGTCGACCCTGGTGACGCTCGGGGTCGTGCTCGGGCTCGTCGTCCCGGCGGTCTTCGTGACCGTCGCGTTCGGCGGCCAGGCCGTCGAGCTCGGGCAGCAGCTGACCGCGGCTGGCGCAGCGGTACCAGATCCGGGGCGCGGGAGACCTGACGCAGATCCCCATCTTCGGCGAGATGGTGAAGTTCGTGGAGGACCACCTGCCCGGTGATCGGCGCGCGAGATCCAGGAGTGGTTGATCCGTGCGCTCCAGAGGATCCTGCAGTTCCTGCTGTCGCGCAGCGGCGACGTCGTCGTCGGGCGCCTTCGGGGTCTTCGGCAGCCTCTCGCTGATGCTCTTCGTCCTCTTCTTCTTCTTCCGCGACGGCGACGTGATGGCGGCACGCGTCGTCCGGCTCGTCCCGATGGACGCGAAGAAGAAGGAGCGGCTCGTCCGCCACCTCGGCGACGTGACGCGCGCGGTGGTCTTCGGAACGGTGGTGACCGCGCTCGTGCAGGGGGTGCTCATCGGCATCGCGTTCTGGATCACGGGACTCTCCTCGCCGGTCGTCTTCGGCGGTCTCGCCGTTCATCGCGTCCTTCATTCCGTTCGTCGGCACGGCGCTCGTCGTCGCTCCGGCCTGCGCTCTACCTGCTGGCGCAGGGCGTCGTCTGGAAGACGCGTCTTCATGCTCGTGTGGGGAGTCCTCGTCGCGGGCAGCGCCGACAACTTCCTGCGGCCCGCTCCTCGTGTCCGGGCAAGCGCCCAGATCGGGACGCTGACGGTCTTCTTCGGCGTGCATCGGCGGCATCTCGCGCCTTCGGCATCGTCGGGCTCTTCCTCGGCCCCGTGATCCTCGCCCTCGTCCTCGCGCTGATCGAGTTCGTCGAGGAGGACCGGGCCCTCGCGGCGAGCGCCTCCGCCGGCAGGCGCTGCGGCCTACTTCCGGACCCAGTCCGCGACGAAGATGTTGGTCTCGTGCGGCTTCGTGCCGTTGCGGTTGGACGCGAAGACGAGCCGCTTTCCGTCGCGGGTGAACATCGGGAAGCCGTCGAAGTCCGGGCTGTAGGTGACCTGGGTCAGGCCCGTGCCGTCCTCGCGGATGAGGTAGAGGTCGAAGTCGCGTCCCTTCGGGTCGCCGAGGTTGGAGGAGAAGATGATCTCCCGGGCTCCCGGCAGGAAGAACGGCGCGAAGTTGGCGGCGCCGTTGGACGTCACGGCGTGGTCGTCGGAGCCGTCGGCGTTCATCACCCGGATCTCGAGGCCGCGCGGGGCGTAGACGTGGCGGGCGAGGTTCTCGCGGTACAGCGCCAGGTCCTCGGCGGTCGTCGGGTGGTCGGCCCGGTAGACGATCTTCTTGCCGTCGTCCGAGAAGAAGGCGCCGCCGTCGTAGCCCGGCGTGTTCGTCAGCCGCCGCACGCCCGACCCGTCGGCCTTCATGGTGTAGATCTCGAGGTCGCCGTCGCGCGACGAGGTGAAGACGATCGTCTTGCCGTCGGGCGAGATCGTGGCCTCGGCGTCGTAGCCCGGCGACGCGAAGAGGGGCTTCGCTGCGCTCCCGTCGGCGCGCGCGGCGTAGATGTCGTAGTCGTCGAGCGCCCAGACGTAGCCGTGCGAGCGGTCCGGGCGCGGCGGGCAGGCGGCGCCGGCGCGGAGGGTCGACGCGTAGAGGATGCGTTCGCCGTCCGGGAAGAAGTACGAGCAGGTCGTCTTGCCTTCGCCGTTGGAGACGCGGCGGCGCTGCGAACCGTCGGCCTGCATCGTGAAGATCTGGTCGCAGGGCAGCGTGCCTTCGTCGGACTGGAAGATCAGGCGCGTCCCGTCGGCCGACCAGTAGGCCTCGGCGTTCTGGCCGCCGAACGTCAGCTGGCGCAGGTTGGCGAGGAACGGCTCCTCGCCGGGCTTCAGCAGCGGCGCCGGCGAGGCGGGCGTGGGAACGGGCGCCGGCTCCTGCGCGAAGGTGGCGAGCGCGGCGAGGGCGACGAGAGCGGCGAGGCTGGCGTATCGGTATCGCATGCGGGCCGGCATTCTAGCCGTGATTTGTCTTATCCTCGACCCGGATTCACCATGGATTCGCCGAAAGATCTGAAGCGAGTGCTCGCGGAGGAAGTCCGCGCCGCGATCGCCGAGACCGCTCCCTCGGCCGCCTCGACCGCCCCGCGCGGCGATGCGGCGAGCGAGAGCGCGCGGGCGGCGCTGTCGCGGGCCGAGGACGTGTTGACTCCTGCGGTCCCCGAGGACGCTCCGTTCTCGGCCGTGAAGCGCCTGGCGATCCGGGCCCTGCGCTTCCTCTGGCGCAACCAGTCCTCCTTCAATTCCCTTTCGCTCGCCGCCGCGTCCGGCCTCGCCGACGGCCTCGACCGGCTCCGCGCGGAATCCTCGCGGGAGATCGACGAGCTGGCCCGTCGGGCGGGGATCCAGGAGTCCCGCCTGACCCTCGTCGAGTCGAGCGGAGGCGTCCAGGCGGGGCCCGCGCGGGGGTCGGCGCCTACGCCGCCCGCGGTCGGCCTTCCGGCCGGCGTCTACGCCCTCTTCGAGGAGCGGTTCCGGGGCAGCCCGGCCGACGTCGCCCGCGGCCAGCGCTTCTACCTCGATTTTCTGAAGGACCTGCCGGGGCCGGTGCTCGACGTCGGCTGCGGGCGCGGCGAGTTTCTCGGTCTCCTGAAGACCGCCGGGATTCGGGGCGCCGGGCTCGAGTCGAACCCCGTGACCGTCGAGGCCTGCCGGCCGGGCGGGGCTCGAGGTCGAGTCGGGCGACGCCCTCGAGCTCGCTCGCCCGCCGGTCCGCCGGGTCGCTCGGCGCGGTCGTGGCCTTCCAGGTGGTCGAGCACTGGGCGCCCGAGGGGATCTTCCGGTTCCTCCAGGAGGCGCGGCGCGTGCTCGCCCCCGGGGGCGTGGTGATCGCGCGAGACCATCAACGCGGATTCGCTCTCGGCCCTGCGAGCGTTCTACCTCGATCCGACGCACGTGCGCCCGGTCCCCGCGCAGGCGCTGCGGTTTCTGGCGGAGGCGGCCGGCTTCACCGACGCTGCGCGTCGAGTACCGGTCGCCGCTTCCCGCCGCCGAGCGACTCGAGGAACGGTCGGACAACGAGAAGCGGTTGAACGCGCTGCTCTTCGGGCCCCAGGACTACGCGCTCATCGGCCGAGTGCCGATCCCGGCGTGAGATCGCGCCGCGTCCTCGTTCTCGCCGTGCAGACGCCCTTCGCGCGGGGCGGAGCCGAGCGGCACGTGCAGAGGCTGACCGAGGAGCTCGTGCAGCGCGGCGTCGAGGCGGATCTCGTCACGCTGCCCCTGGTGGAGCGGGAGCGCTTCGATCTCGTTCGCAGCGCCGCGGCGTGGCGCAGCCTCGACCTTCGCGAAGCCGGCGGACGGCCGGTCGACGCGGTGATCGCAACCCGCTTTCCGAGCTACGCGGTCCGACATCCGAACAAGGTCGTCTGGCTCATCCACCAGTACCGGCAGGCCTACGACCAGTTCGGCACGCCGTTTTCGCGACCTGACCTCTTCTCCGGAGGACCGGCGCACGCGCGAGGTCATCGCCGAGATCGACCGGGTCGGCCTCGGCGAGGCGCGGAAGGTCTTCGCGAACTCGCAGACGGTGTCCGCCCGGCTTGCGCGCTTCAACGGCATTCGCTCCGAGCCGCTCTACCACCCGCCGCCGCTGGCGGGGCGGTATCGCAGCGGGCCGTTCGGCGACACGGTCCTGTGGATCGGGAGGCTCGACGCCTGGAAGCGTCCCGGCCTCCTGCTCGAGGCTCTGCCGCACGCGCCCGACGCGCGGGCCGTGTTCCTCGGGCGCGGACCGGAGGAGTCCCGCCTTCGGCGGCGCGCCGCGGAGCTCGGCCTGGAGGGCCGGGTGCGAGTTCCTGGCCGCCGTCGACGACGAGACGCTCCTCGGCCTCTACGCGCAGGCGCGCCTGGTCGCGGTGACGGCCTCCGGCGAGGACCTCGGCTACGTGCCGCTCGAAGCCCACCTCTCCGGCAAGCCGGTCCTGACCACGGAGGACGCGGGCGGACCGCTCGAGTTCGTCCGCGACGGCGAGACCGGCCTCGTCGTGGCGCCGCGGCCCGAGGCCCTCGGAGTCGCGCTTCGCCTGGCCTGGTCGCGGCTGGAGGCCCTGACGGCGATGGGGGAGGCCGGGAGGCGCCGCGCGGCCCGCCTGACCTGGGACGAGCCCGTGGAGAAGCTGCTCGCGGCGGCGGGGCTGGCGTGAGCGGCGAGTCCGACCCGCTGCGCCGGCTCGCGCAGGAACGGGGCCGCATCCTCGGGGAGCTCGGCGTGCGTCCGGAGGACGCGCGGTGGGCGAGGGCGGAAGCCGACGCCCTGGCGAGCCTCCTGACGGCGTCCCTGGCCCTCCGGCTCCCGGGCCCGCTCGGCGGGCTCGTGCGCCGGTTCCGGCGCCTGCTCCGCTAACGCCGGGTCGCGGACGCGCGGCTGCGGCCGGAGTAGAGGCGGGCGCGATTGCGCCCCTTATCCTTGGCGAAATAGAGCGCCTTGTCGGCGCGAACCAGCAGCTCGTGTCGGTCGTCGCCCTCGAGGTCCTGCGTGTCGGCCACGCCCGCGGAGACCGTGACGCGAAAGGGGCGGTCGCGGCGAAGGGCTCCTGCTCGACGTTGCGGCGCACCCGGTCGGCGACCGCAGAGCGCCGACCGGGCGGAGGTCTCCGGGAAGAGCGACCGCAAACTCCTCGCCGCCGTAGCGGCATGCGAGGTCGGTCGACGCGGACGGCCGCTCGCAGGATCTCGCCGAAACGCCGGATCGCCGTGTCGCCGGCGCCGTGGCCGAGCGTGTCGTTCAACCTCTTGAAGTGGTCGAGGTCGAAGAGCGCGACCGAGAGGGGCGCGCCGTAGCGCCGGTGCCGCGCCCACTCTTCGGCGAAGCGGGTCTCGAAGTAGCGGCGGGAGGAGAGGCCGGACAGCTCGTCCGTCACGGCGATCTCCCAGTTGCGGGAGGCGTGGAGCGAGGCCGTCAGCGGCGCCAGCAGCGCGCGGATCTCGGCCTTGCGGGGCTCGTCGATCGGCGCGGGGCGAACCGAGGATGAGGTAGGCGACGAGCGCGTCGCCAGAGTAGAGCGGCAGGTGGAGGACCTGGGTGGGCTCGGCCCCCGGCAGCAGGTCGCTCGGGGCGAACGAGCGATCGGTCTCGGTGGCGGCGAACTGGAGCTCGACCGCGCGGGAATCGACGCGTTGCCCCAGCTTCTCGTGGCCGGCGACGCTCGTCCGGTCGCCGCTCGACGCCCTCCCGCGAGGGCGGGAGCGTCCAGACCTCGTGATCCGCTGGGCGGAATCGACCCGGTACAGGTCGAACCGGGCGAGCGGCAGGATCTCGGCGGCCGCGCGGTACGCGTGCTGCAGGATGACGCGCGGGTCGGGCGATTCGCCGAGGAAGTGCGACTCGCGCTCGCGGGTCTGGAGGCGGGTCTCGAGCTGTCCGACGCGCCGGCGAAGGCGCAACGCGCGCACGGCGGCGTAAACGCGCCGCGGCGAGGAGGAGAGCTTCCGCCCAGACGGGAAACACCGGATCGAGTTTAGCCTGCCGCGGAAACGGCCCGAAAAACGAGAGGCCCCCTTTCGGGGGCCTCGATGAATCGAGCTGGCGGAGGGAGACTCAGTGAGCGGCGGGTCGTCGTGGCCGGGGCCGTCTCGGTCGACGTGTCTCGTGGTCGTCGTCGTCGGTCTCGGTCGAGGTCGTCGCCTGCCGTGCCAGTCTCCTCGACGACCGCCGGGGCTTCCGCTGCCGGCGCGGCCTCGGGGGCTGCCGCCTCCTTCTTCTGGCAGCCGGTAGTGAGCGCCATCGCCGCCACGGCCGCAAAACCCAGGGTCAGAAACTTCTTCATATCCCTCTTCTCCTTCTGTTAGCGCAAGACGCCTCTCTTCGGAGCGCAAAAAAAATCCCCAACGAAAATCGACGCGGAATGATATCCGAACGGCGCCTGCTGTCAACCCGTAATACGGCTTCGGCTCGCGGAGCCGCTCGGCTATCCTCCGGATGCGGTGGGCTCGGGAGTTCCCCGGCGACCGATTAAGACGGAGGTTACAGGGTGTTCGAGGGCCTGTCCGAGCGGATGCAGGGTGTCTTCAAGGAGCTCCGGGGCGAGGGGCACCTGACCGAGTTCCACCTCGAGCAGGCCCTGCGCCAGATCCGGCTGTCGCTTCTCGAGGCCGACGTCGCCCTTCCGGTGGTCAAGGCGTTCACCGAGAGGGTCAAGGAGCGGGCCGTCGGGGCCAAGGTGACGCAGCAGCTGTCGCCGGCGCAGGAGGTCACCCGGATCGTCCGCGACGAGCTCATGGCCCTGCTCGGAGGGGAGGCGGCCGACGTCGTCCTCACCGGAAAACCGGCGGTCATCGCCCTCGTCGGACTGCAGGGCTCGGGCAAGACCACCTCGGCCGCCAAGCTCGCGCGGCATTCTGAAGACACGCGGCCGGTATCCGCTCATCGTCGCGGCGGACCTCGCTCGCCCCGCGGCCGTGGCGCAGCTCGTGACGCTCGGGGCGCCAGATCGGCGTGCCGGTCTTCGAGCCGGGAGGCCGGACGGACCCGGTCGAGGTCGCGCGCGACGGACTTCGCGAAGCGCGGCAGACCGGGCGAGACACGGTCATCGTCGACACGGCCGGACGGCTCCACATCGACGACGAGCTGATGCGCCAGATCCGCGCGGTCGCGGCGGCCGTCGAGCCGCAGGAGATCCTCTTCGTCGCCGACGCCATGACGGGGCAGGACGCGGTGCGCTCGGCCGCCGGGTTCGCGGCGGCGCTGCCGCTGACCGGAATCATCCTGACCAAGACCGACGGCGACGCGCGCGGGCGGCGCGGCGCTCTCGGTCGTGACGACCACCGGCAAGCCGATCAAGTTCGTCGGCGTCGGCGAGAAGCCCGAGGACTTCGAGCCGTTCCATCCCGACCGCATGGCCTCGCGGATCCTCGGGCCTCGGCGACGTGCTGACGCTGATCGAGAAGGTCGAGGCGCTCGTCGACGCCGACGCGGCGCAGAAGCTGGCCGAGAAGACGGCGACCGGCGAGTTCACGCTCGAGGACCTGCGCGAGCAGCTCGCCTCGATGAAGAAGATGGGCCCGCTCGAGGGGCTGCTCGACCTGCTGCCGAAGGGAGGAGCCTTCAAGGCCCTCAAGCAGCCGGAGAGCGTCGACGAGAAGGCCCTGGTCCGAGTCACGGCGATGATCGACTCGATGACGGTCGAGGAGCGCCGGTACCCCCAGATCTTGAACGGCAGCCGGAAGAAGCGGATCGCCGCGGGCTCGGGCACGTCGGTCGCCGAGATCAACCGGCTGCTCAAGCAGTACCAGCAGATGCGCCGGATGATGCGGACGGCCCGCAAAGGCGTCCGGGGGCTGGATCTGTCGAAGCTGGCGCTGCCCGGGGGGCGGCCTCAGAGGCGGGAGGCCGGAGGCAGGGAAGGTCGAGCTTCCCGCCGCCCGCCCTGCCTCCTGGTGTAGAATGCCCCGTTTTTGAATAGGCCAAGAAGGAACTGAAAATGGTGAAGATCCGCCTGCGCCGAATGGGCGCCCGCAACCGTCCCTACTACCGCATCGTGGTCTCCGACTCGCGCCGGACCGCCCGGGCGGAGGTCCTCGAGGAGCTCGGCTCCTACGATCCGGTGATCAACCCCCCGGCCCTCTCCTTCGACCGCGAGCGGGCCCGCGCCTGGATCGGCAAGGGAGCGAGCCTCTCGCCGACCGTCCGGTCGCTCTTCGAGCGGCCCGAGCCGGCCCCGGCCCCGGCCGCTTGAGCTGCATGAAGCGCCTGGTCGAGACCGATCGTGCGCCGCCTCTCGGACCATCCCGGACGAGACGCGCGTGATCAGGAGAGCTTCGAGGGCCACACGGCTCGTCTACGACATCGACGTGCCCGAGCTCGACCGCGGCCGCCTGATCGGCCGCGAGGGCCGCACGATTCGCGCGCTGCGCGGCTTCGTCGTCGGCGGCCGCCACGGCACGCGGCAAGCGCGTCCTGATCCGCGTCCGCGACTAGGTCGCACGGCGCGCACCCGCGCGGATGCCGGGAAGTCCGCCGAGACTCCTCGTCGTCGGCCGCGTCGAGCGGCCCCACGGACTCGCGGGCGAGGTCTCGGCCGAGGTCCGGACCGACTTCCCCGAGCGCTTCGCGGCGAGGAGCGTCTTCACGTTGGCGCGGGGGAGCGAGCGAGCGCCCGCTCACGCTCGCCGCGGTGCGGCCCCACGGGAAGCGGCTGCTGCTCGCCTTCGAGGGGTGGACGGAGTCGAGGCCGCCCGCGCGCTCTCGGGCGGCGACCTGTGCGTCCCGGCCGGGCGAGGCGCATGCCGGCGCCGCCCGGGTTCTTCTACGACCACGAGGTCCGGGGCTGGGTCTGCGAGGACGCGAACGGGCCGGCCGCTCGGCGACGGCGGCCGGGCTCGAGCGCACGGCGGCAGGGCCGCTGCTCTCGGTCGAGACGAGCCGGCGGCAAGGTCGCGCTCGTCCCGTTCGTGGACGGCCGATCGTCGATCGAGGTCGACCGCGAGAATCGCGCGCATCGTGCTCGACCCGCCCGAAGGCCTGTTCGACCTCTGAGAACAGGCGACACAGCGCCGGCCGTCCTGGCCGCGTGAGACTATGGGCGCTGTTTTCGTGCCGGCCATGCAGATCGAGATCCTGACGCATCTTCCCGGGCTACTTCGCGTCGCCGCTGCGGGAGAGCCTGCTCGGCAAGGCGATCGCGGCGGGACTCGTCGACGTGACGGTCACCGATCTCCGCGCGTTCGCCCACGACCGCCACCGCAAGGTCGACGACGAGCCCTACGGCGGCGGGCGCCGGCATGGTGATGATGGCGCCCGTCGTCGCGGCGGCGATCGAGGCTCGCCGCGAGCCTGCCGGGCTCGCGCGGGCCTGGACCGTCCTCATGACGCCCGGAAGGCGCCAGCGCTCGACCACGACCGGGCCGCGGCCCTGGCCCGACGGGAGCGCCTGCTGCTCGTCTGCGGGCGCTACGAGGGCATCGACGAGCGCGTCCGGGACCTCGGTCTCTTCGACGAGGAGGTGTCGCTCGGCGACTTCGTGCTTCCGGGCGGCGAGGTCGCGGCGCTCGCCCTGACCGAGGCCGTCTCGCGGCTGGTGCCGGGGGTCGTCGGCGCCGCCGAGTCGCTCGAGAACGAGTCCTTCCTGCGGCGAACGCCTGGATTATCCGCATTACACGCGCCCGCGCGAGTTCCGCGGCCTCGCAGTGCCGGAGGTCCTCGCTCTCCGGCGACCACCGGCGGATCGTGCGCTGGCGGCGGGCGCGGGCCCTCGAAAGGACGCGCCAGCGCCGGCCCGACCTGCTCGCTCCGGCGGCCGGAGGAGCCTGGCGAGCGGGGGGACTGAGGGCCGGGTTGCCCGGGAGGGGGCCCCTTCGAGTAGAATTCGCCGTTTCCGTAAGCTTTCGCGCTTGTTGTTGGGAGAGCCTTGTCATGACCGACCTTCTGCTCGACATCGAAAAACCGACGCTCAAGAGCGGCGTCCCGGCCTTTTCGCCCGGCGACGCGGTCCGCGTGCACGTCAAGGTGCGCGAGGGCGAGAAGGAGCGCATCCAGCTCTTCGCCGGCGTCGTCATCGCCCGGCGCGGCGGCGGGCGCCCGCGAGACCTTCACCGTCCGCAAGATCTCGGGCGGCATCGGCGTCGAGCGCGTCTTCCCGCTCCACTCGCCGATCATCGACCGGATCGAGGTGGAGCGCAAAGGCGCGGTGCGGCGGGCCAAGCTCTACTACCTCCGCGATCGCAAGGGCAAGGCCGCCCGCATCGACGAGAAGCAGACCGACCAGTCCTAGCCGCTCCCGCAGCACGTGACGCCCGACCCGCTCGCCGCTCTCTTCGCGGAGCTGGGTCGGCTGCGCGACCTCGCGCGTCTCGAGATCGAGCTCGTCCGGCGCGGCTACTCGCCGCGTCGCCGGCGTGGACGAGGCCGGGCGCGGATCGCTCGCCGGTCCGGTCGTCGCGGCCGCGGTCATTCTGCCGCGCGGGCTGCGTGCTGCCGGGGCTCGACGACTCCAAGAAGCTCGACGCCGAGGCGCGCGCAGCGGCTCGACTCGCGAGATCCGGCGGCGCGCGGTCGCGTTCGGCGTCGGCGTCGTCTCGGCGCGGCAGATCGACGCCGGACGACATCCTGCGCGCGAGCCTCGAGGCGATGCGCCTCGCCGTCCTGGCGCTCGCCCCGCCGCCGGAGGTCCTGCTCGTCGACGCCGTGTCGCGTCCCGGGCGTTCGCGTGCCCGCAGATCCCGATCATTCACGGCGACGCGCTCTCCGCGTCGATCGCCGCGGCCTCGATCGTGGCCAAGGTCCATCGCGACGGCCTCCTCGACGCGCTCGGCCGCCGCCACCCGGTCTACGGCTTCGAGCAGCACAAGGGCTACGGGACCCCCGAGCACTGGGAGGCCCTCCGGCGCTACGGGCCGTGCCCCGAGCATCGCCTGACCTATCGCGGCGTGGTCCCGGAGCCCGCAGGCACCCGGCGCGATCCGCCGGGCCGCCGGCGCGCCGTACGCGGTTAGAATCTACAGCGAACGATGGCGGTCAACCGCGAACAGATCCTCCAGTCCGCCGAGAAGCTGCTCGCCCGAGGCAAGCTCGACCAGGCGCTGAAGGAGTACCTGCGCGTTCTCGAGGATAACCCCAAGGACATCTCGACGCTGAACAAGGTGGGGGACCTCTACGTCCGGATGAACCGTCCGGGCGAGTCGATCCCCTATTTCGAGCGGATCGCCGACTTCTACTCGAAGGACGGGTTCTTCCTGAAGGCGATCGCGATCTACAAGAAGATCAACAAGATCGACCCGGCCCGGCTCGAGGTCTACGACCAGCTCGCGGACCTGTACCACAAGCAGGGGCTCGTCCAGGACGCGCGCAGCCAGTACCAGGTCCTCGCCGACCACTACCAGAAGAACAACCGGATCGCCGACGCGATCGCGGTCTACAAGAAGATGGCCGCGATCGATCCGGCGGACCTGCGGATCCAGGTCCGCCTCGCCGACCTCTACCGCGCCGCGAACCAGAAGGACCAGGCCGTCATGCAGTACGGCCTGATCGGCTCGATGCTCCTGAAGCGCGGGGCGCACGACGAGGCGGCGCAGGTCTTCCAGAAGGCGCTCGAGCTCTCGCCCGACGACGTCGAGACGCAGAAGAACCTGGTGCGCTCGCTGCTGGCGCAGAAGAACGCCGACGGCGGCGATGGCGGTCCTCAAGGCGGCGCCGCGCACGGCCGAGAGCCTCGCTCTCTTGGCCGAGGCCCAGCTCGAGATGGGGCGAGCGCGCCGAAGCGGTCCGGACCGCCGAGCAGGCGCTCGCGCTCGACGCCGACGCCGAAGACGCCGCGCGCTCTTCCTCTGCCGGCTGCGCGTCCAGGAGCAGGCGCTCGATCGCGCCGCTCGCCGCTGATCGGGCCGGCCGTCGACGCGGCGATCGGCCGGCGCGATTTCGCGCGCGCCGCGGAGTACTCTCGAGCCGATCCTCGCGGCCGACCCGGGCCACGCCGCGGCGCCTCGAGAAGCTCGCGCAGCGTCCACGAGGCCGAGGGCAATCGCGCCGGCCCTCGCGAAGGTCCACGTCGCGCTCGGCGAGGCCGCCGAGAAGCGCGCAGGATCCGGCGACGGCCCTCGACCACTACCGCCGCGCGCAGGAGGCCGATCCCGTCCAACGTCGAGGCGGCCGCGCAGCTCCAGGACATCGGCACGCCGACCGAGGTCCCCGCGCCGGCCTCCGGCCCCGGCCGCCGCGGAGTCCGCCAGCCCGAGTACCAGGAGCTCGATCCTCGACCTCGAGGACTCCGCCTCGGTCCATGCGCCCGCAGCCGAAGGTGCCTTCGATCGACGTCGATTCGGAGCCGTCTCCGGCGGCCGAGGCGCAGCCCGCGCCGAGCTCAGCCCCGCCGGCGGCGCCGCCCGCGGCGGCCGTCCGCCGAGGGAGCCCTTGTCGACGAGCAGCAGATCGAGACGCTCATCGTCGAGGCCGAGGTCTTCGCCAAGTACGGGCTCGTCGACAAGGCGATCGAGCGGCTCTTCTCTCTCGTCCGCCGGCGCCCCGATCTGCTGAGGGCGCGCGAGCGGCTGGTCGAGCTTCTGGCCGAGTCGAAGCAACCCGGCGCTGCCGCGCGAGGCCGACGCGCTCGCCGTGGCGCTACCGGGAGGCCGGCGACGCCGGACGACGCGCAGCCGCGTCCTCGCGACGCGCGGGACTGGCGTCCGCCGCGGAGGCGCGAGCCGCCGGCCTCGCACGCGCCGCCGCCGGCCGCGGCCGCGGAGGTCGAGTTCGAGGAGTTCGACATCGGACACCCGGTCTCGCCGCCGGCGCAGCGCGCGTCCCGCGCGCGCTTCCCGACGACGCGATCGACTTCGCGCGAGCCCGAGACGGCGAGCCGCCGCCCGCGTTCGAGACGTCTCGCGACGCCGGAGCCGGACGCCCGCGCGGACACGGAGTTCGTCTCGTACGAGCAGCTCGGCAACCTCCTCGAGGACGAGATGCAGAGGGCCGGCGACAGCGCCGGCGGCCGCAGTCGGCCGAGGTCCCGATCGTCGACGAGGCAGAACCTCTTCGCCGACGAGCAGAAGTTCTTCAACCTCGCCGAGGAGCTCGAGAAGGAGCTCGGCGACGAGGCCGTTCCGGAGGAGCCCGGCGGAGATCTCGACGCCGCAGGGCGAGGTCTCGCTCGAGGAGATCTTCCGCGAGTTCAAGAAGGGCGTCGAGCAGCAGCTCTCGGCCGAGGACTACGAGACGCATTACAACCTCGGCATCGCCTACAAGGAGATGGGCCTCGTCGACGAGGCGATCGGCGAGTTCCAGCTCGCGAGCAAGGACCCCGGCCGGACCGTCGAGTGCTGCAGCATGCTCGGGCCACTGCTTCCTCGAGAAGGGGATGCCGCAGCTCGCGATCAAGTGGTTCCGCAAGGGGCTCGAGACGCCCGCGATCCAGGACGCCGAGACGGCCGGGATGCTCTACGACCTCGGCTGCGCGTCTACCAGGACACCGGGGACACGGACATCGGCCTACAAGACGTTCCAGGAGGTCTACGGCCTGAACGCGAACTACCGCGACGTCGTCCAGCGCGTTCGCGACCTCGAGGCCGTTCGGAAGAACGACTGAGTGTCCTGGGACGCGTGCCGGGTCGAGCTCCTGACGCTCGCGGCCCGCCGTCCGTTCCCGCGCGAACCCCTCCTCCGGGTGGAGGACCTGCGCGTCGAGCTTCCCGGCGGGGGCCGGATGCTCCCGGCCGTCGACGGCGTCTCCTTCGAGCTCGCGCGCGGGCGAGTCCGTCGCGGTCGTCGGCGAGAGCGGGTAGCGGCAAGACGCAGCTCGCCCGGGCGCTCCTCGGCCTCTCGCCGCGACGGGTGCGCGCGTCTGCGGGAGCGATCCGCTTCGAGGGGCGCGACCTTCTCGGCCTCGCGGAGGGGGAGTGGCAGTCGGTGCGCGGCGCCGAGATCGGCCTGGTCTTCCAGGAGCCCGCGTCCGCGCTCGATCCCGTGCGCACGATCGGCGACCGAGATCGCGGAGGCGATCCGTCTGCACTCGCCGGTGTCGCGAGCCGCGGCGCGCGAGCTTGCCGTCGAGCGCCCTGGCCGAGGTCGCCTTTCCCGATCCGGAAGGCGGCGCTGGACGCGTATCCGCACCGGCTGTCGGGCGGGCTGCGGCAGCGCGCGCATCTCGCCATCGCGCTCGCGGCCGCCCCGAGCGCTCCTGCTCGCCGACGAGCCGACGGCGTCGCTCGACGCGACGGTCGCGCTCGAGATCCTGGACCTGCTCGACCGGCTTCGCGCGCGAGCGCGGGCTCGACGGTCCTCCTCATCACCCACGACCTCGGCGTCGTGGCGCGGCACTGCGACCGGCGTCCTCGTCGCTCTACGCCGGCCGGATCGTCGAGGAGGCGCCGACGCGACGGGCTCTTCCGGTCGCCGCAGCACCCTTACACGCGGGGCCTGCTGCGCTCGGCGCCGCTCCTGTCCGCGGCGCGCGCGCCGGCCGGGCGAGCGCTACGACGCGATCCCGGGGGCGCTGCCGGACCTCGCCGAGCGCGGCGAGGCCGGGCTGCGCCTTCGCGCCGCGCTGCCCGGACCGCTTCGAGCCGTGCGACGGCGGCGAGCCGGCGCTCTACGCGACGGGCGATCGGGCGGGCCCGCTGCTTCCTGCACGAGGCCGCCCGTCCGGCCGCGGCCCGGCGCCATGAGCGCAGCGCCGCTGCTTCGCGGCGAAGGCCTCGAGAAGCGCTATCGCCGTCCGCCGCGGACTCTTCGGCAGCGACTCGCGGGTCCCTGCCGGCGCTGCGCGGGCGTCGAGCTTCGCGATCGACGCGGGCGAGACGCTCGGCCTCGTCGGCGAGTCGGGCAGCGGCAAGACGACGGCCGGACGCATCGTGGCGCGCCTCGCTCGAGCCGGACGCGGGCCGGATCCGGTTCGACGGGGAGGACTGGCTCGCCCTCGAGGGGCGCGGCGCTCCGCCGGCGGCGCCGCGAGCGTCCAGATCGTCTTCCAGGATCCGCAGTCGCTCGCTGAACCCGCGCATGACGCGCCGGCGATCAGGTGGCCGAGCCGCTGCGCGTGCAGCGGCTCGCCTCGGGGGCGGGAGCTCGCCGGCGCGTCGCGGCGCTGCTCGCCGCCGTCGGCCTCTCGGCCGCGGTCGCCGCGCGGTTTCCGTCGGAGCTCTCGGGCGGCCAGCGCCAGCGGGTCGCCATCGCGCGCGCGCTCGCCACCGGGCCGCGCCTCGTCGTCTGCGACGAGCCCGTCTCGGCGCTCGACGTCTCGGTCGCGGCGCAGATCGTGAACCTCCTGCTCGATCTGCGCGAGCGCATCGGCGTCTCTCGTATCTCTTCATCTCTCACGATCTCGCCGTCGTCGCGCGGGTCGCGCGACCGGATCGCCGTCATGTATCTCGGCGCGGTCGTCGAGGAGGGCCCGGTCGCCGAGCTGACGTCGCGCGGCCGCTCCATCCGTACACCGCGGCGCTCGTCGCGGCCGCGCCCGACCCGGACCCGCGGAGGCGGCGGCCGCGCGCGCGCTGCCCGGGGAGCCCGCCTTCGCCGCGCGACCCGCCGCCGGGATGTCCGTTCCACCCTCGTTGCCCGATCGCCCGGGCCCGCTGCCGGCAGGAGCGGCCCGCCCTCGCGCAAGCCGGCTCCGGGGCACTCGCGTCGCCTGCTTTTTCCCGGGCGAAATGCCGATGATATGAAGGACTTTCCGAAACTTTCCGCCAGCCCGATGCGTAGAGGGGTGACAAAGGAGTCATGGAATGAAGAGCTCGTCCAGGTTCCGGGGAGTCGCGCGATGCTGGCCGCCGCGGCCGTCCTCCTCATCGCGACGACCGGAGCGCTGCCGGCGCAGACGCGCCGGCGCCGTCGTCGCGCCAGCCCGGCCAGCGCGGGACGCTGGCCGGCTTCCAGCGCCCGGCGGCCGAGGACGGCGTGCCCTGTCGCTCGACCAGGCGATCGGACTCGCCCTGGCGAACAATCAGGACCTGAACGTCACGGTCAACGCCGCCGAGGCGTCCCAGTTCTTGCTCTCTCCGAACGATGGGCATCTTCGATCCGCTGCTCCAGGGCACGAACGTCACGCGGCTTCACACCAGGACACGCCGACCTCGAGCGAGCTCGTCCGGCGCGCCGATCAGCGTCAAGCAGCGACAGCTACGACGACGGCGATCGGCGTCTCCCAGCTCGACGCCCTGGGGCGGCACGTGCTCCTCGGCACGACGGGCGGCACGACACCACGAACGAACTCGCATTCTCCAACGTCAACCCCTCGTTCAGCCGCGGGCCTCGCTCTCCCTGACGCAGCCGCTGCTGCGCAACTTCGGCCGACCGTCCCGACCGAAGTGGCAACATCGACATCGCGCGCGAACTCGCGCGACGCCGCGTACCAGACCTTCATCCGCAGCGTCCAGACCGTCATCGACTCGGTCGAGCAGGCGTACTGGGACCTCGTCTACGCGTGCGAGAACCTCAAGGTGAAGCTCGAGGCCCAGGCCATCGCGGACGAGCTGAACCGCATCACGAAGATCAAGATCGACGTCGGCTCGCTCGCGCCGATCGACATCGTCCAGACCGAGGTCGACATCGCCACCGCCGAGCAGGACATCATCAACGCCGACGGCCTCGATCGGCGCTCGCCCAGGACCAGCTCGGCGGCACCTCAACTACGAGGCCCGACGAACCGGACGACGCAACCACATCGTTCCGACCGACGACCGGTGCGGGTCGAGCAGCAGCCGTTCGACCTCGACTCGAAGGCATGCGGACCGCGCTCGCGCAGCGGCCCGAGATCGTCGCCCAGAACTACACCGTCGACGTCGAACCTGCTCCGCTACGACTACTGGTACGAACCAGATCCTGCCGCAGCTCGAACCTCGTCGCCAGCTACGGAACGAACGGCCTGGGCGGCACGTTCTTCGATCCTGCAGACCGGACACGATCGTCGCGCGGTCCAACTGGTGGGACACGGCGGATCGGCAGCTCTTCAGTCCGAAGACTTCAAGAACTGGACGGTCGGGCTCGTCGTTCTCGTACCCGATCCTGAACCGCAGGCGCCAAGGGCGCCAGCGGCGTCGCCCAGTACAACCTCGAGACGTCGAAGGCCAACCTGACGACGACTCGAGCAGAACATCGTCGTCGAGGTGCGCAACGCGCACCGCGTGATCGACACGGCCGAGCAGCAGATCGTCGCCGCCGCCAAGGGGCAGCGAGCTCGCCGAGCGCAACCTCGACGCCGCCCGCAAGAAGTACGACAACGGCATGACGACCTCGTTCGAGGTCTCGCAGCTCCAGACCAGCTCTCCGACGCGCAGTCGCAGTGAGCTGAACGCCCTCGTCATCTATCGCAAGGCCGTCGCCGCGTACCACGACGCGATCGCCGACATCCTCGACTGGAAGAGACGTCAAGATCGACGGGCTCCGCCGGACATGAGCCCCGCCGGCGACCGTCGAGTCGCGCGCCGCCTTCGTGGAGAAGGCGCTCGGGCTCGACACGCCGCGCCGGCTCCCGGATGAGCGGGAGGAGCGAAGCCGCCGCGGCGGCCCCTGCGGAACCGCGACCCCGACTCCGCCCTCGGGCGGCTCGTCGGGTCTTCGTGTCTCGCCGGTGCGGACGTTCGCCGCGATCGCGCGCGCGGCCCGACGTGGCTCGCTGCCGCTGGCGTCGCTGCGGGGCTGACGTCGTTCCTCGTCTCCGAGCTCGTCCTCTCGAAGACGGACTGGCGGGCGACGATCGGCGGAGAAGATGGCGAAGCGCGGCCAGCGCCTGACCGAGGCCCAGATCGACGCCAGCGGTCGAGCAGATGCAGCAGCCTGACGTGGCTCTTCGAGCCTTCGGTCGCGGTCGCCGTGCCGATCCTCGTCGGTCTTCGCCGTGGCGGCCGCCCTGTGGATCGGCTGCCACGCCTTCGGCTGGGAGGTGCGGTTCCGGCAGTCCCTCGGTGTCACGTCGCACGCTTTCCTTCCCGGAGATCCTGATCTCGGTCGGGCTCTTCGCCGTGCTCTGGAACCGCCAGACCGTCGATCCCGCGACGATCGACGACGTGCTGCACACCAACCTCGGCTTCCTCGGCCGACGCCGCACAAGGACAGCGTCGTCCACGGCCTGCTCGGCTCGATCGACCTGTTCTCCTTCTGGACGCATGGCGCTGATCGTTCTGGGCCTCTCCGCGGCGGCCGGGGCCCCCCGCGGACGGGTGGCGATCCTCGTCGTGTCCCTGTGGGCGCTCTACGTCCTCGGGCAAGGCCGGAGTCGAGCGTTCTCCTGATGGGCTGACGGGCCGTCCCCGAAACAGGACGCCCGGAAATCCGTATAGACAGACAGAGAGGGCTCCGCCTGATGCTGATCGACATTCGGGACATCACGAAGGTCTACGAGATGGGGGAGGAGAAGGTCCACGCCCTCTCGGGCGTCTCCCTCGGCGTCGAGCGGGGCGAGTACGTCGCGATCATGGGCCCGTCCGGCTCGGGAAAGTCGACGCTGATGAACCTCATCGGCTGCCTCGACACGCCGACCGTCGGGCTCCTACGTCCTGAACGGCAAGGAAGTCGCCCGGATGACGGACGACGAGCTCGCCGCGATCCGCAACCAGGAGATCGGCTTCGTCTTCCAGACGTTCAACCTGCTGCCGCGCACCTCGGCGCTCCAGCAGGTCGAGCTGCCGCTCGTCTACGCGGGCGTGTCCGCGCAAGGAGCGGCGCGAGCGGGCCGATCACGGCGCTGAAGGCCGTCGGCCTCGGCGACCGCATGAACCACACGCCCAACGAGATGTCGGGCGGCCAGCGCCAGCGCGTCGCGGTCGCGCGGGCGCTCATCAACGATCCGTCGATCCTGCTCGCCGACGAGCCGACCGGCAACCTCGACTCGCAGACCGGCGCCGAGATCATGGCGCTCTTCGACGAGCTGAACGGCCGCGGCAACACGATCGTCCTCGTCACGCACGAGGAGGACATCGCGGCCCACGCGCGCCGCATCGTGCGTCTGAAGGACGGCAAGGTCCGCGACGACCAGATCAACGACCGCAAGCGCTCCGCGCTCCGCAGTGGAGCGCCCGCGGCCGTCTAGATCGGCGCCGGCTACTTTTCGCCCCTACGGCCCGTACAGCAGCAGCCCGAACGTCTTCACCAGAAACGCCGCCATCTGCTGGCGGTTGGTCGGGTTGCCCGGGCAGTACTGGAGCGGGTTGGGGACGCAGCCTCCGGTCACCCCCCGCGCGTAGAGCTCCTCGATCCACTTCACGAACGGGTTCGTGAGCGGCACGTCCTGGAAGATGCCGACCGCGTCCGGCGGCGTGTAGCCCGACCCTTCCAGCGTCTTCAGCAGGAAGACCGCCATCTGCTGGCGGTTCACGATCGCATCAGGGCAGTAGTTGACCGGGGCCGGGGGAGGTCCGCCCGAGCAACCGCCGGTGATGCCGAGCAGGGCGAGCGCCTCGATCCAGGGAGCGAAGGGGTTCGAGAGCGGCACGTCGGCAAAGATCGTCCCGGTGGCCGGCGGGGGAGTGAACGTCGGGCCGTATCGGGCCTTCAGCAGGAAGACCGCCATCTGCTGTCGCTTGACGCCGTCCGTCGGGCAGTAGCCCCCGCACGCCCCGCCTCCGGTGACGCCGTTGTGCAGAAGGTTTTCGATGAACTTGTAGAAGGGATTCGTCGTCGGCACGTCCGCAAAGCTGCTGCCGACGTGAAGAATCCAGGTCTTGTGCACGCCCGTCGAGAGTGTCTCGACCACGGCCTCGTCCCAGTGAACGCCGGGACGAGGGCCGGTCATCGTGACGGCATAGCAGTCGCCCGTGGCGCTGCAGTCCTGGGTTGCGCCGGCCGGGATCGTCCCGTAGTCCGCCGTCGAGTCGTCGACGGTCCCCAGCGCCGGAACGAGGCGGAGAGTCGGAACGACCATCACCAGGTCTCCCAGGATGCCGAGCGCGGTCAGGCCTCCATTGAACAGGGCGGGCGAGAACTCTGTGGACTGGAGCGGCTCGAAGAGTCCCACTGGGGGGTCGATGGGCGTTGGCCTCGGCGCGCCCCCGCGCCCGTAGTGGACGTCCGAGCCCGCGCTCGAGTTGTTTTGCGCGGCAACGGTAGACTGATCGTCCGGCCCGGTGGCGATGTCCGGGATGGTGCCGGGACCCAGGAACTTGAACACCTCCTCGAGCTCGTTCAGGAAGCCGTCGGGATCCACACCGTAATCCTGGCAGTAGATGTCGAAGGCGTACTCCCACGCCAGGTGCGCGAAGAAAGTCCCGATTCCCTCGGGCGCCGTGAGCGGACTCGCCACTTCGAGGGGTCGGGCCAGGCGCGGGTTGAAGCCCTGGGAAGCGACGGGGAATGGCGACTGCGCCACGCCGTTCACGGTGCGGATCCCGTCGATTCCTCCCGAGGCCGTGTTCTCGGCGGCGAAAAAGCTGACGGCCGTCCCGTCGAGGCGCGCCACGTCGGCGAATCGGTGATTCGGACCGAACACGGGAAACTGGTTCGATCCCTCCGTGGCGAAGGTGCCGAACTCCCGGGCGGCAACGCCTCCGCTCCCGTCGCTGAACGCGACGGTGAAGCCCTGGTCGTCCATGTCGACCGCCGCCCTGTCCTGGTCGCCGGTCGTGGCGGTGTTGTTGACCACGAACTCCCCGCCGACCGGCGCGCCCGTCTCGTCGAACTGCTGGCCGAACACGCCGAGTCCGCTGCCGTCCTGTCCCTGGCTTTCCCAGACGACGACGAACTGGCCGATGGAATCTGCGGCGACTCGCGGGAGACGCTGCGGAGCGGTCGTGTAGGTGTTGACCTGGACCGCGTCTCCGAGGGGGTTGGCGGCGCCGTCGTAGCGGCGCAGCATGATCTCGGAGTCGGTGACCGTCTGGTTGAAATCCGCCCAGACGACCACGTAGTTGCCGGCGCCGTCGGCCGCGACGTTCGGCGTGTACTCGAGACGGTTGGCTCCCGCCTGGTCGACCTGAAACTCCGCGCCGATCTTCACGCCATCGTGCGTGAAGAGCTGCCCCTTGATGTCGTAGAACCCGGCCTGGGCGGCGTCGCTATTCCAGACGATCAGGGAGTTGCCGTCCGCTCCGACCGCGACCGATGCCCGCCTCTGGTTGCCGGTCGTGTAGGTATTGGCGACCGCCGGGTCGGAGAGATAGATGTGCGGCGGCGGCGTCGGAGTGGGGACGGGCGTCTGGACGGGCGTGGGCGTTTGTGCGACCAGACCCGACGCCATCGTCAACAGGAGAACCGAGGAAACGCCGATGAGCTTGCCCCGCATCTTCCCCTCCTTCGCCTCGCGCGAAGCTCGAGGGGTCCGTTCGTCGCGGGCCGCGGGCTCGAGCCTCGCGGATGCCGGTCTGTTTGAGCGCTACGACCTCGTTGGCGCGGAGCATATACCTGTCCGGGTGGACAGGATCAAGGAAGCGTGAGAGCCCGAGCCCAGGTGGGCCGACCCCGGGCCTCGAGGAGGGCCGCCATGGCCTGCCGCCACTCGGGTGAACCCGGGGCGAGTGAGGAGCGAATGCCGCTCCGGCCGAGCTCGGCCATGAGCCGGTTCCTGTCCACGATCTCCGCCTCGACCTCCCGAGCCCGCTCGGCCGCCCGGGGCCTCGTGATGCTGGCGATCTCGCGGGGGTTGATCTCGTCGGAGCGGCGGAAGGCCGCCAGGGCCTCCTCGAGCAGGCCGTTGCGGCGGTAGATCAGCCCGAGGTTGTAGAACAGCACGTCGTTCTCGGGCGCGGCCTTCGCGGCCTCGGCGAGCTCCCGCGCGGCGCGCGGCCAGTCCCGCGTCTCCCAGGTCATGGCGAGCATCTGGTGGAAGTTGCCGATGAGGTTCTGCGTCAGGTAGTCCTTGGGCACGCGGGGATCGAGCTCGCCGTCGAGGCGATCCTTGACCGGGCTGACGGGGGGCCAGGGACGCCCGGCTCGCCACGCGCGGAAGGCCATTCCGACCGGCACGTTCTCGAGCTCGGCCGTGCGCCAGTTGGGATAGTGCGTCGTGAAGACGGGATCGACGTCGGGATTGAAGGCGAGCGGCGGCAGGTTCGCGCCGCCGACGCCCTCGAGGATGAGGTCGACGTCCGGGCGGAGTCCCTCGCCGAGGTTCAGGTACATCAGGATGAAGAGGATGTTGTCGTCCGAGGCGATCAGGTGGGAGCCCGGAGGCAGCGTCGAGAGCAGCGTCCGCGAATAGTCCTCGCCGATGCGGTAGCGGCTGCGGTCGTTGTCGCGCCAGCCCGTGACGCCGAGAGCGAGCGGCGGCAGGAGCGCCAGCGCCGCGAGGCGCGGGCGCGTTCGCTCGGAGAGCGTCTGCCATCCCCAGGCGGCCATCAACGCGAGCGCAACGTACGACGGGATGTAGTAGCGGTGCCAGATGAAGAGATCGCTCCGCGAGCCGTGGAGCGTCATCGTCGAGGCGTTGGCGAGCATCACGAGAAGGGGGAGGAGGACGGGCCAGCCTCGCTGTCGCGCCGCGACGATCGCGAGAAGGGCCAGTCCGGCTCCGACCCACGCCGATTCGCGCAAGAGGCTCCACCCGTAGTCTCGAAGGATCGGAACGAGATCCTCCGGCCCCCGTATCCAGGCACGGCCCCAGAAGTCCGACCGGAGCACGACGGACACGAAGTTTCGGGGCGTGACCGGGTGTCCCCAGTCGAGCAGGGGATGCGCGCGAGCGCGAAGCGGCAGGTAGACGTAGGGGAGCAGCCCCGCGACGCCAGCGAGAACGCAGCCCCCGATCAGGCGCCAGCGCTTGAGCATCGCCGGGTCGGTTGAGACGACGAAGATGCCGATGGCGAGTCCCGTGACGCCCATCTCGAGGTGGTTCGACGCTCCGAGCCCGCAGACGAACGCCGCCGCGAGGAGGTCGCGGTCGCGCCGCTCGCGGCGCCAGCGGAGGGCGAGGAGCAACGCCAGCGCGAGGAAGAGCGCGTTCAGCGCATAGACCCGCTGGATGTTGGCCTCCGCCCAGAAGCTCGGCGAGAAGGCGAGGAGCCACGCGGCGCCGGCCGACGCCCCGACTCCGACGCCGGACCCGCGCGCGGCCCGGTAGAGCAAGGCGCAGGCGGCCGCGGCGCACGCCGCCGAGAAGAGGCTCACGCTCCAGGGCAGCGGAAGGAAGAAGAGCGCGAGCGACCAGAGCTTCGCGAGCAGGACGTAGAGCGGGTAACCCGACGGGTGCGGGATCCCGAGCACGGCGATCGCGGTCAGCAGGTCGCCGCTGTCGCCGACGTAGACGGTGCGGCACGCGCCGGCGGCGTAAACCGCCAAGCGGCACGGCCGCGACGCCGATGGACCGCCAGGTCTCGCTGCGGGAGAACTTGTCCACGGCGCGGTGCGCCTCAGCGCGCGGGAGTGGGCGGCTGCCGGAGCCGCTTCAGGTTCTCAGCGAAGAGGGCGTTGTCGGGATCGACCTTGAGCCCCTGCTCGAGCGCCGCGATCGCGCCGGCGCGTGTCGCCCTGGAGGTACGCGACGTTGGCCTGGTACTGGTAGAGGAGGGCGAGCCGCGGCGCGATCCGCGCGGCCTCGTCGAGCTTGCGCCCGGCCTCGGCGTAGTCGCCGCGGCGGGCCGCCCCGGCCGCTTCTTCGGCGAGAGCGACCGCGCGCTTCTCCGCGTCGGACCGGGGCTCCTGGGGCGAGCGCCCCGCCCAGGCGCGCGAGCGCCCGGCGGGACGGCTCGTACTGCGGGTTGTACTTGACGGCGGTCTGGTAGTCGCGGATCGCGGCGGCCTTTTCGCCGCGGCGCTCGTGGACGACGGCGCGGTTGTGGTACGCCTCGACGTTCAGGGGCTCGAGCTCGATCGCCCTGGTCGAGCTGCACGAGCGCCGCGTCGTAGTGGCCGAGCGCCCCGAGCGCGCCCGCGTAGCTCGCGCGCAGCGAGCCGTCGTCGGGCTTCTCCGCGACGAGCTTCTCGTACTCCCGGGCAGCCTCCTCGAAGCGGCCGGCCTCGAACGCGACGGCGGCGAGGTTGCGGTCGCCCGTCGCGGACTTCGCGCCGATGTAACCGAGGCTCTGGAGCTTCTTGACGATCTCCGGATCGACCTGCGAGTCGGTCGGGCGCCGCGCCGGCGGCGGCCTGGGCGGCGGCGGTCTCGTAGGTGGGGACCGAGGGCGGGATCGTGAGGTCGAGGCCTTCGGCGAGGACACGGCCCGGCATGTCCGCCCCGCGGCCGAGGCCGTTCAACGCGAGGATGGTCGGCGCGATGTCGAGGATCGAGGGACGGTTCAGGCGCGTCCGGGGTTTCACGCGGTTGCCGTACAGGTAGAGGATCCCCTCGGTCCGGTGAAAGGTCTCGCTGACGCGGCGCATGTCGCGGGTCTTCGACGGGTCGTCCTGGAGGCGGCCGAGCTCGAAGCCGTGGTCCGACAGGACGACGAGCGTCGTGCGCCGAGTCCATCGCGTCCATGACCCGGCCGAGGAGCCGGTCGGCGTAGAGCGTACATCTCCTCGACCGTCCGGCCGTACTTCGCCTGCTGCTCCGCGAGCTCGCCCGAGAGACCCTGCGCGCGGAAGAGATGGCCGAAGAGGTGGGAGGTCGAGTCCAGGCCCTCGATGTAGAGGAGGAGGTTGTCCGGCCGGTCCTCCTTCCAGAGCTGCAGTCCGATGCGCTGTGTACGTCTCGGCCGTCGCGTAGGCCCACTTGAAGTGCGAGAGGTCATCCTCGAAATCGAAGGGCCGCGCGACCTCCCCGGGCGGGACGGCTCACGAAGGTCGCCAGCTCCTCGGCGGTGACGTCCTGCGGCTTCTTGAGAGAGCGGGCGATGCGGGCCTCGACCTGCGGCGGCGAGACCTTGCCGGCGCCGCCGGCGGCTCCCGCCGCGCCTTCCTCCATGAGGAAGTGGTAGGCGAAGTGGTCCGAGACGATCGTGCCGCTTGACGTTCTCGGCCGGCCAGGTGGCCCACCAGCCGACGACGTCCACCGAGCGGTCGTGGGCCGAGAGGATGTTCCAGATCGCCTGGACCCGGCGCATCTGGCTCGTGACCGGGAGCTGCTCGCCGGTCGACGGGTTGACGGCGACGAAGTGGCCGATGCGGTGGCGGTCGGGCGTCTTGCCGGTGGCGATGGTCGTCCAGATGACCGGCGAGAGCAGCGGCTTCTGGGACAGGAGCGGGGCGTAGGCGCCCTCGCGGCGGAGCTTCGCGAAGTTCGGGAGCTTGCCCTCCGACATCAGCAGGTCGATGGTCGCCGGATCGGCGCCGTCGAGCCCGAGGACGATCACGCGGCCGGGCTTCGTCACCCCGACCGCAGGCGAACGCGAGAAGGGCCAGGGCGGCGGCGGCCGAGACCACGAAAGCCGCCCGCGAGCGATACCTCACGGCGGCGGATTCTATGCTGTTAGGCTCCGCACGTGGTGGCGACGGGCAACGTCGAACGGCAGGCCGAGCGGGTGTTTCGCGAGCTCGAGCGCTGCGGCCTGCTCCTCGAGACGGACCCGAACCTGCCGAGCCTCGTCGCCCTCGTGGCGGGAGGGCCTGTCGCCGGCTCCTGGTGGGGCCATCCTCTCGGCCACACGATCTTCGCGACGGGCGAGGCCCTGTTCGCCCATCGCGACGTGCTCCTCGCCAAGCTCGTGTCCGGCAAGGCCACGTGGGTTCACCGGCGCCTCTGGCCGGCGCTCTACGCGGTCGCGCGGGCGCGCGAGCCCTGGCAGACCGAGGGTCTCTCGAGCGAGGCTCGGGCCCTCCTGGCGTCCGTGGATCGCGACGGGCAGGCGCGCGCCACGGGAAGCGTCGCCCGGGAGCTCGAGACGAAGCTCCTGGCGCGGGGCGAGCAGGAGCACACCGCGAGCGGTCGCCACGCCAAGGTCCTCGAGTCCTGGGACCGGTGGGCGTCGCGGCAGCGGCCCGCCATTGCGCCGCTCGGCGCCGACGCGGGCCGGCTCGAGCTCGAGGCCGCTCTCGGAGCGCTCAACGAGCGCCACGGAGGCCGCGGCCGGCTGCCGTGGCAGCGCCCGGCCCGCCGCCGCGCCGTCCCGGGTTAGAATCCCGCCGCCCATGGCCGAACCGGCAAGTTTCTCTTTCGCAAGGTCGAGAAGGCGATCGAGGCGATCGAGCGCGACGGCGGATGCCGTCGTCGACGATCATGCAGACGGCCTCGACCGTCATCGAGCAGTTCTCCGACGTGCTCGGCGTCCGCGGCGGGCGCCTCTACGTGCATCGCGACGGCGGCTACGAGCTCGTGCGAACCTTCGGCAGACGTTCCGGCGATCGCGCCCGGGCTCTTCGTGCCCGAGGACTACCCCCCGGTCCAGCGCGTGGTCGACGAGGGCGTCGCGGTCATGGACCTCGACGCGCCCGGCGTCGACGCGAGCTCGAGAAGCGGCTCGGCGCGGAGCGCTTCGCGGCGATCGCCGTCGGGCGACGACGAATACATCCTGGCGTTCACCGTCGACCCGGCGGCGCCCGAGGACGACCTGATCGCCTCGCTCGGCATTCTGCGCCTCGCGGTCGACCAGAAGCTGCGCCAGGACCGGTACGTGTCGGCGCTCCAGGAGGCGCGGCGCATCCAGATGTCGATCCTGCCCAAGCGGGCGCTGCGCCGCGGCGAGCTCGAGGTCGCCGGGGTTCACGACGCCGGCGGAGCTCGTCGGCGGCGACTACTTCGACTTCATCCCGGTGTCGGACCGCATCCTGGGCATCGCGATCGCCGACGCCTCGGGCCACGGCCTGCCGGCGGCGCTCCAGGTGCGGGACGTCTACACGGGCCTGCGCATGGCGGTCGAGCGCGACTTCAAGATCGTGCGCACCGTCGAGCGGTTGAACCGCATCATCCACGAGTCGCGGCTGACGACGCGGTTCGTCTCGCTCTTCTACGGCGAGATCGAGGACAACGGCTCGATCATGTACGTCAACGCCGGCCATCCGCATCCGCTGCACTTCCACGGGGACGAGCGTCACGCCGCTGCGTCCAGACCGGCGCTGGTGCTCGGGCCGACGCCGCACGCCACCTACACGCCGCGGGTACCGGAGCTTCGAGCCCGGGCGACGCGCTGCTGCTCTACACCGACGGGATGGTCGAGGCCCACGGCGAGGACGACGAGGAGTTCGGCACCGGACGGCTGTCGAAGGCCTTCCTCGAGGTGCGCGACCGTCCGTGCGACGAGATCGCGCGCGAGCTCGTGCGGCGCGTCGAGGAGTGGTCCGGCGGCGGGGAGCCCGAGGACGACCGCACGGTCGTCGTCCTCAAGCGGCACTTCGGGCCGGCGCCGGACGGCGAACGCCGGACGACTCGGGGACCTACCCGGTGCCGAAGGTCCCGTAGGGCGAGAAGCTCAACGGCTGCGGCCGAGCACGCGCGACCAGAACGTCGGCCGGCGCCAGGACTCGATGTTCTCGGCGAGGTACGGAGTGGCCAGATACCGCTGGCACGAGGCGGCTGCCGGCGGGTGCGTCACTTCAGCCCCTCGACCAGGTACAGCTGTCGACACGACCGCTGGTAGCCCAGAAGACGGCGACTTCCGTCGGCGGAGAGCGAGCACCGGCCGCGCCCGTCGCAGGCCGATGGGGTCGGAGGCAACGGTGAATTGCTTCCAGGGCTCGCGCTGCGCCCGTGACCGGATCACACGGCTGACGACGTTGGACGCCCCGCGCCTCTGGACGACGAGAAGGCGTTTCGCCGTCGGCGCTCCAGCTGATCGGGAACGTCGTCTCGCGCGATGCCGGCCGCGGGGCGCGATGCCCCGTCCTGAGCGACAGAAGGTTGGCCAGGCCGTCGTCGTTCACGTACGCGAGCGCTCGACCGTCGGGAGATGAGCCCGGGGCGACCGACCGATTCCGCGTTGACGACGTCGTATCCGCAAGGGACGGGCTTCTCTCGCTCCCTGACGTCGAGCAGCGAAGAAAAGGATTTTCCTCCCCCGGTGTCCGACGAGGAGGATTCGTTTGCCGTCGGGGAACCAGCTGCGCCCACCGTCCTACCGACGATGCCTTCGAGGGGCACGAGGTCTGGGCGCGGCCGGCTCCGGTCGGAAGGACGGACGAGCTCGCGGAGGCTGTGTATAAAGCCGCGTCAGGACCCACCGTCGCGTCCGGCGAGAGGGAGATGCCCGAAGCCCTCGCCGAGGCGCACCGGAGGCGAACCGTCCAGGCGCCGGAGGGTCACGGCGCCCTCGAGCCGCCTCCGTCGCCCGCATTCTTGGAAGAGGAGCGTCTTCCCGTCGTCGGAGAGATCGACGCGGAAACGAGAAGTCGAGCCAGGTGAAGGTCGCGATTCCGCGGCCTCGCCGAGGAAGGATGCCCGAGATGAAGGCGCGCCAGGACGAGGCGTCGATGAGCACGCTTGCCCACCGCGGGAAACGTCGTCGACGAGGCTTGACGCGGGCGTTCTCGGCCAGGAGACGCAGCCGGCCGGCGAGCGTCACGGCGCCAGAGAGCTCCGGCGACCGCCCGTCTCGCGACGCCGAGAACCAGATCTCGCCGTGCATCCGGCGACCACGCGAGACCTCCGACGTCGAACCAGTCTTTCGACAGAGCACGGGCGGGACCGGAACGCTCGGCGACCGATCACCGACCTCATCGTTTCATCGGCGATCGGGTGGTCCACGAACGCGACCTGGTCTGCCGCGTGCCTGCCACCCGGAGCGATTCGATGCGGTTGGAGGATTCGTAGAGGGCGCTTTCCGATGCGGAAACTCGAGCCGCCGCCTCGCTCGCCGACGGTGTGGGCGACGGCGAGGTCGGTCCCGTCCGGAGCCCAGTCGGCGTCAGTCGACGTCGTTCATGACGTCACGTGGAGAGCCGCCCGACATCGGCACGCGAGCGAGAGTCCGCGTCGGAATTCTCAAGGCCGATCGCTGACGGTCCCGAGGCGGATCACCGCGAGCTCGCCCTGCGAGCGAGACCGAGAGCAGATGTCAGAGCGCCGGCAGATTCAGGGGCTGCGACTCGGGACTTCCGGGGCGAGTGGAGTAGATGCGGCTCGGCCGCTCCGTCGAAGGAGGCCGCGAACACGACGGTCTGGAAGTCGGGCGCGAATCGCGCGGCGACTGATCACGCCGCGCCGGAACGTCAGTTGCTGGTAGGTCGGCGGCGGAATCCTGCGGCGGAGACCGGGAGGCGGCGAGCGGCGCCGCAGCGCCAGGGCCGCAAGCGACGGCGAGGAGGGCTGCGGCCCACCGGAGGGCCCGGCGTGGCCGCGCCGCGACGCCCGTCGCGGCGACGGAGCCGGACGAGCCCGACAGGGCCTCGAGGTCGAACGCGAGGTCGCTCGCGCCGACTGGAACCGCCGCTCGGGGTTCTTCTCGAGGCAGTGGCGGACGATGCGCTCGAGGCCGGGCGGGACGTTCCGGTTCGTGACGGACAGATCAGGCGGATCCTCCTTCAGGATCGCGCGTCATCGTCTCGCCGGCCGAGTCGGCCATGGAACGCCGCCGGCCCGAGAGCATCTCGTAGAGGACGGCCCCGAAGGCGAAGATGTCGGAGCGGTGCGTCGGCGGGCTTGCCCTGGACCTGCTCGGGCGACATGTAGCCGAGCGTTCCCATCACGACGCCGGGCTCGGTCGCCGCGGGTCGCGGTCGGCAGGTTCGTGCCGCTCGAGCCGGCGCCGCTCGGCCTGCGTCAGCTTCGCGAGGCCGAAGTCGAGGATCTTGACCCGGCCGTCCTTCGTGACGAACAGGTTCTCGGGCTTCAGGTCGCGGTGGACGATGCCCTTGTCGTGGGCGGCGGCGAGGCCCTGGGCGATCTGGATCGCGTAGTCGATCGGCTTGCGCGGCGGGAAGCGGCCTCCGGCCAGCTCCATCGCGAAGCGTCTCGCCCTCGAGCAGCTCCAGGACGACGTAGGGCGCGCCGTCGTGGCTGGCCGATGTCGTAGACGGCGAGGATGTTCGGGTGGTTGAGGACGCCGGCGGCCCGGGCCTCCTGCTCGAAGCGCCGCAGGCGGTCGGCATCGCTCGAGAACGACGCCGGGAGGACCTTGATCGCGACGTCGCGGCCGAGCCTCGGATCCCGCGCGCGGTAGACCTCTCCCATGCCGCCCGCGCCGATCGGCGCGAGGATCTCGTAGGGGCCGAGGCGGGAACCCGCCGCGAGCGGCATCGGGCGCGGGATTGTACAGGCGTCAGGCTTGGTGGCGGCTCCGGAAGAACTCGGCGGTCGCCTTCAGGCCGTCCTCGAGCCGCGTCCAGGGCGGCAGGCCGAAGTCGCGGCGCACGAGCGAACCGTCGAGGACGCTCCGCATCTGCTCGCCGGCCGGCGCCGGGCACGTGCGGGGGCGTCGCCGCGTAGCCGTACTCCTTCGCGAGGAGCTCGAAGAGCCGATTGACGGACGTCTCGACCCCGGTCCCGAGGTTCCAGACGCCGCTCTTGTCGCTTCTCGCGGCGCGGCGAGGCCGCCTCGACGAGGTCGCCGACGAAGACGTAGTCGCGCGTCTGCTCGCCGTCGCCGTTGATCTTCAGCGGCCGGTTCCCGAGCATCGCCTCCGAGAAGATCGCGACGACGCCGGCCTCGCCGGTGCCGTCCTGCCAGGGGCCGTAGACGTTGGCGTAGCGGAAGACCTGCGTGCGCAGGCCGTGCACGACCCGGTAGTAGTGCATGTACTTCTCGATCGAGAGCTTGGCGCAGCCGTAGGGGGAGACCGGGTTGGTCGGGTGGCTCTCGGTCGCGGGCCGGCCGCCCTCCGGCTCGCCGTAGATGGCGCCGCCCGGTCGACGAGAACAGGACCTGCCGGGCGTCCCGCGCGCCGCATGGCCTCGAAGAGCTTGAGGCTCCCGATGATGTTGGCGCGGGCGTCGCCGATCGGGTCCGCGACACCGAGTGGCGCAGGTCGATCTGCGCGGCGTGGTGCGAGACGAAGTCGATCTTCTCCTCGCGAGAGCAGCGGCTCGAGGTCCGTCTCCGCGATGTCGGCCTGGACGAAGCGCGCCTCCTCCGGGAGACGCTCGCGCGCGTCCCGAGGAGAGGTCGTCGACGATCACGACGCGGTGGCCGTCGGCGAGGTGCCGCTTCGCCATGTGCGAGCCGATGAAGCCCGCGCCGCCCGTCACGAGGATGTTCATAGAATCCTTCCGATCTTGCGAGTCCCGCATGATAGCGAACCCATACCGTCCCGATTCCCGGCTCGCGATTCGATCCGCGCGCGCTCGGGCTGACGCGAGCCGCCGCGCGCGTTCTTCCGCCGCGACACGTCGCCGTCGCGCGCGGCCTCGTCGGCGCCTGGATCGCGCGGCGCTGGCGCGGCCGCTGGTACGGCGGCCGCATCGTCGAGACCGAGGCCTACCTCGGCCCGCGGACCGGGCGGCGCACTCCTGGGGCGGCCGCCGCACGCGCGCGCGTCGAGCCGATGTACGCCGACGGCGGCCACCTCTACGTCTTTCTCGTCTACGGCATGCATCACTGCGCCAACGTCGTCACGCGGCGCGACGGCGTCGCCGGAGGCCGTCCTGCTGCGGGCCGCGGAAGGCCCGGCGGACGCGCCCGCGCGGCTGCTGGCGGGCCCGGGAAAGCTCTGCGCCGGCCTCGGGATCACGGACGCCGACAGCGGCCTCGACCTCGTCGGCGGCGGCCATCCGCATCTTCGTCCCCGGCGCCGCCCCCGCCTCCGGCTCGGCGTCTCCCCCCGCATCGGCATCGACTACGCTGGCGACGCGAAGGACTGGCCGCTGCGGTTCTACGACCGGGCCTCCGCCGCGGTGTCCCGTGAAAACGGTGGCGGAGCCAGACCGTGACAGCGGAGCGACGTTCAGTGCGGGAGGAGCGGCAGCTGCCGCCGGCCCCGGCTCGGACGTCGCGACGACGGCGTTCTTTCCGCCGTGCTTGGCGCGATAGAGGGCGGCGTCGGCCTTCTCGACGAGGTCGCTGCTTCTCGGCGGCGTCGTCGGGTAGGTGGCGAGGCCGATCGAGACGGTCGCGCGCAGGACCTGGCGCGAGTCGGGCATCCGGAAGAGGCGCTCGTCGATGCGACGCCGGACGCGCTCGGCCACCAGGACGGCCTCGCTCGCGGGCGTCTCGGGCAGCACCAGCGGCGAACTCGTCGCCGCCGTAGCGGGCGAGCAGGTCCATGTCGCCGCGGACCTCGCCGCGGATCTCCGCGACGATGCCCTGGAGGATCGCGTCGCCGACCGGGTGCCCGAACCGGTCGTTGATCGACTTGAAGTCGTCGATGTCGAGCATGAGGACGGTGAGCGGCCGGCCGAGGCGCTCGGCACGGCCGAGCTCGCGCTGCAGGACCTCCTGGAAGTGGCGGTGGTTGTACGCGCCGGTCAGCGAGTCGCGGATCGACTGCTCGCGGGCCTCGTTGTAGGACCGGGCGTTCTCGATGGCCGTGACCGCCTGGTTCGCGAAGATCTCGAGCGACCGGATCGTCTCGAGCGTCGGCGACTGCGCCGTTCGCGGATCGTCGACCGAGCAGGCAGCCGAGGAGCCGGTCTTCGGAGTAGAGCGGGATCCAGAGCAGCTCGTTCGGCCGCCAGGCGTCGTCGCCGGCCGCGACGCACGCGGCGCGAGGCGCCCATCGCGGCCGAGGCCGCTCGCGAGCGGACCGGTCGCGCACGTGGTACGACTTCGGACACGCGGTTCTTGTCGTTCCAGTGGCGCGTGATCTCCTCGGCGGGCACGCTCTCGCTCGCGGATCGCGTCCCAGCGCTCGTCGAGGCCGGGTGGGCGCGCGGCGCGAAGACGTTGCTTCTCGCGGTCGTAGAGCGAGAGGACGACCTGCTGGAAGCCGAGGCTCCGCGCGACGGCCGCGGCGATCGAGCGGAAGAGGTCGTCGAGCGTGCGGTTGCGTCTTGAGGTCGTTGGAGATCTCGAGGATCTGGTCGAGGGTCTCGGCGCGCTCGCGGTTGCGCTCCGAGAGGTCCTGCGATCTGGGCGCGGATCGCAGCGGTCCTGGAGGACGAGCGGCGATGTGGTCGGCGATGGTCGCGCAGGGAGGCGAGCGTGTCGGGCGCGTGGAGAGCCGGGCGAGCGCTCTCGAGGACGAGCAGGCCCGGAGTGCAGCTCGAAGGTCGAGAGCGCGATGCGCGACCTGGTAGGGCGCGCCGGGCGCCAGGCGCAGCTCGCGGCGCCTCGCCGATCGACGAGCTCGCACAGGCCGGACGCTCGCGTCGACGCGCCGCTCGTCCAGGCGGCTGCGCCGCGCCCAGGCGAGGATCTCGTCGCCGGGCCTGCGGTCGCCTTCTCGGAGAGGTGGACCACGAGGTCGTCTTCGCGCGTCGCCGGTCCACTCGAGGATCGGCCATGGCCTCGACGGGGAGCAGGCGCGCCACGGCGGCGAAGACGCGCTCGTAGCGGTCGACGCGGGCGCTGACGCCGAAGGTCGTCGGAGATGTCGCGCATCGACGTCGAGCTCGCGGTTCTGCGCGCGAGACCTCCTCGACGCGCCGCTCCATCGACGAGAGGTTGCGCATGACGAACGAGGCGAGCACGACCGGGAAGAAGGCGAGGAGGGTGCCGGCGACGCCGTAGGCCGGGTAGACGAGGACCTCGAGGATGACGATCGGCGCGAGCAGCAGCGAGGGCGACGAGCTGGAAGAGGCGCGATCTCGGAGCAGGCGCTCGCGGCGCAGGCCGCCCGACGAGGTCGAGGTACGCGAAGACCAGCGCCGTGTTGACGAAGAAGAAGACGAGCAGCACGGCCGACCGCCAGCGCCGCCGACGGCGACCGGCCCGCTGCCGGCGGCGTGCAGGGCGTCGGCGAAGAGCGCCGCCGCGCCGTAGGCGAGCGAGAGCTGGGCGAGGTCGAAGGCGCTCGAGAGCGTCCAGCGCCGCGGTGCGGCCGAGGAGCTTGGCGATGGCGTCGGCGACGACGCAGACGAGCATCGCCGCGCCGGGGGAGCGCAGCAGCAGGATCGCCGGCACCAGGGCGGCCGCCTCGAGCCCGACGTAGTTGTCGGCGTAGCGCACGCGCAGGCGAAACGCCAGGACGGCGAGGCGCGGTGAAGAAGAGCGATCTCGGGCAAGCGGTCCCAGGGGATGCCGGGGCGACAGGCACGAGCGAGCAGCGCGGCGCCGCCGGCGCAGACCCCGACCTGAAGCGCGTGGAAGCTGCCGCGGCCGGCGGGTGCGCCATCGGGCGTCCTCCGACGGCCATTCTACGACGGCGAGGCCGGCGGCCTTCCGCCGCTCAGTGCGCCTTGCAGCGGATCACGCCGTCCTTCAGGAACTTGTGGAAGATCATCAGGACCTCGAGCTCCTTCATCGGCGAGATCTTCATGATCGACTTGACGTCCCACTGGCCGTTGATCCGCGAGAGGACGAAGCCCTCGTGCGGCGAGAAGGGGCGCTCCGTCAGGGTCTGCATCGAGACGGCGAGCTCCGGGACCTTTTCCCCGGAGACGCCGTCCTTGCTCGAGGGCGGTCTTGATGTCGCGCTCGGCCTCGCGCAGGGCCTCGGTCGCGCGGCCGTCGCTCGGGTCGAGCTCGTGGGCGACCTTGAACATGCGGTAGGCGGCCTGGGGGTCGTCCTTGAGCTGCGGCGCGGCCCCGCTGCAGGAAGTGGTCGACCTCGCGCGAGCCCGGCGCCGAGCGACGGCGTCGGGTGGCCGCGGGCCGGCTCTCGGTGAGGCGCATCGTCCCCGTGCGGAGGCCCTCGGAGATGAGCTTGGAGACGGTGAACTCGGCGTTGTGCGTCTGCAGCGCGATCTCCTCGATCGTGCGCTGCCCGTCGATGTAGGGGACGATGAGCTTCTCGCGGTCGGCGACGGAGCTCCATGTCGAGCGGCCGGACGATCTCCGGGACGACGCGACGAGTCGGGAACCCGCTGGCGGATGAGCTGCCACTCGTCGTAGCGGCGCATGCCCTCCATGATGATGCCGGTGACGTCGAGCGAGAGGGGGACCATCTTCTGGTCGGGCATGCTCGCCCGTCGACGAACTCGAAGTTGCCCTCGGTCCAGAGGAAGATGTCGTAGATCGACTCCTCGGCCTTCTTCCGCATGAGGCGCGAGCAGGTCGGACTCGGCGATGGCGTTGATCATGACGAGGATCTTGCCGAGGAGGATCTGCGACTCCTCCTGGACCTCCATGGCCATCTTGAGCTCCTCCTCGGTGATGAACCCGTGGGAGACGAGGAAGTGGCCCGAGGTACTCGCGCTGGTCGGAGGAGGAGGTCGAGGCGATGCGGCCGTCCTGGAAGTAGATGCGCTTCTCGACGCCGTGGCCGTCGATCAGGAGCGTTCCCGTCTTCGAGCCGAGCGAGAGCCACTGCAGCAGCTCTCCGAGCTGCATCGTCTTGAGGTTTCCTGTGATTCCCAACGGCGGTGTCCGAGCCTGCTATTTTAGCGCAAGCGACTGGGGGTCAGTGATTTCCGCCGGCGCGGCCCGGTTGCGTCTTCGCCCGCTGCCGGTCAGTCCATCGGCGGGTTGTACGAGGCGACGCCCGGTGACGGCCTCGCCGATGATCAGCGTGTGGATGTCGTGCGTGCCCTCGTAGGTGTAGACGGTCTCGATGTTGGCGAGGTGGCGGAAGACCGGGTACTCGTTGACGATCGCCGTTGGCGCCGAGGATCTCGCGGGCGAGCTTGCGCGCACTCGCGGGCGACCCAGACGTTGTTGCGCTTGGCCATCGAGACGTGCTGCGGCTTCATCGTCTTGTCGTCCTTCATCCGGCCGAGCTGCCAGGCGAGGAGCTGGCCCTTCGTGATCTCCGTGATCATCCAGGCGAGGCTCTCCTGGACGAGCTGGTGCGCGGCGATCGGCCGGTCCTTCCACTGCTTGCGGCTCTTCGCGTAGTCGAGGGCGCGCCTGTAGGTCGCCATCGCCGCTGCCGAGCGCGCCCCACGCGATGCCGTAGCGGGCCTGCGTCAGGCAGGAGAGGGGGCCCTTCAGGCCCTCGACGCCGGGCAGGATGTTCTCGGCCGGGATGCGGCAGTCCTCGAAGGCGAGCTGCGAGGTGACCGAGGCGCGCAGCGACATCTTCCCCTTGTGCTCGAAGGTCGAGAAGCCCTTCGTGCCCTTCTCGACGAGGAAGCCGCGCACGACGCCGTCGAGCTTCGCCCAGACGACGGCGACGTCGGCGATCGAGCCGTTCGTGATCCAGGCCTTGGCGCCGTTCAGGACGTAGGCGTCGCCGTCCTTCTTCGCGGTCGTGCGCATGCCGCCGGGTTCGAGCCGAAGTCGGGCTCGGTCAGGCCGAAGCAGCCGATCGCCTCGCCCTTCGCGAGCTTCGGGATCCAGCGGTCCTTCTGCTCCTTCGAGCCGAAGGCGTAGATCGGGTACATGACGAGGGCCGACTGGACCGAGACGAACGAGCGCAGGCCCGAGTCGCCGCGCTCGAGCTCCTGCATGATCAGGCCGTAGGCGACGTTGTCGAGGCCGGGCAGGCCGTACTCGGCGATGGTCGAGCCGAAGAGGCTGCATCGCGGCCATCTCCGGGACGAGCTCCCGCGGGAAGCGCCCTTCCCATGCAGCCTCCTCGATGATGGGCAGGACCTTGTCGTCGACCAAGGCGCCGCACGGTGTCGCGGACCATCCGCTGCTCCTCGGTCAGGAGTGTGTCGAAGTCGAGGTAGTCGGCGTGGAAGCCAAGTTGAGCCCTCCCGCAAAGGGCGGAATCCTATCCCGGCCGACCGCCTTCCGGGAAGCGGCGTCCGGTTCCCGACCCCCGGCCGGGTTACACTTTTCGGCGGCATGAGCGCGTTTCTCGGCGGGTCCGCGTACACCATGGTCCGGGACATCGCCGACGGCTACATCATCGCGACCGAGCTGACGTTCCAGCAAGTTCCAGATCGGCGACTTCCAGGCCTTCGGCTTCGAGGCGCGACAAGCTGCTGCGCGAGATCCGGGGGAACGTTCCGCCCACGGGCGACGTCGAGGCGACGCAGAAGCGGCACCGCCGGATGCAGCGGCTCCAGCAGGCGCTGACGATCGCCAACAGCGCCCGCCAGCGGCTGCGTTGATCCCGGGGCCGGCGGCCCCTCCGCCCCGGGCCCGGGAGACCGCTCTTCGCCGCGGCTTTCTTCCTGGCGTTGACCGTCCTGATGACGTGGCCGCAGGCCGCGCACATGAACGACGCGCTCTCGGACTTCGGCGACGCGAAGCTGAACGCCCGGATCCTCCAGTGGGACTATCGCGCAGACGATTCGCAATCCCCTCGGTCTCTTTCGAGCTGAACTTCTTCCATCCCGCCCGCTACGTCCTCGCCTTCTCGGAGAATCTCTTCGGCGTTTCCCTCTTCGGCTTCCCGATCCTCGCGGCGGGCGGCTCGGCGCTGCTGAACTACAACGTCCTCCTCCTCGCCGGCATGTTCCTTTCCGCCCTGGCGGCCTGGGCGCTGGCGCGTCACGTGACCGGCGATCCGGTGGCCTCGGCGGCGGCCGGCATGGTCTACACGTTTCTCCCGTGGCGGATCGAGCAGATCCCTCACCTGCAGCACCAGTGGGGAGCGTTCCTCGCGCTGCTGCTCCTGTTCCTGGTGCGGTATCTCGAGCAGGGGCGCAATCGGGATCTTCTCCTCTTCGCCGTCGCCTTCGCCTGGAACGCGCTCTCCAACGTGCACTTCGCCATCTTCTCCGGTTTCCTCGTGGGCGTGACGCTCGCGGCCTTCTGGTTCCAGCGGCTCCCGGACCGGCGCCGCCGCGCCGGGCGCGCGCTGGTGGCGACGGCCCTCGGCGGCCTTCCGTTCGTTCCGTTCGCGCTCGGCTACCGCGCCGCCGCCGAGCTCTACGGCATGGAGCGCTATCTGGGACAGATGACTTTCTATTCGGGACACCTGGCCGCGTTCCTGTCGGCCGGAGAGAAGAACCGCTTCTGGGGGCCGCTCACGCAACGCTACTGGTCGCCCGAGGGTCACTTCTTCCCGGGACTCGTGGCCCTGGGGCTGGCGGCGACGGCGGTCGGGACGCTCTGGCGCCGGCCTCCGGGAGGAATGGAGGCTCCGGCCACTGCGCCGGCACCGGCCCGGCGGCGCCTGGCGAGGGCGGCCGACGTCCTCGTGCTCGCCCTCGCCATCCTGTGGCTGGCCTCGCGCCTGTCGCCGAGTTTCGCGATCGGTCCGCTGCGCATGGGCGACCCGGGCCGGATCCTGGTCTTTCTCTCGATGGCGGTCGTGCTGCGGGCTGTCCGCGGCGTTCCCGGGAAAGCGCTTCCGGGACCTCGGCGACTTTCTGCGGCGGGGCGGGCTCGACCCGCGTGCGGCGCTCCTGCTCGCGATCGCTGCGACGGGCGCGCTCGTCGCCCTCGGCGGCCACACGCCTTACTACCGCTTCCTGTTCCAGTCGTTCGGCTCGGTCTTCCGGGCGATCCGCGCGCCTTCCCGCGGCATCGTGCTCTTCGACCTCGCGCTCGCGGTCCTGGCCGCGTGGGGGCTCTCGCTTCTGACTCGCCGCCGTCCGCTGTCGACGCGCCTCGGCGCCGCCGGCGCGGCGCTCGTCTTGCTCGGCGTCGAGTACCGGGCCTTCCCGCTGAAGATGTACCCGACGAGCGCCGAGCCGCCGGCGGTCTATCGGTGGATGCGGTCCGCCTCGTTTCCGGGGGCCGCGGTCGAGTGGCCCCTGGGACTTCTGTACGACTTCGACTACGTCTTTGGCCAGACTTTCCACGAGAAGCCGCTCGTGAACGGCTATTCCGGGTTCTTCCCGAAGGCGTATGCCGAGCTCGCGGCGGCGCTCAACAAGAGACCGATTCCCGACGGCGTCTGGGCACTCCAGCAGGCGCTCGCCCCGAGCCTCCTCGTCTATCACGCGCACGAGGGACGCGGATATCGCGCCATCGACTATGCGTATGCCGTGCGCCGCGCGGCAGCGGCGGGGAGACTCCGGCTCGTCGGCAGCTTTCCGCACGAGGGGCAGGGCCTCGACTTCGTGTTTCGCCCTGTCGCGGCGCCCGAGTGGAACGCTGCGCTCGGCGCTGACGGCACGCCGCCGCCGGAAGCCGCGCGGCTCTTCGACACGGCCGTCGCGGACCTGGAGAAGTCGCAGATCCACGCCGCCGCGCCGTTCGGGGTGATCCATCTCCCCGAGGAGGGACAGCGCGTGGCGCCCGGGTTCTGGGGATTCGGCTGGGCGCTGGATGACTCCGGGATCGCGGCCGTGCGCGTGGGGACGGAGCTCGGCGACTCCGGCGACGGGCAAATCGGAGGGACGTGGCCCGGTCTTTCGGACGTCTTTCCCGACTACCGCGAGCCCGGAAACGGCGGGTACGGGTTCTCGATCCCGAATGTCCCTCCGGGCCGCCACACCCTGCGGGTCACGCTCGTCGCCCGAGACGGGGGTGAGACCGTCCTCGAGCGGCCGATCGTCGTCAGCGTGCCGCCGCCGGTTTCTCCCACACCGTGAGGTCCTGGTAGCCGACGAAGCCGCGCGGCTGGTGAAGCCGGAGATCGAAGGACCCGCGCCAGGCGCTCTCGAGATACTCGCGCGAGTGGAACGTCGAGCGCTCGTTGAACGTCGTCGCGCCGTGGTCGGCCGCGAGGAACCCGCGCCGGGCGAGGGTGGACCGCTCCCCGGCGTCAGACCCGGAGTGGCGGCGGCGTGCTCCGGCGACAACAGGGTCGCGACGAGGAGGCCCACGGGTCTCAGGACCCGGCGGATCTCCGCGAGCCAGGCGAACTGCTCCTCCTCCGAGAAGTGCGTGAAGACCGAGACGGCGACGGCGACGTCGAAGGCGGCGTCCGGAAACGCCAGGGGAGGCGACGGGCGCATGACCGAGAAACGGCCCGGCAGGTGCCGGGCCGCCCAGGCGATCTGGCGCGCGTCGACGTCGACGCCGGAGTACGTCGCGACCGCGCTCGAGTCGACGAGGCCGCGGGCGATGCGGCCGCAGCCGCAGCCGAAGTCGAGCCAGTCGCCCTTTGCCATGCCCGTCGGCGCCGCGCGCCGGACCGCCTCGAGAACCGCCCTCGCGCCCTCCCGCCCGACGAGGGCGAACTCGCCGCGCGAACCGAGCCCACCCGCGAGCGCAGGCCCGGAGGCGGCATCGGTCCGCCGAACGCACGGGGGAGGAGGAGGCCGAGCGCGTCCCTCGGGAGGTCGCGCAGCCGGTGCGGCGCCTCGCGCGCCGCGCGGCGCAGGAAGTGCCGCGCCGGAGAGCGGCAGCGACCGCGCGGGCGAGGGACGACAACGACGGCCGGGGCACGGCCGGATTCTACGGGCGCTCGCCGGAATGCCCGTATAATCCGCGCCCTCATGGAAACGACCGCGATCTCGAAGCTCGGCTCGAAGGCCGGCGGCACCGCCGTCGTGAAGGGCTGGCTCTACAACAAGCGCTCCTCGGGGAAGATCCAGTTCCTGATCGTGCGCGACGGGACGGGCTACGTCCAGTGCGTCGTCCCGAAGGCCGAGGTCCCGCCCGAGGTCTGGGAGGCGGCGGAGAAGGCCACGCAGGAGTCGCTCCCTCGACGGTCGACGGGCACGGTGCGCGAGGAGCAAGCGCGCGCCGGGCGGCTACGAGATGACCGGCACCGGCGGTCAGATCCTCGGCGCCTCGCCCGAGTACCCGATCTCGCCCAAGGAGCACGGCGTCGACTTCCTGATGAACCTGCGCCACCTCTGGATGCGCTCCTCGCAGCAGCACGCGGTGCTGCGGGTGCGGTCGCGAGATCGAGCAGGCGATCCGCGACTTCTTCTACGAGCGCGAGTTACGTCCGCATCGACTCGCCGATCCTGACGGCTCGTCGCGTCGAGGGGACCTCGACGCTCTTCGAGACCGACTACTTCGGCGACAAGGCCTACCTCTCGCAGTCCGGGCAGCTCTACCTCGAGCCGGCGGCCGCGGCGTTCGGCAAGGTCTACTGCTTCGGCCCGACGTTCCGCGCCGAGAAGTCGAAGACGCGCCGCCACCTGACCGAGTTCTGGATGGTCGAGCCCGAGGTCGCCTTCCTCGAGTTCGAGGGCCTCTGCGAGCTCGCCGAGGACTTCGTCGTCTACCTCGTCGGCCGCGCGCTCGAGCGCTGCGCGCGAGGACCTGAAGCGCCTCGAGCGCGACACCGCGAAGCTCGAGAAGGTCGCAGAAGCCCTTCCCGCGGATCACCTACCGCGAGGGCGATCGACGACCCTCCAGGGCAAGGGCTTCCCGGTCAAGTTCGGCGACGACCTCGGCGCCGACGAGGAGACGGCGCTCTGCGCCGGACTTCGACAAGCCCGCTGATCGTGTCGCGCTTCCCGGTCGGCGATCAAGTCGTTCTACATGCAGCCCGACCCGCAGGACCCGGAGGTCGTGCTCGGCCTCGACATGCTCGCCCCCGAGGGCTACGGCGAGATCATCGGCGGCTCGCAGCGCATCCACGACCACGACTGCTGCTCGAGCAGCGCCTCGAGGAGCACAAGCTGCCGCGCGAGGCGTACGAGTGGTACCTCGACGTGCGGCAGCTACGGCACCTTCCCGCACGCGGGCTTCGGCATGGGCCTCGAGCGCTTCGTCGCCTGGGTCTGCGGCATCCATCACCTGCGCGAGGCGATTCCGTACCCGCGCACGCTGAAGCGGATCTATCCGTAGGCTTTACTTTCACGCTTTACTTCTTTACCCTGAAGGCATGAAGAAGCGACCGGCCGGGCTGCGGGAGGCCGACGCGCCCTACGGCGCCGCCCGAGGCACGGTTTCGTCCAAGGGACAGATCACGATTCCGAAGAGCGTTCGGGAGAGGTGCGGCCTGCTTCCCGGCACGAAGGTGGAGTTCGAGGTGAGGGAGGGCGAGGCGCTGATGCGTCGGCGCCGGCCCGAGCGGCACCCGGTCTGGGACGCGATCGGGTCCCTCAAGGACGTGTGGCGCTGGCCGAAGGGCATTCCGAAGACGGTCGACGCCTACATCGACTACGTTCGCGGGGGCTCGTACGAGGAGATCGAGGGACGGCGGCCGCCGGCGAAGCGGTACAGGCGGAGACGGTGATCACGGCCATCGACGCCAACGTTCTGATCGATCTGGGAGCCGGAGAGCTCGACCGGGCCCGCGGCGCTGCGCGAGCGCTCGATGAGCTCGGCGCCACGGGAGACCTCGTCATCTGCGACGTCGTCCTGGCGGAGCTGACGCGAGGGTTCGAGCCGTCCCGCGACCCGGCGGCGTGGGTCCGGAACGTCGGCATCCAGTACGATCCGATCGGCGAGGAGGCGGCGGTCGAGGCCGGCCGGCTGCAGGCGTGCCAGGATGCGCGCGTCGCCCGCCGGGCAAGGAGGCCTCTGGCGGATTTCCTGATCGGGGCCCATGCGCGCCTTCAGGCGGACCGCCTTCTGACGCGCGACCGTGGCTTTTACCGGAGCTACTTCGACGGCCTGAAGCTCGTGGAGCCCGAGTGACGAAGGCTCCGCCTTCGGTCGGCGTCGTCTCGCTCGGCTGCCCGAAGAACCTCGTCGACACCGAGGTCATGCTCGGCCACCTGCAGCGCGCGGGCCACGCGCATCGTGCCGGACGGAGAGGCCCGCGTCGTCCTCGTCAACACGTGCGGCTTCATCGACCGCGGCGAAGGAAGAGTCGGTCGAGGCGATCCTCGAGCAGGTCGAGCGCAAGAAGCGGGGCGAGATCGACCGCGTCGTCGTCGCCGGGTGCATGGTCCAGAAGTACGGCCGGCGAGCTCTCGCGCGGAGATCCCGGAGGTGGACGCCTTCGTCGGCCTCGACGAGCTCGAGAACGCGCGCCGCGGCGGCCGCGGGCCTTCCGTCGCTTCCGCGCTTCACCGACAAGCCGCTCGCGACACGCCTCTACGACGAGCTCGCGCCGCGCGTGCTGTCGCGCCGCCGGGGCTACGCGTACCTCAAGGTCGGCGAGGGCTGCGACAACCCCTGCACGTTCTGCACGATCCCGCAGATGCGCGGGCTCCAGCGCAGCCGGACGGTCGAGTCGCTCGTCGCCGAGGCGCGAGTCGCTCGAGGCGCAGGGCGTCTCCGAGCTCGTGCTCGATCTCGCAGGACACGACCCGCTACGGCGAGGACCTCGGCATGGGCCGGGCGGGCCTCGCGCGGCTCGTCGAGGCGCTCGCTCGCCGGGACGACCTTTCCGTGGATCCGCTTTCTCTACGCGTATCCGAAGACGCTCGACGATTCGGTCCTCGACGCTCATGGCGCGGGAGCCGCGGTTCGTTGCCCTACGTCGACATCCCGCTCCAGCACGTCGCGCGGCCGATCCTCGTCGGCGATGCGCCGCGGCGGCGACTCGACGTCCTACCTCGCGCATGATCGAGCGGATGCGCGCAGATCGTGCCGGAGATCGCCATCCGCACGACCTTCATCGTGGGCTTTCCCGGGGAAGGGCGAGGCCGAGTTTCCGGAGCTGTGTCGAGTTCGTCCGCGACGCCGAGTTCGACAACCTCGGCGCCTTCACCTACTCGCCCGAGCCGGGCTCGGGCTCCGAGCCGCTCGGCGACCCGGTGCCCGCGGAGGAGAAGGAGCGCCGCAAGGACTTCCTGCTGTCGCTCCAGCAGCCGATCGCCCGGGCGAAGCTGCGCGGCCTGCGGGGACGCGACGGTCGAGGCGATCGTCGAGGGCCCGTCGGAGGAGTCCGAGTACCTGCTCGAGGGCCGCCTGCGCTCGCAGGCCCCCGAGATCGACGGGCGTCTCCTGATCACCGACGCCGGGGGCCGGACGCTGTTCCCGGGCGACATCGTGCGCGTGAAGGTCGAGAAGACGTTCGACTACGACGTGACGGGCGCCGTCGTCGGATGACGCCGTCCGCGGATCTTTGACGTTCTCGATGCAGGTCATCCGCGATCCCCTCCGCCGACGGACCTGCCGCGCGGCGGCGTCGGCACGATCGGCAACTTCGACGGCGTCCACCTCGGACACCGCAAGATCCTCGAGACCGTCGTCGCGCGGGCCCGCGAGAGCGGCCGCCCCTCCTTCGCGATCACGTTCGAGCCGCATCCGATGGTCGGTCCTCCGTCCCGGATCGCGCGCCGAGGCGGATCCAGACGCTGCGCCAGAAGGAAGAGACGATCGAGGCGATCGGGGTCGACACGCTGCTGGTGATCCCCTTCACGCGGGACTTCTCGCTGACCGAGCCGGAGGACTTCGTGCGGACGCTGCTCGCGCGAGCGCCTCGGCGCCGCCGAGCTCTACATCGGCGCCCACTTCGCCTTCGGGCGGGGCAAGCGCGGCGACCTGGCGCTGCTCTCGCGCCTGGGCGCCGAGTGCGGGTTCGCCGCCTCGGCGGTCGCCGGAGGTCCTCCACGACGGCGAGCCGGTCTCCTCGACGCGCATCCGGCGGGCGCTCGATCGCGGGCGCGATCGCGGAGGCCAACGCGATGCTCGGCCGCAGCTACGAGCTCGACGGCCTCGTCTCCCGGGGCGACCGCGTGGGCCACCAGATCGGCGTGCCGACGATCAACCTCGAGCCCGAGAACGAGCTTTCGCCGTCGGACGGCGTCTACGTGACGGAGATCGAGATCCGCTCCTTCGGCCGCCGGTTCCCGAGCGTGACGAACATCGGCCGGCGACCCACCCTCTACGAGGAGTACCGGACGACGATCGAGACGTTCGTCCTCGACTTCTCCTCGGACGTCTACGGCGAGAGGGTGCGGCTCTTCTTCCTCGAGCGGCTGCGCGAGGAGCGCAAGTTCCCGTCGGTGATGGAGCTGCGCGCCCAGATCCAGCGCGACATCGCGTCGACTCGCGAGTTCTTCGCGGGCCGCGGCGGCCCGCCCGAAACGCCGGGCCCGTGACGGGGGAGCCGGAGGCGGCACCGCCGCCGGCCCGCGGCCCGAAGAGGTTCCTGAAGGCGCTGGGACCCGGCGTCGTCACCGGGGCGGCCGACGACGACCCGTCCGGCATCGCCACCTACTCCGTCGTCGGGGCCCGCTTCGGGACCTCGCTGCTCTGGACGGCGTGGCTGACCTGGCCGCTGATGGCCGCGGTCCAGATGGCCTGCGCGCGGATCGGGATGGTGACGGGCCGGGGCCTGGCGGGCGCCCTCCGGGAGAAGTTTCCCCGGTCCCTGATCGCCGGGGCCACGCTCGCCCTCTTCGCCGCCAACACCCTCAACGTCGCCGCGGACCTGGCCGCGATGGCCGACGCGGCCGAGATGCTCACGGGCTGGAACTCGCATCTCTTCGTGGTCGTGTTCGGAGTCGGGATCGCGTGGGCGATCATCCGCTTCCGCTATCACCAGATCGCGTCCGTCCTGAAGTGGCTCGCCCTCGTTCTCCTCGCGTACGTCGTGGCGGCCTTCGAGACGGCGCCCTCCTGGAAGGGCGTGCTGGGCGAGGCGTTCACGGTGTCCTGGCCCCGCGGCGGGGAGGCCTGGGGCGCCCTCGTCGCCATTCTGGGCACGACGATCTCGCCGTACCTGTTCTTCTGGCAGGCCTCGCAGGAGGTCGAGGAGGAGAAGGCGATGGGCCGGCGCCTCCTGGTGCAGCGCGAGGACGCGATGCCGCGCCAGCTCGCCGACCGCAGGCTCGACGTCGGCGCCGGCACGTTTTTTTCGAACCTGGTGATGTTCTTCGTGATCCTCACGACCGCGCGCACGCTGCACCTGCACGGCATCACGAACCTCGAGACCTCCCGCGAGGTCGCGCAGGCCCTGCGCCCGCTCGCGGGTCGGTTCGCCGAGACGCTCTACACGGTCGGCATCGTCGGCGTGGGCCTGCTCGCCATCCCGACGCTCGCCGGCTCGGCCGCGTACGCGTTCGCCGAGACGTTCGGCTGGCGGCAGGGCCTGGATCGGAAGTTCGCCCGGGCCCGGTACTTCTACGGCGTGATCGTGCTGTCGACCGCGGTCGGGATCGGCCTCGATTTCCTCGACGTCAACGTGGTCCGGGCGCTCTACTGGACCGCGGTCGTCAACGGCCTGCTCGCTCCCTTTCTGCTTCTCGGAATCCTCGCCGTCGCGAGCGATCGAACGGTGATGCGAGGCCAGCCGCTGCCCGCCGCGTCGCGGCTCCTCGTCGGCGCGGCGACGCTGCTCATGTTCGCAGCGGGGGCCGGGATGTTTCTGTTCTGACGCCCGCCTGGGCCGGGGCGAGCCGGGCCACGGCCCAGCGCCCGCCGGCGAGCAGCAGGAGCGCCCCGCCGAAGGTGGCGACGATCGTCGCGCCGGTCGGAAGGTCCAGGAGAAAGAGAGGGCCACGCCGGCCGCGGAGACGACGGCTCCCATGGACCAGCCGATCGCCAGCCGCGGCCCCAGGCGGTCGGCAAAGAGCATCGCCGTCACGGAGGGCACGATCAGGTAGCAGAACACCAGGAGCACGCCCGCGATGGGCACCGAGGACGTGACGACGACGCCGAACGACAGGTAGAAGAGGAAGTCCCAGAAGCGGACCGGGATGCCCTGGCGGACCGCCTCGGGCTCGTTCATCGAGATGAGGAGGAACCGTCGTCGCGCGAAGAAGTGGAAGAGCCCGATAGCCGCGTAGAGAACGGCCGTGTGGCGCAGCTCCGGCCAGGACACCGACAGGATGTTGCCCACCAGCATGTCCTTGAGGTGCTCGGTCTCCCGGGTCGACTTCGACATCACCAGGATCGAGGCGGCGGCCGCCACGGCGTACACGATTCCGATGACCGCCTCCTGCGGGACGCGCGTCTTGCTGTGGGGGCGGACGAACGCGAAGATCGCGGCGCCGACGAGCGTGAAGGCGAGGGCGAAGAGGTGCCCGAGCTCCGAGTGGGCCTCGAAGCCGGCGAGGAAGGCGACCGTCGTCCCGAGCGCCGCGATCTGGGCGAGCGAGAGGTCGACGAAGATGACGCCGCGCTCGACGACGTGGACGCCGAGGTACGCATGGATGCCTGTCAGGATCAGGCCGGCCACGAACGCCGGGAGGAGGATCTCGAGGACCGTCAACGGGGACCTCCCTTCTTGGCCGCGAGAGCGTCGGACAGCAGCTTGACGTCGTAGTCGAAGAGTCCGAAGTAGTCCTTCGCCTCGGGCACACCGCCGACCGAGGGGATGAAGACGAGAAGCGTCGCCCCGGTCTTCTCCGCGATCTGCGCGGCTGTCTTGCGATCGAAGTAGGGCTCCATCAGGATGACCGGGATCTTCTTCGCCCGCATCATGTCGATGAGCTCGACGGTGTGCGCCGGCGAGGGCGGCACTGCCCGGCTTGGGCTCGACGTAGCCGGCGGCGACGAGCTTGAAGTGCTTGAGGAAGTTGGGCCAGGAGTTGTGGTACGTCACGACTTCCGTGCCGGCGTACGGCCCGAGCGCCGCCTCCCAGCGCTTCTCGCCCTCGGTCAGCTTCGCTTCGAAGGCGGCGAGGTTGGCGGCGTAGGCCGAGGCCCCGGGCGGGTCGAGCTGCGTCAGGCGCGCCGCGATCGCCCGCGCGATGACGCGGCCGTTCTCGGGGTCGAGCCAGTAGTGCGGGTTGCCGAAAGGGTGGACGTCGCCCATGGCGCGCGTGACGGTGCCCGTGGGGCGCTCGAGGATGTCGCACCCGGCCGAGGCGTCGAGGTAGCCCGGGCCGCCCGGCCGGATCTTGTCGTTGCGGCTCTGGTCGATCAGCGGCGGCAGGTAGCCGATCTCGAGCTCGAGGCCGGCGACGATGAGGAGGTCCGCCTTCGAGAGCTTGAGGATGAACGACGGCTTGGGCTCGACGAAGTGCGGGTCCTGGTAGCCCTTCGCGAGCGCGAAGACCTCGACGCGGTTGCCGCCGACGGCCTCGGCGATCGACGCGAAGTCCTGGAGGCTCGTGACGATCTTCACCGTCGCGAGGGCCGGCGAGGCGGACAGGGTCAGAAGCGTGGCGAGAGCGACTGCGATGCGTTTCATGCGGTACCTCAAAAAGGATGGGCGCCGTGGGCGCCGATGGCGAACTGGATCTGCAGGAAGCCCTCGTTGGCCTTGATGCCCGGGGCGTACTCGCGGTAACGGTACTCGGCGCGGAGCATCGAGAACTCGCTCGGCATGAACGTGAACGTTGCCGCGACGCCCTTGTCGCGCTGGGTCGCGTCGGTCGCGTGGTCCGAGAACTCGTAGCGCGCTCCCGTGAACCACCGGCGTCCGAGCTGGTAGTCGCCGCCCACGAAGAAGCCCTGGGCGTCCTGCTTGCCGTCGGGCTGCTCGCGCTCGCTCCAGAAGTACTCGCTGCGCAGGATGAAGGAACGATACGGCTTTCCCTGGAGCGGCTTCCAGCGGTAGACGAGGTGGACGTTCTGGAGCTGGGTGATGTTGCTGGCGGACGTTCCGTTGTGGCCGTACGCGTACGAGAAGCCCATCTCGAGGTTGTGGTCGTCGCCGAAGTCGCGGTAGGCGCGGTACTGGCCGTTGTAGCTCAGATCGCCCTTGGTCGGCGCGGCGAAGAGGGGCTCGGAGCTTCCGTCGACGACCTGAGCGTAGAACTCCGAGAACGTGTCCCCCGGAAGCTCGATGACCTTTGAGAGCGAGATGCCCTCGCCGGCCCACGTGTCCGGGGAAAGCAGGAGGTCGTCGAACGGCAGGGGCTCGTCCACCCACGGCAGGACGTGAAGGTGCATCGTGTTGACCTTGCCGAACTGCATCTTGAACTTCCCGGCCTTCGCCTGCATCTGCCAGGGCAACGACAGGAAGGTGACGTAGCCCTCCTCGACTTCGACTCCGTCGTTACTGAACGAGAGGAACAGGTCGGCCCGCGCGTATGGATCGACGACCGCCTGGAACGAAATCTCGGACTCTTCGACCTGGAACGCGGGGGAGGGCTGGACGGAGTTGTGGCCGACGGACGCGAGGAAGTTCCCGATGACGGCGATGGCGGGATTGAAGAACGTCGGGTTGACTGCGGGGGCGGCCGCGGCCGGAGAGGGCGCGGGCTCGGGCGCCGGCGTCGGCTCGGGGGCGGGAGCGGTGGGCGCGGGTGTCGGGGTCGGGGACGGCGAAGGCGCGTCCTGCGCCAGCGCGGCGCCGGCGGCGAAGATCGCCGAGGCAAGCACCAGGACTGTTGGGACTCTCAAGAATCTCCTCCCTGTCGGCGTGAGGACCCGGGGCCGCGGAATTGCGGCCCCTGCGATCTACGCGCGGACGGGAGGGGAGCGGCCGGAGAGATCGAGAGCGGCGTGGCGGGAAGCGGCGGAAGCCTCGAGCCTCCGCGGCGCGTGCGAGACCGAGGGGTCGACCGGAAGCGCACCGGCGGCGGGCGTGACGAGGGCGGCCGCGTGCGTGAGGCACGCCGGACAGGCGTGGGGAGCGTCCTCCTGGTGAGCGCTCGACAGTCCGCGATGCGACGCGAAGCCTCCGGCCCCGATCGGCTCGGGGTGAAGGCCGAAGGCGGCGAGCATGGCCAGCACGCCGGCCGCCACCAGGGCGACCCGGACCAGGGGCGAGGCCTTCAGTCGGCGCAGCATTCTGTCTGGGCACCCCAATGCGGGCGCCGGGGCATTGTATTCCTCGAAGGGGAGAAGGCCCTGCATAGAATGCCGGCGTGTCCGGTCCCCGCCCCGCCGAAATGCCCGGGTCCGCCGCCTCGGCGGGCGCGGATGCCCTGCGCCGGCGCATGCGCTGGCTCCTCGGGTTGACCTTCGTCCACGTGGTCGGCGAGGGGGGGCTCGCCCTGTTCGAGGCGGCCCGCACCGGGAGCCTGGCCCTCCTCGCCTTCGGCCTCGAGAGCGTCATCGAAGGCGGGGCGGCTTTCCTCGCCGTGCGGCACCTTCGCCATCTCGCCGACGAGGAGGAGGACCATGAGCGGCGCGACCAGATGCTCGCGCGCTGGATCGGCGTCTCGTTTCTCCTGCTCGCGGCGTACACGCTCGTCCGCGGGGTCTACGAGCTCGTCGCGGGCAGTCACGTCGAGCCGAGCGTGCTCGGCCTGTTCCTGACCATCTTTGCGACCTTCGGCATGCCGATCGTGGGCTACTTCAAGTGGAAGACGAGCCGCAGCCTCGGAAGCAAGGGACTGGCCGCGGAGGCCAAGGAGTCGATCGCCTGCTCGATCGATTCGGGCCTGACCATGCTGGCCATGATCGGCGGACTGCTCGCCGCGCCGCACTGGGTCGATCCGGCTCTTTCGCTCCTGATGGTCCCGTGGTTCCTGCGCGAGGGCCTCGCGCACGTCCGTGGGCGTGTCCACGCGCACCTGCACTGAGGGGCCGAGGGGGGCCGAAACCCGGTCTGTTAGACTGGCATCCCATCGGAATCCAGCCCCGGGTTGGCTGCATATTTCTGTCGAAGGAGTTTTTGCCGATGTCCAATCCCAACGTTTCCCAGGTCTCCGACGCCAGCTTCGACGGAGACATTCTGAAGAGCCAGGTGCCCGTTCTCGTGGATTTCTGGGCGCCGTGGTGCGGCCCCTGCCGTTCGGTCGCCCCGATCGTCGACGACCTGGCGACCCAGTACGCCGGAAAGATCAAGGTGGCCAAGATCAACGTCGACGAGTCGACGGAGGTCGCCATGCGCTACCAGATCACGTCGATTCCGACCTTCATCCTCTTCAAGAACGGCGTCGTCGCCGACCGCGCCCTCGGAGCGCTTCCGAAGAGCGAGTTCGTCAAGCTGATCGACCGCAACCTGTAATCGCCGGGTCGGCCGGCGCACCCCCGAAAAGGGCCCTCCCGGGCCCTTTTTCATGGGCGCGTTGTAACCTCCCCGAGCCTGCGGGCGAGGGCCCGGGGGGCGGCCGGGGGAACAAGGTCCGGGCAGCGCCGGTTAGAGGGGGCGACATGAAGAAGTGGTTGCTCTGGTCCGCCGCGGCGCTCGCCGTCGGGGCGGGAGCCTTCCTCCTTCTCGGCAGCCGGGGCAAGGCCGAGGCGAAGTACCGCACGGCGAAAGTGGAGCGGGGAAGCATCACCCAGACGGTCGCCGCGACGGGCACGCTCTCCGCCGTGACGACGGTCAAGGTCGGAAGCGTCGTGTCGGGCAACGTGGCCGCGCTCCACGCGGACTTCAACAAGCAGGTGAAGAAGGGCGACCTGCTCGCCGAGCTCGATCCGGCGCCTTTCCAGGATCGCCTGGCGCAGGTGCGGGCGGGGCTGGAGAAGGCGAGGGTCGACGAGCGCAACGCCGAGATTTCTTTGCGCCGCCAGAAGGCGCTGTGGGAGGAGAAGCTCGCGGCGCAGGCCGATCTCGACCAGGCGCAGGCCAACTACGACTCGGCCGCGGCGGCCGTCAACCAGGCGAAGGCCTCGCTCGCGCAGGCCGAGACCGACCTGCGCAACAGCCGGATCACCGCGCCGATCGACGGCGTCGTCGTGGACCGCCAGTACGACGTCGGCCAGACGGTCGCGGCGTCCTTCACGGCGCCGACGCTCTTCACGATCGCGCAGGACCTGACCAAGATGCAGGTCTCGGCGGACGTCTCGGAGTCCGACATCGGGATGTGCAAGGTCGGGCAGCCGGTCCGCTTCACCGTGGACGCCTATCCGGAGCAGACGTTTCGCGGGAAGATCGCCCAGATCCGCCTGAACGCGACGGTCAACCAGAACGTCGTCACGTATCCCGTGATCATCGAGGTCGACAACCCCGACCTGGCGCTTCGCCCCAGCATGACCGCCAACGTGTCGATCGACGTCGCCACGACCTCCGACGTTCTGCGGATCCCCAACGCGGCGCTGCGCTGGAAGCCGGAGGAAGCGACGTCGGCGCCTCCGGCGCCTCGGCCGAGGAGCGGGCGGCGCGGGGCGCCGGCGCCGGACCCGCGGGCGCGGCCCGCCAGTTCGACCGTACCGCCGCCTCGGGCAAGCCCCGGCGGGCGGGCCAGACGGTGTACACGCTCGGCTCCGGGGAGCTGGCGTCGCCCCGGGGGGTCGAGGTCCGGACCGGGATCACCGACGGGCGCTTCACGCAGGTCGTCTCCGGGGAGCTCAAGGAAGGGCAGACCGTCATCATCGGGCTCGCCACCACGAAGGCCGACACGGCCTCTCGCAGTCCCATGGGCGCCAGCCCGGGAGGGCCGGGCGGCGGCCGGAGATTCTGACGTTGGAGCCGACCGAGGTCATCCGGATCGAGGACCTCGTCCGGGTCTACCAGATGGGCGAGATCGAGGTCCGCGCGCTCGACGGCGTCACGCTCGGGATCCGGGCCGGAGAGTTCGTGGCGGTGATGGGACCCTCGGGCTCCGGCAAGAGCACGTTCATGAACATCGTGGGCTGTCTCGACCGCCCGACGTCCGGCCGCTACTTCCTCGACGGCGTCGACGTCTCCGGTCTCGATCGGGACGAGCGGGCCGAGATCCGCAACGGGAAGATCGGCTTCGTCTTCCAGTCCTTCAACCTCCTGCCGCGCACCTCGGCGCTCGAGAACGTCGAGCTGCCGCTCATCTACTCGGCGGACGGCCTCACGGCGAAGGCCCGCGAGGCGCGGGCGCGCCGCTGTCTGGCCGTCGTCGGACTGGCGGGCCGGGAGGACCACCAGCCGAGCCAGCTCTCGGGCGGCCAGCAGCAGCGCGTGGCGATCGCCCGGGCCCTCATCAACGACCCGACGCTGATGCTCGCCGACGAGCCGACGGGCAACCTCGACTCGAGGACCTCGGAGGAGGTGATGGGCGTCTTCCAGGCGCTCAACGACGAGGGCAAGACGGTCGTGCTCATCACGCACGAGCCGGACATCTCGGCGTACGCGCGGCGGATCGTCGCTTTCCGCGACGGGCGCATCGTCGAGGATCGTCCCGTCACGAACCGCCGCGCCGCTCCGGTGGCGCACTGAGGGGGCCGCCATGCTGAAGTTCCTGACGATCCTGAAGGTCGGGCTGAAGGCGATCGCCCGCAACAAGATGCGGTCGATCCTGACGACGCTCGGGATCATCATCGGCGTCGCCTGCGTGATCGCGATGATCGCGGTCGGGCAGGGCTCCCAGAGCGGCGATCCAGGCCCAGATCTCGTCGCTCGGAACGAACTTCCTCATGATCTTTCCGGGCATCGCGACGCAGTCGGGCGCCCGGATCTTCACCGGCCAGTCGACGATCACCGAGGACGACGTCGAGGCCGTGCGCGCGGAGTGCCCCGCGGTCGCCTACGTGACCCCGTGTCGCGTTCCGGCGGCGCAGGTCGTCGCGGGCGACCTCAACTGGGGAACGACCGTCCAGGGCGTCGGCGTCGAGTGGCCCTTCGTCCGCTCCTGGAACGTCGACCAGGGGCGTGTTCCTGAGCGAGTCGGACGTCCGGGCGGCGGCGAAGGTCTGCGTCCTCGGGCTCGACCGTCGCGAACCTCTGTTCGAGGGCCAGGACCCCGTCGGGCAGACGGTGCGCATCAAGAACTTCCCGTTCCGGGTGGTCGGCGTGCTCGAGACGAAGGGCGGAAACTCGATGGGGCAGGACCAGGACGACGTCGTCGTCGCCCCCTACACGACGGTGATGCGCCTCCTGAAGAAGACGCAGAAGATCGACATGTTCATGGCGTCGGCGGTCTCGCCGCGACGCCGTCGACGAGGCGCAGAAGGAGATCGAGGCGCTGCTGCGCCAGCGCCACCGGCTCGCGCCCGGCCAGGACTCCGACTTCATGATCCGCTCGCAGCAGGAGATCGCGCAGACGGCCGACCAGACCTCCAAGACGCTGTCGCTGCTGCTCGCGTCGGCGGCCTCGATCTCGCTGCTCGTCGGCGGCATCGGGATCATGAACATCATGCTCGTCTCGGTGACCGAGCGCACGCGCGAGATCGGCATCCGGATGGCGATCGGCGCCAAGGGCCGCGACGTCCTGACGCAGTTCCTGATCGAGGCGGTCACGCTCTCGGTCGCGGGCGGCGCGATCGGCATCGCGCTGGGCGTCGCCGCATCGCGCATCGTCGCGTGGAAGGCGGGCTGGCCCGTCGAGCTCTCGCCGGCAGCGCCATCGCGCTCGCCTTCGGCTTCTCCGCCGCCATCGGCGTCTTCTTCGGCTTCTACCCGGCGCGCAAGGCCTCGCGGCTCGACCCGATCGAGGCCCTCCGGTACGAGTGACGGGAGGCCGGAGGCAGGGAATTCGGCGCCGGCCTGCCGCCTGCCGCCGGACGCCTGCCGCCTGACTCGACCGGCGCTACAATTCCTCAGTGAAGCCTCTTCCCTTCGAGCGCTTCTGGCGGCGCTTCGACCCGCGGACGAGCCTCGCCGCCCGTCTGCTGCTCGCCTCGTTCGTCGCATTCCTGCTGCCGGCCAGCGTCTTCGTGTTCCTCGTCCAGCGGCGCCTCGCGGCCCTGCAGGCCGCGTCGGGCGAGCAGGTGGCCGCGGTCCGGGTCACCGAGGCGTCGATCCGGATGTCGCAGGACGCGATCTTCCGGGCCGAGTGGATCGAGCGCCGGGCCCAGGTCGCCGAGGAGGCGGCCTGGGCGCTCGCGGCGTCGGCCCGGGAGGCGCTGTCGGAGCGAGGCTCTCCGCCGGGCGCGGAAAGCGTGCCGGGGCCCGACCCGCACGGCCACGTCTGGACCGCGATCCCGCAGGAAGAGTCGGTCGCCCTGATCTCCTCGCGCAGCCCGGACGCGGCCGCGGCCCGGACGGATCTCGCCCGGACCCGGTCGCTCGCGCCGCTGATGGAGGAGCTGCGGCGCCGCCGGCCGTCGATACGCTCCGTGAGCCTCTGGACCGCCTCGGGCGTCATGCGCATGTCGCCGTGGATCGACGTGGACCGGGCGAACCGGGAATCCGGGGGAGAGCTCGAGCACTTCGTGTTCAACCGCGTGGCGCGGTTCCCGGAGGCCCCGCCCGCGGCCGGAGAGAAGGCCGTCTGGTCCGAGGGGCACTCGGGCCCTTCGACCGAAGCCGCGGACCCGCGCTTCCCGAGCCTCTTCGTCCCGGTCCGGGACGCGTCCGGCCGCCTGATCGGCGGCATCGCGCTCGAGGTCGACGCTCGCCGTTACATCGCGGAGGCGATGGAGGGCTGGCAGGCGCCCGGCGACTTCTGGTTCGCCACCGACTCGGACGGGCACGCGGTGTTCATGACGCCGCGCGCCGCCGCGGTCCTCGGGTGGAGCGGGGCGGGAGGGACGACGCTCGCGTCGGCCCCGTCGCCGGAGTTGAAGGAGCTCGCGGCCCGGGGACGCGGAGCGACCCGTTCGAGCGAGGAGTACCTCGTCGACGGCAGGCGGATCCGGGTGGCCTCGGCGCGCGTCGGGCCGACGGGCTGGATCTTCTACGAGGGCCTGTCGCGGGAGGCCCTCGACACGATCCGGGGCGAGGCGGCGGCGGCCTTCCCGCCCTCGTCTCTCTCGGTGCTCCGGCGCGACGTGCTGCTGCTCTTCGTTCTCCTGCTGCCGGCCGTCTTCGTCGTCATCGGCATCGTGTCGCGGCGCGTCTCGGCACCCGTCTTTGAGCTCGTCGGCGCGGCGGAGGACATCGGACGCGGGCGGCCGGTCGCGGTCGGCGGCGGCGATAAGTCCGACGAGCTCGGCCGGCTCGCCGCGGCGATCGACACGATGGGTCACCGGGTCGCGCGGAGGGTCGAGACGCTCCGGCGGCTCCACCAGTTCTCGCGCTCGGCCTACCGCATGACGGACGTCAAGGAGGTGCTGGCGCGCTCGGCCCAGGCGATCGCGGCCTTCACCAACGCCGAGCGCGTCTGGTTCACGCTCTACGACCGGAACACCCACCGGCTGGAGGCGGCGGTGCCGGCCTTCAACCTGACCGAGGAAGTCGCCTCGGGCCTCAAGGTGTCGGTCGACGCCCGGTCGATCGAGGGGATGGTCTTCCGCACGGGCGAGCCCTACTGCACCAACGAACTGGAGCGGGACCCGTATGCCAACCGGGACATGGCGCGCCGGGTCGGGGCCGTCAACGGGGTCTTCGCGCCGCTGAAGACCGAGGAGGAGACGCTGGGGGTCGCCGTGGCGATCAACCGCGCCGAGGGCTTCGGCCAGGAGGAGATCGACGCGGTCACGTCGTTCGCCGACCTCGCGTCGCTGCTCCTTCGCAACGCCCGTCTCTACACGGCGCTCGCGGGGACCGTCGACGAGCTGCGCCGAGCGAGCCGTCTCAAGGACCACTTCCTGCAGAACGTGAACCACGAGCTCCGCACGCCGCTGACGGCGATCGTGGGGTGGACGGACCTCTTCGAGGAGGAGGACCTCGACGAGCCGACGCGCCGGCGCGGGGTGCGCCAGATCCGCCAGTCGGCGCGCGTGCTGCTCGCCCTGATCGACGACCTGCTGGATCTCGCCCGCCTCGACCGGGGCGCGCTGACCCTGGACCTGAAGCCCGTCTTCCTGTCGGAGGTCGTCCAGCGGTCGATCGACACGGTCCGGATGATGGCCGAGGCGCGGGGCGTGGTGCTGATGGCGGCGCCGATGCCCGAGCCGATGGCTCCGGTCCGCGCCGACGCCCTGAGGCTGCAGCAGGTCCTCTGGAACCTGCTCGCCAACGCGATCCAGTTCACGCCGCAGCACGGGCGCGTCGTCGTCCGCGTGGAGCGGGAGCCCGAGCGCTTCCTCGTCAGCGTCGAGGACGACGGGATCGGCATTCCCGACAGCGAGCTGCCCCACGTCTTCGAGCGGTTCCGGCAGGTCGACGGCTCGGCCACGCGCGGCCACGCCGGGATGGGGATCGGCCTCGCCCTCGCGCGCTCGCTCGTCGAGCTCCACGGCGGGACCATCTGGGCCTCGAGCGTCGTGGGCCAGGGGAGCCGCTTCACCTTCGCCGTGCCCCTGCGCGGGGCCGAGCGTCGGGCGGCGGACTCGGGGGCGGTGGCGGCGCTGCCCGAGGAGCCGGACGCGGCGGGGTAGGCCGGCCTACGCCGACGCGGCGGGCAGGCCCGTGCCCTTGAGGAGGTCCTTGACGATCTTCGCGGTCTCTTCCTTGCCGGGAACGCAGAGGTTCGGATCTTTCTCCTTGCCGTTGGCGAGCGCGGCGGCGTAGCCCTCGCAGTCGTAGCCGCAGGCGGTGCAGTCGGTCTGCGCCATGGCCGCGTAGAGCTTGAGCGCGAGATTGCCGTCCTTGGCCATCTCCATGCGCTTCGGGAGCGGGATCGTCTCGTCGTGGAAGGCCGGGGCCTCCTTCTTCGGCTTGGGCGCCGCGATGACCTCGTCTTCCTCGCGCCCGGTCTCGATCCACTGGCCGTAGGAGAGGCAGCTGGGGCAGACGAAGCTGTAGTCCCAGCCCTGGGGCAGGAACACGGCGGGCGTGCGGTAGACGAAGAGGGCGGCGAAGTCCTGCGGGCAGGTCGGCGACTCGCGCTCCTGGGCGTCCCGCACCATCGTCTTCAGGTGCGGCCGGGAGAACTCGATCTGCTTGGGCTTCTGCTCGAAGCGGTGCATCTCCTTGCCCCGCGGGCAGACCATGACGACCTGCGGCTTGTAGACGCGCTCGACGAAGAAGGTCCGCATGGGCACGTCGTGGGCGGGGCACACCGAGGGGGCGTCCTTCCAGAACGAGGCGACGAGCGCGGACTTTTCCGGCAGCGACAATCTCACGGCCGGGATTATAAACGGGTCAGAGGCCGGCGAAAGGGTTCAGCCGCTTCTCTTCGCCGATCGTGGTTCCGGGCCCGTGTCCGCAGACGACGGGCGTGCCGGCGTCGAGCGTGAAGAGGCGGCCGCGGATCGATTCCAGGATGGCGTCGGTGTCGCCGCCCCAGAGGTCGGTGCGGCCGACGGACCTTCGAAACAGCGTGTCGCCGGAGAAGAGCATCGGCGCGTCGCCCTCGAGCAGGAAGCACGTGGAGCCCGGCGTGTGGCCCGGCGTGTGGATCGCGCGCAGCCGGTACGGGCCGAAACGCACGATCTCGCCGTCCGAGAGCGGGGCGTCCGGCGGCAGCGGCTCTTCCGCGCGCAGGCCGAAGAAGGCCGCCTGCTCCGGCAGGGCGTCGTAGAGCGGCCGGTCGTCGGGATGGAGACGGATGGGCGCCGCGGTGGCCTCCTTGACCCCCCGCGAGGCGGTGATGTGGTCGAGGTGGGCGTGGGTGTGGAGCAGGGCGACCGGCGCGAGCTTCATCGGACTCGAGCACCCGGAGGATGCGCTCGGGCTCGTCGCCCGGGTCGATCACGACGGCCTCGCGCGAGACGGGGTCGGCGAGAACGATGCAGTTGCATTGCAGCGGCCCGACCGGGAACGTCTCGACGATGGGCCCTTCGGTCACGGGTGGACGGCCACGACGGTGTCGACGTCGTGGCGCTCCCTGGCGGACGGATTCGCCCAGACCGTCGGGTTCGAAGCGAGGGGCAGCTGCACGGCCCACTCGTCGTTGTCCGGGCGGCGCCGCTCGGAGGCGAAGAGCTTGCGACGGCTCCTCGGCGTGAAGATCTCCCAGCGGATGTAGCCGAAGTCGGCCGCGTCGCCGTCGATGTGGAAGGCCGGGATTCTCTCGCCCGGCTCGATCGGCGCGGCCCGGACGGTCGTGGGAGAGAACCCGTTGGCGCGCAGCCGTTGCTCGAATTCGCGCGCCACCGACCGGTCGTTCCAGCGCAGGCTGTGGCGCCCGCGCGCCACGCCGCGGCCGAGAATCAGGTCGTCGAGGGCGGCGGAGAGCTCCGGATCCATGGCGAATTCGATCTTAGCGCCCCGAGGGCGCGGCGGCGTCGAGCCGGCGAACGATCGCCCCGCCGGCGGACGGGAAGGTCTCCGAGGGCAGACCGGCCGACCAGCGGCGCAGGACGCGGTCCTCGGGCCCCGCGGCGAGGACGAGCCAGCCCCGGGAGCCGGGCCTCCAGGCGCGGGCGAGCCCGGAGGCGTCGCCGTCGAGGTTGACGATGGAGCGGCCGGGGTCGCGCCCCTCCATCGCGTCGTAGAGCCAGCGGGGCCCGACGAGGTAAAAGGCGACGCAGAGCTGCGCGTGCTGGTTCTCGGTGAAGACGCGCTCGGACGGCGCGGCCTCGCGCCGGAGATACTCGGCGACGGGCCGCCAGTCCGTCCGGCCCTGGTGAAAGTAAGTTTGCAGGGCGCGCGCGTCGAGGACGAGGACCGAGGCCAGGAGCGCCGCTCCGGGCAGCCGCGCGGCGGGCCGGGCGAGGAGCGCCGCGAGCGGCGCCGCGGCCAGGGCGGTCAGGGCCGGGCCCGCGGGCAGGAACCGGCGCGAAGCGTCGAAGTGCGGGTGCATCTGCGACAGCGCCTCGACGGCCGCGACGCCCCCGAGGCCCCAGGCGGCGAGGAAGCGCAGTCCCGGCCGCGCGGCGGCGATCCAGACGCCGCAGACGAGGAGAACGAGGAAGAACGCGCCTGCGGCCGAGAGAGCGCCGCCGTCGTCCCAGGCGAAGGCGAAAAACGCGGCGACCCGCTTCGCTCGCTCGAGCGTGACCGGCGCCGGCGGAGCCATGGGCGGCCGGCGCATCGCGGTCAGGACGACGGGCCACCAGGGAAGGTAGGCGAGCCCGAGCCCGAGGAGGAAGATCGGGCTCCACGCCAGGAATCGCCGGGCGCTCCGCCGGCGCCCGGGCGTGCCCGAAAGTGCGTCCTCGGCGAGAAGGGCGGCCGCCGCGATCGCGAGGACGAGCGCCGCGGTGTAGAGCGCGTACGCGGCCGCGAGGCAGGCGAGATAGAGCGCCGCGAGACGGGGCGCGCCTGGCCGCTCGAGGAAGCGGTCGAGCGCGGCGAGGGCGAGGCACACGAGAAAGAGCGCCAGCGAGTAGGGGCGCAGCTCCTGGGAGAAGCGGACGTGGTACGGCGCGAAGGCGAGCATCGCCGCTCCCGTCAGGCCGAGGGCCGGTCCTCCGCGCCGGGCGAGGAGGACGCCGAGAGCGGCGACGGCGCCCGCGCCCCAGAGCGCGGGGAGGAGCTTGCGCGCCGCGTCGCCCGGGTGGAGCGCCTCGAAGAGCTTTCCGAGCAGGTAGTCGAGCGGCGGATGGAACGCGTCGAAGCGGAGCGACTTCCAGAAGTAGGCCCAGTCGCCGTTGATCCAGTACGCCTGGAGGATCTCGTCGAGCCAGTAGGAAAAGCGGCCGAGGCGGACGAGCGTGAGCGCGAAGCCGGCGAGGACGATCGCGGCGAGGGCCCACCGGAAGCGGCGCGTCACCCGGGGAGCATATAAACTCGCGCGCCTTGAATCTCCCGTCGCAGATCGTCCGGTTCTCGCTGGCCTTCTGGGTCGGCGGCACGCTGCTCGTCGTCCTCGCGGCGCCGGTGGTCTTCGCGAAGATCGCGTCGCGGGACCTGGCGGGCGGAGTGTTCGGCGAGATCCTGCGGCGCTTCGAGATCGTCAAGCAGGTGCTGTCGCTCGCCCTGGTGATCGGCGTCTTCGTCGAGCTCGAGCGCGGCCTGGTGCTGCAGGGCCGGTCGGCGGCGGGGGCGATCGGGATCTTCGTCGCGATCGCGACCAACGTCTATCTCGCGATGGTGTTGCGCCCCCGGATGGACTACTTCCGGATGAAGGTCGGCTCGTTCGACGCCGCGGCGGCCGACGATCCCTTCCGGGCCCGGTTCGACCGCCTTCACCGCCGCTCGACGCGGGTGCTCGTCCTCGGCTGGTTGGCGGCCTCCGTCGGCCTGGCGCTCTGGGCCTAGGACCGGATCAGCCCTTCACTCTCGCGATGACGTCGATCTCGACGGCGGCCCCCTTCGGGAGCTCGGCGACCGCAACCGTCGATCTGGCGGGTCGATGGTTACCAAAGCGCCGGCCGTAAACGCCGTTCATCGCGGCGAAGTCGGACATCCGGAGCAGGTAGACGGTGGCCTTGACCACGTCCTGCAGACTGGCGCCGCCCTCGCGCAGGACGGCTTCGAGGTTGTCGAAGACGCGCTCGACCCCGGCCTCGAGTCCGCCGGTCACCAGCTCTCCCGTCTTCGGATCGAGAGGGACCTGTCCGGACGCGAACAGGAAGCCGCCGTCGACGACCGCCTGTGCATACGGCCCGATCGCCTTCGGGGCGTCCTCGGTCGCTATCGTTTTCATCCTCGGCCTCCGTTCCGCGCTAAACTAGCTGGAACCGCGGAAAACACGAAAACACGATGTCCGTCGAGCGAATCCAGCTTCTCCACGAAGACTACATTCGCCTGACCGAGAGGTTCAAGGCGTTGTGGACGTTCCACCAGTTCCTGCGTGGCGTCCAGAAGACCTTTTTCGCTTCGGAGCCGGGCTACGCACTCGACTTTTCGAAGCTCTACGACGACGTCCGGGCGGTGGCCGGCGCCATCGACACCATTTCGCCCGAGAAAGTCGCGCCCCGGATCCGCGAGCTCGCCGACCGGCTCGACGCGTTCTCGCGAAAGCTGCGGGAAGCGGACCGCCACATCTCGCCGTCCTACGTCCGGCGGTTCTTCGAAAAGGTGCAGCCCCAGGACGAGAAGATCGCCTTTCATCTGCTTCGTTTCTACTTCTCGCAGCCGGACGTCGATGCGGACGTCGTCGACAAGGTCGACTTTCTGGCGACCGTCGTGGCCGCCGGGCCGGGCGGCGACCGTTCGGCGAACCGTCCGCGCCCCGACGTCCGGAAGTTCTTCGAGTCCGCGACCGCGACGTCCGTCTGGCCGCGCGTCGACGCCGACACGGCGCCGACGATCGCCCGGGCCTTCGACGATCTGGCGGCCGAGATGGCGCGCGCGCAGGAGTTCGAGGACCTCGTCACGGCGAAGCTTCTCCACAACGTGCGGACGCTGAAGCGCCGGGTGGCCGGCGGCCTCGCCCATCCCGACGTGCTCGCCGCCGTGGCGACCTGCAACCTGCGGACGCGCTCCGTCTTCCATCGGCTCTACGAGCGAGAGGAGCAGCGCCTGGACGAGGCGACCGAGCGCATCGGCGACCTCGAGAAGGAGCTGACCCGCGGAGGCCTCGAGGTGCCGACGGCCGACGAGTTTCGCAAGTTCCACGAAACGCGGCAGCGCTTCGAGCGCCAGTCGCGCGACTCGAATCTCAAGGCGCTGCAGGTCGTCGAGCTCAAGGAGGCCATCGGCGACGTGCTCGGGCGGTTCGAGCTCGCCGGCCTGGCGGCCGACGACATCGACGAGGTGCTCTCGCTCGTCGAGGAGGTCGAGTCGGATGCGAGCGACGACGGTTTCTGGAAACCGTACGTCGACCGGGTGCTCGGCGCGGTCGAGCTCTACGACGACGGCACGGGGGCGCTGCGCACCGGGCTGGCCGGCCTCGCGAACCTGCGGCTGGAGCCCTGGGAGCTGAAGGCCGCGCGCCGGGCCGTCGCGGCGGGCGGCCAGGCGCCGACGGACCGGGACCGGACACTGCTGCGGGCGGTCGCGCTGCGCCTCAAGGCCGAAGAAGAGACCGAGGCCCTCTCGGGCGCCCCGGGGAACGAGCCGCCGGCCGAGACGCTGCGCGCGGCGCGCGCCACGCTCGGGCGGGTTCCCGTGCTCGATGCGGCCCTCTCGAGCGTCATCGACGAGGCCGAGGCGGTCAGCTCCTCGGAGGAGATCCGCGCCTGGACCCGCACGCGCTTTCGGCTCCTGCGCGCCACGGCCGATCTGTGGCTGGCGCAGGACTCGCCCCGCGACCGGCGCGACTCGCGCTCCTGACCCGGCCCCGACCGTATACTCCGCTCCGATGAGCGAATCGGAGGAGCCGCCGGAGCGGAGCCGGCCTCGCAGAGCGATCTCGTCCAGAACCGGCGGGAGCACCTCAAGCGGCTGGTCGAGCTCGGGGTGCCGACCGCGCCCGTCGACTTTCCGATCACCGCGACGGTTTCCGAGATCGTTCAGACGCACCGCGATCGCACCGGGGAAGAGCTCGAGTCGACCCCCGTCTCCGTCAGGACGGCGGGCCGGGTGCTCGCGCTGCGCACGGCCGGGAAGGCCGGGTTCCTCGACCTCTCCGACGGACGCGCGCGCCTCCAGGTCTACCTGCGGCGGGATGCCGTCGGCGACGCCGCCTTCGAGCTGTATCGGGCCCTCGACCTCGGCGACTGGCTCGGCGTCGAGGGCGAGATCTTCCGGACCCGATCCGGCGAGCTGTCGGTCAAGGCGCGGACGCTGACGTTCCTCGCGAAGTGCTTCCGCCCGCTCCCGGAGAAGTGGCACGGGCTGAAGGACGTCGAGCGGCGGTACCGCCAGCGCTACCTCGACCTGGCCGTCAACCCGGAGTCCCGCGAGGTCTTCGAGAGGCGCGCCGCGATCGTGCCGGTCCTGCGGCGATTCCTCGACGCGCGCGGCTTCCTCGAGGTCGAGACGCCGATGATGCAGCCGATCGCCGGCGGCGCCGTGGCCCGCCCGTTCGTGACGCATCACAACGCCCTCGACCTCGACCTCTTCCTGCGGATCGCGCCCGAGCTCTATCTGAAGCGCCTCGTGGTCGGCGGGATTCCCGCGCGTCTACGAGATCAACCGGAACTTCCGCAACGAGGGGATCTCGACCCAGCACAACCCCGAGTTCACGATGCTCGAGTTCTACCAGGCCTACGCCGGGGCGAGGACCTGATGCGGCTGACCGAGGAGATGCTCTCGGGGCTCGCGCGCGAGGTGACCGGGGGAGTCGCGCACGCCCTGGGGCGAGGCCGAGATCGACTGGACGCCGCCCTTCCGGCGCCTGACGATGCGCGACGCCGTCGTCGAGTTCACGCGCGAGGACCCGCGGGGCGCCGTGCGCGCGAGGACCTCGCGGACGAAGGCCGGCTCCTCGCGGCCGCGGGCGCGGTTCGGCGTGGAGAAGCCCGAGCGCTTCCGCGGGAAGAAGGGCAAGCTCCTCGCCGAGGTCTTCGAGGCCGTCGGCGAGGCGCGAGCTCGTGCAGCCGACGCTTCGTCCACGAGTTCCCGACGGAGATCTCGCCGCTCTCGCAAGCAGAAGCCGGACGATCCCGAGTGGGTGGACCGCTTCGAGCTCTACGCCGGCGGCATGGAGATCGCCAACGGCTTCTCCGAGCTGAACGACCCGGCCGAGCAGGCGGCGCGCTTCCGCCAGCAGATGCAGGAGCGCGCGCAGGGCGACCTCGAGGCCGCGCCGTACGACGAGGACTACGTCGAGGCTCTCGAGCACGGCATGCCGCCGACGGCGGGCGAGGGCCTCGGCATCGACCGCCTGACGATGCTCCTGACCGACCGCCACTCGATCCGCGACGTGATCCTCTTTCCGCTGCTGCGGCCCGAGGCGGATCGGCTGACGGCCGTGCGGTTCGAGACCTTCCGTCGCGCTTCGGTCGACCTCGCCTGCGCTACCTCGCGCCGCGCGCGGCGCACGTCGCCCTGATCGCGACGATCTCGATCGTGGGGCTCGCGGTCGGCGTCGCCGCGCTCGATCGTGTCGCTCGCGCTGCTGTCGGGCTTCCAGGACCGGATCCGCCGCCAGATGATGGAGCGAACGGCGCACCTGACGGTGTCGCCGGCGCGAGGAGCCGCTGCTGGCCGACGCCGAGGCGGTGCGGCGGGCGCTCGCGGCGGTGCCGGGCGTCGCCGAGGTCACGGCCGTCCTCGAGGGGCGCGGGCTGGCGCCGAGCGACCTCGAGGGCGCGTCGAGCTACCCGGTGCCGGTTCCGCAGCGGCCCGGCGCAGGCCGGGGCCGACGGCCTGCCCGCGGCGCGGGATCACGCGGCCGCTCGCGGCGCGGCTGCATGTGGCCGCGGGCGACCTGATGCGCGTGACCTCGTCGCGGACGCGCCTCTCTCCGGTCGGGCCGATCCCCGTCTCGGTCGTCCTGTGCCGTCTCCGAGGTGCGGGGCGCCAGCGCCCTGGAGAAATCGGCCGAGGTCGAGGTCTCGGAGGAGACCGGGCGCCTGCTGCACGGGCGTCGCGACGGGCGCCTTCGCCTTCGAGGCGCGGCTTGCCGACCCGGCGCAGGCCGACGCGGCCGCCTCGGTCGTCCGCGCGGCGCTGCCGGCGGGGTATCGGGTCGCAGACCTGGCGCGACCTGAACGCGCCGCTCGCCTTCGCGCTGCGGCTGGAGAAGGCCGTCATCTTCGTCACGGTCGGGCTCGTGATCGTCGTCGCCGCGCTCAACATCGTGGTCGTCGATCGCCCTGACGGTCGTCGAGAAGAAGCGGGACCTCGGCGTGCTCGACCTCGATGGGCGCCGCCCCGGCGCGCTGCTGCCGGATCTACCTGACGCTCGGGGCGGTGATCGGGATCCTCGGCACGGCGCGCCGGGGTGGCCGTCGGGGTCGGCCTGTCGGTGGCGGCTCGACCGCTTCCGCCTCGTCCCGCTCCCGTCCGACGTCTACATGGTGTCGCACGTGCCCTTCGCCATCCACCCGGGGGAGGTCGCCGCCTGCGCCGCCTTCGCGCTCGCCACCGCGCTCGCTCGCGGCGGTCATCCCGGCGCGCGCGGCCGCCGCGGCTCGCGCCGGGCGAAGCGATCCGGCTGTCGCGATGAGCGGTGCCCGCGATCAAGGCGGAGAACCTCTCCCGGACCTACACCGGCGAGGGCGCGCCGGTCACCGTCTTCTCGGGGCTCTCGTTCGAGCTGCCGGCCGGGACCTTCGCGGCCGTGATCGGACCGTCGGGCGTCGGGCAAGTCGACGCTGCTGCACCTCTTCGGCGGAATCGACCGCCCGGACTCGGGACGGGTCGAGATCTTCGGCCAGGCGCTCGAAGAGCTGTCGCCGCGCGACCGCGCCCGGTTCCGGAACGCGAACGATCGGCTTCGTCTTCCAGTTCCACCATCTGCTGCCGGAGTTCACCGCCGAGGAGAACGTGGCGATGCCTCACCGGATCGCCGGAGTTCCGGACGGCGGAGGCCCGCCGCAGGGCCGCCGAGCTCCTCGCGCGCGTCGGCCTCGCCGATCGCCGGGACCACGGCGCCCGCGCCCTCTCCGGCGGCGAGCAGCAGCGCGTCGCGATCGCTCGCGCGCTCGCGCGCGGCCCCCGCCTCCTCCTGGCCGACGAGCCGACCGGCAACCTGGATGCGGCTTCCGCGCAGACCGTCTTCGAGCTCCTCCGCGAGCTCCACGCCGAGCGGGGGATGACGACGGTCCTCGTCACTCACAACCCGGATCTGGCGAGTCGCTGTGATAGACTTTTCACGATGTCCCGGGAAGGAATTTCTCCGTCGCCCGGTTTGCCAGAGCGAGGCTAGAGTCCTAGCCCGGAGACTTCGCTCGATGGCTTTCCACCAAAGAACCTCCAAGGCGACCGGCCCCTTCCATGTTCGAGAAGTACAACGAGAAGGCGCGCCGGGCGCTCTTCTTCGCCCGCTACGAGGCCTCGCAAGCTCGGCTCCAAGGTGATCGAGTCCGAGCACATCCTGCTCGGCATCCTCCGCGAGGGCGAGGACGATCATCAAGGAGATCTTCGCGCCGCTTCAACGTCAAGCCGGAGGACGTCCGCCGCGAGATCGAGGGCGACCGGATCTTCGTCGAGCGGATCTCCTCGACGGCCGAGCTGCCGCTCTCGGAGGAGTCCAAGAAGATCCTCGCCTACGCCTCGCACGAGGCGGAGTCGATGATGCACCCCTACGTCGGCACCGAGCACCTGCTGATCGGCATCCTCCGCGTCGACGGCTGCGTCGCCGGGCGCATCCTCACGGCGCACGGCTTCAACCTGTACGGCGTGCGCGAGGAGACGATCTCGCTCATCAAGGAGCGCGAGGTCTCGCAAGCAGAAGAAGGAGCTCCCGTTCCTCGCCGAGTACAGCCGCGACCTGACGCAGCTCGCCGGCGACGGGTACGTTCGATCCGCTGATCGGCCGCGACAAGGAGGTCGAGCGGATCGTCCAGATCCTCTCGCGCCGCACGAAGAACAACCCGATCCTGCTCGGCGAGCCGGGCGTCGGCAAGACGGCGATCGTCGAGGGCCTGGCGCAGCGCATCGTCGAGGGCGCGGTCCCGATCTTCCTCGCGCAGAAGAAGATCCTCGCCCTCGACCTCTCGCTGATCGTGGCCGGAACCAAGTACCGCGGCCAGTTCGAGGAGCGGCTGAAGGGGATCATCGAAGGAGCTGCAAGGAGAACCCGGACCTCATCGTCTTCATCGACGAGATCCACTCGCTGATCGGCGCGGGCTCGGCCGAGGGCTCGCTCGACGCGGCGAACATCCTGAAGCCGGCGCTCTCGCGCGGCGAGATCTCGTGCATCGGCGCGACGACGCTCAAGGAGTACCGCAAGTACATCGAGAAGGACCGCTCGCCTCCTGCGGCGCTTCCAGGCGATCCACGTCACGCCGCCGTCCGAGAGCGAGACGCTTCGAGATCCTCGAGGGCGTCAAGGATCGCTACGAGCAGTTCCACAAGGTCCGCTACTCGGCCGAGGCGATCAAGACGGCCGTCTACCAGTCGAACCGCTACATCACCGACCGGTTCTTCCCCGACAAGGCGATCGACGTCCTCGACGAGGCCGGCGCGCAAGGTCAAGCTGAAGCGCGTGCGCCGACACGCAGAACCTGCGCAAGCTCGAGACACGAGATCCGGCAGATCGTCAAGGAGATGAAGAAGGCGATCTCCGACAAGGACTTCGAGAAGGCGGTCTTCCTGCGCGAGCGCGAGATCGAGCTCAAGGAGGAGATCGAGCGGGCCAAGGCCCAGTCGGCCGAAGAGAGCGACGCGACCCAGGATGTCACGCGCCGCGACATCGAGGAGGTCATCTCGTCCTGGACCGGCATCCCGGTCCCGTCGCTGCAGATGGAAGAGGCCGAGAAGCTGCTCCACATGGAGGAGGCCCTCCGCCAGCGGATCGTCGGCCAGGAGGCCGGCGATCATCGGCGATCTCGCAGGCGATCCGGCGCTCGCGCCTCGGCGTCAACAACCCGAACCGGCCGATCGGCTCGTTCATCTTCCTCGGGCCCTCGGGCGTCGGGAAGACCGAGGTCGCGCGGCGGCTGGCGGAGTTCCTGTTCGAGAACCAGAAGTCGCTCGTGCGCTTCGACATGTCCGAGTACATGGAGAAGCACGCGGTCTCGAAGCTGATCGGCTCGCCCCCGGGCTACGTCGGCCACGAGGAGGGCGGCCAGCTCACCGAGCGGATCCGGCGCAAGCCGTACAGCGTGATCCTCCTCGACGAGATCGAGAAGGCGCACCCGGACATCGCCAACCTCCTCCTCCAGATTCTCGAGGACGGCATCCTCACGGACGCCTACGGCAACGTGGTCGACTTCAAGAACACGCTCATCATCATGACGTCCAACATCGGGACGCAAGCACCTCGTCAACCGCACGCGCGTCGGGTTCGGCGGGAGCCGCGAGAACCAGACGCAACAAGGAGATCGAGGACCTGGTGCTGAAGGAGCTGCGGCGCGACTTCTCGCCGGAGTTCATCAACCGGATCGACGACATCATCGTGTTCCACCCGCTCGGCGCAGGCGGAGCTGCGCGAGATCTGCCGGCTCCTCATCGACGACGTCAACACCACGCTCGCCTCCAAGGGCGCCGTCGATCGACGTCGACGACGCCGCCGTCGAGTGGCTGCTCGGCCAGAGCGGCGAGGACCCGCAACATGGGCGCGCGGCCGCTGCGCCGCGACCATCCAGAAGCACGTCGAGGACCCGGTTTCGGAGTTGCTGATCGCCGCCCGCGAGGAGCGGATCGAGGCGATCGAGGTTCGTGTCGGGCCCGAGGGGCTGCGCGTGACGGCTCGCGAAGACGAGCCGATCACACAGGGGCGCTGAGCGCTTGCGTCGGAGGCCTTGCACGGCCGCGGTTCTCGCCGCGGCGGCGCTGAGTTTTGGGCGCCGCGCGGGCCCAGGAGCCGGCGCCGGTCCCGACCCCGCCGCCCGCCGAAGCGCCCGCCGCGCCTCGCCGTCGAACTCCCCGCGGCGTCGTCGGCGGTCGCGGGCGAGCCGATCCTCGGGATTCGCGTCGTCGGCTACCAGACCGTGTCCCCGGACACCATCGCCCACTACCTCGGCATCAAGGTCGGCGATCCCTACGACCCGGCGAAGATCCGGGCGAACTTTCACGCGCTCTGGGACGTCGGCCTGCTCGAGAACGTCAAGATCGAGGCCGAGCGCGAGCCGACGGGCGTCACGCTCGTCGTCACGATCGAGGAGCGGCCGATCGTCAAGGAGGTCGACTTCACCGGCAACAAGAAGCTGACGACGACCCAGATCCGCGACATCCTGAAGGAGGCCAAGATCGAGGTCAAGGTCGGCGCGCCCCTGTCGCTGCGGGACATCGCGCGGGCGCGCGCGGCGATCGCCGACGCGTACCTGGCGCAGGGGTTCCGCAGCGCGACCGTCGACTACCGGATCGAGGACCTCTCCAAGACCGAGAAGAAGGTCATCTTCCTGATCGACGAGGGCGACAAGGTCAAGATCGAGTCCATCACCTTCACCGGCAACGAGCACGTCACGGCGCAGACGCTCCGCAACGCGATGAACAAGACGAAGGTCGCGGTCTTCTGGCGGATCCTCTCGGACAACACGGTCTACAGCCAGGCCAACTACGAGGCCGACGTCGAGAGCCTCAAGGGGGTCTACCAGGCCCGGGGCTACAAGGACATCGTCGTCAAGGACCCGATCCTCGACGTCTACGTCGTCAACCCCGACGCCAAGCCCGAGAAGCTCAAGCGGCGCGTGCGGATCACGATCCCGGTCGTCGAGGGCGACCTCTTCTACACCAACGAGATCCGCATCGTGGCCGTGCAGCAGAACGGCCAGCCGACCGAGTCGGGGCAGCCGCAGGTGATGTCGACCCGCGAGCTCCTGGCGCCCTTCTGGGAGCTCAAGCCGGGCACGATCCTCAACCGCGACCGCATCGTCGAGGGCCTCATGCAGGTCGAGACGATGTACAAGTCGCGCGGCTACATCTACTCGTACCCGAACCCGGTCTTCAAGGAGGTCGGGGAGCACAAGGTCGACATCGAGATCTCGATCTTCGAGGGCGAGAAGTTCTACCTCGGCCGGCTCGAGGTGCAGGGCAACACCCAGACCCGCGACAAGGTCATCCGGCGGGAGTTCGCCCTCGACGAGGGCGACGTCATGGACATGGACGCCGTCAAGAAGAGCGTCACGAAGATCCAGCAGCTCGGCTACTTCAAGATGACCGAGGACCCCCAGTTTTCCGTCCGCCCCGACGAGAAGAAGGTCGACATCACGATCAAGGGACAGGAGACCTCGCGCAATGAGATCCAGTTCGGCGCGGGCTACTCGGGCTTCGACGGCTTCTTCGGCCAGTTCTCCTTCCAGACGCGCAACTTCCTCGGCCGAGGCGAGATCATCGGCGCCTCCGCCCAGCTCGGGAAGGTCTCCAACTTCTTCGACCTGTCGTACACGATCCCCTGGTTCATGGACAAGAACCAGTCCGTCGGGGCGGCCCTCTTCCGCCGCAACGTCAACTACCTGTCCCAGGAGGAGCGGCGGACCGGCGGCTCGCTCTTCTACGGCAAGGGGCTCTCGCTCTTCGACTCGGTCTCGATCCTCTACGCCTACGAGGACATCACGGCGAACTTCCCGGTCCGGAGCGCCCCCACGCCGCCGGGGCAGCCGCCGCCGCCGCAGAAGTTCACCGAGACGACGGGGACGACTTCGTCCTTCACGCCCGGATACCGGTACGACAGCCGAAACGACCCGTTCGACCCGACGCGGGGCCTGCGACTCTCGGCCTCGGTGCAGTTGGCGCCCTCGTTCCTCGGCGGTACGAGCTCGTTCATCAAGGCGATCGGGGGAGGCACCATCTACGTCCCCGTTCGCATTCCGCGCAACGCCCTGCTCGCATTCAACCTCGAGGTCGGCTACGTCGCGGCCCTGAACCAGATCGAGATCCCGATCTTCGAGCGCTTCCAGCTCGGCGGCGAGCAGAGCCTTCGCGGGTTCCAGCAGGGCGCAGTCGTGCCGGTCAACCCGACCACGTACGAGGTCTTCACGGACCCTCTGGGCCGGATCCTCGGCGGAAACAAGTTCTTCGTCTTCAACGTGGAATACCAGTTCATCCAGATCGGTCCGGCCAAGCTGCTGGCCTTCCTGGACGTCGGCCAGAACTACTTCGACACCCAGTCGATCGGCGTCGGCAACGTCCGGATGGCGGCGGGAGCGGAGCTCCGCATCTTCCTGCCGATCTTCCAGGCGCCCCTGCGTTTCATCTACGCGTTCAACCTGAACCCGATCCAGCCGGTCGACCAGTTCGGGTTCCCGATCAGCTATCTGGCCGAAAAGCCCTCGGGCTTCACCTTCTCGATCGGGCGGACGTTTTGAGGCGGCGCTCGACGCGCCGACGGGGGAGAGGCGGTCGGCGGGGCGCGAGCCGCGCGACAGCGTAGCGGGAGGGCACTCAGGCGGCGGTTTAGGCGGAATGGGGGTCTTTCGGGCCCTGTTGTGCAAGCCGAGGTTTTTGCTACACTTCCGCGCTTTCGCCAAGGACTGTGAAGTAAGGAGAGGGAATGAAACGCATTGTCTTGACGGTGGCGGCTGCGCTCGTCGCGGCGGCTGCCGGTGCTCAGGGGACCGGCGCGGTGACGCCGGGCGGCGCGCCGATAAAGATCGGCGTGATCAACGTCGAGCGCCTCGTGCAGGAGTCGGCGCTCGGAAAGGAAGCGTTCAACCGCGTCAAGAAGTTGAACGATCTGAAGAAGGACGAGGGTGAAAAGCTCCAGAAGGAGCTCCGGGACCTCGAGCAGAAGCTCGCGGACCAGGGTACCGCCCTGGCCGACGACAAGCGGGACCAGCTCCAGAAGTCGTACCAGGAGAAGGCCATCGCCTTCAAGCGCTTCCAGGACGACGCGAACCGCGAGCTCGAGGCCGCCCAGAAGAAGGAGCTCTCCGAGCTCGAGCGGCGCGTCTTCCCCGTGATCAACCAGGTCGGCAAGGAGAAGGGCTTCACGCTCGTCTTCAACAAGTTCCAGTCGGGCCTGGTCTACGCGGAGGACTCGGTCGACATCACCGACGACGTCCTCAAGGTCTTCAACACGACCGTTGCCGTCCCGGCGGCGTCCAAGCCCGCCGAGGGCTCCGCGGGCGCCAAGCCGTTCGCGGCGGGCGCAAAGCCGGCCCCCGCGCCGGCGCCGACCAAGAAGCCGTAGCGCAGGTCGGAACCGAGGCGCCGTGGCCCGCTCGAAACACCCCAGCCGGGGAAAGGGCAGGCCGCGGCGTCCCGCTGCGCCTCTGAAATCCTTCTCGCTCGCAGACGTGGCCGCCGCGGTGGGCGGCCGCGCCCGCGGATCCGTCCCGAGGCTGACCGGCGTCTCGCCGCTCGAGACCGCGGGGCCGTCGGACCTCTCGTGGGTCGCCGACGAGCGGCGGGCGGCCGAGGCCGCGATGAGCCGTGCCGGGGCCCTGCTGGTCGGGGACGAGAAGCTCTCCGGCGGCCGGCCCTGCGTGGTTGTCGAGCGCCCCCAGCTCGCCCTGGGCCGCTGGCTCGAAGTCCTCCGGCCGGCTCCGCGGCCGAAGGCCGGCGTCGCGCGCGGGGCGTTCGTGGACAGGACGGCGAAGCTCGGCCCCGGCGTTTCGGTCGCCGCGGGAGCGACGGTCTCGGCCGGCGCTCGGGTGGGCGCCCGGACGACGCTCGCCGCGGGGGCGTTCGTCGGCGCGGGTGCGGCCCTCGGCGAGGACTGCGTCCTGCATCCCAATGCCGCGGTCCTTTCGGGATGCCTCGTCGGCGCGCGCTGCGTGCTCCAGGCCGGAGCGGTCGTGGGATCCGACGGGTTCGGCTACGTCTGGGACGGCTCGGCGCACCGCAAGATCCCGCAGGTCGGCATCGTGCGCGTCGAGGACGACGTCGAGATCGGGGCCAACTCGACCATCGACCGCGCCACGCTGGGCGAGACCGTGATCGGCCGGGGGACCCAGATCGACAACCTCGTGCAGATCGGGCACAACGTGACCATCGGCGAGCATTCGATCCTGTGCGGGCAGGCCGGGATCGGGGGCTCCTCGACGCTCGGCCGGGGCGTCACCCTGGCCGGCCAGGTGGGCATCTCGGACCACGTCTCGATCGGGGACGGCGCCACGCTGACCGGACAGGCGGGGATCGCGCGCCACGGGCGGGTGGAGGCGGGCGCGGTACTCTCGGGGATGCCGGCGCTGCCGCACCGGGAGTTTCTGCGGCGAGCGGCCCTCCTCGGCCGGCTCGAGCGGGCCCTCGAGCGGCTGGCCGAGGTGGAAAAGAAGCTCGGATAGGAGGAGACGTGGAGATCCGGATCGGCGAAATCCTGAAAATCCTGCCGCATCGCTACCCGTTCCTGCTCGTGGATCGGATCCTCGAGCTCGAGCCCGGCAAGCGGGTCGTCGGCATCAAGAACGTCACCTTCAACGAGGAGTTCTTCCAGGGGCACTTCCCCGGCAACCCGGTGATGCCGGGCGTGCTCGTCCTCGAGGCGATGGCGCAGGTCGCCGGGATCGCGCTGCTCGGCGTCGTGCCGGACAAGGAGCGCAAGCTGCTCTACCTCTCGGGAGTCGACCGCTGCAAGTTCCGGCGGCCGGTCGTTCCGGGCGACCAGCTGCGGATCGAGGCCGAGATCGTGTCCCTGAAGACGCGCGTCTGCAAGTGCCGGGCGACGGCGACGGTCGACGGCGCGCTGTGCACCGAGGCGGAGCTGCTGTCGGTCCTGGTGGACCGCCCGTGACGACCGCCATCCATCCCACGGCGGTCGTGGCCGACGGAGCGGTGCTCGGCGAGGGTGTGGAGGTCGGGCCCTACGCGGTCATCGGGGAGGGCGTCACGCTCGGCGCGCGGACGACCGTGGGCGCGCACGCCTCGGTCCAGGGGCCAGCGGTCTTCGGCGAAGACAACCGCATCTTCTCGCACGCCGCCCTCGGGTTCGAGCCGCAGGACCTGAAGTACCGGGGCGAGCGGACGCGGCTGGTGGTCGGTTCGCGCAACGTCTTCCGGGAGTTCACGACCGTGCATCGCGGCACCGCCAGCGGGCAGGCCGAGACGGTGATCGGCGACGACAACTACTTCATGAACTACACCCACGTCGCGCACGACAACCACATCGGCTCGAAAGTGGTCATGGCCAACTCGGCCGTCCTCGCAGGCCACGTGGAGGTCGGGAATCACGCCATCATCGGCGCGTTCAACGCCATCCACCAGTTCTGCCGCGTCGGGGCCTACGCGTTTCTCGGGGCGTACACGGGCTGCCGGCAGGACGTCCTCCCGTTCTGCCGCACCGACGGCCTGGACGCCCGCACGTACGGCCTCAACACGATCGGCTTGAAGCGCAACGGCTTCTCCGACGATCGCATCGACGCGCTTCAGAAGGCGTACCGGTTCCTCGTCAAGTCGAAGCTCAACACGAGCCAGGCGCTCGAACGGATCGCCGCGGAGCTCGCGGGGCAGCCCGACGTCGAGGAGCTCGTGCGGTTCATCAAGTCGAGCGAGCGGGGCTTCATCAAGTGACCGCCGCCGCTCCGGTGCGGCTGGCCGTCGTCGGCGTCGGCCATCTCGGGCGGCATCACGCCCGGGTGGCGGCGGAGCTGCCCGGCATCGCGCTCGTCGGCATCCACGATCACCACGAGGGCCGGGCCGAAGAGGTGGCGCGCGAGGGCGGAGGCCTGCGGGTGCTGTCGGGGCCGGAGGAGGTGGCCGAGGCCGCGGAGGCGGTCGTCGTGGCGACGCCGACGAGCTCGCACGGCGAGCTCGGCCGCTTCTTCCTCCAGCGCGGCCTGGACGTCCTGGTGGAGAAGCCGCTGGCCCCCGGGGTCGCGGAGGCCTCCGAGCTCGTGGACCTGGCCCGGAGCCGCTCGCGCGTGCTCGCGGTCGGGCACGTCGAGCGCTACAACCCCGCGGTCGAGGCGCTGCTGGCGACGGGCCGGCGGCCGGTCTTCATCGAAGGGCACCGGCTCGGCCCCTTCACCGCGCGCAGCCTCGACGTGGACGTCGTCCTCGACCTGATGATCCACGACCTGCAGATCGTGGCGGACCTCGTCCGGCGCCCGGTGCGCGAGATCCGCGCCGTGGGCATGCCCGTCGTCACCTCGCGCATCGACATCGCCAATGCCCGGATCGAGTTCGAGGGCGGTTGCGTCGCGACGCTGACGGCCTCGCGGGTCTCGTCCGAGCGGATGCGCCGCCTCCGCGTCTTCGCCCCGCCGCTCTACTGCTCGGTCGACATGGACGCCCGGACGGTGCGGGCCCTCGCCCTCGAGCGGGGCGCCGACGGGCCCGAGGTGGTGTCCGTCGACGTGCCGGTCGGCGGGGGAGACCCGCTGGCCCGGGAGCTCGCGGACTTCGCGGGGGCCGTGCGGGAGCGGCGGGACGCGCTCGTCACCGGCGAAGCTGGCCGGGACGCGCTCGTGCTGGCGCACCGCGTGCTCGAGGCGATCGAGGCGCACCGCGGGGAGCTCGAGGGGGCCGGAGCTTGACGGTCCCGGGCCGGGCCCGCATCGGCCTGATCGGCGGAAGCGGGGTCTACGACCTCTCCGCGATCGAGAACCTGCGCGAGGAGCGGATCGAGACTCCGTTCGGCAGCCCCTCCGACGCCTACATGACGGGAACGCTCTCGGGCGTGCCGGTCGCGTTCCTGTCCCGCCACGGCCGGGGCCACCGCAACTCGCCGTCCGAGATCAACTACCGGGCCAACGTCTGCGGCTTCAAGCAGCTCGGCTGCGACGCGCTGATCTCGGCATCGGCCTGCGGCAGCCTGCGGGAGAAGCTGGCCCCGCCGACAGGCCGTGATCCCGGACCAGTTCATCGACCGCACGCGCCACCGGGCCGACACGTTCTTCTGCGGGCGGCGTGGTCGCCCACGCGGGCCTCGCCGATCCGGTGTGCCCCTCGCTGTCGGAGGCCCTCGAGGAGGGCGCGCGCCGCGGGGGCCTCACGGTCCAGCGCGGCGGAACCTACGTCTGCATGGAGGGGCCGCAGTTCTCGACGCGCGCCGAGTCGCGCCTCTATCGCTCCTGGGGCGTCGACGTCATCGGCATGACGAACCTGACCGAGGCGCAGCCTGGCCCGCGAGGCGGAGCTCTGCTACGCGACGCTCGCGCTGGTGACCGACTACGACTGCTGGCACGAGGCCGAGGAGGACGTGACGGTCGAGATGATCCTCGCCGTTCTGACGGAGAACGCGGCGGCCGCGCGGCGGTCGCTCGAGGAGACGGTTTCGCGGGTCGACCCGGCGCGGCGATGTTCCTGCCGGGACGCGATGCGGTTCGCGATCATCACCGACCGCGCCGCCATCCCGGAGTCCGCCCGGACGCAGCTCGAGCCGATCGTGGGGAGATACCTGTGAAGAAAGACGGGCGCATCGTCGTGACGGGCTCGGTCGCGTTCGACTACCTGATGACGTTTCCGGGGAAGTTCATCGAGCACCTCATTCCCGACCGGATGTCCCGCCTGTCGGTGTCGTTTCTCGTCGACGAGATGCGGCGCGTGCCCGGCGGCTGCGGGCCGAACATCGCGTACGGGCTGTCGCTGCTGGGCGAGCGGCCGGCGCTGCTCGCGACGGCCGGCGCCGACGCGGCGGAGTACCGCGAGAGGCTCGGCCAGGAGGGCGTCGACGTCTCGGGCCTTCGCCTCGAGAGCGACCTCTTCACGGCCTCGTTCTTCGTCTCGACCGACCAGGACCAGAACCAGATCGCGTCGTTCTACACGGGCGCCATGGCGCGGGCCCGGGAGCTGCCGCTCGAATCGATCGACGTGGCGTCGATCGCCTTCGTCGTGATCTCGCCGAACGATCCCGCCGCGATGGCGGCGCACGCCGAGGCGTGCCGCCGTCACGGGATCCCGTTTCTCTACGACCCGAGCCAGCAGGTGACGCGCCTCTCGGGCGAGGAGATGGCGGAGGGATTTCGGGGAGCGGCGATCCTGATCGTCAACGAGTACGAGTTCGGCATCCTGACCCACAAGACGGGGTTGACGCGGGAGCAGATGCTCGAGCGCGTCCCCACGGTGATCGTCACGAGCGGCGCCGACGGCTCGACCATCTACGCGGCGGACGGCGCGGGCCGGAGCGCCGCGCACGCGATCCCGCCGGCGAAGGTGGAGGGCGAGGCCGTGGACCCGACCGGCGTGGGGGACATGTACCGGGCGGGTCTCCTGCGGGGCCTGCGGATCGGCGCCCCCTGGCCGGTGGCGGGGCGGATCGGCAGCGTCAACGCGGTCTACGGCCTCGAGGCCCTGGGACCGCAGCCGCCCCGGTACACCCCGGCCGAGTTCCTCGAGCGCTACCGGCGCAATTTCGGGGACGCTCCGGAGCTTCCCCGCCTGTTCTCCTGACCGGCCCGGCCGGGTTACAATTCTCCTCTTTCAACGAGGACGGTCCTTTGAGCATGCGCGTTCCGCGCCGCGTGGCGGCGTCTTTCTCGCCGAAGCAGTACGAGGGCAGCCTCGACGCCTCGGGTCTGAGGCTCGCCGTCGTCTGCGCCCGGTGGAACCCCACCGTGACCGACGCGATGCTCGCCTCCGCTCTCGATACGCTTCGCCGGCGGGGCGCGAAGGCCGAGGACGTCGCGGTGGTGCGCGTGCCGGGAGCGTTCGAGGTGGCGGGCGGGGCGCGGGCGCTGCTCGACTCTGGCAGGCCCCACGCCCTGGTGGCGCTGGCGGCCATCGTGCGGGGCGAGACGACCCACTACGAAGTCCTCGGGCACGCGGTGGCCTCGGCCCTCGCCACGCTCTCGGTCCAGACGGGAGTGCCCATCGGGTTCGGGATCCTGACCTGCGACACCATGGAGCAGGCCCGCAGCCGCACCGACAAGGGCATCGAGGCGGCCGAGGCCGCCATCGAGATGGCGAACCTGCGCCGGAACCTCAAGGCGAAGTAGATGGGGGCCCGGCGCAAGGCGCGGGAGCTCGCGCTCCAGATGCTCTACGAGCACGACGTCTCCGGAACGGAGCCGCAGGAGATGTTCCGCCGTTCGGACGACCTGAAGAAGGCGTCCGAGGGGATCCAGGACTTCACGCGGCGCCTGGTGGCGGGCACCCTCCTTCACCGCGAGGACCTCGACGCGCTGATCTCGCGGCAGGCGGACCACTGGCGGCTGGCCCGCATGCCCGTGGTCGACCGGAACATCCTGCGGCTGGCGCTCTTCGAGCTGCTCCACGAACCGGAGACGCCGCGTCCCGTCGTCATCGACGAGGCCCTCGAGATCGCCAAGCGGTTCTCGACCCCCAAGTCCTCGCAGTTCATCAACGGCATCCTCGACGGCGTGCTGAAGGGACGGCGCGGCGAGGTCCCGTCGTCGTGAGGGCGGCGGCCCTGCTCCTCGTGGCGGCGCTCGCGACGGCGGCCGGCGTCCGCGCCGACGAGCTCGCGGTCTACCGGGCGGCCGGGCCGGACGCGAAGCTGTTCGACCAGTACGACAACGACGGCTACTCGCTGGCGGTCGCGCCCCGGGTCGACGGCGGTCTCGACCTGACGGTCCGGGTCTCCGGCGGCCCGCTCTCGAGCCGCGCCCCGTTCCCGACCGGAGTGGCCCCGGACGCCGGCATCGCCCCGTCTCCCGAGCGCGACGCCTTCTCGCGCTCGCTCGCCGGCGACGCCGCTTCCCAGGCCGACGCCGTCGAACGGATCCTCTCGGGAATGGCCTCCTTCCTGCGCTACGACCCGGACCGGAGCCGGCGGCAGGATCCGGCCTCCGTCTTCGCGTCGCGCCGCGCCCACTGCGTGGGCTTTTCCGAGCTGGCGGTCGACCTGCTCCGCCGCGTCGGGATCTCCGCGCGCACCGTCCAGGGCGTCCTGCGGACGAAGCCGGGCACCGACGGTTACGACGCGCGGATCGGCGGGGTGTACCACCGCTGGATCGAGATCTATTACCCCGACCGCGGGTTCGTCTTCTCGGACCCGTTTTCCTCGATCAACGCGGTGGATGCGCGCTACGTGCCGTTCGGTCGCCGAGCGTTCGAGCGGCCGCGCGACCTGACGCTGACCTCGATCGAGACCTCGGGGAGGCTCGATTTCCCGGTGCGCCGGCTGCCCGACGCGACCCTGCGGGTGCGGCCCGTGGGCGGCTCCAGGTAAGTCGCGCTCGAGAACGGTTCGGGTATATTGCCCGCTCCCATGGCGGAGAAGTACGCGCCCGGAGAGATCGAGGGTCCGTGGCAGAAGCGCTGGGCCGACGCCCGCGTCGCTTTCGTCGACACGGCGGTGCCCGGCGACGAGTTCTACATGCTCAACATGTTCCCGTACCCTTCGGGCAGCCGGCTCCACGTCGGGCACGGGCGCAACTACATCCTCGGCGACGCGCTGTACCGGCGCGAGCGCATGGCCGGGCGCAAGGCGTTGAACCCGATGGGCTGGGACGCCTTCGGGCTGCCGGCCGAGAACGCGGCGATCCAGAGCGGCATCCACCCCCGGGAGCACACGCTCGCCAACATCGGGCGCATGAAGGAGCAGTTCTACAGCCTCGGGCTGCCTCTACGACTGGTCCAAGGAGCTCGCCTCGTGCGACCCGGCGTACTACCGGTGGAACCAGTGGCTGTTCCTGCGGATGTGGGAACGGGGACTGGCGTACCGGAAGACCGCGCCCGTCAACTGGTGCCCGGGCTGCCGCACGGTGCTCGCCAACGAGCAGGTCGTCGACGGGCGGTGCGAGCGGTGCGACGACGCTCGTCGAGATCCGCGACCTGACGCAGTGGTTCTTCCGCATCACCGACTATGCCGAGCGCCTGCTCGAGGGCCTCGACCGGTTGCCGCACTGGTCCGAGCAGGTCAAGACGATGCAGCGCAACTGGATCGGCCGCTCCGAGGGCGCCGAGGTCCTGTTCCGCGTCGACGGCCTGGCCGAGCCCGCTCCGGGTCTTCACGACGCGGCCCGACACGCTCTACGGCGCGACTTTCCTGGCGCTCGCTCCCGAGCACCCGGCGGTCGAGCGGCTGGCGCGCGTCGTCGAGGCGAAAGACGGAGATCGACGCCTTCGTCGAGCGGGTCCGCCGCGAGTCGCGCCTCGAGCGCGAGGCCGAGGGCGGCCGAGAAGGAGGGCCTCGACACGGGCGCCACGGCGATCAATCCGGCGACGGGCGAGCCGATCCCGGTCTGGCTCGCCAACTTCGTGCTGCCGGACTACGGCACGGGCGCGATCATGGGCGTTCCCGCGCACGACGAGCGCGACTTCGACTTCGCGCGCGAGTACGGCCTCGAGGTGCGGCCCGTCTACCGCGGCGACGAAGGCGAGGTCGAGGGCGCGGCGATGACGGAGGCGCGGCCGCACGGCGGGGTGCTCTACCGTTCGGGAGCCTGGGACGGCACGCCCAACGGTCCCGACGCCGTGCGCGGTGGCGATCGCGTGGCTCGAGGAGAAGGGGTTCGGGAAGGGCAGGGTCGGCTATCGGCTGCGCGACTGGCTGATCTCCCGGCAGCGCTACTGGGGCACGCCGATCCCCGCCGTCCACTGCCCGGGTTGCGGCGTGGTGCCGGTGCCGGACGCGGAGCTCCCGGTGCTGTCTGCCCGAGGACGTCGCGTTCCGCGGCGCCGAGGGCAACCCGCTCGAGAAGTCGGAGGCCTTCGTGCAGACGCGCTGCCCGAAATGCGGCGGGCCGGCGCGACGCGAGACCGACACCATGGACACCTTCGTCGACTCCTCCTGGTACTACCTGCGGTTCCTGAACCCGGCCGACACCGAGAAGATGGTCGACACCGAGCGGGTCGACCGCTGGCTGCCGGTCGACCAGTACATCGGCGGGATCGAGCACGCGATCCTGCACCTGCTCTATGCCCGTTTCGTCTGCCGGGTCTTGAAGGACATGGGCCTCGTCGCATCTCGAGGAGCCCTTCGAGCGGCTGTTCAACCAGGGGATGATCACCCGCCTCAATCCGGCGACGGGCAAGATCGAGAAGATGTCGAAGTCCCGCGGCAACACGGTCTCGCCCGACGAGCTCATCGCCCGCTTCGGCGCCGACACCGTGCGCGTCTACACGCTCTTCATCGGCCCGCCCGAGAAGGAATCGGAGTGGTCCGAGGAAGGCGTCGCCGGCGCCTTCCGCTTCCTCAATCGCGTCCACGACCTCTGCGGGCGGGTGGAAGAGCTCCCGGGCGGCGGCGCGGCCGGGCCGCGGCGACACGCCGCTGGCGCGGCTGACCCACCGGACGATCGACCGCGTCACGCGGGACGCCGCCGCCTTCCACTTCCACACGGCCGTGGCGGCGCTCATGGAGTTCCAGCGGGGGATCGCCGAGGCCCTGGAGGCCGGATCCGAGACTCCGGCCGGCCTGCGGGACGCGACCCGGACGCTCGTGAAGCTGCTCCATCCGGTTGCGCCCCACCTGACGGACGAGTGGTGGCGGCGCTTCGGCGAGAAGGGGTTCCTGGTCGAGGCCGCGTGGCCGGTTGCCGACCCGGAGCTCGCGACGACCGTCGCCGTCACGCTCGTGGTTCAGGTCAACGGCAAGGTGCGGGGCAAGCTCGAGGTGGCGCGCGGCGCCACGGAGGCGGAGGCGCTGGCGCGGGCCCGCGAGGACCCCCGGATCCAGTCGTGGGTCGAAGGCAAGGAGATCGCGCGCTCCGTGTTCGTGCCGGACCGCCTGCTCAATCTGGTGGTGCGTTGAGCCGGAAGGCCGGAGCCCTGCTGCTGCTGGGGTCTCGAGTGCCTTCCCTCCGGGTGCGGATACACCCTGGTGGGCAAGGGATCGTCGCTGCCCGAGAACGATCCGCGTCGTCGAGTTCACGACCCTCGAGAACCATGACCCAGCGGGTGGGACTCGAGCAGCGGCTCTCCGAGCGAGATCGCGCGGGAGCTCGCCTCCCGCGGCCGGTTCAAGGTGCAGGCGACGGCCGAGGGGGCCGATGCCGTCCTGACGGGAGCCGTCGTGGGGTTCCACCTCTTTCCGGTCGCCTTCGACTCGCAGGGCCGCGCGACCGACTACCAGGTCCAGATCACGACGCGGGCCTCGTTGAAGACTCTGCCGGAGGAGAAGGTGCTGTGGGAGAACCCGGCCTTCACCTTCCGCGACAACTACCAGTTCAACGCGACCGCCGCGACCTACGTCGACCGGGAGAACGACGCGATCGACCGCGTGGCCGACCGGTTCGCGCAGAGCCTCGTGACGAGCATGCTGGAAGGGTTTTAGCCGTCGCCTTCGCTTGCGAGGAGGGCTGCGGCCTTCGGCCGCACCGGCCTGCGGCTCGCGCGGATGCGCGCTCGACCGCAAGCCTGCCCTCCTCGCCGCGCTCCGGCTCCCGCGGCGCGGACCTCCTCCTCGCTTCGCTCGGAGACTATCCGCGCCGCGAGCCGATGAGGGAGTGCCGCGGAAATAGGGAGGACCGGCTCCGGTCGTAGGGGCGGCCCTTGTGGCCGACCGCAACGAATCGCGACGGTTACTTGGCGGAGGCCTTCTTGGCGAGACGGCTCTTGTAGCGGGCGGCGGCGTTGCGGTGGATGACCCCCTTGGAGAGGGCCCGGTCGATCGCCGAGTGCGTGGCCGGCAGGGCCTGCGCCTTCTTCTTCGAGTCGGTGGCGCCGTACTTCTTGACCACGCCGCGCAGCCGCGACACTCGGGACTTGTTGCGGGCGCGCTTCTTGGCGTTGGTGCGGATGCGCTTCTCTGCGGACTTGATGTTGGCCATGACGCTTCTGTTCGCTCCTGTCTGGTCGTGTTTTCCGGAGGGGGGAGACTATCGCAATCCGAGGCGACCGACCACCGGGCCCGGCTACTTCGGCGTCGACCCCGATCGACTTCAGCCTCGCCTTGGCCAGGCGCGCCTCCTCGGAGGTCGGGAACTCGTGGATGACGTACTGGAGCTGCACGACGGCCTCCGCCTTCTGGCCGAGCTCCAGCAGGGCGTAGCCCCTTCTTCAGGAGGGCCGCCGCGGCCTTGTCGCTCTGAGGGCCACTGCTTCAGGAGCTCGGTCGAAGTCCGCGATCGCCTCCGGTGAACTTCCTCTGGGCGAAGTGGCACTCGCCGATCCAGTACTGGGCGTTGTCGGAAAGGTCCGGTCGAGGGATAGCTCGCGAGGTAGTCCTGGAACCCCTGGATCGGCCAGCGCGTAGCGTCCCTTCGTGTAATCGCCGTAGGCCGTGTCGTAGAGCTCGGCCGGAGAAGGCCGCCCGCTGGGACGGGGCGGCGCCGTGGCCGCCGCGGGATCGCCGGGAGCGCGCCGCCCGGTGCGGGCACCGGGCGCGAGGGCGCCGGCCGCGCCGGCGTCGCGCAGGCGCAGCAGCTCGCCCTGCGTTTCCGCGATCTGCTGCGAGAGCTGAGCGAGCCGCCGGTTGGTGTCCTCGAGCTTGGCCTCGAGCTGCTCCATCTTGGTCGTCAGCTCGCCGAGCTGGATCGCCCGTGTCGGCGTTGGACTTCAGGAGCTGCGTCGTCTGCTGCGAGACGTTCTGGTTGAGCTTCTCGACCTCTTCCTTGCTGGAGGACTTCTTCTCGAGGGTCTGGATCTGCTTCTCGATGTCGTCCATCTGGCGGTGCAGACCCTCGATGTCGCTGGAGGAGACGCAGGCGGCGGCCGAGAGCGAGCGCCGCCGCGAGCAAGGCCGAAGAGGCCGAGGCGCCGGGGGCCCGTCAAGCTACTTGGCCGTGATGACGAGGTGCGCGCGGCGGTTCTGCTGCCAGCAGCCCTCGTTGGACTCCGTGCAGAACGGCCGCTCCTCGCCGTACGAGACGGTCTTGATCCGGCGAAGCGTCGATGCCGAGCGAGACCAGGTACTCCTTGGCGGCGTTGGCGCGGCGATCGCCCAGGGCCAGGTTGTAGTCGCCGGTGCCCGCGCTCGTCGCAGTAGCCCTCGATCAGGATCTGCACGGTGGGGTACTTCTTGAGCCACTCGGCGTCCGCGGCCAGCGCGGTGCGGGCGTCCTCGCGCAGGTCCGACTGGTCGTAGTCGAAGAAGGCGTCGGTCAGGTAGCCCTTCTTGTTGATCTCCGCGACGTCCTGCTTCAGGACGTCCGCGGTCACGTCGCGGCTCGTCGTGGAGGCCGGCGGCGGCGCGACCTGGGTATCGGCGGGGGGCTTCGCCGTCACCGGCGGCCTCGCGTCCTGGGTCGTCGTGGGGGCTTCTTCTTGCAGCCGGACGAGAACACGAGCGCCACCGTGGCGAGGAGAGCGAGTGTGGTGAGGTGCCTGGAGATTCTTCGTCATTCGGTACTCCCTTAAGTCGGTGGAGCGGGGCTCGCAAACGCGGTGGCACCGCCCGGAAAGCCAGTGTAGCAGACGTGGCTTTCGCGCGAGACCGCGCAGATCCAGAATCGTTTTCGAGATTACGGAATCCAGACCAGGGCTGAGAGTGATTCCCTCCTCGCGTCAGCTGCCGCTTGTTCTGCCCGTTTGCGTCCATCGTGTAGATCTGCGTCGAGCCGTCTCGCCGCGACGCGTACACGATCTTCTCGCCGTCGGGGGACCAGGACGGATGCCCGTTGGAGCCTTCGGAGGTGAGCTGGATGCGTCCGACCGGACGCGAAATCCATGACGCAGATGTTGAAGTCGCCCTCGTTGCGGCACGCGAAGGCGATTCGCGCGCCGTCGGGCGACCACGCGGCCTCGTCGTTCCAGTTCCCGGCGAGCGTGACGCGGCGCGAGCCCGTCCCTTCGGGGTCCATGACGTAGATCTGCGGCGTTCCCGTCAGGTCGGAGGTGTAGAGGATCTGCCGCCCGGTCGGCGACCAGGCGGGGCGAGGCCTCGAGGGCCCGGCTGGTCGTCAGGCGGCGCGCCTGGCCGCCCGCGACGCCGATCGTGTAGATGTCCGCGTTGCCCCGGGCGGAGCCGGCGAAGGCGATCTGCGAGCGCGTCGGGCGAAAGGGAGGGGGAGGCGTTCAGCTCGACGCCGGTCGGGATCTCGCGCTTGTCGGCGCCGTCGAGCGACATCGGTCCAGATCTGCGGGAAGAGGCTGGACGTAGGAGGTGTAGACGATCCGCCGCCATTGGCGCCATTGGGGTTGATCGAGATCGCCTTGTGCGACGTCAGCTGGCGCACGGCGCGGCCGTCGAAGTCCATCCCGGAGATCTCCTTGGCGGCCCCCTGGTCGGATCACGAAGAGGATCGTCGAGAGGAAGAGACCGGGCTTTCCCGTGAAGTACTTGACGATGTCGTTGGCGAGCGTGTGCGCGATCCGCTCCACGTAGGACGCGCCGCCCGAGTAGCGCCGGCCCATGATCAGTTTGCGCGACTTCAGGTCCCAGACCCGGGCCTCGATCGAGACCTTGTCCCCGGCGACCTCGCCGCGGGTGTCGATGAGGGCCTCGGCGCCGGTGCCGAGCCACCGATCGGCCGCCTCCTGGGTCGACGGATCGCGGTATCCGGCGGGATAGAGCGACGGTTCGGCCACGGCGAAGGCGCCGGCGTACTCGAGGTCCGAGCGCAGGGTCGCCGTGAAGGGCTCCACGACTTGGTCCTGGAAGCCGGCCGTCCCGGGCGCGTAGAGCGGGGGAACGGCGACGGCGAGGCGCCGCCCCTCGCCGCCCTGTGATCGTGATCTGGATGTCGTCGGCGGGGGCGGGAGTCGGCGCGGGGGCCTGCGCCGCGAGGGGCGGCGGCGCCGAGCGCGAGGGTCGCCGCGAGGGCGAAGCGTCGAAGCATCGGTGTCTCCTGGGTCATTCGAAAACGACCTGAATGCCGAGATGCGGGCCGGGGTACTCGGATGGGAGCGGCGGGAGCGGCGAGGACGCGATCACCGCGCGCAGCGCCGCCCGGTCGACGAACGGGAGGCCGCTCGAGACCACCAGCCGCGGGTCCGTGATCGTTCCCGTCCCGCTCGATCTGGAAATGCACGACGGGGTTGGTTTGCACGACTTGCGCCGGTTTGAACCAGTTGAGGCTCATGATCCCGACCATACGCTCGATGTAGATCGGGTACTTGAAGTCGGCCTGATCGATCTTGAAGCCGCCGATCCCGGCCGAGCCCCCGGCCCCCGGGGCCGGCGCCCACGGAGGTTCCCGGGGTCTCCTCCCCGGCCGAGCGGGAGGCTGACCGCGGGCGTCGCGGCGCGGCCCGGGCGGCTCACGGGCGGCGGCGTCGGCTTCTTCTTGTCCTCCTTCGCCGGGAGCAGGAGCGCCTTCTTCGAGCGGCTTCGGCGCCTCCTCGACGGGCTTCTCGATCTTCGGCTTCTCGGCCGCCGGGGCGCCGGCGGAGCCGGGGCGGCCTGCGGCGGCGCCTGGACCTGGGGGGCCTGGAGCGATCCCGAGCGCAGCAGGCGGACTGCGACGGCCCGCGGCGGCGAGACGCTCATCGGTTTCGCGATGAAGGAGGCGAGCAGGCCGCCGAGGACCGCGGCGTGGAGAACGACGGCGAGGGCCGTCGCCGGGGCCCACGGCATCCGTTCCTCCTGCCGCTCGGCGAGGATGCTGCCGACCGCGTCCATCAGCGCCGCAGGGCCGCGTCGCCCGGGTCACTTCTTCGAGGCTCCCGACGTGTCGGTGACGAGGCCGAGGCTCTCGATGCCCATCCGGTTGAGAAGGTCGAGGGTCTCGATCGACCGTTCCGTACGACAGGCCGCGGTCGGCCTTCAGCAGCACGGCCTTCTCCTGCCGGCCGCGGAGGATGGCCCGAAGGCGGTCGCGCAGGAGGCCCCGCGCAACCGGCGTCTCGTTGATGTAGAAGATCCCGTCGCGCGAGATCGACAGCACGATCGGGTCCTCGGGGTTCGACTGCAGGTTGGTCGTCGCCGTCTTCGGCAGCGCGACGGAGATGCCCTGGTGGAGCATCGGGGCGGTGACCATGAAGATGATCAGCAGCACGAGCATCACGTCCACGAGCGGCGTGACGTTGATGTCCGCGAGGTGGTCGAACTCGTCGGCGGACTGGCGCTGGAAAGCCATGATCTCGAGAGGCCCCCGCGCCTAGGTGAAGTTCCTCTCGGCCAGGTTGATGAACTCCAGCGAGAAGTCCTCCATGCCGGCGCGTTGCTCGCGGACCTTGCCCATGAAGTAGTTGTAGAAGATCATCGCCGGGATCGCGGCCGCGAGGCCCGCCGCGGTGTTGACGAGCGCCTCGGAGATGCCGGGCGCCACCGCCGCGATCGAGGTCGAGCCCGTCTTCCCGATCGCTCGGAACGACTGCATGATGCCCCAGACGGTCCCGAAGAGGCCGATGAAGGGGCAGGCCGAGGCGGTCGTCGCGAGGAACGTCATGCCACTTCGTCAGCCGCGAGAGCTCGACGCCGATGGCGCGCTCGAGCGCCCGCTCGATACCGGAGATGTTCTTGATGACGAGCTTTCCCTGGGCCCCGCCGGCGGTCGTGGGCGCGTCGTCGGCCCGGTTGGCCTTCACCTGCGCGTCGAGCTCGGCGTAGCCGGCCTTGAAGAGAGTGGTCAGGGGGGTGTCCGCGAGCTCTCCGGCGAACGTGTTGACCTCGGAGAAGCGCTTGGACTTGCGGAAGAAGGCCACGAACTTCTCCGACTGCCGGGAGACCCGCCGGAGGCGGATGAACTTGGCGAAGATGATCGCCCACGAGACGAACGAGAAGAGCAGCAGGATGCCCAGGACGACCTTGGCGGTGGTCCCGGTTTCCCAGAAGAAGGAGAGGATGGAGGTCTGTCCGGGGAGGTTTTCGGTGGATACGGGCTGAAAGAGCGTCGCCATCATCGGTTTCGACCGTAACATAGGGGCGGAAGAGGGTCAAAGGGAATGGAGCGCCGGAGTCGGGACGTTGTGCCGTCCGTGAGACTGCTCTCGAGCCGGCTGCTGGCCATCGCGCTCGGGGCGCTCGCGGCTTCCGTCCCTGCGATCTCGACCGAAATCTTTCCCGTCAAGGACCTCGTCCCGGGAATGAAGGGCTACACCCTCTCCGACCTCGGCGACGGAAAGGGCGTCCAGCGCTTCGACGTCGAAGTCGTCGGCGTCCTCCAGAGCTTCGCGCCGAAGCAGGACCTCGTGCTTGCGCGGGTGCTCTCCGAAGCGATCGAGAAGACCGGGATCATCGCCGGGATGAGCGGCAGCCCCGTATACGTCGAGGGCCGGCTCGTCGGGGCGCTCGCTTACGGCTGGCCCTTCTCCCGCGAGCCGATCTGCGGCATCACGCCCATCCAGAGCATGCTCGACATCCGCAAGGCGCCCGCCGCCCCGCCCGTGCCGATCGGCGGGGCGGCCACCCGGGCCTCGCAGTTCACGACGACGTTCGGCGGCCGGGACTTCGCCAACGGCCTGACCGCGCTCCTGTCGCCGCTCCATGGCGACGCGGCGGGGGCCGGCCCCGTCGCGCTGCCGCTGCCGGTGTCGTTCTCGGGCGCGGCCGCTTCCGGCGGCCTCTTCGGCCGGGTGGCGGAGGCGGCCGGCTGGCTCGTGGCGCCGTCCGGGGCGTCGTCCGGAACCGGCGGTTCCGCCGCGCCCGGCGCCTCGACCGATGCCGGCCGTCTCGAGCCGGGCTCCGCGGTCGCCGCGGTCCTTCTCTCGGGCGACATGGTCCTGTCGGCGACCGGCACGGTGACCTGGGTGGACGGCAACTCGATCCTGGCCTTCGGCCACCCGTTTCTTTCGATGGGCCCCGTCGACATGCCGATGGCCCGCGCCGAAGTCCTGACGGTTCTGCCGTCGCTCTATCGCTCCTTCAAGTTCTCGACGACGGGCCCGGTCCTGGGCTCGGTGTCGCAGGACCGCTCGACGGGCATCCTCGGCAGCTTCGGCAAGCCGCCGACGATGGTCCCGGTCACGATCCGGATGACATCGGAGGACGTGCCGACGCAGACCTTCAAGTTCGAGGTCGTGCACAACGCCATGCTGACGCCGATCCTCGTCGCCCTGGCGACCGACAACGTGCTGACGACGCTCGAGAAGCGCGCCGGCGAGCGCACGATCGTGTGGAAGTCGGCCATCTCGACCGACGACCGCACGGTCCGGTGGGATTCGGTGTTCTCCGGCCTCGCGGCGCGCGAGGAGGCCGTGGGGTCGCTCGCGCTCCTGGCGAATTACCTGATGGCCAACGAATTCCACGACCTCTCCATCCGGGGCGTGGAGATCGAGATCGTCCACTCCGACCGTCTCCAGAGCGCGCGGATCGTGCACGTCGAGGCGCAGAAGGAGCGCGTGCATCCCGGAGACACCGTGCCCGTGTGGATCGACCTCGAGGACTTCCGCGGCGGGCCGCGCCGCGTCGTGATGACGGCGCGGGTCCCCGAAGACGCGCCCCCCGGCCCCCTGACGGTCTTCGTGGGGGACGGCAACTCGGCCACTGCCTACGACCTGGCGCTGTACCCTCCGGACCCGCACTCGCTCGACCAGGTCCTCGACTTCATCTCGCGCATGCGTCCGGCCAACACGCTGAACCTGCTCGCGTACCGGGCGGCGCCGGGCGCCGTCGTGAACGGCGAACCGCTCGCCGCGCTTCCGCCGACCCGCGCCGCGCTCCTGAAGGACCGCGGACCGGGCGACGGGACGCCCGATCTGGGTTATCTGCGGCTGCAGGCCGAGTCGATCGAGCAGCCGGTCCCGATCACGGGCTCGGCGCGGCTCAATCTCGAAGTGCTGCCGAGGGTTTGGTGAGGCCGGGCCTCGCCCGGCTCCTCGCGCCGGCACTCGCGGCGTGCCTGGCCGCGCCGCTTTCGGCCTCCTCGGTCAAGATCTGGGTCTGCGACACGTCCGCGGATTTTTCGGCGGGCGAGGCCCGCGGAATCTCGGTGACGGCCGATGGCGCTCTCGTGGCGGGACGATCCCTCTCCCGGGTCGAAGGCGTCGCGGAGGCCGTGCTGTTCGTCGGCGCAGCCGGCAAGGGCGGAGATCTCTTCCTGGGGACGGGCGACACCGGAAAGATCCTGCGCGTCTCCTCCGCGGGGGCGGTCGAGACCTGGGCGACGCTTCCCGAGCAGGAAGTGACCGCGCTCGCCGTGGGCCCGGACGGCGCGGTGTATGCGGGCGGATCGCCCGGCGGGAAGGTCTATCGCATCGAAAACCGGAAGCCCGTCCTCTATTACGACTCGAAGGCCCAGTACGTGTGGGCCCTGGCGTTCTCGGGGCCGGTTCTCTACGTTGCGACGGGGCTGCCCGGCGAGATCCATCGCGTCCGGGCCGCGGGCCAGGGGGAACGCGCCCACGCCACGCCGGACGCGCACGTGCGATCGCTCTTCGTCGATCGCAAGGGGCGCGTGTGGGCGGGCACTTCGGGCTCCGGCCTGGTGCTCCGCATCGACAAGGCCGGCCGCGTGTCGACGCTCTACGACTCGGGCAAGCCCGAGATCACGGCCATCACCGCGGACGCGAGCGGGCGGGTCTGGGCGGCGGCGGGTGCGGCGGACATGGCCACCTCGAGCGGCGAGCCGATCTCGGTGCCGGTCGTGGCCGCGGCGTCCAAGCCCTCGAAGCCGGCGTCGCCGACCGACGAGGAGGACCGCTCCAAGCCCGAGGTCACCGTCAGTGTTTCGACGCCGCGCCTGGCGCCGACGCGCGGGTCCTCGCGGGGAGGCTACTCGTCCGAGGTCATCCTCTTCGAGGAGGGCGAGCCGCCGCGCTCGGTCTGGACCGGGGCGGAAGAGCTGGTCTTCGACCTCGCCGGCGACGACGCCGGCTCGGGAGTGGTCGCCGCGACCGGTCCCCGGGGCAAGCTCTACGCGATCGCTCCCGATGCCTCCGCTCTCGTCCGCACCTTCGACGAGAAGCAGGTCACCTTCCTCGCGGGCGGGGACGTCGGCTTGAACGCCTCGACCGCCCTCTACCGCCGCCGGGCGGGCGCGTCCTCGGGCGAGTACGTTTCGGCGGTCAAGGACACGGGCCGGACCAGCCGGTTCGGCGCGTTTCGCTGGGAAGGGGAGCCGGTCGCGGGCGCGAAGGTCGAGTTCGCGTTCCGCTCCGGCGACTCGGCGACTCCCGACGCCACGTGGAGCCCGTGGTCGGCGTGGGAGGAGGGCGCCCGGTCGGTCGCGATCGCGGCTCCGGACGGGCGGTTCCTCCAGTGGAAGGTCCGCATGGAGTCCGACGGCACGCGGACGCCGCGCATCCGCCGCACGGAGGCGGCCTACCGCAACCGCAACGCCGCCCCGGTGGTCGATAGCGTGACCGCGCTCGAGCCGGCGGAGGTCCTTGCGCGGTCGAGCTCGAGCAGCACGAACGTCTACGAATCCTCGGCCCCGGACGAGAAGGGCATCTTCACGAGCCTGGAGGAGCCCAAGTCCGAGGGCTCGCCGCGCAAGCTCTTTCGCAAGGGGTACAGGACGGTCCAGTGGAAGGCGAACGACCCCGACGGCGACACGATGACCTACGAGGTCGAGTTCCGGCCGGCGGGCGGGTCGAAGTGGATGGTGCTGCGCAAGGACGTCCGCGACTCTTCGTACGCGTTCGACTCGACGTCGCTGCCCGACGGCGACTACGTGTTCCGGCTGACCGCTTCGGACGCCGATGCGAACCCGGGCGACGCCAAGACGACCGCCCGCGAGTCCTCGCCGGTCCGGGTCGACAACACGCCGCCGGTCATCCGCGAGGTCTCCCGCGGCGCCGGCGTTCTCGAGATCGAGGCGACGGACGCGGGCTCGCCGCTGACCGAGGCCGAGTACAGCGTCGACGCCCGGAAGTGGACCCGCGTGGAGGCCAAGGACGGCCTGTCCGACTCGCCTCGCGAGGCCTACGTGATTCCCCTCCCGGCGGACGCCCGCGGTGGCTACCTGCTGGTCCGCGTGACCGACTCCTCGCGCAACGTCGCGATCGCTTCGTACACGGCGCCGTAGGCGGGGGCCGGACCCCGGATCGGGGTCGGACGGACCGAGTCGGTCATAATCTGACGCGATGAGGCGGGCTTGGGTAGTGGCGGCGCTGGTGGCCCTGGCGGCGTGCCGCGCCCGGCCGGAGGCCGCCGCTCCGGCTCCGACCCTCTCGGCCGCGGCCCCGGCGCCCGACCCGTCCTCCGAGGGACCGGTCCAGGACGGCGGGACCCTCCAGCGGCGGCTCGTGGGGGAGCCCACGACGCTGAACGGCGTCCTGCAGTCGAGCGTGCCCGAGGCGCTCGTCCTCGCGTACGTCCAGCGGAACCTGTTCGACTTCGACTCCCGCCTGGAGCTCCAGCCGAGTCTCGCCGAGCGCATGGAGGTGTCGGCCGACGGCCTCGAGTACGTGATCACCCTCCGAAAAGAGGCCGTCTGGGAGGACGGCCGGCCCGTGACCGCGCGGGACGCCGTGTTCACGATCCGCAAGATCGTCGACCCGGACGTGCCGGCCCCCGTCTTCAAGTCGCTCTTCGACGGCCTCGAGAAGGTCGAGGAGCTCGACGCGCGTCGCTTCCGGGCCCGGTTTCGCGAGCGGTACGCCTTCCGCGCCATGGCCTTCGTCTTCCCGCCGCTGCCCGAGCATCGCTTCGCCGGGCAGCCGTTTCTCGAGGCGAAGGACAACCGCGCCCCGCTCTCCAACGGGCCGTACCGGTTCGCGTCGTGGAAGACCGGCGCGTCCGTCGAGCTCGAGCCGAACCCGAAGGCCTGGGGACCGCGCGGCCACTTCGACCGCATCGTCTTCCGGATCCTGCCCGACAACACGACGGCCTACCGCGCGCTGACGACCGGGGGCCTGGACGAGGACCAGCTCGACTCGACCCTGAAGGCCCGGTCGCAGGGCGACCCGGCCTTCGCCGCCTGCTGCCGGCTCGTCGAGCTCTACAACCTCGACTGGAGCTACGTGGCGCTCAACAACCGCTCGCCCTTCTTCTCCGACGCGCGCGTGCGCCGGGCGCTCACGATGCTGTCCGACCGCGCCTCGATCGCGAAGGTCCTCTACCGCGGCTCCGCGCGGGTGATCTCCGGCCCGTGGGCACCCGACTCGCCGGCGTACGACGAGGCGCTCGCGCCCCTGCCCTTCGACCCGGGGGCGGCGAAGGCGCTGCTGGCCGAGGCCGGGTGGCGGGACTCCAACGGCAACGGCACGCTCGACCGCGAGGGCCGGGAGTTCGAGTTCGAGCTCCTCGTCTCGGCGGGCTCGGAGATCGGGCGCCAGGTCGACGAGATGCTCGCCGCCGAGCTCGCGCGCGCCGGCGTCACGGCCCGGGTCCGGACGATGGAGTGGGCGGCGTTCGTGGAGCGGATCGACGCGGGCGCAGTTCGAGGCGGCCTCGCTCGCGTGGTCGGCCGTCGATCCCAACCCCGATCCGTACCCGTACTGGCACTCCTCCCAGTGCCCGCCCGCGGGCCTGAACAACGGCTGCTACCGCAGCGCCGAGGCCGACCGCCTCATGGTCGAGGCGCGGCGGGAGCTCGACCCGGCGCGGCGGGACGCCCTGTTCCACCGGCTGCACGCGATCTTCCGGGAGGATGCGCCGGCGATCTTTCTCGTGAACTCGATGCAGAAGTACGGCTTCGACCGCAGCCTCCGAGGGCTCGCGACGTCGCCGCTGGGCCTCTACGGAATCTGGCCCGGGCCCCTCGGCTGGTGGTCGTCGCCCGCGGCGGCGGCGGCCGGAAAGCCGGCGGCATGATCCGCTACGTCCTCCGGCGGCTGCTTCTGGCCATCCCGACCCTCTTCGGGATCTCGGTCATCGTCTTCCTGCTCGTGCACCTGGCTCCCGGAAGCCCCGTGACCGGCGGCGACACGGCGCTGCGCCGGACGACGGGCCGGGCCGCCGAGCAGATGCGCCGCCTCTACGGCCTCGACCGGCCCCTGCCCGAGCGCTTCGGCGCGTGGCTCTCGCGGGCCGCGCGCTTCGACATGGGGGAGAGCTTCGTGGACCACCGGCCGGTCTCGACCCGGATCCGCGAGGCGCTGCCTCACACGCTGCTCCTGAACGGCCTCGCGCTCCTTCTCGCGCTGGCGTTCGCGATACCGCTCGGGGTCGTCGCGGGCGCCCATCCCGAAGGGACCTTCGACCGATTGTCCGGGGCGGCGCTCTTCGCTCTCTATTCGATGCCGACCTTTTGGGCGGCCCTGCTGCTCCAGACCCTCTTCGCGGTCCGGCTGCGGTGGCTGCCCCTCTACGGCGTGGCCTCGGACGCGGCGCCCGCGGGCCTGGCCGGCCTGCCGGACCGGCTCGCCCACGTCGCCCTGCCGGCGACCTGCCTCGCGTACGGGACGCTCGCCTTCGTGGCGCGGCTGGTGCGCTCGGGCGTGGCGGAGGCCCGGGAGAGCGACTACGTGCTGGCCTCCCGGGCGCGCGGGGCCTCGCCCCGGCGCGCGATCTGGGCGCATGCATTCCGCAACGCCATGCTGCCGCTGATCACCCTCTTCGGCCTCCTCCTGCCGGCCCTGCTCTCGGGAAGCGTCATCGTCGAGAAGATCTTCGCCTGGCCGGGCCTCGGGCGGCTCTACTTCGATTCCATCCTGTCGCGAGATTACCCGGTCATCCTCGCGCTCTCGCTGCTTTCGGCGGTGGCGACCCTCGGCGCCACGCTCGCCTCCGACGTGGCGAGCGCCGCCGCCGACCCGCGCGTGCGCGACGGCGCGGCGCCGTGACCGGCCGGCTGGGTCGGGGCGCCCTGCCGTGGAGCGGACGCGTGGCGCTCGCCGTGGTGGTGCTCCTGTGGATCGTCGCGGCCTGCTCGCCGCTCTTCTCCGACCGGGCGGGAGCGATCCGGCTCGAAGACCGCCTGCGGCCTCCGTCGTCGACGCACCCGTTCGGAACCGACGACCTCGGCCGCGACCTCCTGGCGCGGGTCATCGTCGCGACGCCGATCTCGCTCGGCATCGGTCTCGTCGCGGCCGGGGTCGCGCTCGGCGTCGGTTTCGCGGTGGGCGCCACGGCCGGCTGGGTCGGGGGCGTCGTCGACCTGGCGCTCTCGCGGCTGATCGAGGTCGTCCTCTGCTTTCCCGTGCTCTTCCTGCTGCTGGCCCTCGCCGCGTTCCTGCCGCCTTCGCCGCTGACGATCGTTCTGGCGATCGGCCTGACGGCCTGGCCCGGCGACGCGCGGTACGCCCGGGCCGAGGTCATGAAGATCCGGCAGCTCGACTATGCGCGCGCGGCGCGAGCGGCGGGCGCCTCGACGCCGCGGATCCTGGCGCGGCACCTGCTTCCCAACGCGCTGCCCCCGCTGATCGTTTCGGCGGCCTTCGGGATCGGCTGGGCGATCCTCGCCGAAGCGGCGCTGTCGTTTCTGGGCGTCGGGCTGCCGGCGCCGGCCGTCTCCTGGGGCGGCATCCTCTCGGCGGCGCCCGCGGTCATCGAGGAGGCCTGGTGGGTCGCGCTCTTCCCGGGGCTGGCGCTCTTCCTGACGGTGTCCGCCTATAATCTGCTGGCCGAAGGACTTCGCGTCGCGACGACGGAGAGAGGCAGGCACGCATGACGGACCGTATCGCCGTCTACCCGGGCTCCTTCGATCCCCTCACCAACGGTCATCTGGACATCCTGGCGCGGGCGCGCCGGCTGGCGGACCGCGTCATCGTCGCGATCCTCGAGCAGGACCAGAAGACGCCCCTCTTCTCGGTCGAAGAGCGGATCGGGATGATCCGCGAGATCATCGGGAGCGACACCTCGGTCGCGGTCGCGTCGTTCACGGGCCTGCTCGTCGACTTCGCCGGACGCACCGGCGCCACGATCATCGTCCGCGGGCTGCGCGCCGTGTCCGACTACGAGTACGAGCTGCAGATGGCGCTGATGAACCGGCGGCTGGCCCCGTCGATCGAGACGGTGTTCCTGATGGCCAAGGAGGAGTACTCCTACGTGTCGAGCCGGCTCGTCAAGGAGCTCGCCCGCCTCGGGGGCGACGTGACGGGGCTGGTGCCGAACATCGTGCGGCAGCGCCTGGCGGACCGATTCTGAGCGGCGCCGCCCCCGAGTCGCGCATGGTCGCCACGGCCGTGCGCGTGCGCTACTCGGAGACCGACCAGATGGGAATCGTGTATCACGCCCACTACCTCGTCTGGTTCGAGATCGGGCGCACGGAGTGGTGCCGCGCGGCGGGCATCCCGTACGCCGAGATGGAGAGGGCCGGCCTGTTCATTCCCGTGACGCGCGTCGAGGCCACGTTCCGCCGGCGCTCGAGCTACGACGACGCGGTCCGCGTCGAGACCCGGATGACCGAGCTCTCGGGCCGGGGCTGCGCCTTCTCCTACGAGGTCCGGGGCGCGGGCGGCGAGCTTCTCGCCGACGGCGCGACCCGCCACGTCTTCACGGATCCCTCGGGCCGGCCGACGCGGTCGACGGCGGAGATCCTCGGGACCCTCGAGCGCTTCCGCGGCGCGGCCTGACGGGCGCCGGCCCCCTCAGGGCACGGGCCGGGCGATCAGGCGGCCCCCCACCACCGAGATCGCGAGGCCCGCGAAGATCAGGGCCGCCGCGATCGCCGTCTTTCCCGTGAAGGCCTCGCCGAGAATCAGGATGGCGAGCACCGTCGTGATCACGGGCTGCAGGAACACGTACAGCGCGACGTGCGAGGCGTGCGTGCGGGCGAGCGCCCACGAGTTGAGAAGGTAGGGGATCGCGGTGCAGAAGACGATGACCGCGGAAAGGCACGCCCACCCGATCGGGGGCACGCGCGAGGGCGAAAAGCCCGCGAGGTCCGGAAGCGCCGCGAGCACGATCAGGATCGCCCCGTAGCGGAAGACCGCCGCGGTGAAGGTCGCGACGTGGTAGCGGGCGAGAATGGAGCGGGAGAGCACCAGATAGAGCGAGTACGACGTGCAGTTCAGGAGGAGCAGCAGCACGCCGCGGAAGGAATCGCTGCTCGCAGTCGAAGCGCTGGGCGTTCAGGAGGGCGAGCGCGCCGGCGCCGGCGAGCGCGATGCCCGCGAGGGCGCGGGCAGTCATGCCCTCGCGGCGCAGGGCCACCGCCGCGGCCAGCGTGAAGACGGGGATCGTGGCCGTGACGATCGAGGTGTTGATCGCCGTCGTCAGGGAGAGGCCGAGGATGAACAGGATCTGGTTGAACGAGACGCCGAGCAGCCCGTAGAGCAGGAGCCGCTTGCGGTCGGCCGGATGGATCGTTTCCCGCGTGCGGGAGTGGCGGACGGCGTCGAGCAGGACGACCGCCCCGACGACCCGGAAGGCGGCGAAGGCGAAGGGCGGAATCGACTGGAGCGCGAGTTTCCCGAAGATCGGGAAGAGCGCGAAGCCCGCCTGGGCTCCGGTGAGGGCGGCGTGGATCTTCCAGGCCGGCGTCGAGGCGCGCGGGCTCACGGGAAGGGAAGCCCGACGACGAGCGCGGCCGGGCCGGGACCTCCGGAGGCGGGCAGCGCAGCCCCGTCGGACACGTCCCGGAACGCGTATCCGAGGCCGATCGGCCCCAGGCGCGGCGACAGGACCGAGCTCGTCACCCGCGCGAGCTCGAGCTGCGGCTTGCCGGGGTCCGGAAAGACCGTCCCGGCGGCGACGGCGCCGGCGGGAAACCGGAACCCGACGAGCCGGTGGTTGGCGCGGCCGTAGGTGCGCAGGCGCGCGACGATCTCCTGGCCGACGTAGCAGCCCTTGTTCGTGGCGATGGCGTCGCGCAGTCCCGCCTCGTCCGGCAGGCGAGAGGCGTCGGCGTCCTGGCCGAGGCGCGGGCGGCCGGCTTCCACGCGGAGAGCCTCGGCCGACTCCTCGGACAGCGGCACCGAGCCGGCGGCCGCGAGGCTCGCGAGGATCTCGTCCCGCCTCGCCGCGGGAGCCACGATCTCGCCGGCGAGGTCCCACTCCGGGGCGAGCCGGACGGCGCCGGCCGGCACCGCGACCTCGGCGGCGCCGGGCCCGTAGAGGGCGACCCGCAGGACCTCGGGAGTCGCGTCGCGCGCGGACGCCTTCTGAAAGGCGGCGTACTTCGAGAGGTGGGCGACGGCCGGCGGGACGGCGTCGGCCGGGACAAGCAGGAGCAGCCGATCGGCCTCGGCGGTGAGCCGTCCGAAATAGAGGACCTGGCCCTTCGGCGTCAGCCCCGCCGCGAGGCGCGATTTCCCGGGCTCGAGCCCGCGAACGTCCTGCGTGAGCTGGCCCTGCAGGAACGCCACGCGATCCGCGCCCTCGATCGCGACGGCGCCCCGTCGGACGCGGTGGGCGAGGCGCTGCCGCGCGGCTGCGTAGTCCTCGGGGAGACCGGGGGCGTCGTTACTTGGGAACGATCTGGGCACGGATGCGGACCTTGGGCGAGTCGGCGGCGTCGATCGTCCGCATCCGGGTGGAGACGCGATACTCGTCGCTCTCGAAGCCGTCGATGGTCACCGTCCGGTCGCCCGTCTTGACGATCTCGCCGGCCTTGTCGAGGACCTCGACGAAGAGCTTGATCTTGAGCTTCTCGGGCCCCCGGTTGTCGACCTCGAACTCCCACCAGAGCCAGGAGGTGTCCTTCGGGTCGTTGGCGCGCGCCTTCTCGATGTCTTCCTGGTCGGGGAAATTGCGCACGATGACGCTTCGGATCGTGCACTTGCGCGCGGTGAAATCGAGGGTCGTCGGGTTGCGGGGAAACTTGATCGTCTTCTCGAACTGGCCCTCCTCGGCGGCGAGGACGGCGGCGGCGAGCAGGGCGGCGGCGGCAATCGACCGGCGCAACATGCGGACCTCCTAGTGTCCTGAAACGGAAGTCACGATACCAGTCTCTTCGCTCGAAAGATGCAGGAAGGCCCGGGATGGGCACGGTGGTTGTCAGTCCCGGCGCGGCGCCGTCGAACCGGGGGAGAGGCGCGGCGGCCGGAGAGCGTATCATTGGCGGCCATGCCGCCCGCCGAGGACTCGCCCGAACTTCACGTCATCGACATCTTCATGATGTCGCTCAAGTGCGGCAACTGCGATGCGTATCAGACGATCGTGAAGTTCCGGAAGGGCCCGGACAAGAACGTCTACACGTACGAGTGCGACAACGAGATCTGCGACCCGAACGTGACGCGCACGATCGTCGAGGTGCCGAAGCACCTCGACAACTCGACGCGCCGGGCCGAGGAGCTGCCCTACTACGAGAGGGAGGGCCCCCCGGAAGAGCCCGCCGACTGAGCCCGGGGGCAGGGCCCCGCAAAATCGCATAGAATGGGGTCTTCGTGAGCCTGCACACGGCCACGCGGGAGACGGCGGGGATCGCCCCCGACCTCCTGCAGCGCCTGCGGAAACGCCTCGCCGACTCGCCCGCCCTGGGTTGGCTGTCCCCGAGCCTGGATGAGCTCGGCCTGGACACGTGCGTCCTGTCGTTGCCCCTGCGCGAGCAGGCCACCAACGGCTCGGGCACGGTGCACGGGGGGGTGCTCGCCATGCTGGCGGACACGGCCGTGGCCTTCGCCCTGGCCACGAATTTCGACGGCAAGATGGGGTTCGCCACCGCGGACATGACCATTCACTATCTGCGACGGGCGCGGGGAGACGTCCGGGCCCGGGCGCGGATCATCAAGAAAGGACAGCGCGTGAACGTGGGAGAGGTCCAGATCGTGGACGGCGCCGGGCGGGAAGTCGCCCGGGTGCTCGCGACCTTCCTCCTGACGACCTCCTCCTTCGACTACGCGCCGGAAAGGAAGAAAGAAAAACCATGATGGACGACACCGTTCCGTTCCCCGCGGCCGAGGCCGCGGACACGGAGAGAAAACCCTCGCGCCGCCGCCGGGGCGGAGCGCGCCGGCACAAGCCCGCGTTCCCCGTACCGGCCGAGGAGCCGGCGGCCGCGGCCGGCGACCCCGATGGCGCCGCCCGTACCCTCGCCGATGAGCGTCAGCTCCGGGCCTCCGGCCCGGGCGAGCGTCGACCAGCGCCTCGCGCTCTTCATCGACTTCGAGAACATCGCCCTCGGCGTGCGCGACGCGCAGTACAAGAAGTTCGACATCCACCTCGTGCTCCAGCGGCTGCATCGAGAAGGGCAGGATCGTCTACAAGAAGGCCTACTCCGACTGGACGCGCTACTCGGACTACAAGCGCGAGTTCCACGAGGCGGCGATCGAGCTGATCGACATCCCGCAGCGCAACTACTCGGCCAAGAACTCCGCCGACATCCGGATGGTCGTCGACGCCATGGATCTCGTGGCGTCCAAGGGCCACATCACGACGTTCGTGATCTGCTCGGGCGATTCGGACTTCTCGCCGCTCGTCTCGAAGCTCAAGGAGAACGACAAGAGCGTCATCGGGGTCGGGGTCAAGAACTCGACGTCGAACCTGCTCATCTCCAACTGCGACGAGTTCATCTTCTACGAGGACCTCGTCCGCGAGACGCGGGCGCTGCCGTCGATCGACAACCTGCCGAAGAAGAAGCAGGAGGCGTTCCGGCTCGTCATCGACTCGATCCAGGCCCTGGGCCGCGAGAACTACGACGTCATCTGGGGCTCGATGATCAAGCAGACGATGCAGCGCAAGCAGCCGTACTTCAACGAGTCCTACTACGGCTACAAGTCGTTCTCGGAGCTGCTCGAGGACGCCGAGCGCCACGGCATCATCGCCATGAAGAAGGACGCCAAGAGCGGCGGGTACGTGGTCTCGGCGTAGACCGGGCGGCGGCTACCTGCGCCGGAGGACGAGGCGGTCGTTCGATCCGGCGGGGCCCGAGATGGAGGCCGCGACGTTCAGGCCGACGAAGTCGGCGGCCCCCGAGAGGTCCCACACCAGGTTGCGGAAGCCGCGGAGCGAGCTGTCGGGGCCGGGATGGATGACCTTCGAGAGGGCGTCCGTTCCGCGCCCCGAGGCGTACGCGGGGGACAGGTAGAGGTAGGACAGGAAGCCGCTCGCGTTCACGCCGGCCTGGACGAGGTAGTCCGGCTCCTGCGATTCGAGGAGCAGGTAGGTCGTCTCCGCCGGGTTGCGGCGCTGGCCTTCGACGGCCTTCCAGGTGCGGTCGCGCTGGGGGACCCAGGGCGCGAAGGGAATGAAGTCGACGGAGACGGCGGCCCCGCCGGGCGCCGCCGCCAGGGCGGTGGCGAGGTCGCGGACCCGCCGTCCGCCGTCGGGAACGGTCAGGTAGCCGGCGCCCGCTCCGCCGCGGCCGGGGTCCGTCAGGATCACGCCGGCGCCGACGACGTTGCCCGAGCGGTCGGTCTCGACGAAGATCTCGCGCAGTGCGGGGCGCTGGGGCGGGCCGGCGATCGTGGTGGCCACCTTCCCATCCCATCGGCCGGTCAGATCGAGGGCCCACGGCTCGGGAGTCGTCGCCGCGGGCGGCGCTTCGACCGCGGCCGTCCCGGCCGAGCGGGAGCCCCAGACCAGGACCCCGGTGATGATGGCCAGCGCCAGGCCCGCCAGCACCAGCAGGTACGGCCTCGGGATCGCGGCGAGGATCGCGGCCGGCGAGGTCGGGGCCGCGGCAGCCGGTCCGGCCGACGCGGGATCAGGCTCGGGCGGCCGGTCGAGGCGCTTCCGGCACTTCAGGCACTGGGCGGCCGGGATCTGCGTGAACCCGCAGTGCGGACAGGTCACCCATGCCATGGGTGAATGGTAACAGGGGAGGTCCGGCCTCCGGGATCAGATCTCGCGGAAGAAGAACCGGTCGAGCACCGCCATGCGCTCCTGGAGCTGTTTCGGTTCCGGGTCCATGAGCCAGAGGGCGGCGTGGATCGACGACGCCAGCGAGTTGCCGTCCTGCGGCGTGAAGCAGAAACCGAGGATCTCGTTGCCGCCGCGGACCGCGATCGTCGGCGAGGCGATGACCGCCTGGGAGAGGATCCGGCCGTAGTAGCCGTGGTCGCGGCCGAAGGAGAAGATCTGGTTGGCCGAGCGGCGCTCCGTCACGGCGATGCGGCGGTTGGCCTTGAGCCTGGAGAGCACCTGCTCCCTGGACGTCGGTTCCGACACGTCCATGTCGAACCACAGCGAGTGCATGTACTGCGTGTTCAGCTTCATCGCGGAGGAGAAGATGGGCGGCTTCCAGCCGATGGTCGAGAGCAGCGCCGAGGCGTCGCGCGCGTGATGGGTGCCGAACTCCGCGTCGTCGTGCTTTCCGACCGACGGCGCGGGCGCGAACCCCGCGTCCTGGGAGATGTCGTTGGCCCGCCGCATGCATACGAAGCGGCCGCGCGTCGAGGATGTGGGCGCCGGAGTCGTTCGTCCCCAGGGTCTTGATCAGGCACGAGATGTTGTGCGTGTTGCAGGAGACGATCTGCAGGAAGCGGTCCTGGCCCGGGACGAGGGCCTCGTCGTTGATCCCCATCGCGTACATCTTCCCGAAGCCGAACTCGCTGCCCTGCGCGAGGAAGCCCCTGGGGCCGGAGAGCTTCTCGTAGACCTTCTTGTTCTCGTTGCCGGCGGGCGTGCAGTCGATGACGACCGTGGCGCGTTCGAGGGCGGCGCCGGCCTCGTAGGCGACCTTGTGTCCCAGGGCCTCGAAGTCGGCGAGCTTGTCCGAGTCGACGGCGAGCCGGGCGCCGCGCTCCATGAGGTGATTGACCTTCGCCCGCTCGGTCGTCATGGGCGTGCGCTTGTGGAAGGTGACCTCGTCGACGCCGAGGTACTTGCCGAAGTCGGTGAAGAGCCCGATCAGCGGCTCTCCGATCGTTCCGGTGCCGACGATGTGGACGATCTTCTTCATCGCGTTCTCCTGTAGGCCGGCGGCGTTTCGGGTGAAGTCGGAACGGCGGGAAGGATACGATGAGACGGGCAATTCGCCAACCGGAGGACGGCAGTGGCGGGGAGGCTTCGTTCGGTGACGATTCGCGGCCCGGCGGGGGCCCTCGAGGGCCTCTGGAAGGAGGCCTCGCCGCCTCGCCGGGGTTCGGCGGTCTTCGCGCATCCCCATCCCCTTCACGGCGGCACGCTGCACAACAAGGTGGTCTATCGCGCGGTCCAGGCCCTGGCGCGGTCGGGCTACGACACGCTGCGCTTCAACTTCCGGGGCGTCGGCGTTTCGGAGGGCCGGTACGACGCGGGACATGGCGAGGTCGAGGACTTCCGCGCCGCGATGGACGAGGCCGAGCGGGAAGCCGGCCTGCCGATGGCCGCCGGCGGGTTCTCGTTCGGATCCGCCGTCGGGCTCAAGGCCTGCGCCCGCGATCCGCGCCTGGCGACGTACATCGCCCTCGGGTTGCCGCTGGCGACCGAATCCGGTCGCATGGTGCCGCTGCCGGAGGTGCCCTCGCTCTTCGTCGTCGGAGAGGACGACCGGTTCGGTCCGCCGCAGGACCTCGAGCGCTACCTGGCCGGCCGCCACCGGATGGTCGTGATTCCCGGCGCCGGCCATTTCTTCGAGGGCCAGCTCGAGCTTCTCGGCGAGACGATCGCGGACTTCCTGGCCTCCCTCGCTCCCGCCGAGAGGCCCGCCGCGGGAGCCCCCGCTTGAGCGAGCCGGCGAGGCTCCTCTCCGACGAGGCCCGGCGAGACCTTCTCGGGCTCGCCCGGGGCACCCTCGAGGCGCACTTCCGCGGGGAGCCGCCGCCGCGCCTCGCCTCGGACCGCGCGGAGGCCTTCGGCCAGCCGCGCGGGCTCTTCGTGACGCTGCACGAGGGCGAAGAGCTGCGCGGCTGCATCGGCACGCTCGCGCCGCACGGGGACCTGGCGCGGGTGATTCCCGAGTACGCCCTGCGCGCAGCGCTCGAGGACCCGCGCTTTCCGCCGTTGTCGCCGGAGGAGCTCGGCCGCTGCCGGCTCGAGATCTCGGTGCTGACGGCCCCGCAGCCGATCGCCGGCCTCCAGGACATCGAGATCGGCCGGGACGGACTGATCCTGGAGAGCCGCGGGCGCCGCGGCCTGCTCCTGCCCCAGGTCGCGACCGAGTGGGGCTTCGACCGCGAACGCTTCCTCGCAGGAGGTCTCGCTCAAGGCGGGGCTCCATCCCGACGCGTGGCGGGATCCCGTCGACCCAGGTCTGGGTCTTCCAGGCCGAGGTGTTCTCCGAATGAAGGGCATCGGAAACCGACAGAAGCGGTCGGTCGTCCCCCGCAAGGCCTGGAACGGCGCGAAGGGTTCCGCTAAGGGCGCCGGAGCGAAGGCGAATAGAGCAGCAGGGCCGTGGCCACGGCCGCGTTCAAAGAATCGACCGGCGCCCGCATCGGGATCGTGAGCCTGCGGTCGAGGTACCGGTAGGCGCCGGCCGGCAGCCCCGTTCCTTCCGCCCCGACCACGAGAACCGAGCGCGGATCGAGCGGCGCCTCGAACACGTTCTCGCCCCCGGCCGCCGTCGCCCCGCAGATGGGACGGCCCGCGGCCTTGGCGTCGGCGGCGAAGGGCTCGAACGAGACGCGACCCGAAACCGGCAGGCGCAGGACGCTCCCGGCGCTCCCGCGCACGGCGCGGGGATGGAAGAAGTCGGCGGTCCCGGGCGCGGCGACGACGCCCGCGCCGCCGGCGGCCTCGGCGACGCGCACGATCGCGCCGAGGTTGCCGGGGTCCTGCACGGCGAACGCGAAGACGATGGGGCCTTCGCGGGCGAGGATCTCCGCGACCGGCACGTCGCGCCGCCGGGCGACGGCCAGCAGGTGCTGCGGCGTCTTCGCGTCGGCGAGGCGCTCGAGCACGCCGCGCGACACGAGGCGCGGGTGCGCGGAGGTCAGCGCGGCCAGCCGCCCCGGCCGCACGCTCTCGTCGTGGAGGAGATGTTCGAGCGCGATCCCCGCCGCGACCGCGTCGAGAATCGCCTTCTCGCCCTCGAGCAGCAGGTGCGTGCGCTCCTCGAGGCGGCGCGCGATGTCGCGGATCAGCGGGTTCGACGGGGACTCGATCGCGGGCACGACGGCCCATGCTATAACCGCGCGCCATGAAGTGGCTGCGCGACGAAAGGCTTCTCGTGACGGTCTCCGAGCACGCGCCCGGCTCGGCCTGGACCGCGCTCTGGACCTTCCCCGCGATGATCGGCGCGGCCTTCGTCGTGGCGTGGGGGGCGGAGGCGGCCGAGTTCCTGATCTCGCAGGGGCTGGCGCTGGCGATCCTCGCCCTGATCCAGACGATGCCGGAGTTCGCGGTCGAGGCCGTCATCGCGTGGAAGGCCGGCAAGAACCCGGACATGGTCCACCTGGCGATCGCGAACTTCACCGGCAGCCTGCGCCTGCTGACCGGCTTCGGCTGGCCGATGATCTACGCGGTCGCCGCGTACTTCTCCCGCAAGCGCCGCGGGAAGAAGCTCGGGGCCATCCACCTCCACGACGACCATGCCGTCGAGGTGCTGGGACTCCTGCCCCCGCTGGCGTACTTCGTCCTCGTCTGGGCGAAGGGCAACCTCTCGCTGGTGGACGCCGCGGTGCTGACGACGACCTACGTCGCGTACCTCTTCGTCCTCCTGCGGATGCCACCGCGCGAGGACACGGAGGAGGAGGACGAGGAGATCCCCCGGGTCTCCCGCTGGGCCCTGTCCTTCTCGGGCTGGAAGCGGTGGGCGGCGGTGCTCGGGCTCTTCGTCGCCGGCGGCGCCATCATCTTCGTGGTGGCCGAGCCGTTCCTGAACTCCATGCTGGCCGTCGCGGTCAGCCTCGGCATCTCCCAGTTCGCGTTCATCCAGTGGGTGGCGCCCTTCATCTCCGAGTTTCCCGAGAAGACGTCGGCCTTCGTGTGGGCCCGCCGCATCACGCGCGCCCCGGTCGCCCTGATGAACATGGTCTCCTCCAACATCAACCAGTGGGGGGTCCTGTCGGGCCTGCTCGCCGTCGTCTACTGCTGGAGCCACGGGGACACGTCGCCGCTGCCGTTCGACGAGTTCCAGAGGGCGGAGATCCTGCTCACGATCCTCCAGGCGTTCCTCGGCTGGATCTTCCTGGCCTCGATGACCCTCGAGGCCTACGAGGCGGCGGGCCTCTTCGCTCTGTGGGCCGTGCAGTTCGCGTTCCCGTCGATTCGGCACGAGATGATCTGGGTGTACTCGGGCTGGATCGGCGTGGAAGTGCTCCTGGTGGCGATCGGCAGGAAGAAGATCACGGCCTTCGGCGCCTTCGCGCGGTCCTGGAAGGGGAGGCGCTGATGGAGCTGCGGCTCTCGCGCCGGATCGCGGCGCTCGCCCCGTCCTCGACGACCGCGGCGGGCAGGAAGGCCAAGGCGCTCGCCGCGTCCGGCGTCGACGTCGTGGACCTGTCGATCGGCGAGCCGGACTTCGCCACGCCAGCCCACGTCGGACGCGCCGGAGTGCGTGCGATCGAGGGCGGCCGCACCAAGTACACGGACGTCGCGGGCGAAGCCGCGCTGCGCGACGCGATCGCCGCCAAGTACCTCCGCGAGCAGGACGCGAAGATCGCGCGCGAGAACATCATCGTCACCGCGGGCGCCAAGCAGGCCGTCTTCAACGTCTGCATGGCGCTCTTCGACGAGGGCGACGACGTCGCGCTCTTCTCGCCGTACTGGGTCTCGTTTCCCGAGATGGTGCGCCTGACGGGCGCCCGGCCGCTGTTCGTCGAGACCTCGCTCGAGGAGGGCTGGCACCCGACGGCGAAGGCGCTCGAGTCGGCGGCATCGGGCAGCGTGCGCGGCGTCATCGTCAATTCGCCGAACAACCCCACGGGCGCCGTCACCGATCCCGCGGAGCTGACCCGGATCGTCGACTGGTGCTCGGCGCGCAAGGCGTGGCTCATCTACGACGAGACGTACGACCGCTTCCTCTACGACGGCCTCACGCACGCGTCGGCGGCGGCGCTCCGGCCGCGGTACGAGCGGATCGTCGTCACGGGGGCCGCCTCGAAGACCTTCGCGATGACCGGCTGGCGGCTGGGCTGGGCCATCGGTCCGCCGGAGCTCATCACGGCGATGACCTCGTACCAGAGCCACACGACCTCGAACGCCTCCTCGATCTCGCAGGCGGCCGCGCTCGAGGCCCTCACGGACCTGGCGGGCTCCTCGGCCTCGGTGGCGGACATGCTCGCCCACTACGAGGCGCGGCGGCGGACGATGGTCGAGGGCCTGGCCGCCGTTCCCGGCATCCGCTGCCCGATGCCCGAGGGCGCCTTCTACGCCTTCGCCGATGTCTCGGACCTCTACGCCCGCAAGGGCGTCTCCGGTTCCGCGGGCTTGTGCGACAGGCTCCTGAACGAGGCCCACGTCGCGGCCGTCCCGGGGGACGCCTTCGGCGACGACCGCTGCGTCCGGTTCTCCTTCGCGACGAAGACCGATCGGCTCCGCGAGGGCGTGCGCCGGATCGCGGAGTGGGTGGGACGCTGAGAGCTGAGAGCTGAGAGCTGAGGGCCAGGAGCTAGAAGGCCTGCGGGGCCGAGGCGACCGGGACGTACGCCGGTCGCGCAGACGGAGCGAGGGCGCGGGCCGCCCGGTGGTCCAGGAACTCGAGGTAGGAGCCCCAGGTCGCCACACGGACCGCCGACCGGACCCAGAGAACGCCGAACTGGAGCAGGAGCAGGGCGCCGATCGCCATCGGGGAGACCGCCTTCATCGTCCAGGTCAGCGCGAATGCGCCGAACCAGACCGAAGCGCCGAGGACGAGCCAGAAGAGAAAGAGCGCCAGGGCCCGCGTCCAGGAGCCGGCGAGCGCGCGCCGCGCGAAGCCCCAGGCCCGCCACGCACCGATCGAGGGGGAGTAGCGGCGGGCGCCGCGGGCGAAGTCGTAGAGGAGCGACAGGACTCCCCAGATCAGCACCGCGAGGATCCGCAGGCCCCAGTCCCATGCGGTCCGGCTGGCGGCGTCCGGGGGAACGTCGCGGAAGAGCTTCTTGCCCGCGGCGAACGCACCCCCGAAGACGCCGCCGTAGACCACGGCGAGCAGGATCGCGAAGAGGAAGAAGCACTTGACGTTGTGCCAGAAATTGCGGCGCGCCGGCTCGAGGAACTGGCCGAAGGTGAAGCGGCGGCGGCCAAGGACCACGACGATGCCGCCGGCAAAGAACATCTGCAGCAGGATCGAGACCGCGAGGCCGTAGCGGGAGGCTGCCATCGCGCCCGAGACGGCGTCCCAGTGGAAGTGGAGGAAGTCGAAGAAGTCGGTCGGCGCGGCGCTCGGGGCGTTCTTCAGGAAGTCGTCCCCCGCGAGCGTTCCCCCGAGCTGCTTCTCGAAGACCCCGGCGAGGGGCGCCGCGCTGCCGGCCGCGATCAGGGCGGTCGCGACCGCGAGGAGGAGGATGAGCTTGCCGTGCCGGAGCGCTCGGAAGCCGGCCGCGATGCTCGTCATGCCAGGGCCCACGCGATCTGGCTCCAGAGCCCGAAGAGGTAGGCCGCCCAGCCCGTGTACTTGACCGGCGCCCGCTTCGAGAGGACCTTCGCCGCGCCCTTGCCGGCGGAGAGGACCTTCGAGTCGTTCACGCGGTTCCAGTCCCAGGCGTTCTTCCGGTCCGGATCGACGACGGCCCAGGCGAGCTTCGACTTGTAGCGGATGTCGTAACGGACCCACTTCGCGGCCGCGGGAAGCTCCCGTTCGAGGATCGTGCCGTCCTCGAAGGCGATGCGCGCGCTCGCGCCGTGGGCCCAGTCGCCGGTGTTTCCGAAGAGGACTCGCGTGGCGTACGACGTCTTCTTCGTCTCGGCCGACTTCGGCTGCTTGTCCTTCTCGGGCAACACGATCCGCCCCTCCTCGAGAGTCACGCGTCCCGAGGCCCGATCGAAGACTCCCTCGTCGGGATTGGCCTCGGCGGTCCTCGCGGTCACGACCTCCCAGTCCAGGCGCGACGTGCCGTCGATGAGGTGACGCCGGTAGGTCGAGAGGTCCTTGCCCGAGACCCGCTCGAACGTCCGGAAGAAGTCCGAGGTCGTCGGGTGACGGAATGACCATTCCTGGAAGTACGCCCGCTGGGCACGCGCGAAGACCCTGGTGCCGAGGTCGTTCTTCAGCTGAGCCATGAAGAGGCCGGTCTTCATGTAGGAGTTGACTCCATAGGAGTTGCCCGACGCGAAGCACCAGGCGCAGCGGCGGATCGGGTCCAGGTTGGGCAGGCTGTTGTAGGCGCGGTGCCGGAAGGTGAGCGAGTCGAGCCCGAAGCCGCCCGGCAGCTCGGCCACGTCCCGGGGCCCGTAGGCGAGCTCCATGGCACGGGCCTCGGAGTCGTCGTTCAACCCTTCGTCGAGCCACGACTCCTCGAACTCGTTGGAGCCGACCATGCCGTACCAGTACTGGTGGCCGAACTCGTGGATCGTCACGATCTCGACGATCCGGACGCGCTCGAACGGCCAGCGCATCAGGAAGGACTTGAGGACGCCGCCCGTGATGAACGTCGGGTACTCCATGCCGCCCGAGCCCATGCCGTCGTCCGGAGGATCCACGACGGTGAGCGTCTCGTAGGGATACGCGCCGTACCAGAGCCCGTAGAAGGAGAGGGCCTCCTTCGTGGAGCGCAGGTAGCGCTCACGGACGCGCTCGTGGCCCGGCTGGAGGAGCAGGCGCACCTGGACGGGCTTCAGGGCGATCTCGGCCTCGGTCATGCCGAGCTCGCCGGCGGCCTTCGCGCTCCAACCCGCCGGAACGTCGCGGGCCGGATCGAAGGTGAACTCCGTGACGAGCCAGCGCGGATCGGCCGTCCAGGCGAAGTCGTGGACGTCGTTCTGGACGTACCGGTACGTCGTCTGGTCCCCCGACTTCGTCTCGGAGACGCGCTTTCCGGTGGCGCCGACGATGAAGCGGGACGGGACCGTCATCGAGACGTCGAAGTTCCCGTAGTCGGCGTAGAACTCGGAGTTTCGCGTGGAAGGCGTGGCAGTTCCAGCCCCCGGACTTGCGCTCGCGCATCCCGGCCGGCTCGTACACGCCGATCTTCGGGTACCACTGGCCGACCAGGAAGTAGTCGCGCACGAAGCCCGTGCGGGCGAAGATCTTCGGCAGCTTGCCCTCGAAGTCGATCTCGAGAACGATCGAGCCCCGCGGCCCCACGGGGGTCGGCAGCGGCACGGCGAGAACGGTCTGGTCGTCGGGATCGTTGCCGTCGGGCTGGATGAAGCGGGCGCCCGTCCGGAGCTCTTCGCCCGAGGCCGTCTTCATCGACGAGACGTCGATCCAGCCCCAGTCTGCCGGTTTGTCGCCGGCCTCGTCGCCCCGCAGTTGCCCTCCGGACTCCCGCATGAACGTCGAGCGGTTGTTCTTGAACGCGTTCAGGTACATGTGAAACCGCAGCTCGGAGACCGTGTCCTCCGACGGGTTTCGCCAGGTCAGGCGCTCGTGGCCCTTGAGGGTCTTGGTCGTGGGATCGAGCGCCACCTCGATCCGGTATTCGACGACGGGAGGGGAGGGAGGCGCCGCCGCGAGGCTGGTTCCGGCCAGGAGCAGCAGGGGCAGGGTGGCCACGGAGGAACCGAGGAGATTCCAGCGATTTCGCATGAATCGGGCGAATGCTGTCTTGAGCGCGGGAGGGAGTCAATACAATTCCCCGGATGCGGACCGCGCTCCTGACCGGCGGCACGGGTTTCGTGGGGGCCCACGTCGCACGCGCCCTGTCTCGGGAAGGCTGGGCGGTCCGGCTTCTCGCGCGCGATCCCCGGCGCGTCGACCCCGCGCTCCTCTCGGGCCTGCCCGTCGAGGTGATCGCCGGCGGGCTCGAGAGCCCGGCGGACCTCGCCCGGGCGGCGGCCGGAGCCGGCGCCATCGTGCACGTGGCCGGGCTGACGAAGGCTCGAACCCTCGAGGAGTACCGGGATGTGAACGTGCGCGGCACGCAGCGTCTCCTCGAGGCCGGTCTCGCGGCGGCCCCCGAGGCCCACTTCGTTCTGGTTTCGAGCCAGGCGGCGGCGGGGCCGTCGCTCGGGGGGCGGCCGGTCAGCCACAGCGACCAGGCGCGGCCGGTCTCCTGGTACGGGCTCTCCAAGCACGAGGCCGAGCAGGCGGTCGAGCATTCGTGGAGAGGACCGTGGACGGTCCTGCGTCCCGGCGTCGTGTACGGTCCCGGCGATCGAAGCCTGTTCGTGTATTTCAAGATGGCGGCGCGCCGGATGGGTTCCGGTCCCGGCCGGGAGGACACGGATCCAGCTGATCGGCGCGGAGAGGGCCGCGGTGGCCGTGGCGCGGGCGGCGGGACAGCCGGAGCTTTCGGGGCAGGTCCGGTTTCTCTGCGATCCGGAGCCCGTGGCGGTCGGCGACCTCGCGGCAGCGATCGCCGCGGAGTCGGGCCGGCGGGGCCGCCTGGTCCGTGTGCCGGACGCCGTCGTCCGGCTCCTCGGAGGGGCCGAGACGCTCGTCGAGACCCTGACCCGACGGTCTCGTCCCTTCAACGCCGACAAGGCCCGGGAGCTCCTGGCGGGCGACTGGCTCTGCGACGCCGGGCCTGTGGCCCGCGAGCTCTCCCTGCCGGCCCCGATCCCCCTCCGGGAGGGCCTGTCGGCCGCCTGGAGCTGGTATCGGGCAGCCGGGTGGCTCCCCTTGCCCCCCGGGGGCGCCGCTTTGTAAAATTTGCTAAGATCCGACCGCCGATTCGGCAATCAAGGCAGGGGGGAAGCAATGAGCAAGGTCGCCCGGGCGACGAGACCGGAGGCGGTGGGGACTGCTCCGATCTTCGAGAAATGCTATCGGTACGAAGACGCGACGCGAGTCCGTCAGACCGGCTTCTATTCCTTCTTCCGCGTCATCGAGTCCGCCCAGGACCCGGTCGTCGTGATCGACGGCCGCCGCCTGGTCATGCTGGGCTCGAACAACTACCTCGGCCTGACCAACCACCCGAGGTCAAGGAGGCGGCGCATCGACGCGATCCGGCAAGTACGGCTCGGGCTGCGCCGGCTCGCCGCTTCCTGAACGGCACGCTCGACATCCACGTCGAGCTCGAGGAGCGGCTCGCCGAGTTCATGCGGCAAGACGGCCGCCGTGACCTTCTCGACCGGCTTCCAGGTCAACCTCGGGCGCGATCTCGTGCCTGGTCGGCGCGGCGACATCGTCTACCTCGACAAGCTGGACCACGCCTGCATCATCGACGGCGCGCGCCTCTCCTTCGGCGACGTCGAGCAAGTTCAACCACAACGACACGTCCGACCTGCGCGCGGCACGATGCGCAACGACGGCGACGCCAAGGGCCGCGCTGATCGTCGTCGACGGCGTCTTCTCGATGGAGGGCGACATCGCGCCGCTGCCCGAGATCGTCGAGCGTGGCGCGCGAGCTGCGCGGCGGCCGCGTGATGGTCGACGACGCCCACGGCATCGGCGTGCTCGGCCAACACGGCCGCGGCACCGCCGAGCACTTCGGCCTCGAGGACGACGTCGACCTGATCATGGGCACGTTCTCGAAGTCGCTCGCCTCGATCGGCGGCTTCATCGCCGGCGACGCGACCGTGATCGACTACATCAAGCACCGCGCCCGCACGCTGATCTTCTCGGCCGCGCCGCCGCCGGCGTCCGTGGCCGCGGCGCTCGCGACGCTCGAGATCATCGAACGCGAGCCCGAGCGCCGCGAGCGGCTCTGGGAGAACACGCGCTTCATCGCCGACGGGCTCCGCTCGCTCGGCTTCGACACCGGCGAGTCGGGCACGCCGGTCATCCCGGTCGTCGTCGGCGAGGACCTGCGCGGCGCTCCGCATGGTCCACGCGGCTCCAGGAGGAGGGCGTCTTCGTCAACTCCGTCGTCTCGCCGGCGACGCCGCCCGGCCGCGCCCTGATCCGCACCTCCTACATGGCGACCCACACGCGCGCCCAGCTCTCGCCGCGCGCTCGAGGCCTTCGAGAAGGTCGGCCGCGAGGTCGGCATCGTCCGCACCTGAGCGCGGACCCGGCCGCAGTGAACTCGCCGAGCGTGCCGGCCGCGCCGCCGGACGTCGTCATCCAGCGGATCGGCCGTGGAAAGGCCGAGCTCGAGCGCTTCTTCGACGTCGCGGACCGCATCTACGCGGGCGACCCGCACTGGGTGGCGCCCCTTCGCTCCGACGTCGCCCTGGTCTTCCAGGACGAGAACCCGTTCTTCCGGCACGGCGAGATGCAGCTCTTCGTCGCCCGGCGCGGCGGGCGAGGACGTCGGGCGCATCGCCGCGATCCTCGACCGCAACCACAACGAGTTCCACGGGGAGAAGGCCGCGTTCTTCGGCTTCTTCGAGTCGATCGACGATCCGGCCGTGGCCGCCGCGCCTGCTCGACGCGGCGGCGCTCTGGGGGCGCGAGCGGAAGATGACGGTGCTTCGCGGGCCGACGAACCCGACGCTGAACGACGAGGCCGGGCTGCTCGTGGACGGGTTCGAGTCCCCGCCCGTCCTCATGATGACCTACAACCCGCGCTCGTACGTCGGGCTCATCGAGGGGCAGGGCTTCCGCAAGGCCAAGGACCTCCTGGCCTACTGGTTCCCGCTCGAGGAGAAGCCGCTCGAACGGCTCTCGCGCGTCGCGGAGCGATTCCGCAGGCGGGGGCCGGACATCCGCGTCCGCAACGTTTCGCGGGGCGGCCTCGCGCGCGATCTTCCGAGGATCCGCGAGGTCTACAACGAGGCCTGGGAGAAGAACTGGGGCTTCGTTCCGATGACCCCCGAGGAGATGGACTTCATGGCGAAGCGGCTGAAGCCGCTCCTGGTCGAAGAGCTGCTCTGGATCGCCGAGGTGAAGAAGGCCGACGGCTCGCTCGAGCCGATCGCCTTCATGCTGATGCTGCCGGACTACAACGTCGCGATCGCGCCGACGAAGGGCCGGCTCCTCCCGTTCGGCTGGCTGAAGTTCCTGCTGGCCAGGAAGAACATCAAGACCGTGCGCGTCGTGACCCTCGGGGTCAAGCAGCCCTGGAGGCAGTCGGGCGTCCAGTCGATCATGATGGCCGACTCCCTGCGCTTCCTGCTGAAACGGGGCTACACGGGCGCCGAGGTCTCGTGGCTGCTCGAGGACAACGAGCTCGTCATCGCCGCCGTGCGCCTGTGGGGCGGGAGGCTCTACAAGACCTACCGGATCTACGAGAAACCGCTCTAGGGCGCGGGCCCCGGCCACGGCGGCCGCGCGCCCCCGCATGATCCGGTCGTAGATCGCGTCCCCGAGCGGGACGCTGACGAAGGCCAGCGTCGTTCCCGCGATCAGGTCGACCACGTAGTGGAACCGGCAGAAGACGGTCGAGATGATCAGGCCGGTGGCGATCGGCAGCAGGATCCAGAACACGTCGCGCGCCCGCTTCCAGGCCACGAGCAGCACGGCCACCGAGATCATCGTGTGGCCGGACGGGAAGACGTCGAGCTTGGTCTTCTCGAGGAAGTTGATCGAGTCGTTGATGGCGCGGGCGACCGGCGTCTCGGTCAGCGACTTCGTGTAGAGCGCGGCCTGCGCGAAGCGCGGGCCGAGGGCGGGAATCGTGAAGTACCCGGCGTACGAGACGTAGTAGACGACCATGAGCGTGAAGACGTAGCGGCGCGCGGTGGCGCGGTCGCCGGGCCCACAGGACGAGCCCGAGCGACAGGGCGATGAAGTAGTAGGTCGCGTAAAAGACGTAGAAGAAATCGTTGACGCCGGGGCGGGCGAAGCGCTCGCAGCCAGACCGTGACGTCGACGCCGAAGATCGCCCGGTCGGCCGCGATCAGCAGGTCGTCCCGCGCCCCCCCGCGCGTGGCCATGATCAGCGGCGAGAGGGTGTTGAAGAGGATCGGCAGGAAGATGGCGGGATAGAAGTCGAGGAAGATCGTCACCGGCGCGGGCAGCTCGTCCTCGCGCTTGGCCAGGGGAACGATGACGCCGATCGCCGCCGCGAGCGCCCCGTAGGCGAGCAGGTTCCCGTCGGGGTTGGCGAGCCGGTCGTAGAAGACGACCGTCACGACCGCGAGGATGGCGATCGCCCCCAGGTGGATGGCCTCGGTCGGTCGCATTCGCACGCGTCTTTATAACCGAGCCCGGGCGGGTGCGATAGACTCGAACGTCCAATGAACGCGCGCGCGTGGCTCGCCGCCGCGGTCCTCGCGGCCGCAGCGGCCTCGCGGCGGCGGCGCAGCCGGCGCCACCGCGCGCCTGGTCGTCGTCGGGGCGCATCGACACGCCCATCCACCCGGCATCGGCGGAACTACCTGAAGCGGCTGCTCGCCGGCGCCCGGGAACGACGGCGCCGCGCTCGTCGTGCTGACGATTTCGACCCCGGGCGGCCTGCTCGCGTCGACACGGGAGATGACCTCCGCGATCCTGGCGTCGAAGGTGCCGGTCGCCACGTACGTCGCGCCCTCGGGCGCCCAGGCGGCCTCGGCCGGCTTCTTCCTCCTGCTCTCGGGCGACGTCGCCGCGATGGCGCCCGGGCACGAACACCGGGCGCCGCGCATCCGGTCGGCGGGCGAGGGGCAGGACCTCCCGAAGACGCTGAACGAGAAGGCGGAACAGGACGCACGCGCGTTCGTCCGCACGCTCGCCGCGCGAGCGCGGGCGCAACGTCGACGAAGGCCGAGGCGGCCGTCGAGAAGAGCGTCTCCTACACCGAGACGGAGGCCCGAGCGAGTCGGGCCTCATCGAGATCGTCGCCCGCGACGTCGCCGGACCTCGTGGCGCAGCTCGACGGACGGACCGTGCGGCGCGTCGGAGGCGCCGAGACGACGCTCGCCCTGAAGGGCGCGCGGGTCGAGGCCCGGCACATGGGCCGCATGGAGAAGCATCCTCGGCGTCGTGTCGCACCCCAACGTCGCGTACGTTCTCTTCCTGCTCGGCCTCGTCGGCCTCTACTTCGAGCTGTCGACGCCCGGGGCGATCCTGCCCGGCGTCGTCGGCGGCGATCGCGCTGCTGCTGGCGCTCTACGCCTTCTCCGTGCTGCCGGTCAACCTCGCGGGGCTCGCGCTGATCCTCTTCGGCGATCGCTCCTCTTCGTCGCCGAGATCAAGATCGTCGAGCCACGGCGCTCCTCGCGGTCGGGCGGCGCGATCGCGCTCGTGGCCGGCTCGCTGCTGCTCTTCTCGGGCAAGCGGCGGAGCGCCGCGGGGTACCGCGTGGACCTCTCGATCATCGTCCCCGGGCTCGTCGCTGACGCTCGGCGATCGTGGGCCTTCTGACGTGGAAGACCGCGCAGCTGCGTCGATGACGCCGGTCCGCGGACGGGCGCTCGCGGCCATGGTCGGCGAGGCCGCGCGCGTCGTGGACGGCTTCGGACCGGCGCGGCGCGCGGGCGGGTCCAGGTCGTCGGCGAGTACTGGGACGCGGCGGGCCCCGAGGGCCTCGCGCCGGGCGAGATCGGTTCGGATCGCGCGCGATCGACGGAGCCGGACGCTGCGTGTGGAACGGAGGAACGGATGAGTCAGATCGTGTCGCTTCCCGGGCTCGTTCGGTCGCCGTGTTCGTCGGCGCTGCGTCTTCCTCTTCAAGTGGATCAACGTCCTGAACGAGTACGAGCGGGCCGTCACGTTCTGGCTCGGCCGCCTCGGCAAGCGCCCGAAGGGGCCCGGGCTCGTGCTCATCTTCTGGCCCTTCGAGACGCATGGTCCGGATCTCGCTGCGCACGGTCGTCCACGACGTGCCGCCCGCAGGACATCATCACGCGCGACAACGTCTCGGTGAAGGTCAACGCGGTCGTCTACTTCCGCGTCGTCGAACCCGAGAAGGCGGTCGTCGCAGGTCGAGAACTACCTCTACGCCACGTCGCAGCTCGCCCAGACGACGCTGCGGAGCGTGCTCGGCCAGGCGCTCGCTCGACGAGCTGCTCTCCGAGCGCGAGAAGCTGAACGTCGAGCTGCAGAAGATCATCGACCAGCACACCGAGCCCGTGGGGCATCAAGGTCTCGCTCGTCGAGGTCAAGCAGGTCGACCTGCCGCCCGAGATGCAGCGCGCGATGGCGAAGCAGGCCGAGGCCGAGCGCGAGAAGCGCGCGAAGATCATCCACGCCGAGGGCGAGTTCGAGGCCGCGACAGCGCTCTCGCGAGGCGGCCGAGATCATCGACGCGCCAGCCGGCGACGCTGCAGCTGCGCTACCTGCAGACGCTGACCGAGATCGCCACCGAGAAGAACTCGACGATCGTCTTCCCGCTGCCGATCGACCTGATCTCAGATGTTCCTCGCGAAGCATGCCGAGCGAGCGGCGAGGCGGAGGCCGGGCGGCGAGCCGCTCGGCTGCTAGCACTGCGCTCCGTGGCCGAGTCGCGCACGCACTACCAGATCTCCCTGACGGCCCGGCAGGCGGTCGGGGCGTTCTCTCGCGCCTCCTCGTGTCGCTCGGCCTCGCGTTCTTCTTCGGTCTGATGACCGGCCTCTCGGGCCGGCGCGAGCGCCGCCGACGGCTCCCGCGACGCGGAGGCCGCCGCCCGAGCGCCGGATGCGCCGTCGCCGCCGATCCGCCGATGCCGCCGGTCGAGACCGGCGTGCCGACGGCGGTCCTTCGCGGAACGTCCGGATCGGCGCGACGCCGCCGCGCCCCGGGCGCCGTCCGGCGCGCCAGCACGTCCGGATCCGGCCGAGCCGACGCGCTCCCGGCGACGCCCGCAAGCCTTCGAGGACGGCGCCCCGGCGGAGCCGCCGGCCGCCGCATCGGCGACGGCGCCGGCGAAGGCGCCGGCCGCGGCGCACGCCGCCACGGCCGGCCGCGGGCGAGCCGCGGCGGACAGCCGGCCTCGGGAAGGTCTGGGTCCAGGTCGCCTCGCTCTCGTCCGCCGAGGAGGCGGACGCGCTGTCGCGCGCGCCTCACGCGGCATGGGTTCCATCGCCAGATCGCTGACGGCCGCCGGCCCGAAGGGACGGGCAGGTCTACCGGGTGCGCGTCGGGCCGTACCGCTCCGAGGACGAGGCGTCGACAGCGCGGCCGCGAAGCTCACGCGGCAGGAGAGCGATCCAGCGAGCCCTGGATCGTGCCGGACGGGAAAGTCGAGCGCGCCGCTGCCCGTCCGGCGCGCCCCCGAGTGGATCCGCGAGCGCAAGCTGCGCCTCGCCGACCTCCACGAGGTCAAGGCCGTGATGCGCCGGAACGGCCTGCACACGGTGTGCGAGGAGGCGCGCTGCCCGAACCGCGGCGAGTGCTTCGCGCGCGGGACGGCGACGTTCCTGCTGCTCGGCGACGTCTGCACGCGCGCCTGCGGCTTCTGCGACATCGCGAACGGGCAGTCCGCTGCCGGTCGACCCGCCGAGCCGGTCCGCGTGCGCGCGGCCGCCGCGAGCGATGGGCCTGCGCCTACGTGGTGCTGACCTCGGTCGACCGGGACGACCTGCCCGGACGGCGGGCGCCGCGCACTTCGCGGCGACGATCCGCGCGGTCCGCACGCTCGACCCGGCGCCCGGCGTCGAGGTGCTGACGCCCGATTTCCAGGGCCGCTTCGACTCGCTCGCGCGCCGTCGTCGACGGCGCGGCCCGACGTCTTCAACCACAACGTCGAGACCGTGCCGCGCCTCTACCGCGGACGTGCGCCGCGGAGCCCGGCTCGACCGCTCGCTCGGCGCTGCTCGTCGGCGGCGAAGGATCCTCGACTCCGGCGCTGACGACGAAGTCGGGCTTCATGCTCGGCCTCGGCGAGCGCGACGAGCGAGGTCGTGGAGCTGCTCGCGGCGGCTGCGCGAGGCGGGCGTCGACATCGTGACGATCGGCCAGTACCTGCGGCCGTCGCGCGAGAACCTGCCGGTCGTCGAGTACGTGCGCTCCGGAGGTCTTCGAGCGCTACCGCGAGAAGGGCGAGCGCCTCGGCTTTCGCCACGTCTTCGCGGGCCCCTTCGTGCGGTCGTCCTACCGCGCGGAGGAGGCGCTCGCGGCCGCCGGCGGTCCGGGGCTCGCCGGCGGGCCGAAGGTCGCGGCCTCGCGGCGCGCTGGCACGACGCTCGCGGCGGCGTCGTCTCCGGACTCCTGTTCGCGCTCGCGTTCCCGCCGTTCGAGGTGGGTGCTGCTGCTCCCCCTCGCGCTGGTGCCCTGGCTCGTGCGCGCTCGCGCGCGAGGAGAGCCGGACGACGGCGCGCTCCTCTCCGGCGTCGCTCTTCGGCCTCGCGTACTGGTGCGCTCTCGATCCCCTGGATCTTCTACGTCGTCACGCACTACGGCGGACAGAGCGGCGTCATGGGGGTCGTCTGCCTCGTGGCTCCCGGCCGCTCATCCTCGCGCGAGTGGCCGGTCGCGTCGTCGCGTGGGGCACGGTCGCCGTCGCGCCGCCGCGGCTCGGCGCGGCGCGGCTCGCGGCCTTCCCGCTCCTCTGGATGGCCACCGAGCACGCTGCGGACCGTCGTTTACCGGGGCTTTCCCTGGAACCTGACGGCCCACGCGCTCTACCGGCACCCGATCTGGCTCCAGACCGGCGTCGGTCTGGGGCGTCTACGGCGTCGGCGCCCTGGTCGTCGCCGTCCGCGGCGCTGCTCGCCCGCGCCGCCGTGACGCGGCGGCGTCCGGCCCGTCGCCGCTCGCGGCCGGTCTCGTCGCGGTCGCCCGGGCGCCTCGGGGGCCCGCGCGGCTCGCCGCGGCCGGAGGAGGCCGGACCCGCGCTCTCGGTCGCGCTCCTGCAGCCGAACCTCGACCGAGGAGGCCCGCTCGACGCCCGAGGGGGCGGCTCGCCGGCTACCGCGCGGTGCTCGACCAGGCTCGCGAGGCGGCCGCGCGATCGTCCCGGCAGCTGATCGTGATTCCCGAGTCGACGTTGCCCGATCTACTGGCAGCGGAGCGACCGCGCTGCGCCGGGATCTCGCCGCGGTCGCGCGCGGCGGCTCCGCGCATCCTCTTCAACGACGTCGAGGAGGAGACCGACGGCCGCGTACTACAACGTGGCGCGGCTGCTCGGCCCGGACGGCCTCGCGGGTCCGCCGTACCGCAAGGTCCACCTGGTTCCCTTCGGCGAGTACGTGCCCCTGCCGCGGCTCTTCTTCTTCGTGCGGCAGATCTCGACCGCGATCGGAGAGTTCACGCCGGCGCCCGGCGCCCGTGCTGCTCCGGTCGGGCCGCTCGCGATCGGCATCGGCGTCTGCTACGAGATCATCTACCCGTCGCTCGCGCGGCGAGGAGGTCGCGCGACGGCGCGAACCTCCTCGCGACGATCTCGAACGATTCCTGGTACGGCCGCGGCGGGAGCGCAGGAGCAGCATTTCGCGGGAGCGGTCCTGCGCTCGGTCGAGACGGCGCGGTACCTGATCCGGGCGGCGATCACGGGGATCTCCGGCATCGTCGACTCGCGGGGCCGCATCCTCGCCGAGTCGCGGCCCGACGAGCAGGCCACGGTCGTACGCGGCGACGGTGCGCCTCGAGACGTGGCGGACGGCCTGGACGCGCTGGGGCTATCGGCTGCCGCGCGTCGCCGACGCGGCCGCGCTCGCCGTGCTAATCTTCGGCCTCGCCCGCCGGTCGGGCGGCTCGCGACCCCGGTCCCGGACTTCGAAACCATGACCGAACGCGACGATCTGTCTCCGCCCTCGCGGCCGCCTCGGAGCGCCTCGTCGGCGCTCCGGGGCTATCTTTGATCAGGACGCCGCGCGGAGCGCGCTCGACGACCTGAGGCAGAAGGCGGCCGCCCCCGACTTCTGGTCCGAACCCGGAGGAGGCCCAGGACATCCTCCGCCAGATCCGCGGCCTCGAGAAGAAGATCGAGACCTCCGAGCGCCTGGACGAGCTCACGCGGCGAGCTCGAGACCTTCGGCGAGCTTCTCCGCGAGGGGGAGCCCGCGGAGGCCGAGGCCCGCGAGTCGCTCGTCGTCGGCGACGGCCTTCGCCGACGAGCTCGAGCTCTCGGTCAAGATGAGCGCTCCCGAGGACGCCAAGAACGCCTGGTTGTCGATCCACGCCGGCGCCGGCGGCACCGAGTCGCAGGACTGGGCCGAGATGCTCCTGCGGATGTACCTGCGCTTCGCCGAGCGGCGCGGCTGGAAGGCGCGAGCTGATCGACCGGCAGGACGGCGAGGAGGCGGGGATCAAGAGCGCGACGCTCCACGTCGTCGGGCGACCACGCCTACGGGTACCTCAAGGGCGAGATGGGCGTGCACCGCCTCGTGCGGATCTCGCCCTTCGACGCGGCGCAGCGCCGCCACACCTCGTTCGCCTCGGTGTACGTCGCCCCGGAGATCGACGAGGACATCGAGATCGAGATCGCCGACAAGGACCTCCGCGTCGACACCTACCGCTCGAGCGGCGCCGGCGGCCAGCACGTCAACGTCACCGACTCGGCGGTGCGGATCACGCACCTGCCGACCGGGCATCGTCGTGACCTGCCAGAACGAGCGCAGCCAGGGCCGCAACCGCGAGATGGCGATGCAGGTTCTGCGGGCTCGGCTCTACCAGAAGGCGCTCGACGAGCGGCGCGCCGAGGAGGAGAAGCGCGCCGGCGAGAAGAAGTCGATCGAGTGGGGCAGCCAGATCCGCTCCTACGTCCTCCACCCCTACCGCATGGTGAAGGACCACCGCACGGGCTTCGAGACGGGCGACACCGACCGGGTCCTCGACGGCGGGCTGACGCCCTTCGTCGAGGCGTACCTGCAAGTCCGCCGCGGACGGCAGCCGCGCCCGTGCCTCCTCCTGACCCCGGGCGGTCCGAAGGCTCCGGCGCCGCACCCTGGATGGCCGAGGTCCGCGCGGCCTGGCGGCCCGCGGCCGCGGCGGGCCCGAGCCGGACGGGGGGCAGCGGCGCGCGGGGGTGCTCGTGCCGCTCTTCGTCCGCGAGGGCGCTCTCTGGGTCCTGCTGACGCGGCGGACCGAGAGCGTCGAGCAGCACCGCGGCCAGATCGCCTTTCCGGGCGGCGGCGAGGAGGAGGACGACGAGACGCTCTACGCGCACCGCGCTTCGCGAGACCGAGGAGGAGATCGGCGTCGCGCCGGGAGACGTGCGATACCTGGGCGCGCTGTCGCCGCTCACGACCGTCACCGACTACTACGTCGAGCCCTACGTCGGCGGCGATCCCGCACCCGTACCCGTTCCGCCTCCAGGAGTCCGAGATCGCGGAGTTGATCGAGGTCCCGCTGTCCGCCGCTTCTCGACCCCGGGGCGCTCGAGACGCGGCCCTTCCCGGGCCGCGAGGAGCCGGTGCTCTTCTACCACTACGGCGAGCAGGTGATCTGGGGCGCGACGGCGAGGATGCTGAAGGAGCTGCTCGACGCGCTACGCTGACGGGGCCGGTCAGTGCGACCGCGCGGCGGCTCTCTGTGGAAAGAGGGCGATGCAGGCGACGATGAACGCGAGCAGGGTGGCCGTCGCCGAGTAGCGGCTCAACGCGAGGCCCCCGGCGTCGGCCGGCTTGTCGAGGAAGTCGCCGACGACGGCGCCGAGCGGCCGCGTGAGAATGAAGGCCGCCCAGAAGAGCGCCGTGTGCGATGCCGACGTCCAGCGGTATGCGGCAGCGATGAGCGAGAGGGCGGCCCCGAACAGGAGGGCGCTTCCGAGGTATCCGAGCCCGGCGGAGTCCGCCGTCCAGTCGCCGAGGGCCGTGCCGAGCGTCTGGGAGAACATGATCGTGACCCAGTAGAAGATCTCGGCCTTCGGAGAGCGCACGGTGTCGATCGCCACGGTGCCGAGGGACCGGTGCCAGAGAACGAGGGTACCGGCGAGGAGCGCCAGAAGGACCGACGACCCGCCGGCATACCCGATTCCCAGAGAACGATCGGCCCAGTCGGCGAGCGTGGTGCCGACGGTCGTCGTGGCGACGATCGTCGTCCAGTAGAGCCAGGGGTTGAACCGCCGGGCGGAGATCTGCGCCGCGACAGCGACGGCGAAAACGGCCGCGAAGATCGCCGTGCCGACGAGGTAGCCGAGGTTCATCGACATCGAGACGGCGTCGCCGCCGGTCTCGCCGAGCGTGGTGGCGGCGATCTTGACGACCCAGAACGTGAGCGTGACCTCGGGAACCTTGCTCAGGCTCTCCGAAGGGGTCGACGTCACTTCGCCGGAGGCGAGGTGTGCTGGTATTCCTTTTCCCCCGCCGGGATCGGGATCGGCAGCTTGTTCTGGGGCGGCGGGAGGGGGCAGGTGGCGAACTCCGTGAAGACGCACGGCGGGTTGTAGGCCTTGTTGAAGTCGATCACGGTCTTGCCGTCGACCGGCGGCTTCACGTAGAGGAACCGGCCGGCCCCGTAGGTTTCCTTCCCGTTGGTGCGGTCGCCGAAGATGACGAAGTAGTCCGTCTCGCCGCGCTCGAGCACCGGGTCGAGCCGGTAGGTCTTGCCGCCGTGCTCGAACACCAGGGCGCCCGGCGACGTCTCGGCGTTGTCCTGTCCGAGCACGTTGGGCACCGAGATCGACTTCGGCGGGTCGTACGGCTCGAAGCGGGCCTCGACGCGCCAGGCCGGGTCGATCGGGAAGGAGTCGAGGCCGTGGAAGTTGCGGCGGGCCTCGCTCTGGCTGTCCTTGACGCGCACCCCGATCTTGTCGCCGCGGCGGATCAGGTAGAAGAGCAGGCTGCCGCGCCGCAGCATGGTCGTGTCCTCGTCGGCGTCCGTGCCGAGCGCGAGCGGTCCGGAGACCGGAACTCCGTCGGCCGTCAGATCGGCGCCCCCGAACGGCCTCAGCGTCGCACGCCCGTCCGCGAGGTCGATCGTGCCGAGTCGGGCCGGGGCCGGGGCGGGCAGCAGGACGCGGCTGCCGGCAGCGCTGCCGACCGAGTTCTCGCCGCTCTCGAGCCAGAAGAGGCCGACGACCGAGAGCCAGCCGTCCTCGGCGCGGATCTTCGCGAGCCTCTGGGCGCGCCAGGCCTCGACGTCCGCGCGATAGGCGGCGCTCGGGGGTTCGGCGATCGGCGCGAGCATCAGGAAGACGAGGGGGAGGAGCCCCACGTCAGGACGCGGCCTTTTCCAGCGCGGCGAGCTCGTTGGAGCGCGCCAGGTTCGCCTTCGCCGCCTCGAAGCTGCCGTCGAGGGAGAGCGCCTTCTGGAAGGCCTCGGCCGCGCCGGCGTAGTTGCCGCGGCGGGCGCGCGCCACGCCGAGGTTGTTCCAGAGCGCAGGCGACTTCGTGTTGCTCTCGATCGCCTTCGACAGGGCGGCCTCGGCCTCGGCGAGCTTTCCGGCCGAGGTCAGCACGGCGCCGAGCGCGGCGGCGGCCTCTTCGTTGGCCGGCTCGAGGGAGAGCGCCGTGGAGTAGGCCGTGGCGGCCTCGTCCAGGCGGTTCTGGGCGGCTCGGACCTGCCCGAGCGCCGTCCAGACTCCGGCGTCGTTGGGAGCGAGGCGGGCGGCCTCGGCGAGCTCGCGCTCGGACTCCTTCCACATGCTCTTCTTGCGGAAGGCGCGCCCGAGGTTCTCGTGGTACGCCGGGCGGGAGCCGTCGAGGCGCACGGCTTCCATGAGCTCCTCGATCGAGCGGTCGATCTCGTCCGAGCGGAAGAGGAAGACGCCGAAGTCGTTGCGCGCCGCGGCCGAGGACGGATCGATCTCGATCGCCCTCCCGAACGCGATGCGGGCCGCGCTCTTGTCTTCGAGCTCGCTCATCGCGCGGCCGAGGCCGCGAGCGGCGGCGACGTTGTTGGGATCGAGGTCGAGCGCCCGGCGATACAGGCTGGCCGCCGTGTTCCACTTCTTCTGCTGCTCGGCGAGCGCGGCCAGGCCGAACACCGCTTTGGCGTTGCCGGGCTCGAGCACGATCGAGGCGGTGAACTCGCGCTCGGCCTCGGCGGGCTGGCCGCCGAGTAGGGCCGCGTCCCCGAGGAGGCGGTGCGCCTCGGCGTTCCGGGGGTCGGCGTCCGAGGCCAGGCGGGCGAACGAGGCGGCCGCCCGGTAGTCGCCGGCTGCGAGCGCCTTCTCGGCGCTCTCGAGCATCGGGGCGACGGCGGGCACGGGCCCCGCGGCGGGAGCGCCCATGTCCAGGGGCGCCCCGATCGGTGCCGAGCTCACGAGCGCCTTCTCCAGGTCCGCGGCGCGCTGGCGGGCGGCGTCGGCCTCGGTCGTGCGGCCGAGCCGGTCGTTGGCCTCCGCCTGGATGCGCGCGACCTCGGGGTCCCGGGACGCGCCGGCGCGTTTGAGGTCGTGGAGGGCTTCCTCGGCCTTGCCGTCGGCGAGTTTCGCACGGGCCGAGCGCTTCAGCTCCTCCACGTCGATCGCGGGAACGTTGGCTCCCGTGAGCTCGGCGCGGACCGCCGACGCGAGGTTCGCGAAGTCGGGGCTGTAGAAGTCCGGGATGACCTGCAGGTCGGGGCGAGCCTGGAGCGCGACCTTGAGCTCTTCCCGGGCGCTCCTGGAGTTGCCGGCGATGTAGTACGACCAGGCGCTCTGGAGGGAGAGCTCGGCCTTGCGCTCGCCGGGCAGTCCCGCGGCCTCGGCCGCTCTCGCGTACTTGTCGCCGGCCTCCTTGAAGCGCCCGGAGTCGAAGGCCTTCTTGGCCTCGGCCTCGAGCTTCGGGTCCTGCGCGGAGGCGACTGCGCCCGCCGCCAGGGTCAGTACGAGGGCCAGGCCGAGGAGTCGTCGCATCAGTTGCCTCCGGCGGCCGCGGGGGAGGGCGGCGGCGCGTTCCACGTCTTCGGCGATCCTTCGGGGACGTCGATCTTTTCGGTCAGGGGGTTCGCGCCCTCGCGGGAGAGCGTCACGCTGTAGGAGCCCGGGGGCAGCTTCAGGCGCGCGGCATCCGGCAGCGTGCCGCGGAACTTGCCGTCAACGAGGACGCGGGCGCCGGCCCAGCCGGGCGCCTGGATGACGAGCATCGAGACGGGGAACTGGTAGTGGACGCGGTTCTCCGACTTCGGCCCGACGCGAAACTTCCTCTCGTACGGGGGGAAGTCCTTCGCCTCGAGCCGCACGGTGTGCTCGCCCTCGTCGAGGGAGAGCGTGCGCGCCGGAATCGAAGGCCCGATGGACTTGCCGTCGACCGAGAGCGTCGCGACCGGGACCGAGGAGAACTGGACCTTGAATTTCGCGAGAGGGGGCGCCGTCGGTTTCGCCTCCGCGGGCGGCGCCGCCGTGGGGAGGGGCGCCGCCGCGGCGGGAGGCGCCGGGACGGCGGGCGCTTCGCCGGCGCCGAGCTTCGGCTCCGGAAACTCGAGCGCGGGCGTCGGGACGACGGGGGCGGGCGTGGGCGCGGCCACCGCGATCGGCGGAGCGGAGCCGGGACGCATCCCGAGGTAGGCCGCGATGCCGGCGAGGAGCCCCACGGCGATCGCGGCGAAAATGACGAGACGCGTCTTCCCGACGGCCGGCTCCGTGTCGGTCGCCGTTTCGCTGGTGCGGCGGGCGGTCTCCTCGCCCGCGGCCTCCGCGGACGGATCGCGGAAGTTCACGAGCTCCAGGTTCGGCCTCGCGCCGGACATCGCCCCGGAGATCGGCGTGCGGTCGGAGGGCGCGGGCTGCCGGGCGAGCGCGCCGGAGGGCGGCGTGATGTTCACGCGGTTCGCCACGACGCCGTTCGCGGGCGTCGCGAGGGTGGTGTCCATGTCCTCGGAGCCCACGCGGGTCGTTCGCGCGGTGTCGCCCGGCACCGCCGGGTAGATTCCCGAGCCGCCCGCGAGCTCGCGCAGGATCGCGTGGAGGTCCTTGCGGAAGGCCTCCATCGTGGGATACCGCTCGGCCGGAGACTTGGCCATGGCGCAGTTGACGGCGGCGACGAGCGCCGGCGGCACGTCCTGGACGAGCGATTCGATCGGCTCGGGCGTCTCGTTCAGGATCTTGTAGAGCACGGTCGAAAGGTGCTCGCCGCGGAAGGGCTTGCGGTAGGTCAGCAGCTCGTAGGACAGCACGCCGAGCGCGAAGATGTCGGTGCGCCGGTCGATCGCCTCGCCCCGGATCTGCTCGGGGGCGAGGTACGCCGACGTGCCCAGGGTGATGCCGGTCTGGGTCAGGTTCGACTCGGTCTGGAGCGACTTCGCGATCCCGAAGTCCATGACCTTGACGGTGCCGTCGTCGAGGACCCGCACGTTGGCGGGCTTGACGTCGCGGTGGACGATCGAAGCATTGTGGGCGTAGCCGAGCCCGTCGGCGATCTCCATGAGGATCTCGACCTTGCGCGCCACGGGGATCGGCTCGCCGCGCTTGATCTTCTTGTCGAGGTCCTCCCCGGTCAGGAACTCCTGGACGATGTAGGGGATCCCGTTCTCGACCCCGAAGTCGTAGATCGTGGTGATGTGCCGGTGATGGAGGTTGCCGGCGAGCTCCGCCTCGCGGAAGAACCGGTGCTTGATCTCGTCGTCGTTGACCTGGCACGTCTTGATGGCGACGGTCCGCTTGATGAACGGATCGCGGCCCCGGTAGACGGCTCCGAAGCCGCCAACACCGATCTGCTCGGAGACTTCGTATTTGCCGATTTTGTCGAGCATCCGTCAGCCCGGGAACCCCGCTAGTGTAAACGAAGGGGAGGCAGGCGGAAACCGTTCGCGCAAAGGAGCTTGCGATGAGTAGACTGGGCGCGTGCGGCGTGGCGCGGCCCTCCTCCTCGCGGTTGCCCTGGCGGCGGGCGCAGCCGCCTGCAACCGGTCGGAGCCGAGCCGGCTCGATCCGGTCCGGGCCCTGCGCAGCCGCGTCGAGCCGCGCTTCCGGACGCCCCCCGACGGGCGGCTGACCGAGTCCCAGATCGATGCGTACCTGAAGGTCCGGCGGGCGGTCCGCGGCACGGCCTCGGACGCCGAGGCCGCGCACGGCCTCGGCGTCGACCCGGCCGAGTTCGACTGGGTCCGCGCCCGGATCATCGAGGCGCTTTCGGCGCTCGACTCCCGCAAGGTCGCCGAAGCGGGAATCGAGGCCTACACCCGCGCACTCGCGTCGCTTCGGCAGGCCCGGGACGCCGCGGGCGACCCGCGCACCGCGGCGAAGCTCGACGCGGAGATCGCCGCCACCGAGCGCGAGCGGGCGCTGCTTCGAAGACCGGACCCGGTGCCGCCGGCCGTGGCGGTCAATGCCGTCCGGGTGGCGGCGCGGCGCGCCGAGATCGAGTCGCTCGGGCCGTGACGCCACTCGACCGCTTTCTCGCCGAGGAGATCGAGGCGGGCTCGTTTCCGGGCGCGGCGGCGCTTGTCGGGTCGGCCGACGCCGTTCTCGCGGAGGCGTTCGTGGGACGCGCGGTGGTCGAGCCCGAGGAGATCCCGGTCTCGGCCGCGACGCTCTTCGACCTCGCCAGCCTGACCAAGCCGCTCTGTTCCGGCGCCCTGGTCGCGGCGTGCGGCTCGGGGCTGCCGCTCGAGGCGCCGCCCGGCCGGTTCCTTCCCGAGTGGAAGAAGCTGCGCTTCGACGGCATCACGGTCGAGCGCCTGCTGACGCACACCTCCGGGCTGCCCGCCTGGCATCCCCTCTACGTCTTCGGCGAGGGGGCCGCCGCCTACCGGCGCACCCTCGCGGGCATCGAGCCCGAGGCGACGCCGGGCGAGCGGGTCATCTACAGCGACCTGAACATTCTCGTGCTGACGGAGATCCTGGAGTTGATCTTCGCGTCGCGCCTCGACCGGGCGTTCGAGGACCTCGTCGCGAAGCCGGCGGGCTCGGGCGCGCGGTTCCTGCCGGCAGACGCGGGCGCCGCCGCCGCGACCGAACGGGGTGACCGGTTCGAGAGGGCGATGGTCGAGTCCCGCGGGCTCTCGTACGCGCACTTTCGGGAGGGCGTGGTGCGGGGCGAGGTGCACGACGGCAACGCTTATCGGCGCGGCGGCGTCTCGGGCCACGCGGGTCTCTTCGCCACGGCGCGGGACGTCTGGGCCCTCGCGCGGCCCTGGCTCGACCCGGCCCGGCGCCCGTTCACCTCGGACCGGACGCCGGAGCTCGCCGAGGCCCGCGGTCTCGCGTGGCAGGGCCGCCGCGGCGCGGGCTCCGCGATTCCGGAGATGTCCGGCGCGAGCTTCGGCCACACGGGCTTCACCGGGACCTCGCTGTGGCTCGACCCGGAGCGCGGTCGGATCGCGGTCCTGCTGACGAATCGGATCCACCCCGAGGTGCGGGAGATCCCGTTCAACGAGGTCCGCCAGCGGTTCCACCAGCGGGTCTGGGAGGCGTTCGGGTGAGCTCTCTCTGAGGTAAACTCCCCGCCTCCTCATGGCGAATTCCACCGACGTTTTCATCCTCGAGGGCGCGCGGACGCCGATGGCCGAGTACAACGGCGCCCTCGCCGACGTCTCCGCGATCGACCTCGGCGTTCATGCCGCCCGCGAGGCCATGGTCCGGAGCGGCGTCGAGCCGGGCCAGATCGACCACGCGATCTTCGGCAACGCCCTCCAGACCTCCGGGGACGCGATCTACGGGGCCCGGCACGTGGCCCTCAAGGCGGGCGTCCCGAAAGAAGTCCCCGCGCTGACGGTCAATCGCCTGTGCGGCTCGGGCTTCGAGTCGATCGTCCAGGGCGCGCACCGCATACTTCTCGGCGAAGCCGGGATGGTGCTCGCCGGGGGGATGGAGAACATGTCCCAGGCGCCGCACGTCATCCGGGGCGCGCGCAAGGGCTTCCGTCTCGGACAGGGGCAGCTCGAGGATTCCCTGATGGTCGCCCTTCTCGACTCCTACTGCGGCCTCTACATGGCCCAGACCTCCGACCGCGTGGCCGCGAAGTACGGCATCACGCGCGCCGAGCAGGACGCCTACGCGCTCTCCTCGCAGCAGCGCGCCGCGGCGGCCTGGGCCGCGTGCCGCCTCTCCGAGGAGGTCGTGGCCGTCGAGGTCAAGGCGGGGCGCAAGACCCTGCGCGTCGAGAAGGACGATCACCTCCGCCCCGACTCCACGCTCGAAGGGCTGGCCGGGCTGCCGCCCTCGTTCGGCAAGGACGGGTCCGTGACCGCCGGCAACGCGTCGGGCATCGTGGACGGCGCCGCGGCCGTCGTCGTCGCCTCGGGGGAGAGCGCCCGCGGCCGCAAGCCGCTCGGCCGGCTCGTGTCCTGGGCGGTCGTCGGCGTCGAGCCGGAGCTCATGGGCCTCGGACCGGCTCCCGCGGCCCGGGCGGCGATCGCGAAGGCCGGGCTCTCCCCGAAGGACATCGGCCTCTGGGAGATCAACGAGGCCTTTGCCGGGCAGATCCTCGGCGTCGTGCGCGAGCTCGGGCTCGACCTCGAGAAATTGAACGTCAACGGCGGCGCGATCGCCCTCGGCCATCCGCTGGCGGCGACCGGGACGCGCTGCACGCTGACGCTCCTGAAGGAGATGCGCCGCCGCGGCGTGCGGTACGGTCTCGCCGGGGCATGCATCGGCGGGGGCCAGGGGATCGCGGTCGTCGTGGAGGCGGTCGCGTAGTCGGCGGACGCGCGGATCGGGCGATGGACTGGACCGAGCGGATCCTCGACTTCCCGGTGCGCGCGGCGGCGGTCGACGATTTCCTGCGCGACCTGCGGGCCCGCGGCACCGCCGACCTGAACGCGGTGCTGACGACGCTGAACGAGGGCGGCCTGTGCCGGGAGGTCGTGCGGCGCTGGACGGAATGCGGCTGGATCGTCGTCGCGCCGAACACGCCCCTGCTGGCGTTGACGGGCCCGGCGTTCGGGCCGGAGCTGACTCTTTCGGATTTCTGCAGCGAGATCGAGATTCTGGAGGAGCCGGTCGCCCCGGGGCCGGATTCCCTGCCGGAGAAGGGCACGGAGGAACATGGCGATTCGTAAGGTGGGAGTTCTCGGCGCCGGGCTGATGGGCTCGGGCATCGCCGAGGTGTGCGCGAAGGCCGGCTACGACACGGTCGTGCGCGAGGTCAGCGACGAGCTGGTGAAGAAGGGCCTCTCGCGGATCGAGGGGTCGCTGGCGAAAGCGGTGGAGAAGGGCAAGCTCCCGGCGGCCGACCGCGATGCGGCCTGGAAGCGGCTGGCCTCGACCACGCGGCTGGAGGACCTGGCGGACTGCGACCTCCTGATCGAAGCGATCGTCGAGAACCTGGAGGTCAAGAAGGAGACCTACCGGGCGCTCGACGCCGCCTGCAAGCCGGAAACGATCTTCTGCTCCAACACGTCCTCGCTGACGATCACGGAGATGTCGGCGGCAACGAAACGCCCCGACCGGTTCGCCGGGCTCCACTTCTTCAATCCCGTTCCGGTCATGAAGCTCGTGGAAGTGGTCCGGACGATCGCGACCTCGGAGGCGACCGCGGCGGCGGTGTTCGAGTTCGCGCGGTCGCTCGGCAAGGAGCCCATCCGGACGCACGACAACTCGGGCTTCATCGTCAACCGGCTGCTCGTCCCGTACCTGCTCGACGCGGTCCGGGCGCTGGAAGAGGGCGTCGGCTCGCGCGAGGACATCGACAAGGGCATGGAGCTCGGCTGCGGCCACCCGATGGGGCCGCTGAAGCTGCTGGACTTCGTCGGCCTCGACACGACCTACGCGATCGCGGAGATCATGTACGACGAGTACCGGGAGAAGCGGTTCGCGCCGCCGCCTCTCTTGAAGCGCATGGTGCTCGCCGGACGCTACGGGAAGAAGTCCGGGCGGGGCTTCTACGAATACGGAGGGGAGAAGTGAGCGACCTGCTTCTCGTCGAGACGTCCGATCGGGTCTGCGTCCTCACGGTTCACCGGCCCGACAAGCTGAACGCCCTGAACTCGGAGGTCATGGGGGCGCTCGACGCCGCGCTCGACGCTGCGCGCGCCGACGAATCGGTCGGCGTCGTCATCGTCACGGGTTCGGGCGAAAAGTCGTTCATCGCGGGCGCGGACATCGGCGAGCTCTCGAAGCTGACGCCGGTGGAGGGGCGCGAGCACGCCCGGCGCGGGCAGGCCGTGGTCGCCAGGCTCGAGACCCTCGGCAAGCCCGTCATCGCGGCGATCAACGGATACGCGCTCGGCGGAGGGTGCGAGCTCGCGCTCGCCTGCACGATCCGGATCGCCTCCGAGAACGCCCGCTTCGGCCAGCCCGAGGTCAAGCTCGGGATCATCCCCGGCTACGGCGGCTCGCAGCGGCTCGCGCGCCTGGTGGGCGAGGGACGGGCCATGCAGCTGTGTCTCACGGCCGAGCAGATCGACGCGGCCGAGGCGCACCGGATCGGCCTCGTCAACAAGGTCGTCCCGCCCGGCCAGGCGCTCGCCGCGGCGAAGGAGATGGCGAAGGCGATCCTCGCCAACGGCCCGGTCGCCTGCCGCTACGTCCTCGAAGCGGTCCGGCGCGGCCTCGAGATGCCGCTGGCGGAAGGCCTCGTCTTCGAGGCGACCCTCTTCGGGCTCTGCGCCGCCACCTCGGACATGAAGGAAGGCATGACGGCGTTTCTCGAGAAGCGGCCCGCCCGCTTCACCGGAAAGTAGGAGCGACCGTGGGGATCGAGCTCGTCAGCGCCTGCGTCTTCTGCGCGGGAATGCTCTTCGGCATGGACCTGCCTCCGCGGGCGGGGCTCGGGGCCGAGCTCGGGTTCTCGTACTCGACGCTGGCCCGCCGGTACGAGATCGGAACCACGGTCGACACCTCGGACGTCACGCCCAAGTTCGTCCTCGTCGGGATGGGGTTCGCGCGGTTCGCGCCGGACGGCCTCGGCGCCGGGACGCCCGAGTTCGAGTGGCGCGCGCGGGTCGCCTTCGGGACCTCCCACGACGAGCAGCAGCGGCTCGCGCAGCCGGAGCTGGGGCTTCCGCGGGTCCTCTCCAACGGCACCGGCCGCGCCGAGAACTTCGCGCTGCTGCTGCGGCTCCCGGTGACGAAGTCGGATTCGGTGGAGATCGCCGGCGAGGGCCGCAACAACCGCTCGACCGACGTCATCAACATCGGAGGCGAGAACCAGGAGCTCTCCGAGGCCCGCGACCTCTCGTCGCAGCGCATCGACGTCGCGGCCGGCTGGCGCCACCGCTGGAAGGAGCTGGAGGCCGCGGCCGCGTTCCGTTGGACGAAGCCCTCGGGCTACAACGCGACCGCGCAGTCCTTCCAGGACGCGTCGGGCCCGATCCTCGGCGGCGAGGGCGAGGTGCGCTGGAGGCCGGGACCGTGGACGTTCGTTCTTCACGGGGAATACATGAGCGGCGACATCGACGTCCACCGCGAGAGCTATCCGGACTTCCAGGACCGCGATGCGCAGCTCAAGGCGACCCTCCAGGCCTACCGGCTGTCGGCCGGCTACTCCTGGACGCGCTCGGACCTCATGCTCTCGGCCACGTACGACCGGCAGCAGCTCCCGTACGTCTCGCTCGCCGTTCTCGGGACGGAGACCGTGGCGTTCGATCAGGGCTACGACCCGGCGTCCGACAACGAGGAGTTCTTCTGGGACCTCGTGTTCCGGTACGCCTTCACCCCCGCGATCCGCGCCCGCGCGGGGGCGCGCCTCGCCTGGGGCGACGAGACCGTGACCCTGACCGACTTCGCCGGCGCCCGGCCGCCCCAGACCCTCGACGTGATGCGCCGCGGGATCTTCGGCGGGAGCCTCTCGGACCCCCTGGGATCGCCGGAATTCACGTTCTTCATCGGGGCGGACTTCGCGATCGGCACGCCCGCGCCCTGACGGGGCCGGTGCTAAACTCGGTCCGGGAGAAGACCTTCGTGAACCCCCCGGACTCCGACCTCATCTACGACTGGAACCGCGCCGGCGGCGCGGCTTCCCCAGCGCGCGGCGCGTGGAGATCGACGACGAGACGCTGCGCGACGGCCTGCAGTCGCCGTCGGTCAAGAGCCCGTCGATCGACCAGAAGATCCGCATCCTGCACCTGATGGAGGCGCTCGGCATCGACTCCGCCGACATCGGCCTGCCGGGCGCCGGACCGCACGTCGTCGCGACGGTGACCGCGCCTCGCCCAGGAGATCGTTCGGGCGAAGCTGACGATCCGCCCCAACTGCGCGGCGCGCACGGTCGCCGCGGACATCGTGCCGATCGTCGAGATCTCGCAGAAGGTCGGCATCCCGATCGAGGTGTCCTGCTTCATCGGCTCCTCGCCGATCCGGCAGTACGCCGAGGACTGGGACTTCGACCGGATGCTCCGGCTGTCGGAGGACGCGGTGTCGCTCGCCGTGCGGCGCGGGCCTGCCCGTCATGTACGTCACCGAGGACACGACGCGCGCGCACCCCGAGCACGTCCGGCGCATCTACACCACGGCGATCCGGGCCGGCGCGGCGCGGGTCTGCGTCTGCGACACGGTCGGCCACGCGACGCCGAACGGCGTGCGCAACCTCGTCGGCGTTCGTCTGCGAGCATCGTCGACGAGGTGAACCCGGAGGTCAAGGTCGACTGGCACGGCCACCAGGACCGCGGCCTCGGCGTCACCAACGCCCTCTCGGCGCTGCGAGGCCGGCGCGCACCGCGTCCACGCATGCGCCCTCGGCATCGGCGAGCGGGTCGGCAACACGCCGATGGACCAGCTCCTCGTCAACCTGCAGCTCCTCGGCTGGATCGACCGCGACCTGACGCGCTCGCACGAGTACTGCTCGGCGGTCGTCGGAGGCGACGGGCGTGCCGATCCCCGACAACTACCCGGTCGTCGGCCGCGACGCGTTCCGCACCGGGACCGGCGTCCACGCCGCGGCGATCATCAAGGCGCGCAAGAAGGGCGACGAGTGGCTCGCGGACCGCGTCTACTCCGGCGTGCCGGCGTCGATGATCGGGCGGCACCAGGTCATCGAGGTCGGCCCGATGAGCGGGCCAGTCGAACGTCCTGTGCTGGCTCGAGAGCCGCGGGATCGAGCCGCGCCCGGACCTCGTCGACGCGATCTTCCGCGCGGCGAAGGAGAGCGATCACGTCCTCGACGACGACGAGATCCTCGACGTCGTGCAGCGGCTGACCCCGGAGACCGCCCGCTGCGGTAGGGGATGCGCCGTTCCAGCCGCCGGGGAGGGTCCGGGGAGCCGCCGCCCGGGTCCCGGACCTCGCGGTTTCTCGAGCGCGACCTGCCGACGTATCTCGACCACCTCTCCGTCGAGCGCGGGCTCTCGCGGGCGAGCGTCGCGGCCTACCGGCGCGACCTCGAGGCCTTCGGCGCGTTCCTGGCCGCGCGGCGCGTCGAGGCCGCGAAGCGCGGACCGGAAGGACCTCGGCCGCTACCTGACGGAGCTGCGCGCCCGCGGGCTCTCGCCGCGCTCGGCCTCGCGGGCGCTGTCGGCCGTGCGCGGGTTCTTACGCCTTCGCCGCGGCGCATCTCGGTTTCCCGGAGGACCCGACCGCGGACCTCGCGAACCCGCGGGCCGGCCTGTCCCTGCCGAAGAGTCTCGGCGAGGAGGAGGTCGAGGCGCTCCTCGAGGCCCCGGACGTGCGCGCACGCCACTCGGCCTGCGCGACCGGGCGATGCTCGAGCTGCTCTACGCCTCGGGCCTGCGGGTCTCCGAGCTCGTGCGGCCTGCCGCGCGAGGCGCGCGGACCTCGAGGCCGGGATCCTCCTCGTCACGGGCAAGGGGGACAAGGAGCGGCTCGTGCCGGTCGGGAAGTCGGCCGGGCGCTGGCTGGCGCGCTACCTCGAGGAGGCGCGGCCCGCCCTCGACCGTCGGCGCTCGCCTCACCTCTTCCTCTCGCACCGCGGGCGCGGCCGATGACGCGCCAGCGCTTCTGGCAGCTCATCGAGGGCTACGGCCGCAAGGCCGGGCATCCGCTCGCGCCTGACGCCGCACGTCCTGCGGCACGCCTTCGCGACGCACCTGCTCGAGCACGGCGCCGACCTGCGGGCGCTCCAGATGATGCTCGGCCACGCCGACATCGCGACGACCCAGATCTACACGCAGCGTCTCGCGGGCCCGCCTGCGGCGGGTCTACGACGAGTTCCACCCCCGGGCGAAGGGCCGCGGGCGTGCGAAAATGGGCCGATGAGGGGCTTGACCGGCCGGGCGGAATGTCGCGGGCTCCGCGGGCGTTCTGCGTCGGGCATGCCTGCACGCATCCTTCCCGTCTCGTCCCGGGCCTCGCGCTTGCGCTTGCGCTCGCGTCTGTCGCCCGGGCGGAGCTCATCGTGTTCGAGGACGGCCGCGTCGTGAAGGCCGCCGGTTACCAGCTCTTCTCGGAGGAGCTGGAGATCCGGTCTGCCGGGAGGCGGGAGCTACCGCGTCGAGCTGGCGAGGGTCGACCGGATCGTGGACGACGAGGTCGTGGTCGATCGGTCGTCGTCGAGCCGGACGCCCCGCTGCCCGGGGGGCCCTTCGATCTGTCCTACAGGCGCCGATCGCAGGCCCCTCTTCGCCACGCCGTACGACGCGCTCATCGAGCGCGAGGCGAAGGCGTTCGACGTCGACGCGGCGCTCGTCTCGGCGCTGATCCGCGCCGAGTCGAACTACGAGCCGCGCGCCGTCTCGCGCAAGGGCGCCCGCGGCCTGATGCAGCTGATGCCCGCGACCGCGAGGCGGCTCTCGCGTCCGCAGGCCGTTCGACCCGGCCTCGAACGTGAAGGGCGGGGTGAAATACCTGCGGGAGCTGGTCGACCGTTTCGGGCACCGTCCCGATCTCGTGCTCGCGGCGTACAACGCCGGCGAGGGCGCGGTCGAGACGTACGGCGGCGTGCCGCCGTATCGGGAGACGGTCGCCTACGTGAACCGGATCCTGAAGTGGTGTCCCCCGGCCCAGGCCACGGTCGCGAGCTCCCAGCCCGCCGCGGACGCAAAGTCCCCGTCGCGAAACTGAAGGCAGGCGGCCCGCCCGCCTCAGTCCGCCGGCGCGATGCTCTCGACGAAGATCGTGTCCCCCTCGATCCGACCCTCGATCCGCACGCGGCTCGCGGCGTAGGGCGCCGGGGCATCCTGGTCGTCGAGCTGGTAGAACTTCGTCGTGGCGAGGTCGACGAATCCGTAGGGCGCGCCCTTGTCGACGCACTTCAACGTGCACTCCCGGTCGTCCTTTCCCATCCCGCCCTTGGCGATCATGGGAGCGTGAAACGGCCCGCACTCGGCGTCGGTGATCCAGCCGACGAAGGTCTCCGCGGGAAGCGGGAGCCCGGGCGCGGCGGCCAGAAGCGCGACGACGAGAACGGAGCGGATCATGCCTGCCGATTGAGATGCCGCGCGTGCGTCGGGCGATACGCGACGACGTTCTACTTCGGCCGGGGAGTCGGCCGCGGCAGGGGCGCGGCCTCCCCGGCGGCGCGCTTGGCGGCGGCGGAGGCCGCCTGGAGCTTTTCCGAGAGCCGCCGGATCTGCAGCCCCGCCGACTCGGTCCGGCCGTCCAGGATCGCCTCGCGGATTGCCGGCAGCGTCTCGGCCTCGTAGGAGGGCAGCGGCGCGTAGACGAGGTGGCGGAACCAGGGCCGGCCGGGGATCCCCGGCGGGTCGAGGAGGGCGCGCTCGAGCGAGAGCAGCCACGCGTTGGCGTCGCGCATCGCCGTCAGCCCCGTTCGGTCGGCGTTCACCCGCGCCGCGATCGACCTCTGCGCCGCGCCGGCGCTCTCGCTCCAGGCCCGTCCGAGCGCCGCGAGGTCCGAGAGCGGCGAGGCGAGGGGCTTGGCCTTCTCGAGCCGTTTCAGCTCCTCGGCATACCGGGCGATCTCGAGGCCGTAGGCGGCGGCGTCGAAGGGCAGGGCGTCGGCGTTGGCGAAGCGCAGCGCGAGCATGCCCGCGTACTTCGCCATCGCGGCGTGGTAGACGAAGCCTGGATCGCCCTGCGTCTCCATCCACCGGTGGGTGTCGTAGACCGAGTGGTAGACGCCGTACGGCCCGTCGAACACCAGGTCGGTCGACGCGACCCCGAGGTGGTTGAAGAAGACGGTGTAGTCCGAGCCGCTCCCGAGAATTCCGACGGGGAGCTCCTCGGTGGCCTCGCCGGGCTCGCGCTCGTCCCGCCAGGCGTCGGCGAGGGTTCGGCCGGGCGTCCCGGGGTCGGGGAAGTCGCGGGCGGCCTCGCGCAGCGCCGTGAAGAGGAGCGGCGACGCCGACGCCGCGAACCGATGGCCGGAGGTCGAGGCGTCGACGTTGATGCAGACGACGGCGTTCTGCTTCAGGTCCCGCTCGTACTGCTCGCCCCACTCGGTCGACCCGGTCAGCGTGTACTCCTCGGCGTCCCACGCGGCGAAGACGATCGAGCGGCGCGGGCGCCAGCCTTCGCCCGCGAGGCGGCCCAGGGCGCGGCCGAGGGCCAGCATCGACGCGGTGCCGGAGGACGGATCGACGCCGCCGTAGATCCAGGCGTCGTAGTGGTTCGAGAGCAGGACCTTGCGTTCCGGCTCCTCGGAGCCGCGGAGCGTGGCGATGACGTTACGGATGGTGCGCTTCTCGCGCGTGTTCTCGAGCTTCAGGTGGAGGCGCACCGGTCCCGGACCGACGCGATAGGTGTCGGTCACGGCCAGTCCCTGCCAGGACGAGCCGGGCACGCTCTGGCCCTGGAGGCGTTTCAGGATCTCGGCCGCGTCCCGGGCGGAGAGCGGCATCATCGGGATCTTCGGCAGGATCTCCGATTCGGCCATCGGGATGCGCCGCGCGTCGGGAACGGAGGCCCAGCCCGGCGTCAGCGGGTCCCCGGGGACGATGAAGTCGTACACGTTCGACCCGCGCTGGAAGTGCGAGGACGGTCCCCAGGGGCCCTCCGGATAGGCGGGCCCCTGGAACCAGCCGTCGTCGATCGGGTCGGAGTAGACGAGGATGGCGGCGACGCCCCGCTTCTCGGCCTCGAGCGCCTTGCCCCCGCGGTAGCCGCCGAAGTAGCGCGCGAGCGCGATCTTGCCGCGCACGTCGATGCCCATCTTCGCCAGCCGGTCGTAGTCCTCGGCGTTGCCACGGTTGACGTAGACGACCGGCGCCACGACCTCCGAGGAAGGGGAGTACGCGTTCCACGGCAGCGCCGCCTCCGGCACGTCCGTGTCCGGATCCGACGCGATCGGCAGCTCGCGCGCGCGCCAGCGGCACTCCCGGCTCGCCGACGATCTCGAGGCTGAGCGCTGACGGGGTACGAGAGGAGGACCTCGTACGCCGGCATCTCGACGGACCACCCCGCCTTGCGGTACTCGGCCGCGAGGTACTCGGCCACGCGGGCGTTGGCCTCGCTGCCGGCGATGCGCGGGACCCGGGTGATCTCGCGGTGGATCTCGCGGCACTCCGCCGGCTGCGGGAGCGCCAGGAGGCGCCGCTCGTACTCCCGCTGCCAGTCGGATCGCTTCGGCGTGAAGCCGGTGAGCATCGGCGAGGGCGCCGGTCCGGCCGACAGCGCCAGCACGGCCACGGCGGAAGGAGCGCCCGGGCCCGCCTCACGCGGTCTTCCGCGCGCCGCGGCGCATCCGGAAGTACACGGGAAGCCCGAGCAGCAGGATCCCGATGCCCGCGAGAGTCTCGACCGGCTGCGTCCGCAGGGTGTTGAGCGCGAGCACGACGGTGCTGGCGACGAACACCAGGGGCACCACGGGATAGCCCCAGCAGCGGTAGGGACGCGGGAGGTCGGGCCGCCGCCGCCGGAGCACGAAGAGCGCGATACCCGTCGCCGCGTAGGCGAGGATCACGAAGAAGGTCGCGTAGGTGTAGAGCTGGTCGTAGCGGCCCGAGAGGCAGAGCAGCGACATCCAGACGGCCTGGACGACGATCCCGAACGACGGCGTCTTGAATCGGGGATGGACGCGGGAAGACGGCTTCGGAAACAGTCCGTCCTCCGCCAGCGCGTAGACGATGCGCGGGCCGGGAGCGATTCCGGCCGACGTGCAGCCGACGGCCGCGGCGGTGACGGCGAGCGCGATCAGGAACGCGGCTCCGCCGCCGAAGAGTCGCGTCGCAGCGAGGGCTGCGGGCTGCCCGACGCCGGCCATCTCGGCCGCCGGGATCGCCTTCGAGGAACACGGCGTTGACGGCGACGTAGAGCAGCGTCAGGAGCCCCGTTCCGAGAATGAGGGCGAGGGGGAGGTTGCGGCGGGGATTGGCGACCTCGCCCGCGACCGCCACGATCTCGTTCCAGCCGTAGTAGGTCCAGAAGATCGCGACGAGGGCGGTGCCGAATGCCTGCAAGCGTCAGCGCCGCCGCCGGGCCGGCGGCGTCCCGCGGCCGCGGCGGGGGCCGACGCGAACGCGCCTCCGACCGCGATCCAGAGCAGCGCGAGGAGGATCATCGACGTGAAGATGCCCTGGATGCGGGCTCCCTCCCGCACGCCGACGTAGTGCGTCGCCGAGAGCACGACGACCAGTCCGACCGCGACGAGCTGCGCGGCGTTGATCGGGAACGGGCCGAGCGTGGCGACGACGTGCGCGTTCGAGAGCGAGGGAAAGAAGACCGAGAAGTACTGCGCGAAGCCGATCGCGACCGCGGCGTCGGAGCCGATCAGGATCACCCAGAAGGCCACCCAGGCGTAGAGAAAGGCCGGAAGCTCGCCGAACGCCTCGCGGAAGAAGACGTACATGCCGCCGGCCTGCGGCATCATCGCCCCCATCTCGGCGTAGACGAGACCCCCGGCGATCGCGAGCAGGCCCGCCGACGATCCAGAGCGGCCAGGATCCAGGTCCCGTTCGGAACCGCCTTCGCGATCGATGCTCGGCGTCAGGAAGATGCCGCCGCCGACCGCGAGCCCGATCACGAGCAGGCTCGTGTCCCAGAGGTCCGAGGCCGCGGGCGAGCTTTCCGGGGCTCGGACCGTTCGCGTCGCTCACGCGGCGGCCGGCAGGCGGAGGATCTGCCGAGCCTCGTCGATCGAGGCCGGCTCGCGGCCGACCTCGCGCGCGATGCGCACGATCCGCTCGACGAAGCGCGCGTTCGAGTCGGCGAGCTCGCCCTTGCGGTAGTAGATGTTGTCCTCGAACCCGACGCGCACGTGGCCTCCCATCGCGATCGCCATCGTGGCCATCGCGGTCTGCCGCCGGCCGATCCCGGCGACGGTCCAGGTGCATCCCGCCGGAATCGAGCGGGCGAAGTGCGTCAGGTTCTCGGCCGTCGCCGCGGCGGCGCCGGGCACGCCCGAGCACGAAGTCGAAGTGGGCGGGCGGCGTGAGCAGGCCCTTCGCGAAGAGGACGTCGGCGGTCGCGAGCATGCCGACGTCGAAGATCTCGAGCTCGGGCGCGATGCGCGAACTTGCGGATGCGCGCGAGGATCGTGCGGATCGTCGGCAGGGAGTTCTCGAAGATGTCGTCGCCGAAGTTGCAGGTGCCGAGCGTCAGCGTCGCCATCTCGGGCTTGAGTTCCAGGGCCGCGATGCGCTCCTCGACCCCCATGCCGACGGCGCCGCCGGTCGAGAACTGCTGGATGATCGGGCAGCGGGCGCGGATGGCGGCGGAATAGGCGCGGAAGGTCTCGAGGTCCTGGGTCGGCGCGCCGTCGGGCTTGCGGCCGTGGACGTGGCCGATGGTCGCTCCGGCCGCGTGCGCCCGGGCGTACTCGTCCCCGACCTCGTCGGGCAGGAGCGGCAGGTGCGGCTGCTGCTCGCGCATCACCTCGGCGCCGACGCCGGCGACCGTGATCAGGAGCGCGTCGCTCAGGATCGGCCCCGCTGCTTTTCGAGAGGCACGACGCAGGTTCCCGTGGCGCGGGCGACGACCTCGGGCGGGTCGAGGACGCGCGCCGCGGAGCCCGCCGGCCGGCGCGATCACCTTGCGGGCCTCGAATCGGATCTCCCGCGACGTCCTTCCGACCTTCGTGATCTCGGCCTCGACCTCGAGATAGTCGCCGCCGTGGACGGGCGCCAGGAAGTCGACCGAGCTGTAGGCGCGGAAGAGTCCCTCGTCGCCGTCGTGCCGGACGAGCAGCTCCGTGGCCGCGTCGCCGAAGAGCTTCAGGACGAAGGCCCCGTCGACGAGGCCGCCGCCGTAGTGGGCCTGCTCGGCGCCCACGCGCAGGCGCAGGAGCACCCGCTCGCTCAAGCGCCGCTCCCCGGGAGGCCGTGGCGCCGGGAGATCTCCTCGAGGAGAAACGCCGCGACCCGCGATGCCGTCGTGCCGGGCCCGAAGCCCGCGTCGTAGCCGAGCTCCTTGGCGAGCGCGTGGTCGACGCGCGCGCCCCCCGCCACGAGGACGACGCGGTCCCGGAGGCGCTCGGCCTCGAGCATGTCGACGAGGTCGCTCAGTGTGGCGGACGTGGATGTCGTTCTGCGTGACCGTCGCGGACACCAGGACCGCGTCGGCCTTCGTCTCGCGGATCTGCCGCGCGAGCTCGGCCACGGGCGACCTGGGCTCCGAGGTTGCGCGCGTCGAACCCGTGGTAGCGCTCGAGTCCGTAGTCTCCGGCGAAGCCCTTCATGTTGAAGATCGCGTCGAGGCCCACCGTGTGCGCGTCGGACTCCAGGGCGCAGCCGAGCACGACCAGGCGGCGCCCGAAGCGGCGAGCGATCTCGGCGTCGATCTCTCCGCGCGAGCGCGGCGGCCGGGGCCTCCTCGGCCGTGATGGCGGCGACGTCGATGTCGTGCATGGAGCGTCCGTACACGATGAAGTAGGTGAAGTCCGGGGCGATCGCTTCGGCGAGCGTCACGTAGCGGCTCGCGCAGGCCCATCTTCGCGGCGAACCGCTTGGCGGCCTCGGTCGCCACGGCGGAGCGGCGGCGATCGGGCAGCGTGAACGGACACCTGCACGGCGCCGTCGCCCTTCTTGTCGCCGTAGGGGCGGACGAGCCGGGGCGCGGTCACGCGCGGGCTCCGGCCGGGGCCTTGGTCCAGGCCTCCATGAACGGGTTGGCGTAGTCGGGGTCGCGTCGAGAGCACGCCGTCGTAACCGCGCCCGCCGTCCCTGCGGCGACGGGTGTCGGCGAAGACGCCCTCCGCGAGCGCCCCGAAGAGCCCCTTCCGCCGCGACCTCGGCGAGGATCCGTTCCGGCGCCGTGCGAGGACCTCGCGCGCGCGGCCGACGATCCGGCCCTCGGGCGCGAAACGCAGATCTCCTCGCGCAGGTGGCGGGCGTTGGCGCGGATCATCTTCGCTCTGGTCGATGCGCGAGCCAGCGGTCGTGCAGGAACGGCGTGTGCAGCGCCTCGGTCAGCATGCCGAGCAGGTGGATCGACTGACCCGTCGCCACGCGAGGTCAGCGCGAAGAGGGTGTTCTGCTGGTATCCGCGGAAGACGTTGCCGGTCATGTGCTTGGTCGGCGGCATGTACTTGAGCGGAGCGTCCGGAAAGATCTCCCGGCCGCTTCCGCCTGCGCGATCTCGAAGAGCAGGCCGTCCTCGAGCGAAGGGTCGATCTCGAAGGCGTGGCCGAGGCCGATCTGCCAGTCCTCGAGGCCGGCGTCCTTCGCCAGACGCTCGTTGATGAACTGCGAGGCGAGGACGGCCGGGCGCCTGCTCGACGGCGTCGGCGGTCGTCAGGTAGTTGTCCTCGCCGGTGTTGATGACGACCCCCGCGACGCGCGATTGATGCGCCGCGAGAAGTTCTGGTCGATCAGGGTCCGCAGCGGATTGATGTCGCGGAAGATGATGCCGTAGAGGGCGTCGTTCAGCATCATGTCGAGCCGCTCGAGCGGCGCCCATGGCGGCGATCTCGGGCATGCAGAGGCCCGAGCAGTAGTTCACGAGGCGCACGTATCGGCCGATCTCCGGCTCGAGCGCGTCGAGCGCGGCGCGCATGAGGCGGAAGTTCTCCTGCGTGGCGTAGGTGCCGCCGAAGCCCGGCGATCGTCGCGCCGTAGGGGACGTGGTCGAGCAGCGACTGCGCGGTCGAGCGGATGACGGCGATGCACTGCGCGCCCGCGCGGGCAGCGGCCTCCGCCTGCACGACGTCCTCGTGGATGTTGCCCGTCGCGACGATGGCGTAGAGCAGCGGCAGCTCCTCCGGCGGGTGAGCTCGCCTGGCGGCGCTCGCGCTCGGCTCGGTTGGCGCGGATGCGTGCGAGCGTGGCCTCGACGTGGGGCGCCACGGCCTCGCGCCAGCCGGGGTGCTCGGCCTGGGCCGCCGCCCGGCGGGGGTCCGACAGGAGCGCGGCGGCGTCGGCGACGCTCGCGGCGCCGGAGGCGAGGGCGCTGCCCATCCAGACGGCGGCTCCCCGCCCGAGCCTGCCGCAGGACTGGAGCGCCTCGACCAGGCGATTCGGCACCGGGACCTCTTCCGCGTCGACGCCGTCGACCCCGAGCAGGCGCAGGACCGTCCGCTCGGTCGCCACGGTCGTGTACCGCTCGGTCTCGCGGCGCACGCCGTCCGCGACCTGCCGGGCGAGCAGCCGGCAGCTCTCGATCGCGGCGGGGGAGAGGCCCAGTTTCGAGGCCATCGGCGGCGAAAGTATAGCCGCGTCGATTCTATGACCGGAGGTCAGCGACGAGATCGAAGACCGGGACGCCCGGAAATTCGCGGGCCACGAGTTTCGAGGAACTTCGCGGCCGGCAGCGGCGGCCGGGCCGGAGCCGTGGGGTTGGCCGTCGACGGCGAGAAGGCGCGCCGGCCTTCGGACGGCGAGGGACACGCCGATCTCGGCGAGCTGCCGCCGGGCCGAGGCCGGAAGGAAGAAGGCCGTGAAGTCCTCGCCGACGAGGGTCGATCCGGAGGCGGAGGGGACTCCCGGAGCGAGACTTCCGTGATGGCTCCGACGCATTCGACGGCCCGGGTCCCGGCGGGCGGTGTCTGGAGCCGGATGAGCTCGGCCGCGGAAGCCGCCGCGGCGAGGACGGCCGGCAGGGAGTCGCCGGCGGACATCCCGACCGAGAGGACGATCCCGTCGCTGACGCGACCGGCGGCGAAGGCGCGCCGGCCGACCGCGCCGTCGAGAAGGACGATCTCCGCGCCGGCGGCTTCGAGCGCCGCGGCGGTCAGGGCCATCTGCGAGGCCGTCGAGGGACCGATGACCTCGAGCTCGCCCTCGCCGTCGGCCCGCCGGAGCTGCACGGGGCCGAACCGGGTCGCGAAGGGAAGCGTCGCCAGCTCCGACAGCGGGAACGCCGCGGCCTCGAAGGTCGTCGCCGCCGAGGCGACGATCTGGCCGGGGAAGACCCGGAATCGCGGCTTGGGCTCGCCCGTGATCGCGTCGAACTCTTCGCCGTCGCGGCCGGCCGACGTGGCGCCGGCGAGGATGCCGGCGCGATGAAACTCGGCGAGCACGGCGGTCAGCGCCGTCGTCTTGCCGGCGTTCTTCGCGAGGCCGAGAAACGCGACCCGCCGGGCGAGCGACCCGCGGATCGTCTCCGCGAGGGCCGCGGCCGCGGCGGTCACGCCGCCGGCCTTCCCGAGAGGGACGCGAAGGCGCGGGCGAGCGCGGGATGCCGCCGGAGCAGCTCGAGAGCGGTCCGGTCGTGCCCGGGGACGAAGCCGTTGCCGATCGAGAGCCTCGTGGGCTTGGCGAGCCCCTCCGCGCCGAGCGCCGCGGCGGAGAAGGACGTCGCCATGCCGAAGAAGATCACCGCGCCGTCATCCTTCGCGCAGAGGACGCTGGCGGCCTCGGTGCCGGAGGCGTTGGCGACGTTGACGACGAGGTCGGCGAGGTCGCCCGAGGTGGCGGCCTCGATCGTCCCGAGCATGGCCACGGGGTCGCGGGCGTCGACGGAGTAGACGGCGTCGGCGAGCCCGAGCGACCGGGCGCGCTCGGCCGCGGCCGTGCCCGGCTCGACGGCGAATACGTGCCCGCGGCTGCCGACCGCGTCGCGCGCGGCGGCGAGGCAGAGCAGCCCCGCCTTGCCCGTCCCGATGACGAGGACCGTCTGGCCGGGTTTCGCGTCGCGCAGGACGCCGGCCGGGGCGCCGGCCACGTCGAACGCGGCCAGGGCCACTTCCTCGGGAAAGTCCGCCGGCAGGCGCGCAAAGAGCGTGCGGGCGAAGAGGATGGCCGTCCCCCGGACCTCGACCCGCTCGGTCTCCACGTGGACGGCGCCGATCGACTCCAGATGCAGGGGCGTCAGCGTGAGCGAGACGAGGGAGGCGATGGCCGTTCCCGGGGCGAGGGTGCCCGAAGCCGGGTGGAGCGGGCCGACCGCGGCGATCTCGCCCAGCAGCATGCCGCCGGAGCCCGTGACGGGGTTCTGCATCTTCCCGCGCTCCCGCACGATGCGCGTGATCTGGTCGCGCACCGTCTCGCCGGTCGAGGCCTCCGTCTCGCGAAGCTGCCGGAACGAGGCCGAGTCGATCGAGAGCGCGCGCACGGCGACGGCGATCTCGTTCTCGAGCGCGCGCGGCGTGGCGTCGAGCCGACGGGCCACCTGCGGCAGGACGCCGGGCGGGTCGATCGAGCGGTGGAGGCCGAAGGGGTGCGGCGCCGCCGGTGCGGCCGGCGTCACGGCAGGAGCGCCACGATCCGGAGCGGGCCGCCGGAGCCGCCGGCGATCTTCATCGGGAGGGCGATCGCCCAGGCGCCCGACTCCGGCAGCTCCTCGAGGTGCGCGACGTTCTCGAGGCCGAACACGTTGGCGCGTTGGCGATCACGTGGACGACGAAGTCCTTCGACGCGCCGTAGTCGATCGAGGCGGTGTCGACGCCGAGCGCGGCGACCTTGCGGGAGACGAGGTACTTCGCGGCCTCCTCCCCGTACGAAGGGAAGTGCAGCTTCGAGGCGTCGCCGGGCGTGTCGTCGCCGAGGTAGGCCTTCCGGTCCGGCCAGCGCGCGCTCCAGCCGGTCCGGAGGAGCACGATGGCGCCGGCCGGAACCGACCCGTGCGCCTTCTCCCAGGCCTTCACGTCGTCGAGCGTCAGGCGATAGTCCGGGTTTTTCGCGGCGGCCGCGCGGACGTCGATGACGACGGCCGGGGCGATGAGGCTGCGGACGGGGATCTGGTCGGCGGCTTGCCCGTCCTTGGCGAAATGGCTCGGGGCGTCCAGGTGCGTTCCGCCGTGCTCGGGCGTGCAGAAGGTGTTCGAGCGATAGAACCAGCCCGCCCGGCGTCTTGCCGTCGGCGAGCGACTTGAGCTCGAAGGCGGACGGGGACGTCGGCCAGTAGATGGTCTTCTCGTCGAAGGGGTGCGTCAGGTCGACGACCTTCGCCGTCGCGAGGTCGGGCGGCTTCTGGGTCTGGCCGGCGGCGGCCGAAGCCGCAGCGACGACGAGGATCGCGGTCAGGGCGAGCGCGCGGCGCATGACTACTCCTCCGCGGCGCCGCCGGCCCGCGCGAGCTGCTCGGGCTTGACGGACTCCGCCTTGAACTTCCTGGCCGAGGCGAGCATTTTCTCGAGCGTTTCGTCGAACTCGGCCTTGGCCCCCCGCTGGAACCGGAGCGGGTTGATGCGGGCGACGACGAAGGTCCGCAGGTAGGGGCTTTCGAAGCCCTTCGCCTTGAGCGCCTGCATGGCCGCCGAGACGGCCTCCTCGAGCTCGAGAAGACGCTCGGCGCGCTCCGCGCGGACCTCCAGGGCCTTCGCGAGGGGCTTCGCGAGGAGCGTGTCGACGCGCTTCAGGATCGGGTGGTAGGCGCCTCCGGCGAAACGGCCGTTCTTCTCGTAGCAGACGCCGAGCGTCAGGAACGCGGCCTCCTCGAACTCGAGCGCGTAGTCCTTCTCGGCGAGGCCGTCATGGCCGGCGAGGTCGCGCGCCATGCGGATGACCTCGAGGGACTTCTCGCGGAGGTTGTGGGCCTTCTCGGTGTTCAGGGCCAGGATCTTGTAGGCGATCTCGGGCTCGGGAAGGACGAGCGCCGTGATCGAGCGGGCGCCGAGGTTGCGCAACGAAGCGAGCCGGTGGTGTCCGTTGGGCGTTCGGTAGACGCCGTCGTCCGCCGCGCACGGCGATGATGGGGTCGAGAAACCTTCCGAGCGCGTCGATCACGCCGGTCAGGCGCTTGACGTGGGTCTCGGAGAGGTCGCGCTGGAACGCGGTCGGCTCGACCTTCTCGATCGGGAGCGACGCGAGCAGCTGCCAGTGCCCGCCGAGGGGATCCCGATAGAGCGCGAGGGCCGCGCCGCCGTCCTGCCGGACCGCGTCGCGCAGGGCCGTGGCGGCCGCGGGGGGAGTCCCCTCGGCGGCCTCGCGCGCCTCGAGGCCGCGGGACTTCGATTCGGCCTTCTTCTTCCTCTTGCCGGCCATGCCGCCCGGATGCTTTCACGGGTCGCCCGCCCGCGTCGAGAGGCGGCCTACCAGGCGATGAGGCCGTCCTTCGCCTGCTCCTCGAGGAACTTCTCGACCAGGGCCGGCGTCGCTTCCCCGTAGTACCACCAGCCGGCCGACAACGCCTCGGCGCAGACGCGGCGGGCGATCTCGGCCGCATTCGTGCGGCCGTCGATCCAGCTCAGGGCGGCCGTGCCCATGAGGGGCGAGAGCTTCGGGGAGGCGTCGTCCGCCGGGGGCGCGGGCGAGGCTTTGGCGCCCGTCCGCGGATTCGCCCGGGCGGCCTCGGCGGCCTCCTTGCGCTCGCGGGCGGCGCGCTTGTCGGCGTCCCGCTTCTCGGAGACCTTCTTCTCGAGGGCCATCCAGGCGTCGAGGGTCGCGACCGCGAACCGCGGCGTCTTCGCCGAGAGCCGCGCGAGCGCGGGGTCCTCGGCCGCCGGGCGGGCCGGAAGGCGGGCGGCGAGCGCCTGCCCCGCGGAGCGTACGGCCGCCGCGCCGTCGGCGACCGCGGAGTCCGGCGCCGGGCCGAGGGAGCGGGCCGACTCGACCGCGGAGGCCTCGATCGCCTGGGAGACCGCGAGCAGGTCCGCGGCCGCGCGCCGCCGGTCCTCGTCGGTGCCGCGCCCGTCGCGGATCCAGCTCTCCGCGGTCGCGAGGTCGCGCGCGAGCCGCTCGCTGCCGCGCGCCGCGACGAAGCCGGCGAGGAACGGCACGTCCTTCGCATCGGCGTTGGCGAGCCACCACGCGGTCGCCGCGACGATGAAGGCGTTGCGCTTCAACTGCGTCGGGTCGATCTGCCAGAGGTCGTCGCCGGAGGAGTGGATGTATTCGTCGGGCCAGTTGGTCAGCGAGGTGCCGGGAACGCGGACCCAGGGGTCGTTGAACACGAGATGGTCGGTCGAGTCGAAGTAGGGGATCGCCCTGGCCCGGAAGGGCTCCCGGGTCCCCAGCCGCGAGAAGATCGGCTTCGAGAAGGGCGAGCCCGGCGGCGGCGTCTGCGCCTGCCAGGCCGGGAGGTACGCGTTGTTGCCGTCGACGACGGCGTCGAGGATGCTCTGCTGTACGTCCGAGAGGAAGGACGGCCGGGACCACGGCGTGCGGGCCATGTACTGCGTCCGGTGGCCGGCGGACTGCTTCGCGCCGACCATGTCCTGGTTCAGGTTGGCCAGGAACTGCTTTTCGGCGCCGGGATGGTCCGCGAAGTACCGGTACTCGGAGTAGATCTCGTCGGCCCACCAGAACCGGATGCCGCGGCGCGGGCGGGGAAGCGTCCCCTCCGCGATCAGCCGGGTCAGCGCCCGTCCGATCTCGAGAACGCTGGCGACCCCCGACTGGTCGTCGTTGGCCGAGAACTTCTCCTCCTGGAGGTGCGCCGTCAGGACGATCTCCGGAAGCGTCGGATCGGTGCCGGGAATGCGCGCCTCGACCATCGCGGTCTTTCGCTCCGGCAGCACGACCGAGTCGATGGCGACCTTCAGGCGCAGCGGCTGCGGCGCCTTCGAGTCTCCGGCCCCCCAGCGTCGGGCGCTCTCGCCGCGCATCCGGTCCGAGAGCGCCTTGCCCTCGCGCGCCGAGACGACGACCGCGAAGGTCGTCTTCTCGCCCTTGGGCCCGTCGTGGTCCGGCACGGAGACCCAGGCGACCTGGTCGGCCGAGTCGGCCAGGGGATTCAGCCTCGACGAATTCCACGAGAGGATCCCGACGGCCCCGCGTTTCCAGACCGCCTGCTCCGTCACGAGCGACGGCGAGCCGAACGCCAGAACGACTTTCCCGCGGACGTCCTTGCCGGCGTAGTCGGACGGCGTCTCGCCCGCGCCGACGTCGACGATCTCCGCCGTGACGGCGGCGGGCCGCGAATTGTCCGCGATCGAAGTCGCCACCTCGGCGGAGGAGACGATCTTCGTCTGGAAGGCGTCGGCTCCCGAGCCCTCGAGTAGCCACGCCTCGCCGCTCCGGCACGTCCAGTTCGGGTTGTCGGCGGCCTGGTCGATCCAGCGGACGTCCTGGAGCCCGGCGGCCTTCGCGCGCGCCTCGACCTCGCGGGCCACGGCATAGAAGCCCTCGGAGCCCGACGGCTTGTGCCACTGGGTCGTGATCCGGAGCGTCTCGAAGGCGAGATCGCCGGAGAGCTCGTTCAGGAGCGCCCGCTCGGTCTTCGCGTCGACGAACGGGGAGCTCTGGGCGCGGGCGAAGGCAGGCAGCAGGGCCGCGAGGACGCCGAGGACCGACTTTCGCATGGGTTCGCTCCGTTTCTGGCGGCGAACTCTACCCCAGACGGGGAGGGCGAACGACGGGCGCGGCCGTCAGCGCATCTTGATCTGCGTGTAGGACCCCTTGACCACGCCGTCGAACGAGCTGTCGAAGGCCTCGGCCTCCTCCAGGCTCGTCCCGGCAAACCGGGCGCGCCAGGTCGTCACGTCGAAGCTCTTCGGAAAGGCGTCCTGCACCTCCTCGAGCGTCCGGCCGGCGTCGACTTCCTTCTCCATGGCCGCGTCGACGGCCTCGAGGAACTCGGCGACCTGGAAGATGTACCGCTTGTCCCGCAGGATCTCCCCGTGGCCCGGCACGATCGTCTGCGCGTCGAGCGCGGCCATCGCCCGGAGCGTCTTCGGGTGGTCGACCGGAAAACCGCCGAAGAGGTACGGAACCGGATGCACCAGGAGATCGCCCGTGATCAGGATCTTCTCCTTCGGCAGGTACGCGATGGCGTCGCCGGCCGTGTTGCCCCGCCCGAGGAAGCGCAGCTCGACCTGGCGATTCCCGAGATCGATCGCGAGCTCCCGGTCGAAGGCCACGTTGGGCGCCGCCTGCACGGCGTTGCGGAACTCCGCGACGACCGGCGCGAGCCCCGCGAGCGAGCGCTCGTAGTCCTTGCGGTCGCCCTCCGAGAGCGGGCGGCCGTCGGGGCCCTTCCCCGACTCGAGGATCTTTCGGAAGCGCTCGGCGCGCGACGGGTAGCGCGTCACGACGCCGGGGTTGTAGTCGGCAATCGTCCTCTGCGTCGGGCGCGTCGCCACGATCTGGACTCCCGGAAACGCCGCCTGGTAGGTCGCGTTTCCGAGCGTGTGGTCGAAGTGCCAGTGGGTGTTGAGGAGCCAGGTCACGGGCTTGTCGGTCCACTGGCGGATCTGCGCCACGTCCTCCCGCGCGGTGGAGGGGAGCAGGCACGAGTCGACGACGAGAACGCCCCGGTCTCCGATCACGACGGTCGTGTTGCTCTGCGGGAAGGTGTCGGGGGCGTCCGGGTGACGGATCTCGTAGACGCCGTCCGCGAGCTTCGTGACGGTGCGGGTCTTCGTCGCGGTCGAGTCCGCCCGCATCGCGGAGGCGGCCAGAAGCAGGAGGGCGCAGGCAAGCTTCATCGTTCGTCCCTTTCTCGAGAGCCGAAGGGAATCCTGGACGAGTCCCGGCCCGCCGGCGCGCCGATCGGGACGAACGCTGCGTTCGCGACGCCGGATCAGTCCAGGGTCAGGATGAGCAGCGTCCGGTCGTCGTCGGCGGGCCGCTCGCCGGTGTGCGCCCGGACCGCCGAGAGCAGGGCGTCGCGCAGAGCCTCGGCGCCCTCGGGCGCGTGCCGGGCGAGCAGCGCCTCGAGGCGCTCGAACCCGAACGCCTCGTCGCGGGCGTCGACCGCTTCGACGAAGCCGTCGGTCAGGAAGACGACGAGGTCCCCTGAGGCAAACGCGTACTCCCGGGTCGGGAAGGTCCGGTCCGGAAAGAGGCCGAGCGGGAGGCCCGGCAGCGAAAGGGCTTCGACGCGGCCGCCGGAGATCCGGTACGGGGCGAGATGGCCGGCGTTGGTCAGGCGGCCGAGCCGGGTCGCCCGGTCGTAGGCGAGGACGGCGAGCGTCATGAAATGGCGGGGGTCGGTCGAACGGTGGATCAGCTCGTTCATCCGGCCGAAGAGCTCGGCGTCGCGGTGCCCGGCCTCGAGGAGAGTCGAGAGGCCGGCCTTCGCCATGGCGACGAGGAGGCCGGTCGGCAGGCCATGCCCCGAAACGTCCCCGAGCGCGACCGCGGTCCGCCCGTCGCCGGTCGGCAGGTAGTCGTAGTAGTCGCCGCCGATCTCGGCCACCGGCTCGAAGTGCGCGCGGACCGTGAATCCCGGCAGGTCCGCGTCGGGCGGCGGCAGGAGCTTGTGCTGGATCGTCCGGGCGATGGCGAGCTCGCTCTGGAGGCGCTCCTTCTCGGCCGTCTCCGCGAGCAGCTTCTGGATCGACTCGGCCATGCCGTCGAAGGAGCGCGCGAGATCGCCGATCTGGTCGCGCGACCTCGACTGGATGCGCACCGAGAAGTCGCCGCGCGCGATCGCCCGGGCGGCGCGGGTGAGCCGGTTGACGTTGCGCGCCAGGGAGCCCACCAGCACGAAGGCGATCGTCAGGGCGGTGAGATAGACGAGGAGGAGGATCGTCCCGACGGTCACGAACGCGATCCGGAAGATCCGGTGCACGTCGGCCACGCCCTGCGAGAAGAGCTGGTCGACGAGCAGTCGCGGCGAGGTCGCGGCCGTCAGGACGGCGACGTCGTAACGCGGGCCGGCGGGGGCGTCGAGCACGGTCTCGAGGTAGAACGCGTGGATCCACTCGCCGTTCCAGAGGCCCTCGCCCGAGGGCGGCGCCCCGGCCGGGCGTCGGGAGGGGGGCTCCAGGATCTTCGGCACCTTCTCGGTCGGCGCCTGGGTGCCGATCGTGATCCCTCGGGTGTCTTCGGAGGCCTCGCTCGCCTCGGCGCCGATCTTGTAGCCGGTGCGGTCGGCGAGCTCCTGCAGCCAGGGCGAGCCGGGGTCCGAGAGGTCGAGGAGCGTCGCCTGGCCCGGCCGGCCCGCCGGGACCGCGAGCCAGAGCCGGTTGCCGGCGACGAGGAAGCCGGGACGCGCGAGCGCCTCGACCCACGGAGCCGGGGCCCCGGCCTCGAGCCAGGCGACGTCGGAGGAGACGACGTGCCCCGACTTCGCGGTGACCCCCGGAAGGTCGGCGCGGCGGACGAGGGCCGTCTCGCCGACGGCGGTGATCTCCCTCCGCAAGCGGTTGGCCATGTACTGATGCGCCACGATGTAGGAGGCGAGCGAGAGCAGCGCGGCCAGAAGCGGGATCGGCACGACGCCGATCAGAAAATACGAGAACGCGAGCCGAATGGCCGTGCGGCGCACGGTGACGCGGAAGAGCGCGACGACACCCCGCCCGAGGAGCACGAGGAGCGCCGCGACCGCCAGGGCCTGGAGCATTGTCAACAAGCAGCCGGCGTCGGGGCTCACGCGGCCGAGGACGAAGGCTGCGGCCGCGGAAACGACGAAAACGCCGAGCCAGTTGCGCGTCGATTTCTTCAGGGTCACCGCGGTGCGTATTGTAGCGAGGGTGGTTTTCCGAGTTCGGCTACAATCGGACGGGTAGTGAAGTTTCTCCGGCAAGCGGCCCTCCTCCTGCCCTCCGCCTTCCTCCTCGACGTCCTCGTTTTCCTGCTGACGCACGGACGCAACGACCCGGGCTTCGGGACCTTCCCGTTCTTCCAGGAGTGGATGGGCGACCGCGTGGCGTCGGCGGCGCCGGAGCTGCGGTTCCTCGAGCAGGCGCTCGTGTTCTTTCTGCCGGCCTACGTGATGTCGCTTCTCTTCATCCTGGCGATCGCGACCGCCGAGCGGTCGATCTTCGGGCCTCGGAAGGCCCGCAAGGCCGGGGGCTTCGCCCGGGCGTTTTCGAGCACGTACCCCGCCTTTTTTCTGGTGGGGAGCGCGCTCGTCATGTGGTTCGCCGAGCGGGCGGCGCTGCGCCAGGCGCCGGGAGCGCTCGTGGCGCCCCTGATCGCGGCCGCCGCTCCGTTCGCCGGCGCGGCCCTCGCGATCGCGCCGGCCGCGGCCCTGGCGGGCCCGGTCGCCCTCCTGTGGAAGGTGAGCCCGGCATGAGCGCTCCGCGGTCCATCGTCATCCTCGACTTCGGCGGCCAGTACACGCAGCTGATCGCGCGGCGCGTCCGGGACGCGCGGGTCTTCTCGGTCGTCCTGCCGCCGAACGCTTCGGCCGAGGAGATCCGCCGGTGGAACCCGGCCGGCATCATCCTCTCCGGAGGGCCGCAGAGCGTCTACGAGGCCGATGCGCCGAGGCCGTCGGGCGACCCCACCGCCCTCGGCGTTCCGGTGCTCGGGCTCTGCTACGGCATGCAGTGGCTGGCGCAGGCGGCCGGGGGAGAGGTGGCCAACGAGGGACGCGAGTACGGCCGCGCCGTCGCGACGCTCGCCGTGGACTCGGAGCTCTTCGAGGGCCTGGAGCGAGAGCAGACGGTCTGGATGAACCACGGGGACTCCGTCGTCGCGCCGCCCCCGGGCTTCCGCGTCATCGCGTCGACGCCGACGACGCCGCTGGCCGGCTTCGAGAATCCCGCGCGGAGAATCTGGGCCATCCAGTTTCACCCCGAGGTCCGCCACACCGTCCACGGGACCGAGGTGCTCGAGAACTTCCTCTTCCGGATCTGCCAGGCCGCGCCGACCTGGACGATGGCGGGCTTCCGGCACGAGAAGGTCGAGGCCATCCGCAGGCAGGCGCCGTCGGGCGCGGTGATCTGCGCGCTCTCGGGCGGCGTCGACTCGTCGGTGACGGCGATCCTGCTGCGCGAGGCGCTGGGAAATCGCGTCCATCCCATTCTCGTCGACCACGGCCTCATGCGGGCGCACGAGCGCCACCAGGTCGTCGAGGCCTTCGGGCACCTCGGCATCGAGGTCCGTGCCGTCGACGCGTCGGATCTCTTCCTGTCGCGGCTGTCGGGCGTGACGGACCCCGAGCAGAAGCGCAAGATCATCGGCCGGACGTTCATCGACGTCTTCGAGAAGGAAGCCGTGTCGATCCCGGGCGCGCGCTACCTGGCGCAGGGCACGCTCTATCCCGACGTCATCGAGTCGGTCTCGATCAAGGGGCCGTCGGCCGTCATCAAGACCCACCACAACGTCGGCGGCCTGCCCGAGCGGCTGGGCTTCGAGCTGATCGAGCCCGTGCGCGAGCTCTTCAAGGACGAGGTGCGGCTGCTCGGCGCGGAGCTCGGCCTGCCGCGGGAGTTCCTTGCGCGGCACCCGTTCCCCGGCCCCGGCCTCGCCGTGCGGATTCCCGGCGAGGTCACGCGCGAGAAGGTGGCGATTCTCCAGAAGGCCGACGAGATCGTCCTCGACGAGATCCGGCGCGGCCGGGCTCTACGACGCGATCTCGCAGGCGTTCGCCGTGCTGCTTCCGGTCAAGTCGGTCGGCGTCATGGGCGACGGCCGGACCCACGAGTTCGTCCTCGCCGTGCGCGCGGTGCAGACGACCGACTTCATGACGGCCGACTGGTTCCGGATGCCCCACGACGTTCTCGACGCGATCGCCAGCCGCGTGGTGTCGACGGTGCGGGGCATCAACCGCGTGGTCTACGACATCACGTCGAAGCCGCCGGCCACGATCGAGTGGGAGTAGAGAATTCGAGGTGCCCTTTCGCTCTAAGCGACAAAAAGGGCCCGCGCAAGCGGGCCCTTTAAGACTCGAAACGAACCCCGTCAGTTCGCCGGGGCGCTTCCGCCGGCCGACATCCCGAGCATGCCCATCACCTGGGTGGCCTTGTCCTTGACCGCGGTGGCCTTGGCGATGGCTTCCGTCCAGTTCCCCGCAGCCTGGGCCGCCTGGGCCTCGGCCCAGCCGGAGGTGGCCGCCGCCAGGCCGTCCTTGGCCGACGTGAACGTCGCCGCGTCGAGGCCCTTGGGGAGCTTCTTGGACTGCGAAAGGATGTCGACTCGGCTCTTGATGGCCTCGACCATCTTGGGCACGCCGTCGGCGAGCGAGCCCCAGGAAGCGGCGAGCTCGTCCTTCTTGGCCTTCGCCTTGGCCATGACCTCGTTGGCCTTCCCCTGGATCGACTGGGCGGCGGCGAGAGCGCCCTTGTAGTCGCCCTTGGCGAAGGCGTCCTTGGCGGCAGCGAGGTCGTCCGAGAGCGACTTGAAGTCGTCCGGCACCAGCTTCTCCGCTTCGGCGCGGGCTCCGGCGACCGCCTCGTCGGCGAGCTTCAGCGCCGCCTCGGCGGGGGCCTTCCCGCTGTTGCAGGCGACCGCGACGACGCAGGCCGCTACCGCGAGAAATTTCCAGGACTGTTTCAGCATCTTTCCTCCTCTTTTTCCTTCAGTCGCGTTCTCATGCGTTCAAACCTTTTTCGTGGAATCCGATTTGCCAGCCGGGCTCCGGCGCTCCCGCCACAGGCCGAAGATCGCGGTCAGGGTCGCGAGCACGATCTCGTCGACGAACGGGAGGACGTCGGGGATCACCAGGTCCGCGAGCGTCACCGTCAGCAGGATGACAAAGAGCGCCGGGAATCGCAGGCCGAGCCGGCCAAACGCGCGGACGATCGCGCCCGGCATCCGGCGGACCTAGGGGATCCGGAGCTTCTGGCCGACTCGGATCTTGTTCGGGTCCTTGAGCACGTCCTTGTTGGCCTCGAAGATCTTGGGGTAGAGGCTCGCGTCGCCGTAGTAGTGCTGGGCGATCTTGGACAGCGTCTCCCCGCTCTTGACCTCGTGCCACTGCGTGAAGTCCATTCCACCGCCCTGCGTGCCCTTGGGCTGGTCCGGCATCTGGCCCTCCTCTCGGGAATCGGTGACAGGCTGGGGTCGAGCCGCGAAACGTAAGCCGGAGAGCCCGCGTTGTCAAGCGGAGCAAAGCACGCGTTCGATCGCCGCGAGGCCTTCGCGCACCCGCGCCGGCTCGCCCCCGAAGGCGATCCGGAAGTGGGCCGGGGCCCCGAAGAACCGGCCGGGCGCCACGGCCGTGCCGGTCTCGCGGAACAGGCGCTCGGCGAAGGGCCCGGAGTCCGAGAGCCCGCGCAGCCGCGGAAAGGCCAGCGTGGATCGCGGCGGGACGCACTCGAGGTCCGGGCGGGACGCGAGGAAGGCCGTGACCGCGTCGAGATTCGTCCGAACGATGGCCCGAGCCCGGGCCTCGAGCCGGTCGAGTCGGGCGAAGGCGACCACGGAGACCCGGTCGGCCGGCATCGGGGCCCACACGTCCACGACGTCGCGGGCCCGGCGGATGGCCTCGGCGATGTCCGGCGAGGCGAGGGCCCATCCGCAGCGCAGGGACGCCAGGCCGTAGGACTTGGTCAGAGAGGAGGTCGAGAGGAAGCGGTCGGAGAGGGTCGCCGCCGGCGCCGGGCGAAGGTCGAGCACGACGTCGCGATAGACCTCGTCGAAGAGAACGTGGATCCCGCGCGCCTCGGCGAGCCGGGCGAGGCCGCGGACGCTGGCGTCGGAGATGAGCGCGCCCGACGGGTTGTGCGGGTTGGTGAGGATCACCAGGCGCGTCCGGGGCGTCAGGGCCGCGGCGACGGCGTCGGGATCGACGTCGAACCCGTCCTCGAACCTCCTCGAGAACGTATCGACCTCCGCGCCGAGCATGCGGGCGGCCGCCGGCAGCGGGTCGTAGTTCGGGCTCTCGACGAGGACGGAGTCGCCGGCCGAGAGCAGCGCGGCGCAGGCGAGGAAGTTGGCGCCCGAGCAGCCTCCGGCGGTCGCGACGCGCTCGACGCCGACGCCGTGGCGCGCCGCGATGGCTTCGCGCAGCGGAAGGTAGCCCTCCGGGCTCTCGCCCGCGATGTCGACGGCCTCGCGGGCGCCGGGAAGGTCCTCGAGCGTGCAGGGGAGGAGGTTCGAGCCGGCGAGGTCGATCGCCGGGCGCGGCCGGGACTTCGCCCACTCCATGTACGGGGCGCGCGAGATGGTCATGGGGCGGGCTCGGCTCGCGAGCGCCGGCGGCAGGTGTAGTAGATCGGGACGCCCGCGGCCATCATGCCGACGCCGATCGCGGAGCGGACGGGATTGGACCACACGGCGCCGGCGACGACGAAGGCGGATGCGGCGACGAAGAGACCGGGCACGATCGGAACGCCGGGCGTCGCGAACGCGCCCTTCGGCCGCGAGGCAAGAGGGATGCGGCGCCGCAGTCCGATCACGGCCGCGACGGTCAGGCCGAAGAAGATCCAGTCCGCGAAGACCACCGAATCGATGAGGTTGCCGTAGGTCCCGGTCAGCACGAGCACGATCGACCACAGGGCCTGGAGCAGGATCGCGCGATGCGGCGTCGAAAACCGGGAGTGGAGCCGGCCGAAGCCCGGGAAGAACACGCCGTCCTGCGCCATCGCGTAGGAGATGCGCGTCGGGCCGAGCAGCGACACGTCCAGAAAACCGAACGTCGAGACTGCGATGGCGGCGGCGATCCAGCGGTCCGCCCCGGCCCCGAAGATCCGTGCCACCGCGTCCGCGGCGGGCGTTGCCGTCGCGGCGAGCCCGTCGCGCGTGAGGGTGGTCAGATAGACGACGTTGACCGCGACGTAGACGATCACGACGAGCACCGTGCCGGCGACCAGAGCGCGGGGCAGAGTCTTCTCGGGCGAGCGGATCTCCTCGGCGACGGTGTTGGCGTTCTGCCATCCGCCGTAGGAGAACAGGATGGGCACGAGGGCCGCCGCGAACGCGAAGAACGTCGCCGGCGGGCGGACGGCGGGCGCCGCGACAACCGGAGCCGAGAGAGAGGGCGCGAGCCAGAGGCCCCCCAGAATGAGCACCGCGAGCGCGCCGATCTTGAGCACGACGAGGACGTTCAGGAGGCGGCTGCCGGGCTTGACGCCCGCGGCGTTCACCAGCGCGACGACGACGATCGCGCCGATGGCGAGCGCCGTGGGGCTCGTTCCCGGGGCCCCCGTCAGCCGGAGCGCGTACTGGGCGAACGTGATGGCGACGGCGGCGATGCCGCCGCCCTGGATCATCACGAGCGAAGCCCAGCCGAAGAGGAACCCGACGAGGGGGTGGTAGGCCTCGCGCAGGTACGCATACTCGCCCCCGGCGCGCGGGAAGAGCGCCGCGAGCTCGGCGAAGGCGAACGCGCCGGCGAGCGCGATGGCGCCCCCGGCGATCCAGGCCCAGAGCACCGGACCGGCGGACGGGCAGCCGCTGCGCCACGATGTAGGGGTTGATGAAGATCCCGGCGCCGATGATCCCGCCGACGACCAGCATCGTCGCGTCGAAGGGCCCCAGCGCGCGGCGGAACGACACCCGGCCTGCCGTCCTAGCGGTAGCGGGCCTGGACCCGCACGACCGAGACTCCCTCGAACTTGCCGCGCGCGTCGAATTCGAAGGCGACGTACGCGTCGCCGAGGACCTTGCAGGCGTGGCAGCCGTCCGTGAGCTCGTAGGTGACGACGAAGCGGTGGCCGCCGTCCGCGCGGGACAGGACGCGCGGGGCGCCGCGGGCCGGCGCGCTCGCCGGGGAAGATCAGGAGGTTCGACGTGCCCCTCCGGAGAGCGGCGTAGACCGAGTCGCCCGAAAACGTGCCCGGACCGACGAGGGCGGGATCGTCGACGTCGATCGTCGCCGGCTCGCCGTTGACGAGGAAGACGCCCCGGTTCTCGTTGGCGCGGAAGGGGTACTCGGCGTAGGCCACGTCGACCACGCCCGTTTCGCGGAAGGCCGTCAGGTAGCCCTGGCTTCCCGTGCGGCGAGCGAAATCGACCGCGGCCCGCGACGCGCCCGCCTTCTGCATCTGCTGGAGGAAGCAGGCGCCCAGGTCTCCGGCCGCTCCTTCGCAGGCCGCGGGAAACGCCCCGCGAAAGTCGGCGGGCGGCGTCCACACGGCATCGGCTCCGACGGGAGCCGCCGCGCCGGCCGCGGCCCGGGGCGCGGGCTGGGTCGTGCAGGCGAGCGACGCCGCGGCAGCGAGACAGATCAGGATCTTCATCGCGCGATCGAGGCCCAACTATACGCGTCGTCGCCGCCGTCGCTTGCATGGTCGCGATCGCTTATGATCGAGTCTCGATGCCCGGCGACTTCGTCCACCTTCATCTCCACAGCCAGTACTCCCTGCTCGACGGCGCCAACAAGCTCCCGGAGCTCTGCAAGCGCGTGGCCGAGCTCGGCATGCCCGCGGTGGCCGTCACCGACCACGGCAACATGTTCGGCGCGTTTCACTTCTTCCACGAGGCGCTGCAGAACGGCATCCGGCCGATCATCGGGGTCGAGGCGTACATCGCCCCGGGGGACCGCAGGGACCGCGAGGAGAAGGCCGCAAGCGAGTCGGGCGAGGGCTACGCCTACCACCTGACGATGCTCGCCGCGACGCAGAAGGGCTATCGCAACCTGGTGCGCCTGGTCTCCGAGGCCTACCTGTCGGGCTTCTATCACCGGCCCCGCATGGACAAGGCGCTCCTGCGGGAGCACGCCGAGGGCCTGATCGGCCTCTCGGGCTGCCTGAAGGGCGAGGTCGCCGGCGCCCTGTCGCGGGGCAACTTCGGGGCGGCGAAGAAGGCGTTCCTCGAGTACGAGGACATCTTCGGCAAGGGCAATTTCTACGTCGAGCTCATGGACCACGGCCTGCCGCAGCAGACCGCCATCGTGCCCGATCTGCTGCGGCTCGCGACGGAGACCGGCGCGCCGGCGGTCGCCACCAACGACAGCCATTACCTGCGCCGCGACGACGCGTTTCCGCACGAGGTCCTGCTCTGCATCGGGATGGGCAAGACGCTCGAGGACGAGCGGCGCATGCGGTTCTACAACGACGAGTTCTACGTCAAGAGCCCCGACGAGATGCTCTCGCGGTTCAAGCCCGTGGAGCGTCGAGGCGGTCACGAACACGGTGGCGATCGCCGAGCGCTGCGCCGTCTCCTTCGACACCGAGGGGCTCCACCTGCCGACCTTCACGGCGCCGGACGGGCGGCCGCCGGCCGACTACTTCCGCGACCTCGCCCGCGAGGGCCTCGAGCGGCGCCTCACCGAGCTCGACGCGGAGGCGGGGCCGGGCGTCGAGCGGATCGCGACCGAGAAGTACCGGGAGCGGCTCGAGTACGAGATCGGCGGTCATCGAGAAGATGGGGTTTCCCGTCGTACTTCCTGATCGTCTCGGACTTCATCCGCCACGCCCGGGAGAAGGGGATCGCCGTCGGCCCGGGCCGGGGCAGCGCCGCCGGCTCGATCGTCTCCTGGGCGCTGCGGATCACCGAGATCGATCCGCTCCGGTACGACCTCCTCTTCGAGCGGTTCCTGAACCCCGAGCGGATCTCGATGCCCGACATCGACATCGACTTCTGCCAGGCGCGCCGCGGCGAGGTCATCGAGTACGTCACGAAGAAGTACGGCCGCGAGAACGTCGCCCAGATCGTGACCTTCTCGCAGTTGAAGCCCAAGCTCGCGGTCCGCGACGTCGCGCGGGTGCTCTCGCTGCCGGTCGTCGCTCGGGGACCGCATCGCCAAGCTCGTGCCGGACGGCCCGGACGTCAACTTCGAGCGCGCGTTCCGCGACTCGCCGGGCCTGAAGGAGGCGATGGCCTCGGACGAGTCGATCGCCAAGGTCGTCCGCATCGCCGAGCGGCTCGAGGGCCTGTCGCGCCACGCCGGCATGCACGCGGCCGGGGTCGTCATCGCGCCCGCGGCCGATCATCGAGTACCTGCCGCTCTACCGCACGAACAAGGACGAAATCACGACGCAGTTCGACATGAACGCCGTCGAGAAGATGGGCCTGCTCAAGATCGACTTCCTCGGCCTCATCACGCTCGACGTCCTCGAGGCGACGGTCGCCGCCGTGCGCGAGCGGCTGGGCGTCGACGATCGACCTCGACCACCTGCCGCTCGACGACGAGCCGACCTTCGAGCTCTTCCGCTCGGGCCGGACGGCCTGCGTCTTCCAGTTCGACTCGGGCGGGATGCGGGACCTGCTGCGCCGCGCCAAGCCCCGGGTCTTCCCCGACCTCGCGGCGCTCAACGCGCTCTACCGGCCCGGCGCGCTCGACGCCGGAACCGTCGAGGACTACGTTCGCCGCCGCGGCGGGACGCGGGTGACCTATCCGCTGCCGGAGCTCGAGCCGATCCTCTCCGAGACCCTCGGCATCCTGGTGTACCAGGAGCAGGTCATGCGCATCGCCCAGACCGTCGCGGGCTACTCGCTCGCCGAGGCGGACCTGCTGCGCAAGGCGATCGGCAAGAAGAAGCGCGAGATCATGGAGGCCGAGGCCGAGAAGTTCCTTCGCCGCGCGGTGGAGCACGGGACGCCGAAGAAGAAGGCGCAGGAGCTCTGGTCGCTGATCGAGCCCTTCGCCCGCTACGGCTTCAACAAGTCGCATGCCGTGGCGTACGCCCTGGTCGCCTACAAGACCGCTTACCTGAAGGCCCACTACCCGGTGGATTTCTTCGCGGCCAACCTCTCCGCCGAGATCGGCTCCACCGACGGCATCGTGAAGGTGCTCGGCGACTGCCAGGAGTCGGGCATCCCGGTCCTTCCGCCCGACATCAACGAGTCCGCCGAGAGCTTCGCGGCGGTCGGGACGTCGATCCGGTTCGGACTCGCCGCGATCAAGGGCGTCGGGGAGGCGGCCGCCCGCGCCATCCTCGAGGAGCGCGGCAAGCGGCCCTTCGTCTCGTTCACGGACTTCACGGAGCGCATGGACTCGCACCTCGTCAACAAGCGGACCCTCGACGCCCTGATCGCCGCCGGCGCCTTCGACTCGCTCGGCAAGAATCGCGCGACGCTCGCCGGCCGCCTGCGAACGGGCGCTGGCCCGCGCGGCGCGCCGGCGGGAGGAGGCGGAGCTCGGGCAGTCGAACCTCTTCGGGGGCGGCGGCCGTCGAGGAGGGCTCCGCGGGCGACGACTTCCCGGACCTGCCGGAGTGGCCCCTCGACCAGAAGCTCAAGGGCGAGAAGGACACGCTCGGCTTCTACGTGACCGGGCATCCGCTGTCGCGCTTCTCCGACGAGATCGAGCGCTTCGCCGAGGCGCGGATCGCGGATCTCGGCGGGCGGGTCGAGCAGTCCGTGCGGGTGGCGGGGGTCCTCGGCAGCCTCAAGAAACAGAAGATCAAGAAGGGCGTCAACGAGGGCAAGACGATGCTGAAGGCGACGCTCGAGGACACGAGCGGCTCGGTGCCGGTCGCGATCTTCGCGAGCCTCTACGAGAAGGTCCAGGGCTGGGTGAAGGACGACCTTCCCGTGCTCGCCACGGCGAACGTGCGCGAGTCGGGCGGCGCGCTCGAGCTGACGATCCAGGAGATCACGCCCCTCGAAGGGATCCGGGAGCGGCGGGCCCGCGAGCTCGCCATCCGGGTCAACCTCGCGTATGCCGACGAAAGCGTGCTGGCGCGGCTCCAGGAGCGCCTCCGGCGGCACCCCGGCACCACTCCGGTCTCGATCCGGCTCATCCGCCCGGGCGAGTTCGAGGCGACGCTCAAGGCCGCCGACTCGATGCGGATCGCGCCCTCGCCGCGTCTGACGAGCGAGATCCAGGCCCTGGCGGGGGAGGGGTCGGTCGAGTACGTTTTCTAGCGCGCCGTCCCTGGCGGCCCTCCCGGCGTCGATGCGGCGCGCGGTCCGCGCGGCCGGCCGTCTGGCGCGAGAGCGCGGGGAGCGCGCGTACCTCGTGGGCGGCGCCCTGCGGGACCTTCTGCTCGGACGCGAGGTGCGCGACGTCGATCTCGCTCTCGAGGGAGCGGTGCCGGACTTCGCCGCGGCGCTGGCCGGGCGCCTCGGGGCCGTCCGCACGGCCCACGCGCGCTTCGGCACGGCCACCCTGGCGCTTCCCGGAGGATCGCGGCTGGACCTCGCCGCCACGCGCCGCGAAACCTACGCCCGCCCGGGCGCCCTCCCCGAAATCGAGGCCGGAGCCTCGATCGAGGAGGACCTGGCGCGGCGCGACTTTTCCATCCATGCCCTGGCGCTTCCTCTCGCGCCTCGCGGCGCGCTGCTCGACCCCTTCGGCGGGCGCCTCGACCTCGAGCGGCGCCGCATCCGCTTTCTTCACCCGGCCTCGCCCGCCGACGATCCGACGCGGGCCCTGCGCGCCGTGCGCTACGCGAACCGGCTCGGGTTCACGATTGCTCCGGAAGCCCGGCGGCAGATCGCCCTTGCGATCGGCGCCGGGGCGTTCGACGCGGTCTCGGGGGACCGGCTGCGGCGCGAGCTGATCCTGACTCTCGAGGAGAACGCCCGCGCCCGGGCCCCGCGGCTCCTGGCGAGCCTGGGGCTCGATCGGGCGATCGCGCCGGCGCTCTCGCGGGTCGCGGCGGGTGCCGGCACACGCATCGGGAGGGCCGCGCGCGCCGCGGCGTCCCGGCCCGAGGCGGGCTGGCTCTGCTACCTTCTCGCCTGGATGGCGCCGTCCACGCCGCGCGGGCTCCTCCGGGTCGCCGATCGACTCTCGGCCGCCGGCCGGCAACGCTCGGCGCTCCTGCGGTGGCCGCAGACACGGCGGCGCCTCGGCGCGGGACTGGCGTCCCGCCCTGCTTCGAGGAGGCGCGCTCTCATCCGTGGCCTCTGCGCGGACGAGATCGTCGCCGCCGCGGCCCTGCTCGGAGCCCGCGACGCGCGGGCGCTCCTCGCCGCCTTCGCCGCGAGCGATCGGACGGCGCTCGCGATCAAGGGGGCGGACCTCGTGGCGCGGGGCGTCGCCCCCGGGCCCGCGATCGGCCGCGCCCTCGCCGCGACGCGAGCGGCGCGCGAGGACGGGAAGATCGACGCCGGGGAAGAGCTCGCCTTCGCCCTCGCTGCGGCGCGGAGGCGCCGGTGAGACTGCCGCTCGCGTTCGCGGCGGTGCTCGCCGCAACGCCGACCACCCCCACGCCGACGCCCGTGCCGGGACCGACCTTCTGCGCGGAGTGGGTCCGCCAGTCGAACGAGGGCTACGACCGCCTCACGGTCTTTCGCAACGGCACGCTCGTCTGGAAGACCAGCCGGAAGGACAAGGACGAGGTCAAGCGGGACCGTCTCGGCGAGGCGGAGCTGGCGTTCTACTGCGAATTCTTCGCGCGCCAGGATCTCTGGACGATCGCGCCCGACCGGCGCACGGGCCTGACCGGCGATCTCGCCTCGTCGTCGGCGGTCACGCTCGCGCGTCCCAACGGGGACCGCCGCACCATCCGCTTCGACGAGTTCTCGACGGACACGGCCGAGAGCTCCTCGCTGCGGTCGGCGCTCGAGGGCTTGAAGGGCCTCTTCCTCTCGCCGCTGGCGCCCGTGACGCGTTTTCATCCCGACCTGCTCCAGCCCGGCACCCTGCTCCGGCGCTTCGACGGCGCGGTCTTCCAGGTGCGGCGGCTCGAGAAGCAGTCGGGCTTCGTCGAGCTCGTCGGCGTGACCGAGCCCTACTCGCAGTTCCTGAAGATCGAAGAGCTGCGCTTCCAGTTCGCTCCGCCCGAGGCGCGGCCATGACCCGCGGCGCGGCGTCTCTCGTCCGGATCCTCGCTGGCCGATGGAAGGGGAGGAGGCTGGAGGTTCCGCCCGGGGCGCGGCCCACCTCGGCGCGCGCGCGCGCCTCCCTCTTCGACCTGCTCGGCCCCGACCGGATCGACGGCGCCCGGGTGCTCGATCTCTTCGCCGGGTCGGGAGCGGTGGGGCTCGAGGCCGTCTCCCGCGGCGCCGCCGCGGCCGTCCTCGTCGAGGCGGATGCCGGCGCCATCGCCCGCACGCTCGCCCGCCTCGGGGACCCGGAAGGGCGGGTCCGGGTCGCCGCGGGGAGGGCGGCCGCGGCGATCGCGGCGCTCGGCCGCGAGGGCGAGCGTTTCGACGTGATTTTTTCGGATCCCCCGTACGATCGCGAGCCGGACGGGGACCTCGAAGGCGTCGGCGCGCTTCTGGCGCCCGGGGGGGTCCTGATCGTCCAGGCCGACGCGAATCGGGCAACCGCGCCGCCGCCCGGGATGCGGGAGCTCCGGAGCCGCGCCTACGGCCGTAACGTCTTCCATTTCTTCGGGGTTCTTTGACTGGCCCGGCCCGGAAATGCTAGCCTTCGCGGTTTCGACGGGCGACCCACTCACAACCTGAGGAGTCCTAACCCATGCTCCAGACCGGAAGGCATTTCTTTACCTCGGAGTCGGTGACCGAGGGACATCCCGACAAGATCGCCGACCAGATCTCCGACGCCGTCCTCGACGCCGTCCTGCCGGGACGACCCCACGGGGCGCGTCGCCTGCGAGACGCTCGTGACGACCGGCCTGGCGATCGTCGCCGGCGAGATCACCACCAAGACCTACGTCGACCTCCCGACGATCGTCCGCGAGACGATCAAGGAGATCGGCTACACGCGCGCCGAAGTTCGGCTTCGACTACGAGACCTGCGCGGTCGTCTCGACGATCGACCGCGCAGTCCCCCGACATCGCCCAGGGCGTCGACACCGGCGGCGCCGGCGACCAGGGGATGATGTTCGGCTACGCCTGCGCGGAGACCGACGGAGCTGATGCCGCTGCCGCATCATGCTGGCGCACCGGCTCGTGCAGCGCCTCTCCGAGGCGCGCCGCAAGCGGCGAGCTCGCCTTCCTGCGGCCGGACGGCAAGTCCCAGGTCACCGTCGAGTACGAGGGACGACAGGCCCGGTGCGCGTCGACACGGTCGTCGTCTCGACGCAGCACGCCGAGGACGATCAAGCACCCGAGCAGCTCACGCGAAGACGATCATCGAGGAGGTCATCCGCCGGTCATCCCGGCGCACCTGATCGACCAAGCGACACCAAGTTCCACATCAACCCGACCGGCCGCTTCGTCATCGGCGGCCCGCAGGGCGACACCGGCCTGACCGGCCGCAAGATCATCGTCGACACCTACGGCGGGCTGCGCTCCCCACGGCGGCGGCGCCTTCTCGGGCAAGGATCCCGACCAAGGTCGACCGCTCCGCGTGCCTACATGGCGCGCTACGTCGCCAAGAACATCGTCGCCGCGGGCATCGCCGAGCGCGCGAGGTCCAGCTCGCCTACGCGATCGGCGTCGCCGACCCGGTCTCGGTGCACGTCGACACCTTCGGCACCGGGAAGCTGCCGAGAGCCGCAGATCGAGTCGATGATCCGCGAGCACTTCCAGCTGACGCCCAAGGGCATCATCGAGTCGCTCGAACCTGCGCCGCCCGATCTACAAGGAGACGGCCGCGTACGGCCACTTCGGCCGACGCCGAGCCGGAGTTCACCTGGGAGCAGACGGACCGGGCCGACGCGCTCGCCGCGGGCGGCCGGCGTGCGAAGTCGCGGCGCCCGTGGGAGGTGCCCGATGAGCACGGCCGTCTCGACCGGAGTCAAGAGCGACGTCACGCGACCTCGCGCTCGCCGCCCGCGGCAAGACCGCGCATCGAGTGGGCCGACGCGAGCATGCCGGTGCTCGCGGCAGATCCGCGAGCGGTTCGCGAAGGAGAAGCCGCTGAAGGGCGTCCGCCTCGCGGCCTGCCTCCACGTCACGACCGAGACCGCGAACCTGGCATGCGGACGCTCAAGGCCGGCGGCGCCGACGTCGCGCTCTGCGCGCTCGAACCCGCTCTCGACCCAGGACGACGTGGCGGCCGCGCTCGTGGCCGACTACGGCATCGCGACCTTCGCCATCAAGGGCGAGGACCACGACACGCTACTACGCCCACATCCACGCGGCGCTGGCGCACCGCCCCAACATCACGATGGACGACGGCGCGGACCTGGTGTCTCGCTCCTCTTCATCGCCCTCGGACGGACGCCAGTCGACCCGTCATCCGCGAGTGGGCCAGGGCCTCTCGGCCGACGAGCGAAGGCGCTCTTCGACGGGATCATCGGCGGCACCGAGGAGACGACGACCGGCGTCATCCGCCTGAAGGCGATGGAGAAGGACGGCGTGCTGCAGCTTCCCGGTCGTCGCGGTCAACGACGGCGAAGACCAAGCACTTCTTCGACAACCGCTACGGCACCGGCCAGTCCACGCATCGACGGCATCATCCGCGCGACGAACCTGCTCATCGCCGGCCTGAACGTCGTCGTCGCCGGCTACGGCTGGTGCGGCCGCGGCGTGGCGATGCGGGCCGCGCGGCCTCGGCGCGCAACGTCATCGTCACCGAGATCGACCCGATGCAGGCGCTCGAGGCGGCGATGGACGGCTATCCGCGTCATGCCGATGGCGGAGGCGGCGCCGATCGGCGACATCTTCGTCACCGTCACGGGCAACAAGGGCGTGCTCGCGCGAGGAGCACTTCGCGGCCATGAAGGACGGCGCGATCGTCTGCAACTCGGGCCACTTCAACGTCGAGATCGACATCCCGGCCCTCGAGAAGCTCGCGCGGGCAGCGCCGCGCGATCCGCGACTTCGTCGAGGAGTTCCGCATGCACGGACGGCCGGCGGATCTACCTGCTCGGCGACGGGCGGCTCATCAACCTCGCCGCGGCCGAGGGGCACCCGGCCTCGGTCATGGACATGTCCTTCGCGAACCAGGCGCTCGCCGCCGAGTACATGGTCAAGAACCACGCGACGCTGCAGAAGAAGGTCTACGCCGTTCCCGAGGAGATCGACCGGGAGATCGCGCGGCTGAAGCTCGCCTCGATGGGGATCGCGATCGACATCCGCGACGGCCGAGCAGGAGAAGTACATGAGCTCCTGGGAAGAGGGGACCTAGCCCGGTCTCGAAGAACCCCCTGCGCCGAGGTCGCGCAGGGGGGCCCGCCCTAGAAAATCAGGCGAGCCGCGAGGCCGTCCCGGATCGGGACGATCTCGACCTCGGCGCCGGCCGTGGCCGCGTCCTCCCGCCGGTGCCGGCCGACGATGAACCGACCGGTGGCCACACCGATGGCCGCACCGGCGAAGACGTCGCCGACGAAGTGCTTCTGGTCGTTGACGCGATCGAAGGCGACCAGCGTCGCCAGCGTGTAGGCGATCGTCGGCACGATCCAGCCATCCGTGCGCATCGCGATGACCGAGGCGACGGCCCACGCGGTCGTCGCATGGCCCGAGGGGAACGACGTGTACTGGGTCGTGAAGCCCCGGAACACGGTCTGCCCGTCGGACTGGTAGGGCCGCTCCCGGCCGAAGACGGGCTTCAGGATCAGGGTGAAGAGGCTCGCGAAGGCGGCGGCTTCGAGGGCATCGCGCCCGGTGTCGCGCATCGCGGGGTTCTTCGCGAGAAGCCCGCCCGCGATCAACCCGCCCGAGATGGCCCAGGCATAGACGCCGCCGAAATCTGTCGTGGCGTCGGAGATCGCGTCCGTGGTGGCCGACCGCCGTTCCTGGATCGCCACGTAGGTCTGCTCGTCGGTCGCGATGAGGATGCCGAGCGAGGCGGCGAACGAGGCGAATCGGCGGATGTCCTCTGCGTTCCAGTGGAGCGGGGCGACCGCCAGGGCCTCGCCGTCGCCGAGGTACCGCTTTGCCTCCTCGAGCAGCGCGTTGCCCACGACGGCGGGAACGCCGGGGGAGGGAGCTTCGGCGGGCGGCTCTTCGGCGAGCGCGGCGGGCCGCATCGCGACCAGGACGAGCAAGACGGCGCAGAAGGACCTGGCGGCCGGCCTCATGTTCGAATCCGGATCAGGAAGTATAGGGCCGTCAACCCGAAGACGACGTCGGGCGACCAGGCCGCCAGCGGCGGCGGCAGCGCGCCGACTTCGCCGAGCTTCGTCACGAAGGCCGAGGCCACGAGCGTCAGGATCCCGAGGCCGAGCCCCACGCCGATCCCCGCCAGCGCCCCGCGGCGCCCGACGCGAAAGGCGAAGGGGACCGCCAGCAGCACCATGATCGGCAACAGCGCGGGCTGCGCGAGCTTGGCCTGGAGCGCCGTCTCGAGCCCCGAGGTCGGATAGCCCCCGGCCCGCAGGTGGCGGGTGAGCCGCTGGAGCTCGCGGAAGCGCATTTCCTCCGGCCGCCGGCGGGTGGCGACGACCGAAGCGGGCGGGTCCCCGGCCACCTGGCGCTCGGCGAAGCGGACGTAGGGCTCGGCGCCGCCGGCGGCGAAGGAGCGGGTCCAGCCGTCCCGGAGCGTCCACTCTCCGCCATTCCAGACCGCCTGGCGCGCGTCGGTGCGGTCGGCCAGGGAGAAGTCGGGAGCCAGCCGGAAGATGGCGACGCCGAGCAGGGCGTTGCGGGCGGGCACGCTCTCCTCGCGATACCAGATGCTCCCGTCGCGGGCCAGGTACCAGTTGCGCTCGGCGGCCGTGCGGATCCCGTAGTCCGGGGCGCGGCCGTAGATGACGTTGCGAAAGCGCGCCTGGCGCTGCTCGGCGAGCGGCAGAACGTACTCGCCCACGGCGAAGGCGAGAACCGCGAGGATCCCGGCCGCGACGACGACGGGCAGAGCGAGGCGCAGCAGCGAGACGCCCGAGGCCTTGAACGCCGTGTCCTCGGCGTTCTTGGACAGCACGCCGAGGCCCACGAGGGTCGCGAGCAGGACCGCGAACGGGGCGATCTGCACGGCGATCGAGAGGAGGAAGTAGCGGTAGTAGCCGAAGATCACCGCGGCCGGCGGATGGTGGCGCGCGACCTCGTCGAGCTTGTCGGCGTAGTCGACGACCACGGCCAGCAGCAGCGCGGACAGAAAGACGAGGAGCAGGGCGGAGAGAAAGCGCGCGAGGACGTAACGGTCGAGAAGCGAGACGAGCCCCAGCCTCGTCCGGCCGGAGACGGGCCGGCGGTCGGTCCGGATCGCCGCCACCGCCGGCACGGGCTCGGCGATCGGCGGCCGGGGAGCCCGGGGCGTGCGCGCGGCCGGCTGCCAGAGGGCCGCCGCGACTCCGAGAGCGACGAGCAGGATGTTCGGCAGCCACATGGCCAGGGCGGGCGCCATTCGCCCCTCCTGGGCCCAGGTCTCGCCGCTCGAGAGCAGCAGGTAGTAGCCGAGCAGCACCGCGAGCGAGAGCGCGAAGCTTCCGCCGCGCCCGCCGCGGCGAAGCGTCTGCGCCAGAGGGACCCCGACCAGGGCGAACGCGAGGCACGCGACGGGGATCGCGAACTTCTTGTGGACCTCGACCCAGGCGAGCCGGCGGTTCGGATCCGAAGCGGGAAGCGTGTGCGCCGCGCGCCAGAGCTCGGGCAGCGTCTGCGAGCGCAGGCCCCGCTGGACCCGGACGGTCGCACCGGGCGGGGCGGAGGTGTCGCCGGCGAGCAGGAGCCGCTGCGTCTCGTTGCGGCTCGTCCGGTCGCGGGCAGGGTCGGCCGCGTCGAGCTCGTGGACGGTCGACTGGAAGAGGTCGAGCCAGAGCCGGTCGCCCTCGAGGGTCAGGGTGCCGCGCCGGGCGACGATGATCCGATTCGGCGGCTCGGCCTCGTCCCCGAGGCGCAGGAATACGCCCTCGAAGGAGCGCCCGTCGGCAGCCGCCCGGTCGAAAAAGAAGGTGATCCCGGGCCGGGGCTCGCGGAAGGTGCGGGGAGCCACGAGATTGACGATGGACGTCGCGGCGACGCGGACCATCGAGGCCTGGAGAGCCTCGTTGGCGGGAGGAAGCACGACGTTGTAGAGGAAGAGGACCAGGGCCGAGGCGGCGGCGGCGGCGCCGAGCACCGGCCGGTAGAGCGCCCCGGGGCCGACGCCGCAGGAGCGCAGGGCGACGAGCTCCGAGTCGGTGTTGAGCCGGCCGAGGCCCACCAGCACGCCGACCAAAAACGCCATCGGCACCGTCAGCACGATGATCCACGGCAGGGACAGGAGGACCAGGCGGGCGACCTCGGCGAACGGAGCGCTGCGGCGCACCGCAAAGTCCGCGAGCATCAGGATCGTCCGGATCAGCAGGATGAACGTGTAGCCGGCGAATCCGAGGAGGAAGGGCGGCCAGATCTCGCGCAGGACCGAGCGGGAGATCAGGCGCGGGCGCATCGGAGCGATAGTGCAGAGGGGGAAGGGCCCTTGTAAAGGACCGGCGAGCCGGGCCCGATATGTGATTTTACATAATATATCTTATCGGACGCTGTGGTTCCCGTGCCCGGCCTGTCGGATCATCGTCCCGAGCATGGTGGCGACGAGGGTCGGGCCCCCGACCTGCGCGCGTCCGTAGGCAAAGACGTCGGCGGCGGCGACGGTCAGCGTCCGGCCTGCCCGCACGACGCGCCCTCGGGCGACGAAGCGCTCGCCGGCCGCGGGCCGGAGCAGGTTGAGCTTGAACTCCACCGACAGGACCTCGCTTCCCGCCGGCATCAGGGTGTGGGCCGCGTACCCGCACGCGCTGTCGGCGATCGCCGCGAGGATGGCGGCGTGCAGGTAGCCGTGCTGCTGCGTGAGGTCGAGACGGTGGCTCAGGGCGATGTCGACCTCGCCCGGCTCCACGCGCTCGAGGGATGCACCGATCAACCGCATGAGGGCCTGGGCCTCGAAGCTCGACCGAACGCGCTCGGCGAAGGCGGGGTCCGGGGCCTCGAAGCTCACGGCTCTCCGGCCCCTACTTCTTCGGCAGCTCCAGGTCCCCCGACTCGAGCTGCTTGATGACTCCGCGAAGCGCGTCGATCAGCTCCGCCTTCGCGACCCGGGTCTTGTGGAAGGAGATGTTGAGGCGGAAGGGCCCGTCCTTGGGCGAGTAGACGAAGTGGAACGCGCGGCGCTTGTCCGGGTCTCCGGCGCTCCCCTTCTTCTGCTCGCGCAGGTCGTCGCGCGTCGAGCCCGAGACGACGAGGGCGATCGCCTGCTCCATTCTCTTCCGGTCGCCGAGGCGCGCGACCTCCAGGAGCACCGAGCGCGCGTCGATGTCGGCGCGCCGACATTTTTCGCGGAGGTCTTCCGGGATGTCGAGCAGCGACATCGACTCCGTGATCGAGACGCGCGATTTGCCGACGGCCGTCGCGACCTGGAGCTGGGTGTAACCGTGGGCCTCGGCGAGCGCGGCGTACCCGGCCGCCTCCTCGAAGGGATGGAGATCGCGACGGTGGAGGTTCTCGATGAGGGCGATCTCGAGGACCTCGTTGTCGGGGACGTCGAGCTCGATGCAGGGCACCTCGGCGAGCCCCGCCTCCATGGCGGCGCGGAAGCGCCTTTCCCCCGCGATGATCCGGAACCGTCCGTCGGACAGCGGCCGCACGAGGATCGGCTCGAGGACGCCCTTGGACTCGATCGACTTCTTGAGCTCCTCGAGGTCGCCGACGCTGCGGCGGGGCTGGTCGGGATTGGTCTCGATCTCGTCGATCGGCACCATGCGCCCGATCGAGGCGCCGAACCGCTCCGAGAGCGAGTCGACGAAGTGGGCGTCGTGCTTCATGTGCGATTCCGTCGGCAGGCCGCGGCGCTTAGACACGGGAAAGGACCTCCTCGGATAGGGAGTAGTACTCGGCCGCCCCGGAGGAGCGCGGTGCGAACGTGAAGATCGACTCCTGGTGGGCGGGGCTCTCCTCCAGGCGCACGCTCTTGGAGATCGTGGTCTTGAAGATCTTCTTGCCGAAGACGTTCGAGATCTGCTTGTAGACGTCCTTTCCGAGCACGGTGCGCTTGTCGTGCAGCGTGATCACGACGCCCAGGATCTGGAGGCTGGGATTGGGCCGGGCCTTGATCTTGTCGATGGTCTCGAGCAGGTCGTCGGTGCCTTCGAGCGCGAAGTAGGACGACTGGATGGGGATGAGGATGTGGGTCGAGGCGACCATGGCGTTGACCGTGATCATCCCCAGCGTCGGGGGCGTGTCGATCAGGACCGCGTCGTAGGAGCGGCGCACGGGGTCGATCTTGTCGCGCAGGCGGAAATGCCCGTCGATCTCCCCGAGGAGCTTCGACTCGAGCTTGGCGAGCGAGATCCGGGCCGGCGCGATGTCGAGGTTCTTCATCCCCGAGGGGCGGATGATGTCCTTGAGCTTGATCTCCGGGTCCGTCAGCACGTCGAACATGGACCTCTCGACCGTTCGCCGGTCGAGGTAGGACATGGTGCTGTTGCCCTGCGGGTCGAGGTCGATCAGAAGGGTCTTCATCCCCTTCTGGGCCATGGCGGCGGCGAGGTTGATCGCCGTGGTGGTCTTCCCGACTCCGCCCTTCTGATTGGTAATCGAGATGATCACGAACCGGAGTATAGCTTTCGGCTCCCGGCTTTCAGCCCTGGCTCCGCGAACAGGAGCCCGCGGCTACATCCGGTACTTGCCGAGCTCGTCGGGGCTGGCTTCCTCGAGCCACTTCCGGAGGCGGTCGGGGTCCTGATCCGAGTCCGAGCGCAGGTTGCGGCTCTTCTCGAGGACCTCCTCCTCGACGAAGATCTCGGCCTGCGAGCGCAGTGCCAGCGCGATGGCGTCGCTCGGGCGGCTGTCGACCGAGAGCGAAGCGCCGCCGCGGGTCAGGTGGATCCGGGCGAAGAACGTGTTCTCGCGGAGGTCGTTGATGACGACCCGCTCGACGCGGGCGTCGAGCTCGGCGAGGAGGTTCTTCAGGAGGTCGTGGGTCATCGGGCGCGGTGTCGAGACCTTCTCCATCTCGAGCGCGATCGCGTTGGCCTCGAAGATCCCGACCCAGATGGGCAGGAAGTGGCCCTTGTCGAGGTCCCGCAGGATCACGACCGGCATGTTCGAGACCGGGTCCATCAGGAGCCCCTTGATTTCCATCTTGATCATGACGAGTGGTCCCCTGCCCTATGCCGCCAGGCGGCCCGCGAGCGAGTTGGGAAGGCCCCGGGTGATCCGGACCCGAACGTACCCGCCGGGCCGGAGGGCCTCGGTCTCCGGGCCCGGCTCCAGGTGCACGATCCGGTTGCAGGGCGTCCGTCCGGTTGTCTGGCCGTGCCGGTTCTTTCCCTCGACGAGAATCTCCAGCTCCCGGCCGACGAGGCGCCCGTTCTCCTCCCGCTGGATCCCGGTCTGGAGGTCGAGGAGGACCTGGAGCCGCCGCGCGGAGACTTCCTCGGGCACCTCGATCTCGCTTCCCCACCGGGCCGAAGCGGTGCCGGGCCTCGGCGAGTAGCGGAACCCGAAGAGGCTGGCGAAGCGGACCTCCCGGACGAGGGCGAGGGTGTCCTCGAAGTCCGCGTCGGTCTCCCCCGGAAAGCCGACGATGAAGTCGGAGGACAGCGCGATCCCGGCCACGCGCCCCCGGATGCGCTCGACGGTCGAACGGTACTCCGCCGCGTGTAGCGCCGCTTCATCCGGGAGAGCACCCGGTCCGAGCCCGACTGCGCCGGCAGGTGAAGGTACGGAGCGAGGTTTCCGACGTCCGAGAGCGCGCAGAGCAGGTCCTCGCCGACGAACCGCGGATGCGACGTGATGAAGCGCAGGCGCCGGAGGCCCTCGACGCGGCCGACCCGGCGGAGCAGCTCGCCCAACCCGAAGCCCTCGGCGGGCTCCCGGTAGGCGTTGACCGTCTGCCCGAGCAGCGTGACCTCGGTGTAGCCGTGAGCCACGAGGTGCCGGACCTCGTCGACGATCTCGGCGGCGGCCCGGCTGCGCTCCCGGCCCCGGGTGAACGGCACGATGCAGAACGTGCAGTACTGGTCGCAGCCCTCGATCACGGTGACGTAGGCCTGGAACGGCGAACCGCGGCTGATCTGGCGAAACTGGTAGACCGGATCCTCCTCGGGAAGCTCCAGCCGCAGCGCCTGGCGGCGTTCGGCCCGCGCGGCCGCGACGAGCTCGCCGACCCGCTCGACCTGCCCGGTGCCCGCCACGAAGTCGACGAACGGCGCCCGCTCCAGGATCTCGGGGCCGGAAACCTGGGCGACGCAGCCGGTGACGCCGACGACGAGGTCCGGGTCCTCCTGCTTGCGCCGGGCGAGGACGCCGAGCGCGCTGAAGACCTTGTCCTCCGCCTTTTCGCGCACCGCGCAGGTGTTGAGGATGACGACCTTCGCGGCGGCCTCGTCGGAGCCCTCGGCGGCCCTCCGGATTCCGAGGGACTCGAGCTGGCCCGCCATGCGCTCGCCGTCGAGGACGTTCATCTGGCAGCCCCACGTCTCCACGCGGTACGTGTCGCGGTCGCGGCTGTGGATCGCCGCGGGAACGACGGGCAGCGTTGCCTCGCTCATTCGCGGATCCATCCGGGCAGGGCCCCGGCCTTGCGCGCCCGCTCGGGGAGGTCCGCCAGGTTCTTCTCGGCCTCGGCGAGCTGGTGCCTGGCGTCTTCGAGGTCCGAGATCGTCCGGTCCCAGGCGGGCTTGATCACGCGGTCGCGGTACTGGCCGTCGTCCCAGGCGTAGAAGTCGTTCTCGAGCTTCTTCGCGGTGGCGGAGAGCTCGGCGACCCGCGACTTCGCGTCGGCCACGGCCTTGCGGTCCCTGCGGGCGATCTCCTGCCACTCGGCCTCGCCACCCGCGGCGGGCGCCGCCGCCGACGTGTTCGCCGGAGCCGCCCCTTCCGCGGGCTTCGGGGCGGCCGAAGCCGGGGTCCGGGTCGGGAGGACGGAGGAGGTGGACAGGCGCCCCTTGTCGGGGTTCTTGACGAGGGACCGGTTGTCGATCGTCACGGCGCTCCGTTCGGGGGCCGGCGCCGCCCCACCGTCGCGGGTCTCCTGGGCCGCGCGGACCACGTCGGCCATGCTCTGACCTCCGTCCGTGAGGTTGGCGGGCACGGGCGTCGAGCGCGGTCGGCCGAAGCCTCCCGAGAGCCTGGGCCGCGGCGTCGGTGTCGGCGTCGAGGCCGCGAGAGCCGTGCCCGCGAGGAGCCAGACCGCGACGCCGGCTCGACCGCTTCTCACGGCGCGGTCGTCCCCGCGCGGCCGTAGGCGTCCTCGAGGCGGACCACGTCGTCGAGCTCGGGCGAGGAGACCTCCACGAGCACGCATGCCATCTCGGCGCGCATGCGGTGCCGCATCCCCGGGGTGATCCGGAACGACTGCCCCCGGGAAAGCCTCATCTCCTGCATCTTGCCCTCGGTGCCCACGAGCAGAACGACCTCGCCTTCCAGAACGTAGAGCGTCTCGTCCTTTCTTTCATGGTACTGCAGCGAAAGGCTCTGGCCCGGGCTGATGTAGAGCAGCTTCCCGGCGTAGCGCTCGTTCTCCGCGAAGATCTCCTCGCGGCCCCAGGGCTTCGGCACGACTCTCATGCGTCTCCTCCGAAGAGCTTTTCGACCTCCGAGGCCTCCGAGGCGTCGAGCGCCCTCTCCGCGAGCGCGCGCGAGCGCCCGGCCTCGATTCTCAGCAGGTTTTCCTTCACGGCGGGAATCGCGACCGGCGTCACGGAAAGGTCGGTGATTCCCAGTCCCACCAGGACGGCGGCGCCGATCGGATCGGCCGCGAGCTCTCCGCAGACGGCCACCGGCCGAGCGTGCGCCGCTCCGGCCTCGACGACCATCCGGATCATCCGGAGGATCGCCGGATGGAGCGGGCGATAGAGGTCCGAGACGTCGGGGTTGGCCCGGTCGACGGCCAGGCCGTACTGGGCGAGGTCGTTGGTCCCGATCGAAAAGAAGTCGGCCTCGGTCGCCAGTCGATGCGCGAGAAGCGCCGCCGAGGGCACCTCGACCATCACCCCGAGCTCGGGCACCCGCGACAGCCCGGTCCGCGAGGCGGCCCGCTCGAGGGCGCGGCGCGCGGCCTTCAACTCCGACAGCGAGGTGACCATCGGGAGCAGGATGCGTAGCTTGCCGCGCCGCGCCGCCAGGCACAGCGCCGTGAGCTGCTCCGAGAAGAGCTCCGGGTGCGCGAGGCAGTAGCGCAGCCCCCGCAGCCCCAGGGCCGGGTTGTCGCCGGGCGCCGGGCCGATGCCCTTTTCCCCGCCGAGGTCGTACGTGCGGACGACCGCCGGGTGCGGTGCGGCAGCCTCGAGGAGAGTCTCGTAAGCATGCCGCTGCTCTTCCACGCCGGGCGAGTGCGGCAGGGCGCGCAGGTAGAGGAACTCGGACCGAAAGAGGCCGATGCCTTCGGCGCGGAAGCGCTCGAGCGCGGGGATCTCCTCCGGAAGCTCGAGATTGGCCCGGACCGCGATCCGCAGGCCGTCGCGCGTGACGGCGGCCTTTGCCGTCCGGCCCCGTTGGCGCCGGCTCTTCTCCCGCCCCTCGCGGACGCGCCCGAGGCTCCGGCGAAGGACCGTCTTGGACGGGTCGGCCTCGACGGTCCCGCGGTCTCCGTCGACGATGATCGGCTTCTCGGGCGAAACCAGGTCGCAGAGGTCGGGGATGCCGACGACCGCCGGGAGGCCGAACGACCGGGCGATGATCGAAGCGTGCGACGTCGGTCCGCCGCGCTCGAGGGCGAGGCCCCGGACGCGCCTCGGGTCGAGGCGCGCGGCGTCGACCGGCGAGAGCTCGTCGGCCACGAGGATCGATCCCCGGGGAAGCTCCGTCGGCACGGGGCGTTCGCCCCCCGAGAGGTGCGCGCCGATCTCGCGCGCGACGTCGGCGATGTCGGCCTCGCGCTCGCGCATCGCGGCCGAATCGGCGGCGGCCAGGCGTCCCCCGAGCTCCCGCGTGACCTCCGCCAGGGCCCATTCCGCGTTGACCCGTTCGCGCCGGATGCGCTCGGCGATCGCCCCGAGAAAGGTCTCGTCTTCGGCGATCAGGCCGTGCGCCTCGAGGATCGCGGCGAGCTCGGAGCCCATGTCCCCCTTGGACTCGCGGGAGTGACGCCCGAAGTCCTCCGCCGCCTTCGCGGCGGCCCGGCGAAGCCGCCGCTCCTCGCGGTCGAGCTCTTCGGGCGCGACCGCGCGCCGGTAGGCCGGCAGGCCGCCGAAGCGGATGATGACGGCCCGGCCCACGGCCACGCCCGGCGAAACGGAGAGCCCCTGCAGCATGGCGGGCGACTTGCCCCGGTTACTCTTCCTCGTCGAAGCTGCGGGCGATGAGGTCCTCGACGGCCGCGAAGGCGTCGCGTTCGTCCGCGCCGGTCACGGCGAGGGTGATGCGGGTGCCCTGCGAGGCGGCGAGCAGCAGGATCCCGAGGATGCTCTTGCCGTCCACCTCTTCGCCGTTCTTGCGGATCTTGACCTCCGACCGGAAGCGGCTGGCGGTCTGGACGAACTTGGCGGCGGCCCGCGCGTGCAGGCCGAGGCGGTTGCGGATGGCGAGTTCGCGTTCGATCACGGATCCTCTTTCTGCGAGACGACGACCGCGGCCCCGGCGGGGGCGGGCGCCGCCTCTTCGGCGAGCAGGTCCGAGGCCACGTAGATCGAGCGCTGGCCCCGGTCCTTGGCGACGTGGGCGACTTCGGTGACGGGCCGTCCGCTCTTCTGGAGCGAGGCGCACTTCAGGACCATCGGGAGGTTGACCCCGGTCACGATCTCGACCCGGTCCTTGGAGAGGAACGGGAGCGTCAGGTTGGTCGGCGTGCCCCCGAACATGTCCGTCAGGATGACGGTCCCGTCTCCCGCGTCGGCCTCGGCGAGGCCCCGGCGGATCTTTTCGCGCGCGTCCTCCCCCGTCTCGCTCCACTCGAGCGAGACGGCGACGATGCGCTCGAGGCCGGGCTGGATGGTCAGGGCCGCCGCACGCAGCTCTTCGGCGAGCTTTCCATGGGTGACGAGCAGGATTCCGATCATCGGGAGGGCTCCATTATCTCATTCGCGGGTGGCATCGCGGTGGGATACCCGGACCGGATACCCCTTCTCCTGGAGGCGTCCGGCGAGCTGTTCGGCGATGTAGACGGACCGATGCTTTCCGCCGGTGCAGCCGATCCCGATCGACAGATAGCTCTTGCCTTCCTTCACGAACCGGGGCACCAGGTACTCGAGAAACTCCACCAGCCGGTCGAGGAACGCCGGCGTCTCGGGGTCCTTCTCGATGTAGGCGGCCACCGCCGGGTCCATGCCGGTCTTGCCCTTCAACTCCGGCACGAAATGCGGGTTGGCCAGGAAACGCACGTCGAAGAGGAGGTCCGTGTCGTGCGGCGTGCCGAACTTGTATCCGAACGAGGTCGCCGAGATCACCATGCCGGCGCTTTCGGGGTCGCCGACGAAGGTCTTCTGCATGAAGGACCGGAGCTCGTGGACCGTCATCACCGAGGTGTCGACGACGACGTCGGCCACGGCGCGCACCTCCTTGAGCATCGTCCGCTCGCTGCGCAGGGCCTCGAGCAGGGACTTCTTTCCCGCCAGGGGGTGCGGGCGCCGCGTCTCCGAGAACCGCCGGATGAGCGACTCCTCCGAGGCGTCGAGGAAGAGCAGGCGCGTGCCCGGAACGCGCCGGCGCAGCCGCGCCAGGATCTCGGGGAACCGCGTCGCGAAGTCGGGGTTGCGGACGTCGAGGATGATGCCCACCCGCTTCTTGCCGCTGACCTGGTCGATGAGCGGCTCGAGCAGCTCGAGCGGGAGGTTGTCGACGCAGAAGTACCCCATGTCCTCGAGGCACTTGTTGACCCAGCTCTTGCCGGAGCCCGAGAGCCCCGTGACGACCACGAGGCTCTCCGGGACGCCCGCCGGGGAGCCGGTCGCTCCCGTCTCGTTCATGGGCGGCGTCCGCTCCCGCCCTCGGCCGCCGCGTTCTTGGCGATCTCCTCGTCGACCCGCCGGGCGAACTCCTTGGCCGCGTCGTAGCCCTGCGTCTTCAGGAGCTCGTTGCGCGCGGCGATCTCGATCAGGAGCGCGAGGTTGCGGCCCGAGGCGACCGGCAGCCGCAGCAGCGGAAGCTCGCGGCCGAGGATCGGGTAGGACTCGCCGTCGAGACCGAGGCGGTCGTACTTCTTGGCGGGGTCCCAGCGCTGGAGCTCGATGACCATCTCGATCGACTTGGATCCGCGCACGGCCGAGACGCCGAAGAGGTGCTTGATGTTGATGATCCCGATGCCCCTCAGCTCCATGTGGTACCGGATCATCTCGGCCGCCCGGCCGACGACAGCGCCGCTCGGATAGCGCCGGATCTCGACGACGTCGTCGGCCACGAGCCGGTGCCCCCGGTGGACCAGGTCGAGCGCGCACTCGCTCTTGCCGATCCCCGACTCCCCCAGCAGGAGCACGCCCATCCCGTAGACGTCGACGAGGACGCCGTGGAGAGTCGTCGACGGCGCGAGCGAGTCCTCGAGCACGCGGGTGATCGACTGGATGACGACGGAGGTCGTCTTGTCCGAGACGAGCAGGGGGATCTCGCGCAGGCGGCACTCGCGGACGATGTCGTCGGGCGGCGCCTGTCCCTTGGTGATCACGAAGGCCGCCACCGGGAGGGCGCAGATCGATTCGATCCGCTCGCGGCGCACGGCCCCGGGCATCGTGTCGAGGTAGTTGAGCTCGCTCTCGCCGAGGATCTGGATCCGCCCCGGCTTGATGTACGGAAGAAAGCCCGCCAGAGCGAGCCCCGGTCTCTGGATGCGGCCCCACTGGATCGGCCGGTGGAAGCCCGACTCGCCGGTCACGACGCGCATCTCGAGCTCCTCGAGCTCGGGCGAGCGCAGGATTTCGGCGGTCAGGGAAACCGGCTTGCCGGCGGCCGGCCCGGTCATGCCGGGCCTCCCGCGCTCGCCTCGGCCGCGCGCAGAAGGCCGAAGAGCTCGGCGGCCGATCCCGCGTGCCGCAGGGCCTCGCCGATGCCGGGGACCCGCAGCAGCCGCGAGACGCGCGCCACGGCCTGGAGGTGCGCGGCGGCCGCCCGGGCCGGCGAAACGACGAGGAAGACGAGGTCGACCAACGCGCCGTCGATCGCCCCGAAGTCGACGGGGTGAGCGGTCGAGGCGAACGCCACGATCTCGCCCTCGAGGGCGTCGAGCCGGCAGTGCGGAATCGCGATGCCGCGCCCGACTCCCGTGCAGCCGTCGCCCTCGCGCTTGACGAGGCGGGCGACGAGCTCGCCCGCGTCCCGGACCGCGCCCCGGGCGGCCAGCCGGCCCGCGAGCTCCCGGAAGACGTCGTCGCGCGAGGCGCCGGGCAGGTGGAAGAACACGAGGCGAGGATCGACCGATCCGTCCGAACCGGACGCGAGGCCCTCGATGCCGTCCGCCGCCCCGATCAGCATTCCGGCACGATCAGGCCGAACTCGCCGTCGCGGCGCCGGTACAGCACGCCGATGCGGTCGTTCGACGGGTCGCGGAAGACCAGGACCTCCTGCCCGGAGGACTCGAGGGCCAGGGCGGCCTCGTCGACGCCCATGGGCTTGACGGCCGGCGGTCGCATCCGGACCACCCGCGTGGGCCCGGGCGTGGCCGGCGCCGGGGCCGCGGCGAGGGCCAGCGGCTCGTTGCGCCAGCCCTTCGGAAGGAACCGCTTCCAGGTGCGGTGCTTGCGCTCGCGCCGCCTCTCGGTGTCCCGCATCGCCTGGGCGTCGATCTTCTCGAACGCGGCCGCGACGGCGGCACGCGGGTCGCCGGTCTCCTCCTGGGCCTTCCACCGGCGCCGCCGGTGGATCGCGATGACCTCGGCGCCGAACCGGTGCTTCTCGTGCGACAGGACGACGCGCACGTCGGCGGGCCCGCCGAGATGGCGCTCCAGCCGCTGCGTCCGCTCCTCCGCCAGCTCCTTCAGGACCGAGGTCACTTCCACGTTGCGTCCGGTGCATTCGACGGCCATGGTTCGCCCTCCTAAAAGTTCTGTTTCCGCTGGGAGGAGGAAGGGATGCGAAGCTCCTCGCGGTACTTGGCGACGGTGCGGCGCGCGATCTGGATCCCCTCGGCCCGGAGCTTCTGCATGATCCGCGCGTCCGAGAGCGGGCGCCGCGGGTCCTCGTCCTGGATGATCCGGGAGATCTTGTTCTTGACCGGAGCGACGAGATGTCGTCGCCGTAGTCGCGGTCGATGCCGCTGTGGAAGAAGAACTTCATCGGGAAGAGGCCGCGCGGGGTGTGGATGTACTTGTTGGACACCACGCGCGAGACCGTCGACTCGTGCATGCCGATGTCGTCGGCGACGTCGCGCAGCACCAGCGGCCGCAGGTGCTCGATGCCGTGGTCGAGGAAGTCGCGCTGGTGGCGCACGATCGAGTCGGCGACCTTGTAGATGGTCCGCTGCCGCTGGTCGAGGCTCTTGATCAGCCAGATCGCCGAGCGCATCTTGTCCTTCAGGAACGTTGCGCCTCCGAGCCGTCGCGCCGTTGCCGCTCATCGCAGGAGCATGCGCCGGTAGCGCGGCCGAGATGCGCAGCTTGCGGCAGCCCGTCGTCGTTGAGCTGGATGACGTACTCGTCGCCGATCTTGCGCACGAAGACGTCGGGCTCGACGTAGTGCGTCCGCTCGTTCGAGTACTTGCGGCCCGGCTTGGGCTCGAGGTTCTTGATGATCTCGAAGACCGCCTCGAGCTCGGACATCCCGACGCCGAGAGACTTCGCGAGCGGCAGCGAACTGCCGGTTCAGGAACGCGGGCCAGTGCTCGCGGATGATCGTCTCGATCAGCGGGTTCTCGATCCCGAGCGCCTTCAGCTGCAGCAGCAGGCACTCGGGCAGGTCGAAGGCGCCGACGCCCGGCGGGTCGAGGGAGCGCACGAGCGCGATCGCCGCCTCGACGTCGGCCTCGTCGTTCGACGTGCGCCTGCCGGATCTCCTCGCGCGAGACCTGGAGATAGCCGTCCTCGTCGATGTTGCCGACGAGATAGCGTCGCGATCTCGCGCACTTCGCGGGCGTCGCCTCGGACATCGAGAGCTGCCAGAGCAGGTGCTCCTGGCAGGCTTCGGGCCGCGTCGAGGGCGTTCTCGAGCGGAGAACTCCTCCGGCTGCTCCTGGTACTGGCGGGGGTTGTAGGCGGAGTCGAGGTAGTCCTCGAAGTAGGAGTCGAAGTCGATCTCCTCGAACGAGTCGCGCTCCTTCTCGTCCGGCGCGGCGGCGTCCTGCGGGGGCCCGTCCTCGGTCTGCCGCGCGGACTCGGCGGCCGCCTCGGCCTCCGCCTCGACCTCTTCCTCGTTCTCCTCGAGGACCGGGTTCTCGACCAGTTCCTGGGTGAGGACTTCCTGGAGCTCCAGCCGCGACATCTGCAGCAGCTTGATCGCCTGCTGCAGCGACGGCGTCATGACCAGCCGCTGCGACAGCCTGAGGTTGAGTTTCTGTTCGAGGGCCATGAAAGACACCGGCTCAGTGGAGCCGGAAACCCTCTCCGAGATAGATCTTACGGACTGCCGCGTCGCTCGAGAGTGCAAGAGGCGTGCCCGAGCGCAGGATCTCTCCCTCGTGGATGATATAGGCCCGGTCGACGATCGACAAAGTCTCCCGCACGTTGTGGTCGGTGACGAGGACCCCGATCCCCGAAGAGGCGAGCCGCCGCACGATCTGCTGGATGTCGAGGACGGCGATCGGGTCGATTCCCGCAAAGGGCTCGTCCAGCAGGAGGAAGTAGGGCGAGAGCACGAGGCTCCGGGCGATCTCGACCCGCCGGCGCTCGCCGCCCGAGAGGGTGTACGCGCGGTGGCGGCGCAGTTTCTCGAGGCCGAATTCCGCGAGCAGCGCGTCGCACCGCTCGGCCCGCTCGCCGCGGAGCGAGCTCGAGGGTTTCGAGGATCGCCAGGAGGTTCTCCTCCACGGTCATCTTGCGGAAGACCGACGGCTCCTGCGGCAGGTAGCGAGATCCCGGCGCGCGCGCGCATGTACATCGGCAGGTCGGTGAGGTCGCGGTCGCCGAGCCGGACGATGCCCGTGTCCGGCGCGACCAGCCCGACGACGATCGAGAAGGTGGTCGTCTTGCCGGCGCCGTTGGGGCCGAGCAGGCCGACGATCTCGCCCGAACCGACCTCGAGGGACACGCCGCGCACGACCGATCGTCCGCCGTAGGCCTTGGCGAGGCCTTCGGCCGAGAGGACCGGCCGGTCTCCGGATCTCGGAATGCTCTGGCTCAATCTTTCTGTGTCCGGTGAATCGTTTCCGTCTTGCCGCCTTCGGGCGCGGTGATCTCGACGCTACGCCCCCGGTCGGTGATCGTCAAGATGGCTCCCGCCACCTGGTTGCCCCCGGAGTCGGTCACGCGCGCCGGAGAGCCCCAGAGCACGGTCTTTCCGAGCTTCGGCGAGTCGAGCGCCTTGTCGGCCTCGGCCGACCGGCCGACCGTGCGGTCCGTCATTCGGACGCTGCCGGAGATCTCGACGCTCTCGACCTGGCCGTCCTTGTCGAGCCAGGCCGTGGATTCCCCGCCGGTCGACCGCCACCCGCCGCGCGTCACGCCGACGCCACCCTCGAACCGGGCGCTTCGATCCGAGTCGCGGTAGAGCAGGCGGCTCGCCGTAATGACCGAGGCCGGGCGCGCGGCGGCGCCGGCGGTCTTGCCCGGCGCGGGCGCCATCACGGCGCGCACCTGGCCCTCCGCCCGGACCGTGCGATCGGTGTCGGAGAGATGGATCGCGTCGGCGAAGAGGGACGAGTCGTCCTGCCAGAGCGAGGCCGATCCGGTCAGCGTCGCGAGGTGGCTCGCGTCGTCGAGGACGATGCGGTCGGCCTTGGCGAACGTCGGCTTCTTCGGATCGCCCACGAACCCGGCGCGGTTGACCTTCTTCTGCGCGTCGGGACTGAAGACCGCGCGCGCCCGGCTCTCGCCCCGGACGACCTGGTGGCCGCGGTCGAGAACGATCGTGTCGGCCGAGAGCTTGGAGCCGGCGCTGTCGACTCGAGCGGCCTGCTTCGCGTCGCCGGTCAGGATCCAGACGTCGCCCGCCTGCTGCACGGCCCGCTCGGCCTGGCCGCCCCGCCCGTCGGCCTCGACGCGGACGTCGCCGACGAGCTCGACGTTCCGGGCCTCTCCATCCGGAGCGAACTCGAGTCTCCCCTGCCTCGCCAGGCCGTGGCCGCCCGGGAAATCGACGCGAACGTCGCCGACGGCCGACGCGGTCGAGGCCTTGCCGCCGTCGAACCCGATCTCGATGCGCCGCGCCGTGAGGCGACGGCCCGCGTCGGTCAGCATCGCGGGCGCGCCGTCGAGGTCGACCGAGCGCATCCTGCCCGCGGCGTCGAACGCCAGCGCGGCCTGGTCCCCCGCATAGGGCCGCTCCGTCGTCCCTCCCGCCTCGTCGCCCGCGGCCCGGCCGGGAGCGGCGGCGAGGAGGCCCCGCACGTTGCCCGTCGCGCGCGCGGCGGAGGGGCGGCCCCCCTCGGCCGCCATCTGGAGCTCGAGTCGATCGGCGGCGAGCGCGGTCTCCGCCGGAGGACGCGCCGTCGACGAACTCGAGCTCGATCGAGCCCGTGTCGCGGCGGTAGAGGCCCTGGCGCGCCGTCAGCTTCGAGAGTGCTCCGCTTCGGGCCCCGGCCGCCGAGCCCTCGATCGGACCGGCGAAGTGCACGACGCGCTGCGCGAGGTCGTAGCGGGCCGACGGCGCCGTGAACCGCGTCTCTCCCTGCGCGAAGGCGAAGCGGCCCGGCGCTTCGAGCTGGCGCGTCTTCGGGCGGAACACGATCTGGTCGGTCGTCGCGAGCGATCCGTCGCGATCGGTCCAGCGGACGTTCCCGGACAGCCGCGATTCGCGCGTGCGCTCGTCGTAGTCGGCCCGGTCCGAGTGGACCGTGACGGGCGGCCCGTCCTCGGGATAGACCGTCAGCTCGACTTTCTCTCCCGCGTAGAGATTGGGGGCGAGGCCGGCGGCCGGCCCGTATCCGACGGTGCGGTCGGCCCGGATCCGCATCAGCGGCTTGCCCCCGACCGACTCGGTGAAGTCGAAGCCTTCGAGCAGCGTCGTGGCCTGGCCCGAGGCCTCCGGCGCCGGGGGGAGATCGCCCCGCTGACGCGCCGCAGCCGGCCGCCGGCCGGGTCGAAACGACACCGCGAGCACGACCAGAAAGACGGCCGCGCAGGCGACCACCAGGAACTCGAGGCGGCGCCGCGGCCTCACGACGCGGCCCTCGGCCGCGCGGCGAGGATCTCGACGCGCACCGCGAAGCCCCGACGGTTCTCGATCCGGTACAGGAGGTCCATGGTCTCGCCGCGCGAGGTCATCGCCGCCAGCTCCGCGCCCGGCCGCCACGCGATCGCGCCGATCGTCCGCGATCCGGAGGCGAGGCGTCCGCGCAATCCCGACGCTCCGACCGGCGCGAACGGGCCGGCCGCCCGCACGCCGCGGGCGAGAAAGACCGGCGCCGGGTTGCCCGACCCGTGGGGCTCGAGCCGCTCGAGCTCGCGGGCGAGGTCCTCGTCGATCGCCTCGAGCGCGAGCTCCGCGTCGGCCTCCTCGATCCGCTCGAGCGCATTCGCCGGGACGCGAGCGCCGAAGAGCTCGCGCGCCTCGGCCCGGAACGCCTCGAATCGATCCGCCGGCAGGCTTCCGCCGACGGCCTGGTCGTGGCCGCCGAAGTCCGTGAAGCGGTGCGCGATCTCGGACAGGATGCCGTGAAGGGAGACCCGCGGGATGCTCCGCCCCGATCCGGTCGCCCGGTCCCCATGAAGACCGAAGAGGAGAACGGGCCGGTGATATTCCCGCGCCAGCCGCGAGGCCGCGATTCCCAGGACTCCGCGGTGCCAGCCCGGGTCGGCCTCGATCAGGACCGACGCCTTCGCGTTGGCGGGGTCGGCCTCGATCCGGCCGCGCGCCTCGTCGACGACGCGGCGTTCGAGGGACTGGCGCTCGGCGTTGCCGGCCGAGAGCTCGCGCGCGATGGCGCCGGCCCGCCCGGCGTCCGGCTCCTCGAAGAGCGAGAGGGCCAGCATCGCGGTGTCGATGCGCCCGGCGGCATTCAGCCGCGGACCGATCCGGAAGGCGACGTCCTCCGCGGTCGGGGCCGCGCCCGCGGGCAGGCCCGCCTCGGCGAGGAGGGCCCGGATCCCCGGCGCCCGCGCCCGGGCGAGAGCGGCGAGTCCCGCGGCCGCGATCGAACGGTTCTCGCCGCGCAGGGGCACGAGGTCGGCGATCGTTCCCAGGCAAGCGGCCCGCAGCAACGCCTCGGGGGCGAGGCGGGCGCCGGCCCGGTCGGCGACGGCCAGGGCGATCTTCATCGCGATCCCGGTGGCCGCGAGCTCCTTCTCCGGGTACTCGCAGCCCGGCTGCTTCGGGTTGACGACGATGGCGCCGGCCGGCAGCTCCGACGGGACGAGGTGATGGTCCGTGACGACGACGTCGACGCCGGCCTTGCGCGCGCAGGCCACGCCCTCGACCGCGGTGATGCCGCAGTCGACCGTGACGATGGCGGCCGGCGAGAGCTCCTCGATGACGCGCCGGACCGTCTCCGGCTTGAGGCCGTAGCCGTCGCGGAGGCGGTGCGGGATGAAGGCCGCGGCGTCGGCGCCGATCCGGCGCAGCGCCGTCCGCAGCAGGGCGACGGCCGTGACGCCGTCGACGTCGTAGTCGCCGAAGACGACGACGCGCGCCCCGCGCCGGCCGTCGCGACGAGCAGCTCGACGGCCGCCCCGACGTCGAGCATCCGCTCGGGGTCGTGGAACGGCCCGTCGCGGGGCGAGAGGAACGCGCGGGCCTGCCCGGCATCCGTCACGCCGCGCCGCCGCAGCAGGCGCGCGAGCAGCGCGGAGACACCGGCCTCGCCGGCGAGCCGGGCCGCCTCGGCCGCGTCCTCCCCGGCCACCCTCCACTTCGCCATCTTCGGGATCGTCGCCGCCCGGGCGGTCATTCCGTGTCCTCGCGCGGCGGGCGCGACGTTCACGGGGCCGCGGCGGTCTCGAACCGGCCGAGCGCCCGGAGGCGCCGGTAACGCCGCTCGCGGCGCTCTTCCGCCGTCAGGTCGGCGACCTCGCGCAGGTGCCGCTCGATCGCCTCGCCGACGGCGGCCGAGGCTCCGGCGGGATCGGCGTGCGCGCCGCCCGCGGGCTCGGGGATGATCTCGTCGATGACGCCGAGCTCGGCGAGGTCCGTCGCCGTCAGCTGCAGGGCCTCGGCGGCCTCCTTCTTGCGGGCCGCGTCCTTCCAGAGGATGGCCGCGCAGCCTTCGGGCGAGATCACGGAGTAGATCGAGTGCTCGAGCATCAGGACGCGGTCGCCGATGCCGAGCGCGAGCGCGCCGCCCGAGCCGCCCTCGCCGGTCACGGTCGACGACGATCGGCACCTGAAGCGCGGCCATCTCGAGCAGGTTGACCGCGATCGCCTCGGCCTGGCCGCGCTCCTCGGCGTCGATGCCGGGATAGGCGCCCGGCGGTGTCGATGAAGGTGAGGATCGGGCGGCCGAACTTCTCGGCGAGCTTCATGACGCGGAGCGCCTTGCGGTAGCCCTCGGGCCGCGGCATGCCGAAGTTGCGGCGGATCTTCTCCTTCGTGTCCCGCCCCTTCTGGTGGCCCGACGACGGCGACGGGCCGGCCGCGGAAGCTCCCCGAAGCCGGCGACGATGGCCGGGTCGTCCGCGAAGGCGCGGTCGCCGTGCAGCTCGACGAAGTCGGTCAGCAGGACCTGGACGTAGTCGAGGGTGTAGGGCCGCGCCGGGTGGCGGGCGACGAGCGTCTTCTGCCAGGGGGTCAGGTTCTCGTAGATCTCGCGGGAGACGCGGTCGAGCTTCTCGCGGAGCTTCTCGATCTCGCGTCCGTGCGCGGGCGTCGTCGGGAAGCGCTGACAGCTCCTCGATGCCGGCGCCGGAGCCGCGTGATCGGCTCCTCGAAATGGCCTTCGTCTCGTTCACGCGGCCGATTGTACCGGGGGGGCCGGCAGCGCCGCGTCCCTACATCAGGTTCTGCGGGTCCACGTCCACCGCGACCTGGACCCCGGCCGGCGCCCGCTCGGGCACCGCGCGCTCGAGGGCGGCGAGGACCGTCCGGCGGTCCGCCGCGCGCACGAGGATCTGGAACCGCCAGCGGCCCTGGAGCCGCTCGAGGGGCGCGGGCGCGGGCCCGAGAGATCCGGAGCTCTTCACCGCCGCTCCGGAGCGCGGCGCCGAGGTCGCGCGCGGCCCCTTCGGCGCGGTCGCGGTCGGCCGAGGAGGCGAGGATCGCGGCGAGCTCGCAGTAGGGCGGGTAGAAGAACGCGCGGCGGAACTCGAGCTCCTGCCGCGGCGAAGCGACTCGGAGTCGTGCCGGGCCGCGAGCACGATCGCCGGGTGCGCCGGGTGAAACGTCTGGACGTGGACCGTGCCGGGCGCGTCCCCGCGTCCCGCCCGTCCGGCCACCTGCGCGAGGAGCTGGAACGTCTTCTCCGCGGATCGAAAGTCCGGGAACTGGAGCAGCGTGTCGGCCGAGAGGACGCCGACCGCGGTGACGTCCGGGGAAATCGTGGCCCTTGGCGACCATCTGCGTGCCGATGAGGCAGGAGGCGCGACCCGAGCTGCACGTCCTCGATGACCGCCGCGCGCGCCGCGCCGCCGGGCCGTGTCGCGGTCGAGCACGACGTGCGGGACGCCCGGGAAGAGCTCCTCGAAGCGCTCGGCGACCCGCTCCGTTCCGGCGCCGATCGCCTCGAGCACGTCCACCGCCGCACTCGGGGCAGCGCGCCGGGCGCGGCATCGCGCTCGCCGCAGTAGTGACAGACGAGCCGGCTCCCGCGGTCGTGCACGGTCCGCGCGACGCTGCAGTTCGGCAGCGGAAGTCGTGACCGCAGTCGCGGCACAGCAGGAAGGGCGCGAACCCCCGGCGCGGCTGGAGGAGGATCGCCTGCTCGCCGCGGCCGAACGTCTCGCGCAGGCGCTCGACGGAGCGGCCGCGGAGAAGAGCGGGACGCCCTTCTCGTCGGGCCGCGCGACCTCGCGGCGCAGGTCCACGATCGTCGACGGCCGGCAGCGGCCGCGAGGCGATTCGCTCGGGCAGCGTGAGGAGCGCGAGCGCGCCCGCGGTGGGCCGCGTGGACGGCCTCGATCGGACGGCGTGGCCGAGCCGAAGACGAGGGCGGCCGAGTTCTCGCGGGCGCGGAGCGCGACGGCCTCGCGGGCGTCGTACCGCGGCGACTCGCGCTGCTTGTAGGAGGAGTCGTGCTCCTCGTCGACGACGAAGAGGCCGGGGTCCGCGCACCGGGGCGAAGGCCGCGGAGCGCGGGCCGATCACGGCGAGCGCTTCGCCGGCGCGGACCCGGTCCCAGGCCTCGGCGCGCTCGCGCTCCGAGAGCGCCGAATGGAGCACGGCCGCGCGCTCCGGGAACTGCCGCTCGAGCTCGCGCGCGAAGACCGGCGTCAGGGCGATCTCGGGAACGAGCCAGATCGCGCCGCGGCCGGCCGCGAGCGCGGCGCGGATCGTCCTGAGGTAGACCTCCGTCTTGCCGCTGCCGGTGACGCCCTCGAGGAGCGCCGGGAAGTAGCGGCGCTCGCGGATCGCGGCGGAGATGGCATCGATGGCCGAGGTCTGCGGCCCGGTGAGGGCGAAGGCCGTGGGTCCGGGCCCGGGCCCCGGTGCAGGACGGTCCTCTTCGCGGCGTTCCTGCTCGAAGGACCGGAGCAGTCCCTTCGCCGCCAGCGCCTTGAGGACGGCTCCTCCCGCGCCGGTGGCGACGCGGATCTCCGCCGATGTGGCGGCGCGGCCGAGAGAGTCGAGGAAGGCCAGCGACCTGGCGGCCGCGGCGCATCCGCGAGAGCGCGCGCTCCCGGTCCTCGGGGGAAAGCGGCGTCGGGGCCCACGCCGTCTCCAGCCGCCGGGACGGTCTCCGCGGGGCGGCCACCGGCCGGACTCGGCCGCTCTCCTCGAGGCGCCGGAGCGCCTCCCGCCGGGCCCGCCCTTCCCCGGGGAGGTCCACGACACGGACCGGCTCCCCCGAGGCGAGCCGCTCGAGGATCGCGCGCTCTTCGGCCGACTCGCCCGGCGGGCCGAGGGCGCCCTTGTCCGTGACGCGATACCGGACCGCGCCGGAAGCGGGAAGACGGGCGGGAAGCGCGCTCTTCAGGACCTCGCCGATCGAAGCGAAGAATCGCTCGGCGACGCGGCCGGCCGTGGCCAGCAGCTCCGGGGGGCAGACGGGCTCGGCGTCGAGCACCTCGAGGATCTCGCGCTCGACGCCGGAGGCCGAGGCGGCGGGCGCGGGATCCGGAAGAGTCACGCCCGTCAGGACTCGTTCTCCGAAGGGCACCCGCACGCGGACCCCCGGCGCCGGCAGGGGCTGGCCCCCCGGAACGAGGTACGTGAAGCTCTGGCGAAGCGGCAGCGGGAGGGCGACCGAGATCCGTCGGGGCGTCGCGGTCAAATCTGCGCCGCCGGCGGCGAGGGCGGGTCGTCCGGGGAATCGTGGACGAAGACGTGGAGGCGGCGCTCCGGGTCCCAGCGGTAGCGTCGGGTCGCGTCGTCGTCCATGTCGGGCGTGACGACGATGGCGTCCCGGTCGAGCGACAGATCTCCGTCGGCGAGCGAGATGTCCCGCTCCAGGAACACTCCCGGCGCGAACGCGCCCCCCGCCTGACCGGAGAAGACGGCGATCGAGAACCAGGGCGCGTCCCGGTCGGAGTCCCGACGCACGAACGCGAGAACGAAGTCGAGCAGGCCGTCGTCGTTGACGTCGCCGCGGACGAAGTAGGGGTGATAGACGCCGTAGAGCCCGGCCACGTCCTCCGAGGACTCGGAACGCCGCCGGTCGTCGTCGTCCGCGAGGCGCAGGTCCGGATTGGCGCGGAGGAATGCCGCGACGGTGCTCTTCTCCGCCGGGCGGAACTCGTAGCCGGACGTGTCGGCGCTGGCCGGGGCGGACGAGGGCCGGGTCGGTTCGGGCGGCCGGGGGGCCACGGCCTCCGTGGTCTCGCGGCGCCGGCAGGCGGTGCCGGCGAGGAGCAGGCCGACCGCCGCGGCCCGGGCAATGCGCGCGTTCATCGTGCGAAGGCCGATTCTACGGCAGGGGCCCCGGCCTGTGAGAAGATCCCGCCGATTCCATTCGAGAGGAGGATATCGATGATCAGCTGGCCGCAGGACTTTGCGACCAATTTCCAGTTTCTGCTGCGCTGGATCCACTTCCTGGCGGGCATCACGTGGATCGGGATGCTGTACTTCTTCAACCTGGTCAACGTCCAGTTCCAGAAGGAGATCGACGCCGCGACCAAGGGGAAGATCAACCCCATCCTGATGCCGAAGACGCTCTTCTGGTTCCGCTGGGGCGCCATGTTCACCTGGCTCTCCGGGTTCATCTACTACTTCCTGCTCGTCGGGACGGAGCCGGCCGGCCACAAACCCCTGGCCTACTTCCTCGTCGGCTGGTCGATCGCCTTCGTCGTGATCTCGGCGCTCTACCGGATGGCGATCGCCGGCGGCCCGTTCAAGGACGGCCGCGTGCTGGCGGTCGCGATCGCCGTGATCGTCGTGTTCATCGGCTACGCGACGGCGCTGATGTCGCAGCAGGCGGGCTCCTCGAGCCGCACGATCTCGATCATGATCGGCGGCGGTCTCGGCACGATCATGTTCTTCAACGTCTGGATGATCATCTGGCCGCTCCAGAAGAAGATCATCGCGGCCACGAAGGCGACGGCCGAGGGCGGCGCCGCCGGCCCCGGCGGACATGCCGAAGTGGGCCCGGCGCGCGTTCCTGGCCTCGCGCACCAACACGTGGCTCTCGCTTCCGATGCTGTTGTTCATGGGAGCGGCGAGCCACTTCCCGATGTTCTCGACGCTCGAGAAGGCGGTCTCGCCGTAGGGCCTCTCGCCCGGCCGGCATTCGAAGGGCGGCCGCGCGGCCGCCCTTCTCATTTCGCCGGAGCGAGCCGCGACCGGATCGCCTCCGAAGGGCTAGTGCCCGCGAGAAAGTCGCGGACGAGCTTCATGTCCTCCCAGACGTCCTTCTTGCGCTCGGGCGAGCGCAGGAGGAACGCCGGGTGAAAGGTCGGCATGATCCGGACGCCCCGCGCCGTGCGCCAGCGCCCCCGCAGCCGCCCGATCGGCTCGTCGGTCTCGAGGACGGCCTGCGCGGCGAACGTGCCGAGCGTGACGATCGACCTTCGGGGCGATGAGGCGGATCTGCTCCTCGAGAAACGGGATGCAGGAGGCGACCTCGTCGGGCTCGGGGTTGCGGTTGTTGGGCGGGCGGCACTTCAGGACGTTGGCGATGAAGACGTCCTCGCGCTTCTTCCCCATCGCCTCGATGATCTTCGTCAGGAGCTGGCCGGCCCGGCCGACGAAGGCCAGGCCCTGCTCGTCCTCGTCGCGGCCCGGCGCCTCGCCGACGAACATGAGCTCGGCCTTCGGGTTGCCCTGGCCGAACACGATGTTCGTGCGCGTCTTCGAGAGCTTGCAGCGCGGGCAACCCTGGAGGAACTTCGCGAGCGACGGGAGGTCCGGCGTCGAGCCCGGCGAGACCGAGGCCGTGCACGGCGACCGACGACCGTTCGAGGAAGACGTCGCGTGACGCCGATGTCGCGGAAGAACTCGAGCTGCCGCCGCGGATCGTCCACGCGGCGAGTCTATAGAATCGGCGGCGTGAGCGCGCCGACGTTCGAACGCGCGAAGGCCCGCTATCGCGACGCGGCCGTGGCGGAAGGCTACGACTCGTGGCGGTACGAGACGCCGCGCGGCCGCCGGCGGAACGCCCGGGACCTCGCGGCGATTGGCCGGGCGCTCGACGAGGCGGCGCGCCGCGGAGCTCCTGTCGGGTCCGCGCTAGACCTGCCCTGCGGAACCGGCCGCCTCGCTCCGCTCCTCCGCGAGCGGCGGATCGCCGCCTCCGGCGCCGACGTGGCGATCGAGATGCTCCGGGTCGCCCGCCGCAAGCTCGGACCGGACTTCCCGGTCTTCCAGTGCAGCGCCGACGCGATCCCCCTCGCGGACCGCGCGCTCGACGCCGTCTTCGCGATCCGCTTCCTCTTCCACCTCGACGGCGACGGCCGCCGGCGCGTTCTGACGGAGATGGCGCGGGTCTCGCGCCGGTGGGTGATCGTCGACATCCGGCACCGCTACAACCTGCGCTGGGTCGGATGGAACCTGCGGCGGGCCCTCGGCCTCCTGCCGCGGATGCAGCACCGCTTCTCGAGAGAGGGGTTGCGCGAGGAGATGTCGGCGGCCGGGCTCTCCGTGCGCGGGATCTACCCGTCCCGGCGCTATCTCGGCGGGTGGCTGTCGGACAAGTGGACGGTGCTCGCCGAGCGCTCGACGCCCTGAGGCCGGCGCGCGGCCGCAAGGGCGTCGAGGATCTTCTCGGCGATCTCGCGCTTTCCGCGGCGGGAGACCGGTTCCCGGCCGCCCGCGGCGGAGCAGGATCAGCACTTCGTTCTCGGGGGCGTCGAACCCGATGCCCTCGCGGCCGACGTCGTTGACGACGACGAGGTCCGCGCCCTTCGCCTCCATCTTGCGGCGGCCCCGGGCCTCGAGGTCCTCGGTCTCGGCGGCGAACGCGACGACGGTCTGCCCGCGCTTCAACGGCCGGAGCGAGCGCGAGCAGGTCGCGGCCCGGCTCGAGGCGGAGCTCCCTGGCTCCGTCGGCCCGGTGGAGGCGCTGCTCGCTCGCCTCGGGGATGAAATCGGCCACGGCCGCGGCCATGACGAGGCCGTCGCACTCCGGAAACTCCCGGACGCAGGATCGCGGCCAGCTCGTCCGCGGTCTCGAAGCGCAGGACCCGCATGCCCTCGGGAGCCGGGAGCCCCGTCGGCCCGGATGCGAGCGTCACGCGACGCGCCCCGGTCGCGAGCGGCCTCGGCGAGCGCGTAGCCCATCTTTCCGCTCGAGCGATTGGAGACGAAGCGGATCGGATCGATCGGCTCCCGCGTCGGGCCGGCCGTGACGAGAAGGCGCAGGCCCGCGAGGTCCCGGCGCGCGCCCGTCGCGAGCCGCCAGGCCTCCTCGACGATCGCATCGGGCTCGGCCATCCGTCCGACGCCGCTCGCGTCCGGAGGCGAGGGGGCCGGTCTCGGGCCCGATCGAACGGACGCCCCGCGCGGCGAGGATCCGCATGTTCGCCCGGACCGCCTCGTGGTTCCACATCGCCGACTCCATGGCGGGAGCGAGGAGGACCGGTCCGCCGGTGCGCGAGGAAGTACGTCGACAGGAAGTCGTCGGCGAGGCCCTGCGCGAACTTGCCGAGCGTGTGCGCCGTCGCCGGGGCGACGAGCAGGAGGTCGCACCAGTCCGCGAGCTCGACGTGGTCGACCGCGGGCGCGTTGCCCGAAGCCCAGACCTCGGTGCGGACCTCGTGCTTCGAGAGCACCGCGAAGGTCAGCGGCGCGACGAACTCGCGCGCGCCGCGGGTCATCGCGACCTGCGACGTCGGCGCCGCGGGAGGTGAGGCCGCGGAGGACTTCGACGGCCTTGTAGGCGGCGATGCCCCCGCTCACGCCGAGAAGGATGCGCGGGGGCATGCTCATGGGAACCGGGGCGGGCGGAAGCTAGCGGGCCGCCTCTTCCTCGACGAGGTCGCCCTCGAGCTCGCTCCTCGCCGGGCTCCTCGAGGACGCCGTCCTCCTGGCCGAGCCCCCAGCGGATCGCGTCCGCCTCGAACTCGGCGGCGGCCAGGCGCGTCGGCTTGAGCGGCCGATCGGTCTCGAACTTCGGCCGGGCGCCCCGCATGAGCTGCTCGGCGCGGCGGGCGATCAGGAGGACGAGACGGAACTTGCTGTCGACACCGTCGGGCATGTGCTGAATCATTGTGTCCAACCCCTTCTGTCGTCTGCTTCTATCGGAAGTCTTTGCGCAGTCGCTCGAGGACCCGCGCCTGCCGCGCCGGCGTCAGATCTCGCGGCGCGGACCACGGATTCTAGCTCAAGACCGGCCCGATCGAGGTCATCATTCACGATAACGTATTGAAAATCCTCGGCTTGCGCGATTTCCTTGGCGGCGTTGATGAGGCGTTTCCGGATCGCGTCCTCCCCGTCGAGGCCCGCGCTTGCGGAGCCGCCGCTCGAGCTCGTCGGACGAGCTCGGCACGATGAAGATGGAGACCGCCTCGGGGTGGGCCTCCCGGATGTCGCGGGCGCCCTGGACGTCGATGTCGAGGATGACGTCCTCGCCGGCCGCGAGGCGCGGCAGGACCTCCGAGCGGGCGGTCCCGTAGAAGTTCCCGTGGACCTCGTTGTGCTCCAGGAACTCGCCGTGGCGGGCCATCTGCTCGAAGACGCCGGCCGAGACGAAGTGGTACTCGCGGCCGTCCTGCTCCCCTTCCCGCATGGGACGCGTCGTGTGCGAGACGGAGAAGTGCAGCGGCTCGCCGCGGCGGATTCGCGAGCAGGCGGCGGATGAGCGTCGTCTTGCCGCCCCCGGAGGGCGACGACACGATGAAGAGAAAACCGCGCGGCGCCGTCATTCGACGTTCTGGACCTGCTCTCGGATCTTCTCGATCTCGGCCTTCATGTCGAGGATCTCGCGCGTCGACGCGAGGTCGCGGCTCTTGGAGCCGAGCGTGTTGAGCTCCCGCAGGATCTCCTGCGTCAGGAAGTCGAGCGTCTTGCCGACCGCCTCCGGCGGCCGGGCCAGCAGGCCGTCGAACTGGTCGAGGTGGCCGTTGAGCCGCTGGAGCTCCTCGGCGACGTCCGCGCGGTCGGCGGCGAGCGCGGCCTCCTGCTCGAGCCGCCCCGGGTCGATCGGCGCGTCGGGAAAGAGCGTCCGGACCCGCTCGCGAAGCGTCGCGGCGAGGTTGCGCGCGATCTCCTCCCGCCGGCCTCCGAGCACGGCCGCCTTCGCGCGCAGGAGCGCCACGCGCGGGGACAGGTCCGCCGACGATGGCGGCGCCCTCCGACTCCCGCATCGCCACGAGCGAGCGGGCGGCGCCCCGGGCGAGGGCCTCGACGGCGGCGATCTCCTCCGGCGAAAACGCGTCCTCGGACGTCTCGACCGTCACGATTCCCGGCACGGCGAGCAGATCCCGGGCGGCGAGGCGGCCCTCGATCGGGTACCTCTGCGAGAGCTCCGCCATGCGCGACAGCAGCCCCTCGAGGAGGCCCTCGTCGATCCGGATCTCGGCGTCCGAGGCCGAGCTGCGCTTGAGCCGTCACGGCGACGTCGACCTTCCCGCGGTGGAGCTCGCGGCCGAAGACCTTGCGGACGGCGGGCTCGAGAGCCGCCTCCGACTCGCGCGTCTTCACGGTGAGGTCGAGGAAGCGGCCGTTCACGCTGCGGGCGACGATCTCGGCGGTCCAGTCGCCGCCGACCGGCCCGCGGGCCCGGCCGAACCCCGTCATGCTCCGGAGGGTCATGGGGCGGCCGGCGCGGTCGCGGCCGTCTCGCTCTCCCCGAAGTACTGCATGTCGTGGAGCCTGCGATAGAGGCCTCGCCGAGTCAAGAGCGACGCGTGGCTGCCCTCCTCGACGATCCGACCCTCCTCGAGCACGAGCGATGCGGTCGGCGCGGCGGACCGTCGAGAGCCGGTGCGCGATGACGAGCGTCGTGCGCCCCTGCATCAGGTTCGCGAGCGCCCGCGCGACGAGCGCCTCGGACTCCGCGTCGAGCTGCGAGGTCGCCTCGTCGAGGATGAGGATCGGCGCGTCCTTGTAGATCGCCCGCGCGATCGCCAGGCGCTGCCGCTGCCCGCCCGAGAGCCGCGAGGCCGCCCTCCCCGACGCGCCGTGTCGTAGCCCTGCGGGAGGCGCTCGATGAACTCGTCCGCGCAGGCCGCTCGAGCCGCCGCCCGGACGCGCTCCTCGGACGGGGCCGGCCTCGCCGTACGCGATGTTCGCGCGCACGGTCGTGTCGAAGAGGATCGTGTCCTGCGTGACGAGGCCGATCTGGCGGCGCAGCGACGCGAGCGTCACGTCGCGCAGGTCGACCCCGTCGAACGCCACGCGGCCCCCGGTCGGGTCGTAGAGCCGGGGCAGCAGGTTGACGAGCGTCGTCTTGCCGGCGCCGGACGGGCCGACGAGCGCGACCGTCTCGCCGCGGCGAATCACGAGGTCGACGGCGTGGAGCACCGTCTCGGCGTCGTAGCTGAAGGAGACGCCCTTCGTAGCGCGATCGTGCGGGAGAACGGCGCGAGCGGACCGGCCCCCGGCTTCTCCAGGATCTCGTTGTGGGCGTCGACCACCTCGAAGATGCGGTCGGCGGAAGCCAGCGCCACCTGGAGGACGATGTTGGTTCGCGTCACGTCCTTGAGCGGCTTGTACATCATCATGATCGCGGCGAGAAACGAGAGGAGCCCCCCGACGGTCATCTGGCCCGCGCGGATCTGCCCCGCCGCGTAGATGAAGACCAAGGAGAGCCCGATGCCGGCGAGGATCTCCATGAGCGGGGAGTTCAAGGCCTGGAGGCGGATCGACTGGCGGCTGGCCGAAAAGTAGCGGCGGTTGGCCTCGCCGAAGCGCCCCGCCTCGAACTCCTCCATGGCGTAGGTCTTGATGAGCCGGTGGCCGCGCAGCGTCTCGCCGAGGAGCGATCCCATCTCCCCGATCCGTTCGCGCGCCGACAGGCCCGTGCGTCGGAGCTTGCGGAAGTTCGCGACGATCGGCACGACCAGCAGCGGCGCCACCACGAGGACCGCGAGGGCGAGCCGGAAGTTGAGGGAGAAGACGTAGAGCAGGACGAGGATCATCGTCAGGATCCCCTGGACGAAGTCGGCCATGCGCGAGCCGAAGGCCGTCTGGATCTGCTCGGCGTCGGAGAGCAGACGGGTCATGAGGTCGCCCGAGGACCTCTCCGAGGAGAAGCGCGTCGACTGGTCGAGCAGGGACCGGTAGGCGTCCCGCCGCAGGTCCCGGACCATCGCGAGCCCGATCGAGTTGAGAGCGAACTCGGAGAAGTACGCGAAGACGTTCTTGACCAGGAGCGCCGCGAGCAGAAGCAGCGGAATGGCGTACCGGGGGTCGAGCCCGGCCGCGGCGGCGGCGGAGACTCCCGAGGCGTAGGCGGCCTCGAGCCAGCGCAGCAGCGGCGCCATCCGCGACGAGCCCTGCGCCGCGGAAACGCCGGGCAGCGCGTTGGAGGCGCCGGCCCCGAGCACGTCGTCGATGACCTTCTTCAGCAGGAAGAGGAGGGCCACCGTCGCCGCCGATACGACGACCATCGCGGCCAGGGCGAGGCCGGCCCGCCCCCGGTACCGGCCGAAGTACGCGAGCAGGCGCGGCAGCGTCTTCATCGGGCGAGCTCGAACGCGTCGGTCGTCATGCCGGAGGCTCGGCCGATCGCGGTGAGCACGTATTCGGCCGCCCGCGCGCTCGCCCCCGGCGGCCCAGAGCTTCGGCGACGCGCGCGAGGCCCGCCTTCATGGCCTCGGCGCGTCCGGGCGAGGAGAGGATCGCCTCCCCCTCCCGCTCCAGGTTCTCCGCCGTCAGCCGCTCCTGGAGGATCTCCGGAACGATCTCGGCGTCGGCCACGATGTTGACGAGCGAGATCCACCGGAGCCGGACGAGGGTCTTCGCCACGAAGTGGGAGAACCCGGAAGTCCGGTAGACCACGAGCATGGGCGTCCCGCAGAGCGCCGCCTCGAGCGTGGCGGTGCCGGAGGCGACGAAGGCGAGGTCGGCCGACGCCAGGAGCGGATGCAGGCCGGAAGTGACGATCCGGATGCCCGCGCTCGGCGGCCCCGACGTAGAGCGACTCGGGCAGCCACGGGGCGCGGACCGCGACGACTTCCAGGTCCAGGCGCCGCGCGAGCCTCGCCGCGCCCTCGGCCATGGCGGGCCAGTGGCGCTCGAGCTCGGCGTTCCGGCTGCCCGGCAGGAGCACGAGGCGCCGGCGCGTCTTCGGCGGGAGCGGCGAGGGGCCGGCGAGGCCCTCCCGGACGTCGTCGACGAGCGGGTGCCCCGCCCAGACGGCGTCGGCGCCGAGGCGCCGGTAGATCTCGGGCTCGAACGGGAAGAGCGTCACGATCCGGCGGGCGCGCCGGGCGATCGATCGGGCGCGCCAGGGCCTCCACGCCCAGACCTGGGGAGGAACGTAGTAGACGATCGGCACCCGGTCGCGCACCAGGCGCCTCGCGAGCAGGCCGTGGAAGTCCGGAAAGTCGATCAGCACGGCCGCCTCGGGGCGCCGCCGCCGCGCCTCCTCGTCCAGGCGCGCGAGCGCCTCGCGAAGGGCGGGCAGCTTTTCGACGACCTCGGAGATCCCGACCACCGACAGCGAGTCGGAGGCGACGACGCGATCGAGGCCGGCCGAGGCCAGCCGCTCTCCTCCCATGCCAAAGGCGGTGATGCCCGGGCGGGCCCGGCGCAGGGCCGAGAGCAGCCGCGCGCCGTGCAGGTCGCCGGACGCCTCGCCGGCCGAGATGAGGAGGTTCATGGCGGGGAGGCGAGTCCCGCGATCGGGGTGGGGGGCCGGGACTCGAGTCTCATGACCCCGCCATTGTCGCGCCGGCGGGCCCTACTTGGGAAAGGGATACATCAGCCACGCCACCGCGAGGCCGCCGAGCACGAGCGACGCGAGGAGGGTGGCGAAGAGCTTCCAGCGCTCCCGGCGGCCCTCGCGCCAGAGCAGCGCGAAGAACGCCGACACGAGCAGGGCGTAGAACGACATGATCAGGAAGTGGTCGACGGGGACGATCGCGGCCATCACTTCTTCTTTCCCGACGCGATGTCCCAGGCGTCGAGGACGAGGAGCAGGTTCATGAGGCCGCCCGTCAGGAGGTACGCGCATCCGTACTCGTAGGTCGTCGCGAGGATCGCGCCGCCCGGGTTGTCCGTCAGGAGACGCGCCGCGACGTTCAGGAGCCCCGCGCCGTAGACCGCGAAGGTCGCGAGGATCGTCAGCGGCTGGCCCTGCTCGATCGAATACAGCCGCCCCTGGAACGAGAGGCCGGCGAGGAACGTGAGCGTGACGACGACGGCGAAGGCCGCCGCCGTCTTCCGGCGACCGAGGTAGAGGTGGCCGAGGCCCGGGAAGATCCAGGCGAGGACCATGGCCGCCCAGGGGTTGCGGCTCGGCGTCTGTGCGGGCGCCGTCACGACGCGGCCTCCGCGAAGAGGGGCGCCAGCCTCGCGCGGGTGGCCCCGAGCTCCTCGGGCACCACGCGCACTCCCGCCGCGACCGTCATGAAGTTGGTGTCGCCCGCCCACCGCGGGACGACGTGCACGTGGTAGTGGCCGGCGACCCCGGCCCCCGCGGCCGCCCCGAAGTTGACGCCGACGTTCAGCCCGTCGGTGCGGAAGTGCGACGACCAGGATCTTCTCGGCCCGGGCCACCGTGGCAATGAGCTCCGACAGGGTCTCGGAGCTCGAGTCCGAGAACCAGGCCTCGTGGGCGTACGGCGCCACCATGACGTGGCCGTTGGTGTAGGGATAGCGGTTCAACATCACGAACACGCGGCGTCCGCGCTGGACGACCAGCGAGGCTTCGTCGTCACGGGAGGCCGCGGCCTCGCAGAAAATGCACTTCGGCTCTTTGTCCGACACGAGGTACTCGTAACGCCAGGGAGCGAAGAGAACTTCCGGCATTACCGGTTGATCAGCTCCTTCAGCTCCTTGCCCGGCTTGAAGTACGGGATCTTCTTCGGCGGCACGTCCACCTTGTCGCCGGTCTTCGGGTTGCGGCCCTTGCGGGCCCGCGCTTGCGCAGGCGGAAGCTGCCGAATCCGCGCAGCTCGATCTTCTCGCCCCGAGGGAGCGCGACGATGCTCTTGAAGACGGTGTCGACGATGACTTCGGAGTGCTTCTTCGTGAGGTCCGCGACACGCGAGACTTCCTCGACGAGTTCCGCCTTGGTCATCGATCTCCTCGCGGTCCGGCGGGCATCGGTCCCGCCGGCCGTCTACTCCTGCGCGGCCTCGTCCGCCTTCTCTTGCTGGCGCGCTTCGTCTTCGGCGCGGGCTCGGCCGCTGCCGCGGCCGGCTCCGCCGCGGCGGCGGGCCTCGGCGGTGCCGGCGCCGTCGCTTCGGTCGCCGCCGCCTCCGGAGCGGCCGGGACCGCCGCTGGAGCCGACGCCGACGCCGGACAGGCCGATCTTCCTCTCGGCGTCCTCGATCCTGAGGATCCGGTCGCGCACCGTGTCGCCCTCCTTGTAGTGGTCCTGCGGGCTTGTCGCCGCGGGCGCTCGTCGAACTCCGACACGTGGATGAGGCCCTCGATGCCCTCGTCGAGCTCGACGAAGGCGCCGAAGTTGGCCATCCGCACCACCTTGCCCTCGACGATGTCGCCGACCTTGTGCCGCGCGAAGAACTCGTCCCAGTCGTTGGGCTGGAGCTGCTTGAGCCCGAGCGACAGGCGCTGGTTCTCGGCGTCGATGTCGTGACCATCGCCTCGACGACGTCGCCCTTCTTCAGCACCTCGGACGGGTGCTTGATGCGCTTGCTCCACGACATGTCGGAGATGTGGATGAGGCCGTCGATGTCCTCCTCGACTTCGACGAACGCGCCGAACTCGGTGAGGTTGCGGACCTTGCCCTTGATCTTCGAGCCGACCGGGTACTTCTCGGCGAGCTCGTGCCACGGGTTGCTCTCGACCTGCTTGAGGCCGAGCGAGATGCGCCGCGCCTCCGGGTCGACGCCGAGCACCATCGCCTCGACCCTGTCGCCGACGTTGAGGATCTTCGACGGGTGCTTGACGCGCTTGCTCCACGACATCTCGGAGACGTGGATGAGGCCTTCGACGCCCGCCTCGAGCTCGACGAACGCGCCGTAGTCGGTGAGGCTGACGACCTTGCCGCTCACGCGCGCGCCGACCGGGTAGCGCTCCATGACGTTCGCCCACGGATCGGCCTGTGAGCTGCTTGTGGCCGAGCGAGACGCGCTCGGTCGCCGCGGTCGTACTTGAGCACGATGACGTCGATCTCGTCGCTGACCTTGAAGAGCTCCGACGGATGGCCGACGCGGCCCCACGACATGTCGGTGATGTGCAGCAGGCCGTCGATGCCGCCGAGGTCGATGAACGCGCCGTAGTCGGTGATGTTCTTGACGACGCCCGTGAGCACCTTGCCCTCGGCGAGCGTCTCGAGCGTGTGCTTCTTCTTCTCGGCGTTCTCCTCCTCGAGGAGCGCCTTGCGCGAGAGCACGATGTTGCCGCGCTTCTTGTTGACCTTGATGACGCGCATGCGCAGCTCCTGGCCGCGCAGCGCGTCGAGGTTGCGCACGGGACGCACGTCGATCTGCGAGCCGGGCAGGAACGCGCGGACGCCGATGTCGACGGCGAGGCCGCCCTTGATCGCGCTCGATGACGCGGCCGATGACGACCTTGCGCTCCGGCGTAGGCCTTCTCGACCTCGTCCCAGATCTTCATCTTCTCGGCTTTTTCGCGCGAGAGGACGACGTAGCCTTCGCGGTCTTCGGTCCGCTCGAGCAGCACGTCGACGATGTCGCCCGCCTGGACCGTGACCTGGCCGGTCTCGTCGAGGAACTCGTCGACGGCGATGATGCCTTCGGACTTGTAGCCGACGTCGACGATGACTTCCGACGGGCGTGATCGTCGAAGACGCGGCCCCGGATGATCTCTCCCTCCTGCAAGTTCTTGAAGGAGTTCTCGTACTGGGCGAGGAGGTGTTCGTACTCCTGGGCCGTCAGTTCCTGCTCTGTTTCCATCGGCTCGGCTTCCCGACCTCCTGTTGCTTTGCGCTTTTCTCCCGGCATTGGAAAAGGGATCCCCTCTCTTAAGTCGCTGATTTGCAAAGCGATATCCTATGGGTTCGGTGGGAGCGCAGTCAAATCGCCTGCCGGACCCGCCCTTCGATCTCGTCCACGATGGCCTCCACGGCCCGGCCCGTCGAGTCGATCAGGGTGTACCGCCCCGTCGTGGTCAGGGGGGAATCGGCCCGAGAACCGTCGTCCCGGTCACGTTTTTCCATCTCCCGCGAGCACATCTTCGTAGGGCCGGGGGGTCCCCCGCCGCGGCCAGCTCCCGGGTGCGGCGCTCGGCCCGTTCGGCCGGGTCGGCGGTCAGGAAGAACTTGTGGGGGGTCTCGGGGAAGACCTTCGTTCCGATGTCGCGCCCCTCCAGGACGCCGCCGCGCTCCCGCCCGAGGCGCTGCTGCTGGGCCACGAGGCGTGCGCCGGACCGCCGGGATGGCCGAAACGGCCGAGGCGTAGAGGGAGATCTCGGGACGGCGGATCGCGTCCGAGACGTCCTCCGCCGTCGAGGAGCACCCGGTTGCCCTCGGGCGAGGGAACGAGCTCGATGCGGGAGGCCCCGGCGATCCGGGCGACCGCCTCGGGGTCCTCGATCGGCAGCCTGATCCCGGCCCGCTCCGCGGCGACGCCCACGGCGCGGTACATCGCCCCGGTGTCGATGTAGGGCACGTTCGAGACCGGGAGGCCAGGGCGCGGGCGACCGTCGACTTGCCGGCCCCGGAAGGCCCGTCGATGGCAACGATGAGGGACGGGCTCAAGCCTTCTTTTCCAGCCGGTCGAGGGCCGCCACCTCGGCGTCGGCGAGCCGGCGGAAGGCCCCCGGCGTCAGCCGGGCGTCGCGGATCGGGCCGATCGCCGTGCGCTTCAACTTCGACACGGGGTGGCCGACCATCTCGAACATCCGCCGGATCTGCCGCGAGCGTCCCTCGGTCAGCGTCACCCGGAGCCACGAGTTGCCCTCCTCCCCGCCCTTGCGCGGCGTCCCGGAGACGCGCTCGAGGCCGCAGGGCTTCGTCGGGCGGCCGTCGAGGCGCAGTCCGCCTCGGCGCAGCTTCTCGAGCTTCGACTCGGACGGCTCCCCCGCGACCTTGACCATGTACTCCTTGGGGCAGCCGGTCGAGGGGTGCGTCACGAGCCTCGCGAGGTCGCCGTCGTCGGTCAGGAGAAGGAGGCCCTCGGTCTGTACGTCGAGCCGGCCGACGGGCTTGATCCCGCGACGGAGCTTGCCCGGCAGGAGATCGAGCACCGTGTCGCGGCTCTGCGGATCGGACACGGTCGTGACGAAGCCTTTCGGCTTGTTGAGAAGAAGGTAGGTCTTCGGCCCCGACACCGGCCGGATCCGCTTGTCGTCCACCTTGATCGAGTCCTTCTCCGGGTCGGCGCGCTCGCCGAGCGTCGCGACGCGGCCGTTGACGCGCACTCGGCCCTCGCGGATCCACTCCTCGGCCTGTCGTCGCGAGGCGACGCCGGCCGAAGCGATGATCTTCTGGATCCGGACGGGAGGCAGCGTCACTCCTCGACCGAAGACTCGTCCGCGCCCGGGTCGGTCTCGGGCGGCTCCTCGCCGGTCTCGACGTGGATCGACGTCGAGGTCGCCGTGGGCGCGGCGATCTCGCGCGTCTCGACGGTCGCCGCGAGGTCCGCGTCGAGGTCCTCGGGCCGCGGGAGCTCGGTCAGCTCGTTCAGGCCGAAGCGGATCAGGAAGTCCTGCGTCGTGCGGTAGAAGAACGGCGATCCGACGACGGCCTTCTTGCCGGCCGTCGAGATGAGCTTCTTCTCGAGGAGCGTCTTCAAGACGCCCGAGGAGTTGACGCCGCGGATGTCCTGGATCTCGGGCAGGGTGATCGGCTGGCGGTAGGCGATGATCGCCAGCGTCTCGAGCGCCGCGAGCGAGAGGCGGCTGCGCTCGGTGACCTCGTGGAACTTCCGCAGCAGCGAGTCGAACTCCGGGCGGGTGACGAACCGCCAGCCGCCGGCGACCTTTTCGACCCGCACGCCCCGGTCCTCGGCGTCGGTGCGGGACGCGAGGCGCTCGAGGGCGGCGGCGACGGCCTTCGGCGCCGCCTCGAGCAGGTCCGCCAGGTCCTTCTCCTTGACGGGCCGGGGCGAGGAGAAGAGGACCGCCTCGAGGGCCGGCAGGATCCGCTCGATCGAGGTCTCCCGCGGCCGGGGCTCGGCATCGGTCTCGGGCGGGGGGGCGGCGGTCTCGGTCATTCGCTGTAAGTATCGCGTATCTGGTCCGGCGTGAAAACGACGTCCGTGCGGGTGGCGTGGATCTCGGCGAAGGCACGGGCCTGGAAGGCCCGGACGACCCCGAGGCGGATCAACTCGAGGCAGGCGAGGAAGGCCGTCACGGCCTCGGCGCGGTAGCGCATCTGGCCGAGGAACTCGAGGCAGCGGCATCGTCCGGTGCTCGTCCAGGCGGGCGAGGAGCTCCAGCATCTTGTCGCGGACCGAGAAGCGCAGGTGATCGATCGCCAGGGCCGGCGGGTGAGCCAGGCGGTAGTTCTCGGTGACCGTGCGGAAGGTCTCGATGAGGTCGAAGAGCGAGACCTCGAGCGTCTCCTCCGCCCCCTCGGCCTTCGGGACCTCGGTTTCCGGCCGCGGCCAGAGGCCGCTCCGGAGCGTGTCGACGGCGTGGAGCGTCTCCGCCGACCGCTTGAACTTCTCGTACTCGAGGAGGCGCTGCGCCAGGTCCGCCCGCGGGTCGATCTCGGGCTCGCCCGGCGCCGCGCGGGAGCAGCATCTTCGACTTGATGTAGATCAGCTCGGCCGCCATCGCGATGTACTCGGAAGCGACGTCGAGGTCGAGCTCGCGCATGGCGTCGAGAAACGCCGTGTACTGCTCGGTGATCTCGGCGATCGGGATGTCCGTGATCGACACTTCGTTGATCCGGATCAGGTGCAGCAGCAGGTCGAGCGGCCCGGCGAAGGCCGGGATCGCGACGGGCGGAAGCGCGCCGGGTGCCGTCTCTTCGACCATCACGGCTCCGGCGACAGCTTCACGGCCGCCCGGACCTTCTCCATCGTCGCCTCCGCGGCCACGCGGGCCGCGGCGTCGCCGGCGTGGAGCACGTCGCGCACGACGTCGGTCGAGGAGGCGACGATCTCGGCGCGCTTCTGCCGGAAGGGCTCGAGGGCCGCGTTCATGTTGCGGATCAGGTGCTTCTTGCAGTCGACGCAGCCGCGCGCGGCCGTCCGGCACTCGACGTCCGACGACCTCCACCTCCGTCGGGCGGCGAGTAGAGCTCGTGGAACGGAAAGAGGTTGCAGACGTCCGGGTCGCCCGGGTCGGTTCGGCGCGCGCGCGCCGGGTCCGTCACCATCGCCATGACCTTCTTCGCGCACGTCGTCGGCCGCGTCGGTGAGTCGCGATCGTGTTGCCGTAGCTCTTCGACATCTTCCGGCCGTCGAGGCCCGGTGACCTTCGGCGTCGCCGTGAAGAGCGGCCTTGGGCTCCGGGAAGACGTCGCCGTAGAGGCCGTTGAACCGCCGCACGATCTCGCGGCAGATCTCGAGGTGGCTCTCCTGGTCCTTCCCCACCGGGACGAAGTTCGCCCGGTAGAGGGCGATGTCGGCCGTCATGCAGGACCGGGTAGCCGAGGAAACCGAACGTGCCGAGGTCCTTCTCGCGCAGCTGCTCGATCTGCTCCTTGTACGTCGGGACGCGCTCGAGCCAGCCGAGCGGCGTGATCATCCCGAAGTACGAGCGCGAGCTCGGCCGTCTGCGGCACGCGCGACTGGACGAAGATCGTCGAGGCTTTCCGGATCGAGGCCGACGGCGAGCCAGTCCGTGCACGGCCTCGCGCGTCGCTCGCGGCGATAGCCGACGTATCCGCGTAGTCCGTCGTCAGGGCGTGGAGGTCGGCGACGAAGTACCGGCAGCGGTACTGCCCGGTCCTGCAGGTCGACCCAGTTCTTCACCGCGCCCCAGTAGTTGCCGAGGTGGACGCGGCCCGTCGGCCGCAGGCCCGAGAGGACGATCTCGCCCATCAGAGGCCCCCGAAGATCAGGCGCAGGACCGCGACCTGGATCGGCCGGAAGATCGTCCCGAGGACCGGGGTCGCGATCAGGAGGATCAGGATCAGGAACCCGAACGGCGCGATCGTCGCGTAGAGCCGAGCCGCCGGAGCGCCGACGAGCGAAACGACGACGCCGCTGCCGTCGAGCGGCGGGATCGGGAGCAGGTTGAAGACGGCCAGCATCACGTTGACCATCGAGAAGAAGTAGAGAACGTAGGCGATCGGGGCGAGCGTTCCGGCCGCGAAGCGGTTCCCCCGCAGCGCGTCGACGAGGTCCCCCAGGGCCGCCGGATCGACGGCCCCGATGACGCGGAGGAGGACGATCCCGACGCCCGCCAGGAGCAGATTGGAGGCCGGTCCGGCGGCGGAAACCGCGAGGTTGGCGAGGCGCGGGTTCTTCGTCCTCCGGAGGTCCACCGGGGTCGGCTTGGCCGACCCGAAGATGAGGCCCGAGAAGAAATAGAGGAGCGCGGGGACGAGGATGCTCCCCACCGGGTCGATGTGCCGCATGGGGTTGAGGCTGATCCGCCCGAGGTCCCGGGCCGTGGTGTCCCCGAACTTGAGCGCGGTCCAGGCATGGGCCGACTCGTGGAAGGAGATGGCGAAGAGGATCACCGCGAGCTGGATGGCGAAGTCGACGATCTTGTGTTCCAAGCGTCCGGGACTATAGCAAGCGTCTGAGCCGGCGCGGCTTGTGGGAGGGCGGCGAAACGCCGTAGATTGCCGCCCGGGGGGCCGTAACCTTCCCGGGCTCGCCGCGTCTCCCCAGTTGGCCGGACTGAATGGAAACCAAAGGCAGCGAGGATCTCGAGCTGCTCGAGAGAATCCGCCGCGGGGACACCGGCGGCGCGGCCGAGCTTTTCGAGCGCTATTCCCCGGCCCTGCTCCGGTTCACGGACCGGATGCTGTCCGACCGGGCGTCGGCCGAGGAAGTGACACAGGAGGTTTTCGTCAAGGTGATCTCGAGGGCGCATCAGTACGACGGGAGGGCCGGAGTGGCCTCGTGGCTGTTCGCGATCGCGGCCAACGCCTGCCGGGACCGGCGTCGCCGCGACCGGCGGGCGACGGTCGTGCCGCTCGAGGCCGTGGCCGAGCCGAGGGCGAAGGGGGACGGGATCGAGTCCGTGATCGCCTCCCGCCAGCGCCGCCAGGCGGTCCGCGAAGCGCTCGCCGAGCTCTCCGAGGAGCAGCGCGAGGCTCTCATCCTGGCCAGGTACCACGGCATGCCGTACGCCGAAATCGCGAAGACGCTGGGGATCTCGGTCGGCGCGGTGAAGACCCGCATTTTCCGGGCCGTCGAAACGCTGAAGGCCCATTTCTCGGAGGGGGAATCATGGACTGCCGCGACGTAACGACGATCGCTCTCGACCGCCTGGCCGGCGAAGCCGACGAAGCGTCCCGCCGAGAGCTTTCGGAGCACCTGGCGAGCTGCGAGTCCTGCAGCACCGAGATGGCGCGGCTCGAGGACCTCTGGACCGTCCTCGGGACCGATCCGGACGCGCAGGTCACACCGGAGTTCCGCCGGCGCTCGCTCGGCCTGATCGAGGAGGAGATGGTCCGCCGGCGCGTTCGCGAGTTCCGCCCGCGGAGGCGGATGGCGAGCCCGCTCCTCCAGGCCGCGGCCCTGCTCGCGGCCGGCAGTCTCGGCTACCTCGTGGCCCGCGGTCTTCCGTCCGGCAAGGGCGCCACGCCGACCGCGGCGGCCGCCGGGCAGCCCGCGTCGCCCGGGGCGTCGCGTCTGCCGGACCTGACCGCGAGCCCGCGGCTCTCCAACGTCTCGTACAGCCCGGCGGACAAGGACGGCCGGGTGGGAATCGAGTTCGACGTCACGACGCGCGAGTCGATCGTGGGCCGGCCGGAACAGCCGGAGGTGGCGAAGCTCCTCGCGTACATGGTCTCGCGCAGCGCGGACACCGCCGGCGACCGGTCGCGCGCGATCGCCCTCGTCTCCGAGCACTACGGTTCGGGCAGCGCGGTCGCCTCCCCCGAGATCGTCGCCGCCCTCTCGGCGACGCTCCGCAAGGATCCCAATCCCGGAGTGCGCAAGAAGGCCGCCGATGCGCTCGCATCCTTCACCATGACGCCCGAGATCCGCACCGTGTTCCTCGAGGCGCTCTCGACGGACAAGAACCCGGCGGTCCGCCTCGCGGCGGTCGACGCGCTCGCCGCGGCCGCCAAGCAGTCGCCGGACGCGCGCACGATCGAGTCGCTGCGCGAGAAGGCCGTCGACCCGCAGGAGAACGGCTTCGTGCGCGCCAAGGCGGCGTCCGCACTGAAGGCGATCTCCTTCTGAGAAAGGGCCCAGCGAAACTCCCATGCCGAGCCAACGTCTCTCTTTCACGATGAACACGCTGAAGTTCGACCACCGCGACGAACACGAAACGCCGACGGCGCGCGCCGACCGCCTTGCCGTCTGGCTCCTGCTCGCCCTCGGCCTCTTCCTGATGCTGGTCTCGACCGGCAAGGCGGAACAGGGCGCGGCCACGCGCACGGAGCGCATCAACGGCACGCTCGCCTCGGGGCAGACCGTGTCGGTCGAGAATGTCTCGGGGGACATCGTGGCCGCGGCGGGAGCCCAGTTCTCGGCGGTCGTGGCGCTGACCGTGTCCGCGCCGACGCAGAAGCAGGCCGAAGAGCTCCTCCAGAACACCCGGATCGTGCAGAGCCACGACGAGGACGGCTGGTCGCTCGAGACGCGCTGGCCCGGCATGCACGGCCGGGGCGACCGCGGCCGCGGCTCGGCCTGTTCGCGCTGCCGCGTCGAGGCGAACTACACGCTGACGATTCCGCCGGGAGTCAGGGCCGAGCTGCAGACGGTCAGCGGCGACGTCCGGGTCAAGGACGTCGACGGCGAGCTCAGCCTCGAGAGCGTCAACGGGGCGATCGAGGCCCGCGGCGTGCGCCGCGCACTGGAAGCGCAGACGGTGAACGGATCGATCGACGCGGTGTCGCAGTCGCTCGGCGCCGAGGACAGCGTCGAGCTCCAGTCGGTCAACGGATCGGTGAGCCTGACCCTCCCGAAGGACGCCCAGTTCGACCTCTCCGCCGAGACGATGAACGGCACGATCGCATCGACGTTCCCGTTGCCCAAGCAGCCGCTGCTCCCGGGTCGGGCCGCGAGCGGCCGGACGCCGCGTCCGCCCAAGCGCCACGAGGAGAAGTCCCGGCAGATCGTCGTGACCGACGACGAAGGCGAGACGACCGTCGTGGACCTCGACGAGCTCGACCAGGAGCTCTCCGAGTCGATGCGGGACATCGAGCACGAGATCGAGCAGGGCATGCGCGAGGCCGAGCGCGAGATGCGCGAGAACGCGAAGGAGCTCCGGGAGGTCAACCGGGAGATCCGTACGATCCGGATCGCGGACCCGCGCCGCGACTACAGCGGCTCGATCGGCAAGGGCGGCGCGTCGGTCCGGCTCGAGACCCTCAACGGCACGGTGCTGCTGCTCGCCGCCGGGACGAAGGAGGCGGACGCCAGGCCGCTCGTGTCCGGACGCCGCGAGTTCGTGGTCACCGTGCCCGAGGTGCGCGTGAAGGTGCCGAAGGTCGTCGTCAACCCGCATGTCCCGCCGCCGCCCCCCGCGCCCCCGGCGCCTCCGGCTCCCCCGGTCGGCCGGGTGCCGGCCGTGCCGCCGGTGCCGCCCGTTCCGCCGGCCGACTTCGACGGCGAGGTCGTGCGCGGCGACGTCACCGGCGACTTCCTTTCGACGACGAGCGGCGGCAGCTATCGGATCGGCCGGGTCAGCGGCCGCGTCAAGATCCTGACGCATTCCGGGGAGATCCGCGTGGCCGGCATCGGTTCGGGCGCGGAGCTGAAGACCTTCGGCGGCGACATCGTGCTGGGCCCCGTCACCGGCGACCTGAAGGCCTCGACGGCCGCCGGCGACATCCGCGTCGACTCGGTCTCGGGCTCGGCCCTGGCCGACACCGCGGGCGGCGACATTCGCATCCAGAGCGTCGGCGGAAGCCTCGACGCCAACACCTCGGGCGGGGACGTCATCGCGCCTCGCGTGGGCGGCAGCGTCCGCGCCTCGACCGCGGGCGGCGACGTCCGCATCGGCGTCACCTCGAAAGACGTCCGGGGCGGGATCACCATCCGCAACTCGGGCGGAGACGTCTCCCTCACGGTTCCGCCCGACTGCAAGGCCGACGTCGAGCTCGTCGTGACGGGCGCCGAGGACGAGGACGCCGTGATCCGGTCGGACTTCGGCTACCTCACGATCGACAAGAAGCCCGGCTCGCAGCGCGCCACCGCCAGCCTGAACGGCGGCGGCGAGAAGATCGTGATCCGCACGACCTCGGGCTCGATCCGGCTCCGCAAGGCCGGCGCCACGCCGTAGGCGGCGGGCCCCTCAGCGGATCCGGAGGACCGCCCGCTTCTCGAGCTCCACTTCCTCCCCGGTCCCCTGCCGCGGATCGTGCCGGCCCGTCGAGAGGGACTCGCGGATGCCCGGCCCGAATCGTCCCCACGTCCCGCCGAAGGCCGCGAGAGTCGCCGACGTGTCGGCGACGTTGTCGCGCGAGAGGGAGCGGAGCTGGTCTCGCGTGAGCGGGGGGTCGGCCAGGACCCCGCGGCGCGCCAGCCACTCGAACCCGGACGCCAGCAGCCGGCCGTACCAGAGCGGAAAGTGGACGAGCGGCTTGCCGGGCTTGCCGACCGCCGCCGCGATCTCCCGATAGACGTCGTCGAACGTGAGGGTCTCGGGGCCGCCGACCTCGTAGGTCCGGCCGACCGTCTCCGGCTTCTCCAGCGCGTCGGCGAAGACGCGGGCGACGTCCGAGACCGAGACCGGCTGGAAGCGCGTCGTCCCCGGCCCGATCACCGGGATGAATCCGGGGTTGCCCTTCACGATCGGCGCGAGCAGCGCAACGAAGCCGTCGCCCTCGCCGAAGATGATCGACGGCCGGAAGATCGTCCAGTCGAGGCCCGAGGCCCGGACGGCCTTCTCCCCCGCGGCCTTCGTGCGGCCGTACGCGGAGGGCGAGTCCTCGGAGCTGCCCATGGCGCTCATGTGGAGATACCGCCGGACGCCCGACGATTTCGCGGCCGACGTGACGTTCTCCGTCGCCTCGCGGTGCATCCGGTCGAAGGTCTGGACGCCCTTCTCGTTGATGATGCCGACCAGGTGCACCACCGCGTCGCGGCCGGCCGCCGCGGACTCGACCGAGGCCCGGTCGAGCACGTCGCCCGCCGCCGCCTCGACCGGTCGGTTGTAGCGGTTCTGCGTCTTCTCCGGAGAGCGAGCCAGCACGGCCACGGCGTGCCCGCGCTGCAGCAGGCGGTTGACCAGGTGGGTCCCGACGAATCCGGTGCCGCCCGTGACGAGGACTTTCAAGCTCACCTCCGAGGCCGCTCTTGTATCACCGACGCCTCTCCGGTGCCGCGGCGTGTTCGCTTCACGGATATCCGAAGAGGTCGCTCGCCACGGTCCGGCCCTCCGCCCGCATGGCGAGCACCTCGCCGCGCGCCTGCGGAAGCCGGGCGAGGTCCCGGACGGGATCCGCGATGCGCAGGGGCGGCAGGCCGCTCTGGCGGGTCCCGAGGAGGTCGCCCGGGCCGCGCGCCTCGAGGTCCTTCTCGGCGATCAGGAAACCGTCGCTGGTCTTCTCGAGCACGGCGAGCCGGCGCCGGGCCTCCTCGGTCGCGGACGGCCCCACCATGAGCGCGCACCAGGACTTGCGCTCGCTCCGCCCGACGCGGCCCCGGAGCTGGTGAAGCTGTGCGAGTCCGAAGCTCTCGGCGTTCTCGACGATCATGAGGGTCGCCTCGGGGACGTCGACGCCCACCTCGACGACGGTCGTCGAGACGAGGACCGGGCAGCGGCCCGCGGCGAAGTCGCCGAGGACGGCCTGCCGCTCGGCCGGCGGCATGCGCCCGTGAAGGATGCCGATGCGCACGCCCGGCAAGGCCGCCCCGATCCGCCCGGCCGTCTCCCGCGTCGCGGCCACCTCCCGGGCCCCCTCCTCGATCGCGGGCACGACGACGTAGACGCGCTCGCCCGCCGCCGCCCGCTCACCGGCGAACCGGTAGACGCGCGCCCGGGCGCTCTCCTCCCGCACGCGCGTCACGACCGGGGATCGGCCGGGCGGCTTCTCGTCGAGGACGGAGACGTCGAGCTCGCCGTACACCGCCCACGCGAGCGACCTGGGGATCGGCGTGGCCGTCATGATCAGGACGTGAGGGGATGGGTCGCCCTTCCGGAAGAGCCGCGAGCGGTGGGCCACCCCGAATCGGTGCTGCTCGTCGACGACGACGAGGCCGAGGCGGCGAAACTTGACCGGCGATTCGACCAGGGCGTGGGTTCCGACGAGGGCGTCGATGGAGCCGGCCGCGAGGGCTTCGAGCAGATGCTTGCGAGCGCCGGCCCGGACCCGGCCCGTCAGGAGCCCCAGGCGGACGCCTGCCCCCGTCAGCCATGCCGCGAGGCTCTCGGCGTGCTGTTCGGCGAGGATCTCGGTGGGCGCCATGAGGGCCGACTGCGTGCCGTTCTTCGCGGCGATCAGCATGGCGAGGCCGGCGACGACGGTCTTTCCGGAACCCACGTCGCCCTGGAGGAGACGGGCCATGGCCCTTCCGGACGCGAGGTCGTCGGCGATCTCGCGGACGGCCCGCTTCTGCGCCCGCGTCAGCGGAAACGGCAGGACGTAGCGCGCGAGCTGGCGGATCGCCTCCTCGGCCGGAAGCACGATCCCCGGGCGTTCGCGCAGGCGGGCGCGCCGGTCCTCGATCCGGGCCGCGAGGGCGAGGAGCTCCTCCCGCGCGAGCTCGGACAGCGCGGCCCGGGAGGAGTCGACGTGCGACGGGAAGTGCGCTTCGTCGAGCGCCCGGAGGAGCCTCGCGGAGGGAGCCGAGATCGCCCGGAAATCCGGCGCGAGGGCGTCGAGCGCCCGCCTCGCGAGCGTGCGCCAGAGGCGCGAAGGGATTTCGGCCACGCGGTGATAGACGCCGACGATGCGGCCGGCGTGCAGCGGATCCGCCTCGTCGGCCGGGCCGAAGAGCTCGGTCTCCGGGTTCTCGATCCGCATCTCGCCCTTGCCGCCCGCGACCGGGACGCCGTACAGCGCCGCCCGTTTGCCGGCGAGGGCCTTCGCGAACGAGGGATAGCGGTTGTGCCAGACGACCCGCACGGCGCCCGTCCCGTCGTCGGCGACCGCCTCGACGCGGAGAAATCCCCGCCGCATCCGGACCGACCGCACCCCCTGGAAGTGGACGAGGACCGTCGCGGGCCGGTCCCACTCGAGGCTCGCCACCGTGGCGAAGTGCCGGCGGTCCTCGTAGCGAAACGGCACCGCCAGGAGGAAGTCGGCGATCGTGCGGATGCCGGCCGCCGCGAGCTTCTCGCCCCGTGAGGGACCGACGCCGGGCAGTCGCGCGATCGGGTCGCCCGGGTGGAGGCGATTCGGCGGGGCCTCGGCCGGGGGCTCCAGCTACGTCTCGGGCGCCAGGAAGGTCAGCGACACGAGGCCGAACTTGAGGACGTCGCCGTTGGCGATGGCGATCGGGACACCGGTCGCGAGGCGATTGCCGTTCACGTGCGTGCCGTTCATGACGCCGATCTCTTCCATGACGTAGTAAGTGTCGGCCATCAGATAGAGCTTGGCGTGCCGCCGCGAGGTCGAGCGCTGGGGATCGAGCGGCGTCAGGTCCACGTCGGGGGTGATCCCGGTGACGGGGTCGCTGCGGCCGACGAGGGTGTCGCCCTCGCGGTTCAGGAAGAATTCCGACGGCGGGTCCTCGCCGACCAGCCGGCAGGCGTTGCGCTCCGGGGCGGGCTTCTTCTGGACCGGCTTCTCCTCCTCGGCGACGCGGCGGCCCAGCGCCTCCTCGAGCATCGCCGTGACCTCGCGCAGCCGCCGCGAGAGCTTGCGCATCATGCGGATCGCGATCTCGGTGTTCGACTTCAGCATGGCGTCGAACGTCGCGCCGTTGATCCGCACGAGCTCGACGTCGGTCTTCGCCCGGGCCGAGGCGGTCCGGGGCACGTCCTCGAGTACGCTCATCTCGCCGAAGAAGTCGCCCTTCTCGAGCGTCGCGAGGACCCGCGTCTCTCCGCCGATCGTCTTCAGGAGCTCCACCGACCCGGACTGGACGATGTACATCTCCGTGCCGATGTCGCCCTCGGAGAAGATGATGTCCCCCATCGGGTGGCCGACGAGGAACTTCTCGTACGGGCTCTTGCCCGTGCCGCCGGGGCCGGACTTGAAGACCGCCTTCACGGAGGGCACGGGGGCCTCAGGCCACTCCGGGGCCGAGGAACTCGAGGACCCGGCGCTCCGCGTCGAGACGGACGGGCACGCCGAGCGGCAGCGTCCGCGAGCGGCGAAGGTGGCCCGCGGGAAAGCCCCGCACGACCGGGAACGGCGCTCCCGCGAAACGGTCCGCGAGCCAGGCGTCGACGGCTTGGGGGACTCTCCGCCGCCGCGAGCGCCGGGCGAAATCGAGCCGATGAGCATGGCTTGCAGTCGATCGAGGGTACCCGACCGTTCCAGCTGGGTCAACATTCGGTCGAGCCGGTAGGTCTCCTCGCCCACGTCCTCCCAGAAAAGAACGGCTTCCCGGGCGTCGACGGCCTCCGGGGTGCCGGCCAGAGAGGCGACGAGCGACAGGCAGCCGCCGACCAGGGGGCCTTCGCCGACGCCGCCGGAGACGACGTCGGCCGGCGCGAAGACGTGCGGCTCCGGCCGAGCGCCCGCGAGCACGGGCTCCCAGTCGAGCCCCTCCTCCCCGGCCATGGACACCGCCGGCATCGGCCCGTAGAACGCCGCGAGACGGGGCCCTGCAAGGAGGTAGGCGAAGAGAGCCGTGAGGTCGGAACCGCCGAGATGGATGACCGGCCTCGCCGCGATCTCCTCCGCCGAGAGATGGCCGAGGATGCGCGAGGCCCCGTAGCCGCCGCGGGCGAAGAAGATGGCATCCACCTCGGGGTTGCGCAGGAGCTCCCGATATCCCTCGGCGCGCTCCCGGTCGGAGCCTGCCAGAAAGCCGCGGCGCGCCAGGGCGTTGGACGCCAGCACGACGCGGTAGCCCCGGCGCTCGAGCGACTCGACGCCGGATTCGAGGCGCTCCGGGTCGACGGGCCCCGAGACGGCCGCGATGCCGATGGCGGCGCCCGGCCGAAGGCGCGGCGGAAGCACGAGGGGCGGTCGCGAGTCGCGGGTCATGGGCCGCCGGCCGCCGCGATGGGGGTCGGCGAAAAGAGCCCCGAGCGGGCCGATAAGCCGAGTTCTGTACTCCGGTTGCCCGGAGCCACGATCATTCCTCTGGGCCCGAGGTCGCCCTCGGGCTCGAGCAGCCGACCCGGAGGCAGCTCACGTGAAGTGAGGCGGGACGGGCGCCCGCTGCCCCCCTATTTGGCCTTGCTCCGCATGGGGTTTACCGTGCCCCCGCCGTTGCCGGCGGAGCGGTGCGCTCTTACCGCACCGTTTCACCCTTGCCGTCCTTTCGGAAGGCGGTTTGATTTCTGTGGCACTTTCCTTCGCGTCGCCGCGACCGGGGATTACCCGGCATGCTGCCCGTGTGGAGTTCGGACTTTCCTCTCCGGCTCTTCAAAACGAAGTCCGGAGCGACCGCGTGGCCCGCTCGGAGCCATACAGACTCTACCATGCGGGCCAGGGCTCTGGCGCCGATGTCGCGGTGACGCCTCGCTCCATGAGCCCTGGCCCCATCACCTGACTTGGTCGTTACGCAACCCCGGTTGCCGGTGCCCCGAGCTCCCCCGCACGTCGCCCGCCCCTTCCCCCCGCCCGCTACCCGCGGTCGCGGTTCTTCTCGTCCCCGAAGTACTCGAGCCACGCGTCGACGTCGACGGCCTCCGACGCGGCCTTTCCGCCGGCGGATGCGCCGCGCCCGAACCGGGCGAAGAAGACGTCCGGCGCGCACACCTTTCCGCCGGCGTCCCGAACCCGCCGGGCGAGCCCGTGATCCGACGTCACCACGATGGCCTCGCCCGGGGCGCGCGACCGGAGCACCTCCGCGACGATCGCGTCGTCGGCGCTCCCGCCGGTCGCCCGCCGGATCGTGAGGCCGCCCAGGCTCGAGCCGCGGTCGCCGGCCGGGCCGTCGAAGAACAGGACGGCCCGTGCCCGGGTGACGCGAAGCCTCTCCGCCAGCTCCGCCACCAGCGCCTGGCGGTCGTCCTCCGTCGGCCGGGAGGTCCTGCGCACCAGCCCGATCAGGTTGTTGCCGTCGAGCAGGTAGGGCATCTCACGCGGCCCGCGCGCGGCGCGGGTGCTTGAGGCGGAAGAAGAGGACGGCGAGGCCCCGCATCACCCGCCGGCGGTCGGCGATCATCAGAACGATGAGCGCGCCGAGGAAGACGGCCGTGAACCAGGGCACGAAGAACACCAGCGCGCCGAGCGCCACCGCGAAGGCGTCCTCGGCGAGCGAGAGGGCGACCTGCGCGAAGCCCCGGGTGGCGGCCGTGGAGGTCAGCCGCGTCGTCGACTTGGCGAAGTGGGTCGCCAGCGTCGCCAGAGCGCCCGCGGCAGCGAGCCCGACCTGGCCGGCGGTGGAGGCCTCCGGGACGGCGGCGAGCATCAGCAGTGCGCCGACGGCCGGGCGCAGCGCCGTCTGCGCCAGGTTCCAGAGGTGATCGACGATCGGGATCTTGTCGGCGACGAACTCCGCGAGGAACAGGACGATGCTCGCGGTCAGCACGGTGTGGCTCGAGAGGAACGCCGCCGCCGGTCCCGGAAACTCCTGCGGAAGCACGAGCGCGAGGCCGTTGTAGAGCAGGAGCACCGCCCAGGCGTTGAGGCCCGCGGCGGCCGAGAGGCCCAGGCCCGTCAGGATCGCGGTCAACCGCGATGTCGAAAGAGGCGGGAGAGGATTCCGGTCGCCGCCGGGCGGGCTTCGCCCGGAACGGGAGGCTCGGTCCCCGCCTTCTCGGCCTCCGAGACTTCCGCGGCCGGCGCAGGCTCCAGGGAAACCGCGTCGAGAACGCGCTTCAGGAGCTCCTCGTTCTCGGGAGACGGATCGAGGGAAACCGCGCGGCGCGCGAAGGGCTCGGCCTCGAGCGGCCGCTTGTGCTCGAGCAGGGCCCGCGCCGCCTCGACGGAAAGGCCGACGCGGCGGCTGTCGAGCCGCGCCGCCTCCTTGAGGTTGGCGAGGCCCTGGTCGATCCAGTTCGGATTCTTCAGCTCCACCTGCGAGAGCACGTACCGGAACTCGGGGCTGTCGGGAACGAATCGGACCGCTTCGCGCAGCATCTCGACCGCGGGGTGGTAGTCCTTCTCCTCGATCAGCTGCCGCGCCCGCCGGAAGTTCTGCGTCGCGAGTTTCTTTCTCGCCTCCGGGTCCGTCGTCGGAGCATCGGTCATCAGCGTCGAGGCCGGCGCGGCGTCGAGGCTCTGGTCGTAGAGAGCCCGTTTGTCGGGGTCGGACAGGGTCTCGTACGACGTCTTCATCCGCTCGAAGACCGCGTTCAGCTCCTTCTCGAACTTCCCGAGGTCCTCCCGGTGGCGCAGGTCCGGGTGGAAGAGCCGGCTTCGCTCGAAGTAGGCCTCGGCGACCTTTTCCGGCGGCGCGTCGCGCGGAATCCCGAGCAGCTCGTAGTGGGTCAGCCAGTCGATGCGCCGGTAGGTGTTCTTGACGAGCTCGGCGTGGCCCGGCGACCGTTCGGACGGCTGGGCCGAGACCTCGACGTTCAGGCCGTGGAACCCGCCGCGGCCGCTCGCGGGGCGCTCGGCGCCCTCGCGCTTCCATTCCACGATGCCGCAGGAAACGAGGCCGTAGAGGATCTTGGCCGTCGCGAGGCGGGAGGAGCCCGCGATCTTCAGGAGCGAATCGACCTCGAGGATCCCGTCGATGCGCGACAGGAGGTACGCCTCCTGCGGCGTCAGCGGGAGGTACTGGTAGCGCGACATCGGGTCTGTGGCGAGGATCGGGACCCGGTGCCCGTCGCCGAGACGCTCGCGGAACGCCTCGCTCTCCGGAAGCCGGCGTATGCCTTCGACGATGATCGCGGCCGTCGAGAGCGAGAGGGCGACGTCGGGATCGAGCACTCCCGAGGACCCCTGGTACCGGTACTCGCCGGTGTCCCAGGCGAAGGTGGAGAAGACGATCTCTTCCACGAGCCGGCGCATCTCCGCGTCGAGGACGGTCCGGGAGACGAGGCCGCGGTCCACCAGGATCTTGCCCAGGCGCGCGCGGCCCTGCTTGGCGACGGTTTCGAGGGCCCAGTTGAGGTCGGTGTCGGTGATGCAGCCGCGCCGCTTGAGGAAGGCGCCGATTCTCTGGCCTTCCCGGGACGAGGTGGCGGTCCGCAGCTCCCCCTTCTCGAAGAAGAGGTGTCGCGTCTCGTCGCCGCGGACGAGGGTCAGGGTTCCCTTGAGCCCCTCCAGGAAGATCCGCCGCAGAACCTGCGGCAGGGGCGTCTCGGAGAGGGAGCCGCGAAACCCGGCTGGTGCCGCCTGTGTGGTCATTCGTCGATGTGAGTGGAGCTTAGGGTAGCAGAAAGCGGCCCGTCAGCGTATGGCGACGACCATCGGATGGTTGCGAGACGTCGAGAAGAACGCGGGTGCGGACGCGAGCGCGCGCTCCGCCTCCTCGCGTGTCGGGTAGCGGCCCCAATAGAGCTTGAAGCAGGTCCGGCCCTTGAACGACGTGGTCGTCACCCACATCGACCCGACGGGGCGGTCGTGCGACCAGGCCTGCGTGAGCGAGGGCACCTCGCAGACGAGCTCGAGCTGAACCGTGAAGCGCGCGTCGCGGTCGGCCGCCGCGGCCTTCTCGTCGCGTGCGGCCCGGTCGAGCCATGCCTTGCGCGAGCGGCCGGGCGCGGGGGCCGGCGCCGCCGTTCTGGCGGGAGCCGGCGCGACTGCTCGCTTCGTGGGGACCGCCGCGGGCGGGCGCTTCGTGGGCGCGGCCCGGGTGGGCGCGCGCGTCGCAGCCGGGGTGGGCGCAGGCCGGGTCGCAACGGCCGTGGGCGCCGGGCGGGTGGGGGCCGCGGTGGGTGCGGCGCCCGTCGATGCGGAGGCGACCGGCGATGCGGGCGTCGGCGCCGACGGCGTCCCGGCGAAACCGGCGCCGGCCGTTTCCTCCGCGAGCGTGGGACTCGGCGAGGGCGCCGCGGCGAGAGGCTCCGCGGAACCTGACGGCCCGCGCGCGCGCCAGTAGAGAACCCCGCCGACGATCGCGGCGAGAACGACGAGCACCCACAGGAGAGGAGAGGTCGAACGGTGGCTCGGCCGCTCCAGCGAGCCCACTCCGGTCGTCAGGTCGAGGGGCCGGTCGAAGGCCGAGTTGCCGGGCGCGCCGGGCCGCTCGGGCTCCATGAGGTCGCCGGGAATGGAGGGGCCCGACTCGAGGTCGGTCGCGAGGCGCTCGCTCGCCTCGTCCGCGTCGTACGACGACTCGGGCCCTCCCATGGGCGCGTCGACGAGGACTTCTTCCTCCGGCGCGGGCTGTGCCGAACGGAATTCGTCTTCCTCGCGCTCGATGGCCAGGTCGGCCCCCGCGGGGATGACCTTCTCCTCGATGTCCACCTCGGGCTCGAGCTCCTCGTCCGCCGGCTCGTCGGCGACGGGCGCCGCGGCCTCCGCTTCTTCCTCGTCATCTTCAGGGAGCGGCGGCGCGGGAGGCGCCGTTGCGGCGGGCATCGCGCGCGCCGCCGAGTCGGATTCGCTGGCCGTGTAGGCCGGGTGGACGAGGCCCAGCGTGACGAGCGCCGCGAGGAGCTTCTCGACGGCGAACGTGTCCGCCGGCGCCTCGCTGGCGATCTGGGCCGCGGTCGACTCCCCGTCGATGAGGCGCACGACCGACTCGGCGTCGTCGGTCAGGCCGAACGTCGAGAACTCGGCCTCGAACCGGGAGTCGCGGACGAGCGGCACGTCCACGCCGCCGAGGTGGTGGAGGACGAGGCTGCGGTCGCGCGAGCGCAGGAAGAGCTCCAGCACCAGCCGCGGGATCGTGAGGCGGAACTCTCCGGCCTCGCGCGCGGCCGTGCGGAAGAACGTGTAGTCCCCCTCGATCCACGTCAGGAGGTCCGAAAGGACCTCGACGGCACGGATCTTCTCGCCCCAGCGCCACTCGCGCCGGGTCAGCACCCCCGCCTGGAGTGCCGCCAGCGCGCGATCCATCCCCTCGGAGGCGGAGAGTCTCTCGAGGGTCGAGGCCTCGAGCTTCCCGGCGCGCACGAGGATCGCGGCCGTGTCGAACCGCGGGTCCGAAGAGGACGCGCCGACGATCTCCCCCGCCGCGAGCTCGAACCCGGCCGTCGCGCCGGAACGCTGGAACTGGAGCGAGCCGCTGGCCGCCTCGCGCCACAGCGCGACGAGCGACGCGAGGAGGTCCGTGCCGCGGATCTCGCCCTCCGGAGCGAAGGTCGCCTTCATGCGGAGCGGGCGTCCTGGCGCCCGAGGTACGCGGCGACGGCCCGGGCGGTGACCGGGCCGACGGCGGCCTCGATCTCATGGGGATCCGCGCCGCGCAGGCCCTTCACGGAGCCGAAGCGCCGGAGCAGCAGCCGGGCGCGGGCCGGTCCCACGCCCGGGATGTCGGTCAGGCCGGTCTCCCGCATGTGTTTGCCCCGGCGCTGGCGGTGGCGCGTGATGGCAAATCGATGCGCCTCGTCCCGAGCGCGCTGGATGAGCTGGAGCGCCGGGTCCTTGCGCGAGAGCCGAATCGGATCCGGCCTCCCGGGCACCCAGATCTCCTCTTCCCGCTTGGCGAGCCCGGCGATCGGCAGCTCGACGCCGATCCGGTCGAGCGCCGTGAGCGCGGCCTGGAGCTGCCCCCGGCCGCCGTCGACGAGCACGAGGTCCGGCAGGAGTCCGTTCTCGGCCTGGACCCGGCGATACCGGCGGTCGACGGCTTCCGCCATGCTGCGGAAGTCGTCCGGCTCGAGCAGGTTCTGGGAGACGATGTTGAAGAGCCGGTACTCCGACTTCTTCGGCTTCCCGTCCTCGAAGACGACGAGCGACGCGACGCTGTCGGTGCCCTGGGTGTGGGAGATGTCGAAGGCTTCGATGCGGTGAGGCGGCAGCGCGAGACCCACGGCGCGGCCCAGGCGCTCGGCGGCGATGGCTTCGTCGCCCCCGACGCGCCGGAAGCGCATGCGGTGCCGTTCGCGGGCGTTGACCTCCGCCAGCCTCAGCCGGTCGGCGCCGGCGCCGCGCTGCGGCACCCGCACCGCGACCTTCGCGCCACGCCTCCCCGCCAGGAACCCCTCGAGGAGCCCCGGATCGGCGATCTCGACGGGCAGGTGCACCTCCGAAGGGAGGAACGGGTTGGAGTCGTAGAACTGGGGCAGGAACGCTTCGAGGAAGGCGGCCGGTTCGATCTCCTGGGACTTCTCGAAGAAGAAGTCGCGCCGGTCCTGGAGCACGCCGCCGCGCACCACGAGCACCGCCACGGCCACGTCCTGTCCCGACTCGAAGAACCCGAAGACGTCGACGTTCTCGCCCCGGAGCGACTGCACCACCTGGCGCTCGGCGACGTCCCTCACGGTGCGGAGGGAGTCGCGGTAGGCCGCCGCCATCTCGAAGTTCTCCTCGTTCGATGCCGCCTGCATCTTCTCGGTCAGGCGAGAGTCGAGCTCGTCGTTGCGCCCCTGGAGGAAGAGGACCACGTCGGCGACCGCGTCCGCGTAGGCCTCCCGCGTCGTGAGCCCCGCGACGCAGGGGCCCAGGCAGGCATGGAGGTCGTAATAGAGACAGGGCCGGGGCAGATTCCCGTCGATCTCCAGCGTGCAGGTCCGGATCTGGAAGTGGCGGGTGATCATCCGCATGATCCGCCGCGCGAGCCCGCCCCAGAACGGGCCGAAGTAGGAGTGGCCGTCCTCCTGGACGCGCCGGGTGACGAGCGCCCGCGGCCAGTCCTCCCCGGTCGTGATCTTGATGTAGGGATAGGTCTTGTCGTCCCGCAGGCAGACGTTGTACCGCGGACGATGCTTCTTGATGAGGGTGTTCTCGAGCAGGAGGGCCTCGAGCTCGGTGTGGGTCACGATCGTCTCGATCTCGCGGTAGGCCCGCAGCAGCGCCTCCGTCTTGGCGTCGCCGGCCCCGGCCCCGAAGTACGAGGCGAGGCGCTTCTTCAGGGACCGGGCCTTTCCGACGTAGAGGATCTTCGCCTTGTCCCCGCGGAAGAGGTAAACGCCGGGGGAATCGGGCAGATTCTCCGGCGCACGGACGTCGACCACGGAGCCAGTTTAACGCGGTTGGCAAGGCCGACGGCCCCGACACCCCGCGCGGAAGGCCGACGGAAGGCGCGCCCCGTCGGAAGGAGCTTCGGTATGATGAGCCGATGCCGATGTACGAGTGCCCTTACTGCTACACCCCGGTGGAGCCGGGCACGCCGGTCTGCCCCAAGTGCGGGCGCGAGCTCGAGCGGTGGCAGACCGGGTTCTACACGCGGCAGCGCCCCCTCGCCGCGCGCTCGCGCACGGCAGTCTGGGCGGCGGCCGCGGCGGCCCTGCTGCTCGTCCTCGCCGGATTCGCGCGCGCCTGCCACTGGCTATGACCCGGCGAGGCGCTGCGGCCGCGGCGGCGTTTCGCCGTCGCCGCCGCGGGAGCGGTCGTCGGCGTGTTCGCCCAGCTCGTGCCGATCACGCGTTGCAACTCGGCGATCCCCTGCAACATCCCGATAGGCCTGCGTCCCGCGGACGCCGCGGGCTGGACGCCGGGCTCAACGTCGGACAGGGCAACACCGGGATCTCGATGAGCACGGACCTCGACAAGGGGTTGCAGCCGAAGATCGACCGGCCGCCGATGTCGGAAGACCCGGTCGAGACGGCCGCGCGGATGTACCTGCGAAAGAACCCGGCGCCCGCGCCCGCCAAGCCGACCGCGGCTCCGGCGCCGCCCCGGCCGACCCCGGCGGCTAGCTCCGGAAAATCTCCAGCCTTCAACTCAGGTCCTGAAGATCTCCAGCTCCCTCAGGCCGCGGATTTCGTCGCGCAAGCGCGGCGCGCCTTTTCGAACTCCAGCTCCTTCGCCGCGGCCTTCATCTGCTTCTCGAGGTCGGCGATGCGCTCGCGGATCGACTCGGCGTCGGGCAGCTCGCGCTTCGGCCGGTCGACGGGGATCTCGTAGTAGTCGAGGTTCGCCATCCGCACGAGCGGCGAGTTGATCTGCTTGACGATCGAGGCCGGCACGATCCCGTGCTCGCGGTTGTAGGTCTCCTGGATGCTCGCGCCGGCGCTCGGTCTCGCTCCATCGCGCGCCGCATCGAGTCGGTCATCGCGTCGGCGTAGAAGATCACGCGGCCGTCGCAGGTTGCGCGCGGCGCGCCCGGAGGTCTGGATGAGCGAGGTCTCGCTCCGGAGGAAGCCCTCCTTGTCGGCGTCGAGGATCGCGACGACCGAGACCTCGGGCAGGTCGAGCCCCTCGCGCAGCAGGTTGATGCCGACGAGGCACGTCGAAGACGCCGCGCCGGAAGTCGCGACAGGATCGCGACGCGCTCGAGCGTCTCGATGTCGCGAGTGGAGGTAGCGGCACGCGGACGCCGAGCTCGCGGAAGTAGTTCGTCAGCTCCTCGGCCATCCGCTTGGTGAGCGTCGTGACGAGCACGCGCTCGTCTCCGGCGGCCGCGCTTCCCGGACGACGGCGAGGAGGTCGTCGACCTGGCCCTTCACGGGCCGCACCTCGATCATCGGGTCGAGGAGGCCCGTCGGGCGGATGACCTGCTCGACGATCTCCCCGCCCGTCGCGCTCGAGCTCCTCGGCGCCGGGCGTCGCGCGACACGTAGATGACGCTGGCCGGACGCGCGTCCGAACTCCTCGAAGGTCAGCGGCCGGTTGTCGAGCGCCGACGGCAGGCGGAAGCCGTACTCGACGAGCGACCTGCTTGCGCGACCGGTCGCCGTGGTACATCCCGCGCACCTGCGGCAAGCGTCTGGTGGCACTCGTCGACGACGAGCAGGAAGTCGGGCGGGAAGTAGTCGAGGAGCGTCGGCGGCGGCTCCCCCGGGCGCGCGGCCGGAGAGGTGGCGCGAGTAGTTCTCGATGCCGCTGCAGTAGCCGATCTCCTTCATCATCTCGAGGTCGAACATGCGTGCGCTGGTGGAGCCGCTGCGCCTCGAGGAGCTTGCCCGCGCCTTCGTCAGCTCCGCGAGCCGCTCGTCGAGCTCGACCTCGATGGTGCCGATCGCGCGCTCGAGCGTCTCCCGGGGCGTCACGTAGGGGACTTCGCGGATAGAGCGCGAGGCGGTCGACCTCGCTGGAGCGGCGTGCCGCGCAGCGGATCGATCCGGGTGATCTTCTCGATCTCGTCGCCGAAGAACTCGACCCGGACGGCCGTGTCCTCGTAGGCCGGGAGCGACCTCGAGCACGTCGCCGCGCACGCGGAAGCGTCCCGCGCGTCGAGGTCGAGGTTGGTCCGCTCGTACTGCATCTCGACGAGCTGCGCCAGGAGGGCCGGTCATCCCCCGCGTCGTCCCCGACCTCGAGGTACGCGAGCATGCCGTAGTAGCGACTCGGGCGCGCCGAGGCCGTAGATGCACGAGACCGAGGCCACGATGATGACGTCGCGGCGCTCGAAGAGGGCCTTCGTGGCCGCGCAGGCGGAGCTTGTCGATCTCGTCGTTGATCGTCGTCTCCTTCTCGATGTACGTGTCGGTCTGCGGGACGTAGGCCTCGGGCTGGTAGTAGTCGTAGTAGGAGACGAAGTACTCGACGGCGTTCTCGCGGGAAGAAGCTCCGGAACTCCTGGTAGAGCTGGGCGGCGAGGGTCTTGTTGTGCGAGAGGACGAGGGTCGGGCGGTTGACCGCCTCGATCGACCTTGGCCATCGTGAACGTCTTGCCCGAGCCGGTGACGCCGAGGAGCACCTGGTCGCGGCGCCCCTCGTTGAGCCCGGCGACGAGCTGCTCGATCGCCTGCGGCCTGGTCGCCCTGCGGCGTGAAGTCGGTGCGGAGCTGGAACCGGCCGGAGGCTCGCGCCTGCGCTTCGAGGTAGGAAGCCGGCTTTCCGGAAACCGGGGCGGGAGGAGGCGGACCGGGGTGGGTGGCGCGCGGCATCGGGTGAACCGCCGCTTATAGCATAACGGCGGCGGATGCCTCACAATCGCGCGGTGAAGACCGTGCGGCGCGCCGCCGCCCTCGTCCTGCCGCTGCTCGTGGTCGGATTCCTCGGCACCGTGGCGGGGTCCGTCGCGACCGGGTTCGTCCGCGTGCCGCGCGTGTCGGAGCTCGCGACCTACCGCCCCGACATCATCACGCGAGATCACGGCGCCGCGACGGCTCGACGATCGCGCGCTACGCGATCGAGCGGCGGATCCTCGTCTCCCGGGCGCAGATCCCGGCCGTCGTCCGCAACGCGATCGTCGCGACCGAGGACAAGAACTTCTACCAGCACGGCGGGATCGACGTGCGCCGCATCGTCTCGGCCGCTCGTGGTCGAACCTCCAGCACGGCGGATACGCGCAGGGCGGCTCGACGCTCACGCAGCAGCTCGCCCGCGCCGATCTTTCTCTCGCCCCAGAAGACGCCTCTCGCGCAAGGTCAACGAGGCGCTGGTGGCGTTCGAGATCGAGCGGCGCTACTCGAAGGACCAGATCCTCACGATGTACGCCAACGAGATCTACCTCGGCCACGGCAACTACGGCGTCGAGGCCGCGTCCCGCTACTACTTCGGCAAGAGGCGTCGAAGGACGTCACGCTGGCCGAGGCGGCGCTGCTCGCCGGGATCGTCCAGCGCCCGGAGGACCAGTCGCCGTTCCGCAACCCGGAGCTCGCGCCGGCGCGCCGCGCGACGGCGCTGCGGCGGATGCGGGACGAGGGCTACATCACGGAGGCCGAGCGCGCGGCCGCGGACGCCGAGCCGCTGCCCGCGGCGCCGTCGCTCGCCGAATCGATCGTGGCCCCGTACTTCTGCGAGGAGGTCCGCCAGTACCTCGAGAAGACCTACGGCGAGAAGGACCTCTACCGCCGCGGCCTGCGGGTCGAGTCGACGCTCGACCCGGAGCTGCAGGCGTGGTCCGAGGAGGCGCTCGGCTGGGGCCTGCGCCAGATCTCGCGCCGCGCACGGCTTCCACAAGCCCCGCAACCTGATCGGCCGAAGGGTACCGCTCGACTCGAGACCTACGTCGACCCGTCGTGGGAAGGCGCGCCTCGTCCAGGAGGGCCAGACCCTGCGCGGCGTCGTGACCTCACGTCGACGCCGCTGGCGCCGAGGTCCGCATCGCCGGCGAGTCGCTGGCCCTCGCCACGCCGGCGTTCCGCTGGACCGGAGCCGCGACCGTCGCCCGCGATCCTGAAGGCGCGGTGATCTCGTCGACCGTCGACGGCCCAGACGCGGCAAGGACGGCGCGCTCACGCTCGCGCTCGACCAGGACCCGCGCGAGCAGGGCGCCGTCCTCATCCTCGAGAACTCGAGCGGCGCGATCCGCGCGATGGTCGGCGGCTACGACTGGACGCAGTCCAAGTTCAACCGCGCCGTCGCAGGCGCTGCGCCAGGCGGGCTCGGCGTTCAAGCCGTTCGTCTACCTGACGGCCCTCGAGCACGGCTACACGCCGTCCGACACGCTCTTCGACGGCCCGATCTCGATCGTGATCGATCCGCACCAGCCCCCGTACCGCCCGCACAACTACGACAACAAGTACCACGGCATCGTGACGCTTCGCGGCGCGCGCTCGAGCATTCCTATCAACATCCCCGCCGTGCGGATGGCGCGAGATGGTCGGGCTCACGAACGTCATCGAGACCGCGCACCGGCTCGGCATCCGGCAGAACCTCGAGCCCTACCCCTCGATGCGCGCTCGGCGCCTTCGAGGTCGACGCTCTGCGTCGAGATGACGACCGCCTACGCGGTCTTCGCGAACCAGGGCCTCGCGTTCACGCCGTACATGATCGAGCGCATCACCGATTCCAACGGGGACGCTCCTCGAGCAGACGCTCCGGACGCGCGGGAGGTCGAGACGCCCGCAGACCGCTTCCAGCTCCTCCAGATCCTGAAGGGCGTCACGCAGCGCGGCACCGCCGCGAGCGGCGGCCGCGCTCGAAGCTCGAACATCGCCGGCAAGACCGGCACGACGAACGACTTCACCGACGCCTGGTTCATCGGGATGACGCCGCGCTACACGATCGGCGTCTGGGTCGGCAACGATCAGAAGACGCAGACGATCGGCAAGGGGGCCGACGGCGCGAAGGTCGCGCTGCCGATCTGGATGCGCATCCTCGAGAAGATGAGGGACGGGGGCCGCATCGATCCGCAGGACGACTTCGAGGTCCCGCTCCAACATCGTCGCTGGCGCCCGTCGATTACGACACCGGCCTGAAGGCGACGGCGGACACGCCGCTGCCGGTCCTGGAGGCGTTCGTCAGCGGCTCCCAGCCGACCGAGGAGTGGAGCGCCCGTTCCCAGGAGATCGCGAAGCTCCCCTGGTCCCTGCAGCAGCCCTTCTACGTCCCCAAGAAAGGCGAGCTTCCCGAGAACTCGACGCTGATCCCACCCACCCCTGTCCCTCGCTAGAGAAGCTCTCTCAACAGTTCGCGGCGCGGGAAGTCTCCCGAGCGAAGCGAGGGAGGAGGCCCGCGGCGCGGGAGCGAGCGCGCTGGCGAGGGATCAGGACCGCGGTCGAGCCCGCACCCGGGCGAGCCGCGGGCCGGTGTGCCGCAGGCGCAGATCCCTCGTCAGGAGCTCGCGACGTTCGTGGCCTGCACCTCGACGGTCAGTGTCGCGGCGACGTCCCGGTGCAGGCGGACGTGGACGGTGTGGGAGCCCAGGCGGCGGATCGGCTCGGCGAGCTCGACCCGGCGCCGGTCGACCTCGATGCCCTTGGCCGAAAGGGCGTCGGCGATCTCGGAGGCGGTGACGGAGCCGTAGAGGTGCCCTTCCTCGCCCGCCTTCTTGGCGATGACGACCGTCAGGCCCTCGACCTTGCTCGCCACGGTCTCGGCGACGCCCTTTTCCTTGAGCGTCTTCTCGTCGTACTTCTTCTTCTCTTCGCCGAGGCGCCGGACGTTGGCCGGGGTGGCCTCGTAGGCGGTGCCCTGCGGAAACAGGAAGTTGCGGGCGTAGCCGGGCTTCACGCTCACGGTGTCGCCGCGGTGCCCGAGCCCGCGCACGTCGTCGGCCAGGATGACTTTCATGTTTTCTCGGTTCCTTCCCCGCCCCGCCGGCGGAAATCTGCGTACCAGTCGAAGAGCCCCAGGAGCGCCACGCCGACGTTGATCGGGAAGTAAGCGGCCAGGGCGTAGAGACCCGCCCGGAGCACCCGGGCCCGGAGCCACCTCCGGAAGAAGTGGCAGATGATAGAGAGGCCGGCCACAAAAAACAAGGCCAGCAGGGGCAGGAGCAGGTTGCCGGCGATCCGGCGGGCCTCCCCCGACAGGGCCCCGAACGCCGCGCCGGTGGCCACGAAAAAGGCCGCGGCCTGGGCCGGGACCCGGAGGGCCTCGAAGCGGGCCGCCTCGGCCGTCGGCACGGGCCGGGCGCTCGCGGCCCCGGCGTAGAACGCGATGGCGCCGCCGAGGACCCAGAGCGCTCCGAAGATCCCCCAGAGATAGCGTCGCGCGATCTCCCGCGCGGACTCGAGCGTCGCCCGCATGGCCGCAACGGATTCGGCGTCGGCCCCGGACCGCTGGTACGACTCGACGGCGGGCGGGATGACCTCCTCGAACGACGCCGAGACCTGCGCGGCGATCGACGGACCCGAGGCGCCGGCCGACGCCGCGAGGGCCGCGGCGAGGAAGGCCCCGCCCGCGAGGCACAGGCCGAGGTAGCACCGCGAAGGGTCCGCGCCGGCCCGGAGGAAGCCGACCGTGGCCGTGGGGAGCACCGTCACGCCGGCCGCGAGGAAGGCGATGGCGAGGCCGGCGCCGGGACCTCCGGTCGCCCAGCCCAGCCCGAGCACGATCGCGAGCGCGAGCGAGCACGCGAGCAGGCCCGTGACCATGCCGCGCCGGTGCGCCAGGCGAACCAGCGGCACCGCCGCCAACGGCGCGCCGAGCGGGCTGACGAGCGACAGCAGCGGCAGACCGAGCGCGCCGATGACGGGCAGCACGAAGAGAGCCGAGAAGGCTCCGGCGGCCGTCAGGGCCGCCAGAGGAATCTCGAACCGGTTCGCCGGGAGACCCTCGCGCCCCGCGAGGGGTTCGGGAGAGGCCATCCCCTCCTGCTAGTCCGTTGCGTACGGCAGCAGGGCGATCGAGCGGGCGCGCTTGATCGCCGTCTGCAGCTTGCGCTGGTGGAGCGCGCACGTCCGGAGATGCGCCGCGGCAGGATCTTGCCCCGCTCCGGGATGAAGCCCTGCAGCGATCTTGATGTCCTTCCAGTCGATGTACTCGATCTTCTCCGCGCAGAACTTGCAGACCTTGCGCCGCCGGACGAAGAACTTCTTGCGCGGCCCGCCCTTGGCGTCGCGCCCGCCGGGCCCGGTGCGGGGACCGGAGCGGGCCCCGGAGCCTCCACCCATTCTCATGACTCGCTCCTCTCCACGGCGGGCTCGGCCGCCGCCGCATCCGACGGGGGCGCGGGCGGCCGCGGCGGCCGCTTGATCGCCTTCTTGCGAAGGCGCTCGGTCATCTTGGCCTGCCGCTTCAGGTCCTCGTCGACGCGCACCGCGAGGTGGCGCAGGACCTGGTCGGACAGTCCCATCCGCCGCTCGACCTCGGCGACCGCGGCCGGCTCGGACTGGACCTGCCAGTAGGTGGTAGTGGGCCTCGCGCTTGCGCCCGATCGGGAAGGCGAGGCGGCGCTTGCCCCACGGCTCTTCCTTGACGACGGTGGCGCCGCCGTCGACCAGGATCTTCCGATACTCGCCCGCGACTTCGCCGCGTCGTCGTCGGCCAGGTCGGGCGTGACCAGGACGACGATGTCGTACAGCCTCATGGGTTCCTCCTCATGGATGTCAATCCGGATCGAGGCCGTCCGGAGAGGAAGGTGAATGATTCGCTCGCCGCATCGCGGCGTCGATTCCTTGCGTCAACCACGTCCGGAGGGCCTCCACGGCCCGCCCGACGCTGTTCTCGAATTCGTCCCGCTCGGCCTTCGCGAAAGGCTCGAGCACGTAGTCCGCGAGGTCGCGCTCGCGGGAGTACCTCTCGCCCCGGACCCCCACGCGCAGGCGCGGGAACTCCGTGGTGCCGAGGTGGGCGATGACCGACTTGAGCCCGTTGTGACCGCCGGCCGAGCCTCGCGCGCGCATTCGGAGCGATCCGAGCGGCAGCGCGATCTCGTCGACGACGACGCACAGGTCCGAGGGGTCGACGTCGTGTTTCTGGCAAAGAGCGCGAACGGCCTCGCCCGAGGCGTTCATGAAAGTCTGCGGGAGCGCCAGGAGGACCGTCTCCGGCCCGACTCTCCCCCGGCCCACGCGCGACGAACACTCGCGCGTCCGGATCCGGATTCCCTCTTCTGCCGCGAGCCTCTCGACGACGCGAAACCCGACGTTGTGCCGCGTGGCCTCGTAGTCGTCCCCCGGGTTGCCGAGGCCGACGATCGCGCGCAGAAGTTACTTCTCCTTTTCCTTCTCCTTCTTGGCTTCCTTGACTTCCTCGGCGCCCTCTTCCTCCGTCACGGCCTTGCCCTTCTTCAGGACCTCGGGCTCGGTCGGCTCGGCGGCGCCCTCGGCCGCGGCGACGGGCTCTTCCTCGCGGGCCGGGTGCGCCACGTGCACGACGACCTTCTCGGGGTTGTCGACGATCGTCACGCCCTCGACCGCCGGGATCTCGGAGACGCGGATGGCGTCGCCGATCGCCAGCTCCGAAACGTCGACGGTGAGGTGGGCCGGGATGTTGCCCGGAAGGCACTCGATCTCGATCTCGCGGGTCACGACGTCGAGGATGCCGCCGTCGGCCTTGACGCCCCTGGCGACACCGGCGATCTCGATGGGCACCTTGACGGTGATCTTCACGTCCATCAGGACGCGGACGAAGTCGATGTGGAGCGGCTTGCGGGAGAGCGGGTCGCGCTGCAGCTCCTTGATCATGGCGTGCCGGCTCTGGTCGGAGCCCGCCAGCTTCAGGAGGAAGATCGCGTTCTCGCCCGCTCCCTCGCGGAACAGGTCCGCCAGGGCCTTCCGGTTCACGGCGATCGGGACGTTCGGCTTGCCCGCGCCGTAGACGACGGCGGGGATCTGGCCCGCCATGCGGCTGCGCCGGGCCTCGTTCTTTCCGATCGTCGAGCGCTTCTCGACGTTCAATTCGATGGTTTTCATGCCCTACCCCGCGCGGGGAGTCCGCGCAAAGAGGCGGATTCTACACAAAAAGCGAGGAAACGGAAGCCCCGTCGTGGATCCGCTGGATGGCCTCGCCCAGGAGCGGGGCCACCGAAAGGGCCGGATCCGGGGGCAGCGGGCCATGGCGGCCTCCACCGGGATCGTGTTCGTGACCAGGAGGGACTCAGCCCGGACCCGTCGATCCGCTCGAGGGCGGGCCCGGAGAGCACGCCGTGGACGGCCGCGGCATAGGTCCGCCTGGCTCCCCCGCGCCGGAGGGCCTCCTCGGCCTGGATCAGGGTGCCGGCCGTGTCGATGATGTCGTCGAGGATCAGGACGTCGCGGCCCTCGACGTCGCCGATGACGTTCAGGACTTCCGTCTCGTTCTTGCCGGTGCGCCGCTTGTCGACGATCGCGAGCGAGGCGCCGAGCCGCTTGGCGATCGCGCGCGCCCGCGTCACGCCGCCGACGTCCGGCGACACGATCATGAGGTCGTCGAGGCCGAGCTTGCGGATCGCGTCGAGGATCACGGGCGCGGCGAACAGGTGGTCCACCGGGATGTTGAAGAAGCCCTGGATCTGCGCCGCGTGGAGGTCCATCGTCAGGATCCGGTCCGCGCCGGCGGCGGTCAGCAGGTCCGCCATGAGCTTCGCCGTGATCGGAACGCGGGGCTTGTCCTTCTTGTCCTGCCGCGCGTAGCCGTAGTACGGGAGCACGGCCGTGATGCGCGACGCCGAGGACCGCCTGAAGGCGTCGAGGAGGATCAGCAGCTCCATGACGTGGTCGTTGACCGGCGAGCACGTCGGCTGGACGATGAAGACGTCGGCGCCGCGCACGTTTTCGTCGATCTGGCAGTAGTTCTCGCCGTCGGAGAAGTTGTAGAGCGTCAGCTCCCCGAGCGCGATGCCGAGGTAGGCGCAGATCTCCTGGGCGAGCGCCGGGTGCGCGCGGCCGGAGAAGATCTTCAGATCGCCGTAGTTGAAGGCGTGTGCGACCAAGCGGGAGGGATTCTACGCGGACGCGGGTCGACAGTCGACCATCAACCCGGGGCCGGACTGGCTGGGGCGCCAGGACTCGAACCTGGAAATGCCGGCTCCAAAGGCCGGTGCCTTACCAATTTGGCGACGCCCCAATGCCCATCGATTCTACGCCTCCGGCTCGGGGGCGGCGCCGTCGTCCGGCGCAGGCGTCGCTGGGACTGGCGCCGGAGCGACGGGCGCCGGACCGGCGGAACGGGCCTTCTCGTACTCTTCGAGAATGCGTTTCTCCATTCGCTCCCGGGTCTCGCGGTTGAGCGGATGGGCGATGTCCTTGAAGTCGCCGTTCTTCTTGCGCTTGGACGGCATGGAGATGAAGAGGCCGTTGGGCCCCTGGATGACCTTCAGGTCGGAAACGAGGAAACAGTCGTCGATCACGATCGAGACGTACGCCTTGAGCTTCTCCTCGGCCACCGGGAACACTTTGACCTGCGTGATGTTCATGGAGCACCTCCCCTGGGGTTGGACTCGCGTTGGTAGTCATCGTGGCTCAGAGTTCGACATCGGTAGATCCGGGCCTCGGGGTGCAGCGCCGCCAACCGTTTCTCGGCATCCGCCGGAGCGCCGTGCAGGACGATCGTCGCGCCCGAGCCGCTGATGACGTGGTCGGCGGTCAGGGCGGCGGCGGACTCGAGATAGGGCTTCATCCTGGGCTCTGTCGCTAGCACGGCCGATGCCAGGTCGTTGGGCCCGAAGAAGCCGCGCCGGCCGGGCGACGCGACCTCGAGCTGCGGCGCCAGGTCGAACCGACCGGCCTGGTTGCGATAGACGCCCGCGGTCGAAACCGGGAACGGCGGCACCAGCAGGAGCAGGTCGACCGGCGGGTCGTCTGCGACCGGGGTCACGACTTCGCCGCGGCCGGTGACGTCGGCCTGTCCGCCGGTCAGGAAGAACGGCACGTCGCTCCCGAGCTCGGCCGCGACGCTCGAGAGCCGCGCGGAGTCGATCTCCACCTGCCACAGGCGCGCCAGGAGGCGCAGCGTCACCGCGGCGTCGGCGCTGCCGCCGCCGAGCCCCCCGCCCATCGGCGTCCGCTTCTGCAGAGCGATGCGCGCGCCCGGGCGCACGCCACACCGCGCGGCGAGGAGCTCCGTGGCGCGCACGACGAGATTCTCCCTCCCCGCCGGCACCGTCGGGTCGTCGCAGGCGAAGGCGAGGCCCTCGGCCGATTCGACCGTGATGCGGTCGGCGAGGCTGATCGAGACCATGCGCGAGCGGATCTCGTGAAAGCCGTCCGGGCGGATGCGCCCGACGCGGAGCTCGCGGTTGATCTTGGCCGGAGCCGAGGCCGAGAGGATCATGGCGCGGGGCCCGTGGCCGCTTCGACGGCGACGAGCGACAGCTTGAGGCTGCGTCCCGACGGCTCTTCGCGGGCGAGGATGCGCTCGGGCCACGGGCTCGCGCTTCCTCCGTAGGTCACCGTGAGCCTGCCCGTCCGGGTCGCGATCGCGAGGGAATCCAGCCGCCGCTGCCTGCGGTCCACCGTGGCGGTCACGTGGACGGGCGCGTCCCACACGGCCAGGCAGTCGTCTCCGTCGCAGCCTTCGATCGAGGACGGCGGCCCGGGCCAGGCCCCCGCGAGAACCGCGCGCAGCGCCGCGGGATCGACGACGAGCGCCCGCTGGTCCTCTCCGGTGATCCGGCCCGCGTCGTACTCGGCGACCTTCGAACCGAAGGGCCCGCTGAGGGACGCCTTCCGCACGTTCGCGCCGTCGTAGGTGACGGCGAGCGTCCCGGGGACCGCGGGAGCTCCCCCCCCGCTCATCCGCGCGTCGTAGAGGAGCCTCGACGCGGGCAGCTCCCCGGCCCGTCGTTCCGCGGCGGCGGTCGCCTCGACGGTCTCGCGCTCGTCGTTCTCGCCGGGCGGGGTGAATCGCCGGGCCGCGGCTCCCGTGGCGCAGGCGGAGAGAAGAAGGATCGGTGCGAGAGCGGCGAGCGGGCGCGGGATCAACGCTGGGAGACGGGCGTGCGGGCTCGCCGGAGCTTTTCCTGGACGCGCGAGGCCTCTTCCGACTTGAGGTCGAGCGCTTTCTCCCAGTTCCGGATCGCGGCCTCGATCTCGCCCTGTTTCATCTCGAGGTCGCCCAGGTGTTCGAGGATCGTGGGGTCGGTCGGCTCGCGCCGGGCCGCCTCGCGAAGGTTCTTCTCGGCGGATTCCAGACGGCCGAGCCGGAAGTCGGCCCAGCCGAGCGAGTCGAGGTACGCGGCATTGCGCGGCTCCCGCGCGACGGCCTTCTCGAGCATCTCGCGGGCGCGGTCGAGCTGGACGCCCTGGTCCGCCCACATGTAGCCGAGGTAGTTCTGCGTGGCGGCGTCGTTGGGCCGCTCTTCGAGGAGCCGGAGGAACACGGCCTCGGCCTCGGCCGGGTTGCCCGCGCGCTCGAGGCTGGAGCCGAGCCGGAAGAGCGCTTCGGAGCTCTCGGGGAACTTCGCCACCGCCGCCCGCGACACGCGGACCGCGGCATCGAACTTCTTGAGGCGAGCCCACGCGTCGGCCGCCGCCATCAGGCGCTCGAGTTCCCCGGTCGCGGCCAGCGCGTCGAGCTTCGCCTCCGCGGCCTTCTCGGCGCCGGTGCGGTACTCGAACTCGGCCACGTCGGCCGACCAGTCGGGGTCCTTCGGGTCTGCGGCCGCGAAGATGCGCGCCTGGGCCAGGCCGTCGGCGGCGAACTCTCCGTCGCGGTCGGCCGCCAGCAGGATCCGCGCGGCGCGCGGATGCACGACGCCGCCCTCGACCGACAGCGGTCCGAGGATCCGGCGAGCGGCGGCCCAGTCCTTCTGGAGGTATGCGATGAAGCCGACCTCGATCTCCGCGCTCGCCTTCGCGTCCGCCTGCCGGGGATCGTTGCCGGCCCGCCGGGCCATCTCTTCGTACATGGCCCGGGCCTCGTCGAAACGCCTCTCGCGGGTCAGCTCGGCGGCCAGCGCGCGGCGGGTCGTGGGGTCGTCCGGGTCCGCCTCGATCATCGACCGCAGGATCTTCTCGCCCTCGGCCGTGCTTCCCCGCTCGAAGAGGACCGTGGCGAGGAGCCGCCGGCCGCCCCGATTCTCCGGCCGCTTCTCGATGAGCTGGCGGGCGGCGTCCTCCGCTTCGGCGAAGCGGCCCGCGCGCGCCAGGTCCAGCACGATGCGCTCCGTGATCGCGGGGTTGGCGGGGTCGCGATGCTCGAGCGTCCGGAGGATCTCGAGCGATCGGTCGAGCCGGTCCTGATCCTCGTAGAGGTCGATGAGGGCGGCGGCGATCTCGCGATCGCCCGGATCGGCCTCGTAGAGAGCGCGGTAGATCGCCTCGGCCTCCTTCAGGCGGCCGGCCTTCGCCTTCGCGTCGGCCGTGAGGCGCTGGATCATCGGCTGGTTGCCGAGCTCGGGAAGCTCGTCGAGGACGGCCGCCGCCTCCGCGGCCCGATCGGCCGCGAGCAGCGCCCGCGCCAGGCTCACCGCCGTGCCGATGTCCGAGGGCGCGAGGCGGCGCGCGGCCGACAGGTGCTCGATGGCCGCCGACAGGCGCGAGGGGTCCTTCTCGGCCGCCGCCAGGTCGAGGTTGCCGAGCAGCCGCTGGGCCTCCGGGAGGGTCGGGTCGAGCCGCACGGCCTCCCGGGCCTGTGTCTCCGCCTCGGCGGTGACGTTGAGGTCGCGCAGCAGCTGGGCATACTCGAAACGGACGACGGCGTCGTCGGGGACCTGCTCGAGCACCTTACGATAGAGCCCGAGCGCCTCCTGGTATCGGCCGTCGGCCACCGCCGTCCGCGCGGCGAGGAAGGCCTTCCGGCTCGCCGCCAGGTCGCCGTCCGCCGCGCCGGCCGGAGCCGCGAGGAGGAGGGCCGCGAGAAGAATCGCGCTCCGGTTCACCCCCGGAATGTAGCACGCCGATGGCGGGTGTCGCGCGTCACGTCGGCCCGCGGGCGATATGCTCCGGCGGTCGCGCGGCCGTGTCCGCGCGGGAGGTCGCATGCGCTCTGGCTTCGCTCTTCCCGGTTCATCCGTTTCGTCCCGCGCTACGGGATAATCCACACGACGATGCCTCGACTCGGGGTTCTCCTCCTGCGCTCCGGCGCCGTCACCGAGGAGGGCGTGAACCGCGCGCTCGCCGTCCAGGGCTTCGCCGGGGGACGGCTCGGCACGCTGCTGATCGAACGCGGATCGGCCTCGGAGGACGACATCGGCCGCGCACTGGCCGAGCAGCACGGATGCGAGTACGCGCCGTGGTCGGTCCTGGGCTCGGTCCCGGGGACCGTCACGGCGGCGCTGCCGGCGAAGTTCGCCATCCGCCACTCGGCGGTGCCGGTGGGTCTCGGCGAGGGCTTCATCCGGATCGCGCTTCGCGATCCGGCGAACCTGCGGATCCTCGACGAGCTCTTCTTCGTGACCGGGAAGAAGATCGTTCCCGCCGTCGCTCCCGAGGTGCGGCTCTACCAGGCGCTCGAGAAGTACTACGGCGAGCGCCGGACGCCGCGGTTCGCCATCCTCGCCGAGAAATTGTCGCGACCGATGGCGCCGTCGGTCATCCAGAAGCCGCTGCCGCCGCCGCCGAACTTCTCTTCGGCGGCCCGGGAGCTGCCTCCGGGTCTGGCGCCGGGAAACCCCGACGAGCCGACCCTCCTCGAGGCTTGGCGGGTCCCCGACGCTCCCCCGGTGGGTTGGGGCGGCCTGCCGCCTCCCCCGGAGGAAGTGGACGAGGAGGCGGAGTCGATCCAATGGGAGGAGACTCCGCCGACGGGAACCTGGCCCGCCGCGCCCGTCGGCCCGGCTCCGGAGCCGCCGCGGCCGCCGGCGGAGCCCATCGCGCCCCGGAGCGAAACGACGCCGGGAGCGTCCTCTCCCTGGCGCCAGACGCGGGAAGCGCCGGCCGTCCCCGCCGCGGGCGGACTCGCCGGCGGCATGCCGGCGCCCTCGGACTTTGCGGGGATCCTTTCGGCTCGCGGGCGCGACGCGATCTTCGAGGCCGCCCTGTCCGCCCTGGCCCGCCGATTCCGCCGGAGCGCGATCTTCGTGGTCCGGCCCGAAGGGGTCAGCGGCTGGTCCGGCGCGGGCATCGGCGTCGACGTGGCGGCGCTGCGGCGCTTCGACCTCACCTGGACCGAGCCCTCCATCTTCTTGAACATCCGGATGAGCCGGTCCTTCTATCTCGGAGCCCTTCCGCCCCTGGCCCGCCATGAGGAGCTGGCGGCCGCTCTGGGCGGCTGGCCGGCCGAGTGCGTGGTCCAGCCGGTCCTGATGCGGGACAAGACCGTGGCCTTCTTCTACGCAGAATGCCGGGAGCCCCAGGGTGCCACCCCGGCCGACCTGACCTTCGTCCGGGAGCTCGGCGGGGCCACCGCCGCCGCCCTCGCCGCATCCATCCGATTGAGGAAAAAGCAGGTTATATAATCCTGCGAACCCCGGAGGAGACATGATCAAAGCGGACATCGTCGACCGCGTGGTGGATCTTGCCCAGATCCCGCGCGCCAAGGCGGCCACGGCCGTCGAGACCGTGATCGAGGCCATGCGGTCGGCGCTCGGCGCCGGCGATCGAATCGAGCTTCGCGGTTTCGGCGTCTTTCAGGTCAAGCGCCGCAAGCGCGGGATCGGCCGCAACCCGAAGACGGGAGTCGAGGTTTCGATCCCTCCCGGCAACACGATCCGCTTCAAGCCCGGCAAAGACCTGCGGGACCTGCCCTAGAACCGCGACATAGAATAGCGACATGCCGCGCATAGGGGAGCTCCTGATTGCCGAGGGAGTCCTCTCCGAGGTCGCTGTGCAGAGCGCCCTCGGTTTCCAGCGCCACACCGGCGAGCCGTTCCGCCTCGGGACGATCCTCCTCGACCGCGACCTGCTCGGCGAAGAGAGCCTGCTGAAGGCGCTGTCGGCGATCCATCGCTGCGACTTCGCGACGTGGTCGCAGATCCTGAAGGCGACGCCCCAGATCGTGCGCATCCTTCCGGAACGCGCGGCCGTGCGGCTGGCCGCGATCCCGTACGCGCTCGAGGGGCGCGGGGTCCGCGTCGCGTTCAAGAACCCCTCGAACCTCGCGGCGGTCGACGAAGTGTCCGCGCTCACGGGGCGCCCCGTCATCCCCGCCGTGATCACCGAGGTGCGCCTGCTGCAGGCGCTCAACCTGTTCTACGGGCGGCCGGTGCCGATCGAGTTTCGCAGCGTCCTGCAGAAGCTGGAGCGCAACGAGGAGCGGCGGCTGTACCGCGGCCGCGCGACGGCCCGCCCGCCTTTGGCCGGACGATTCGTCAACCCGCTCGCGCCGCCCGCGCCGAAGCCGTCGGCGCTTGCGCGCGAGATCCCGATCTCCTTCGGCCGTCCGGACGCGGAGGCCCCGCGGCCCGCCAGTTTCGCGGCGCCGTTCGCGTCCGCCGAGACGCCGCAGAGCGACAACGGCGACGCGTCGGGTCTGCTGCCGGATTTCACCCCCACGCGTCCCGAGACCCCGGACGAGCTCGCCGCGCGCATGTGGAAGGACGAGGTTCTCGTGGAGGAGCCGCCCCCGGCCCTCGAGGCCCCGAGGCCCGTGTCGCTTCCCCCCGCGCCGGCGCTGGCCGACGTCGAGCCGTCGACGGGACGCGACCAGATCGCGGAGTCGGCGCTCGATGCGCTCGCGTCGCGCTTCCCGCGCGTGCTCCTGCTCGTCTCCGCCCAGGAGTCCGTGCAGGGATGGACCGGGAGGGGCGGCCGGCTGACCCGCTCGCGCGTCTCGAAGCTGCGAATTCCCTGGGGCGAGCCCTCCATCTTCGCGTTCGTGAAGCTCTCGGGCAGCGCGCACCGCGGCTCGCTCTCGCGCATCCTGATGCCCTCGGCGCTGGTGGATCTCGTGGGCGACAAGGCCAACTCGGCCTGCGCCGTCTTCCCGGTGCGGATCAAGGACCGGCTGATCGCGTTTCTGTACGCGGACCGCGCCGGTGCCCCTCTCTCCGACGAGGACTACCGGACGCTGGAGGTGGCGGCCAGCTCGCTCGGGAGCTCGCTGGCGCGCCTCCTGGTCGAGCTGCGGAAGTCTTCGGCCGCGAGCTGATTCCCTGACCGAACCCTCGCTCGATCCGTTCCCGGAGGCGCCGCCCGCGCCGTCGCGCTGGCGCCGGGCCGCCGAGCATCCCCTCTTTCACCTGGCCCTCTTCCTTCTGACGTTCGTCACGACGACTCTGGCCGGCGGGGCGGCCTTCACGCCCTCGGGCGGCTGGCTGGCGGGCGGCCGATTCGCGGACGGCTTCGCCTTCTCGGTTCCGGTCATGGTGATCCTCGGCGTCCACGAGCTCGGCCACTACGCCATGTGCCGGCGGTACGGGCTGGCCGCGACCCTCCCGATCTTCCTCCCCTCGCCGATCCTGCTGCCGAACATCCTGTCCTTCGGGACGTTCGGCGCGGTGATCCGCATCAAGGAGCCGATCCCGAACAAGCGGGTGCTGCTCGACATCGGCGCCGCCGGGCCGATCGCCGGCTTCGTGGCGACGATCCCCTTCCTCCTCTACGGCACGGCGCACCCGCGGCCGACCACGACGCCGCTGACGGCCGGGACGACCCTCTTCGACTACCCGCTCCTGGCGCGGTGGGCCCAGACCTGGATGCACGTGGGTCCGTACACGAGCGCCTCCGTTCACGAGCACCCGACCTTCATGGCCGCGTGGTTCGGCCTGATCGTCACGGCCATGAACCTCTTCCCGGTCGGACAGCTCGACGGCTCCCACGTGATGCGCGCGCTTCTCGGAAGGCGTCAACCCTTCGCGGCGGGGGCGGCGGCGGCGCTCGCGGTGGCCGGGTCGTTTCTCGGGCCGCCCGTCTGGCTCGTCTTCACGGCGTTCGTCGTGCTCTTCATGGGCTTCCGCCACCCGCCGATGCCCGACGACGACGAGCCGCTCGACTTCGGCCGCACGCTCGTCGCGCTCGCGTGCGTCGGAATCTTCCTGCTCTGCTTCTCGCTCGCGCCGTTCCGCTCGCCGTAACGATCTTCCGGGCTCAGGGGCGTACTAGCCGCGGCGCGGCAGCTCGAGCAGGAACGTCGCGGGGCCCTCGTTGACGAGCGAGACCTGCATGGCCGCGCCGAAGACCCCCGTCCGGACCGGGATGCCCTCGCCCGCGAGGGCGGCGACGAACCGGTCGTAGAGGGGCTCGGCCTCGGCGCCCCGGAGCGCCCGCTCGAAGCCGGGCCGGCGCCCGCGCGACAGGTCTGCGCCCAGCGTGAACTGGGAGACCGCGAGGACGGCGCCTCCGACCTCCGCCAGGGCGAGGTTCATCTTGCCCGCCTCGTCCTCGAAGACGCGCAGGCCCGCGACCTTGCGCGCCGCCTCGTCGGCGAGGTCCGGATCGTCGCCGGTCTCCGCCCCGAAGAGGACGAGGAAGCCGCGGCCGATCTCGCCGACCACGCGCTCCTCCACGCGAACGGCCGCGCTCGACACGCGCTGGATGACGAGCTTCACCGCCGCCGCCTCGCCACGCGCGCCAGCTCCGCCGGCTCCGTCGCGCGGAGCAGGTGCGCCGCGAGCCAGTAGACCAGGGAGGCCGAGCCGATCAGGCCGGCGAGAATCCCGGCCCCGCTCCACCCGGCGAGCCGATCGCCCGGAACGACCCGCAGGGCGCCCCAGAGAAACGCCCCCATGGCCGCAGCGGCGGCGGCGATGCGCGCGACCGACGCCAGGATCTGGCGGCCGCGCAGGCGGCCCTGCTGTCGCCGGAGCACGGCGACCAGGAGGAGGACGTTGACGGCCGCGGCGGCGGACGCCGCCAGGCCGATCCCCGGAAGGCCGAGCGGGGACGTCAACGCTTCGCAGAGCAGGACGAAGACGACGGCGTCGGCGAGCGCGGCCGCCACGGGCATCGTGGTGTTCTTCAACGCGTAGAAAGCCGGCACGATGACGCGGATGCCGGCGAAGAAGAAGAGCCCGGCCGACAGGGTCGCGAGGGCGCCGGCGGTTTCGAGCGTGTCGGTCGGGCCGAACCGGCCGCCCTGGAACAGAACGCGCACGATCGGGACCCTCAGCATCACGAGCCCGACGCTCGCCGGGACCGTGACGAACGCGATCAGGCGGAGGGCGAAGGCGAGGTTCTCCTTGAACGGGTCGCGATCCGCGAGGAGGGCCTGCCTGGAGAGGAGCGGAAGGATCGCGGTCGCGACCGAGACGGCGAAACCCCCGAGGACGAGCTCCTTCAACCGGTTCGCATAGTAGAGGTGCGACACGCTGCCTCCGCCGAGGCCCGCGGCAAAGCGCGTGGACACGACGGTGTTGAAAGCGCTGATGCCGTAAGCCAGGAGGCGCGGCGCCATCAAGAGCAGGACCGAGCGCACAGCCGGGTCGCTCCAGCCGAGAGCGGGCCGCCCGACCGCGCGGAGCTTTGCGAGCTGTGGCACCTGGAGGGCGATCTGCAGAACGCCGCCCGCGAGCACTCCCGCGGCGAGGCCGTACGTCGGGTCGGCCGTACGAGGAGAGACGAACACGGCCGCCAGGATGATCGCGACGTTCAGGAGGATCGGCGCCGCCGCGGCCGCCGCGAACCGGCGGTGGGCGTTCAGCAGCGCCTGGCACAGCGCCGCCAGCGAGACGAGGAGGATGTAGGGAAAGATCCATCGATTCAGGCGGACGGTCAGCTCGAACTTTCCCGGGTCCTCGCGGAACTGCCCGGCCAGGAGCGACACGAGCCATGGCGACAGAACGATGCCGGCGACGGTGATCACCGCCAGGATCAATGCGAAGGTGGCCACGACGCGGCCGACGAAGGCCCGCGCCTCCTCGACGCTGCGCTGCGCGGACACTTCGGTGTAGACGGGGATGACCGCGGAGGACATCGCGCCCTCGCCGATGATTTCCCGCAGCATGTTGGGGATCCGCCAGGCGACCAGGAAGGCGTCGCTTCGCAGGCCGGCGCCGAGAGTGGCGGCGATCACCTTGTCGCGGAGATACCCGGTGATCCGCGAGAGGAGCGTCAGGGGGGTGATCGTCGACGCCGAGCGCACGAGGTGGCCGCGGGTCGCTTCGATCTCGTTGTCGGTCATGGGATTGGGAGATTCTAGCTGCCCGGAGGGCCCGGACATCATCTGTCCCGCTCGAAGTGGAATATGTTTCCAGCACCTGAAAGGAGGGCGAACACATGGCCAGCGTGAACAAAGTGATCCTGATCGGAAACCTCGGGAAGGACCCGGAGATCCGGACGACGCCGCAGGGGACGACCCTCGCGCGCTTCTCCGTGGCGACGTCGACGACCTGGAAGGACGCGTCGGGCGCCAAGCAGGAGAGGACCGAGTGGCACGACATCGTCGCCTGGGAGAAGCTCGCGCAGATCTGCGGCGAGTACCTCCACAAGGGAAAGATGGTGTACGTCGAGGGCAGCCTTCAGACCCGGAGCTGGGAGGACCAGGCCGGCCAGAAGCGCTACAAGACCGAGATCAAGGCGTCCAACGTCGTCATGCTCTCCAAGCGCGAGGACGGAATGCGCTCGGCCGGGGCCCGCGAGGTCGCCGAGACGCCCGAGCCCGCGACGGCGGGCGGCGGCGGATACGACGACGACGTTCCGTTCTAGGCGCAGGAGCGGACGATGGCGGCGTACGTGATCGTCGACGTCGACGTGCGCGATCCCGGGGTCTACGAGCGATACAAGGCGCTCGCTCCCCCGTCGATCGCGGCGCACGGCGGGCGGTATCTCGCCCGCGGCGGGAAGACCGCGGTCCTGGAGGGGGACTGGGCGCCGAAGCGCGCCGTGATCCTGGAGTTCCCGAGCTTCGAGCAGGCGAAGGCGTGGTGGGCTTCGGCCGAGTATGCCGAGGGCAAGGCGCTGCGCCAAGCGTGCACGCGAACCAACATGATCGTGCTCGAGGGGCTCTGACGGCCGGCGTCCGGGTCCCTCAGGCGAGCGAGTCGCCCAACGACCGGATCTCGGCGGCCAGAGTTTCGAGCGGGGTCGTCTCGTCGCGGCCGGCGGCGCGCCGTAATCCCACGAGGTGTCCGGCGTAGCCCTCGAGTCGCTCCGGCGGCTTCGGCGCGCCGCTCCTCGGGGACTCCGCTCTCGACCGCGGCGATGCGAGGCCGGGTAGTCCTCCAGGCGACGGCAGACGAAGAGCAGGTCGCAGCCGGCGAGGGCCGCGCGGGCGCAGCGCTCCGGGACGGTCCCGAAGGCCGAAAGAGCGCCCATCTCCAGGTCGTCCGAAAACGCCGCGCCTTCGAAACCGAGGACCGTGCGGAGCAGGACCGATCCCACCGCATCCGACAGGGAGGCCGGAATGCCGTCCTCGCCCGCGGCGTGGGAGATCATGACCGCCCCCGCCTTCTCCATCAGCGCGTCGAAGGGAGTCAGGTCCAGGGCGTGTTGATGCGGATCGGTCTCCAGCACCGGCAGCGCCTCGTGGGTATCGAGCCGCGCGCGGCCGAGGCCGGGGAAGTGCTTGAGGCACCCGCCGATGCCCTGCGACTGCAGGCCGTCGAGGAAGTCTCCGGCCGCCTCGATGATCCGAGCCGGCTCGGCGGACGCGGCGCGTTCGCCGAGGACGAGGGCGCCGGCGTCCGGCAGGCCCCGGTCGACGACCGGCGCGAGGTCCACGTCGAACCCGAGACGGGAGAGTGCCTTCCCGGCGAGCTCTCCCGCGCGGCGCGCCGCCCCCGGCGTCCGCGCCGCCCGCCGGAGCGAGGGGGCCGGGGCCAGCAGATCGCGGAGCCGGTCGACGGGCCCGCCCTCCTGGTCGAGAAAGAGGAAGCGCGCGCCGAGGCTCGCGGACGTCGGCGACGAGTCGCCCGAGCTGCGCGGCGCTCTCGATGTTGCGCCGGAAGAGGATCACGCCGTACGGCGGATGCGCGCCAAGGATCTCCCGCTCGCGGGCGGTGAGGGACGGGCCCTCCACGCCGACGCCGAAGAGGCGCGAGCTCACGAGCGTTTCAGCCGATCCTGCAGGGCGGCCAGAAGCGAGAGGGCGGCGATCGGCGTCATCTGATCGACGTCGAGGGCGCGCAGCTTCTCGAGGGCGAGCTCCTCCTCGGCCGAGAACAGCAGGAACTGCCCGCTGCCGGCGCTCTCCCCCGACCGACGCGCGAGAACAGGCGCGCCCTGCACGTCGAGCTCCTGCTTCTCGAGATTCGCCAGGACCTCCCGCGCCCGGGCCGTCACCTCCGCCGGCAGCCCGGCCAGCTCCGCGACGTGGATGCCGTAGCTGCGGTCGGCCCCGCCCGGCACGACCTTGCGGAGAAACACCACGCGGCCGCCGATCTCCTTGACGGCCATCGTGGTGTTGACGACGGCCGGCTTGACCAGGGCCACCTCGATCAGCTCGTGGTAGTGCGTGGCGAAGAGGACGAACGCGGCCTTGCCCGGAGCGTCGTGGAGGTACTCGAGCAGGGCCCACGCGATCGAGAGGCCGTCGAACGTCGACGTCCCTCGGCCCACCTCGTCCAGGATCACGAGGCTCCGGTTCGTGGCCTCTCGCAGGATCGCGGCGGACTCGAGCATCTCGACCATGAACGTCGACTCGCCGCGCGACAGGTGGTCGGCGGCGCCGACGCGGGTGAAGATCGCGGTCGAAGAGCGAGAGCTCCGCGCCCGCGGCCGGTACGAAAGAGCCCGCCTGGGCCAGCAGCACGATGGTCGCGACCTGCCGCAGGTACGTCGACTTGCCGCCCATGTTCGGCCCCGTCACGACCTGGATGCGCCGCTCGCCGTCCAGGTCCGTGTCGTTGGGGACGAAGACCTCCTCGCGGCGCAGGCGCTCGACGAGCGGGTGCCGCCCTTCCGAGATCGCCAGGCGCGGCGCCTCCGAGAGCTTCGGCCGCACCCACCGGCCCGAGCGCGCGACGTCCGCGAACGAGGCGAAGAGGTCGAGCTCCGCCAGCGCCGAGGCCGTCCGGCCGACGCGCTCCCCCGCCGTCGCGAGGAAGGCCAGGAGGTCCCCGTAGAGGCGGCCCTCGATCTCGCCGATGCGGTCCTCGGCGCCGAGGATCTTCTCCTCGAGGTCCTTGAGGGCCGGAGTGACGAAGCGCTCCGCGTTGGCAAGCGACTGGCGCCGGATCCAGTCGGCGGGCACCTTGTCCTTGTGGGCGTTGCCGACCTCGAGCGAGTACCCGAAGACGCGGTTGAACTTCACCCGCACCGACGCGATGCCCGAGCGCCTGCGCTCCTCGGCCTCGACGGCGAGCAGGGCGCTCTGGGCGTCGCGCCGCAGGGCCCGGAGGGAGTCGAGCTCGGCGTCGGCCCCGTCCCGGATGACGCCGCCGGCGGAGGCGGCCGCGGGAGGCTCCGGCGAGAGCGTGGCCTCGACCCGATGCACGCAGTCCTCCGTGTCCGGAATCGACTCGGAGAGCGAGCGAAATCGCCCGGCCGAGAGGGCGCCGGCGACGGCGGCCACGCGCGGCGCCGCCTTCAGCCCGGCGGCCAGGGCGGCGACCTCGCGCGGCCCCGCGGTGCCCATGGCGATCCGCGCGAACCGGCGCTCGAGATCGCCGACGTCGTCGAGGGCCTCCTGGAGGGCCTGGGCGGCGTCCGGGCGCTGGATCAGTTCGTCGACCGCGTCCCAGCGAGACTCGAGCTCCACCGGGTCGAGCGACGGATGCGCGAGCGCTTCCCGCAGCGCTCGAGCTCCGAGCGGCGTGCGCGTGCGGTCCAGAAGCGCGCAGAGGCTTCTCGCCGGCGATCCGTCCGAGGACTCGAAGAGCTCGAGCGTGGCGATCGCCGCGGCGTCGAGGCCCATGCGGCGGTCGAAGGAGAGGGGCGCGGCGGCTCCCACGTGGGACAGCCCGCCCGGCCGCATCTGCCCGGCGTAGGCCCGGGCCGCGGCGGCGGCCGCCTCGGCGGCATCGCCGGCGCAGGCGCTCCACCACGTCGCGTCGCGGCGCGAAAGCGTCGCGGGAAAGGCCGGGGCCGGCGCGTCTTCGGGCAGAAGGATCTCCCGGGGCCGGAAGAGAGCGAGGACGTCCTCGACCCGCGACGGCGGCACGGCGCCCGCGAGAAAGCGGCCCGTCGAGAGGTCCAGGAAGGCCACGCCCCACTCGGCGGCGCCGGGACGCAGCGCCGCGAGGAAGGACGCGTCGCTCGGCACGAGCGACTCCGGATCGAGCACGGTGCCGGGCGTGACGACCCGCGTGATGTCCCGCCGCACGAGGCCCTTCGCCGCGCGGGGGTCCTCGACCTGGTCGCAGATCGCGACCTTGCGCCCGGCCGCCACCAGCCGGGCCACGTGGTGCTCGACGGCCTGGTGCGGGACCCCGCACATCGGGCGCCTCGATGTCCGAGTCGCGATGGCGGGCCGTCAGGGCGATTCCGAGCAGCGGCGCCGCGTCCTTCGCGTCGTCGAAGAACATCTCGTAGAAGTCGCCCATGCGGTAGAAGAGGATGGCGTCGGGGACCCGGCTCTTCATCTCGAAGTACTGCCGGAGCATCGGAGTCACCCGCGGGATCGTTGCGCTCACGCCGGTGCTAGCATAGCCCCAAGCCGCGGAACGCCTTCGGGCGCCGCGCCCATGGATCATGAACATCCTCGCGCTCGACACGGCGGGCCCGATGCCATCGGTGGCGGTGCTGTCGGCAGACCGGCTCTTCGAGGAAGCCCTTCCCGGGACCGCCGCGCCTCGGAGGATCTGCTGCCCGCGGTCGAGCGCGCGCTCGACGCCGCCGGGCTGCGACTCGCGGACTGCGACCGCATCGTCGTCTGCGCCGGACCGGGATCCTTCACGGGCCTGCGCGTGGGTCTCGCGACGGCGTGGGCCTTCGGCCGCGCGCTCGGGAAAGCCGGTCGAAGCGGTCTCGACGCTCGAAGCGATGGCGGAAGCCGCGCGGGACTGGGCCGCGCCGCGGGTCGCCGCGTTTCTCGACGCGGGCAGAGGCGAGCTCGTCGGCGAGCGTGTTCGATGTCTCGGGTCGCCGGGCGAGATCCCTCGGGCCGGCCGCGCGCGTGCCGGAGGCCGGAGCGCAGGCCCTCGCCGGCGGAGCCCGCGTCGCGGCGCTCCCGGCTGCGATCGCGGGACAAGTCGGCCGGGCTCCGTCCGTGAGCCTCGCGGCGGCGCTCGCCCGGGCCGCGGCCCGCGCGCCGCGGCGACGCCGCCGCCTCGTTCGCCGCGATCTACTCGCGGCCGAGCGCCGCCGAGGAGAAGCATGGCGCTGCGTGAGCCGCAGGCGGCACCCTATCGTCTCCGCGCGGCAGGCCCGTTCGACCTCGACGAGGTCGCGCGCATCGAGGCGGAATCTTTCCCCGCCCCGTGGAAGCGGGACTTCTTCGCGAGCGAGCTCGTCGAGCCGCACCGGTACATCCGCGTGCTCGCCCGGGACGACGGCGGCGACCCCCGGATCGGCGGTTACCTGTTCGCCGTGTCGCTCTACGAGGAGTTCCACATCAACAAGATCGCGACGGACAGGCGCCTGCGCCAGCAGGGCTACGGGCGAGGGCTCCTCGAGGACGCGCTGGCCCGGGCCCGCTCGATGGGCTCGACCGCGATCACGCTCGAAGTGCGCGTGTCCAACGCCGCCGCCCGCCAGTTCTACAAGTCGTACGGGTTCGCGGAGGCCTACCGGCGACGGGCCTATTACCAGGACGGCGAGGATGCGCTCGTGCTCGTTTTGCCCCTTTTGCCGGGCTCTTCGCGCGGTTGAAAGCTCTCCACGGCCGGACTAGACTTGGACCGTGGCCTTCCCCGCAGCTCTCCTCGAAAACAATACTAGGAGGTTTGACCCGATGGAAAACGGGAACAGAGAGGAACTGGCCGTTACCGATCCGGAGTTTCGCCGCCTGCACGAGGAGCACCGCCATCACGAGGAGCGGCTCCACCTGCTGGCGGTCAAATCGAGCCTCTCCGAGGACGAGGAATTGGAAGAGAAGCGCCTCAAGAAGGAGAAGCTCCTTCTGAAGGACCGCATGGAAGCGATCGCGCGACACCATCGAGAGGGAGTCGCGAGCTGAGGGTACCGATCGCCCGCGAGGGCTGGGTCTTCATCGTTCCGGCGTTCGCCGCCGGAGCGCTGTGTGCCATGACGGGGAGCGCGCCCCTGGCGGCGTTCTTTCTGGCCGCGACGCTCTTTCTCCTGCAGTTCTTCCGGGACCCGGAACGGACGCCGGAGGGAGGCGAGGACACCATCGTCTCCCCCGCCGACGGCACCGTGCTCTCGGTGACCGAGGCCCCCGAGGCGCCGCCCGGCGCGCGCCGGCGGCTCTCGATCTTCATGTCGGTCTTCAACTGCCACGTCAACCGCGCTCCCTCGGACGGCCGCCTCTCGGACTACGCCTACGTGCGCGGTCGCAAGGCGGCGGCGTTCGCCGACAAGGCCTCGACCGAGAACGAGCAGAACCGCATCACGCTCTCCACACCGCGCGGCAGCCTCACGTTCAAGCAGATCGCGGGGGCCCTCGCCCGGCGGATCGTCTTCTACCCGCACGTGGGCGACGAAGTCCGGCGCGGCGAGCGGATCGGCCTGATCAAGTTCGGATCGCGCGTCGACCTGTTCCTGCCCGACGGCGCGGAGGTGCTGGTGACGCCGGGCCAGAAGTTGAAGGCCGGCCAGTCGACGATCGCGCGCTGGGGCAAGGCCTCCTGAGATGGCCGCGCTCTCCCGCGAGCGTCTCTCGCGGGGCCTCTTCGTTCTCCCCACGCTCTTCACGGTCGGGAACCTCTTCTGCGGATACCTCTCGTTGTGGGCCTCCATCCGAGGCGTCTTCGAGAACGCCGCCTACCTGATCATCGCGGCGGGGATCCTGGACGGGCTGGACGGCCGGATCGCCCGCATGACGAACTCGACCTCCAAGTTCGGCGAGGAATACGACTCCCTCGCCGACCTCGTGTCCTTCGGGGTCGCGCCGGCGGTGCTGGCCTACTCGTGGGGGCTGGCCGACTTTCACCGGCTCGGGTGGATGACGTCGTTCCTCTTCGTCGTGTGCGGCTCGATGCGCCTGGCGCGGTTCAACATCCAGACGCACGTGGTCGACAAGAAGTACTTCGTCGGCCTGCCGATCCCGGCGGCGGCGGGGACGGTGGCGGCGGTCGTCCTGGCCACGCCGGAGCGCCTCGTGTCCCGGCTCTGGATGGGCGGCCTTCTGGGCCTCACGGTGATCCTGTCCTACCTGATGATCTCGACGATCCGCTACCGCTCCTTCAAGGACCTCGACCTGCGGCGCCGCCGGCCGGCATGGATCCTGCCCGCGATCGCGGTCCTCTTCGCCATCGTGGCCTACCGGCCCGAGCTCGCGCTGGCGTGCGTCGCGCTCGTCTTCGTGATCTCGGGGCCGGTCGCGAAGATCGGCGGCCTGTTCCGCCGCGGGGAGCCCGCCGCGGGCCCGTAGCGGTCAGCGCTTCTTCCGGGCCGGCGCCTTCGGCGGCCTCGTCGGCGTCGGCGGCACCGGCGGCTCCGTCCAGCTCGTCTCCGCTTCGGAGCCCGAAGCCGCGATCAGGTGCGTGCGAGAGGGGCAGCAACGCGCCGGCTCCCCGCCGCGCAGCACGATGCGGGCCGGCGAGATCTCCTCGCCCGGCAGGACGACCGTCTCGAAGAGCCGGACCCGCGTGGCGCGGCCGGGGGTGACCGCCTGGCCGGTGCGGTCGTAGGTCGCGTAGCGGTCGAAGCCGCCCAGCGCCACGTCGGCGGGGTGAGCCGGCGCCACGTCGACCTCGACCCAGTTCGCCGTCCGCGACGCGATCGAGGCCTGGACCGACGTGTTGATCGCGTCGACGGCGATGGCGTTGCGGCCGGCGGAGCGAACGCTCGCCCGGAGGACCGGCGCGAGCGACCGGCCCAGGATCACGTCCTCGAGGGCGGCGATCGGAAAGATCCGCCCGGCCTCGGACGCGCCGCCGAACACGAAGAGGCGTCCGAGAGCGAAGCGCTTGCCCGCCATCGACGACCCGAGCTGGAAGAGCATCTCGCCGAGGACCGGCACGCGGTACGTGATGCGATCGCCGGGCTCGAGATCCAGTCCGCCCGCCCGCACGGGAGCGCGCACGGTCAGGTGGAACGCCGCGAAGCTCGCGTCGGCGGCCGACAGGTCGTTCTCGAAGTCGATCCGGGGGTTGCCCGACAGCGCGTCGAGGGGCTGCTCCGGGACGGCCTCGGGGGCGGCGCCGCCGGCTCGCACCAGGGTCCCGCGCGCCCCGGCGCCGAAGGCGGCCCACCACGGGCGCCGGAGCGCGTCGATCGCGGCCGCATCGGAGCGGGCATCGAGGCCGAAGATCGGCGCGACCAGCGCGTCGGCCCGGTCGACGAGGGGCGCCAGGGCCTTGCGGGCTTCGTCGGACTGCGGCGGGGGAAACGCCGCGGCAATCGAGAGGAACATTCCGGCCGGGAGGCGCTTGCGCAGGGCTTCGAGCAGCTGACCCGAGCGCCTGGCCGAGGCGGCGCTGAAGGGAAAGTCCAGGTGCACGCCGATGACGCGTCCGTAGGGCCCGCCCGCGCGAAGCGCCGCCCCGAGGCCCGAGGAGAGCGCCTGCGCCACGCCGTCGGCATCCGGTCCGGCCTCTCCGGCAAGCGCGGCCGTCAGCTCCGGGCCCGCGCGGAGGACGAGAACCGCGGGCTGTCGCGCGAGCGGGTGCGGGGGCCCCGGGTCGGCCTTCAGAACCCACCGGCCGCTCGAGAAGCCGAGCTCGCCCGCCGGCAGGAACAGGGCAACGGCGGAGAGCCTCGCGAGCTGGTCCTCGATTCCGGTATCGCCCAGGGCGGCCGCGTCCGTGAACCAGACGGCGTCGCCCCGCGGCGGGCCTCCCTTCCCGGCGGCCGCGCCGGCGGACCCGTCGGGCTTGCCGCATCCCGAGCTCCAGGAGACGGCCGCGAGGGCAGCGGCGAGGAGCATCGGCCGGCCCCGCGTCATGCCTCCCCCGCCGCGGCCGCCGGCAGCTCGAACCGGACCTGGAAGCCGCCCTGCGGGCGGTTGGACGCTCCGATCGAACCGCCGTGCTCCTCCACGATCTTCTTTGCGATCGCGAGACCGAGCCCGGTGCCGCCGCTCTTGGCCGAGAAGTACGGGTCGAAGAGGCGAGGGAGGATCTCGGGGGTCACGCCGGGGCCGTCATCCTCGACCGACGCGACGATGCGCCCGTCGCGGCGCGAGGCGGAAAGCCGGATCTCCCCGCCGCCCGGCAGGGCGTCGACCGAGTTGCCGACGAGGTTCGAGAGCACCCGCGAGAGAAGACGCGGATCGGCGGGAGCGAAGAGACCCGGCGGGGCGTCGACCTGCCAGCGGATTCCCGGCGCCGCCGCGTACGCCGCCGCCGCCTCCCGCAGGAGGCCGGAAACGTCCGTCGCCTGGAGCTCCGGCCGCGGCAGCCGGGCATAGTCGGCGAACTCGGAGGCCGAACGCCGCAGTTCATCGGTCTGACGCAGCACGTTGGACACGCACTCCTCCAGAACGCGTTCGAAGTCCGGGGACTTGCGCCTCCAGACCTCCCGGAGATGTTCGACCGACAGGCGGATGGGAGTCAACGGATTCTTGATCTCGTGGGCGATGATCCGCGCCATCTCCGCCCACGCCGCGAGCCGGTTCGACCGGACGACGTCCGACACGTCCTCGATGACCGCCATGCGCGCTCCGGTGCCGCCGAGCGGAAGGGGCACGGTGACGACGCGCCACCGCTCGCCGGGCCGCGGCTCGAGCTCCTCAGAGACGGGCTCTCCGCCGACGCGCCGGAGCGCCGCCCGCACGGCCCGCATCTCGTCGCCGGGGAAGACGTCCTCGAGCGTCTCTCCGTCGAGGCGCCCGCGGGACAGGTGGGCCGCCGCCGGATTGGCGAGGAGCACGCGGCCATCCTCTCCGTAGGCGACGACGCCGGCCGTCAGCTGTGCCAGGAGGGTCGCCAGGCGCTCCTTCTCGCGGGAGAGCGCGGCCGTCTGCTCCTTGAGGCTCCGGGACATGTAGAGGAACGCCCGCACGAGCTCCCTCAACTCCTCGTCCGGCGGTTCGGCGAGGTGCGGCGAGAAGTCGCCGCGCGCGACCGCGCGGGTCCCCTGCACCAGGTCGGCGACCGGCCGCGCGACGCGAACGGCGAGGCGCCCGGCGATGGCCGCCGAGACGAGGAATACGAGAAGCGAGAACGCCGTGACCGCGGCCGTCAGCTGGGAGGCCTCGGCCTCCGCGGCGCGCTGCTGCGGGAGCAGAAGGAGCGACAGGAGCACGGGGCTGCGCACGCCCGGGACGCCCGGGAGGGCCGAGAGCGCCGTCGTGAGCTCCTCGAACGGGCTGCCGGCGATCAGCCGGGCGTCGGTCCGCTGCCGCGCCTCCTCGAGGCCCACCGCCACGTAGCTCGCGCCGGGGACCCGCTCGGGCAGCAGGCCGGCCGCGTAGAGGTCGCGACGGGAGCTCGCGACGAGCAGCGCGTCGGGCGAATAGACCGAGAGGTCGAAGCCCACGGCGTTGGCGAGCCAGGCGAGCAGCGCGTCGTCGAGGAGGCCCAGCCTCCCCCGCGCGGCCGAGGCCGAGGGCAGGTAGTCGTCGAGGACCCGGCGCGCCGTCTCGAGCGCCGTTCGCGCGTGGTCGAGCGTGTCCTGCTGCGAGCGGACCGCGATCGAGGCCCGCAGGAAGAAGGTCACCGCGAGCAGGGGAACCATGACCGAGAGCACGAAGAGCGCGACGAGCCGGCCCCGGAACGTGCGGGCTCCCGGCGGCCAGAGGTCGGCGAGGCTCCGCCGGGCCGCGACGGCGCGGACGAGGACGATCAGACCGCCGAGCGCGTAGAGCGCCGCCGCCGCGGGAAGCAGGAGCGCCGCGGTCAGGAGCCGCGGCAGAAACTCGGGGCCGGGGAGCGCGACGAGCTGGAAGCCGTCGGGCCTCGGGCGCAGTTCCCCGTAGAGCTCCTCACCGCGGTATCGCAGCCGCACGCGCTCCGCGTGGCCCGACCGCCGGACGCGGTCGAAGGTCCCCGCCGGCAGGTCCGGTCCTTCCTCGCGGCGAGTGCCGTCCGGCCCGTAGAAGACCAGGACGGGACGGGGAGCCGACGGCGGCGACGACGGGGCCCCGACGAGGCGGCGGTAGACCTCCAGCCGCGGCGGCAGCGGGTCCCAGCTCGGCCAGTCGGCGACCGAGACGAGCGCCCGGCCCCACGGTTGCCCGTCGGCGGAGATGGCCGCCGACTGCTGCACGAGCGCGACGCGATGGCGCTCGATCCGCACGCCGGCCTGACCCTCGGGACCGACCGTGTCGGCCTCGGGGATGAGAGAGAAGCGGCTCCGGAGGACGCCGGTCCGGTCGAAGACCTCGAAGGCGATCAGCGTTTCCGAGGGCGCCTCCGCCTCCCCCGCCCGCCAGAGCCGGTAGGCGAGATCCGAAAGGTCGACGTCGTCGATCGGCGCGGGAAGCTCCGCCGACAGGTTGAAGCGCTCGACCCGCTCCACGGCTCGACGGATCGAGACGACGGCCCCCGCGGAGATCCGCTCCGGGTCGGGAAGGCGAATGGCGTGGGAGACCCAGTACGCGGAAACCACTCGCCGATGCGCGTGGAGCGGCACGGCCAGAAGCACCAGGAGCAGCGTCATGCCGGCCGCCAGCCGGAACGGCCCGAGAGCGCCGCTCTCGGGCGCGGCCGCGATCGCCCGCCGCCAGGTTTCGTAGGCGGCGACCGCCGCGGCGCCCGCGAGGACGGGGTAGGCAGGCGAGGGCGAGACCAGGAGCAGAGCCGCGAGGATCCCGGCCGAGGTGATGGCGACGGCCGCGCCAGTCCAGGCGCCGCGGCCGGAGCGCGGACCCGCGCCGGCTCCGATCGCCAGCGCCGAGGCGGTCAGTGCCGTCAGCGCCGCGAGCCCGAGGAACTGCGCGCTCCAGGCCGAGAGGCGGGCGCCGAGGTCCGGCAGGACCGTGGCCTGGGCGGCGGCAATCGCGCAGGCGAGAAGCCCGTATCCCGCCGCCAGGCGTCTCCCCGTCCGTCCGGGCTCGCGGCTGCGGAGGCGGACGAGGCCGGCCGGCAGGAGGAAGAGTCCCGCCGCGAGGAGCCAGGGGTGCGGCGCAGCGAGGGCGCGGTCGCCGGCCCCCGAGAACGCTTCTGCAGCGAGGAAGGCGATCGCGAGTCCGGCGCCGATCGCCAGGGCGTCGGCTCCCCCGGCGGCGAGTCCGAGGGCGATGGCGAGCACCAGCGCGAGGACGAGGATGCGGGTTTGCGAATCCGGGCCGCCCGGAACCTCCGTGAGTCGTCCCGCCAGGATCGGCGCGCCGTCGGAGGTCTGGAGGAGGACGGGGCCCTTCCCGTCCGGCGCGATCGGCTCCCAGTCCGCGGCTTCGCCCGATAGAGCGAGCGCCCGCGCGAACTCGGGGGCCTGTACCGGAAGCGCGCGGCCCGCACAGACGACCCCGGCGAACGGGCCCTTGCCCGCGAGGCTCCAGTGCAGGAGCTCCACCCGAGTCGCCGACCATCGGGCCTCGAGGGTGCCGGGCGCCCGGACTTCGGGGATCCGGGACGGGGCATCGCCCCACCAGGCCTGCGGGTTGCCGCGCGGGTCCGCGAGCGCGATCCAGGTGCCCGGAGCCGAGTCGGCGACCGCCTGGCGCGCACTGGCAAAGAGCCGCTCGCGCTGCACCGCGATGCCGCCGCCCTCCAGCGACCGGGCCACCTCGGGGTTCTCCGCGAGCGCCCGGCCGCGGCCCGCGAGGTCCAGCGCCGCACGCTCGACGGCGCGGCGCAACTCGTCCGGCGGACCGACGCGACCGGTCCTTCCGGACGGCAGCGCGATCCAGCCGTCGAGCCACGCCAGCGCCGCAACCGCGGCGGCGAGGGCGGCCCAGAGCGGGGGGCGTTTCACCGTGAGACCCCCGCGTCAGCGGAGGAAGGGCAGGTCCACTCCCCGTTCGCGGGCGGCCGAGATGGCCTCCGGGTATCCCGCGTCGGCGTGGCGCATCACCCCGGTGCCCGGGTCGGACTTCAGCACGCGCTCGAGGCGCCGGTGCGCGGCCTCCGTGCCGTCGGCCACGACGACCATCCCGGCGTGGAGGGAGTACCCGATGCCCACGCCCCCGCCATGGTGCACGGAAACCCACGTCGCGCCGGCGGCCGTGTTGATGAGCGCGTTCAGGATCGGCCAGTCGCCGATCGCGTCCGAGCCGTCGCGCATCCCCTCGGTCTCGCGGTTGGGCGAGGCCACGGAGCCGGAGTCGAGGTGGTCGCGGCCGATGACGATCGGCGCGCGCACCTTTCCCGTCCGGACGAGCTCGTTGAAGGCCAGGCCCGCGCGGTGCCGTTCGCCGTAGCCGAGCCAGCAGATCCGGGCCGGCAGGCCCTGGAAGGCGATGCGCTTCTCGGCGAGCGCGAGCCAGCGAGCGAGAGCCTGGTCCTGCGGGAAGAGCTCGAGCAGCGCCCGGTCGGTCGTGCGGATGTCCTCCGGGTCGCCGGAGAGCGCGGCCCAGCGAAACGGCCCCTTGCCCTCGCAGAAGAGCGGCCGGATGTACAGCGGCACGAACCCGCCGATCCGGAACGCCTCGGCGACGCCGGCCTTCTGGGCCTGGCCGCGCAGGTTGTTGCCGTAGTCGAAGACGACTGCGCCGCGCCGCTGGAGCTCGAGGAGCGCCCGGACGTGGTCGGCCATCGTGGCGTAGGAGCGCTCGATGTATCGCTTCGGGTCGGCTGCGCGCAGGCCTTCGAGCTCGCGAAGCGACCCGCCGCGGGGGACGTAGCCGTTCAACTCGTCGTGGGCGGAGGTCTGGTCGGTGACGAGCTCCGGAAGCACGCCGCGCTCGAGCAGCCGTTCCAGGAGGTCGACGGCGTTGGCCTCGACGCCGATCGAGATCGCGCGTTTGGCGGCCTTCGCTTCGAGGGCGCGATCGATCGCCCGATCGACGTCCGTCTCGCGTTCGTCGAGGTAGCGCGTCTTGAGGCGCTTCTCGATGCGCTCCGGGTCGACCTCGGCCACGAGCGCGACGGCGCCGTTCATCGTGGCCGCGAGCGGCTGGGCGCCGCCCATGCCGCCGAGGCCCGCCGTGACGACGAGCCGTCCCGTCGAGGTCGCCTCCGAAGTCGCGCGCCGCGGCGGCGAAGGTCTCGAATGTCCCCTGCACGATGCCCTGGCTTCCGATGTAGATCCAGGACCCCGCCGTCATCTGCCCGTACATCGTGAGACCCAGCCCCTCGAGCCGGCGAAACTCGTCGCCCGTCGCCCATGCGGGAACGAGCATCGAGTTGGAGATCAGGACCCGCGGCGCGTCTTCGTGCGTCTGGAAGACGCCGACGGCCTTCCCCGACTGGACGAGCATCGTCTCGTTGCCGCGCAGGCGCTTCAACGTCGCCACGATCGAATCGAAGCCCTCCCAGTTGCGCGCGGCCTTCCCGGTGCCGCCGTAGACGATCAGGTCCTCCGGCTTCTCGGCGACGTCCGGATCGAGATTGTTCTCGAGCATCCGGAGGGCGGCCTCCTGGGCCCAGCCCAGGCAGCGCAGCTCGGTGCCCCGCTGGGCGCGGATCGTTCGGGTTCTCGGGGGCGGCAGGACGCTCGTGCTCATGGGGCGATTATATGAGCGGCCCCGCGGCGCCGGCCCCTCAGAGGAGGGCGGAGAGCTCCCTCCGGACGGCCTCGCTCGACAGGAACAGCCGTGCGCTCTCGAGGTCCGGAGAGAGCTCCCGGTCGCGGTTCCACGCCCTCACCTTGCGGCGGAAGGCGCCGCGAACGCGCTCGATCGCCGCCGATGAGGCCAACGGACGCAGGAACTCCATCGCCTGGAACGCTGTCATCAGCTCGATCGCCAGCACGCGCTCGAGGTTGTCGACGATCGCCGAGAGCTTGCGGGCCGCGATCGGCGACATCGAAACGTGGTCCTCCTTGGCGGCGGAGGTCGGGATCGAGTCGACCGACGCCGGGTGGGCGAGCACCTTGCATTCCGACACGAGGCCGGCGGCCGTCACCTGGGCGATCATGAGCCCGGAGTTCAGCCCCCCTTCCTTCACGAGGAACGCGGGCAGGTCCGAGAGCGCCGGGTTGACGAGCTTCTCGATGCGGCGCTCGGATATCGAGGCGAGGTCGGCGGCCGCGATCGCGGCGTAGTCGAGCACGAGGCCGACGGGCGCCCCGTGGAAATTCCCGCCCGAAACGATGTCCCCGCGTCCCGAGAAGACGAGGGGATTGTCCGTCGAGCTGTTCATCTCCCGCTCGAGGACCTTCCGCGCGTGGGCGAAGGCGTCGCGCGCCGCGCCGTGGACCTGCGGCATGCAGCGCAGGGCGTAGTTGTCCTGGACGCGCCCGCAGCCGCGGTGGGATTCCCGGATCGCGCTGCCGGAAAGAAGCGACCGGAGGTTGGCCGCGCTCTTCAGCGCCCCTGGATGCGGCCGCGCGCTGACGACCCGCCGGTCGAAGGCCGCGTCGGAGCCGCGGGAGGCGTCGAGGGAGACGGCGCCGACGAGGTCGGCCGCGCGGGAGAGGGCGATCGCCCGGTGGAGCGCCAGACCGCCGACCGCGACCGACATCTGGACGCCGTTGATGAGGGCGAGGCCTTCCTTCGCGGCGAGCGCGACCGGCTTCAGGCGCGCGGACCGGAATGCCGGGGCCGCCGGCCTCTCGCGTCCGCGGACCCGCACGCGGCCCTCGCCCATGAGCCCGAGCGCCAGGTGCGAGAGCGGAGCCAGATCGCCCGACGCTCCGACGGACCCCTGCGCGGGGATCACGGGCAGGACGTCCGCGGCGAGCATGCCGAGCAGCGCCTCGACCGTCGAGACGCGGATGCCGGAGTTTCCGCGGGCGAGCGCGTTGGCCCGGAGGGCGATCATCGCCCGCACGGCTTCGTCCGGAAGCGGCGGGCCGACGCCCGCGCAGTGGCTGCGGATGAGGTTGCGCTGCAGGGCCTCGAGCTCGGCTCGGGGAATGGCCACGTCGGCGAACTTTCCGAACCCGGTCGTGACGCCGTAGACCTTCGCGTTCGACCGCACGGCGCGATCGACGACTCGCCGCGACGCCGCGATCGCCCGCCGGGCCCGCGGCGAGAGCGTCACGCGCGCCTCCCGCCGCGCCACCGCGGCGAGATCGTCCAGGGTCAGACCCTCGCCCGCGAGCCGTATGATCTTCATCGCGGGCCGATTCTAAGCTGACACGGCCCGCGAACTCTGTTAGCCTGCGCTGCTTTTTCGAGGCGACGAGGAGAACGCGCGTGAAGGTCCTGGCCGTCCTGGGCGGGCAGTGGGGAGACGAGGGCAAGGGCAAGCTCGTCGACCTGCTCTCGAACCGATTCGACATCGTGGCCCGCTATCACGGCGGCCACAATGCCGGCCACACCGTCAAGTTCGGCAACCAGCACTTCGCCCTGCACCTCCTGCCGGCCGGGGTCGTCCGCGGCCGCACCGGGATCATCGGGCCCGGCGTCGTCGTCGACCTCGAGGCGCTCCTGACCGAGATGGACGCCCTGCGGGCCGCCGGCGTCGAGATCGGCGAGAACCTGATGCTCTCCGACCGGGCCCCGGTCATCCTTCCCTACCATCGCCTTCTCGACGCGGCGCGCGAGAACGCGCTGGGCGACGCCAGGATCGGGACGACGCTGCGAGGGATCGGACCGGCATACGAGTCGCTCGCCGCTCGCAAGGCCATTCGGGTCGCCGAGCTCTACCGCCCGGCCACGCTCGCCGCCCGCGTGAAGGCGATCGCCGAGGAGACGGGCGGGCTGCTCAAGGCCCTCGGGGCCAGGGACGTGCCGAGCGCCGACGCCGTCCTCCAGATGCTGGGCCCGCTGGCCGACAGGCTCCGTCCTCACGTGACCGACACCGGCCGCTACCTGCGCAACCAGTTGAAGAGCGGCTCGACGCTTCTCGCCGAAGGCGCCCACGGCGCGATGCTGGACCTGTCCGCCGGGACGTATCCCTTCGTGACCTCCTCGCACTGCACCTCGGCCGCGGTCGCCTCGGGCCTCGAGATTGCGCCCCGTGCACTCGATGCGAGCATGCTCGTGCTCAAGGCCTACACGACCCGCGTCGGCTCCGGCCCCTTCCCCACCGAGCTCCTCGAGGAGACGGGCGAGTTCCTTCGCAAACGCGGCAACGAGTACGGAACCTCCACCGGGCGCCCGCGTCGCACGGGCTGGTTCGATGCGATCGTCGCGCGCACGGCCGTCGAGCTTTCCGGCGCCGAAGCGGTCGCGATCACCAAGCTCGACTGCCTCGACGAGCTCGAGGAGATCCCGATCTGCCTCGGGTACAAGCTCGACGGGAAGCCGGTCTCCGACCTGCCGCCGCTCGCCGAAGACATCGCGCGGCTGGAGCCCGAGTACGAGAAGCTCCCCGGCTGGAAGTCGACGACGACCGGCGTCACCCGCTACGAGGAGCTCCCCGCCGCCGCCCAGCGCTACGTGCGGGCGCTCGAGGACGCCATCGGCGCCCAGGCCGTGTTCATCTCGACGGGACCGCGACGCGAGGAGACGGTCTGGCGGGCGGACACGCCGTTCCTGAACGGCCTCCCGCCCGCGAAGTAAACTCCTCCGCACGGTGGGCCGTTAGCTCAGCTGGTTAGAGCATCGGCCTTTTAAGCCGGTGGTCCTGGGTTCGAGTCCCAGACGGCCCACCACAATCCTGGCGCCAAGTGAGGAGAGCTCGGATGGAGTCGACTCGGCAGTACTGGATTGCGACGCTCGCCATGATACTCGCCGCTGCCGCTGCACCCGCGCTCGCCGAGCGCGAGCCGGTGCTCAAGCAGATCAAGGTGCCGCACTCGTACTACTACCGGGAGATGTACCTCCCGCAGGTCACGAGCGGACCGAGCGCGGCCGCCTGGTCCCCAGACGGCACCGAGCTCGTCTACGCGATGCAGGGCTCGCTCTGGAGGCAGAAGCTCGGCTCGACCGAGGCCGTGCAGCTGACGGACGGGCCCGGGTACGACTCGGAGCCGGACTGGTCGCCGGACGGGAAGCTGATCCTCTACACCTCCTACCGGAACGACGCACTGGAGCTCTGGGTTCTCGATCTCGCCGACCAGCTCCACGCGCGCCCTCGTCGCCAACGGCGCGGTGAACCTCGACGCGCGCTGGTCGCCGGACGGTTCGCGAATCGCCTACGTCTCGACGGCGTTCGAGGGGCGGTTCCACGTCTTCGTCCTGACGGTGGGGACCGGCGAGGCGGTCCGGATCACGGAGGACGTCGAGAGCCCGCTCCCCCGCTATTACTACTCGAAGTTCGACCAGTACCTTTCGCCGACCTGGTCGCCGGACGGGAAGGAGCTCATCCTCATCTCGAACCGGGGCGACGTCTGGGGCTCGGGAGATCTCTGGCGGATGGAGGCGCGCCCCGGCGCCCCGATGCGGCTCGTGCGCAAGGAAGAGACGAACTGGAAGGCGCGGCCGGACTGGGCGCGCGAGGGAAAACGGGTCGTCTACAGCTCGTACCTCGGCCGGCAGCGCAACCAGCTCTGGCTGACGACGGCCGACGCCGGAGACCCGTTCGAGCTGACCTACTGCGAGTGCGACCACACGCGACCGCGCTGGTCGCCGGACGGGCGCCGGATCGCGTTCGTCTCGAACGAGGAGGGCAACGTCTCGCTTCGCGTCGTGACGATTCCCGGCGGCGCGGTCGAGACGATCGTACCGGCGAAACGGCGATACCTGCGGCCGTCGGGCACGATGCGGATCACGGCGGTGGACCCCGCGGGCGCGGCGCTCCCCGTTCGCCTCTCGGTCACGGGCCCCGACGGCCGGGGCTGGGCCCCCGACACGGCCTGGCGCCATGCGGACGACGGGTTCGACCGCAGACTCCGCACCTTCGAAGAGACCTACTTTCACGCGAAGGGGACCGTCTCCCTGACGCTTCCGGCGGGCACCTACACGGTCCTGGCCACGCGGGGGCTCGAGTACGAGACGGTGAACCAGACCGTGACCGTGGCCGCGGGCGGGACGAGCGAGGCCCGGATCCGCCCCGCGCGTCTCGCCGACCTGCCGGCGCGAGGCTGGTGGAGCGGCGACCTCCACGTGCACATGAACTACGGCGGCGCGTATCGCAACGACCCGGCGCACCTGCGCGCGCAGGCCGAAGCCGAGGACCTGCACGTCGTCGAGAACCTGATCGTCAACAAGGAGCAGCGCATCCCGGACGTCGCTCGGTTCGCCGCCCGGCTCGATCCGGTCTCGACGGCGACGACCCTCGTCAAGCACGACGAGGAGTACCACACGAGCTGGTGGGGCCACACGGGACACCTGGGACTGACGAAGAACCTGATTCTCCCGAACTACGCCGGCTACTTCCACACGGCCGCGGCGAGCCTCTTCCCGGACAACTCGACCATCCTCGACCTCGCGCACGCGCAGGATGGCGTCTCCGGCTACGTTCACCCGTTCGATCCGCCGGCCCCCGACCCGAACGGCGCCGATCCGCTGACCTACGCGCTGCCGGTCGACGTCGCCCTCGGCAAGGCCGACTATCTCGAGATCGTCGGCTTCTCGGATCACCGCATCACGGCGGACGTCTGGTACAGGCTGCTGAACTGCGGATTCCGCGTTCCCGCCGGCGGCGGCACCGACGCGATGGCCAACTACGCCTCGCTACGCGGGCCGGTCGGCATGAATCGCGTCTTCGTGCGCTCGGGGACGAAGCTCGACTACCGGGGCTGGCTCGCGGCGCTGAAGGCCGGGAAGACGTTCGCGACGAACGGTCCGCTGCTCTCCTTCACCCTCGACGGACGGGAGGTCGGCGACGAGATCGCGCTGCCCGTCGGGCGTCCGCACGCTGACGGCGAAGGTGAGCCTGCGCTCGATCGTCCCCGTCGAGAAGCTCGAGATCGTCTCGAATGGCGCCGTCGTCGCGACGGTGCCGATCGCGGCCGGGGGAATGCGCGCCGACGCCACGATCCCGATTCCCGTGACTGGCAGCGGCTGGTACGTGCTGCGGGCCTGGTCCGCCGGCTCGGCCGAGCCGATCCTCGACATCTATCCCTACGCCACCACGAGCCCCATCTACGTCAAGGCCGGCGACCGGCCGGTCCGCAGCGCGCCGGACTCTCGATACTTCGTTCGCTGGATCGAGCGACTGGAGTCGGCTGCCGCCGGCCACGCCGGTTGGAACGACGAAGCGGAGAAGTCCGACGTCCTGGCCCGCCTTGCGGCCGCGAAGGCCGTCTTCGCGAGCCGCGCGGAGGAAGCGGGCCGCTAGCCTTCAGCCTCGCAGGGCCGCCCGGGCGCGGGCACCGGCCGTTCCCGGCAGCAGGCTCTTGCCGAGGAGCTTGGCGCGGTACCTCAGAAGAGTGAACCGGCTCGCTTTCCGGCAACGATCGAGAAACGGGTCGGCACGCACGAGGTCCTCGTCGAAGAAGACCGCAAAGGCCTTCCCTTCCAGGCGCGCCGTCGCGAAGCGCTCCCCGGCCCGCCGGAGCGACCGGCAGATCTCGAGCACCGCGGGATGGACGATCGGGAAGTCGTCGAAGAGCACCGTGCCGCCGGGGACGAGCACCCGACGGCAGAACGCGAAGTCCGAGAGCACCGCCCGGAGTGTGTGCTCGCCGTCGATGAACGCGAGGTGCGGCCGGGGAGCGATCCGGGCCGGCTCGACTTCGGAGGCGTCGGCATCGAAACAACGGAGCTTCCCAACCCGCTGCGGCGCGAGACCCCGGAGCAGGTCGAGCATCCGCTGCGTCGAGTTGCCGTCGTAGGCCACGACGCAGCCCGGGGAGCGATCGTCCGGCTGGGCGGCGGGCCTCGCATCGATCGAGAAGATCGCCTCGCAGCGCGGATCGAGCAGGTGGGGCTGGATCGATCCGCCCAGGTGAGAGCCGATCTCCAGGTAGGCGTAGCGGCCGAATCGCCGGGCGGTCGCCCGCTGGACCGCGAGGAGGGAGCGCCGGTCCTTCTGAGAGGTCTGCGAGGGAATCGCGTCGAAGAGGCCGGTCTCGAGTCTCTCGACGCGCCCGGTCACGTCGGTGGCGGGGTCGCCCATGCGGAAGGTGTACCACCCGGCGCGGGGCGCCGGCACGGGTTCTACGCCGGGACCTCGGTCTCCCCCGGCGCCGTGCGCGTGTCCTGCGACGGGAGGACGCCGATCAGGCGGCGGATGGGGCCCGAGAAGATCAGGAGCAGGAGGCCGCCGGCGCCCGTGACCTTGGCGATCGTCCCGAAGAGGACGGGCAGGGGCATCGTCGAGAAGCTCCCCGCCGTCAGGCCGGCGATGAGGTTGCCGAGCGCGTTGCCCATGAAGAAGGTCCCCATCATCTGGCCGACGAGGCGCCGCGGCGCGAGCTTCGTGACGCTCGAGAGGCCGACGGGCGAAAGGCACAGCTCGCCGACGGTGTGGATGAAGTACGTCGTGACGAGCCACCACGGCCCGACCTTGTCGGCGCCGCCGTGGGTGTTCGCCGCGGCGACGGCCATGACGAACATGCCGATCGCGAGGAGCACCAGGCCCAGGCCGAGCTTGGCGGGCATCGAGGGCCCGCCGTCCTTCAACCGGAGCCAGACCATGCTGAAGACCGGCGACAGGAGAATGACGAACGTCGCCGGCACGGCCTGGAACCAGGAGGCGGGCAGCTCCCAGCTCCCGACCATGCGATCGGTCAGGCGCGACGCGAAGAGGTTGAAGGAGGACCCCGCCTGCTCGTAGCCCGCCCAGAAGAGCGAGGAGGCCAGGAAGAACAGGAAGATCACGACGACGCGCTTCTTCTCGGCGGCGGTCAGGCCACCGGACAGGAGGACAGTGCCGAAGTAGAGCAGGACGATGCTGACGATCACCACACCCGTGCCCCGGGCGGCGGTCTCCAGGCTGAAGTTCGCCAGGGCGCCGGCGACGAGACCCGCCGCCAGGATCGCGAGCCCGATCAGGACGCCGCGGATGGCCTTGCCGCGGGCGACCGGGTCCAGGGCCTGGGGTCGAGGCAGACCGGCCGTTCCGAGATTTCCCGCTCCGAGCCTGTACTGGACGAGCCCGAGGACCATCCCGACCCCCGCGGCGCCGAAGCCGAAGTGCCAGTTGACCCGTTCGCCGAGAAAGCCGCAGACGAACGGCCCGATGAACGCCCCGCTGTTGATCCCCATGTAGAAGAACGAGAAGCCGGAGTCGCGGCGCGCTCCCCCCTCCGGGTAGAGATCGCCGACCATCGCGCTGACGTTGGGCTTCAGGAGCCCGGTTCCGATCACGATCAGGCACAGGCCGAGATAGAACGTGGGCACCGTCGGCACAGCCATGCTGAAGTGGCCCGCGGCGATCACGCAGCCGCCGATGAAGACGGCGCGCCGCTGGCCGAAGATCCGGTCCGCGATCCAGCCGCCGGGCAGCGCCATGAGGTACACGCCCGCGGTGTAGAGGCCGTAGATCGCCGCGGCCTTCTTGTCGGTCAGGCCGAACCCGCCGTTCTGGACGGAGGCGACGAGGAACAGGATGAGCAGGGCGCGCATCCCGTAGTAGCTGAACCGCTCCCACATCTCGGTGAAGAAGAGCGTCGAGAGGCCGCGCGGGTGGCCGAACCACGTCTTGCCTGCCGGGAGAGCGGCCGCGGATGTCGAGCTCATTTGGGAGTGGCGGCAGGCTACCAGAGAACGCCGGACGCGCATAATGTTCCGCGATGCAGGCGCCGGAATTCCTCGGGCCCCTCGCCCTGATCTTCCTCGCGGCCCTCGGCGCCGCGTACGTGTTGAATCGCTTCCGGCAGCCTCCGCTCATCGGGTTCCTCTCGGCGGGAGCCCTGCTCGGCCCCTTCGGTCTGGGACTCCTGACCGACGTCCGGGTGGTCGAGGTCCTGGCGGACCTCGGCGTCGTCCTGCTCCTCTTCACCGTCGGCCTGGAGCTCTCGCTCGGCAACCTGCGCCGCCTCGGCAAGCTCGTGTGGGTCGCGGGGACGATCCAGGTCGTCGGCACGATCGCGCTCGTCCTCGCGGTCGCCGCCGCCGGTGGATACCCGGTTTCGCGCGGCCTCTTCTTCGGCTACCTCGTCGCCCTCTCTTCGACGGCGATCGTTCTCAAGCTCCTGCTCGACCGGCGCGAGCTCGATGCTCCCCACGGCCGGATGCTGCTCGGCATCCTGATCTTCCAGGACCTCGCCGTCGTCCCGATGCTCCTGTCCCTTCCGACGCTCTCCGCCGGCGGCTCGGCCGGCCTGATGCCGGTCCTGCTCGCCACGGGAAAGACGGTGCTCACGGCCGCCGCGCTGCTCGTCGCCGCGCGGGTCCTCGTGCCGCGCTTCATCGGCGCTCTGGCTGGGACGCGGCAGAAGGAGATCTTCGTCGTCGCCGTCCTCTTCCTCGTGCTGGGTTCCGCGCTGGCGACCTCGTGGGCCGGCCTCTCGGCGGCGCTGGGGGCGTTTCTCGCGGGGCTGGTGCTCTCGGAGTCGGAGTACGGACACCAGGCCCTGGCGGATGTGACGGCCTTTCGCGACGCCTTCAACGCCGTCTTCTTCGTGTCGATCGGAATGCTCTTCAACCCCCGCGTGCTCCTGGAACAGCCCGTCCTCGTCGCGGTGCTGCTGGGCCTGATCCTGGTCTGGAAGACGGTCGCCGGCGGCGCCGCGGCCCTCACGATGGGCTACGGCTTCCGCGTGGCGACGGTCGTCGGACTCTCGCTCGCGCAGATCGGCGAGTTCTCGTTCGTTCTCCTGCGCCAGGGCCAGGAGGCCGGGCTGATCTCGAGCGTCATGTACCAGGCGTTCCTGGCGGCGGCGCTCATCACGATGATCGCGACGCCGTTTCTCTCGGAGGCGAGCCACGCCGTGGCTTTCCGCCTGACTCGCAGGGAGGGCCCCTCGAGGGACCGGGCCGCCCCGCCGCCGCCCGAGGGACTGATCCTCGTCATCGGATTCGGCCACATGGGCGAGACCGTCGCCCGGGTCCTCGAGCGCGCCCGGGCGCCGTTCCGGATCATCGACCTCGATCCCGTGCGCGTGAAGAAGGGCGCCGCCAAGCTCCTGCCGATCGCGTACGGTGATTCGACCAACGACGTCGTCCTGCGCCGCAACGGCGTCGCGAAGGCCCGGGCCGCGATCGTTCTCCTCTCGGACCTGCGCGCGACGCGGCAGACGATTCGCCACTGCCGGACCCTGGCGCCGGGCCTCTTCATCCTGGTGCGGACGCGCTACGTCTCCGAGGTCCCGGCCCTCGTGGCGGCCGGCGCGGACGAGGTCATCGCCGAAGAGTTCGAGACCGCGCTCGAGATCTCCCGGCGGGCCGTCAAGCTGCTGGGCCTGCCTCTCCCCTGGGTCGAGTCCGAGACGCAGGAGATCCGGCGCATCCGGGAGGAGGGATTCAAGAGCGTCACGATTCCGCGGATCCCCGACCCGTAGGTCCTCAGGCGAACGCGGCCGAGAGGCTCTCCCCCGCCATGCGCGCCGTCCGCCGGATCTCGGCGTCGCCGTGGGCGGTCGAGAGGAACCACGCCTCGAACTGCGCGGGAGGAAGGAAGATCCCGCGTTCGCGCATGGCGTGGAAGAAGACGGCATAGCGTTTCGTGTCCGCGCGCTTGGCCTCGGTGAAGTCGTGGATCGGGCCCGGCCCGAAAAAGAGCGTCAGGAGCGAGCCCATGCGCGGCAGGCTGACCCGGTCGGCGAGCCCGCGCTTGACGATCTCGTCCCGGAGCAGCGTCTCCAGGAGCCCTCCGAGGCGTTCGAGCCCGGCATAGGGCGGTCGGCGCTCGATCTCGGCAAGCATCGCCAGCCCCGCGGACATCGCGAGGGGGTTTCCGGAGAGCGTGCCGGCCTGGTAGACGGGACCGGCCGGAGCCATGTGCTCCATGAGGGCCCGCGAGCCTCCGTACGCGCCCACCGGGAGGCCGCCGCCCAGGATCTTCCCGAGAGTCGTCAGGTCGGGCGAAACGCCGCAGGTCGCCTGCGCGCCCCCGGCCGCGAGCCGGAAGCCCGAGATCACCTCGTCGAAGATGAGAAGCGCCCCGTGGCGCCGGGTCAGCTCGCGCGCGGCCTCGAGATAACCGGGACGCGGGGCGACGAGGCCCATGTTGGCCGCGACCGGCTCGACGATGAAGGCCGCCACCTCGCCCCGGAACTTCTCGAGCGCCGCCTCGAGCGCCCCAGCGTCGTTGTACGGGACGACGGTGGTCAGCGCCGCGATCTCGTCCGGGACACCCGGGCTTCCGGCGATTCCGAGCGTCGCGACGCCGGAGCCCGCGGCCACGAGGAAACCGTCGGCGTGGCCGTGATAGCCGCCGTCGGTCTTGAGGATGCGCTTCTTCCCGGTAGCGCCCCGCGCCAGGCGCACGGCGCTCATCGTCGCCTCGGTGCCGGAGCTCACGAAGCGGACCATCTCGATCGACGGCACGAGCTTCGCCACCCGCTCGGCCAGGCGGACCTCGAGCTCGGTCGGCGCGCCGAAGGAGGTCCCCCGCCGCGACGCCCGGTCGAGGGCCCGGCGCAGGAACGTCGGGCCGTGGCCGAAGAGATGCGGCCCGTACGACATCACGAAGTCGATGTAGGACCGGCCGTCCGCGTCGCGCAGGCGACATCCGCGACCCGAGGACACGAAGAACGGCTCGCCGCCGACCGAGGCGAACGAGCGGACGGGCGAGCTCACGCCGCCCGGCATCCTCGCCTTCGCCCGCCGATACAGAGCCGCCGAACGCGCCGAGGAACGGGTCTTGCGCCGGTCCTTCAAGCGTCCAGGCCGCCTTCGCGGATCCAGCGCGCCGCGTCCCTCGCGTGGTACGTGAGGACGAAGTCGGCGCCGGCGCGGACGATCGCGGTCAGGACCTCGAGGGCGATGCGCCTCTCGTCGATCCAGCCGTTGGCGGCGGCGGCCTTCACCATCGCGTACTCCCCCGAGACGTTGTAGGCCGCGATCGGAGCGTCGAAGCGCTCGCGCGCGTCGCGGATCCAGTCGAGGTAGGCGAGGGCCGGCTTGACCATGACGGCGTCCGCGCCCTCGTCGAGGTCGAGCGCGATCTCGCGCATCGCCTCGCGGCGGTTGGCCCCGTCCATCTGGTATCCGCGCCGGTCGCCGAATTTCGGCGCCGAGTCGGCGGCCTCCCGAAAGGGCCCGTAGAAAGCCGAGGCGGCCTTGGCGGCGTAGGCGAGGATCGCAGTCTCGCCGAACCCCTGCCCGTCGAGCTCGCGGCGGATCGCCGCCACTCGTCCGTCCATCATGTCCGAAGGCGCGACGACGTCGACGCCCGCGCGGGCATGCGAGACCGCCGCCTTCGCCAGCAGCGGCAGCGTGGCGTCGTTGTCGACCCGGCCGTCGCGGATCACGCCGCAGTGGCCGTGGGACGTGTACTCGTCGAGGCAGACGTCGGTCATCACGAGAAGTCCCGGGACCGAGTGCTTGAGGCTGCGCACGGCTTCCTGCAGGGCGCCGCCGTCCTCCCAGGCCTCGCTGCCCGTCTCGTCCTTGCGCTCCGGGATGCCGAAGAGCAGGACCCCCGGGACGCCGAGCGACCACAGCTCCTGCCCCGCCGCGACCGCCTCGTCGGGCGAGAGGCGGTCGACACCCGGCAACGAGCCGATCGGCTCGCGCAGGCCGCGGCCCTTCCGAACGAAGAGCGGCGCGACGAACCGGTCCGCCGTCAGCCGCGTCTCGCGGACGAGAGCGCGGGAGGCCGGCGTCTGCCGGAGCCGCCGGAGTCGAACTGCGGGAAAGCCGGTCATCGGAGTCGAGAGCCTACGTCCCGTGCGGCGCGCTGGCAAGCCTCGCCAGCAGCTCGCCCGCGCTGGCGAAGCGGGCCTCCCGCGAGACCTCGACCCGCTCGACGCCCAGGGCCGCGAGCTTCTCGAGCGTGGACGGCCCGAGGGCCACGGCCGGGGTCGCGCGAAGCCGCTCGGCCGCCTCCGGCGTCAGTCCGCTGAAGAGCCACTCGGCCGCGACCGGGGAAGTCGCGCAGAAGGCCGCCGGCGTGCGTTCGAGGATCTCGGCCGAGAGCGCCGGGTTGGACGGGGTGGGCCGCTTCCGGTACAGGACCAGCTTCTGCACGAGGGCCCCGCGCTCCGCGAGGACCTGCGCGAGGTCGACCGAAGCGTCCTCGCCGCAGGGCCACAGGACGCGGCGTCCGGACAGCGACGAGGAGAGCCCCTCGAGCATCGACCGCGCCGAGCCCGCGGCGACGTGGTCGGGCGGCAGGCCGTGCTGCCGGAGAGCCTCCGCGGTCGCTTCTCCCACGGCGACGAGCGTTCCCGTCTCGAGGCCCCGGCGAAGCACGTCGGCGTTGCGGGCGTCGCGCGCAATCTGCTCGACCGCGGTCTGGCTCGTGACGACGACCGTGTCCCAGCCCGTGTTCCATTCCGGGGCGGCCGGCACGATCGGCTCGACGAGATGGCTGACGAATTCCGCCACGTCGACTCCCGGGATCGAGCCGAAGGACCGCGCCCCCGACCGGACCACGAGCACGAGCGGCCGCCTCAAGCGGTGGCTTCCCCGATCAACGCGGCTGCTCCCGCGTCGAGCAGCGCATCGCCGAGGTCCCGTCCGATCCTCTCCGCGTCGGCTGTCCGGCCCTCGGCGCGGTTGCGGAGCGTCCGCGATCCGTCGGCCGAAAACACCGCCGCCTCGATCGCGAGGGACGTCCCCGAGGCCGTCGCCCGGGCGGCCACGGGCGCCCGGCACCCGGCCTCCAGTCGCGCGAGCAGGGCCCGTTCGCACGTCACCTCCGCGTGGGACCCCGGGTCGTCGACGCCGGCCAGGATCTCGAGGACGCGCGCGTCGCCCTCGCGGGCCGCCAGGGCCAGGGCTCCCTGGCCCACGGCCGGCAGAAGGATGCTCTCCGGAAAGATCTCGACGATCTCGTCGAGACGGCCGAGCCGGGCCAGGCCGGCCCGCGCCAGCACGATCGCGTCCCACTTGCCCTCGCGGAGCCGGCGGATCCGGGTGTCGACGTTCCCCCGCGCCTCGAGGACCTCGAGGTCGGGCCGCGCCGCGAGGAGCTGGGCGCGCCGGCGCGGGCTCGACGTGCCGATGCGGGCGCCGGCCGGAAGCTCCCCGAAGGGCCGCGCGGGATGCGAGATGAGGACGTCGCGGGGGTCCTGCCGGAGGGGAACGGCGGCGAGCACGAGGCCGGCCGCCATCGTCGACGGGACGTCCTTGAGGCTGTGCACGGCGAAGTCGACGGCTCCGGACGTCAGCGCCTCGTCGAGCTCGCGGGTGAAATCCCCCTTCCAGGAGATCGGCTCGCCGGCCGCGGACTTGCGATCGCCGGTCGTGCGGACCTCCACGATCTCGATCTCGGCCCGGCCGGCGAGCGACCGGGACACGAGACCGGCCTGCGCCAGGGAGAGCGCGCTGCCTCGGGCGCCGAGACGCAGCTTCATTCGTCGAGGTCGAAGAGGTGCCGGACGGCCTCGACGCGGTCGAGCTTGCGCGAGGGGTCGGTTTCGGACTTGAGTCGCCGCAGCGGCTCGTGAAGGAGCTTGCCGGCGATCGCGTCGGCAAAGGCGCGGAAGCGCTCCCGCTCGGAGGCCGGAAGCCGCTCGAGCTCCCGGTCGCGCAGGTCCGCCAGGCGGCGCTGGAGGGCCGTCAGCGTCGGCACCACGGCGAGGTTGCCGAACCAGTTCATGAAACGCGCCAGCTCCTCTTCGAGAATCGCCTCCGCGCGCGGGACCTCGCGGCCGCGCCGCCGGCGGTTCTCTTCGGCGACGCTCTCGAGGTCGTCGAGGCCGTACGCGTAGACGTTGTAGACCTCCGCGACGTCGGGGGCGATGTCACGCGGCATCGCCAGGTCGATGAACATCATGGGCCGGCCGCGCCGGTGGCGCATGGCCGCCTCGACCTCCGCGCGCCCCACCACCGGGGTCGGGCTCGCGGTCGTGCCGACCACCACGTCGGCGTGCTGGAGGGAGTCGGCCAGCTCCCGCCAGGCGATCGCGCGGCCCCCGATCTTGCCCGCGAGCTCGGCGGCCCGTTCGGGGGTCCGATTGACGATGCGCACGTCGGTGACGCCGGCCTCGACGGCCTGCTTCGCGAAGAGCGTCCCCGTGTCTCCCGCGCCGATCACGAGGACCGTCTTCTCGGACATCCGTCCGAAGACCTTGGCCGCGAGCTCGTAGCCGATCGAGGCGACCGAGAGGGGGTGCTGAGCGATCTCCGTCTCGGTCCGCACGCGCTTGCCCGCCGCCAGCGCGCTCTCGAACATCCGGTGGGAGACCGCGCGGGTGGCGCCGGCCTCGCGGGCGAGGCCGAGCGCCGAGCGCACCTGGCCGAGGACCTCGCTCTCGCCCAGGGCCATGGAGTCGAGCCCCGCCGCCACCCGGAAGAGGTGGCGCGCGGCATCCGGGCCCTCGCGGGTGAAGCTCGCCCGCACGACCTCGGCGGGGTCGAGGCCGCGCCAGCGCGAGATGAGGTCCGCGATTTCCTCGTGGGGGTGCTCGCCGACCGAGAGCGCGTAGATCTCGCTGCGATGGCAGGTCGCGACGATGACGCTCTCGCTGGCGAGGCCCTGGCCCCGGATCCGATCGAGCGCCTCGCGCACCTCGTCGGCCGAGAAGGCGATCCGCTCGCGGACCGAGACGTCGGCGCCGCGGAAGTTCCAGCCGAGAAGGAGCAGCCGGGCCTCGGCGGAGCTCATCGGAACCGGTGCGCCTGGCTGAAGACCATGTTCACGACCGTGTAGGAAAAGAGGACGACGCAGAAACCGAGGATCGACAGCATCGCGACCCGGGGCCCCTCCCAGCCGCGGCGGTCCATCCAGAGGAGCAGCCCGTAGACGGCGAGCGTGACGACGGCCCACACGATCTTCGGGTCGGCGACCGTCGTCCAGACCTGTTCGGCGCGGACCAGACCGAGCACGAGCGAGAGAGCGAGGACCACGAGCCCGATCGAAACGCTCGTGCGGTTCATCCGGCCGAGCACCTCGAGCGGCGGCAGGCGGGAAAAGAGCAGGCCGGTCCGGCCCCTGCGGATCTGCCGGCTCTGCACGAGGTAGAGGATCGAGATCACGCACGAGAGCGCGAAGGCGGCGTACGCCAGGATCGCCAGGGTGACGTGAAACGCGAAGATCGAGCCGTGCGTGCCGGGCGCCGGCGCCGACCGCGGGTCGGGCAGGATCAGTCCCGCCGTGGTGGCGAAGATGACGACCGGAATGAGGAAGGGCCCCGTCGTCCGCTCGCCGTGCCGCAGCGCGAGCGCGAGGTAGGCGATCCCGAGCATCCAGCCGAAAAACGATACCGAGCCGCCCAGGGTCCGGTAGGGAACGGAGGAAAGCTCCCGCGCCCGGTGCAGGAGGTCGGCGAAGTGAAACGCGAGGCCCGCGGCGACGAGCAAGGGCGCCGCACGGCCGGTGAGGCTCCGGGGCCGCGCGAGCCAGACGATCGCCGACGCTTCCGCCGCCGCGTAGCAGGCGACCGCGAGCCAGCCGAGAGTGTGGGATCCCATGGGGCCCGACGAGTTTATCAACCGCGAAGCGCCGCGGCCGCGTAATACGATACCGGCCGATGAGCCACTTCGCCCACGCGCGCCGGACATTTTCTCCCGCCCCCGGAAAGACCGGGTCCCTCTACTCGCTCGCGCAGCTCGAGAAGGACGGCCTCGGCCGGATCTCCCGCCTGCCGGCGAGCCTCCGGGTCGTCCTCGAGTCGCTCGTGCGCAACTGCGACGGCAAGCGAGTCAAGGAGGACGACGTCCGCGCCCTGGCCTCCTGGCAGCCCCGCGGCGAGCGGACGGCGGAGATCCCCTTCGTCGTGGCCCGCATCGTCCTGCAGGACTTCACGGGCGTGCCGCTGCTCGTCGACCTGGCCGCCATGCGCTCGGCCGTCGACCGCCTGCGACGGGACCCGAAGGTCATCGAGCCGCTCGTGCCGGTCGACCTCGTCGTCGACCACTCCGTGCAGGTCGACGAGTCGGTCGACACCCGACGCGCTGCGGCTGAACATGGAGATGGAGTTCCAGCCGCAACCGGGCCCGCTACGAGTTCCTGAAGTGGGGCATGCAGGCGTTCCAGGGCTTCGCGGTCGTCCCGCCGGGCATCGGCATCGTCCACCAGGTCAACCTCGAGTACCTCGCCCAGGGCGTCCTGGAGAAGGACGGCGTCTACTATCCCGACACGCTCGTCGGCACCGATTCGCACACCACGATGATCAACGGCCTCGGCGTGGTCGGCTGGGGCGTGGGCGGCATCGAGGCCGAGGCCGGGATGCTCGGCCAGCCGGTCTACTTCCTGACGCCCGGACGTCGTCGGCGTGCACCTGACGGGCGCGCCTCGCCGAGGGCGTCACGGCCACCGACCTCGTGCTGCGTCGTGACCGAGATGCTGCGCAAGGCCAAGGTCGTCGGCAAGTTCGTCGAGTTCTTCGGCGAAGGGGCGGCGTCGCTGCCCGTCACCGACCGCGCGACCATCGCGCAACATGGCGCCGGAGTACGGCGCGACGATGGGCTTCTTCCCCGTCGACGAGGAGTCGTGCCGGTACCTGCTCGCGACCGGCCGGACCGCCGAGCAGGTCGATGCGTTCCGCGGCCTACTACAAGGCCCAGGGGCTGTTCGGCATCCCGCGGCCGGGCGAGTGCGACTACACCGAGGTGCTCGAGCTCGACCTCTCGAGCGTGCGCGCCGAGCGTGGCCGGCCCGAAGCGGCCGCAGGACCGGATCGATCTGCCCGACCTGAAGACGCGTTTCCGGGAGCTCTTCTCCAGGCCGGTCGCCGAGAACGGCTACGGCAAAGCCGGCGGCCGCGCTGGCGGAGCGCTTCCCCGCCACGCTCGGCCGGTCGGCCGTGTCCGGGCGGCGGCGAGCCAGACGCCGCCCAGCGTGAGCGGCGCGCTCGCTCGCGACACCAACGTGTGGACCGAATCGGAGATGACGAACAACCGCCCGACGCCCGACCGCTCGACACGCTTCCGACGGATCCCGGCCGCGTCGAGGTCGCGGCACGGCGACGTGCTCATCGCCGCGATCACCTCGTGCACCAACACCTCCAACCCGAGCGTCATGCTGGCGGCCGGGCTGCTGGCGCAGAAGGCCGTCGAGCGCGGGCTGACGCGTCTCGCCGCGCGTCAAGACTTCGCTCGCGCCCGGCTCGCGCGTCGTCACCGACTACCTCAAGAAGACCGGCCTGCAGCCCTACCTCGACCAGCTCGGCTTCAACCTCGTCGGCTACGGCTGCACGACCTGCATCGGCAACTCCGGGCCGCTCGACCCGGGCATCGAGGAGGTCGTCGACGAAGCAACGACCTCGTCGCCGCGAGCGTGCTCTCCGGCAACCGCAACTTCGAGGCCCGCGTCCACCAGAGCATCAAGGCCAACTTCCTGATGAGCCCGCCGCTCGTCGTGGCCTTCGCGCTCGCCGGGACGGGTCGACATCGACCTGACTCGCCGAGCCGCTCGGCCGGGACACGCGACGGGCGGCCGGTCTATCTGCGCGACATCTGGCCCTCGACCCGCGGAGGTCCGCGACGCTCTGCTCGCCGTCGGTCGACGCCGGCGACCTACCGCCGGCTCTACGCGGACTTCGCCGCGCAGAACCCGCTCTGGAACGAGATCCCGAGCGCCGCCGGCAAGGTCTACGCGTGGGACGCGGACTCGACCTACATCCAGGAGCCGCCGTTCTTCGAGGGCTTCGGCCTCGAGCCGGCGGCGGTCGAGCGACATCCGCGGCGCCCGGGCCGCTGGCGATCTTCGGCGACTCGGTGACGACCGACCACATCAGCCCGGCCGGCGCGATCAAGACAGACGTCGCCGGCCGGCCTCTACCTCCAGTCGACCACGGCGTCGCGCCCGCGGACTTCAACAGCTACGGCTCGCGCCGCGGCAACGACCGCGTCATGACGCGCGGCACCTTCGCCAACGTGCGCATCAAGAACCTCATGGTGCCGGGCGTCGAGGGCGGCGTGACGGTCCACCAGCCCGGCCGGCGACCAGCTGGCGATCTACGACGCGGCCATGCAGCTACCAGGCCGAGCGGGTTCCCGCTCGTCGTCTTCGCCGGCCAGGAGTACGGCACCGGCAGCTCGCGCGACTGGGCGGCCAAGGGCACGCGCCTGCTCGGCGTCCGGGCCGTCGTCGCGCAGAGCTTCGAGCGCATCCACCGCTCCAACCTCGTCGGCATGGGCGTGCTCCCGCTCCAGTTCCCCGACGGCGTGAGCGCCGCAGTCGCTCGGCTCGACGGCGCGGAGACCTTCGACCTGGCCGGGCTCGGCCGGACGCTGCGTCCCCGCCAGGAGATCACGCTGACGGTGACGCGGAGCGACGGCTCGCAGACGCAGACTGCCCTGCGCCGTCCGCATCGACACGCCGATCGAGGTCGACTACTACCGCCACGGCGGCATCCTGCCGTACGTGCTGCGGCAGCTCCTGGCGGGCTAGACCCTCAGGGCTTCGTCCGCCCCGGCCGCTTGCCCTCGATCTCGTCGATCGTCTTGACGACGACCCATTCGACGGATCGATCGGCCTTCATCGCCTCGAGCGTCGGAAGCGCCGCTTTCGCCGCCGGGCCGATGTCGCCGAGGGCATAGACGTAGGCGCGCAAGGGCTGCCAGCTCTCCCCGGGCACCTTGCAGGCGGCGATCAGCGCGGGCACCGCCGGCGCGGCCTTCGGACCGAGCGCCCCGATGGCGGCGGCCGCGGCGGAGCGGACGTACACATCGGGGTCCTTGAGCCGCGCGACGAGGGCGTCGAGCGCCGGCAGCCCCGCCGCGCCCGCGTCCCGCAGCCCGACGGCCGCGAGGGTTCGCACCGCCGGGTCGGCGTCCGACAGCTCACCCGTCAGCGTCTTCACGTCGCCCGGCCGGAACGCCGAGGGCCGGTCCTCGCCCGCCTTCGCCCACGCCTCCCGGCCGACGCGCGCGAGCACGACGTTGTCGATGCCGGCCTTGTACCCGGTCGACTCGGAGCGCTTGCCCGTGCAGACGAACGTGAGCGTGTGGCGGCCCTTCGTCAGGCGCGGCCAGCCGAGGGGAACGAGCTTGCCGACGTAGGTTTCCCAGGCATAGCCGTCGTACTGGCCGTCGTTGCGGATGTCGGCGCCCGGCTCGTGCTCGAGCTCGGCCGCCTTCGGCGGCTTGCCGTCGAGCCAGATCTCGTAGGCTCCGAAGTCGGAGGCCTGCGCGACCTGGGCCTGCAGCTCGTAGTCGCCGTCGGCGGGGACGTCGAAGGGAACCTCGATCCGCGAGCCCGGACCGTCGGCGGCGAAGATGATGACGTCCTTTCCCCAGAAGAGCTCCGGGAAGATCGTCGCGGTGCCGCCCTGCATCTTCGCTTCGGGCAGGGCCTTCTCGAGCTCGATCTGCAGAGCGTTGCCCTGCGGCAGCCGCGCGCGGCCGTAGGGCACCGCCGGCTGGTCGGTCGCCACGCCCTGCTGGTACCAGTAGGCGACGCTCGACATGTGATCCTCGCGCACGCCGAATGCCGTGCGCACGGTGCCGTCGGGCTTGTAGGTCCAGCCCTTGTGCTCGATCTCGACGCGGATGGATTTCGTGAAGGGCACCGGGTCGGTCAGGTGCCAGCGGTACGCGGTCATCCGCGCGCCCAGGCCCTCGCCGTCGGCGACCGTGACGCCGGTGTAGTCGCCGTCGACGACGTGCAGGCCCCAGGCGTCGTTGAAGTAGTCCTCCGAACCGGTGCCCTGGATCGAGGCGACCTTCTCGCCGTCGACGTAGAACATGTCGTCTCCCTCGCCGAACCAGCCGGGCTCGGCCTGGATGACGTTCAACACGGTGCCGACGTAGAAGCCCCGCCCGCTCGTCTCGAGGAAGACGTAGGGCTTGCCGTCGGCCGGAGCGGGAAGCTCCTGCCGGTAGCGCGCGTGGAAGTACGCCGTGTCGGGCGGCAGCGAGGGCATGCGCTGCCAGTCGACGTGGTAATAGAGCCCGGTGTAGCGCGAGCTCTCGTTGGTGACCGTGATGCGGCAGCGCTGGCGGAACGGCATCGGCCAGTAGCTGTTGCGCGCCCGCCCGTCGGAGCTGTCGCGGATCATCAGCGACTTGACGTTGCGCTCGAGGCCGTGGCCGACGGCGAAGAAGTCGCCCAGCGGCGCGTCGACCGACGCCACGTCGCTGCCGTCGTAGTAGGCCCGGATCCGCAGCAGGCGCGGCCAGGCATACAGCGTGCCCGAGGAGGTCGTCCAGATGTGCGTCACGATGCCCGGACCGTCGAGGTCCGCGATCGTCAGCGTCTCTCCGGGAAACAGGTGCGCGCTGTCGTCGTTCCAGTCCGGGTAGCGCGAGTTCGAGGATGACCGCTGGGCCTTGAAATCCTTGAGCTGCGAGAACGCGAGTGGATCGAACGGCCCGGTGATCGAGGGCTGGGCCGCGGCCGACGACGCCACGATTCCGGCGAGAAGTCCCAGGACGAGGCTCTTCCGCATTTCTCCTCCGTTTCGGGGCTGGACGGGGAGTATAGCGGCCCTCCGCGCCGCGCTATATTGGGGCCGGCATGGACGACCGCACCCCCGCTGCCCGCTTCCTGGACGCGTGCCGCGCCCGCCCGGTCGACCGGCCGCCCGTCTGGATGATGCGGCAGGCGGGCCGGTACCTGCCGGAGTACCGCGAAGTTCGCCAGGGCGTGTCGTTCATGGAGCTTTGCCGCTCGGTCGATCTGGCGACGGAGGTCTCCCTCCAGCCCTTCCGCCGCTTTTCGCCCGATGCCGTCATCTTCTTCTCGGACATCCTCGTCCCCGTCGCGGCGATGGGCGCGCGCGTCGAGTTCGGCGACGCCGGACCGGACCTTCCCGAGCCGGTCCGCGACGCGGCGGCCGTCGGCAGGCTCGCCCGCTTCGACCCCGGCGCGGAGATCGCCTTCACCGGGGAGATCCTGTCGCGCATCCGCCGGGAGGTCGCGGGGCGGGCCGCCGTCCTCGGCTTCTGCGGCGCCCCGTGGACCCTGGCCTCGTACCTGGTGGAGGGCGGCGGCTCGAAGAGCTTCGCCGAGATCAAGACGATGATGGGGCGGCAGCCCGCGACGCTGCGGCGGCTCCTCGATCTGCTCGCCGACGTCGTCGGCGAGGTCCTGTCGTTCCAGCTCGCCTCGGGCGCCGACGCGGTCCAGATGTTCGACACCTGGGCGGGCGAGCTGACGCGCGAGGACTACCGGGAGTGGGCGCTGCCGGCCGCGGCGCGGGCGATCGCCGGGATCCGCCGGAGCGGCCATCCCGTCATCCTCTACGTCAACGGCTGCGCCCACCTCGTCGAGGCGATGGCGGAATCGGGCGCGGACGTCCTCTCGATCGACTGGCGCCTTCCGCTATCCGAGGCCCGCCGTCGCGTCCCCGGGACGCCCCTCCAGGGCAACCTCGATCCCGGTGCTCTCCTCGGCGAGCCGGCCGACGTGGCGCGGCGCACCCGCGCGATGATCGAGGAGACCCGCGGCGAGGCCCACATCGTCAACCTCGGCCACGGCATCCTTCCCGGCGCGCGCCTCGAGTGCGTCGAGGCCTTCTTCGAGGCCGCCCGCCGGGGAGCGGCCGTGCCGGCCACCGCATGAGCAGCGTGCGCGACGTCTCGCTCGGGCTCCTGCGCCGCTACAACGTGCAGGGGCCGCGTTACACCTCGTACCCGACCGCGCCGATGTGGGGCGAGAACTTCGGCGCCGACGCCTACCGGGAGATCCTCGCCGAGAGCGCGGCGGCGCCGAGTCCCGTGCCCCTCTCGCTGTATTTCCACCTCCCCTTCTGCGAGAAGCTCTGCTTCTTCTGCGGCTGCACGGTCGTCATCACGGGCAGCTCACCACGTCGCGGAAGGCTCCTACCTCGACCTCGTCGAGAAGGAGATCGACTGGGTCGCGCGCGCGGCCGGCGCCGAGCGCGGCCGGAAGGTCGTCCAGGTGCACTGGGGCGGAGGCACGCCGACCTACTTCCCGCCGCCGCTCCTGGAGCGTCTCGGGAAGACGATCCGGGACCGGTTCGACGTCGCTCCCGACGCCGAGCTCGGCGTCGAGGTCGACCCGCGGGTCACGACACCCGCGCACCTCGAGGCGCTCGCCCGCCTCGGCTTCAACCGCCTGAGCATGGGCGTCCAGGATTTCGACCCGCGCGTGCAGCAGGCCATCAACCGCATCCAGCCGTTCGAGGCGACGCGGGATCTCGTCCGGACCGCGCGCGCCCTCGGATTTCCGAGCGTCAACATCGACCTCATCTACGGTCTCCCCCACCAGACGCCGGCGGGCTTTTCCGCCACGATCGACCGGGTCCTCGAGATCGATCCGGACCGCCTCGCCGTCTACTCCTACGCGAACGTGCCCTGGATGAAGAAGCACCAGAGCCTCCTCGAGCCGCACCTTCCCGACGAGGCCGGCAAGTTCGAGATCTTCCGCACGGCGCTCGACCGCTTCACCTCCTCCGGCTACGAGTACATCGGCATGGACCACTTCGCGCGGCCCGACGACGAGCTCGCCCGCGCGCGCCGCGACCGCACGCTCCACCGCAACTTCCAGGGTTACACGACGAAGGCCGGCACGGACCTGCTCGGGTTCGGCATGAGCGCCATCGGCTCGGTCGGCCGCCAGTACGTGCAGAACCGGCGCGAGCTCGCCGAGTACCGCGCCGCGGTCGCCGAGCTCGGCGCCGCGACCTTCCGCGGGGCCCGCCTCACCGCCGACGACGAGCTTCGCCGGGACGTGATCCAGAGCCTCCTGTGCCACGGCGTCGTGGTGAAGGCCGAGATCGAGGCGAGGCACGGGATCGACTTCGACCGGGAGTTCGCCCCGGCGATCGAGGCCCTCGCGCCTTGCGTGGAGGACGGCCTGGTGGAGCTCGGTCCGGCCGAGATCCGGGCCACGGCTCTCGGGCGCGTGTTCCTCCGGAACCTCGCGATGCCCTTCGACGCCTATCTCGGCCGGACGGCCGAGAAGCCGGTCTTCTCCCGCACGCTGTGACGCGCCGGGCGATCCTCTTTCTCCAGCTCGGAGGGCCGGCCACGCTCGACGACGTGCCGGGCTTTCTCTACCGGCTCTTCTCCGACCCCGACGTGATCCGGGTCCGCCCGGCGCTGCTGCGCAAGGCCATCGCCGGAGCGATCGCTCTCGGCCGCGCCAAGGCCTCCCGCGCCCTCTACGCCTCGATCGGGGGCGGGTCTCCGATTCTGCGGCTCACCGAGGAGCAGGCCGCCGGCGTCGAGCGGATCCTGCGCTCGGGAGGCCGGGACGTGCTCGTCCGCGCCGCGATGAACTGCTCGACGCCCTACGTCGAGGACGTCGTCCGGGAGCTCGCGGCCGCGGGCGTCGGACGGTTCCTCGCGCTCCCGCTGTATCCCCAGTATTCCCTGACGACGACCAAGGGCGCTCTCGAGCGCAGCCGGGCGGCCGTCGCGGCTTCCGCTCCCGGGGCCTCGTTCCACGAGACGGGCTCGTGGCCCACGCACCCGCTCTTCGTGCAGGCCCATGCCGAGTCCATCCGCGAGGAGCTCGGCCGCTTCGAGGACCCGCGGCCCGAGGCCGTGCACCTGCTCTTCTCGGCGCATTCCATTCCGAAGAAGCTCGTGACCCGCGAGGGCGACCCCTATGCGTCGGAGATCGAAGCGAGCGTGCGCGCCATCCTCGCCCGCCTCGACTGGGGTGGCCCGTCGTCGCTCGCGTACCAGTCCAAGCTCGGGCCGGTCGAATGGCTGGGGCCTCCCACGCTGGAAGTGATCCGGGAGCTCGGCCGCCGCGGCCAGCGCCAGGTCCTCGTCGTGCCCATCGCGTTCGTCACCGACCACGTCGAGACGCTCTACGAGATCGACCAGCTCTTCGGGGAAGAGGCGCGAGCGTCGGGCATCGGGCAGTTCCTCCGGACCCCCGGCCTCAACGCCCGGCCGACCTTTCTCCAGGCGCTCGCCGACATCGCCCGGTCGGCCGACGCCTTCTGGCAGGACTGATGCCGGCGACGGTCGTGGTCGGCGGCGGTCTCTCCGGCCTCATGGCAGCCGCGCGGCGCGCGCGCGCGGGGATCGAGACGCTGCTCGTCGAGCGCGAGAACCGTCCCGGCGGGGTCGTCCGGACGGAGCGGCGCGACGGCTTTCTCCTCGAGGCCGGCCCCAACAGCGTGCGGCCGACCGCCGCCATCCTCGGGCTCGTCGAGGAGCTCGGTCTGGAAGCGGAGCTCCTGGTCAGCGATCCCGCCCTCCCGCGCTACGTCGATTTTCGCGGGCAGCTCCACGCGCTGCCCGCCTCCCCCGCCGGCCTGTGGACGACGAAACTCCTCTCGGCCTCGGGGAAGCTCCGCATCTTCGGCGAGCCGTTTCGCCGCGGGGGCGGCAGCCCCGACGAGAGCGTGCGCGACTTCTTCTCGCGGCGCCTCGGTCCGGAGGTCGCGGACCGGATCGTCGCGCCGTTCGTCGGCGGGATCTTCGCCGGCGATCCGGAACGGCTGGCCGTGGCGGACGCGTTTCCGTCGCTGGCGCGCTGGGAACGTCTGCACGGAAGCATCCTGCGCGGAGCCATCCGCGAGCGCCGGAGCGGCGAGAAGCCGAAGGCCGCGCCGCGGGTGCGCGGGCTGCTCTCCTTCCGCGACGGCCTCCAGACGCTGCCCGCCGCCATGGCGCGGTCCCTCGGAGCGTCGTTCCGGCCGGCGACCGGCGTCGTGTCGGTCGCGCCGAGGGGCGGGGGCTGGCGCGTCACGATCGAATCGGGCGAGCTCGACGCCGCCGAATTGATCCTGGCCGCGCCGGCGGCGGCCGCATCCGCGCTCGTTCGCCCCTTCGCGCCCGAGGCCGCCGACGCCCTCGACGGGATTCCGCATCCGCCGCTCGCCGTCCTGCACCTCGCCTGGCCGGTCGCCTCGCTCGCCCGGCCCTTCCGCGGTTTCGGCCACCTGGTCGTCCCGGACCCGTCCCGACGCATCCTCGGCGCCGTCTGGAGCTCGAGCCTCTTTCCCGGCCGCGCCCCGGAGGGCCAGGCGCTCATGACGGTCTTCCTGGGAGGAGCCCGCGATCCGCAGGCCCTCGCGCTCTCGGACCAGGATCTCGTCGCGGCCGCCTCCCGGGACCTCGAAGCCGAGGGGGTGGTCCGCGGGCAGCCCCGTCTCGTGCTTCTGACGCGCTGGGCCAGGGCCATCCCGCAGTACGAGCGTGGCCACGGATCCCGGATCGACGCGCTCGCCCGCGCCGAGGCCCGTTTCCCGGGCTTGAAGTTCCTCGGGAACTATCGCGGCGGGATCTCCGTCGGGGACGTGATCCAGTCGGCGGCGGCCGTCTAGCGTTCTCTAACCGAGGATTCGATAGTGCCGCCCGGCTTCATACAGACGCCTGGGCCCTGGCACTTCAAGCCTTTCAGAAGCATTCGAGCGCCGAGATCGCGACGTCTGTGACAGAACACTAGCGCCCGGTCAGGGAGCCGTCGAGCGTTCTTCCGACCGCGCCGCGGCGGCGAGCGCCCGCTCTTCGTCCGGCGAGAGCTCGGGAAGGTGGCGCAGGAACGCCACGATCTTCCAGATCTCTTCCTCGCGATGCGTCGGTCCGAACGCCGGCATGCCCGTCATGCGCAGGCCGTTCTGCACCAGCCAGAAGAGCTCGCCGTCCGTGCGGTCCTGCACCTTCGGCAGCGTGAGGTCGGGGGCCGGAGGGTTGAGGCCCGCGCCGATCTCCGACGGATCGACGCCCGGCGCGCCGTGGCACGTCACGCACATCGCCCGGTAGTGAGCGAGCCCGGCGGCACGCGTCTCGGGCGTGGCCGCGACGGGACTGGCGCCGCGCGGAGCCCGGCGCGCGACCGAGCGGTTGACGGCGAGTGTCGCGATGCGACGCTCGAGGTCCCCCGGCGGCGACGTCGCGCCCACCGAGACCACGCCGCTCCAGATCACGAGCCCGCCCGCGACGGCGAGCCCGACGACGCCGCACAGCAGACCCGACAGGAACCTCATCGCTCCTCCCGCGCTCGCCCCGATGATACGCTGGCGCGGTGACGCACGCCCGATTTCTGGTGGCCATCGACTTCTCGGCGGACTCGCGCCGCGCCCTCGCCGAAGCGCGATTGCTCGCGCGGCGGTGCGGCGCGCTGCTGACGCTCGTTCACGTGCGCCCGTCCTCCGACCTGCGCGCGGCCGTGGCCGAGGAGCGGGGCGACCTGGTCCGGGCCGGCGGGCGCGTGCTTTCCCGCGGGGTCGCCGCGCTGTACGCGAAGCGCCTGACGTCCTGGGCCCGCGAGTCCGACGGCGAACGGACTCTGCTGCTGCGCGGGGCTCCCGAGGTCGCCCTGGCCCGCGAGGCCGCGCGGGGCTATGCGCTGCTCGTCATGGGCCGCCGCGGCCGCAACCCCGTCTCGTCGCTCTTCGTCGGGAGCACGGCCGAGCGCGTCCTGTCCCGCACGACGGTCCCGGTCCTCGTCGTCCCCGGCCGCCGGCGCTGAGCTGCCGGCCCTTAGAGAAACGGCGGCAGCCGCCGGGCGAGATGGTCGCCCATCCGGTGCAGCCGCCCGCGCTTGCGCCAGGGCCCCAGGCGAATCTCCTCGGCGCGCGTGAGGTCGTCCTCGAACTGGGCGTCCAGGCGCCGGCCGACGCCCTCGTCGAGGACGAGGAAGTTGCATTCGGCGTTGAGCTCGAACGAGCGGAAATCCAGGTTGCTCGAGCCGACGACCGAGAGGTACCCGTCGGCGACGAGCGTCTTGGCGTGGAGGACAGCGTCCCGGTACTCGAAGATCCGCACGCCCCGGCGGAGCAGCTGCGAGAAGAAGCCGTGGCCGGAATGGCGCACGAGCGCGACGTCGGTCGCCCCGGGCAGCAGCAGCCGGACGTCGACGCCGCGCCGGGCCGCCGCGGCGAGGATCCCGAGGCCGCGATTGCGGGGCGCGAAGTAGGCCACCGTGATCCAGAGGGTGCGGCGCGCGGCGCCGGCGATCGCGGCGAAGACCGAGCTGATCTCGCGCTGGCCGCGGCCCGGCCGGGAGTCGAGGACCAGGACCCGCGGATCGACCGGGTCGGACGCCGGCCGCGGCCCGATCGCGAGGGCGCTCCCGCCCGCCTCCCGCCACGCCTCCTCGAACACGGTCGCCATCGCCCACGCCGCGCTCCCCTCGACCCTCGCGTGCGTGTCGCGCCAGACCCGCTCCCGCGGCAGCAGCGACGACCCGTACTCGTCGCCGATGTTCATGCCGCCGGTGAAGGCGATCCGCCGGTCCGCCACCAGGATCTTGCGATGGTCGCGCATCTTGAGGAGGCGCAGCGGGAAGCCGAGAGGGCGGAAGATCCGGGCCTCGACGCCTCCCCGGGACAGGTCCTCCCAGAAGCGACTCCCCGTCTCGAGAGAGCCGATGCCGTCGGCCAGCACCCGCACCGCGACGCCCCGGCGGGCCGCGCGGATGAGCGCGGCCTGGAAGCGGCGCCCGGTCGCATCGTCGCGGAAGATGTACGACTCGAGCAGGACCTCCTCGCGCGCGGCGCGGACCGCGGCGAGCATCGCCTCGAAGGCCCGGGCGCCGTCGAAATAGACCTCGATCCCGCAGGAGCCGTGGAAGCGGTCGTCGTCGATGCGCTCGACGAGGTCGGCGAACTTCGGGTCGCGCAGGCCTTCGGGAAAGGCGGCCGCGGCCGTCCCCACGCGGGCAGGTCCGAGCTCCCGCGGCAGCCGGCGCCCGGGTCCGGGATGCAGTTGCGCCGGAAGGCGCCGGAGGCCCCGTTTCGGCGTGCGCGTCGGCGGCATCCCGCTAGACGGTCCGCGAGCCAGGCGGCTCAGGCATGCCGGACGGCCGAGCGGCAGTCCGCGTCGTCCTCGAGCTCGACCTGGATCGTGGCATGGTCGATGCCCGCCCGGTCGCGCAGGACGAGCTGGACGCGGCGCAGGACCTCGCTGCGCGAGCTCGCGGCCGCCGCGCGAATGTGGACGCTCGCCGAATGCTGGCCCGAGGTGAGGGTCCAGAAGTGCAGGTCGTGGACGGCCTCGACGTCCGGCAGCGCCAGGATCTCGGCGCGCAGGCTCGCCAGGTCGATCTCCGCCGGCGCGCCCTCGAGGAGGATGTGCGCCGCCTCCCGCAGGATCCCGAGGGCGCGGGGAAGGACGAGGATCGCGATGCCGGCCGAGACGATCGCGTCGAGGCCGAACCACCCGGTTCGCGCCATGACGGCGGCGCCGGCGAGAACGCCGACGGAGCTCAGGGCGTCGGTCACCACCTCGAGGTAGGCGGCCCGCATGTTGAGGTTGTCCCGCCGGGCCGAGCGCAGCAGGACGATCGCCGCGACGTTGGCGGCCAGGCCCGCGGCGGCGATGGCGAGCATCAGGCCCGTGCGGATCGGAGCGGGCGACTGGAAGCGCCGCCAGGCCTCCCACAGGATCCCCGCGCCCGCGAGGAGGAGGAGCTGCGCGTTGACGAACGCCGCGAGCACCTCGGCGCGGGCGAGCCCGAACGTGTGCCTCCGGGTCGGTGCCCGGTCGGAAAGCGCCATTCCCGCCCACGCCAGGGTCAGCGCCGCGACGTCGGTAAACATGTGGGCGGCGTCGGCCAGAAGGGCGAGACTCCCGGCCGCGAAGCCGCCAGCCACTTCGAGAACGAGCACCGAGATCGTGAGGATGAGGGCGGCGCGGATCCTTCCGCGCTGCGAGGCCCGATCGGTCGCGGGGGCCGCGGCCGGGGCGGAGGTCATGCCGGGAGCGCCTTCTCGACTTCGACGCGAGCGTCGTTGAAGCAGGCGCCGCCGCCGAGGTCCGTGAGCGTGTCCGGCGCGAGGGCATTGGCGGTCGAGCCGCTCTCGGTGTTGTGCGACCAGAGTCCCTTGGGCAGAAAGACGACGCCGGGCCGCATCGCGTGGCTGACCTTCGCCCGGCAGCGCACCTGCCCGCCGGCGTCGAACACCCGGACGAGATCGCCGTCCGCGATGCCGCGCGCGGCCGCGTCGGCCGGGTGCAGCTCGAGCGGCACCTGCGCCCGGTGGAGCTCGCCCAGGGTCGAGCTGATCGTGCGGTCCGTGGCGGGCGAGATCAGGGCCAGCGGGAATCGGTCGGTCGCCGGATCGGGGCGGTACGCGTAGAGACCCCCCGGCGCCTCGGCGTCGAGGGTCTCGGGCACGAGATGGATCCGGCCGTCGGAGGTCTTCGGGAAGGCGTCGACGAACTGGATCGGTGTCGGACCCTCGGGCGGGGCGCCGACCTCGCCGCGTCCGGTCGCCGCGCGAAGCTCCGGCCCGCGGGGCGTCGAGCCGAAGAGGGCGTCGGCAAGCTCCCCGGCCGTCTCCGGGTCGCCCGGGCGCGCCACGCCCGTCAGGCGGCAGAGCTGCGCGAACACCTCGTGGTTGGGGCGGGCCTCCCCGGCCGGCGGGACCACCGCCTCGGCGTCCTGGAACACGAGAGCGCCGTAGCCTCGCGAGATCTCGCGCCGTTCCAGGAAGGTCGCCGCCGGCAGGACGACGTCGGCGTAGCGCGCGGTGTCGGTCATGACCGGATCGAAGACCACCGTGAAGAGGTCCTCGCGCAGGAGTCCGGCGCGGACCTTGTCCTGCGCCGGGATCGTCATCAGCGGGTTGGCGTTGTAGACGAAGAGCAGGTCGACGGAGTCCCTGCCCCTCGCGGCCAGCGCATCGCCGAGGTGGTTCATGTTGACGAGCCGCGTCGCGGGCTCGGCGGCCCGGGCGCCGGCCGAGCCGTCGATCTCGCGCCACGCGGACGAGTTCGACATCGTGTAGCCGCCTCCCCGGACCCCGAACTTTCCGGCCACGGCCGGAAGGGCGAGGATCGCGGCCGTAGCGGAACCGCCGCAGCGGCTGCGCTCCGGTCCCCATCCGCAGCGCAGCGCCGCCGGGGACGCTTCGGCGTAGAGGGCGGCGAACCGCTCGATGTCTGCCGGCCGGGATGCGCGCCTCGGCGGCCGCCCGCTCGAGGGTCCACGGCGCGGCGCGGCGCTCGAGCTCCTCGGCCCCCGTCGCGTGCGCGGCCAGGAACCTCCGGTCCGCCTTGCCGCTGGCGAAGAGCCAGCGGATGACGGCGAGGGCGAGCGGCAGGTCGGTCCCCGGCTGCAGCGCCAGGTGCAGGTCGGCGCGCTCGGCCAGGCGCGTGCGGCGGGGGTCGATGACCACGAGCCGGGCGCCCTCCTTCTGCGCCTCCTGGATGTACGGCAGGAGGTGGATCCCGGAGGCCGAGGGGTTGACCCCCCAGAGCACGATCAGCCGCGCGAATGCGTAGTCCGGATACGCGATGCCGGTCATCTTTCCGTAGAGCCCGGCGTTGGCGGCGGACGAGGGCGCCGCGCAGACCGTGCGCGCCAGCCGCGAGGCGCCGAGGCGGTAGAAGAGCCGCGCGTCGGTCGTGTCCTGCGACAGGTAGCCGTTGGATCCGCCGTAGGAAAAGGGCAGGATGCCCTCTCCCCCGCGCGTTTCGCGGACGGCCTGCATCCGGGCGGCGACGAGCTTCAGAGCCTCGTCCCACGACGCGCGCTCGAACTTTCCCTCTCCCTTGCGTCCCGTTCGGACGCCGGGATGGAGAAGCCGGGCTTCCCCGTACATGTGTCTCGGGTACTCGCGCACCTTGGCGCAGATGTAGCCCTGCGTCACGGGGTTGGCGCGGGAGCCCCCGATCTCGACGACCCGATCGCCCTCGACCGTCACGTCGAGGCTGCAGGCGTCGGGGCAGTCGAGCGGACAGGCGCTCGCGACGTGCCGCGCGGCCGCGCTGCCGCGGGAGCTCACCCCGCGAAACCCAGGATCCGGTCGATGGTATCCACCGAGATGGGATGGTAACCCGGCCGGGCCTTGCGGTAGACGGCCAGGCTGCGCTCGCGCCCGCCGGGGCTCTTCGCGAGCTCCTCGTAGAGCGGCTTGATGTACTTGCGACGGCCGATCGAGACGAGGAAGGTCCTCGAGGCGGGCGTCGGCGGGGCCGTATCCGCTCCGGATCGCCATCAGCAGCCACTGGAAGGCGACTTCGTTGTTGCCGGTCGACGTCAGGCCGAAGGCGGCATCGAGCTCGGTCATCTTCGCCGACGGCAGCGGCGAGGGAAGGCGGCGCAGGAACGCCAGCCGCTCCTGCGTCCTCCAGCGGTCGAACGGCACGTCCGCGGCCGGGACTTTCCCGGCGGCCCAGCCGTCGGCGACCCGCGCGGCCTCCTCCAGGCGCTTCGAGACCGGGCGCGGCGCCTCGTCGGGCAGGCCCGGGGCCGAGATCCACTTCTGCAGCGGGACGCGGGCGGCCCGCGCGGAGTCCTTCGCGAAGAGGTGCTCGGTCAGGTAGCCGACGAAGTCGGCGGTCGTGATGCTCTGGAACGCGAAGTGATCGAAGTACCCGCGGAGGAACTCGTCGAAGCGCTCGCGGCCGAAGAGCTCCTCGAGCGAGCGCAGGAAGAGGCAGCCCTTCTCGTACGGCAGGCGGGTGGCGCCGTCGTCCGGATCGCGACCCGACAGGTCGATGTGCAGGATCTCGTCGCGGTCCTCGAGGCGCTCGATCTCGTCGCTCGAGGTCCTGCGCGGCCGAGCATCGCCTCCATCTCGGCGAAGTCCGCGCCGTAGACCTCCTCGTCGATCCGGCGCTCGAGGTACGTCGTGAAGCCCTCGTTGAGCCAGAAGTCGCTCCAGGTCGCGTTGGTCACGAGGTTGCCCGACCAGGAGTGGGCGAGCTCGTGGGCGATCAGCGACACCAGGCTGCGGTCGCCGGCGAGGACCGTCGGCGTCGCGAACGTCAGCCGCGGGTTCTCCATCCCGCCGAACGGGAAGCTCGGCGGAAGCACCAGGATGTCGTAGCGGTCCCAGCGGTACGGCCCGTAGAGCCGCTCGGCGGACTCCATCATCTTCTCGGTGTCGGCGAACTCGTGGGCGCTCCGGTCGAGGAGCGACGGCTCCGCGTAGACGCCGGAGCGCCGGCCGAGCGCCGCGAAGGCGAGGTCGCCGGCCGCGATCGCGAGGAGGTACGCCGGGATCCGCTGGGGCATCGAGAACCGGTAGATCCCGCCGCGCTGCGACGTCGGGTTCCCGGCGGCGCTCATCACGGCGACGAGGTCGGGCGGCGTGCGGATGGTCGCCCCGTAGGTGATCCGCACCTGGGGCGTGTCCTGGATGGGGATCCAGCTTCGAGCATGGATCGCCTGCGACTGGGAGAAGAGAAACGGGTGCTTTTTCCCGGCGGTCTGGGCCGGCGACAGCCACTGGAGCCCCGAAGCTCCCGGGCGGGTCGCGTACCGGACCCGGACGCGGCCGGCGCCGGCGGGAAGCGCGATCGAGAGCGGCGCGCCGAGGATCGGGTCGGCGGCCCCGAGCGCGAAGGGCGTCGGGGCGAACCGCTCGCCCTGGCCCGCTTCGGCGGAGGCGACGTCGAGGCCGCGCGTGTCGAGGACGAGGTGCGTCGCGGCCGGGTCGAGACGTTCGAAGGTCAGCGTGGCGGAACCTTCCAGGATCCGCCGGTCGAACCGGACGTCGAGATCGAGGTCGACGTGGCGCACGCGGATGCGCGCCGGTTCCGAATGGGAGTGAACGTCCCGCACGGTCGTCATGGCCGGGAGAGAGTAGCAAAAGAAGCGGCGCGCCGGAGGACCGGCGCGCCGCGCGCGAAACCCGAGGAGGGAAGGAGTTACTGCTTGGGAGCCGTCGTCGCGTCCGTCTTCGGGGCGGCGTCGGTGGTCTTCTTGGTGCTCTTCTTGTGGTGGGTCTTGTGCGAGGCCTGCGAGGTGGCGTTGCTCTTGGGGGCCGCGGCGCCGTCGGTCTTGGCGGGAGCGGCCTTCGGAGCCTCGGCGGGTTTGGCGGCGGGCGCCGTCGACGCCTGCTGGGCGAACGCGGCCATCGGGAGCGCCAGGGCGAGTGCGAGAGCCAGGAACTTCTTCATCTTTCGTCTCTCCTTTTGACGCGGTGCCCATTTGCATCGCGTCGACACTGCAGACCCTACGCGGGCGCAGATGAACGCCGGATGAACGCCTCGGGCCGAGAGATAGAATCCGTTCCGTTCACCCCCGACGCCGACAAGGAGCCCCCCATGCGCCGAGACCTCTTCTTCGCCGCCGCCGCGCTCGTTCCCGTGCTGCTCGCCTCGATCGGCGCCGGCGCACCCCCGAAGGAGGCCCTCGCGCCTCCGACCTCCCCCGCCAAACCCGTGACGGACCGGTACTTCGACGTCGTCGGTGACCGACGACTACCGCTGGCTCGAGGACGGGAACGACCCGGCCGTCAAGACGTGGAGCGAGGCCCAGAACGGCTTCGCCCGGTTCGTGCTCGACGGGCTGCCCGGCGTCGCCGCCCTGCGCGCACGGGTGCGCTCCATCGCCGAGTTCCCCGCCTCCGGGTACTCGTCGATCGTCCGGAGGGGCTCGACGCTCTTCGCGATCAAGAACCAGCCGCCCAGGCAGCAGCGGTTCCTGGTGGTCCTCCCCTCGCCCGAGGATCCGGCCGGCGAGCGTGCCTCGTCGATCCCAACGCGATCGACCCCAAGGGCGGGACCGCGATCGACTTCTTCGTCCCGTCCTCGACGGCAAGCTCGTCGCCGTCTCGCTCTCGGAGGGCGGCAGCGAGGCCGGAAGCCTCCACGTCTACGAGACGGCGACCGGCCGGGCGCTCGCCGACGTCATCCCGCGCGTCAACGGCGGCACCGCCGGCGGCAACGTCGCGTGGAACGGCGACGGCACGGGCTTCTTCTACACGCGCTACCCGCGCGCCGGCGAGCGCGCGGCCGCGGACCTCGACTTCTACCAGCAGGTGTACTTCCACGCTCGGCACGCCGACCGAGGCGCGACACCTACGCGCTCGGCAAGGACTTCCCGCGCATCGCCGAGATCACGCTCGAGGCCTCGCGACGACGGCACGCTTCGTCCTCGCCGCGGTCAAGAACGGCGACGGCGGCGAGCGCTCGCAGTACCTCCGCGCGCCGCGACGGCACGCTGGACGCAGCTCGCCGCCGACGCGGACCGGGTCCACGGCGGACGCTTCGGCCCCGACGGCTCCGCTCTTCCTGCTGCTCGCGCAACGGCGCGCCGCGCGGCCGCATCCTGCGCCTCGCCGGCCGGGCAGGCGAGCCTCTCGGCGGCGCGCGTGATCGTGGCCGAGGGCGACGGCGTCCATCGAGCGACTTCTGCCTGACCGCGAACCGGCTCTACCTCCGGAGCTCGCCGGCGGCCCCTCCCGCATGCGCGTCTTCGCCCTCGACGGCAAGGCCGATCGGCGACGCTGCCGACTGCTCCCGACCTCCTCGGTCGCCGGCCTCGCCGCCGGCTCGGCGGCGACGACGATCCTCTTCGAGAACCAGAGCTTCCTCGAGCCGCCCGCCTGGTACCGCTGCGCGCCGCGGATGGCCGGGTCACGAAGACCGCGCTCGCGCGCCGCTCGCCGGTCGACTTCGCCGACGCCGAGGTGGTGCGCGAGACGGCCGCCTCGAAGGACGGCACCAAGGTGCCCGTCAACATCCTCCGCAAGAAGGGCACGAAGCTCGACGGCAACAATCCCGACGCTGCTCTACGGCTACGGCGGCTACGGCATCAGCCGAGCAGCCGGCCTTCTCGGCCGATGCGCCGCGTCTGGCTCGACCAGGGCGGCGTCTTCGCGATCGCGAACCTGCGCGGCGGCGGCGAGTTCGGCGAGGCCTGGCACCTGGCCGGCAACCTCACGCAGCAAGCAGAACGTCTTCGACGACTTCGCCGCCTGCGCGCGGAGCACCTGATCGAGCGCGGGTACACGACGCCCGAGCGGCTCGCGCATCGAGGGCGGCTCGCAACGGCGGCCTGCTCATGGGCGCGACGCTCACGCAGCACCCCGAGCTCTTCCGCGCGGTCGTCTCGCACGTCGGCATCTACGACATGCTGCGCGTCGAGCTCACGCCCAACGGCGCCGTTCAACGTCACCGAGTTCGGCACCGTGAAGGACCCGGACGCAGTTCCGCGCGCTCTACGCCTACTCGCCGTACCACCACGTGAAGGACGGCGACGCCGTATCCCGGCGGTGCTCTTCATGACCGGCGCCAACGATCCGCGCGTCGATCCGATGCACTCGCGCAAGATGACCGCGCGGCTCCAGGCGGCCGGCGCGCCGAGGCGACCGGTCCTGCTCCGGACGAGCGCCTCCTCGGGGCACGGCATCGGCAGCTCGCTCGACGAGAAGATCGCCCAGGCGGTCGACGTCTACGCGTTCCTCTTCGACCGGCTCGGCGTCGCCTACCGGCCGGGCTCCGCCTCCCCCTCCCCCCCGCAGGGGGGAGAGGGCCGGAGTCCGGGAGCTCCCTAGGACCTAGAACCGAACGGTCAGCTGCGCCGAGACGCCCCGCGGCGGAGCCACGTAGAACTGGCTGTCGCCGATCTCGCTCTCCGTCGTGTAGTGGCGGGAGTCGCCGAGATTGCGGCCGATGACGGCGAGCTGGAAGTGCTCGAAGGCGTACGAGAGACCGGCGTCCGTCTCGTAGAAGGACGGCGTGTAGAAGGTGTTGCGCCGGTTGAGCGGACGGTGATTCTGGTGACGCACGGCCACGAATCCGCCGAGCCCCTTCGGCGGAGCGAGCACGAACTTGAAGTTCCAGAAGTCCCGCGGGTCGAGCTCGAGCTGCTTGCCATTGACGACCCGGTACTGGCCGTCGGGCGTGAAGAAGGAGAACTCCTTGAAGCGAGAGTCGTGGTGAGCGTAGCCGCCGTAGAGGGAGAGCCCCTCGAGCAACGGCAGCGCGTAGCCGATCTCGACCTCGGTTCCCTGGAAGCGCACCTTGCCCGCGTTCGTCAGCGCGGGACCGTCGGGCGTCAGCGTCCCCACGACGAGGTTGCTGAAGATCATGTGGTACCAGGTGACGTTGAACGAGAGCTTGCCGTCGAGCCACAGGGTCTTCAGGCCTGCTTCCTGGGTGTTGGTGGTCTCGGGATCGAGGATCTCGGCGGTCTCGGCCTCGGTCAGATTGGGAGCCGCCGGCTTGAAGTTGCGGCGCGCGGCCCCGTAGAGGCTCACGCCGTTCAAGTTCCCGGTCGGCCGGTCGACGATGTGGAAGAGGCCCGAGACGCCCCAGGAGAAGCGATTGACGTTGCTGGAATCGTCCGCCTGGTCGAAGTTCGGGTCGCCGATCTCCTGCTGGAAGACGTGCAGCGTCTCCTTCGTGAAGTCCTCGCGGCCGCCGACCGTGAGCGTGAACCACTCGACCGGCGTCCACTGGTCGTTGACGTAGAGACCGATGAAGGTCCGCGTGTCCTTGAAGTTCCGGTTGTCGCCGAACGGGAACGTGCCGTAGACGGGGACGACCTGCGGATCGATCTGGAAGTCGAAGTCGAAGCCGTGCCCTTCGGCGTTCGTTTGACCCCACGTCAGCGCGGCGCCGGCGACCAGCTGGTGGTGCCCGGCGGCATCGAACTGCGCGACGATGTGGGCGTCGTCGTAGACCACGGTCTCCTTGGGATAGAGCGCGATGCCCTCGGAGGTCCCGGTGTTCCCGTCGACGGCCGTCACCCAGGAGCGGATCTGCCCCTGGTTGTCGTTGGTCACGCCCAGGATGTTCTCGAACGTGATCGTCGACGTGATGGGCGTGGAGATGTTGTTGAAGAGGCCGATGGTGTGGTGGTCGACGCGGGCGCCCTGGACGGCGAAGTTGAGGTCGGGGTCCTGGAAGCCGGGAATCGGCTGCCCGGCGTCGACCGGCTGCGGCGAGCCCCAGAAGTTCGTGTCGCGGAACCAGAGGATCGACGTCGTCATCTTGGTCTTCCCGAAGCTGTTGTCCAAGGAGAGACGCAGCTGCTCCCGCGTGAAGTCGGTGCGTTCCTGCCAGCCTCCGCCCTGGGCGATCGAGCCGTTGAGGCGGATGGCGAAGTCGGGCGACACCTGGGTGCCGACGTTGACGTCTCCCCATCCCTGAGCGAACGCCCCGAACCCGCCGACCGTCGCGCTCCCCCAGGTCGTCCCGCCGGTGTGGGACCGCGTGAAGACCTGCACCATGCCGGCGAAGGCCGAGGTGCCGTAGAGCGTTCCCTGGGGCCCCCGGACGATTTCGATCCGGTCGATGTCGTCCACCGGGATCATGGCGAGGTTGGGATTGAACGGGCCGCCCACGGGCACGCCGTCGAGCGTGATCATCAGGGCGTCGAACTCCTTGATGCCGTAGACCCCGATGTTCGGCAGCCGCGGGCCGTTGTCGGAGCCGTTGCCCGTGTCGACGCCGACGACGTTCTGGAGGGCATCGGCGAGCGTGCGCGTTCCCTTGCGGCGCAGCTCCTCGCCGCTGATGACGCTGACCGCGTTGGGCACGTCGAGGATTTCCTCGGAAGTCTTGGTGGCCGAGACGACGACGTCCTCCTCGAACGACGGCTGCACGGTTGCGGCCGCCGGCGCGGGGGTCGGCGTCGGGGTGGGGACGGGAGTCGCCGTCTGCCCGGAAAGGGTCGCGGCGAGGCACCCCACAAAGAGACCCGTTGTCGCGCCGGCAAGCCGGCGCGCAAGGCTCCAGTTCATAGACCATCTCCTCCGTGTTGCGTTTCGAGTGGAAGCGCGACGGGAGGAGAGGCTCTAGAGTCGGAGCGGCGCCAGCGCGGATGCGGGACGGATCGTCATCCGGACGGAGGACAGGCGAGGAGGGGCGTTCTCGTTCCCGACGCGCCCGCGGACCTCGAAACGTTGCCACGGAGCCGCGGGATCGGAGTCCTCGGCTTCGTCCTCGGCTGCGCGGCCGGCGAAGCACTCCGGTTCGCGTCCGAGCGTCTCGTCGAGAAAGTCTTCGGCATCGAATGCGAAGAGGGCCTGCTCGGTCCACCACTCGACGGCGCCGCGCGTCGGGCCGGGGCCGCTCGGACGGGCGCCAGCCACGATCGAGAAGCGGGCGCTGACGAGCACGATGCGTTCCTCGTCTCCCCGGCCTTCGCGGCCCCGCCGGAGTCCGAGCCGGGCGCGGGAGCTCTCGACGTCGGGGACGCGCCAGCGCTGCGTCGAAGCGCAGGCCGGCATCTCCTCGGTGAGCCGGATGGGAAACGTGATGCCGTCGTCGAGCGAGAGCACGAGCTCCGCCTCGTCGGCATCCCCGCGTTCGCACGGACCCGTCCAGGAGGCCTCCGCCGTCGCCCCCGACGTGAAGGAGGCTCCCGGCGCCGGGAACCGGAACGCCTCCTGCGCCGCCGCGCCGGCGCACGCGAGAAGGCCGGCGGAACAGAAGGCCGCCGCGCGCCGACGAAGGACGAGGGTGAGCACGGCGGGATTCTAAGGGCGGCGCGGGGATCCGTCGCACAAATAAAAAGGCGGCCCGTGCGGACGGAGGGCCGCACGAGCCGCATGAAAGACCGGGTTGAGCTCGGCGAAAAGGCGTGAGTTCATCCCGGGAAAGCGTTCGCGGTGCGGGCGCCTCCTCGAGGCGCGCGCCGCGCTCGCCTTCCCGACGGAACAGCCTCGAGCGGGGGGTCTAGAGCCGCAGGGGGGTTGCGGCGCCGGGACGACGGGAGACGACGATCCGGCAGCGGACGCCGGGACCACCGATGGTCTCGCGGCCGAGAGCCGCGCGGACGGAGATCACGCTGGCCGGCGCTGGCGGCGCGCCGATCTCGGTCGAAACGGAGGGCGAGAGGATGCGGCCCGCGGCCGAAGACATCGCGCCTCCGAAGAGATCCTCGGCCGTCAGGACGGTGGCCTCCGGGGGCGTCCACCATTCCGCGGCCCGGCGGTACAACTCCTGCACGCGGCCGTCGAGATCCGACAGGATGCGGAAATCGTCGCCGATCAGGGCGATCCGTTCGGTCTGTCCGAACCCTTCCCTCCCGGTCCGCAACGCCAGCCGCGCCCGCCCGGTGGCGAGCATCGGCACGCGCCAGAGAAACCGGGTCTCGCAGGGGTCGAGCTCGTTCGAGACGCGAATCGGATAGGTCAGGCCGCCGTCGAGCGACAGGATGATCTCGGCCTCGTCGATGCCGGCGGAGCGTCCGGCGCAGAACGACGTCCAGCGGACTTCGACGATCGCTCCGGGTGCGAGGGCCTCGCCACGGGCCGGCGAACGGAACCGTTCCGTCGGCGCATCGGCTCGCGCGATCGAGACGAGCGCGAGCGCGGCCATCGCCGCAGAGGCCAGCCGCCGGCCGGGAAGGGACATTGCCCGCGACTATACGGGTTCCGGAGCCGCCGGAAAAGCCCGAAACCGGGCGGGCGCTACTGCGGAGGAGCGGCCGGCACCGGAGTGCCCGGCGGCGCGAATCCCTCGCGGCGGGTACCGTCCGGGTTCAGCGGGCCTGGTCCGCAGATGTAGGCCTCGCCGGTCTTGCCGCGGACGAGCACCGTGTCCGCCCCCGCCAGCACGGCCTGCGTCCGGAAGTAGTCCGGAAGCTGCGAAGGCGCGGGAATCTGCACGGGGTCGTACTGCGGCTCGATGTTCTTGACGAACTTGCACAGGCCCTGGACCTTCTCGGTGTCCTCCGTCAGGCGGACGGCGTACTTGCCCTTCGTCGACGCCTCTTCCCGGGCCTTGTCGGCCTCCTTGAGGTTGGTGCAGCCGCCCATCGCGAGGACCGCCGCCAGTCCGACCGCCGCCGTTCGCGTCTTCATGCCGCCAGTATCGCACCGATCGGCACCCCGTAATTCCCCGAGTCGATCGGCGGGCGGCGGACGGGTACATTCCCCGCCCGGTCCGGACGGGCGAGCCCGCGCGGCTCCCCGACGTCCCGTAGAGTTGTTGCTCTCGCGAGCATTGGGCGCGGCGAATGCCGCGCCCACTTTTTTGGGCGGCGCCGGGCGTGCTATTTTTTGAGGTCGGCGGCCCCATCGTCTAACGGTTAGGACACGGCTCTTTCAAGGCCGGAGCACGGGTTCGATTCCCGTTGGGGCCACCATCTCTCATCCGGCAATTCGGCTCGCTGGCTTCGCCGTGTCCTGGACACGGCTGACTCCTTTGAGCCGGGGGCCTTGCGGCCCCCGGACCCCCGGAGGCCGGAGCACGGGTTCGATTCCCGTTGGGGCCACCATCGCTCAGATTCCCGTTGGGGCCACCACTCCGTCAAAAACAGAACGGGCGGGGTGAACCCCCGCCCGTTCCAACCGCTCGCGGAACCGAAGTTACTTCTTCGGTTCCATCTTCCCGACGTGGACCGAGGTCGCCCAGGCCTTGCCGTCCTTTTCCGTGGCCTTGATGTGGACCATCTCGCCTTCCTTGACCGTTCCCTGGACCTTCGTCGTGTCGTTCCAGTAGACGGTCACGTCCTTGCCGTCGGCGGTCTTGACGACCATCGACTTGCCGGCCATGTCCACCTTCGAGATCGTGCCCGCGATCGCCTTCCCGTCCATGGGCTGGCTGGCGAGACCGACGACGGCGCAGAAAACCGCGATCACCGCAAGAGTCAGTGCCTTCTTCATTTCAACCTCCGGATGCGACGGCGCGCCATTGCGCCATACGACCGGGGGTCACACTACCGGCGCGTTCGTGAACCAAGGATGAACGCCGCAACTCGTTCTTCCGCAACGGCGTTTGACTTGCCGGACACCCAAAAACATAATCCGCCCCGCCCGAGGGGCGTTCACCTTGCCCACCACAATCAAGAACATCCTCGTCGGAAAGGCCCGGGATCCGATGGATCCGCGGGTGTTTCACGCCGTCTCGCTCGCGGCCTTTCTGGCGTGGGTCGGGCTGGGCGCCGACGGGCTGTCGTCCTCCGCGTACGGTCCCGAGGAGGCGTTCAAGGCGCTGGGCTCGCACGCCTACCTCTCGGTGTTCCTCGCCCTCATGATCGCCGCGACCGTCATCATCATCTCGGCCTGCTACAGCAAGGTCATCGAGCTCTTTCCCGGCGGCGGTGGCGGATACCTCGTCGCGACCAAGCTGCTCGGCCCCCGGTTCGGCGTGGTCTCGGGCTGCGCCCTCATCTTCGACTACGTCCTGACGATCTCGACGTCGGTCGCTTCCGGGGTCGACCAGATCTTCAGCTTCCTGCCGATCTCCTGGAGCGGATACCGATTCGTCTTCAAGATGCTGATCCTCGGTGTCCTCGTCGTGCTCAACCTGCGCGGCGTCAAGGAGAGCGTCCAGATTCTCGTTCCGATCTTCCTCGTCTTCGTGGCCACCCACTTCCTCATGGTCGTCGTCGCCGTGGGGCAGCACCTGTTCGACCTGCCGCGGATCTACCTCGGCGCGATCCGGGAGGCCCAGGGCACGGCCAGTGAGATCGGCGGCCTCGCCACCCTCTTCATCATCTTCCGCGCCTACTCCCTCGGCGCCGGCGCCTACACCGGCATCGAAGCCGTCTCCAACGGCGTCCAGATCCTGCGGGAGCCCAAGGTCGCCAACGCCAAGCGGACGATGGCGTACATGGCCATCTCGCTGGCCGTGATGGCCGCCGGCATCATCCTCGGCTACCTGCTGACCGATGCGCGCCCCCAGCCGGGCCGCGTCATGAACGCGATCCTCGCCGAAAAGGTCTTCGGCGCCTGGACGATCGGCGGCGTTCGGCATCGGGAACGTGATGGTCGTCCTCACGCTCGTCGCGGCGGGCTCGATTCTCTTCGTCGCTGCCCAGACCGGGTTCCTCGACGGGCCCCGCATCCTCTCGAACATGGCCGTCGACTCGTGGGCGCCGCGCCGGTTCGCGCAGCTCTCGGACCGTCTCGTCACCAACAACGGCATCGTTCTCATGGGCCTCGCCGCCGCGGCGACGCTCATGTACACGCGGGGCTCGGTGTCGAGCCTGCTCGTCATGTACGCGATCAACGTCTTCGTGACGTTCAGCCTGACCCTCATCGGGATGACGCGGCACTGGTGGCAGGAGCGGGGACGCGATTCGGCCTGGAAGAAGGGCTTCGCGCTCCAGGGCCTCGGCGCCGTGCTCTGCGTCGGGATCCTGATCATCACGGTCTACGAAAAGGCGTACGAGGGCGGCTGGATGACGATCGTCGTCACGACGCTTCTCGTGTCGCTCGCGTTCGCGATCAAGCGCCATTACCTGCGGGTGCGCGATCAGCTGCGGCGGCTCGACGAGCAGCTGCTCGACATCCCGGTCCGGCCCCACGACCAGGAGGACAGGCAGATCGCGCGCGACGAGCCCGTCGCCGTCATGCTCGTCAACGGTTTCTCGGGGCTCGGCGTCCACACGGTGCTCTCCGTGCAGACGCTCTTCCCGCACCAGTACAAGAGCTACCTCTTCGTCTCGGTCGGCGTGATCGACTCGGCGATCTTCAAGGGCCACTCGGAGATCGAGGCTCTGAAACACCATACGATCGAGGACCTCGAGAAGTACGTCGAGTTCGCCCACAAGCTCGGGTTCAAGGCGGACTACCGCTACAAGATAGGGACGGAGGCCGTCGATACGGTGGTCGAGGTGTGCGAAGGCGTCCGCAAGCGAGTTCCCACGATCGATCTTCTACCTGGGCCAGCTCGTTTTCGAGAACGACCGGTTCTACTACCGGCTGCTCCACAACGAGACCGCGTTCGCCATTCAGCGCCGGCTCCAGTTCGCCGGCCTTCAGGCCGTCGTTCTGCCGATCCGCGTGCTGGAATCGAGGAAGGGCCTGAAGAAGGCCTCCTGAGGCCGGAGCGCTACTCCGGCCGCAGCGCCCGCGTCATCAGCCGCTCGACCGCCTCCCGCGGCGTCACGCCTTCGTAGAGGACCTGGACGACGGCTTCGGCGATCGGGGCATCGACGCCGGCCGCCGCCGCCAGACGCGGGACCGCAAGACACGTGCGGGCGCCCTCGGCGACTTCCGGCATCTCGACGAGCACGTCGGAGAGCTTCCGTCCCTTGCCGATCTGCTCGCCGACGAACCGGTTGCGCGACTGCTGGCCGGTGCAGGTCAGCATGAGGTCTCCGATTCCGGCCAGTCCGTGGATCGTGCGGTCCTGCCCCCCGCAGGAACGGACGATCCGGCCGATCTCCGTCAGGCCGCGCGTGACGAGCGCCGCCAGCGTGTTGGGCCCGAAGCCCAGCCCCGCGACGATCCCGGCGGCGATCGCGACCACGTTCTTGAGCGCCCCGGCGAGCTCGACGCCCACGACGTCGTCGGAGCGGTAGAGGCGGAAGCTCGGGCTCGAGAGCGCCGCCTGGAGCGTCTCGGCGAATCCCGGATCGCGCGAGGCGATCACCGCCGCCGTCGGGTCTCCGCGCGCCACGCCTTCGGCGAAGGTCGGGCCGGAGAGCGCGGCGACCGCGGCCCTCGGGAAGCGCTGGAGCATGATCTCCGACATCCGCTTCAGCGTCTCGGGCTCGATGCCCTTGGCCGTCGAGACGAGGTGCAGCCCCTCCCCGTCCTCGGCCGGACGAGCGACAGCAGGGGGCGCAACGACGCGCATGGGACCGCGACGAGGAGCGTGTCGCCGAAGGCGAAGGCCTCGCCGAGATCGGAGGAGGTCTTCGTGGAGGGCGGGATCGGGTAGCCCGTCAGCCGCCGCGGGTGACGGCCGTCCGCTTCGATGCGGGCCGCGACTTCCGGGTCGCGGCCCCAGAGCAGGACGTCGTGGCCGGAGCGCGCCAACTCGATCGCCAGCGCGGTGCCCCAGGATCCCGCGCCGAGGATCGAGACCCTCACCTGGACCCCAGCTTGCGTTCCTCGCCGGAGACCAGGCGCTTGAGGTTGTCGCGATGCTTCAGGACGATCAGGACGGCCGTCGCGGCGGCCGCGACGACGACCGGCCGGGGCGCGTGGAAGACGAGCCCCGCGATCGGCGGCAGCAGGACCATCGCGACGATCGAGCCGAGCGACACGTAGCGGGTCGTGGCCACGATCAGCACGAACACCCCGATGCACACGAGGGTCGGCCACGGAGCGAGCACGAGGAACGCGCCGACCGCCGTCGCGACGCCCTTGCCTCCGCGAAAGCCGTAGTAGAGCGGGAACACGTGGCCGAGGATGGCGGCGAAGGCCGCCGCCGCCGCGTAGCGCGGGTCCGCCGTCACGAGGCGCACGAGCCAGACCGCCAGCGCTCCCTTGGCGATGTCGAGGGCCGCCACGGCCAGCGCCAGCCGCTTCCCGTGGGCCCGAAGCACGTTGGTGGCCCCGGCGTTGCCGGAGCCTTCGGTGCGGATGTCCTTGCCGGTCGAAAGGCGCACCAGGAGCACGGCGAAGGACATCGAGCCGAGGAGGTAGGCGACGCCGACGAGTGCCGCGGCCGTCGCGTTCATGCGCGGACCTCCTCGCGCGCGCCGGCAAAGGCCAGCCGGTGCAGCGGCGTGTGCACGGCGCCGCCCGGCTCCAGCCGGCTTTCGAAGAGGACGCACTCCCGCGCCTTCCACGCGGGAAGCGGCCACGCCGCGGCCTCCGTCCGGAACGTCTCGAGCGCGGCGGCGGGCCACGGCTCACGTAGCCGCGCGAGCGTCACGTGGGGATGGAGAGCGCGGTCCTCGGGCGGCAACCCCGCGCGGCGAACCGCCGCTTCCGCGGATGCCGCCAGCGACTCGAGCGCCTCGAGGTCGGCCGAAGGCGCGAAGCCGAGCCCCACCACGCGCGGACGGCCCCGCGGCGGAAAGACGACCGGGCCGCCGGGCTCGAGCTCCAGGGCGCGAGCCCTCTCGGCGACCGGGGCGAGCTCCGCCGCGAGGCGATCCGCCGTCGCGCGAGGGATCTCGCCGAGAAACTTCAGCGTCAGGTGCCAGGCTTCCCGCCGCGTCCAGGCGGCGCGGGGCAGCGAGGCCTTGAGGCCCGCGGTCCACCGGGCGACGCTGTCGGCCCAGGCCGGGTCGACCGGCACGGCGAGAAAGGCCCTCACGTGCCGCCGTCCGATCCGTTCAGCCGCCGCCGGACGAGCTCGAGCGCGTGGATGGCCGCGGCCCGGCGAATCACGGCCCGGTCTCCGATGAAGAGTCGCTTCTTTCCGAGACCCGGCCCGCTGCGGGCGGCGAGCGACGAAGAACACCGTGCCGACGGGCTTCTCGGCGGACCCGCCGTCCGGCCCGGCGATGCCCGTGATCGAGACCGCGTAGTCCGAGCCGAAGCGCTCCCTCGCGCCGCGAGCCATCTCGGCGGCGGATTCGGCCGAGACGGCTCCGTGCCGGGCGAGGGTGTCCGCGGAGACCCCGAGGAGGTTCGCCTTGGCGTCGTCGGCGTACGAGACGACGGAGCCCAGGAAGTACTCGCTCGAGCCCGGCACGTCGGTGAGCATCGAGGAGGCGAGGCCGCCCGTGCAGGACTCGGCGAGCGCGATCGTCGCTCTTGCCTCCCGCAGGAGGCGCCCGACGGCCGACGGGAGATCCTCGCCGTCCGCGCCGAAGATGCGGTCGCCCAGGACCGCGCGGAAGTCCTTCTCCATCGCCGCCAGGCGCGCCTCGGCCATGTCGGCCTCGCCGCGGACGGCGAGGTGGAGCTGCACCTCGCCGGGCGATGCGAGGATCGTGACGGGATCGTCCTTCCACTTCGCGTAGACGGGCGCGACGAGCTCCTCGACGGCCGACTCGCCCATGCCCGCGATCCGGAGCACGCGGCGCCGGCCGACGATGCCGCCGGCCGCCTCCCGCAGCTCGGGCAGGACGCGATTGTCGAAGATCTCCTTCATCTCGGACGGCACCCCCGGGAGGATGACGACGTCGGTCTCGCCGCGGCGGGCCCAGAAGCCCGGCGCCGTCCCGTTCGGGTTCTCCAGCACGCGCGCGCCGGCGATGAAGTCCGCCTGCTTCTCGTTGCAGGCCGGCATCGCGATGCCGCGCCGCTCGAAGCGGGCGCGCATCCTCGCGACGAACTCCTCGTTGCGCTCGAGCTCGGCCGGGAGCCAGGCCGCGACGGCGGCCACGGTCACGTCGTCGGCCGTCGGGCCGAGGCCGCCCGTCGTGACGACGAGAGGGGCGGCACGCGACGCGCTGTCGAGCTCCTCGGCCAGGAGCGCGGGGTCGTCGCCCACGATCGACTTGCGAACGACCGGAATGCCGATCTCGTCCAGGCGCGCCGACAGCCAGAGCGAGTTCGTGTCCTGGCGCAGGGGCCCCAGCATCTCGCTGCCGATGGCGACGATCGCCGCGGAGGAGGGCCGGCCCGAGGTCATGACGGCCTCGGCGCGGCCTTCTCGGACTCCTCCGAGATCGACGCCCATTCCTCGACGAGGCCGTCGAGCTCCCCGCGGAGCGCGGCCTTCTTCGTCGCGAGCTCGTGGGCCGCGACGGGGCCGAGCGTGAGCCCCTCCTCCCAGAGCCGCGTCTCGATCGACTCGATCTCGGTCTCGAGCGACTCGATCTTCTCCTCGAGCGTTCGGATGCGCCGCCGGCGGCGAGCGGTCTCCTTGTCCTCCGGGGCCTCGGCCTTGCGCCCGGTCCGGGGAGCGGCCTTCGGGGTCGGGGTCGCCGGAGGCGGCGCGGGCGCCGCGGCGGCCGGTGCGGCCGTCGCATGCGCGGCCGGCTCGGGGCGCTTGCGCCGCTCGGCACGGGCCTCGGCGGTTTCCGTGTAGTTGCCGGGATAGAGGCGGGCGCGGCCGTCCCGCAGGTCGACGACTCGCGTGCCCAGCCGGTCGATGAACGCGCGGTCGTGCGACACGAAGACGATCGACCCCGGGAAGTCCTCGAGGGACTCCTCCAGGGCCTCGCGGGAGTCGAGGTCGAGGTGGTTGGTCGGCTCGTCGAGGAGCAGGAGGTTGTGGCGCTGCTGCATGACGACGGCGAGCGTCAGTCTCCCCTTTTCGCCGCCCGAGAGGCCCGAGATGGGCAGGAACACGTCGTCGCCCCGGAAGGCGAAGCGGGCGAGGTACGAGCGCATCGCGCCCTCCGTCTCGGAGGGATGCGCGTCCCAGACGGCGTCGATGGCCCGGCCCCGCGGGTCGAGGTCCGAGAGCTCCTGGTCGTAGTACCCGATCGACACGTCGTGGCCCGTCGTGGCCGACCCCCCGAGGGCCGGCAGCCGCCCCGCGAGGGTCTTCAGGAGGGTCGTCTTGCCCGTCCCGTTCTCGCCGAGGATCGCCAGCCGCTCGCCCCGCAGGAGCTCGAAGCCGACGTCGCGCACGATCGGTTCCCCCGGCGCGTAGCCCACGTCGAGGTGGTTCGCGCGCAGGAAGCTCCGGCCCCCGATGCGGGCCGCGTCGAAGCGGAAGCTGACCGTCGTCGTGTCCTCGGTCGGCTTCTCCAGCCGCTCGACGCGGGCGAGCTTCGTCCGGCGGCCCTTCGCCTGCCGGGAGTTCTGGCCGGCGATGTTGCGGCGGATGTACTCCTGCTCCTTGTCGATGAAGTCCTGCTGCTTCTCGAAGGCGCGGGTGGCCGTGAGGATCCGCTCGGCCTTCTGAATCCGGTAGGAGGTGTAGCCCCCCGAGTAGGCCGTCAGGCGGCCGTTCTCGAGATCGATGATCTCCTCGGCGACGCGGTCGAGGAAGCGCCGGTCGTGCGTCACCACGAGATAGGCGCGCCGCGATTTCGCGAGGTACTCCTCCAGGAACTCGACCGCCTGGAAGTCGAGGTGGTTCGTCGGCTCGTCGAGCAGGAGCACGTCCGGCGACGACAGGATCGCCCGGGCGAGCATGGCGCGGTTCTTCTGTCCGCCGGAGAGCTCGCCGAGCGGCCGCTCGAAGTCCGCCTTGTCGAAGCCGAGCCCCGAGAGGGCCTTGTCGACCTCGGCGACCATGTCGTAGCCCCCCTCGTTCTCGAAGCGGTGCGTGAGCGCGTCGTAACGGTCGTGCAGGGATCCCGAGGCGTCGCCCTCGGCCATCCGATGCTCCATCGTCCGCAGCTCGGCCTCGATCTCGTGGAGGTGGGCGAAGGCGCTCGCCGCGAAGTCGTGAAGCCGCTCCGAGAGGTCCGACTCGAGGGCCTGGTCGACCGTGGCGATGCGCACGGCGTTGGCCTTCACGAACTCTCCTCCGTCCGGCTCCTCGCGTCCCAGCGCGATCCGCAGCAGCGTCGTCTTGCCGGCGCCGTTGCGGCCCACCAGGCCGACCTTCTGGCCGGGGTTGTGCTGCCAGCTGACGTCCCGGAGGACCTCCTTCGGGCCGTAGCTCTTGCGGACCTGGTCGAATCGGTACAGCACGGCAGGATTCTACCGGGAGCGCTAGAAGCGCGCCCGCGCCGCGTCGTAGGTCCGGCCGCGCCAGCGGACCTCGCGGTGCAGGAAGCGCCACGCGAGGGAGCGAGCAGCGATCGCCGCCCAGACGGCCGCCGTCAGCGGCTGCGTGAGGGCCGTCCAGGCCGGGTAGCGCAGGTAAAGGCCCATGGCGAATCGCGCCAGGACGGTCAGGCCGAACGCGAGGCCCGCGAGCGCCACGTCGCGCGTCGGGACGGCGGCACCGAGCGCCGCGGCCGCGAGCACGATCGCGGGGAGGGTCCACGCGAGGAAGGTGAAGAACGTCGACACGGCGAGGAAGACGCCCATGGCGCCCTCGAACACGTACGCCATGTTCTTGGTGAAGCCGTCGACGACCTCGCGGAAGCCCCGATACATCCGCAGGCGCACGCGGTCGTCGGCCATCGCCATCCGGCAGCGTCCGCCCGAGCGCCGGATGCGGATGGCGAGGCCGATGTCGTCGATGACCGACGCCTTCAGCGCCTCGTGCCCGCCGGCCGCCCGGTAGGCCGCCGCGCGCAGGAGCATCCCCGCGCCACCGCCCGCGGCGTACCGGCTCTGCGCGTCCGAGTTGATCCAGAACGCCGGGCCGAAGAAGTACGACACGGCGAGATACGGCATGAGCGCGTTCTCCCAGAAGCCCTTCATCTCGAGCCGCGGGAACAGGGCCAGGAAGTCGATGCGGCCCCTCTCGAGCATCGCCACGGCCTCGGAAAGCGCCGTCGGGTCGTAGCGGACGTCGGCGTCGGCAAAAAGGAGGAGCTCTCCCGTCGCCCTCGACGCGCCCTGGTAGAGCGCGTGGGGTTTGCCCAGCCAGCCCTCCGGCGGCTCGACGCCCGGAGACCACCGTCAGCCGGTGATCCCCGGCGGCCAGACCCTCGAGAATGGCGCCCGTGCCGTCGCTCGAGCGGTCGTCGACCACGATGAGCTCGAGGTCGGGATAGTCCTGCGCGAGGTGAGAGCGCACCGCGGCCTCGACGCTCGCGGCCTCGTTGCGGGCCGGCACGACCACCGACACGCGGGGCCGCGGCCCGCCCGAAGCGGGCGCCAGCCGCCGGATCGTGAGGACGTTGATCGCGAGGAAGACGAGAGAGATCGCCGCGAGGGCGGCCGATGCGACGAGGGCCCCGTGCACGAAAGTTACGACAGCGGGACCTTCTGGCGCGCGTCGGCGCGATACGGCGAGTTCGGATAGTCGGTGATCAGGCGCTGGTAGGTGGCACGGGCATCGGCGGCCGCGCCGCTCGCCTCGTAGATCTGCGCGAGGGTGAAGAGGAGCGCGTCCTTCGGAGCCGCCGTCGCGGAGGACTCGATCGCGCGCTTCAGGCGCTCGATGGCTTCGGCCGCCTTGCCGTCGGAGGCCGAGCAGTTTGGCGGCGTCGATCTCGGCCGCCGCGGCGGCCTCGGAGCGTCCGCGCCGCGCCGCGTTCTCGAACGACTGGACGGCCTCGGCCGGCTTCTCCGTTCCGCTCGCGGCGAGGATCACCTGCGCCGCCCGGCCGGAGGGCGTCGACCCGTGCTTGGCCGCCTTCCGAAGGAACGGGTCCGCCTCGGCCTGGCGCGCCGTCGCGCTGGGATAGGTCTTGGCCGCGCTCGGCTGTTCGGTCACGAGCGGCGTCGAGAGGATCGCCAGGGCCTGCGAGAGATCCCGGCCGGCCGACGCGGTTGGCCCAGGCGCGGTACGCGAAGAAGCCCGCCGACCAGGATCGCGAGGCCCGCGGCGATCGCGACGGCTTCGGTGACCCCCTTCTTGTGCCCGCTGACGTAGTCGACCGTCTTGCCGACGGTCTCGGCGAGCTCGTTGCGCTTCATGTCCCGGCGGGTGATCCTCTGCGTCATGTCGGCCTGCTCTCCGAAAAACGGGGCATTATGTCCGAGGCCGCGAGGTCCGTCAATCGCTCGGCGCTATACTCGACCCGGCATGGACGAGATCAAGATCACCGGCGAACCCTCGAACTGCGGGCGACCGCTGCGCCTTCATCGTCGATCGTCCGCTCCTGCCGGGCGATTCCGCGCACTTCGCGGGCTCGCCGGAGACCGCGGCACTCGCCCCTGGCCGCGGAGCTGCTGACCCTCCCGGGGATCGAGTCCGTCCTCGTCGCCGACAACACCGTGACGGTCTCGGCGGCCCACGCCGTCGACTGGCCGGCCCTCGGCATCGGCAACGTGATCCGCAAGCACCTGCGGGCCGGCACGCCGATCGTCTCGGCGGACGTACTTCGAGGATCTGCCCTCCGAGGGCGACCTCAAGTGGGCGATCCGCGACCTCCTCGACCGGGAGATCAATCCCGGCCGTCGGCCAGCACGGCGGGTTCGTCGAGCTGATCGACGTCAAGCAGAAACAACGTCTATCTGCGCCTGGGCGGCGGCTGCCAGGGCTGCGGCGCCGCCGACGTGACGCTGAAGCAGGGCATCGAGAAGGCGATCCGCGGTCTCGCCCCGACGATCGGCGAGATCCTCGACACGACGGACCACGCCGCCGGGCGGAATCCCTACTACGCCCCGTCGAAGTACCGCCGCTCCGGCGAGTACGTCGAACGATCCGTCGAGCCGCCGGTGCGCCTCGCGCAGCGCCGACCTCGGCGCTCGGCCGGCGGTTCCGGGCAGCGGCGAGAAGAGGAAGCCCAGATAGCGCGACCCCTCGGGCAGCGGGACGAGCCGCTGACCCGGGTGGGCCGAGATCGCCACGTCCTCGATCCCCGGGACCGCGCGCGCCTGCTCGAGCCCGCGGCACGCCCTCGAGCACGCCGGCCTGCGGGATCGGGATCATCATGACGCCCGCCGCCCGCGCTCTCCGCTCGGATCACCCGGCGATCTCGAGGCCCGAGCGCGTGCCGGAGGATCAGCTCCTCGAGCGACATTCCCGTCCCGAAGCGCAGCGTCCGCGAGCAGAGCCCGCCGATCGACCGCGCGGCGAGCTCGATCGATCCACGGCTCCCCGCCGTTCCAGCGCAGCTCCGCGTGCATCGGGACCCTCGACGCAGACCCGAGCGCCCGCGCGCCCGCGCTCGGCGGCCGTCGCGGACGGCCGCCTGCGCCGCCTCCGGGCAGCCGCGACGGCGTCACGTAGATCGTCTCCTCGAAGATACGGCCCGTCGAGCGGATCGGGCTTGTCGAAGATCGCCAGCATCGCGGCAGCTCCCGCGGTCAGCAGCCCCTCGAGCGCCACCTCGACGCCGGCCACGAAGTCCTCGACGAGGATCTCCCGGGCACGCCTCCCCGCCGCGGCGCGCGACCTCCGGCGTCGCGAGGATGCGCCGCGATCCGACGCCACGCGGCCTGGAACGGCCGCCGGGTCGTCCGCGCGGATCACGCCGCGGCTGCCCGGCAAGGAAGGTCGGCTTGAGGACGCACGGATACGAGACCTCGTCGCGCGGTCTCCTCCGGATCCCCGTCGAGCGTGTACACGCGGTGGGCGGGCGAGGGCGCTCCGGCCCGCGCGAGCCGCTCGCCGCAGCCGGCTCTTGTGGCGCGCCGCCGCGACCGCCTCGACCGGGTTGTGCGGCAGGCCGAGCCTCGCGGAGATCGCCGCGGCCGCGACCACGCTGTCCTCGTCCACACCGACGACCGCGTCGAGGCGTCGTCCCGCGAGCCCAGTCCGCAACCGCGCCGCGCGCAGGCCGCCGGATCCCGGAAGTCCAGGGTGAGCAGGCCGGACGGATTCAGGTGCTCGACCGCGCTCGCCTCCTCCGCCGCGACCGCCACCTCGACGCCGAGCGACTCGGCCGCGCGCAGGAAGTCGGACGTCCGGTAGCTCGTCGTCGGGAGGAGGAGCAGGACGCGCGGCACGGGAGGATCCTAGCCGGATCTCGACGCCCGCGCCCCGGACAGGCCTGCGGCTGATACGGTCCCGCTGTGCGTCGCATCCTCCTGACCGGCGCGACCGGCTACGTCGGCGGACGGCTTCTCGCCGAGCTCGAGCGGCGAGGCGTGGCCCTCCGCTGCTTCGCCCGGCGGCCCGAGGCGCTCGATCGCCGGGTCGCGCCGTCGACCGAGATCGTCGGCGGGCGACGCGCTCGACGCCGCGGCCGTCGCGCGGCGCTCGCCGGCGTCGACGCCGCCTACTACCTGTCCACTCGATGGGCGCCGGCGAGGACTTCGCGGCGCGGGACCGCGAGGCGGCGCGGATCTTCGGCGCGGCGGCCGCGCAGCGGCCGGCGTGCGGCGGATCATCTATCTCGGCGGCCTCGGCGAGAGCCCGACCGGCCTCTCCGAGCACCTGCGCAGCCGCCAGGAGACGGGCGACATCCTGCGGGCAGTCGGGCGTTCCCGTCGTCGAGCTCCGCGCCTCGATCGTCATCGGTCGGGCAGCCTCTCCTTCGAGATGATCCGCGCCCTGGTCGAGCGGCTGCCGGTCATGATCTGCCCGCGCTGGGTCGCCGTCGAGACGCAGCCGATCGCGATCGAGGACGTCGATCGCGTACCTCGCCGCCGCGCTCGACCTGCCCGCGGGCGCCGAGCGGATCTACGAGATCGGCGGCCCGGACCGGGTGACCTACGGCGACCTCATGCGCGAGTACGCGCGTCAGCGCGGCCTGCGGCGCTGGCTGATCCCGGTGCCGGTGCTGACGCCGCGGCTCTCGAGCCTCTGGCTCGGCCTCGTGACGCCGCTCTACGCGCGCGTCGGCCGCAAGCTCGTCGACAGCCTCCGCAACCCGACGGTCGTCCGCGACCCCTCGGCGCTCGCGGCCTTTTCCGTGTCGCGCCCGTCGCGGCGTGCGCGACGCGATCGCGCCGGCGCTCGCCAACGAGGACCGCGAGCTTCGCCGAAACGCGCTGGTCGGACGCGTCTCCTCGGCTCGGGCTGACCGAGCGCTACGGGGGCGAGCTGCGTCGGGACGCGCCTCGTCGACTCGCGCGCGGTCGACGTCGCCGCCACCGCCGGCCGCGGCGTTCGCGGCCGATCCGACGGATCGGCGGCGACGACCGGCTGGTACTACGGCGGCTGGCTGTGGCACCTGCGCGGGCTCGCTCGACCTCGCTCTGCGGGGGCGTCGGGCTGCGCCGCGGACGGCGCCGACCCCGACGAGCTCGAGCGTCGGCGACGCCGCTCGACTTCTGGCGCGTCGAGGCGATCGAGCCCGGACCGCCTCCTGCGCCTGCGCGCCGAGATGAAGGTTCCGGGCCGGGCCTGGCTCCAGTTCGAGACGACGCCGGACGGCCGGCGGCTGCCGAGATCCGCCAGACGGCGATCTTCGACGCCGTCGGTCTCGTCGGTCTCGCCTACTGGTACGCGCTCTACCCGCTTCACCGCTTCGTCTTCGCCGGCATGCTGCGGGCCATCGCGGCGCGCGCCGCCGGCGGTACGATCAGGGCATGAGCCAGGGCAAGCGGACGTCCAAGCGCGGGAACGCGGCGAAGAAGAAGTCCGGAGGGCGAAAGCCGATCATGCGCCACTCGAAGGAGGGCGCCAGCGCCCCTAGGAGTGGAGGTCCTCGAAGTAGCCGTGGAGGTCGCGCAAAGCCTGCCGGTTGATCTCCTGGCGGCGCGCGGACTCCCGCAGGAGGGACAGCGCGGCCATTCCCTCGGGCGCCATCTTCAGCTCCGAGATGACCGGGAGCGCGCCGGCGATCTCGCGCTGGGCCTCGACCTCGCGCCCCGTTTCGAGCAGGAGGTCCGCGACGACGAGGTTCAGGGCCGCGACGTCGGCGCGCATGCCGATGGACGCGAACTCTTCCTGGGCCCGCCGGTAGGCTTCGATCGACGCATCGATGCGGCCCGTCTCGCGCAGGAGGGTCGCGATGCCCCACTGGACCTTCGCCAGGGACACGAGGTCGTTCTGGCGGCGGAGCACCGGAATCGCCTTCGCCGAGGCGGCCAGCGCCGCGTCCGCGTTGCCCATCATTGCGTGGAGGTGCGTGAGGTTCGTGTAAGCGCTGCCGAGGAGCTTCCCGTTGCCGATCGACTCCGCCTCCTCCGCGATCTCCTCGAAGACCTGCAGCGCCGCCGAGAGCTCGTCGGACTCCATGAGCGCCAGGCCCTCGAGGGACCGGCACTTCAGGGCGTCGTCGCGCATCTCCAGGCTTCGGAAGCTCTCGACGAGCGGCGGGAGCATCTCGAGCACGACGTCGATCTGCCGCTCCTCGAGCCGCTCGGCCAGGCGCTGATAGCCCAGCCGCGACAGGTCGCCGGGCGCGTTGACGGTGTGCCGAAAGCCCGCCTCCGCGCGGTCGAACCAGACGTGCGCCTCCTCGCGGCGGGACAGGTGGCGGCAGGCCGTGCCCGCGAGCAGCGCCGTCTCGCCCAGGAAGTACTCGCGCTCGTCGAAGAGGCCGATCTCCCGGCGCGGGGTCTCGATGAAGCGGTACAGAAACTCGGCCTCGTCGCGCACGGCCGCCGGCGAGGAGTCCAGCCGGTAGCGCAACAGGCTGCAAAGCGACAGGAGAGTCTCCGGATCCTCGAGCTGCAGCGATTCCGCCAGCCCGTACCGTTGCTCGATCGGGGTCGCGAGGACCTTCTCGGCCGCGGCCGCGCCCGCCTCGGAGGACAGCGGCAGCCGGGGAAAGTGGATGACCTTGCCGGTCACGACCGCTCCTCCTCGAAACGCCGCTCGAGATCGCCCGCGACGTCGTCGGGCTCGCGCGCCAGCAGGTCGTTCAAGTCCGCGTCGGGCGATTGCTCGCCGCCGAGCTTCCAGAGCTGGAACGAACGGCCGTACTGGCACGCCGCCGACAGGAGCGAGAGGCGCATCAGCTTGGCGGGCATCTGTCCGGACCCTCCACGGCGCGCGAGCCGCTGGAACCACATCAGGAGGTCCTCTTCGGCTCCCCGGGCCTCGTCTTCGGTCAGCCGATAGTACGAAACCAGGGCCGAATGGATGACACCCAGCGTCCCCTCGAAGACGGTTTGAATCTCGCTGGACGATCGGGTCGACGGTTCTTCCACCCGCATGCTCTCCGAGTCAGGGTACACCATGGGCGTGGGCGCCCCAAGGCGTCGGGAGTGAAAGGTCGAAGGGTCTCAGCCGGAAGGCTTTAGCTCGGGATCGATCCGGCGATCTTGATGACGAACCGCGACGGCTTCCTCTCCTGACGCCAGGAGGCCGGGCGGGACGAGCCGGATTCGCGGACAGCGGGCTGGGAACGTTCCGGAAGGCGGACGGGGGTGATGGGAGTCGCCATGGAACCTCATCTCCTTTCGACGGCCCGGCCGCGCCGGACCAAAACGAATCCCCTCCATTCCATCACAGAACGGCCGGGGCCGCTCCGGCCTTCGGTACGGGAGCGTGGCCCTGTCCCCCGGGGCGGGGGATGATCGGGGCTCCAATGGCCGCAGATGGTCGTCCGCACGTCGTCGTCGTGGGAGCCGGTTTCGGCGGGCTCGAGGCCGTGAAGGGCCTCGCCGGCGCCCCGATTCGCGTCACCGTCGTGGATCGGCGCAATCACTATCTCTTCCAGCCGCTCCTGTATCAAGTGGCGACCGCCGCGCTCTCCCCCGCCGACATCGCCTACCCCATCCGATCGATTCTGCGGCGCCAGAAGAACGCCGACGTCGTCCTGGCCGAGGCCCTGTCGGTCGACCCGCAGCGCCGCGAGGTGGCGCTCGCCGACGGCGGCCGGCTGACCTACGACACGCTCGTGATCGCTGCCGGCGCCCGGCACTCCTACTTCGGCCACGAGGCCTGGGAGGCGCGGGCCCCCGGGTTGAAGAGCCTCGAGGACGCGCTCGAGGTTCGCCGCCGCATCCTGCTCGCATTCGAGGAAGCGGACCGCGCGTCGGACCCGGCCCGGCGGCGCGCCTTGCTGACGTTCGCCATCGTCGGCGGCGGGCCCGACGGGAGTCGAGCTCGCGGGCGCGATCGCCGAGATCTCGCGCAAGGTCCTCGTCGACGACTTTCGCCACGTCGATCCGCGCGAAGCCCGCATCCTACTCGTCGAAGCCGGACCGCGGGTCCTGCCGGGCTACTCGGCGGCCTCCTCGGAGAACGCCCGGTCCGAGCTCGTCCGTCTCGGCGTCGAAGTGCGCACCGGCGCGGCCGTCACCGCCGTGGACGCGACGGGGATCGTCATCGGCGCGGGCGAGCGCGTCGAGGCGGCGACGGTCCTCTGGGCGGCCGGCGTCGCGGCCTCGGGAATCGGGACGTTCCTCGCGGTTCCGCTCGACCGCAACGGGCGGGTCGTCGTCGAGCCCGACCTGACGGTGCCCGGACGCCCGGACATCTTCGTCATCGGCGATCTCGCCCTCTTCACGCACCAGGGAGGCGCGCCGCTTCCGGGCGTCAGCCCCGTGGCCATGCAGCAGGGGCGCCACGTCGCCCGGTCGATCCGCCGCCGGCTCGAGGGCGGCGCGGCGCGCGCCGTTTCGCTACCTCGACAAGGGCCGCATGGCGGTCGTGGGCCGGTCGGCGGCGGTCGCCGAGCTCCTCGGCTGGAACCTGAAGGGCCTTCCGGCGTGGCTCGCCTGGTGCTTCCTCCACATCTTCTACCTGATCGGATTCCGGAATCGCTTCGTCGTCATGTTCGAGTGGGCCTGGTCGTTCGTCAGCTACCAGCGCGGCGCGCGGCTGATCACGGGCGACCTCGACCGGCCCCGACCGCGATAGGATCGCGGCAACGACCCGGCATCCGAACCCTGGCAGGAGGTGGCTCATGCGCGTCGATCGGAGGACCCTGCTCCGCGGCCTGGGGGCCGGAGCGGCGCTCGCGGCATTCCGAGCGGACGCGATGGCGCGCGTCGGCGAGGCCGCGAAGGCCGCGGCCGGGAAGGCGCCGGCGGAGGTCGCCGCCGACGAGGACTACTGGCGCGAGATCTCGCAGGCCTTCGACGTCGACCGCACCTCGTCAACCTCAACAACGGCGGCTCAGCCCTCGCCCGCGCATCGTCCAGGACGCGATGATCCGCGACCTGCGACCTCTCGAACGAGGCGCCCGTCTACCACATGTGGCAGCTGCTCGAGCCGCGGATCGAGTCGGTGCCGCCGGGACCTCGCGGCGGAGTTCGGCTGCGACCCCGAGGAGATGGCGATCACGCGCAACGCCACCGAGTCCCTCGAGACGTCTGATCTCGGCATCGACCTGAAGCCGGGCGACGAGGTCATCTACCACCAACCAGGACTACCCGCGCATGCTCACCACGTGGGAGCAGCGCGAGCGGCGCGACGGCATCGTGCTGAAGCCGATCCGCTTCCCCGTCCCGCCGCCAGTCGTCCGCCGACGTCGTCGACCGCTTCGCGCCGGCGATCACGCCGAGGACCCGCGTCATCGAGGTCCGCCACATCACGAACCTGACCGGCCAGATCCTTCCCGGTGAAGCGAGATCGTGCGCCTCGGCGCGCGAGCACGGCATCGAGGTGATCGTCGACGGCGCCCACGCCTTCGCCCAGTTCCCGTTCAAGCGCGACGACCTCGACTGCGACTACTACGGCACGAGCCTGCACAAGTGGCTCTTCGCGCCGCATCGGCACCGGCTTCCTCTACGTGCGCAAGGCGAAGATCAAGGGCTCTGGCCGCTCATGGCCGCGCCGGCGAAGCATGGACGACGACATCCGCAAGTACGAGGAGATCGGCACCCACCCGGCGGCCAACCACAACGCGATCGCCGAGGCGCTCGCCTTCCACCGAGGCATCGGGCGGGAGCGCAAGGCCGCGCGGCTGCGCTACCTGCGCGACCGCTGGGCGAAGCGCCTCGCCGCGGCCGACCCGCGCGTGACGATCCTCACGCCCGCTGATCGACACCGATTCCTGCGCCATCGGCAACGATTCGGATCGAGGGCTTCGACACGCAACAAGCTCCAGGCCTACCTGTGGGACAAGCACCGGATCATCGATGACGCCCATCGTCCACGACGAGTTCCAGGGCCTGCGGGTCACCCCGAACGTCTACACGACCGCCGACGAGATCGACGTGTTCTGCGACCGGATGGAGAAGACCCTGAAGACGGGGATCCCGGCCTAGCCCCGCCGGGAACTTCGCCCCCGGCCCGGTGTCCCTTCTTTTCGGAGGGACAGCCATGAACCCGAACGCTCGGTCGATTTTCCTCGCCCTCGGCTTCGCCGCGCTCGCGGGGACGGTTTCCGGGGCGCAGACGGACGGCTTCGCGATCTCCGTGCTCGTCGGCGGAGCTCCCGCGCCCGAATACTGCGCCCGCGGGCGGATCTACGTCGAGGCCCTGAAGGGCCGGGATTTCGTCGTCCGTCTGTCGAACCCGACCTCGGAGCGGATCGCCGTCGCGCTCTCGGTGGACGGCCGCAACGTGATCGACGCGAAGCGCACGAACGCGTTCGAGGCGGTCAAGTGGGTGCTCGGCCCGGGCCAGACGATCGACGTCCCGGGCTGGCAGGTCTCCGGCGCCACGGCGCGGCGGTTCTTCTTCACCGAAACCTCGAAGTCCTACGCGAAGTGGCTCGGCGACACCTCGAACGTCGGGACCATCGAGGCCGTCTTCTACCGGGAGAAGCGCCGCCGCCCGGTCGCCGCCCCGAAGGACGGCCTCGACGAGCGCCGCGAGAGCTCCGCTTCCGGACGCGCCGACGGGCCGACCGCGCCTCCGTCGTCCGCCCCTGCGCCGGAGATGAAGGCCCGCGCCGCGGACAGCTTCGCCGCGACCGGCATCGGCGAGCGACCGACTTTCCCGTCGAGTGGGTGGCCTTCGAGGAGGAGAAGGCTCCGGCCGCCCGCATCGCGCTCCGATACGAGTTTCGCGCCGAGCTCGTCCGGCTCGGCGTTCTCCCCGGGAGGAGGACCTGTACGCCCGCGACCGCGCTCGCGGCTTCGAGCACGAGTACGCACCCGACCCGCACCGGCGCTGACGGCGCCCCGCGGATTCGCCGTGGAGAATGAGGCGCAGCCGCCCCTGCGGCGGCAGTCGCCTTTGACGCAACCCGAGCGGACCGACGAAGAGCTTCTCGACTCGGCCCGGGAGGGCGACGAGGATGCGTTCGGCGCCTTCGTCCGCAGGCACACGGCGACGGTCCACCGGTGGATGGCCCGGGCCGTCGGCGAAGGCGACGCAGACGACATGACCCAGGACGTGTTCCTCAAGGCGTACCGCGGCCTGCCCCGCTTCCGGGGCGAGGCGCCCCCTCGGGCGTGGCTCGCCTCGATCGCCGACAACGCCGTGAAGAACCGCTACCGCTCGTTGAGCCGCTTCCGGCGCATCTTCGCCGGATCGACCGACGAGCGGCCCGACCTGGAGCCGCCGGCGACCGGCGCCGGTCCGGAGGAGAACGCCCGGGCCGGCGAGTCGCGCCGGCTCGTCTCGGAGGCGTTGAAACGTCTGGGGCCGGAGTTCCGGATGCCGGTCGTCCTGCGCGACCTCGAAGGGTGGTCCTACGAGGAGATCGCCGTTTCGCTCGCGCTGCCGGTCGGAACGGTGAAGTCGCGGATCGCCCGCGGGCGCGGGCAGCTCAGGGAAGTTCTCAGGCCGCTGATCTCGGGAAGGCCCTCATGACGGAAACCGCCTCGCACCCCGCCGAGTCCCTCGAGTTCCTGTCGCGGTTTCACGACGGCGACCTCGAGCCGGACGAAGCCGCGGCCTTCGAGGCGCATCGGAGCGGGTGCGCCGATTGCCGCGCCGCCGTCGCGGAGTTCGAGAGGGCCCTGTCCGCCTATCGCGAGGCTCCCGTCGCCCCGGTGGCCTCGGACCTCTCGGCCCGGATCCTGCGAAAGATCCGGGCGGTGTCGCCGTCGCGGCGCCCGTTCGGCGTCATGTTCGGAATCGACGTGCGCTGGGCGGGAGTTCTGGCGGCGGCGCTGCTGGTCGTGATCATCGGGGCGCCGGTCTTCTCGCGCCGCACCCCGGCCGCCGTGACCGAGGCCGCGAAGCCTTCCGGTCCGATTCCCGCCTACGTGCTCGACGCGGAAGAGGCGCGTTCCGCCGCCAGAGCCGCCGAGGCCCCGCGGCCGCCCGCGCCGGGAACGGCGAAGTCCGAAGCGGCCGCGCCCGCGGCTCCGAAGCGAAGGGACGCGCCCGCCTCCGCGGCCGAGCCCTCCCGCGAGGACGGCAAGAGTGCGGCCGCGCCGATCGACACGCTCGAAACGTCCGCGCCCGCGGCGCCGAGCCTCCTCGCCCGGTCGGAGGCCGTCCCGGCTCCGGCGCAGAGGCGCGGGCGGCGTCACGGGACTCGCCGCATCGCCCGCGATTCGCCTCGACGTCCTCGCCATCGACGGCGAAGGCGCCGCTCCCGCCGTCGACTCGGCGCCTCCGGACGAGCGGCTCGAGCCCTTCCGCGGAGAGCAGTTCGTGCTCGTCGTCGAGAGCGACGGGCGGGTGCGGACGGTCGAGCCTCTCCGGAGCGAAACGAGGCTCGGCAAGGACAAGGCGGCCGCCAACGCGGGGCCCGCTCCCGCGAAAGGCGGCGAAGCGGTTCTGCGGGAGCTCGTCTTCCATCCCGGCGCCGGCACCCGCCGCCTCACGGTCGCGGTGCGGTGATCGGCCGGCGTCAGCCGATCCTCAGGACCGCCGCCCCGCGCACCTCGCCGCGTTTGACCCGCAGGAGGGCCTCGCCGGCCTCCTCGAGCGCGAAGCTCTCGACTTCGGCGCGCACCGGAATCCGCGCGGCAAGATCGAGAAACTCCTCGGCGTCTTTCCGCGTGAAATTCATGACGCTGCGCACGCCGCGCTCGCCGTACAGCGTCTCGTAGGGGAACGCGGGAATCGGGCTCATGTGGATGGCGTTGACGGCGACCGTTCCGCCGCGCGCGAGGCGCGCGAGGGCGAGCGGCACGAGCTCTCCCGCCGGAGCGAACGTCACCGCCGCGTCGAGCTTCACGCCGGGATCCTCGTCGCCTCGCCCGACCAGGCCGCCCCCATGCCCAGGGCGAGCTCTCGGTGGCGGGCCTCGCGCGTGAAGGCGTAGACCTCGCAGCCCCAGGACTTGCGCAACCTGGATCGCGAGGTGCGCCGAGGCCCCGAACCCGAAGAGTCCGAGGCGCCCGCCCGGCGCGATGCCCGACAACCGCAGGGAGCGATAGCCGATGACTCCGGCGCACAGCAGCGGCGCCGCCTCGAGCGCAGCGACGCCGGCAGGCAGCGGTACGCCCACCGCGCGTCCGCGATCAGGCGTTCGGCGTAGCCGCCGTCGCGGTCCCGGCCCGTGAACCGCGCCGACGCGCAGAGGTTCTCGCGGCCCGACGCGCAGAAGGCGCAGCGGCCGCAGGTCGAGGCCATCCAGCCCACGCCGACCGCCTCGCCGGGCGAGAAATCCGCGACGCCGGCCCCGACCGCGGCGATCCGTCCCGCCGCCTGGTGCCCGGGCACGAGCGGCAGGCTCGCCGGAACCTCGCCTTCGAGGATGTGCAGGTCCGTGCGGCAGACGCCGCACGCTTCCACCGCGATCTCGACCTCGCCGGGGCCGGGGGCCGGGGCGGCAAGCTCCGCCGGGTGGAGCGGCTTCTCCTCGGCCGGCGCCGGACGGCGCAGCACCATCGCCCGCATCCGAAAAACTATAATCGGCCGATGATGCGAATCGACGAACTTCTGGCCGACTATGCCTCGAGCCACCGGACGCGCGGCAACCTCGTCTGCCACGCCGTCGGCATCACGCTCATTCTCTTCGGTCTCTTCTCCGTCCTCGCCATCCTGCCTCTGGCGGGCGGCTGGACGGCGAGCGAGGCTCTCGTAGCGACTGTCGTTTCTCGTCTACGCGGCCCTCGACGTTCCCCTGGCGCTCGGAGTCCTCGGATACGCGGGCGTTCTCGATCTCGCGTCGCGCGCCGTCGGCGACTGGCGGGTCGGCGTCGCGGCGTTCGCCGTCGGCTGGGGGTTCCAGGCGGTCGGACACGCGCTCTACGAGAGGAACAAGCCCGCCTTCTTCCGGAATCTCGTCCACCTGCTCGTCGGCCCGGCGTACCTCGTGTCCGAGGCCACGGGGCTCGGGCGCAGCGCTGCGCGCTGACCCCGGCAGCGCCAGCCCTCAGCAGAAGGTCGTCATCACGGCGTCGGGATGGTCGAGCCGGAAGCCCTCGCCGGCCGGGTCGGGGTCGAGCTCGAGGATCGCGCCCTGGAGCTGCCGGAACGCGTGCTCGTCCATCACGACGGGGATGCCGGACGCCTCGAAGCGGTGGCCCTCGTCGGGGGCGTTCTCCTCCACCGAGATGCGAAAGCCCGAGCCGCCGCACCCGAGCACGTGGCGCACGCAGAGCACCGAGCGCGAGAAATCGGACTCCGCGCGCAGGCGCTCGGCCGCCTCCGCCGTGATCACGAGGGGGGCGGCCTCTCCGGACATAGGATGATTCTATGAGCAAGCGCCCGCCCGTCGCCGTGTCGATCGCCACCTCCGACTCCGGCGGAGGGGCCGGCATCCAGGCGGATCTGCTGACCTTCGCTGCTCACGGGGTCTACGGGGCGACGGTCCTCGCGGCGGGGACGGCTCAGAACACCCGGGCCGTAACGGGGATCGAGACCTTTTCGACGCGGTTTCTCGCGCAACAGCTCGATGCGGTCTTTTCCGACCTTCGGCCGCAGGCGGTCAAGATCGGGATGCTGTTCGACGCCCCGCGGATCCGAACGGTCGCCCGCGGTTTGCGCAAGCACCGGGCGTCGAACGTCGTCCTCGATCCCGTCATGGTGGCCGAAAGCGGGGCGCGGCTGCTCGCCCGGCCCGCGATCTCGGCGCTCGAGCGGGACCTCCTCCCCCTCTGCGACCTCGTGACGCCGAACCTGCCCGAGGCGTCGGCGCTGGCGGGCATGCGCGTGTCCAGCCTCTCCGACCGTCGGGTCGCCGCCGGCGCGATCGCCGACCTCGGGGCCCGCGCCGTGCTGATCAAGGGCGGCCACGGCCGGGGCGGCGAGGTCCGCGACCTCTATTTCGACGGCCGCTTCTTCACCGAGTTCGTCGCCCCGCGCATTCGCACGCGCGCCACCCACGGAACCGGCTGCACCCTTTCCTCGGCGATCGCCGCCAACCTCGCGCTCGGAAAGCCGCTGGACGAGGCGATCCTCTCGGCCATCCAGTACCTGCGGGCCTCGATCGCTCGCGGGGTGTTCCCGGGCGCGGGGTTCGGCGTGCCCGATCACTTCCCGCCGCGTCCCTGGGCCTGAGTCGCCGGCGTGGCGGCTTCTACTTGATGTAGTAGCCCGAGACCCTCCAGGTCCCGTCGGGGTCCTTCATGGGCGTGACCGTTTCGGTCATGCCCTTGGCCTTCTCGAAGTCCGCCGTCGTACTGGATGACCACGTACTCGCCCGGCGGCGCCCCGGGCAGCCTCGTCGTGAACTGGCTGCCGACGAGCCTGCGCGACACCAGCTTGCCGAGCGGCGAGCGCACCTTCGCGACGCGCGTCCGATCCACTGCGGCTTCGTCAGGGCCTGACGGAACGTCGCGGCCGCCGCGTCCCAGCTCTCGCCATACCTCCCGGCGTCGACGATCGCCAGCCACGCCCCCGACGCCGTCGCCGCCGCCTTCTCCGCCTCGCCCCCGGCGGCCGGACTGCCGGCCGCGAGGAGAACGCCGGCCAGGACCGCTAACAGCATCCGCTTCATGCTCACTCCCACAGGGGAAACGCGTACCCGAGCGCCGAGTACGCCGTCTCCGAGATCGCCGTCTGCTCGGCGTCGCGGTTCTTGTCCATCTCCTTGAGGTGGCCGACCATCCGGTACTTCGCGCCCCGCACGAAGGCCTTCGCCAGCGCGCACCTCCTCGGCCGCCTTCTCGGCGCCGCGACCGGGCGATCGCGGAGGTGGCGCGCGAGAGGACGGCCAGCGACCCGTAGAGGTCGATCGCCACGTTGGCGAGGCGCTCCTGGTGGTACTCCTTCTCGATCACGCCCTTGCCGTACTTCTTCAGCAGCGTCTCGACGGCGCCTCCCGCCGCCCGCGCGTACTTGGACGACGATCTCGCCCTCGGCGGCGAGCTCCGGCGCGATCTTCGTCGAGCCTGCCCGGGCACGACGCCGCGGATCTTGCGCACCGCGTAGTCCGACAGGATCCCGAGCGAGGACAGCGGCGCCTTCAGGGCCCGGCCGACCTCCTTCAGGTCCTCCCCCACGTCGCGCATGCCCGAGAGCGCGACGAGGACGCGCAGGATCTCGTTGGTGCCCTCGAAGATCATGTTGATGCGGGAGTCGCGCAGCGCCTTCTCGTACGGGTACTCCTCCATGAAGCCGTTGCCGCCGGCGATCTGGAGGGCGTCGTTGATGTTGGACCAGACGGTCTCGGTCCCGAAGATCTTGCAGCAGGCGCCCTCGAGCGAGTAGTCCTGGAGGCCGCGGTCGACGAGGCCGGCCGTCAGGTACACCATCGACTCGAGCGCATACGTCGAGACGACCATCCGCGCGAACTTGCGCGCGGATCATCTCGAAGTCGGCGATCCGCGTCTCGAACTGCTTGCGCTGCGTGGCGTGGCGGGCGGCCTCGCGGAGCATCGCCTTGCGAGCCGCCGATGCAGCCGGCGCCGAGCGACGTGCGCCCGGTGTTGAGGATCTCGACGGCGATCTTGAATCCCTGCCCCCGCTCGCCGAGCACGTGGGAGGCCGGCACGCGGACGTTCTCGCAGCTCGATCGGGACCGTGGACGAGCCCTTCAGGCCGAGCTTGCGCTCCTCCTTGCCGGGGACGACGCCCCCGAGGTCCTTCGTGACGACGAAGGCCGTGATGCGCCGGTGCTCGTCCTTCTCGGGAAGGTTCACGTCCTTGGCGAAGACCGTGAAGAACTCGGCGAATCCGCCGTTGGAGATCCAGTGCTTGGTGCCGTTCAGGACGTAAGTGTTCGTCTTCTCGTCGAAGACGGCGGTCGTCCGGATCGACGCCGCGTCCGAGCCGGCCTCGGGCTCCGTGAGCGCGAAGGCCGCGAGCATTTCCCCCGAGGCCAGTTTCGGCAGCCAGCGCTTCTTCTGCTCTTCGGTGCCGTAGAGCATCGAGCCCCTTCAGGCCGATCGACTGGTGGCCGCCGATCAGGATCCCGAGCGACGCGTCGACCGTGCCGACCTCTTCGGTCACCCGGCAGTAGGCGGAGGAGGAGAACCCGTAGCCGCCGTACTCCTCGGGGATCGTCATGCCGAAGGCGCCGAGCTCGGCGAGGCCCTGCATGACCTTCGGCGGGACCTGGTGCTCCCGCTCGATCTCGGCCGGATCCGGATGTGATCCTTCGCGAAGCTCCGGAAGGAGTCCGAGAAACGTCGTCACGACCTCTCGCTCCGCGTCGCCGATCTCGGGGAAGGGAAAGACCGTGTCCTCCGGGATCTGGCCCGCAAAGAGCGACTTGACGACGGGGGTCAGGCGGGGATCGGCGGCGATCGCGACGGCACTGGTCGAACGGCTGCTCATGGGGTCATCTCCATCGGTTGGGTCGAGTCGGAGTAAAAGCCCTGCCGGGCGTTGGCGAGCGTGCGGATCGTCTCGGCGGGGGCAAAGCGAGGCCCCAGGCGCTCGGCGAGATCGTCGAGGCGCGAGAAGACGCGATGGGCTCCGAGGGAGTCGGCGTAGCGCAGCAGGCCTCCGCGAAACGGCGGGAAGCCCGTGCCGAAGATCATCGCGAGGTCGAGCTTGCCGGGGTCCCGCGACGATGCCGTCCTCGAGGCAGAAGGCCGCCTCGTTGATCATCGGGAGGACGAGCCGCGACTCGATGACCTCCGCCGGCAGCGGCGATCGGTCGCGATGCGGCGCGCGCAGGGCCGCGTAGGCCTCCGGCGCCGGTCCGACGCGCGACGTGCCTTCGTAGGCGTAGAAGCCCTTGGCCGTTCTTGCGCCCCAGGCGCCCGGCGGCGACGAGGGCCTCCTCCCCGCCGAGTTTCATCCGGGCCGGGAACGCCGCCTGCAGCACCTCGCCGCCCTTCGACGCGACGTCGAGGCCGACGTCGTCGAGCAGCGCGAGCGGACCGACGGGCATCCCGAAGGCCGTCATCGTCGCGTCCACGTCCTCGATGCGGCAGCCTTCGAGGACCAGGCGCACGGCCTCCGAGAGATACGGCGCCAGGATGCGGTTGACCAGGAACCCGGGCGCGTCCTTGACGACGACGGGCGTCTTCCCCAGGGTCTTCGCGAGGGCGAAGATCGTCGCCACGGTCTCGTCGCTCGTGCGCTCGCCGCGGATGACCTCGACGAGCGGCATCTTGTGCACGGGGTTGAAGAAGTGCATGCCGACGACGCGTGCCGGCTCGAGCGCGCCGGCCGCGATCTCCGTGATCGGCAGCGTCGACGTGTTCGAGGCGAAGATGGCCGTGGCCGGGACGGCGGCCTCCCAGTCCTCGAGGACCGCGCGCTTGACGGCGAGCTTCTCGACGACGGCCTCGATCGTGACGTCGCAGCGCCGCGAAGCCGGAGTAGTCGAGCGTTCCGGACAGCAGGCCCATCTTCCGCGTCCATCTCGCGCGCGCGTCATCCGGCGTTTCTTCACCGCCTCGCGCCAGATCGGCCGCCGCCGCCGCGTACCCGTGCGCGAGGGCTTCGCCTCGATGTCCTTCATCCGGGCGGGAAGGCCCTTGTCCGCGGCGAGCTGCGCGATGCCGCCGCCCATGACGCCGGCGCCGAGCACGCCGACGCGGGAGACCTCGCGCGGGCGCACCGCCCGATCGGAGACGCCCGTCTCCTTCTTGACCTCCTCGGTCAGGAAGAAGATGCCGAGGAGGTTGCGCTGGACCTCGCCGCCGAAGACGAAGCCGATGTGGCGCGCCTCGACCTCGAGCCCCGCGGCGACCGGCTTCCCGTAGGCCTCCTCGACGACCTCGAGGGCCTCGAGCGGCGCCGGGTAGTGCCCGCCGGTCTGCTTCAGCACGCCCTCGCGGGCCTTGGAGAAGATCACCCTGCGGCCCATCGGCGTGGCCTCGAGCGACGCGCTCGGCGAGCGGCCGCGGCCCCCGGCGCGAGCGAGGGCTTGCGCGCCCCGAGCTTCTCGCGCGCGAAACGCCGGGCCCAGTCGTCGAAGATCGCCGCCGGCACGACCTCGTCGACGAGCCCGATCTTCTTCGCCCGCCGGCGCGTCGAGCGACTTGCCCGTCAGGATCAGGTCGAGCGCGGCCGCGAGGCCGACGACGCGCGGCAGGCGCGTGCAGCCGCCCCAGGCCGGGAAGATGCCGAGGCGCACTTCGGGCAGGCCGATCTGGGCCTTCTTCGAGTCCGACATCAGGCGGTAGTCGCAGGCGAGGGCGAGCTCGGTGCCCCCGCCGAGGCAGGCGCCGTCGATCGCGGCGACGGTCGGGAACGGCAGGTTGGCGAGCTGCTCGAAGAGCGCCTGCACGCGCTCGACCGCGGTGCGCGCGTCTTCGGCCTGGATCCGCGTGAACTCCTTCACGTCCGCTCCGGCGATGAAGACGTCGGGCTTGCCGCTGCGCACGAGGAGGCCGCGGATCCGCGCCTCGCGCGCCAGGCGCACGAGCACGTCGCCGAGCTCGGCGATGACCGCCGGTCGAGAACTTGTTGACCTTCTCGCCCGGGCAGGTCGAACGTCAGGACGGCGAGGCCGTCGTCCTCGACCTTGCAGGTCGAAGGCGGTCACATCAGCTCCACGACCACCGCGCCGCCCTGGCCGCCGCCGATGCACATCGTCGCGAGGCCGAACTGCGTGCCCGCGCCGCTGCATCTCCTTCAGCAGCGTGGTGACGAGGCGGTTCGCGGAGGAGCCGACCGGGTGGCCGAGCGCGATGGCCCCGCCGTTGACGTTGGTCTTCTCCCAGTCGATCTCGCCGATCGGCCCGTCGGTGCGATGCTTCGCGTGCCAGGCCGCGGACGGGAAGACCCGGGCGCAGGCCAGCACCTGCGCGGCGAACGCCTCGTTGATCTCGACGAGGCCGATGTCCTTCCACGCGAGCCCGGCGCGCTTCAAGGCGAGCGGGGTCGCGACGGCGGGCCCGAGGCCCATGCGCTCGGGCTCGAGGGCGCAGAAGGCGAAGCCGCGGATCCTGCCGAGCGGCGCGTAGCCGCGCGCCACGCGCGGCGGAAGCGCTCATGACGAGCGTCGCCGCCCCGCCGTCGGTGATCTGCGAGGAGTTGCCCGCCGTCACCGTGCCGAACTTGCGGTCGAAGTAGGGCTTCAGCTTCGCGAGCGCTTCCATGCGTCTGGTTCTCGCGCACGCCGTTGTCCTGCACCGCCATGGCCTGCGAACTTCGGCGGGATCGGGACCGGGACGATCTCCTCGGCGAGCTTCTCGCGCGCGAGCGTGACCCGCTGGTGGGAGCGCAGGGCGAAGGCGTCCTGCTCCTCGCGGCTGATCCCGTGCTCCTTGGCCAGCACCTCGGCCGTCTCGCCCATGTTCAGGCCGCACACCGGGTCGGTCAGGCCCATCAGCAGGCCGATCTCGGGCTTGAAGTGTCGCGGCCGGAACTTGGCCGCCGCCGCGAGGCGTCCGGCAAGATCGCGCGCCGCGAAGACCTCGGTGAAGACCTCCTGGCTCTCGTGGGAGTAGAGCAGCGGGATGTTCGACATCGACTCGACCCCGCCGGCGAGGATCGCCTCGGCGTCGCCCGCGGCGATGCGGTAGTGCGGCGTCCACGATCGACTGGAGTCCCGAGCCGCAGAGCCGGTTGACGGTGAAGGCCGGGACGCGGCGCGGGACGCCGGCCCTCAGCGCGGCGACGCGGGCGACGTTGACGGCGTCCGGCGGCTGCGCGATGTTGCCGAAGATCACCTCGTCGAGGCCCTCCGGGTCGAAGTCGGTCCGCGCCAGGAGCTCCGCCGCGACGATGCGGCCGAGCTCGTCGGCCGGAACGTCCTTCAGCTCGGTGCCCGCGCGCGCGTACGGCGTCCGGAGGCCGTCGACGACGACGACATCACGCGACATGAGGCGCTCCGGCCGCCTCGTACATGCCTTCGATCAGGGCGCTGGTAGCGGTTCTCGAGGATCCGCCGCTTGACCTTGAGCGTCGGCGTGATCGAGCCGTCCTCGATCGTCAGGTCCGAGGGCAGGATGGCGAACGCCCGGATCTGCTCGTGGTGCGGCCTTGTCCGCGTTGTACGTGTCGATCTCGCGCTGGAAGAGGGCGCGCACGGCGGGGTGCGCGTCGATCGCGTCCCAGCGGACGTCCGGGGCGCCCGTCGCCGCCCACTCCTTGAGCCGATCGAAGTTGGGGACGATCAGCGCCGCCAGGAACTTCTGCCGGTCGCCGATCACGATCGGGAGCCCGACGTAGGGCGACTTCTTGAGCTCGTTCTCGATCGGCTGCGGCGCGATCTTCTTGCCGCCGGCGAGCACGATGAGGTCCTTCTTGCGGTCGGTGATCGCGAGGAAGCCGTCGGTCGAGCTGGCCGATGTCGCCGGTGTGGAACCAGCCGTCGGGGTCGATCGCCTCCGCCGTCGCCTCCGGCTTGTTGAAGTAGCCCTTCATCACGTGCGGCCCGCGCGTCAGGATCTCGCCGTCGGCGGCGATCTTCACCTCGACGCCGGGCAGCGGCCTTGCCGACCGTGCCGAGGCGCCAGCGGCCCGGACCGTTCACGCGAGATGACGGGCGAGGTCTCCGTCAGGCCGTAGCCCTCGTAGATCGCGACACCGGCGCCGAAGAAGAACTCGGCGAGGTCCGTCGCGAGCGGCGCGCCGCCGGAGACGACGAAGCGGAAGCCGGCGCCGAGGGCCGCGCGGATCTTCTTGAAGACGAGCGCGTCGGCGATCTTCGCCTTCCGGGCGAGCGCGGCCGGCAGCGGGCGCCGCCTCGGTGACGTACGGCAGGCGCTCGCGCCCGACCGCCAGCGCCCAGGCGAAGATCTTCTTCTTGATCGGGCTGCCGGCGTCCGCCTTCGCCAGGATCTTGGCGTAGACCTTCTCGTAGAGGCGCGGCACGGCGCCGAAGCAGTGCGGGTTGACCTCGGGAAGTTCGCCGCGAGCTTGTCGATCGACTCGGCGTACGCGATCGACGCCGTCTTGTAGAGGTAGGCGTAGTCGACCATCCGCTCGAAGACGTGCGAGAGCGGCAGGAACGAGAGCGCGATGGCGTCGGCGGTGAACGGGATCGACCTCGCAGCCGGTCGACGACGTTGGAGACGATGTTCCCGTGCGTGAGCATCGCGCCCTTGGGCTCGCCCGTCGTGCCCGACGTGTAGATGATCGTCGCGACGTCGTCGGGCTTGACGCGGCGCCGCGCGCTGCTCGAAGACGCGCCGGGCTCATCTCGAGCGTCGGCCGGCCGCGGTCGACGACCTGCCGTGGAACGTCGTGTAGCCCGGCTCGCCGCGGCGGGTTCGCCCTCGAACAGGATGACGTGGTCGAGGGTCGGGCACCTGCGCCTTGATCGTCAGGATCTTGCCGAGCTGCTCGAGGGTCGACACGAAGATCGCCTTCGCGCCGCAGTCGTTCAGGAGCGGGGCGATCTGGCCGGCGGGAAGCGTCGGGTAGATCGGCACCGACCAGGCCGCCGGCGCAGAGGATCGGCGTAGTCCGCCATCGCCCACTCGGGCCGGTTCTCCGAGAGGATCGCCACGCGGTCGCCCGGCTGGACGCCGAGGCCGTTCAAGCCGAGCGAGAGGGCCCGGACCGTGAATCCGAAGTCGGTCGCCGAGATCGGCTTCCAGACGCCGCCGACCTTGGAGATCAGGAGGTTCGGCTTCCCGCAGGAGGCGGCGATCGTGAAGATGTCGCAAAGGGTCCGCGGCTCGTTGGCCATGCTTCTCCCCCTCGCAGCGATTCTGTCGCGCCCCCCCGGGCCGGTCAAGCCGCGTTATAGGCTCCCGGGCCGTGGCCATCGCGCTTCTCGCCGGCACGGTGCTCGCTCTCGCCGGGTTCCTGCTGACGTCCGTTCAGGGGTTCGCCCTGACCGCCCACCTGGCCGCCGCCCACCCCGACGGCCCGGCTGCTCGTGACGAGGCACGTCGCCTACGCCATCCCGACCGTGCTCCTTTCGCTCTTTTCGCAGTCGATGGTCATCTTCTTCTTCATCGGCACCGGGCCGCCTCGTCAAGGACGAGGTGGCCGGCTTCCCGGAGCCGACCGGCGCCGCGTCGTGCTCGATGCCCTGCGCGGTTTCAAGCGGCAGACCTCGCCGCCTGCCACGTTCGCGCTCCTCTCCGCGATCGCCGTCTTCGTCGTCGGCGGCGCCGCGCACACCCGCGCGCTGCCGGCCTGGGTCCACCTCGCGGCGTCGCTGGCGGCCGTGGGTACGCACCTGTGGGCGTTGAAGGCGGAGTGGGGCGCATTCCTCGAGAACGGCCGGCTCATGGCCGACCCCGGCAAGTACGCCGACGAGGCCGAGAAGCGATGACCGCCTCGCCGCTCTCCGGCAAGGCGGCGCTCGTCACCGGCGCCGGCGTGCGCGTGGGCCGAGCCATCGCGCTTGCCCTCGGACAGGCCGGCGCGGACGTCGCCGTCCACTACAACGCCTCCGCCGCTCCGGCCGAAGAGACGGCCGGCGCGATCCGCGCTCTCGGCCGGCGGGCCGTCGCGCTCTGCGCCGACCTGTCCGACGCGCAGGCCCCCGCCGACCTCGTGCGGCGGGCCATCGGGGAGCTCGGCGCGCTCGACGTCCTCGTCCATTCGGCCGCGAACTTCCACCGCATTCCCCTCGAGGAGACCGACGCCGCGGTCTGGGAGACGGCGATGAACCTGAACGCCCGCGCCGGGATGCTCCTCGCCCGCGCCGCGGCGGCGACGCTGCGCGCCCGCCGCGGCCGCGTCGTCCTCGTCTCGGACTTCCTCGCCCTGCAGCCCGTCCGAGGCTACGTCGCGCACTCGGTCTCCAAGGCCGCGGCCGAGGGCCTCGTGCGCGCGCTCGCCGTCGAGCTCGCGCCCGAGGTCTCGGTCAACGGCGTGGCCCCGGGGACGGTTCTGGTGCCCGAGGGCACCTCTCCCGAGCAGGCCGAGCGCTGGGCGCGCGAGGCGCTGCTCCGGAAGAACGGCGACCCGGCCGACGTCGGGGCCGCGGTCGTCTTCCTGTGCGCGGGACCGTCTTTCGTCACCGGCCAGGTTCTTCGGGTCGACGGGGGCAAGTCGCTGACCTGAAACGGGCTCCGGGTCGGGGTTACCATGGGGGCACAACAACACGGAGGCCCCATGTCCCCGGCTCTCGCGCGGCGGTCTGCGCTCATCATCGGTCTGGCCCTGGGATGCGCGGGCACCGCGTTCGGCGACCCCGTTTGCGGCCCTGTCGCCGTGACCCAGAACGCCAGCCAGGTCGCGCAGCCGGACACGGGAAACGCGTGCCTCCTGATGGGAACCGTCTTCCACATGGCCAACAGCTGGTACCGCGCGTTTCCCTCGCCGGGTCCCCGTTTCGAGGTGTGTTCGGTCGAGTTCGCGATCGAGAACGCGCAGAGCGGCGACGGGGGCGGCCAGCCGCTGACCGTCAACGTCTACGCCAACCCGGATCACCCGTTCCCGGGCAACTTCGGCTGCCTCCCCGCCCAGCTCGTCGGCACCGCGACCCTCGACGTCGCCGATCAGTCGATGACCAGCCTCCTCGTGCCGCTCGCCGCGTCGATTCCCGCCGGCGCCGAGATGATCGTCGAGATCTCCGTGCCCGACGGCACGGCCGCGCAGGACATCTTCTACCCGGGCTCGAACTCGGATCCGCAAACGGGCCCGACCTACGTGTACGCGCCCGGCTGCGGCGGCACGGCTTCCGCCGACCTGGGCGACCTCGGCGATCCCACGTCGCACATCATCCTGAACGTCCAGGGCACTCTCGAAGACCGGGAACCGGCCGCGCTCGCGATCACCGGCACGGCCGACGGCGTGATCGATCCCGGCGACGTCGTGGTCATCGCGCCCTCCTGGAAGAACGACTCCGGCTCCGCGGTCCAGCTGACCGGCACGGCCTCGAACTTCACGGGCCCGGCCGGGCTGACGTACGAGATCCTCGACGCCACGGCGGATTACGGGACGGTCGCCGCCGGCGCCACGGCGGGCTGCGCGGAGGCGACCGCCGACTGCTACAGCCTCCAGATCGGCGGCACGACGACGGGCCACCGCGACGCGTCCTTCGACGAGACCACGGTCGCCCTGAATACGGCCGCCGCCGACTTCCCGCAGCGCAGGCGCGTCCTCCACGTCGGCGGCAGCTTCGGGGACGTCTCGACCTCGGACCCCTTCTACGCCTTCATCGAGAACGTGCTCCACAACGGCGTCACCGGCGGCTGCGCCACGCCGGGGTACTACTGCCCGGCGAGCACGACGTCGCGCCAGCAGATGGCGGCGTTTCTCCTCAAGGCATCGCTCGGGGCCTGCTACCTGCCGCCGCCGGCGACCGGGGCCTTCGCGGACGTCCCGCTCTCGAACCCGTTCGCGGCCTGGATCGAGGACCTCGCCGCCCGGGGCATCACCACCGGGTGCGGGCCCCAGCTCTACTGCCCGTTCCAGCCGGTCAGCCGCAAGCAGATGGCCGTGTTCCTGCTGAAGACGCTCCTCGGCTCTTCCTTCCTGCCGCCCGCGCCGACCGGGATCTTCGACGACGTCCCCGCGGACAACTTCCGGCCGTGGATCGAGGACCTGTACGGCCGGGGCATCACCGGAGGGTGCGCCGGCGGGCCGCCTCCCGCGCCGATGTCCTATTGCCCCGACAACCTGATCACGCGCGGCCAGATGGCGGCCTTCCTGGTCAAGAGCTTCGGGCTCGTCCTCTACGCGCCGTAGACCTCTCCGGTTCCGGGTGGGCGCGGTCCGAACTCGGCGTGCTCCCGGCGCAGCCTGGCCGCGAAATCCCGCATGAGCGCCTGCCGCGGCGCGGCGAGCCGCCGGCCGGCCTCGGTCTTCAACGGCGCCGCGGCCGCCTCGTCGATCGCGTCGGCCATCTCGAGGATGTCGAGCCGCTCCCGGTAGGCGTCCGCGAGTCCGCGCGCGATGCCGTAGGCGCCCATGGTCTCCAGCCGCAGGGCGTCGTGGACGACCTCCTCCTCGGCCGAGGCCGGGGCCGTCTCCAGGCGCGACAGGCCGGCGAAGAGACGCCGGACCAGCTTCGGCGACACGCCGAGGGAGCCGAGGAAGATCTCCGTGCGGCTGCCGTGACCCATCCGCGAGACCCACTTCTCCTGGCCCGAGAAGACGGCGAGAAGGAAGAGCAGGTCGTGGTCGAGGCCGTCCCGTCCCGCGGCGATCGCCTCCGAGGCGGAAACCATCCGCTCGACGTCGCCGTAGTTCGTCACGCCGTCGAGGCCCGCGGCGAGCGGCTTGACGTAGTCGAGTATCGATTTTCTCGCCGCGGCATCCATGGAGGGGATACTAGGCCATGATCCTTCGGAAGAACCCGAACATCCGGTTTCCGAATCCGGACCCGACGCGGGTGCCCCCGGGGCAGTTCGTGACGCAGCAGTGGCCGGTCCTCCACTTCGGGTCGATCCCGAAAGTCGACATGGCGACGTGGAAGTTCTCCATCCGGGGCGAGGTCGAGAACCCGGTCTCGTGGACGTGGGAGGAGTTCCAGAATCTCCCCCGCGTCTCGCGCAGGAACGACGTCCATTGCGTCACCCACTGGACGAAGCTCGACAACGACTGGGAGGGCGTTCCCGTGCGCGAGGTCCTGAGGATCGCGCGCCCGAAGCCGGCCGCCCGGTTCGTCGTCGAGCACGCCGTCGGCGGCTGGACCACCAACGTTCCCCTCTCCGACCTCGACCGCGACGAAAATCTCCTCGCGACTCACCACGGCGGCACGCCGCTCTCGGTCGAGCACGGCGCCCCGATGCGGATCGTGATCCCGCACCTCTATTTCTGGAAGGGCGCGAAGTGGGCGAGCGGCCTGGAGCTGACGGCCGAGGACCAGGCGGGATTCTGGGAGGTCAACGGGTACCACATGCGGGGCGACCCGTGGAAAGAAGAGCGCTTCCGCGACGACCCGTAGCGGGTCCTAGGCCGGAGTCCGGCGGCGCGGCGGCGCGGTCGGAGCGCCCTCGAGATCCCCGGCCGCGCCGTCGCGAAGCTGCCGCCGTCGCCTCTGCATCAACGCCCGGGCGTTGTCGCGCATCCGGACGAGCTTCTCCCGCTGCTCCGGGTCGAGCACGGCCTTCATGTCGAGCTCCATCAGGGCGAGCTCCTTCTGGAGCGCCGCGCGGGCCTGCTCGCGCGCCTCGATCTTCGCCTCGAGGGCCTTGCGATCGACGTCGTCGGCCTGCATGGCCTGCTCGTAGTCGAACTGCTTCTTCTCGAAGTCGGCGCGAAGGTCGATCAGCCTGGGCTTGGAGGCCGCGAAGATCTTCTCGAGCTTCGAGGTCTGGTCCGGGGTCAGGGCCAGCTCCTCGGCGATCCGGGGGCGTTTCCACCACTTCCCCTCGGCGATGCCGATGCCCTGGGCCTCCAGCGCGGAGGCCGCCAGGAGCATGACGGCGAGCACGGCGGCCCGTCTCACAGGCTTTCCTCCATCGCGAGATCGGAGTTGTCGTCGCCGCCCTGGGCCAGGTACTCGGCGTCGCGCAGGAGCGCGTCGTCGTCGCGGTCCTCCGCGGAGGAGAAGGCCGTGGTTTCGGCCGGCGCCGGGACCGCCGTCGTCCCCCGTCGCGCCGGCATCGCGAGCAGCGACGACCAGGACGGCCGCGGCGACGCCGGCCACCCACCGGAGCGCCGATCCGGCGCGCCGCGGTCTCGCGCGGCGCACGGCCGACATCGTGGCCTCGCGCGCCGCGGTCCAGTCCTCCTCCGGCCGGCGGTCGAGCGCCGCGACGTCTTCCCGCGCGAGCTCCCGCATCGCGCTCCGCCACTCCTGGAGCGCCCGGGCGCAGGTCTCGCACCGGGAGAGGTGCTGCGGCAGCGGCTCCGGCTCGCCGGAGGCCGGCGCGGCCAGCGCGAAGAGCTCGGCATCGGTCAGGTGCGGTTCGGGGTCCCTCTTGTCCATCGACTCCCTACTCCCGAAGATCCGACAGCCGCTCCCGCATCTTCTGGGCGGCCCGGAAGAGGTGCGACTTGATCGTCCCCGGCGTCGAGACCCGTGACCTCGGCGATGTCGGGGATCGACATCTCCTCGAAATGCTTCATCACGAAGATCGACCGCTGTCTCGGCGAGAGCGCATCCATCGCCTGCCGCAGTCTCTCGCGGATCTCGCGGGCCGCCGTCCGGCTCTCGGCCGACGGTTCCCGGCTGATCGCGAGCTCCTGCGGGCCGTCGCCCTCGTCGTCGCCGCCGTCGCGCCGCGGCCCCTGGTGAAAGTAGAGGACGAGGCGCCGGCGCTTCAGCCGGTCCTTGCACCAGTTGATGCAGATCCGCGTGAGCCAGGTCTCGAAGGTCGAGCCTTCGCGGAAGCTCTCGAGGCTCTGGTACGCCCGCAGGAAGCTCTCCTGCGCCGCGCAGTCGGCCTCGCCCGACGTCGCGGAGGAATCGGTACGCGATCCGGGTGATCTTCTTCTGGTACTGCCGGACGAAGTATTCGAAGAGCTCCGTCTTCCCGGCCCGGATCTCCCGGATCAGCCGGCCTTCGTTCGACGGGGGCCGCGGTCTCGTGCGGGATCATCGCGAGAGCTGGCACGGGCATTGGACGAGCGGGACGGCGGGCGGTTTACGCCCCCGCGCCCCGCCGGCGCGGCCCCAACCGTCTCTTTCGGAGCGGTTTGCGGCCATGACGCGCAAGGGTAACATCCGGGCGTGGCCGCCCCCCAGGTGATCCTCGTCACGGGTTGCTCCTCGGGGATCGGCCGCGCCACGGCGCTCGCGGCGGCGCTGCGGGGCCACCGGGTCTTCGCCTCCGCGCGCAACCGCAACGACCTCGCCGAGCTCGAGCGGCGCGAGAACCTGACCGCGATCGCCCTCGACGTCACGGACCCGGCGTCCGTCCGCGGCGCCGTCGACCTCGTCCTTTCCCGCGGCGGGCGGATCGACGCCCTGGTCAACAACGCCGGCTACGCGCAGTACGGCGCCGTCGAGGAAGTCTCACCCGAGGAGTGGCGCGCGGTCTTCGACGTGAACTTCTTCGGCCTGCTCGACGTGACGCGGGCCGTCCTTCCGTCGATGCGCGCGGCGCAGCGCGGCACGATCGTCCTCATGTCGTCCCTCGGCGGCAGGGTCAGCGTCCCCTTCGCCTCTCCCTACTGCGCCTCCAAGCACGCCCTCGAGGCCGTGGCCGACGCCCTGCGCGTCGAGACGGCGCCCTTCGGCGTGCGCGTCGTCACGGTCGAGCCCGGCCCGATCGACACGCGCTTCGCCGACCGGGCGCGTTCGATCGTGGGCCCGCTGATCTCGAAGCCCGGCCCCTACCGCGCGTTCTACGCCAACGCGGAGCGCGCCATGGACGGCGACTTCCGCCGCGGCCACCTGCCGCCGGAGGCGGTCGCCCGGGTCGTGGTCGACGCGATCGAGTCGGCGCGTCCCCGCACGCGTTACGCGGTGACCTGGCTCGCCCGGGCGTTCATCGCGCTCAAGTGGGCCCTTCCCGACCGCTGGCTCGACCGCATGATGCGGTTCTCCCTGAAGCTCCCGGCCGGCCCCGGCTGATCCGTGCCCGTCCGCCGCACCCTCGACTCCCGCGTCCCGATCAAGGTCTGGACCCACGACGTCGAGGCCTCGGCCGCGGCGCAGCTCGTGCGCACCGGGGCCCTGCCGTTCGTCTTCAAACACGTTGCCGCCATGGCCGACACCCACTGGGGCATGGGCGCGACGGTCGGCAGCGTCATGGCGACGAAGGGCGCGATCTGCCCGGCGGCCGTCGGCGTCGACATCGGGTGCGGCATGGCCGCCGTGAAGACCTCGCTCGACGTCTCGGCCCTCGACGGGAGGCTGCCGGGGCTGCGGGCCTCGATCGAGCGAGGCGTCCCGGTGGGCTTCCACCAGCGCAAGGAGGTCCATCCGCGGGCCGCGAAGCTCCTCCGGGCGGCGGAGGAAGCGGGGCTTCCCGGTGTGGCCTCCGAGGCCGAGAAGACGAAGGCCGCTCACCAGTGCGGCTCGCTCGGCGGCGGCAATCACTTCATCGAGATCTGCGTCGACGAGGACGACCAACGCGTCTGGGTCCTGCTCCACTCGGGATCCCGCAACATCGGCAAGGTCACCGCGGAACGGCACATCGGGAAGGCCAAGGGCGTGATCCGCCGCCTCGCCGTCGACCTCCCCGACCCGGACCTCGCCTGGTTCTCGACCGGCACCCCCGAGTTCGACGCCTACGTCCGGGACCTCCAGTGGTGCCAGGAGTTCGCCCGGACGAACCGCGACATCATGGTCGAGGAGGTCCTGAAGGACCTGCGCGCCGCCGCCGGACCCTTCGAGACCGAGCCGGCCATCAACTGCCACCACAACTACGTCGCCTGGGAGCGCCACTTCGGCGAGGACGTGATGGTCACCCGCAAGGGCGCCATCCGCGCGCGCAGGGGCGACCTCGGCATCATCCCCGGCTCGATGGGGACGGGCTCCTTCATCGTCCGGGGCCTCGGCAACCCCGAGTCCTTCGACAGCGCGCCGCATGGCGCGGGGCGTCGGATGTCCCGCGGCGAAGCCCGCCGCCGCTTCACGCGCGAAGACCTCGCGGCGCAGACCGAGGGCGTGGAGTGCCGGAAAGACGCCGGCGTCATCGACGAGATCCCGGGAGCCTACAAGCCGATCGACGAGGTGATCGAGAACTCGTCGGACCTGGTCGAGGTCGTCGCGCGGCTCAAGCAGGTCGTCTGCGTGAAGGGTTGAGGCCCGGCGCTCAAGGGTTGGCGCGGAATCGAGAGAGCGAGAAGAACGGCTCGGCCGGCTTTTCGCCGAGGACGTTCGACGCGGCGAGCTCGCCCAGCGCCGGCCCGTGCTTGAAGCCGTGCCCCGATCCGCCGCCCACGAGCCACACGTTTCCGGCGCCGGGATGGCGGTCGACGATGAAGTGCTGATCGGACGAGTTCTCGTACTGCAGACCCGCGCGTTCGAGCAGCGGGCTCGCCCTTGAGCGCCGGGAAACGGAATCCCAAATAGTCCCGCGCCGCCTGGAGACCCTCCGGCTCGCGATCCGCTCGCCGGAGGTGGGGTCGAACGCAACCCCGCGCGTGTCGTCCGCCAGCTTGAACCCGCGCCACTCGTTTCCCGCGGGAATCCCGTAGAAGATCCGCTCACCGCGATCGATCCAGACCGGAAAGGCGTCCTCCGAGAAACGGGAGTCGCCGGCCGGGGTCCCGAAGTAGAAGACTTCCTGCCGCGTCGGCCGGATGAGACCGCCCATCACTTCGGGAAAGACCTGCCCGAGCCACGGCCCGCAAGCAAACACGTACACGTCCGCGGCAAGATTCGTCCCGTCGGAGAGCGCGACGCCCCTCAGCTTCCCGCTTTCGATTCCGGAGGGAGCGGCCGAGACCTGTCGATACTCGCCTCCCTCCGCCAGGAATCCTTCCAGGACGGCCTCGCAGGCCAGTCGCGCCGTCAGGTAGCCGGCGTCCTTCTCGAAGATCGCCCATTCGCTTATCCGCTCGAGGTTGATCTGCGGGTATCTCTTCGCGGTGTCGGCGGCGGTCAGCTCCTCGAACGCAATGCCGCTCTCGCGCAACAGCGGCAGGGACGACTTCTCGTACCCGTCGTCCTTACCGACCATCCAGAGTGCGCCGGTCCGGTGGTAGAGATGCTTGCCCCAGCGCTTCTCGTTCTCGCGCCAGAGCTCGAGCGACCGGGCCACCATCCGGACGTACACGCGATCGGGCCCGTAGGTCGCCCGGATCACGCGGGTCTCGCCGCCCGAGCTCGCCCGCGAGTTGCCGGGCCCCCAGGCATCGAGCAGCGTGACCTTCGCGCCGCGCCGCAGGAGGGACAAGGCCGTCCAGCCGCCGAAGGCCCCCGCGCCGACCACGACCGCCCGGAGGCCGCCGGTGCGTGGCTGCGGGAAGGTCGGGCGTCCCGAGAGGCCCGAGCCACTGACGCGGCGGGCAGCAGCGCCAGGAGGGAGCGGCGGGAGATTCCGCGACTTGGTGCGGAGCCCGCCCGGGGCTTTCCCGGGCGGGCCGAGACGCTTCGCATCAAAAAAGAGTTCGAGCCGTCAGACCGAACGTCCGGGGCGGGTTCGTCAGGTAGCCGACGCGCGCCAGCAAGCCCCGCTCGCGGTCGAGGGCGAGGAAGGCCCGTTCGTCGGTGACGTTGTTGACGTAGAACGCCAGGTCGAATTCGCTGAGAACGTGCGCCGAGCCGGAAGTTGAGGATGTTGTACGCCGGAAGCAGCGGATCGAAGACGAACGTGTCCTGGGTCAGCGGACCGCCGATCGTTGGTCAGCGCGCCGGGCAGATGCTGGAGAGGCACGATCCCGAAACCCGGCACGTCGTCGCCGACCTGCGTGTAACCGCGAGCCGATGTACTGCCAGGTGCCGGTCAGGTAGCCCGTCACCCCGTCGGTCACCGGCTGCTGGTACGTGGTCGCGAGGGCGGCCTGCCAGTCCGGAACGTCGGCAGGCGCGCGCCCTCCCGGATGCCCGAGATGATGCGTGACGTGGCCCGCGGCATCGGTCGAGGTCAGCGTGGACTGCAGCGTGGCGTCGTTGTAGCCGACCGAGACGTTGAAGTCGAAGTGGTCGCTGATCACACCGCCGAACTCCAGCTCGCCCCCGATGCTGCGCGCGCTCGGGACGCTGAAGACGAGGCGGGACGAACAGGAGCCTGCGGTCACGACCGCCTGGAGGTCGCTGATGTCGATGTAGAACGCCGAGGCGTTGACGTAGCCGCGGCCGCCGAAGATCCTGGACTTCGTTCCGATCTCGTAGTTCCAGGCCGTCTCGTCGGAGAAGCTGTCGAACCCGCCGAAGGTCGCGAGGTCGTTGGCCGTGCACAGCGGAACGTTCAGCGGGTCGTTGAGTCCGCCCAGCCGGAACCCCTTGGAGACCTGGGCGTTCAGGTTCGTCGACTCGCTCAGCTTGAAGCTCGCGATGAACCGCGGAGCGACACCGTCGGCCGTCGTCGTGCCGGCAGTCTCGACCAGGGACGTGCCGTTGTTGTCGTTGCCGAAGAGGCCGTCGAAGACCTGCTTCTTGTCATCCTGCCAGTTGTAGTAGCGCAGGCCCGCGGTGAAGCCGAACCAGGGAGTGAAGTTGTACGTCCCTTCGCCGAAGAAGGCGTACTGGCGGGTCTTGTAGGTCAGGTTCGAGTAGAACAGCTCGTCGGTCGAGGCGCGAAGTCCCTGGCTGGGGATGCCGCTCAATTCCGTGAACCCGTTGACCTCGAGGCTCTGCGCGTAGTGCTTCTGGCTGTAGGCATAGAACCCGCCGCCCACCCACTGGAGCTTGTCGTCGCCTCCGGACAGGCGCACCTCCTGGGTCCATCCCTGACCGACGGTGGTGTCGTCCAGGGGCGAGTCGAGCGAGTAGACATCCTCGGGCAGGCCGATGGAGCCGCCGGTGATGCTCGACGTCAGCGCACCCGCATCCCGGGTGACCAGGATGTCCCGATACATGTAGGAGGTGATCGACGTGAGGAGCATCTTGCCGAAGTTGTACGTCACGTTCAGGTCGCCCAGATAGAAGTCGTCCGTCATCGGCTCGTCGGATCTGGGTGAAGAGCTCCCGCTCGCCGAGGTCCACCGCGGGCCGCGTCGTCGTGTAGGGATTGCCCAGGATGTTGTAGGCGTCGATGCGGTTCCAGCCGTCCGATTCGTTGCGCTGGGCCATGAAGCGCGGGGTGATGCTGAGGTTGTCGTCGGGGGCGATGGTGAACGCGGCCCGCACGCCGCCGCGCTGGCCGGTATTGACGTTCTTGTCCACGGAGAGGTCCGGCTGCACGGCGTCCATGTACCCGGCGAAGTAGTCGAAGTAGCCGCCAGCGCGAAGGGCCGCCCTGTCGCCGAGGGGAGCGTTGAGTCCCGCTTTGACCCCGCCGCCCGCGCTGCCGCCGTCGATCGGCGGCGCCCGTGGCTTCGCCGAAGAACTGGGTGTCGCCGAGCACGGGCTGGTTGCTGATGTATCGCACGGTCCCCGACAGGGAACCCGAGCCGTAGAGGGTCCCCTGCGGGCCCGCGCAGGACCTCGACGCGGCTCATGTCGAAGAGGTCGATGTTGGGCGTAAACAGGAGGAAGGAGATCGGCGATTCGTCGAGATAGGTTCCCACTTCCTCCTTGGGGCCCGGCTGGTCGCGCGCGATCTGGCCCGAGGAGACGCCGCGGATGGAGACCTGACTCTGGCCGGGGCCCAGGTTCTGCACGGCCACGTTGGCCGTCTGGTTGCCCAGCTGCTCGAAGTTCGTGATCCCGTCCTGATGCAGGTCCTCGTCGCTCGGCGCCACGACGGAGAAGGGCGTGTCGTGCACGGTTCCTCCCGCTTCATGGCCGTGACCGTGACGTCCTCCGCGACCCGCACCTCGAGGACGACGTCCACGGTCAGCGCCGCGCCGGCTTCGACCCGCTGGTCCTTGTGGACCACCGGGCAGGAATCCCTGCGGATCGGCCGATACCGTGTAGGTCCCCGGAGCAAGATCCGGCGCCGTGAAGGCGCCCGTCTCGACGGAGCGAACGATCCGCTTCGCTCCCGTCTGCTGGTTCGTGATCGTGATCGGCGCTCCGGGACCGGCGCGCCGTTCGCATCGCGGACCGTGCCGACAATTCTGCCGGTCGAGGGCTGGGGAGAGGCCGGGGCGGCGGTGAAGGCCAGGAGCGCGAGGGCAGCGATCCGGACGGGGATCCGAAAACGGAGCATGAACGCCTCCTTTCGAATCGAAACCGAGAGGCCCGGGGGACGGGCCCGATTGAGCCTTTAATACGGCAGTTGGAAACGGGAGTCAATTGGTTCCTTTGGTCAGGTTGGCATGTTCGACCGAGCCGGCTGCGGCTGGAGACCGCGACGGGATCCGATCGAGTGTGCGGGTTGGTGGGACCGGCCGGAGTCGAACCGGCGACTTAGAGTTTAGGAAACTCTTGCTCTATCCAACTGAGCTACGGCCCCAGCGCCCGGAAATGTAGCAGAATCGATCGGCCGCCCGCGGTCGGCTCCGATGGACAAGATTGCGTTTTCCTCCCTCCTCATGGGGCTGATCGTCGGCGTTCAGCCGGTGCGCGTGGAGCTCGCCCCGGACCTCCGTCCGGCGGCCGTCGTTTTCTCGCTCGATGGAAAGCCGGTCGCGCGAGCCTCCGCTGCGCCCTGGAAGGCGGACGTCGACTTCGGCCGCGAGCTGCGACCGGTCGAGATCACGGTCGAGGCGATCGACGCGTCCGGCGAGCGGCTCGCCGGCGCTTCCCGTCTCGTCAACCTCCCCGCTTCCGCGGCGCGCCTCGACATCCTGCTCGAGCGCAACGATCTCGGCGCGCCGTCGGCCGTCCGCCTCGTCGCGACGAGCGTCCGCGCCGAGACCCCGGTGCGCATGACGCTGACGCTCGACGGGCGGCCGATCCCCGTGACCGCGGACGGCCGGGCTTCCCTGCCCGCGCTCGATCTTCGCCAGGCGCATGTCCTTTCGGCTTCGGTCGAGTACGCCCGAGACGCGGTGGCGCGCGCCGACGTCGCCCTCGGCGGCGGCGTCGCCGACGAGTCCGGATCGAAGCTCACGGCCGTTGCGGTACGGATGTCCGGCGGAGCCGAGCCGACGGTCGAGAACCTCGCGAATCGGTTGCGCCACGGCGCCGATGCTCTCCGGGTCGTAGCGATCGACAAGGGGCCCGCGACCGTCCTGCTCGTGCGCGATCCCAGCAGCTCCCTGCTGAACCGGACACTCGGCCGGAACAACCCCGGAACCGGCGTGCGCCTCGACCCGGACGACCGCGTCGGGCTCGTCTGGCCGCTTTCGCACGAGGAGCAGATCGGAACGCAGCAGGCCCAGCTGCTCGAGTCGACACCGTATTTCACGGGCCGGGAAGGCGGCCTCTTCTGGGTCCTCACCCGGGTTTCGCGTCCCAAGCCGGGCATGCCGCCCTACCGCTTCGCCGACGCCATCGCGGTCGCGGCGGTCGAGGCTTATCGCTCCGGGGCCCGCCGCGCGGTCGTTCTCGCGGGTAAATTCGGCAACGACGCCAGCCAGCTCACTCCCGAGCAGGTCCGGGGTTATCTCGCGACGCTCGGCGTGCCGCTCCACGTCTGGTCGTCCTGGTCGACCGAGTCGCCCTGGGGGGATCCGGAGGGGCTGAGTTCCTTCGTCGACTATCAGCACGCAGCGACGGCCTTGAAGAAGGACCTCGAAAGCCAGCGTGTCGTCTGGGTCGCGGGCGAGTGGCGTCCGGACCAGATCTCGCTTGCCCCGGAGACGCGAGGCGTCGCGCTTCTGCGCTAGGGGCTCCTGCCGACGAGCACAGCCCACACCGCCTCGATGGCGCCGCCCCGGCCCCGGCTGGCCAGGCCGGCGCCGGCCGGCAACGCGCCGGGGCGCGCAAGAACGGCATGGTCCTGTGCCAGCCAGATCTTCAGCGCCTCGCGCCAGTAAGGCCCGAACATCTTGCCCGCCCGGAAATACAGCAGCGTTCCCTGCAGTACGTCTTTGCGGCCGCGGCCGAACGGAGCGCCATCCGCGAGGATCTCGTCCGCGAGCCGCTGGGCCTCGAGCGTCCGCTCCTCGTCGGCCACGAACGATGGAACGCCCATTCCCACGCGCTTTCGATCGATCTCGCCGAGCAGGTCCGCCGTCAGCCACTCCCGGGGAACGGTCCCCGGCCAGCGCTTCCGCCAGGAGTCGTGGGAGACGGGCGCGCCGACGACGAGCACGGTCAGGGGGCTCTCTCCCAGAACGCCATATCCGAGGCCGACGTCGCGGACTTCCGGACGGCGATACGCGTCCGCGAGGCCGAGGGCGTCATTCCAGCCCGCGACGACGTCGCAAGAATAACCATCGGCGATCGAGGTCAGCTCCTGCACGAGCGGGCCGTCGTATCCCAGATCCCGCGCCGCCCGGAACAGGTCCGCGCTCGAGGCTGGCTCGAAGTCGAGCACCTCCCCCGCCGTCAGCTCCTCCGCGCGCGCCTGCGCCAGCCGCGCGAGGGCCGGGGAGAGCGTCAACGGCTCGAGGTCCATGCGCGCCCGTTCGACGTTCAGCGCCTCCAGCATGTCGCCGGCGGCCGCGCCCTGGGCCAGGAGCCGACCGGCAGCCGCCAGCACCGCGGCCGCCGTCACCGCGAACCGCCGCATGGCGGGGACTCTACCGCGCCGTGCGGATGCGCCCCGTGAACTCGCGGGCGGGCTCCGCGGCGGGCTTCTCGGCGGGGACGCCGAGGTAGAAGCCCTGGCCGTAGGGAATGCCGAGGGCCCGGCACTCCTCGAGGTCTTCCGGCGTCTCGATGCCCTCGGCGACGCAGACGGCGTCGATCCTCGTCGAGAGATTGACGAGCATCTCGACGACGTCGCGCTTGATCGAGTCGGTCCGCAGGCCGGTGATGAGCGTGTTGGCGACCTTGAGGTAGTCGGGCCTCAGCTCCGCGATCGCCTGGAGCGACGCATAGCCCGAGCCGGCGTCGTCGATCGCGATCCGGAACCCGAGCTCGCGCAGTCGCGCCAGGGCGCTGCGGAAGACGGCGATGTCGCGGATAGCGGAGCGCTCGGTGACCTCGAGGACGATCGAGTGCTTCTGGGCGAAGAGCGGCGGAATGGCCTGGGGGCCGCTCTTCGACAGGGTCGTGACGGTGTCGGCCTCGACGTTGATGAAGAGCTGCCCCGGGCTCGAGGGCGAATAGTGCGAGGCCGAGGAGGCGAGGCAGAGCTGCTCGAGCTCCCACACCGACTCGTTCTCGCCCGCGAACTGGAAGAGCAGCTCCGGGCTCTCGAAGGCCGTGTCCACGGGGCCGCGGGTCAGGGCCTCGTGGCCGAACACCTCGAGCTTCTCGAGCTGGAAGATGGGCTGGTAGACCGACCGGATCCGGCCCTTGCGCAGGATGTCGCGGAAGCTCTCCCGCAGGTGCGCCTGCCGCTCCTCCTCCTTGGTCGTCGCCACGGCGATCGCCTGCCGCAGGCCCTTGTAGACCAGCCGCTCGACGCGCATCTGCGGATTCGGCCGCAGGAGCGCGTGGCCGACGAACACGCCGATCCGCTTGTGGATCCGGGCGCCGAACGCCTCGTCGAGCGAGCCCCGCAGCGACTCTTCCACCTGGCGGGCCTTGCGCTGGAGGCGAAGGACCGCGTCCTCGCCCGCCTCGAGCGTCGCGAACACGTAGAAGTCGGAGCCGCCCGCGCGGTTGACGGCCACGAAGTCCTCCGTGGCGAACACCGTGCCGACCATGCGCCGCAGCGTCTTCGCCGTGTGCTTCAGCAGCCCGTCGAAGACCTCCCAGCCGTAGGCCTCCTCGATGTGGCTGTACTGCTCGACGTCGATGTAGAGGACGCCCATCTCGCGGTTGTCGAGCAGCCGGTCGCGGAGCGCGTCGATGATGACCGGCACCGTCGGCAGCTCCGTGACGGAATCGAACAGGAGGTTCTGGAACCGCACCTCCTCGTTCTCCGAGCCCAGGAACGACGGCGGCGAGTCGCGCTTCTCGTCGAGGAGCCGCCGTACGGTCGAGAGGAGCTTCTTCCGGGTGAAGGGCTTCGTGATGTAGTCGTCGGCCCCGACCTGCATGCCCGTGATCAGGTCGCGGATCTCGCTCTTGACCGTCAGCATGGCGATCGGGATCTGCCGGGTCTCCGGCGCGCTCTTCAGCGTCGTGCAGACTTCCCAGCCGGAGAGCTCCGGCATCATGACGTCGAGGAGGATCAGGTCGGGCTTGCCTTCGATCGCCTTCTCGACTCCCTCGCGGCCGTTGCGCGCGAGGACCGCGCTGTAGCCGGCGTTGTCCAGAATCGTCTGGACGATGAGAAGGACGTCTTCGTCGTCGTCGACGATGAGGATTCGCTCTGCGGCCATGATCTGGGGAGTCCGCGAATTATAGCATCAGCACGGCGTGGAGCGGGTGCCCGCCGAGCTTCGCGCGCCCGTCCAGCGCGGCGAGCTCGATGAACACGCAGACGCCGATGACGCGCGCGCCGAGCTTCTCCGCCAGGTCCACGGCCGCCTTCGCCGTGCCCCCGGTCGCGAGCACGTCGTCGACGACGAGGACCCGCTCGCCCGGGCGGAACGCGTCCGAGTGGACCTCGAGGCTGTCCTTGCCGTACTCGAGCCCGTAGGAGACGCGCTCGGACTTGCGCGGGAGCTTGCCGGGCTTGCGCGCCGGGACGATGCCGACGTGCAGCTCCCGGGCGAGCGCGGTCCCGAAGAGGAACCCGCGAGCCTCGATCCCGAGGATCTTCTCCGGCGGGTCCCTGCGGTACGGCTCCGCCATGGCCTTCGCGGCGTCCGCGAATGCCGTCGGCGAGGCGAGAAGCGGCGTGACGTCCCGGAACAGGATGCCCGGCGACGGAAAGTCCGGCACGTCGTGGATGTAGGCGCGAAAGTCCGTCATCGCGTGATCTCGAAGCCGTCGAATCCCTGGGGCGGGGCCTCGGCGACCTCGACCCGGTCGACCCGAGAGGAGAGCGGGCCGCGCTTCAACCGCTCGATGAAGGTCGTCAAGGCCTCGTCCTCGCCCTCGGCGAGCGCCTCGACCGAGCCGTCGGGGAGGTTGCGCACCCAGCCGCGCACGCCGAGCTCGCGGGCGGAGCGTTCGGCGAAGAAGCGAAAGCCCACGCCCTGCACCCGCCCCTGGACCACCGCCCGGCGCGCCCTCACGCCGGCGTCCCGGCGAAGCGGCCGAGGAGCGGGACGAAGGTGACGTCCTCCCCTTCCTCCTGCGCGAAGTCCGTCTTGCGACGGCGGATCACGCGCAGCCGCTGCTTGCCGGCGGGGCCGATCGGCACGACGAGCCGCCCTCCCATCGCCAGTTGCGCGAGCAGGGGCTCCGGCACGTTCTCGGTCCCCGCGGTCACGAGGATCCGGTCGTAGGGCGCGGCGGCCGGGTAGCCGTAGGTGCCGTCGAAGGCCTTGATCGAGACGTTGTGGAAGCCGAGCGAGGCGAGCAGCGCCGAGGCGTTGCGGGCGAGCTCGTCGATGCGCTCGAGGGAGTAGACGCTGCGGGCCAGACGCGCGAGGACGGCCGTCTGGTAGCCCGAGCCCGAGCCGATCTCGAGGACCTTGTGCTCGGGCGAGACCCCCAGGCGCTGGGTCATGACGCCGACGACGTAGGGCTGCGAGATCGTCTGGCCGAAGCCGATCGGCAGGGAGTGGTCGCCGTAGGCCTGCGCGCGCAGGGGCGCGGGAACGAACAGGTGCCGGGGGACCTCCTGCATCGCGCCGAGCACGCGGGGATCGTCCACGCCGCGCGTCGCCACGAACCGGGTGACCATCTCGCGCCGCTGGGCTTCTTCCCGGCCGGAGGCCGGGTCGCGGGCGTCGCGCGAAGGCATTGGCCGCATGATAGCAGGGCGGGCGGCCTCCCCCGGAATCCGACCCGGATCCCCGGCGTTCTCGTGTCCCGGTAGAATGTGCGGCTGATTCGAATCGACTCGCTGGAGGATGGGTTTGACGATTTCGCAGGATGTCGCCGAGGCCGGCCGGGAAACCCGCATCGCCGGAGTCTCGCGCGAAGAGGTTCGCAAGTGGTACGGGCTGATGCACCTCTCGCGGGTCCTCGACGACAAGGCGCCCAACTACCTCAAGCAGGGGCTCGGCTGGAGCTACCACGCTCCCTGCGCCGGCCATGACGCGATCCAGCTCGCCCTCGGGCATGACGTTCCGGCCCGGCCGGGACTACCTCTTTCCCTACTACCGCGACCTCGCCACCTGTGTGGCCGCCGGGCTGACGGCCGAGGAGATCCTCTTGAACGGCATGTCCAAGGCGACCGACGTCGCCTCGGGCGGCCGGCACATGTCGAACCACTTCGCCAAGCCCGCGATCGGCATCCAGAACGTGTCGTCGTGCGTCTCCAATCACTCCCAGCATGCCGCCGGCCTGGCGCGGGCGATCAAGACCTACCGCAAGGACGCGATCGTCTTCTGCTCGGTGGGCGAGTCGTCGACCTCGGAGGGCTATTTCTACGAGGCCGTCAACGGCGCCTCGCGCGAGAAGCTGCCGGTCGTCTTCGTCGTGCAGGACAACGCCTACGGCATCTCGGTCCCGAAGAGCGACCAGACCGCGAACCTCTACGCCTCGGACAACTTCGCCGGGTTCAAGAACCTCAGGATCATCCACTGCGACGGCCTCGACGTCTTCGACTCGTTCCGCGCCATGCGCGAGGCGACCGCATTCGTGCGGTCGGGCGCCGGCGCCGCGATCGTCCACGCGACCTGCGTGCGCATCCACTCGCACTCCAACTCCGACCGCCAGGAGCTCTACCGGACCCCCGAGGAGCTCGCGGACGCGAAGACATCCGATCCCCTTCCCCGCTTCCGGCGGCTGCTGCTCGAGACCGGGCTCCTCTCGGAGGAGGACCTGCGCGCGATCGAGACGCAGAACGAGAGGACCTACGAGGAAGCCTCGGACGCCGCGAAGGCCGCTCCCGATCCGGACCCCGCTTCGATCCACGACTTCCTCGTCCCCGAGCCCTGGGTCCCGGCGGCCTGGCCCGAGGGCCTGCCCGACGGCTCCGGCGAGGAAACGACGCTCGTGCACGCCGTCAACGAGACCCTCAGGGAGGAGTTCCGCCACAACCCGGACACCTACATCTGGGGCCAGGACGTGGCGTACCGGGACAAGGGCGGTGTCTTCAACGTCACCAAGGGCATGCAGCCCGAGTTCGGCCCGGCCCGGGTCTTCAACGCGCCGATCGCCGAGGACCACATCATGGGCACGGCGGACGGCTTCTCGAGGCTGGACGACCGGATCCGCATCGTCGTCGAGGGGGCCGAGTTCGCCGACTACTTCTGGCCGGCGGCCGAGCAGATGGTCGAGATGTCGCACGAGTACTGGCGGACGAAGGGCCAGTTCGTCCCCAACGTCACCGTGCGCCTGCCGTCGGGCGGCTACATCGGGGGAGGCCTCTACCACTCGCAGAACCTCGAGGGCTGGCTCGCGACGCTGCCCGGCATCCGCATCGTCGTGCCCGCCTTCGCGGACGACGCGGCGGGCCTGCTGCGCACGGCGATCCGCTCCCGCGGGATCACGCTGTATCTCGAGCCGAAGTTTCTCTACAACAACCCGATGGCGAAGGCGAGGGTCCCGAAGGAGTTCGCCGTGCCGTTCGGGAAGGCGCGCGTGCGCCGCGAGGGCACGGACCTGACGATCGTCGCCTGGGGGACGCCCGTCCACTTCGCGCTCGAGGCCGCGAAGGCCCTCGAGAAGGAAGGCCGGTCGGCCGAGGTCATCGACCTGCGGTCCCTCGTGCCCCTCGACTGGGACACGGTGCTCGCCTCCGTGCGCAGGACGAATCGGGTGCTCGTGGCGCACGAGGACAAGGTCCATGGCGGATTCGGCGGCGAGATCGCGGCCCAGGTCCAGGAGCGGGCCTTCGATTCGCTGGACGCCCCGGTCGGGCGGGTCGGATCCGAGTTCACGCCCGTCGGTTTCATCGCGGATCCTCGAGCGGGCGATCCTGCCCTCGAGCGACAAGGTGCTGGCGGCGGCCCGGAAGGTGCTGGCGTACTGACGGGCCGTATGACCGGCGTCATGGGCGCTCCCGGCGCCCCGGCGTCACGATGGGGCCCATGAACGCCACCGGCCGCTTCGATCCCGCCCTCCCCGTCCGCGACCTCCTCGCCCGCTACCCTCAGCTCTCGTCCGCCCTGGCCGCCCACGGCCTCGACGCGTGCTGCGGCGGCGAGCACCCGCTCCGGGATGCGTGCCGCGCGAAGGGCGTGCCGCTCGACGAGGTGCTGCGCGACCTCGAGTCCGCCTGGGAGGCCGTCCAGTCCCACAGCATCGTTCCCCCGACGATGTCGATCCGCGAGATGACGCGGCGCTTTCCGGCGACGCGCCCGGTCCTCGAGCGCTACGGCCTCGGCGACTGCGGCGGGCCCGAGGGACCCGAGGAGCCGCTGGCCTGGTTCGCGACGGTCCACCGGCTGCCGCTCGACGATTTCCTGCGGGACGTCCGCGCCGCGGCCGTGTCCGACGCTTCGGCGGCCCCGCCCGACCCCTCCGCCAAGCCGGTGAGCCTCTTCTCTCCGCACTTCGTGGCCGGATCCCTCTTCCTGACGCTCACGCTCGGCGCCACGACCGGCATGATCAACCTGCTCCGCATCGCGGCCGGCGGCGACGTGCCGATCGATCACCGGCAGATCCACGGGCACACCCAGGTCCTCGGGTTCGCCGCGCTCTTCCTGATGGGAATCGCCTTCCACGCGCTGCCGCGGATCCTGGGCATCCCTGCCGGCGCGGCCCCGAAACGCGCCGTCCGGGCGAGCTTCTGGCTGATGTTCGTCGGCGTGATCCTGCGCAACACCGGCCAGCCGTTCGGCTTCCACGCCTGGGGACGCCTGCTCTCGCTCGTCTCGGCGGCGATGGAGCTGGCTTCCGCCCTCATCTTCATCCGGTTCGTCTTCGTCCTGTTCGCCCGGGTCCGGGAGGGCAAGTACGACCGGAAGGACCCGCTCCTGCGCTTCGTGCGGGCCGGGACGGTCTTCTTCGCGGCCGCGATGGCGGTCGTCGGCGCGCAGGGCTTCTGGCTCGGCGGCAACGTGGATACGGTCCTGCCGGCCTCGCTCAACGAGTCCTTCTACTTCCTGGCGCTCTACGGGTTTCTCCTCGCCTGGATCTACGGCTTCGGCCACCGGCTGGTGTCGCTCTTCCTCGGAGTCGGGCCGGCGGCCCGCGGCGCGGCCAGCCTGACCCTGGCGGCGCAGGTCGCGGGCCTCGTTCTCTATTCCGCGTCGTGGATCCCCGGCCTCGCCGACGCGGCGGCCCTCGCCCTGCGGGACGCGGGGCTCGGCTTCGCGGCCGTCTCCGCTCTCGTGTTCCTCGGCGGCAACGGCTTCCTCTGGCGCCGCAGCGACCTCCCGATGCTGCGCACGCCCGGCGATCCCACCTTCGCGATCCGCGCCGCCTTCGGCTCCCTCGGGCTCTGGGCGGTCCTCGAGCTCTCCGCCGTGGTGCTCACGCGGTTCACCCGGATTCCGGCGCAGAACCTCTGGTGGGCCGACGCGGCGCGGCACGTGTTCACGATCGGGTTCCTGACGCTGCTCATCGTCGGGATGAGCTTCCGGATCCTCCCCGTCTTCTCCGGCAAGCCGCTCTGGTCGCCCCGCCTGGCCCACGCCACGTACGCGCTGCTGCTCACGGGTGCGGCGATGCGCCTTCTCCAGTACCCCGCCGCCTTCCTGCCCGTCTTCTACGAGATCGGCTCCTACATGGGGATCCCGGTCGTCCTCGCGCTCGTGCTCTACGTCTACAACCTCGTTCGCACGATGCGCGCGCGGCCCGCACCGGCGCGGACCGCCGAGCGCGCCCGGCCCGGCGGCCCCTTCGCCTCGACGCTGCCGGTGCGATAATCCGCGGCGTGCCGCCGCGGCCTCCCGTCCCGTTCAGCGCCGTTCCCATCCTCGCGCCCCTCACGGCGGAGGATCGGGCGGCGCTCGGTCCCCTGTGCGAGCTGCGGGCCTACGAAAAGGGCGGCGTGATCTTCGAGGAAGGACAGCCGGCGCTCTTCATCCACTTCCTCTTCCTCGGGCGCGTCAAGATCGTCAAGGCCGCCCCCGACCGGGACCTCATCCTCGAGATCCTCGGCCCGGGCGAACCGGTCGGCGCCGTGGCCGTCTTCGAGCAGCGCCCCTTCCCCGCCACGGCGGTCGCCCTGGAGCCCTCCGGCACCATATCGATCCCGGAACGCGAGTTCTTTCACCTGGTCGAGAAGCGTCCCGAGATCACCCGGCGCCTCCTCGCGGGACTGACGATGCGGCTGATGGCCCTGAACCGCCGCCTCGCCGACACGACGGGCTCCGTCGAGTATCGGGCGGCGCGCCTCTTCTCCACGCTCGCCGAGCGCGTCGGCCAGCGCAGGGCCGACGGCCTCTTCGTGCCGATCCACCTGTCGCGCCAGGAGATCGCGGACCTCGCCGGGACGACCATCGAGACGGCGATCCGCATCATGAGCCGCTGGCAGAAGGACGGCCTCGTCGAGACCGAGAAGGACGGTTTCCTGATCCGGCAGGTCGACGCCTTGCGGGCCCTGGCGCCCGCCGAATAGCCCCGGGGCCGCGGGGTCAGTGCAGGTGCGCCGCGGGGTTGCCGGCCGGCAGCGCGGCGAAGGCCGGGTGCTCCGGATTGCCGCGGGTCAGGATCATCGCGTAGAGGAACGGACCGAAGCTCGTGCCGCGGCGGCCGTTGACGGCGACGATCGGCGTCCCGTCCGAGTCGAATTGCGCCGCGGCCGCGAGATCCTGGTCGAGCGCCGCGCGCGTCGCCGGCGAGGCGAGGCAGGCCGCGAGCTTCTCGGGAGTCGTGAAGGGCGCCGCGAGGGCGAGCACGGCGTTGCGGGTCAGGCCCTGCTGCTTCGCGAACAGCGCCGCCGCGAGCTCGGGCTCCTTCCCCGACGGCTCCGCGCAGATCCGGGCGAAGGCGGCCGTGCACCGCACCTCGTCGCCCTTCCCGCCCTCGAACGTGGGGTTGCAGCGCCCGTCCAGCGGGTACTGCCGGGCATCGACGCTGAAGCTGCCCGGGTCCGCGTGCTCGCGCAGCGCCTGGAGCGTCTCCTGGAGCCCCGCGCAGTGCTCGCACAGGATATCGGTGAACTCGGTGATCCGCACGGGGGCCACCGAGGAGCCCACGAGGGCGCGCGGCGCCGGGAGCATCACCGGGGACGAGGCGCGGTAGATCGCCAGCGAGTCGGCCAGCACCTGCCGGCCCGCCGGATCGAGCGCGCCGATCAGGTCCTCGAGCTTCCGGTCCCGGATCGGGTCGACCGTTCCCGAGGCTGACGGCGCCGCGGCGGCCGGTCCCTCGGAGAGCGCCGCGGCCGCGGCCACCGCGCGGCGCCCCGCCTCGCCGCTCGTCTTCGGCGTGCGCAGCCCCGGGTAGAGCAGCAGGGCGAAGGCCGCCGCCACGCAGCCGAGCGCGAGAGCCCAGCCACGGCCGGCCTCGGGCAGCCCCGCCTTGCGCCAGCCGAGGAGCGCGATCGCCGCGTAGGCGCCGACGAGCAGGTAGATTCCGATGCAGCCGATGCAGACCGTGCCTGCGGCGGCGCTCGCGGCGAGAAGAACGGCCACGGAGAGCAGGCCCGCCGCGGCCGTCAACCGAGTGGCCGAGACCAGAGCTCCCGGTGCCTCCCCCGAGGCCAGCCGCGCCAGGCCGGCCAGAGGCAGAACGAACGCGGCCACGCTCCATGCGAGACCCCAGCCCGAGACCGGGAGCCCGGTCAGCCGATGGACGCCGGATGCGAGCGCCCCGTTCCAGAGCGCCGTGCAGTCGAACTTGCCGCCGCCGCAGAAGGAGCCGCCCCCCGAGCGCGAGACGACGAGCTCGGCCCAGAGAAAGAGCGACCAGAGAGCGGACGCCGCCCCGAGGGCCGTCAGCTTCACCCAGTCTTTCGTGGTCGTGGTCCCGGTCCGCCCGGCCGCCGCCTGAGCCTTACTCATGCGCGAATCTTGCCACGACCTCCGAACCGCCCGATCGGCGGGCCTTCCAGGTCACGTAGGGACGGGCCAGCATCCGCAGGGCCGAGAGCTTGGCCTCGTAGACGCGCGATCCGAGCGTCGGGGGGACGAGACCCGCCGCCTCCTCGGGCTGAACGACGAGGGACACCTCGATCGGCAGGATGCCGATCGGTAGCCCGGCGTCGCGGCAGGCCTCGTAGAGGTGGGCGAAGACCTCCTTCATCGCGCCGGGGTCGGGCGAAGGCACGTGCTCGAGCTCGCTCCCGACGGTCGGACGGAAGATGCAGACGGTCGGAAACGCTCCGGCCGCGACGATCCGGTCGATGCCCGCGCATCGTGGCTTCGATCGGCTCGAGGCCGGCGATGATCTCGCCCGAGACCCTCCCGCGCCCGAGCTTCTTCGCCGTGTACTCCATCGCCTCGAAGAAGCCCTCCTGGCCGAGCGTCGCGGCCTTGCCCGGGCAGAGCCGCGCGAACCATTCCGGGTCCTCGAACTCGTAGCAGAAGGAAAAGTGGTCCGTGCCCGCCTCGATCAGGGCGTCGTACTCGGCGAACTTGCGGCGCGGCACGGGATGCGCCTGCACGCCGATGAACCCGCCGACCTCGCTGCCGCAGCGCGCGGACGAACGGCTCGCACTGCCGCAGGCCGTGGATCGGCTCGAGCCGGTCGACCTCCTCGAAGTGGTAGCCGGTGTTCAGGTGCGTGAAGATCGAGCCCGACTCGTCCCGCGCGGCGCGCGCGACCTCGACGACGTCCTCGACCTTCTTGCGCGACTGCTCGGTGACGCCGACGTTTTTGCCGGTCGTGCAGAACTGGCAGGCGCCGAGGGCTCCGGCGCCCAGTACAGGCAGGCGTTGGAGACGTAGACGCCGAGATAGTTGCCCTGCAGGACGCCGATCCGGCTCATCGGGATTCCGGAGGAGGTCGACCCGAGTACCAGGCCGGCTCCTCGGGGACGACGACCGGATAGATCGTCCTTCGTCCGCTCGTCGACGACGGCGTAGCCCCCGGGCCCCTTCGCGAGCTCGAACGGAGACGCGGCGGCGAACGCCTCGACGACGGGAACGTTGACCCAGATCGGCTTGCGCGCGCCCGGAAGGACGAGCTCGAGCCCCGAGCCGAGGCCCGCGCGCGTCCGGGAAATCCGCCGGCCGTCTTCGGCGACGGTGGTAGTCTTCGGGCGAGCCGCATGCCGCGGCAAAAGAGCTCGATCTCGAGTTCGACGGGCGACAGCACTCGAAGACACGTTACGGCTCCGCGGCGCCGGGGAACATGATGCAGATCACCCAAATGGCGCGCAGCCCCAGCTACGGGTGAATCGGGAAAATCGGTGAAATCGAGCGCGGGCATGACGGCCGTCATACGGCCGCTCCGGCGGCCGACGGATCTTTCGATCGAAGACCATGAGCCGCCGCGATACGTCCGAGCCGCCCGCGACGGGCGAGTTCCTCTCGACGGGGGAAGTGGCGCGCCTCTTCGGCGTCTCCCCGTCCGCCGTCACGCGCTGGGGGCGCACGGGAGTCCTCAAGGCGGTCCGGACACCCGGCGGCCACTATCGGTTCCGGGCGAGCGACATGCGCCGTGCCGCGCTCGCCGTGCCGGACGAGCTCCAGCGCCTGGACTGACGCCATGCCGATCGCGACCCGCCTTCCCGATCTCGACCACTGGAAGGCCCAGGTCAAGTGCCAGGCCGGCTGCCCGGTCGCGACCGACGCCGGCCGCTACGTCCAGCTCATCGCCGAGGGCCGCGACGAGGAGGCCTTCCTCGTCGCCCGCGCGCCGAACCCGTTCGCCTCGGTCTGCGGCCGCGTCTGCGCCGCGCCCTGCGAGGACGCCTGCCGGCGCGGCGCGATCGACGCGCCCGATCTCGATCCGCGCGCTGAAGCGCTACGTCACCGAGCGCTACGGCGTCGAGTCGATCCGGCCCGACACCCAGGACCGCCTGCGCGACGCGCTCGATCGCGCGAGGGCAACCGCTACGCCGGCCATCTGCCCGATCCATCCGAGCTCGCACGCGCGCGGCGCCGACGCCGGCCGCGGCGCAAGGTCGCGGTCGATCGGCGCCGGGCCCCGCCGGGCTCGTCCGCCGCCCACGACCTCGCGCTCCTCGGCTACGACGTCACCGTCTTCGAGGCCGCCGACGGAGCCGGGCGGGATGATGCGCTTCGGCATCCCCGAGTACCGCCTGCCGCGCACGCTGATCCGCGCCGAGATCGACAAGATCCTCGTCGCTCGGCGTGACGCTCGAAGCTCGGCACGCCGCTCTCGCCCGACCTTCGGCCTCGCCGAGCTGCAGCGGCGAGGGCTTCGAGGCCGTCTTCCTCTCGGTCGGCGTCTCGCAAGGGCCGCGACCTCGCAGGTCCCGGGCGTCGAGCTCGACGGCGTCGTCAAGGCCGTCGACTACCTGCTGAACGTCAACCGCGGCTACCGCATGGACCTCGGCCGCCGCGTGGTCGTGATCGGCGGCGGCTTCGTGGCCTTCGACGCCGCGCGCACCGCGCTGCGCCTCGGCCGCGAAGCGACGCCGGCCGACCTGGAGGCCCTGGCCGCCGAGACCGACGCCCGCGTGAAGGAGGCCCTCGACTCCGCGCGCGCGGCGCTCCGCGGCGGCGCCACCGAGGTCACGATCGTCTCCCTCGAGAGCTTCGACGAGATGCCGGTGCTCCGCACGACGCAGGGGCACGAGGAGTTCGAGGAGACGAAGAAGGAGGGCGTCGCGCTTCCTCCCGCGCCGCGGCCCGAAGCGCTTCCTCGGCGAGCGGCCGGCTCGCAGGCCGTCGAGCTGCGCGGCGTGCGTCTCGGTCTTCGACGACGAACGGCCGCTTCGCGCCCGCGCTACGACGACGACGGACGTCGTCACCATCGAGGCCGACGCCTGCATCCTCGCCATCGGCCAGAAGCCGGACCTCGTCGTTCCTGAAGCCCGAGGACGGCGTCGACGCTGACGCCCGGCGGCACGATCCGGGTCGACCCCGCGACGCTCGCCACCTCGGCGCCCGGCGATCTTCGCCGGCGGCGACGTGGCCTTCGGCCCGCGCAACCTGATCGAGGCGGTGGCCAACGGCAAGCGCGCCGCCCGCTCGATCCACGAGCACCTCGCGCAGCGAGCGCGCGCGCCTCGAGCGCACGCTCGAGATCGAGAAGATCCCGACCGCGCGACTACCGGATGATCGCCGGCTTCGAGATGCTCGACCGCGAGGCGCCGCCCACGCTCGACCTCGGCCGCCGCACCGGCATCGCCGAGGTCGAGACCGGCTACGACGCCGGCGAGGCCGTGGCGCCAGGCGGCGCGCTGCCTCGTCTGCCACGTGCAGACGATCTACGACCCCGAGAAGTGCGTGCTCTGCAGCCGCTGCGTGGACGTCTGCCCCGAGTACTGCCTGGCGCATCGTGCCCTTCGAGGAGCTCGACCTGCCGGAGGACGAGCGCGCGGCGCTCGCGGCGCGCGCCGAGGCGAACGGCCTGCCGCTCTCCGCGATGGTCAAGGACGACGACCGCTGCATCCGCTGCGGCCTGTGCGCCGTCCGCTGCCCGACCGACGCCATGACGATGGAGAAGTTTCCAGATCACCGAGCGCTATGCGCCGCGCGACCGGCGGCCGAGGAGCGCATGAGCGAGAGCACGAGCCAAGGACCGCCGCGACTTCCTGCTGCAAGCTCGGCATCGGCGCCGGCGTCGCCGGCCTCGGCGCGCAGGCCGCCGCCTCGCTGCGCTCGCTCGTGCCGAACGTCTCCTACGACGCGCCCGACCACGGTGAAGCTCGGGCTGCCCGCCGAGTTCCCCGACGGCCTCAAGTTCCTGCCCGACGAGCGGCTCTTCGTCTTCCGCGAGGGCAAGACCTTCCACGCCATCTCGGCGGTCTGCACGCACCTCGGCTGCACGGTGCGCGCCGAGGCGCTGTCGCAGCCCGAGACGAGCGACGTCGAGCGGCGCGCCGCTGCGCCTGACGCACCGCTTCCTCTGCCCGTGCCACGGCTCGAAGTACGACGGGCGACGGCACGAACGTCTCCGGCCCGGCGCCCAAGCCGCTCGCCTGGTACCACCTCGTCGGTCGCCCCCGACGACGGCCAGCTCGTCGTCGATCTCGCGCGCGAGGTCGACCGCGACTTCCGCCTGACGGTCGCCTGAGGAGATCGACATGAGCACCTGCCCGCAAAGCCGCCAGCCGCCCGACGCGCCCCGGGCGTCCACCCGCAGCCGCTTCTGGAGCCTGCGGCCCGCGCTCCGACCGCGAGTCCGGCGACGCGGTCGTCTCGAACTTCCTGCTGCACTGGTTCCCGGCCAAGGTCTTCAAGCGCGTCGCTCGACTGGAGCTACTCGTTCTGGCTCGGCACCGTCATCGGCGGCGCTGTTCCTGCTGCTCGATCCTCTCGGGCCTGCCGCTGCTCTTCCTCTACGTGCCCTCGGTCGAGCGGGCCTACGCGCTCGGTCAAGGACATCGAGTACGTCGTCACCTTCGGCTCGTGGATCCGCTCGGTCCACCGGCTCTCCGCCCACCTGATGGTGGCGGCGGTCTTCCTGCACCTGGTGCGCGTGTTCCTGACCGGCGCCTACAAGAACGGCGTCGGGCCGCGGCCAGCGGCGCGAGTGGAACTGGGTGATCGGCGTCGTGCATGCTCCTGCTCGACGCTGTTCCTCTCGTTCACCGGCTACCTGCTGCCCTGGGACCAGCTCGCCTACTGGGCGGTCACGGTCGGCACCAACATCGCGTCGTCGATCCCGCTGCGTCGGGCCCGACGGTCCGCGAGCTGCTGATCGGCGGCCGCACCATCGAGCAGCCGACGCTGATCCGCTTCTACGTGCTGCACGTCGTCGTCCTGCCCGGCGCGCTCGGGCGTGCTCTTCGTCTACCACATGTGGCGCGTCCGCAAGGACGGCGGCCTCGCCCGCGCCGACCGCGAGGCGCTGCTCGCGAGACGAAGCGCCGAGGAGCCGCCGGTCGCCGACCAAGACCTACACGCTGCTCGGCGTCGCCCGCGGCACGGCGCCCGCCGATCCGGGCCACGACGCTCGAGGCGCCGCGACCTGACGGTGAACGCGGTCCCCGACCTCGACGCGCCGGGCCGCGATCGCCATCCTCGGCACCATCGCCGTCGATCAGCATCCTCGTCGGTCTTCATCCGCTCGCCGCTCGAGGAGCCGGCCAACGCGCTGGTGACGCCCGAACCCGGCCAAGGCGCCCTGGTACTTCCTCTGGCTGCAGGAGATCGTCACCGACACGACGATCCACATCGGCTCCTTCACGATCAACGGCGCGTTCCTCGGCGGCGTGATCCTGCCCGGCCTGCTCGTCGGCCTGCTCGACCGCTCTGGCCCTGGCTCGACCGGAGCCCGGCCGCGGCCGCCGGCGTCTGGTTCGCCGCGCAGCCGCCGCACGCCAGAACCTCGTCTTCCTGCTGCTCGTGCCTCGTCGTCGCTCGCCCTCACCCTCGTCGGCACGTTCTGCGCGGCCCCTACTGGCACTTCTACTGGCCCTGGGAGGCCTGGCCCGAGCATCCCCACGAGGATCTGACATGGAGAAGCGCACCGACTCGCCCTACCCGCGCCTCGACCGGCCCGTGCTCGCCGTCGATCGGCGTCGCTGCTCGTGGTCTCCACGGTGCTCTTCGCGCGGAACGACCGCGAGCACGAGTGGCGCTACTACCAGTGCGAGTTCAAGCAGCCAGGTCGCCGAGAAGTTCGGCGCCGACAAGGCGAAGACCGTGCCCATCGGGCATGCAGCAGATCTGGGTCCCGGCCCTCGGCCGCGCCGACCGCTGCATCACCTGCCACCAGGCCATCGGCTGGAAGGGCTTCGAGACCGCCGACGAGCCCGTTCCGCACCCACCCGCGCCGAGCCGCTCAAGAGCCATCCGCCCGAGAAGTTCGGCTGCACCGTCCTGCCACGGCGGCCAGGGCTGGGCGATCGACACGGAGCCGGCGCACGGGCCCGTCGAGCACTGGGAGGAGCCGCTGCTCGGCAAGCAGCTCGGCGAGGCCTACTCGCTCGCCGACGACAAGAACGCGCTGATGCAGATGAACTGCAACGTCTGCCACCGCTACGACCGCGAGACGCAAGGGCGCCGACGTCATCAACCTCGCGCAAGCAGCTGGTGCAACGAGAAGGGCTGCCGCGCCTGCCACGTGATCAACGGCCGCGGCGGCACGATCGGCCCCGACCTCACCTACGTCGGCGACAAGGCGCCCGAGCAGTACGAGTACGGCCGGCTCTCCGGGCAGAAGACGGCCTTCGCCTGGCACGTGGCGCACTTCAAGGACCCGCGCGCGCTCGTCCAGGACACGGTGATGCCGAACTTCAACTTCACCACGAAGGAGGCGCAGGCGCTGGCGATGCTGGTGCTGTCCTGGCGCAAGGCGCCGGTGCCCGCCGCGTTCGTCGCCGGGCGTGCCGCGCACCGACCCGCAGACCGCCGAGGAGAAGGCGGACGAGCAGCGCATGAAGACGGGCCCGGGCGCCTGGTTCGTGAAGACCGGCTGCTTCGTCTGCCACTCGATCTCGGCCCTCGGCGTGAAGAGCCCGGCCCAGATCGGCCCCGACCTCTCGACCGCGGTCGAGGACGTGCAGACGCGCTTCGGCCGCACGCTCGACGACTTCCTCGCGCGAGCCCACGGGCACGATGGCGGTCGTGCTGTCGCGCCAGATCATCCTCACGCCCGAGGAGAAGGCCGTCGCGATCGAGAAGCTCCGCGAGGCGTTCGCGGAGCACCAGAAGCAGAAGGCCGACGCAGCGAAGCAGACGCCGGCCAGGTCGTCGAGCACGCCAGCAGTCAGCACTGAGGAGGCAATCATGAAGACAGCATGAGAGCAAGGGCACGGATCCTCGCGGCGGTCGTCGGCATCGTCGCCCTGGCGCTCCTCGCCGGGCCGCTGCGCCCCGAGCGCGCCCAAGGGAGCCAAGAAGGCCGGCGGCGCCGCGTCCGACGTGGCGCGTCGCGGCGCAGAAGACCTACGTCGCGCCCGGCGACCTCGACGAGTACTACATGTTCTCGTCGGGCGGGCACTCCGGCCAGGTCTACGTCTACGGCATCCCGTCGATGCGGCACCTCTCGACGATCCCGGTCTTCACGCCCTACCCGGCCACCGGCTACGGCTTCGACGACGACATCGAAGAAGATGCTGGGCGACCTCACCTGGGGCGACGCGCACCACCCGGCGCTCTCCGAGACGAAGCGGCGACTACGACGGCCGCTGGCTGTTCATCAACGACATGAACGGCCGCATCGCCCGCATCGACCTGCGCGACTTCAAGACCAAGCAGATCTTCGGGCCCGTGCCCGAACGTCTCCGGCAACCACGCCTCGTCGTTCGTCACGCCCAACACCGAGTACGCGATGATGGCCTCGCGCTTCTCGATCCCGATCCCCAAGGGCACGGTGGCGCCGATCGACAAGTACGCGACCGACTACAAGGGCGTCATCGCCGGCATCAAGATCGACCCGAAGACGGGCGAGATGTCGCTCGGCTGGCAGATCCTGATGCCGCCCTTCGACTACGACCTCGGCGACGCCGGCAAGCTGGCCTCCGACGGCTGGGTGTTCTTCACCTCCTACAACACCGAGCGCGCCACCGGCAAGCTCGAGGTCACCGCCTCGCAGCGCGACCGCGACTACATCGCCGCCGTCGACTGGCAGGCGGCCGAGAAGGCGGTCGCCGAGGGCAAGGGCGACATGATCGGCGGCGTCAAGGTGCTCGATCCCGAAGAAGGTGCCCGGGCATCGTCTACTTCATGCCCTGCGGCAAGTCGCCCCACGGCGTCGACGTCTCGCCCGACGGCAAGTAGATCATCGGCTCCGGCAAGCTCCAGGGCGTCACCACCGCCTTCAACTTCGAGAAGATCCAGACCGCGATCCGCAACAAGGACTTCACCGGCGACGAGGACGGCATCCCGGTGCTGAAGTACGAGTCGATCAAGGACGCCGAGGTGCCGGTCGGCCTCGGGCCCGCTGCACACGCAGTTCGGCCCCGACGGCTACGCCTACACCTCGCTCTTCGTCGACAGCGCCATCGCCAAGTGGAAGCTCGGGACCTGGGAGGTCGTCGACAAGGTCCGATGTCCTACTCGATCGGCCACCTGGCCGCGGCCGAGGGCGACACCGTCAGCCCCGACGGCAAGTACCTGGTCGGCCTCAACAAGCTCTCCCACGGCCGCCACCTCATCGGTCGGGCCCGTCGCAGCCCGAGTCGTCGCAGCTCGTCGACATCAGCGAGGAGAAGATGAAGCTGCTCTACGACGCCTTCACCGAGCCCGAGCCGCACTACGCCCAGATGATCAAGGCCGACAAGCTCCACCCGATCGAGGTCTACCCGAAGGAGGAGAACAAGCACCCGCTGGCGATCTGGGACGTCAAGGACGCCGGCGTCACGCGCAACGGCAACAAGGTGCACGGTGAAGATGGTCGCGGTGCGCTCGACCATCACGCCCGACCGACGTTCGAGGTCAACGAGGGCGACGAGGTCACGGTCGCCATCACCAACATCGAGCAGACGACCGACGAGCTGCACGGCTTCGGCCTGCTCGACTACAACATCAACATCGTCGTCGATCCCGGCGAGACCAAGACCGTCACCTTCAAGGCCGACGAAGAAGGGCGTCTTCCCGTACTACTGCACCAACTTCTGCTCGGCGCTCCACCAGGAGATGCAGGGCTACCTGATCGTCAAGCCGCAGAAGGGCTGACGGCGTCACGCGGACCGGGCGGCGGACTCATCGCCGTCCGCCGCCCGGAACTGCATGGAGGTCGCCATGCAGCGCCTTCCTCGAAACGAGCAACCGGTTCCTCGAGACGCCGCTCGACCTCGGCCCGCGGGTGCTGCTGCTCGTCGCGGCGCTGCTGCTCGTGCCCGACCTACCTGCTTCCCGCTCTGGAACCTGACGATGTTCGCGCCGCAGTATCCGGACGGCCTGCGGCTCGACATCTACAGCTACAAGCTCGACGGGCGGCAACGGCGGCCAGGACGTCAAGGAGATCAACGTCCTCAACCACTACATCGGCATGAAGGACCTCGTCGACCGACGACTTCACCGAGTTCAAGTGGATGCCGTTCGTCGATCGGCGCGCTTCGGCCTGCTCTTCCTGCGCGCCGCCGTGCTCGGCAAGATCGGCGCACCTCGTCGACGTGCGCGGTGCTCTTCGTCTACTTCGGCGCTCTTCTCGCTCTGGTCCTTCGGCTACAAGATGTACCGCTACGGCCACGACCTCGCGCCGACGGCGGCGGTGCAAGGTGCGACCCTTCATGCCGCCGATGTTCGGCTACAAGAAGCTCGCGAACTTCGAGGTCTACTCGTATCCCGCGGCTCGGCTCCTACGCCCTGGCGGCCGTCGCGCTCGCTGCTCGCTCGCCGGCCTCGTGCCTCGCCTGGCGCGCAGTCGCGCGCCGGAGACGGCGCTGAGGACGCATGCGGCTCGGCCATGATCCTCGTCGCGCTGCTGGCCCTGCTGCCGCGCCGGCTCGCCGGCCAGGAGATGACGCGCGCCGCCGCCGCGGGCGCTCGAAGGCCGGCCCGCCGGCCGGACGCGCTCGCCCGCTCCAGGCCCGGGTCGACGCGGCGCCCGCCGGGCGACCGTCGTCGAGGTCGGGCCCGGCGACGTACCGGGGCGACCTGTTCGTCGACCGCCGCGTCACGCTCGTGGGCCGCGGACGGCCGCGGCTCGTCGGGCTCGGGCACGCGGCAGCGTCGTCCGCGTCCGCGCCGCCGACGTCACGATCGAGGGCTTCGACATCGACGGCCGCGGCGGCGGCGATCTCGGCCGCGACTCCTCCGGCATCCACGTCGCCGCGCCGCGACGCCACGATCCGCGACTGCCGCGATCCGCGAACGCGCTCTTCGGCATCTACCTGCGCGAGGCCGACGGCGCCGTCGGTCGAGCGCTGCCGGATCCGCGGCATCCCGGGCAAGGACCCCGGCGAGAAGGGCTCGGGCATCCACGTCTGGAACACCGAGCGGCTTCCGCCTCGACGGCAACGAGATCGTGGACGTGCGCGACGGCTTCTACATCCAGTCCTCGTCGCACGGCGTCGATCCGCGGCAACGTGGCCCGCGACCTGCGCTACGGCCTCCACTACATGTTCTCGGACGACAACGTCTTCGAGGACAACATCTTCGAGAACGGCGCCGCCGGCACCGCGCTCATGTACTCGAAGCGGATCGTCTTCCGCCGCAACCGCTTCCTCCACAACCGCGGCTTCGCCTCGGTGGGCCTGCTGCTTCAAGGCCTGCGACGACGTGCTCGCCGAGGACAACCTGATCGCCGACAACGCGCGCGGCATCTTCCTCGAGGGCTCGTACCGCAACACTCTTCCGCGGCAACGTCATCGCCGAGCTCCGACGTGGCGCGTCGTGCTCTACGACTCCTGCGGCGACAACCGCTTCGAGGGCAACTCCTTCGTCGGCAACCTGACGCCGCTCGACCCTCGTCGGCCGGCGCACCGACACGCGTCTTCGACGGCAACTACTGGTCCGAGCAACGACGAGCCGGACCTCGACGGCGACGGCCGCAGCGACCGGCCCTACCGCCTGTCCGAGCGTCTTCGACCACTTCCGCGGCAACCTGACCGCGGCCGACCTCTTCACGCAGAGCCTCGCCGCCTCGGCGCTGCGGCGCCGCCGAGCGGGCGTTCCCGGTGCTCGAGCCGATCCCGGTCGAGGACCGCTCGCCCGCTCGCCCGGCCGCCCGCTCTGCCCGACGTGCCCCGGCCGACCCGCGGCCCGAGCGCGGCCGCAACGCCGCGCGCGATGGCCGCCTGCGCTCGCCGTGCGCTCGGCCTCGGCGGCGCGGCCGTCCTGGCGCGAGGGCGCCGATGATCCGCTTCCGCGCGTTCACGAAGACGCTTCGGCGCCGCACCGCGCCGTCGACGGCGCTCGACCTCGAGGTCGGCGCGGGCGAGGTCGTCGCGCTGCTCGGCCCGAACGGCTCGGGCAAGACGACGACGCCTCAAGGCCGCGGCCGGGCTCATCCGGCCCGACCGCGGGCGAGGTGCTCGCTCGGCGACCCGCGGCGCGCCCCGCGCGAGCCCGAGGCGCGCCGGGCGATCTCTCGTTCCTGCCGCAGACGCGTCTCGTTCCCCGACGCCGCTCACGGGCCGCGAGGTCGTCGAGTTCTACCGGCGCCTGCGTCGCGTGGCGCCCCGAGCGCGTCAACGCCGGTCCTGCACTTCGCGTCGCTCAACGGCGCCGGGCGCGCGCGACCGTCGGACCGTACTCGGGCGGCATGGTGCAGCGGCTCGGCCTCGCGGTCGCGATGCTGCCCGAGACGCCGGTGCTGCTGCTCGACGAGCCGACGGCCGCCCTCGACCCGGACGGCCTGTGCGCCTTCTACGGCCTCGTCGAGCGGCGGCGGCGCGAGGGCCAGCACGGTGCTCTTCACCTCGCACCAGCTCGGCGACGTCGAGCGCCTCGCCGACCGCTTCGCCGTGCTCGTCGGAGGGCCGGCTCGTGGCCGCGCTTCACGCAGCGGGAGCTCGCGGACCGGCCTCGCCGAGCGCGGCGTCATGCGGCTGCGCCTCGAGCGCCGCGTCCCGGGGCTCCTCGAACGGCTGCGCGCGATCTCTCCCGACGCGGTCTGGGCCGCGGACGAGCTGATCGTCCCGGGAGCGGCGGCCGACGCGTCCGCGCGGTCCTCGACGCTCGTGCGCGCCGCGGGCGGCGAGATCCGGGGCCTGACGGCCGAGGAGGGACGGCTCGATCTCCTCTACCGCGAGCTCGTCGAGGCCGGCTCGTGAGGGCTCGGCCGATGCTCGCCGCCATGGCCGCCGCGATCCTCCTGTCGTGCCGGGCCGGCGCTCCCGCGCCCGCGGCGCTCGACACCCGGAACGAGGCCTGCGCGGTTCTGCCGCATGGCCGTCTCCGATCCGCGCCTCGCGGCCCAGCTCGTGGCGCCGGGCGAGGAGCCGCGCGTTCTTCGACGACATCGGCTGCCTGCGGGACTTCCTGCACGGCCGCCCGGCCGCCGCCGGCCGCCGTCGCCTTCGTGGCCGATCACCGTACGGGCGCCTGGGTGCGCGCCGGCGCAGGCCGTCTACACGCTCGTGCCCCTCGCTCGAGACGCCGATGGGCTCGCACCTGATCGCCCACGCCGACGCCGCTTCCCGGGACGCGGATCCCGCGGCCGTAAACTGTGAGGCGAAGTCCCCGGCGGAAGTCTTCGGCACGCGACCACCCGACGGGCTCAAGAGAGGCGGATGAGCATGGAAACCAAGGTCCCCCAGTCGATCCAGATCGAGCACGAGGAGCTCCACGAGCAGATCGCCCGCGCGATGAAGGCGGGCGGACGCACGGGCGAGGCCGCCCGGGCCGTCATGAAGGTGCTGCAGCCGCACATGGCGCGGGAAGAGGAGCTCGTGGCGCCCGCCCTCGCCCTACTCAAGCCGGCGGCCGACGGCACGCTGACCGAGGAGATGGCGGCGCTGCTCGCGCACGTCACGCCCCTGAAGCAGGAGCTGCCGCGGATGCTCGCCGAGCACGGGAGGATCATCGACGCCCTTCGCGACCTGGTGCGGGCCTCGACCGAAGAAAATCAGCCCGGCTTCTCGAAGCTGGCGCAGATCCTCGTCGCGCATGCGCAGGAGGAGGAAGAGATCCTCTACCCCGCGGCGATCCTTCTGGAGGAGACGGTGAAGGCGAGGTTCGGAAAGCCGTGACCCGCCGGTCCGCCTCTCCGCTGCTTCTCTGCGCGCACCAGGAGCTGGTGCTCGCGATGCGTTCCCGCTGGACGCAGATCTTCGCGGCCGTCTTCGCGGCGCTCTCGCTGGCGGTCGCCGGGTCCGGCTACGTCCTCTCGGGAGGCGCCGGGATGCAGGACTTCGCAAGGACCGCGGCTTCGCTCGTGCAGCTCGTGTTGCTGCTGACTCCCCTGACCTCGCTCGTCATCGGCGTCCTCGCGCTCGCCCCCGAGAGAGGCGCCGCGGAGCTGCTCTTCTCGCAGCCCGTCGCGCGGCGCTCGATCCTCCTCGGCCGGCTCCTCGGACTCTTCGCGGCCCTGGCCGCGGCCCAGGCGATCGGCCTCGGCGGGGCGGGTCTCGTGGTCTTCTCGCGCGCCGGCAGCGAGGGCCTGGCCGGCTACGGCATCCTGTTCCTCGGGGCGCTCGTTCTGACCGGGATCTTCCTCGGCATCGCCGCCCTGCTCGCCTCCGGAGGCGTCGGCCGGCGCGCGAAGTCCCTCGCCGTCGCCCTGATCGTGTGGTTTGTCGCGGTCGTCCTCTTCGACGTGGCGGCCCTGGGCGTCGCGTCGCTCCTGGGCTCGAAGGCCGCCTCGCGCGTCCTGATCGGCGCCGCCCTCGTCAACCCGGTCGACGCGTTTCGCACGGGCGTGCTGCTGGCCATCCAGGGCACGACGGCCTTCGGCGGCGCGTCGCTGGCTCTCCTGCGCTTCACCCGCGGGCCGGCCGGGGCCGCGGCCCTCCTCGGCCTGTCGGGCCTGCTCTGGCTGGCGCTGCCCGCGGCGCTCGCCGCCCGGCGCCTCGAGCGGGCCGACCTCTGAGAGCGGACCTACCGACCTCCGGAATCCGAACCCCTCACCCTGCCCTCTCCCCTCAGGGGAGAGGGTTCTCCCTAGACGCGCTCTTCCCGCCGGCTGGCGTAGAGGACCTGGGCGGAGAGCAGGAGCAGTCCCAGGTCGCGCAGGATGACGAGCTTCATCTCGTTCAGGCGCTCCGCATCCGTTCTCTGGACCTTCGAGGTTCCGAAGCAGCCGCAGTCGACGGGCTTGCCGCGCGCGAGATTGACCGCGAGCGCGACGATGAAGATCGCGAGCAGGATCCCGAGGATCCGCGCGGCCGAGCGCTTCGCGAGGCCGAAGAAGAGCCCGAGCCCGGTCACCACCTCGAGCCATGGCAGCACCAGGGCCATCGCGTTGACCGCCGCCCCCGGCACGATCCCGTAGTTGTGGATCTCGTGGGCGAAGCCGGGAGGATCCGCGATCTTCGCGGCGCCGGCGACGACGAAGAACGCCGCGAGAACGAACTGGACGCGGATCGTCAGCCAGGGCGAGGCGAGACCGCGGCTCAAGGTTCCGCCCCCTTCGTCACCGGCAGGCTGCGCTGGACCCAGTCCGGGTACCCGTCCTTGTAGACGAGGACGTTGTCGAAGCCCACGAGGTAGAGCTTCTCCGAGAGCATGTGGGAGTCCTCGCAGTTGCCCCCGCTGCAGTAGACGACGATCGGCGCGCTCTGGTCGGTGCCCTCGGCGAAGAACGCCTTGACCTTCTCGTCGATGTCCGCCTCCCAGACCGAGAACGGGCGGGCCCCGGCGATGTGCCCGTCGCGGTACACGCTCGTCCGCCGGGCGTCGAGGAAGGGCACGGTCTTGCGGGCGTGCAGCTCGGCCGCGGCATCCCCGGAAATCTCCACCCAGGCCTTGTCCGGATGCGGCGGAAAGGCGGCCCCCGAGGCCGGCCCGCCGATCGCCGGGGAGGGGGCCGTCGACGGGGCCGGCGTGGGCCGCGCCGCCGCCGCCGCGCCCGGCGCCTCGTAGGAGCCGATCCACCTGAGCCTGCGCTCGGGGCCCGCGATGCCGTTGGCGATCGCGGCCGCGACGAGCGCCAGGGCCGCGAACCCCGCCGCTTCGATCCAGAACGGGCGCCGGCTTCTCATCCTCCCGGCATCTTAGCCGAGACGGCGGGCCAGCCGGCTATGAGCCGTAGCGCTGGATCCGCTTCACCAGGGCGCTGGCGCCGTCGCCGCCGAGCAGGCCGTCGACCCCGGGGTAGAGCACGTGCTCCTCCTTGGAATTGTGCTCTCCGAGAACGTCGTGGAAGCTCGCGCGCAGGGCCGCCACGGGCGCGGCGGCGTCTCCGATCCCCATCTCGATCTCTTCGAGGAGCCGCAGGATCTCCCGGTGCTCGGCGCGCATGACGGCCGTGGGACCCGCCGTCGGGGGCATTCCCGCGCCGGCCTCGAAGGCCGGGAAGAGCAGGTCCTCCTCGAAGCCGATGTGTCGGCGCAAGCCGACGGCGAACTCCGCGTACAGGTCGAAGGCCGACGCGAGATCTCCCGCCTCTCGGGCCCGGAACGCCGCCGACTCGAGGGCGTCGAGGCGATCGTGGTCCCAGGACAGCGCCTCGTTGATTCCGCGGGCGGCATCCCCCGAGGTCTCCCGGCGCGCGATCTCGATCCGCCAGAATGGCGGCCCCGCCTGCAGCGGCGACCAGTCGAACGCCCCCGGCTGCTCGGCCTGCAGCCGGGCGAGCGTCTCGCGTCCGCTGTCGGAGAGGACCAGGACGAACCTCTCCCCGGGCGCGAGTGCGCCGAACCGACCCAGGGCCTCCGAGGCCGCGACCACCGCCGGCACGCCCCGCACGTCGAGCACCCGCTCCGCCGTCACCAGATGCGTCATGGATCCCCCTTCCGGCGCGATTTCGCCGCCGCCGTCTCCCGAACGATCTCAGCTCGAGATGCCCGGGCCTATGATCCGGATCATCCCGAGCCACGGGCCCCCGGGCGGCTGATTCATTTGCATCTCGCACCCCGGCGGGGGGTGCCCGACGCTAGCCTCAATGACCGCCCCGGTTCCGAACCTCCCCGACGCGCGCCTGGACGAGCTCGAAGCGAGGGTCCGGCGCCTGGAGGAGGCCCTTCTCCGTGCGCGGCCGCTGGCCAACGAGGCCGAGGCGGAGCCGGAGCCTTTCGCCCTCCCACCCGAGCCCGAAGGCCGGCTCCTGCCCCGCGTCGAGCGTGCCTCGCCGCTGATGCTCGACGTCCTGGCGCAGACCGGGTGGAGCATCCTGACCCTGGCCGGCGCGTTCCTCATCCGCGCGCTGACCGACCGCGGCGCCGTGGCGACGACGCCGGGCGTCGCCTTCGGACTCGCCTACGCCCTCGCCATCGTCGTCCTCGCCGATCGCGCCGCTGCCCGGGGCAATCGGCTGACCGCCGCATTCCTGGGTTCGACGGCCGCCTTCATCGCCAACGCGATCGTGGCCGAGACGACGACGCGCTTCGCCATCTTCACGCCCGTCGCCGGCCTCTCGATCCTGGCCGTCGCGACGGCGATCGTCCTCGTCGTGGGCCGCCGCCACGATCTGCCCGCCCTGGACTGGACGGCGACTCTCGCGGCGTGCGCGACCGGGGTGTTCCTCGCACTGATGGCCGGCGTCCCGGCGCTCTCCGGCCTCCTCCTCCTGGCGCTCGCGGCCGGGACGACCTGGTTCGGCGTGAGTCGATGGAGCTGGAGGATGCTCGGCTGGCTGCCCACGTTCTGTGCCGCCGCCCTTTCGATCTGGGCGACGTCGGACGCCCTCGCCCCGTCTCCCGCGGCGCCGACTCCCGCGGGCGGCGCTCCCCTCGCCATGCTCCTCGCGATGGGCCTCGCGATCCTCTGGCCGGGCAGCGTCCTCCTTCACGCCCTTGCAAGGCGTCCGCAGATCGGAGGTCTGGCGATCGTCCAGACCCTGCTGGGCCTCGCGGTCGGGCTCGGCGGGGCCCTGCGGCTCGCCGACGTGCTCGGTGCGGGAGTTGCGGTGACCCTCGCGGCGGCCGCCCTGGCGAGCGGTGCCGCGAGCTATCTCTTCGCCTTTCTGCGCGAGCGCGCCCCGGAGGTTCGAGGGAGCCGCATCTACTTCGCCTGGCTCGGCCTCGCGCTGACGGTGATCGGAAGCGGCTTTCTCCTGCCGGCCCCGGCGCCCACCCTCCTCTGGGCGGTTCTCGGCGTTGTGGCCGTCGTCCTCGGCCGGTCGTTCGAGCCGGCGATCCTGCAGCCGCAGGGATCCGTCTTCGCCTTCGCCGCGGCCGCCGGCTCGGGCCTTCTCCTGTCATCTCTGCGGGCCTTCGCGAGCGCGCACGACCGAATCGCCCTGCCCTCCCCGGCGGCGCTCGTCACCCTGGCCGCGATTGCCGCCGTCGCCGTGCTTCTGCTCTCCGAGCGTCCCGCCGCCGGTTCCTTTCCCGCTCTCGTCGCAACGCTTCTGTGCGCCGTCGGCATCGGAGGCGTGGCCGTCGTCGTTCTCGACCGTCCGGCCGAGGCGCTTCTGACCGCGCCGCTGGCCGCCCTGCGGACCGTGATCATTTCCCTTTCGGCCTACCTGCTCGCCTGGCGCTGGCGCTCGACACGCCGCCCGGAGCTTCGGACCCTGGCGTATTTCGCCCTGGTGGCCGGCGGCCTCAAGCTGCTCTTCGAGGACCTCCCGGGCGGAACGCCGATGACGCTCTTCGTCGCCTTCGTCTTCTACGGAGGGGCGCTCCTGTTGATTCCGCGGCTCATGCGGACGGCCCCGCGGGTGTCGGTCTCCGCGCCCTGAGTCCTGTCGCTCAGCCCGCGCCTTCGTCCGTTCCGAGGCGCCGCTCGAGGACGAATCGCGCCGCGGGCGAGAATCCCCGGGTCCCGAGGAAGCGGCCGAGATCGTGCTCGTCCCAGGCGACCTCGGTCCGCAGCCGCTCGATCCCGAGCGCCCGGAGGTTGCGCGTCAGATCCTCGACGAGGGCCGTGCCGACGCCGCGCCGGGCGTAACCCGGGTCCACCAGGATCGTGTCGAGGACGGCGATCGGCTCGGGCTGGCCGAATTCGCCGTAGTGGAGCGATCCGAGCACCGCGCCGACGAGGAAGCCGTCCATCTCGCACCCGAGGGAGATCTTCAAGTCGGAGTCCGCCAGCGCGCGCTTCAACTTGCCCTCGTACCAGGCGTTGCGGTTTCGCCCGGTGATGCGCGTGGTCCATGCGCACCAGCCGCGGCAGGTCTTCGAGCGTGAGCGTGCGGACCTTCAGATCGTCGCGTTCGCCGTCCATGCGGCCCCCTCCATGCCGACCCTCTGCCGGCGGAAAGCTCCCCAGATCGCCGCCCCGATGGCGCCCGCGTAGGCCGACATCGGGTGCGTCACCAGCTCGAGCGGCGCCGCCGCCCCGCGCGGCGCCCTGCGCCAGCGCGTCCGAGAGCGCGGCCGCGCAGCCCGTCGTCGGCGGCCAGGCCCCCGCTCACGAACGACGGCCCCCTCCACGGCCGAGCGACTGGAGGAGCCGCGCGAACCGGCCCGCCATGCTCTCGTGGATGCCCCGCAGGATGTCGGCGGCGTCGAGGCCCCGCGAGACCATGTTGATGACGTCGGTCTCGGCGAGCACCGCGCAGATCGAGCTGACCGTCTCCGGCTTCGTCGGCCGTGCAGCGAGAGCGCGCCCGATCTCGTCGTGCGACGACGCCGAGGTACCGCGCGATGTTCTCGAGGAACTGGCCGGAGCCGGACGCGCACTGGCTCGTCATCTTGTAGTCCGAGCACGCGCCCGCGCGCGTCCATCGCGACGGCGCGGGCGTGGAGCGCCCCGACGTCGAGCACGGCGCCGCGCCCGGGCGCCAGGAACAGCGCGCCGCGCGCGTGCGTCGTCATGCCGTAGAAGTGGCCGGTGGCGAACGGCATCTCCTCCGCCCTCGCCGGTCGTCGCCGACGTAGTCGATCTCGTCCACGCCCGCCGCCTCGAGCGCGCCGCGTCGAAGGTCTCGTCCACGACCTCGCGCGACGTCGCGCCGCCGGATCCGCGTGCGACGACGTGGCGCGAGCACGCCGGTCGTCGCCCTCGCCGCCCGTCGCAGGATCACCGCCTTGACGGCGCTCGCTCCCGACGTCGATCCCCGCGGTGACGATCATGCACGCCGCCCCCGCGTAGGCGAAGAGCGCCGCACCGAGCGCCCCCGTGTAGATGCTGTCGGCGCGAGATGTTGATCGTGCGCTCGCCGTAGTTCTCTGCGACGAGCTCGCGCAGCGCCTGCACCGCGGCGGGGTTGCGCGCCACGCCGCCGGTGAACGTGAACTCGTTCGTCGATCCCGCCCGAGCGCGCCAGCAGGCTCATCGCGCGCAGGATGATGGCGCGGTGGAGGCCGGCGAGGATGTCCTCGCGCTTCTCGCCCAGCGAGAGCCGCTCGCGCAGCTCCGCGCCCGGCGAACACCGTGCACGTCGAGTTGATCCGCACCGGGCGGCGGCTCTCGAGCGCCAGCGGGCCCGAGCTCGTGCAGGCCCATGTTCATCTCGTCGGCGATGTAGCCGAGGTAGCGTCCGCAGCCCGCGGCGCAGCGGTCGTTCATCTGGAAGCTCGTCACGATCCCGTCGCCGTCGACCTGGATCGCCTTGGTGTCCTGGCCGCCGATGTCGAGGACCGTCCGCGTGGCCGGGAACATCGCGTGGGCGCCGAGGCCGTGGCAGAGGATCTCGCGAGCGGATCTGCTCCTTCGGGAACGGGAGCCGCGCGCGCCCGTAGCCCGTGCCGACGGTCGCCGCGACCGTCGAGGTCCGCCGGTCACCGCCGCCTCGACGGCGGCCGCGGACCGCCGGCGTCTCGCCGACCCGCTCGAGCGGCCTGCGCCGATGTGCTCCCGGAAGCCGAGCTCGAGCGGCTCGTTCTCGACGTGGATGATGCACTTGTCGTAGAGCGCCGACGAGCAGGTCGAACGTCACGCCCGGCGGCTCGCGCGACTGCCTCGGCCAGAGCCGCGCATAGGCCGAGCCGGCCGCGTCGCGGAAGAAGTCCGAGCGCTCCCGGGGATTCGCCTCGGCGGAAGCGCGCCTCCTCCTCGGCGCGCATGCGCTCGAAGATCTCGGACGACGGCGGTCCGGCAGCGCCTCGCGTCGGCGCCGGCGCGGATCCGTTCTCGATCTCCTCCGCGATCCGCTTCTCGAGCGACGCGAGCTGCACCAGCATCTGCTCGAGACGAAAGCGCGCGAAGGAGGCGCACGAGCGTCCGCGGCCCGGCGGCCCGCTCGACCTCCCGCTGCAGGAGCCCGAACCGCGCGCTGACGAACGCCTCGGTCCGGGCGACGCTCCGCCGCGAGGTCGTAGTTCGAACGGGAGTTCGTGATCCCGCGGCCGAGCATCTCGCCCCGTCTCGTCCAGGACGACGGCCTTGGTCGTCGTCGAGCCGAGGTCGATCCCGACGAACAGCCTTCATGCCCCGGCCTCCGCGGCCGCGCCGCCGGCGCGCGTCGAGCATCTGGAAGTAGCTCTCCAGCCGGTTCTTGAGGTTCGCGGCCGAGAAGTACCGGGGGTCGACGAGGTCCGACTCGATGAACGCCCCCGGCGACCCCGGTCCGCCGCTCGACTTCGCGAAGCATCATCAGCTGGCCCGCGGAGAAGGAGTTGCACGACTTGACCGAGTGGATCGAGGAAGCCGTCCGCGCTCGTACTCCTCGACGTACTGCGCGAGCATGTCGACCCGCGACGGAAGGTTGCAGGTTGGTGTAGCAGCCGCTGCAGTAGTCGGCGAGCGTGCCGAGCGGATCGAGCCGGGTCGTGGCGGAAGCCGAAGTCGTAGGTCCCGCCGACCTTCGAGTAGGTCGAGGCGACGACGACCGCGCCCTCGTCGGCGAACAGCTTCCAGAATTCGCGGAAGTGCGTCCAGTTCGGAGGCCCCTCGACGACGAGGCGGTACTTCTGGTCCGTCGAGTCGGCCGGTCGGCGTCATCGGGCCCGAGCCGCGGCGCCGCGCGCTCCTCGACCTCCTCGCGGAGCGCCGCGGTAGTACGCGCCCCCCTCCTCGCGTCCCGCGGAACGCGCGAGAAGATCGGACCGACGTAGTAGACGGCGCCGAAGTAGGCGTCGATCGGGCTCGGGGTCTTCTTCGCCGACTCGAGAACGGCGACGAGGTCGTCCTCCGCGGCCGCGCTGCGGGCGAGGTTCTCGCGCAGCCGGTCCTCGTCGTAGCGGCGGCCGGTCGCCTTCTCGAGCGCCGGGATCACCGGTCTCGCGGATCTGGCGCTCGACGTAAGCGCGGTGCTCGGGCGACTGCGTCCCGTCGCCCTGGTACGGGATCGTGGAGGAACACGTCGGGCACTCGTACTCCTCGCGCAGCAGCTCGAACCACTTCATGAACGTGTAGCAGCCGGTGTAGGAGAGAAGCAGCAGGTCCGGTTTCGGCAGCCGCGTCCCGGTCGGGCCGATGTTGCCCGGCCTTCAGCATCCCGATGTCGCACTTGACGTAGGAGCAGACGTCCTCGGAGTGGCCGGCCTTCTCGGCGTCGGCGATGTAGCCCTGGCTCTTGCCGCGCATGCGCCGACTGGAGGGCGTTGATCTCGGGCAGCACCGGCAGCGCGTCGAACGAGCGGATGAGCTCGGTCAGGTTGCCCGGCACGAAGGTGTAGACGACCGGCTCTCCCGTCTCGGGCGCGGCCTCGAGCCGCCGGTAGTGCTCCGCCAGCATCTCCTTCTGCAGGACCATCGAGCGGTCCTTCGTCGGTTTCGGCCATCTCAGGCCGCCCCCCAGAGCTTGATCGAGTCGGCGAACGTGCCCGCCTGCTCCCGGAACTGCTGGAACTGGCCGGTGTTCTCGGCGAACTTGAACGCGATGCACGGGATCCCGGCCTCCTCGGCGCCCGGCTCGCAGCATCGGCCGGTCGAGCAGCGCCGGGTCGCAGAAGCTCGCGCGAGGCGAAGATCACTCCGTCGGCCTTCGCCGCCGCGACCCGTCGGCGAGAAGGCGCCGCTTGCCGTCGCGGATCCGGCTCGTAGAGCATGGAGTTGCGGACCGAGTGGCGCACGAAGGCCCGGGCGAGGTTGCCGAGCGGGTCTCCCTCGATCGGCACGTCGTGCGTCGAGCAGTCGGTTCCCGAGGAGGAAGTCGTCGTCCACGATGAAGCAGCCGGCACGCTCGATCGTCTTGATCGAGGCCGAGCGGCGGCTGTTCGCAGAAGGCGCCCACGACGACGACGCGGACCTGGTCGCGCGACGCGGCCGGGCTCCGCCTCGACCGCCGCGAGATACGCCCGCGCACGGTCGAGGAACTCTTCGAGCGGCACGAGCTCCCCCGCCCGCAGCAGCAGGTACAGCTCCTCGGTCGGCACGTTCCAGGGCGCGTCCCGCCGCGCCGCGGTAGAGCCGGCGGATGAGCGCGCGGCCGCGTTGTAGGCGCGATCGCCTCGGAGAGCGCCTCGTCGCGTCGGCGGGCGCGCCGCCGACCTCGCTCGAGATCGCGCCGCAGGACGTGCGAGCTCTCCCGCCCAGAAGTCCGACTGCGATCGCCGACTCGGCTCCCTGCGGCAGGTCGAGGTAGCGCACGTAGAGGCTCGGGTACAGGAGCTTCCAGACGCCCGAGAGGTTCCGGATGACGTCGCAGGTCGACGGGAAGAGCACGGCCGACAGAAAATCGAGGCGGCCGGACTGCGCGAGCTCGATCGACCGAGCGCGGCAGGTGGCAGATGTAGGACTGGTAGAAGGCGTCGCCGCGAATGATCTCGAGACGGTCGCCGCCGCCGTGAATGCCGACCGGGAGCATGCCCGGCGGCGCGCACGAGCTCGCGCGGGGCGTACACCGGCAGATACCCCGCCGCCTTCCGGCCCGGCCGCTCCGCGATCCAGGCCCGCGCCGCGGAGAACTCCAGGTCCTCGCAGACTCCCGCGGCCCACTCGACGATCTCGGCGCGCTTCACGTGTGCGACCAGACCGGAGGCCGGCGCTCGAGGAAGGCCGTCAGGCCTTCGACGGGATCGCGGTGCGACATGAGGTCGTTCAGGTACTGCGCCTCGAGCACCGGCAGGTCGTTGTCGAGGGACGCGGCGAGCAGCCGCCGCGACGCGCGCCAGGCCGCGCGCACGGCCACGGCGGACTTGGCCGCCAGACGCTCCTCGAACCAGCGCTGCAGGGCCGCCTCCGCGTCGTGATTGCAGCCGTCGATCAGGCCCCAGGCGGCCGCCCCCTGAGCGTCGAAGGTGTCGCCCGAAAGGATCAGCTGGGTGGCGCGGGCTCCCGGGATCCGCCACGGCAGCACGATCGCGGCCATCGGAGGGAAGACGCCCGAGGCTCGTCTCCGGAACGCCGAAGCGAGCGGACGCCTCGCCGAAGACCACCCCGCACCAGAGGGCCAGCTCGAAGGCCCCGCCGAGGCACTGTCCCCGGACGACCGCGGCCGTCGGCGCGCCGAGGGCCTCGAGCTCGCGGAAGAGGCCGTGAAAGGCGGGCAGCAGCTCGCCGACCCGGTCGGGCATGTGCTCCTGCGACCGAGGCGCCGAAGCTGAAGTGCTCGCCCGCGCCCTCGAAGACGAGGAGCTTGAGGGGCCCGGGGTCCTTCGCGAGCTCGACGAGGCGCGCCCGGATGGCCGAGATCATCTCGCAGGTCGAGGACGTTGGCCTTCGGCCGGTCGAGCAGGATCCGCTGGATCTCGCCGGAGTGTTCCGCTCGGGAGCGGATGGGCGAGGCGGTGGTCGTCTCCGTCATGCAACCTCCCTGGCATCCTTGTCGTCCGGAACGAGGACGACGCGCCGCTCGACCCGCGCGGGCACGAACGTCCTCGAGCACGTCGGCGATCCTCGAAAGCGGCCGAAGCTGTGCGTGCGATGCGACGTCGATCCTCCCCGCGAGCACCTTCTCGAGGATCTCGGGATAGAGCTCCGGCGCGCATCCCCAGTTGCCGAGGGCCCGGGCGTCGAACGCCATGAGGTTCGAGAGCCGCACCGTCGACGGTCTCCAGCGTGAAGCCGACGACCATCAGCGTCGCGCCGTGGACGAGCAGGCCGAAGGCGGCCTGCTGTCCCGCCGCCGTGCCCGAGCACTCGAGGATGGTCCAGCCCGTCGCCGGCGCGCCGCGCTCCCGGGCGAACGGAAGCGATCCGGCGCGCGAAGCTCCTTGCCCGAGATCTCGCGCGGGTCGAGCGCGAGGTCCACGCCGACCCTCGAAGCCGCTTCCCGACGCCGCGGGTCGACATCGAGGCCGACGACCGCCGCGCCGCGCTCCGCGGCGATCTCCGCGGCGAAGGTCCCCACGCCGCCGAGCCCGACGACGATCGCGAGCTCGCCCGAGCGCAGGCCCGACCGCGCGACCGCCTGGTAGGCCGTCGAGACCGCGTCGGCGACGACCGCCAGGTGCCGCAGCGTGAGGCCGGGCGCCTTCCCGAGCGGCGCATCGGCGTCCGGGACGGGGCCCGGCACCGGGCACAGGAAGCGTCCCGGAAGCACGACGTGCGGTCGCGAACCCGCCGTCGCGATCGTTGCCCGGCATGATCTGCGCCGCGCAGATCGTCGACCGCCCCCCGAGGCAGAGGGCGCACTCGCCGCACGGAAGGACCGCCGGGACGACGACCGCCCGGCCGACGAGCCCCCGGTGGCGGCTGCCCGCGTCCTCGACGAATCCGCTGATCTCGTGGCCGAGGATCAGCGGCAGCGCGTGTCGCGTCCGCACGCCGTCGTGAAGGAATCCGAGGTCCGTGTGGCACACGCCGCACCCGGCCACTCGGACGAGCACGTCGTCGGGCTCGAGCGTCGCCAATCTCGCGGCAAGCGGGCGCGAGGGCTCCCCCGGCCGCGACCATCTCGAAGCCCCGGATCGTCGTCACGCTCACGCTCCCAGCGCCTGCCCGCCGTCGACCGCCAGGGCCTGGCCCGTGATGTGCGAAGCGCCCGGTCCCGCGAGAGAACGCCACGGCCTCGGCGACGTCCTCGGGCCGCGCGGCTCGGCCGAGGGCGTCTCGGCGAGCGCCTTCTCGCCGGACCCGTGCCGGCAAGCCCCGCGGTCATCGGCGTGTCGGTGAAGCCGGGCTCCACGACGTTGACGGTGACGCCGCTTCCGGCGAGCTCCCGCGCGGCCGAGCGCGCCAGGCCGAGGAGCCCCGCCTTGGCGGCGGCGTAGTTGGCCTGGCCGAACTTGCCGCGGCGTCCGTTGATCGAGGAGATGATCACGACGCGTCCGCTCCGGCTCCGGCGGAGCGCCGGCGCCGCCGCCCGCAGGTAGTGCGCTGCCCCCGAGAGGTCGACCGCGATGACGCGGCTCCCACGCCTCGTCGCTCATCTTCCAGAGCACGCCGTCGCGGCAGATCCCGGCGGCGAGCACGAGGAGGTCGAGACGCTTCCGGCGCCGCATGACGTCCGCGACCGTCCGGCGCGCGGACTCCGGGTCGGCCACGTCCGCCGCGTAGAGGTCCGCCGCGCCGAAGACGCGGCGACAGACTTGCGAGGCGTCGCGAATCCGCGTCCACGATGGCAGACGCGGCGCCCCCGCGGCCTTCAGCGCCGGGCGCACGCGAGGCCGATGCCGCTCGCGCCGCCGGTCACGAGCGCCACCCGACCGGCGAGCTCGCGGCGGGAGCTCATCCGAGCTCTCCTCCGCAGACGCCGCAGTGCGCAAAGGTCGCCGGCAGCCCCTCGGCTCCGCAGGTCCCGCAGGCCCGCACGTGCGCGCCCCAGGGCGTCTCCGGGCGACCCGCCCGGCTCGACGGCGCGGCGCCGCACCGCGGCGAAGTCGACCGGCCGCTTCTGCGCGAAGGCGCTCATCCCCTCGAAGGGCTCGTAGTCGGTGTAGTGGAGGGCCAGCCAGTCCTGGGCGTGCCGCACCGTGAGCGACCAGGAGAAGTCCTTCCAGAAGTTGATCTGCTGCTTCGTGTAGCGGACGCACTCGGGGAACGTGCGCAGCAGCTCCTGCGCCAGCCGCTCGACCTCCTCGTCGAGCGGCCCGAGGTCGATCGCAGTATCCGTCGTCCCCTTCTGCGCCTTTTCGATCTCCTCGGGCGAGGCGTCTCTCGACGAACGTTCCGCCCTGCCGGACCGACGGCGCCACGCGGTTGACGAGCCCCCACTCGAGGGCGAGCCGGGCCGGGACCTGACGGTTCGTGAAGAGCATCTCGCGCGCCCGCTTGTCGCCGGCGGTGATCGGCAGCCACTGCGTCGCGCCCGCCGCACGCGACCGAGCCGACGCGGACGCCGACCTGTCCGACGTAGGCGTGCTCGGCCATCACCGCGAGGTCGCAGGCGAGCACGGTCTCGTTTCCGCCCCCGACCGCGACGCCGTTGATCCGCGCGATCGACCGGCTTGCCCGTCGAGAGGATCGCGTCGATGTAGGCGCGGAAGAGCGCCATGTACTTCCAGTAGTCCCGCGGGGCCGCGACGTAGGTCTCGGCGTACTCCTTGACGTCGCCGCCCGTGCAGAAGGCGCGGTCGCCGGCGCCCGTCAGGACGATCACGCCGACCGCGTCGTCGAAGGTGGCGTCGCGAAGCGCCGTGCGCGAGCTCCTCGAGGCAGGCCGTCGAGTAGGCGTTGTAGCGGCCCGGCCGGTTGATCGTGATCCGGGCGATGCCGTCCTTCTTCTCGTACAGGATCTCCTTGAAGGAGAGGGAGGAGGCGTCTCGAGGCGGGAAGGCGCGCATCAGTCTGCAGTCTCGTACGGGGCCCGGCGGGTGCGCATGATCTGCGTCATGGCTCAAAGAATCCGCTCGAGCGCCCCCCGGGCGAATGATCGGTTTGCATCAGATCGGGGGGTGCCCCGACCGGGACCCGGCCCGCTCCCCGCGGGCTGCGAGGCGGTCTCTAGCCCTGCAGCCGGGCCGCGATGCCTTCGAGCAGCCCGAGCGAGTCGTAGTGCGTCAGGTCGAGGTGCAGCGGCGTGACGGAGATGTAGTTCTCCTCGACCGCGGAGAGATCGGTCCCCTGCTCGAGCTCCCCCGCCGGGGGCGTCGAGCCGATCCAGTAGTACGGCCGGCCCCGGGGGTCCATCTTCTCGATCACGGCCTCGCCGTAGCGGCGGCGCCCCTGCCGGCCGACGCGCACGCCGCGGGGCGCCTCGGCGGGCACGTTCACGTTGATGAGGGTCCCGGGCGTCAGCGGTTGTTCGAGCAGGAGCCGGGCGAGCCGCGCAGCGAAGGCCGCGGCGGCGTCGAAGGTGAAGCCCGTCTCGATCTCCTGCGAGATGGCGACCGACGGGAATGCCGATCAGCGTCCCCTCGAAGGCCGCCGAGACGGTGCCCGAGTACGTCACGTCGTCGCCCAGGTTCAGCCCGAGGTTGATCCCCGAGAAGAGGAGCTTCGGCCGCTCGTCGCGGAGCAGGTGCAGCACCCCCCAGTTCACGCAGTCGGTCGGCGTGCCGTCGACCGACCAGCGCTGCGGCCCGATGAGCTTGGCGCGCAGCGGGTGATGCAGCGTCAGCGAGTGGCCGGCCGCGCTGCGCTCCTGGTCCGGCGCCACGGTGAAGACGTCGCCGACCTCGGAAAGCGCGGCCGCGAGCCGCTCGATGCCCTCGGAGAAAACGCCGTCGTCGTTGGTGACGATGATCCGGGGCCGGCTCATGCGGCCGGCGGCGCCGCGGCGTCCGGCTGGGGCATGACGAACATCAGGATGATGTAGGCGAGGATGCCCGGAAAGGCGACGGACACGATCGAGATCAGCACGTAGGCCACGCGCACGACCGTCGGATCGAGGCCGAAGTACTCCGCGAGCCCGCCGCAGACGCCGGCGATCATCTTGTGCCGGGTCGACCGGGTCAGCCGCCGCTCGGGGTTGCGTCATGGTTCTCCTCCTTCGTAGACCACGCGGTTGCGCTCCGTCTCCTGGAGAGTGATGCGCACGAGCTTCGCCGGCGCCACCCGGCCGTCGAGCTGCCGCCAGATCCCGACGGCGATGTTCTCCGCCGTCGGATTGACCCCCGCCAGGAAGTCCACGTCGTAGTTCAGGTGCCGCCGGTCGAGCCGCCGGATCACCGCGTCCTCGATCGCGTGCTTCAGGTGCCCGAAGTCCATCAGGTAGCCCGTCTCCGGGTCGATCTCCCCCTCGACCGCCACCTCGAGGCCGTACGTGTGCCCGTGGCCGTTCGCGTTGTTGCACTTGTCGAAGACGAGCCGGTTCCTCGCCTCGTCCCAGTCCTCGCGGTGGAGGCGGTGCGCCGCCGAGAAATGCGAGGAGGAGAGCAGCCGCACCTTCATCGCCGCGATTCTAGCGCGCCGACCGCGTGTTGACAGGCTCGGCGGACCCTGCTCAAATGCGGGTCCCGGTCGGGATGTGGCGCAGTCTGGTAGCGTACCTGAATGGGGTTCAGGGGGTCCCGGGTTCGAATCCCGGCATCCCGACCAAAACAGCCCGCGGAGATTTCCGCTCCCGTCCTCTACGGCAGGCTGAACGTCTTGACCAGAAACACCGCCATTTCGCCGCGCGTGTTCGAGGCGGTCGGACAGTAGAGCGGCGGCATCACCGAGCAGCCCCCCGTCACTCCCTCGGCGGAGAGCCGTTCGATCCAGTCGGAGTACTGGCCCGGACAGGGCACGTCGTCGAAGATGCCGGCGCAACCCGGAGGCGTGTAGGCCGAGCCGTGCTCGGTCTTCAGCAGAAAGACCGCCATCTGCTGCCGCGTGACCGGGGTGTTCGGACAATAGTTGCCCCCTCCACAGCCGCTCGTGATCCCTTCGGCCGCGAGCTCCTCGATCCAGTCGGTGTAAGGACCGGGACACGGGACGTCGGCAAAGATCCCGGTACACGACGGAGGCGCGTGGCCCGAGCCGTGCTCGGCCTTCAGCAGGAAGACGGCCATCTGCGCGCGCGTCACCGCGTTGTTCCGGCAGTAGTTGCCCCCGCTGCACCCCGCGGTGATGCCATGACGGAACACCTTTTCGACGTAGGAGTGGAAGATGTCGCCCTGAGGGACATCCAGAAAGTCGGCCATCCAGCCCGCGGGGAGGTAGAGGATCGACGGGCCCTGCGGGAGGAGGGACGCGATCGAGACATGGACATCGTTGAGCGTGCCGGGCGGCAGCGCGGGCGTCGATGCGTCGATCTCGGTCGGTCCGACGACGTTGATCCCGGTTGCCGGGACGCCGCCGATGGACGCGGTGGCCCCGGCCTGGAACGCGCTGCCCGTGATGACGACGGGCGTTCCGCCGGAGGCCGGCCCCGAGGTCGGACTGATCGCCGCAACCGGGAAGTCGGACGTGGTCGTCACGAAGCTGGGGATGAAGAGTCCCGTCGTGGGCCCGACGAGCTTGCGCACTGGGGCCGCGTTGCCGTCGGCCGTGCGCGCGAAGACCGTGACGGAAGTGCCGCACTCGTCGTTCGGGTTGGCCACCGCCAACTCGCCGTTCACGGTGTCGAGTGCGACGCCCTCCGGGCCGCAGAGGCCCGTCGCGGCCCCGACGACCTTGCGCAGGGGCGCGACGTTGCCGTCGGCCGTCCGAGCGTAGACCGTCACGGAGTTGCCGGTAGGGTTGTTCGCGGAGTTCACCACCACCAGCTCGTCGTTGGCGGTGTCGATGGCCAGGCCCTGCGGCGAGCTCAACGCCGTGGACGCGCCGGCCAGCGTCCGCACGGGGGCGGCGTCGCCATTGGCCGTTCGCGCGAAGACCCGCACGGCGTTTCCGCCGATGTTGCCCACGGCGAGCTCGTTGTGCACGGTGTCCAGGGCCAGTCCGGTCGGAAAATTCAGCCCGGTGGTGGCCCCGGCGATCGTCCGCAGGGGCAGTGCGTTGCCGTCGGCCGTTCGCGCATAGACCGTCACCGAGTTGCCGAGGAGGTTCGCCACGATCAGCTCGTCGTTGACGCGATCCAGGACCAGGCCGAACGGGTTGCTGAGCCCGGTGGCCGCCCCGGCGATCGTCCGGGTCGGGGCGACATCGCCATCGGCCGTCCGTGCGTAGACCGTGATGGAGTTGTTGCCGGTATTGACGACTACCAGCTCGTTGTGGGCGAGGTCCACGGCCAGACCTCGTGTCGCACTCAGTCCGGTGGCGGCGCCAGCGAGGTTCCGCACCGGGGCCACGTCGCCGTCGACCGTCCGGGAGTAGACGGCGACGGCGTCCCCGTTGGTCACGAAGAGCTCGTCCTGTGCCAGGGCCGGACGGCCGGCGAGGCCGAGGACCGCCACCGCAACGCCACCGACAAAGCGAGGAAAGCGACCGGACATCTGCCACCTCCCATTCAAGGCCCCGTGCGTCGCCCTGCGACTCTGCAAGCGTCGCGGGAGCGTATGCGCTCCCCGGATCGCGTCAATTCGCCGGGCACCGACCTGCGCCTCCTCACGGCAAGTGGACGGAAACTTCGTAGCGGCAGCCGCCGGCCGGCGCCGGGCAGTCGATCTCGATGATTGTCTCGGCGTGCGAGGAGCGGGGCGGGATCGCGCCCTGGAACTGTCCCGCTTCGCGCGCCACGATGCCGTCGCCAGCGAGGGGCTTCGACACGACCTCGAACCCGGTCTCCTCCGCCGGGACCCAGGACGAGCACGTGCTCGTGGCGGTGATCTTCAGGCGTACCCGCGAGCTCGACGAAAACGTTGGATCGAGCGCGGCCCGGTAGGTCAGGCACCGAGCCAGCTCCTCGGCTCGCGAGCCCGGGGTCGGATCGCGCGGGCGATCGAAGTTCGGGATCGCGCCGACGTCGATGGGCGTGGGCGATACGCGGACCGGGATCTCGATGACCGCGCTGCGAGGTATCGGGGTCTCGTAAGGAGGCTCCGGCTCGGGCGTCCATGCGGGCTCGGTTCCGCCCGTGGCGGGAGCCTCGGCGAGCACCGTCGCCGTCGGACCGGGCGTAGGGGGTTCGCGCGATCCACTCGCCGCCTCGGTTCCCCGACAACCCAACACGGCGGCGACCGAGAGAATCCATGCGGCCCGGCGGCGGGACATGCCTGATTCTCCTTCAGGTTCGTCGAACGAGAGCCATCGGGGCGGGGAGTAGACTGTCGGTCGGTGTGCTCGAATACCGGCTCGCGAGACTCGGAGCGTCTCGCCGCAATCACGGGGTGGTCATGAAGTGTCCAGGACCAGGCCGGCGTTTCGGGTGGCTGGTTCTGGCCTGCTCGCGTTCGTCGGGACCTCGAACGCCACCCGCGGCCAGGTCGTCACCGAGTTCGACGTCCCCACCGACCAACCCGAACGCGCTCGCGGCGGGGCCCGACGGCAACGTCTGGTTCACGGGGGGTGCCCCGGGTCGATCGGGCGGATGACGCCGGCGGGCACGTACGTCACGTTCCCCGGCGGAGGCGCATCGCGGGGCATCACGGCGGGGCCGGACGGGAACCTCTGGTTCACCTACGACTCGCAGGCCTTTGTCGGCCGCATCACCACCGCCGGGGACATCACCGACCTTCCCATCACCGTGACGGGCGCCCGGGGGATCACGACGGGCCCAGACGGCAACCTCTGGATCGCGGAGGTCGGCGACGACAAGATCGGCCGGCTGACGACGGCCGGCGCCCTGACCGAGTTCCCGGTCCTGACGGCCGGCAGCGCACCGGTCGACATCGTCTCGGGGCCGGACGGCAACCTCTGGTTCGCCGAGGCCAACTCGAGCAAGGTGGGGCGCATCACGACGCAGGGCGTCGTCACGGAATTTCCGGTCCTCTCCGCCGATGCCGGTGTCGTGGCCATCGCGGCCGGCCCGGACGGCAATCTCTGGTTCAGCGAGCATCGTCGCCAACAAGATCGGACGCATCACCACGACCGGCGTCGTCACCGAGTTTCCGATCCCGACCGCCAACAGCGGCGCCGAGGGGCATCACGGCCGGCGCCGACGGCAATCTCTGGTTCGTCGAAACGGGCGCCAACCAGGTCGGCCGGATCACGCCGGCCGGCGTCGTCACCGAAGTTCCCGATACCGACGGCCGACAGCGCCGCCGGACGTCATCGTCGCGGGCCCGGACGGAAACCTCTGGTTCGGCGAGCACAACGTCCACAAGATCGGCCGCATCACCACCGCCGCGGCCACGCCGCAGAAGCGTCCAGACGGACTTCCGGCCGGTGCTCCGGCAGCGACTCCAACATCAACGGCGTGCTCGAGCCGGGAGAGACGGTCCAGGTGGCCCCCTTCTGGAAGAACACGCTGACGACGCCGCAGCCTCTGGCGGGAACGGCTTCGAACCTCACGGGCCCGGCGGGTCCGACCTACACGATCGACGACGCGTCGGCCGACTACGGTACCGTAGCCGCGGGGGCGACGGCCGATTGCCACAGCGCAACGGGCGACTGCTACCTGATGACGGTCGCCGGGGCCCGGCCGGTCTCCCACTGGGATGCGACATTCCAGGAGAGCCTGACTCCCACCGGCAAGGTCTCCCACACGTGGACCACCCACGTCGGCAAGACCTTCACGGACGTCCCGACCTCGAATCCCTTCTACTTCTACGTCGAGTCGCTCGTCCACAGCGGCGTGACCAGCGGCTGCGGTACCGGCGTCTACTGCCCGAACAACTCGATCACGCGCGCCCAGATGGCCGTCTTCCTGCTCAAGGCGAAGTTCGGCGCCGCTCACGTTCCGCCTCCGGCCACCGGGACCGTCTTCAACGACGTCCACGTCGGCGACTTCGCGGCCGCCTGGATCGAGGAGCTGGCCGGCTTTCAGATCACGGGCGGCTGCGGCGGAGGCAACTACTGCCCGAATGCCCCGGTGACGCGGGCCCAGATGTCGGTGTTCCTCCTGAAGACGGAGCACGGCTCGGCGCTACCTGCCGCCTCCCTGCACGCCGCTCTTTTCCGACGTCCCCTGCCCGAGCCTCTTCGCCGCGTGGATCGAGCAGCTCTTCAACGAGGGCGTCACCGGCGGCTGCGGCGGAGGCAACTACTGCCCCAACTCCCCAACCTCCCGCGCCCAGATGGCCGTCTTCCTCGGCAAGATCACGCTTCTCCCGGGACCTCCCCTGCCGACCCCGACGCCCACGGCCACAAAGACGCCGACACAGAGCCCGACGCTCACCCCGACACGGACCCCGACGCATAGCTTCACGCCGACGCCCAGCCCCACGTTCACGTTGACGCAGACCTTCACCCCGTCAAGGACGTTCACGGCCACCCGCACCGCCACCGCCACGAACACGCCTTCGCGCACGCCGACGCTGACCCCCACCCGCACGGCGACCTCGACCCGGACGCCGACGCGCACTGCCACGCCGACCCCGTCACCGACGCCCAACCCGAACCACATCGTGTTCGTCGGATCCGGCGGCGGGAACACGTTCCTCGACTCGTCGAGCGGAGGCTCGACCACGACGATCACCGCGGGGACGACCGTCGAGTGGCAGTGGGTGAGCGGTCTTCACTCCACGACGTCGGGCACCTGCAGTGCGTCCAACTGCATTCCGGACAACCTCTGGACCTCGGGTCAGCACTCAGCCCCGTTCACCTTCACCAACACGTTCAACAGTGTCGGCACGTTCACGTACTTCTGCACGGTCCACAACGTGATGATGCAGGGCCTCGTCAACGTCCTGCCCGCGCCGGGCAGCGCCCCGCGAAACCGATGACCACCTGGTGACAGGCGGCATGATCGTCGTCTGAGACGCCCGTGAACTACGCGCCGCGCCGCACCACCCAGGTCGTCATGCAGCGCTGGTCCTGGACGACGGTCGTCTTCAGCGGGTCGAGCAGCGAGCCGCCGAGCTCGGCCGTCAGCGACAAGAGGTACGCCTCGTCCACCAGGAACCGTTCGCTGCCGTCCGGTAGCCCGAAGCGCCTCCCCGAGCGGCCGCATGCGCGACTCCATCCCGATCGACGACGCGAGGCGGCAGAAGAAGAGGCCGCCGGGCTTCAGCAGCCGCCACGCGCCGAGAAGCATCGCCCGGAAATGCGCCTCGTCGCGGGCGAAGTGGAGGACCGCGCTGCTGATGACGACATCCGCGCAGGCATCCGGGAAGCTCGACGACTCCGCGGCCTCGTTGCGAAAGTTCTCCGAGGGGTGCCCCGGAGCGAGCCGCGCCGCCAGCTCGCGGACGGCGCGGATCGCCTCCGGGTCCGGATCGAACGCCCGGACGTCGTAGCCCTGGCCGAGGAAGAAGACGAGGTTGCGCCCGCGGCCGCAGCCCGCCTCGAGGATCCCCATGCCGGGGACGATCCGCCCGCGCAGGAGCTGATCGAAAAGGTAGATGTCGATCCCGCCGAAGAGCCTCGTCGGGTCGACCGGGGGCGTGAGCATCCTCGCCCGAGTCTATCCGCCGGCCGGGCGGGATCCCGCCGATGTAGCCTCGGCAACGGAGGGACATCCATTGAACGGGTCGGACCTGCGCGACTTCCTGCGGCGGCGCGTCTCACGCGAGGAGGCCGTCGGCCTCTCTTTCACCCTGAGCTTCCTGGCGTGCGCCTGCCTCGCGGCCGCGGTGGGGTTGCTCGCCTACGAAGTCGGACGAGCGGGAGGACGCCCCGGTCCGTTCGACGTCCGCGTCGCCGGCATGCTGCTCGGGCTCCGGTCGGAGCGCCTGACCGGCCTCGATGAAGGCCGTGACGGTCTTCGGCGATCACCGCTTCCTTCTCGTGGCGACCCCGGCCGTCGCCCTCGCGCTCTGGAGGGCGCGACGCCACGTCTCGTCGCTCCTCTTCGCCGGAAGCGTCGTCGGCGGGCTCGGGCTCAGCACGGTCCTCAAGCTCACCGTCGCCCGGGCGCGCCCCGACCACTGGGAGGCCATCGTGACCGAGTCGAGCTACAGCTTCCCGAGCGGGCACTCCCTGATGGCGACGGTCTTCTTCGGCGGGCTCGCCGCCGTCGTGTTTCACCTCTCGCACAGTCCCGTCCGCCGCGGGCTGGCCGTTCTCGGCGCCGCCGTCATCGTCGTCGCCGTCGCCTTCAGCCGCGTCTATCTCGGGGCGCACTGGCCGACGGACACGCTCGCGGGAGTGCTGGCCGGGCTGATCTGGGTGCTGATCTACGCGGCGGCCACGGAATCCGTCACGCACCTCCAGCGCAGCCGCCGGACCGTCAGGGAGCCTCGTTCGATCGAGTGATCTCCAGGCTCTGCGGCCGGGCCGCTGCCGACTCTGCCTCACCCGCCCGGGCGGCGCGAATGCGCGCGCCGCGGGTCCGCCACCAGAGGGCGGCCTCGGCCGCCGACCAGGCAGACACGTCCGAGGCGGCCGCGAGCGCCGCCTGCACGGCCTCGGCGCTCTCCGGGCGCTCCTCGGGGTCCTTGGCGAGCGCCGCGAGGACGAGAGCCTCGATCGAAGCCGGCAGCGTGCGCCCGGCGCGGGTCGAGGGAGGGACGGGCTCGTCCCGGAGGAGCTTCGTCATGACCTCTCCGAGGTTGCCTTCGAAGACGGTCGACCCCGTCAGAAGGAAGTACGCCGTCGCCCCCAGGGCGTAGATGTCGCAGCGGACGTCGATGCGTTCGGGCGAGCGCAGGGCCTCCGGCGCCATGTAGTGCGGCGTTCCGAGGGCCGTGTTCTCGAGCGTGACCCGGACGTCGGGAGCCTCGACGCTCTTCACGAGCCCGAAGTCCACGACCTTCGCGACGTCCGGCCTTCCGCCGCGCTCGCAGAGCAGGATGTTGGCCGGCTTGATGTCGCGGTGAATCAGTCCCACGCGGTGCGCTTCGCCGAGCGCTTCGCAGACCTGCCGGAGCACGTGCACCACTCGCCCGGGGGGCATCGGGCCGTCGCGGCGCACGAGCTCCTCGAGGTCGATCCCGTCGAGGAACTCCATCGCGTAATAGAAAAGCCCGTCGGGTGTCCGGCCGTAGTCGTAGACCGAGACGGTGTGCGGCGACGTGAGCTGCGAGGTCATCTGGACCTCCCGCTCGAACCGGGCGAGGTCCATCTGCCCCGCGCGCTCGGGCGGGAGGATCTTGATGGCCGTCGGCCGCCGCAGCAGCGCGTGGCTCGCGCGGTAGACCGTCCCCATCCCGCCCTCGCCGATCTTTTCGACGAGGGTGTAAGGCCCGAGGCGGCGCGCCTCGCGCACCGTCTGCCGCAGGCCGTAGATGATGCTCGAGACCTTGGTCGACAGGAGGACGGCCAGTGCCCCGAAGAGCGCGGCATAGACCGCGTACGCTGCGGGAGCGGGCAGCTCGGCTGGGCGCCCGGCGCGCGAGTAGCTCCAGAACGTCAGGATCGGGAGCCCCACGACCGAGAGGGTGCCGATCCAGGCGGTCCTCTGGGGGTCGCTCGGAACGATGGCCGCGCGGTAGAGGAGAACGCCGAAGAGGGCCAGGGCCGCGAGCAGGTCGGGCCGGAGCATCAGCGGCAGGGTGAAGCTCATCGCGAGAATCCCCACGCAGACGAGCACGACGCCCCCGCCGTCGATGACGTGCAGGACCCCCGGCGGGAGGGGCCCTCCGCGGGTCGAGAGCCACATCCCCAGCAGGACGGCCATGTAGGCCAGGTTGAAGATGTGCGCGGTTGCCAGAGGCAGACCGTTCACGAGCTGGCCGGGCGTCCATGCGAGGGCGACGCCCCAGCCCGCGAGAAAGAAGAACGTGGTCAGCACGAAGATCAGCCGTGAGAACCTCCCGATCCGCTCCTGCAGGAAGTCGCGGCTGTCCTCGGAGCCCCAGGGGCTGCCCCCGCTGATCGCCCTCCGGGGGCGAGGCTGTACGGACTCGCTCTTGGCTGCCAAGTTCGTCGCCGAATTCTACAGGGGGCCGGCCCCCCGAGCGACCCCGCCCCGGTCTACTTCTCCCCCAGCCACCATTCGAGGTTCCCCTCGCGCAGCGTCGAAAGGTCGACCTTCCTGTGGAGGACCAGGTCGCCGTCGACGTCGATGATCTTGAGGCGGATCAGGGGGTCGCGTCCGGTCCCAGTCGATCTCGATCAGCCCGAAGTTGTCTCCCCGGTCGCACGAGGCCGATGCGGTGCTTGCTCGCGGCGATCCTGCGCCAGCGCGGCTCGGCCCAGTTGAGCGAGCTCGAAGTGAGGTCGTAGACCGGGTATCCGATCTCTCCGTCCATCATCTCGAGCTCGGCGTAGTGCCGGTCGCCGGAGATGAAGAGGACGCCCGTGTTGCGGTTCGCCCACAGGAGCTCGAAGAGCTTCTTCCTCTCCGCCGGGAAGTTCGCCCACTTCTCGCCGCCCGAGGCCTCGTTGACGACCTGGATGCTCGAGCCGATGATCCGGACCTGCGCCGGTTCGCGCAGGCGCTCCTCGAGCCAGGCCCACTGCGCGCGCCCGAGGAGCGTCGCGCCCGGGTCGGTGTTCGGCACGTACCGGCCGCCGTCGGTCGGATCCGAGGCGTCCTGCGTGAACGCGAGCGGGCTGCGGTTGTAGCGCGTGTCGAGCAGGATGATCTGGACCCGCTTGCCCGGCGGACCGAAGGTCTCCGCGTGATAGACGCCGTCGCGCTGGCGCCGGGGAGAGTCCTTCGGCACGCCGAAGAAATCCAGGAAGACCTGCTGCGACCCGGCCTTCGCCGGAAAGTCCCCGCCCGAGTCGTTGGTGCCGTAGTCGTGATCGTCCCAGGTGGCCAGGATCGGCGTCGTCTTCTTCAGCTGCTGGAATCCGGGCTGGGAGGCGAGCTTCGCGTACGCGGCGCGCAGGCGCGCCATGTCCTCGGTGTCGGAGTAGACGTTGTCGCCGAGGAACACGAACACGTCGGGCTTGACGCCGAGGACCTGCTTCCAGATCGGCTGCGGCAGGTCCTGGCCGAGGCACGAGCCGAACGCGATCCGATGAATCGGCTTCTCCGCAGCCCGCGGACCGACGGGCCCGGCGGCGATCGCCGCCGCGGCGGTCAGGGCGCTCAGCATCGTCCACCGTCGCATGCGCTCGCCTCCTGTCGGCCGCGCATCGTAGCGCACCCGACGCATCTGTCCCGAATTCGCGTCTCCGTGATAGACATTCATCAGCACGGAGGTTCCCATGACCAGCTCCTGGAGGGCGCTTGCCGCCGCTCTCTTCGCCGCCGCCCTCGCCGCCGCGGGCTCGCGGACCGTCTCCGCCCAGGACGCCGCGGCCCAGGGCGAGCCCGCCGCCGCGCCGGACGATTTCGAGTGGCCGCGCGTCATCGAAGACGGCGACACCACGTTCACGGTCTACCAGCCCCAGGTCGACGTCTTCGAGAACGCCCGCTTCGAGGCGCGCGCCGCCGTCCAGGTCGAGACGAAGGTCGGCGAGAAGACGCAGAAGACCTACGGCGTCGTGTGGATCACGGCCGACGTGTCGATCGACAAGGAAGCGCGGCTCGTCCAGCTCGACAACATCCAGGTGGCCAAGGCCAACTTCCCGACCGCGGGCGAGAAGACCGAGGAGTACCTCGCGGTCTTCCGGCAGAGCGCCGAAGGCAGCCGGACGGTCTCGCTCGACCGGATCGAGGCCAACCTCGCCGTGACGCAGGCCGACAGGAAGGGCAACGCGGTGCCCCTCAAGAACGATCCGCCGAAGATCTACTACCGACCGAGCCCGGCGATCCTCGTGCTGATCGACGGCGACCCGGCCCTGCGGCCGATCGAGGGAGTCTCGGGAGTCGAGCGCGTCGTCAACACGAGGAGCCTCATCCTGAAGGCCGGCGGCGTCTTCTACATGCCGATCGCCGGCCGGTGGCTCACGTCCGGATCGCCGGCGGGGCCCTGGCAGCTCGGGTCGGGCGCCCCTGCCCCGGTGCAGGGCATCCGCGACTCGATCGCGAAGGACGAAAATCAGTCGCAGGTCGATCTGATGGAGGAGACGAGCGACGACGTGAAGGGCGTGCTCGCCGAGGGCAAGTCCCCCGAGATCATCGTCTCGACCGTCCCGGCCGAGCTCATCGTGACGCAGGGCGAGCCGAAGATGAAGCCGGTCACGGGGACGCAGCTGCTCTACGTCGAGAACACGAGCGGCGACATTCTGCTCGACCTGAAGGACCAGAGCTACTACGTCCCGCTGACCGGCCGCTGGTTCCGGGCCCGATCGCTCGAAGGGCCATGGCAGTTCGTCGACGGCGACAAGCTGCCCAAGGACTTCGCGAAGATCCCCGCCAACGACCCCAAGTCGAGCGTCCTCGCGACCGTCCCGGGCACGCCGGCCGCGCAGGAGGCGATGATCGCCAACAGCATCCCGCAGACCGCGGAGGTCAACCGGGAGGAGGCGACGTTCGAGTCGAAGTACGACGGCGAGCCGAGGTTCGACGCCGTGCCCGACACGCCCCTCCAGTACGCGGTCAACTCCCCCACGCCGGTGGTTCGGGTCGATCCCACGACCTACTACGCCGTCCAGAGCGGCGTCTGGTTCACCGGCGCCTCGCCCCTCGGGCCCTGGATCGTGGCGACCGCCGTTCCGCCGGTCATCTACACGATCCCCACCGCCTCGCCGATCCACTACGTCACCTACGTGCGCATCTACCGCTACACGCCGACGGTGGTCTGGGTCGGCTACACGCCCGGATATCTCGGGACCTGCTACTCGCCGTGGGGAACGGTCGTGTACGGCACGGGCTGGTACTACCGTCCGTGGATCGGCAATTACTGGTATGGCGCGCCGTGGACGTGGGGCTTCGGCGTCGGCTTCAGCTGGAGCCCGTGGGCCGGCTGGGGCTGGAGCTTCGGGTGGGGCGGATACCGGCCCTATTACAACCCGTGGTGGGGCCCGTACTACGGCTACCGGCCGCGCCCGCCGTACTATCGGCCGCCCTACTACGGAGGACGGCCCACGCCGTACCCGGGCTACCGACCTCGCCCCAACTGGAACAACATGAACGTCTACAACCGGCCGGGCCAGCCGAGGCCGGGAGTCCGGCCCTCGGTCCGGCCGTCGACGCGGCCCGCCGTCGTGCCGCCCGCCCGCCCGGGCCAGCCGGCGACGCGACCCGGCCAGCCGGCCACGCGGCCGGCGCCGTCGCAACCCGTCGACGCGCCCGGGCCAACCCGCGACGCGGCCGAGCCAGCCGTCGACACGGCCCGTGCCGTCGCGCCCGGACAACGTCTACGCGGGCCCGGACGGCAACGTGTACCGGCCGCAGCCCGGAAGGCCGGGAAGCTGGGAGACCAACGACAAGGGGACGTGGAAACCGGTGCAGCCCTCGCGGCCCGAGACCCGGCCCGCGCAGCCTTCGCAACCCTCGACGCGCCCGGCTCAACCGTCGCAGCCGTCCACCCGTCCGCGCAGCCGTCAAGCCCTCGCAGCCGTCGACGCGTCCCGCGCCGAGCCGCCCGACGGTCGATCCCGGAACGCTGAACCAGCTCTCCCGCGACCAGCAGGGCCGGCGCGCGGCGGACACGCGCATGAGCCCTCCGCCCCAGTCGCGGCCTCCGTCCTCCTCGCCGCAGTCGCGCGCGCCCGCCCCCTCGTCGCGGCCGGCGCCCCAACCGAAGAAGCCCTAGGAGCGCGCCGATGACCAGATTCCTGCTTCGCCTCGCCGCCGCGATCGTGCTCCTGCTGGCGACCTACAACCCCGAGGGGCGTTCCTACTTTCACTGGCTGGCCCAGAACAACTGGGAGTTCACGCCGCTGAAGGCCTTCGTGGGGGTCTGCCTGCTCGTCGGATGGGTGTTCCTGCTGCGCGCGACGGTCCAGTCGCTCGGGGCGCTCGGCACGCTGCTCGCCGCGGCCTTCTTCGGGACGCTCATCTGGCTGATCGTCTCGTGGGCCCATCTCGAGCCGACGACGTCCAAGGGGCTGACGTACCTGATCATGATCGGCCTCGCGGCCGTTCTCTCCACGGGCTCGATCTGGTCGATCTGGCGCCGCAGGATGACCGGCCAGGTCGACGTCGACGAGAAGCACGACTGACTTTCGAAAGGGGGCCTCCGATGCTCAAGGGATTCCGCGACTTCATCGCACGCGGCAACGTGCTCGACCTGGCCGTCGGCGTCATCATCGGCGCGGCGTTCGGGGCGATCGTCGACTCGCTCGTCAAGGACCTGATCACGCCGCTGATCGGCCTGCTGGGTGGGCACGCCGGATTTCTCGGCATTGAAGCTCGGCCCGATCGCGATCGGCAACTTCATCAACGCCGTGATCGCGTTCCTGATCAAGGCCGCCGGCCTCTATTTCCTGATCATCGTGCCCTTCAACCAGTTCTCGAAGAAGCGCGCGGCCGCGCCCCCGCCGCCTCCGCCTCCCTCGGAGGTCTACCTCAAGGAGATCCGGGACCTGCTCGCCAAGCGTCCGGCATGACGGCGCGGGGAGCGGCGGCGCTCCTGCTCGTCCTGGCGCTCTCGGCGTGCGCCGGTCAGAAACCGCCGTCTCCCCCGCCTCCCGCGGCGCCTCCGGCGGCGGTGCCCACCGCCGTGCCGCCGCCGGAGCGCACGCCGGCCCCGCCGCCCGAGCCGTCCATCCCGCCGCCGACGGCGTTTCTGACGGGGACCGTCGTCTATCTCCAGCGGATCGCGCTCACACCCCAGGCCGAGGTCCAGGTCGAGCTGCGCGACGTGTCGCTCCAGGACGCCCCGTCGATGCTCATCGCCAAGCAGGTGATCTCGACGCCCGGGCAGGTGCCCATCCCCTTCTCGCTCGAGTACGACCCGGCCCGGATCGCGGGCGGGCGGACGTACGCCATCTCGGCGAGGATCACGGACCGCGGGCAGCTCCAGTTCGTCACCGACACGCGGATCCCCGTGTTGACCGGCGAGGCCCAGGGCCCGGTCGAGATCCTCGTCGTCCCGGTCCGCTAGCAAGACTTCCTCACTGCTTGCGCTAACGGCGACGCTGCACTCTGCCCCCTCTCCCGGCGGGAGCCGTCCACCGGAGGCAGACCCCCGGGCATAGGCAACACCGGCGTGAGCCGGTGGTTTCGGGTCGGGGTGAGGGGGCTAGCTCAGCTCGAGAAGCTGATCCCCAGCCGGTCGAGCGCCTTGAGCAGGAGCCCCGGGCGCCCGCCGGCGTCGACCCTCCGCAACGCCCCGGTCACGAGGGCGACGGCCGCCCGCCGGAAGGGCTCGGGAGGATACGGAAAGGGCTTCTTCTTCACGATCGCCAGGTCGAAGAGAGCGCTCTCGAGCTCGAGGGCCCGGTGCGCCAGGATGCGGCCCGCGATCCGCGTCGACCCGATCCCGTGCCCCGTGTAGCCGAGCCCGTAATGCATCCGGCCGGCCGACGCGGTGCCGAAGAACGGCGTGAGCCGCGTGGTCGACGCGATGGGACCGCCCCACCGGTACGGAAACGCGAGGCCGGAGAGTTGCGGAAAGTGCCGGCGGAAGCTCGCCTCGAGCGAGGCGTAGTGGCGGGGCGAGTGATCGCAGGACGCATCCACGCGGTTGCCCGGGTAGTACGCCGCCTCGCTCGTGCCCCAGAGGATGCGGCCGTCCGCGGTCAGGCGGTAGTAGTTGAAGAACGTCCGGGCGTCGACGACACCGCGGCCGGAGCGCCAGCCGATCGATCGCCGCTGCGCGGGTGTGAGCGGATCGCTCACGAGGATGTAGTCGTAGAGCGGGAGGAACCGCAGGGAGAGCGACGGCCGAAGCCGATGCGCATAGGCGTTGGCCGCCAGCACCACCTTCCGGCATCGCACGCTGCCCTTGCCGGCCGTGATCACGACCTGTCCGCCCTTGAACGCGATCGACGTGACGGCGGTGTTCTCGTGCACCCGCACGCCCACGCTGGCGGCGACGGCCCGCAGACCCTCGGCCAGCCGAACGGGATCCACGAGGCCGTTGCGCGGCGCGAGCAGCGCTCCCAGGTAGAGCTGGGCTCGACACCTCGGCCTGGGCCTCCTCGCGCGAAAGGATCCGCCAGCCCGGCGAGCCGACGCGATCCGCGGCCTCGAGTCCCTTCGACAGCGCCTCCGACGTGCGCGGGCGTGAGCGCCATGACGAGCTGCCCGGGCCGCTCGAAGCCGGCGTTGATGCCGCGCTCGCGGAGAAAGGTCTCCATCGCGTCGAGGTTTTCGCGCCCGATCCGGGCGAGGCGCTTCGCCTCGTCGAGGCCGAAGTGGGCGATCGCGAGCTCGTGCGAGTGGTCGATCGTCTCGCCCACCATGCCGGCGTTGCGTCCGCTCGCGCCGTAGCCGACGAGGCCCTGCTCGATGAGCGCCACGCTCCGGCGGGGCTCGAGCTCCTTGAGGAAGAGCGCCGTCCAGAGTCCCGTGTAGCCGCCCCCGATGATGGCGACGTCCGCCTTCTCGGGGCCCTGGAGGGGCTCGGCGGCCCTGCGGACGCGCCGCTGCGCCATCCAGTAGCAGGACTGCTCGATCGGGGGCCCGGCGGGCTCGCTCACATGGCCGGAGTAGGGGCGGGGCCAATCCCCGCCCGGCCTACAGGCGGTGCTCCTTCTGGACCTCGCCGAGCGACGCCTCGAGCGCCGCGAGGAACTTGTCGATCTCCGGGTAGCTGATCGTCAGCGGCGGCTCGACGCGCAGGACGCGGGCGTTGATGTAGGTGCCGGAGATGAGGATCCCGCGCGCCGAAGAGGTCCTTGGCGACGTCGTAGCCGAGATCGTGGTCGGGAACTCCATGCCGAGCATCAGGCCGCGGCCCCGCGCACCGGCCAGGACCTTCGGGTATTTCTTCGCCAGCGCGTTCATGCGCGGCAGCAGGTACTCGCCCTTCTCGCCGGCCTGCTTCGGGCAGGTCCTCCTCGAGCAGGACGTTGATCGTCGCGATCGCCGCGGCGCAGCAGACGGGGTTGCCGCCGAAGGTCGTCGTGTGCAGGAACGGGTTCTCGATGTACCGCTCCCAGGTCTTCGGCGTGCCGACGCAGGCGCCGATCGGCATGACGCCGCCGCCGAAGCCCTTGCCCGAGCGCCATCAGGTCGGGCGTCACGCCGTCGTGCTCGCAGCAGAACATCTTGCCGCTGCGCCCCATGCCGCTCTGGACCTCGTCGAAGACGAGCATGGCGCCGTACTTGTCGCAGAGCTCGCGCGCCGCGGCGAGGTAGCCCGGGGGCGCGACGTTGATGCCGCCCTCGCCCTGGATCGGCTCGATCACGACGGCGGCGACGCGGTCGCCCGAGAAGTCGCCGACTCGCGACGATCATCCGGAGCGCGTCGACGTCGCCGAACGGCACGTGCGTCCAGCGCTTCAGGGGCAGGAACGGCTCGCGGAAGACGGCCTTCGAGGTGCCGCCGAGCGAGCCGAGGGTCTTGCCGTGGAACGCGCCGATGCGTGCCGATGAAGTGGTGCCGGCCCGTCGTCAGGATCGCCATCTTCAGGCACGCCTCGACGGACTCGGTGCCCGGAGTTGGTGAAGAAGGCGTACTGCAGGTCGCCCGGCGTGATCAGCGAGACCAGGTGCGCCAGGTAGGTGCGGAGCGGATCGATCAGCTCCTGCGAGTGGATCGCCTGCTTGTCGAGCTGCTCGCTTGACGGCCTTCAGGACCTTCGGATGCCGGTGGCCGGTGACGTAGATGCCGAAGCCGCCGAGCATGTCGAGGAACTCCTTGCCGTGGACGTCGCGGAAGACCGCGCCCTCGTCCTGCCACTCGACGGCCGTGTAGTCGGTCGAGACGGACTTTCGGTACTCGAGGAAGGCGGGGTTGACGTTCTCGGTCCAGTACCGGACCGAGTCCTCGATCACCTTCTGCTGCTCCGGCGGGGCGAGGGTCTTCTTGCCGATCAGCTCGAGCACGTACGCGGATTCCGCGCGCGCGCCGCTCAGGTTCTGGGCCATGGGATGCGTCTCCTGTCGTCTCGTGGTGTGGGCCCCGCTGCCGCGAGGCCGCCCGGCATCATACCGAAGGCCGCGACCGGACCGCCTTCGGCATCAGGAAGTATCCGACCACGACCGTCAGCAGCGTCAGGAGGCCCAGGAGGATCGCCTCCTTCACGGGCTCCTGGCTCGTGGGCGACGGCACGAAGAAGAGCACGCAGGCCCCGAAGATGTAGAGCGTGCAGAGCCAGGCCGCCGCGGCCGCCGCCACGCGGCCCCCGGGCAGCCGGTAGGGACGGGGCTGGTCGGGCCGGCGCTTGCGGAGGACGAGGAAGGCCGGGAAGACCAGCAGGTAGCAGAGGAGCAGGCACAGCGCCGTCAGGCGAAACGTCATCCAGAAGATGTTGGACTGGCTGTTCGAGAGGAGCGCGCCGCCGACGAGAAGGCCGGTCGAAACGGCGCCCATCGCGACGAACGCCAGGTGGGGCGTCTTGAAGCGCGGGTGCAGCCGGCCGAGCACCGCCGGGAGCATCCCCTCCTCGGCCGCGACGGCGGCGACACGGTTGGCTCCGAGGCTCCACGTCACGACGTTGGCGATGCACGCGTACAGGAAGCCGATTCCGAGACAGAAGACGGCCACATCGCCCGCGCGGCCCCACTGCTTCCCGAGGACGGCGAGCGCGTCCCAGGTCCCCGTCACGATCGAGAGCTTCCCGGCCGGGACCGCGAAGAGGATCCCGCCGATCGCGAAGGAGTAGAGGATCGCGATCAGGGCCCCCGACCAGAAGATCACGCTCGGAACGTCGCGCTTCGGGTTGCGCATCTCGCCGCCGGCCGAGCTCATGAGCTCGAAGCCGAAGGTCGAGTACAGGAGGGCCGGAAGATACGCGAGGCTGTCGTTCCAGCGCGGGACGAGGCTCGACAGCGAGAAGGCGTTGGCCGGCGGCTTCCCCCGAAGAGGGCCGAGAGCCCCAGAATGCCGAGGGCGAGGAAGATGAGCGCCTTGACCACGGCGCCGAGGTTGGGCAGCCACTTCGAGACCTCGAGCCGCACGATGCCCACGAGCACCGTCAGCCAGGTCAGGACGATCGCGATTCCGGCTTCCTGCCAGGGCGAGTGGGTCTTCAGGAAGATCTGTCCGAAGGTGCCGGCGAAGATGAGGTAGACCGACGGGCACCAGGAGGCGTTGTTGATCCAGTAGAGCCAGGCGACCGTCGAGCCCCACTTCGGCCCGAAGGCCTCGCGGACCCAGACATAGACGCCTCCCTCGCCCGGCCAGGCCGAGCCCAGCTCGGCCGTGATCAGGCCGTAGGGGATGAAGAAGACCGTCATCGTGATGACCCACCAGGAGAACCACGAGTAGCCCATCGCCGCCGACGAGGCGAGCGTGTCGATCGTCAGGATGGCGCAGACGGTGAAGAGAACGAGGTCGGCCCGTCCGAGGACCCGCTCGAGCCCCGAGGGCGCCGCCGGGGCGGCGGCCGCCGAATGTCCGTCGGTCATGTGGTGCGCCGATCGTATCCCTGCAAAACGCTCCCATACAAGGACTTCCGGGCGCAGTTCGGCTGCCCGGAGGGCCGGTCGGGCCTCCCCGCGTGATAGGCTCGGCCCTCCTTCAGCCAGCCAGGAACTTCGCATGCCCGCTTCGATACGCCTGAAGACCGCCGTCCCCGGCCCCCTTTCACGGGCGCTCGCCGCCCGGCGGGACGCCGCGGTGCCCCGGGGAATCGGCCATTCCACGCCGGTCTACGCCGCCAGCGCCCGGGGGGCCCTCCTGACCGACGTCGACGGCAACGTGTTCATCGACTTCGCCGGAGGAATCGGGACGCTGAACTCCGGCCACGCCAACCCCGAGGTGGTCCGGGCAGCCACGGCCCAGCTCGAGAAGTTCACGCACTCCTGCTTCTCCGTCGCCCCGTACGAGGGCTACGTGGCGCTGGCGGAGACCCTGAACCGCATCACGCCGGGCCGGCACGCGAAGAAGACGATGCTCGCCAACAGCGGCGCCGAGGCCCTCGAGAACGCCGTCAAGATCGCCCGGCATGCCACCAATCGGGAGGCTGTCGTCGTGTTCGAGCACGCGTTCCACGGCCGCACGCTCCTGACGATGAGCATGACCTCCAAGGTGAGGCCCTACAAGTTCGGCTTCGGGCCCTTCGCCGCCGAGGTGTACCGGATGCCCTTCCCCTACGCTTACCGGGGCCACTGGGCGGGCCCGCGCCGCGGCGGCCGTCGAGCTGGAGGAGTTCTTCAAGACCCAGGTCGCGGCCGAGAAGGTCGCCTGCGTCGTCGTCGAGCTCGTGCTCGGCGAGGGCGGCTTCATCGTCGCGCCGCCCGAGTGGGTCGCCCTGCTCGCCCGGTTCTGCCGCGAGCACGGCATCCTCCTCGTCGTCGACGAGGTCCAGACGGGTTTCGGGCGGACCGGGAAGATGTTCGCCTGCGAGCACTACGGACTCGAGCCCGACCTCATGACCATGGCCAAGTCGCTCGGCGGCGGGTTCCCGATCTCCGCGGTGACCGGCCGCTCCGAGATCATGGACAGCGCCCAGGTCGGCGGCCTCGGCGGCACGTACGCCGGGAATCCCGTCGCGTGCGCGGCGGCGCTCGCCGCCGTCGGCGCGATCGAGCGGGACCGGCTGCCGGAGCGCGCCGCGGCGATCGGGGTCGAGGTCGAGCGCCGGTTCGCCGGCTTTCTCGAGCGCTTCCCCTTCGTCGGCGACGCCCGCGGCCTCGGCGCGATGCGGGCGCTCGAGCTCGTCTTGGACCGCGGCACGAAGGCGCCCGACAAGGAGCGCACGGACCGCGTCATCAAGAAGGCGTACGAGACGGGGCTCCTCCTCGTCGGCGCCGGCACCTACGGCAACGTGATCCGCACGCTCATGCCGCTCGTCATCTCCGACGGCGAGCTCACGGAAGGCCTGGATGTTCTCGAGAAAGCGCTCGCCCATGCGTGACCGCCGTACAGCGCCTCCGGCCCGCAATCGAGTCTCGAGGGCGGGGACCACCCCCGCCCCCACGAAGACGCCGCGTAGACACCTCTTCTGCGTCGGAGACTCTTAGCCGCCGATCCCCAGCGGCTCACGAGGCCTTTTTGTCCGCACCAGGAACGGGGACGCACATGAACACGCAGGAGCTCATCCGGGAATCCCAGCGCTGGCTCGACATCATCTCGGCGCCCGAGCTGTCGGCCGAGCAGAAGGACCAGATCCAGAAGGACACGGTCGACAACTTCCAGTTCTATTACAACCGCGGCTACCTCGAGTACCGCAAGTCCGTCATCGAGATGCGGGAGGACCCCGCGCTCGAGTGGGTCGGCGAGGGCTCGACGTTCCAGGACCTCACGGGCCGCACCTACATCGACTGCCTCGGCGGCTACGGCATCTACAGCGCCGGCATCCGGCACCCCAAGATCGTGCGGGCCGTCGCCGACCAGCTCCAGCGCATGCCGCTCTCGAGCCAGGAGCTGCTCGACCCGCTGCGCGGCGCCCTGGCGGAGCTGCTGGGCGAGATCGCCCCGGGCGACCTGCAGTACTCCTTCTTCATCAACAACGGCACCGACGCCGTCGAAGGCGCGATCAAGCTCGCCCGCCTCTACACCGGCAAGACCAACTTCATCAGCTCGCTGCGCGGTTTCCACGGCAAGAGCTGCGGATCGCTCTCCCTCATCGGGCGATGGGAGTACCGGGAGCCCTTCCTGCCGCTCCTGCCGGGGATCCACTTCGTCGAATTCGGCGACGCGGACGCGGTCGAGGACGAGCTCTACAAGGCCGACCAGACGGGCAAGGGCATCGCCGCGGTGATCATGGAGCCGATCCAGGGCGAGGCCGGCGCCATCGTGCCGCCGGACGACTTCTGGCCGCGGATCCGCGAAGGCCTGCGACGAGTACGGAACGCTCCTGATCGCCGACGAGGTCCAGACGGGCCTCGGCCGCACGGGCAAGCTCTTCGGCGTCGACCACTGGAACGTGGTCCCCGACATCATGTGCCTCGGCAAGGCCCTCGGCGGCGGCGTGATGCCGCTCTCGGCGTTCATCTCGACCCCCAAGATCTGGAGCGTGCTCGAGAAGAACCCGTTCATCCACTCCTCGACCTTCGGCGGCAACCCGCTCGCCTGCGCGGCCGGAATCGCCGCGATCAACGTGACCCTCGAGGAGGACCTGCCGGGCCAGGCCGCCCGGAAGGGCAAGTACCTCCTGGCGCAGTTGATCCGCCTGAAGATGCGGTTCGACCGCCTGCTCCACCGCGTCGGCGGCAAGGGCCTCCTCCTCGGCCTCGAGTTCGTGAACACCGAGATCGGCTACAAGGTGGTCGCCGGCCTCTTCAAGCGCGGCGTCCTCGTCGCCGGCACCCTGATGAACTCCAAGGTCGTCCGCATCGAGCCGGCCCTGAACATTCCGGACCGGCTCATCAAGGAGATCCTGGGCGCCCTCGACGAGACGCTCAAGGAGGTCGACGCCGAGACCCCGGACATCAAGCCGGACGAGGAGTGATGCGGATCGCCGTCCTCGGCGCCGCCGGCGCCATGGCGCAGGTCGTCGTGCGCGACCTGCTCGAGTTCGTTCCCGCCGTGGAGATCACGGCGGCGGACGTCCGGCCGGTCGCGCACGCCGACCCCCGGGTCCGGCCCGCCGTCCTCGACGCGCGGGACGAGGCCGCGACCGCGCGGCTGCTCGAGGGCCACGACGCCGTGCTGAACTGCGTGACCTACTACTTCAACCTGCCGATCATGCGCGCGGCGCTGGCGTCGCGCGTGCCGTACGCCGACCTCGGCGGCCTGTACCACGGCTCGATCCAGCAGTTCGGGCTGCACGAGGCGTTCGTGAAGGCCGGCGTGACGGCCCTCCTGGGCATGGGGTCGACGCCCGGAATAACCAACGTCATGGCCGGCGAGCTCGCCCGCGGGCTCGACTCGGTCGAGACGATCCACGTCCGCGTGGGCTGCATCGACCGGTCGGCTTCGGGGCCGCTGCCGATCCCCTACGCTCTGGACACCGTGCTCGACGAGTTCTCGCTCGAGCCGATGGTCTACCGCGGCGGACGCGCCGAGGCGGTCCCGCCCATGAGCGGCCGCGAGACGATCGAGTTTCCCCCGCCCGTCGGCCGCGCCGAGGCGCTCTACACGCTGCACTCCGAGGTGGCGATGTTCCCGCGGTCGTTCCCGGGGCTCCGGGACGCGAGCTTCAAAGTCGCCTTCGAGCCGGAGTTCACGAAGAAGGTCGCGTTCCTCGTGGAGCTGGGGTTCGCCTCCCGCGAGAAGGTCGGCGGCACGTCGCCGCGCGAGATGCTCCTCGCCGTCGCCGCGATGCAGCCGGTTCCGCCGGGCAATCCGCAGGATTGCGATGCGCTGCGGGTCGAGCTGACGGGCTCCGCGCGAGGCCAGGCCGTCCATCGCCGCGCGGACATGGTCGTCCTCCCCCACCCCGACTGGAAAGTCGCCGCCGGCTCTCTCGACACGGGTGTCCCGCTCTCGATCGCCGGCCAGCTGCTGGCGAGTCGGGCGATTCGGACGCCCGGCGTCCTCTGCCCGGAAACCGCGGTGCCGACGGAGCTCTTCTTCGAGATGCTCGAGCGGCGCCACATGCGCGTGCAATTCGGCTGATCCAAGGAGAAACCGTGGCCATCGCCTCCGTCAACCCCGCGACCGGCAAGGTCCTGAAGACGTTCGAGCCGCATTCCGACGCCGAGGTCGAACGGCGCGTCGCGCTCGCCGCGGCGGAGTTCCGCCGCTGGCGCGGCACGGCGTGGGCCGAGCGGTCGGCCCGCATGGCGAAGGCCGCGGACATCCTCGACGCGCGAAAGGCCGAGTGGGGCCGGCGCATGACCCTCGAGATGGGCAAGCCGATCGCCGCGGCATCGCCGAGGCCGAGAAGTGCGCCTGGGTCTGCGCTACTACGCCGAGAACGCCGAGCGCTTTCTCGCCGACGAGCCGGTGGCGACCGACGCCGCGCGGAGCTTCGTCCGCTTCGACCCGCTCGGGCCCGTGCTCGCCGTCATGCCGTGGAACTTCCCCTTCTGGCAGGTGTTCCGCTTCGCCGCGCCGGCGCTCATGGCCGGCAACGTCGGCCTCCTCAAGCACGCCTCGAACGTCCCCGGCTGCGCGCTGGCGATCGAGGAGATCTTCCGCGAGGCCGGCTTCCCGGCCGGGAGTGTTCCAGACGCTGCTCGTCGGCGCTCGATCGCGCGTCGCGGGCCTGATCGACGATCCGCGGATCGCCGCCGTGACGCTGACCGGCAGCGAGGGCGGCGGGGATCGCCGTCGGCCGCCGCCGCGGGCGCGGCAGCTCAAGAAGACGGTGCTCGAGCTCGGCGGCAGCGACCCGTTCATCGTCCTGCCGACGCCGACCTCGAGGCGGCCGCCGCGACGGCGGCGTCGAGGCGCGCACGATCAACAACGGCCAGTCCTGCATCGCCGCCAAGCGGTTCATCGTCGCACGGAGCCGTCGCCGACGCGTTCGAGGCGCGGTTCGTCGAGCGGATGGAGGCGCTGAAGGTCGGCGACCCGATGGACCCGTGCGACCGAGATCGGCCCGCTCGCCACGCCGGCGACCGCGCGAGGTCGACGAGGACCAGGTGCGCGCGCTCGGTCGCCGCGGGGCGCGGCTCGCTACTCGGCGGCGGCGCCGGGCGACGGCCCGGCACTTCTACCCGCCGACCGTGCTCGCCGACGTCCGCCGCCGGCAGCGCCGGCGTTCGACGAGGAGATCTTCGGCCCGGTCGCGAGCCTCTTTCGCGTGGCGCGCGACTCGACGAGGCGATCGCGCGTCGCCAACCGCACCCGGTTCGGCCTCGGCGCCTCGGCCTTGGACCCGCGACCCGGCGCGAGCGCGAGCGCCTGGCGCGGGAGCTCGAGGCCGGCGCGGTCTTCGTCAACGGCATGGTCAAGTCGACCCCCGCCTGCCCTTCGGCGGCGTCAAGAAGTCCGGCTACGGCCGCGAGCTCGCCGCCCACGGCATCCGCGAGTTCGTCAACGTCAAGACGGTCTGGGAGGCTTGAGCCTGAAACGAAACGACCCCGGTTGCCCGGGGCCGTGAGCGCAGTCGAGAGACAGCGCGCCTAGGGTACGTAGAGAACCAGGCCGAAGGTCTTCGTCAGGAATGGCGCCATCTGGCCGCGGCTGACGGGATTGGCGGGACAGAAGACTCCCGCTCCGCAACCGGCCGCGATGCCGCGATTGAACAGCTCCTCGATCCACGCCTCGAACGGACTGCCGACGGGCACGTCTGAGAAGATGTGGGCGGCTGCCGGGGGCGCGTAGGCCGATCCCTCGAGCGTCTTGAGCAGGAAGACCGCCATCTGCCGACGAAGCACCGTGCTATCCGGACAGTAGTTGAGCGGCGTGGGCGAGCAGCCGCCCGTAATCCCCCGGCCGTAGAGATCCTCGATCCAGGGGGCGAACGGATCCGCCTGGGGCACGTCGGCAAAGACTCCGGTGGCCGGAGGCGGCAGGTAGCAGCTCCCCTCCAGCGCCTTGAGAAGAAACACAGCCATCTGCTTGCGCAGCGTGCTGTTGGTCAGGCAGTAGTTATCCACCCCGCATCCGCCGGTGACGCCGTTGTGCAGGATCGTCTCGACGAAGCGATAGAAGAGGCTCGAGGTCGGCACGTCGGCGAAGCTCGGACCGACATGGAGGATCCGTTTTTGGATGATGACGGCCCCGGCGCTCACCGCCGGCTGGGCGACATGCTCGTCGACCGATACGTCCCGGTGCCCGAACCCGGCCCCGTCGATCTTGACGGCGTAGCAGTCGATGCATTGCGCTTCAGCGTCTGGAGCGATCTGTCCGTAATCGCCGTTGGCGTCGACGATCGAGAACGTGAGCCCCGGGGGCCCGACGAGATTGAACATGTCCCCGACGAGCGCGACCTGTCCATCCGTGAGGTTCGTCCACGACGGCTCGAGGCCCGCGATCTCGCCGAGCTCGATCACGCCGTTGGAGGGCTCGACGGCGATGGCCGTCGAGGCATAGACGTCTTCGTTGCCGATGACCGACATGGTCAGATGGAACAGCGGCGTGATCGTGGCGACGTCGACGGGATCCGGCACGCCGCACGCGGCCGAAGACCAGTAGCTCGGGGCCGTCTGACCCGCCTGGTTTCCCCCAACGAACAAACGTTGCATCTGGGCGACGCCGTCGTCCTGGTGGATCTCGACGACGAGCTCGGAGCGAGCCTCGGCGAAGCCCATCACCGGAACGAAAAGATTCCCCGGAGTCGGCTGATCCGCAACCGGCACCGTGGCGGTCCCGATCGGCGTCAGCGTTCCCCCCGGGAAGGGACAGCCGGAGTTCGTGTAGAGGTTCACCGTCAGGTTCTGCCCCACCGCGCCCGGCGTCTGCGCCAGGTTGATTCCCAGTTCGACCGCGCAAACCCGGAAATCACCGAAGACCGACGCCTCGGCGAGGTCGAAAGCGCGCCAGTAGCTGTTGTCGCCGTGATACTGGTTGGCGTCATCCGTGTAGCAGCCAGCGAAGGTCCCGTCCGGGGCCAGGTTCACCGACTGCGTGAGGGTCACCGGTCCGCAGCCCTCGGGCGCCTCCGTTGCCGGCTGCCCGGGACGGGCGACGTCGACGGCGAGCGAGCCGTGGGAAATGCTCTGGCCCGCCAAGACCGCGCAGAGGCAGAAGAAGAGGGCCGATCCGTAAGACCACGCGCGTCGGGTCATTGCGTTTCTCCTCGCGTTGCCGGTCGAGATTGGTAGGCGAGCGGCAGTCTATACCGGGACTCGGAGTCCGGGCCGCTCGTGCCGGCGCAAGCGCGTGTCCCGGCGGCGAGCGACCTAACCCGGCAGGAAGCTCGCCCCCACCGTCTGCGCGATCCGCGCCATGACGTGCTTGATCTGGGTGTAGTCCTCGATCGCGTACATCGACATGTCCTTGCCGTAGCCGGATTGCTTGTAGCCGCCGTGCGGCATCTCGGAGACGAGCGGCAGGTGGTCGTTGATCCAGACCGTGCCGAAACGGAGCTTGCGCGCGGCGTTCAGGGCCCGGTTGACGTTCGTCGTCCAGACGGAGGCTGAGAGGCCGTAGTCGACGTCGTTGGCCCAGGCGATCGCCTCTTCGTCGTCCTTGAAGCGCGTCACGGTGATGACCGGCCCGAAGACTTCCTTCTTGACGATCTCGTCGGTCTGCTTCGCGTCGGCGATCAGAGTCGGGTCGAACCAGAAACCCTTGCCGGATCCGGCGCCGCCGCCCGTCAGGACCTTGACGTGCCCGGTCGCCTTCGCCCGGTCGACGAAGCCCGCCACCCGCTTGCGGTGCTCGGCCGAGATGACCGGGCCCATGTTCGTGTTCTCGTCCTTGATGTCGCCCACGACGAGGGACTTCACCGCCGGCACGAGCTCGGCGAGGAGCTTGTCGTAGATCCGGCCGCTGGCGTAGAGGCGCGTTGCGGCGGTGCAGTCCTGGCCGCTGTTGGCGAAGCCCGCCATCTTGATTCCGGGGATCACGAGGTCCATGTCCGCGTCGTCGAAGATCAGGACCGGCGCCTTGCCCCCGAGCTCGAGGTGCACCTTCTTCAGGGTCGCCGCGGCCGCCTTCGCGACCTCCTTGCCCGTGGCGACGTCGCCCGTGAGCGACACCATGTTGACCCTCGGGTGCCGCACGAGGCCCGCTCCGACCGGCTCGCCGTGGCCCGTGATCACGTTGAAGACGCCGGGCGGAAAGACGTCGCCCGCGAGCTCCGCCAGGCGGAGCGTCGTCAGCGGCGTCTGCTCGGACGGGCTTCAGGACGACCGTGTTCCCGGCCGCGAGCGCCGGCCCGATCTTCCAGACCGCCATCATGAGCGGGTAGTTCCAGGGCGCGATCGAGCCGACGACGCCCACGGGCTCCCGGCGGATCATGCTCGTGTAGCCGGCGAGGTACTCCCCGGCGGCCTTGCCCTCGAGGCACCGGCACGCCCCCGCGAAGAACCTCAGGTTGTCGACCATGAACGGGACCTCGCTCTTCGCGAGGCCGATCGGCTTGCCCACGTTGTCGGCCTCGAGCGCCGCGAGCTCCTCCGCGTTCTTCTCGATGACGTCGGCGAGCTTGAGGAGCATCAGGCTCCGCTCCGCCGGCGTCGAGTCCTGCCACTTCTCGAAGGCCCCCGCCGCGGCTCCGACGGCGCGATCGACGTCCTTTTCGCTGCCGGTCGGCACCGTGCCGAGCGGGCGCTCGTCGACCGGGCTGATGATCGTTTCTTCGCGGCCGTCGACCGAACCGACGAGCTCGCCGTTGACGAAGTTCTTGTAGCTCTTCATGGGGGGTCCTTTCTCGGGCGCCAATCCTATTTCACTGGACCTTGATCTCGGTCCAGTACTCGTCCATGACCTCCGTGGCGTCGCCGATGTCCTTGACGAACTCGCAGCGCGCCAGGGCCTCGTCCGAAGGATAGATCGCCGGATCCTCCAGGATCCCGGGACGGACGAACCGGCGCGCGGGCACGTTCGCGCTGGCGTAGCTGATCCCGTTGACGATCCGGGCGTTGACCTCCGGCTCGAGGATGAAGTTCAGGAAGGCATAGATCGACTCGACGTTGCGGGCCCGCGCCGGGATGCAGACGCTGTCCATCCAGAGCGTCGCGCCCTCCTTCGGAAGGACGTAGGCGAACGTCTCTGGCTTCTTCGCCGCGAGCTTGGCGAGCTGCCCGTTGTAGCCGTGGGCATAGTCGACGTCGCCGGCGGCCAGGATGTTCTCGTAGTCGCCGCTGTTGTAGGTCTTCACCAGCGGCTTCTGCTTCTTGAGCAGGTCCGCCGCCTGCTGGAGCACGTCCGGCGCCGTGCTGTTCAGCGAGTGGCCCAGAAACTTGAGCGCGGCGGCGAAGCATTCCCGCATGTCGTCGAGCATCAGGATCTGGCCGGCGTTCGCGGGGTCGAACAGGGGCGCCCAGCCGTCGACCGCGCGGCCGGCCCTCGGCCGGTTGTAGCCGTAGCCGGTCGTGCCCCAGAGGTAGGGCAGCGAGTAGGCGTTGCCGGGATCGAAGTCCTGGTCGAGGAAGCGCGGGTCGAGGTTGCCGAGGTTCGCGAGCCTCCCCTTCTCCAGCGGCCGAAGGAGCTTCAGGTGGACGAGGATCCGCACCATGTAGTCCGACGGCACCACCAGGTCGTAGTCGGCCACGCCCGACTGGAGCTTCGCGAGCACCGGCTCGTTGGAGTCGTAGAGGTCGTACCGGATCTCGATCCCGGTCCGGCGCGTGAACTCCTCGATGACCTCCTTCGGCAGGTACTCCGACCAGATGTAGAGGTTGAGCTTCTTCTCGCCCGGCCCGGGGTACGGCGGCTCGTCGCCGCGGGGGCCGCAGGCGCCCCCGGCGAGCGCGAGCGCTCCCGTCGTCAGCCACCAGCGGCGCGACTTCAACCTTCCGCCCGTTCCGACGGCGGCTGCTGGAGCCGCTGCGCGATGACGATCAGGACGATCGTGACCGCGAGAAGCAGGGTCGACACCGCGTTGACCTCCGGCGTCACGCCGACCTTGAGCATCGAGTAGATCTGGAGCGGCAGCGTCGTGGCGCCGACGCCCGCGACGAAGGACGTGATCACGTAGTCGTCGATCGAGATGGTGAAGACGAGGAGCGCCCCCGACACGATGCCCGGGAGGATCAGCGGCAGCGTCACCCGGAAGAACACCTGGAGGGGCTCGCGCCGAGGTCGAGCGCCGCCTCCTCGAGCGACCGGTCGAAGCCCGAGAGCCGCGCCCGCACGACGATCGCCACGTACGAGATGCTGAAGACGACGTGCGAGATCACGACGGTCGCCAGCGAAAGCCGCAGGCCGGAGACGCCGAAGAAGGTCACCAGGGCGGCCCCGATGACGATCTCCGGGATGATGATCGGCAGGTAGAGCAGGTTCTTCGTCAGGCCCTGGCCGCGGAACTCGTAGCGCCCCAGCGCCAGGGCGACGAGCGTGCCGAGCACCGTCGCGATGCCGGTGGCCGCGACACCCACGATCAGGCTGTTGCGCACGGAGGCGAGGATCAGCTCGTTGCCGAGCAGGCTCCGGTACCACTCGAGCGTGAAGCCCTGCCAGACCGCCGTCTGGCTCGTGGCGTTGAAGGAGAAGAGCACGAGGATGGCGATCGGCGCGTAGAGGAACAGGTACACGAGCCAGGCGTGGACCCGGAGCGCGGCGCCGCGCTTCACAGCAGCACGTCCTCGCCGCGGCGCCGGCTGTAGAGGGCGTAGGCGAAGAGCAGCAGCAGGACCGCGGCCGTCAGCTCGAAGGCGATCGCCGAGCCGAAGGGCTTGTTGCGGGCCACGGCGAACTGGTTCTGGATCAGGTTGCCGGCGAGGATCGTCTTCGCGCCGCCGAGCAGGTCCGAGACGATGAACTGGCCGAGGCTCGGCACGAAGACGAGGATGATCCCGGCGACGATGCCGGGCATCGTCAGCGGCACCGTGATCCGCCAGAAGGTCGAGCGCGCCGGGGCCCCCAGGTCCGCCGAGGCTTCGAGCAGCGACAGGTCGAGCTTCTCGAGCGAGGCGTAGAGCGGCAGGATCATGAACGGCAGCTCGCCGTAGACGAGACCGATGAGCACGGAGAAGTCGTTGTACAGGAGCTCCAGCGGCTGCGACGTCAGGCCCGAGCCGATCAGGAGCCGGTTCAGGAGCCCCTCGGTCCGCAGGATGAACATCCAGGCGTAGGTGCGGATCAGGAAGCTCGTCCAGAACGGGACGACGACGAGGCCCAGGAGCAGGTTGCGCCGACGTTCCGGGGCGACCACGGCGATGTAGTAGGCCACCGGATAGCTGATCAGGAGGCACAGGCCCGTCGTGACCACGGCCATCCAGATCGATCGCCAGAAGATCTGGAGGTAGATCGGGTGAAACGACCGGGCGTACTGTGCCAGGAATTTCCCCGACGCGAGGTAGGCCCCGAGATCCTCGATCGGCTTGAGCCCGCCGTAGGTCGCCCGCTGCCCGAAGCTGATGAGGAAGAGGACCGCCAGCGGGGCGAGGAAGAAGACCCCGAGGACGATCCACGTCGGCAGGGCGAGCGCGTACGCCGCGCGGCCGGCGCCCTTCTCGCCGTTCACGCGGGCTCCCCCTCCTCCCGGATCAGCACGGCGTGGCGCGGGTTCCAGCACGCGAAGAGGCGGCTCCCGACCTGGAACCGCGAGGACTCCTCGAATGGCTTCTCGTTCTGCTCGTAGACGGTGAGCCTCTCCCCCGCCGCGTCGCGCACGATCCAAACCGTCGAGATGCCCTGGTAGACGCGCTCCTCGACCGTCACGGCGACCGAGGCGACTCCGTGGCTCGAGAGATCCCGCGGACGCAGGTCGAGCTTCTCGGGCCGGACGACGAACCGGACGGCCTCGTCCGGCCGATGGGTCCGCCCGCCGGGAGAAACGGGCACGCGGATCTCCCCGCCCGCGGCGAGCGACAGCGTGAGCGCGTCCGCCCCCGCCTCGCGCACCCGCGCGGAAAAGAAGTTCGACGCGCCCATGAAGTTGGCCACGAACTCCGTCGCCGGCCGCTCGAAGACCGCCGCCGCGTCGTCGGCCTGCTCGACCCTCCCCCGGTTCATCACGGCGATCCGGTCGCTCATCGTCAGCGCCTCCTCCTGGTCGTGCGTCACGAAGATGAACGTGATCCCGAGCTCCCGCTGGAGGTGCTTCAACTGGACCTGGACCTCCTTGCGGAGCTTCTGGTCCAGGGCGCCGAGCGGCTCGTCCAGGAGCAGCACCTCGGGCTCCAGCGCCAGAGCCCGGGCCAGCGCGACGCGCTGCCGCTGGCCGCCGGAGAGCTGGTGGGGCTTGCGCTTCTCGAAGCCCGACAGCTGAACGAGGTTCAGCACGTCGGCCACGCGGCGGTCACGGGCGGCCCGGTCCATCTCCCGGTACCGCAGGCCGAAGGCGACGTTCTCCTCGACCGACAGGTGCGGGAAGAGCGCGTAGTGCTGGAAGACCATGTTGACCGGGCGCCGGTACGGCGGCGTGTGGGTCATGTCGGCGCCGTCGATCCGAAGCGTGCCCGAGGTCGGCAGCTCGAACCCGCCGATCATCCGCAGGAGCGTCGTCTTCCCGCAACCCGACGGACCCAGGAGTGAGAAGAACTCGCCCCGCCGGATGTCGAGGGAGATCGCGTCGACGGCGGCCGTTTCCCCGAAGCGCTTGGTGAGGCTTCGGATTTCGACGCTGATCTCGGTCGACACCCCGGCCTAGAAGCTGACCCGCAACCCGAAGCGCAGCGTCCGCGGCTGCTGCCACTGGTTGCCCTGGCCGTACTGGTCGTTGGTCGGCTCCGGAAGGTCGTTGTCGGCCTGGTCGAACGCCCAGCGCTGGTCGATCTGGGTGATCTGCTGGCGGTTGAGCACGTTGAAAAGGCTCGCGAGCAGGTGAACGGTGACGGGGCCCAGCCGCAGGCCGTAGTCGGCCTGCAGGTCCATCTCGTAGGTGTCCGGCGTCCGGCCCTCGCTGCCCCGAGGCAGGAGGAAGAGCTCGGGACCCGCGTAACCGTTCCACCAGCCGATGCGCGACAGCGGCGTGCCCGTCTGGTAGTAGGCCGACGCGGACATGGTCAGCCCGAAGGGGAAGGCGTACGCCGTCTGGAGCTTCGCCTGGTTGGTGCGGTCGAGGCCGAGGTTGCCGTTGGCGTTGACCTGGAACTCCGGATAGTCGAAGTCGTCCGTGATGAACGGGTTGCGAGCGAAGAACCCGCCGATCGTCCGGGCCGAGCCGTCGTAGTTTCCCCGCAGCGTCGAATACATGTAGCTCGCGTAGATCATCCAGTTGTCCGACATCTGCTTCTGCGCGGTGATCTGGATCCCGCGGAAATACCGCTTGCCCGGCGAGAACGACGGCGCGAGGACGCTCGAGCCCGGGTTGAAGAACGCGTAGTTGTCGAGCTCCGGGATGTAGGTGTCTTCGAGGATGCGCCCGAGGGCGCGGTAGATGCCGCGCAGGCCGACGATCCAGGAAGTGCCGAACTGATACTCGACGCCCGCGAGGACCTCCTCCGAGTAGGGCGACTTGAGGTTGGGGTCGATGTCGTCGACGGCCGTGCCCCGGATCTCGCAGGGCGTCTCCTCGGTGTCGGCCTCGGGATCGCAGTTGGTGTCCGTCGGCGAGAAGTTGAAGGTCGACCCGTCGCGCTCGCCGTTCAGCGACCGGATGTTCATGTCCATCGGGATGAGGGGCACGAACTGGCTGTACGACGCGTAAGCCTTCGACCGGCCGTTGTTGAGGAAGTCCCAGGTGACGCCGACGCGGGGCGAGAAGTGGTCGATGCTGATGTACGTGATGTCGTCGAGGCCCTTGATCTCCTGCTTCTCCCAGCGCACGCCGGCGTTGATGGTCAGGTTCGAGAGCACGCTCCACCGGTCCTGCAGGAATGCCGCGAACACGTTGTTCTGGGGCGTGGCGATGACCGGCGCGATGGTGGCGTTGTCGATGGTCGCGTCGGGGCCCGCGAAGAACGTGTGGCCGTAGACCGTCCGCTGCAGCGGATCGTCGGGGAAGGGGTCGAGGATGGAGACGAACTGGCCGCCGCTCGTGTCGCGGATGACGTCGGCATCGATCCTCTGGTACGCGAATCCCGCCTTCAGATCGTGATTGCCGAGGAAGTAGCTCGCGTCGGCGAGGTAGTCGTAGCGCGTGAACGTCTTCGAGGCGAACTGGCCGTCTCCTCCGGTGCCGCTGAAACCGCCCGAGGCGATGTCGGTCCCGCTCGTCCCGTCGAGGTAGTAGATCTGGTTGCCCCCCGGCCCCGGCAGCGTGTCCACGTTCTCGTGGTGGTACCCGAACTGGCCGGTCACGAGCACCTTCGATGACAGCGTTCCCTGGTAGCGGGCGCCGAAGTCCGTGCCGCCGACCGTCACGGTCCCGTTGTAGGTCGTCGGCGGCCCGTTGACGACCCCAACCGCCCCGGTGTCGTCGGTCGGGTCTCCGAAGACCGTGCCGATCAGCGTGTTCGACGAGTTGATCGTCCAGGTCAGCTTGCCGGAGTACAGGTTGCTCGAGGTGTCGAGGTCCGTGATCGTGCCGAACTCCGGACCCGTCGTGATCTGCGTCTGGTCCGTGTTCTTGACGTGGTCGTAGGCGGCGAAGAACCAGAGCCTGTCCTTCATGATGAAGCCGCCGAGATCCGCGCCATAGTCGGACCGGGTGAACCCGGCCGGGACTCCCCCGGAGGTGATCTGGTCGAGGTGCTTGTTCTCCGCCTGGAGGGAGTCGTTGTCGAAGTAGCCGAAGGCGTCGCCGTGGAACTCGTTGCCGCCCGACTTGGTGACGACGTTCAGGATGCCGCCCTGCGCGCCGGTGTACTCGGCTTCGTACCCGCCGGCCTTCACCTCGACTTCCTGGATGAACTCGAAATTCAGGACCTTGCCCTGGCTTCCGATCTCGACGCCCGTCGTGTTCGCCCCGTCGACGAGGTAGGCGTTCTCGAGGCCCGTCGATCCATACACGGTGATCGACGTGTTCCGCGTGTCCGAGTCGTCGGTGTTGACGCCGCTCGTCAGTTGCGCGACCGAGGCGTAGTTGCGCCCGGTCGGGAGGGCCTGGAACGCGGCCGCGTCCATGTTGCGGCCGACGGAGTTCGACTCGGTCTCGACGGTGGCCGCCTGGGCGGTCACCGTGACCTCGGCCTTGGCGGCCGCGATGAGCTCGACCTTGATCGTCGCGGCCTGGCCGAGAGCGAGCCGGACGGTCTGCGCGTTCGCCGCGAAGCCCTCGAGCGTCGAGGTCACCGTGTAGGCCCCCGGCGGCAGCAGCGTCAGGTTGAACCGTCCGTCCGCGTCGGTGACGGAAGCCCGGAAGCCCTGGAGGCTCGGGCTGCGCGCCTCGACGGTCACCCCCGGCAGCGGCGTCCCGCCGGTCTCGACGACGCCGCGGATCGAACCGGTCGTCTGGGCGAAGAGCGGGGCGCCGGAGGCCGCCAGGACCAGAACGCCGAGGAACCGCGCCGCGGTGCTTTTCATGTCGCGCTCCTTCGTCGGGGGTTTTGTGACCCTACGCTAAGGCCGGCGCGATCGGACTGTCAAGGTGACTTACAGTCAGCGTCGCGTCATTTCGCTCGCGGTCGGTCGAGCATGCGCACGATGTCCTTGAGCTCGCGCACGACGCCCTTGCGGTCGAAGTCGGAGCCGGCGGTCCGCGGCGAAGCCTCCCGGTGCTCCGGCGCGGGGCCGGCCGCGACGGAGGGCGGAGCGGGTGTCCTCGGCGGGACACGCCCCGGCTTCTCGGCCTTCTTCGCCGCCTGCGGCGCCGCGGCGGCGGGGGCCTTTCGCTGCTCGGCCACCGGGGGCGCGGGCGCCAGGCCGTCGTCGAACCGCCCCTCGGTGATCTCGGCGTCCAGGCGCTTCTTCGCGCCGGCCACCGTGAAGCCTTCGTCGTACAGCAGCTCGCGGATTCGGGCGATGATCCGGACGTCGCGGGCCGTGTAGAGCTTCGAGGCGCCCTTGTCCTTGCCCTCGGAGAGGGCCGGAAACTCCGTTTCCCAGTACCGCAGGACGTACGGCGCGACCTCGGCGATGCGGCACGCCTCGGCGGGCCTGTAGACCTCGGCTTCCCCCTTGCCCACGGACGTAATCTACCCCGAACTCGCCCGGCGGCGGGAGGACTTTGCGCGGCCCCGGGGCTCGTCGTCGCGGGACCGCGCCCGGACGAGGATGCGGATCGGCGAGCCTTCGAAGTCCGCGGCCGCGCGGATCAGGTTCTCGATCCGCCGCTCCTCGGAGAAGTGGAGCGGCTCGCGATGATTGGCGACCAGCGTGAAGGTCGGCGGCGCCGCCCCCGTCTGGGCGACGTAGTAGACCTTCAGCACGCGCCCCTTCGTCGTCCGCGGGGCCTTGTCGCGAAGCGCCCGGCCGAGGATCCGGTTGAGCTCGCCCGTCGTGATCCTCCGCATCCGGTTGTCGGCGACCCGGGCCGCGGTCGCCAGGATCCTCGCGATCCCCCGGCCCGTCCGGGCCGAGACGAGGAGAATCGGCGCCTGGCGCGCGAAGGGAATCTGCGTGGCCAGCGCGGTCTGGAAGTCCTCCGCCGTGCCCTCCTCGCGTTTGCCCGCGAGGTCCCACTTGTTGGCGACGAGCACGAGGCCCTTGCCCTCCTTGTCGGCGAGAGCCGCCACGCTGGCGTCCTGGCCCGTCGGCCCCTCCTCGGCGTCGACGACGAGGAGCGCCACGTCGCACTCCTCGATGCGCTTGCGCGCCTGCACCACGGAGAGGACCTCCGCGCCCTTCTCCGTCCGGCCCCGCCGCCGGATCCCGGCGGTGTCCACGAGGCGGAAGCGCCGGCCGCCCGCCTCGATCGCCGTGTCGATCGCGTCGCGCGTGGTGCCGGCGGTCTCGGACACGATCGCCCGTTCCTCGCCCAGGAGCGCGTTGACGAGCGACGACTTGCCGACGTTGGGCCTCCCGACGACGGCGAGCGCGATCTCCCGCGGCCGGTCGGCGGACTCGGCGACCTCCGTGCCGGCTTCGGGCATGCGCCGGCCGATCGCCGCCTGCACGTCGTCGACGCCGATGCCGTGCTCGGCCGACACGCCGTACATCTCGGGGAAGCCCAGCGCCCACGCCTCCTGCTCCCCCTCGCTTCCCTCGCGACGATCGATCTTGTTGGCGACCACGACGCACTCCCGGCCCGCCTCCGCGGACGACCCGGGCGGCCGCGCGATCGCCGGGCAGCACGCCCGCGGAGGCGTCCACCACGAGGAGAACGAGGTCCGCCCGCCGGATGGCGCCCACGGCCTTCTCGCGCACCGCGGCGGGGATCTTCTCCCGGCCGGACGGGTCGTAGCCTCCGGTGTCCGCCAGGAGGTAGGTCCTGCCGTCGGGCAGCCCGGCCTCCATCTCCAGAACGTCCCGCGTCATGCCCGGCATGTCGTGGACGATCGAGCGGCGGCCGCGGGTCAGGCGGTTGAAGAGGGCCGACTTCCCGACGTTGGGGCGGCCGGCGACGACGACGCGGAAGGGACCGGGCGAGACGGTCACTTCGCCGCTCGCGGGACTCCCCCTTCGAGCAGCAGCTGGAAGCGCGGATGGGTGAACGGGTGGACGTCGGGGAAGCGCGTGAAGATCCAGCCTCCGAAGATCTCGCGCCCGGACTCGAGGACGGTGATGCGCGCGGCGGGATTCTGCGGCTCGACGCCCTGGGACGTCACGACGCCCCCGGCCATCGAAAAGGCGGGAAGGAACACGTCGGCCCGGACGGCGACCGGCGAGTCCGGCAGGGGCGCCTCGCCGCCCAGCGGAACCTCGAGGACGCCGCTCTTGCCGCCCTGGACGTCCTTCCAGGCGAGGCGGATGCCCGAGTAGGCCTTGCCGACCTCGGGCGGGACCTCGAGCCGCGTCGGAGCGGTCGCCTGCTCCCCGCCGCCGGCGGCCGGCTGCTCGTCGGAGGCCTCGTGCGAGATCGCCATGTGGACGGCGGGGTCGGGGCGGCCGCGCTCGCGACACGCCGCGAGGGCCAGGCACGCGGCGACCGCCAGGGCGAGGCGCCGCGTCAACGTCCCCTCCGGACGCGGGGCTTGCGGCCGAACTCGCGCGAGGGCGGCGCCGGCCGGGCGGGCCTCGGCGTCTGCCCCGGCTCCCCGGCGAGGCGGAAGTTGAGCCGGCGGCGCACTTCGTCGATCTCGACGAGGCGCACGCGGATCGTGTCGCCCAGGCGGAAGATCCGGCCCGAGGAGCGGCCCTTCAACCGATGCTGCTTCTCTTCGTACACGAAGAAATCGTTGCCGAGCGCGGCCATCGGGACGAGCCCCTCCACGAAGTACTCCTTGAGCGTCACGAACACGCCGAAAGATGCCACACCGGTGACGTAGGCGTCGAACTCCCGCTGGAGCTTGTCCTTCATGAAGACGATCTTCTTCCAGAGGAGGCTCTCCCGCTCCGCCTGCTCGGCGCGCCGCTCGCGTTCCGAGGAGAAGGCGCCGATCTCGCGCATGCGGTCGTTGACCGCGTCGAAGTCCTTCGCCGCGACGGGCCGCCCCGCCTCGAGCAGGCGCGAGAGCTGCCGGTGCACGATCAGGTCCGGATAGCGCCGGATCGGCGAGGTGAAGTGGCAGTAGTAGGGCGCCGCCAGCGCGTAGTGGCCGCGGCATTCCTCGGCGTAGAGCGCCTTGCGCTGGGCGCGCAGCAGCAGGTCGTGCAGCAGCCGCTCCTCGGGTTTGCCCTCGATCTCCGTCAGCAGCTTCTGGAACGCCTTCGGCGGGACCTCCGCGAGATCGCCCTTGAGCTCGTAGCCGAAGCTCTCGAGGACCTCCTTCAGGTCCACGAGCCGATCCGGGTCCGGCCGGTCGTGGACGCGGTAGAGCGCGGGCTGCTTCGCGAAGAGCAGCTTCTTCGCCACGGCTTCGTTGGCGGCGAGCATGAACTCCTCGATCAGCCGGTGGGCCACGTTGCGGGACTCGGGCACGATGCCGACGACGAGCCCCGCGTCGTCGAGAACGATGTCGGCGTCGGGCAGGTCGAAGTCGATCGAGCCGCGGGACTCCCGCCGCTTGCGCAGCAGCGCGGCGACCTCGCCCATCAGGCGGAAATCGCCGAGGTATGGCCCGTAGCGCTTCTCGTCCTCGGGCCCGTCGCCCTTCTCCAGGATGCGCGCCACCTCCGTGTAGGTCATGCGGTGCCCGCTGCGGATCACGCCCTTGGCGAAGTCGGACTCCACGACGCGGCCGTGCGCATCGAGCTCGAGGATCGCCGACAGGACCAGCCGGTCGACGCGCGGGTTCAGGGAGCAGAGGCCGTTGGAGAGGCGCTCGGGCAGCATCGGCAGCACGCGCCCGGGGAAGTAGACCGACGTCCCGCGCGAGCGAGCTTCGTCGTCGAGGACCGTGCCCTCGTTCACGTAGTGCGAAACGTCGGCGATGTGCACGCCGATCCGGTAGCCGTTCGGCGTTCTCTCCGCCTCGATCGCGTCGTCGAAGTCCTTGGCAGTCTCGCCGTCGATCGTCACGATGCGCCGCTCGCGGAAGTCCCGCCGGCCCCGGATGTCCTCCGGCCGCACTTCCTCGGGATACCGCTCGGACTCCGCGACGACCGGCTGGGGGAAGCGCGGCGGCAGGTTGTGGGAGCGCAGCACGATCTCGATGTCGACCCCCGGCTCCCCGAGGAACCCGAGCCGGTCGTCGACTTCGCCGCGGGCCACTCGCCGCCCGTCGGGAAACGCCGTCAGCCTCGCCTCGACGATCTCGTTCTCTCGCGCGCCGGCGGTCTTTCCGTCGACGATGCGGATGACCGCGTCGATCTTGGGGTCGTACGGGAACACGACCTTGACGCCGTCCTTCGTCTCGAACCGGCCGACGACGCGCTCCCGGGCCCGCTCGAGGACCCGGACGACGACGCCCGAGCGGCGCTCCGGCCCGCCCCGGCGGCGTCCCGGCGCGGCCCGCGATCGCTCCTCCCGGGCGAGCACCGTGTCCCCGTCCATCGCGCCGTGCATCCCCGAGCGGGGGACGTAGAGGTCCTCCCCGTCCTGCACCAGGACGAAGCCGAACCCCTCCGGCCGGACGGTGAGACGCCCGGCGACGAGGTTGGCGAACTCGATCGCCGAGTACTTCTCGCCGCGCACCCGGACGATCTCGCCGCGGCGTTCGAGAAGGTCGAGCTTCTCGCGAAGGGCGTCCTTCTCGGGCTCCCGGACCCCGAAGGCATCCACGAGATCCTCGAAGGACAGCGTCCTCGAGCCCTTCCGGCGAAGGCGCTCGAGGACCTCGGAATCGCGAGGAAGCATCCGGGGAGTCTATCCGGCCCGGATCACCTCCCGGGCTTGTCGATCGGCGTGAAGAGCCCCGGCCAGTCGTCGAGGTTCTCGGGCTCCGGCGCCTTGAGCTTGCGCTCCCAGCCGCAGGAACGGCATCGAACCACGCCGTCGACGGGAACCGAAGCAGAGTTGTGCGGTTCTTCGCAGTAGGGGTTGGGGCAGTTCCAGGGCAGGATCGAGGTCGGCATCGCGTTTCCGCGCTTCAACCCAATTTTACGCCCTCCGGGAGTTCCGGGGACGCTTGGAATCGACGCGCTCGCCCGAACCGGGGTCCTGCCACGCTCCCCGATCGGCCCTACGGCAGCCGCCCGGCCCGCAGGTCGTCCCGGTGGCGGGCGTACAGCGCCAGCGCGTCGCGGACGACCTCGACCGCCTGGGGCCGGTCCAGAAACTCGTCCACGATGACCGTCTTCTGCTCCAGCGCCTTGTAGTCCTCGAAGAAGCGCCGGAGCTCGGCAATGCGGTGGGGCGGCAGCTCCCGGATCGACGTGTAGTGCACGTACTCGGGATCGTCCGCGTGCACGGCGATGATCTTGTCGTCCTCCTCGCCCTGGTCGCTCATCTTCATCACGCCGATCGGGCGGGCGCGAACGATCGTCAGCGGCACGACCTCCTCCTGGCCGAGGACCAGGATGTCGAGCGGATCGTGGTCCTCGCAGTACGACTGCGGAATGAACCCGTAGTTGGCCGGGTAGTGCACCGCGGAGAAGAGGATCCGATCCACGCGGATCAGGCCGCTCGCCTTGTCGAGCTCGTACTTGACCTTCGAGCCCCGCGGGATCTCGACGATCGCCCGCAGCAGGGCCGGCGCGTCCGGGCCCACGGCCACGTCGTGCCACGGGTGCATCATCGGATCATAGCCGCGTTAAACTGCGGGGCGAAGCATGACGCGAGCCGCGATCCTGACCCTCGCCCTCCTCGGAGCCGCCGCCGCCAGCGCGGCCGAGGTCGTGACGCTGCCCGCCGCCGCATCGATCGTGGGCGGAGCGCCGTTCTATTCGGACGTCCGCGCCTTCAACACGTCGTACACCGACCCGATCGACGTCGTCGCCACCTACCGCTGCTTCATCGGCAATCCCTGCCCCGCCGCCGCCCCCTCGTCGTCCTTCCGCCTCGCCCCGCGCGAGTCGATCGCCTTCGACGGCATGGTGTCGACGACTTTCCAGGCCCCCGACACGGCCGGCGGCGTGGAGTTCGAATTCACGGGCGACGTGCGACAGCTCGTCGTGACGAGCCGCCTCTACTCGACCGCCCCGGTGCCGACCGTCGGCATGTACGTCCCCGGGCTCGCGGCCTCCTCCGCGCACGCCCGATCGGTGCTGACGTCGGTCCGCAACGGCGGCCAGGGACAAGGCTTCCGCACCAACGTCGGTGTCTTCAACCCCGGCGACTCCCTCGTCTCCGTGACGTTCGAGATCCTGGACGCCACGGGCGCCCCGCAGGGGGTTCCCGTGACCCGGACGGCCGGCGGCCACTCGGGGCTCCAGGTCTCGGGGATCTTCTCGGCAGCCGGAGCGGCCGCGTTCGAGACCGAGAATGCCGCCATCACGGTCCTCGCGTCCGGGCCGGTCTTTTCCTATGCCGCCGTCATCGACAACGCCACGACCGACCCGATCTTCGTCGTCGGCGCCGAGGACGGGCCTCCGGGAACGCCGACCATCACGAACACGCCCACGATCACTTTCACGCCATCCGTGACCTTCACGCCCTCGATGACGTTCACGCCGAGCCTCACGTTCACCGCCTCGCTCACGCCGACGATCACGCCGACGTTCACCGCGACCCGGACCTTCACGATCACGCAGACGCCGACGATCACGCTGAGCCCCACGGTCACCCGGACCCCGATCATCACCACGCTCATCACGCGCACGCCGACGGTCAACCCGAACCGGATCGTGCTCGTGGGAGCGGGCGGGACGGCGTCCTTCTTCGACACCGTCGACATGGGGACGAACACGACGATCCTGGTCGGCACGACCGTGCAATGGGACTGGGTCTCGGGCGCGGGCACGCATTCGTCCACGTCGGGGTCCTGTATCCCCGCCCCGTGTTCGCCCGACTTCGTATGGGGTTCGCTCGTTCGAGCCGCGCCCTACAGCTACACCCATACCTTCAGCCAGCCGGGGACGTTCGGGTACTACTGCCAGATCCACGGTGCCATGATGCAAGGGGCCGTCAACGTCGTTCAGCTCGGCTCGCCGGCGCTCAAGCGGTAGGCCCCGGCGGCCCGGTGTTCCCTCGCTTGCCACGAAGCTGTTTCCCGACCCTCGGCATCGCCACGGTTCTCGCCGTCGGGTCAGCCAGCGCCGCGCGGGCCGAAACGGTGACCCTGCCCGCCGCGGCCTCGATCGTCGGAGGCGCTCCTTTCTTTTCGGACGTCCGGGCGTTCAACACCTCCTACGGGTCGCCGCTCGTCGTCACCGCGACTTATCGCTGCTTCATCGGGAACCCCTGCCCCGGCATCCCTCCGGCCGAGGTCTTCACCCTCGAGCCCCGCCAGTCGCGCGCCTTCGACAACATCGCCGCCTCGGCGTTCGGAGCCCCGAACACCGCCGGCGGCGTCGAGTTCGACTTCGACGGCGCCCCGGGCCAGCTCGTCGTCACGAGCCGGCTCTATTCGACGAGCCCGACGCCGACGGTCGGCATGTTCGTGCCGGGTCTCGATGCCCGGGCGGCGCATGCGGCCTCGGTCCTGAGCTCGATCCGCAACGGCGGCGACGGCGCGGGCTTTCGCACCAACGTCGGGGCGTTCAATCCCGGCGATGCGGCGGTGTCCGTGACGTTCGCGATCCGCGACGCCCTCGGGGCCGCGCGAGGACAGCCGGTCGCCCGAACGGTCGCGCCCCACTCCGGCGTCCAGGTCTCCGGGATCTTCGGCGCCGCCGGGGCCGCCGGCTTCGCGACCGACAACGCGGTCATCACGGTTTCGGCGAGCGGTCCCGTGTTCTCCTACGCCGCCGTCATCGACAACGCGACCACCGATCCTGTCTTCGTGGTCGGCGCCAACGACGGCCCGGGCGCGACGCCCACGAACACCGGCACCCCGTCCTCCGGCCCTTCCCCCACCCGTACGCCGACGCCGCCTCTGCCGACCCCGACTCCTTCCGTCACCCGCACCCGCACCTCCACGCGGACGCCGACCCGCACGCCCGGGCCGACCCGGTTGGTCTATGTCGGGTTGAACGGCATGAACTTCGTCGACGCGACCACCGGCAACTCCACCACGACGATCCCGGCCGGGACGACGGTCGAGTGGAGGTGGGTCGACGGCGAGCACTCCACCACGTCCGGAGCGTGCGACGCGACCGACTGCGTCCCCGACGACCGCTGGAACTCCCAGAAGCAGAAGCCGGCGTTCACGTTCACCCACGCGTTCAACGCCATGGGGACGTTCCCCTACTACTGCATGAACCACAAGGTCACCATGCAGGGGACCGTCGTCGTCGGCGCCGCCGCGCCTTAGCGCGTCGGCGGTTCTACTTCGGGACCAGGGAGAACGTGCCCGCGACCGGCCCAGGCGCGCAGCACCCCGCCCCGCCGTTGGACGTTCCGTCGTAGATCCCGGACAGGACCCCGCCCGTGATGGTCACGTCCCCCCGGCCCGAGCCCGAACAGCCGTCGGTGAAGTTGACGGCCACGGTCCCCTCGCCGCGAGTGGCCAGATCGACGCTGAAGGCCGCCCTCGCCGCGGGCGAGTACACGGTGATCACGCAGCCCGACTGGGACACGATCGCTTCCGCGTGCACGACCGCTCCGCAGTCGGTCTCGAACTCTCCGTCGTACACGCCGCCGTAGTACAGGCAGGAGGCCGGATCCTCGTTACCTTCCTTGCGCAGCACGACGTCCGCGAAAATCTTCCGCCCGAAGCAGTCGTATCCGGAGACCCGCCCGCTGATCGTCCCGTCGATCAGCCGCAGCGCGGGGCCCGGCACGGGTCCGAGCGCGCCGCCCTGGTAGAGGCTCCCGCCGCCGAGCCCGAGGCTCAGATAGCTGCAATTGATCCCGCGCAGCTCCAGGGAGAGCGTCCCGTCGCGGTCGAGGATGCCCCAGACCGAGCCGCGCTCGATGCCCGTCGGGAAGCGGACCAGCGAATAGTTGGTTTCGGTCAACACGTACTGTCCGGCCGGGCAGGTCGGGCACGTGTGGGTCTTCAGCGCGATCCGCCAGGTCTGCGTCAGCGCCTCGCCTTCCAGGGTGAACGTGACCGTGCCGCTGTAGACCCCGGTCGGATCCGGTCCCGGGATCCCGTCGCCCCCTCTGCCGGAGGACGGGATGACCGGACCGCGGGGCGACGTCTGCGCGAAAACGGCTGAGGCGAGAAGCGCCAGCGCGAGCGAGACGAAGGACCTTTTCATGACGTTCCTCCTCGGGCCGGGCTACGTGTTGAACAGATTCTCTGCCCGAATGGCGCTCGCGGGCAAGAAGGTTCGGCTGGAGCCGTAGGCGCGGCCCTCGTGGCCGCCCGGCGCTCCGGGGCGGGGGCAAGCCCCGCCCCTACGACCAGGCCTTGGGCGCCCTGTTGGTGAGAATTTGGTGCGAAAGGGGGGACTCGAACCCCCACAGGTGTTACCCCACAGGCTTCTGAGACCTGCGCGTCTACCAGTTCCGCCACTTTCGCGGGAACGGGAGGATAGCGGGAGGCGGCACGGGGGTCAACCGCGCCCTTGGGCCATGCTCGGCGTCCGGCGTTCAGCCGGAGCGGCGCAGCTCCCGGACGCCCGACTCGCCCGCCACCAGGACCTCGGAGGCGAGGCCGCAGAAGAGGCCGTGCTCGACGACGCCGGCCCGCCAGGCGAGGCGGACGGCGAGCGCCGACGGGTCGGCGATCGGCCCGATCGCGCAGTCGAAGATCCAGTTGCCCTGGTCGGTCAGATACGGCGTCCCGTCCGCCGCGCGCCGCAGCTTCGGCGCGGCCGGGAGGGCCGCGAGGAACCGTTCCTGCGACTTCGCCCCGAACCGGGCGACCTCGACCGGCAGGGCGTGGCGCGTTCCGAGCGCGGGCGACAGCTTGGTCTCGTCGACGACGATCACGACGCGCCGGCTCGCCTCGGCCACGATCTTCTCGCGGAAGAGCGCTCCCCCGCCGCCCTTGATCAGGTTCAGGGCCGGGTCGACCTCGTCCGCGCCGTCGATCGTCAGGTCGATCTCGCGCGGGATCTCCTCGTCGAGAAGCGGGATGCCGAGCTCTTTCGCCGCAGCCTCGGTGGCGCGGGAGGTCGGAACGCCGACGACTCCCCGAAGCGTTCCCGCCGCGATGAGCTCTCCGATCCTCCGCGTCGCGAAGATCGCGGTCGAACCGGTGCCGAGACCGACGACCATCCCGCTCTCGACGAGCGCGGCGGCCCTCTCTCCCGCCTCGCGCTTGAACGCGCCGACGCGGTCGGCCGGCGGGGAGCTCACTTCGAGGCGGGCCGCACCCGCGCCTGGCGGTAGCGGCGGATCAGGGCGTTCGTCGAGGCGTCGTGCTTCAGCGGGGGCTCCGCCGGGCTCTGGATCTCGGGGATGATGTTGACGGCGAGTTTCTTGCCGAGCTCCACGCCCCACTGGTCGAACGAGTCGATGTTCCAGATCGCGCCCTGCGTGAAGACGCTGTGCTCGTAGAGCGCGACGAGCTTGCCGAGCGTCTCGGGCGTGAGCGATTCGGCGAGAATCGTGGAGGTCGGGCGGTTGCCCTCGAAGACCCGGTGCGGAACGAGCCAGTCCGGCGTGCCTTCGGCCTTGACCTGCTCGGCCGTCTTTCCGAACGCGAGCGCCTCGGTCTGGGCAAAGAGGTTCGCCATCAGCAGGTCGTGGTGCTCGCCGAGGGGATTGGCCGTGTGGAGGAAGCCCAGGAAGTCCGACGGGATCAGCTTCGTGCCCTGGTGGATGAGCTGGTAGAAGGAGTGCTGCCCGTTGGTTCCGGGCTCGCCCCAGAAAATCGGCCCGGTCTCCCAGCTCACCTTCTCCGAGTCGAGAGTCACGTGCTTGCCGTTCGACTCCATCGTCAACTGCTGGAGGTAGGCCGGGAACCGCTTCAGGTACTGGCTGTACGGGAAGACGCCGACCGTCTGGGCGCCGAAGAAGTCGTCGTACCACACGGAGAGGAGCCCCATGAGGACCGGCAGATTCCTCTCGAAGGGCGTCGTCCGGAAGTGCTCGTCGATCGCGTGAAACCCGGCGAGCATCGCCCGGAAGTTCGCCGGGCCGACGGCGAGCATCGTCGAGAGGCCGATCGCGGAATCCATCGAGTAACGGCCGCCGACCCAGTCCCAGAAGCCGAACATGTTGGCCGTGTCGATGCCGAACTTCCGGACCTCCTCGGCGTTGGTCGACACCGCGACGAAGTGCTTCGCAACCGCCTTTTCGTCCTTCAGGGCCGCCAGGCACCAGGCGCGGGCCGTGCGGGCGTTGGTCATGGTCTCGAGCGTCACGAAGGTCTTCGACGAGATGATGAAGAGCGTCTCGGCCGGGTCCATGCCGAGCGTGCACTCGACGAAGTCGGTTCCGTCGACGTTGGAGACGAACTCGAAGCGCATGGAGCGGTCGCTGAAGTGCCGGAGCGCCTCGTGCGCCATGACCGGCCCCAGGTCCGATCCCCCGATTCCGACGTTGACGACGTTGCGGATGCGCTTCCCGGTGTGGCCGGTCCAGGCCCCGCTCCGCACCCGGTCGCAGAAGGCCGACATCCTCTCGAGCACCTCGTGGACCGCCGGAACGACGTTCTCGCCGTCGACGACGATCGAGGCCCCCTTCGGCGCCCGGAGGGCCACGTGCAGGACGGCGCGGTTCTCCGTCACGTTGATCTTGTCGCCGCGGAACATGGCGTCGATCCGCTCGCGCAAACCGCACTCGCGGGCGAGGGCCACCAGGAGGCGGATCGTCTCGTCCGTCACCCGGTGCTTGGAGTAGTCGAGGAAGAGGCCCGCGGCCTCGACCGACAGGCGTCCGGCGCGGCCGGGGTCGGCGGCGAAGAGATCCCGGAGGTGGACGTCCCGGATCGTCGCGTGGTGGTCCTGGAGGGCCTTCCAGGCGGGGCGTTCCGTCAGGCGCACGCGAACCTCCTCGTCGGGGACCGGCGGCTCACGCCGGGGGCAGTCCCAGCTCCACGTCCCCCTTGGGAAGGACGATGGCCGTCTCGCGGAAGCCGCGGTCGACGCACACGAAGCAGGCCTTGAAGACGTTGTCGCTTCCCATCTTCATCTCGCGGTTCGTGACGAAGAGGTCCCGCTTCGGGTAGCGGTCGTCGACGCGCTGCAGGGTCAGGAGGATGCCGCCCTGCACCCTCGCCCGGCCGGCGATCGTGAACCGGTGCGGCGGCTCGTGGGTGCAGTCGGCGGTCGCGACGGTTTCAGTGCTCACTCGTCGCCTCTTCGCCGGACAGGTCCGCCGCCTTGACGGCGGCCTCGACCGTCGGAAAGACCTTGAAGATGGAGTCCAGGTGCGTGATCCGGAAGACCGACGCGACCCGCTCCCGGGGACTGACGAGATAGAAGCGCCGGGAGGCGGCGTCGTAGCGCTTGAGCCCCCCGACGAGGACGCCGATGGCGGTCGAATCGAGGTGCTCCAGGCCCGACATGTCCAGAATGAGCGCGCCGCCGCCCTCCTCGAGGGCCTGCTCGAACCGCTCCTGCAGGGCTCGCGTGCTCTCGCCCAGGGCGAGCGTGCCCGAGATCCGCAGGACGACGTGAGCGCCCTTCTTCTCTTCCTTGATGTTCATGCCTCGTCCGACGTCGCGGCCTCGCCCTTGCGAACGAGGACGCTGCCCCTCGCGAGGAGCCCGTCCTCCGCGGTGACCTCGCCCTCGAATCGGAAGACCGGGCCGAAGCTTCCGAGCAGGCGCACGGCCACCTCGAGGGTCTCGCCGGCGCGCGGCGCGCGCTCGAGACTCAGCTCCTGGATCCCCGCGAGGTACCCGCGCCGGCCGGCCTCCGCGTCGCCGGCTTCGAGCAGCAGGGCCGCCTGGGCGATCGCCTCGGCCATCAGCAGCGGACTCTGCCAGCTCTCGCCCATGGCGGCGCGGCCGTTGGACGTCACCCGGATTCGGACCCGTCCGCCCTGGAACTCCGCGTCCGGCCGCTGCGACACCCGGTCCACGAAGCGGAACGGGTAGGCATGCGGGAACGCCGCCGTGGTCATCAGGCCGTCTTCTTCTGCTCGATGAAATCGCAGAGGGCGTTGACGGAAGCGAAGGCCTTGACCCCCACCTCTTCGTCCTCGACCTTGATCTTGAATTCCTGTTCGAGGCCGAGCACGAGCTCGAGCGCATCGATCGAGTCGAGGCCGAGGCCCTCTCCGAAGAGCGGCGCCGCGTCGTCGATCGTCTTGGGATCGATCTCGAGCTTCAGGCGCCGCACGATCAGGTCCTTGACCCGCGGCGCCAGTTCTTCCCGGGACATGGAGGCTCCTTCCGGGCGGGATTATAGTCGCCGTTTCGGCGCGGGAGCCGTTCGACTCCTCTCAGGCCATCCCGCCGTCCGCACGCCAGACCTGTCCGGTGACGTAGGACGCCTTGTCCGAGGCGAGGAAGCCGACGAGGGCCGCGATCTCCTCCGGCCGGCCGAACCGGGCCATGGGGATGCGCGAAATGAACTCCTTTCGCGCCGAGTCCTTGAGGTGCGCGATGATCTCCGTGTCCACGAGGCCCGGAGCCACGGCGTTGACGGTGATCGCCCGGGGCGCGAACTCGAGGGCGAGCGCCTTGGTGAAGGCGATCAACCCGCCCTTGGCCGCCGAGTAGTTGGCCTGCCCGGCGTGTCCCGAGATGCCGCTGACGGAGACGATGTTGATGATCCGCCCCGAGCTCTTGTGGAGCATGCCGCGAATCAGCGCGCGGGTCACGCGGAAGGCCCCCTTGAGGTCCACGTCGAGGACGTAGTCCCAGTCCTCCTCCTTCATGAACGGGAAGAGGGCGTCCTTGATGACGCCGGCGTTGTTGACCAGGATGTCGGTGCCCCCGAAGTCCGCCGAGACCCGGTCGGCCAGTGCCGAGACGTCCTCGGGCTTGCGCACGTCGACCTGCAGGGCCACGGCCTCTCCCCCGGCGCGCCGGATCTCCCCCGCGGTCTCCTCGGCCCGCGCGAGGTCCGAGAGGCAGGTCAGCACGATCCGCGCGCCCCCCGAAGCGAGCTCCTGCGAGATGGCCTTGCCGATCCCCCGCGAGCCTCCCGTCACGACCGCCGTCTTCATCCGGCAGCGACTATATCCACGGCCGCGCGCACGGCCTCCACCGTGCCCGCCGGCGTGCAGCGGGTCGACCGGTCGATCCAGCGGACCATCTTCGAGAGCATGTCGCCCGGCCCGGCCTCGAGGAACACCCGGTGACCGGCCTCGACCATCGCCTCGAAGGTCTCCTTCCAGAGCGTCGGAAAGCAGAAGGCCGTCCCGAGAAGCCGCCGGACGTCTTCGCCCCCCTCGACCGCCCGGCCCTCCGGCCCGTAGTACGGGACCCGCGGGTCCCGGATCGTTCGAAGGGCCGCGATCCTCGGCGCAATCGCGTCCGCGACCGGCCGCATGAGCTCGCTGTGGATCGGCCAGCTCATCGTCAGCGGAAGGACCGAAAGCGCACGGGGCCTCAGGGCCTCGAGCGCCGCGGCGACGCCGGGAGCGGAGCCGGTCAGGACGAACTGGGTCGAGGCGTTGACGTTGCCGATCCAGACCTCGAGCCCCCGCTCGCGCAGTCCGCGGCACTCTTCGTCCACGGCCTCGCGGCGGGCGCCGATCACCGCGCCCATCCGGCCCCGGATGCCCAGACGCTCGGTTTCGCGCCACACGGCGACGAGCACGTCGAGGGCCTCCTCGTAGGAGATGGCGCCGGCCGCGACCATCGCGGCGTAGTTGCCGAGGCTGTAGCCCGCCGTCGCCGCCGCGGCGACGCCCCGGCGCTCGAGCAGCCGCGCCGCGAGTGTCGAGACCATGTAGACGCTCGCCTGCGCGGCGAGGTTCTCGCGCAGCTCCTCCTCGGGCCCTTCGAGCATCAACCTCCGCAGGTCGCGGCCGCAGCGCTCGGACGTCAGCGCGCACAGGTCCCGGGCCTCGGGGTCGGATTCGAAGAAGTCCTTCCCCATCCCGATCCACTCGGAGAGCTGTCCCGGAAAGAGAAAGGCCGCCCGAGCGCTCATGCCGGCGACAGCCCCTTGGCCGCGTCCTCCAGCGAAACGCAGCGGTCGCCGGCGAGCCAGCGCGAGAAGCGGTCCGGCAGGCCCGCAAGCCCCAGGAAGTGGACCGTTCGCTGGATGGGCGTCAGACCCGGCATCGCGGGATGCGCCCGGTCGAACTCCCACGGGTGGAAGGTGAAGACCGCGGGCTCGCCGCGGTCGCGGGCCTCGGCCTCCGCGCGCACGAGGCGGCCCCTCGGCAGGACCCGGAATGGCCACGCCCCCCCGAGCGGCAGGGCCACGCCGAGGACCGAGCCCGTCAGCGGCGGGATCTCCGTGATCGACCAGCCGTCGCCCTCGATCCGGTGGGGCCCGCGGGGATTCGACCGGCGGCCCAATGGCGGCACCGGCATCATCGACGCGTCCCGGCGAAACCCGGCCGCCGCCAGCTCCCGCAGCGCCGGGGATCCCGCGTGGCGGATCGACCACTCCGCCGCGCGGTAGGTCGCGGCTCCCGTGCCTCCGGCCGCGTCGATCGCGTCGCGCGCCCGGGACAGGTCGTCGCGGAACTCGGCCGGCGTCATGTCGTCGGCGCGCCGGTGATCGTGGCCGTGCACGCCGATCTCGTGCCCGCGCCGGGCCGCCTCGAGGACGAGCTGCGGGTAGCGCCGCGCGATCCACCCCAGGAAGAACACCGTCGCCCGATGCCCGCCCGCCGCGAGCGCCTCGAACAACCCGCCGAGCGTGGTCTCGACGCGCGAAGCGTAGCCGTCCCAGTTCCGGGGGTCCGAGTAGGCCTCGTGGCCGCAGACGTGGAACCAGTCCTCGGCGTCGATGGTCAGGACGCGAGGCCCTCGGCCCTCGGCGCGCAGCGGCGTGATCGTCGGTTGGGACACGAGCCGCCGATTGTATCGGCTGGCTTCGGCCCGCCCTCAATCCAACTCGAAGACCTTGTAGTAGACGGCGCCCCACGAGATGACCCAGGTGTCGCGAAACGGCCGATAGTGCGACGGCCCGCCGTAGATCGCTCGCACCGGGACGTGCCGGAAGCGAGCCAGGTGGGGCGCAGCCTTCAGCAGCATCTCCGTTTCGATGATGTAGCCGAGCGCGTTCAGCTCGAGCCGGCGCAGCAGGTCCGCCGCGATCACCCGGTACCCCGACTGCGCGTCTTCGACCTCGAGCCCGGTCATCCGCGAAAGGACCTGGCTGCCGATCTCGTTGGTCCGGTACCGGTAGCGCGGGATCGCGTCGGAATCTCCCATCCGCGACCCGATCACGAAGTCGTCGCCGTCCCTCGCCGCCTCGAGCAGCGCGGGGAGGTCGGCCGGGTCGTGCTGCCCGTCGGCGTCCACGAACGCCACGTGCGTCGCCGGCGACGCCAGGATCCGCTCGAGCCCCGAGCGCACCGCCGCGCCCTTGCCGCCGTTGGCCGGCCGGCGGAGCACCTCCGCGCCCTCGGCCGCCGCCGCCTCCCCGGTGCGATCCGACGAGCCGTCGTCGACGACCAGCACACGGGCGATCGATTTCCGCAGCCCCCGGACCACGGCCCCGACGGTCGCCTCCGCGTCGAACGCGGGCACGAGCGCGCAGGGATCGAAGGCTTTCGGCACGGGCGGATGGTAGCGCGGCCCTAGGCCCTTTGCTCTCTTCGACATGCGTTGACTCGACCGGGGGCTTGTGAAAAAGTTGCCACCGCTCCATGCCTCTGACATTTGCTCCGATTCTCATCCTGCTGGGCGTCGCCGCGGGGATGGCGGCGGTGATCCAGATCCTCAACGTCGTCCTCGGCCAGAAGCTGCGGACGCGGCAGAAGGGCGAGACCTACGAGAGCGGCGTCCCCCTGATCGACGCCTCGCCACAAGCGCATCTCGATCAAGTTCTTCGTGATCGCGATGGTCTTCATCCTGTTCGACGTGGAAATCGCGTTCCTCTACCCCTGGGCGCTCGTCTTCCGCTCCGTGGGCTGGCCGCTCTTCGTCGAGATGCTCGTCTTCCTCGGCGTCCTGGCCGTCGGCTACGCCTACATCTGGAAGAAGGGAGCGTTCGACTGGTGAGCCACACCCGCTACAGGGTCGAGGCCGCCGGCGAGCCGCCGTCCCTTCCCGCCCGCGGCGATCGGCGCGGATCGAGGCCATCCTGACGCGTTACCCGACGAAGCAGGCCGCGCTCCTGCCCGTGCTCTGGGTCGCCCAGGAGACCTGCGGCTGGATCTCGAAGGAGTCGGCCGAGGAGGTCGCGCGACTCCTCGACCTGCCGGTGTCCGCACATCGACGGGGTGCTGACCTTCTACACGATGTACAACCTCGCGCCCGTCGGCAGGAACCTCCTCCAGGTCTGCACGTCGATCTCCTGCCACCTGCTCGGGGCCGAGGGCCCTCGTGGAGCACTGCAAGAAGCAGGCTCGGGATCGGCCTCGAGGAGACGACGACGGACGGCAAGTTCACGCTGGTCGAGGTCGAGTGCATCGCGGGGTGCGACCGCGCGCCCGTCCATGATGGTCAACGACAAGTACTACGAGCCGATGGACGACGGAGAAGCTCGACGCGCTCCTCGACCGGCCTCGGACGGGAGTCCTGAGCGGTGGAGAAGATCCTCGAGCTCGCCGCGTCGGCACGCCCGACTCTCAGTCGATCGACGACGTACGTCGCCGACGGCGGGTACGCCGGCCTGGCAGAAGGTCCTGGCGCGGCGGCATGGACGCCCGAACAGGTCACCGAGGAGGTCAAGAAGTCGGGCCTCCGCGGCCGCGGCGGCGCCGGGTTCCCGACCGGCGTCAAGTGGGCGTTCGTCGCCGAAGGACACGAAGGGCAAGCCCGTCTACCTGCTCTGCAACGCGGACGAGTCGGAGCCCGGGACCTTCAAGGACCGGCTCCTCATGGAGAAGGACCCGCACCAGCTCCTCGAGGGGATGATCCTCTCCTCCTACGCCATCGCGCTGCAAGCACCGCCTACATCTACATCCGCGGCGAGTTCTACGACGGCGCCCGCGATCCTGAACGCGGCGGTCGCCGAGGCCTACGCGAAGGGCTTCCTCGGCGAGAACATCCTCGGCTCCGGCTTCTCGCTCGACATCACGGTCCACCGCGGCGCGGGCGCCTACATCTGCGGCGAGGAGACGGGCCTGATCGAGATCGCTCGAGGGCAAGCGCGGCCAGCCGCGCATCAAGCCGCCCTTCCCCGCCGTCTCGGGCGTCTTGCGGCTGCCCGACGATCGTCAACAACGTCGAGACGCTCGTGCTGCGTCAAGCACATCGTCGACCGCGGCGCCGACTGGTTCACGAAGCATCGGGCGCAACGAGAAGAACACGGGGCCCAAGCTCTACTGCGTCTCGGGCCACGTCAACCGGCCCGGCGTCTACGAGGCCGCCGATGGGCCTGCCGTTGAAGGAGCTCCTCTACGGCGACGGCTACGGCCGGGGCATCCGGGGCGGCAAGAAGCTGAAGGCCGTCATCCCCGGCGGCGCCTCGGCCGCGATGCTGACGGCCGCCGAGATCGAGGACTGCCCGCTCGACTTCGACGGCGTGGCCGCGAAGGGCTCGATGCTCGGCTCGGCCGCGATCATCGTGATGGACGAGGACACCTGCATCGTCGACGGCCGTCCAGAACATCGCGAAGTTCTTCTCGCACGAGTCCTGCGGCCAGTGCACGCCCTGCCGCGAGGGCACGCCCTGGCTCCACAAGCGTCCTGACGCGGATCGAGAACGGCGAGGGCCGCGTCGAGGACATCGACCTGCTCCGCGCGATGGCCGAACCAGATGGGCAACGGCATGACGATCTGCGTCTTCGCCGACGCGCGCGATCGCGCCCGTCCTCTCGGCGGTCGCGAAGTTCCGCGACGAGTTCCTGTACCACGTCGAGCACAAGCGCTGCCTCGTCGGGCGCGAGGCGCCCTGGTGACCGCATGAGCAGCGAGCCGACGAAGCCCGCCGCCCCTGCGCCGCCGCCCCCGCCCGCCAAGGACACCTTCACGGTGACCTTCGACGGGAAGCCGTCGAGGTCCCGAAGAACCTCGAACCTCATCGAGGCCGCCGAAGCTCGCCGGCGTCGACATCCCGCACTTCTGCTACCACCCGCGCGCTCTCCGTCGTCGGCCAGTGCCGCATGTGCCTCGTCGAGATCGAGGGCATGCCGAAGATCCAGGCGGCCTGCACGACGCCGGTGCGGGACGGCCTCGTCGGTCAAGACGACGACCGACGAAGGTCAAGGACGCCCGCAGCGCGACGATGGAGTTCCTCCTCATCAACCACCCGCTCGACTGCCCGATCTGCGACCAGGCCGGCGAGTGCACGCTGCAGGACAACTCCTTCGGCTACGGGCCAGCCAGCTCTCGCAACTACGACGAGCAGAAGCGCCAGTACCCGACCTACGACCGGACGATGATCGGCCCGCACGTCATCGCCGACATGACCCGCTGCATCCAGTGCACGCGCTGCATCCGCTTCACGCAGGAGATCGCCGAGACGAGCGAGCTGACGTTCCTCGACCGCGGCGGCCGCACGCTCGTCTGGACGCACGAGGGACAGCCGCTCGACAACGACTGGTCGGGCTGCGCCGCGGACGTCTGCCCCGTCGGCGCCCTGACGACGCCGCGAGTTCCGCTTCCGCAGCCGCGTCTGGTACCTCGAACAAGACGCAGTCGGTCTGCCCCGGCTGCAACGTCGGCTGCAACATCTCGATCGAGTCGCAAGGACGACGTCGTCTACCGCTTCCTGCCGCGCCTCAATCCCGAGGTCAACGACTACTGGCTCTGCGACTACGGGCGCTTCCTCTCCGAGAGCCTGAACGCCCGCGACGTCCACAAGGCGACGCTGCGCGAGGGCAGCTCGCGTCCAGGAGACGATCGTCCCGGTCGGCCGTCGAGCGGATGGCCGCGCGAGATCCGCAGGACGGTCGAGTCGACCGGGCCGGCCGGCCTCTTCTTCGCGGGCTCGGCGCACCTCTCGAACGAGGAGAACTTCCTCCTTCGGAAGATCGCCGACCACCTCGCCTGCGCCGAACCGCGACGTCGCTCGTCGACGAAGTCGCGCACCCGCAAGATCAAGTCGAAGACGGAGTGGATCGACGGCCGACGAGGCCGCGCCGAACTTCCGGGGCGCGCGGGACATGGGCGTGACGCCCGGCAAGGGCGGATACGGCCTCGACGCGGTGCTCTCCGGCAAGGCCTCGCCCGAGGTCGATCCTCGTCGCCGACGCCGGACTTCTCCGCGATCGCCGACGACCCCGCGAAGGTCGCCGCAGCTCCGCGCGGGCGCGCTTCCTCGCGGTCGCCGCCCGCACGTCGAACGCTCTGACGCGACGCGGCCGACGTCGTCCTGCCGGCCGCTTCGCTCGCCGAGAAGGAAGGCACGTTCACGAACGTGCAGGGACGCGTCCAGCGGTTCGAGCGCGCCTTCCTGCCCAGGCCCCCCGTGCGCGCGCACTGGGAGCTGCTGCTGCAGCTCGCGACCGCGCTCGGCTACGGCGACCGCAACTGGACGCCGCGCCGACCTGCTCGCGGCGATCGCGCCGCGAGGTCCCGGCCTACGCCGGCATCGACCCGAAGGACCTCGAGGGCGGCAGCGCTGCTCAAGAAGGGCGACTTCGCGTGGACGGGCGACGCTGTGACCGCTCGTCGACTGGCTGATCGTCGACGCTGCGCGTCGCGCTGCCGGCCCTGATCTTGTCCGGTCGCTCGTCATGCCCGCTGACCTGGGTCGAGCGGCGCGGCGCGCGCGTTCATCCAGGACCGGCCCGGGCCCAACCGCGTCGGGCCCTTCGGCCTCTTCCAGGCCGTCGCCGACATCCTGAAGATGTTCACGAAGGAGGACGTCACGCCCGCCGCCGCGGACAAGCTCCTCTTCCTCGCTCGCCCCGCGTCATCGCGGCCTTCGCCGCCCTCTCGACCGTTCGCCGTGATCCCTTACGGCGCGACGCTCACCGATCGGCGGCCGCGCGATCCCGCTGATCGGCGCCGACGTCTCGATCGGTCTCCTCTACGTCTTCGCGATCACGTCGCTCGTCGGTCTACGCCATCGTGCTCGCCGGCTGGTCGTCCAACAACAAGTTCTCGCTCATGGGCGGCATCCGCTCGAGCGCGCAGATCATCTCCTACGAGCTGGCGATGACGACCGCCGCGGTCGCGGCGTCTCCTCGCCGCGAGCTCCTTCCGGCTGAACGACGTCGTCGCGATGCAGCAGGGCGGTCTGGCTCGGGTTCATCCCCCGCTGGAACTTCTTCCCGCAGCCCCTCGGCTTCCTCATCTTCTTCGTCTCGGCCTTCGCCGAGACCAACCGCCTGCCGTTCGACCTCCCGGAGGCCGAGGCCGAGCTCGTCGCCGGATACCACACGGAGTACTCCGCCATGCGGTTCGGCGCCTTCTTCATGGCCGAGTACGTCAACGTCGTCGTCGCCTCGGCGATCACGGTCGACGCTCTACTTCGGCGGCTGGTCGCTGCCGGGCTTCCGCCCTCGAGCCTCGCCGGCGGGCTCGCTCTCGATCGCTGGTCTTCGCGGCGAAGACGCCGTTCTTCGTCTTCGTCTTCGTCTGGGTCCGCTGGACACTCCCCCGCTTCCGCTACGACCAGCTCATGCGGCATCGGCTGGAAGGCGCTCCTGCCGCTGGCGCTCCTCAACCTCTTCTGGGCCGCCGCCCTGGAGCTCTGGAGGATCGCGCGATGACCGCGGAGCGGTTCGTCTTCGACGCGGCCGCGGCCGTGGCGATCCTCTTCGGCGGCCTCATGGTCGTGACCGAAGAACCCGGTGAGGAGCGTCCTCACCCTCGTCGTGACGTTCTTCGGCCTGGCGGTCTCCTACGTCATGCTGCTCTGCGCCGTTCATCGCGGCGATCCAGGTCATCGTCTACGCGGGCGCCATCCTCGTCCTCTTCCTCTTCGTCCTCATGCTGCTCAACATCGGCCAGGAAGCCGCCAGGATCGCAGCACGCCGTCCCATCCAGACCGCTCTTCGGCGGCCTCGGGGTCGTCGCCTTCGCGCTCCTGCTGCTCGCGACCCTCCGGGCTCCGGGCGCGGATCCCCGGCGTCTCCGGCGAGGAGCCCTCCGCCCTCGCCGACGCCGTCGGCGCTCGCGCGCCTGCTCTACTCGGACTACCTGCTGCACTTCGAGGCGCTGTCGGTCCTGCTGCTCGCCGCCGCTCGTCGGCGCCTTCGTCCTCGCCCGCCGGGAGAAGCGCCCGTGATCGGCCCGATCCCGCTCTCCGACGTGCTGCTCGTCGTCCGGCGGCGCTCTTCTGCGATCGGCCTCGCGGGGGCGCTCCTGCGCCGCAACGCCATCCCGATCTTCCTGTCGATCGAGCTCATGATGAACGCCGCGAACCTGGCCGTCCTCGGCTACGGCGCCGCCATGGGCTCGCGCGAGGGCCAGATCATCGTCTTCTTCGTCATCGCCATCGCGGCCGCCGAGGCGGCCGTCGGGACTCGCGATCTTCGTCGCGCTCTTCCGGCACACCGAGACGATCGACGTGAACAAGATCAACGCTGCTGAAGTGGTGACGCGAGCGCGATGACTCTCCCGCTCTGGCTCATCCCCGTCCTCCCGCTCGCGGGCTTCGCCGTGAACGCGCTGCTCGGGACCCGCCTCGGCAAGTCCTTCGTCTCGGCCGTCGGCGTCGGTTCGGTCGCGCTGACGACGCTCGTCGCCTACTCGCGGCTCATCCCCTACGTCCGGCGGCGACCACGGCGTCGGTTCGTCGAGAGCTACGCGAGCTGGATCGTCGCGGGCGACCTGACCGCTCGACCTCGCCTTCCGCCTCGATCCTCTCTCGGCCCTCATGCTCTCGTTCGTCACGTTCGTCGGCTTCCTGATCCACGTCTACGCGATCGGCTACATGCACCACGAGGCCACCGACGCCGGCTACGCCCGCTTCTTCGCCTACCTGAACCTCTTCATCTTCGCGATGCTCGTCGCTCGTCCTGGCCGAGAACTTCCCGCTGCTCTTCGTCGGCTGGGAAGGCGTGGGCCTCTGCTCGTACCTCCTCATCGGCTACTACTTCGACAAGGAGTACGCCGCCGCCGCCGGCAAGAAGGCCTTCGTCGTGAACCGCATCGGCGACTTCGGCTTCCTGCTCGGGATGTTCGGCGTCTTCACCGCGTTCGGCTCGCTCAACTTCACCGAGGTCTTCGGCAAGGCCGCGACCGACCCGTCGCCGCTACGCCCCGGCCCTCTCGCTCATCTGCCTCTGCCTCTTCCTCGGCGCCGTGCGGCAAGAGCGCCCAGTTCCCGCTCTACGTCTGGCTGCCCGACGCCATGGCCGGCCCGACGCCCGTCTCCGCCCTGATCCATGCCGCGACGATGGTCACGGCCGGCGTCTACATGGTCGCCCGCTGCCAACGTGCTCTTCCGGCTCGCGCCGGACGTCATGCTGGTCGTCGCCGCGGTCGGCGCTTCACCTGCGATCTTCGCGGCCACGATCGCGCTGGCCCAGAACGACATCAAGAAGGTCCTGGCGTACTCGACCGTCTCGCAGCTCGGCTACATGTTCCTCGCCTGCGGCGTCGGCGCCTTCACCGTCGGGATGTTCCACGTCATGACGCACGCCTTCTTCAAGGCGTGCCTCTTCCTCGGGGCGGGCTCCGTCATGCATGCCATGAGCGGCGAGCATCGACATGCGGCACATGGGCGGGCTGAAGTCGAAGATGCCGGTCACCTTCTGGACGTTCCTCGTCGCGACGCTCGCGATCGCCGGCATCCCGCCGCTCGCGGGCTTCTTCTCGAAGGACGCGATCCTCGCGCAGCGCCTTCGAAACCCACCAGCCGCTCGGGAAGCTCTTCTGGTTCGTCGGCCTCTTCACCGCGGGGCTCACCGCCTTCTACATGTTCCGCGCGGTCTCGAAGACGTTCTTCGGCAAGTTCCGCGGGACCCCCGAGCAGGAGCATCACGTCCACGAGTCGCCGACGTCGATGACGATGCCCCTCGTCGTCCTGGCCGTCCTCGCCGCCGTCGGCGGCTGGGTGGGCCTGCCCGCGGTCTTCGGCGAGAACGCCAACCTGTTCGCGCGCTTCCTCGCGCCGATCCTGATCCCGATCGCGGGGCACGAGGCGGGCCACGAGGCCCTCCCCCACGCCACCGAGTGGCTGCTCATGGCCGTCTCGGTCGCCGTGGCGGCCTCGGGCCTCTTCCTGGCCTGGACGTGGTACGCCAGGGAGGAGGGTCGCGTTCCCGCGCGGATCGCCGCGCGTTTCCCCGGAGCCTACGCGCTCGTGGCCGACAAGTTCCGGGTCGACGAGCTCTACGACGTCCTGTTCGTCCGGCCGTTCGCCTGGCTCGCCCGGGCCCTCTGGAAGGTCGTCGACGTCCTGATCATCGACGGCATCCTGAACGCTACCGCCTTCCTGGTCGAGCTCGCCGGGGACTTCCTCCGGTTCCTCCAGACGGGCAACGTCCGCAACTACGCCCTGACCTTCCTGCTCGGCCTGGTGGCGCTGCTGGCGTTCGTCGTGGGGGCCTGGTGATGGCGCGCCTTCTCACCGAGCACCTGCTGTCGGTCATCGTCTTCCTGCCCGCGGCCGGTGCGGCCCTGCTGCTCCTCTTCCCGCGCTCGATGGAGAAGGAGGCCAAGGTCTTCGCCCTGCTCGTGGCGACCGCCGACGCCCTCGTCTCGCTTCCCCTCTGGACGCGCTTCGACGTCGCCCAGCGCGGCTTCCAGTTCCGCGAGCAGACCGACTGGATCCCGGCCCTCGGCATCTCCTACTCCGTGGGCCTCGACGGGATCTCGCTGCTCCTCGTGCTCCTGACGACGATCCTGACGCCGGTGGCCCTCCTCTTCTCCCTGACCCACGTCGAGAAGGAGGTCCGCGGCTACTCGATCGCCTTCCTGATGCTCGAGACCGGCATGCTCGGGAGCCTCGTGGCGCTCGACCTGGCGCTCTTCTACGTCTTCTGGGAAGTGATGCTCGTGCCGATGTACTTCATCATCGGCATCTGGGGAGGGCCCCGTCGCATCTACGCCGCGATGAAGTTCTTCCTCTTCACGATGGCGGGCAGTCTGCTGATGTTCCTGGCCATCCTCTACATCGCGATCCGCCACCACGGAGCCACGGGCACCTGGTCCTTCGCCCTCGAAGACCTCTATCGCCTGACCTTCACGGGCCGCACCGAGACGCTGCTCTTCGCGGCCTTCGCGCTGGCCTTCGCCATCAAGGTCCCCGTGTTTCCCGTCCACACGTGGCTGCCGGACGCGCACACGGAGGCGCCGACGGCGGGCTCGATCATCCTGGCCGGCGTGCTGCTGAAGCTCGGCGTGTACGGCTACCTGCGCTTCGCCCTGCCCCTCTTCCCGGGCGCGGCGGTCCGCTACGCGCCGTGGCTCGGCGTGCTCGGTGTCGTCGGAATCGTCTACGGGGCCATGGTCGCCTACGCCCAGCACGACATGAAGCGGCTCGTGGCCTACTCCTCGGTGTCTCACCTGGGCCTCGTCGTCATCGGAATCGGCGCGTTCACGACGATCTCGCTCCAGGGCTCGATCCTCCAGATGATCAACCACGGTCTCTCGACCGGCGCGCTCTTCCTGCTCGTCGGCGTGCTCTACGAGCGCCGGCACACGCGCGAGATCTCGGCCTACGGCGGGATCGCGGGCGTGGTCCCCGTGACGACCGCCCTCTTCCTGATCGCGACGCTTTCCTCGATCGGCCTGCCCGGCCTGAACGGATTCGTCGGCGAGTTCCTGATCCTGCTCGGGACCTGGTCCTCCGAGCACCGCTGGTGGGCCGTGGCCGCCGCGATCGGGCGTGGTCCTCTCGGCGATCTACATGCTCTCGCTCGTGCAGCGGGTCTTCTGGAATCCCCTCCAGCACGAGGAGAACAAGACGCTCAAGGACATCCGGCCGACCGAGTTCGTCGCCGCCGCGGTGCTGGTCGTCCTGATGGTCTGGATCGGAGTCCGGCCGAACGACTTCCTCGACAAGATCCGGAGCTCGGTCGAGTCGCTGCAGGAGAGCGTGGCCTCGAGGCAGATCGCGAGCGGCGCGCCATGACGCCCCTGATCTCGTTCACGCACACCGACCTCGCCTCGATCCTGCCCGAGATCGTCCTGGCGTCGACCGGCTGCCTGATCCTCCTGCTCGAGGCCTTCGCGCCGGCGCTGCGCCGCTGGTTCGCCACGGTCGCGCTGGCCGGGATCGCGGGATCCCTCTATGCCCTCGCCCTCGCGCCGATGGGGACCACCTTCGGCGGCCGCCTCGAGACTTCCCCCCTGACGCTCCTCATCGGCCTCTTTGCGGGGGCCTGCGCGGCCCTGGCGGTCCTCGTGGCCAAGCCGTATCTCGAGCGGGCCGGCGACGAGAAGGGCGAGTTCTACGCTCTCCTGCTCTGGGGGCACCTGGGCGTCTCGCTGATGACGCGCGGGCTCGACCTGCTCCTCGTCTTCATCGGCCTGGAGACCCTCTCCCTGTCTTTCTACGTGCTCGCCGCGTATTTCCGGAACGTCGGGGCCTCCTCCGAGGCCGGCCTCAAGTATTTCCTGACCGGCGCCTTCGGCTCCGCTTTCACGCTCTACGGCATCGTGCTCCTCTTCGGCGCGAGCGGCGGAACGAAGATCGAGGGCCTGGCCCGCGCCGGCCTCGCCGACAATCCGTCCGTCGTCTTCGGCCTGCTCCTGCTGCTGGTCGGCTTCGGGTTCAAGATGTCGCTGGCGCCCTTCCACGCCTGGGCGCCGGACGTCTACCAGGGCATGCCGACTCCGGCGGTCCTCTATCTCTCGATCGCTCCCAAGGGGGCGAGCCTCCTCGTCCTCTACCGGGTGTTCGCGACGGCCTTCGAGTCGGGCATGCCCGACCGGCTTCGGACCGCCATCGCCGCCCTCGCCATCCTCTCGATGACGCTCGGCAACGTCGTGGCCCTCGCCCAGCGGGACATCAAGCGCCTGCTCGCCTACTCGGGCATCGCCCACATGGGCTACGTCACCATCGCCCTCGTGGTCTTCGGCCGCGATGCCCTGGCGGCCGCCATCGTCTACTTCTTCGCGTACCTCGCCTCCAACGCCGGCGCCTTCGCCGCGGTCTCGGCGCTCTACCGCGACGAGACGAAGCCGCACCCCATCGCCATGCTCGCGGGCGACGGCCGCCGGGCGCGGTTCGCCTCGGCCGTCCTGGCGCTGTGCTTCTTCTCGCTCGCCGGCATCCCGGCGACGGCCGGTTTCATCGGGAAGTTCTTTCTCTTCAAGGCCGCCCTGGAGAAGGGCCTGTACGCGCTCGCCCTGATCGGCGTCGCGAACAGCCTCGTGTCCGTCGGGTACTACCTGAAGGTCGTCTACATCCTCTACATGCGGGACCCGGTGGAGCCGGAGGCGCCGCCGGCGCTCGCCCCCGCGGACCGGCTCGCGCTCGCGCTGTGCGCCGCGGCGATCTTCGGCCTCGGCGTCTTCCCGTCGCAACTCTGGCAGCTCGCCCGCCACGCGGCCGCGAGCCTTCCCCTGGCCGGCCCCTGATTTCGCCTCGCAGATCCCCTCCCCAACAGCGCCTGGCGCGAAGGAGAGACGAATGGCACGGAACCCCCGACGCTCGCCCGCCTCGACGAAGAGGCCGGCCTCCCCGACCGCGTCCCCGACTCCCGAGAACCTGAATCCGTTCGGATTCGCGCAGCGCCAGTTCGAACGCGCGGCCGACCACCTCGGCCTCGATCCGGGGATGCGCGAGATCCTCCGCAGCCCCAAGCGCCAACTGATCGTTTCGATCCCGGTCAAGATGGACAACAAGCGGATCAAGGTCTTCACGGGATACCGGGTCCAGCACAACATCGCGCGCGGGCCGTCCAAGGGCGGCATCCGCTTCCACCCGGGCGTCACGCTCGACGAGGTCAAGGCGCTCGCCATGTGGATGACCTGGAAGTGCGCCGTCGTCAACATCCCCTTCGGCGGCGCCAAGGGCGGCGTCACGGTCGATCCCAAGATGCTCTCGCTCGACGAGAACGAGCGGTTGACGCGCCGGTACACCTCCGAGATCGCCATCGTTCTCGGCCACGACCGCGACATCCCCGCGCCCGACGTCTACACGACGCCGCAGCACATGGCCTGGATCATGGACACGTTCTCGATGACCCAGGGCTTTTCGACCCTCGGCGTCGTCACGGGCAAACCCATCCCCCTCGGGGGCTCCGCCGGCCGCAACGACGCCACCGCCGAGGGCTGCTTCGTGGCCATCGACGAGGCCGCCAAGCGCATGCGTCTGCCCCTGAAGGGAGCGACCGCCGCGGTCCAGGGCTACGGCAACGCGGGGTCGATCGCGGCCCGTTTTCTCGAAGAGGCCGGCGTGAAGGTCCTCGCCGTCTCGGATTCCCAGGGCGGGCTCTACGACAAGAAGGGCCTGCGGATGGAGCTCGTCAATGCGGCCAAGGAAAAGAAGGGCTCGGTCACGGCGGGCCACGGACAGAGAATTTCGAACGCGGAGCTCCTGGAGCTGCCGGTCGACATCCTCGTCCCGGCGGCGCTTGAGGGCGTGATCACCCGGGAGAACGCCCCGCGGGTCAAGGCGAAGATCATCGCGGAGGCGGCCAACGGTCCCACGACGCCGGACGCCGACGACATCCTCCGCTCGAACGGCTGCGTCGTGATCCCCGACATCCTCGCCAACGCCGGCGGGGTGACGGTGTCGTACTTCGAGTGGGTCCAGGACCTCTACTCGTTCTTCTGGGACCAGGAGGTCGTCCGCACGCACCTCGAGAAGACGATCCGGAGGGCCTACGAGGACGTCGCGGAGACCGCGCGCAAGCACGACACGGACCTGCGGACGGGAGCGCTCATCCTCGCGGTCGGCCGCGTCGAGGAGGCGACGCGCATCCGGGGCCTGTTCCCCTAGCGCGCGGCCCGGGTCGCGATCAGGACGGCCCGGACGGGCGAGGCGTCGAGGTCCCGGAAGCGCAGCGGCAGGGCGACGAGCTCGTAGTCCCCGTCGGGGACGGCCGAGAGATCGAGGTCTTCGAGCAGGGCGACGCCGCGCGAGAGCAGCGCGCGGTGGGCCGGCAGATCCTCGGCGTCCTCCGGGTCGATCGAGGCGCCGTCGGTCCCCACGAGCATGGCCCCCGCGTCGGCGAGACGGATCGCCGCCAGCGGCGAGAGGGAGGCCTTCGCGAGGCTGCGGAACAGGACCCGGGAAGGGCCGAGGCTCCTCCTCGGCAGTGCGTCCGGCCCCACCTCCCCCACCCCCGGCAGCGCCAGGACGCGGGCCGGGCCCACGTAGGCCGCCAGCGGCGCCTCGGCGATCGCCTTCCCGTCCTCGAAGAGATGGCTCGGCGCGTCGGCGTGCGTCCCGCAGTGGGCGCTCATCGTGAAGCAGGTCGAGCCCCAGGGAGCCCCGATCCCGGCCCCCGTCCGCGCCGTCTCGCGCCAGGAGAACCCCACGTCGCCCGGCCACACCGGCGTCTCCTCGGAGATCGGCCGCGAGATGTCGTAGATCTTCCTCATCGCATCCGCCGGACCGTCTTGCGCTCGGCGTAACGCTCGGCGACGTGCGGGTCCCAGCCCTTGTGCTTCGGGTGGACGGGGACGTCCCGGTACTCCGCGTCGCAGCGGTAGCAGATCGTGATCGGCCGGATCCGCGCCGCGACGATCCAGTCGACCACCACCGTCGCGAGCAGGACGGGCGTGAACCAGATCCAGCCGAACTTCCAGCCGACCAAGAGAGCCGCCGCGAGCGTGGCCGCCATGATCAGGCAGCCGAGCCGCTGGTCGAAGTCCTTCTGCAGGAAGAACACGCGGTTGTCGCAGAACGCGCAACCGTCGACGCCCTCGTCGCCCAGGACCCGGGCCGGGTCCGCCTCGTAGCCGCGCCCGCACCCGGCGCAGGCGAAGGCCCCGGCGTCCCCGATCGCGTGCTCCCGCGCCGTCAGGCAGTCCGGGCAGTAGTACCGGGCCCGCATCGCGATGCCGCCCTAAGCCGGGAACCCCGTCGCCACCGTGAGGTAGGACGAGAGCAGCTCGCCGATGAGAACGAACACCAGCGCGACGTAGAGAAGCCCCGTCGCCGCCTGGTTCGACTTGAGCTCGGCCGTTCTCCAGATGAAGTACGACAGCGCCAGCGGGCCGGCGATCCCCCACATCACGCGGAAGAGGAAGAAGAGCGCATCCCGCTCGAGCGAAACGAGCGTCTGCACGCCCTCCGAGTGGCGCTGGACCGTCATCGCAAGCGCCAGGTAGGCGGTCCGAAAGATCGCGAGCCCCGCGAAGAGCGCCGCTCCGCGCGCCAGAAGCTGGAACGGCAGAGAGCGCGAGACCAGGTACCAGTGACCGAGGTTCATCACCACCAGCACCGACCCGAAGAAGAGACCCCCCGCGAAGGCCCCGACGACCGTCCACGCGTCGCCCGCCTCCCGCGGCGCCACCAGGGCCACCCGCGCGAGCGACCAGCCCGCGCAAGCGGCCCCGGCCAGCAGCAGGATGCGCGCGCGGTCGGCGAATCCCGCATGGGCCGCGAAGGTGTAGGCCGCGAGGCAACCCGCCGCGGTCGCGGTCACGGGCAACGGCATTCCCGGCGGCCGAACGCCGAGCGCCAGGCCTGCAAAGATCGCCGCCAGCGCCCCATGGAGCGAGAAAAAGCCGCGTCCGAGCACCTTCGGCGGAAAGAAGAGAAGCAGGAAGGCCGTGCCCGCGCAGGCTTCCAGCAGGAAGAGCCCCAGACCCGACAGTGCCATGAGGCGCCGATTCTATCCGCTCGCCGCCTCGCGAACCGCGCGCGCGATCTCGTCGACGAAGGCCACCAGGCCGTGGTCGCCTTCCGGGATCGCGACGAAGCGGGATCCCCGCGCAAGCCGGCCGGACTCCTGCCACCGCCGCCACACCGCCGCGACCCCGTCGAACGGCACGCTCTCGTCGCGCTGCCCCATGACGACGATCACCCGCTGCGGCGGAGGCTCGCGGTCGACCGAGTTGAGCGCCATCTCCTCGAAGAAGCGCCGATGGATCGAGAGCTCCCGGCCCTGCCCGTGATGGAAGAACCGGACTGGATCCCCTGGCGCCAGCTTCTCGATCCAGCGCGAGCCGAATCCCAGGGCCGGCGCGATCAGGACCAGCGGCGCGACAACGCCCCGGCGCGCTGCCGCGAGCGCCGCGAGGGCTCCCAGGGAGCTGCCGATCACGACGGTCGGGCGACTCGGCCGTCGCTGCGCGCACCGCCTCCCCCACGATCGCCTCAAAGCTCAACTCGCCGAAGGACGGCCGGTTCAGGTCCGGCGCCACGACCCGAAAGCCCTCCGGCTCCAGCGCCTCGCGCAGGAGGGCGATCTTGCGCCCTTGCGGCGAGGAAGCGAAGCCGTGGAGGTAGAGGACCGTCTTCACGCGAGGAACCATATCCCCGCGGCGACGCGGGCCTCAGAAGAAGAACGGGAGGATCTGGTCCCTGGGCGGGATGGTCGGCGGAGGCGGGGGTGGACCGGGAGCGCGGCGGCGGCGGAAGAAGGCGCGGACGCGCCGCCAGATCCTCACAGACGCCCCTCCTCCTTCATGCGTTGAAGCTGCTCGCGGAGTTGGCGCAGGGCGTCGGGTACCGCGGCCTGTTGACGGAGGGCTTCCCGAAGGAGGCCCACAGCCACCAAGGCCTCTCGGGTCAAGCGCTCCCTTTCAATCACCGGAATCGCCACAAGAACCTTCGACATCGCTTCCGCTGTTCGCCCGGCTAGCAGCAGCGTCTCTGCAAGCAGAAGGGTAAGGTAGGCCGCGATCACCTCCATCCCAACAGCTTGGTAGGAATGAATCCCTGCCGCATAGGCTTCAGCCGACCGGGCAAGGTCTCCGTGATCTCGAAGCAGCTCCCCCACTGTCACCTGAACATGCGCTACCGCCCATACACACTCGGAACGATTCGCAACTTCAAGCGCGTCGCTCGCTACGCCCATAGCCCCCTCAAAATTCCCTTGGCCGCCGAGGATCTGTGCGCTATTGCAGAGCGCCAGTGCGCCCGTGAGATTGTCTCCGGAATCCACCGCATCGGCGCGAGCCTTCGCAAGAGCCCCCAGCGCAGCATCGAAGTCACCAATCTCCTTTAGGATCAAGCCAAACAGGAATCGAGTCCTTGCCCCGCCAACTACCATCCCTAGATCCTGCATCCGGCTGATCAGCGCCTCGCACGGCTCCGCGGCCTCTGCATACTGTCGATTCAAGTACAGCCGACCAATACGCAAGTGCTCCAACGATGCCGCGAGCGGCGCCACACCCTCACATCGGTCGAGGTGACGCCAAACGCGCTCGCGCCAGAGATGGTCCCCGGCCTCGTGATGAAGGTGGTGCTGAGTTGCGAGAACTGAGAGCGCCACACTTGCACAGCAGTATTCGACAAACTCCTCGGGGAGGCCGCTGCCCGCACCCTCGGTGGAAAGCCACCTGTAGAGCTGGGCACCCTCTTTCCCTGCCGTCACGGGCTCCACGTTGCGCTGATGCTCCAGGCGATCGCACCAGCTCAATAGAACGGTCTCGTCCCTCAGGAATCTGGCCCGCAGATCCATCGACATCTGGGAGCAGGGGAGATCCAGGAAGTTCCTTATCTCTTCCTGCGCGACCGCGTGCTCGCGGCACCGAACCTGCCACGAATAGGTCTCGGCATACCCTCGACACTTTCTGCAGTGATCCCAAACAAGTAGTGCGAGTCGCGCCAAGACATACTCGCGTTCTCCCAGCTCATCGTCCCATCCCAGCTGCGACACGAGCTCGTAGGCGTGAATCAGGTCGTCCCGCCGACCCGGCGAGGCCGAATCTCGCTCCCGTTCCAGAACCTCGCAGAGGGCGAGGCAAATGTCTGGTCCGTCCGGGTCGCCTTGGAGTTGACCTGCCAGAATTTCAACAGACTCGGTTCGCAGCCGCTCCTTCAGCGAGGCCGCCCGATACAAGCACTCATCGACTGCAGGCCCCAGCGGTAGCGCCAGCCCTCGCGTGCCCTCAGCCCATGCCCGAGCCCTATGCAGAAACTCCCTAGTCGAGAGAATCGTCACCCTCCTTCTTGGAGGTCTTCTCGAACTCCACGCGGCTGCCCCACCTCGCTGTCAGACTCGCTCGCCGCAACACCTTTCTCTTGTGGTTGATCGATAGGTGGTCGACTACCTGGATGAGCCACGCTCTCGGGTTCCCAGAACCGTTCAGTCGCGTGAGGGCGAGTACAAACGCATCTTGGACGATGTCTCGTGCGTCCTCTGGCGGAAGGCGATGCTTCCAAGTCGCACGCCGCGCGAGAGGCAAGAAGACCTGTCGGTAGAAGCCCTCCAAGTCTTGGTCGGACAAGGGATTCCGGCGAGCCTCCCCGGCTCCCTCGCACGGCAACCCGCGCCTTAGCCGTGTCGACATCCTAGCCACCCCCCTCTCTGGGGATTCCAGGAGCAAGTCCCTACTTATATATTGTCACGAGGCGGGAGGATTGCCGTCCAACGACGGAGTGGGGGCCGAAAGGGTGCGCCTACTCCCGGCTGCTTACTTCCCCGAGGTACGCGCGAACCTGCGCCAGGGCTACCGAGTCGGTCTTCCGCTGGCGCACAGACTCTCGAAGCAATGCGACAGCTGCTAGGCCCTCAGCCGCCATTCCTTCCTCTTCGATGGTTGGAATAGCGGCGAGCACTTCCCACTCAGCCTCGCGAGGTTTGCCGAGACCGATTAGGGCCTCAGCCAGAACGACCCGGAAGTACGCAGCACGAGTCCGCATTCCCAATGCTTCGTGATCGTGCACCGACTCTCGATAAGCCCCCACCGCTTGGTCCAGTCGACCCATTGCTTGAAGGGTCTGGCCTACGCTGGCCTTCAGGTCTGCGAGCGTAGCATGACGATTCGTTGCTTTGAGCAGCGGCAACGCCCCTTGGTAGGCAGCAAGCGCCGCTTCCAAGTGGCCTTCTGCAGATTCCAAGTCGCCAATATAGAGAGTTGCCATTCCGCGAATAGCGTTCTCGCTCCGAAACTCGGCAGCGTCAATCAGCCCGTGCAACCTTGTCGCCGCCTCTGCGGTCCGGCCAAGCTCCTTCAGGCTCATGGCTTCCAAGAACCAGCACTTGGCCAACTCCGCGTACATGCCGAGCTTCTCAAACGTGAGGGCTACGGACGGCAAGAACTCAAGCACGTCGGAGTGCCGTCGCATGTCGTACCGAAGAGTCAGTCGAATGTAAGCCACCCGCGCCAGGTTTGGCGTCGGATTAATCGTGTGGCGATACCCGGCGTCTGCGCGGTCAAGCCACAACTCCGTGTCCGCTCGATGGCCAAGGAGTCTCGTGGCACTGCCCGCGAGCAGAGCGCTCTCCCCGAGGAAGAATTCGCGCTCGTCGAAGAACCCAATTCCGTGGGATCGACTCGAGACCCAAGCAAATATGCGGGTGGCCTCGGCAAGCACTTCAGCCGGGTTCACGTTTACGTGCTCACGAAGCAACCCGCAGAGCGCCATCAAAACATCAGCGTCTCCGTAGGTTGCCCCCGCGTCCTGCTCGTGCCTCTCCTCAGCTGCTTGAGTAAGGTACTGCCTTGCGATGCCAAATGCCTGCGCAGGGGAGGTCGGTTCGACGACCTGCCTGGGGCGAAACGCTAGGACTCTGCCCTGTTCAGGCATCGGACCTACGGAAGTCGTACAGCTGAAGGCTGCGCGAGAAGTCATGAGCCACATCGGCAGGCTCACGTTGAAGGATGCTATCCAGCTGGTCGTCCGAAACGCGCGACTCCAGTACCGACCACGTACTTCTGGTACTCGCGCGCGAACTGGCAGCAAGCGACGAGCAGGAAGGGACGATTCTCTTTGGGCGACGCGCCCGGCCGGTAGCAGAAGCGGCGGAACCAAACGAAGAGATCCTTCTCGAGTTCGGTCGCTTCCTGCTCAACGAGTCTGTAGTGAGAAACGAGAGCGATGTGAATGAGACCGAGCGTCTCCTGGAAAACGGCGTGCACCTCTTGCTCGAAGAGACTCTCTGGCGAATCACTCACGCTGAGGTCGTCCGATATTTCCATGGCGTCGCTCTCCTGATGCTAGAAGTCGACCCCAATCATAGCTGAATGTCTAGATAAAGCAATAGCCACCTGCCCTGGTGGGCAGTAGGCGATAAGACTCTTTATTTCAGGTAGTTAGCTGCGTCCTAGGAAGGGACGCCGCCCGTGATGCGAGTTCAAGACAGCCACCTTTCGCCAAATGGCCCAGGCCTTATGCCCAGGCCGTAAACCTGAACCTGAGGTCAGCGCCCACCGCGCGAGGCCTTCGCCAAAGCGAAGCTCCGCCGGTACGCCAGCTCCAACATCAGGATTCCCACCTATTCAGCGGGCCGCAGCGCGGCCCAAAACACGAATCAGGTGTATTTGATCACATCGGGAGAGCCGGGTGTCAAGAGGTTTTGGCACCCCGGGGGGCCGCTACCCCTTCTGGATCAAGGCCCGGATCAGGCGGTCCTGGTAGGCGTGGCCCCGGGATTCGGAGACCCGGGGGCCGTTCAGGAGGATGGCGAAGGCGTAGGTCTTGCCCGATTCGGCCTGGACGTACCCGGCCAGCGTCGACACGCCGTTGAGGGTGCCTGTCTTGGCCGTGACCTGCCCCCGGCTCCGGCTGTCGAGGAGGCGGCCGCGGAGAGACCCGTCCGGGTCGCCGGACACGGCCAGGGTGGACCTCCAGAGCGCTCCCTGAGGGTGGGCGTCCATGGCGCGGAGGAAGCTGACGAGGTCCGCCGCCGACACCCGGTTTCCCGAGGAGAGGCCCGAGCCGTCGTGCAGCTCGAAGCGTTCCGACTCGAGACCCAGGCCGCCGAGGAACTCCCTCGCGAGCCCGAGCGCCCCTTGCCAGCTCCCCTTCCCCGTCTTCTCGTACGCCAGGGTCTTGAAGATCTGCTCGGCGTAGAAGCTCTGGCTGCGCTTGTTGGCGATCGAAAGGGTCGGCAGGATGTCGGACTCGGTCGTCGCAACCAGGAGCCACGCGTTGTCGGCCGGCACGGCGCGCTCGACGACGTTGCCCGTGAGCTCGATTCCCGCGGCGCGCAGTCGGCTGCGCAGGGCCGCCCCGAAGAACTTGGGCGGGTCGTCGATGGCGAGCGGCACGGCCCAGCGGAAGTAGCGATTCGGAACGGTCCCGCTGACCGTCACGACGTCCGAGCCGCTCGGCCGCGACACGGCGATGCGGACCTTTCCGCCCTTTCCGACGGTGCGGGCGCGGGCGAGGGCCTGGACCACGTCGGTGTCGGGATCGATCGTGACGTTCGCCGGCGCGCCGGGGAGGCCGCCGCGGCCGACGGAGACGACGACGACGTTGTCGTTGTACGACAGGGCCGATACCGGCGCCTGGTACCAGCGCGAATCGCGCTCGGGCGGCCAGTCGGGATGCCGGTACTCCTCGTCGAAGGAGCTTGCGTTGAGGATCAGGTCGCCCGTGACCCGGATGATGCCCGCCTGGCGCAGGCCGGCGGCCCACTTGTCGAAGATCGCGAAGGAATCGTCGTCGTAGAAGCGCCCGGAGATGTTCGGATCCCCGCCCCCGACGACGAGCAGCGAGCCCAGGAGGTTGCCGTCGCGGATGTCGCCGCGCCGCCAGAAGGTCGTGCGGAACTTGTAGGACGGGCCGAGGTAGTGCAGGGCCGCCGCGGTCGAGATCATCTTCGTGACGGAGGCGATCGTCTCGGGGGCCTCGGGGTTCTTCTCGAACACCGTCTCCCCCGTCGCCAGGTCCGCAACGGAGATCGAGACCCCGGCCTTCGCCGCCGGCGGACGAAACGCCGCGCTCTCGAGGGCCGAGCGCAGCGTCGGAGGCTCCTTCGAGGTCCTTGCGCGCGCGGCCAGAGGGGATACGGCGAGGAGCAGGATCGCGGCCTGGAGCGCCGCGACGCGAAGGAGAGTGCGCGGGGCGCTCGTCACCCTCAAATTATAATCGACGGGTTGCGCTTTGACGAGGAATCCCGCGTCTTCGAGATCTCCGTGCGCGAGCTCGCCGAGGACGAGGGCTTCCGCCGCGTCGGGTTCGACCGTGGCGACGGCTGGCGGCGCCTCGGCCTCGGCACCCAGATCCACACCCGTGTCCTCGCCGAGAGACAGAACGCCCACCCCGCCTACCGCCGGGAGGTCCATCTCGAGGCGCGCATCCCCGTCGAGGAGTGGACGGCGGTCCTGACCGGTCGCCTCGACGGCTGCATGGAACGTGAGCCAGGTCACTGGCTCATCGAGGAGCTCAAGTCCACCAACCTCTCGGTCGACGGCGTACGGCCCCAGGGCTACGCCTTCGAGCGCGACCGCCGGCAGCTCCTCGGCTACTGCTACCTCTGGAAGCGCCTGGGCCACGGCCGCGTGGGCGGAGCCCTCGTCTACGTCGACATCGAGACCGGGGAGGAGCTCTCGCTCCAGGTCCCCTTCGACGAAGACGTCGAGCGCGACGTCGAACGGCGGCTGGCGAAGTTCCTCGGGATCTGGCGCGGCCAGAAGATCGCGCGGCAGCGCAAGGCCGCGGCCGCCGAGCGCCTGCCCTTCCCGCACACGGCGCCGCGCCCCGGGCAGGAGAAGATGATCGAAGCCGTCCGCGCGGCCGTGCGCAATCGCGAGCACCTGCTGGCCGAGGCGCCGACGGGCTCGGGCAAGACGGCCGCGGCGCTCCATCCGGCGCTCGCCGAGGGGCTCGCGACGGGGCGGCAGGTCGTCTTCCTGACCTCGAAGACGCTTCAGCAGAAGATGGCGGTCTCCGCCCTCGTGGCGATGAACGAGCGCGCGTTCCACACCGTCCAGGTCCGAGCCAAGGACCGGATGTGCGCCAACGACCGGATCATCTGCCACGAGGACTTCTGCCGCTTCGCCAGCGGCTACCCCGAGAAGATGGAACGGTCGAACCTCCTCGGCCGGCTGCGCGACTCCTACTCGCACCACGACCCGGACGTCGTCTTCGAGGAGGCCCGGCGCGAGGAAGTCTGCCCCTTCGAAGTCCAGCTCGAGCTCGCCCATCGCGCCGACGCGATCGTCGCCGACTACAACTACGTCTTCGAGCCCGCGGCCGCCCTGCGGCACCTGACCGGCGAAGACCTGCGCGAGGCCATCCTCCTCGTCGACGAGGCGCACAACCTTCCCGACCGGGCGCGCCAGATCTTCTCGCCCGAGATCCTCGAGGAGGATCTCGCCGCGCTGCGCAACCGCCTCGTCCTGCAGCCCGGCGAGCTCTTCCAGGACATCGTCGCCTCCATCGAGGACCTCGCCGCGATCCTCGCCGAGTGCGCCGGGGACCTGCCCGAGGGCGAAGCCATCGCCGAGGTCGATCCGCCGCGGGAGGCGCTGCTGGAGCTGCGGGCGGCCTGGGAGCAGAAGCTCATGCGCTACCTCGCGTGGAAGCGCGAGACGCGGCTGGCGCTCGTCGACGACCCGGTCCTCGACTTCCACTTCACGCTCCAGCGGTTCGCGGCGGTCCTCTCCATGCTCGGGCCGGACTTTTCGACGGTCGTCGAGCGCCGCGCCTCGGGCATCCGCCTGGCGCTCGTGTGCCTCGACCCCGCGCGGGCGCTCTCCTCGATCTTCCGGGAGGCGTCCTCGGCCATCCTGTTGTCGGCGACCCTCACGCCGCCCGAGGCGATCCGGCGGGTGCTCGGCCTCGAAGCCGACCGGACGTCCTCGATCTCGCTGCCGCCGCCCTTCCCGCCCGAGAACCGCAAAGTCATGATCGTGCCATGGGTCCGGACGACCTACACGGCCCGCGAGCGCAACTACGGCCGCATCGCGGCGCTGCTCGCCGAGATGTCCGACGCCCACGGGGGCAACGACCTCGTGCTCTTCCCGTCGTACCGGTTTCTCGCCGAGGTCGCCTCCCGCATGCCGGCGACCCGCTCGCGGCTGCTCGTCCAGCGGCCGGACCTGACGAGCTTCGAGCGGCAGCAGCTGCTCGAAGCCCTCGCCTCGCCGCCCCCGGGCGGAACGCTGCTCTTCGCGGTCTCCGGCGGGATGTACGCCGAGGGCGTCGACTATCCCGGCGATCTGCTCTCGGCCGTCTTCGTCGTTTCGCCGGCGCTTCCGCAGGTTTCCTTCGAGCGGGAGCTGCTGCGCCGGTACTTCGACGACCAGGAAGAGGCTGGCTTCGACTACGCCTACCTGCAGCCCGGCATGACGCGCGTCGTCCAGGCGGCCGGCCGGCTGATCCGCAGCGAGACCGACCGCGGCGTCATCGCGCTCGTCTGCGCGCGGTTCATGGAGGAGCCCTACGTCAGCCGGCTTCCGCGCGACTGGTACGACGAGACCCCGTCCGAGCTGGTGACGCGCCGGCCGGCCGACGAGATCCGCGAGTTTTTCGAAAGGTACGAATGAGCAACCCCTACACCAAGAAGCGCATGCCCCGCCTCACCGTCGACTCCTGGGTCCGCGACCGGCGCGGCCGGGTCCTCCTCGTGCAGCGCGCGCGGCCGCCGTACCAGGGGCGGTGGGGCCTTCCCGGCGGGTTCTGCGAGTGGAAGGAGACGACCCAGGAATGCTGCGCGCGCGAGACCCTCGAGGAGACGGGCCTGAAGGTCCGCGTCGGGGAGCTCCTCGGCGTCTACTCGAAACCCGACCGCGATCCGCGGGGACACAACGTGACGGTCCTCTATCGGTGCACGCCGCTCTCCGGCCGCGCCCGCGGAGGCGACGATGCCGCCGACGCGAGGTGGTACACGCCGTCCGAGCTGCGGCAGGTCGAGTTCGCGTTCGATCACCGCGAGATCGTGATGGAGCAGCTCGCCCGCGGCCGCCGGCGGCGGCGCCGCTAGGACTGCCCGCCGCCGCTCAGTCCCGGCGGTTTCGTCCCGTCTCGAGCGTCGCCGAGAAGGCTCGCGCCAGCAGGCCCTCGTCGGTCACCGCCCAGACGGTGTAGCGGTAGAACGTGTCCGCCGAGGCCGAGGTGTCGACGAACGCGTAGCCGAAGGACTCGAGCGACGACTCCGAGGACGGGACGAGCTCCGGCCCGGTGCGGGCGACTCGCCCGTCCGGCAGGACCTCCTCGCGAAAGACCGCCCAGCCCCACAGCCCGGCGTGGGACGCGGTGGTCCAGGTCAGCCGCGGGCCCCCGACCCCGGCGGAGGCGTGCGCCTCCAGCCGGGAGAAGTGGGCCGAGGCGTCCCGCGCGCAGTCGACCGGAGCCCGCAGGCCCGGCACACCCTCGTCGCTCCCCGCGACGAGGAAGTCGACGCGGGCGACGCCCGACAGGGGAATCGAGCGTCGATCGCCCGCGGCGAAGAACACGACGTCGGCCGGGAGCGCGCGATCCGAGTACCGCACCACTGCGGCCCCGTCGCCGCCGTCCGGCGGCCAGGCGAGCAGGAGAGTGTCCGTCTCGCCGTCGGGCAGGATCGAGCGGTGGCGCACGGAGAGCGGCGCGGGGGGAGCCGCGTCGAGGGCCCCGGCTTCGAGGTCGGAGAGTTTCAGGCGCGACGGCGACGACTCGGGCTCGAGCAGCACGTAGAGCCGCGCCGCGGCGCGCAGCAGCAGGCGCCCGTCGCCCCGCGACAGGTCCGTGACGATCCGGGAGAGCGCCGCCCTCGGCTTCTCGCCGCCGGCGGCGGCCTCCTCGCGCGCGCGGCGCCAGAGACTCGCCTCGCCCGCCGAGATCGCCGCCTCCTGGACCCAGAGCCGCCCCAGCGCGGCGGGATGCGCGCGGAAGTCCAGCAGCGGGGCCGCGGCCAGGGTCCAGAGGTCCTCGTCGGCCGGCCGGTGCGCGGCTTCCAGCATGAACGCCTCGACCGCCCGATCGACGAACGCGGGGTCCGGGTCCCCCGCCGCGCCGGACGAGGCCCCGAGCACCGGCGCGCATCCGAGCAGGATGCCCGCGAACAGGAGGCCGGACGGGCGCAATCGGACCATTTTCCTGAGGGTAGCCCCCGGGCGCGAGATCGTCAACCGTTGTACGGATTCCGGGTCCGGGGCGTCGGGCCTATTTCGCCGCCTTCGCGGCCGGCTCCCCCTTGACGATCTTCTCCACGCGGTCGATCTTCTCGAGCGTCGCGCGGCCCGGGATGCGGACGAAGACGACGGTGATGTTGTCGACGCCGCCCTTGTCGTTGGCCAGATCGACGAGGCCCTGGCAGAGGGCCTCCGCCGTCCGGGTCTCGTCCTCGGCGATGGAGTCGCGGATCTCCTCGTCCGAGAGCATCGTGGTCAGCCCGTCGGAGCAGAAGAGGAAGGCATCGCCCCGCGAGAACTCCATCTCGCGCAGGTCGGGCGCGACCGACGGGCCGCCGCCGAGCGCCCGCGTCACGACGTTCTTCAGGGGATGGGTCTTGGCCTCCTCCTCGGTGAGGATTCCGGCGGAGACCTGCTCGTGGACCCAGGAGTGATCGTCCGTCAGCCGCGTCAGCTCGCCGGCGCGGTAGAGGTACGCGCGGCTGTCGCCGACGTGGGCGAGCGAGAGGATCTTCTCGTTCAGGAGGCCGGCGACGACGGTCGTGCCCATCCCCTTGAGCCACGGCTGCGCCGCGACGGCCGACATGACGCGCTCGTTGGCCTTCTCGATCGCGATCGCCAGGCGGTTGCTGTTGAAGTGGAGCTCGTGGTTGTACTTGAAGGGCCAGGTCGCCTCTTCCTTCTGGCGCGTCGCCGCGATGAACTCCCCGATGGTCTCGACGGTGATCTTCGCGGCGACTTCGCCGGCCGCGTGGCCGCCCATGCCGTCGGCCACGATGAAGAGGCCCTCGGCCTCGTCGAGCGCGTAGGCGTCCTCGTTGTGCTTGCGCTTCTTGCCGACGTCCGTCAGCCCGTACGCGTCGATTTCGGCCATCGCCGGCGCTACCCCTTACCCGTCCGCTGCACGCGGACCTCTTCGAGCGCCTTGCGCGCGTCGCCGGCCGACGGGTCCCAGCGCAGCGCCTCCTGGTACGCCTTCTCGGCCTTCAGCAGGAGACCCGCCTGGCGGAAGATCGCTCCGGCGTCCTTGAGCATGCCGCCGTTGTGGGGCTCGATCGTCAGCGCCGTCTCGATCGCCTTGACGGCGGTCCGCATGTCCCCGGCCCGGGCGGAGGCGAGGCCGAGGTAGTGCTGGGCCTTGACGTCCCGGGGATTGCGGTGCACGGCCAGCTGGAAGTTGCCCGCCGCTTCCGTGAACTTTCGGTCCTTGTAGGCGGCGATGCCCTGCGAAACGTAGTTGGCGGCCACGGCGTCGCCTCCGATCTCCGGCGCGCTCCGCGCCGCCGCGAGGTCGAAGTCGTAGGCCTTTCGTCTTTCGGGGCTCGTCAACACGTTCACCGCCTCGGTCAGATCCTGGAACTTCGATTCGGCCTCGGCCTTTCGCGCCGCCGGCGCGCGGTCGGGATGGGCCTCTCGCGCCAGCGACCGAAACCGCTCCCGGATCTCGGCCTCGCTGGCGTCCCTCGCCACCCCGAGGAGCGCGTAATAGTCAGCGTCTCGCGACATCGTGGGGGACCCTCGAACGTGCGGCGGAATTTTTCAACGAAGGTTAACATATGGGAAAGACCCGCCCCCCGGCAAGCGCCGACCCCGTTCCGCGCCGGACACGCCGGCCTCAGCCCCGCTTTTCGAGGATGATCTTGCGGGCCGTCAGGCGAACTCCCTCGGGGAGATTGCGGTCCCGGCCGATGTTTCGGAGCTCGCGCATGTTGAGGAACTTGACCAGCGGAAGCGTGATCGAGAGCGGAACGGCGGGATTGGTGACCAGGGCGAGCTGGATCCGGGGCTTCTTGATCCACTCCCGCGTCGACGCGATCTCCTGGAAGATCTCCGGGCCGAGGTGCCGCATCGCGCAGAAACCCTCGACTTCGGCCTGCGAGATCGACTCGCAGGTGAGGACCGCCATGCTGACGATCTTGTTGGCGTCCCCGATCAGGATGCGGCGCTCCTCCTTGGTCCCCTTCTGGGCGAGCTCCACCTTCTCCTTGACCGTCATCATGGCGATGCGGCGGTAGATCGCCGCGAGCCCCGCCTCGTTGACCTCGTCGACGGCGCCGCCGTGGGGCTCCGGCCCCTCCGCGCCGGGATCGCCTTCCTCCTCCTCGTCGAAGACGATCCCTTCGGCCTCCTGCCGCGCGCGCCGCTCTTCTTCCTCCCGGCGGAGCCGCTCCTGCTCCCGGCGGCGAATCTCCTTGTCGAAGAACTCTTCGCGCAGCTCCGCCAGGCGCCGGCGGCCGTCGGCCGTCAGATGCGGGTTCTCCAGGAGGGCCTCGATCAGAGGGGGCTGGCGGATCAGCCGCACCTGGTTGACGATCAGCGCCTCCTGGGGCGCGCCGCTCACATTCGAGGCCAGCCGCAGCAGCGTCTCGTCCGAAGTTTCCGGGTTCCGGATGATCCGTTCGAGGACGAAGTGGTCCTCGCTCGTGCGGCTCACGACATCGAGCTCCGCGCCCGTGGGCGCACCCTCGTCGAGGAATCGGACGAAATCGTCGGGCGGAACCGTCTTGAAGGTCTCGAGGGCGGGCGGGCCGACGTCGGGATCCTCGTCGCCGATGACGGCGAGCAGCGCCCTCAGCCGGTCGTTGCGTTCGAGGGGCAGCAGGCCGCGCGCGGCGAAGACGCGCAGGTCCCGAGGGGCGTCCGGAGAGCGGACGATCGAAACGAGGTCCTGCGGCTCGGGGGGGGCCGGGGGTTCGGTTTCGGACAAGCGAGGAGACGCTAGCTCTGCAGGCGCGGATCGGGCACGGGCCGGTTGCGCACGACCTGGCCGGCGCCACCGAGCGGCTCCAGGGGCCGGCCGTCGACCGTCACGCGCACGCCGCCGGCGTTGCCGAGTGTCAGGCGGAATCCTTCACGCGCCTCGAACTCGCGTTTCGTTCCGCGGCGGATGAGGCCCGAAAAGACCGAGACGCCGTCGGCGGTGACTTCCGTCCATGAATCCTCGGCGAACTCGAGCGTCATCGTCACGCCCGCCGTCGAAGGCGTCGGTTCGGCCGGAGCCGGAGCCTCGTCCTGGATCCGCGGCGCCGGGCCCGGCGACACGGCCACGTTCTTGAAGCTGACGGGCGCCACCGCCCGGGCCGCGCTCGCGGAGGTCGGGGCGCTGCGGCGCTCCGGACGCGCGATCAGGCCGAGGAGCAGGAGGATCCCGGTCACGCTGACGACGATCGTGCCCGCCGCTCCCCGGCGGCCGCGGAAGAGCCGCGAGCGCAACCCTCCCCGGCTCGCCGCGCCGACGCGAGCCTTGTCCGGCGCCACGTCGGCGAGGTACGCGTTGACCATCTCGTCCGGGTCGAGGCCGAGGTGCCGCGAGTAGGACCGGATGAACCCGCGGGTGAAGACCGGTGCCGGGAGCTTCTTGACGTCGCTCGACTCGAGAGCGGTCAGGAGTCGGATCGAGATCTTCGTCGCCGAGGAAATCTCTTCGAGCGACACCTCGCGAATGAGCCTCTCCCGGCGGAGATCTTCCCCGAACGTCAGCACCGGTGTCTCGCCCATTCTCGTCTCCCCGGATCGCGGACTTTTGATGCTAGACCTCGCCGGTCCGCTCCGCAAGGACTCTTTCCGCGCAGGCCTTCAGGAGCGCCGAGCTGCGCGGCGAATCCCGGACCCCCCGCAGATCCTCGAGGCTCGCCCGGGTCAGGAGGGTCAGGGCCAGGGCGTCGGGCAGGTTCCGGCCCCGGAGAACGGCGCTCCGAACCCCCGACCGGGCGCCCCAGCGGGGGTGGCCCGCGATCAAGGCCAGGGACTCGGGACTGGCCGAGGGCTGGACGGCGGCCTGGATCACATCCGCCTCGATCGTGAACCGATTCTCCAGGACCGAAGCCAGGACGCGGGGATCCGGGTCGAGTCGCAGCGCCAGGAGCGTTCCCCGGCCCACGTTGCGGGCCAGGTCGACCTTCTCGGCGACCGCCATCTCCGACAGCCGGCGAAGAAGATCCTGGTCCGCGGCGCGCCGGACGGCCGGATGGACCCGCGCGTCGGCCGAGAGGTGAGCCAGATCACGCCAGAAGAGCGTCGCCACCAGAGCGAGCGCGTCGGTCCGGGGCGTTTTCGGATGGGCGGCCAGCGCCCTCCTGACCGCGTGGTGCTTGCGCGCGGCGCGGTCGCCGAGGATCTCCTCGAGGGTCTCCCGGGACAGGTTGGCCCTGCGCAGGAGCTTGAGGCACTCGCCTTCGCTCCGCATCAGCCTTTCCGGCGACAGGCCCTCGCGAGACGGCCGGCGAGCCGCGCGACGGCCGCCTCGCGGCCCCGCCCTGCGCGTTCCGATGCGCCGACGAGGGCCGAGCCGACGACGACGCCGTCGGCGAGGGCCGCCGCGCGGGCCGCCGCATCCGGCGTCGAGATCCCGAAGCCGATCGCGAGTGGAAGACTTCCCGCGGCCCGCCGAGCGCGCCGGACCGTCTCCGCGAGGTCGCGCGGCAGGTCCGCGCGGGCCCCGGTCGTGCCCGGCCGCGAGACGACGTAGAGAAATCCGGTCGACAGCCGCGCGGCTTCGCGCATGCGCGAGGCCGGCGAGGTCGGCGAAACCAGGAAGATGGTGTCGAGGCCGGCGCGGCGCAGGGCGGGGACGAACGCGGCGGCCTCCTCGGGCGGGACGTCGGTCAGGAGCACTCCGTCGAATCCCGCGGCCCGGGCTCCGGCCGCCGCCCGAACGATTCCCCTGCGATTGCAGGGGATTCGCGTAGGAGAAGAGGACGAGCGCGAGAGACGTGGCGGCGCGGATGCGCCGCGCGATGCCGAACACCGCGTCGAGCGTGACCCCCGCGTCGAGCGCCCGCGACGCGGCGCGCTGAAGCACCGGACCGTCCGCGATGGGATCGGAGAACGGCACTCCGAGCTCCAGGATGTCCGCCCCCGCGCGGTCGAGGGCGCGAGCGAGCCCGACGGTGGCGTCTCCCGTCGGATCGCCCGCCGTCAGGTAGGCGATGAACGCCGCCCGGTTCTCGCGCCGCGCGCGCTCGAAGGCCTCGCCGATCCGGCTCATGCCGATCCGTCGCCGCGCACCCGGAGCACCTCGTCGAGGTCCTTGTCGCCGCGGCCGGAGAGGTTCACCAGGATCCATTTCGAGCGCGGGATCTTTCGAGCGAGCCCCCCGGCGAACGCGAGGGCGTGGGCGGACTCGAGGGCCGGCAGGATGCCCTCGGTCTCGGAGAGCAGGGCGAAGGCGTCGAGCGCCTCTTCGTCCGAGACCTTCGTGTAGCGGACGCGGCCGGTGTCGTGAAGCTGCGCGTGCTCGGGACCCACGGCGGGATAGTCGAGGCCGGCGGAAACGGAGTGCGTCGGCAAAGTCTGCCCTGCCTCGTCCTGCAGGAGCATCGTCCGGGTGCCGTGAAGGATGCCGGGCGAGCCCCCGGAAAATCGCGCGGCGTGGTCGCCCGGCCCCGGGCCCCGGCCGCCCGCCTCGACGCCGTAGAGCGCGACCGGCGTGGCCAGGTACGCCGAGAAGAGGCCGATGGCGTTCGAGCCGCCGCCCACGCAGGCGACCGCCGCGGCGGGGTCGCGGCCCGCGAGCCTCCGGAACTGGGCCTTCGCTTCGCGGCCGATGACCGACTGGAACTCGCGGACCATCGTCGGATAGGGATGCGGCCCGAGCGCGGACCCCAGCACGTAGTGGGTGGTCGCGACGTTCTCGGTCCAGTCCCGCATCGCTTCGTTGATCGCGTCCTTGAGCGTCTTCGATCCGGAGTCGACGCCGACGACCTCGGCGCCGAGCAGCCGCATGCGCGAAACGTTCGGCGCCTGCCGAGCCATGTCCGTCACGCCCATGTAGACGCGGCAGGCGATTCCGAGCTTCGCCGCCGCGGCGGCCGTCGCGACCCCGTGCTGGCCCGCGCCCGTCTCGGCGACGACCCTCGACTTCCCCATCCTGCCGGCGAGCAGCACCTGCCCGAGGGCGTTGTTGAGCTTGTGCGCCCCGGTGTGGAGGAGGTCCTCGCGCTTCAACGCGATCTTCGCGCCGCCCAACCGCTTCGTCAGCCGGTCGGCGAACATGACCGGCGTCGGCCGCCCGGCGTAGGTGCGCAGCAGATCGTCGAGCTCGGCGCGGAACCGCCGGTCGCGTCGCCACTTGTCGAAGGCCGCTTCGAGCTCCTCGAGCGGCGCCATGAGCGTCTCCGGCGCGAAGCGGCCGCCGTACGGACCGAAGTCGCCGCGCCGCCTAGCCACGGTCCGCCTCGCGCACGGCCTCGAAGAAGCGCTCGAGCCTGCCGCGGGCCTTGATGCCCGGGGCGATCTCGACGCCCGAGGCGACGTCGACGCCGGCCGGCCGGAGCCGCCGGATCACCTCGCCCACGTTGTCCGCGTCGAGTCCGCCGGCGACGAACACGGGGACGGGCAGAGCGCCCGCTTCCTCGACGAGGCCCCAGTCCGCGACGCGCCCCCGGCCGCCGCTCGAGTCCCAGAGCACCGACCGGCAGCGCGCGAGGACGGCGGCGGGCGGAAGGCCGCCCCTCCCGGCTTCCGTTCGGACCGCGGGGACGACCTGCGCCGGGAGCTCCTCGACGTCCTCCAGCGTGACCTGGCGGTGGATCTGGACGATCTGCAGCCCGGCCTCGTCGGCCGCGCGGGCGATCTCGTCGCGGCCGGCGTCGGTGAAGACTCCCGCGCGCAGGACTCCGGCCGGCGCCGCCCCGGAGATCGTCCGCGCGCGCGCCGCGGAGATCCGCCTCGGCGAGCCCGGCGCAAAGTTGAAGCCCAGGATCGCCGCGCCGAGCTCGCAGGCCGCGGCCACGTCCTCCTCGCGCGTGAGGCCGCAGATCTTGACCTGCGTCATCGCGTCAGCGCCCTCAGCTCGTCCTCGGGGTCTTCCGAGCGCAGCAGCGTCTCGCCCACGAGAAAGGCCCGGTAGCCCGCGGCGGCGAGGCGCTCGACGTCGGCCCGGCCGCGGATGCCGCTCTCCGCCATCGGCACGGGCGCGGCGGGGATCTCCTTCGCCAGCGCCTCGAGCCCGCCGAGGTCGGTCTCGAAGCTCGCGAGGTTCCGGGCGTTGACGCCGAGAACGTCCGGGGCGATGGCGGCGGCACGCGGGATCTCTTCGGCGGCGTGCGCCTCGGCCACGACCGCGAGGCCGCGCTGCCGGGCCGCAGCCGAGAGCGACGCCAGCTCGGCGTCCGAAAGCGCGCGGACGATCAGGAGCACGGCGTCCGCCCCGAGCGAGACCGCGAAGTCCAGCTGCCGCTCGTCGATCACGAAGTCCTTCATGAGGACGGGCAGCCCCGAGATGGCCTTGGCGCGCGGCAGCCACTCGGGCCGGCCGCCGAAGTGGTCCTCCTCGACGACCACCGAGATCGCCGCCGCGTGGCCGCGGCGATAGTGGAGCGCGAAGGTCTCGATCCGCCCGTCCGCGCCGTGAAGGATTTCTCCCGCCGAGGGAGACTTCGCCTTGATCTCGGCCACGATCCGAACCCGCGGCCCCGGCGCGCGGAGGGAAGCGACGAAGGCTGCGCCGTCCGATGGCCGATCGGCCGCGCCGCGGCCCGCGTACTCGCCTCGGGCGAGGCGGGCCCGCTTGTCCGCGAGGATCCGCTCCAGGACGTCGCTCATGCCGCCGCCGTGGCCGCGCGCAGGACTTCGAAGCTCCGGCGTGCCGCGCCCGTGTCGATCGAGGCCCGCGCTCGCTCGTAGCCCTCGCCGGCGTTGCTCGCCCGGCCTTCCACGACGAGCGCGACGGCCACGTTCCGGAGCACCGCCTCGCGCCGGGGACCCGGCTCTCCGTCGAGCAGGCGCGCGAGCAGGTCGGCGTTCTCGGCCGCGTCGCCGCCGGAGAGGGCCCCGATCTCGACCGGCTCCTGGCCGAGTGCCGCCGCCTCGAGCCGCCACGGCCGCGTCCGGCCGTCTTCGACCTCGACGCCGGACGCTGCGACCCCGGGAGTCAGCTCGTCGAGGCCGTTCTCGCAGTGAAAGACGACCGCCCGCTCGGTTCCGAGGGCGGCGAGCGAGTCGGCGAGGAGAGGCGCGAGCTCCGGGCGGCCGACGCCGACGAGTTGACGCGTCGCCCCGGCCGGGTTGGCGAGCGGGCCGAGGACGTTGAGGATCGTCCGGACGCCGAGCTCCCGGCGGACGGCGGCGAGCTCCTTCAGTGCCGGGTGAAACGACGGCGCGAAGAGGAACACGAGGCCGGTCTCGTCCAGGATGCGGCCCGCGCGGACGGGCTCGAGGTCGACCGCGATCCCGGCCGCGGCCAGGACGTCCGCCGACCCGACGCGGGACGAGACGGATCGGTTGCCGTGCTTGGCGACGGCGGCGCCGGCCCCGGCCGCAACGACCGCGGTGGCCGTCGACAGGTTGAAGAGGTCGCGCCCCAGCCCTCCCGGGCCGCACGTGTCGAGGATCGGCGCCCGGCTCGTCGGGACGCGCCGCATCCGCCGGCGCAGGGCGGTCACGGCGCCGGCGATCTCCTCGGCCGTCTCTCCCCGCGAGGCGATCCCGAGGAGCAGGGCGCCCTGCTCAGCCTGCGTGGCGCGGCCGTCCATCAGGTCTCCGAACGCCGCCTCGGCCAGCGCCCGCGGCAGTGTCCGCCACGCGGCGACGGACTTCAGAGCGTCGGCGACCCCCGGCGTCACGAGGCGAGCCTCACGAAATTCTCCAGGATGCGCTCGCCCTCGGGCGTGAGCACCGATTCGGGGTGGAACTGGACGCCCCAGACGGGCAGCGAGCGATGGGCGAGAGCCATGATCGAGACCGTCCTCGCTTCGTCCGGTGACCACGAGCTCCTCCGGCAGCCGGTCCTCCCGCACCACGAGCGAATGGTATCGCCCGGCCTCGAACGGGCGCGGCAATCCGTCGAAGATCCCGGCCCCGTCGTGATCGACGCGCGAGCTCTTGCCGTGGCGGGGCTCGGGCGCCCGCTCCACGGTGCCCCCGTGGAAGGCGGCGATCGCCTGGTGGCCGAGACAAACGCCGAGGAGCGGGATTCCGGCGCGCTCGGCGGCGGCGATCATCTCGATCGAACGCCCGGCCTTCGCCGGACGGCCCGGGCCCGGCGAGATGACGATCGCGCGCGGGCGAGAGGCCGCGACCGACGCCGGGTCGAACCGGTCGTTCCTCGCCACGACCACGTCGGAGTCGAGCTTTCCGAGCGCCTGCACCAGGTTGTAGGTGAAGGAGTCGTAGTTGTCGACGACGAAGATCATGCGAACCACTCGCGCGCGAGCTCGATCGAACGGAAGATCGCGGCGGCCTTCGACTCGGCCTCGGCGTACTCCTTCTCGGCGATCGAGTCGGCGACGATCCCGGCCCCGGCCTGCACGCGCCAGAGCCCCTTCTCGACGACCGCCGTGCGGATGGCGATCGCGAGGTCGCAGTTGCCGGCGGAATCGAAGTAGCCCGACGGCGCCGCCGTAGATCCCGCGGCGGACGGCCTCGAGCTCGTCGATCAGCTCCATGGCCCGGATCTTCGGCGCGCCCGTCAGCGTTCCCGCCGGGAAGCAGGCCGCGAGCGCTTCGCCCGCTCCGACACCGTCGCGCAGGCGGCCGCGGACCTCCGAGACGAGGTGCTGCACGTGCGAGAACTTCTCGACCGCCGCGTAGCGGGCAACCCGCACGGTGCCGGTCGCGCAGATGCGCCCGAGGTCGTTTCTCGCGAGGTCGACGAGCATGACGTGCTCGGCGCGCTCCTTCGGGTCCGCGAGAAGGGCCGCCGCCAGCCGCTCGTCCTCGGCCGGCGTCGCGCCCCGGGGGACCGTGCCCGCGATCGGGCGGGTCTCGACCTCCCCGTTGCGGCAGCGCACGAGCATCTCGGGCGAGGAGCCCAGGATGCTCGCCTCCCGCGTCTCGAGGTAGTAGAGATAGGGCGAGGGGTTCAGCGTCCGCAGCGCCCGGTAAACGTCGAATGGGTCGATTCCGAGCCGCGCGGTCCAGCGCTGCGAGACGACCGCCTGGTAGACCTCCCCTTCCGCGATCGCCTCGCGGGTCGCGGCGACGGCCTCGAGGAATCGCTCGCGCGCCATGACCGGCTCGAAGCGCCCGTTCCCGGCGCCGTTCGCCGAGCCCGGCGGATCGGGCGCATGGAGATACGCCTCGAGTCGATCCAGCCGCTCGATCGCCTCCGAGACGGCCTTCCCGGGATCGGCGCCGCCGATCGTGGTCAGCAGCAGCACCCGCTGGCGCGGATGGTCGAACGCCACGACGGCCTCGAAGAGAAGGAAGAGGGCGTCCGGGATGTCTCCCTCGCGCGGATGACGGTCCGGGATCGACTCGAAGAGCCGGACCGCGTCGTACGCGAGGTAGCCGACCGCGCCACGCGCGAGCGGCGGCAGCTCCGGATCCGGCACGACGTCCCGGCGGACCAGGCCCTCGAGAACCGCAAGCGGCGGCCCGTCGAACGACTCGACTCCCACCTCCCGCTCCACCGAAGTCACCCCGTCCCGTACGGTCAGCCGCGCGGAGGGATCGACGCCGAGGAACGTGTAACGCGCCACCGACTCGCCGCCCTCGACGCTCTCGAGCAGGAAGGCCTCGCGCGCCCGGGCGGCGCATGCGGCGGAAGAGCATCACGGGCGTGAGGCAGTCCGAGGGAAACACGCCGCGCGACGGGAACGCACCGGCCGGGCCGCGCCCGGGCGCAGGAAGTCGCGGCGCTCGTCGGCGCGATTCACGCCGCGAACGCCTTCCTGAGCAGGGCGGTCACCTCGTCCACGGTGACGCCTTCGACGCCGAAGAGCTGCGCCTGCCGCACGGCCTGCGTCGCGAACATCTGCAGGCCCTCGACCGTCGGGCACTTCGCCGCCCGGGCGGCGCGGATCGTCGAGGTCTCCCGGCCGTCCCGGCGATAGACGCAGTCGAAGACGAGCGGCTGCGCCTCGAACAGGTTCGCCGGGATGGCCGGCGGGTCGCCGTCGCGCCAGCCGACCGGCGTCGCGTTGACGTAGAGGTCCGCCTCGCTCGCGGCCAGGTCCGTCCAGGCCAGCGAATCGACGTGCATCGCCTCGGCCAGGCGGTCGGCCTCGGAGTCGCGCCGGGCGCAGATCGTCACCTCGTAGCCGAGCCGGCGCGCGGCGACGATGACCGCCCGTGCGGCGCCGCCGGCGCCCACGACGACGGCGCTGCGGCCTTCGCCCGTGCCGTGGTCGGCGAGCGGATCGAAGACGCCGTCGACGTCCGTGTTCTCGGCGCGCCAGCCCCCGCGGTCGCGCACCAGCGTGTTCGAGGCGCCGATGAGGCGCACGTCCTCGGAAGGTTTCCCCGCGCGCGCCGCGGCGAGCTTCCAGGGCTGTGTGACGGCAAAGCCGCGGAAGGGCGGGTCGAATGCGATCTCGTGCGGCCTCTCGCGCTCGAAGTCCGAGACCTGCAGCGGCAGGTAGAGATACGGCAGGTCGCGCGCCCGGAAGAGCGCATTGTGGAGATACGGAGACAGCGACCGCGCCGTGCTGCCGGCGATGACGCCGAAGAGCGCCTCGATCTTCCGCGGACGGTCGACCTCGTAGATTTCGAGCAGGTCGCCGAGCGCAATCTGCCCCGCGGCCGTTTCTCTCTCGACCGGCCCGTAGACGAGAGCGGACCCGAAGAGCGCGGACAGCACCCGCCCGGGAGCGCTCGTCGGCCCCATGGGGAAGATGGCGACGCCCGGCTCGGCCTGGCGCTTCTGCAGCTCGGCGAGCTTCAGGCTCCCGGCGATGTCGCCCACGCCGGCCACGAGCTTGACGGCCCGCGCTCCCGCCTGGCGCATCTCGGCGAGCTTCGCCTCCGCATCTGCCGGGAGGCCGAAGGGGGCGTGGTGCGACACGACCACGCGCTCGCGCTGCGCGAAGCGGCTTCGATCGGCGAGAAGCCCGCGCGCATGCTCGACGTCGACGGTTGCGCCCGCCCCGTAGGCCGCCTCGACCAGCCTCGCGTACTCCTCGGCGGAGCCGCTGAAGTTTCCGCCCTCGGCGAGCGAGCGCCAGGTGAGGATCGCGGGACGCGTATCGAGAGCGACGAGTGCTTCCGGAGGAATCGGCCGCTCCGCGAGGTCCATCCGGAACTCGACGGCATTCGCCCCGGCCGGGACCCGCGCAACGAGACGCTTCGCGTCCTCCGCGTCTTTCGGCGCGAGCGAGGCGACGTACGCCGGGATCGGAAGAATCCTGTCCGTGACCATCAAAATCAAAAACCCCCGAGCCCATCGGGCCGGGGGTTTCTATTCTCTCGTCGGAATGCGCCCCGGCCGATGGATTTCGGCAGGACGCGGCTGCGCCCTACCGGGTTTCCTCCCGCCACCACCAGTTCTGCAAGGCCGGGCGCGTCATGGCGGGCCGATCATCGCGCCCGCGGGAGTGGGTGTCAAGGGCGCAGGGGCGTCGGCGTGGCTGTCGGCGTCCGCGCCGGCGTGGGAGTGGGCGTCGGGGTTGGCGGCGCCGCTCCCTGGAACTTGAGCGGGAGCGTGAGGACCCGCAAGTCGTCGACGGGAGCGCGCCCTTCGAAAGCGAGCGTGATCTCCCCCGGCGCGCCGAAAGACATAGAACGAGCCGGGACAGACCGTCGACTCGAGGTTCGGGAGCCGTGCCGGCCACCGGTCGTCCCGGGACGCCGCGCGCTCGGCCCGGGCCTCCAGGACGAGCGCCGTCAGCTCCGAATCGAGGAGCAGCCGAAAGGACCGCATCAGCCACGTGATGATCGAGGAAGGGGCGATCGTGACGACCATCTGCTCGGGGTCCGCCTCGCCGCTGACCGCGACGTCCCAGGAGTGCTGAAGGTCGCCGCGCGTCCAGGCGCAGGCGCCCTTTTCGATCAGGCCGTCCGCGAAGCGCCGGTAGACACGGGCCACCGTCTCGACCTGTTCCGTCAGGGCCGGATCGTTCGCGGAGGGCCAGGGGTCGTTCTGGAACGCGGCGAGGAATCCCTGGTAGAACTGTCCCTCGCGCAGTCGCGTCTCCCAACCGTAGGCAGGGGCCTGGACCTTCCGGAGCAGCCCCACCGCGATTCGCGCCTGCCCCATCGCCATGAGCTGGGACATCAGCTCCGGCCTCACGGTGAGGCTCCGGGCGATCCGCCAGATGGCCTCGATCGCCTGCAGCGCCGAATCCGAATCTCCGCGTCGCAGGTCGAGCAGGGCGCGAGCGGCCAGCACCCGTTGAAGACTCATCAGGCCGCCCCAGTTGGGCGTCGGCGACTTCGTCCCCTCGGTCACGTTGAGATCCCAGACGATCTCCCGCCGGCCCGACGCCGCGAAGACGATGGCCGCCACGGTCGCGTCGTTCTCTTCCATGAATCGCGCGGCCACCGGCGGCGGCGCCGACACGGCTTCGCCCGAGTCCTCGAGCTCGTGCGACACGTAGTCCCAGAGGACCGTCCGATCCCGCTCGGACGCGGCCATCTTTTCGGCCTTTCCGCAGTCCTTGGCGCGGCTATCCTGCGCGGCGTCGATCCCGATCTCCGAGGCCAGCTCCTCGATTTCCAGCGCCGCCGCGGAGGCCGATTGCTTCGGGTACTGGGCTTCGAAGGCCCCGCGCGAGATCGCCGCCTCCGGCGGCTTCCAGTCGTCTGCCCCTGCGGAGCCCGCGCCGGCGGCCAGCGACGCAAGGCCGGCCAGGAACATCAACCGCGATCGGACCAGCGAAGCCTCCCTGTCATTCCTACGCGCAGGGAAGGCGACTCGCTGGCGCGAAATTCCCGTTACGCCCGCTTCCACCTCGTGCCGGCCGGCCCGTCCTCTAGCACGATGCCCTTCGCGGCCAGGTCCTTGCGAATCCGGTCGGCCTCGGCGAAGTCGCGCCGCGCGCGGGCGGCGTTGCGGGCGGCGATCTGGGCTTCGATCTCGGCCGGGAGGACCTCGTCCTTCGCGGGGAGGATGCCGAGCACGCCGTCGGCGCTGCGGATCGCGGCAACCGCGGCGGCCGCACCCTTCGCGTCCAGAGACCCATCGACCTGGGCCGCGTTGACGTCGCGCAGGAACGTGAACAGAACGCCCAGCGCCTCGGCGGTGTTGAGGTCGTCGTCCAGGGCCGCCGAAAACTCCGCCGCGAACTTCGCCGAGCGCTCGGCCGCGGGGTACGCGCCCGCCTTCTCGCCCGCCGCGCGCGCCGCGTCGTCGAGGCGCGCGACGGCCGACTTGATGCGCTCGACGGCCGAGGCGGCTCCCGTCAGGGCGTCCCAGGTGAAGTTGAGCTTCTTGCGGTACGGGACCGACAGCAGCAGGTACCGGACCGCCACGGGGTCGTTGCGCCGCGCGAGCACGTCGTCGAGCGTGTAGAAGTTGCCCTTCGACTTCGACATCTTCTCGCCGTCGACGATCAGGTGCTCCGCGTGGAGCCAGAGGTCGACGAAGGGCTTCCCCGTCGCGGCCTCGCTCTGCGCGATCTCGTTCTCGTGGTGCGGGAAGATGTTGTCGACGCCGCCCGTGTGGATGTCGAAGTGCGCGCCGAGGAACTTCATGCTCATCGCCGAGCACTCGATGTGCCAGCCGGGCCGGCCGGGGCCCCAGCGGCGAATCCCAGGTCGGCTCGCCCGGCTTGGCCGCCTTCCAGAGGACGAAGTCGCTCGACGTCCTCCTTCTCGTACTCGTCGTCCGCGACGCGCTCGCCGCGCCGCGCCTTCGTCGAGGTCGATGCCCGAGAGCTTGCCGTAGCCCGGGAAGGTCGCGATGCGGAAGTAGACCGAGCCCTCCGACTCGTAGGCGTGGCCCCGCTCCAGCAGCTTGGCCGTGATCTCCTGCATCTCCTTCACGTACTCGGTCGCGCGCGGATAGTGATCGGCCCTCCGGAAGCCGAGGCGGTCGATGTCGCGAAAGAAGAGGTCCGCGTACTGTCGAGGTGAACTCCGACAGCGACAGGCCCGCCTGCGACGCGCCGCGGATCGTCTTGTCGTCGACGTCGGTCAGGTTCATCACCTGCGTGACCCGGAGGCCGCTCGCGCGACAGGTGCCGGCGCAGCACGTCCTCCCAGAGAAACGTCCGCAGGTTGCCGATGTGGACGACGTTGTAGACCGTCGGACCGCACGTGTAGAGCCGGACGTAGCCGGGCTCGATCGGCGTGAGAACCGTGGGCTTTCGCCCGAGCGTGTTGAAGGCGGTCAGGCTCACCAGAGTCCCTTCCCTTTCTGGCGGTGGATCTTTCGCCAGGTGAGCTCCCGCTTCAAGCCCCGGAGGCGCTCGACGAAGAGCGTGCCGTTCAGGTGGTCGGTCTCGTGACAGAGCGCCCGGGCGAGAAGGCCCGTCCCCTCGATCTCACGGACCTCGCCCGCGGCATCGGCCGCGCGCACCCGGACCCGGGCCGGCCGGATCACCTTCTCGGCGATGTCGGGGACCGACAGGCAGCCCTCCTCTTCCTTCTGCTCGCCGGTCGCCTCGATGACGACCGGGTTGACGAGGACGATGACGGCGGCGGGGTCACGGCCGACCGAGAGATCGATGATCGCCAGCTTCTTGTTGATGCCGATCTGGGGGGCGGCCAGCCCGACTCCTGGAGCCGCGTGACAGGTCTCGACCATGTCGGCAATCAGCCCGGAGAGCTCCTCCGCCCTCGGATCGACTTCGGCGTTGGCGGCGGTCAGCCGCTCGTCGCCGTAACGGACGATGTCCCGGATCAAGAGGACGAACCCTTGGTCCGGGGTGCCGAACGGGCCGCGGGCCTGTCCTCCGGACCCCGGCGTTTGTCTCCAAGGCATGACAAGGTCCGGTTTCGCTCCGGCCGGTCGTCTGGCATAAGTGCTGAGTTTAAAGCACATTCTGCCCGGTCCGGCAAGCGGCCAGCGTGGCACGAGGCTCGCTATCCTCGTCAGGCCGGAGCGTGATGAAACAGATGAACGCAAACCGGTTCGCCCTTCTGACGGGGTCGCTGGTTCTCCTCGCGGCCGGGTCGGCCGCGGCCCAGGGCACGCGAAGCGCCTACTCGTACGTTCGCGAGACGAGCGGCCAGGTGATCGTACAGTCGCCGTCCAACGGCGAAGTCGAGGCCCGGCGTAACCTGCCGATCACGGCTGGCGACGAGATGAAGACCGAGGACCCGGCACGCGCCGAGGTGGCGCTGGCCGACGGCAACATCCTCCACGTCGGCGGCGGGACGAAGATCAAGTTCGCGTCGCTCTACGCCCAGCAGGGCTCCGACGACGAGGTCTCCGCGGTCGACCTCTCCGACGGCTCGGTGATCCTCTCGGTCGTCGGCTCCGACGAGCGATCGATTCCTCGCATCGACACAGCGGACGCCACGGTCTACGCCACCTCGGGCTCCCGCGTGCGCGTCAACTCCGACGTCCGGCGCGGCACGGCCGTCGTGGTCCGCGCCGGCTCGGTCGAGGTTCGGACGCGGTCGGGCTCCTACACCGTCCGCGCCGGCAACTACATGCTCGTGCAGGGCGACCAGGAGCCGGAGATCGCCCGCGGCAGCTTCTCGCGCGACCGCTTCGACCTCTGGGCCGCCGACCGTCTCGAGACCACCTACGACGCGCCGCAGAGCGCTTCGGGCCGCTACGTGGACGAGGAATACGCCGGCGACGTCCAGTCGCTGGACGGATATGGCGACTGGGATTACAGCTCGACCTACTCCTCCTACGTCTGGAGGCCCCGCGTCGCGATCGGCTGGCAGCCCTATTCGTACGGCTCCTGGTACTCGACGCCCATCGGCCTGAGCTGGTGGTCGCTCGACCCCTGGGGCTGGTACCCGTACCACTACGGCAACTGGTTCTTCGACGTGGGCTGGAACAGCTGGTGCTGGACGCCCGGCTACGTTTACTCGCCGGCCTGGGTCTACTGGGGATACACGCCCGGATACTTCGGCTGGTGCCCGACCGGCTGGTACGGCGGCTACTCGCCGTGGTGGGACACCTACTACCGGGACATCGGCTGGGGCCGCAACTCGCTGGCCTTCGCGATCAACGGGCGGTTCTCGACCCGGCAGGTCGACGTCCGGGGCTGGAACTTCACGGGCGTGTCGAACCTCGGCACCCGCGGGCGGCTCGAAGTCGTTCCGGGAACGCGCGTCGTGGATCGCCTCGGCGGCAACATCGCCATCTCCTCGCGCCCGATCGTACTTTCGAGTCGGGGCGGCAACGCCCGCGATGCCTTGCGCGACCACGTTCGCGAGGCGCCGGGCGTCATCGAACGGACGACGTCGTCCCGCGACACGGAGCGCCTGACTCCCGTCGTCGGCCGCCAGAAGACTCTTCCGCCCGGGACGGTCGAGGCCCTGATTCAGCGCACCGTGACAGCCGATCGGGGGCGCCTCACGGGCCCCGGCGTCTCGGAAATGACGCCCCACGGCGGCACGGCGGTCGTCGAACGCAACCGCACGATGCTGCAGCCGGACTCCCGCCGAAGCGACGCGGCGCCCCGGACCGCGCCCGGGCGCACGGTCGACCGCTCGCGGACCGACCAGGACGCCTGGGACCGCTCGCGCACCACCCAGCCCAACGAGCGCTCGACGCGGCCGGACTCCGGGCGCACCGTGGCCCGGCCCGAGAGCCCGGACTCCTGGCGCGGTCGCCCGAACGGCTCTCCGACCCGCTCCACCGAGGCTCCGCGTGCCCAGTCGCAGCGTCCGACCGGAGAGGACTGGCGCCAGAGCGCCTCCCCTCGCGGCTCGACCGTCGACCGAGGCCAGTCGCCGGAGGCCGGCAGCCAGCAGGGCTGGCGGTCGCGTCCCGATCTTCCGCCGGCGCGCCGCGTGATCGAGGGTTCCGTCCCCGGACGCCGGTCGCCCGAGACCGGATACAACGACGGCTCGCGGCAGCGCGGGCGCGACGGCAGCGCGGCCCCCCGCGACATGGGGCCCCGCCCCGACGCCTATTCGCCGAGGGACTCGGCTCCGCGCGGCTATGCGCGCGAGGCGCCCGCCCCTCGCGGCGATGCACCCCGTTCGATCGAGCGCTCCTCCCCCGCTCCGCGCTCGGCGCCCCCGCCGCAGGCCGCGCCTCGCTCGGCCCCGGCGCCCTCTGCGCCCGGCCGCAGCGCGCCGCCGCCTTCGAGCTCCGGCTCCCGGGGCCGCCCCTGACGAGTTCTTCCTGAGGTTTCCTCCCTTCCCGCCGCGCCTTCGGGCGCGGTTCTTTTTTTGGGTCCGGAGCCGCGGCCTGAAACCCGAAAAATGAAGACCTGACCCCAATTAGAATCGCGGCAGGTGCGTCGCGTGGCCGCGTTCCTCGGAAGCGCGTTCTTCGTCTTCTACTGCACGGCAGTAGGGGTGTACCTCGTCCTGCGCCCGTGGACGCCGCGAGGGGCGGTGCCGGGGCTCTTCGGTTCCGGATTCTTCCGCGGGTTCGTGTCGGGCCTGGGGCTCCTGCACCTGGCCGCCGGGGCCGCCGACCTCAAGATGCTCTCGCGAACGCTGCAGGGCGACGCGCCGCCTCCGAAAGGCCCGGAATGAAGGCCCTCTACGTGACGGACCGCGCCGCCGTCGGGGACGCCCGCTTCCTCGAGGTCCTCGACGCGCTTTGCGGCGCGCCGCTCTCGGTCGAGCTGCGCGAGAGGCAATCCTGCGACCGCGAGACCTTCGAGCTCGCCCGGACCGCGCGGCGGCGGCTGGGCGATCGCGTGCCCCTTTCCGTCAATCGCCGCTTCGACATCGCGCTGGCGGCCGGCGCGCACGGCGTGCATCTTCCGGCCGACGGGCTGCCTCTCTCCCGGATCCGGGCGCACACGCCGCGCGGCTTTCGCATCGGCGTCTCGACCCACAGCCCCGGGGAAGCCGCGGCCGCGATCGCCGACGGCGCGGACGCCGTGGTGATCGGCCCCATCTTCGACACGCCCTCGAAGCGCGCCTGGGGCCCGCCGCTCGGCCCGGAGGCTCTCGCCCGGCTGCCGGAGACCCGCGAGCACGCCTGCGAGGTCTACGCGATCGGCGGCATCGAGGAGGACAACCTGGCGGCGCTCGAGCCGTACCGCGGCCGGATCTCCGGAATCGCGGCCATCCGCCTCTTCCAGGCGGCGGCCGACCCGCGCGCGGTCGCGGAGAGGATCGCGGCCCGATGACGGTCCGGCTGCGCGACCTCGCCTCCTCCGGCGTTCGCCGCGTGCTGCCGTCGCTCGCGATCTTCGCGCTGGTCGCCGGAGTGGTGTGGCTCCTGTCGAGCGCCCACGTTGCGCTGACCGACTCGCGCTCGCGCGATTACGGCGCCTTCGCCCTCGGTCTCGCCGGCGCCCTGGTCCTGACCCGGATCGCCGACTTTCTCTTCTTCGACCTCGGCTACGAGCTGCGCCGGGGCACCCCGGCGCCGGCGCTGCTGCGCCAGATCGTGAGCCTCCTGATCTTCGGCCTCGCCCTCGGCGCGCTCTTCCAGGTGGTGCTCTCGGCGAGCCTTCCCGCTCTCCTGGCGACTTCGGCGATCATCACCGCGGTCGTCGGCCTCGCGCTCCAGGAGACGCTCGGCAACCTGTTCTCCGGCCTCGCGCTGGCGATGGAGCGGACCGTCCAGGTCGGCGACATGGTCCGCGCGGGCGAATCGATCGGCCTGGTCGAGCAGCTCTCGTGGCGGGCCATCAAGGTCCGCACGATGGAGGGCCACGCGGTGCTCGTCCCCAACATCCTGGCCAGCCGCGAGCGGCTCGAGGTGTTTCGCCGCGGCGGTCCGCCGATGGCGCGCATCCTGCGGGTCAACCTCGAGTACGACCTGCCGCCGGCGCGCGCGCGAGCCGCGCTTGAGGCGGCGGTCCGCGACCTCTCGGGGCTCGCGCAGCACCCGGCGCCGCGCGTCGTGCTCCACGGCTTCGCCGACTGGGCCGTGACGTACGAGCTGAGGTACTGGCTGGAGGATTACGCCCGGTACATCGAGATCGACTCGGCCGTCCGCGAGCGCGTCTGGTACGACCTCGACCGGGAGGGCATCGCGTTCGCCTACCCCGTCATCCGCCAGCACCAGTACGCCGCCGGCGCGCTGCCCCGGCCCGAGCGCTCGGGCGCGGTCCCCGGGTCGATCGCGGCGAGCGAGCTCTTCGCGCCCCTCTCGCCCGCCGAGCGCGAGCAGCTCGCCCTGGGAGCGCGCCCGCTGAGGTTCACCGCGGGAGAAACGGTCGTCCACGAAGGCGACACGACGTCGTCGATGTTCCTCGTCGCCTCCGGGAGGGTCGCCGTCTCCGTGAAGGGGGCCTCCGCCGCCAGCCAGAAGGTCGCGATCCTCGACCCCGGCTCGGCCTTCGGAGAGATCAGCCTGCTGACCGGCGAGCCCCGGACGGCGAGCGTGCGTTGCCTCGAGGAGGCCGTCCTGGTCGAGATCGACAAGGCAACCCTCGGGCCCATCCTCCAGGCCAACCCGTCGCTCGTCGAGAAACTCGACGCGATCATCCTCGAGAGGCGGCGGCACACCGCCGGCCGCCTGGACAACGCGCGGCCGGGCCCCGGCGGGGCCGAGCCCGAGGCGCTGCGCGCGCGAATCGCCCGCTTCTTCGGGCTGAAGGGACTGGCCTGACGCCGCCGCCCGTCGGCCTCCTCCTCGGACTCGACCTGACCGAGGTCGACCGCGTCGCCGGAGTTCTCGAGCGCCACGGCGAGCGGTTCCTCGCTCGGGTCTTCCGGGAGGGCGAGATCCGGCGCGAGCGGCGGCATCCCCGCGCCTTCGCCGAGCACGTCGCCGGCCGGTTCGCGGCCAAGGAGGCGGCGATGAAGGCGCTCGGCCTCGGCTGGCGGGGCCTCGCGTTCCGCGACATCGAGGTGGGGCGCGACCCGCGCGGCAAGCCGCTCCTCGCCTTTCACGGCAAGGCGCTCGAGCGCGCCCGCTCGCTCGAGGTGGTCTCCGCCGAAGTCACGATCACGCACGGCCGGGACATCGCCGCCGCGGTCGTCGCGCTGCTGACCTCCGCGCCGCGGGCGTAGCCCCCGGGGGACGCGCCCCTTGGGCTAAACTTCGCCCGCGATGACGGACGCCCCCGACTACAAGAGCACGCTGAATCTCCCGCGCACCGACTTCCCCATGAAGGCGGACCTGGCGCGCCGCGAGCCGCAGCAGCTGGCGGCCTGGGAGGCGTCGGGCCTCGAGGGCAAGCGCCGGGCGGTTGCCGCCGGCCGGCCGCGGTTCATCCTCCACGACGGTCCCCCGTACGCCAACGGCAACATCCACATCGGGCACGCGCTCAACAAGATCCTCAAGGACGTCGTGGCCCGCAGCCGCGCCATGATGGGGTTCGACGCGCCCTACGTGCCGGGCTGGGACTGCCACGGCCTCCCGATCGAGCAGAAAGTCGACAAGAAGCTCGGCTCGAAGAAGAGAGACATGAGCGCGGTCGAGATCCGGCAGGCCTGCCGGGCCTACGCCGAGGAATACATCGGCATCCAGCGCGACGAGTTCCGCCGGCTCGGCGTGGCGGGCCTCTGGGACCGCCCCTACCGGACGATGGACTTCGCATACGAGGCCGAGATCGCGCGGGCCTTCGGCGGCTTCTACGCGAAGAACCTCGTCTACCAGGCGCTCAAGTCCGTCCGCTGGTGCTTCACCGACCGAACTGCGCTGGCCGAGGCGGAGCTCGAGTACGAGGAGCGCGCGGACCCGGCGATCTACGTCGCCTTCCCGACGGAGGCCCGGGTCGGCGCCGACGCCCTCGCCAACGCCGCCTTCCTGATCTGGACGACGACGCCCTGGACGATCCCCTCGAACCTCGCGATCGCCGTCCATCCCGACGAGGCGTACACCTGGATCGATGCCGGCAACGGCAACCACTACCTCGTCGCCGAACGGCTCGCCGAGCGCGTCGCGAAAGAGCTCGGCTGGTCGGGCTGGAAGCGCGTCGCCACGGTGCCCGGGACGTCGCTCGCCGGCGCGGTCTACGCGCATCCGCTCCATGCGGAGTGCCGCGGCGAGCTGACGGCGGAAGAGGATGCCCGGTCCTTCCGCGTGATCCTCGGCGACCACGTGACGATGGACGCCGGCACCGGCCTCGTCCACACGGCGCCCGGCCACGGCGAGGACGACTTCCTCGCCGGCAAGCGCGAGAACCTGCCGATCCTTTCGCCCGTCGACGAGGCCGGCCGGTTCACGACCGTGGCCAAGTACCGCGGCCAGAAGGTCCTCGAGGCCAACCCCGCGATCGTCGAGGACCTGAAGTCCGTCGGCGCCCTGGCGGGCTACGACCCGAAGTTCCGCCACGAGTATCCGCACTGCTGGCGCTGCAAGAACCCCGTGATCTTCCGGGCCACGATCCAGTGGTTCGCCCGCCTCGACGAGCCGTCGACCGACGTCCGGCGCGGCGCCCTCGAGGCGATCCCGCGGGTGAAGTGGACGCCTTCCTGGGGCGAGGCCCGCATCACCGGCATGGTCGAGAATCGCCGCGAGTGGGTGATCTCCCGGCAGCGCCGCTGGGGCTCTCCGATCACCCTGCTCTACGCGATGAAGGCGGGCGAGCGCGCGGCGGTCTACCCCTGGAGCGACGCGCCCGCCGAGCAGACGAAGTTCTTCGAGCACCTCGCCGGGATCTTCCGTTCCGAGGGCGCCGACGCCTGGTACGCGCGCCCCGCCTCGGACTTCCTGCCCCCCGGCGCGGACCTGCGCGGATTCGCGCCCGGCGATTTCCAGGCCGAAACCGACATCCTCGACGTCTGGTTCGACTCGGGCGTGTCGCACATGGCCGTGCTGCGCTCCGGGGCGTGGCCCGAGCTCGTCAAGACGGGCGGCGGCCGGCCGGCCGACCTCTACGTCGAGGGGCACGACCAGCACCGCGGCTGGTTCCAGTCGTCGCTCCTGACTTCGGTCGCGCTCTACGGGGACGCCCCCTTCGACGGCGTCATCACGCACGGCTTCGTCGTGGACGGCCAGGGCCGCAAGATGTCGAAGTCGCTAGGCAACGTCGTCGCGCCCCAGGACCTGATCCAGAAGTACGGCGCCGACATCGTGCGGCTCTGGGTCGCGAGCCTCGACTACCGCGACGACGACCCCATCTCCGAGGAGATCCTGGCCCGCTGCGGCGAGGCCTACCGGAAGGTCCGCAACACCGCGCGCTACATGCTCTCGAACCTCTACGACTTCGACCCGGGCTCCCACACAGTCGCCGGCGACCGGCTCCTGCCGCTCGACCGCTGGGCGCTGGCGCAGGCGCGAACCGTGGTCGGCCGGATCCACTCGGCCTACGAGACCTACGAGTTCCACGTCATCTACCACCAGCTCGTCAACTTCTGCGCCACGACACTCTCGGCGTTCTATTGCGACATTCTCAAGGACCGCCTGTACGCGTCGGCCGCGGGCTCGTCCGAGCGCCGCTCCGCTCAGACCGCCCTCCACCGCATCACCAGGGCCCTGGCCGCGGCCGCGGCGCCCCTGCTCCCCTTCACGGCCGAGGAGATCTGGGGACAGCTGCCCGGAAAGAAGGAAGAATCGGTGCACCTGGCGCGTTTCGACGGGCTGGACGATCTGCCGGTAGACTCCGTTCCCGAGGCAGCCTGGGAACGGCTGACGAAGTTGAGGGAAGAAGCCTCGGTGATACTGGAGCAAGCCCGCCGCGACAAGGTGATCGGATCGTCCCTGGAGGGGGCGATCGCCTTCTCCACCACCCCGGAGCTCGAGGCCGACCGCCGGGCGACGGGGACCGAAGGCTCCGGCCTCGCCGACCTGTTCATCGTCTCGGAAACGCTCGAAGGCGGCGAGCTGCCCGACGGCGGGCGCGAGTCGCAGGCCTATCCGGGTGTGCGCCTGGCGTTTCGCAAGGCCGCCGGCCGGAGATGCGACCGCTGCTGGAAGGTGACTCCCGAGGCGGACTCCACGGGCCTCTGCAGTCGGTGCCGAAGGGTCCTGGAGGCCGCCCGATGAAGCTCGCCACGCTGAAGGAGTCGACCCTGTACCGCGGCGCCTATCTCGCCGTCTCCCTCGCCGTCCTCTTCCTCGATCAGTGGACCAAGGGCATCGTCACCCGGACGATGGAGGTCCACCAGTCCCGGGCCATCGTTCCCGACGTCTTCGACCTGACGTACGTCCGCAACAGCGGCGCGGCGTTCGGGCTCTTCGCCTCGGTCGACTCCGCGATCAAGGCGGTCGTCCTCAACAGCGTGGCCGTCGTCGTCTTCCTCATCGTATCGGCCTACGCGCTGCGCTCGTCGCACAAGAGCGTGCGCCTCCAGGTGGGGCTCGCCCTGATCCTCGGCGGCGCCGTCGGCAACCTGCTCGACCGCGTGCGTTTCGGCTACGTCGTGGACTTCCTCGACTTCTCGGTCTCCGGCCACCACTGGCCCGCCTTCAACGTCGCCGACTCGGCCATCTGCATCGGTGTGGCCGTCCTCTTCCTCGACATGCTCGGCCACGAGGATGAGCCCGCGCCGCGGCCCGACCCCGCGCCGGAGGGATAGCCTCATTTTCCCGCGCCTCGTTCACATCGGGCAGTTCTACCTTCCGACCTACGGCGTCGTCCTGGCGATCGCCTACCTGACCGGCATCTGGCTGCTGCGCCGCAAGGCGCTGGCGGAGGACCTGCCGGACCAGAAGATCCTCGACCTCGCGCTGTACATGCTGGCCTCGGCGATCCTCGGCGCGAAGCTCCTCCTCATCCTCGTGGAGTGGCGGCGCTACGCCGCCAACCCGAAGGACCTGATCGAGGTCGTGCGCTCCGGCGGCGTCTTCTACGGCGGGTTGATCTGCGCGACCGTCGTCTCGATCTGGTACATGAAGAAGAACAACCTGCCGGCCTGGCGCATCGCCGACATGGGGGCGCCGTCGGTCGCCCTCGGCGAGGCCATCGGCCGCTGGGGCTGCTTCGCCGCGGGTTGCTGCTACGGCAAGGAGACCCACGGCCCCCTCGGCGTCACCTTCACGGACCCCTTCGCCCACGAGGCGGTCGGCACGCCGCTGAACGTGCCCCTGCACCCGACGCAGCTCTACCTCTCGGCCAATGCGTTCCTGATGTTCCTGATCCTCCAGTGGGCCTACCGCCGCAGGACCTTCGACGGCGAGGTGTTCTGGCTCTACGTGCTTCTCTACGCCATCACCCGCGGCATCCTCGAGACCTGGCGCGGCGACCTCGTGCGCGGCTTCGTCATCCCGGGGGTCCTCTCGACTTCGCAGGCCATCGGCCTCGTCACCGCGGCCGTCGCCGGGGGAATGCTCCTCTACCTCTCGCGCCGCAGCCGCGCCGAGGCGTAGGAAGGCGCGTGATCCGGCGGTTCCGGGTCGGCTCCCCCTCAGCCGGAACGCGGCTCGATCTCTTCCTCGTCGCGGCCTGCTCGGACCTCTCCCGCTCCCGCATCCAGAAGCTCATCGCGGAAGAGGCCGTCCACGTCGACGGCGCGCCGGCCAGGCGATCTCACGTCGTGCGCGCCGGCGAGGAGGTCTCGCTCGAGGTGCCCGAGCCGCGCGAGTCGATCCTCGAGGCCGAGGACATCCCCCTTTCGATCCTGTACGAGGACGACGAGCTCCTCGCGATCGACAAGCCCGCCGGGCCTGGTGGTGCATCCCGCCCCCGGGCACCCGTCGGGAACGCTCGTCAACGCGCTCCTCCACCACGTCCGCGACCTCGCCGGGATCGGCGGGGAGCTGCGGCCGGGGATCGTCCACCGCCTCGACCGGGACACCTCGGGCGTGCTCCTCGTCGCCAAGACGGACCGGGCCCATCAGCTGCTCTCCCGCCAGATGCGCCGGCGCACGCTCCGCAAGGAGTACCTCGCGCTCGTCGGCCGGCGTGCCGCGCGTCCGCAAGGGCGAGGTCTCTCTCTCGATCGGCCGCGACCCGCGCGACCGGAAGAAGATGAAGGCGTTCCGTCCGCTCGACGACGCGGCTCCGGCCGGCGCCCGCGAGGCGCGCACGCTCTACGAGATCGAGAAGGAGTGGTTTCCGCTCGGCTTGACGCTCCTGCGCTGCCGCCTCGTCACCGGGCGCACGCACCAGATCCGCGTGCACCTGGCGGCCTCGGGCCTGCCGATCGTCGGCGACCCCGTCTACGGCCACCCGCGCTATCCCCGGGTGCGGGACGAGGCCCTCCGAAGGCTCCTCGCCGAGTTTCCCCGGCAGGCCCTCCACGCCGAGCGGATCGCCTTTCACCACCCGGCGACCCAGGAGGTCGTCGAGATCGTGGCGCCGGTCCCGCCCGACCTCGCCGGCCTGATCGGCGCGATCGCGGCCGCCTCGGGGTAACCTCTCCCGTCATGTCGGACGACCCCCGGGTTCTCTACGAGGGCCGCCACCTCGTCCTCTTCGACCGAGGCGGCTGGGAGTTCGTCGAGCACCGCACGGCGCCCGAGGCCGCGATGATCGTGGCGCTGACCGAGGCCGGGGAGATCGTCCTGGCCGAGGAGTTTCGTCCGCCGATGAACGCGCCGGTGGTCTCGCTGCCCTCGGGCCTGATCGGCGACGAGGGGCCCGAAGACGCGATCGACGCGGCCAGGCGCGAGCTCGCCGAGGAGACCGGCCACACGGCGGAGCGCTGGGAGCGGCTGACGCGGGGCCCCGGCTCGGCCGGACAGAGCTCGGAGATGGTGACCTTCTTCCTGGCCCGCCCCGCCGTGCCCTCGGGGACCCAGGCGGCCCACGACGTCGGCAAGATCCGGGTGCATGTCGTTCCGGTCGCGGCGCTTCTCGTCTGGGCGCGCCAGCGCGAGGCCGAGGGGACCGTCATCGACCCGAAGATCTGGGCCGGCCTCTACCTCGCGCTCCGGAGCGACGGCGCTACTTGACCGAGATCGAGATCGTCACGCCGTCCTTCTCCAGGACGACGCGGTTCTCCTCGATCTTCGTGACCGTGTATCCCTCGACGTAGGCGTCGGTCCCGACGATCCGGTCGTTCAGCAGGGCCCGCGGCTCCTCCTCGGACCAGACGATCCCTCCGAGCTCGATTCGTCCGCCGCCCGGCAGATCCACGGCCCCGCGGTAGTTCCTGCCGCCGAACGCGCGCGGCGGGGCCGGCGTCGCCGGAACCTCCGCGGGACTCGACCCGGCGGGCTCCGCCGGCCGCTCCGTCGTCGCGGGCGTCGAGGACGTCGGGCGCGGCCGGGCGGCGGGCCCGGCGGCGGCAGCAGGAGCCATGGGTGTCGTCACGACCGTCTCCGCCAGCGTGGGCGCCGGAGAGGGGACGACGGCGGCCTGCACCGCGCGAGACGGCTCGGGCGCGGAGGCGTTCCAGACTGCCCGGACGAGAAGGCCGCCTGCAACAAGGGCCGCTGTCGCGGAAATCCCCCACGCGAGGACCCGCACGAACCTCCGCCGTCGCGCCAGCCCCGCATCGGGCAGCGGCGCCGGAGCCCATGGACGAGCCTCCGGCTGGCCCCCCGCCTGTCGGGTCGCCTCCTGCGCGCGCTTCAGGGCCTCGTCGATCAGGCTCAAGCGACCTCTCCCTCGAGCTCGCGGATCGCCCGGCGCACGTGCGCCCGCGTCAACTCGGTCGGCGCCGTTGACGTAGCCGCAGAGCAGCGCCTTGTCGCAGACGGCGTTGATGAGGCGCGGCACGCCGCCCGAGTAGCGATGGATCGTGCCGGATCGCCCAGCGGGCTGAAGTCGGGCCGGCCGTTGCCGCCGGCGACGTGCAGGCGGTGCTGGATGTAGCGCTCGGTCTCCGCGCGGGTCAGCGGCGCCAGGTGGTAGCGCACGGTGATCCGCTGGCGCAGCTGGCGCAGGCCCGGCGCTCGTCGAGCTTCTCGCGCAGCTCCGGCTGGCCGATCAGGACGATCTGGAGGAGCTTGCGCTGGTCGGTCTCGAGGTTCGAGAGGAGGCGGACCTGCTCGAGCAGCTCGGGGTCGAGGTCCTGCGCCTCGTCGATGAGCAGGACGACGTCGTTGCCCGGCGGCGGCCTGCTCGAGGAGGAACCGGTTGAGGATCTCGAGGTACGCCGTCCGGTCGGCCTTCCGCGGCGGCAGGCCCAGCTCCGTCGAGGATCGTCCGCAGCAGCTGGGTCGCGGTGAGCCATGGGGTTCAGGATCAGGGCCGTCTTGTAGGCGCGGGCCGAGCTCCTCGAGGATCGCCCGGCAGACCGTCGTCTTCCCCGCGCCCGACCTCGCCGGTGATCTGGATGAAGCCCTTGCGCTCGCGGATGCCGAAGAGGACGTGGTTGAACGCCTCCCGGTGCTGGTCGGAGAAGAACAGGAAGCGGGGATCGGGGGTGATGTTGAACGGCGCCTCGCGGAAGCCGTAGAACTCGTTGTACACCGCCCCGAGCTTAGTCCAAACCCCGCCTTCCCGGCGGCTGATCCGGCCGTCCGGCTACGACGCCATCGCCAGCGGCCGGCATTCCTCGCACGGGTGATAGCCGGCGGCCAGGGCCTCCCCGTCCGTGTGGAAGGCGACCGTGTTGGACACCACCAGCGTCTCGATCCCGCCGCACGTCGGGTAGCAGTAGTGCATGCCCTTCGAGTTGCCGAGATAGCGCACGCGCCGACGCGGCGAGCTTCTCCAGCGTCTCCGGGTGCGCGCCCTCGAGCTCGAGCAGCGTCGCGCTTGTTGCGCGCCCCGCCCAGGGAGTACTTGCCGATGCTGGCCGTCGCTGCGCACGACGCGGTGGCACGGGATCAGCAGCGGCACCGGGTTCTTCGCCGAGCGCCGTCCCGGCGGCGCGCACCGCGCCCGGATGGCCGATCTCCTTGGCGATCCAGCTGTACGGCCGGACCTCGCCCGTCGGGATCTCGAGGGCCTTCATCAGGACGGCGCGCTCGAACTCGGAGAGCCCGCGCAGGTCGAACTGCAGTTCGCGCGGCCGCTCGCCCTTCAGGTTCCGCACGAGCGCACGCACGGCAGCCGGCGGCACGGCCTTCTCCGGGTACGCGTCGCGGCCGTAACGGAGCCGGAAGCTGCGCTCGAAGTCCGCTCCGGACTTCGCCCGCGACACCATCGAGATCCCCGCCTTGCTGTGCGCCACGAAGACCGGCCCCACCGGGGACTCGAGCCGCCAGTAGCGATCCGCGAGCCCGACGCGGCGCAGGACCGCCGGCAGCAGCGTGTCCGGAGCCTTGTGGACGGGAGACCCCCGCAGGGCCCGGGACGATCGTCAGCGTGTCTCGCAGTCTCTTCACGACCTCACCCCCTCCCGGCGCGACCGCGACAGGGCCTCGCGCAGGGCGTTGATTCCGCGATGCACGTTGGACTTCACCGTTCCGAGCGGCTGCCGCAGCACCGTGGCGACCTCTTCGAGGCGCAGCCCCTCGACGTAGCGCAGCTGCAGCGGCGACCGGTATCGCTCCGGGAGCGCCGGCCATCGAGCGTCCGCGATGTCGGCCCGCGCTCGCGCGACCGCTCGTAGCGCGCGGTCCGGCCGCGACTCGGCGCCGGCCGCGGCTCCCACATCGGGTCGCTGCCGGCCGACGATCGGGTGATCGAGCGAGACCATACGGAGCTTCTTGCCGCGGAACCGGTTCCGCGCGACGTTCAGCGTGATCCGGTAGAGCCAGGGACGAAGCGCGAGCGCGCGGATGCGCTCCGCCGGATACGTCGCGAGCGCCCGGTAGGCCCTGACGAAGGCGTCCTGGGCGACTTCCTCGGCGTCCTCGCGCGCGCGACGTCAGCCGGAGCGCGTAGGAGTAGAGACGGTCCTGGTAGGCCCGCACGAGCTCCTCGAAGACCCCGTCGAGGTCGCCGGCGATGCCTCCCGGAGCTTCTCTTCGTGCGACATCGCGGTCCGCCCGCCTCCCGCTGCGTCCGGCTGTCCCAGCACGAGCCGGAACCCGGATCGTCCCCGACCGGCCACGGTGACCTGTCCCGAATCGGGGACGCATTCACTCGACATCATGCCCTCCGCCTGCCCTGAAACACGGGCGGAGCCGGCGCAGCCGCTACGGCCCTGGATCCCTCGACGGACGCCGCCTGCGAGCCGCCGCTCGATGCCCGCCGCGATCATGCCCGGCGTGGTGCCGGCTGTTCTCGATGAAGATCTTCCCGATCTCCCGGCCGCTCAGGATCGCGCCGGCCAGGTAGAGGCCGGGGACGTTCGATTCCAGCGTCTCCGGGTCGTGGGCCGGCACCCGGTCCTCCCCTTCGAGGCGGATGCCGCAGCGCTCGAAGAGCGCGAAGTCCGGCTCGTAGCCGATCAAGGGGAAACACGGCATCGGCCGGGATCCGCCGCTCCTCGGCCGGCGGGTCTGCGACGCGGACGGCATCCGGGTCGATTCGCGAGACCGCGGGAGCCGAAGAGCGCCCGGATCGCCCCCGCCGCGATGCGGTTCTCGAGGTCCGGCTTGATCCAGTACTTGACCCGCTCGGAGAGGGCCGGCGCCGCGGCACGACGATCGTGACCCGCGCGCCGTGCCGGTAGAGGTCGAGCGCGGCCTCGGCCGCCGAGTTCTTCCCGCCGACCACGACGACGTCCCGGCCGTGGAACGGGTAGCCGGAGACGTAGCGCGGCGTGGACGTGCGGGAGCTCCGTCGCCGGGCACGCCGAGCCGGCGCGGGTTGTGAAAGAAGCCGGTCGCGAGGATCGCGGCCGGTGCCGTCGAAGCGCTCCGGCCCGACGCCGGGTCTGAGCGCCGTGACCACGACGCCGCCGCCCGGGCGCTCGGCTCGACCCGTTCGATCGTCGGTCTCGGCGCCGGACCTCGGACGCCGAAGCGCTCCGCGACGCCGCGGTAGTAGGCGAGCGTCTCGAGCCGCGTGGGGTGGGCCTCGGGCGACGCGAACGGAACGCCCGCGATGTCGAGGAGATCGCGCGTCGAGAACCAGCGCATCTGCTCGGGGAATCGATAGATCGACTCGAGCAGGCCGCCGCGATCGCAGCAGACGGCCGCGAATGCCCCGTCGCCCGAGTTCGATCGCGCACGCGATCCCCGTCGGGCCGGCGCCGGCGATGACGACGGGGCTGGCCACGCCGCCATTCTACCGGCGGCCCGACGGCGGACTAGAGCGCCTGGATTCGCACCGATCCGCCGCTCGTGTGGAGACGCAGCGTGTTGCCGCCCTTGCCGAGCGTGCCCGAGAGGCTCCCGCGCGAGATCTCGCCGCGGACCGAGAGCGGCAGGTCCGTCTTGACGGCGTTGCCCGAGGCCTCGATCGACAGATCCGCGCCGGGGTCGATCGACACCTCGATGCCTCCGCCGGAGGTCGAGAGGGTTCCGCCGTGAGAGTTGCCCCGCACGAAGCTCGCCTCGATGCCGCCGCCCGAGGTGTCCGCCACGACGCGGCCGCCGGCCTCGAGGATCCGGATGCCTCCGCCGGAGGTGTCGGCGTCGATGTCGCCCGACACGCGCTCGAGCTCGATCGACCCGCCGGAGCTCTCGGCCTTGACCGAACCGGTGATGCCGGTGGCTTCGACGCCCCCGCCGGACGTATCGGCGCGGACGTTGCCCTGGATGTCGCGCAGGGTGATCCCGCCGCCGGAGGTGTCCGCGTCGACGTCGCCGACGACGTCGGTCACGCTGATGCCGCCGCCGGAGGTGTCGGTCTTGACCTCGCCGCGGATGCCCGAGACCGTGATCCCGCCGCCGGAGGTGTCGATCCAGACCCTGGTCTGCGCCGGGACCCGGACTTCGTACTGGACGTTGTTGTTGGAGCCGGAGAACCACCCGCTGAACTTGTGCTTCTGGCGGGCGACGATCGAAACGAGGCCGGGGCTCTCGTCGAACCGGAAATTCAGCAGCTCGTCGAGGTCCTTGCGCCGGGACGTGATCACGACGTGGGCGTCGGACTCGGCCGAGCCGACGAGCGTCACCTTGCCCATGTCGGTGTCCAGGCGGAACTCGCCGCCGGGCGAAAGCTTCAGGGTCTTCTCGATCCGGGTCTCGGCCAGGGCCGGGACGGCGGCCAGGCCCAGGACGGCGAGCGAGAGCGAAATGCGCAGGGTCTTCGGGTTCACGGATACCTCCTCGTGGTCGTACATCGAACCGGGCCCTCCGCGGGGGCCCTCTGGGATCGGATACGCACGCCCGGCCGGCAGGTTCCCGGGAATCGACGAAATCAGCCGGCGGGAGGAGACACGAACCGCCGGATCCAGACGACGAAGGCCGCCAGGAATCGCTCGAGGTGCCGCCGGGTCGATTCGTCGGTCAGGCGTCCGGAAGGGTCGAACCTCTCGCCCGCCTTCGCGACCAGGACCTCGGGGCCGCCCATGAGATAGGCGGCGGCGTTCAGGGACTGCCGCAGGGCGAGCTGGGCGCGGATCGTGCCGCCCGTCCCCGGGGTCGCGCCCACGATGCCGATCGGCTTCCGGCCGAAGGCGGGATCGGCGGCCGGACGGGAAGCCCAGTCGATCGCGTTCTTGAGGACACCGGGGATGCCGTGGTTGTACTCCGGTGTCGCGATCAGGATGGCATCCGACTCCCGCATCGCCGCCTTCAGCGCCAGGACGGGCTCGGGCTGTCCGGCCGCGTCGACGTCGGCGTCGTAGAGCGGGATCTCCCGCAGGCGCTCGAACGTCCGGATCTCGAGCTCGGCGGGAGCGAGCTCGACGGCCGCCCGAAGAAGCGCCCGGTTGTAGGACCCCGCACGCAGGCTCCCCGCGATGCCGAGGACCCGCAGGGCCACGGGCGTCTATCCCAGCGCCTGGGCGAGCGGCGTGAACGGGCGCCCCTGCGCCTCGGCCACGGCGCGATACGTCAGCTTCCCGTCGTACGTGTTGACGCCCTCGGCCAGGTGAGCGTTCTCCTTCACCGCCCGCTGGAGCCCCTTGTTGGCGAGCTCGAGGGCGTACCGGAGGGTCGAGTTCGTCAGCGCGAAGGTGGACGTGCGGGCGACCGCGCCCGGCATGTTCGCCACGCAGTAGTGGATGACGCCGTCCACCGTGTAGACCGGGTCCGAGTGGGTGGTGGCCTTCGTGGTCTCGAAGCAGCCGCCCTGGTCGACGGCGACGTCGACCGCGACGGCGCCCTTCTTCATCTGCGAGATCAGCTGCCGGGAGACGAGCTTCGGCGCGGCGGCGCCCGGGATGAGCACCGCGCCGATGAGCAGGTCCGCGCGCCGGCAACCCTCCTCGAGCGTGTGCGAGTTGGAAGCGATGGTCTTGATCCGTCCGAGGAAGATGTCGTCGAGCTCCCGCATGCGGTCCGGCGACATCTCGAGGACGGTCACGTCGGCGCCCATGCCCGCCGCGACCTTGGCCGCGTTCGTGCCGACGACGCCTCCGCCGATGATGACGACGTCGGCCGGCGGGACCCCGGGCACGCCCGCGAGAAGCACGCCGCGGCCGCCGTTGGACTTCTGCAGGAAGTAGGCGCCGACGTGGACGCTCATGCGCCCGGCGACCTCGGACATGGGCGTGAGCAGCGGGAGCGAGCCGTTGGAGGCGGTGATCGTCTCGTAGGCCACGCCGGCGACCTTGCGCTCGAGGAGCATGTCGGTCAGCGCCTTCGCCGGCGCCAGGTGGAGGTACGTGTACAGGATCTGCCCGGGGCGCAGCCGCTGGTACTCCGGTCCGACGGGCTCCTTGACCTTGACGATCATGTCGGCCTTCGCGAAGACCTCGTCGGCCGTCGCGAGAATCTTCGCCCCGGCGGCGACGTACTGGTCGTCGGGGATGCCGGAGCCGACGCCCGCCTCGTGCTCGACGACGACGGAGTGACCGGCCGAGGCCAGCGCCTTGACCCCCGCCGGCACCAGACCGACGCGGTTCTCGTTGTCCTTGATCTCTTTCGGCAGCCCGACGATCATGCCCGCCCCTCTCTGTGCTTCGAAGCCCCGTCCCGAATCGCTCAGTGCGTGTCGATCTGCGCCCGCTGCAGCTTGCCGGTGAAGTCGATGTAGATCGACTTCCACTCGGAGAAGACGTCGAGCGCCGGCGATGCCCGCCTCGCGGTGGCCGTTGCCCGTGTTCTTGGTGCCGCCGAACGGGCAGGTGCGTCTCGGCGCCGATCGTCGGGGCGTTGACGTAGAAGATGCCGGTGTACATGTCGCGCATCGCCGTGAACGCCTTGTTGACGTCCTGCGTGTAGATCGAGCCGCGAGAGGCCGTAGTCCACGGAGTTGCCGACCTCGATCGCCTCCTCGAGCGAGCCGACCGGGATGACCGACGTCACCGGCCCGAAGATCTCCTCGTGGGCGACGCGCATCTTCGGGTCGGCAGTCGCCGAAGACCGTCGGCTCGTGGAAGTAGCCCCGGCGCGAGCTCGCCGCGTCGAGAGCGCTCGCCCCCGGCCAGCGAGCCTCGCCCCTTCCGTCCTTGCCGATCTTCGACGTAGCTCTCGCACCGTCTCGAGCTGCTTCTCCGTTGACGCACGGGCCCATCTCGTCTTCGCGTCGAGCCCGTTGCCGACCCGCAGCGCCTTGACCCGCGCGACGAGCTGTCGAGGAACTCCTTGTAGACCTTCGCGGTGCACGACGACGCGGCTGGCCGCCGTGCAGCGCTGGCCGGTCGTGCCGAAGCCGCCCCAGACCGCGCCGTCGACCGCGAGGTCGAGGTCGCGCGTCGTCCATGACGATGATGACGTTCTTGCCGCCCATCTCGAGGTGGCAGCTGCTTGAAGGTCGGCGCGCAGGCCTCGGAGATCCGCGCGGCCGACGTCGGTCGAGCCGGTGAAGGAGACGACCTCGACGTCCGGGTGCTGGACGAGCGGCGTCGCCGACCTCGCCGCCCGAGCCCGTCACCATGTTGACGACGCCCTGCGGCAGCCCGGCCTCCTCGAGGACGCTTCACGAGGTTCGACGACCGAGAGCGGCGTGTCGGTCGCCGGCTTGATCACGACGGTGTTGCCGAGGATCAGCGCCGGCATGATCTTCCACGACGGGATCGCCATCGGGAAGTTCCAGGGCGTGATGAAGCGCGCAGACGCCGACCGGCTGGCGCACCGACATCGGAACTTGTTCGGCAGCTCGGAGGGCGTCGTCTGGCCGAACAGGCGCCGGCCCTCGCCCGCCATGAAGTACGTCATGTCGATCGCTTCCTGGACGTCGCCGCGCGTCTCGTCCAGGACCTTGCCCATCTCGCGCGTCATGTCGCGCGCGAGCTCCTCCTTGCGCGCTTGCAGGATCTCGGCGGCGCGGTAGAGGATCTCGCCGCGCTTCGGCGCCGGCAGTGGCCTTCCAGCCGGGAAAGGCCTCGCGCGCCGCGGCGACCGCCGCGCTCGACGTCCTCCGGTCCGGAGTCGGCGAAGCGGCCGATCGAGGTCGTTCGTGTCGGCGGGGTTGCGGTTCTCGAAGGTCTGCCCCGAGGCGGCCGGCACCCACTTGCCGCCGATCAGGTTGTGCGTCTCGACTGCGATCTCCGTGGCCATGTCGCTACTCCTCCGCTCTGTTCGATTTCCCGGCGCCGTTCGAACCGCCCGCCGGCGTGGCCATGGCCACGTTTCCCTGAAGCTGAGCTCCCTCCGCGATGACGATCTTGGGAGCATGGACGTTGCCCTGGACCGCGGCCGAGACGAGGAGCTCCGCACGCTCGTCCGCCCGGATTTCTCCGACGACCCGCCCGCTCACGACGACGGTGCGGCCGTGAAGGTTCCCCTGGACCTCCCCGGAGCTCGCGACCGTCACGCGCCGGGCGACCGTGACGTTCCCCTCGAGGTGCCCCTGGATGACGACGTCCTCGTCGCCGGAGACTTCCCCGACGAACCGGGCGCCCGGGCCGATCACGGTCGGACCGGCCGCGCCGCTGCCCGCCGACGGACTTGCCGCCGATCGGTCGCCGGCCGGGACCTGTCCCGTCGCGTCCGTTTTGGAGAAGATCGCCACCCGTCCTCCGAAAGGCCGGCTAGTCTAGCAAATGGGGGTCGCCGGGCCTCCGGACGCAGGGCAGGCCGAACGTCTTGACGAGAAAGATCGCCATCTGCGCGCGAGTCGTCGGGCTCGTCGGGCAGTAGCGCACGGGATCCAGGGCGCAGCCCGCGGCGATGCCGCGGGTCGCGAGGTCCTCGATCCAGTCGGCCGCGAAGGAGTCGGCCGGCACGTCCGCGAACACGGTGCCCGTCGCGGCCGGAGGCGTGTAGGAGGAACCAAGCAGCGTTTTCAGCAGGAAGACCGCCATCTGCGACCGGCGGAACGTCGCCGTGGGACAGTAGATGTCCGTCTCCGCACCCCGCCGTGATGCCGCGGGAGGCGAGATCCTCGATCCAGGCCGCGGCGAAGCTGTCGGCTGCGACGTCCACGAAGACACCGTGCCCGTGGCCGGGGCGGGGTAATACCGGCCGAGCAACGCCCGGAGCATGAACACCGCCATCTGCGCCCGCGGGACGTCAAAGAGGCGGCAAAACGGAGCCGCCCCCGCAGCCCGCGGTGATCCCGGCCCGGAAGATCTTCTCGACAAAGGCGTGCGCGGGATCTTCCTGCGGCAGGTCGTAGAAGTCCGAAAACCACGCGCCCGAGAGCGAGCCTTCCGTGCCGTCCGGTTCGTGACGAAGACGTGATTGAGAGTTCCACCGCTCAGGAACGGCGTGGTCACCTGGATGTCCGCTGCGCCGAGGGTCGCCGCCGCGAGCGCCGGAGCCGTACCGATGCGGACCGTCGCCCCGGGCTGAAAGCCTTCGCCGGTGATGAGGACGACCGTCCCGCCGCCCGGAGACCCCGAAGTCGGGCTCACGGCGAGAACGGGAAGCGTCGCGGCCGGATCGACGCGGAAGAGCGTGCCCCCGCCGTAGGCTCCGCCGTTCACCGTGGAACCGTAGAGAAGCCCGTCGGAGGCCTCGAGGAGCGCGCTGTCCGGCGCCTCGCCGTCGCTGCCGCCGCTCCCGAACGAGTGGACGACGGTCTCCTCGCCATTCTTGTCGAGGCGAAACACCGTACCGAGCCCGAAGGAGCCTCCAGCGGCATTGCTTCCATAGAGGTAGCCGTCGGACGCTTCGATCAGCTCGGTACCGAAAGCACCATCTCCGGAGACGAGGGCGCCGAAGGAGTGCAGCAGCTCGTACTGCCCCCCGGCGTCGATGCGGAAGAGGACCCCGGAAGCCAGCGAGCCGCCGTTCGTCGAGCCGTAGAACTTCCCGTCGCTCGCCTGGAGCAGCCGGCCGACGGGGAAGGCGCCTTCGATGCCCGTGAACTCGTGCAGCGTCGTGAACGTCGAGCCGTCCTTCGTCAGCCGGAAGACCGTGCCGAAATTGAATGCGCCGCCGTAAAAGGTCGTGCCGTAGAGATCGCCGTCCGAGCCCTCGATGACCCGATCGAGGACGTAGGGAGAACCGGGGACCGGGTGCAGCGACGTCAGCGTGCCGGACGAATCGAGCTTGATGACGGAGTTCGCGTTGACGCAATAAAACGCGCCATCGGAACCGAGCGCGACGTGAGATGGCGCTCCGCCCTCGGCCCCGGTGAAGTCGTGGAGGACGGTGACGGAGCCCGCCGCGTCCATGCGGAAGAACGTGCCGTGTCCCTCCGCGCCGTCTCCCGTGGCGACTTCGTAGAAGAACCCGTCCGGCGCCTCGATCAGCCCTTGCGCCGGATACGACCCTTCCGACGGCGGCGAAATCGTGCAGGAGCGTGACCTGGCCGGAGGCGTCGGAGGAAAAGGCCGTTCCTCGCCCGAATGATCCGCCGCCGCCCGTCGTCCCGTAGAACGTGCCGGCGGGCGATTCGATCAGCTCACATTCCGGGTGCGTGCCGCCGTCTGTCACGAAAGTGTGCAGGACCTCGAACTCCCCCGTGGACTTGATCCGATACACGACGCCGTACGTGGCGGGCCCTCCAAATTCCGTCCCACCGTAGAAGAAGCCGTCCGAGGCCTCCATGACACCGCCGACCGGCGAGCTGCCGTTTGGACCATCGAAGTCGTGAAGGACTTCGAGGTTGTCGCCCGCGGCCGTCAACCGGTAGACCGTGCCCCGGAGCGAAGCTCCTCCGGACAAACTCGCTCCATAGAAATTCCCGTCGCCCGCGTGCCACAGGCCGCCGGGATAGACGATGTCGCCCGTATCGAAAGATCGGATGAGCGTGAAGTTGCTGTTCGTGTCCAGGCTGAAGAAAGTCCCGAGGCCTGCGCTGCCCCCGCCGAACGTCGTCCCGTAGAAGACACCGCTCGAACCCTCGACGAGCCCACCCTCCGGCGACTCGCCGTCGGTTCCTTCGAACGTGTGAAGGACTGTCCAATCACCCGCCGTCCCGACCGAAAAAAGCAACCCGTCCAGTCCCGGTGAATAAGCCGCGCCGTAGAGGCGCCCGTCGGGGCCCAGGATCAGGCCGCCCATATCGGGGAATCCCTCCCGATCCGAGAAGTCGTGCAACACGGTAAAGCCGTCGCCGGAGAGTTCGAGCCGGAACGCAGTCCCGTAGTCGTTCGGACCTCCGCGCGCGGCGGTGCCGTAGAGGACGCCCCCGGGGCCCTCGACGAGACCGGCGGCTGGCTCGGCGCCCTCGGGCCCGGAGAAGGAATGCACCGTCGTCACCTGGCCGGCGCCATCCACGCGATAGATAGTCCCGAGAGCGTGCTCGCCCCCCGCCTTGGCGGTACCGTAGAAGAAGCCGTCGGTGGCTTCGACGAGCGGCGCGGCCAGGTACCCGCCCTCCGCGCCACCCGAGAAGCTCACGAGCGTCGAGAACGTCACTCCCCCCATCCCGTCCGGGGTCAGAACGTAGACCGAGCCCTTCCCGTAGAGGCCTCCCGTGAAGGTGGTGCCGTAGATCTTGCCGTCGGACGCCTCGAGCGGGCGCGCGATCGGGAGGCCCTGGTCGTCGGCGAAGGAGTGGAGCGTGGAGTGGGTCTGCGCGTGGCTCCGAACGACGAGCAGGCGACGAACAGCAGGGTCGTTGCGCCGATCCTGAACGGCCGAGTCAGTGAACGAACCATGCCTCACCCCCGCGGGACGGCCGTGGTGGTCGAGGCATGATCATCCCCCAGTTGCCGCCAGGGCGCCAACGCCCGCCGCGCCGCCCGTCAGGCGATCGGGCGAATCGGGGGCTGAGCCGGGACGGTCTGCGCGCGCCGGAACGCGGCGCCGCGGTCGGCTACTTCCAGGAGCTCCTCGAGCCGTTCGAGCATTTCGAACACGTAGGCGGGACCTTCCACGCTCGGACAGCTGAACGAGATCGTGCGGGTGCGCCGGTCGAGGCGGAACCGCCGATGGACAACCGAGGTTTCCTGTATCGAAAGGTACGCTTCGGCCCAGGCCTCGTCGGCGACGCCGCGCACCGCGACGGTGTACCGGGTGTCGCCTCCCGCGGGCTGGCCGCGGAGGGAGGCATGATCGAAAGTCACCCCGGCGTCGACGCCGATGCTGTCCGCCTGTGTGTGTGGCATGTCCCCCACCTTTCCGTGGAGGGTAGTAGTCGCAATTCGGGGGCCAGAAGGCCAAGCGACTGAAAAAGCGAGGCTTAGCCACCAGTGCTAGCACTTCGCTCGAGCCTGAGCGTTACGTCTGGTAACGATGCACCTGTCCCTCCGGACAGCTGCACGCTGGGGCCTACGGCGTCGTCACGAGGGGCAGCTCGACGAAGCTCGCCTGCGCCGGGCGCGTGGTAGACCCGCTGCGTCGCCTTGCGGTAGTCCCCCGGCTTGGCCCAGAAGATGTTCGGCACGAAGGTCTGCGGATTGCGGTCGTAGAGCGGGAACCAGCTCGACTGGATCTGCACCATGATCCGGTGGCCCGGGCAGGAAGACGTGGTTCGCCGTCGGCAGGGCGAAGCGGTAGAGCAGCGGCTTGTCCGGCCGCGATCGGCTTGGCGCGTCTCGAGGCTCTCGCGATAGCGGCCGCGGAAGATGTCGGCCGCGACCATGAGCTGGTAGCCGCCCATCGCCGGCTGCGCCGGCGACCTCGTCGGGATAGACGTCGATCAGCTTGACGACCCAGTCGGAGTCGGTGCCGCTCGTCGAGGCGACCAGGTTGGCGATCGGCTGGCCGCTGATCTTCACCGGCGCGGTCAGCACGTCGGAGACGAACGCCAGCGACGTCCGGGCGGCCCGAGGCCTCGCGCTGGTCGTCGACGAGCCACTGCGGCCAGGTGTTGCCCTCCTCGTAGCCCATCGGCTGGATGGGGCGGCGGACGGAAGGGGACCGGCTTGGCGGGATCGGAGACGTACTCGTCGAACGCCGCGTCGCCGGCCGCCGGCGCGTCGAAGCCGAGCTTCAGGCCGGCGCGCGAGATAGAGCGGCGTCGGCTGCGACGGTGCAGCCGCTCGCGCAGCCGGCCGGCCACGCGGGCAGCCGCCGCCACGCGTTCGTCCCCGTCTCGAACGCCGTGACCGGCGCGACGTCGGCCTTCGGCGCGCCGTCCTTCAGGTACTGGTCGAGGAACGGCCGCAGGATCTCCCGGCGGAAGTAGAGCGCCGTGTCGCTGTCGAACTTGACCGCGCCGAGCGCGCTGCCGTCGCCGATCTCCTGGCCGTGGTGCCACGGGCCCGATGACCAGGAAGACCTTGTCGTTGCCGGTGTCCTTCGGCTCGATCGCCTTGTAGACGGCGAGCGCGCCGTAGATGTCTTCCTGGTCCCAGAGGCTGTGGACCAGCATCACCGGCACCTTCAGCGGCTGCGCGGCGAGCATCTTGTCCACGGCCTGGTCGCGCCAGAAGGCGTCGTAGCTCGGGTGCTCGAGGAGCTTGCGCCAGAAGCCGAGCTGCTCGAGCCCGCGGCGGCGGCCCAGCTCGCCCGCCGAGCCCGCCTGCATGAACATGTCGTAGTCGTCGTAGTGGCTGCGTCCACCACTTCGCCTCGTTCTTGCGCGTCGCCTCCTGGTCGTAGATGTAGGGCATGCTCTGCTGGCGGAAGGCGCCGTTGTGGAACCAGTCGTCGCCCATCCAGCCGTCGACCATCGGGTTCATCGGCACCGACACCTTGAGCGCCGGGTGCGGATTGACGAGCGCCATCAGCGGCAGGAAGCCGTCGTAGGAGATGCCGAGGATGCCGACCTTGCCGTTGCGTCTCCGGGACGTTCTTCACCAGCCAGTCGATGGTGTCGTAGGTGTCGGTGGCATGATCGACGGGCGTCGGGTTCTGCGGCCCGCGCAGCGGCCGGTTCATCACGTAGTCGCCCTCGGAGCCGTACTTGCCGCGGACGTCCTGGACGACGCGGATGTAGCCGCCCTCGACGATCACGTCGGTGGCGTTGTCGTAGCCGTCGAGGATCGGGCCCGAGGTGCGCGCTCTGCGGCGTGGCTCGTGAGCTGCGTCGGCGTCGTAGGGCGTGCGCGTCAGGAGGATCGGCGCGCCCTTCGCGCCCTTCGGGACCAGGATGACCGTGTGCAGCTTCACGCCGTCGCGCATCGGGATCATCACGTCGCGCCGCGTCGTAGTCGAAGCCGTCGGTGACGGGCTCGAACTTCGCCGGGATCTCGCTCGGCAGGCCGGGATAGGTCGCCGGGGCCTTCGGTTTCGCCTGGGCCTCGACCCGGCCCGGAAGCGCCAGGGCCGCCACCCCGAACGCGAGCACGATCCGCAGGGTCATCCGCTCGATCCGCTTCATCGTGAATTCTCCTCTTGGAAGGCGGCGTGAACTCTACACCGGCGCGGCAGGCCGGAGTGAAACCGATAGACTCCCTGTTGCATCCAAAGAGCCATGGCCGACCTCGGGAAATCTCCGCCCGCCTCCGAGATCACGCCGGAATCCCTGGCGACCGATCGGCGCCGGTTCCTGAAGAACACGGCGCTCTTCACGGCCACCGCCGCGGGAGTCGGCGGCGGGCTGGCCTGGCTGACGCACTCCGCCCGCGTTCGCCGTCCGGCGGCGGCTCTCGGGCCCGGCGCCTGCGCCGGCGGCCGGCCCCGCGCCGAGACGCGGCGCCTTCGACACGAGCGAGCCGCGGACGCCGTACACGGACGTGACGACCTACAACAACTTCTACGAGTTCGGAACGGGCAAGGACGACCCGGCGCGCGAATCGGCTCGGTTCCGGACCCGGCCCTGGACCGTTTCGGTCGGCGGCGAGGTGCGGCGTCCGCAGGAGCTCGACGCCGACGACCTCATGCGGCGCTTCCCGCTCGAGGAGCGCGTCTACCGCATGCGGTGCGTCGAAGCGTGGTCCATGGTCATTCCGTGGCTCGGCTTTCCGCTGGCGGCGCTGCTCCGGCAGGTCGAGCCGACGTCGAACGCCCGCTACGTCGCCTTCACGACCCTGCTCGATCCGGCGCGAGATGCCCGGCCAGCGCTCGGCCGTCCTCGACTGGCCGTACGTCGAGGGCCTGCGCCTCGACGAGGCGATGCATCCGCTGACCCTCCTCGCCGTCGGCCTCTACGGCCGCATGCTGCCGAATCAGAACGGCGCGCCGGTCCGCCTCGTCGTTCCGTGGAAGTACGGCTTCAAGGGCATCAAGTCGATCGTGAAGATCGAGCTCACGCGCGACCAGCCGAAGACGTCCTGGAACGAAGCGGGGCCGGACGAGTACGGCTTCTACGCGAACGTGAATCCGGCGGTCGATCACCCGCGATGGAGCCAGGCGACCGAGCGGCGGATCGGAGAGGTCGCGCGGCGGCCGACGCTTCCCTTCAACGGGTACGCCGAACAGGTCGCCTCCCTCTATTCCGGCATGGACCTGCGGAAGAACTTCTAGTGGCCTCCCGCAGGCCCTGGCTGAAGCCGGCCGTCTTCGCCGGCGCCCTCGCGCCGCTTGCCGCGGTTCTCTGGAACGCCGCGCACCGGAACCTCGGCGCCAACCCCATCGCGGAGGCCTTGAACGAGCTCGGCCTGACCGCCTTGGTCCTCCTGCTGGCGTCGCTCGCCTGCACGCCCCTGCGCGAGGTCCTCGGCTGGACCTGGGCCATCGCCCTGCGCCGGATGCTCGGGCTCTTCGCGTTCGTCTACGCCCTCCTCCACGCGGCCACGTACGCGGTGCTCGACCAGGGCCTGGCGGTGCGGGCGATCGTCGCCGACGTGACGAAGCGGCCGTTCATCCTGGCGGGGTTCGCGGCATTCGTGTGTCTCGTCCCCCTGGCCGCGACGTCGACGGCGGCCTCGGTGCAGCGCCTCGGATTCCCGCGCTGGAAGCGGCTCCATCGCCTGGCCTACGCGGCCGGCATGCTCGCGTCGATTCACTTCTTCCTCCGCGTGAAGAAGGACGCGAGCGAGCCCGCGGTCTACGGCGCCGTCCTCGCGGCGCTGCTGCTGGCGCGCCTCGTCCTCTTCCTGCGCAAGCGCGCCGCCAGGCCAGCGTCGGCCGTTTGACCGAAAAGAGCCGGGGTCAGGTCTCGATCTTTCGGTCGTCCCCCGCCTGCTCGAAGCGGTCGCACTCGCCGACCGGCTGCGGCGGATATCGCTTGAAGATCGGGCAATAGACGAAGACCGAACGCTCGGTGCGGATGTAGCGCGGCGGCGCCGCGCAGCGATGGCACAGGCTTTCGGGAAACGGCAGGCGCCCGGCCTCGTCCTCGGCCTCCTCCGGCGTCACCACACCCGGACGCGGGCCTCGGGCGCGAGATAGAGCTTCTGCCCGGGCTGGACGTCGAAGGCCGCGTACCAGGCGTCGACGTTGCGCGCGGAGTCGGCGCGGAATTCGCCCGGCGCATGGCCGTCGGTCATCAACTGGTTGCGCAGCGCCTCGGGCCGGTCCTTGCTCCGCCAGGCCTGCCCGAACCCGATGAAGAACCGCTGGTCGCCGGTGAAACCGTCGAGCGACGGCGTCCCCGGAAACGCGGTCCTGTATCCGTCGTAGGCCGCCGCCACCCCGGCCACGTCGGCGATGTTCTCCGAGAGGGTCAGCTTGCCGTTGACGTGCAGTCCCGGGAGCGGCTCGTAGGCGTCGTACTGCGCGACGAGCTTCTCCCCCACCGCGTGGAAGTGGGCGAGGTCCTCCGGCGTCCACCAGTTGGACAGCCGGCCGTCGGCGTCGAACTGGGCGCCCTGGTCGTCGAAGCTATGGCTGATCTCGTGCCCGATGACCGTGCCGATGGCCCCGTAGTTGCGGACCGGATCGCCGCCCGGGTAGAAGAACGGCGGGTTCAGGATCGCCGCCGGGAAGTTCATCGCGTTCTGCAGCGGCAGGTTGACCGCGTTGACGGTCTGAGCGGTCATGGACCAGGCCGTCCTGTCGACCGGCTGGCCGATCCTGCCGACAGTCCACTGGTAGTCGAAGAGCTCGGAGCGCCGCGCATTGCCGAGCGCGTCGTCCCGCCGGATCTCCAGGCCCGAGTAGTCGCGCCAGCGGTCCGGGTATCCCATGCCGACGTAGAGAGTCGCGACCTTGGCCTTCGCCTTCTCGCGCGTCGCGGCCGACATCCACTCGAGCCCGTCGATGCGGCGCCCGAACGCGGCGACGATGTTCTTGACCATGATCTCGGCCTCGGCCTTCGCCGAAGCCGGGAACCAGCGCTCGACGTAGATCCTTCCGACGGCGTCGCCGAGCGCGCCGCTCGCGGCGCCGACCGCGCGCTTCCACCGGTCCCGTTGCTTCCGGGCGCCGGAGAGGGCCGTGCCGTAGAAACGGAAATGCTCCTCGGCGAACGCCTTCGGCAGGAGGGGCGAGGCGCGATTGAGCGCATGAAAGGTCAGGTAGTCCTTCCAGACGTCGAGCGGCTCCGACCTCGCGAGCGCCGCGATGCCGGTCGTCGCCGAGGGGTGCCACACCATCAGCATCGGCTGCGCGGAGAGACCCGCCGCCTCGAAGTAGGCGCCCCACTCGAGGCCCGGGGCCCGCTTGCCAAACTCCGCGACGGGCCAGGGATTGTTCGCCTTGAGCACGTCGAGCGAGTCCGTGCGGCTGACGTGGACGTCCGCGATCCTCTTCTCGAGCTCGTAGATTCGTCCGGCCCGCTTCTCCGCGTCCGCGACGCCCCCGAGCTTCAGGGTCGCGACGACGTGGGCCAGGTATTGGCCCTGGAGCTCCACGGCCTTCGGGTCGGTGTTCCGGTAGTTGTCGCGGTCCGGCATGCCGAGCCCGCCCTGCAGCAGGTAACCCGCGTACTTGCCCGGGCTCGCGAAGTCGGGCGCGGCCCACAACCCGAACGGCCGGCTCGTGTAGAAGTCGGTGTTGTTGAGCGCGTCCACGTCCGCGCGCAGCCCCGAGCCGAGCACGCGCGCGAGCGACGCCCCGTCCGAGATTCCGGCGATCGCGTCGAGGTCGGACTTCAGGGGCTCGAGCCCGCGCCTCTCGATCGCCTCCTCGTTCATCCAGGCGTCGTAGTAGGCCCCGACCATCGCCGTGGGCGAGCCCTCGGCCGCCTTCGTCTTGCCGGCCTCCTGGATCAGGTCGGACGTTCGCCGGGTGACCATCTCCTCGATGATCGTGAAGGAGCCGTACACCGCCCGGTCCGGCGGGATCTCGGTCGCCTTCATCCAGCCGCCGTTGGTGTATCCGTAGAAATCGTCGCCGGGACGGATCGACCGGTCCATGCCGGCCACGTCGACGGCGGGCTCCTTCTTCGCGGGCCTTGCGCATCCCGCCAGCGAGGCCGCACCGGAGACGAACAGCAGCACCAGGAGTGTCTTCGCCGACTTGAGCAAGGTCCCTCCCCGTTCTCGATGGGTCCGAAGCCTATATCGCAGGCTCGGGACGAATTCTTGGACAGTCCTTGGGCGCTGGTTACGGCCTCGAGCCGAGAGCCCGCCCCGGCAGGAGGAAGAGCGCCCGCAGGAACTGCAACACGCCGTCCACGGCGATCCCCAGGAGGCGGAAAGGCAAAAGGAGCAGCCACACCACGGGATAGAGGATCAGGGCCGCCAGCGCCGCCGGCCAGCACAGCAGAAAGAGGAGGACCCAGAGCAGGAACTTCGCCATCCCCTTTTGATACGCAGCCGGTCCGACGAGGTTTGAAGGCGCGCCGGGATGCTCAGCTCGCGACGAGGGCTTCCCTCCGGCTCGGCTCGACTTTCGCCAGCGCCGGCCGGTCTTCCGATTTCCGATAGGCGTGGGGATCGTGATCGAGGGCGCCCGCGGGTAGCCAGTCCCACAGGGGCCCCAGCTCCTCGCGGATCCGTCCCAGATAGAAGCCTGGGAGCTTGGTCGTCTCCCGATCGAAATAGCTCCGGACCTCTCCGTCGGAGTCGAGCCTCCGCCGCACCTCGGCATACCACTTGAGCCTGCCGGGACCTTCCGACGACACCCCTCGGACGACGTTCATCCACCGCGGGATGACCGTTCGGCCGGCGCGGAACCGCCGGACGATCGAGCGCCCGGAGAACGTGTAGCGGGTCAGACCGATGACGCGGTCGTAGAAGTCCTGCCAGGAGTAGTTCTTCGGCTTGATGTTCATGGCGCCGTTGTTGTTCAGGAAGTGGAAAGGGGAACGGCAGCACGCGATCCTCGCGCTGGTACTGGAGGTTGAGCGGGGCCGCCCGGCCGAAGGCCGACAGGAGCGAATACCCGGGGAATGCGCCGGGCGTCAAGGTCCACGAAGCGCTTCGTCAGCTCGAACGGCTCGCCTCCCGCGTCCGAGTCGAGCCCGAGCACGAAGTTGGCCTGGACGTAGGGGACGTACCGGAGAATCGTGTTCACGTGGTCCGACACCTGACGGACCTTGTCCATCCCCCGGAGCTGGCCGGTCTTCGACTTGTCGCCGAGCTCGTACCAGGACTCGACCCCGGGCAGCAGGGCCTTGAATCCGCTGCGCTCGAGGCGCTTCAGATGGGGCTCCGACAGGAGAGACAGGCTGCTTTCCGCGACGAAGTCCATCCGGCCGGGCGGCACGGCCGCGTCGATCGCGTCGAGGTAATCGTCGAAGCGGACCCCGAAGTTCGGATCGTGCCAGCCGACTCGCGGCTGCGGCAGGGTCTCGACCAGGAATCGCAGGTCTTCGGTCAATTCCCCGAAATCGAGCGGCTGATACGGGAACGACGGAATCGATGCAGAAGCTGCAGGTGTAGGGACAGCCCAGGCTGCCGAGCATCGGCACCATCTTGATGAACGGGGCCTTTCGAAGCGTCGGCTCGATGAACTTCCAGCGCTCGCGCACGCCGGGAAGCGCCGCGGGCTGCTGCTTCGCCGCCAGATGCATGCCGACCGGCCGATGGGGCGCGCAGTCGCGCAGCACGTCGCGGATCACGGCCTTGTCGGTGAAGCCGAGGACGTAGTCGAAGTACTTCTGGGCGTCCTCCGGGTAGCAGCGGGCGTGGGGACCGCCGAGCACGGTGACCGCCCCTCTCGATCGAAACAGGTTGCTCAGCGCGTAGGCGAGGAACGCGGCCTCGGTGAAGGCCCCGATGAAGACGAGATCGACTTCGTCCGGCAGCTCGTCCAGGAGATTCTCGAAGCCGGTGTAGCAGACGAAGGTGACGTCGTGGCCTTCCGCCTCGCACCACACTCCGACCACCTGCGGCATGATGCTGGCCAGGTTCGCGTTCATCACGCGCGCGTACAGGGCCCGGGTCGGGCCCTTCGCTACGAGATCGATGATGCCGATGCGGAGCTTACGCAGGGAAATCCCGGGCAACGGTCGGCGGCGGGATCCCGCTCAGGCGAAGGCGGGCGAGGTTCGAAAGCGTCATCGGGCAGGACAAGAGTACACCGACTGTGCCTCCGGCCGACGGCTCACCCCGACGGCAGTCCCAGTCTCTCCAATAACTGTCCGAACCTCGGATCCGCGCGAAGGACATCGAAACCGGGCAACCCCGTGTAGTAGAGCATGGCCTGGTACTCGTCCTCGGCCCGCGCGAGCACCTCGAAGGCCGCATCGATCTCCCCGAGCGCGCCGAGCAGCCAGCCCTCCCAGACGAAGTGGGGCGCGGCCGTCAGGGCTCGCATCTCCTGGAGCAGTGTCCGGGCTTCGCCCTTCCGTCCCGCCGCCGCGAGTGCCCACCCCAGGACGCCGAGGAAGGAGGCGGCCCCGCGTTCCGAAATCGCGACCAGGTGCTCCGCAATCGAAATCCCTTCTTCGAAATGCCCCAGGGCGATCTTCGCCATGCTCGAGCAAAGCAGAGCCGAGGCGTCTTCCTTCTCGAAGGAGAGCGCGTCCTCCGCGTATCTCTGGGCCTCCTGTGGCCTCCCGGTGCACAGCAGCGCCCACCCGGTGAGCATCAGGGGAAAGGAGGCGAGCGGGTCGGCCTCCCGGGCGCGCTCCAGGAATCGAAATCCCTCGTCGAGCTTCCCGCGAATGCAGAGGCTGATCCCGAACGAGCCCAGGGCCAGGACGTGAGTGGGTTGGAGCGCGATCGCCCGGCGCCAGGCGCGCTCCATCGCATCCCATCGCCGCTCGATCAAAGCCACGAAGGCCTCGGCGTGAAGCGTATCCGCCGACTCCCCCGCCAGTTCCACCGCGGTCGCCAGGGCCTCTTTCGCGGCTGCGCAGGCCTCGCGTGCCGGCATCGCGCCGATGTTCGCCGCGCCGGCCGCGCTTTCCGCCAGGCCGGACCATGACGGCGCATGCGTCGGATCGAGACGGACGGCCTCCTCGAAGGCTCGAATGGCTCCGCCGTAGTCCTCCTTCGCGTATCGAAGATGCCGACCCTTCAAGTAGCTGCGGTAGGCCTCGAGGTTCTTGGGCTGGGGCCGGGCCGGAATCGCGTGCTCCCGCGAGGAGAGCCGGGCCTGGACCGCATCGACGACGCCCATGGCGATCTCGTCCTGGACCGCAAAAACGTCCTCGGCCTTGCGGTCGAAGCGCTCCGACCAGAGCTGGAAGCCGCTGGCGACGTCCGTCAACTGCGCTGTCACGCGAATCCGGTCGCCCGCCGTCCTCACGCTGCCCTCGAGGACGTGGCCAACGGAAAGGGCGCGGGCGATCGCCGCGACGTCCCTCTCGTTCCGGCTCGCCCGGAAAGCCGACGTCCGCGACGCGACGCGGATGCCGTCGACGCGCACGAGCGCATTCATGATCTCTTCGGCCATCCCCTCGCAGAGGTACTCCTGGTCCTTCGCCGCGCTCATGTCGGCGAACGGAAGGACCGCGATCGCGACCTGAGGGGTCGCCTTCGACGGCGGCGCCGACGGAGCCCCTGCGGGAACCCCGAGCCCCGCCTTGCGGAGTCCGTCCATCCAGTGCTCGACGAGCTCCGGGCCCAGCCACTTCGCGAGTTTTTCGCGTCCAGTCTCGGCGTAGTCCGGCCTCAGTCGGAGGAGCTCCTTCAGCGCTTTCGCCGCAGCTTCCCGTTCCCCGAGCTGCCCGTAGGCCGCCGCGAGCACCTCATGCGTCACGAAGAAGTCGGGCAGGTTGAGCTTGAGCGCGATGTCCACCGCGCCCCGATAGTCGCGCTGTCGGTAGGCGTTGGCAAAGAGAGCGAACCGGTACCAGCCGGGATGCCGCGGATTGAGCTGCACGGCCCGCTCCACCAGCGCGCACCCTCTTTCCCATTCGCCGGAATAGGCCGTCAGAGTGCCGAGGCCGGCGAGAGTGGGGCTGCTGAGCGGATTGAACGCGAGCGCTTGCTCTGCCGCCGCCCGAAAGGCCGCGTAGTCCCTCCGGAAGAACAGGGCCCATGCCAGGGCGTCGTACGCCACGGCACTGGAGGGGGCGAGGGCGGCCGCGCGCCGAGCGGCATCGAGGGCACGACCGAGGGGATCCGGCCGGACGTTGAACTCGTGGGCGTATTCATGCGTGTAGATCAGGGACAGCATGGCCCAGGCATCGGCGTCACGGGGCGCGTCCCGGACCGCCTTCTCCAACGCGTCGCGGACCGCCGCATGCTCCTCGACCGTGCTGCGGTAGCCGAATCCGAAGCTGCGCAGCACGGCCTCGTACGGGCTCAGCTCGCCGGGAGCCTTGCTCCGGAGCAATTCGCTCATGGTGTGCGGCAGGATGCCGTGCGGATCGCCGACGGTCGCGACGATGCGGGAGACCAGGTCGTCCTGGAGCTCGAAGACACGATCCGGGCGGAAGGGCCGGCTGTAGGTCTCCGCCCAGAGGTGGGCGCCGGACTCGGCATCGATCAACTGGACGGAGACGCGAAGCATCGAGCCCGCCTGGCGCACGTTTCCGTCGAGGACGTAGCGCGCACCCAGTCCCTTGCCGACCGTCGGCGCGTCCGCACGCATCGCCCGCGTAGCGCGACGTCGAGCCCCGCGAGAGGACGCGCAGGTACGAGAATCGGGAGAGACCCGTCACGATCTCGTCGGTCATTCCCTCGGCGAACGCGGCGAGGCCGGCGTCCCCGCCGCTGTGCTTGAACGGCAGCACGGCGACCCAGAAGGCCTCGTCGGCACGTGCCGCGCCCGAGCCGGCTGCCGGACGCGAGGACTCGGAAGGCTCTGTCCTCTTCTCGTCCGGGATCTCCAGCCCCGCCTTGCGCCAGCCGTCGATCAGGCGCTCCACGTACTCGGGTTCCCACCACTTCTCGACGTCCCGGCGTGCCCTGGCGGCAAAGTCCGGGCGCAGTTTGAGGAGTTCCCGTACGGCTCGGGCAGCCGCATCGCGATCTCCGAGCTGCCCGCAGGCCGCGGCCATGGCCGCGTGCGAAGGCCAGTGGCCCGGCAGATTGATCTTGAGCGCGAAAGTGCGCGCGCCGCGATCGTCGCCCTTGCGGTAAGCGTTGTAGAAGTCGGCATACCAGTACCATCCGGGATGGTGGGGATTGAGCTGCTTGGCTCTTTCTGCCAGCGCGAGGCCGCGCTCCGCGTCGCCCGCATAGGTCAGGAGCTCACCGAGAAAGGCGATCGAGTTGCCATCCATGGAGTTAAGGCGATGGCCCGCTCCGCCGCGTGACGGAAGCCCGGGTAGTCTCTTTGAAAGAAGAGCGCCTGGGCCAGGCTGAAATAGGCCAGAGGATTGGACGGCGCCGCGTCCACGGCGCGCCGCGCGGCGGTCGACCGTCCGCCAGGGAATCCGCCTGAAGGTCGAATCCTTGCCCGTAGTCCTGGACGCAGAGCAACGCCAGCATGGCCCAGGCATCGGCATGGGCCGGCGCCTTCTGCACCGCCAATTCCAGGCCGGACCGCGCCGCGGCGAGCTCCTCGGCGGTGACTCGCTCGAGGTAGCCGAAGCTGCGCAGCACCGCCTCGTAGGGGCTCAACTGCTCGGGAGGCGCGGCTGCGGACCGCCTCGCTCATGCTCCGCGGCAGGACCCCGTTCATGTCCGCAACCGTCGAGACGATCCGCGGAACCAGGTCGTCCTGCAGCTCGAAAACCGCTTCCGAGTTGAACGTGCGCTCGTAGGTCTCGGCCCAAAGATGCGCGCCCGTGGCCGCATCCACGACCTGCACCGCGAGGCGGAGCTTCGCTCCCGCCTGCCGCAGGGTGCCTTCCATCACGTAGCGCGCGCCGAGCTCCTTGCCCACGCACGCGGAGATCGGTCGCCTGGTTCGTGTACCGCAGCGTCGAGCCCCGAGCGATCACACGAAGGTACGAGAAGCGGGAGAGGCCGGTCACGATGTCCTCGGTCAGCCCCTCGGCCAGGGCCGCCAGATCGGCGTTGTCGCCGCCGTACTTGAAGGGCAGCACGGCGACCCAGAAGCCTTCGTCGGCACGGGCGGCGCCCGAATCGGCGGAGGAACGAGAGAGGTCGGGCGTGGGCGCCGCCGCTCCACCCTCCGGCGCGATCTCGAGGCCCGCCTTGCGCAACCCTTCGCGTCATATGCTCGACCAGCTGCGGGTCGAACCACTTGTGCAGCAGCGGACCAGCCGTTCGCGCGAAGTCCTCCTTCTGGGCCAGCAGGTCTCGCAGCGCCTTGCGTGCGGTCGTGCGCTCGCCGAGCTGGCCGTGGGCGGCGGCAAGCAACAGGTGCGTCCAGAAGACGTCAGGCACGTTGGCCTTCACGACCTCGTCTAGCGACCGCGCGGTAGTTGGCCAGGCGGTAGGCTCGTTGATGCCGAGGACCGTCCCGTACCAGCGTGGATGATTGAGGGTTGAGCTCCATCGCCCGACGGATGAGGGCGCAGCCACGCTCCCAATCGCCGGTGAAGGCGATGAGGAACATGGCTTCGTTGCTCGATGTCGATGCGGGTTGAGGGCAATCGCGCGCTCCGCGGCGCTCAGGCAGCCCGCCGGCTCCTTGCGGAAGAACAGGACGACCGCCAGGGCGTAGTGGCGCGAGTGGATTGGTCGGGGCGATGTCCACGGCACGCTGTGCGGCCGCAAGCGCGCGGTCGAGCGAATCCGGCCGGACGTTGAACCCGTGGGCGATACTCGTGCGGAGTAGATCAGCGACAGCATCGCCCAGCAGTCGGCGTAGTCCGGAGCCTCGCGAGCGGCCCGCTCCAGAGTCTCGTCGTGACGTCGGCATGCTCCTCGGGAGTCACGCGCTCGAAATAGCCGAAGGCGCGCAGCACGCGCCTCCTGCGGAGTCAAGGCGTCTTCACTCTTGCTCCGGAGCGTTCGCTCAGCCTGCGCGTCAGGACGCCGTATCTGATCGGCGCACCGTCGAGACGATGCGGGGCACCAGGTCGTCCTGCAGCTCAAAGCCTGTTCTCCGGGCTGAAGGGGCGCTCGTAGTTCTCGGCCCAGAGGTGAGCGCCCGGAGACGGCGTCCACGAGTTGCACCGCGAGGCGCAGCTTCGGTCCCTGCCTGCCGCAGGCTTCCCTCCATCACGTAGCGCGCGCCGAGCTCCTTGCCGGGGCGCCGTCGAGCTACTGCGTCAGCGCAGTCGAGCTCGCGCGCGATCACCCTGAGGTAGGAGAAGCGGGACAGGCCGGTCACGATCTCCTCGGACAGCCCCTCGGCCAGGGCCGTCAGCGACGCGTCGCGCTGCCGCGCACTTGAACGGCAGCACGGCGACCCAGAAGCCCTCGTCGGCGCGAGCGGCGCCGGAGTCGGTCGCCCGACGCGCCCGACCCGGCCCTGCCGTGACCCTGCCGCCGCGCCGCGCCGAGTCGTCCGGCCTCGGGAATCGCGAGCCCCGCCTTGCGCAAGCCCGTCGAGTATCGGCTCCATGAGGCCGCTCGCGAAGTGCCAGCTCCCGACGTTCGAGCGCGCGTGCGCCGCAAACTCGGGGTCGAGCGCCAGCAGGTCCCGGACGGCGGCTTCGGCTTCGGCGCGCCGGCCGAGGTGGCCGCAGGCCGACGCCACCACGAGGTAGGGCCAGAAGAGTCCGGGTACGTCCACCCGGTTCGCGCGCTCGAGGGCCTGCTCGTACTCGCCCTTGTGGAAGTGCTCCCAGAGCGGGGCGAAGTGCATCCAACCGGCGTGATTGGCGTTGAGCTCCATCGCGCGGCGCACGATCGTGGCGCCTCGCTCGAACTCGCCGGTGTGCACGATCTGCAGCCCGAGGATGCCGACCGCGTCGGTGTTGAGCGGATTCAAGGCCATCGCGCGCTCGGCCGCAGGGCCGAACGCCGCGAGGTCCTGGCGGAAGAAGTGCGTCTGCGCGAGCGCGACGAGCGCGAACTGGTTCGCCCGATCGAGCTCGACCGCGCGGCGGGCCGCGGCCAGGGCCCGATCGAGAGCGGTCGGGTCGCTCTGGAAGCCGAACGCGTATTCGTCGACGTAGATCTGCGCGAGGCACGCCCACAGGTCCGACCGCCGGTCGTCCCGCTCCACCGCGCGCTCCAGCCGGCTCTTCAACTCCGCGTGAGCCGAGGGCGTGATCTGCTCGCGGTAGGCGAAATACTGGAACTGCCACTCCACGGGCGTCAGATCGGCATCGTCCTTCTCCCGGATCGCCGACCGCATCGAATGGACGAGCACCCCGTAGCTGTCGGCGACCGTGGCGACGATGCGGCCGGCGACGTCGTCCTGCACCGCAAACAGGCTCGACGTCTCGAGGTCCCGGCCGTACGTCTCGGACCATAGCTGCGCTCCGGTCTGGGTGTCGACGAGCTGAGCGCTCACGCGAACGGCGGAACCACCCTTGCGAAGGCTTCCTTCCAGCACGTAGCGGGCGCCGAGCCTGGCGCCCAGAGCACGCTCGTCTCCGGCCTCTCCCTTGAGGCGGGCGGCCGAGGCGCTCGACACGACCGACAGATACCGAAACCGCGACAGACCGGTCGCGATCTCCTCGGACAGCCCGTCGGCCAGGGCGGCCAGATCGGCTTCGGCGCCGCCGTGCTTGAACGGCAGCACGGCGACCCAGAAGCCCCGGTCGGCGCCGGCCGCGCCCGAGTCGGCCGCCGCCCGGGGGCGCGACACCGAGGCGGTCGCGGGACGCATCGGCGCGGCATCGCTCGCCACGCCGCGCAGCCCGTAGCGCACCTCCCCCGCGGACGGGAAGCGCTCCGCCGGGCTCTTCTCGAGACAGCGCTGGATCACCCGCGCCAGCGCTTCCGGGCAGATCGGCCCGGAGCTCGGCGAGCGGCCGCGGCGTGTCCCGCAGGATCGACGAGACGAGCTCGGCCGAGGAGTGACCGTGGAACGGCCGCTGCCCCGTGGCCATCTCGTACAGGATGATGCCGAGCGAGAAGATGTCCGTCCGGTGATCCAGCGGCCCGGCCCTGGACCTGCTCGGGCGACATGTACGGCACGGTCCCCATCACGACGCCTTCCTGCGTCTTCATCTCGGTCGGCAGCTCGGTGCCGTCGGTACGCCGCGCCCCCGGCGGGTTCGACTTTCGCCAGGCCGAAGTCGAGCACCTTGACCCGCCCGCCGCTGCCGACCATGACGTTGGCGGGCTTCAGGTCGCGGTGAACGATGCCCTTCTCGTGGGCCGCGGCCAGGGCGTCGGCGAGCGCCGTCGCGATCTCGACCAGCCTCGCGACCGGCAGGGGGCCCTCGGCGATGAGAAGGTCGAGCGACCGGCCCTCGACGAGCTCCATGGTGAGGAAGTGGACCCCGCCGGATTCCTCGACGGAGTGGATCGTGACGATGTGCGGGTGATTCAGCGCGGCGACGGCCCGGGCCTCGCGCTGGAACCGCTCGAGCCGTTCCGGGCTCGAGGCCATCTCGGCCGGCAGCACCTTGAGGGCCACGTCGCGGCCGAGCCTCGTGTCGCTCGCGCGGTAGACCTCGCCCATGCCGCCGGCGCCGATCGACGCAACGATCTCGTGCGACCCGAGCCGGGTACCGGCTGGGAGTGTCATGGAGCCGGAAGCCTACAACTTCGCGTCTGGTCGCGCGCTCAGGGTCGCCCGGGTGCCGCCTCCGGCCCTCGATCCGGCACGTGCACCAGGAACTCCGGCATGTCCGGCAGTCCGTCGATGAACGTTCCCTTCTTCTTCCCCTTTCGGGAGAAGCGACGCACCCGCTGCTTGAGCCGCTCGGCCACGTAGATGTCGCCGTCCGGACCGATCGCGAAGCCCGACGGGGCCTTGAGCCGGCCGTCGACGATCGCGCGCGCCTTGAGCTTGCCGCGCGGCGGCTTCGAGGGGATCTCGTAGGAGAGGATGCTGCCGGTGCCGGCGGCGCCGATGTAGAGCGTCTCGTCGTGGAGGATCAGGTGCACGGGCTTGCGGAGCCGGCGCCCCTGGATGCGGGCCACCAGCCGCCCCGACTCCACCTCGAAGATCTTGACCGCGTCTCCGGCCTCGTCCGCGACGTAAAGATGGTCGCGGTGGACGATGATCCCGCGCACGGAGTGCCGGGGCTTGCCGTGCACGTCGAGCACCACGTCGAGTCCCTGCGGCGACGGCACGTTCGGGATCGCACGGTCGCCGACCTCGGGCAGCTTCCCCTGGGCGGACGCCACGAGCGTTCCGGGAAGGAAGTTCCCCTTCGGAAAGCTCTTGCGCAGGTGCGGCGCGACGGGTCCGGGCTTGCGCGAGTTCGGAAGAATCGCGACGACGGTGTTGGTGTCCTGGCACGACACGTAGAGTCGGCCGTCGTCGCCGAGCTCCACGTCGAAAGGGTGGACCATGGCGGCGACGTTCCGGGTCGTCACCAGGATCCCGGCGAAGTGGAACATGTCGCCGCGCCGGCGGTACCGCGCGACGTGGCTGTCCCTTCGCCAGGCGTTGGCAATGTAGAGATCGTCGCCCACGAGCGCGAAGCCGCGGGCGATGTGGAGCGGGTGCGCATCGGGCGCCGGATCGAGCAGGAGCGGATGCCGCTGGCGCGGGGTCCCGTCGTCCTCGAAGACGCCGATGTTGTCGACGCCGGCCTTGCCCTCGCCGCGGTAGCTGATCCACCACATGGTGCGCCGGCCTCCCCGCGCCTACTTCGGCTCTTTCGGCGGGCAGCGCAGCGTGTAGTCCGCCTGCATGCGCCGGAGCCGGAGGACGCCGTGGATGACCGTGGCGGCCATGATCAGGACCAGGATCCCGACGAACTTCCGCTCGAGACCGTACGCGCCCTCGCGATTGGCGGTGTAGCCGGCGACGATCAGGGCGAAGACGGCGAGGTTGATCGCCCAGTTCACCGGTTTGGACACGACGAAGTGCATGGTGCCGAACCCCGCGAGCTGGTAGAGCATGAACGGCAGGATCGCCACCGCGGGCAGCAGCTCCGAGGCGCCCAGCGTGATGTCGACGGCGCCCGGCGCCTTGACGTGCAGGAGCGTGCTGTTCGCGATCTCGTGGAAGAGGGCCGGTATCGCGCACAGGAAGGGCACGGCGGCCAGGAGCTCCAGCACCAGCGCCCCGCTCCAGGTGCCGACCCGGGACGAGGAGTCGGCGCCGCGGTCGTCGGACTGGGTGCCGATGAAGAGGCCGCCGACGATCGCTGCCGCGCTCGAGAGCATCAGGAGCTCCACCGTGATCCCGAAGCTCGCCGGTTCGCCGGCCTTCAGCAGCAGCAGGGCCAGGAAGCCGGGGGTGTAGAACATCACGCGGACGAGCCGCGCCCACACGCGCGGGTCGCGGTCCGGCGGCAGAATCGGCAGCGCACGTCCGTCCGTCCCGACCGTGGGTCTCTCTTTCGACATGTTCACAGCCTCCTCGGTCCGAATCTCTCGAGGGGCGGAGCATACAACGCGCCCCGGATCCGCCGACGGGCGCTGACCGCCGGTTCTCGGCGAAACCGCCGGCGGGTTTGATACCTTCCCCCGGCTGTTCAGCAAACGGAGAGCGGGCCTCCTGAGCGGGGACCGCACTGGTGATGACGGAGGTCGACATGCGCGCTCTGTGGACATCGAACGTTGGCAAGGCGGCCCTGGCACTGGGGGCGGCGTCGCTCCTGGCCCTCACCGTCGTCGCGTGCGGCCGCAAGGCCGACTCCGCGCGGTCGGCCGGGACCGAGAGCGGACCAGGCAGCGGACGCGATCTATTCGGGCGGCGACATCGTCACGATCAACGACGCGCAGCCGACGGCGGAGGCGCTGGCGGTCAAGGACGGCAAGATCCTCGCCGTCGGCGACGCGGGCCGACGTCGAGAAGGCGCACAAGGGCGCGGCCACGCAGGTCGTGGACCTCGGCGGCAAGACGCTGCTGCCGGGCTTCCTCGACGCCCACAGCCACTACATCAACTCGCTGCTGGTGGCCAACCAGTGCAAGCTCTACGCGCCGCCGTCCGGGCCCGGCAAGGACGTGGACGAGCATCGTCGCCGCGCTCAAGAAGTTCGCCGCGGAGCGCAAGATCCCGAAGGGCGAGATGATCATGGGCTACGGCTACGACGACACCGTCATGCCGGACGGCCGGCTGCTGAACCGCGACGATCTCGACGCGGCGTTCCCGGACAACCCGGTGCGCGTCGATCACGTGTCGATGCACGGGGCCGTGATGAACAGCCTCGCCCTGAAGAAGTACGGGTATCAGCGCCGACACCAAGACGCCGCCGGGCGGCGTCATCGTGCGCAAGCCCGGGCACCAACGAGCCCTACGGCCTGATCATGGAGACCGCGTTCCTGCCGGTCGATGGAGAAGGCGGAGCCGATGACGCCGGAGCAGGAGATCGACTGGACGCAAGGCCGGCCAGATGCTCTACGCGGAGGCCGGCATCACCACGGCCCACGAAGGCGCGACCCACCTGGCGCAGCTGCAGACGATGAAGCGCGCCACGCGATGCCGGCGCCAACATCATCGACGTCGTCGCCTACCCCTTCATCACGGACCTCGACAAGATCCTCGCGGAGTTCCCGGTGTCCGAGTGGGGCAAGTACGACAAGCGATTCAAGATCGGCGGCGTCAAGATCACCATCGACGGCTCGCCCCAGGGCCGGACCGCCTTCTTCACGACGCCGTACCTGACCGGCGGCCCCGGCGGCGAGAAGAACTGGAGCGGCGAGCTGACCTTCCCGCAGGACATCGTCAACCAGATGGTCAAGAAGGTCTACGACCTCGGCGTCCCGCTGATCCTCCACTGCCAACGGCGACGGCGCGATCGACGCCTTCTTCAAGGCGCACGAGTTCGCCGCGCGCCGGCGATCTCAGCCAGGACCTGGAACGTGACGACGATCCACGCGCAGTTCACGCGCAAGGACCAGATCCCGAAGTTCGTCGAGTACAAGATCCGCCCCTCGTTCTACACGCTGCACACCTACTACTTCGCCGAGGCGCACATCGCGAACCGCGGCAAGGAGCAGGCGATGTACATCAGCCCGATGCGCGACGCGATCGACGCCGGGCTGCACCCGACCAACCACACGGACTTCGTGGTCGCGCCGCTCGACCAGATGTTCATGCTCTGGTCGGCGGTGAACCGCATCTCCCGCGGCGGCGCCGAGATCGGCCCCGACCAGCGCGTCACGCCGCTCGAAGGCCTGAAGGCCATGACGATCTGGGTGGCCGAGCAGTACGGCGAGCAGGCGTCGCAAGGGCTCGCTCGAGCCCGGCAAGCTCGCCGACCTCGTGATCCTCGACAAGAACCCGCTGAAGGTCGACCCGATGGCGATCAAGGACATCAAGGTCGTCGAGACGATCAAGGAAGGAAAGACGATCTACACCCGGTCGTAGCGGGCTCGGGCGTTGGAGCGGGCAACCGGGATCGAACCGGCGACATCCAGCTGGCGATACGTGGGGACCGGGCTCCGAGGGAGCGTCGCCAGCCACCTCCAATCATCGCCAGGCACTGCCACGCGTTCCGCTGTCTCAATTCTTTGGGCACGCTTTGGGTACCTTGAGGACTCGCCGTGCGTCATGGGAACAGGCTCCAACCCAGAGCAAGAACGGCGGTCGCACTAACGCGTCTCTCCGCGCTGCTCGAAGGAGGACGTCATGTTCAGGAACCGGCTTCCGGGACGGATCGGAGCGGCCTTCATCGTCTGGACGGCGGGGATGGCCGGGAGTCTGCGCGCGCATGAGCATCGCTTGGACGTCAAGATCGGCGAGGTTGCCTTCACGCTCATGGGGCAGGTGACCAACACTCCCCCCGACCAGTCGGCCCAGTTCGGCTACCTGCCGACGATCACGGGCCTGACCGGCCTCTTTGCTTCGCCAACCGAAGATGAAACGACGGCCTTCTTCACCTTCTATAACGACACGACGACTAAAGCCGTCCGTCATATCGGCCCGTTGACGATCATCGAACGTGAGGGCACGACAACCGTCTATTACAACGTCGCGCCTCACGCGAGTTTCGCCGACCCAAACTCGTTCCGGGATGGTGAAGCCGTTCTGGTCATGGATCTGAAGCAGCAGGTCATCCTCGATACCATCACAGGCGCCTTCTCCGTGGTCATGAGCAACGACGTCACGGCGGTCAGCTCGTTTCTCAAAGACGGCACGGAATGGCAGTTGGCTCGCCGTAACGGCCAGTTCCGCTGGGCTCTCCAGGGGCACCTGAACGCGACGCCTCCGCCGAACGGCCACTTTGCGGCCTACGTCGTGAAGGTCCAGGGGGACTGAACACAGATCGGCAACCCCGTCCGGCGGGCCCGCCGCCGGACGGGCATGTTTGTCACGGGAGCCCTTGACTAATTCCCGCGAGGGAGTAAGGCTCTCGAGTCAAAAGATGCTCTCGGGCGGGACTAAGCTGGGGCCATACCAGATTACTGGCCCTCTCGGCTCGGGAGGAATGGGCGAGGTTTACCGGGCGCTGGACACGCGCTTGGACCGCGACGTCGCCATCAAAGTGCTCCCCGAAGCGGTGGCGACCGACTCGAAGGTGCTTGCCCGATTCGAGCGGGAGGCCAAGGCCGTCGCAGCGCTGTCGCACCCGAACATTCTCGCGATCCACGACATCGGCGAAGACCGCGGAATCCGCTTCGCCGTCACGGAGCTGCTCGACGGCGAAACACTGCGGGCGCGGCTCCTGCGCGAGCGTCTGGCGTGGCGGAAGGCCGTCGAGATCGCCATCGCGATGGCCGATGGACTGTCCGCGGCGCACACGAAAGGGATCGTTCATCGGGACTTGAAGCCGGAGAACGTCTTCCTGACCTCTGCAGGCCTCGTGAAGATCCTGGACTTCGGCCTCGCCCGAGCGGACGCTACCGCCTCGACGGGCTCGACCTCGGCCCCTACCGCCGCGGCCTCCTTGCAGACGGAGGCCGGCTCCGTGCTCGGAACAGTCGGGTACATGTCACCGGAACAGGTGAGCGGCGAGCCGTCGGACGCGCGGAGCGACATTTTCTCGTTCGGATGCGTCCTTTACGAGATGCTGTCCGGCCGGCGCGCTTTCGGCGGGGAATCCCGCGGACAAACGCTTGCGGCGATCCTGCGGGACCAGCCTCCGGAAATCGCGCGCTCGGGTGTCGAGCTGCCTGCGGGTCTCGATCGGACTGTCGCTCGCTGCCTGGAGAAGAGCCCCGACGAGCGGTTCCAGACGGCGCGGGACCTGGCGTTCGCGCTCAAGGAGGCTTCCGGAGGGCCGGTCTCGATGCTCCCCTCAGCCTCGAATTCGCCATGGCTGCCCGCGGCTCACTCGCGCCGAGTATGGCTGGCAGCGCTGGTCACAGCAGTTGCGATTGCTGGCCTCCTCGTTCTCAATCCGGGGGGGTTGCGAGATCGCTTGTTCCCGCTCCCGACCGACAAGGTTCAATCGCTCGCCGTTCTTCCGCTAGCCAACCTCTCGGGCGACTCGAAGCAGGACTACTTCGCGGACGGGATGACGGAAGAGCTCATCACGAACCTTTCGAAGATCCCGAACCTGAGGGTGACGTCTCGGACCTCCGTTATGGGCCTCAAGAGCACGACGAAGAAGATTCCAGAGGTCGCCAGGGATCTGGGCGTCGCTTTCGTCGTAGAAGGGTCGGTCGTACGCGACGGGTCGAAGGTCCGGGTGACGGCGCAGCTGATCGACGGCGCATCGGACAAGCACCTCTGGGCGGATTCCTTCCAGCGCGACGTGAAAGATGTGCTTGCGCTTCAGAGCGAAGTCGCGCAGACGATCGCCCGGGCGGTCGGCGCGAGGCTAACGCCACAGGGACAGGCGCGTCTGGCCAATGCGATGCGGCCGGTGCTGCCCGCGGCCTACGACGCGTATGTGCGCGGCCGCCATGAATGGAACAAGCGGAAGATCCCGAATCTCCGCGAGGCGATCAAGATTTTTCAAGAATCGATCGATGCGGACCCTACGTACGCTCCCCGTATGCCGGAATGGCGGACTGCTACGCCGCGCTGGGATACAGCAGCGTAGTCTCGCCGGAGGATTCGTTCCCGCGCGCGAAAGCCGCTGCGGAAAAGGCCCTCGAGCTCGACCCGGATCTCGCAGACGCTCACGCCTCGCTCGGTTACGCCCTTATGTACTATGACTGGAATTTTCGTCTGGCCGAGAAGGAGTATCAGAAGGCGATCGAGCTCAACCCGAGCAGCGCGCTCGGGCACCAGTGGTACGCCTACCTTCTGATGGCAACGGGGCGGCCCCGCGAATCGCTGGCGCAAGTGGATGTCGCCAAGCGGCTCGATCCGCTCTCCGTTGCTATCAACACCGATCAAGCCTACATGCTCTACTACGACGGACAGATCGCCTCCGCTCTCAAGGCGGTCGAAATCGCCCTGGAGATGAATCCGGAGTTTCCGATCGGGCACTTCTGGCTCGGCCGGATCTACACTTCTCAGGGGAGGTTTCTCGAGGCCGAGGCGGAGTTCCAGAAAATCGGCGAACTTCGAGCCTGGACGCCCGCGATGGCGGCCCTGGGCTTTCTGTACGGGAAGTGGGGCAAGCCTGAGAAGGCCGGAGAGATCTTGGAGGAGTTCGCGGCGCTCGCGAAGGAAGGCAAGTTCGCGTCGGGCTACGCCATCGCGGGCGTCTATGCGGGCCTCGGGGACAAGGAGCGGACCTTCGCCTACCTCGACCAGGCCTACGCCGAGCGGTCTAACTGGCTCGTGTGGCTCAACAACGATCCGCGCTGGGACGTCGTCCGCGTCGATCCCCGCTTCAAGGAGCTCGTGCGCAACGTCGGTCTGCCGGTTTCCAGATAGCACCGGGGCCGGCCATTGCCCCGGCGGACCACGCGACTGTCGCCTCGTCAGCCTACGCCTCGTGCGGCGCCGCCTCGGTCGAGTCGACGTCAGAGAGCACGCGGAAGATCATCGAAATCGGGCCTAGCCCGATGACGTCGCCGTCGCGTATCTCGGCCGCTCCATCCAGTCGGCGGCCTCGGAGGTACGTCCCGTTGCGGCTGTCCAGGTCTTCCAGGGTGGCCTTGCCGGCGAAAATGGAGATTCGGGCGTGGCGGCGGGAGACGGAGGTCTGGTCGATCCGGACTTCAGCGTCCGGGTGCCGGCCGAGGATGCTGTCTCCGGGTTCGAGACGAATCCTACGACGCCCGAGGACGAGGCGGTACAGGACGGGCTGGGTCGCATCGGGAGTCGTGTGGTCCTCGTTGAGCTTCCCGTCGAAGGCGTATCCGAATCGGTGCACGGTTCGAATGCATCGGGGCCGGCGAGCGGTTTCGCCGATGGCGGCCCGGACCTCCGAGATCAGGTTCGTCAGGTTCGCCTCTGAAACGAACGTCCCGGGCCACAGGGACGATTGAATCGCGTCTTTGGAAACCGCACGAGGTGCCCGTACGAGCAGAAGCTCGAGGAGGTCCAGCGCCTTGGGCGAGAGAGCGACGCATCTACGGCCGCGCCAGAGTTGTCGCGTCCCCGAATCGAACAGACATTTGCCGAATCGCTTGCGCATCAGGTCCTGTGGGAAAGCTTTGCGAACACCTGGGATTCTCTCAGGACTTCCCCCGGGTTTGGCAGCAGTCTTTATCGCAAGGCGGTGGCGGCGGGCGCACGGAGGCGCCTTCGCGAACTGCCTGGGAGGAGGACGCGAAGATCGAGGAGCCTGAGCGCCAATCAGCAGCGGGGCGCCTTCGCAAGCCAGGCTCTTGACCGCCTCGCGCCGACATGAAACGCTCATCACACTGTCTTGAATCCGGTCCGCCGGGCGACCTCCTGCCCGACCTTTCGCCTTTAAGCGGGACAAGGAAGGGAACAATCGGCCGAAAAGGCGCTCGGATTATTCGCGACGCTCCGCGCCTACGAGGCAGGCATCGCCTCGGGCTCATTCTCGCGATCCTAGGCGCTGCTCTGGCCCTGCCCAGGCAGTCCTTCGCCCAGGGTTGAATGCCCGTCCGCTTTGCAACCCCCGGTCTGGGGGGACAGACCGAGTCGTTTCTGAAGAAGGGGCAGTGGCAGGCGGGTTTTGCGTACCGGCGCTTGTACGCGGACAAGTGGTTCATCGGGTCGACAGTAGACGAAAGCCTGCCCTTCCTTCCCCTCTACCTCAGCATCGACTCCTATGATCTCTCCGTCGCCTATGGCTTGACGGATCAGCTCAGCCTGCAGCTGACACTTCCGTTTTCCTACGGGACACAATCGCGCATTTACCCGGAAGCGGACAACCTCCGGCACGAGGTCAGCGCCGGAGGACTGGGCGACATCAACCTGATCGGTACTTACTGGATCTGGGATCCCCACACGCATCTGAACGGAGGCCTTTCTTTTGGCCTTGGCGTCAAGACGCCGAGTGGCAGCAATACGGTCCACTCCACTATCACGCTGCCCGACGGGACGGTCGTTCCGAAGCTCGTCGACCAGTCGATTCAACTCGGCGACGGCGGTTGGGGGGTCATTTTCCAGTCGCAGGCCTACTGGTCGATGTTTCATTCGCTGTACGGGTACTTCGATGGCACCTATCTCATGAGCACGACGGAGAGTACCGATGTACCGTCGCCATTGGGTCCCGGCGTGCCGCTGGCCGTCCCCGACGTCTACTCCGCGCGGGCCGGACTTGCCCTTCCTCTCTGGGTGAAGATCGGCCTGTCGGCGAGTCTCGGCGGGAGAATCGACGGGATTCCGAAGCGGGACGTCATCGGTGGAGGCGACCTTGCCTTCCGCCGCCCCGGATACATTGTTTACATCGACCCCGGTGTCGGAGTCGCGATCGGTCCGCACACGTTGACTGTCAACGTGCCTGTGCGCGTGTACCAGGACTTTCAGCCCGCCCTCATCAACGACGCACTCGGCAATTCCGGCGGCGGCGACCTCGCAGATTATCTGGTCATCGCCCAGTACACGTTTCGGTTCTGAGTCTGGCCGAAGGTCGGGATTGCCGATAATCCGTCGCGATGGAACGACGCACGGGTGCGGGCGCAGATTTCCCACGAGGGACCCCCTCCCCCGCACCGTTCACGCCGCGCAAACAGTCGAGCACTTTCTGCCAGCGCGTGTAACACCGCCACCCCTCGCCAGATCAGTGTCGGGCCGCAGCCGAAGCGGTTGGAGCGGGCAACCGGGATCGAACCGGCGACATCCAGCTTGGGAAGCTGGCGTTCTACCGCTGAACTATGCCCGCATCGGAGCGGATCTTAGCGAAGGAGACGGTCGGGAACAACGGCCCCGGACGGATCCGCGGGAATCGGCGTCGGCGTCGGCGTGGGCTCGGGCGGCGGGGTCGGGCTGCGCTCCGGGGACGGGGTCAGAGTGACTCCTCCGGGACCGGGAAAGCGCGATATGCACTCCCCCCAGGACACTCGAATTGGATGGACTCGATGATGACCACGGGAGCGGTGCATCGACCGAGAATCGCCATCCCGACGACCGCCGCTGCCACCCATGCCAGCCGCATCCCCCGAATCGTGTCGCGATCGCACCGGCGATCGCCAGATCCGACCGCGTCAGTCCGCGAGGCCGAACCCGGAACGGGATCGGGCTGCCTCAGCGCGGGCGCCGGCGGCTGCGCCGCTCGTCAGCGCCTCGATCTCCTTGAGGATCGCCTCCACGAGCGCCTCCGTCACGATCCTCCCCTTCTCCTTCGTCGCGAGGGTGGCGTCGCCGAAGACGCCGGAGGGCGAGTAGACCTTCCCCTCGGCCTTCGGGTCCCGCGTCAGGCCGCCCTGGCCGGGGTGGTAGTCCTTGACGGCCTTGCTCATGTCGGCGTCGGCCGGGCTCATGTACAGGATCATCGAGGTCTCGATCTCGTCGGCGTGCGTGCCGCCTTCCTGGCGGCTGACCGACTTCTCCGCGGGCGCCATGACCTTGAGGAGGTCCGTGTAGCGCATCAGGATCCCCTCGGCCGCCAGGATCTCGGCCGCGGGCAAGAGCGCGCGGTTGGTCGACACGCCGGTGTTCAGCACGTAGAAGCGCTTCGGGCCGAACCGCGGCGAGGCCGCGGCAGATCTCGACGATCATGTCGCGCGAGGTCTCGAGCGTCAGGCTCGTCGCGCCCGGATACTCGACGAAGGCCGGGTAGAAGCCGTAGTTCACGGTCGGCGCGACGACGACGGCGGCCTTCTCGAGCACGCGCTTCTTCAGGTATTCGGCGAGGATGAAGTCGTTCTTCAGCTTCAGGTGCGGCCCGTGCTCCTTCGACTGCGCACCGAGCGGGATGACGACCACGGTCTCGGGCGTCAGCGCCTTCTCCGCCTGGAGCCAGGTCAGGTCCTCGAGCAGGACGCCCTGCGCCGCGAGGAGAACGGCACCGAGGAGGGCGATCACTGCCCGGCGTCCGCTGCGGCTCGCAGAAGCCGCAGTCGCGCCGCGAGCTTGGGGATCCGCCCCTTCGCGAAGAGGCGCCCGTTGACGAAGAGGACCGGGATCGCATCCGACCAGCGCCGGGCGATCTCGTCGTCCGAATCGACGTCGACGACCTCCCAGCGGTGCTCCTCGCCGGCGAGCAGACGGTCCACGTCCGCGCGCATCTCCTCGCACAGGTGACACCCCGGCCGGGAGAGCAGGCGCAGATCGATCAACGTCATGCCACCGGCTGTTCGGGATTTCGCGCCACGCGGTAGACGTAGTCGAATCCGGAATAGACCGTCATCGTCGCCGCGGCGCCGAAGGCCACGCAGGACCACGGGCCGCGGCCAGTCCCAGATGTTGGCGCAGAGAACGAAGAGCACGGTGACGATGAGGGTCACCGTGGTGACCTTGCCCGCCCAGCTCGGCGGGAAGCTCTTGCGCCCGTGCGTCAGGATGAGCAGCAGCCCCACGAGAAGCAGCAGGAAGTCCCGGGACAGGACGAGCACCGCCAGCCAGACCGGCACCTTGACCGGCGCCGGGTAGGACGGGATCGCGAGAAAGAGATAGGAGCTCATCAGCAGCAGCTTGTCGGCGATCGGGTCGAGGTAGGCGCCGAGCGCGGACTTCATGTCGAACCGGCGGGCGAGATACCCGTCGACGCCGTCGGACAGGCCGGCCACCACGAAGATCAGCAGCGCGATGTCGAAGCGGCCGTCGGCGATCGACACGAGAAAGAACGGGAGCGCCGCGAGACGGAGCAGCGTGATGAAGTTGGGCAGGGTCCAGGGACCCCTCAACGGCGCCTCCACTCGTTCTCGCGGGCGCCGGGCGGAACCTCCGAGGGCACCCAGACCGTCTGGCCCTTGGTGCGGATCAGCTTCCGGTCCTCGAACTGCTTGAGCATGCGGGTCACCGTTTCCCGCGTGGCGCCGATCGAGTTGGCGATTTCCTGGTGCGTGGGCCGGTTGACGACGAAGTACCCCTCGACCGGAACCGTGCCCGATTCGTCGGCGAGCCGCAGCAGGTAGCGCGCGAGCCGGCCCCCGACGTCGAGCAGGGCCATCGACTCGATCACGTCGTTGGCCTTGCGCAGGCGCGCCGACAGGGTCTGCAGGATCTTCCGGGTCAGCGAAAAGTCGCGCGCGAGCACGGCGAGAAAGTCCGCCCGCGCCAGCGCCACGAGCTCGCAGTCGGAGGTCGCGGTGACCGAGGCGCTGCGACCCTCGCCGCCGAACAGCGCCATCTCGCCGAAGAACTCCCCCGTCTGGAGGTGCGAGAGCACGACCTCGCGCCCGTCGGGCGAATCCACCGAGACCTTGACCTCTCCGCGAAGGATCACGAAGAACAGGTCCCCCGGCTCGGCTTCGCGGATGATCGGGGTCCCGGCGGAAAAGGGCTTGACGGACGCGACGCGAGACAGGGCGTCGAGCTCTCCGGGCTCGAGCTCCGAGAAGAGGGCCACCTTGCGAAACACCGCGGCATCAATCACGGTTCACGGCCTCCCCGGCCGGGAAGAGCGAGCGGAGCCGGTCCAGACCTCGTGTGAACTCCGCGCCGCTGACGACCGAGGCCCCCGATTCTGACAGGAGTTTGCATCGGGCCGCCACGCGAATCGCTTCCTGACCGCCCTTTCCCGGCCCCGGCACCCCCTGGAAGCACTCCGGCGCCTCGCCCGGCCCGGCGAGACGGGCCGCCAGCAGAAGGATCATCCGGGCGGCCGCCGTCCGCGTCAGCGGGGCGTCCGGCCGAGCCCGATGGGTGTACGGGTCGACGTCGAGGAGACCCAGCGCGACGACCCGCATCATGACGCGGCTGTCCCGCCTTTCCAGGACGTCCGTCGCGACCACGCCGGCGGAGACGACCCGCGCGTCGCGGACCTCGGGGAAGACCCACCAGGCGAGCTGCGCGGCCCCGGCCCGGGTGAGCCGCCGCGAGCGCGCCGCCTGACGCTCGGCATCCGGCCAGTTCGCGATCCGAAACGCGAGGCGCGCCTCCGCGGCCCGCTCCGTGAAGCGAGGGTCCCGTGCCGCGAGCCCGTCGAAGAGGGCGACGGCCGCCGCATAGTCGCCGACTTCGAAGGCGAGGTCTCCCGCCCGCTCTTCGACCTCGGCGTCGGGGCCGCCCACGACGATCGCCTCGCGGTAGTACTCGAGCGCCCCCTCGCGTTCGCCCAGGGCGCACTCCACGTCTCCGGCACGCACGAGGATCGGGGCCGATCGGGACGTCCAGCCGAGCGCCCGGGCGACCTGGCGCTGCGCCTCGGCGCGTCGGCCCTCGTCCGCGCTCTTCTGCGCCTGTGCGAGGAGGGACTCCGCCGCGTCCACCCGCAGCCCGTCCACCCGCTCGGCGAGGCCCGGCCGGCCCGGTGCGAGTGATACGGCGCGCTGGTAGAGCTCGACGGCGCCGACGGGATCCGCCGTGCGCGCGTGCGCCTCCCCGCAGGCGACGAGCAGCGGCACGGTCGCATTCGGGTCTTCGAGCGCCTCGTCGCACGGCCCGATCGCCTCGTTCGACCGATGGCTCGCGACGAGGGCCTCGATCGTGCCGATCGCCGCGGCCCGCGCCGAGTTGCCCCCGGAGGCGCGGCCGAACTCGCGCTGCGCCTGACGGGGGTCGCCGGCCAGGAGGGCCTGCCAGCCGCGCGAGACCGCGGCGTCGAACGGTCCCTTGAGCCCCTCCCGCGGATCGAGCGGGAACCGGTCGCGCGGCGCGACGGAAGGCGCGCTGGCGCAGCGCGACAGAACGCCCGCGCAAAGCGCGGCGACCAGGGCTCGACGGGAGAAACGGCCGCGGCGCATGCGCGGCCCGGCTAGAGGCGGGAGCGCGCCATCACGAGCCCGCGGGCAGGCTCTCCGGACGAATCGAAGCGATCGCGTGCTTGTAGATCATCTCCTCGCGGCCCTCGACCTCGAGCACGAGCGCGAACTTGTCGAACCTCCGCAGGCGGCCGAGTCTCTCCTCTCCGGACGTCAGCCGCACGGTCACGGGCACGTTGTCCTTGCGCAGGTTGTAGAAGAACGAGTCCTGGACGTTGATGGGCGCCTTGTTCATCGCGTCTCCTCGTCGGTCGCTTCGGAAAGAAGCGCGGCCGCGGCGGCGAGGCCCTCCTCGGGGCTCACCCACCGGATTCCGCGCTCGCGCGAAAACCACGTCATCTGGCGTTTGGCGAGGCTTCGCGTTGCGGTCACGATCTGCACCTCGACCTCTCGTTGCGAGAGGCGCCCGAGCACCCACTCGGCCACCTCCCGATACCCGATCGCCTGAAAGGAATTCGAATCCCGGGACAATCCACCGTCGAGGAGCCGTCGGACTTCCTCGTCCCACCCCGACTCGAGCATCCGGCGGACTCGATCTTCAATCCTAGCATGGAGTTGCGCCCGGGGCGGGAGCAGGCCGAGCTTTCGCACGCGGAACATCTGCGCCCACGTGTCGCCCGAAACCGGGCGCGCCGAGGCGGGCACCCCGGTCGACAGGAGGATCTCGAGCGCGCGCAGCGTGTACTTGAGGTTCGCGACCGGAATGCGCGCCGCCGAGACCGGATCGTTCATCCGAAGCAAGCGGTGCGCGGCCTCCGGTCCGCGCAGCCGCGCCCATGCCGCCAGCGCCGGTCGCAGCCCCTCGCCCCGCTCGGGCTCGGGAGGCAGACCGCCCAGGAGCGCCGACACGTAGAACCCGCTTCCTCCGCAGACGATCGGGAGCCTGCCCCGGCGAGCGATGTCCTCGACGATCGGGCGCGCCTCGCCGGCGAACCGTCCCGCCGAATAGGGCTCGCCCGGTTCGGCCACGTCGACCATGTGGTACCGGACCTCGGCGCGCTGCTCCCGGGAAGGCTTCGCCGTGCCGACGTCCAGCCCCCGATAGACGGCGAAGGCGTCGGCCGAGACGACCTCCCCGCCCTCCCGAAGGGCGAGCGCGTGGGCGAGCTCCGTCTTGCCGGACCCCGTCGGCCCGACGACGAGAAAGAGGGGCGGGCGGGCGGCCGGCGTCACGGCTTCTCCAGGCCTCGCCAGTCGAGGCGCGTGCGCTCCGGCCCGAGCTCCACGAGACAGTCCGACCGCCGATCCGTGCGCAGGACGGCGACGCAGGAACGGGCGAGGGTCGCGAGCGTGCCCTCGGTCGGATGCCCGAAGCGGTTGCGCCGCCCGCAGGAGAGAAGCGCCACGCGCGGAAGCGCCGCATCGAGGAAGGCCGGTGTCGTCGACGTCCGGCTGCCGTGGTGGGCCACCTTGAGCAGGTCCGCCCGGGGAATGGCTCCGGCCAGAACGAGCGCCGCTTCCGTCGGCGCGCCGATGTCGCCCGTCAGGATCGCTCTGCGGCCGTCGCGCTCGAAGAGCAGCACCGCGGACTGGTTGTTGACCGCGTCGGCCTTTCGGGCCGGGCCGCCCGAGTGGAGGACCGTCACGCGCGCACCCGCGAGCTCGATGACGTCCGGCGCCCGCAGCTCCCGGACCGCCGTGCCCCGGCGCACCGCGAGCCCTCCGAGCCCGGCCAGCAAGCCGCTCTCGTCCTGACCCGCCGGCAGCCAGAGCTCGCCGACCGGCAGCTCCTCGAGCACCGCGAAGAGACCGAGCGCATGGTCCGGGTGGGGATGCGTGAGCACGACCGCGTCGAGGCGCGTGACCCCCCGATCGAGGAGCTTCGGCACGACGTGCGTGCGCCCGAACTCCGTCGCCTCGACGTCGAACGGTCCGCCTCCATCGACGAGAATCGCCCTCCTCTTCCAGCGCAGGAGTATCGCGTCTCCCTGCCCCACGTCGAGGGCCTCGACCGAGAACCCCTGCCGCGGTCCCGACGGCCCCGGCGCCAGGGCGAGCCCGGCCAGGAGAAGCCCGGCGCAGGCAGCCGAGGCTCCCCGCAGCCGCTTCGGACCCAGGGCCGCCGCCGCCAGCAACGCCCCGACGGCGAGCACCGGGCGCGAGGGCCGGCGTCGGCCGCAGGAAGGCGGCGCCGGCCGCGCGGTCGGCGAGCCACTCGAGCAGCCGCGATCCCAGTCCGAACACCGCCGCGAGGAGGCCGGCCGGGATCCCGCAGGCGAAGCAGACGAGGAGCGCTCCGCCGAGCGCGATGAGCCCGGCCGACAGCGGGATCGAGAGCGGCGCCGTCAGCCAGGCGCCCGGCCGCCACGAGGTTGAAGCGCCAGAGCAGGACCGGCGCCGTCGCGCACTCGGCGGCGAGCGCCGCCGCGAGACCCGACCACAGCCAGTCCGGGCGCGCGGGCAGCCTCGCCCGGATCGGCTCCGTGAAGAGCGTGATCCCGCAGACCGCGGCGAACGTGAGCACGGTGCCGACCGAGAAGAGGGCCGACGGCGACGCGAGGAAGAGGCCGAGGGCCGAGAGCCCGATCGCCTGGGCCGAGCCGATCGGCCGCTCGAGCAGGCGCGTCGCGAGGAAGACCCCGACGACGAGCCCCGCGCGCACGGCCGGCGGGTTGGCTCCGCCGACGAGCACGAAGAGAAAGACCGAGGCGAGCAGGACGAGGTCCCGCGCCTTGCCCTCGACACCCGCGAGCGACAGGGCGAAGAGCACGAGGCCCGCCTCGAGGACGACGTGGAGCCCGGACACGACCAGGAGGTGGTAGAGGCCGCCCCGCCGGTAGCGCGCGACCATGCCGCGATCGAGCTCCGAAGTCCGGCCGAGCAGCAACGCCGCGAGGGGCCCGCGGACGTCGCGCTCGAACCCCGGGTCGCCTCGCACGGAGGGCAGCGAGGCGAAGAGCGCCCGGTTGGGCCAGGTCAGCGCCGAGAGGAACGTGCCGCCCCGCGGCTCGATCATCCTCGCGCTCTTGACCGAGAGGCGGAAGCCCGGCCACGGCCGAGCGAGCTCGCGCTCCGACGCCGGCACGTCCTCGGCCTCGAGCCGACCCGCCACGCGCACCCGGTCGCCGCGCCCGGCGACGGTCTCGACCGGCGTCTCGCCGGACACGAAGACCGTCACCTCGGCCGGAAACGGCCCCCAGGCGGATCCCGTCCAGAGGCGCTCGGCCGCGAGCGTCGTCCGCGCGCGCGGAGGCGAGCCGCTCCAGAAATCCGCGAGACGCCCTTCGACGACGTCGGCTCCGAGCCGCGAGGACGGCAGCCCCGCGAACGTGCGGGCGGCCGAGCGAGCGGGCTCGGCGATGCGCACCGCGCCGCACAGGAACCCTGCCGCCAGCCAGGCGGCCGCGAAGGCCATCCGAAACGGGAGGCGACGCTCGCCCCGCGAGAGGACCGCCAGCCCCGCCGCCGCGACGGCGAGGAGTCCTCCCGAGGCCGGGACCCCCTCGGAAGACCGGGCCCCGAGAAGGATCCCGCACACGAGCCACACCGCGGCCTCCGCCGCCGGCGCACGGCCGCCGGCGAGGACCGGGCGGATCACGCCGCGCGCTCGAGGGAGATCAGGGCCTCCACGCGGTGCGTGAGCGCGAAGAGGTCGAAGAGCCGGGCTTCGCGTATGACGAAGCCCTCGGAAGATCAGAACGGCGAGGTCGCGGCCGAGCGTCGCCGGATCGCAGGACACGTAGACGAACGCGTGCTCCGCTCGCCGCGCGAGCTCGCGCGACAGATCGGCCCCGAGCCCCGCGCGCGGCGGATCGGCGACGACGCAGGAGAAGCGCCGGTCGTCGCGCTCGAGGAAGGCGTCGACCCCGGACGCGACGGTCTCGCATCGCTCGGCATCGGGCCAGGCCTCGAAAGTGGCCGCGGCATCCTCGGCCGCGCCGTCGTCCGACTCCACCGACGTGACGCGGTGTCCCGCGTCGAGCAGCGCTCCCGCAAAGAGACCCGCGCCGCCGAAGGCGTCGAGCGCGTCGCCGGCGGGCGCCCGACGCGCCGCCTCCCGGACTCCGCCGTACAGCGGGCCGACCAGGTGGCGATTGCCCTGGAAGAACGTGTCGACCGAGACGCGAAAGACCCGGCCTTCGACGGGCAGCGCGAGCCTCGGCTCGCCCCGGCGCACGAGCAGGGCCCCGTCCGGCCCTCGAACCGTCACGCCCCCGAATTCCGCCGGCAGGGTGGCGGAGAGCTCCGCCGCCGCTCGCGGGGCGCCCGAGACGGTCGCGCGGATGAGCCGGCGCGCGCCCTCGACGTCCTCGAGCAGCGCCACCTCGGACACGTCGGCCCGGCTCTGCCGGATCGCCGCCTCGATCCCCGGCAGGAGCGCCCGCGTCGGCGCCGCGATCGCCTCGCAGCCGTCGGCCGGCATCAGGCGGTGGGTCCCGGGAGCGAAGTAGCCGAGCGCTCCCCGCTCCGCATGGAGCCGGGTCCGCAGCCGGTGGCCCGACGGCGAGGGCTCGACCGGCAGCGCGCCGAAAAGCTCGGGCCCGAGCCCCGACAGCCGCTGCATCGTCTCGAGGAAGAGCTCGCGCTTGGCCCGGCGGGCGGCCCCGGGCTCGAAGTGCGCCCAGTCGCAACCGGGGCAGTCGGCGTGCGGCCCCGCCGACCCGGTCGGGCGAAGGCTCGCGCACGGCGGAGAGGCGTCCCTCGCCAGAACTTCTTCTTCACCTGATAAACAATTGTCGCGACGAGCTCTCCCGGAAGCGCCCGGTCCACGAAACCGACGCCGTCCTCGGTCCGGGCGATGCCCTCTCCGGTCGGCGCCAGCTTCTCGATCCGCACGATGCGGGTATCCCGCCGGTCCGAGACGGGGGTCACAGGAGCGAGAGTCTCGGCAGCTCGAGCCTCTCCCGGACGGCGCGGCGCGTCAGCGCCCGCGAGGTCTTCTCGAGCGTCACGGGATCCATGCGCTCGCCGGCCCCGGCCAGGAGCCGGGCGACCTCCGCGGCGACCTCCGAGCGCTCGCCCTCCGGCAGGGCCTCCGCGATCTCGCGCGCCAGGCGGCGGTCGAGCCGCGCCAGCGAGCTCTCGATCTCCTCGGGAGACTTCCCCGACGACCCGAGCCGCCCGAGCGACCGGCGCGCGGATTCGAGCGGGAGCGCGAGGTCCGGCCGGAGCTTCGCGAGGGTCTCGAGGCGCCCTTCGAGCGCCGAGAGCGCCGCCGGCGCATCGAGGCCGCCAGCCCCCGTCGCGTCCGCACCGCCCCGGCCGCGGGCCGCCTCGGCGCGGCGTTCCCACGCCTCGAGCACCGCGTCCCGGCAGTACGACAGCGAGTTGACGCGCCCGACCGACGAGCGCTCCTCGCGCCGTGTGAAGGCATCCTCGATCCCGAGCTCGACGGCCTCCAGGGGGACGCCGAGCGCGCGCCACTCCTTCAGGAGCGCGAAATCGCGCGGCGACAGCAGGAACGGGGTGCCCCGCCGCCGCACGAACGCCGCCTCGGCGGCGGCGTAGTACGCCCTATCCTCCCCGGTTTCGCTCATCGATGAGCCGCAGCCCCACGAGCGTCAGCAGCGGGTCGACCTCCTCGATCCGCTCCGAGCCGCCGCCGAAGAGCCCGGCCAGGCCGCCGGTCGCGATGACCCGGGGCTTGCCCCCGATCTCCGCGACGATGCGATCGATCATCCCGTCGACGAGCGCGAGATACCCGAAGTAGAGGCCGGACTGGATCGATCCCGCCGTGGTCTTTCCGACGACCTTGTCGGGCCGCTTGATCTCGACCCGCCAGAGACGCGCGGCCTTCTCGAACAGCGCTTCGGCGGAGATCGCGATGCCCGGAACGATGACCCCGCCGGAGTACTCGCCCCTGGCCGTGACCACGTCGAAGGTCGTCGCCGTTCCGAAGTCGACGACGATGCAGGGCCCGCCCAGGCGCTCGAACGCGGCGACCGCGTTGACGATCCGGTCCGCTCCGACCTCCTGGGGCATCTCGTAGAGGATCGGCATCCCCGTCTTCACGCCGGGCTCGACGAAGAGCGGCTCGCGCTCGTAGAGCTGCCGGAGCGCGTGCCGGAGCGAGAACTTCAGCGACGGCACGACGCTCGCGACGATCACCCGCATCGGCGAGAGCTCGACGGGCCGCGGCCCCGCGGCGAAGAGGCCGCGGATCGACAGGACGATCTCGTCGGCCGTGGCGTCGCGCCGCGTCGTCAGCCGCCAGTTCCGGACGAGCTCGGCGCCGTGCCAGAGCCCGAGGACCGTGTTCGTGTTGCCGACGTCGATCGCGAGCAGCGGCATCTCCGGCGCGCCCGCGGCTACCACCGGACGACCTCGCCCGCCGCCACGATCGTCTCGCCGGCGGCCGACTTCAACCTCAGGAAACCGGATGCATCGAGACCGAGGTACTCACCGGAGAGCTCCTCCCCGTTGCGGCGGATGGTCAGCAGGTCGCCCGACCGATGCAGCGATGCGAGCTCCCAGGCCCGGATCTCGTCGCTCCAGCGCGGCGCCGCGAGCTCCCGGTCCAGCCGGTCGAGCAGGGCCTGGAGGAGCGGCGTCAGCGCGGAGGCCCGGCCCGTCGCCGCTTCCAGGGTCGTCGCGTGGGGCACGCCGAGGGCGTGGGCCGTCCCGAGCACGTTGATCCCGATCCCGACGGCGATGTAGGTGTCCTCGCCCTGGGTTCGCGACTCGGCGATCACGCCCGCGAGCTTGTCCCGGCCGACGTACAGGTCGTTGGGCCACTTGAGGGCGACGCCGGCGCCGGTCTGCTCGTGCAGCACATCCCGCGTCCAGCGCGCGACCGCGATCGGCACGATCGAGAGCGGTTCGGCCTCCCCGGCCTTCGCGCACGACCGTCAGGTAGAGGCCCCGTCCGGCCGGCGCCGCCCAGGCCCGGCCGTTGCGGCCGTAGGCGCCCGTCTGCTCCTCGGCGACGAGCACGGTCGTACGCAGGGCCTGGTCCTCCGAGAAGTAAATCTCGATCAGGTCCCGGGCGAGGGCGTTCGACGACGGGATGGCGTGGAAGCAGACGCAGTTCTCCAGGACCTTCCAGCGGTCCGGATCGAGCGAGCCCCCGGAGAACGCGATCACGACCGCACGAGCGCCGCCCGCTTCTCCTCGAGCTCGAAGAGCCGGGCGCGCACTTTCTCGACGACGGGGGCCGGGGCCTTCCCGAGAAACTCCGCGTTCCCGAGCTTCGCCTTGAGCGCCGCGATCTCCTCGTCGGCCGCGGCGACCGATTTCTCGACCCGGGCTCCGGCGTCGGCAGCGGCGCCCTTCGGCAGCGTCAGCCCCAGCGCGAGGCCGGCGACCACGTCCTCGAAGGCGCCCGCGCCCGCGCCGCTCGAATCGCAGGTGCGAGAGTCTCGCCAGGTGGGTCAGCAGGCCCGCCAGCCGTTCGACGACCGGCGACCAGGGCCCGGTCGGGCGAGGACGGATCGATCGTCAGGGACACGGGCTCCGTCGGCGAGGCGCCCCGCTCGGCGCGGAAGGTGCGCACGCGGGTGACGACCTCTCGCAGGGCCCCGACGGCGGCCTCCGCCGCGGCGTCGCGCCAAGGGCCCGCGCCCGTCGGGTAGGCCGAGACGATCAGCGTGCCCGGCCCGGCCGGTGAGCTTCTCCCAGATCTCCTCGGTCAGGAACGGCATGAACGGGTGCAGCAGGCGCCACCGAGCCCTCGAGACAGCGCCGCAGCACGCCGCGCGCCGACTCGGCCGCGGCGGCGTCGTCGCCCCGCGAGGACCGGCTTGACCATCTCGAGGTACCCGTCGCAGAGCTCGTGCCAGACGAACGCGTAGATCGCGTCCCGCGGCCTCGTCGAACCGGAAGGCCTCGAGGTGCCGGTTCACGTCGGCGGCCGTCGCTTCGAGACGCGACAGGATCCAGCGGTCCGGAAGGCAGAGCGCGCGGCCGGTCAGGTCCTCCGCCGCGGCGCTTGCCCTCGAGCTGCGCCAGGGTGAAGCGCGCCGCGTTCCAGAGCTTGGTCGCGAAGTTGCGCGAGCCCGCCATGCGGCCGCGCTCCACCGAGACCGTCGGCCCGGAGGAGGCCGCGGAAGCGAGCGTGAACCGCACGGCGTCGGCGCCGAACTCCGCGATCGCCTCGAGCGGGTCGATCACGTTGCCCTTCGTCTTCGACATCTTCTCGCCGCCCATCGCGCACGAGGCCGTGCAGGTGGACCGTGCGAGAACGGCGCCTGCCCGGTGAAGCGCAGGCCCGCCATGATCATCCGCGCCACCCAGAAGAAGAGGATGTCGTAGCCCGTCACGAGCACGTCGGTCGGATAGAAAGCCTCCAGGTCCTGCGTCTCGTCCGGCCAGCCGAAGACCGAGAACGGCCAGAGCTGCGAGGAGAACCAGGTGTCGAGGACGTCCGGGTCCTGCGTGAGCTCCGTCGAGCCGCAGGTCGCGCAGGCGGTCGGGTCCTCGTCGCGCGACCGTCACGTGGCCGTTCGCGCAGGTGAACGCGGGGATGCGGTGGCCCCACCAGAGCTGCCGCGAGATGCACCAGTCGTGGATGTTCGCGCATCCAGGCGAAGTAGGTCTTCGTCCAGGACTCGGGCGCGAACCGGATCGTCCCGTCCTCGACCGCCGCGATGCGCCGGCTCGGCCAGCGGCTGGATCTTCACGAACCACTGCGTCGAGAGATACGGCTCGATGATCGTGTCGCAGCGCTGGCAGTGGCCGAGGTTGTAGCGGTGCGGCTCCGTCTTGACGAGCCGTCCCTCCTCCTCGAGCCGCGCGACGATCGCGCTTGCGCGCCTCGAAGCGGTCGAGGCCCGCGTACTCGCCCGGCCTCCGCTGTCATCTTCCCGTTCGCCGCCGATGACGACGACCGCGGGCAGCGCGTGCCGCTGCGCCCGACTGCGAAGTCGTTCGCGTCGTGGGCGGGCGTCACCTTGACGACGCCGGTGCCGAACTCGCGATCGACGAGGATCGGGTCCTCGACGATCGGGATCTCCCGGTTCATGATCGGCAGGATCGCCGTCCGGCCGCGCAGCGCCGCCGTACCGCGCGTCGTCGGGATGGATCGCCAGCGCCGTGTCGCCGAGCATCGTCTCGGGCCGCGTCGTGGCGCACGATCGCCGCGCCCTCGACGCCCGGCACGTCGTAGCGGACGTGGTACAGGGTGCCCGCCGTCTCGCGTGCACGACCTCGAGGTCCGAGACGGCCGTCTCGCAGCGCGGGCACCAGTTCACGACGTAGCGGCCGCGGTAGATCAGACCCGTCGCGGTAGAGCCGGACGAAGGCATGGCGCACGGCGCGCGAGAGGTCCGGGTCCATCGTGAACCGCAGCGCGGCTCCAGTCGAGCGAGCACCCGAGCCGCCGGAGCTGGGCGAGGATCGTGTCCCCGGACTCGCGGCGCCAGCGCCCACACGCGCTCGATGAACGCCTCGCGGCCGAGGTCGCGCCGGCGGATCCCCTCCTTCGCGAGCTCGCGCTCGACCACCATCTGCGTGGCGATGCCCGGCGTGGTCGGTGCCGGGCAGCCAGAGGACGCGGCGGCCGCGCATGCGCTTCCAGCGGGCGAGGATGTCCTCGACGGTTCGCCCGTAGGCGTGGCCGATGTGGAGGCGGCCGGTCACGTTGGGCGGCGGGATCACCATCACGAACCGGGGCGACCCGACCGGCCCCTCCGGCCGGAAGCGGCCGTCCTTCTCCCAGCGGGAGTACCAGCGCTCTTCGAAGTGCGCCGGGTCGAAGGTCTTCTCCAGGCTGTCCACAGCTTGCTTTTCGGGCATCAAAAAAGGGCTCTCGGAGCCCTTTCATATATCAGAACCCGGAGCGGCTCTACTCGACGCCCGACTCCAACTCCTTGATGCGCTGCTTGATGACGAGCTCCGCGACGTCCGGGATCACCTCCCAGGCGATCTCGCGGACGATCTTCTCCGACAGCCGTTCCACGACCCGCGACGCGAGCCGGTCGATCTCGTCGTCGGTCATGACCCCCTCGCGTGCGCGAGACCGACGAGAGCATTTCCTTGAGCTGGCCGATCGACGTCGTCGGGCGAGCTCCTCGATCTCGCGCGGAACCTGCCCCTGCTCCTCGGCCGGCGCAGCGGCCGACCGGACCGGAGGGTGGCGCCGGGAACGCGGCCACCGGCACGATCGGAATCTCCGCCGTGTGCTCCTCGCTCGACATCGACGTCTCGTCGGTGACCCGGTCGCCGCCGGCGGGAAGGTCCTCGCGCCGGAGGGCCGCGAAGTCGGCCGACAGGCGGGATCTGCTGCGTCGGCCCTTCGTCGGCGCGCGCCGGCTCGGGCTCGGGCTGCGTGCGCCGGTTGGCCGAGTCGTCGCCCGCGAAGGGGATCGGGGCGAGCTCGGGCTCGGGCTGCCGCGGCACCCAGAAGGGCGCGGGGGCCGGCGGCGGAGGCGGAACGATCGACGCGGCGGCGGATTCCGGCTCGGGTTCGGGCGCTCCGCGCAGCCAGCCGCGGTCGCGGGGACCATCGGGCTCGGTCTCCTTCGCGCCTTCCGCTTCTTCGGGCGCCGCCTGCTGGCCGTTGCCCGGCGTCAACGCCGCGGTCGCGGCGGCGTCCTCGACGTAGGAGAACTCGGGATGGGCCTTCTCGAACGCGGCGATGGCGGACTCGACGTCGGCCTGACCGTACTCTTCCTCGAAGAGGTCCGGACCGCCGGCGATTTCGGCCGCTCGGGGGATGGACCCGGTGAAGTCCTCGGAGGAGAACCCCGGCTCCGCCGGAGGCCGGTCGGGCGAAGGCGCGGCGGTGGCCGCGGGGGGCGGAGGCGCCGCGGCCGGCATGGTCGGGATGGCCATCGTCGAAGCCGAGGGGACATCCCGGGGGTCGCGCGCCAGAAGCGCCTCGACCTGCCTCAGCAACTGCTGCGAGTCGAACGGCTTGGAAACGATGGCGTCGCAGCCCAGCCGCTCCGCCCGGTCGCGATCGAAGGGTTCGAAGGTGCCCGACAGCAGGATCACCGGGATCCGGGCCGTGGCCGGGTTGGCCTTGATGGCCTCGCAGACCTCGTAGCCGTTCTTCTCCGGCATCACCACGTCGGCGAGGATCAGGTCGGGTTGCTGCTCCTGGACGCGGTCGAGGGCCCGCTGCCCATTGGGAACGCAAACCAGGTCGTACTCGCTGTCGGAGAACGTCAGCTCAACGACCTTTTGGATCGTGAGGCTGTCGTCGGCCAGAAGAATGCGTTTTGCCACGCGCTTAACCTTCAGTAAATAAGAAGGTTACACAGATCGGCTCGATCTGTCAACGGCTTTCTCCCGAGACGGCCGCGAGGTATCGGCCGGGCGGCCGCCGGCCGAGCTTCGCCGAGACGAACCGGGACGCCTCGACGACTTTGGCGAGCGTGACGCCCGTATCGATCCCGAGACCCTCCAGGAGATAGAGGAGGTCTTCGGTCGCCAGGTTGCCGGAGGCGCCCGGAGCGTAGGGACACCCGCCGAGCCCGCCGGCGGAGGCGTCGTACGTCGTGACGCCGCACTGGAGCCCCGCGTAGACGTTGGCGAGCGCCGTGCCGCGCGTGTCGTGGAAGTGGAGTGCGAGAACGGCCCGCGTCACGCCCGACTCGTAGAGAGTCTCGATCACGTCGTAGACGTCCGCGGGCGTGGCGACTCCGATCGTGTCGCCGACCGAGATCTCGTCGACCTCCAGATCGAGCAGCTTGTGGATGACCTCGCGCACGGCTTCCGGAGCGACGTCGCCTTCGTAGGGACAGCCGAAGGCCGTCGAGACGTAGCCGCGGACGCGGATCTTCTCTTCCTTGGCGCGCGCCACCACCGGCCGGAAGCGCTCGATCGACTCGTCCACGCCGGCGTTGATGTTCTTCCGGTTGAACGTCTCGGACGCTGCGGTGAAGACGGCGATCTCGCGCACGCCGACCGAGAGCGCTCGCTCGAGACCCTGGAGGTTCGGGACGAGCGCCGGGTAACGCACGCCGCTCACCGGGTGGATCGAGACGGTAGAGCTCCTCGGTGTCCGCGAGCTGCGGGATCGCCTTCGGCGAGACGAAGGAGCCGGCCTCGATCGCCGGCAGGCCCGCTTCGGCGAGGCGATCCACGAACTCCGCGCGCACGGCGACCGGCAGCGTCCCGGCCTCGTTCTGCAGGCCGTCCCGCGGGCCGACCTCGTACACGACGACGTGCTCCGGCAGGTGCGGCCGGCGGATGGCGTGGCCCTCCCAGGACTCCATGGCTCGATTATCCGCCAGTCGGTCCGGACCTATGCGAGCTCGACCAGCTCGACGCCCGCATCCACGAGGTCGCCCTCGGCGACGCAGACCCGCCGGACCACGCCGGCCTGCGGAGCCCGGATGGAGTGCTCCATCTTCATGGCTTCGAGCACGAGGAGCGCCTGCCCGCGCTCGACGGCCGCCCCCTCCGACACGAGCACGCGCCGGACGCGACCCGGCATGGGCGAGACGAGCCCGCCGTGGTGGTCCGCACCCGCCGAGACGCGGCCGCCGCGCCCGGTCTCGAATTCCCAGGCCCGCCCGTCGCACCAGACGAACGTCCGGTCTCCCGTGCGCGCGACGGCGATGCGGTGGGTCTTGCCGTCGACGACGAGCGGCCGGACGGGGCCGGGAGCGGGCGGCCGCTCGACAGCGACCGTCCGCCCGTCGAGCGCCGCCGTGCGGGCGTCGACGCTCACGTCCTTCGCGACGCCGCGGTGAGAGAGGCGCACCCGCCTCAAGCGCCCGCCCTCCACGAATCTCCCGACGCCCACGGGTCCGCCGCGGCGGGAGGACCGCCGGCGGCCGCGCCTCCCCCGCCGGCCGAATTCGACAGGGCCGCCGCGATCCACGCGGCATCCGGGGGCCCGGCGTCCGGCAGCCGCGCAATCCGGTCGAGGATGTCCGTCGCGTAGCGCCCGGACCGGAAGGGCTCCGAGGCGCAGACCGCGTCGAGGAGCGGCATGTTCGTCTCGACCCCGAGAACGACCCACTCGGCGAGCGCCCGGCGCGCGCGGGCGATCGCGGCCTCGCGGCTCTCGGCCGAAACGACGAGCTTGGCGAGCAGCGGGTCGTACTCCACGCCGACAACGCTCCCCTCCTCGACGCCGGCGTCGACGCGGACGCCGGGCCCCGAAGGCTCGCGGTACACGAGGATGCGGCCCGAGCGCGGGAGGAAGTCGTACGGGTCCTCGGCGTAGAGCCGCAGCTCGATCGCGTGGCCGCGGGGCGAGAGCGAGCCGTCCCGCCAGGACTCCGGCAGCGGGCGGCCCGACGCGACCTCCAGTTGCGCCCGCACGAGATCGACGCCGAGCGTCTCCTCGGTGACCGGGTGCTCGACCTGCAGCCGCGTGTTCATCTCGAGAAAGTAGAACCGGCCCGAGCCGTCGACGAGGAACTCGACCGTCCCGGCGCCGACGTAGCCGACGGCCGCGGCCGCGGCCACCGCGGCCTCGCCCATGGCGCGCGCGCAGCTCCGGGGCGAGCGCGGCGCTCGGCGTCTCCTCGATGATCTTCTGGTGCCGGCGCTGGACGCTGCACTCGCGCTCGAAGAGGTGCACGACCCGCCCCTCGCGGTCGCCGAAGACCTGGAACTCGACGTGCCGGCAGCCCTCGAGCAGGCGCTCGAGGTAGATCGAGCCGTCGCCGAAGGCGGCCTCGGCGACCCGCCGGCCCTCGGCCAGGGCGGCCTCGAGGTCCTCGGGCCGCTCCACGCGGGACATCCCCTTCCCGCCTCCGCCGGCCGACGCCTTGATGAGCAGCGGAAACCCCAGGCGCTTCGCCTCGGCCGCCGGATCCGAGCCGCCGCCCGACACGGCGCGCGATCCGGGCACGACCGGGACGCCCGCCTTCTCCATCGCTTCGCGCGAGCGGAGCTTGCCGCCCATCGCCTCGATCGCCGCCGCGGGGGCGCCGACCCAGGTCAGGCCCGCCGCGTCGACGGCCCTGGCGAACGCGGCGTTCTCGGAGAGGAAGCCGTACCCGGGATGAATGGCGTCGGCGCCGCTCGCGCGCGCGGCCTCGAGCACGCGCGGGATCGACAGGTACGTCTGCGGCGGGCGCCCCCGGCCCGAGCGAGACCGCGCGGTCCATCTCCCGCAGGTGGAAGGCTTCGACCTCGGCCGCGGCGTGGACGCCGATCGCCTCGATCCCCATCTCCCGGGCCGTGCGCGCGACCCGCACGGCGATCTCGCCGCGGTTGGCGATCAGGAGGCGCGAGATCATTCCGACTTCGCGCGACCCCGGCTGCCCGTCTCCCAGTCGCCCCAGATGGAATAGACCTTCATCTGCGCGTCGAGCTTGCTCGCCTTCAGGAGCTCGTCGACCTCCCCCCGGTTCTGCCGCGGCCCGATGCGGGATGGCGCGTTGGCGAGGCCGAGCGCGGCGGCCGCGGCCACGGCGGCGTTGCGGCGAGCCGCGTCGAGGTCCACCTTGTCGAACGTGTCGGACTCGGCGTGGTAGTCGGCGAGGTAGCGGCTCGTCTCCTGGTTGGCGACGAAGTTGGGCACGCCTTCCAGCAGGAAGTCGAAGTTGTCCGTGCCGAGGATCGCCTCGTCGTTGGTCGTGTCGGCGCCCCACGCCGCGACCGGCGCGAGGATCGCCTTCATCGGCGCCGCCAGCGCGGGCCGCCCGTCGGTGAAGTAGCCGACCACCTTTCCGTCGCCGATGTCGTGGATGAGGACGCCGACGTGCCGGTCGAGCTCGGCGCGGTGCGCGCGCACGTAGCCGAGCGACCCGAGCAGGCCCGTCTCCTCGCTCGTGAAGAGAACGAACCGGATCGTGCGCTTCGGCCTCGGGCCCGCGGCGATCGCCCGCGCGACCTCGGTGACGAGCACGCAGTTGACCCCGTTGTCGAGGGCCCCCGTGCCGAGGTCCCAGGAATCGAGATGCGCGCCGAGCAGGACGATCTCGCCGGGCTTCTCCGAACCGCGGATCTCCGCGACGACGTTGGCGGCCTGCCACGGCCCCCCGACCTTGTTCTGGAGGTCCAGCCTGACCCGCACCGAGCGGCCCGCCTGGAGCAGGCGGCCGAGCCGCAGGCCGTCCTCGCGCGCGACCATGGCCATCGATATCGGCGCCAGCGGGCCCCACGTGATCGTGTGCCGGTAGAGCAGGTCGCGGGGCCGCGTCGAGACGAAGAGGATCGCGGCGGCGCCGTGAGCGACGGCCGCCTGCATCATCTCCGGCCCCGCGAGGTACTCGGCGAAGAGGTCGTCGAACGACGTCATGGGGTGGGAGCGGACGAGCACGATTGCGCCCTTGCCCGCGGCGCCCAGGCGGTCGAAGTCCGCCTTCGTCCCGAAACCGCCGTCGGCCAGAGGCGCCGTGACCGCGCCGGGCGTCGAGGGCGCCAGCCCGAACGAGACCACGCGCAGGGGAAAGGCCGTCGGCGCGACGACCGTGGCGGAGGCGGACACCGCCTCCCACTGGACCGGCGCCGGATAGGTCTCGAGCTTGACGGAGTCGACGCCCGCGGCCTTGAACGCCTCGATCCCCCACTGGAGCGATCTCTCGTAGCCGGCGCTCCCGGTGACGCGGCCGCCGATCTCGTCGGTCAGCCGCCGCAGGTCCGGCTCCATCCGCGAGGATGGCCCCGTGAGCCGCTCCATCGCGGCGGCGACGGGGTCCTGCGCGGATGCGGGCAGGGCGCAGGCAAGCGCGAGAGCGAAGAGTGCGAGCGCTCGCCTCATGAGGGCTCCACGGTCCCCGCGGGAGCCGGCGGCGGCGCTGCGGAAGCCGGGGCCGGCGCCGGTGCCGGCGCCGGGGCCGGTGCGGCGGAGGGAAGGGGCGGGCGGCGGGCCGCCTCGTCCTCGAACGTGTTCCCGCAGAAGTAGCACTTCACCTTCGCCCCCGGCAGCTCGTCGGGCCGCCACGCGAAGAACGCCTTGCCGCAACTCGGGCAGACCATCCGCTGCTGCTTGCCCTTCATTCCTTGGCCCCCCGCGACCAGGACGGCTTGCGCTTCTCGAGAAAAGCCGTCAACCCTTCCTTCGCTTCGGCCGACGCCCGCCGCTCGGCGATCGTCCGGACCGTCAGCGCCATCGCCTCTTCCGGCGTTTTCCACGCAACCGACTCGATGAGCCGCTTCGCGACCCGCACCGCCTCGGGGGCCGAGGTCAGGATCGACGCGACCTTCCGCGCGCCGGCGGCCGCGAGCCCGTCCGGCGGCACGACCTGATGCACGAGCCCGATCCGATGGGCCTCCCGGGCGTCGAACCGGTCGCCCGTCAGGAACAGGTCGCGCGCGGCCCGCGGGCCGATGGCGCGCAGGACGTACGGCGAGATGACCGCGGGAAGGATCCCCAGCTTGACCTCGGCGAGCGAGAAAACGGTCCCTTCCGCGGCGATCGCGATGTCCGCCGCCGCGACGAGCCCCACGCCTCCGCCGATCGCGGCACCATGGGCGAGCGCGATCACGGGCTTGGGGCACGCGTCGATGCCGCGGAGCATCCGGGCCATGCGCTCGGCGTCGGCCTCGTTCTCTCCGGTGGAGTAGCCGCCGGCCTTGCGCATCCAGGTCACGTCGGCGCCCGCGCAGAAGGTCGGGCCGTCTCCCGCGAGGACGACGACCCGGGCCTCCCCGTCCTCGCCCGCCTCGCGGAACGCGCGCGTCAGCTCTTGGATCAGGACGTCGTCGAAGGCGTTGCGGACGTCGGGCCGTGCGAGCGTGACGCGCAGCACCGCGCCGTCCCGCTCCAGCCGCAGGTGCCGGTACGCCGCCGCGCTCACGATGCGTCCGTCAGATGCCCGGACAGGTCGAGCGGCACGACGAGGTCGCCGCCCTTCAGCCGCAGGACGAGCTGGCCCTTCAGGCGCACGGCGACGTCGCCGCCCGAGACGAGCGCCTGGCCGGCCGCCGCGATGAGCGACCCGTGATCGATCTCGATCGGAAGGTTGAGGATGTTCTTCTGGCCGGCATGCAGGATCATTCCGCGCGCAGCCCCGTCGCCGACCTGCTCCCCTTCCGCGAAGAGTACGTACCGGGCCTCGGCGATCCGCAGGTCGAAGTTGAGCGGATTGAGGATCGAGAGCTCGCCGACGGCCTCGCTCGAGAGCAGGCTCATCTCGGTCAGCCGGACGTCCTGGAGCGAGAGAAACTTGTCCGAATCCCCGCCCTCGACCTCGACGTCGTGGAACGACTGCGTCCCGGTCCACTCCCGCGGAGCCGCGCCCGCCGTCGATCCGCGCAGGCGATACGTGAACGTGTCGGTGCGGAAGCCCTCGGTCCAGGCACCCGGCACGTCCGCGTACTTGACGACGACCGGCAGCCGAAACCTCCCGCCGGCGTGCGTCACCGCGCCCGCGATCGGAAGCTCCGCGGTCGAGCCGTTGATCGTCAGCGACCCCTGGAACGGCCCGGGCGCCAGCTCCGCGGCGGGGCCCGAGATCGTGGCGCGAACGTCCTTCTCACCGGCGACCTGGACGGAGAACTTCAAAGGGCTCCCGGCCGGCGCGGCGGCGAGGCCGGCGAGAGCGATCAGGAGTGCGGCGACGGTCTTCATGTCACATCCGGAACACGCCGAACTCCGTCTCCGGAACCGGCGCGTTGTAGGCCGCCGAGAGCGCCAGGGCGAGCGCCGCGCGGGTCTCCCGCGGGTCGAGCACCCCGTCGTCCCAGAGGCGGGCGGTCGAGTAGTAGGGATTCCCCTCGATCTCGTACTTCTCGCGCGTGGGCCGCTCGAACTCCGCGACCTCGGCCTCGCTCATCGGCGGCTTGCCCTCGCGCGCGAGCTGGTCCTGCTTGACCGTCGAGAGGACCGAGGCCGCCTGCGGCCCGCCCATGACCGAGATCCGCGCGTTCGGCCACATGAAGAGGAAGCGCGGCGCGTACGCGCGCCCGCACATCCCGTAGTTGCCGGCGCCGAAGGAGCCGCCGATGATGACGGTGAGCTTCGGGACGGCGGCGTTGGCGACGGCGTGCACCATCTTGGCGCCGTCCTTGGCGATCCCGCCCCGCTCGTACTCCTTGCCGACCATGAAGCCGGTGATGTTCTGGAGGAAGAGCGAGCGGGACCTTCCGCGCGCGCGCACATCTCGATGAAGTGCGTCGCCTTCAGCGCGGACTCCGAGAAGAGGATGCCGTTGTTGGCGACGATCCCGACCAGAAAGCCCGAGAGCCGCGCGAACCCGCAGACGAGCGTCGTGCCGTAGCGCGCCTTGAACTCGTCGAAGCGCGAGCCGTCGACCAGGCGCGCGATCACCTCGCGCACGTCGTAGGGCTGGCGCGGGTCCGTCGGGAGGATGCCGTAGATCTCCTTCGGATCGTAGGCGGGCTCCTCCGGCTCCGTCGCGGTCGGCCGGGAGGGTCTTCGTCGCCGTGCAGGTTGCCGACGATCGACCGGGCGATCTCGAGCGCGTGCGCGTCGTCCTCGGCGAGGTAGTCGGCGACGCCCGAGATGCGCGTGTGGACGTCGGCGCCGCCGAGCTCCTCGGCGGTCACGTCCTCGCCGGTCGCGGCCTTCACGAGCGGCGGCCCGGCGAGAAAGATCGTCCCCGTGCCCTTGACGATGACGGTTTCGTCCGACATCGCCGGCACGTACGCGCCGCCCGCGGTGCAGGAGCCCATGACCACGGCGATCTGCGGGAATCCGCGCGGCCGACATCCGCGCCTGGTTGTAGAAGATCCGGCCGAAGTGCTCGCGGTCCGGAAAGACGTCGGCCTGCAGCGGCAGGAACGCGCCGCCCGAGTCGACGAGGTAGACGCAGGGCAGCCGGTTCTCCTCGGCGATCTCCTGCGCGCGCAGGTGCTTCTTGACGGTCATCGGGAAGTACGTGCCGCCCTTGACGGTCGCGTCGTTGGCGATGACCATGACCTCGCGCCCCGACACGCGGCCGATCCCGGTCACGAGCCCCGCGCCGGGCGCCTCGCCGTCGTACATCCCGTGGGCGGCCAGCGGCGAGAGCTCGAGGAACGGCGAGCCGGGGTCGAGCAGCGCGTCGACCCGGTCGCGCACGAACATCTTCTTCTGCTCGGCGTGGCGCTCGCGGCCGGCCCCGCCGCGCCGCGCCTTCGCGAGCTCGCCGGAGAGCGCCGCCACGAGAGCCTCCATGGCGCGCGAGCGCTCCTGGAAGTCGGGAGACGCGGTGTCGACGCGGGTGGGAAGCCGATCCATCAGGAGAGCGTCAGGCCCGGGCGACCCTGGCTCCCGCCTCCCGCTGGATGAACTCCACGAGGGTCTGGGTCGGCGTGCCGGGCAGGAAGATCTCGCGGATGCCCATCGCCTTCAGCGGAGCGATGTCCTTCTCGGGAATGATCCCGCCGGCGAGCACGAGGATGTCCTCGCCGCCCTTCGCCTTGAGGAGGTCGAGGATCTCCGGGAAGAGCACGTTGTGGGCGCCGGAGAGGATCGAGAGGCCGATCGACGTCCACGTCCTCCTGGATCGCCGCGGCGACGATCTGCTCGGGCGTCTGGCGAAGGCCCGAATAGATGACTTCCATGCCGGCGTCCCGCAGCGCGCGCGCGATGACCTTGGCGCCGCGGTCGTGCCCGTCGAGGCCGGGCTTGGCGATCAGGACGCGGATCGGTCGGGACATGCCGGCCTGCGAGTGTATCAGTCGACGAGGGCGACCGGGTCCCCCACGCGCAGCCGATTGCCGGTCAGCGCCCGGGCGCTGACGCCGATCATCCCGTCCCGCGCGCGCAGGATCGCGGACAGGAGGCCCGGCGCCCGCTCCGCCGTCTCCGCGTCGAGGGTCGGCACGATCGCGCGCTCGCACTGCGAGACGATCTCGAGCAGCGCGTCGCCCACCCAGACCTGGCGGCCGATCCAGCGGTCCTCCTCGAACGGGCGAGCCTCCGGAAGGTCCAGGACGAGATTCGCCCGCAGCCGCAGCGGCTCGATGGGGCCGCCGTACTGCTGCTCGAGGAAGCGGATCGTGGGGATCGAGAGAACGTGGAGCGGCGCCGGATCGCTCGCCGCATCCGCCCGCGGCCGCAGGCTCATCGCCCTCCCGCGCCGCCGAGCCACGTCGTCGATCCACGCGGAGTCCACGAGCGGAACCTCCGTGCCGCCCGGCATCCGAACCCGGATCCAGGCCGAGAGGTCCGTGCCGCGGACCATGGGGTCCATGTAGCGCGCCCGATATCGAAGCAGGAACGGCGCGTCGCGCGAGCTGACGAGGACGTGCTCCTCCTCGTCGTAGAGGTCGTATCGCCGGTCGCCCGCCAGCGTCGAGCCCTCGACGAGGCATTCGTCCGGCGACTCGCCGCCGAGCGAGCGCACGGGAAAACGCCTCAGCCCGGCGAGGCTTCCGACGACCTCCGCAAGTTCCATTGGGAAGCCGCCAATTTAATGCACGGGAGGCGATTCGACAACCCGCAGGATCCGCTCGCCCCCGGGGCCGGCCCCCCGGCCGCCGGCCTCGACCTCAGATTCTCCGGGCCAGCGGGAGCTTCTCGGCCAGCGCGTCCCAGGCCCGGCGCCGGTGGGAGACGCGGTCCTTCTCCTCGGGCCGCATCTCGGCGAAGGTGCGGTCGCTCCCCTCCGGCATGAAGAGCACGTCCCATCCGAACCCGTTCTCTCCCCGGGGCGCCGAGGCGATCGTGCCGCGGGTCAGCCCGCGCGCCGTGACGACCTCCGCGCCGTCGCAGTACCCGATCGCGCAGATCGCGGTCGCGGAGCGGTCGGGGAAGGCGTCGAGCATCCGCGCGATGGCCGCGACCCCGGCGCTGACTTCGAGCCACTTGACGAGCGCCCCGGGAAACCCGCCCCACGCCCCGATCGCCAGGCCGCTGTCCTCGACCAGGACCGGGCGGGCGAGCATGGCGAAGGCCGCCCGCGCCTTCGCCTCGACGATCGCGGACGGGTCGAGCGCCTGGGGCTCGGGGAGGTCGACGTCGAGGCGCTCGATCGAAAAGCCCAGGCGCTCCGCCTCGCGGGCCTTCTCGGCGCGGCTGGTGACGAAGACGATCGGCAGCGGCTCCATGCGCCGATTCTGCCACGCCGTCGAACTTAGAATGCCGGACGTGGCGACCGACGAACGCACCTGCAGCCGCTGCGGCGCCGCCGTGCCCGGGCAGGCGCGGTTCTGCCCGGCCTGCGGCTCGACCGTCGCGCGCCTTTCGCCCGGCCAGGTGCTCGACGGCAAGTACGAGATCCTCGACAAGATCGCCGAGGGCGGGATGGGCGAGGTCTACCGCGCGCGCCACGTCCATCTCGACGAAGTCCGGATCATCAAGGTCACCAAGCCCGGCGCCGCGGGCGACGAGGGCCAGCCGCGCCGGTTCCAGGAGGAGGCGCGGATCGCCACCCTCGTGCGGCACCCCAACGTCGCCGCGCTCTACGACTTCTCGCGGATGCCGGACGGGTCCTACTACATGGTCTGGGAGTTCATCGACGGCGTCACGCTCGAGGACTGGCTGCGCCGGCGTGGGCCCCTGCCCCTGCGCCGGGCGCTCGAGGTCGGCGGCCCAGGTCCTCGCGGGCCTCGCGGAGATCCACGCGCAGGGAATCGTCCACCGCGATCTCTCGCCCGACAACATCATGCTGCGCGAGACTCCCGACGGGCGGCTCCAGGCGAAGATCATCGATCTCGGCATCGCCAAGCGGGTGGCCTCGGAGCCGCTGGCGATGACGAGCACCGGCCTCTTCCTCGGCAAGCTCAAGTACTGCTCCCCGGAACAGGCGGGAGCGCTGCCGTCGGGCCAGGCGCTCGACGGGCGAAGCGACGTCTACTCCTTCGGCGCCGTCCTCTACGAGATGGTCAGCGGCCGGCCGCCCTTCCAGGCGCCGACGCCCGAGGCCTACATCGGCAAGCACCTCCACGAAGAGGCGCCGCCCCTGGAAGGGCCGAGGCTCCAGGGCGAGGCCGGGCGCGCCCTGGCCGCGGTGCTCGCGAAGTCGCTCGAGAAGAAGCGCGAGCGGCGCTGGCGCGACGCACGGGAGTTCGCCCAGGCGCTCGCGCGGGTCGACGAGCTCGCAGCGGCGAAGCCCGACGAGGACGCGGAGCGGCCCGTTCGGCGCGCTCGAGCCGGCCGCCCCGTCCCTGCGTCAAGCGCGTGGCCGCGGCGATCGCCATCGCCGCGCTCGCCGGCTGGGGCGCATGGGCCTGGAGTCAGCGCCGGGCGCCGCAGAGGGGCAGCTCCGACCCGAGGCCAGGCCGTCGCGCGACCGGCAGCCACGGCGGCACCGGCCGAGCCCGTCGTCGCCACCCCGATGCCGGCGGCCGGGGACGCTCGCCGCGATCTCGCCGACTCCCGCGCCGACCCAGAGCGCTCCGGTCGCCGAGGCGACTCCGGCGCCTCCCCTGCCCGGCCCGACTCCCTCCGAAGCCCGCGCCGCCCTCGCTCGCTGGAGGTCCCAGCCTGCCGACGCCCGGGCCCGGCGGGCGCCCGACGTCGCGCGCATGGCCGACCGCTTCGTCGCTTCGCATCCGGACGACGGGCTCTCGGCCGAGATCCGCGAGAGCCTCCCGGCCTTCCTGCGGACCCAGTCGGCCGACGCCCTCGACCGGGCGCAGCCGCTCAACGCCGTGCTGTACTTCCGAGCCTACAAGCAGCTCGCGTTCGCGCCTCCGGCGCCCGAGCTGGCGAGCCGGATCGAGCGACTAAAGTAGGGGTCAGGTCTTCATTTTTCAGACGTGCAGTCAACCCATGTGTCGAACGGCGTCTGAAGGTGCGACAGCCGAAAAATGAAGACCTGACCCCCCGTCTACCCCGGATCGCGCGAGGACAGGACCTTGTAGAGCGGCACCTGGGCGGTCAGGCCCTTCAGCGCGAAGTAGCCGAGCTGCGCGACCTCGAAGCGGTCCTTGACCGCGGCCCAGGTGTCCGGTCCGACGACGATGTCTCCCGGCTGCGCGACGAACTCCTCGAGGCGCGCCGCCACGTTCACGGCGTTGCCGAGGACGGTGTAGTCGACGCGCCGCTCGGACCCGATGTCGCCGACGATGGCCTCGCCGGTGTTCACCGCGATGCGCACCTCGAGCGGGGGATCGCCGCGGCCCGTGCGTTCCTTGTTCCACTCGACCATGCCCTCCCGGATCTTCAGCGCCGCGGCGACGGCGCGGGCGGCGTGGTCGGGCTGGTCGAGCGGGGCCCCGAAGAACGCCATCACGGCGTCGCCGATGAACTTGTCGATCGTCCCGCCGCATGCGAAGACGGCGTCCGAGGAGAGCGTGAAGAACTCGGTCAGGAGCCTCGAGAGGCCGTCCGCCGTCATCTTCTCCGACCAGGTCGTGAAGCCCACGATGTCGGCGAAGAGGATCGTGACGACCTTCGTGCGCACGGTCTTGAGGTCGCCCGAGGCCGTGCCCTCCGTGATGATCTCCTCGATCACGGCGGGCGAGTGGTACCGCTCGAGGCGTCCGCGGATCCGCTTCTCCTCGACGACGCGTTCGTGGAGCCGGGCCCGCTCGATGGCGACCGCCGCGAAGTTGGCGAGCGCCGTCAGCAGGTCCAGGTCCTGGTCGGAGAAGCTGCCGGCGTGCATCGGCGAATCCACGTAGATGACGCCGATCACCGACTCGCCCCGCCACAGGGGCGCGCACATCGCCGAGCGGATCTGCTGGATCCGGATCGACTCGCCGCTCTCGAAGCGCTGATCGGTCTGGGCGTCCGAGGTCAGGATCGCGACCTTCTGCTTGACGACCATGTCGACGATCGTGCGCGAGTACGGCGCCGTCCCGTCGGAGGTCATGCGCTTCCTGGACTTGAACCGGGAGATCGAGAGCTTGAGCGTCCCGTCGGCCTCCTCGAGCAGGAGGAAGCCGCGGTCGACCGGGAGGAACTCGAAGATCAGGTCCATGACCTTGTCGAGCACCGCGGACAGGTCGTTGGCGGAGATCAGGGCCTTGGCGACCTGGACCAGGATCTCGAAGACCTTGTTCTTGTAGGCGACGTCGAGAACGACGCGCTTTCTCTCGGCGGTCGAGTCGGGAGGCGCGGCGCCCACCCCCTTCTCGAGACCGAAGTCCAGGTTGAACTCGGAGATCGGCCGGATCCGGGTCGAAGTCGAATCGACGAGCCGCGCCCCGCCGGGCTTGCCGGCGGCCGCCTCGGGACCGTTGCGAAACCGCAGCACGAAGGTGCCGATGAGCGCCTGGTCGCCGTCCTGCACGCCCGCGCTCGGCACGCTCTTCTCGTTGACCTTCACGCCGTTGGTCGACTGGTTGTCGTAGATGACCCACGCCCCGTTCTCCTTCTTGAGATAGGCGTGGCGGCGCGAGACGGAGAAGTCGTTCAGGACGATGTCGTTGTCGTTGGCGCGCCCGATCGACGCGACGTCCTTCGAGAGGTTGAAGACCTGAGTCCGCCCCTCGGCTTCGTACAGGACCTGGAGCATGGATTGGGCGAAATTATATGCGCGTTCGACGAGGGGCTCACTCGGGCGCCAGCGCGAAGCGGATCCGCACGCTCTTGCGCGTGGCCACGGGCCCCGCCGCCGTGCGGGCCGGCCTGTAGGTCCACTGGTGCACCGCGTCGGCGGCGGCCTGCGAGAGCCCCAGCGGCAGGCCCCGCACGACCTCCACGTCGGTGACCTTGCCGGTCGCGTCGATCGAGACCTCGAGCTCCACCGTCCCGTCGATGCCGGCGCGGCGCGCCAGGTCCGGGTAGATCGGATCGACGCGCTTGAGAATGACGGGCCCCTCCACGAGACCCGCCGCGGGGACCTCGGCCGGAGCCGCGGGGGGCGCGGGCGCAGCCGGCGCAGGAGCCTCGGCGGCATCCCCCGACTCGAGCACCGGCTCCTCCTCCGGCGGCGGCTCCTCTTCCAGGTCGATGATCGTCAGGTTCCTGAGCGGCCGGACCTTCTCGGGCTCGATCGCGGGCTCCCGCGGGTCGGGCGGAATCAGGTCGACGGCGGCCGAGTTCACGAACGCGACGCCCCAGGTCTTGTCCCGGTAGGCGAAGTACGAGTGGTCGACGGAATGGATCGCGATGACCGTTCCCTTGGCGAGCCGGCCCCCGCGCGCCGCGAGCGGGTAGGGCGCCAGCGCCACGTCCGCAGCCTCGCCGACGACGCCGTACACCGGCGCGAAGCCGAGGAGCGTCTTCTCGCGGCGCTGCCGCGCCTCGCGATCGGAACCGCGCTCGATCGCGTCCGACGGCAGGAACCCGCGCTCGCCCGCCTCCGTCTCGGCCTCGACCCACGGACCGCGGCCCGCAAACGCCTTGACGCGGGCCCCCGCCGCGAGCGTCGCCACGGTCTCGCTCCCGGCCGAGGGCTCCCGTCGAAGCTCGGTGCCGTCGAGCGTCACGTAGGCGGGGGCCCCGGACTCGGCCGCCGCGAAGGCGCCGCCGCCCCGCGGATGGAGCAGGAGAAAGACCGCCAGGAGCGTGGCGGCCACGAGGGCGCCGAACGCGAAGAAGGGCCACGTCTTTCCGAAGAAGCCCGGCGGAGGCGCCGGCTCCTGCGGTGCCGGCTCTTTCGCCGCCGGCTCCTCCGCCGCGTCCGTCTCGGTCTCGCCGACGAACGGGACGTCGTCGTCGGTCATCGCGCGGGACGGATGAAGGTGCCGGTCTTGCCTTCCAGCGCCTCGGACAGGGACTCGGCGCGGGTCACCAGGACCTCGTGGCCGCCGGCCTCCACGAACCGGATCGCGGCGTCGATCTTGGGCCCCATGCTCCCGGGCGGGAACTGCCCCTCGGCCAGGAGCTTCTTCGCCTCGGTGACGTCGATCGAGGCGAGCTCCTTCTGCGTCGGCTTCCCGAAGTCCTTCGAGACGCGGTCGACTCCCGTCAGGATGATGAAGAGGTTGGCCGACAGGGACGCGGCGAGCATCGACGCCGAGTAGTCCTTGTCGATGACCGCTTCCACTCCCCGGACCTCGCCCTCGTCGGTCACGACGACCGGGATCCCGCCGCCGCCCGCCGCGATGACGATGTGCCCGCGGTTGATGAGCGCGGCCGCGACCTCGACGCCCCGCACCGCGCGCGGCTTGGGCGACGCGACGACCTTGCGCCAGCCGCGCCCCGCGTCCTCGACCATCGTCCAGCCCGCGGTCTTCTTCAGCAGCTCGGCGCGATCGGCCGGGAAGAACGGCCCCACGGGCTTCGAGGGCTTGAGGAACGCCGGATCGGCGGCGTCGACCTCGACCTGCGTCATGATCGTGACGACCTGCTTGCGGAACCCCGCGCGCGGCAGCTCGTTGTCGAAGGCGAGCTCGAGCAGGAACCCCATCGAGCCTTCCGTCTGCGCCACGCAGAAGTCGAGCGATTGCGGGGGCACCTTCTCCGCGGCCTCCTCGGCCTGGATCAGGATGTTGCCGACCTGGGGCCCGTTGCCGTGGACCACGATGAGCTCGTAGCCCTTGCCGATGATCGGGATGAGCTTGCGGACGGCCTCGCGCGCGCGTTCGAGCTGCCCGGCCGTCGTCCCGGAGTCCTCGGGACGAAGCAGCGCGTTGCCGCCGAACGCGACGACGGCGAGCGGACGGACGAACGAGAAGAACGGGGTCGGGTTCATGCTCGGACGCTGCGCCCTAGGGCTTCACGTCCTCCCGGACCAGGGGCATCGTCATGCAGCGCGGGCCGCCGCGCGCCCGGGAGAGCTCGTGCGCGGCCAGCAGGATCACGTATTTCTTGTTCGGCTTCCAGAGCTCGAGCTCCTCGCGGCCGAGAAGCAGGTCCGCCTCGTCGACGACGGAGTAGCCCGAACGGGCGAGCTCTGCGGCGGTCGCCTCGTTGCGGTCGTACATGATCACGACGCCGGGTGCCAGCGCGAAGGCGTTGGCGCCGTCGGTCCACTGCTCGCGCTGCTCGGCGATCGGGTCGTCGCCGCCGCAGCGGATCGGCTTGAGATCGAGCTTCGCGGCCTTCAGCGCCGAGAGCAGGTCCTTTTCGGTCGTCCAGGTGATCTCGCGCTTGGCAGAGGTCGCACTCGTAGACGTCGGCCTCTTCGGCGCCGTCGGGCAGGATCATCGGCCCGTACACGAGGCACTCGTCCTGCGAGATCATCGTGAAGACCGTGTCGAGGTGCATGAACGAGCGCTCCGGCGGGATCGCGACGACGATGATGCGCTTGATCGGCGACTTGAGCTTCTTCGAGCGACTCCGCCAGCCGCTCGATCGTCGTCTTCTCGGTGCGCTCGGAGATAGCCGATCGCGAGCAGGTCCTCGCGCAGGACGAGCACGTCCCCGCCCTCGAGCGTGGGGCGCATGCGCGCGTAGGCCGAGGGCTTCGAGTAGTCGGCCGAGAACTCCTGGAACCAGAACTTGCCGCCCTCCGGGCTCGCGAACCGCGGGTGGAGCGACAGCACGTAGCCCGAGAGCAGGGGCTCCCGCAGCCGCGCGGAGGTCGCCATCGACCCCCGGATCGCGCGCTCCCCGACGACGACGAGCGGATCGCGCTGGAAGAAGAAGTTCGGAATCGGCGGCAGGTAGTAGAGCTCCGAGGCCGCGCTCGCGATTCCCGGCGCCGGCTTCTCGATGCCCGTGATGAGGGCCGACGCGAGCTGCTCGGCGGTCAGGTCCCGCAGCCGGTAGTCCATCTCCGGGCCCCAGCCCAGGATGTTGCCGAGGTCGTCCAGGATCGCCCCGCGCTGCTCGGGAACCTCCAGGACCTCCTCGAGCAGGTCCTGGATCTCCAGGACCTCGTCGGCCACGTAGCCCAGCACCTGCTGGAACCGCCGGTGCTCCTCGCGGGCCCGGTCTGCCGTAGAGGATGTCGTCGAAGAGGAGCTCCTCCATCATCGACGGGACCATACGGTCGATCTCCGGCCCGGGCAGGTGCACCAGGACGGACTTCAATTTGCCGATCTCGGAAGTGACTTTGAGGCTCATGCAGGCACCGACAGGAACGCGGGATTCTACAGGACTGGCGTCCGGGGCGGGAAATCCGCGCGGGCACGGGCCGATCGGGGCAAGGGAACTCGCTGTCCGGCCTCACGATCGTCCGCTCGCGCGGACGCGGCGCTCAGGCGGGCGGCAGCAGCGAGAGCCGGGTGGCTTCCTTGTCCGCCTCGGTCTCCAACTCCGCCTTCTCGGCGATCGTCTCGAGACGGGTCGCGAGGCGATCGAAGGCGCGGGAGGCCTCTTCGTACTGTTTCTGGGCGTTGCCGAGGTGAACGCCGAGCTTCTCGAGGGGCGCACCGGCGCGGTCCCACAGGCGCGCCAGCTCCGCCAGGTTCTGATGCACTTCGCGGGCGTTCTCCTGGAGCTCGATGCCGCGCAGGCCCAGCGCTACGGTCGAGAGGTACGCGTAGAGCAACCGCGGCGAGACGGGGATCACGCGCTTGCCGGAGGCATAGTCGGCGACCGAGCCGTCCTCGGTGTCGCTGACGATCTCGGCATACACCGCCTCGGCCGGGACGTACATGAAGGCGAAGTCGCAGGTGCCGCTCGCCGGGCGGATGTACTTCTCGGCGATCGCATCGACGTGCTTGCGGACGTCGCGGCCGAACTGCTGCTTCGCGCGGCGCCGCTCCCCTTCGTCCTCGACCTCGCGCGCGCGCCGGAAGTTCTCGAGCGGGAACTTGCTGTCGATCGGGACGAGGCGTTCCTGCACGAAGACGACCGCGTCGACGACCACCCCGTCGCCCAGCGGATGCTGCATGGCGAACGCGCCCGGAGGCAGGACCTGGGACAGGGCCTGCTCGAGAAGAGCTCCCCCAGGGTGCCCCGCAGCTTGGGCGGCTTCAGCAGGTCCTCGAGCCGAGTGACGTCGCCGGCGAGCTTCTCGATCTTCTGGGAGGCCTCGTGGAGGCGGCCGAGCCGCTCGCCGAGCTCCTTCAAGAGGTGGCCGGACTTGCCGAGATGGTCCGCCACGCTCTGCTGCCCCGCGGCCAGGCGCTTGTCGATGCCGTCGACGCGGGTGTCCATGGTGCGGCGGAGCTCGTCGAACCGCCGGTCCACCGACTGGGACGCCTCGCGGGCGCGGGCGGTCTCGGCCAGGAGGCGGTCGATCCGCCCGGCAGCCTCGCGCGAGCGGGCGAGAAACACCACCACCGCTCCCGCCACCGCGGCGAGCACGAGGACCGACAGCACGACGAGGACGACGCCGGAACCCATCGATTACAGGATAGCCCCGGAATGGACAAATGATGTCCGAGCGACCGCCTTTCCCCCGTCCCGCGTCGATGCGACAATGGGCGGGTGAACCAGGAAGGCGGCCCCCCGAAGAAGCGCCCCGACGACCAGGAGATCGAGTACCTGATGTGCTCGCAGTGCGGCACGCCCTGCTACGTCTTCGAGATGGACGGGAGCCGCATCGTCGAGGCGACCTGCCTCGTCTGCGGCAACGACGAGGTCGGGATGTTCAACCTCGGCGAGGAAGCCGGGCCCGACGATGACTGACGCCTACGTCAACCCCCTGACCGAGCGCTACGCCTCGGCGGAGATGTCCCGCCTCTTCTCCCCCGGCTACAAGTTCGAGACCTGGCGGCGCCTCTGGCTCTGGCTCGCGGAGGAGGAGCGGCGGCTGGGGCTTCCGATCTCCGACGAGGCGATCGCCGAGATGCGCGCCCACCTCTCCGACATCGACTTCGCCGCGGCCGCCGCGCGAAGAAGCGAAGACCCGGCACGACGTCATGGCCCACGTGCGCGTCTTCGGCGCCGCGGCGCCGGCCGCCCGCGGGATCATCCACTGGGGCGCGACGTCCGCCTACGTCACGGACAACGGCGACCTGCTCCAGATGCGCGAGGCGCTCTCGCTGACCGAGCGGCGCCTCGGTGTCGGTCTTGAGGAAGCTCGCGCGACTTCGCGCTCGCCCACCGGGACCTCCCCGCCCTCGCCTACACGCACTTCCAGCCGGCGCAGCCGACGACCGTCGGAAAGCGCGCCGCCCTCTGGGCGCCGGACTTCCTCCTCGACCTCGAGCAGGTGCGCGCGGCGCGGCACGGCATGCGCTTCCTCGGCGCCAAGGGCGCGACCGGGACGCAGGCCTCCTTCCTGCGCCTCTTCGAGCGGCGACTCGGAGAAGGTCGAGGAGCTCGACGCCGCGCTCGTCCCGGCGCGCGGGCTTCGCACGGCCGGCAGCTGGTCTCCGGCCAGACCTACACGCGCAAGCAGGACGACTTCGTCGTTCACGCCCTCTCCGGCGTCGCGCCAGTCCTCGCACAAGGCCGCGACCGACCTGCGCCTCCTCCAGCACGAGGGCGAGCTCGAGGAGCCCTTCGAGCCAAGCAGATCGGCTCCTCGGCGATGCCGTACAAGCGCAACCCGATGCGCGCCGAGCGCGTGTGCTCGCTCGCCCGGCACGTGATCGCGCTCTCGATCGACACGGCGATGACGGCGGCGACCCAGTGGCTCGAGCGCACGCTCGACGACTCGGCCAACAAGCGCATCGCCGTTCCCGAGGCGTTCCTCGCGACCGACGCGATCCTGGTGCTCCTCGAGAACGTCGTCGCGCGGCCTCGTCGTCCACCCGGAGGTCTCCCGGCGCCGGCTCGAGGCCGAGATCCCGTTCCTCGCCACCGAGAACGTCCTGATGGAGGCCGTGCGGCGCGGCGGCGACCGGCAGGACCTCCACGAGAAGCTCCGCGTGCACGCCCGCGCGTCGGCCGAGGCGCGCTCGGCGACCGGAGCCCCGGCCGACCTCTTCGACCGCGTCGCCGCGGACGCCGCATTCGGGATGACCCGCGAGGAGCTCGAGCGCGCCTCGCGGCCGGAGACGCTCGTCGGCCGCAGCGCCGCCCAGGTCGAGACCTTCGTTCGCGAAGAGCTCGACCCGGCGCTCGCCGGTGCCGCCGCCGCCCAGAGCGCGCCCGTTCGCGTGTGAGCGAGCGCCGCCCCGGCGCGCCCCTGCTCCTGCTCTTCATCGCCTCCGCCTGCGCCTCGAGCCACCCGAGCCGCCCCGTCTCGCACCCGATGCCCGCCGGGTCCCCCTCGTCCTCCTGGAGCGAGGAGGGTCTCGCGTCCTGGTATGGCGGCGACGACGGCTTCGAGGGCAAGCCGACGGCGTCGGGAGAGATCTACGACTCGTCGGAGATGACGGCCGCGCACCGCGACCTGCCGCTCGGGACCGTCGTCGACGTCACGAGCCTCGACAACGGAAGGCGCGTCCAGGTCCGCATCAACGACCGCGGGCCGTTCGTGCACGGCCGCGTCATCGACCTGTCCCGCGAGGCGGCGAGTCAGCTCGGCTTGATCGGACCAGGCGTGGGGCCGGTCCGCATCACGATCGTCGCCCGGGGTCCCGTGCCGACGCCGTCGCCCCCCGGAGGACAGTGGGCGGTCCAGGTCGGCTCCTTCGGCGAGCCCGCCCGGGCGCAGCGTCACGCGGACCGCATGCGCGAGGCCGGCTTTGCGGTCTACCTCGAGCCGTACGACGGCCTGACGCGCGTCAAGGTCGGGCCGCTCGACTCGCGATCCGCCGCGGAGGCCAGGCTCGCGCAGGTCGAGGCCGCGGGGTTCGAAGGGATCGTCGTCCCGAAGTAGTTCGCCTCCGGCAGCTTCAGGAGCCGCGGTTAGAATCGCCGCTTCCATGAGCGCCCCACCGGCTCCCGCCATCTCCTGCCGCGGCCTGAAGAAGCACTACGGCGACGTGAAGGCCGTCGACGGCCTCGACCTCGAGGTCCGTCGCCGGGGAGTGCTTCGGCCTGCTCGGCCCCAACGGCGCCGGCAAGACGACGACGATCGAGATCCTCGAGGGCCTGACGACTCCCGACGCGGGCGAGGTCACCGTGCTCGGCCGCCGCTGGGGCAGCCACGAGCGGGAGCTCCGCGAGCGGCTCGGCGTCTCGCTCCAGGAGAGCCGGCTGACCGAGAAGCTCACGGTCTACGAGACGCTGAGCCTCTTCCGCTCCTTCTACGAGCGGGGCGCGATCCCCGGAGCAGCTCCTGGCCGACCTCTCGCTCGAGGAGAAGCGCGACGCCCGCGTCGGCAAGCTCTCGGGCGGCCAGCGCCAGCGGCTCGCCGTCGCCTGCGCGCTCGCGGGCGACCCCGAGATCCTGTTCCTCGACGAGCCGACGACGGGCCTCGACCCGCAGAGCCGCCTCCAGCTCTGGGAACGGATCGCGGCGCTACAAGGCGGCCGGCCGCACGGTCCTCCTGACGACCCACTACATGGAAGAGGCCGAGCGGCTCTGCGACCGCGTCGCGATCGTCGACCACGGCCGCATCATCGCGCTCGGCACGCCCGGCCGAGCTCATCGCCCGGCTCCACGCGCCGCACATCATCGAGTTCGCGACGGAGCCCGCGGTCTCGCAGACGATCCTGGCGAAGGTGCCCGGCGTCGGCGAGCCCCGCCAGCGCGGACGGGCGCTGGCTGCTCTCGGCCTCCTCGCTCGCCGAGGCGGTGCCGGCCCTGCTCTCGGCGCTCGACGCCGAGGCGCAAAGCTCGTCTCGCTCTCGACCCACCGCTCGACCCTCGAGGACGTCTTCATCGCGCTGACGGGACGGGAGCTGCGCGATGAGTGAGAGAGCGCCTCCATCCGCTCTACGCGCTGACGCGGACGCGCATCCTGGAGTTCATCCGGGAGCCCGAGGCGCTCTTCTGGGTCTTCGCGTTCCCGATCCTCATGGCGGTCGTGCTCGGCTTCGCCTTCCGCGACCGGCCGCCCGACCCGGTGCCGGTCGGCGTCGTGTCCGGATCGCGCGGCAGGCCGCGATCTCCGAGGCGCTGACGAAGGCCGCGGACGGTCCGGCCCGCGACGCTTCGCCACGCTCGCGGAGGCGGCTCGCAGAGCCTGCGGACCGGGAAGATCACGCTCCTCGTCGAGGAGGGCGCCTCGACCGGCCTCGTCTACCACTTCGACCCGACGCGGCCCGACGCGCGCCTGGCCCGCCTCGAGGTCGACGACGCCATCCAGCGCGCGCGCGCGGCCGCCGCGACTCCGTCGCCGCCGCGAGCTCGAGCTCGTGCACGAGAAGGGCTCGCGCTACATCGACTTCCTGCTGCCCGGCATCCTCGGGCCTGAACCTCATGGGCACGGGATCTGGGGCATCGGCTTCTCGATCGTGAACGCGCGCCTCAAGAAGACGCTCAAGCTCATGGTCGCGACCCCGATGCGCAAGCGCGACTACCTGCTGGCGCAGATGCTTTCGCGCTTCGTCTTCCTGGTGCTCGAGGTCGGCGCTGATCCTGGCCTTCGGCGTCGCTCGCCTTCGACGTCCCGATCCGCGGGCTCCTCTGGATCGCTGGCCGCTCTCGACGCGTCGTCGGCACCATGTCGCTTCGCGGGCCTGGGCCTCCTCGTCGTCTCCCGCGCGCGCACGCTCGAGGCGGCGAGCGGCCTGATGAACCTGGTGATGGTCCCGATGTGGCTCCTCTCGGGCGTCTTCTTCTCCTCCGAGCGCTTCCCGAAGGCCGCGCAGCCGGTCATCCAGGCGCTCCCGCTGACCGCGCTCAACAACGTCTCTGCGGCGCGTGATGCTCGAGGGCAAGACGCCTGACCGGCGATCGCCGGCGAGCTCGCCATCCTGGCGGTCTGGGGCCTCGTCAGCTTCGCCGTCGCGCTGAAGATCTTCCGCTGGCAGTAGAGGGCTCGAAGGACTATCCTCGGCCGTCGTTTCGCCGATTCGTTTCCACCCGCTTCGAGGCAGGAGGCGCCCGCGTGATCGAGACCCTGATCGTCAACCAGAGCGAGGTGCCGCGACTCCTCCCCGTCAAGGAATGCGTCGACGTCATGGCGCGGGCCTTCGCCGCCCTGGCGCGCGGCGAAGCGGAGATGCCGCTCCGCCAGATCCTCTGGCTGCCGGAGAAGACCGGCGCGCTCGGCCTGATGCCCGCGTACCTGACCGGAATGGCGGCGCTGGGACTGAAGGCCGTGACCTTCTTCCCCCGCAACGAGGGCACCGACCTCGACTCGCACCAGGGGGCCGTCCTGCTCTTCGAGGCGGGCGCGGACGCCTCCTCGCGATCATCGACGCCACCTCCGTCACCGCCGTGCGCACGGCCGCCGTCAGCGGCCTGGCCACGCGGCTGCTCGCCCGGGAGGACGCCGGCGACCTCGCGCTCGTCGGCTCCGGGGTCCAGGCGCGCACGCACCTCGAGGCGATGCTCGCGGTGCGCAAGCTCCGGCGGGTCCGCGTCGCGAGCCAGACCCTCGCCCGCGCGAAGAGCTTCGCCGACCGGGAGGGCAAGCGCCACGAGATCTGCGATCGACGCCCTGCGCCTCGGTCGAGGAGGCGGTCTCCGGCGCGGACATCGTCTGCACCGTGACGTCCTCCCGCGAGCCGGTCCTCCGCGGCGAGTGGCTCTCCCCCGGCGCGCACGTCAACGCCGTCGGCGTCGAGCGTCGCGACGGCGCGCGAGCTCGACACGGCGGCCGTCGTCGCGGTCGCGCCTCTTCGTCGACCGTCGCGAATCGGCGCTGAAGGAGGCCGGCGACTTCCTCATCGCCCGCGGCGAAGGGGCCGTCGACCGACGACCACATCCGCGGCGAGACTCGGCGAGGTCCTGAACGGCGCACGTCCCCGGCCGCACGTCGCCCGCCGAGATCACGCTCTTCAAGTCCGTCGGCCTCGCGATCGAGGACGTCGCCGGCGGCGCAGCACATCTACGCGAAGGCCCGCGGCTCGGGCTTCGGGACGTTCGTCGAGTTCGGCGGGGGCCGTCACGACGCCGATTGAGCCCGTCGGCCTCGAGGAGATCCGCGAGGCCCGCTCCCGCATCGCCGCGATCGGCCGTCCGGACGCCGCTGCTGCCGCTGACGCTCGACTCGGGCGCGCGAGATCTGGCTCAAGCTCGAGAGCCTCCAGCCGATCGGCTCCTTCAAGCTCCGCGGCGCCGCCAACGCGATGGCGCTGGCGTCCCGGCGAGACGCCTGGCTCGCGGCGTCTGGACCGCGAGCGCCGGGAACATGGCGCAGGGTGTCGCCTGGTACGCGCGGCAAGGCTCGGCGTCCCCTGCACGGTCGTCGTGCCGGACCATGCGCCGCAGACCAAGCTCGCGGCGATCGAGCGGCTCGGCGCCACGATCGTCAAGGTCCCGTTCCGACGGTGGTGGCAGGTCTTCGTCGACCACGAGATCCCGGGCATCGACGGGCTCTTCATCCATCCTGTTCGCCGACCCGGCCGTCATCGCCGGCAACGGCGACGATCGGCCTCGAGATCCTCGAAGACCTTCCCGACGTCGACGCGGTCGCTCGTCCCGTACGGCGGCGGCGGACTGTCCTGCGGGATCGCGTCGGCCGTGCGCGCGATTCGGCCGCAGGCGCGCGTCTTGCCTGCGAGGTCGAGACGGCCGCGCCATTCGCCGCGTCGCTCGCGGCCGGCCGGCCCACGGCCGTCGAGTACACGCCGAGCTTCGTCGACGGCATCGGCGGCGAAGCGTCCTGCCCGAGATGTGGCCGCTCGCCTCGCGCCTTCTCGCCGGATCGCTCGTCGTCTCGCTCGAAGAGATCGCCGCGGCGATCCGGCTTCTCGCCGAACGCGACCGCGTCGTCGCCGAGGGCGCCGGCCGGCGCGTCCGTCGCCGCCGCGGCGTCTCGGCAAGCGCCGGCCGGCAAGCTCGTCTGCGTCGTCTCCGGCGGCAACATCGACGCCGCCGTGCTGGCCTCGATCCTCGCGGGAGCGATGCCCTAGAACCTCACCGGAAGCGCCAGCCACCGAGAAAGGCGAACGAGTTCAGGCCGTAGATTGGGCGGCACGGTCCCGGCGTTGGACGTGTGCTGGTAGCGGACCTCGAACGTCCACCCGGACGTCTCGGTGACCTGCCGGCGGACTCCCGCCGCTCCCTCGATCCGGAAGTTGAAGCGGCGGTTGATCTCGGGGATCTCGTCGACGAGGTCCGTCCACCCGAAGCCGAGACCGAGCGCGAGCGTAAGGCAGCGCAGGGGCCGTGAAGGAGCGTGACGCGTAGCCCTCCGGGCAGGAGGCCCACGAAATAGGCGTCGGGCGAGACGTATCGCTCGAAGGTCGCCGAGGCCAGCCACTCGAGGCGGGAGGAGAGTCGGAAGCCGACCGAGGGCGAAAGCACGACCTGGTGCTCGGCGGAGTCCCCGGGGCCGAGGTCCGCCGGAATTCCGTATCCCGCCGTGACTCCCCACTCCGGCGGACGTCCCGCGGCGAGCGAGGCCCCTCGGCGCCGCGCCGGGGAGCTCGCCAGGAGCACAGCGACCGAGAGGACGACCGTCCGCGCGACGCTTCAAGCGATGGGCCTCTTGCGTTCCTCGAGCTCCTCGAGCGTGCTGCGGCCAGTCGCCGCGCAGCAGCTGCGAGAGCGCGCGGTCGGCGAGCAGCTTGCCCGCCGGTCTGGCAGCGTCGCGCAGTAGTTCGACTCGTTCTCGGCGTAGACGATGCGCTGCACCGGCGACGCCGCAGACCGGGCACGGCTTGCCGTAGCGGCCGTGCACGGCCATCCCGTCGCGAAACGCCGTCACCTTCTCCGGGAACGCGCTCGCCGGCTTCGTCGCGAGAGCCGCTCGACCCACTCGCCGAGGACCGCGCGCGACGGCGTCGTGGAGCCGCGCGATCTCCTCGTCGGACATCCTGCGCGTCAGCTTCAGCGGCGAGAGCCGCGCGCGGTGCAGGATCTCGTCGGAGTAGGCGTTGCCGATGCCGCGAGAAGAGGCGCGGATCGGTGAGCGCGCGCTTGAGCGTGTGGTTCTCGCGCGCGAGCGCCGTCGCGGAAGCGCGGCGAGGTCCGCGTCGAGCACCTCGATCCCGCCGCGGTCGAGCGCCGCGCAGCGCCGCCTCTCCGCGCGACGAGGTGCAGCGACGCCCGCTTCTTCGTGCCGGCCTCGGTCAGGACGAGCGTGCCGTCCGGAAAGTCGAACGCCGCCAGGCCCCGCGTGCCGCCGCACCTTCGCGCCGGCGCTTCTTCCAGTGCAGCCGGCCCGGCGATCATCAGGTGCAGGACGAGGAACAGCTCGCCCTCGAGCTCGAAGACGATCCGCTTGCCGATGCCGCCGCAGCCCGACGACCGCGCCGTCCCTCGGCCGCCGAGAGCGGCGGCTCGACCGAGCGCAGCAGGAACGGGCTCACGAGGCGCACGCGACTCCAGCCGCTTGACCGACGACGCGCGGCTCGAGCGCGGCGAGGTAGCCGCAGGATGTCCGGCAGCTCCGGCATGGCGCGAGAGCTTACCCGGACGCCGGCTTCCCCGGTTCCGTACAATGCCTGAGGGAAGACACTTGCCAATTCGACGAACGATCTGCGTCCTGGCCTGGCTGGCTCTCTCAGGGACCACCCTGCTCGCCGGTGTCAACCGCTGGACACCCGGAACGCCGAATTGGGGACCGGAGTTCGTCACCAGCGTCGCTGTCCATCCTCGCAATCCCGACGTCGTCTTTGCGCGGGGCGACGGGCTCTGGCGAAGCGACGACGGCGGGACGACCTGGACCCGGCTCGACCTTTCCCAGAGTTTCGCCCTAGCTCTGGCTCTCGATCCGCGTTCGGAGCGCGTTCTTTACGTCGACGCGAAAGGCGGCGGCGTGCTTCGGAGCACCGACGGTGGACGCACCTGGCCTCCCGCGGCGGCTCCCGGCACGTCACCTCCGTCCGTCTATGACCTGACGATCGCTCCGTCCGCGCCAGACACGCTCTTCTCCTACGCCTTCGGCCCGGAGAACGGCGTGTACCGAAGTCGCGACTCGGGTGCCACCTGGCAGCTCGTGCTCCCGAGCCTGTACCTGGTGGGGATCGCCGTCGATCCCTCGGATGCCGACCTGGTCTATGCGGCCGCCTCCAATCAGGGCGTCCTCAAGAGCACCGACGGCGGCGATCACTGGGCCGCGTCCAACGCGGGGCTTCTCGCACTCCGCGCCGACGCGATCGCGGTCGACTCGCAGGATTCCCGCCTGCTCTACCTCGCCAATGCCGGGCTCGTCTTCCGGTCGACCGACGGCGGCGCCACGTGGCTGCCGGCGGTTCCCGGCGTCCCCAACCCGCAGCAGATCGAAGCGGTGCCCGGGGTGTTAGGCGCGGCATGGGTGCGGACGAACGATTCGGGGGGCGGCGGAATCTTTCGTACCACGAATGGCGGCGAAACGTGGACGGCGGTGCCTCGCCCTTCGGGCCCATCGTCGATGTACTCCATCGCTCCCGACCCGGGGCGCGCTGGAAGCCTCTACGTCGCGGCGTCCGCTCTCATGAAAACCGCCAACGCCGGGACGACCTGGACAACTCTGGGTGTCGGGCCGCCGCAGATTGCCGGCTTCGCCCTCGCGGTATCGCCCTTCGACGCGGAAACGGTCTACGCCGGAGGCGGGCTCGCGCATTTCTCCCCTTCCCTGGATTCCGGAAGAACCTGGCTCTCGCCGCCGAACGAGGACTTCGACAGCCTGTCGATAAACAACCTCGCCGTGGCGCCGACGAGCCCGGAAGTCGTCTACGCAGGGACCAACAACGGGATTCTGCGCACTCTGAACCGGGGTGCGACCTGGGAACGGGTCGGCGAGCGCAGCGACTCGACCCGCGTCATCCTGGATGCGAGCCAGCCATCGAATCTCATCGCCGTGACCACCGTCTGTCCTCCGCGTTTCTTCTGCCAGAGCTTCAGCCGGCGCTCCACGGACGGCGGCGCGGCATGGTCGGACATCGAGACGACCGGAGGGTTGGCCCTGTACGCGAGGGTCCTGGCACCGACCACGCCTCCTATCCTTCTGGGAACCTCGGATGAAGGCTTCGTCCGTGGAGCCCCGGCCGGCCCGCTGGAAGTCGTGCCGAATGCGCCGGTCTTCCCGGTCCTTGCCGTCGACCCGCTCGAGCCGAGCGCAATCTACGGCGTCGGATGGTTCCAGGGCGGTGCCGTCACCCACTTCTTCCAGAGCGGTGACGTCGGTTCGACGTGGAGGCCCGTCGCCTCGCTGCCGAACTGGTCCTTTCGTGACATCGCCATCGACCCCGTCACCCCGACACACATGGCGCTGGTCACCATCGAGAGCGGCGTCCTGCGATCGACCGACGGAGGGGCGACGTGGGCCTCATTCAACGAGGACCTCCCCGAGACGGACATTCTCTCGGTCGCCTTTTCTTCCGACGGCCGAACACTCTACGCCGGCACCCGCCACGCCGTGTACGAGTACACCTTCTGCGCGGCCTGCCCTCCGCGCCTCGATCCCGAGCGGCTGCCGACCCGCATCGTGGCTCCGCGCCTCGTCACGGGGCCTTGACCCAGGTTCGGGTATGACGTATGGTCATACCCCATGGCCGCCTCGAAAATCGCCATTTCGCTCGACCGCGACGTTCTCGCGCGCCTCGATCGTCTCGTCGAGGCCGGCCGGTTCCCCAGCCGGAGCCGCGCCATCCAGCTCGCCGTCGAAGCGCAGATCGAAAGAGTCGAGCGCCGCCGTCTCGCACGTGAGTGCGCGAAGGTCGACGCCGGAACCGAGCAGGCCCTCGCCGAGGAAGGGGCCTCCTACGACCTCGAGGGATGGCCCGAGTACTGAGGGGCGACATCCTCTGGGCCGAGCTCGATCCGGTGCGCGGACGGGAGCAGGCCGGCCGTCGTCCCGTTCTCATCATCAGCCACGAGGTGTTCAATCAAAGGACTGGCACCGTCATCGCCATGGCGGTTACGAGCCGTGAGCCGCGAGAGAGTTTTCCCCTGACGGTGGCTCTCAGGGGACGGTCGCTCCCGAAACTGTCATGGATCAAGGTCGGCCAGATTCGAACGCTCTCCGTCGAGCGGCTCGGGAAGCGGCTCGGTCGGCATCCCCCGAGGAACTCCTGCAGGTGACCGAAGGGCTCGAAGAGATCATCGGAGCCTAGCCCAAGCCGTCCTACATCGGCGGCGTCCTTGGACCTGTCACCCTGCAGCATTAACTCCGTATACTGACCGTGGAACCACAATTGTCAATTCGCCGAACCCTTTACGCCCTGACGTGGGCACTCCTCGTCGCCATCCCGTCGCCCGCTGGAGTGAATCGGTGGACGACCCATGGCCCGGAAGGGGGTCGCGTGACCGCCCTCGTCGTAGATCCAATCACGTCGTCCATTGTCTACGCCGGAACCGGTTCGGGAGTGTTCAAGACCACCGACGGTGCTTTGTCGTGGGCTGCAATCTCGAAAGGCCTGCCGAGCCAGATCACCTCGCTCGCCGTCGACCCTCAGCACCCTTCGACCGTCTACTTCTCCGCGTCAGGCGATTACTTCGGCAGCCGCGACTACAGGAGCGTTGACGGCGGCCGAGCGTGGACACAGATGACGCCGATCGTGACGGGGTCGGCGTTTGGGTTCCCGATCCCGATCACCGCTCTCACCGTCGACCCTAGGTCCTCGAACACGCTCTATGCCGGCGCTTCCGTCCCGGCCTATCCAACGCACCCCGAAATCGGGGGGGCAGCGGTGATTTACAAAAGCCTCGATGCCGGCCAGAGCTGGCAAAAGGTCTTCGAAGTCCAGAGCGGCGGAATCGCGTCGGTGCTGGTCGATCGCGCGAGTTCGTCCATCGTATACGCGCTGATCTCCTACAGAATCTACAAGAGCGTCGACGCGGGCGTGACGTGGAACCCGGCAAACCCGGCCGGCGTCACCTATGTAAGCTCCCTCACACAGTCCGTCGCCGGTCCCACGTTGTTGTATGCCGCAACCTCCGGAAACGGGGTCTATCGGAGTCCGGACGGCGGAACCACCTGGGAGGCCGTCAACAACGGGCTGACCGGTGACGCCCTCGCTGTGAGCTCCGTGGCAGCCGCAGGCGTCTCAATCGTCTACGCGAGCACTGGCGCCGGCGTCTTCCGCAGCGACGACGGCGGCTCGAGCTGGCGCCTGATGTCGCCCGACCGGCGCTCGGTGCTGACGGTTGACCCCGTTCAGACCTCGACCCTGTATGGCTTCGATAACTACCTCGCCAGCACGGGCATCTTCGATGGCGTCTCGAAGAGCACCGATTCGGGCGCAACCTGGAGCTTCGTGAACGCCGGGCTCAACGCGCTCGGCTTCTCTGCGATCGTCGTCGACCCGTCTTCGCCCGCGACGATCTACGCCGGAGCCTTCCGGCGCGTCTCCAAGTCAATCGACCGCGGCGCGACGTGGGAGACACACGAGCTCGGGCCGCCCGGTTACCTCCTGTACGTCACCGATCTGGTCGTCGACCCGTTCAACTCGCAGACGATCTACGCCGCGACGACCGGCGGCGTCTACAGGAGCAGCGACGGCGGGAGCCAATGGGTCTCCATCAGCGGAAACCTGATTCCCGGGGTCGACACCTACATCAACTCGCTCGCCGTGGACTCGCGCGTTCCCGAACGTCTGTTCGCGGGAACGGGATACGGGAAGCTCATGCGGACGGATGACGGCGGCGCAACCTGGATTGCGATCGGCCCGAGTGCGAGCGACGACGGGAACTCCGTCGTCGCGCTCGATCCGGCCCGGCCGGGGCTGGTCTATTTCGGCTCGGGTGACGGCCTCTTCCGCAGCGAGGACTCCGGGGCGACCTGGCAGCCGACGTCGATCGAGGACACCGTACTCGCCCTGGCGATCGACCCGACGGTTTCCGACCGCGTTTACGCGAGCTCCCGGAGCGGATTGTTTCGAAGCGACGATGCGGGGCTCCACTGGAAATCCATCTCCGCGATGCTCACGTCGTCCATCTCGATCCGCCCTTCCCATCCGTCGGAGATCCGCGTCTCAAATCTCGGCGTCCAGCGCAGCCTCGACGGCGGCGGGACGTGGACGACGGAAAGCAACGGCCTCGCCGTCGGGGAGCTGATGACGGGCGGCGTCGGCGACCTCGCCTGGGATCCGCCCGGGACGCACCTTTACGGCGCCGGGACCGGGGTCTTCGAGTTTGAGCCTGCCAACGTCGTGACCATACCGGCCGTGTCGTCGCTCCATGGCGCGCCGCCGACCTATTTCCACTCCGACGTGGCCGTCTTCAACACCTCGTTCCAGGAGCCGACGCGCGTCACGGCGAAGTACCGCTGCCTGGCCTCGGCCTGTCCCGAGCAAACGCGGACGTTCATGGTCCCTCCGCGCGCGCTCTCCTCGTACGACGACATCGTCGTGACGCTTTTCCAACAGCCCGAGACAGGCGGTGCCGTCGAGCTCGCGAGCGACCAACCGCTGATCGTGACGAGCCGCCTCTACACGCCGGCGAGGCCATCGCCGACCCTCGGAATGTTCGTTCCGGGGCTGCGGGCCGAACAGGGATTCCCGAAGAGCGTACTGACGTCGCTTTCACATTCGTCCCAGCAAGCCCTGGGCTCTCGAACAAACATCGGCGTCTATAACCCCTCCGAATCCTCCCAGACGGTCCGGCTTTCGTTCCGTGACACCGCCGGAACGGACTTCGGACAGATCGAGCGGACCGTCGGGCCCGGACAGCTCATCCAGATGAACGACCCGGAGATCTTTTCGCAACTCGGGATCGCATTCGACGTCCCGGACTTCTCCTGCCTCGTCGAGGGGGCGGCGGAGCAGTCGCTCTTCACCTACGCCGCAGTGATCGACAATCAGTCTCAGGATCCGATCTTCGTCGTCGGCCGGAGTGCGGGCGGCTTCACCACCACCTCCGCGACCCTACCCGCGGCCGCCTCGCTCCACGGTGCTGGTGGGACCTTCTTTCACTCGGACGTATCGATATTCAACCCGTCGACGACGAGCAACCTTTCCATCGCCGCCCGGTACCGGTGCGGACTCGGTGCCTGCACGGTTTCGGAGAAGGCCTTCGCGGTGGGGCCGTTGCAGACGCGGAAATTCAACGACTTCGTGGGCGAGTTCCTTCAGGTGCCCGAGTCGGGCGGTGCCGTGGTATTCGAAGCGTTCAACCCTCCCCTGGCGGGACTCGTCGTCACGAGCCGGCTCTTCACGCCAACCCGTCCGGATCCGACGGTCGGCATGTTTGTGCCTGGCCTGACTCCGGGCGAGGCGACGGTCGACGCCGTGCTGACCTCGCTGGCGAGCTCGTCGATTCCGGGGAAGGGCTTCCGCACCAACGTCGGCGCATTCAATTCCAGCGACGCTTCACAGACCTTGAGCTTCTTCCTGTACGACGCGAGCGGGACCGCCCTCGGCAGGACCTCGCGCGTCCTTCCGGCCGGCGGCGCGGTACAGGTGAACGACATCTTTCGCGCCGTCGGCGCTGCCGGCGAGATCGCGCGTGCCTATTGCCTGGTCCGCGGGGACGGCCAGAGCCCGTTCTTCGCCTACGCCGCTATCATCGACAACCAGACGCAGGACCCGATCTTCGTTCCCGGCCAGTCGGACCTCGAAGTCCCGAGACCACCCGAACTCACCCATCCTGACCGATCAGAGTGACCGGAACGCCGACACTCCCCTTTGTCGCAGGCCTCGTCTCCCAAGAATAGAGCCCGGCCACCTCTAAGATCGATACCCGACGAGACGGCGCCGGACAGATGGTCGACCCAGACCTCATCGACTCTTCGAACGACTCGTCTCCCGCGCTAAACTCCCCCGCCCATGATCCTCGTCACCGGCGCAACCGGAACGATCGGCCGGGAGCTCATCCGGCTCCTCTCCGCCGGCCGCACTCCCTTTCGCGCGCTCGTTCGCAGCGTCGGGAAGGCGCAGACGATCCGGGAAGCCGGAGGCGACGCCGTCGTCGGCGACTTCGCGGACGCCGGGGCCGTCGACTCGGCGCTTCGGAGCGTCCGGAAGCTCTTCCTGCTGACGAACTCGCTCCCCGACCAGCCCGAGACGGAGGCCCGGATCGTCGACGCGGCGAAGGCCTCCGGCGTCGAGCACGTCGTCAAGCTGTCTTCCGTCGGGGCCGACGCGAAGGACGCTCCCCTCTTCCTGAAGCTCCACGGGGATGCCGAGCGCCACATCGAGGCCTCGGGCCTCGCCTGGACGTTCCTGCGTCCAAACTTCTTCATGCAGAACTACCTCGGCTACGCCGACGCGATTCGGACCCAGGGCGTCCTCGCGGCGCCCGCGGGGGCCGGGCGGCATTCCGACGTCGACGCTCACGACGTGGCCGCCGTCGCGGCCCGGGTCCTGACCGAGCCGGGGCACGAGGGCCGAGCGTACGAGCTGACGGGTCCCGAAGCGCAGTCCTTCACCGACGTGGCGCGCCGCATCGCGTCGATCTCCGGCCGGCCGGTCCGCTACGTCGACCTTCCGCCGGCGGAAGGCCGGCGCAGCCTCGTGGCCCTGGGTGAGTCCGAGTGGAGCGCGGATGCGTTCGTCGAGCTCTATGCCTGGTTCCAGGCCGGCGAGGGGACGACGAACGGCTCGGCCGTGGCGCTCGGCGTCGAGGAGGTCCTCGACCGGGCGCCGCGATCCTTCGAGAGCTTCGTGCGCCACCATGTCCGGGACTTCGGCGGATGAACGTCCTCGCGTTCCTCGCCGCCCTCGGGCTCGTCGCCCTTCCGGTTCCGGTGCGCCGCGTCGCCGTGACGATCGACGACCTGCCCGGGGCACCGGCGGCGTGCGTCGGCGGGGACCTCGCCGCCTTCCAGGCGATGACCGCGAAGCTGCTGGCGGCGGTGAAGGCGCTCGGGGGCTCCGGCCATCGGCTTCGTCAACGAGGGAAAGCTCGCGCCGAACGGGGTTCGCGAGGAGGCCCGCGTCGCCCTGCTTCGCGCCTGGCTCGACGCCGGCATGGACCTCGGGAACCACACCTACTCGCATTTCGATCTCCACCGCATGCCGCTCGAAGACTTCCAGAAGGACGTCGTCCGCGGCGAGGAGACGACGAAGGCCCTCCTCGAGAGTCGCGGGAAGACCCTCCGCTACTTCCGCCACCCGTTCCTGCACACCGGGCGATCGCTCGAGGTCAAGCGCGGGCTCGACGCGTTCCTCGCGAACCGCGGCTACACGGTCGCGCCCGTCACGCACGACAACGGCGAGTGGATCTTCGCCCTGGCCTACGCCACGGCCGGAAACCGCGGGGACCGCGAAGCGCAGGCGCGGGTCGCCGAGGCGTACCTGCCGTACATGGAGGCGAAATTCGCCTATTTCGAGCGCGAGTCGCGCGGGCTCTTCCGCCGCGAGATCCCGCAGGTCCTGCTCATCCACGCCAACTCGTTGAACGCCGACCATTATCCGGCGCTCGCGAAGATGATCCGGGCGCGCGGGTACACGTTCGTTCCGCTCGCCGATGCGATCGCCGATCCCGCCTACGCCTCCCCCGACACGTTCACGGGGCCCGGCGGAATCTCCTGGCTGCACCGCTGGGCGTTGACGCGGGGCGGGGACGGGCTGAGCAATCCGGAAGAGCCCCGGGTCCCGAAGTTCGTGCTCGAGCTCGCCGGGGTCGACGGAGAGTGAGGGGTCAGGTCTTCACTTTTTCGAAGGCCCCCGGGGACAGCGTCCTGAGCCGAGGACCGGACCGGGGCCCGAAAAATGAAGACCTGACCCCCTACGTCGCGCTGTCGTCGTACTCCTGCCGGTAGAGCAGGACCCACGGCGCCGCGCCGCGCAGCTTGTCGATCCGGATCCGGTGGGGCCCGGGCTTGCCCGAGGGCTTCTTGAAGACCAGCACGTAGTGTCCCTTGATGGCCTCCCGCACGGCGGCCATCGCCCAGCGCGGGAACGTGTCGGTCCGCATGTAGAAGCCGCCGGTGTCGAAGGAGAGCTGCTTCAAGCCCCCCTCGAGCTGGTGCGAGCCGGCGCTGATGTCGAGCGAGAAGACGGGCGCCTGCGCCGCGGCGAGCGCCCGCTGCGCGGCCTCGAGGTCGGCCGTCGAGACGAAGTGGCCCATGTGGTAGTCGCCGGTCGAGGCGAGCGCGTTCCACTTGCCCACGGCGTACCCGAAGAACAGGACGGCCTTCGAGCCCGGCAGGGGGCGCAGCGCCCGGCCGATCGCCGTGAGGCCCTTCTCCATCGACGTGGCGGCGCGCTCCTCCTCGAGCGAGAGATGCGCGCCGATCGACGGCCCCTCCGGGTCGACCGCTCGCGCGATCTCCTCCTTGCGCGGCGCGGCGTTGATCGCCTTCCGCAGGACGGCGCGGTCCGACGTGAAGTCCTGGGAGAGCCAGAGCCTCGAGCCGAACACGAGCAGGGCGACCTCGTCGTCCCCCCGGAGGGTTTCGACGAAGTCGAGCGCCTGCCGCTTCATCCGCATGAGCCCCTCGTCCTTCTGGCCCTCGATGTGGGACTGAAAGACCATCACGATCAGGCGGCCGGAGGGCTCCGGCGCGGCCTCGGCCGCGGGCTTGTCGGTGCGCTCGAGCGTCGCGGTTCGGCTCGGGACGGCGGCCGAGAGCGTGCCGACCCATTCCACCGAGTCGATCGCGACCGGCTCGTCGTCGACGAAGAGTTGGAAGTCCTGTTTCTTCAGGTCGGGCACCACGTTGCCGAGCTTGTCCGTCACGTGGAGGGTGACCTCGACGGCGGAAACCGTCACCTGCTCCTGGACGGGCCGGACCGGCTGCTGCGCCGGAAGGGCGGTGGCCGCGGCGAGGGCCAGCATCGCGACTCGAGCCGGGAGTTTCATTGCAGCTCCGCGGGGGGCTTCGTTCGCAGGCGCCCCCGGCGGTCGCGCCGCTCGAAGGCGAGCCGGATGAGCTCGTCGAGAAGGGCCGGCAGCGGCAGGCCGCTCGCCTCCCAGAGCTTGGGATACATGGAGATCGCGGTGAAGCCCGGCAGGGTGTTGACCTCGTTGACGAGCAGGCGCCCGGTGCCGCGCTCGAGGAAGAAGTCGACGCGCGCCATCCCGGAGAGCCGGCAGGCGCGAAAGACCCGGACCGACATCGACTTCGCCTCGTCTGCGACGGCCGCCGGCACGGGCGCGGGGACGAGGAGCTTCGCCTTGTCGTCGCGATACTTGTCGTCGTAGTCGTAGAACTCGCGGCCGGGCACGATCTCGCCCGGAACGGTGGCCTGCGGCTCCTCGTTGCCGAGGACCGCGCACTCGAGCTCCCGCCCGTCGATGCCCTCCTCGACCAGAGCGCGCTCGTCGTATGCGAGGGCCGCCTCGAGCGCCGCCGGGAGGTCCTCCCACCGCTTGACCTTCGTCACGCCGACCGACGAGCCGCCGTTCGAGGGCTTGACGAAGACCGGCAGCCCGACCCCCGCGCGCTCGAGCTCCTCGCGCGCGCGTCTGGCGTCGGCCGCCCCGTCGGCGACCGAGGCGCGCGGCGTCGGGATGCCGGCATCGCGCATCAGCGCCTTGAAGACCGACTTGTCCATCCCGACCGCCGAGCCCGTGACGCCGGCGCCGACGTACGGGACGCCGAGGGTCTCGAGGAAGCCCTGCAGCACGCCATCCTCACCGGTCGTCCCGTGGATGATCGGGAACACGACGTCCACGCGCCCCGGGGCGATCTCGGACGGGACGAGCGCCCCGGTGCCCTGGTCGCCGCGGCGGAACCTCTCCGGAACGGGCCCCGCCGCGAGCAGCCGGCCCGACTCCGCCGCCGGCAGGAAGCGGCCGTCTTCGCCGACGGCGACGGGCACGACCTCGTAGCGGGCCGGGTCGAGGGCTCCCGCGATCGTGCGGGCGGAGATGCGCGAGACCTCGCGCTCGACCGACTTGCCTCCGAAGAGCACTGCGACGCGGGTCCGGCTCACCAGGTCACCACCCGCACCTCTTCGACCGCCGGGAGCCCGCGCAGACGATCGAGCACCGCGGCGGGCGGGGCCGTGTCGACCGCGATCACGGCCGCGGCGCGGGAGCCGTCGCCTCGCGCCAGCGAGAAGTTCGCGATGTTGACCCCGGCCTCGCCGAGGACCGTGCCGACGGCGCCGACGACGCCCGGGACGTCGCGGTTGCGGATGAAGACGACCGTGCCCTCGGGATGAAACTCGAGCGGCAGGCCGTCGACCTCGACCACGCGTGCGTCGCGCCCCGTGAAGAGCGTCGCGTCGGCGCTGCCCTTCGAGCCGGCGCCCGTCAGCGTGATGCGGATCGAGCGGGCGTACAGGCCCGGGTCCTCGTGGCGCGTGTCGCTGACGGCGAGACCGCGGTCGGAGGCCATGTACAGGGCGTTGACGTAGTTGACGACGTCGTGGGTCTGGGCCTCGAGCGCCCCCTTGGCGGCGGCGACGGCGACCGGCCGGACGAGGTCCTCGGGCAGGCCCCACGTCTCGACCGCCAGGCGCGAGAGCCGGCCTCCCGAGAGCGCGGAGAGAAAGTGGGCCGTCCGCTCGGCCAGGCGCATCCAGCCGGCCGCGCCGCCCGCGTCCTTGGGCCCTCGAAACGGAAGGTTCACCGCGGGCACGTACGCCGCGCCGGCGAGCGCCTCGAGGAGGGCTTCCACGGTCTGGATCGAGACGCGCTCCTGGGCCTCGACCGTCGAAGCGCCGAGGTGCGGCGTGGCGACGACGTTGGGCAGTTTCGGCAGCGGGTCGTTGGGGTCGGGCGGCTCCGGGTCGAACACGTCGAGCGCCGCCCCGGCGAGCTTCTTGTTCTGCAGCGCAGCGGTGAGCGCCGCGCGGTCGATCAGGCTCCCCCGCGCCACGTTCACGAGCACCGCGGACGGCTTCATGAGCGCGAGCTGCGCCGCGCCGAGCAGCGGCTTTCCCTTCTCCGTCGCCGTCGAATGCAGCGTCACGACGTCCGACTGCGCCAGCAGCGTCTCGAGCGACACGAGCGGCACGCCCATCTCCTTCGCCTTCTCGACCGGCAGGAACGGGTCGTGGCCGAGGAGCTTCGCCTCGAATGCGCGCGCCCGCGACGCCACGCGAGAGCCGACCTGGCCGAGGCCGACGATGCCCACGGTCTTGCCCGCGAGCTCCGAGCCGACGAACTTCGATTTCTCCCAGCGCCCCTGCGCCATGGAGGCGGCCGCCTCGGGCACGCGGCGCAGCAGCGCCAGCAGCACCGCGAACGTGTGCTCGACCGCGGAGACGACGTTGCCCGTCGGCGAGTTCAGGACCATCACGCCGCGTGCCGAGGCCGTGGGGACGTCCACGTTGTCGACGCCGACGCCGGCGCGGCCGACGACCGTCAGCTTCGGGGCGGCGGCGAAGAGGGCGGCGTCGACCTTCGTGGCGCTGCGGACGAGGAGAGCGTCGGCGTCCTTCAAGGCCGCGAGCAGCTCCTCGCGCGAGGCCCCGGCGAGGTCGACGACCTCATGCCCGGCCTTGCGCAGCAGCTCGAGGCCCGCGCCCGAGACCCTCTCGGCGACGATGACCCGGCTCACGCCGCGGCTTCCCCCGTGGCCTCGTCCAGCGCTTCCAGGAGCCGGTCGAGGGAGGCCAGGTCGACGTCCCCCATGTGACCGATCCGGAAGGTCGAGGCCTTCCACTTCCCGTATCCGCCGCCGATCGTGAAGCCGCGCTCCTTGACCTTCGCCACGAGAGCCTCGGAGGAGACGCCCGCCCGCGGCTTGAGGCACGAGACGGTCCAGGAACGCCCGCCCTCGGGCGGCACGAACGCGTGCCCGCGCTCTCCCGCCCAGGCCTCGACGCGCCGGCGCATTGCCTCGTGGCGCCCCCAGCGGGCCTCGATGCCCTCCTGAAGGATGTGCTCGAGCTGAACGTCGAGCGCGAAAAGGTGCGGCGTCGAGGGCGTGTACGGCGTCTGGTGCTTTTCGGCGAAGGCCTCGGCCTCCGAGAGCCGCAGGTAGTGCGCGCGGGAGCGCTCCTTCGCTCGCGCCCGGTAACGGTCGGAGGCGAAGGCGACGCCGAGCCCCGGCGGCAGCGCCAGCGCCTTCTGGGAGCCGGCGAGCGCGAAGTCGAGGCCCCACGCATCGGACTCGACCGGCGAGCCCGCGAGCGACGTCACGACGTCGCACAGGACGAACGCGTCCGAAGCCTCGCGGACCGCGCGCGCGATCGCGGCGAGGTCGTTGAGCGTGCCGGTGGAGGTCTCCGAGTGCACGACCGTGACCGCGTCGTAGCGCGCCTTGCCGAGGGCGCCGGCGACCTCGGCCGGATCCACCGGGATTCCCCAGGGCGCCTCGAGCACGTCGACGGCCATGCCGAGGTCCCGGGCGCAGGCCGCCCAGCGCTCGGAAAAGGCCCCCGACGCGACGGCGAGCACCCGCTCCGGCGCGAGATTCAGGAGAGCGGCCTCCCAGAGACCGGTCGCCGCCGACGTCGCCGTGAAGACGAAACGCTCGGTCCGAAACACCTTCTGCAGCCGCGGCGGGATGCGCGCGTACAGGTCCGCGAACGCCTTTCCGCGGTGGCCGATCGCCTCGTGGGCCATCGCCTGCCTCACGGCGTCGCGCACCCACACGGGGCCGGGGAGGAAGAAGCGGACCTGGCCGGGCCGTCCGCCGGTCGGATCGAAAGCCGTCGTCATGAGGTGGGCGATTCTACGCGAGCCACGCCGGGAGCGAAGCGATCGCTTCGAGAAAGCCGTCCGCCGGAACGCCAAGGAGTTCCTCACGCGAGCGGGAGCCGCTCGGAATCAGCACGACGCGGCAGCCGGCCGCGCGGGCGAACTCGAAGTCCACCTCCATGTCGCCGACGCAGATCGTCTGCGGCGCCTCGGCCCCGGCGCCCGCCATCAGGCGGCGCAGCATCGCCGGATCCGGCTTGGCCGGCGTGTCCTCGTCCGGCCCGGCGATGGCTTCGAACCGCGCTGCGACCCCCTTGGCCTCGAGGATCATCCGGGAGAACCGCGCCGGCTTGTTCGACGCGAGCGCCATGCGGTGGCCGCGGGCCGAGAGCTCGGCCAGGACGCCGGCGACGCCGGGCAGGAGGTGCGACTTCTCGACCGCGACCTGCGGGTAGCGCTCCCGGAAGAGCCGGACGCCTTCGGCCGCGCGCTCCGGGCCCACCGCGTCCGCGACGAGCCTCTCGAGCCCGTGCCCCACCATCGTCCGCACGCGGAGGTTCGGCAGAGGCTCCTCGCCGAGCGCCCGCATGGCGTGGGCGAGCGCGTCGCCGATCGCGTCGTAGCCGTCGATCAGCGTGCCGTCGAGGTCGAAGACGAGGAAGGGTAAGGGCCGCGGGCTCAAGTCGTCTTCCGCGCGCCGACGATCGACTCCCGCCGGTCGAGCCCCGCCAGGCGCACCACCGTCGAGGCGATCGCGTCCCAGTCGCCGTACGACAACGTGGGCACCGACCCGGCGAAGGGGCCGTCGGAGATCCGTGCCGAGGGCTCGACGACGTCGGGCCGCGCGATCCCGGTGCGCACGACCTCGATCTTCGCGATCGGGAGCGACTTGTACCCCTCCACGAGCACGAGGTCGCAGTCGGAGAAGTCCCGCCGCAGCACCTGCTCGAGGGCCTCTTCGTCGCCGAAGCGGCGAACGGTCGTCCGCTGCGGCGTGACGAACGCGCCGGCCGCGGCCCCCGCCCGGGCGTGGCGCTGCGAGTCCTTGCCGAGGACGTCGTCCTCGGCGTCCTTGGTCGTGTGCTTGACCGTCCCGACCACGAGGCCCCGGGCCTTCAACCGCGGCAGCAGCTCGATGATGACCGAGGTCTTTCCCGAATCGTGGCCGCCCACGAACGCCACGGCGGCGGGCTTGCGGTCCGGGTAGAGGAGGAACGGCTCGCGGCGCGCGAAGAACGGCTGCGCCGCGTCGAAGTGGCGGGTGATCTCGGCGCGCAGGTTGCCGTTGCGCTCGACGATGTCGCGGAAGCGCTCGGACCCCGTCAGCAGGTCGATCGCCGGCCGGTCATCGTACTCGTAGCGCTCGGTCCGCCAGCGAAAGTCGATCGGCGCCAGGCGCTTGGCGGCCTCGATCACCCGCATCCCCGTCTGGAACGGCCGGAACGCGGACCGGTCGGTCAGGTGGATCTGCGCGCCGCCGCAGGCCTGGCCGGCGTGCTTGTCGAACATCGGCCGGAACCGGAGGGGCAGGAACTGGACGCCCGGCAGGGCCATGGCGTTCAACGCGTCGGCGAGCGCGATCGGCTCGAGCCACGGCGCGCCGAAGACCTCGAAGGGACGCGTCGTCCCCCGTCCCTCGGAGAGGTTGGTGCCCTCGAGCAGGCACATTCCGGGATAGACGAGCGCGGTGTCCGTGGTCGGCATGTTCGGCGACGGCGCGACCCACGGCAGCCCCGTCTCGGCGTAGGGCATCTCGCGCGCCCAGCCCGCCGCCGGGCACACGACGAGGTCGAGGTCGAGCCGCCGCTCGGCCGCGAAGAGCCGCGCGAGCTCGCCGGCGGTCATGCCGTGGCGCACGGGGATCGGATGCAGCCCGACGAAGGTCAGGTATCCGGAAGCCTGCGGGGCGCCCTCGACCGCGCCGCCGATCGGGTTGGGCCGGTCGCAGACGACGAAGCGCAGGCGCGAGCCCGCGCAGGCCTCCATCGCCAGGAGCATCGTCCAGATGTAGGTGTAGTAGCGGCTGCCCACGTCCGCGACGTCGAAGACGATCGCCTCGAGATCCGCGAAGTCCTCGCGCCGCGGCTTCAGCTCCTCGGCGGTCGTGCCGTAGAGGGAGACGACCGGCAGGCCCGACGGCCGATGGATCGAGGAGCCGACGGCCTCCATGTAGATCGCGCCGCCCTCGAGCCCGTGCTCCGGCCCGAACAGACGCACCAGCCGCACGTTCGACGCCGCGCGCAGCGCCTTCCACGTCGGCACGCCCGCCGACGTCATCCCGGAGCCGTTGGTGATGAGCCCGATCCGCCGCCCGGCCACGGGCCAGGGGCTCTCGAGCAGGACGTCGATGCCGAATCGGACCTTCCCCATCGCCGCGCGATCTTACCTGCGCGCCGGGATCACGCGCGCGTCACGGCGCCGGGTGCTCGGGGCCGAGGCCCTGGAGGAGAGCGACCGCGTGGGGAATCAGACCCAGGATCGCCGTCAGGCAGTCGGCGGCGCCCTTCGGGGAGCCGGGCAGCGCCACGACGAGCGTCCGGCGACGGACGCCGACGACCTGGCGCGAGAGGTACGCGGCCGGGAAGCCCCGCGAGGTCTCGGCGCGCATCTTCTCGGCGAGGCCCGGGACTTCGAAATCGACGACCTCCCGCACGCCCTCGGGCGTCCGGTCGCGCGGCGAGACGCCGGTGCCCCCCGTCAGGAGGATGAGGTCCGCCTCCTCGGCGTCCGCGCGCACGCGGATCGCGCGGGCGACCTGTTTCGGCTCGTCCGGGATCGTCTCCCGGGCGACGACGCGGTGCTCGATGCCCGAGCCGCGGAGGACCTCCTCGCAGGCGGGACCGCCGCGGTCCTGACGCGCCCCGGCGGCGACTCCGTCCGAGACCGTCACGATGACAACCCGGAGGCTCATGCGCGCTGGCTCACGCAGTTAATATAGACCCCCCCATGGCCATCCCCGACTCCCTCGGCCGCCCGCTCCGCAACCTCCGCCTGTCGGTGACGGACCGGTGCAACCTGCGCTGCGCCTACTGCATGCCGGAAACGGACTACACCTGGCTGCCGCGGGAGGACCTTCTGCACTTCGAGGAGATCGGGCGCCTCGTCGACGTCTTCATCGGGCTCGGCGTCGACAAGGTGCGGCTGACGGGCGGCGAGCCGCTGGTCCGCGCGCGACCTGCCGGAGCTCGTTCGAATCCTCGCCGGCAAGCCTGCGCTGACGCGACATCGCGATGACGACGAACGGCGTCCTCCTCGCCGAGCATGCGGCCGCGCTGCAAGGCCGCCGGTCTGCACCGCGTCACGGTCAGCCTCGACACGCTCGACGCCGAGCGGTTTCACCGCGCTCACGCGCTTCGACGATCTGCCGCGGGTCCTCGGCGGCATCGACGCCGCCGCCACGGCGGGGTTCTCGTCGCTCAAGATCGACACGGTCGTCATCCGCGGCGTCAACGACGACGAGCTCGAGCGACGCTGCTCGAGTTCGGGGCGGCAGTGCGGCGCCGAGGTCCGCTTCATCGAGTACATGGACGTCGGCGGCGCGACGCAGTGGTCGCCCGAGCGCGTCGTCTCGCGCGCCGAGATGCTCGAGCGCCTCGCCGCGCGCTACGGCCCGATCGCGCCGATCGCCGAGGCAGGGCTCGGCGCCGGCCGAGCGCTTCCGCCTGCCCGACGGCACGTCCTTCGGCATCATCGCCTCGACGACGGCGCCCTTCTGCCGCGGCGTGCGACCGCAGCCGCCTCACCGCCGACGGGCATCTGGTATCTCTGCCTCTACGCGACGCGCGGGCACGGACCTGCGCGGCGCCGCTGCGCGCGGGAGCGAGCGAGGAAGCGCTCCGGGAGCTGCTGACCTCGACGTGGCGGCGCCGCGACGACCGCGGCGCCGAGGAGCGGCTGGGGCTCGTCGAGCGGGCGCCCGCTCCTGCCGCGAGCCGAGCTCGCCCGCGATCCGCACCTCGAGATGCACACCCGGGGCGGCTAGCCGCAGAAGTTAGGGAATCTCCAGCCAGCCTTCCGCGACGAGGACGCTCGCGCCGCCGATCCAGGCCCCGGTGACGGCGCCCGCTGCCTTCTCGGCTCGCGCCTCCAGGACGCTCGGCCGGCCCATCTCGACGCCCTGCGCGATGCGCCAGCGAAAGCTCCCGGCCTCGCGCGGATCGTGATGGGTCAGCACGGCGGCGAGAGCGCAGTTGGCGCTGCCCGTCGCGGGATCCTCGGGAACACCGTCGAGCGGGGCGAACATCCTGGCGCGAACGTCGAAATCGTCGCCGCTTCGCACGTAGAGGTGGACGTCGGGAACGATCCCCTGCGCCCGCAGCGCCTCGACGGCCGGCATGTGGGACCGCGCCCGCTCGAGCGCGGACCGGTCGGCGAGCTCCGCCACCAGAAACGGCAGACCCACCGAGGCGACCTGCGGCTCGTGCGTTCGCGTCACGACGTCGTCCGGCGAGAGGGACACGGCCGCCGCGAGAGCCCCGACGTCGACCGTCTTGCCGAGCGAGAGCCTCTCGGGCGCCGCGAGCTCGCACCAGACGCCGCCGGCACCGCGCGTCACGATCGTGATCGGGACGAGACCCGCCTTCTCCTCGAAGGTCACGATGAGGGGACTCGAGTCGTCGAGCTTGCCGAGCTCTCCGGCACTGGCGAGAACGAAGGCCGTCCCGACGTTGGGATGGCCCGCGAACGGCACCTCCGTCGTCGGAGTGAAGATGCGCACGCGCCGGGTGTGCCCGGACTCGGCGGGAAGCACGAAGGCGCTCTCCGAGAAGTTGAACTCCCGCGCGATCTGCTGCATCTGCCGGTCGGACAGGCCCCGGGCTTCCGGCAGCACCGCGAGGGGGTTGCCGCCGAAGAGAGCGTCGGTGAAGACGTCGCAGAGGAAGAAGCGGTAACGCATGCCGGGCGGCTCAGGTCCTGCGATACGTCCCGGAGCGGCCGCCCGTCTTTTCCACCAGCAGGATTTCGCGGATGACGGCGGCGCGGTCGAGCGCCTTGATCATGTCGTAGAGGGCGAGGCACGCGGCGCTGGCGGCCGTCAGCGCCTCCATCTCGACGCCGGTCTTGCCGGTGATCCGAGCCGTGGCGGTCACGACGGCCTCCCGCCGGTCGGCGTCGAGCGCGACGTCGACCTCGACGGACTCCAGGGCGAGCGGATGACAGAGCGGGACGATCTCGGAGGTGCGCTTGGCGGCCTGGATGCCCGCCAGCCGCGCCACCGCGAGGGCGTCGCCCTTGGCGAGCCGCCCGGAGGCGAGAGCGTCGAAGGCCGTCCGGCCCATGGCGAGCGCCCCGCGCGCCACCGCGACCCGCCGGGTCACGCGCTTGGCGCCGACGTCGACCATGCGGGCGCGGCCCCGGGCGTCGACGTGCAGGACGCTCCCCCGCAGGCGCGCCCCGCCCCGGGGCCGGCGCGGCTTGCCCGGCGAGGGCTTCTCGTCGCTCATGCTCTCTCCCGCAGCGCCGCGTAGCGCTCGAGCGTGTTCAGGTTCTCGAAGGCGTTTCCGGAGGGGTCGAGCGCCCGCCACTCGGGCTCCTCGAACACCTCAGCGCCGGCCTCCGCGGCGAGACCGTGGAGCGACAGCTCGCCCGCCGCGATGCGCCGGCGCGCGACCGCGAGCGCCCCGCGGCGCCAGACCCCGGCCAGCGGCTGGAGCCTTCCCTCCGCGCGGGGCAGGACGGCGACGGCGAAGCTGCCGAGGCTTCGAGCGGCGATGGCGCGGATGAGCGGCGCGGGGATGGCCGGCAGGTCGACGGCGAGAACGAAGATCCGGTCGGCGGTCTCCTCGAGCGCCCGGACGAGGCCGTGGATCGCTGCGTGCTCCCGTTCGCCCTCGAGCACGATGCGCGCCGGCCCCGCGTCGAACGCCGGGGGCTCCTTCGCCACGACGAGGACCTCGTCGAAAATCTCCGCGAGGCGCGCCGTCTGGAACGCCAGCAGCGTCGAGGCGCCGTACGCGAGCGCGGCCTTGGGTCGGCCCATCCGGCGCGAGGCGCCGCCCGCGAGGACGGCGGCCGGCATCGAGATCCGCACGGCGTGCCCCGCCCCGGCTACTTGGAGTCGCCGCCCAGGATGAGCGGCAGCCCCTTCGAGTTGCCGATGACGACGATCTTCGAGTTGGGGCTCGACGCCAGCTTCTCGGTCGCCTCGATGCCCTTCCACTCCAGCAACTGCGCCGAGATCCCCTGCGCGACGATCTTCTGGAAGTCGGAGATGCCCTGGGCCTCGATGCGCTTCCTCTCCGCCTCCTGCGATTCCTTCTGGAGGACGAACTTCATCTGCTCGGCTTCCTGCTCGCGCTTGAGCTTCTCCTGGATCGCGTTGGCGACGATCGGAGGCAGGCCGATCTTGCGGAGCAGCACCGCCTCCGTGATGATCCCCCGGCCGCTCGACATCTTCTGGAAGAGCTCGTAGGTTTCACGGGCGATCTGCTCGCGCTCGGCCGAGTAGAGAGCCTTGGCCTCGTAGGAGGCCGTGATCTCGCGGATCGCCGAGCGCATCTGGGGATGCACCGCGATCTCCTGGTAGTTCTTTCCGACGGTCTTGTAGATGTCGGCGGCCTTGGCCGGGTCGAGCCGAAAGAGCAGGGAGCCCTCGAGGTCCATCATCAGGCCTTCCTTGGAGGGCACCTCGGTCGTCTCCTTCACCTCCTGCGTCTGGATCGACATCTTGATGACGCGAGTGAACGGAATGACGAAATGCACGCCGGCCGGAAGGACGCTCGACGACACGCTGCCGAAGAGGTCCTTGACCCCGACGTGGCCGGCCGGCACGACCGTGATCGGCCCGCCGATGATGACCAGAACGAAGAGGACGAGCGCGATGATGACGTTGCGCACGAAGCGGGAGCCGGAGCCCGAGGGCGGGACGAGCTCGAAAGGCTTGTTCACACGAACCTCCTGTGTTGCGGAGAGGCGAAGCGGCTAGACGAGCTTGAGGAGGTGCCCCATCTTGTTCTTCTTGGCCTCGAGATACTTGCGCGAGCGGTCCGTCGGGCTGACCTCGAGCGAGACGCGCTCGACGATCTCCAGCCCGTACCCGTCGATGGCCACGTACTTGGACGGGTTGTTCGTCATCAGGCGCATCTTGCGGACGCCGAGGTCGCGCAGGATCTGGCAGCCGACGCCGTAGTTGCGGATGTCGGGCGGGAATCCCAGCTTCTCGTTGGCCGAGACCGTGTCGTGACCCTGGTCCTGGAGCTCATAGGCCTTCAGCTTGTTCACGAGGCCGATCCCGCGGCCCTCCTGGAGGAGGTAGAGGAAGACTCCCTTGCCGGCCTCGACGATCTTTTCCATCGCGAGCTCGAGCTGCTCGCCGCAGTCGCAGCGCGCCGAGCCGAACACGTCCCCCGTCAGGCACTGCGAGTGCACGCGCACGAGCACCGGCTCGTTCTCCGTGATGTCGCCGTGGACGAGCGCGAGGTGCTCCTCGTGCGTGACGTCGCTCCGGTAGGCGTGCAGGCGGAACTCCCCCATGCGCGTCGGCAACTGGGGCGAGGCGATCCGGTGCACCAGCCGCTCGGTCTTCATCCGGTACCGGATGAGGTCGGCCACCGTGATCATCGAGAGGTCGTGCCGCGCGCAGAACCTTGCGAGGTCCGGCACGCGGGCCATCGTGCCGTCCTCGTTCATGACCTCGCAGAGGACCGCCGAGGGATTCAGCCCGGCGATCCGCGCGAGATCCACCGAGGCCTCGGTCTGCCCGGCCCGCTTGAGCACGCCGCCGACCTGCGCGCGCAGCGGGAACATGTGCCCGGGCCGGTTCAGGTCCGAGGGCTTCGTCGCCGGATCGATCGCGGTGAGCACCGTGGCCGCGCGGTCGGAAGCCGAGATGCCCGTCGTCGTGCGGCCGCGCGCCTCGATCGAGACCGTGAAGGCGGTGCCGAAGTTCGACGTGTTCTCCTCGACCATCGGCGGCAGGCCCAGCTCCTCGCAGCGCTCCTCGGTCAGGGCGAGGCAGATGAGGCCCCGGCCTTCCCGCGCCATGAAGTTGACGGCCTGGGGAGACGCCTTCTCGGCGGCGAGGACGAGGTCGCCCTCGTTCTCCCGGTCCTCGTCGTCGACCACGACGACGAACTTCCCGGCCCGCAGGTCCTCGATGGCCTGCTCGATGGTGGCGAAAGGGGTTTCGGACATGAGCCCTCTATTGTAGGCCGGCCGGGGTCAGGTCTTCACTTTTTCGAAGATTTCCGACGAGACCGGCTGGGGTTCCTGCGGCCGCCGAAATCCGAAAAATGAAGACCTGACCCCCTAGAAAACCGGCCGGCTCTTCGTAGGTGGCGAAGACCTCGCGCATCACGTCGGAGATCTCGCCGACCGTCGCGTAGGTCTTGACCGCGTCGACGAGCGGCGGCATCACGTTCTTCCCGTCCCGGCAGGCCTGCCGCAGGGCCGCAAGAGCCGACGAGACCGCCTTGCCGTCCCGGGACCGGCGCAGCTCCCCGACCGCCTGCTTCTGCTGCCCCTCGACCGCGTCGTCGATGTAGAGGATCTCGAGCGGATGCTCCTCCTCGTCGACGAAATCGTTGACCCCGACGACGATCTTCTCCTTCGCGTCGACCGCGCGCTGGTAGGCGTAGGCGGCGTCCATGATCTCCCGCTGCGGGAAGCCGGCCTCGATCGCCTCGACCATCCCGCCGAGCTCGTCGATCCGGCGAAAGTAGTCGAAGCAGCCGCGCTCCATCTTCGTCGTCAGGTCTTCGACGAAGTACGAGCCGCCGAGCGGATCGATCGTGTTGGCGACGCCGGACTCGTGGGCGATGACCTGCTGGGTGCGCAGGGCCAGCTTCACGGCGAAGTCCGTCGGCAGCGCGAGCGTCTCGTCGAGCGAGTTCGTGTGGAGGGAGTTCGTGCCGCCCAGCACCCCGGCGAGCGCCTGGATCGCCGTGCGGACGACGTTGTTGTAGGGCTGCTGCGCCGTCAGCGAGCAGCCGGCCGTCTGCGTGTGGAAGCGGCACATCCACGAACGGGGGTCCTTCGCGCCGAAGCGCTCCTTCATGGTCTTCGACCAGATCCGGCGCGCGGCGCGGAACTTGGCGATCTCCTCGAAGAAGTCGTTGTGCGAGTTGAAGAAGAAGGAGAGGCGCGGCGCGAACTCGTCGACCGGCAGGCCCGCGTCGATCCCGTACTTCACGTACTCGACGCCGTCGCGCAGCGTGAACGCGAGCTCCTGGAGGGCCGTCGAGCCCGCCTCGCGGATGTGGTACCCGGAGATCGAAATGGTGTTCCACTTCGGCACGTGCTTCGCGCAGAAGGAGAACTGGTCCGTCACGAGCCGCATCGACGGCCGGGGCGGGAAGATGTACTCCTTCTGGGCGATGTACTCCTTGAGGATGTCGTTCTGGAGCGTGCCGCCGACCTTCTCCCACGGCGTTCCGTGCTTCTCGGCGACCGCGAGGTACATCGCCAGGGCGATCGGCGCCGTCGAGTTGATCGTCATCGACGTCGTGACGCGGCCGAGGTCGATGCCGTCGAAGAGGACCTCCATGTCGGCGAGCGAGTCGATCGCGACGCCGCACTTGCCGACCTCGCCGCGGGACATCTCGTGGTCGGAGTCGTAGCCGTAGAGCGTCGGGCAGGTGAAACGCCGTCGAGAGGCCGGTCTGCCCGTGCTCGAGCAGGTAGTGGAAGCGCTGCGTTCGTCTGCTTCGCCGTGCCGTAGCCCGGCGAACTGCCGCATCGTCCAGAGCTTGCCGCGGTAGCCGGTCGGCTGCACGCCGCGGGTGTAGGGGTACTCCCCGGGCCATCCGAGGTCGCGGTCGAAGTCGAAACCCGGCTGCGTGTCGGGGGCGGCGAGCGGCTCCACCGGCGCGCCCGAGACCGTCGTCCAGTCCTTCTTCCACGCCGGGGTCTTCGCGAACGCCTTGCCGGCCCGGTCGGCGGTCCGCTGCCGGCCGGTCGCGATCGCCTCGGGCACCAGCGGGTCTTTGTCGCTCATGGGGCAAATGATACGACGGGAGGCGGTGCGCGATAAGATCCCCGCCGACTGCCATTTGGGAGGTGCGCGTGAAGGGTGATCCCGAGATCCTGAAGGTCCTCCAGGAAGTCCTTTCGGCCGAGCTGACGGCCATCAACCAGTACTTCATCCACGCCCGGATGCTCCGCAACTGGCGCTACATGCGCCTGGCCGACCACACCGAGAAGGAGTCGATCGGCGAGATGAAGCACGCCCAGGAGGTCATGGACCGGATCCTCTACTTCGACGCGTCGCCGAACATGCAGAAGTACATGAAGATCAACGTCGCCCAGACGGTGCCCGAGATGATGAAGGTCGACCTCGCCCTCGAGCTCGACGCGGTCCAGCGCCTGAACACGGGCATCCACCTCGCGACCCAGAAGGGCGACAACGGCTCGCGGGCTCTCTTCGAGCGGATCCTCGTCTCCGAGGAGGAGCACATCGACTACCTCGAGGCGCAGATCCAGCAGATCAAGGACATCGGCGCCGAGAACTACCTGGCGCAGAACACGTCGGCGTAGCTCGCGGCCGGGCCTCGCCTGAGGCGCACCGGCTCCCGGCTCGCGCGGGTGCGCGCTCGACCGGGAGCCTGACCCCGTCGCTGCGCTACGCCTCCCGCGGCGCGAGGCTCCTCCGCTCGCCCGCGGAGACTCCTCGCGCCGCGAGCGGATGTCAGCTGTGGCGAGCCTACTTCACGCGCTCCCAGACGACGCGAAACGTCCTGTCGTCCGAGAGAATCAGGCGATCGCCCTCGAGCTTCGCCGGCCGCTGCTGGTCGGTCGCCAGATAACTCGGCCGCAGGCTGCCCTCGACGTGGTGGGTCACGACACCCGCCTTCTCGTCCACGGTGAACGTCCCGAAGTACGCGACGTACCCGAGGTAGACCGCGAGAGCCTCGTCCGGCGTCGGCGTCCAGTCGTCGCCCGACGCGAACTTCGGCGGCGCAGGCGTCTTCTCGATCTGGACGGCCATGTGCCCGGTCGCGTCGTACATGATGTAGCCGCGCGGAGCTCTCGCCGAATCGGCTCGCCCACGCCTGACTCCGCCGACGTCCCGGTTCTGAGAGGAGACGAGCTTCCACGTGCCCAGGAGACGCTGCCGCAGCGGACGCCGCCGCGAGACGGCGGCGCGCGGCAGAGCAGTACGCGAGGACCAAGCGAAGCGCCGTCAGGATCCTGCTTCGACGAGCGGAACCTCCTCTCAGAGCGCCGGGCAGCACCGCGGACTTGATCAGGTGCGCCGCTCCCTGGACGGAGAACGGCAGCGACGAGGTCATGAAGCAGGAGTGGGTGCACCAGCACTCGCGGTGCGGCGATCCGCCGGCGCATCTCGACGGCCTTCTCCGAGAACCAGGCCTTCTTGAAGGAGTAGCCGAAGTCGCGGATGTTGCCGATCTCCCACTGCACCTCGCAGAGCGAGACGGTGCCCTCCGGGTTGAGCACCCCGGAGATCGTCCCGGCGTAGCAGGGGTAGACCATCCGCTCCTGCTCCGAGCGTCTCGAGCTCGGCGGTGCGCGCGCCCGACCTTGAGGTTGCGCAGCACCGGATTGTAGTTGCCGAACTCGCGCCCAGTAGGGTCTCAGGAACCGCAGGGCCTCGGCGTACTCGGCCGGCGTCAGCGCCCGGATCGACGGGTCCGGAAACGGCGGCCGCAGCAGCTCGAAGGAGTGGAAGTTGATCTCCGGCAGGTTCGCCGAGACCCAGGCCGTGATCTCCGCAAGGTCGTTCATGTTGAAGGACGCGAGCACCGTCTGGACGTTCAGGGTGAAGCCGCGCGACTCGCGCTTCAGCGCCGCGAGCCGCCGGTAGGTCTCCTCGAGCTTCACGAAGTTGCCGGGCGCGCCGCGGATGAAGTCGTGCCGCTCGCCGAGGTGATCGAGCGAGAGCCCGACGGTAAAGGTCTGGCGCTCGTCCTTCCGCGACTCGAGCACGCGCGCCACGATCGCCTCGACCTGCTCGGGGATGATCGAGTTGGTCGGCATCGTCACGTTGGACGCGTCGTGGCGCCGGTAGAGGAGCTTCGTGATCTCGGGCAGGTCGCGGTTGAGCGTCGGTTCGCCGCCCGTCAGGACGACCGAGTAGAGCGCGCCGAGGTCCGCGAGCGCCCGGTCGTACTCCTCGAGCTTCATCTCGAGGTGCCGGTTGACGTTCAGGTGGTCCCAGTAGAAGCAGGTCACGCACTTGGAGTTGCAGAGGTTCGTCATCCCGAGGATGAGGTAGCGCGGCAGCGTCTCCCTGCCCCGCACCCAGTGAGCGGCGAGCTCGAGGTTCTTCATCGCGCCGCCGCGCGCGAAGACGCCCCGGCCGATCCCGCGATCAGGTCCCGGCCAGGTACGTCGCGTGGTGGGCCGCGAAGGCGAACGGGACCGCCGGAAAGAGAGCGAGGTCGCGCCGCCAGATCGGGAACGAGAGCGCCCAGGTGGCGGGCCGCGTAGACGCCCGCGGCCGGGAGCAGGAAGCGTCGCGCCGAAGAGCACCGCGCGGCCGAGGCCGCGAATGCCGCCGCAGGAACGCGACGACGCGGCCGCGCGCGTGCAGGCCCGGCCTCTCGACCAGGAGCCGCCCGGTCTTGACCCGGTATCGCCAGCGCTGCGCGAGGTACGGACCCGGGAACGCGCGCCGGCGGTGCCGCACGCGGACGCGACGGATCGAGGACCACCCTCGCGCCGCCGTCGAGCGCCCGGCGCACGAAGTCCGTGTCCTCCCCGATGTAGCCGAAAGTCTCGTCGAAGCCGCCGAGCGTCTCGAAGGTCTCCCGGCGCACGAAGAGGTTGCAGAGCGCGACGTCGTGCGCCGACCGCACCGGGCCGCCGCGCGGGTTGCGCTCGTGGGCGGGCACGCCGCTGCCGATTCGCCGGCGTCGCGAGCAGCAGGTCCGAGAGGCGCTCGCCCGTAGGGGGCGTCGCGCGGCCCGGGATCGGGGCCCCCGACGACGTCGGCCGTTTCGAGGCCGCGCGCGCCGGCCGCGAGCCAGCCCGGCTCGGCCGTGGCGTCGTCGTCGAGGAAGGCGAAGAGTCCGGCCCCGCGCTTCGCGCGCCGCGGCGTTTCGCCGCCGGGCCGGGTTGGCGGCGTCGGCCCGGGCCCAGCGGATCGGGATCGACAGGCCGTCGGACGCGGGCGGCTCGGCCGAGCACACGACGACCTCGAATGGCAGGTCCCCCGCGCTGGGCCTCGAGCGATCGCAGGCACTCGGGCAGCAGCGGCTGCACCCGGTCCGAGGCGATGAGGACGGAGACGGCCGGGCTCCATATCGGGCCCATAAGCGGGCGCCCGCGAGCCCGGCCGGTTTCGCCCTCGTATAATCTCGGGCCTTCGGAGGGCCCCTTGGACCTGAGTCGCGAACAGAAGCTCGAGCTGTACCGCTTCATGCGGCTGAACCGTGTCGTCGAGGAACGGCTCGTCAACCTCTACCGGCAGGGCAAGGTCGTCGGCGGCCTCTACCGCTCGCTCGGCCAGGAGGCGACCTCCGTCGGCACCGCCTACGCCCTGAAGCAAGGGCGACATCGTCGGCCCCCTGATCCGCAACCTCGGCGTCGTCCTCGTGATGGGCTACTCGCCGCGCGACGTCATGACGCAGTACATGGCCCGCGCGACGTCGCCCTCCGGCGGCAAGGACTGCAACCTCCACTTCGGCCGGCCCGAGCGCGGCGTCATCTCCCCCATCTCGATGCTCGGCGCGCTGGTGCCCGTCATGGCGGGAATCGCGCTCGCCGCCCGGATGCAGAAGAAGGACCTCGTCACGATGACGTGGATCGGCGACGGCGGCACCTCGACCGGCGCCTTCCACGAGGGGATCAACTTCGCCGCCGTGCAGAAGCTGCCGCTCGTCGTCATCGCCGAGAACAACGGCTGGGCCTACTCGACGCCCGTTCCGCAAGCAGACGGCGGCCCGCTGTCTCGCCGACAAGGCCGCGGCCTACGGCATTCCGGGCGAGACCGTCGACGGCAACGACGTGCTCGCGGTCTACGACGCGGCGCGCCGCGCGGTCGACCGGGCGCGGCGCGGGAGGAGGGTCCGACCCTCGTCGAGGCCGTGACCTACCGGATGAAGGGGCACGCCGAGCACGACGCGCCAGGCCTACGTCCCGAAGGAGGAGCTCGAGGAGTGGCGCGCGAAGGACCCGATCGAGCGCTACGCGCGCACGCTCGTCGAGTCCGGCGCCGCCTCGGCCAACGAGCTCGCCGCCATCGACCAGGCCATCGCCGAGGAAGTCGACCGCGAGGTCGAGCGCGCCGAGACGAGTCCCCTGCCGCAGCCGGAGTTCGCGCCTCGAGGGCGTGTACGCGCCGGCGCCGGGTCCGAGCCGGCGCCCTCGGCCGCGTCCGAGAGGCGCTCGTGAGCAGGGCGCGCGCCCACCTGAGGAGCGCCGACTCGAGGAGACGCCGGCCGCCAAGGGCCAGACGACCTACGTCGACGCCATCCGCGAGGGCCTGCGCGAGGAGATGGCAGCGCGACGAGCGCGTCTTCCTCCTCGGCGAGGACATCGGCGTCTACGGCGGCGCCTTCAAGGTGACCGACGGCCTCATCGCCGAGTTCGGCGAGGAGCGCGTCATCGACACGCCGATCGCCGAGACGGCCATCGTCGGCGCCGCGGTCGGGGCCGCCATGATGGGGATGCGCCCGGTGGCCGAGATGCAGTTCATCGACTTCATCTCCTGCGCCTTCGACATGATCACCAACTTCGCCGCCAAGTCGCGCTACCGCACGGGCGTCGGCGTGCCGCTCGTGATCCGCGGCCCCTCCGGCGGCGGCGTGCACGGCGGGCCGTTCCACTCGCAGAACCCCGAGGCCTACTTCGCCCACACGCCCGGACTGAAGATCGTCCAGCCCGCCACGGCCTACGACGCCAAGGGCCTGATCAAGGCCGCGATCCGCGACGACGATCCCGTGCTCTTCTTCGAGCACAAGTTCCTCTACCGCCGCATCAAGGAAGAGCTGCCGGCCGACGACTGCGATCGTGCCGATCGGCAAGGCCGCGATCCGGCGCACCGGGGCGCGACCTCTCGTCATCACCTACGGCGCGATGGTCTGGACCGCGCTCGAGGCCGCGAAGACGCTCGAGGCCGAGGGCATCGACGCCGAGGTCGTGGACCTGCGGACGCTCTTCCCGATGGACGAGGAGGCCATCCTCGAGTCCGTCGCGAAGACCAACAAGGCCATCCTCCTCCACGAGGCCACGCGCACCGGCGGCATCGGCGCCGAGATCGCCGCGGTGCTCGCGGAGCGCTGCTTCGAGTACCTCGACGGCCCGCTCGTGCGCGTCACGGCGCCGGACACGCCGGTCCCGTACTCGCCGCCGCTCGAGGAGTTCTTCCTCCCCAACGCCGAAAAGGTCTGCAAGGCCGCGCGGCGCTCCCGCGCTCGGGCTACTGAGACGTGCAGTTCGACGGCACGGTCACGATCAAGGCGCCCCGCGCCCGCGCGAAGGTCTGGGACTACCTGACCGACCCGAACAAAGTCTCCAAGAGCGCCGCCCGGCCTCGAGAAGCTCGAAATCGTCGAGCCGGGAAAGAAGTTCCGCGCCACGACCTCGGTCGGATTCGGCGCCGTGAAGGTCCGCTTCGTCAACGACGTCGAGTGGGTCGAGCTCGATCCGCCGAACATGGCGCGGATGAAGGCGCACGGCACCGCTCCGGGCTCGGGCGTCGACGCGACGACGTCGATGACGCTGACCGACGGTCAGGGCGGCGCGACGGAGCTCGCGTGGACCGCCGACATCAACGTCGTCGGCACGGTCGCGAGCATGGCGGCGCGGCTGATGGGCGGCGTGACGAAGAAGCTCACGTCGGCGTTCTTCGACAAGGTCCGCGACGAGATCGAAACGAAACCGTAATCTCGAATCGCGGTGGTAGACTCCCGCCCACTCCGCGGGAGGCAGCGTCATGAAGTATCCCGTCTCGATGACCGTCAACGGCGCGAAGCGAAAGCACCCGGTCGACCCGCGCCTCCTCCTCGTCCACTACCTCCGCGAGACGCTGGGCCTGACCGGCACCCACGTCGGCTGCGACACGAGCCAGTGCGGCGCGTGCACCGTGCTCATCGACGGGCAGGCCGTCAAGTCCTGCACCGTGCTCGCCGTCCAGGCCGACGGGCGCGAGCGTCACGACGATCGAGGGCCTCGCGACGAACGGCAAGCTGCATCCGCTGCAGGACGCGTTCTGGGAGAAGCACGGCCTGCAGTGCGGCTTCTGCACGCCCGGCATGATCATGACCGCCTGCGATCTGCTCGAGCGAAGAACCCGAAGCCGACCGACGCCGAGATCCGCCACGGGCTCGACGGCAACCTCTGCCGCTGCACCGGCTACCAGAACATCGTCACCGCCGTCCGCAGGACGCGGCCGCGCATGGCGAAGGCGTAAGGAGGCGGACCATGGCATCGCAAGGTGTTCGGTTCCGCCATCAAGCGTCGCGAGGACCCGCGCCTCATCACGGGACAGGCGAAGTACACCGACGACTTCGAGCTTCCCGGGCATGACGCACATGGCGGTCGTCCGCTCGCCCGTACGCTCACGCGCGGATCAAGGCCATCCACACGAAGAAGGCCGCGGCGATGGCGGGCGTGCGTCGGCGTCTTCACCGGCAAGGACATGAAGGACGCCGGCTTCGGCGGGATCCCGTGCGCCTGGGTCGTGCCCGGCTCCGACACGAAGACGCCGGCGTATCCGCCGATCGCCATCGACGTCGTCCGCTACGTCGGCAACGCCGTCGCGATCGTCGTCGCCATGGATCGATACGCGGCCCGCGACGCGGCCGAGCCGTCGAGGTCGACTACGAGCCGCTGCCGGCCGTGACCGACGCCGAGAAGGCGACGGCGCAAGGGCCAGCCGCAGCTTCACGCCGAGGCCCCCGGCAACGTCTGCTTCCACTGGAAGGTCTCGGGAGGCGACGTCGACGCGGCCTTCAAGGCGGCCGACGTCGTGGTGAAGGAGCGCATCATCAACCAGCGGCTGATCCCCAACGCCATGGAGCCGCGGGCCGCGCTGGCGCAGTACATGTCGCGGCGCGGGCGAGCTGACGCTCTGGGTGACGTCGCAGAACCCGCACATCTGCCGCTTCCTCCTCTCGCTCGACACGGGCATCCCGGAGAACAAGATCCGCGTCATCGCTCCGGACGTCGGCGGCGGCTTCGGCTCCAAGATCCCCCACTACCCCGAGGACGCCATGGTCGTGCTTCGCGTCGAAGACGCTGGGCTGCCCGGTCAAGTGGACCGAGACGCGCAGCGAGAACTACCGGAGCACGATCCACGGGCGCGACCACATCCAGGACGTCGAGATGGCCGCGAAGAAGGACGGCACGATCCTCGGCCTGCGGGCGAAGGTCTGGGCGAACCTCGGCGCCTACCTGTCCACGGCCTCGACCGGCATCCCGACGATCCTCCACGGGCTGATGCTGTCGGGCGCGTACGACATCAAGAACATCCACGAGGACGTCTTCGGCGTCTTCACCAACACGACGCCGACCGACGCCTACCGCGGCGCCGGCCGCCCCGAGGCGACCTTCATGGTCGAGCGCCTGGTCGACCTCGTCGCCGCCGAAGCTCGAAGATGGACCCGGCCGACATCCGGCAAGAAGAACTTCATCCCGCCCTTCACCGACGGCCACACCGTCGCCACGGGCCTCGACCTACGACTCGCGGCAACTACATCGGCGCCTTCGAGAAGGCGCTGAAGATGCTCGACTACGCGGGGCTCCGGAAGAAGCAGGCCGAGGGGCGCAAGAAGGGCGAGCACCTCGGCATCGGCATCTGCACGTACGTCGAGATCTGCGGCCTCGGGCCCTCCCAGGTCGCCGGCGCCGTGGGCTTCGGGGGCGGCCTCTGGGAGAGCGCGATCGTGCGCTTCCATCCCTCCGGCAAGGTCAACGTCTTCGTGGGCATCTCCCCGCACGGCCAGGGCGAGGAGACGACCTTCGCCCAGATCGTCTCCAGCGAGCTCGGCGTCCCCGTGGAGGACGTCGAGATCTTCCACGGCGATACCGGCCAGACGCCGATCGGCTGGGGCAGCTACGGCAGCCGCTCGACCCCCGTCGGCAGCGGCGCGCTCATGGGGGCGATCGGGAAGATCACGCGAGAAGGCGAAGATCGTGACGGCGCATCTGCTCGAGGCGGCCGTCGAGGACATCGAGTACGCCGACGGCCGGTTCTCGGTCCGGGGCGTGCCCTCGAAGTTCAAGACGATCCAGGACATCGCCCTCATGGCGAACGTGGCCTGGAACTACCCGAAGGGTCTCGAGCCCGGCCTCGAGGCGTCGGCGTTCTTCGACCCGGCAAACTTCGTCTACCCGTTCGGGTCGCACCTCGCCGTCGTGCGGGTCGACGCGGAGACGGGCGAGGTGAAGCTCGAGCGTTACGTCGCGGTCGACGACTGCGGCCGGGTCATCAACCCGATGATCGTCGAGGGCCAGATCCACGGCGGCATCGTCCAGGGCATCGGCCAGGCCCTCTGGGAAGGCGCCGTCTACGACGCCGCCGGCCAGCTGCTGACGGGATCGATGATGGACTACGCGATTCCCAAGGCCGACGATTTCCCGGTCTTCGAACTGGGAATGACCGAAACGCCGACCAACGTCAACCCGCTCGGCGTCAAGGGCATCGGCGAGACGGGCACGATCGCTTCGACGCCCGCCGTCTACAACGCGGTCATCGACGCGCTCGCGCCGCTGGGCGTCGACGAAGCTCGACATGCCGCTCACGCCGGAACGCGTCTGGCGCGCGATCCGGGACGCGAGGAGGTAAGGCCATGTACTCGTCGAACTTCGAATACTTCCGCCCGAAGACGCTCGCCGAAGCGGCCCAGCTCCTGAAGAAGCACAAGGGCGCGCGCCTGCTCGCCGGCGGCCACAGCCTGCTCCCGGCCATGAAGTTCAAGCTCTCGACGCCGAAAGCGCTCGTCGATCTGGCGGGCATCAAGGGCCTCTCGGGCGTCAAGGCGAAGGGCAAGACTCTCGAGATCGGCGCGACGACGACGCATGCCGAGATCGCCGCCTCGGCTGTCGTGAAGAAGTCCTGCCCCGTCCTCGCCGAGGCGGCCGCCCAGATCGGGGACATCCAGGTCCGCAATCGCGGCACCATCGGCGGCTCCATCGCCCATGCCGACCCGGCCGCCGACTTCCCCACGGTTCTCGTCGCCCTGGGCGCGACCATCCTGGCGAAGGGCCCGAAGGGCGCGCGAAAGATCCCCGCCGCGGCGTTCTTCGTCGACCTCTTCACGACCGCCCTGAAGCCCGGCGAGATCGTCACGGCGATCGTCGTTCCGACGTATGGCAAGGGCACCGGCGCCGCGTATCTGAAGCACCCCCATCCCGCCTCCCGCTACGCCGTCGTCGGCGTGGCGGCAATCGTCGAGGTCAAGGACGGGAAGGTCGCGCGCGCCAGCCTCGTCGTCGGCGGCACGACGCCCAATCCGGTGCGGGCCGCGGCCGCCGAGGCCGCGTTGATCGGACAGAAACCGGACGCCGCGACTCTTGCCGCGGCCGCCGGGAAAGTTGCCGCCGCGATCGAGGATCCCCTGAGCGACACCTATGCGTCGGGCGAGTTCCGCGTGCACCTCGCAACCGTGCTGGCGAAGCGGGCGCTTCAGGCCGCGGCCGAACGGGCGCGAGGCTAGTCCGCGGCTCCGGCGCTTTCCGATCCTGCTGGAGCTCCCCCGGCTGCAGAAGTCATAAACTCCCCCTCGCATGCGCGACATCCTCGCCGACGTCGAACGCTGGCAGACCGAGGGGCGCGGGATCGCCGTGGCCACGGTCGTCGAGACCTGGGGCTCGGCCCCGCGGCCGGCGGGAGGCAAGCTGGGCCTGACCTCCGACGGCCGGATCTCGGGGTCGGTTTCGGGCGGCTGCGTCGAGAACGCCGTCGTGGAAGCCGGGAAGAAGACGCTCTCGACCGGAAAGCCCCAACTTCTCCACTACGGCGTCTCGGACGACACGGCCTGGAGCGTCGGGCTCGCCTGCGGCGGCTCGCTCGACATCTTCGTCGAGCGGCTCGACCCTGCGATCTTCTCTCCGGTCGCCGACGCGCTCCACCGCCAGAAGCCGGTCGCCGTCGCGACCGTGATCCGCGGTCCCGAGGGCGAGCTCGGAAAGAAGCTTGCGCTCTTCGAGGACGGGAGCGTGCGGGGATCGATCGACGAGGCCGCGCTCGCCGAGACCCGCGCGGCCCTGGCGTCGGGGGCGAGCCGCCGCGTGGCGGCCGAGGCCCGCGAGCTCTTCGTCGACGTGCTGCTCCCGGCGCCGCGCCTGGTGATCGTCGGCGGCGTGCACATCGCGGTCGCGCTCGTCTCGCTCGCGAAGACCATGGGATTTCGCGCCATCCTCGTCGACCCGCGCGAGGCCTTCGGGAACCCGAAGCGCTTCCCGGAGGCCGACGAGATCGTGAACGACTGGCCGGACAAGGCCCTCGAGCGCATCTCTCCCGACGGCTCGACCGCGATCGCCGTCCTGACCCACGACCCCAAGCTCGACGACCCGGCGTTGCTCTGCGCCCTGCGCAGCCGCGCGTTCTACGTCGGCGCGCTCGGGAGCCGCCGCACGCAGGAGAAGCGGCAGGCGCGCCTGCGCGAGGCCGGCCTCCCGGAGGAAGCGCTCTCGCGCCTCTACGCGCCGATCGGGCTGCCGCTCGGCGGCCGCTCGCCCGAGGAGATCGCGCTCGCGATCATGGCGCAGATCGTCGCGGCGCGGAACCGGCCCGGACCAGCGCCGCGCGCAGCCGCGGGTGGGCCTGCATGAGACGCAGGTAGCGCCGCTCGGTCGACCCCGTTTTCGCGCGGAGGATCTCGGCGACGCCCTCGCGCTCGGCTCGGGGCCAGCGGGACAGATCCGGGACCAGGTCGAGAGCGAGCGCGAATTCCCGGAAGGCCGCCCTCTCCTCCTCCGAGAGCGAGCGCGGCCCGAGGCCGAGAGCCCTCGCGACCTTGCGTTCGGCCGCCGCCCGCAGCCGCGCCGGGTCGCCGCCGAACTCCCGGGCCATGCGCCGGTTCGACGCGAGGCCCAGATTTCGGATGTGGAAGCGGTCCCAGTCGCCCGAGGCCGTGCCGGGCGCCTCGTACAGCAGGTTGCGGGTCACGAGCCGCCGAAGCGTCGCCGGCGAGGATCGGTACCCGGGCCGCGCCGCGATCCTCTCTTCCTCGCGCTCGACCAGGCGGCGCACGGAGGGATCGGTCGGCCGGAAGCCGAGCTTTCGGTAGAACCAGAAGGCCCCCGACTCGAGCGCCTCCGCGTTCTCGTAGCCGAGCTGGTAGGGGTCGATCGAGAAGGACGTGACGCCGAGAGCGTCGCGGTGGAACTTCAGCACCTGGGCGTAGATCCAGGCCGACTCGCCCTCCCGGAACGTGTAGTACATGTTGAAGCCGATCTCGAGCCGTTCGAAGAACGCGAGGCCCTCGATGTACCCGATCGGCACGCCGTTCTTGACCACGAAGCCGCCGTACGCGGACCGCAGCGGGAGCCGCATCTCCCGCCGCACGCCGACGAGGAAGAGCTCGACCCCCCGCCCCGGCCGGGCCGCGACGACCGACGACGGGTCGGCGTGGGTGAACGTGTAGAACTCGCGATAGCGCGCCGTGGTGGCCTCGCGCACCCGGTCGCAGAGACGCTCCCCTTCCCGGCGCGAGAGCCTCCGGAGGGCAAGCGGCGGGCCCGACATCACCTCGTCGAGCGAGACGTCCCGCCGCGTCAGAAAGGGCGCATCGTGAAGGAACGGCGCGGCTCCGGGCACCCGCATCCGCGTCCGGGAGGCCGGGCCGTCGCCCAGCTCCCATGCGACCGGCACCCCGAGGGAGTCGAAGCGATCGGCGGCGAGCGCCGGCCCCCCGGCGAGGCGCTCGTAGCGGTCGAGCAGCCAGGCGGGGTCGTCCCGGCGCCCCCCGGCCGCCGCGGCGAGCCAGGCGAGGTACGGGACGTTGGCGTCGGCGAGCGCTTCCTCCTCGAGAAGCGGAAGGAACCCGGGCCACGCCGTCCGCATCCGCTCCTCCGCCGCCCCGGCGTCCCAGGCGAGCCGGACGCGGCGGGGGAAGCGCCGCGAGAGCCAGCGGACGAGCTCGAAGGAGAAGTCGGTGCCGATCGTCGTGCCCGCGACGCCGGCGACCTCCGGGGCGTCGAAGGGCGACAGGTCCTCCCCGGCAGCCTCGAGAGCGGCCACGCGGCCCGCGATGGATCGGAGGACCTTCTCGGCGAGATCGCGCACGCGACGGCTGTGCGGGTACGCGCGAAGGAACATCAGCGCGTCATGGAACCGGATCAGCTCTCCCGCGTCTCGCGCGACGAGGCCGCGCGCGTCGCGGATCGCCCGCTCGGCCTGGCGCGCCCCGGGGCGCCGATGGCGGACCTCTTCCAGTCGGCGCAGGATCGTCTCGGCTCGGCTCGGCACGGCGCGCATGCTACTTCGATATATGCTCCGCCGCTCGGAGGAAGCATGACCCCGTCCCGCACGACCCTGCTCGCGGCCGCCGCTTCGATCGTGCTCGGCTCGTCGGCCCTCGGGCAGGCGCCGGCCCCGGCCCCCCCCGCCCCGAAACCCGCCGAGACCGCCGCGCCCTCGGCCGAGGCCCGGGCCGCCGGCAAGGCGCTCTTCGCGAAGGTCGTCGCGTGGCTGGGCGGCGAGAAGAAGGTCGCCGGCGTCAAGGACGTCCAGACCAAGGGGCAACTCACCGCCAAGACGCCCGAGGGCGACGCCACCATGGAAGTCCAGAGCGCCATGGTCTTTCCGGACCACCTGTTCCAGCAGATCGACTCGCCGTACGGCCGGATCGCGATGATCGTGACGCCGAAGGAGGCCTTCCTGTTCGGCCCCAACGGATCGCAGGACCTTCCGCCGATCGTCCGCGGCGAGTTGCTCAAGCAGATCCAGCGGATCCCCCTGCATCTCGCCCAGAAGGCCGGCGACCCGAAGCTCGTCGCCGCCGCGGGCGGCAAGGCGAAGATCGGCGACGTCGAGGCGGCCATCCTCGACATCCGCTACGCCGAGGTGACGGTGCGCTGGTTCGTCGAACCCTCCACGGGCCGCATCCTGCGGACCGAGCACACCACGACGACGCCCGACGGCAAGTCCGGGCAGATGGTCTCCGACTACTCCGACTACAAGCCCGTGGACGGCTTTCCGATCGCCCACCGACTCGAGGTCTCGACCAACGGCGAGAAGGACCAGACGCTCGTCATGGAGGAGTGCAGGATCAACGCCGGCGTCGACCCGAAGCTCTTCGCCAAGCCGGCGCCCGCTCCGACCCCGACCGCGCCCGCCAGCTGAAACCGCTTTCCAGGAGGGATCCATGAAGAGACTCGCCCGACTCGTCGCCATCCTGGTCCTCGCCGCCGCCCCGGCCGCCGCGCAGGTGGCGAAGCTGACCGACGTCGAAGGCATCGGTCCCGCCAACGCCGAGAAGCTCGCCGCGGCCGGCGTGAAGACGCCGGCGGACCTCCTCAAGGAGGGCTCGACCTCGACCGGCCGCAAGCACCTCTCGGAGAAGACGGGGATCTCGACCGATCAGCTGCTCAAGTGGGTCAACCGCGTCGACCTGTCGCGAGTCAAAGGCATCGGGACCCAGTACTCGGACCTGCTCGAGGCCGCCGGCGTCGACACGCCGAAGGAGCTCGCGCGGCGCAACCCCGACAACCTCCTCGAGACGCTCAAGAAGACGAACGACGCGAAGAAGCTGGTCCGCCAGCTGCCCTCGAAGTCGCAGGTCGAAGGCTGGATCGCGAGCGCGAAGACGCTGACGGCGGCCGGCGCGCCCTGACGGTCCGCTAGAGCGCCGGCGCCGCGCAGCCGTTTCTCGCGGGCTTTCCGTCGAGGCGGTCGCGCATCCACTGGATCGCGCTCGTCGCGCTGGCGCGTCCGGCGCGCATGTGGTCGACGCCCGGGAGCGACTCGTAACGGACGACCTCGCCCCGGCGGCAGAGGTCCGCGACGAAGTCGGCCGTGACCGACGGGCGGACGATCTCGTCCTCCTGGCCCTGCGCCACGTAGATCGGGGCCCGGATCGGCGAGCGGCCCGGCCGGTTCCGATCGAGCAGCGCCTTCCACGGCGAGGCCTCGTACGCCCCGTCCTTCAGGAAGCCGGCGGGAAGCGGCAGCGAGTCGAAGACCGCGCGATACGCCTCCCCCGTCGTCTCGATGCAGTCGCGGGCCACGCGGTCGATCGCGGGGATCTCCGAGGCCGGAACGACCGCGTCGAGCGGCGCGCCGTAGACCCGCGACCACGACCAGAAGGCGTACGACGCGATGATCCGGCCGGACCTCTCGCCGGCGTCGTCCCGCAGGAGCTGCGCGAGGTCGGTCGCCGGCGCGATGGCCGCCACACCCGAGAGCTCGAGCTCGGGAGCGTAGGACCGGGCGAGCTCGCCCGCGAACAGCGCGGCGTGGCCGCCCTGGGAGTGGCCCCAGGCGACGAGGCGCCGGCCCGCGCCGGCCGACGGCAGCTCGGAAGCCGCGCGGACCGAGTCGAGGACCGCGCGCCCCTCGCTCACTCCGACGAGGTACGGATGCGGCCCCGCCGCGCCGAGGCCCGGATAGTCCGTGGCGACGACGACGTAGTCGAGCGCGACGAGAGCCGTCAGGTGCGGAATCGAATCGAAGAACTCCCTCCGGAGCGACGGCGCGCAGTTTTCCGCGACGCCCGTCGTCGGATGGGCCCAGGCCACGACGCTGCGGCCGGCCGCCGGCGCGGGAAGATCGGGCACGATGGCCACGCCCGACACCTCGATCGGCCGGCCGTCGAGCCCCGTCGAGACGTAGAGGATGCGCCATCCGGTCGAGCCGGGAGGCGCGCCCTCGAGCTTCTCGGAGCGGATCAGATGGCCGGCCGCGCGCCCGTGCGCCGCGGGAGGCGACGCATGGAAGGACCCCGGCGCGGGCGGTGAGCACCGGAGAGCGAGGCCGGCCGCGAGCAGCAGGATGGAGCGGCGCAAGCAGTCCCAGTCTACCGTCGGCTACGCGAGCAGTCCCTTCAGCCTCCCGTACCCCTCCCGGCTGACGGGGACCCGAGTGCCGTCGGACAGGACCGCCACGTAGCTGCCCCTTCGCGATCGACTCGAGCCTCGCGATCGCGTCGAGGCGCACCAGGTGCGAGCGATGAACGCGGACGAAGCGGCCCGGGTCGAGCGCCGAGGCGAGGCTCGCGAGGGTCTGCGCCTTGAGATACGTCCTGCCCTCGCTCGAGAGCTCGACGTAGTCGTCCTGCGCCCGCGCCGCAACGAGCTTCTCCGCCGGAATGATGTGGACGCGGGCGCCGTCGCGCACGACGATCCGTTCCTGCCACGCGCCCTGCGGCCGGGCCGCGGCCGCCAGGGCCGCCGAGTCCCGCGGCGCGCGGGAACGCAGCCGCTCGCGCGCCCGCTCGACCGCCGCCGCGATCCGCGCCGGCTCGAAGGGCTTCAACACGTAGTCGACCGCATGGACCTCGAAGGCCTTGACGGCCCAGGCGTCGTAGGCCGTGACGAAGACGGCCGCGATGCCGGGATCGAGGAGCTCGAGGACCTCGAACCCCGAGAGCTTCGGCATCTCGATGTCGAGGAAGACGATCCGGGGCGAGAGTTCCCCCGCGATGCGCAGAGCCTCGAGGCCGTTGGAGCAGTCGGCGAGGACGCGGACCCCGGGCACCTTCTCGAGCTGCTCGCGCAGGATGCTGCGCGCCGGCGCCTCGTCGTCGACGATCAGCACCCCGACCTCGAAGGGGCCCGCGTCCGGCTTCACGCCTTGAGCTCCGCCGGCACCGAGATGACGACCAGGAACCGGTCCGCCAGGCGCCGAGCGGCGAAGAGGCCCTCCTGGCCCCACCTCGCCGCGAGCCGCTGCCGGACGTTGGCGAGACCGACGCCGGTCCCGGGGCGAGACGGTGCGTCCGGGTCGAGCGGGTTCTCGATCAGGATCCGCAGCCTCCCGGCCGAGCAGGCCACGCTGACCCGGACCTTTCCGCCCTCGATCCGGGAAGCGACGCCGTGGCGGACGGCGTTCTCGATCAGGGGCTGGAGCAGCAGGGGCGGCACCTGGCAGGCGTCGCCGCGCTCGTCGAGGTCCTCCTCGACTTCGAGACGCTCGCCGAAGCGCAGCGCCTCGACCTGCAGGTAGGCCCGGGAGAGCGCGAGCTCTTCGGCGACCGAGATCGTCTTGCGCTCTCCGACGGCGAGGCTCTTGCGAAGAAACTCCGCCAGCCGGACGCACATCTCCTGGGCCTTCGGCGGATCGGAGGTCGCCAGCGCGGAGATCGAGTTGAGGCTGTTGAAGAGAAAATGCGGACGGATCTGGGCGCGCAGGACGGCAAGCTCCGCCTCGCGGGCGAGGATCTGCATCTCGGCCTCGCGCTGCTCCGCCTCGGCGGCGGTTTCGAGCGCCAGCAGCACGTAGGAGAGCGCGGCGGCCAGCAGGTACAGCAGGACCCCCGCGGCGAAGAGCGTGACGCCCTGGGAGGCCAGCCGGCCCGGCAATCCGCCAAAGACGGGCAGCGAGCCGTACGCCGCAGCGAGAAGCACGGCGAGCATCACCCAGAGCCCGGCGATGATCGCCGCGCCCAGCGCGTGGGTCAGCGCCAGCGGTAGCGCGCGGGAGCGCGTCAGCGGGAACTGCCGGGAGGGGTACCACGCGGACAGGCCCATGAAGGCGTAGGCGACCGTGAGGGGGATCGCGAGGGCGATCGCCTCGCCGAGGAAGAGACCGCCGGGCCGGGCCAGGAGGGCCGTGACGACGGCCGCGAGCGGCAGGCACGCCGCGAGGTACGGGAGCAGTCGGCCGGGGCGGGCGAGGATGGGGTGCATCGACCGGGCTCAGTGCTTGACGTCCACGCCGCCCATGAACACGAAGCCCGTCACCGTCAGGACCTTCTGCGGACCCTCGGCCGGGGCGCTGCTGGCCGCGCTTGCGATAGCTCGCCCCGCCCATGAAGGGGGTCACGTCGATCACCACGGTCCAGGCCTCGGGCACCTTCAGGTCGATGCCGCCCATCATTACGAAGACCTCGATCGAGGCCGCGTCGCCGGCCATGACGGCGTCGCGCATGTCGATGTCGAACCCCCCCATGATCGCGGTCACGGTCCCGCCGCGGAAGGCCTGGGACCGGATCGTCCGGTCCCCACCTCCGAACATCGCGAACTCGTCCAGCCGGTCTCCGGCGCTGGAGGCCGGGGCGCGGAGGTCGCGGCTGGCCTCGAGCCCCGCCATCGTCCCGTCGTGTACGCGCTGGCCGATGGAGTCATCCCCGCCTCCGGGCGGCTGGGCGCGCGAGTCGATCGCCCGCCACACGAGGTAGACGCCCACGGCGACCAGGACGACGGGCCAGACGTGCCGCATGCTGATCCAGACGATGTCGAGGTTGCGGAGGAGAAACAGGGTCCCCACCGCGATCAGGATGGAGCCCCACAGCCGGTCGGCGTGCTTGCGCGGCCAGGCGAGGCTCGCGAAGCCCGGGACGATCAGGAAGAGCGGCCAGTAGTCGCCGATCGAGCCGGCATCGATGATGCCGAAGCTGTCGAGCGTGAAGACGATCCCCAGGGCGATCAGGACGAGGCCCGCGACGACGCGGGGCGAGAAGGTGGACCGCGGCTTTTCGTTCATCGTGTTCCCTCTCCTTCAATCTACGAAGGCTTCGAGCCGGCGTCCGCCCCAATTCGGCCAACGGGCGCTTTCCGCCGGTCAACGGATGCTATTCTTCGGCGTGGCGAGCCCGCGGGCGAGACGGTCCCCCGCCGCGCATCCGGGCGAAAGAGGAGAACGACCCTATGTCGACCCCCGTCATCATGCCCCAGATGGGCGAGTCCATCGCCGAGGGCACCATCACGAAGTGGCTCAAGAAGGTCGGCGACACCGATCAAGCGCGACGAGCCGATCTTCGAGATCTCGACCGACAAGGTGGACGCCGAGATCCCTTCTCCCGTCGCCGGAACGCTGACGGAGATCAAGGTCGCGGAGGGACAGACCGTGGCCATCAACACGGTCGTCGCGATGATCGGCGAGGCGGGCCAGCAGGCCGTCGCCGCTCCCGCCCCGGCCGCCGCGGCCCCGGCCCCCGCGCCTCCGAAGGCCCCCGAGCCGGCCCCCGCGCCCAGGGCCGAGGCCAGGCCGGTGCCGCCGCCGGTCCCCGGCGCCCGTCGCCGCTCCGGCTCCAGCCCCCGCCCCGGCCCCCCGCATCGAAGCACCGGCGGGAGGACAGGTGGAGTCGATCGAGGAGCGCATCCGCCGCAAGTCCTCGCCCCTGGTGCGCAAGATCGCCCAGGAGAACGCCCTCGACATCTCCGACATCGAGGGGACCGGGATCCACAACCGGGTCACCAAGAACGACGTCCTCTCCTATCTCGAGAACCGCAAGGTCGCCCAGGCGCCCCTGCGCGGATCCGCCGCGCCCGCCGAGGCGCCGCAGATCGGCCGCGCGGAGCCCGCCGAGGCCCCGCTGCCGCGCCCCGCGATCCCCGTGAGCGAGCGCGACGAAGTCGTGCCGATGACGAAGATCCGGCGGATCACGGCCGAGAACATGATCCTCTCCAAGCGGACCTCGGCGCACGTCACGACGGTCTTCCAGGTCGACTACACGAACATCGCGAAGATCCGGGCAAAGCACAAGGACGCCTTCCAGGCCAAGAACGGCGTCAAGCTGACCTATCTCCCGTTCATCTTCCGAGCCGCGATCCAGGCGATCCGGGAGTTCCCGCAGACCAACGCGTCGATCGACGGCGAAAACATCGTCTACCACAAGGACATCCACCTCGGGATGGCCGTCGCCCTCGACTGGGGCCTCATCGTCCCGGTCATCAAGAACGCCGACGAGAAGTCGATCCTGGGCCTCGCCCGCGCCTCGCAGGACCTCGCCGAGCGGGCGCGCACGAAGCGCCTCAAGCCCGAGGAGATCCAGGGCGGCACCTTCACCGTGACGAACCCGGGGGTCTTCGGCGGGCTCTTCGGCACGCCGGTCATCCCGCAGCCGCAGGTCGCGATCCTCGGGGTGGGGACGATCGAGAAGCGGCCCGTCGTCGTCACGGACGAGAGCGGGCAGGACGCCCTCGGCATCCGCACGGTCGGCTACCTCGCGCTGTCGTTCGACCACCGCCTCATCGACGGCGCCGACGCCGACCAGTTCATGGCGGCGATCAAGAAGACGCTCGAAACCGGAGAGTTCGATCTCGGGTAACCCCCCGGAGGTTCCCCGTCTCGGCCGCCGCGTCTGCGCGGCGATCTTCCTCGTCGCCCTCGTCGCGCGCCTCTGCGCCGCGGCGGCAGTCGGCTTCTCGACGGTGCGGTTCGCCGACGCGCCGGCGTATCTCTTCGGCGCCCGGGCGCTCGTCGAGACCGGCCACTACCCGCGGCGCACGGACGCCTTCCTCTTCCGGCCGCCCGGCTATTCCGCGTTTCTCGCCGCGGTCACGCTCGGGCATCCCGAACGGATCGCGATGGCGAAGGCCGCCAATGCCGTTCTCGGCGCCCTCTCCGCCGTCCTGCTCGCGGTGCTCTCCGCTCGCCTCTTCCGGCGGCGCGCGGCCGCGGTGTCGACCGGGATCGCCGCCGCCCTTCACCCGACGTTTCTCCTCGCGTGCGCCGACATCCAGTCGGAGCCGCTCTTTCTCCTGCTGCTCCTCGCGTCCGGTTTTCTGCTGCTCGCCGCGACGGACCGGCCCTCCTCGAACCTCGCCGGCCTCGCCGGCGCCGTCCTGGCGCTGGCGGCCCTGACCCGCTCTTCCGCGCTCGTGCTGGCGCCGCTGCTTCTCGCGCCGCTCTTCGACCGGAGATACCCGAGGCGCGCCGGGGCGCACCTCGCCCTGTCCGCGGTCCTGGGATTCGGGCTGGCGCTCTCGCCCTGGGTCCTGCGCAACGCCCTCGTCTTTCGCGAGCTCGTCCTCGTCAACGACGGCGCGGGGTACGTCTTCTACGGGCGCAACTCCGACGCGGCCATGGCGCTCGCGCAAGCGCGGACCCGAGCGGACCTCGAGGCCGGCAACGCGGCCCTGGAGCGTCGGCGCCGGGAAGTCATCGCGGCGCTGCCCGCCGACGTCCGCGACTCGCCGGGACGCCTCTCGCGCGCGCTCTTCTCGGCGGCCCTGTCCGAGCGGCTGGCGGACCCGCGAGGTTCGGTCTTTCTGCTCGCGTGGAAGGCGCGCGACTGGCTCAGGCCCTACCCGGATCCGAGGTTCTGGCCGCGGGAGTCCGTCGTCGCCCTGGGCGTATACGTCACGCTGCTCACCGTCGGCGCCGCCATCGGCCTCACGCGAGCGGACCGCCGGGGCGCGCGCAACTTCTGTCTCGCCTTCCTGGCGATCACGTTCCTCTTTCATCTCGCCTTCGAAACGAGCTGGAGGTACCGCGCATCCAGTTGGGAGCCGGTTCTCCTGCTCTACGCCGTTTCCGGCGCCGCGCTGCTGCTCCGCCGGCGGGCATCCGGTCCGTCCGCCGCATGAAGCTCGGCTGGCGGATCGGCCTCGCGATCTTCCTCTTCGCGCTCGTGGTCCGGCTGGCCGCAACCGCCGCGGCGGGCTTCTCCTCGAGCGAGTTCGGCGACGCGGGCCGCTACCTCTTCGCGGCCTCGGAGCTCGCCCGGACGGGCCGCTACCCCGACCGGACGGAACCGTTCTTCTTCCGCCCGCCGGCCTATCCGGTGTTTCTCGTGGCCGCGACCCTCGGACGGACGGAGAGCGTCGCGCGCGCGAAGACCGCCAACGCGGTCCTCGGCGCGGCCACCGCCGTGCTCCTCGCGGTGCTCTCGGCCCGGATCTTCGGCCGCCGGACCGTCGCGCTCGCGACGGGTCTCGTCGCCGCCGTGCACCCGAGCCTCGTGCTTCTCTCGACGGACGTCCAGAGCGAGCCGCTCTTCCTCGTCTTCCTCCTCTCCTCGGGTCTCCTGTTGCTCGCGGCGGTCGACGGGATCTCGGCCCCGCGCGCCCTCGCCGCGGGCACCCTCCTCGCCCTCGCGGCGCTGACCCGCCCCTCCGCGCTCGCGCTCGCACCCCTGCTCGCCGCGCCGCTCTTCGACGCGCGGCGGCCGCTCAGGACGAGGACCGGCCTCGCCGCGGCGGCGCTCGCGGGCCTCGTTCTCGCGCTGGCGCCGTGGACGATCCGCAACGCCGTGCGCTTCCACGAGCTCATCCCCGTCAGCGACGCCGGCGGCGTCAGCCTCTATGCCGGCAACTCGGCCTGGACCCGGCGCTTCTATGCGCTGCGCACGCGGGCGGAGTACGACCGCTGGCTCGAGGACTTCGACCGCGACCTGCGCGACCGCCTCGCATCGATCGAGCGGCGCGGCGGCGGCTCCCCGGGCCGGCGCTCCGCCGGCTTCGCGCGCATGGCCATCGAGGAGGCCCGCGAGGATCCGGCCGCGAGCGCGCGCCTGCTGGCGCAGAAGGCCTGGCACTGGGTCCGTCCCTGGCCCACGCCGTGGTTCTGGCCCCCGCCCGTCGTCGCGGCGATCGGCCTTCTCTACCTCGTGCTGTACGCCGTGGCGGCGCGCGGGCTGTGGCTCACCGAGCGGCGCGGCGTCGCAGCCTTCTGCCTCGCCCTGCTCGCCGTCAGCATGCTCGCCCACGTCGCGCTCCAGGTCGTCTGGCGCTACCGAGTGCCCTACTGGGACCCGGTCCTCGTCCTCTACGGGGTCTTCGGAGCCTGGCGCCGATGATCGCCGACGGCTTCCGTCTGGCGCGCACGGCGGCGTACCGGATCGCCGGACCGTTCGAACGCCTGTGGCGACTGGCCACCGGGCAGAGACGGCTGCCTCCCCTGTGGCTGCGCCGCCACACGGGAGCGGTCTCGGCCTTCGAGAGCGCCGCGCGAGAGACCGCGGAGTTCCTCGACCGGCTCGATCTCTTCGCCGGAGCGCGCTCGGTCCTCGACGTGGGCTGCGGCGCCGGCGCGATGGTCGACGAGATCGCCCGGCGCCTCCCGCCGGAGGGACGCTACGTCGGCTTCGACGTCCACGCTCCCTCGATCCGCTGGTGCCGCAGCCACTGGGCCGCGGACCCGCGGCTCGACTTCGACCTCGCGCCGATCGCCTCGCCCTACGGCTCGGCCTCGGGCGCGCCGCTCTCGACCTACCGCTTCCCCCTCGCCGACGGCGAGGCCGACCTCGTGCTCGCCAAGTCGGTCTTCACGCATCTGCTCGAAGCCGACGCGCGCCACTATCTATCGGAGATCCGGCGCGTGCTCCGGCCGGGCCGCCCGGCCGTCGTCACCGCGTTCCTCTACGACCCGGCGGAGCCGGCGGTCCGGCGAGCCTTCCCGCATTCCGCTTCGGAGGGCCTTCGCGTCCACTCCCGCGCCCGGCCGACGGCGGCCGTCGCCTGGGAGAAGGCCCGATTCGTCCACCGGATCGAAGAGGCCGGCCTTCGCCTGCAGTGGCACTCGCCGGGCTACTACCCGGGCCGGGAGTATTTGACCGCGCAGGACGTTCTGCTGCTCGGACACTGAGAACGTAGACTGGCGTGATGGAAGCTGCCGTTTCCCCGGACCGCGCGCTCCCGGCCCCCTGGCTCGGGCGGGTGGACTACGAGCGCGGCCTCGCGCTGCAGGCCGAGGCGGCCGCGCGGGCCCTCGCCGGGGACGAGACGCTGCTGCTTCTCGAGCACGATCCGGTCTTCACGCTCGGACGCAACGCCTCGCGGGGCGACGTCCTCTTCACGCCCGAGCGCTGCCGCGAGCTCGGCGTCGAGGTGCGCGAGTCGAACCGGGGCGGGAAGGTCACGTACCACGGGCCGGGCCAGCTCGTGGGCTACCCGATCCTCAACCTCGCCCCGGACCGCCGGGACGTGAAGCGCTACGTCACGGACCTCGAGGAGGTCCTCATCCGCGCTCTCGGCGACCTCGGCATCCGGGCATCCCGGTCCCCGGTCCGTGAGCGCGTGACGTCGGTCTGGGTCGGCAACGACAAGATCGCGGCGATCGGCATCCACCTCTCCCGCTGGGTCACGACGCACGGCTTCGCGCTGAACGTCACCGACGAGCCGCTCCCGTACTTTTCGGGGATCGTGCCCTGCGGCATCACGGACGGCGGCGTGACGACGATCGAGCGCGAGCTCGGCCGGAGGCTCTCGCCCGCGGACGTGGCGGAGGGCATCCGGGCGCGATTCGGCGAGGTGTTCGGCCGGGAGATAATCGCACCGTGAGCCTGAAGACGGAGCTCCCGGTCGCCGGCCGCGCCTCCCGTCTCGAGCGGCCCGAGTGGCTGAAGGTGCGCCTCAACACGACCGGCGAGTACGAAGAGGTCCGCCGGATGATGCGCCGCCTCTCCCTCGTGACCGTGTGCGAGGAGGCCCGCTGCCCCAACATCCACGAGTGCTGGGCCCGGGAGCGCACGGCGACGTTCATGCTCATGGGGGACATCTGCACCCGCCACTGCGGCTTCTGCGCCGTCGGCAAGGGAACGCCCGGCAACCTCGACCCCGAGGAGCCCGCGCGCGTCGCCGAAGCGGCGCGCGAGCTCTCCCTCGCCCACGCGGTCGTCACCTCCGTCAACCGCGACGACCTGCCCGACGGCGGGGCCGCCCACTTCGCGGCGACGATCCGTGCGATCCGGCAGTCCAACCCTGGCTGCACGGTCGAGGTCCTGATCCCGGATTTCCAGGGCCGCTGGGACGCGCTCGACACCGTCCTCGACGCCGCCCCGGAGATCCTGAATCACAACGTCGAGACCGTTGCCCGGCTCTATCGGCGCGTGCGGCCCGACGCGAAGTACGCGCAGTCGCTCGAGCTTCTCTCCCGCGCCGCCCGGCGCCGAGAGCGGATGAGCCTTCCGATGCGCACGAAATCGGGGCTCATGGTCGGCCTCGGCGAGTCGGTCGACGAGCTGCTGGCGACCCTCTCGGACCTGCGCGCCGCCGGCTGCGACATCGCCACGGTCGGCCAGTACCTCCAGCCCCACGAGCGGCGGCTTCCGATCGAGCGCTATTACACGCCCGAGGAGTTCGCCGACATCCGCGAGCGCGCGGAGGCCATGGGCTTCCTGCGCGTCGAGTCCGGCCCCCTCGTCCGTTCCTCGTACCATGCTCGCCGCGCCTTCGACGGCCCGGCGGCCTGAGGAGACTCATGCCCTTTTCCCGACGCATCGCCGCGACGATCCTCGCCTGCGCGATCCTCGCCGCGGCGGGCCCCGCCGGAGCGCAGACTCGGGGCGCCACGCGCACGAAGTACACGCCGCCGCTCTACCCGGAGGATCCGGGCAAGAAGGACCCGCAGGGCAACGTCCTGCTGATCGGAAAAATCCTCGCCGACGGCCGGGTGGCGGACCTGCATCTGGTCTCCGCATCCGGAAAGGACTTCGTGCGGCCCGCCATCGAGTCGGTTCGCAGCTGGGAGTTCAAGCCGGCCCTCCGCGACGGCAAGCCCGTCGAGATCGCGTTGAACGCCGGCGTGCGCTTCCGAATCACGGGGGACGGGCGGGGCCGGATCCCGCTTCCGATCCTGGGCGATCTCGCCGTCTTCCCCGCCGACGCGTCGGGAGCCAGAACGGCGCCCGACGGCTTCCCGCTCCGCAAGGGCAAGGACGCGGCGCTGCGGGCCGAGTTCGACCTCGACGTCCGGCCCGGCGAGCAACCGCGGACGATGGCGGTCTCGATCGAAGCGGTCTCGCCGAAGGGCCGAAAGGTGCCCGTCTTTCACCCGCCGCTCGCCGTGCCCGCCCTGGCCACGGACGTGAAGTTCGCGGCCGTGGTTCCGGTCGGGTCGGACTGGGAGGACGGCGTCTGGATCCTGCGGCTCACGGTCGACGGCCGCACGGCCGGCGGCGGCCAGTTCTGGCTCGCGGCGGATCCCGCGACGTTCCACTTCGTCGTACCCTCGCTGTGAGCGTTCTCGCGTCTCTGCCCGCGGCCGCGATCCTCGCGGCCGCCCTCGCCGCGCCCACTCCGGGGGCCGCCCCCGCGGCGCCGCCCTGCGCCGGTGTCACGCTCCCCCGGCGCCTCACGACGCCTCCGGACAACCTGCCGCCGTCCTACACCTCGACGCGGATCGGCGGCATCGTCGTCGACGAGGCCCTCATCGGCCCCGACGGCGCGGTCTCGGACGTCCGCCTCGTCCACGCGCGCCTCGCCGGGCCTCGCCCCGTTCGGCCAGAAGTCCGTCCAGGACTCGCGCTTCTCCGGAGGCGCCGTGGACGGCCACCCGGCCACGATGCGGGTGCGCGTGTCGACGAGGCTCGGCACCATCGGGAAGGCGCGCGTCGAGCCCGAGTACGACAGCATCTGGGCATACGTCGCGCCCGGGCAGTCGCGCGAGGCGGTGTGGCAGCTCGCCGGCAGCGTCGAGAAGCTGACGCTCGAGATCCACCTCGGGACGTCCCCGAAAGACGGCGCCGAGATCGTCGCCCTCCCGCCCGACGGCAAGGCGCGCGTGCTCAAGAAGCTCGCGCGGTCCGCCGAGCCGCAGGACCTGCGTGAGACGGTCGCGACGAAGGGCCTCTTCGAGCGGGCCGGGGACTACCGCATCGAGCTGCGCGCCGGCGGAAAGACCCTGGCGTTCACGACGGTGACGATCGCCGACGACTTCACCCGCGCGATCGTCAATGCCTGCGCGCCGCTCTAGCGGAAACAAGTTGGGCCGGGGCACCCGGCCCCGGCCCGCACGCGATTCCTCGACTTCCCGGACGACATCAGTCTCGCACGCATGCGGCCCCCGTGTCGACCGGTCCCCGGCCGGCGGGAGTGACGGAGCGCACGATCCCGCTCGACGCGGGCCCGGGGGTCAGGACCGGAAACCGCGGTCGCCGAAATCCCGAACGTCCTTGAACGGCGTCTCGCGGTCGGTGAAGTCGGGCCGGTAGTACCTGGCGGCCGTTTCGAGCTCCTGCTCGAATCCGTGCGCGAAGCCGTTGGCCTCGAGCGCCGCGAGCGCCTCGCCCCACTCGTCCGCCGTGATGGAGCGCGAGAGGGCGCGGTACTTGTCGTTCGAGGCGGCGCGATGGATGGCGTAGTACTGGGCCATCAGCGAAATCGCGACTTTCGGCGAGAGGGTCTCGGCGATCCAGGAGAGCGACTCCGACACGCCGGCGACGCCGTTGGGCAGCACCAGGACCCGAACCAGGAGGCCGCTCTTCAGGAGGCCGTCCTCGCCGATTTCGAGGCGCGCGCCCTTCTGGCGGTACATCTCGATCAACGCCTCCCGCGACCGCTCGGCGTAGTCGGGGACCTTGGAGTAGAGCGCCCCGGCCGCCGAGTCGGCGTACTTGAAGTCGGGCAGGTAGACGTCGACGACGCCCTCGAGCAGCCGCAGCACCTCGACCGAGTCGTAGGCGTTGGTGTTGTACACGACCGGGAGCGAGAACCCTCGCCGCGCCGCCAGGAGGACGGCCTTCGCCATCTGCGGCGCGAAGTGGGTCGGCGAGACGAAGCCGACGTTGTGGCAGCCGCGGCCTTCGAGCTCGAGCATCATCTCGGCGACGCGCTCGACGGAGACCTCGTTCGACCTCTGCGCCCCGTAGTCCTGGCTGATCTGGAAGTTCTGGCAGTAGACGCAGCGCAGATTGCAGTTGCCGAAGAAGATGTTGCCGGCGCCCTTCGTTCCCGCCAGGCACGGCTCCTCGCCGAAGTGCGGCGCGTAGGCGGACACCACGGGCCGCTCCCCGGAGGCGCAGGAGGCGAGCACTCCCGCGAGGCGGTCGTTTCCGCAGTCGCGCGGACAGACGGTGCACGCGGAGAGGAGCCGGTAGAGCTTCTCCACCCGCTCCTCGAGCTCGCCCGAGGCGAGCAGCCGCCGGTATCCGGGCTCGGACATCGCGCGAAAGCTTAGCATCGGCCTGCCGGAATCCCGGTATCCGGCTCGCCGTGCCGGGGCTACTCGAGCCGCGGCAGCGCCTGCCGCCCCTTCCAGAAGCCGGCCCACGGATCGGCCTTCTCGAGCCGCCGCTCGAAGTTGCCGAGGTGGAACTTGCCCGGGTCGAGCGAGGCCTTCACCTCCGTCCATGCGAGCGGCGTCGACACCGGCGCGTGCGGGCGAGCGCGGATCGAGTACGGCGTGACGACGGTCTGCGCGAAGCCGTTGCGCGCGGCATCGAGATAGAGGCGCCCGCGCCGCTTCGCGATTCGCGGCTCGACGGTCAGCTCGTGCCGGATGAGCCTCCGCGAGTCGTCGCCCGATCTCCCGCGCGAACGCGAGGACCTCGTCCGCGTCGGGGCCCACGCGGATCGGCACGAAGACGTGCAGGCCCTTTCCGCCGGAGGTCTTGGCGTACGACTCGAGTCCGAGCCGATCGAGAGACACCCGCACGCGAAGCGCCGCCCGGATCGCGTCGGGAAAGCCTCCCGCGCCCGGATCGAGGTCGAAGCAGATCCAGTCCGGCTGGCGGGGCGCCGCGGCGCGGCTGCCCCATACGTGCACGGCGATGCACCCGAGGTTGGCGAGGGCGAGCTGGGTCTCGCGCTTCCCGCCGACGACGTAGCGCGTGACGCCCTTTTCGTGTCGGATCGCCTTCGTCGGCGTTCCGGCCGGCAGGCCCGCCGGCGCCTGCTTCTGGAAGAAGCACTCCCCGGCCAGGCCCTCCGGGCAGCGCTCGAGCGAGAGCAGCCTGTCGTCGACCCAGGGCTTGAGCCTCGGAAACACCCGGTCGTAGAAGAGGGCCACGTCGAGCTTGGTGTAGCCGTCCCCGGGGAAGAGCACCCGGTCCGGATGCGTGATCTCGACGGGCAGGCGCCTGCCAATCAAGGCGCCTCCGGCAGCCGGACGTCGCGCGGGCTCTTGTCGTCGCGAAGCCCGAGGAAGACGGGCTGGCGGAGCTTCGCGCCGGCCGTCCACTCCTGGAAGGCGATCTGGGCCACGAGCTTCGGCGCGACCCAGACCGCGCCCTTCTCCCGAGGGGGATCGACGAAGGCGGGCGTCGACCGCTCGAGCGGGCGGAGCTTCCCGGCGAGCGCCGCGAGCGTGTCCTCCGAGAAGCCGGTGCCGACCTTGCCGACGAAATGGAGGTCCCGGCCGCGGTAGGCGCCGAGCAGCAGGGCCCCGAGGTGCGAGCGCGATCCGCGCGGCGCCGTGTAGCCCGCCACGACGAGCTCCTCCTCCTGGTGCACCTTGACCTTGAGCCACTTCGTGCTGCGGCGTTCCTCGTAGGGCGCGCCGGCGTCCTTGGCCACGAGCCCCTCGAATCCCCGGCGCTTCGCGGCGCGGTAGGCGGCGAGGCCGTCGGATCCCAGGCGTCGGGACACGAGCAGCCCGGGCGCCCCCTTACGGACGGCGGCCTCGAGCTCGCGCCGGCGCTCGGCGAGCGGTCTTCGCCGCAGGTCCCGGCCGTTGCGGAAGAGGCAGTCGAAGACCGCGAAGGTCGGCCGCGACGCGCCGCGCTGGAGGAGCTGGAAGCGCGACACGCGCCTGCGGTCGAAGGCCACGGCCTCCCCGTCGAGAAGGAGCGTCCGGTCGGACAGGCGCCGGACCGCCTCGGCGACGTCCGGAAATGTCGAGGTCCGGTCCTTCGCGTTGCGCGACAGGAGCTTCACCCGCTCGCCTTCCTTGTAGGCGAGGATCCGGTATCCGTCGTACTTCTCCTCGTAGACCCAGCCGGGGCGATCGAACGGCTCGTCCACGAGGGTCGCGAGCATCGGGCGGACGCGAAACGGAATGCGATCCGTCATCCGCGCGCCTTCCCACGCCGGCGCGGCGGCGCCGGATCGCCCTCCGCCGCGGCCTCGACGTCGCCGCCCCCGGCGGCGGCGATCTGCGCCAGGGTGCGCCGGGAAACGGCGGAGCGGAAGGAGGTCCGCGTGACGTCGTCCTCGGCGGCATGCGCGTCGCGATGCTTGATCAGGAGCCACGAGGGCTTCTTCCCGCCGAAGCCCCGCGTCCTCACGAGGACCCACGAGCCCTTGAGTTTCCTTCCCCGCAGGCGGAACTTCAGGTCGCCCCGCGAGAGGGCGTCGTCGACGTCCTCGACCTCCGGCTCCCAGGTCCCCGTGTCCCAGACCATGACCGTGCCGCCGCCGTACTCGCCTCCGGGGATCACGCCCTCGAAGCCGGCGTACTCGACCGGATGATCCTCGACCTCTACCGCGAGGCGCTTGACCGACGGGTCGCGCGACGGGCCCTTCGGGACGGCCCAGGACAGGAGCACGCCCTTCCACTCGAGCCGGAAGTCGTAGTGCAGGTGCGACGCGCGGTGCTTGTGGACCACGTAGCGCGGCCGATGCGCCGCGGCCTTCCGGCGCGGCCTCCCCTCCGGCTCGGGGGTGACGCCGAAGCGGCGCCTGGCGCGATACCGGTCAAGTCCCACGCGCCTCCGTCGTGCAAGTGGAATGCCGCCGCTCGTCTACAATGGCGGGCAGACGCATGCGGGACATTCTGGCATGGGCCCTGGCGACCGAGATCCTGGGCCTCGCCGTCCTCCCGCTCCTGCGCGCGTTCTTCGGCAACCGCCGCGACGCGGCCCTCCTTTCGCGCCCGCTGGGACTGGCGTTGGTCGCCTGGGTCGCCTGGGCCCTGTCGCTCCTGACGCCCTTCGGCTTCCAGCGGTTCACGACCGTTCTCGCCCTCGCCCTCGTCGGCGGGGCGGCCTGGCTCGGGGGCCGGCGCTCGGCCGACGAAACGATGAAGGCCGGCGTCTGGGGAGACGAGGAGAAACTCGCCGCCGCCCTCTTCTGGGGAGCCGCCGCGGTCCTCCTCCTCATCCGCGCGGCCGGCCCCGCGATCCTCGGACAGGAGAAGTTCATGGACCTGGCGTTCCTGAGCTCACTCGGGCGCTTTCCGGGGATGCCGCCGGCGGACCCCTGGATGTCGGGCAGGACGATCAACTACTACTACTGGGGATACCTCCTCGCCGCCACGCAGCGCAAGCTCTCGGACGTCGCGCCGATGGTCGCCTACAACCTCTCGATCGCCACCTTTGCCGGATTCTCCTTCGTCGCGGCGGCCTGCCTGGGCCTGCGGCTTTCGCGCGGCAGCCTGCGGGTCGGTCTGGGCGCGGGCGGCCTGACGGTCTTCGCGGGGAACCTGGCGGGCGCGCTCGACGCCTGGGCGAACCCCTTCGCCCGCGACTTCGACTACTTCCACGCCTCTCGCGTGATCGGGCCCGAGCAGTACAAGACCATCAACGAGTTTCCCTTCTTCACCTTCTTTCACGCCGACCTGCATCCGCACCTGCTCGCGTTCCCGTTCTTCGTCGCCGCCTTCGCCGTCGCCCACCGCTGGATGGAGTCGAGCGGCGAGAAGGGAGCCCGCCGGTGGCTCGCCGTCCTCCTCGTCGCGCTGACGGCCGGAACGGCCCGGGCCGCGAGCCTGTGGAACATGCCGGCGCTCGCGATCCTGCTCCTCTCCTGCGGCTTGCTGCTCTCGACCGGCGGCGCCCGCCTGCCCGGCCTCCGGAGCGGCTTGCGGGGGATCCTGGCGGGCGCCGGCGTCCTGGCCGCCTCCCTCGCCCTCTTCTATCCCTACACCGCCTCGTTCCAGCTCGAGAACAAGGGCATGGGGCGCGCGACGATGTTCTCGGGCGCGTTCGAGTTCCTCGGCGTCTGGGGGATCCTCTTCGCCGTCTGCGCCGTGGGCCTCTGGCCCCGCGGCGCCGCGGACACGGAGAGTGCGCGGCGGCGCCGCGACCTCGCGCTGACCGTGGCCGCGGGGGCCGCGCTCGCGATCGGTTTCGTGCTGAAGATGCCGGCCCTGCCGCTTGTGCTGGCCCTGGCGTTTCTCGCCGTGCGGGCCGGCTGGCGGAGTGTCCACGCGGCCGACGGCGACGCGGACGGCGTCTTCGCGGCCTTCCTCGTTCTGCTCGGTCTCGGCATGGTGGCCGGCTGCGAGTTCGTCTATCTCAAGGACAGCTACGGCCAGGACCTGCAGCGGATGAACACGATCTTCAAGTTCTACCACCAGGCCTGGCCGCTGCTCGCGATCGGCGGCGCGGTGTTCGCCGGCCGGGCGTGGGAGGCCGCGGGCCGCCGGCGCCTCGCGGTCCGCCTGGCGCTCGGGGCCGCCGCGTTTCTCGCGCTCCTGTGGCCCGTCAATGCGGCCGTCTCGCGGCTGCGCCAGAAGGACGGCCCGTTCACCCTCGACGCGCAGATCGCCCTCTCCCGCCGCAGCCCCGCCGACGCGGCGGCGATCGCGTGGCTCGCGAAGAACGCGCCGCGGGGCTCGACGGTCCTGGAGGCGACCGGAGATCCGTACACGGAGTTCGCCCGCATCTCGTCCCACACGGGCATCCCCACGGTCCTCGGCTGGGCCAACCACGAGGGCCTGTGGCGCGGCAACGACCCGGAGGTGGGCGAGCGCATCGCGCGGATCAAGGCCTTCTATTCGACTCCGGACCTCCGCGCGGCCTGGGACACCATCCAGAAGTACGGCATCACGCACGTCGTCGTGGGGGACATGGAGCGCCGCGCGTATCCCGGCGCCGACATGGTGGCGCGCATGCCCTTCCTCGCGCCCGCGTTCCCCGGCGAGACCGCCGTCTACACCGTCGCCCGCCCCGAGAAATGAAGATCCTCATGGCGATCGACTACTACCGGCCCAACGTGTCGGGGCTGACGCTCTACGTCGAGCACCTCTCGGAGGGGCTCGTGCGGCGGGGCCACGAGGTCCGCGTGCTGACCGACCAGCACCTGCCGGAGCTTCCGATCCAGAGCGTCGAGAACGGCGTGACCGTCCTGCGCGCCCCGGTGGCGCTGCGGGTCGGAAAGGCCCTGGTCGCCCCGGGAATCGTGGCGCGCGCTTTCTCGGAGCTCCCGCGGACCGACGTTCTTCACCTCCATGCGCCGGCCGTCAACGCGATCCCGCTGACCTTTCTCGCCGCGAGCCTCCGGGTCCCCATCGTCATCACGTATCACTGCGACCTGCAGCCTCCGCCCTCCCGGGGCCAGGGCCTCATCAAGGTCCTCGCTCGCGCCTCCCAGCACTTCGCGCTCGAGCGCGCCGACCGGGTGATCACCTACACCGAGGACTACGCCCGACACACGCGCCCGCTCTCCGACCGTCTCGAGAAGGTCGGCTGGATCCTTCCGCCCGTAACGGACCCGCCGCGGACCGGCCGCAGCGCGGAAGAGGTCCGGGGGCGTTACGGGATCCGCGGCGGCCCCGTGCTGCTCTTCCTCGGCCGGTTCGCGGAAGAGAAGGGGCTGCCGCTGTTGCTGACCGCCTTCTCGCAGATCCGCCGCCGGTTCCCGGAGGCGGTGCTGCTGCTCGCCGGCGCCAAGCAGGTGGCGGGAGAGACGGTCTGGGAGCGGGTCGAGCCGCTCGCCGCCGACCCGGCCTCCGGCGTCGTCGCGCCCGGCATCGTCCCGCCCGACGAGATCTCCGACCTCTTCGCCGTCTCCGACGTTCTCGTCCTGCCCTCGATCAACTCGACCGAGTCCTTCGGCCTGGTCCAGGTCGAGGCGATGCTCTCCGGCGTGCCGGTCGTCGCTTCGAACCTGCCGGGCGTGCGGCAGCCGGTGCGCATCACGGGGATGGGCGAGATCGCACCGGTCGGCGACGCAGCGGGACTGGCGCGCGAGATCCTGAAAGTCCTGGAGACTCCCGACCGGTACCGCCGGCCGGCGGCGCAGATCCGCGCCACCTTTCCGGTCGACGGCACGCTCGACGGCTACGAGGCGGTGTACCGCTCGGTCGCCGGGAGCCCGCGGTGACGCCGGAGCGCTCCGAGCAGATCCTGCGCTCGCACCTGCGGGAGATGCCGTTCCACCGCGTGATCATGCGCTCGATCGAGGCGCAGATCCTGTCGGAAGTGGACTTTCCCCGGCCCATCCTCGACATCGGCTGCGGGGACGGGCACTTCGGATCCGTCGTCTTCCCCTCGGGCGCCGACGTGGGCCTCGACCCCGGAATCGCGGACCTCTCCGAGGCCGCCCCCCGCGGCGTCTATCGCCTGCTCGTCGGCGCCGACTCGGGGGCGATGCCGTTTCCGCAGGCGTCCTTCGCGTCCGTCGTCTCCAACTGCGTCTTCGAGCACATTCCCGACATCGACCGCACGGTCGCCGAGATCGCGCGGGTCCTGAAGCCCGGCGGGACGTTCGCATGCACGGTCATCGGCGAGCGCTTCAGCGAGTTCCTGACGGACGCGCGCGCCTGGCGGCGGATCGGGCTCGCGGGCGCCCACCGCGCCTACCTCGCGTGGTTCAACAAGAAGTCCGTCCACTTCCACTTCGACTCGCCGGCGATCTGGAAGGCCCGCTTCGAGCGGGTCGGCCTCGACGTGGTGCGCTGGCGGTACTACCTCTCGCCGCGCGCCGCCCGCGCCTTCCATTGGAGCCACTACGTCAGCCTCCCGCACCTGGTGGCCAAGCGGGCGACCGGGAGATGGGTCCCGTTTCCGGGTCTGACCGACAACGCCTTCTGGGTCCGGCGACTGCGCCGGCACACGGAGGAGCCGGCGCCCGAGGCCGGCTCGTGCATCGCCTTCGTCTGCTCGCGGCGGGCCGATTCTCCTGTAAAATGAAGGGCTTAGTGCCGGCCGACTCCATCGAAAAAGGGAGCCCATGCGGTTTCTGATCACCGGCGGCGCCGGTTTCATCGGCTCGAACGCGGCCCACCGGTTCCGCGAGCTCGGCCATGACGTCGTCGTCTTCGACAGCTTCGCCCGGGCCGCCTCCCGGTTCAACCGGGCCTGGCTGGAGGGGGCCCATCCGGAAATCCGGTTCATCGAAGCCGACGTGCGCGACGCGGGGGCCCTGCGCGCGGCGTTTGCCGAGCCCTGGGATGTCGTCCTTCACCTCGCCGGCCAGGTCGCCGTGACCACGTCCATCCTCGACCCCGCGGCCGACCACGAGATCAACGCGATCGGCACGTTCCGGCTGCTCGAGGAGCTGCGGCGGCGACACGCCGGTGCGCCCGAGAAGGCGCCCCTCCTGATCTACGCCTCGACGAACAAGGTCTACGGCCACCTCTCGATGGGCGACGTCATCCGCGACGGACGCTGGGACTTCCAGAACCTGCCGCAGGGCGTCTCCGAGGAGGAGCCGCTCTCCTTCGAGTCCCCCTACGGCTGCTCCAAGGGGGCGGCGGACCAGTACGTCGTCGACTATCACCGCAGCTTCGGCCTGCCGACGGTCGCGATGCGGCAGTCGTGCATCTACGGCCCGCGCCAGTTCGGCGAGGAGGACCAGGGCTGGGTGGCGTGGTTCGCCCTCGCGGCCGTCTTCGGCCTGCCGATCACGTTCTACGGCGACGGGCTCCAGGTCCGCGATCTCCTCTGGGTCGAGGACCTCGTGGCGCTCTATCTCGCCGCGGCGCAGAAGAAGTCCGTCGTCGCGGGCCGGGCCTACAACGTCGGAGGCGGGCCCGCCTTTCGCATGTCGCTCCAGGAGCTCATGACCGTCCTCGGCCGGAAGTTGAAGAAGGAGATCCCGATCGCGCGGCAGCCGGCCCGCGTGGGCGACCAGCACGTTTTCTACTGCAACGTGGACCGAGCCGCGCGCGAGCTGTCCTGGCGGCCGCGCGTCTCGCCCCCCGAAGGCGTCGACCGGCTCCTCGCGTGGATCCAGGGCAACCGCGAGGAGATCGCCCGGTTCCTCTCCCGCAAGGGCGTCCGCGTCGCGTGATTCGCCTGTCTCGGGACCGCGCCCGCGCCATCCTCCTCGGGATTCTTCTTCTCGGGGCGATCTTCCGTTTCCAGAAGCTCGACTGGGACGAGGGCCACCACCTCCACCCGGACGAGCGGTTCATCTCGATGGTCGAGGAGAAGCTCGCCTTCCCGAAGGGGCCGGGCGACTACTTCGACTCGAAGAAGTCGACGCTGGACCCCTACAACCGCGGCGAGGGGTCATTCGTGTACGGGACGCTCCCCCTCGTCATGGCCAAGGCGGTGGCGCCGCTCGCCGGCAAGAAGGGCTACGGCGAGACGCACCTGGTCGGTCGGGCCCTCTCGGGCATCTTCGATCTCCTGACCGTCTGGCTCGTGTACCGGATCACGCGGCGCTTCGCCCACCGCCGCGCCTCGCTTCTGGCCGCCGGGCTGGCCGCCTTCTGCGTGCTCGGCATCCAGCTCTCGCACTTCTGGGCCGTCGACACCTTCCTGACGACGTTTACCGCCGCGGCGCTCTACGGCGCCGTCCGGATCGCGCAGGACCGCTCGGGGCCCGCCGGCGACCTCCTGACGGGTGTCGCGATCGGCCTGGCGGCGGCGTGCAAGATCACGGCGCTCGCCCTCTTCGCCCCGATCGGCGTCGCGATCCTCGTTCGGGCCGCGGCCCGCGAGCGCTCGTTCCCGTCGCTGCTCAAGGCCCTGCCCCGGGCGCTCCTGCTCTTCGTCGCGGCCGCCGCGACCGTGCGCGTCTTCCTCCCCCACGTCTTTCTCGGCCCGAGCCCTCTGTCGTTCCGGCTGGATCCCCGCTGGGTCGACGACCTGCGGCGGCTCAAGATCCTCTCGAGCTCCGTGGCCGGCTTCCCGCCCGCGCTGCAGTGGGCGGGACGCACGATCCTGTACCCGGTCGAGAACTTCGTGCTCTGGGGCGCGGGAATCGCGTTCGGCCTCTGCGCGATCGCGGCGTTCTTCTGGAGCTTCGCCGCGATCCTCCGCCGCCGGCAGTACGCGCTGGCGCCGCTGACGGTCCACGTGCTCTTCCTCGTCCTGTACCACGGCCTGACGCTCGTCAAGTCGGTTCGGTACTTCTACCCGGCTTACCCCGCGCTCGCGGTCCTGACCGGCGTCGCCTTTTCCTCGTGGATGTCGCGCGCCCGGCTGCCCCGGCTCGCCCGGGCCTTCGCCGTCGCCGTGCTCGGCGCGACGCTTCTCTGGGCGTTCGCCTTCACGTCGATCTATCGCCGGCCCCACACCCGCGTCGAAGCCACGCGCTGGATCTACTCGCACGTCGCGCCCGGCAACGCCTTCGCCAACGAGACATGGGACGACGGCCAGCCGATGCCGATGCCGGAGCACGACCCCGGCCGCTACGCGGGCCCCGCGATCCCGCTCTTCGATCCGGACTCGCCGCAGAAGGTCGAGATCGTGGTCAAGGCCTTGAACGATGCCGACTGGGTGGCGGTGACCTCCGGGCGCGTCTACATGAACGTGACGCGCGTGCCGTCGGTCTTCCCGATGTCGATCGCGTACTACAAGGCCCTCTTCGACGGGCGACTGGGCTTCGAGCGCGCGGCCGACTTCACCTCGTACCCGGCGCTCGGCCCCCTGCGCTTCCCGGACGACCGCGCCGAGGAGCAGTTCACGGTCTACGATCACCCCCGCGTCCTGCTCTTCCGCAAGACGCCCGCGTACACGGCCGAGAAGGCGCGGGCCCTGCTCCTGTCGTCGATCCCGCGGACGCCGCCGACGATGAACGAGTGGGAGAAGTGGCCCCGCGGCCAGCGCCGCGTGTCCGCGCCCGTGCGGCCCGACCGGAAGGCCGAGGCCGAGCCCGCCGCCTTCGCGGAGCCGGAGGGCGGCAACTCGCTTTCCGCCGCGGTCCTCTGGTACCTCGCCCTCGCCGTGATCGGCTTTCTGGGGGTGCCGCTCGGCTACGCGGCCTTCCCGCGCTTCTCCGACCGCGGGTTCGGCTTCGCCCGCCTCCTCGGCCTCGTCCTGACGACGTACCTGATGACGCTCGGCGTGACCCTGGGCGTGCTCGCCAACGGCCGCCGCGCCGCCGTGACCTGCCTCGCGGTCGTGGCCTTCGCCGCGGCCTGGGCCTTCCTTCGGAACCGCCACGACATCCTCCGCTTCCTGCGCGAGAACCGGCGGCCGCTCCTCCAGAGCGAGCTGGCCTTCGCCGCCGGCTTCCTGCTCTTCCTCGGCATCCGGGCGCTCAACCCCGAGATCACCTGGGGCGAGAAGCCGATGGACTTCTCGATCCTGAACATCCTCGTCCGCACGCCGGCGCTTCCGCCGTCGGACCCCTGGCTCGCCGGGGCCCCGCTCGGCTACTACACCTTCGGGCAGGAGATGGTCGTCGTCCTGACGTTCCTGACGAACCTCTCGACCCGGTTCACGTTCAATCTCGCGTTCGGGTTGCTCGGCGGGACGATCCTCCAGGGCGCCTTCGCGCTCGCGCGCAACTGGGGCGGGCGGCTTCGCGCCGGGATCGCGGGCGCGTCGCTGACGCTGCTCGTCGGCAACCTCTCGGGGCTGCGGGAGTGGCTCGTCAAGAAGCGCCATCTCGACTGGGACTACTTCTGGGCGACCTCGCGCGTCATCCGCGACACGATCAACGAGTACCCCTTCTGGAGCCTCGTCTTCGCGGACCTCCACGCGCACGTCCTCGCCATTCCCGTCTTCCTGCTCTTCTCCGCGGCGGCGCTGCACCTGGTCCGGGTCCACGGCGACCCCGGCTCGTCCTGGCGGCGGCGCCTCGGCGGCGCGGTCCTGCTCGGGTTCGTCGCCGCCTGCCAGGCCCTGACCAACGCGTGGGACGTGCCGCTGCTGACGGGACTCATCGTCGTGGTGTCTCTCACTCTCGCGCTGATGCCGGAGAAGGTCTCGCTCGACTCCTTCGGCCGCGCCGGGGCGGCGTTCGCGGCGGCCGCCGGCTCGGCCTGGCTCTTCGCGCAGCCCCTGTGGTTTCGCGCCGGCGGCCGGCCCGGGATCGGGAAGAACCTCGAGGCCTCGTCGGCCGGGATCGACCAGCTCACCGTGTTCGGCTTCTTCCTCGTGCTGGCCCTGGGCTGGTGGCTCGCCTCCGTCGGAGACCGCCTCGCCGGCCGGGGCATCGGTCGGGCGCCGCGCATCGTCGCGGGCCTTCTGGCCATCGGTGTGCTCGCGTTCGCCGCCATTCGTTTTCCCGACGCCTTCTTTCTCGCCGGGGTGCTGCTCTTCCTCGGCGCGTACGTCTTCCTCGCGGACGAGCGCGAGGACCGGCTCGCGATCGCGTTCCTGGCGACGGCGTTCTTCCTGGTCCTCTTCACGCAGCGCCTCTACATCGTCGACCGGATGAACACGTTCTTCAAGCTGTACCTGGAAGCCTGGCTCCTCTTCGCGATCGGGACCGCGGTCCTCGTCTTCCGCCGGCCGACGCACCCCGGCACGATCGACCGCTGGCCGCTCGCGGCCAGGGCGGCCGTCGCGCTGCTCGCGGCCGCCGCCCTCTTCACCACCGCCACCGCCGGCCGCGCGGCCGTGAGCCGCCACTTCGCGCCGTACTCCGGACCCTCGCTCGACGGCCTGCGGTATCTCGAGGAGCAGCGCCCCGGCGAATACCGCGCGGTCGAGTGGCTGCGAAGAAACGTGCCCGGCACGCCCGTCCTCCTCGAGGCCCAGGGGCCCTCCTACCAGGACTTCGGGCGCATCTCGATGCTGACGGGGTTGCCGACGGTCCTCGGCTGGGACTACCACGTCAAGCAGCGCGGCAACCCCGAGAGCGAGATCGAGGCCCGCAAGCTCGCGGTCCGGGCGATCTACTCGAACCCCGAGGCGGCCTCGATCGATTCGCTCCTGAAGCGATACCGGGTCGCGTACGTCTACGTCGGCGGGCTCGAGCGCAAGACCTACCCGGCCGCGGGTCTGCAGAAGTTCAAGATCACGCCCGACCTCTTCCAGCTCGCGTACGAGAACCCCGAGGCCTCCATCTACCGGGTGGCCGGCGGACCGGCGCAGGACGTCGTCCTGCCGGCGCGCGAGACGCTCCCCGAGAGCGCCTCCTCCCCGGGCCCGCCCGCCGACGAGCCCGAGGAGCGCCCGGCGATCGCGCCGAAGGCCGCCGCCGGCGAGGCCCCGTACGGCGGCCTGCGCGAGCCCCGGGGCGCGGCGGTCGACGGCCGCGGGCGCCTGTGGGTCGCCGACTTCGGCAATTCGCGGCTGCGCGTCTTCGACCGCGACGGCGGCCGGCTCGGCGGCTGGGGCGGGCGCGGCGCCGGCGAGTTCGGCTTCCGCGAGCTCTGCGGGCTCGCCATCCGCGGGGACGCGCTCTACGTCGCCGACACCTGGAACGGCCGGGTGCAGGCCTACACCGTCGAGGGAGTCCTGCGCGGCTCGGTCGGCGACCTCTACGGCCCTCGCGGCATCGCCATCGCGCCGGACGGGCGGGTCTGGGTCACGGACACCGGCAACCACCGGGTCGTCTCGTACGGGCCGCTCCTCTCCGACCCGAAGATCGTCGGCCAGAAGGGCTCGAAGCCCGGCGAGTTCGCGAGCCCGATCGGGATCGCCGCCTCCCCGGGCGGCGAGATCTTCGTCGCCGATACGGGCAACCGGCGCATCCAGGTCCTCGGCCCCGACGGGACGCTGCGCCGGGTGCTCCCCTTCGCCGGCTGGGGCGAGAACGTGGAGCCGGGCCTCGCCATCGACGACGACGGCACGATCTACGCGACGGATCCCGGCACCCGCAGCGTCGTCATCCTCGACTCCCAGGGCCGGGAAAAGGGCCGCCTGACCGCGGACGAGGCCGGAAAGGCCTTCGAGAACCCGACGGGAATCGCGATCGACCCGAAAGACCGTATCCTCTACGTCGTCAACTCGGGCACGAGCTCGATTGCCAGACTGAAACTCGGGAGGAAGCCTTGAACGACGCGGGATCGATCGCGGGAGGCGCGCGGCCTCGGATCTCGAGCCGCGCCGCGGCGGCCCTCCTCCTGTTCGCGGCCCTGGCGATCGTCACGCGGTACTGGGCGCTCGGCGACCGCCCGCTCCACCACGACGAGTCCATCCACGCGTACCAGTCCTGGACGCTCTCGCGCGGCGGCGACTGGCGCTACGACCCGGCGTACCACGGCCCGTTCCTCTATTACGTCAACGCCCTGGTCTACAAGATCCTCGGCGCCTCCGACGCCACGGCGCGCGTGATGCCCGCGTTCTTCGGGCTGATCCTCATGGCGTTCGCGTTCCCGCTCAAGCGCTGGATCGGCCGCAACGCCGCGGCCGTGTACGCCGCCTTCGTCCTCCTGACGGCCCATTTCTGGTACTTCTCGCGCTTCATCCGCGAGGACCTCTACTCCTTGGTCTTCACGCTCGGCACGATCGTCGCGTTCCAGCGGTTCCTCGAGACCGATCGGGCGCGCTGGCTGCTCGCCGCGGCCGCCTCCTTCGCCTTCGCGGGCGTGACCAAGGAGAACGCCTACATGACGGGCGTGCTCTTCGTCGCGTACGGGCTCTGGTGCCTCGTCCGCACGGCGACGGCGCCGCGGGGGCCCAAACCCCCCGCCGCCATGGCCGCGGCCGCGCGCTGGGCCGCGGCGCGGTCGGGCCCGATCGTGACGGCCGCCATCCTCTTCCTGATCATCTGGGCCGGCATGTACACGGCCTTCGGGAAGTTCCCGGGCGACTGGCTCGCGATCCCCAAGGCCGTCAAGTACTGGATGGGCCAGCACGCGATCGCCCGGATCCCGGGACCGTGGTGGTACTACTTCCCGCAGCTCGCCTACTACGACACGTCGATCCTCGTCGCGGCCCTCTTCGCGTTCCGGTGGCGCGACTGGCGCGGCGACCCCCTCCTGCGGACGATGCTCGTGACGACGCCGCTGCTGGCCCTCTACGTCGTCGGCGCACCTGGTGTTCCCGGCCGTCGGCGGCCCGGCGGCGCTCGTCGCGCTCGTGCTCTTCGTCGCCGGCTATCTGGTCGCCACCCTGGTCCTGAAGCCGCCGCCCGAGTCGACCCTCTCCCCGTTCGTACAGTTCCTCGCGTTCTGGGCCGTCGGCTCGCTCGCGATCTACGCCTGGGCCCGCGAGAAGGTGCCGTGGCTGACGGTGCATCCCCTGCTCCCGCTGACGATCCTCGCCGCCATGGGCATCGCCCGGCTCTGGGAGGAGCGGGCGCTGCGCTCGCGCCGCGCCGCGCTCGCCCTGATCGCCGTCCTCCTCGCCGTCAACGCCCGGGGCGCCTACCTCGCGGTCTTCCGGTACGGCGCGCACGACCTCGAGAAGGAGCCCGGCCATGCCGAGATGCTCGCGTACGTGCAGACGTCCAGGGACCTCGTGCGCTCGCTCGCGGCCGTCGAGCAGGCGCGCGGGCGCGTCGCCCCGGGGCAGAACGTCATCACGGTCGCCGGCGAGAGCGCCTGGCCGCTGACCTGGTACCTGCGCGACGTCCCGACGACCTGGGCCACGCGGATCGAGCAGGCATCGACGCCCGTCATCATCGCCGACTGGGATCCCGAGGGCGCGCTCGAGAAACAGCTCGCTCCCAGGTACGACGCGAAGCGCGTGCCCATCCGCGCCTGGTGGTTCCCGGAGCCGAGGACGGAAGCCGGCAAGACGCGGCCGACCCTCAAGGACTTCTTCCGGTGGTGGCTCTTCCACGAGATCTGGAGCCCGATCGGCTCGCAGGACGCCACGATGTACGTCCGGAAGGACCTCGGCGGCAGCGGCCTGCTCGAGCCGCTCGAGCTCGCGGTCCAGGACACCTCCTCCCGCGACTACCCGTCCGACGGCGTGGAGCTGCCGCCCGCCCGCGTGATCGGCGGGCCCGGCAACGGTCCCGGCCAGTTCGCCGAGCCGCGCGGCGTCGCCGCCGACGGCCGCGGGAACCTCTACGTCGCCGACACCAAGAACAGCCGGATCGAGATCTTCGACGGCAACGGCGCCTTCCTGCGCGCGCTCGGCGGCGTCAAGGGCGGAGGCGACGGACAGCTCAACGAGCCCTGCGGCGTGGCCGTCGGCCCGGACGGAACGATCTACGTCGCCGACACCTGGAACCACCGTGTCGCCCGCTTCGTCGGCGGACGGACAGTGGCTCGGCGAGTGGAAGGACCCCGAGCGCGGCTTCTTCGGACCGCGCGCGCTCGTTCTGTCGAAAGGCTTCCGTCTACGTCACCGACACCGGCAACAAGCGGATCGTGAAGTTCGACGCGGAGGGCCGGGTGGCGGGGTACTGGGGCTCCGCGGGCGACGCCGAGGGCCAGCTCGTCGAGCCGGTGGGCATCGCCGCCGACGCCGCCGGCCGCGTCTACGTGGCCGACACGGGCAACCACCGCATCCAGGTGTTCGAGGCGGACGGGGCGTTCGTGCGCCAGTTCCCCGTCTACGGCTGGAAGGACTTCTACACCGAGCCCTACCTCGCCGTCGGGCCGTCCGACATGGTGTTCGTCACCGACGCCTGGAAGGGCCGCATCGCGCAGTACGACGCCTCGGGCAGCCTCCAGAAGTCGTACAAGGCCGACGGCCTCAAGGCGCCGACGGGAGTCGCGCTCGACCCCTTCGGGCGCCTCATCGTGGCCGACCGCGGACAGAGCCGCGTCCTCTCCTGGAGCCTCTCGGACTTCCTGCACTGAAGGCGCGAGTCCGCCGCCCCTAGCGCAGCCGCACCTCCCGGAGGTGCACGGGCTGCGGCTCCGCGGAGTTGATGTCGCGGACCGAGATCCGCACCTTCGAGACGGGCCCTCCGATCGCGGGAAGCTCGAGCTCCACGGTCGGATCGAGCGGCAGGTTCTTGAAGACGCGATCGAGGGAGGCCTCGCCCGAAGGCCCGGACACCTCGACGGAGAGCTCCATCTCCATGCTTCCCGTCGTGAGCGCGAGCTGCCGCAACGGGCGTGGCCGGGAGAACTCCACCACGACGACGGCCGGGTTGGCCTTCTCCGTCCGGACCAGCGAGCGCTCGTCGCCATCGAACAGGTGACGGGCCCCTCCCACGTCGAACACCGAGTGGGACACGCGCACGTTCTCGCCGGCGATCTCGACCTCCTCGTCGACGAGCCGGTGCCAGCCCTCCCGCTCCCGTGCGAGCACGGCGTCGAAGTCGTCCGCGTAGCGGAGCCAGACGAAGCGGAAGCCGGGAGTGCCGTCGGGGTACGCGAGCGTCGACTCGACGCGCAGGTCGGAAAAGCGCGGGTCGCCGGCCGCCGACTGGTACTCCGCCTCCGTCATGATCGCGAGCGTGTCCGGCGGGATGTCCCGGCGCGCGTAGCGCAGCCAGTCGACGTTCGCGACGACGATGCCCTCGGTGCCCGGAAGGAAGAACTCCAGCAGGTCGTTGACGCCGTTGGCCCAGACCGGCGTCAGGAGCACGAGGGCGCGGGGGTGCGCCTCGCGCACGCGGCGAAGCTCCCCGAAGACCTCGCGTGCGCCCCACTGCATGCCGTAGAGGCCGTAGTCCCGGTACCAGGTCGGCCCGTTGCGAAGAGCGTCGGCGAGCATCGCCGCCTGGGCGCCCGCGAGAGCCGCCCACACGGCCGCCCCGACGAGGACGGGCCGAAGCCGCCGGCCGACCGGCCGCAGGAGGGGGTCCGCCGCCACGCCGACGAGCATGCCGAACACGACCACGAGCGTCATCGCGCGGGTGATGCCCGAGTGCACGATGGCGCCGCCGGCCGGGGCAGCCGCGAGCGCGACGAGCAGGGTCCGTTCGGCCGGCGACCTCCACCGGCGGACGCACAGGAGGACTCCGGCGGCCACGAACGGCAGCGCGCCGAGGGGCACGTGACCGTACCCTTTCATCATGTGCCGCCCGATGTCACCCGGTGGATCGGGAAAGAACCAGTACCTCGGGGAATACGCCCGGGCGTACTCGATCCCGTAGAGCCGGAGCTTCTGGGGCAGCGACCGGGCCGGGTCCGTCCAGTAGGAGTCGAGGCTTCGCAGCCGCTCACCGACCTCGCGGGAGTGCGCACGCACGAACCGGACGTACGGCAGGGCCAGCAGCACGAGGAGCAGCGCCGCCCGAGCCACGGTGCGGCGATTCGCCCAGTGGTATCGGGCGTCCACCAGCGCGAGCAGGACCGCGGTGGCGACGATGACCGGCTGGAAGGTGTTGTACCCGTAGAAGGTCAGCGCGCCGAAGATCACCGCCCCGTACGCCGCGCGCGGCCGGCCGCTCCGGTAGCGCAGGTAGAAGTACAGGAACCAGACGTAGAACGCCGTGGCGAGCATGAGCTCGAAGGCGATTCGCGTGTGCAGGAACCAGCCGGGGAACCCGGAAAGGGCCAGGACGCCCACCCACCAGTACCGGAGGCGCAGAAAGTCGCGGAGCATCAGACCCACCGCCGCCATGGCGGAGAAGAGCACGAGGACCGGGACGGCGCGCGCCACGAATACCGACCGCGGCAGCAGCCGCTCGGGGAGGAGCTGGAGGTAGACGCCCACGCTCAGGTTGTAGAACTCGGTGTTGCGCAGGTACGTCGGGAAGAGCGCTCCCCGGTCGTCGCGCATCCCGTTGTCGGCAAGGCGCGCCGCCTGCACCGTCTGCACGGCCTCGTCGCAGAAGAAGAAGATCGGAAACCGCTCGAGGCCCCAGAGCCGGGTCACGAGAAAGAGGGCGAGCGTCAGGCCGAAGAAGATCCGGTTCTGCCGAGGAGTGGGGCCGCCCCGGGCCTCGTCGGCGGGGGCCGCTGCGCCTGCGTCCATCGGGTGCGGCGCTTCTAGAGGAGCTTGATCGTGCGGATGTGGATGTGGCCGTCTCCGCCGTTGACGTCCTGGATCTCGACGCGCAGGGACTCGATCGGCGTGGCAGCACCGTCGAAGTCGAGCTCGAGCGTCGGGTCCGCCTTCATCTGGCGAAACTCCTTGGTGTAGGCCTTCGCGGGACCGCCCCCCTGCGGATGGAGGGTGACGGTCAGGGTGTAGTCCGTCCCGCCCAGCGTCACCGAGATCCCCCGGATCGGCCGGGGCTCCGGAAGCCGGAACTCGAGCACCGCCGGGTTCGCGTTCTCCGTGCGGGCGAGCGTCGACGGGTTCGTGTCGAAGAGATCGGCCGTCTGTCCGCCGTCCCATTTGCTGTGCGAGATCTCGACGAGATGCCCGTCGACGAGCGCCTTGTCCGTGACGAGCCCGCCCGCAGCGGGAGGTGCCGCCGGGGCGGCCGCGGGCGCTCCCGAACCCGTTCCGGGTGCCGCGGCCGCGGGCTCCTTCCGGCCGCATGCGGCCGCGAGCAAAACCCACGGGACCAGGACCATCGCGGCTCGTTTCAAGTGCGGCCTCCTAGCGAGTCTCGAACTGCGATTTTACCGCACCGCGACCGTGGGCTATCATGGAAGCCCGCTTGGACAACTCGCAGATCTTCGATCCCGCGCGCGACGAGGCGGGCCGAACGTTCTCCGCGCCGGAAGCGCGCGGTCCCGACGCGCTTCTCGGGCTCGGCCTCGCCGGCGTCCTCCTCCTGACGGCCGCCTGCTGGCCCATGCAGCTTCACGCTCTCCCGCCCTGGGCCGCGGGCGCGCTCGCCGCGGGCCTCCTCGCATGGCTCGCCGTCGCGTGGAAGGCCGCGGGCGTGCCCGAACCGCTCCAGGCGATCGATGCCGCGCCCGCCTCCCTCCATCGTCTGGCGGCGGGACTCCTCGTGAGCCTCGGGCTCGCTGCGCTGTCCTGGACGCGCACGGCCGACGGCCGCTTCGACGGTCTCGGCGTGAGCGCCTGGCTGGCGTCGATGGTCGTCTGGTTCTGGGCCTGGTCCCGGTCCGCCGCCTCGGCCCCGGTGGATCGGGAACCCTCGGCTTCGCCGCGCCGCCGGCTCGCCACCGGTCTCGCGCTCCTGGCGATCCTCGCGATCGGAGCCGTCTTCCGGTTCCACCAGCTCTCGGAGATCCCGCCGCACCCCGGGAGCGATCACGCCGAGGACCTCCTCAACGTCGAGGAGCTCGCCCAGGGCGAGCGCCCCGTGTTCTTTCCTCGAAATACCGGACAGGCGCCGCTGCCCTTCTACTTCGAGTACTTCCTCCATCGCCTCGGCCTGCCGATCAACTACCTCACGCTCAAGATCTCGACCGCCCTGATCGGGATGCTCGCCATCCCGGCCATGTACGTCGCCGGACGCGAGCTCGGCGGCGCGCCCCTGGGACTCATCGCCGCGGCCCTCTGCGCCTGGAGCAAGTGGCCCACTCTCGGCGCCCGACGAGGCCTGACGTTCGCCTGGGCGGTGTTTCCGGCCGCGCTCTTCCTCGCCGCCCTCCTGCGGTACATGCGGCGGGGCGACCGGGCGAGCGTGCTCTCGGCCGGTTTCTGGCTCGGCCTCGGGCAGTACGGCTACAACGCCTTCAAGATCGTCCCGGCCATGGTGCCCATCGCCTTCGGCGTCTCGCTCTTCGACTCTCGCTGGCGGGGGCGCCGCGGGCGCCTGGTGCGCGACGGGCTGCTGCTGACGGCGACCTCGCTGCTCGTCTTCCTTCCCCTCCTCCAGTACATGCTCCAGCGGCCGCAGGACTTCTGGTACCGCGCGATGACGCGCGCCGGGAGCCAGGAGCGACCCCTTCCGGGCTCGCCTCTCGCACTCTTCGCCGGCAATCTCCAGCGCATGGCGCTCGCGTTCCACTTCCGCGGCGACGAAGCCTGGATCAACACGGTGACCGAGGACCCGTTCCTCGACCCCGTCACCGGCGCGTTGCTTCTCGGAGGCCTCCTCGTCGCCGCGGTCAGGGCGCTTCGCGGGTCGCGCCGCTGGGCCGTCGTCCTCGTATCGCTCTTCGTCCTGACTCTCGCCTCGACGCTCGCGCTCGCCTTCCCGGTGGAGAACCCCGGGATCAACCGGGCGGCGGTCGCGATGCCGTCGGTGCTGGTCCTCGCGGGACTTCCCGCCGCGTGGCTCATCCGCCGCGCGCGGGTGGCGGGTCGGGGCGCGAAGGCGGCCGTCGGAGTGACCCTCGCGGCCCTCGGCGGCCTGTCGGTCCAGCAGAACTACGAGAGCTATTTCGTCCGCTTCCGCGCCGAGCAGGTCACCATCCTCGAGCCGACCCTCGACGTCGTGCGCCTCATGCGGAAATACCGCGACGAGCGTGGAGTCCCGTTCGACAACGCCTATCTCTTGAACACCACCAACTGGATCGACGGACGCTGCGTCGATTTCGAGATTGGCGACCGGCTGTGGTCCGGCCCGCACGACGTGCGGCCCGACGCTCCCGTGCCCTACATCCTTGACCGGCCGCTCCTCTTCTTCGTCCACCAGAGCGACCTCGCGCGCCGGGAGCAGCTCAAGGCGGACTTCCCCAGCGGCCAGGAAGAGCTCGTGAAGCAGCCTTTCAAGGACCGCAGCTACTACACCTACTTCGTCCCGCGCTGAGGCCCGAAACGAAAACGGCCGGCCCGAAGGCCGGCCGTGCGTCTTTACGCGAAGACGATCACTGAAAGTGGAGGCCCAGCGCCTTGGCGATAAAAATCGCCATCTGCCGCCGCGTGACGAAGCCGTCCGGGCAGTAGAGCCCGCCGCCACAGCCCCCGGTGATGCCGGACGAGACCAGGGCCTCGACATACTGGAACGCGAAGTCGCTCGTCGGCACGTCCGGGAACGTCGCGCTGACCGGCGCCGGGCTGACGTTGAGATGGTAACCGATGATGACGCCGGCGAAGTTCGTCGTGCTGTTGGCGGCGCTGGTCCGAACGCGCACCACCTGTGTCTTCGTATAGTTGGCGACCGGAAACGACACCGCATTGTTGAAGCGGAACGTGCATCCGACGTTCGCCTCGATCGTCACCGTAGCCGGAGGCACGGCCGTGCAATCACCGGTGTAGTCGCAGTCGTAGAGATACGCGTCGACGGTGTCGGCGACGCTGTCGTTGCAGCCGTCCAGCTCGAAGTACGTGATGGTCGCGCCCGACGGCAGGTGCGGGCTCGCGACGAAGAAGCTGTTGCCCACGATCGAATACCGCCGGAAGATGTCGTTCGGCTGGTCGTACCAGACGTCGCCGTACGGCAAATCGAGGTTCGAATTCAACGCCGTGAACTCCGAAGAGGGGATCCGATAGTACGAGGTGCTCGTGGTCCCGTAAGTTTCGGAGAGGTGTGGCCGGGCAGGCTCGGGCTTCGACGGGGCCACCCTGCCCGGGTTGGGAATCGACACTTCCTTCTTGGTCGCTGGCGCGCTCTGCGCGAGAAGCGCCGCACCCATACCGACACCGAGGAGAACCGTCAGACACACTTTCGCCGAGCGCATGAGTCTTTCCTCCTGAATTAGGGAAGTCACCACTCCCATTCGGAATCTATAGGGCGCCATTCTACACCCCGGCAAGACGATTCGGCGTCCGGATTGCGCCGCATGGGTGTGTCGATGGTCACACCTGCAGCCGGTGTCTAGCTCCGGAACACCTTCTCCTCGCTACCGTCCAGCCACCGGTCCACGAGCTCGACGCCCTGCATGAGGGAGTGGTCCTGGTTGCCGATCTCGTACTTCCACGAGCCGAAGCGTCCCCGCGAGTAGATGCCGCGCGGCTCGAGGTACGCGTGGATCGTCTCGAGCGCGGGGTTCCGGTCGGTCGACGGGATCGGGTACGAATGGCCCGCATGAATCAGGAAGACCGTTTCGATCAGTGGAAGGTCCGACGGCTGGAGGATCCCCTCGGCGACGAGGCCGTCGACCACCGCCTTGCCGAAGTCGCCCTCGGGCAGGGGCTTGAACTTCGAGTACGACGTCTCGGTCAAGACCGAGAAGTACTTCGACGTGTCGCCGCCCGGAACGATCTCGGGCGAATAGTTCGACAGGTACGTCATCCGGTAGAAGGGCGTCTTCGGGTTCGGGAAGTAGATCCAGTTCTTGTCGGAGGGCGAGGGTCGCTTGAGTCCTACACCGACGGAGAAGAGCCGGTTGAAGAGGAGCGTCTCGGCCGCCTTCCGCACGGCCTCGGGAGCGTGGGTCAGCCGCGCGACGAAGGCGTCGAGGGGCATCGTCGTCAGCAGCCGGTCGTACGCCCGTGTCGTGCCGTCGGAGAAGCGCGATCTCGCGCTTCTCCTCGTCGACCGAGATGGCGCGCTTGTGGTACCGCACGCAGTCGCCGATGAAAGGCAGGACGCCCTTCCAGAGCCCGAGCGTGCCGCCGTGGAGCGGGTAGCCGAACTTCGCGTTGGGGCCCCAGTCGGTCGGCTTCGGAACGACGGTCGTTTCGATGGCCTTGCGCCAGTCGACGACCGAGACGCGCTCGGCGATCCAGTAGTAGCCCATCTTCTCGAGCGGCGTCGCCCAGACCTTGAAGTTGTAGGGATTCATGAAGTGCTTGGCGACGCCGGATCCGAACTTCGCCAGCACCCATTCCTCGAAGTTCGAGAACGCCCGGTCCTTCTCGATCGTCTGCGACTCGACGAGGCCGATGAGGCACTCGAGCATCGCCTGCTCGGGCAGCGACGAGAGGTGGTTCTGGAAGGGATACCGGACGTACTTGTCCTCGAACTTGATCCAGCTCTCGCGATCGATCCAGCGGATGCCGTCCTTCCCGAGGACCTTGCCGAGGAACTCGTTGAAGTACTTGTGGCCCGAAAAAATGATGTGGCCCGAGACGTCCCAGGTCCATCCCTTCGGGTCGACGAAGCTCGTCGCGAGGCCGCCGACCTGGCCCGACCGCTCGAAGATCTCGAAGTCCTTCTCGCCGCGCTCGCACCAGGCGGTATGCGGCGCCGAGGCCGGTCGGCCCGGCTCCGAGGATGACGGTTCCGCCGCTCACTTCTTCTTGCTCACGAGCCGCTTCAGGGCGGCCGACTGGTGGATCTCGGCGCGCAGGTCGAAGAGGTAGCGGATGACCCGCATGATCGTGCCGAGCATCTTGAACGGCCGATGGATCGACTGCCCCGCTTCCCGCGGGAAGTGCTGCACGACGACCTCGTCGACCTTCCAGCCGGCGATCCGGCAGCGGGCGTAGATCTCGTCGCCCACGAAGTTGATCCGGTGCTTGATCTCGATCCGCCGCGCCACGTCGTGCCGGAACGCCCGGCATCCCGCGTTGATGTCGTGGAGCGGCGAGCCGAGGATCCAGTGCGACAGGATCCGGAGCCCCCGCGACAGGATCAGGCGGCCCACGGGGTCGTGGCGCACCTTCTTCCAGCAGAAGACCACGTCGGCGCCGCGGTCGATCGCCGCGAGAAACAACGGCGCGTCGGCCATCGTGTGCTGGCCGTCGCCGTCGACGACCATCACGACCTCGCCCGGCACGTTGCGCAGGGCCGTCTCCGTGGCGACGGCGTAGCCCTTGTTGCCGTCGTGGTGCACGACCGAGACGCGCGGGTCCTTCTTCGCGAGGCCCTCGGCGATCTCTCCCGTGCGGTCGCGGCTGCCGTCGTTTACGACGACGACGTGCCAGGTGAGGTTCGGGATCGCCGACAGCGAGGCCACGGCCTCCGCGACCGTCTTCGCGATCAGCTCCTCTTCGTTGTAGGCGAGGAAGCCGACGCCCAGGCGCACGTTGCGCTCCTTCGGCGCGGGAACCTGGGCTCCCCCGACCTCGCGATCACCGGCCATAGATCATCCATCCCGCCGTCGCGACCCAGCCGATCACGATGACGAGCAGCCAGGGGTCGCCGGTGAGCAGCCGCGTGGGATTTCCCCCTCCGCCCCACCGGTACACGAGCCGCACGTACCGCGCGAGCCCGAGGATCACCCAGGGCACCGTCAGCGCGAGCGAACGTCCGTAGTGAGCCACCGTCGAGGGCGCGGCGCTGTATCCCGAATAGCCGGCGACCGTCGCGAGCGCGGTAATCAGGAAGAGATAGTCGAGACCTCCCTCGTGATACGCCGCCAGGGCCGGCCGGTGTCCCTTCGAGGCGTTCAGGAACTCCCACTGCCGCTTGCCGGCCACGAGGAAGAGGGCCAGGAGGTACGCGCAGCCCATCAGGTACGGCGACGGCCAGACCCCGGCGAGCGCCGCGCCGGCGAGCGCCCGCAGCGGCATCCCCGCCGCCACGATCAGCGCCTCCAGGAACGGAATGCGCTTGAGGACGAGCGAGTACGTCAGCATCAGGACCGCGTACGCGAGGCACCAGATCCCGAACTCGCGCCGCAGCAGGAACGCCGCGCCGAGGCCGATGACCTCGAGGACGACCGCCGCGAACGCCGCCGCCGACACCGACAGCCGGCCGGACGCGAGCGGCCGGTGCCGCTTCTCGGGATGGGCGCGGTCCCGCTCCCGGTCCATGATGTCGTTGACGATGTAGACGCCGCTGGTGATCAGGCAGAAGATCGCGAAGCCCGACGCCGCGAGGATCCAGCCGCCGGCCGTCCCGAGGACTCCGCCGAAGAGGAACGGAAGCGGGAGGACGAGGTTCTTGACCCACTGCGCGGGGCGCGCCGCCTGGAGCAGCGCGGCGGCGGCGCCGCCGCCCGGGCGCTCCGCGGGCGTGGAATCTCCCGGCGCTGCCGCTGACATTTCGGCCATTTTAAAGCAACGGACGCCCGAAGTCTCGTGTGACGCGCACGGACCGGCCTCGCTGTAGCATCGGCGACGCCGGGAGGCCTTCCATGCCGGACCAATACGTCGAGCGCGTCGTGGACCTGACGGACCCCGCCGACAATCGCATTCCCAACCTGACCCTCGAGGACGCGCGGGCGCGCGTGGCCCGCGGCACTCCCGCCGACGTGCGCAGCATCGACGGCTCCTTCGCGCTCGTGGGCCGCGAGGGTCGCCGCGTCCGGCTGGCGCGCTCGCTCGACCGGCCGCTGCGCTACTTCCTGGCCAAGCAGAGCGCGGGCCCGGCGCTCGTCGTCGCCGACCGCATCGACGCGATCCACGAGTGCGCTCCGTCGGAGAGGGCCTCGCCGGCCAGTTCCATCCCAGCTACACGCGCATGGTGCCGGCGCACCACGTCGTCGAGATCGAGCTCGTCGGCTGCCCGGATCCCGAGCCGTCCTACGACGCGCTTCTTCACGCCCGGCGCGGCGCCGCTGCCGCCGGACCTCGACGCGATCGGCGCGGCGCTACGTCGGCGCCCTCGCCGACGAGATCGCGGCGTGGCTCGAAGCGGATGCCGCCCGGCCGAGCCGATCGGCGTCGCCTTCTCGGGCGGGATCGACAGCGGCGCCGTCTTCCTCGCTGACCTACCACGCTGCTCCTGCGTCTCGGCATGAGCCCGGCGCGGCTCAAGGCCTTCACGCTGTCGATCGGGACGGCGGGCCCGACCTCGAGCAGGCGCGGGCGTTTCTCGGGACGCTCGGCCTCGGGCTGTTCCTCGAGCCGATCGAGGCGGACCCGGAGTCGCTCGATCCCCTCGAGGCGGTCCGCGTGATCGAGGACTACAAGCCGCTCGACGTCGAGTGCGCGACGATGGCGCTCGCGCTCTGCCGCGGCATCCGCGCGCGCTACCCGGCGTGGCGGCATCTCGTCGACGGCGACGGCGGCGACGAGAACCTCAAGGACTATCCGATCGAGGAGAACCCGGAGCTGACGATCCGGAGCGTCGTCAACAACCTGATGCTCTACCAGGAGGGCTGGGGCGTCGGGCCGCATCAAGCACTCGCTGACCTACACCGGCGGCCAGAGCCGCTCCTCCAGCCGCACGTACGCGCCCGCTGCGCCGCCACGGCTTCGAGGGCTTCAGCCCGTTCACCCGGCCGGCGGTCGATCGCGGTGGCCGAGGCGATCCCGTTCGCCGAGCTGACCGCGCTACGACCACGGCGAGGCTCTACGCGCTCAAGGGCGAGATCGTCGCGCGCGGCGTCGAGGCGCGTGACCGGCGTCGACATGCCCGTCTTCCCGAAGCGCCGCTTCCAGCACGGCGCGCTCCCGGAGGGCGAGGCGCGGACGGCTTCCGGTCGGACGAGGCCCGCTACCGGCCCACTTCCTCGCCCTCTACGCGTGAGCCGGGCTTGAGCTCCGCCTATCCCGCCGTCCCCCGCGGCGCGGGACCGGTGGATCCTCGAGCGTCGCGGGCCGCGCCGCGTTCTCGACCCGCTCCGCGCCTACGGCGCCTTCGTCGAGGACGAGCGCGCACGGATCGGGCGGCACCGTGCCGGTCGCGACGGTCCTCCTGACCAATCGCGAGTGCCCGTGGCGCTGCGTGATGTGCGACCTCTGGGTGAGCACGCTGCCGGAGCGCGTCGCCGCCGGGCGCGATCCCCGCGCAGGTCCGCGCGGCCCTCGGCGGCAGCTGCCTCCGGCGCGCGCGCTCAAGCTCTACAACGCGGGCAGCTTCTTCGATCCGCGGGCGATCCCGCCCGAGGACTACGCCGCCGATCGCCGCGCTCCTCGCGCCCTTCGCGCGCGTCATCGTCGAGTCGCACCCGTCGCTCGTCGGTCCGGCCGTCTTCCGCGCTTCCGCGACCTGCCTGCGAGGCTCCGGCTCGAGGTCGCGATGGGCCTCGAGACCGTCCATCCCGACGCGCTGCCGCGGCTCAACAAGCGGATGACGCTCGACGACTTTCGCCGCGCCGCGGACGCGCTCGTCGCGGACGAGGCGTCGCACTGCGCGTCTTCGTGCTGGTGGGGCTGCCGTGGGTCGCCGCGGAGGAGTCCCGGGAGTGGGCGCGCCGCTCGGTCGAGTTCGCGCTTTGACTGCGGAGCGACGGCCGTGTCGCTGATCCCGACGCGCGGCGGCAACGGCGCGCTCGAGGCGCTGCGCGAGGCGGGCGCTTTCGAGCCGCCGACGCTCGGCCTCCTGGAGGACTGCGCTCGCGGACGGCTCGTGCGGCTCGACGCGCGGCCGCGTCTTCGCGGACCTCTGGGACCTCGACGCGCTCTCGCGCTGCGCGGCGTGCCTCGAGTCGCGCCGCGCGCGCCTCGCCACGATGAACGTCTCGCGCAGGCGGTCCTCCCGGCGCCCGTGTGCGCGGCCTGCGGGGACGCATGAGCCCGGCGTCGACGTTCGACGTCGCGGTCGTCGGGTCCGGCTTCGCCGGCTCGCTCGCCGCGCTCCTCGCCCGGCGCCTGGGACGGTCGCGTCGTGCTCTTCGAGCGCGGACGCGCATCCGCGCTTCGCCATCGGCGAGTCGTCGTCGCCGCTCGCCAACCTGCTCCTCGAGGAGCTCGCCGATCGCTACGACCTGCCGCGCCTCCGGCCGCTCGCCGCGTGGGGAACGCTGGCAGCGCGAGCGTCCCGAGATCGCCTGCGGCCTCAAGCGCGGCTTCACCTTCTACGCGCACGAGCGTGGGACAGCCGTTCGGCGCGAACCCGGACCGGAGCGACCAGCTCCTCGTCGCGGCGAGCCCCAGCGACGAGGTGGCGGACACGCACTGGTACCGGCCGGACTTCGACCGGTTCCTCGCCGCGCGAGGCCGAACGCGGAAGGCGCCGAGTACTCTCGACCGGACGCGGGTGACCGGCCTGACGTTCGAAGGCGCGTCGGCCGTCTCGAGACCGAGCGCCTCGGCCGCCGGCGCGCGTTGACGGCGCGCCTCGTCGTCGACGCCTCGGGGCCCGGCGGGTTCCTTCACCGGACGCTCTCGCTCGCGATCCGCCGAGCTTCCCGGACCTTCCGCCGACGGCCGGCCTCTACACGCACTTCACCGGTGTCCGGCGCGTCGACGAGATCGGGCATCTTCCCCTCGACGGAGGCTCCGCCCTATCCCGCCGACGACGCCGCTCTGCACCACGTCTTCGACGGCGGCTGGATCTGGGTGCTCCGCTTCAACAACGGCTTCGACGAGCGCCGGCGTGGCCGCGGAGCCGCCGGCTCGCCGGGCGAGCTGCGCGCTCTCCGAGGGCGCCCCGGCCTGGGAGCGGCTGCTCGCGCGGCTTCCGACCGTCCGCGAGCAGTTCGCCGACGCACGCGCCGCGCTTGCCGTTCGTCCACCGCGGCGAGGCTTCCCTTCCGCAGCGTCGAGGCCGCCGGGCCGAACTGGATCCTGCTTCCGTCGGCCGCGGCCTTCGTCGATCCCCTCCTCTCGACGGGCTTTCCGCTGACCCTGCTCGGCCTCGAGCGGCTGGCGGCGACGATCGAGCGTTCCTGGGGCACGGCCGACTTCGCGCCAGATCTGGCGCGCGACGGAGAGAAGACGCTCGCCGAGGCCGACACGGCGGCGCGCCTCGTCGCCGCGCTCTAGGCCCGCTTCGGCGACTTCCCGGTCTTTGCGGGGCTCTCGCTCCTCTACTTCGCCGCCGCGAGCTACGCCGAGGCGGCGCGGCGCCTCGGACGCCCGGAGCTCTCCGGGTCGTTTCTTTCGGGAGACCACCCCCGGTTCGGCCCGGCGCTCGCCGAATGCTGCGCTCTCGCGCTCTCCCGCGCCGATCGCTCCGCGCTCGACCGGAAAGTCCGCGACGCGATCGCCCCGTTCGACGTCATCGGCCTCTCGGACCGGACCCGGCGCAACTGGTACCCCGTCCTCGCGGACGATCTCCTCGAGCGCCTGCGGCAAGCTCGGGGCGACCCGGGCCGAGGCCGCGGAGATGCTCGCCCGCATCATGCCGCCGTCGGCTCCCCCGCCCCCTCCGGCCGCAGCCGGCCGCGAGCCAGGTCCCTTTCTTTCAGGAGCGTCCAGATCACCGGCGTGACGATCAGGACGTGGACGAGCGAGCTCAACATGCCGCCCAGGACCGGAGCCGCGATCGGCTTCATCACTTCGGAGCCGGTCGCCGTGCGACCACAGGATCGGCAGGAGCCCGAGCACCACGGTCGACACCGTCATCAGCTTGGGGCGTAGCCTCAGCACGGCGCCCTCGATCGCCGCCTCGCGGATGCCCTCCCGCGTCAGCGCGCCGGCCGCGGCCCGCCGATGCAGCGCCTCCTCGAGGTAGACGACCATCACGACGGCCGTCTGCACCGCCGTGCCGAAGAGGGCGATGAAGCCGACCCAGACGGCGACGCTCAGGTGGAACTCGGTCTTCCAGCCGTTCGCCACCGCCAGCGTGTGGAGGATCCAGAGGAGGAGGTTGCCGCCCGTGAGGGCGAACGGGATGGCCAGGATGACGTGGGCGGCCTCGCGCGCCGAGTGGTACGTGACGTAGAGCAGCAGGAAGATGATCGCGAAGCAGACGGGGACCACCAGCGCGAGGCGGTTGCGGGCGCGCAGCTGGTGCTCGTACTGGCCGGCCCACTGGGCGAAGTAGCCCGGCGGCATCGCGACCTTCGCCTCGACCGCGCGCTTGGCCTCGTCCACGAAGGAGCCGACGTCCCGGCCGCGCACGTTCAGGAAGACTCGCTCGCGCAGGAGCCCGTTCTCCGCCGACACCATGGACGGCCCGGGCCGGATCTCGATCTTCGCCACCTCGGCCAGCGGCACCTGCGGCATGACCCGGGCCGACTGCATGGGCGCCGAGCCCATCGCGGGCACGAGAATGCGACCGAGCTTGTCGATGTCGTCGCGCAGCTCCCGGCCGTAGCGGACGCGGACCGGGAAGCGGTTGCGGCCCTCGATCGTCGTCGTCAGGTTCTCGCCGCCGATCGCCGTCTCGATCACCTCGAGGACGTCGCCCACGCGCACGCCGTAGCGGGCCGCCGCCTCGCGGTCGACGCGGATCTCGAGGTACGGGCGTGCCCAGGATCTGCTCGGCGTAGACGTCGGCCGAGCCGGGGATGCCGCGGATGACCTCGGCGATCTCGTTGGCCTTCTTCTCGAGCACGGCCAGGTCCGGCCCGAAGATCTTGACGCCGACCTGCGTCGGGAATGCCGGTCGCGAGCATGTCGATGCGGTTGCGGATGGGCTGCTGCCAGATCGTCGTCACGCCCGGAAGCTGGGAGGCCCGGGTCATCTCGGCGAGCAGTTTCTCCTTCGTCATCCCCGGCCGCCACGCCGCCCGGGTCCTTCAGCTCGACCAGGGTCTCGTACATGTTGATCGGCGCGGGGTCGAGCGGGCTCTCCGCGCGGCCGACCTTACCGACGACCGAGGCGACCTCGGGAATGCTCCGCAGAATCGCGTCCTGTTTCTTCATGATGTCGATCGCCTGCGTCAGCGAGACGGAGTTGGCGGTGACGGGCATGAACATCAGCGTGCCCTCGTCGAGCGGGGGCATGAACTCCTTCCCGACCCCCGGCGCCACGCTCCGGTCGAGCCACGCCTGCGCGCCGGCGAGGGAGTCCGCGGCCCGCTGCACTCGCTCGCTCCCGGTCAGGGAGGCCGCCAGGGCCACCGGTGCCGCCGCCGGCGCGAGCAGCATGCCCCCGCCCGCGACCAGCACGAGGCTGACCACGAAGGCCGCAGCCGCGATCGCGATCGTCGCGAGCTTGTGCCGCAGCGCCGCGGCCAGCACCGGCTCGTACAGGCGGTGCGCCAGCCGCATGACGGGGTTGTCCTCCTCCCGGTGGACCCGGCCCCGGACGAGGAAGGTCGCCAGCACCGGCACGAGCGTCACGGAGAGGATGGTCGCGCCGATCATCGCGAACGTCTTGGTGAACGCCAGCGGGTGGAAGAGCTTGCCCTCCTCGCCGGTGAGCGAGAACACCGGCAGGAAGGCGAGCAGGATGATGACCATCGAGAAGAAGATCGGCCGGCCGATCTGCCGCGCGGCCTCGCGCACGATCTCCGCGATCGGACTTGCGGCCCGCCGTCGCGTCTCGTAGTGCCGGAACACGTTCTCGGTGATCACGATGCCCGGCGTCGACGAGCACGCCGATCGCGATCGCGATGCCGCCGAGCGACATGATGTTCGACGTGATGCCGAAGACCTGCATCAGGAGAAGCGAGGTCAGGATCGCCAGCGGCAGCGGCAGCGTGACGATCAGGATCGACCGGAAGTGCATCAGGAAGACGACGTGCGCGAGCGTCACGAGCAGGATCTCCTCGAGGAGGGCCCGCTCGCAGCGTGCCGACGGCCCGGGCGATCAGGTCCGACCGGTCGTAGAACGGCACGATCGTGACGCCCGGCGGCAGGCCCCTGCGACAGCTTCGGCGAGCTTCGCGCTTGACCCGCCGCGATGATCTCGGGAGCGCTCTCGCCGTAGCGCATCGTCACGACGCCGCCGACGACCTCCGCGCCCGTCCTTCTCGAGAGCGCCCCGTCGAAACTCCGGGCCGAGCGTGACGCGGGCGAGGTTCGAGACGTAGACCGGCGTGCCGCTCCGAGCCGTCACGACGATCTTCTCGACGTCGGACACGTCGTGGATCAGGCCGAGGCCGCGGACGATGTACTCGACTGCCTCCCTTCTCGAGGACCTTGCCGCCGACGTTGTTGTTGGACATCTGGACGGCCTCGATGACGTCGCGGATCGTCAGGTCGTAGGCGGCGAGGCGGTTGGGATCGACGTCGATCTGGTACTGGCGCACGAAGCCGCCGATCGAGGCCACCTCCGCCACGCCGGGCACCGAGTGCGAGCTGGTAGCGGACGTACCAGTCCTGGATCGCGCGCAGCGTGCCGAGGTCCTGGCCCGGCGCCCTCGACCGTGTACCAGAAGACCTGGCCCACCGCCGAGGCGTCCGGACCGAGCACCGGCGTCACGCCCTTCGGCAGGCAGCGACCCGACGAGGGAGAGGCGCTCGAGGATGCGCGTGCGCGCGAAGTAGAGGTCCGTGCCGTCCTCGAAGATCACGTTGATCATCGAGAACCCGAAGGCCGAGACGACCGGACGGCCCTCACGCCGGCGAGGCCCTGGAGGTTCACGACCATCGGGATAGGTCACCTGGTCCTCGACCTCCTGCGGCGACCGGCCCGGCCAGTCCGCGAAGACGATGATCTGGGTCTCGGAGATGTCGGGAATCGCGTCGACCGGGTTCGTGCGGATCGCGTGAATGCCGGCGGCCGCCAGGAGCAGCGTCAGCCCGAGGACCGCGAACCGGTTGTCGAGCGAGAAGTCGATGATGCGGTTGATCACGGCGCGGACCTCCCGGCGTCTCTTCACGTCGAGCGCGCCGCTGTACTGGACGGAGGCGCCGCCGGCGAGCTGGGCCTGCGAATCCACGAAGAAGTTGGCCGCCGTGACGACCCGCTCGCCCTCCGCGAGGCCCTCGAGCACCGCCACGCGGTCGCCGGAGCCGTCGCCGGTCTTCACGTCGCGAGCCGAGAAGGTGTTCGGCGCCGTCTCGACGTAGACGATCCGGCGCGAGCCGGTGTCGATCAGCGCGCTCTTGCGGGATCGTCAGGCCCGGGGACGAACGGGATTTCGAGCCGCGCGTCGGCGAACATGCCGGGCTTCAACTCGCCGCGCGGATTGGGCAGCGCGATCCGCACCCGCAGGGAGCGGGTCTCGCGGTCGAGCACCGGCTCGATGAAGGCGATGCGGCCGCGGTAGGTCCGGCCGGGCAGCGCCGAGACCGTGACCTCCGCCGCCTGGCCGACGCGCAGCCGGCCGAGCTCGTACTCGTAGACCTGGGCCATCAGCCACACGCTCGAGAGATCGGCCAGCAGGTAGAGCTCGGTGCCTTCCGCGACGTACTGGCCCTCGACGGCCGTCTTCTGGAGGACGGTGCCGGTGATCGGCGAGGGAAAGGTCATCGACGCCTTCGGGCTGCGGTCCTTCTCGAGCGCGGCGATCTGGCCCGGACCGATCCCCCAGAGGCGGAGCCGGTCGCGGGAAGCCGCCACGAGCTCGTCGGCGGACCGGACCGCGTCGGCCGTGCCCGCCGCGAGGCGCTGCCGGTTCTCGAGGGCCAGGAGGTACTCCCGCTGCGTCGCGACGAGCTCCGGGCTGTAGAGGGCGTAGAGCGGGGCGCCGGCCTTGACCTCCTGTCCGGTGAAGTCGGCGTAGAGCTTCTCGATCCGGCCCGCCACGCGGGCCGCCACCCGCGCCTGCCGCGTCTCGTCGATCTCGATCGACCCGACCGTCCGGATCCCGCGGTTGAGCGTCTCGCGCAGGACCGGCGCCACCGCGACGCCCGTCTCGCGGATCGCCTCGGGCGAGAGCGTCACCGACGCGGCGGACGCCTCGCCGCCGCCCGAGCCCGGCTCGTCGGCATACTTCGGGACGAGATCCATGTCCATGAACGGCGACTTGCCCGGCTTGTCGAACTTCGAGCCCGGCGCCATCGGGTCGTACCAGTAGAGGACCTTTCTCCCGGAGGCATCGGCCTCTGCCGGCGTTGTCGCGGCGGAAGGCGCTCCGCCCGGCTTGCGCTCCCCTGCTGCCGGGGACGCGGGTTTCCTGGAGCACGCCGGGAGCGCGGCCGCCGCCATCAGGGCTGCGAACAGGACGGCAAGCGCCGGGCGCGGCCTAGTTTTCGGCATGGGACTCTCCTTCCGCGGGGGCCGGCGACACCAGCCGCAGCCCCGTGGCCATCTGCAGCGCCGCGAGCGCTCGCCAGGCGTCGGCCCGGCGCATCGCGAGCTCGGATTCATAGACGTCGAGGTCGAGCGACGCCGTGACGAACGTCAGGAAATCGATCTGCCCGACGGCGTAGGCCTCCCGAGCCGCCGCAGCGCTCGTCTGCGCCTGGGGGAGGATGGAGCTTCGGTACAGGTTCGCCTGCTCGACCGCGCGCTGGAGCCGGGCCCAGGCCTCCCCGACGCCGAGCGCGATGTCGTTGCGGGCCATCGCGAGGCTCGCCCGCGCGCCGGAGAGCTCCGCCTCCTTCTCGGCCTTTCGCGCGTCGAGGCGCCCGGGCTGGAGAAACGGCAGACTCAGTCCGACGAAGGCCCCGACGAGGTCCTCGTAGTCGACGCGGTGGCCGTAGTACGCGGTCGCCGTGAAGTCCGGCCGGCGCTCGAGCAGGGCGAGCTCGCGCTCCTCGTCGGCCCGGCGCACCTGCGCGGAAGCGGCCGCGACGACGGGGCTGTGTTCCTGGGCTTCGCGGATGAGCTCGCCGGCCGGCTCGACCGAAGGCTCCTCGTCGGGAATCGGGATCGGCGCGACGGGCGCGTCCGGCGCCAGCGCCTGGAGCGCGTTCAGCCGCGCCACGGCCATCCGCCTCTCACCCTGCAGGCCGGTCAGCCGCTCCTCGAGGGCCGTCGCCGCGAGGTTCGCCCGCAGCACGTCCGCCAGCGCCCCCTTCCCGACGCGATACCGCTCGGAGGCCGAAGCCGCGACACCCTTCGCGCGCTCGCGGCTCGATTCGAAGATCGCGATCCGGGCATCGAGGTCCGCCACGGCGAAGAACGCGTCGGCGACTTCGCCCGAGATCCGGACGACGTGCCCCGCGTGTTCCGCCGACACCGCGTCGAGCTCGGCCTCGGCCGAGCGCTTGCGCGCCGGCCGCTTGCCCGCTCCCGGGAACGTCTGGCGCGCCAGCACCTTCTCCATCGTCATCTCGTCCTGGGAGAAGCGACCAGCTCGACGGTGGGATGTTCTCGATGCCGACCTCGATCTCGGTGTCCGGGAGCGCCGTCGCCTGACCGACGCGCTGCTCCACGGCGGCGATCCTCGACTCCATCTCGGCGACCGACGGGTTCTGAGCGACGGCGCGCGCGACCGCCTCCTCGAGGCGGCGCCTCCAGTCCCCCTCATCCGCGCGCGCGCAGAACGAGACGAACGTCAACACGAACGCAAGACGAAACCGTCGCATGGCCAGGCTCCCTCTCTCGGACCGGGCCCGTCCCGGTCCGCACCGACTCCGGAGTCGATTCGAGGGGAGGCCTAGAGACGCAGAGGGGCGGACGAGGCGCGAGGCGGGAAGGCGCGGTCCGCGTCGCGGCCGACGACCCGCCGAGTCGCCTCGACGGAAAGCGGCCCGGCCGCGGGAGCGAGGAGGATGGCGTGCGAATCCGAAGGAGCGACGGTGCTCTTCGCCGTCAGCGAGGCCGGGTCCGCCGAACGGTCGACGGTCGGCTCACAGTCGCCGCAGCAGTTCGCGGGCGAAGCCAGCGTGGTCTGTGCCGACGACTCGGGGCAACAGGCCCCGCACGCGGCCGCCACCGGCCCGACGAGCAGGGCCAGCGCGAAGAGAGCGACGGTCAGGGCGCGTTTCATGGGTCCAGCCGAATTGTCGGCAGTCTCCCGTGAAAAGGCAAGATCCGCCCTCACCTATTCCCGCGTCAGCTTCCGGTAGGTCCGCAGGTGGCGGAGGGCCTCGGCCGGCCGGCCCAGGCGCTCGGCGAGCGCGGCGGCGTTGAAGTGCGCGTCGGCGTTCGACGGGTCGATGCGCACCGCCCGCTGGTAGGCGAGGAGGGCCTCCGGGAGGCGCCCCATGTCCTGGAGCGCGACGCCCAGGTTGAAGGCCGCGGTGGCGTCCTCGGGACGGGCGGCCAGGGCCGCCGCGTAGTGCGGCTCGGCCGCCGCGGCGTCGCCGGCCTCGTGGAGGAGCCGTCCGAGGTTCACGTGCGCGTCCGGATGGGCCGGTTCGAGCGAGAGCGCACGCCGATAGGCCGCGATCGCCTCGCCCGGCGAGCCCGGCTCGAGCTCGCAGCCCCACTCGAACCAGTCGTCGGCGGAAAACTGCGTCCCCTCCTCCTGCGCCTCGCGAAAGGCGCGCCGCACGATCGGCGCGACCTTCTTCGCGAGGTCCGCGACGCCGAAGTCGAAGAGGATCTGGCCCGACTCGGGCTGCCATCGCCGCGGACCGTCCTCGACGACGATGCGGCTGCCCTCCATCGCGATCCGCACTCCCGTCAGCGGCCGGCCCTCCGGGAGCTGCTCGCGCAGCCGCCGCAGGGCCTTTCGGATCCGCCGCGGCGCGATCCGGGCGGACATCAGCCCGCGGGCGGTCCGCAGGAACACCAGATCCGGGAAGGAGAACACGAGCCGGCGGCCGGGGCCCCGCTCGGGCGACAGAAATCCCGCGCGCACGTAGCCGCGAACCTGGGATTGGGAAAGGCCGAGGAGCCTGGCGACTTCGGAGGTCGAGTAGCCCTTCAACGAAACGCTACGCCTTGCGGCCCGCCTCCGTGCGCATCTGGGCCACGCGGCCGGGGGCGCGCCTGGCGGGCTTGCGGGACGACGTCTCCTCGGCGCTCGCCGCCTTCTTCGCCGCCGGGGCCGGGGCGACCGCCTCCGGCTTCTTCGCGAGACTCGCCTTCAGGGCCTCCATGAGATCGATGATCTGCCCGCCTCCGGCTTCCGTCGGAGCGATCGAGATGTCCTGCCCGTCGACCTTCTTCTGGATGAGGGAGAGGATGCGCTTCTTGACGTCGTCCTCATAGGTCTCGGGCTTGAACGCCTCGGCCGCGCGCTGCTCGACGAGCAGGCGGGCGAGATCGAGCTCCTTCGGGCTGACGTCGGCCGGCTCGAGCGGCACTTCGTTGAACGACCGGACCTCGTCGGCGTACATGAGCTGCTGCATGACGATGCCGTTCTCGAACGGCCGGAGCATGACGAGGTACATCTTTCCGCGAGCCGCGTAGCGGGCGAGCGCGACGCGCTTGGTGTCCTTCATGACCTCGGACAGCAGCGCGTAGGCCTTGGCGCCGCCCTTGTCCGGACCGACGTAGTAGCTCCGGTCGAAGTAGACCGGATCGACCTTGGAGATCGGCACGAACTCGACGACCTCGATCGACTGGGTGGACTGCTCCTCGAGCGCTTTGAGCTCTTCGGGCGTAAAGGTCACGTATCGGTCCTTCGAGAACTCGTAGCCCTTGACCATCTGGTCGCGGGGCACGATCTCGCCGTCCTTCGTGCAGGTGTACTGCTGCTTCAGCCGCGCACCGTCCTTGGCGTGAAGCATGTTGAAGGAGACGCCGGCGGAGGCATCCGCGGCGGCGTAGAGCTTGATCGGGATCGAGACGAGCCCGAAGGAAATGGTCCCTGACGCTATCGGCCTTGCGCTCATAGGTTTAGGGACCGACAAATGTAACATGGGCCGGGGAATCGCAAGCGTGCCGCTCGAAAAATACCGCGAAAAGCGCTCCGCCGACACCACCCCGGAGCCCTTCGGCCGGGGGGGCGAGAATCGCCCGCATCTCTTCGTGGTGCAGAAACATGCGGCCACCCGGCTCCACTACGACTTCCGGCTGGAGTGGGGCGGGGTCCTGAAGTCCTGGGCCGTCCCCCAGGGGCCTTCCCCCGACCCGGCCGACAAGCGCCTGGCCGTCGAGGTCGAGGACCACCCCGTCGAGTACGCCGACTTCGAGGGCGTCATCCCCGAGGGCAATTACGGCGCCGGCGAGGTGATCGTCTGGGACCAGGGCCGCTGGACGCCGCTGACCGACCTCGACGAGGGGATGAAGAAGGGCAAGCTCCTCTTCGAGCTCCACGGCTACAAGCTGCGGGGCGTCTGGACCCTCGTCCGGATGAAGACGAAGGGAAAGACCACCGGCAAGGAGTGGCTCCTCATCAAGGAGCGGGACGCCTGGGCGAAGAAGGGCCCGGAGGCGGTCTACCCCCAGGAGTCGATCTTCTCCGGCCTGACGCTCGAGGACCTCGCCTCGGGCGCCAGCCGCGCCGCGGAGGTGCGCGCGGAGCTCGAGCGGCTCGGGGCGCCGAAACGGCGCGTCCGCGCCGCCGACGTGAAGCTCATGCTCGCGGAGCCGCGCGAGTCGGCGTTCTCGAAGGCCGGCTGGATCTGGGAGCTCAAGTACGACGGCTACCGGCTCCTCGCCGGCCGTGAGGACGGCAAGCCCGTGCTTCGCTACCGGCACGGCATGAACTCGACGGCGACCTTTCCGGAGATCGCGCGCGCCGTCGGCGCTCTCCCCTGCGACTCGTTCGTGCTCGACGGCGAGGTCGTGGTCCTCGACGGCAAGTCGAAGCCGCGCTTCGGCCTGCTCCAGAAGCGCGCGCTCCTCCAGCGCCGCACCGACATCGACCGCGCCGCGGTGGAGCTGCCGGCGACGCTTTTCGCCTTCGACCTGCTCGCCTTCGACGGCTTCGACCTGCGCGGGCTTCCGCTGGCGGAGCGCAAGGCGCTGCTCCAGCAGTTTCTGCCGCGCGCCGGGCCGGTCCGCTTCGCCGATCACGTCGAGACGAAGGGCGAGGCGCTGCTCGAGGCGGCCGGCGAGCTCGGTCTCGAGGGCGTCGTCGGAAAGAAGGCCGACTCGACCTACCGGGGCGCTCGCTCGGGCGACTGGGTCAAGGTGCGCCTCGATCGCACGGGAGACTTCGCCGTGGTCGGCTTCACGAAGCCCGAGGGCGCCCGGTCCGGGTTCGGCGCCCTGCATCTGGCGTACTGGCAGGACGGCGGCCTCGTCTACGGCGGGCGCGTCGGGACCGGGTTTTCGGACAAGCTGCTGCGCGAGCTCCACGCGCGGCTCGAGAAGCTCGTCCGGCCGACGCCTCCCTGCGGCGGTCCCGTGCCGACGGGCCGCGGCCACGTCTGGGTCGAGCCCGAGATCGTCGCGGAGGTCCGATTCAAGGAATGGACGGGAGACGGGCTGCTCCGCCACCCCGCTTTCCTGCGCCTGCGGGACGACAAGCCGATCGAGGAATGCGAACGGGAGGACGTCGACGCGGCGCCGGACCACGAGCCTCCGCCCGCCGTCGTGCGGGACGCCGGCCCGGAGGAGAAGACGGTCCCCTTCTCCAACCTGACCAAGGTCTTCTGGCCCGAGGAGGGCTACACCAAGGGCGACCTCATCGAGTACTACCGGGCGATCTCGCCCTGGCTCCTGCCGTATCTGGCGGACCGGCCGCTCGTCATGACCCGCTACCCCGACGGGATCACCGGAAAGTCCTTCTTTCAGAAGGACGCCCCGAACTTCGCGCCGGACTGGATCCGCCTCGAGCGAATCTGGAGCGAGCACGCCGAGCGCGAGATCGACTACTTCGTGTGCGACGACCTCGAGACGCTCCTCTACGTCGCCAACCTCGGCTCGATCCCGCTCCACGTCTGGGCGAGCCGGGTGGCCGCGCCGGAGCGGCCGGACTGGTGCATCCTGGATCTCGATCCCAAGGGCGCGCCTTTCTCGCACGTCGTCGAGATCGCGCGGGCGATCCATGCGCTCTGCGAGGAGATCGGCATGCCCGACTTCATCAAGACGAGCGGCGCCACGGGCCTCCACGTGCTCCTGCCCCTCGGCGGACAGTGCACGCACTCCGAGTCGCGGGTGCTCGGCGAGATCCTTGCCCGGGTCATCGAGCAGGAGCACGGCAACATCGCGACGACGGCGCGCGCCCTCGGCTCGCGCGGCGGCAAGGTCTACGTCGACTACCTCCAGAACGGGCACGGCAAGACGATCGCCGGCCCCTTCTCGGCCCGGCCCGTGCCCGGCGCGACCTGCTCGGCGCCCCTGAAGTGGAGCGAGGTCGACGGGAAGCTCGATCCGAAGAAGTTCACGCTCAAGACCCTCCCGGCGCGCATGAAGAAGCTGAAGGACGACCCGCTGGCGCCCGTGCTGACGCTCAAGCCGAATCTCGCGCAGGCCCTCGCGCGGCTGACCGAACGGCTCGAGTCCGGGGCACGCCCGTCCCGATCTCGCCCGCGACGCTGAGCCTCAGCCCAGGCGTCGGAGGAACTCGGCCGCGAGCCTCGGCCCCGACCCGGCGTCCTCGTGCTTGAAGAAGACGCAGGCCTCGTCCCACGACTGTCCGCGCACCTTCTCCGCCCAGGCCGCGACCGCGGCGTCGTCGTAGTCCTGGCGGCGCAGGCGCAGGTATCCCCACCCGGCCGTCGCGACGAGCGGGGTCGCGAGCTCCTCGTCCTCGGCGATGCACAGGGCCGCTCCCCGCCCCCGCAAGGCCTCGAAGACGTCGTCCTCGAACCACGACGCGTGACGGAACTCGAAGGCGGCGCGCGCCCCCTCGGGCAGCACCGCGAGAAACGCCTCGAGCCGCGGCAGGTCCTTCTTGAGGTTCGGCGGAAGCTGGAAGAGCGCCGGGCCGAGACGCTCGCCGAGGGTCGAGGCCGTCTGGAAGAAATAGGCGACCTCGCTGCCCGCCTCCTTCAGGCGCTTGTGGTGCGTGATGCGCTGCGATGCCTTCAGCACGAACCGGAACTGCGGCGAGACCTGCTCGGCCCAGGACGCGAGGAGCGCGGGCTTCGGCATCCGATAGAACGTGTTGTTGATCTCGACGGCCGGCAGGCGGGCGGCGTAGAAGGACAGCATCTGCTCGGCCGGAAGGTCCTCGGGATAGAAGCTCCCCTTCCACTCCTTGTACGAGAAGCCGCTCGTACCGGCGAGGACGCGCATGCGAAGACTCTATACTCCGGGGCCTTCATGAACGCTCCCCGTTTCGACCCGAAGCGCCGACGCATGGTGACGACGGCCTTGATCCTCGTCACGGCGCTGGCCTCGTTCGAATCGACCGTCGTCTCGACCGCGATGCCGACGATCATCGGCGACCTCGGCGGCCTCTCGCTCTATTCCTGGGTCTTCTCGATCTACCTGTTGACGGCGACGGTCATGATGCCGATCTACGGGCGCCTGGCCGACATCTACGGCCGCCGGCGGATCCTGCTGACGGCGATCTCCGTCTTCCTGGCGGGCGCCGTGGCGTGCGGCCTCGCCCGGTCCATGCCTCAGCTGATCGCGGCGCGGGCGCTCCAGGGCCTCGGGGCCGCGGGTCTGGTGCCGATCGCCCTCACGGTCTCGGGCGACATCTACTCGCTCGAGGAGCGGGCGAAGGTCCAGGGGCTCTTCTCCGGCGTCTGGGGCCTCGCCAGCCTGATCGGGCCGCTTCTGGGCGCGTGGATGACGATGACCTTCGGCTGGCGCTCGATCTTCACGATCAACATTCCCCTCGGCCTCGTCGCCTTCGCGCTCGTGGCGACGAAGATGGTCGAGTCGCGAGCCGACCTTCCCGACCCGCTCGACCTGGCGGGCGCGGCCACCCTCGCCGCCGGCGTGACGGCCCTGCTCGTCTCGGTCCTGCACCGCCCGGGCGAGGGCGGACTGGGGCTGGCGGCCAGGGTGGGCATCCTCGCTGCGGCGATCGGGTCGCTGACCCTCTTCGTGCGCCTCCAGACGCGCCGCGAGCATCCGCTGGTGCCTCCCGGCCTGTTTCGCCGGATGCCGACGGCGGCGCCGTACATCGCCGGCGTGCTCCTCGGCACGACGATCTTCGGCGTCGACACCTTCGTGCCGCTCTTCGTGCAGGGCGCGCGCGGCGGCACGGCTGGCGCGGCGGGCGCGGTCGTCACGCCGCTCGTCCTGATGTGGGCGCTCTCGGCGGCCGCCGCGGCGCGGCTGATCGTCCGCTTCGGATTTCGGCGGACGGCCCGCTGGGGAGCGCTCCTGGCCCTCGCCGGGCTGGCGGCCCTCGGCGTGGCGGCGTGGGCCAACGCATCGGTGCCGTGGATTTCGGCCGCCTGCGCGATCGTCGGCGCAGGTCTCGGCCCCTCTTCGATGGCTCAGGTCCTCGCCATCCAGAACGTCGTCTCCGAGCGGGAGCGCGGTGTCGCGACGAGCCTCGTTCCGTTCTTCCGAGCGCTCGGCGGGTCCGTGGGCGTCGGCGCGCTCGGCGGCCTGTTCGCGACGGGCCTCGCCCGCCGCCTCGGCCCCGCGGCGGAGAGCGCGGGCCGCCTTCTCGTCGCCGGGCATCCCGACGCGGGCGCCGGCGCGTCCGCCGTCGATCCTCGCGCGTTCCGCCTCGCGATCGAGCACTCGCTCCTGCCCGTCTTCGCGATCCTCATCGCGCTCGCCGTCGTCAACGTGTTCGTGACGGCCCACTTCCCCGACCGGGCGGTCGACGAGGGCGACGAGGCGGAGGGGACGCAGGAGGCGACAGTCCCTTCCGCCGATTGAGCTCCGCGTAGCCGTAGACGAGGGCGAGGCTGCGGTGCGGCGCCCAGCGCAGCGAGAAGCGGCGCATGTCCTCCTCCTTCGCGCGCGTCGCATGCCCCAGCAGCCCCTGCGCGAGGTATTTCACGACGCCGAGATCGCCGGCCGGAAAGATGTCCGGACGCCCGAGCCCGCGAAGAAGGCCGATCTCCGCCGTCCACCGCCCGACCCCCGGGATCCGCGTGAGCTTCTCGATCGCCCCTTCGTCGCCCAGGGCGCCGAGCTCCTTCTCGCAAAGGCTCCCGTCGGCGAAGGCGCGGGCGAGACCTCGGATGGCGACGGCCTTCGAGCGAGAGAGGCGAAACCGGCGCAGTCGGGGCAGCCTCTCCTCCGCCAGCGGCTCGGGCCCGGGAAATCCCACGTACGTCTGGCCGAAGAAGCGCGCCCTCGGTCCGTACGCGAGGGCGAGCTCGCGCCGGATGTCGTAGGCGAAGTTCAGGTTGACCTGCTGCGCCAGGACCGCGGTCACGAGGGCCTCCCAGAGCGACGGCAGCCCCGCCACGCGCAGGCCGCGAAAGGCGCGGATCGGCGGGCCGAGCACGGGATCGCCGCGATGGGCCCGGTAGAACGGGGCGACGTCGGCCGAGGCGCCGAGAGCCACCTGCGCGACCCGAAGCGCGACCGAGCGCGCTTTCGCCGAGCCCGCGAGCCGCCCGTCGAGACGGACTTCGAGGGTGGCGGCCGAGGGCGGTCCGTTCTGCTCGACCGAAATCAGCACGCCCGCCCCGACCGGCAGCAGCCGCCGGTACACGCCTGACTCGAACCGGTCCACGACCTCGGGGAAACGCGTGTAGCGCTCCGCGGTCAACGCGAGCGAGTACGGCGGCCTGGGCGTCAGCTCGAATCGGACCGTCAAGATCGCAATGCCCGACGCCGCATCGTCGCCTCCCGGGCGGGGATCATGTCACCGGCGCGGGCTATGATCGCGCCGGGGAGGATCCATGCGCTTTCTACTGAGGCTCCTGATCAACGCGGCGGCGCTCTGGGTCGCGGTGGCGCTCATCCCGGGAATCACCTACACCGGCACCTGGCTGCCCTTCCTCGGCGTGGCCCTGGTCTTCGGCGTGCTCAACGCCTTCCTGCGCCCGCTCTTGAAGCTCCTGACGCTGCCGATCATTTTCCTGACGCTCGGGCTCTTCGCGCTCGTCGTCAACGGCTTCATGCTGTGGTTGACGGGCAAGCTCTCGGGAGCGCTCGGGATGAACTTCCAGGTGGACGGGTGCCTCCCGGCGATCCTCGGCGCCCTGGTCGTGAGCGTGGTCAGCGCCCTGCTCTCGATGCTGCTGGCCGACGCGGACTAACCGTCGCTCGCGCTGACTCGGGATCTGCGCCCGTTGGGCGCACCGGCTTGACTACGGCTCGGGGATCGGCGCGGGCTTGAATCGACCCGAGAGAATCGCCATCCGGCGCAGGCGGGCGGCGTCCTCGGGGCGAAAAACCCAGTCGGGGGCGCGCCAGGTCCAGTTGCCGGCGGGCGCCGACGGCGTGTTGATGCGGGCTTCGCTGCCGAGGCCGAGAACGTCCTGCATCGGGGCGATCGCGCGCCGGGCGACCGAGGCGTAGGCCGCCCGAATCAACGCCCAGTGGATTTCGGCGGGGCCCTCGATGCCGAGATAGTCGTACACGCGCTCCCGCTCCTCCGGCTTCAGGCCGCGGTACCAGCCCTTCGCCGTGTCGTTGTCGTGCGTGCCGGTGTAGACGACGGCGTTCTCCGTGTGCCGGTGCGGCAGGTACTCGCCGTCCGGCTCGTAGAAGGCGAACTGCAGGATCTTCATCCCCGGAACCCCGAGCTCCTCGAGCAGGTCCTTGACCTCGTCGGTGATGTGGCCGAGATCCTCGGCGACGATGGGGAGGGGCCCGCCGCCGAGCGCCGACCGCACGGCCTCGAACAGCTTCGCGCCCGGTCCGGGCCTCCAGCTTCCGTTCAACGCCGTCGCCTCGGAGGCCGGCACCGACCAGTACGCCGCGAACGCCCGGAAGTGGTCGATGCGCAGGAGGTCGCAGAGCCGCAGGTTCGCGCGGAAGCGCGCGGCCCACCAGGCGTACCCCGTCTCCTCGAGGCGGTCCCAGCGGTAGAGCGGGTTGCCCCAGAGCTGCCCGGTCTCGGAGAAGTAGTCGGGCGGCACGCCCGAGACCGCCTCGGGCCGCCGCTCGGTGTCGAGCTCGAAGAGCTCCGGGTGGGCCCACACGTCGGCGCTGTCGAGCGAGAGATAGATCGGCATGTCCCCCATGACGGCCACGCCCCGCTCGCGCGCCGCCGTCAGCACCCGGTCCCACTGCCGGAAGAAGAGGTACTGGAGGTAGACCTGGTACGAGACCTCGGCCTCGAGCTCGCCCGAGGCGCGCTCGAGGGCGTCCTCGTCGCGGTCGCGCAGTCCCTGGTCCCAGTCGAGCCAGGCCCGCCCCGAGAAGCGGGCCTTCAGCGCGGAGAAGAGCGTCCAGTCCGCGAGCCAGGCCGCCTGCGCCGGAGCGCGGCGGAACGCCTCGAGCTCGTCGCGCGCCGGGTCGCCCGCGTGCGCCGCGAAGTGCTCCCAGGACTGCCGCAGGATCCGGTCCTTCCACGCGATCACCGCCTCGAAGTCGACCCGCTCCTTCGGGAAGCGTCGGGAGGTCTTCGAACGCCGAGACCGGGAGGAAGCCGTCGCGCAGGAGGAGCTCCGGTGAGATCAGGAGCGGGTTGCCGGCAAACGCGGACGGCCCTCCGTAGGGCGACCCTCCGCCGCCGATCGGCGACAGCGGCAGCACCTGCCAGAGCGTCTGCCCCGCCGCCACGGCCCAGTCGAGGAAGCGGTCGACCCACGGGCCGAGGTCGCCGATTCCGAAGCGGGCCGGGCAGCGACGTGGGATGGAGGAGGATGCCGGCGGAGCGCGTCGTCGCCGGAGGGCTCACGAGACGGGAGTGTAGCGCCTCGCCTCCCGGCTCTTCCCCCACCACAGGATCAGCCCCAGGTCGTTCGCGTGCGCGAGGTCCCGGTGCGTCGGCCGCACGCGGACGGTGTAGCCGAGCGCCTCGGCCTTGGGCTTGCGGTGGGTGAGGCGAAAGACTCCCGTCTCGCCCTCCCGCGCCACGGCCTCCAGCCGGAACGCCGTGCCCGACTCGAGTCCGCCGTCCGGCTCCAGCGCGCCCTCGAAGAGCTCGACCGAGACCTCCGTCGCGTCGAGCGGCCCGAGGGCGACGCGCGCGACTACGTCGAAGGGCGCCGCCGGCGGAAGCGTCTCCGGATCGGGAAGGACCTCGACGCTCTCGAAGCGCACGCCCGGCCACGCGCCGCGCACCCGCTCCTTCCAGGCCACGAGGCGCTTCAACGGCTCGCGGTCGCCGTCCTTCATCGCGCGCCGGTAGAAGGCGCCGGGCAGATAGCACTGCTCGAGGTATTCCGCGACCATCCGGTCGGAGGAGAACTCGCGTGCGACGCGCGAAGCCGCAACGATCATCCGGTCGATCCACCGCTGCGGGAGGCCCGAGGCGTCGCGGTCGAAGAACATCGGCAGGACGCGCTTCTCGAGCGCGCCGTAGAGCGCCTTGACGATTTCCTCCTCCGGCGCCTGGTCCTTCGCCTCGCCGACGACGAAGCCCGCCTCGTCGTGCGGGGCCTCGTCCCACCAGCCGTCGAGCACGGAGAGGTTCAGCGCGCCGTTCATCGCGGCCTTCATGCCCGACGTGCCCGAGGCCTCGCGCGGCCGCTCGGGCGTGTTCAGCCACACGTCGCAGCCGGCGACGAGCTTGCGGGCGAGGCCCATGTCGTAGTCCGGCAGGAACACGATGCGGCCGCGGAACTCCGGCCGCTCGGCCGCCGTGGCGACCGCGCGGAGGTACTCCTTGCCGTCCTCGTCGCGCGGGTGGGCCTTGCCGGCGAAGAGGATCTGGACGGGCCGGCCGATCTGGTGGAGCAGGTACTCCAGGCGCTTGGGCTCGCGGAAGAGGAGCGTCGCGCGCTTGTAGGTCGCGAACCGCCGGGCGAAGCCGATCGTCAGCGCCTTCGGGTCGAGCGCCCGGGCGGCCGCGGCGATGTCCTCCTCGCGCGCGCCCTGCTTCTTCTTCTCCTCGACGAGCTTCTCCCGGCACGCCGCCACCAGGCGCGCGCGCAGCGCCTCGTGGGCCTGCCAGAGGTCTCCGCGGTCGACCGATTCGGGCGTCTCGAAGACGCCGGTGCGGGCGATCTCCGGCGCGGTCCACGTCGGGGGATGCACGCCGTTGGTGATCGGGATGATCGGGATCTCCGAGAGCGGAAGGTCGGGCGCGACGCCGCGCCAGAGCCGGCGCGAGACCTCGGCGTGGAGCTTCGAGACGGCGTTCTGGTGCGTGGAGAGCCGCATCGCCAGGACCGCCATCGAGAAGAGCTCCCGTCCGTGCTCGCCGACCTCGCGCCCGAGGTCGAAGAACTCGTCGAAGCTGATGCCGAGCTCGTCGACGTAGCCCCCGAAGTACTTCCAGAGCAGCTCCGGCGTGAACACGTCGATGCCCGCCGGCACCGGCGTGTGCGTCGTGAAGATGTTGGCGCTCGTCGCGGCCTCGCGCGCCTCGGCGAAGGTCAGGTGCTCCTCCTGGACCAGACGGCGAATCCGCTCGAGCGAGACGAACGCGGCGTGGCCTTCGTTGATGTGGCGGATCGTCGGCCAGAGGCCGGCCTTCTCGAGCGCCCGCAGACCCCCGATGCCGAGCACGATCTCCTGCTGGAGCCGCATCTCGTGTCCGCCGCCGTAGAGGCGGGCGGTGATCTCGCGGTCCGGGGGCTCGTTCTGGGGCAGGTTCGAGTCGAGCAGCAGCAGCGGCACGCGCCCGACCTTGGCCATGCGGATGAGCAGGTGCACGGTCCGGCCCGCCGAGGTCCACCGAGACGACCGGAGGGCTTCCGTCCGGCGGCTCCGCGAGGGAGAGCGGCAGGTCGTCCGGCTCGAGGACCGGGTAGGCCTCGGACTGGCGGCCCTCCGTGTCGATGACCTGCCGGAAGTAGCCCTCGCGGTAGAAGAGCCCGACGCCGGTCAGCGGGACGCCGAGGTCGCTCGCGGACTTCAGCAGGTCGCCGGCGAGGACGCCGAGGCCGCCGGCGTAGATCGGAAGGAGCTCCGTCAGGCCGAACTCGGCCGAGAAGTACGCGATGCTCTCTCCCCGCGCCACCATTTCCCGGGCCGCCGGATCGCGCGGCTCGGCCCGGTCCTCTTCCGCCAGGCGGCCGACCATCTCGAGCAGCTCCGTCTGGTAGATCGGATCCTCCGCGGCCCGCCAGAGCCGTTCGGCCGAGGCTTCGCGGAAGAGCCGGATCGGGTTGCCCCGCGCGCGCCGCCAGGCGTCGGGGTCGAGCCGCTCGAAGAGCGCGCGCACGTCGCCCCGCCACGTCCACCGCAGGTCGTGGGCCAGGGCGAAGAGGGGAAGCAGCTTCTCGGGGACGCCGGAGACCCGGAGCGCTTTTTCGAGAACGGGTGTCAACTCGCTTCCGAGTTTAACAGACGAGGTGCGCCGCGGCGCGGTCAGACGCCGTCCGGCCCCACCCGCACCGAGAGCTTCTCGCCGAGAGACAGAAAGCGCGTGACCCATTGCTCCGCGGTCTCGGAGCCCGAAGCCGCCGACTCGCGCATCGCGGGCAGCGCCGCCCGCGCGAGCGCGTAGTACGCATTCTGCGCCTTCGCGAAGTCGACGTCGAAGGGCAGCGACTTCGCCAGCGACACCACGCCCTCGAGCGTCTCCATCCGCGCCAGGTCCGAGGCGCGGCCCTCGAGCCCGCGCGCGAGTCGGTCGATCGCCAGCTCGAGGGTCCGGCCGAGGCCGTCCTCGTGAAGCGTGATCCCGACGCGGCCGGCCTCGTCCAGGATCGCCTGCATCAGCGCGACCTCCGGGACGGGGGCCTCGAGGGCCTCGCGCAGGCTCGTCGCGAGCGCGCGCTCGGCCGCCATGGCGAAGCCGCGCGGCTGTCGCACGCCGTGGCCCGAGAGGAACCGCATCAGCGGCGCGTGCTCCTCGTAGAGCCGCCGGTAGGCGTCATCGGCCTGGTCGAGGGCCGACTTCAGGAGCACCCGGACCACCTGGCGCTGCTCGTCGCGAAAGAGCAGGCGCAGCGAGTACACGCCCTGCCCGAAGCGGCGGTCCACCAGGCGCAGCGTCTCCGTCAGGTCCGCGGCCGAGAACGGCGCGGAGACCTCCTCCACGAGCCGTTTGTACTCCGGCTCGCTCGTGAAGGCCGTGACGCCGCCCGAGAGGTTGTGGTCGCCCAGGTGCAGGACGCCGAAGACGAGGCGCCCGGTCGCCCCGGTGATCTTCGAGGTGACCCGCACCCGGCCGAGAGCGAGCCGGGCCCGCCCGCTGACGGCCAGACGGTAGTCCTCGCGCTCGACGCGATAGGCGTAGACGTCCGCGACCTCGCCGTACTCGCTGAAGAGCGAGTGGACGGCGTAGTGCGCCCCGACCCGTTCGAGCGAGACGATCGCGGGTCGGACGGCCTCCTCGTAGATGCGACGGCCGTCGCCCGACTCCGGGATGTTGCTCTTCGCCTGCCCGAGCGCTTCGAGGAACCGGGCCTCGAGGTCCGCGCCGGGAAAGAGCTGCCCCGCCAGCTGCAGGGCGCGGCCCGCGTACTGGACGATCTGGCGCGTCTCGATCCCGGAGATGTCGTCGAAGAACCAGCCGCAGCTCGTGTACATGAGCTGCGCGTGGCGCTGCATCTCGAGGAGCTTCAGGGCCCGGCGGCGCTCGTCGGCCGACAGCGTCCGCGCGCCGTGCCGGTCGAGGAAGCCGGCGACCGTCTCGGGCGACCGGTCGAGGATGACGTCGATGTAGTCGTCGCGCGCCGCCCACGGGTCCCGACAGGAGCCCGGCGGCGCCGGTCTCGTAGAGCGGCGCCAGCTGCGTCGCGCAGCCAGTCGAGGGCGTCGCGCAGGGGCGCGCGCCACGCCTGGTTCCAGCCGGGGTGGCCGCCCGTCTTGCAGCCGCAGTCGCTGCGCCAGCGCTCGACGCCGTGCGCGCAGCTCCAGGAGGTGTTCTCGACGATCTCCGCCTCGTGCGTCGGCGGGAACGCCTCGAGGAACTCGCCGTAGTTGGTGAGCGCGCACGGGCCTCCGCCTCGATCGTGTGCAGCGCGATAGGCCAGGGCCATGTCGCCGTGCCGGTGGTGGTGGCCGTAGGTCTCGCCGTCGGTGGCGATGTGCACGAGCTGCGGCGCGGCCGCGCTCGGCGGAGAAGGCGCCCATGAGCCGCTCGGCGAAGTTCTCCCCCTTCGAGAGCATCACCGGTCGAACGCGACCGCGCGCGAGATGGGTCCGTCGTAGAAGAAGACCGCGATCGACGCGCCCGAGGGCAGCGCGCACCCGGTAGGGCCGCGTCGGATCGATCTCCTGCCCGCGAGCTCCGTCCAGGCCTCCTCGCCGATCGTCCGCACGGCGTCGGCCTGGTGCGGCGCGAGGATGGTGAACCGGATGCCCGCGTCGGCGAGCAGTCTCGAGCGACTCGATGTCGACGGCCGTCTCCGGCAGCCACATCCCCTCCGGCCTGCGGCCGAAGCGATGCTCGAAGTCGCGGATGCCCCAGCGCACCTGCGTGGCCTTGTCGCGGGGGTTGGCCAGCGGCAGGATCATGTGGTTGTAGGCCTGCGCCAGCGCCGAGCCGTGCCCCGAGAAGCGCTCGGCGCTCTTCCGGTCGGCTTCGAGGACCGCGGCGTAGACGTCCGGGCGCGCTCGCCTCCAGCCAGGACAGGAGCGTGGGGCCGAAGTTGAAGCTGATCGGGCGTAGTTGTTGACGATCGCGACGATGCGGTCCTCGCCGTCGAGGATGCGCGCCGCGCGCGTTGGGCGCGTAGCACTCGGCCGTGATCCGCTCGTTCCAGTCGTGGTACGGATAGGCCGAGTCCTGGAACTCGATCGCCTCGAGCCAGGGGTTCTCGCGCGGCGGCTGGTAGAAGTGGCCGTGGATGCAGACGAAGCGTTCCATCATCAGACCAGCGCCGGCTCGGCCTCCTCCTCCAGCTCGGGCTCCGCGGCTTGCGCGGCCGCGGCGGCCTCGACCGGCTCGGGCTCCGGCAGCGGCTTCAGGAAGAGCGCGCCGAGCGGCGGCAGCGCCAGCGACGAGGCTGTGCGAGCGCCCGTGCACGGGGACCGCGAGCGGATCGCGCGCCGCCATGTTGCCCACGCCGCTGCCCCCGTAGACGCCGGCGTCGCTGTTGACGACCTCCGCCCAGTCGGCACCGCCGTCGACGCCGACGCGGTACTCGTACCGCGGCACCGGCGTGAAGTTGAACACCGCGACCAGGCGGTCCGCCGGCGTCCTTCGCCCGCCGGTCGAGCGACACGATGCTGTGCTCGGCGTCGTTGCAGTCGATCCACTCGAAGCCGCCGCGCGTCGAAGTCGAGCTCGTGGAGGGCCGGCTCGGCCGGCATCAGGCGGTTCAGGTCCCGGACCCAGAGGCGCAGGCCCGCGTGGAGCGGCCGCTCGGCGAGGTGCCAGTCGAGGCTGGCGTCGTGGTTCCACTCGCGCCCACTGCCCGAACTCGCCGCCCATGAAGAGGAGCTTCTTGCCCGGCTGCGCCCACATGTAGGCGAAGAGGAGCCGCAGGTTCGCCGACCTTCTGCCAGTCGTCGCCCGGCATCTTGGCGATGAGCGACCTCTTCCGTGCACGACCTCGTCGTGGGAGAGCGGCAGCACGAAGTTCTCGCGAGAACGCGTACATCAGCCGGAAGGTCAGCTTGCCGTGGTGGTACTTGCGGAAGATCGGATCCATGGTCATGTAGTCGAGCGTGTCGTGCATCCAGCCCATGTCCCACTTCATCGCGAAGCCGAGGCCGCCGATGTAGGCGGGCCGCGAGACCATGGGCCACGAGGTCGACTCCTCGGCGATCGTGACGGCGCCGGGAAAGCTCCGGCCGGACCTCGTCGTTGAGCTGGCGCAGGAACACGATCGCGTCGAGGTTCTCGCGGCCGCCGTACTCGTTGGGGATCCACTCGCCGTCCTTGCGCGAGTAGTCGAGGTAGAGCATCGAGGCGACGGCATCCACCCGCAGCCCGTCGGCGTGGAACCGGTCGAGCCAGAAGAGCGCCCGAGGACAGGAGGAAGCTGCGGACCTCGTGCCGTCCGTAGTTGAAGACGCAGCTGCCCCAGTCGGGCTGATAGCCCTTGCGCGGGTCGGCGTGCTCGTAGAGGTGCGTGCCGTCGAAGTAGACGAGGCCGTGCTCGTCGGAGGGAAAGTGCGACGGGACCCAGTCGAGGATGACGCCGATGCCGGCCTGGTGCAGCGTGTCGACGAGGAACATGAAGTCCTGCGGCGTGCCGAAGCGGGACGTCGGGGCGAAGTAGCCGGTGACCTGGTAGCCCCAGGAGCCCGTGAACGGGTGCTCCATGACCGGCATCAGCTCCACGTGCGTGAAGCCCATCGCCTGGACGTAGGCCGCCAGCAGCGGCGCGATCTCGCGGTAGGTCAGGGAACGGTTGCCCTCCTCCGGCACCCGCCGCCAGGAGCCCAGATGCACCTCGTAGATCGACATCGGCTCCGAGGAAAACGACGCCTCCGAGCGCCGCCGCATCCACTCGCCGTCGCCCCAGGTGTAGTCGAGGTCCCAGACGACCGAGCCCGTGCGCGGCGGGACCTCCTGGCGAAACCCGTACGGGTCCGCCTTGTCGACGCGGTAGCCCGCGACGCGGGAGACGATGCGGTACTTGTAGACGTCGCCGCGGTCGACGCCCGGGACGAATCCCTCCCAGATCCCGGACTGGCCGATCGCCTGGAGCGGGTGGCTGTCGCCGTTCCAGCCGTTGAAGTCGCCCACGACCGCGACCGACGCGGCGTTGGGCGCCCAGACGCCGAACGCGGTCCCCGCGACTCCACCCGAGACGCGCGGATGCGCGCCGAGCTTCTCGTAGAGGCGGGTGTGATTGCCCTCGTTGAAGAGGAAGAGGTCGTCGGCCGTCAGCAGCGGTTCGCCGTGGCGGACCGCTCCCGCGCGGGACGGAGACGGGGCGATCCTCTTCTTGACCAGGGCGGCCCTCCCGTTGCGGGAGGCAGTTTACTCTCTCGCTCGAGTCAGTCGCCGCGCAGCGCGGCGATGGGATCGACGCGGATGGCCCGCCGCGCCGGCAGCCACGCCGCGACCGCCCCGGCCGCCGCGAGCACGGCGGCGGCGGCCGCGAGCGTGGCCGCGTCCCGCGGGCCCACGCCGTAGAGGAGCTTCTGCAGCAGTCCCGTCATGACGAGGGCGGCGGCGAGCCCGGCCGCCAGGCCCGCGGCCACCAGGCCGATCGCCTGGCGCACCACGAGCCAGAGGATGCTCGCGGGCCGGCCTCCCAGGGCCATGCGCACGCCGATCTCGTTGGACCGCTGGGCGACCGAATAGGCGAGAAGCCCGTAGATGCCGATCGCCGCGAGCAGGAGCGCGAGCCCCGCGAGCGCGCCCGCGATCACGGTGGTGAACCGCGCGGCCGTCCCGGCGTCGCGGACGTAGTCCGAGAGGAGCCGCACCTTCGACACGGCGAGCTCGGGATCGAGCGCCGCGACCTCGCGCCGCGCCGCGGCGGCGAGCGAGCCCGGGTCCCGCGGCGCGTGGATCGTGAACGCGAGCTCCGGGCGCGCGCTCTGGAAATACGGGACGTAGACCTGCCCCCGGCCGTCGGTCCCGAGATCGCGGTACCGGACGTGCCCCACGACGCCCACGACCTCCGCCACCGTCGGATCGAACGAGCCCTCGTGGATGAAGCTGACGTTCAGCCGCTTGCCGACGGGGTTCTCGGCCGGCCAGGTGCGCTTCGCGAGCGTCTCGTCCACGACGATCACGTTCGGGTGGGCGGCGTCGTCCGACTCGCGGAGCTCGCGTCCCTGCTTCACCGCGACGCCGAGGCTCCGGAAGAAGCCCGGCAGGATCGCGCGGTGATCGGCCATGGCCGCGGTCTTCTCGGCCTCCGGCGCGCCCTCCCGCGAGTAGTACTCGTACCAGTTCGGGTAGTCGTCGAACGGCAGGTGCGACACCGCGCCGACGGCATCCGCTCCCGGAAGCTGCCGGAGCCGTTCCGTGAGCGTGCGGGCAAACCGCTGCCGCGCCGCGTCGTCCCCGTAGCGGGCGAACGAAAGCGACACCTGGAACGTCAGGACTCCGCCGGACCGAAAGCCGGGGTCCGCGCCGGAGAGCGCGAGGAAGGTCCGGATCAGGAGCCCCGCGCCGACGAGAAGCACGAAGCCGAGCGCGACCTCGGCGAAGACCAGGACGCGCTGGGGCGCGGTGCGGCCCGAGGCGTGGCCGCGCCCGCCCTCCGCCAGCGCCCGCGCCAGGTCCCGCCGCGACGCGGCCAGGGCCGGCGCCAGGCCGCAGAGGATTCCGGTCGCCGCCGAGAGCGCGAGGGTGAAGCCGAGCACGCCCCAGGAGAGACCCGACGGCGCCAGCCGCGCGAGGCTCGCGGGGCGCAGCGCCAGCAGCGCCGACAGCGCGGCGCGCCCGAGGAGCAGGCCGAGGAGACCGCCGAGGCCGGCGAGGACGAGGCTCTCCGTCAGCAGCTGCCGGGCGATGCGCCCGCGCCCGGCGCCGAGGGCCGCCCGCAGGCTCATCTCCTTCTGCCGCCGCGCGGCCCGCGCGAGCAGCAGGTTCGCCACGTTCGCGCAGGCGATCAGGACCACCAGCCCGACACCGGCAAAGAGCGCGAAGAGCGGCGGCCTCACGTCCCGCACGACGTCGGCATGGAGCGGGACGACCGAGAGCTCCATCCCCACCGTCCGGTATTCGGGAAACTCCGCCGAGAGCCGCTCCGCGATGGCCGAGAGCTCGGCCTGGGCGCCGGCGTGCGTCGCGCCCGGCGCCAGGCGGGCGACCATGCGGATCCAGCCGAGGTCGCGGGGCGCCTTCGCGAGGTCGTTGAAGAACGGTGTGAAGACCTCGATTCCCTGGGGCACGCTCGAGTCCGCGGCGAAGATCACGTCGAAACCGGGCGGGAGGATCCCGACGACCGTCGCCAGGCCGCCGTCGAGCCGCACGCCGCGCCCCAGCACCCGCCGGTCCCCGCCGAAGCGCCGCCGCCAGAACGCGTCGGAGATCACGATCACGCGAGCGGCCTCGGGGCCCTCCTCGCCCGAGACGAAGGTCCGGCCGAGCGCCGGCACGGCCCCGAGGAGGTCGAAGAAGTTGGAGGTCGTCTGCCCGACGCGCACGCGCTCCGGGTCGCCCTCCCCCGTCACGGACCCCGCGCCGACCCAGATGCCGGCGACGCCCGCGAGCTGCCGGCTCCGGCTCCGGATCTCGAGCATCTCGTGCCCCGAGGCCGGAACACGGGGCTGCTTCGACTCGCGAAAGTTCGTCCACAGCATGACCAGGCGCGAGGGCTCGGCGTACGGCAGCGGCGCCAGGATCGCCGCCTCGAGGACCGTGTAGATCGCGCTGTTGGCGCCGATGCCGAGCGCGAGCGTCGCGATCGCGACGGCGGAGAAGGCCGGGCTCTTCGCCAGCATCCGCACGGCGTAGCGGGCGTCCTGCCACAGCGTCTCGAGAAGAGCGCCGGCGCGGGTCTCGCGCACGGATTCCTTGACCTGGTCGACGCCCCCGAGCTCGATCCGCGCCAGGCGCCGGGCCTCGCCCGCCTCGACGCCTTCGGCGACCTTTTCCTCCACGAGGAGATCGAGCGTCGCGGCGAGCTCCTCGTCGAGGTCCCGCTCGACGCGCTCACGCCGGAAGAGGTTCCGAACGAGGCTCTGCAGGCGCCGCGCCGCGGACATGGCTACACCGTGCCGAGCGCCAGGCCGATGGCGCTCGCGATGCGCGTCCACTGCCGAGCCTCGGCGGCGAGCTGCTTCTGGCCCGCCTTCGTGAGCGCATAGAACTTCGCGCGGCGGTTGTTCTCCGACCGGCCCCAGGACGCGGCGACGAAGCCGCTCTCCTCGAGCCGGTTCAACGCCGGGAAGAACGAGCCCGGCTTGACGTCGAAGGCGCCCCGGGTGATCAGGGAGATGCGCCGCGAGACGCCGAGGCCGTGGAGCGGGCCTCCGGCGAGGGCCTTCAGGACCAGCAGATCGAGCGTTCCCTGGAGAAGGTCCGTCCTGTCGGCCGTCATGTTCGCTCCTACAGACACTCTATACGAGGGTCGCCCCCCGCGGGTTTCGGTGTCCACGGGCACCGGGCGGATTCGTCGCATAATGCGCCCGCCATGGACGGAACCGCCCTCGTCGTCTGCGACGGCTTCTTCGCCACCGCCAACGGGAAGACCGCCCACGGTCTCGTGCGCGGGACCGAGCGGTACCGGATCCTCGGCGTCGTCGACGCGCCGACGGCGGGGCGCGACGCCGGCGAGGTCCTCGACGGAAGGCCCCGCGGCATTCCCGTCTACGCCTCGATCGGCGAGGCGGTCCGGGCCGTCGGCCGGCCCGACTTCTGCGTCGTCGGCGTCGCGACGTCCGGCGGCCGAGTGACGCCGGGCTTGAAGAGCCTCCTGCTCGAGGCGATCGAGACCGGGATCTCGGTCGTCAACGGCCTCCACGAGTTCCTCTCCGACGACCCCGAGCTCCTGGCCGCGGCCGGCCGCAAGGGCGTTTCGATCACGGACGTCCGCAAGACCGCGCCGCGCACCGAGCTTCATTTCTGGAGCGGCGAGATCCTCGAAGTGAAGCGCGCCGCGCATCGCGGTTCTGGGCACCGACTGCGCGCTCGGCAAGCGCACGACGTCCCGATTTCTCCTCGAGGCCTGCCGCCGCGCCGGAATCCGGACCGAGCTCATCTTCACCGGCCAGACGGGCTGGATGCAGGGCGCGCCCTTCGGCTTCATCTTCGACTCGATCCCCAACGACTTCGTCTCGGGCGAGCTCGAGCACGCCGTCGTCTCCTGCTGGCGCGCCTCGCGCCCGGACCTGATCCTCCTCGAGGGCCAGTCGGCGCTTCGTAATCCCTCCGGCCCGTGCGGCTCGGAGTTCCTGATCTCCGGCCAGGCGCGCGGCGTCGATCCTCCAGCACGCGCCGGCGCGCGCCTTCTACGAGGGGCTCGAGGAGCTCGGGCTGCGCATCCCTCCCCTCGCCGACGAGATCGCCCTCATCCGGACGCTCGGCGCGCGGACCCTCGCCGTGGCCCTGAACGGCGAGCACATGACGGCGGAGGCCCTCCGCGCCGAGCGGGACCGTCTCGTGCCGAGCTCGGCCTGCCGGTCGTCCTGCCGCTCGAGGAAGGTGTGGAGGCGCTCGTCCCGGTCGTCCGGGAGTTCCTCGCGAGCGAGGCCCGGCCGTGAAGATTCTCCGAGCGGAAAGCCGGCTCGAAGAGTTCGCCCTGACCCGGCCCTACGCGATCGCCGGCCAGGACCCCGTGACCCACGTCGGCAACGTCGTCGTCCGCATCGAGACCGACGCCGGGATCGTCGGCCTCGGCGCCGGCTCGCCCGGCGAGCACGTCACCGGCGAGACGATCGAGGGCTGCCGCGAGGCGCTCTCGCCCGCCAACCTCGAATGGCTTCGCGGCCGCGACGTGCGCGGACCTTCCCGCGCTCTGCCGCGAATCCGAGGATCGCTTTCCGCTGACACCCGCCGCCCGCGCCGCGGTCGACATCGCCCTGCACGACGCCCTGGCGCAGCGGCTCGGCGTTCCGCTCGCGGACATGCTCGGCCGCGTCCACGACGCGCTGCCGACCTCGATCACGATCGGCATCAAGTCCGTCGCCGAGACGCTCGCCGAGGCGGCCGAGTACCTCGGACGCGGGTTCCGGGTGCTCAAGGTCAAGATCGGCGACTCCCTCGACGAGGACCTCGAGCGGCTCGCCCGTCTGCGCGAGAGCGTCGGCTCGCGGGCCGTCATCCGCGTCGACGCCAACATCGGCTACACGCTCGAGGAGACCGCGACGCTTCTTCGAGCGTTCGGCGCCGCTCGACATCGAGTTCGTCGAGCAGCCCGTGCCGCGCGAGGCCTTCGGCGGCGTGCGGCGCGCTGCCCGCGGCGTCGAGCGCGCGCAGATCGCCGCCGACGAGAGCCTCCACGGCGAGAGAGACGCCCTGGCGCTCGCGGCGCGCCGCGAGCCCGCCTGCGGCATCTACAACATCAAGCTCATGAAGTGCGGCGGCGTCTGGCCGGCGCTGCGCATCGCCGCGATCGCCGAGACGGCCGGGATCGCGTCTCATGTGGGGCTGCATGGACGAGAGCCGCATCTCGATCGCGGCGGCGCTGCACGCGGCCTTCGCCTCCCCCGCCACGCGCTACCTCGATCTCGACGGCTCGCTCGACCTCGCCCGCGACGTCGTCGAGGGCGGCTTCACGCTCGAGGACGGCGTGATGCGGACGACCGGCGCGCCGGGGCTCGGGGTCGTTCCAGCCTAGGGCCCACCGCGCGCCGGTGCCGCAGCCAGGCCCCCGAAGCAAGCCAAGCGACGGTTACTGCCAGGCCGGTTGCTGCCGCGGTAGGGCAGCCACACCAGGCCGACGCGCCGCAGGGTGATGTCGGTCTTCTTCGGGCGCAGCGCGACCTTTTCGAGCGTTTCCGGCAGCGGATCGGTCGCCGCAGCCTGCGGCCGCGAGCTCCGCCTGGAGCTCGCGCGTCGAGCGCCGGCGATCTGCTGCTGGATGGCGCCCTCGGTCTCCTCGGCGCGGCTCCACGTCGCCGCTCTGCTTCATCGTCGTCCGGCGCCGCGCGCGGCGGTCGTGGCCCGGCCGATCGTCGCGGCGCGAGATCGTCTTGCGCCCGAGGAACGCGCCGAGCACGGTCGCGCCGATCGAGATCGCGCGTCTGGACCCCGCCTGCGTGCCTCCTGCTTCTCGCGCGCCACCGCCTGCTGCGCGCGGCGGAGCCGCTCCTGGAGCGCGGCGAGCTTCGGCGCGTACTTCTCGCGGAGCCGCGTCGGCCGCCGCGTCGCGCGCTCGCGGGCCTCCTGCTGCAGCCGCGCGCGGAAGTCCGCCTCGCTCTCGCCGGGCTTCGAGACCACTCCGGCCGACGGGCTCTTCCAGAAGGTCGACCGTCGCGCTCGCGGTAGAGCCAGGCGGCGAAGTCCTTGCGCCAGGCCTCGTAGCTCTTGGCCTGCGCGGCCGCGCTCGCGAGCGTCCGCGAAGCCCGCGCCGCTCTCCGGCTCCGCCTCGAGATCGCCCGCGGCGAAGTCGGGCTCCTCGCCGCCGCCCCAGTCGAGCGGGACCGCCGAGCGGCGCGACACGGGCGACCGTCTCGCGTCGCCGGACGCCGCGCTTCGGCGTCCGCGAAGCGCACCTCGGCGTCGCCGAGGACCGCGGCCGATAGACGATCCCGCCCTCCGCGCCGCGCGACGGGGACGAAGAGCTGCGGGACGCCGGGCGGCAGCACGCGGCCGCGGGCCTCCCGCCGGCGCCGCCGCGCGGCGCGGCCTTCGCCTTCGCCGGTCCGGCCTCGGCTGCGGTCGCCGTCGCCGCGGGATCCATCAGCGTCTTGATCTGCGCGCGCGTCAGCGGCCCGCGCAGGTACGACAGCGCCCAGCGCGTCTCGAAGACCACGGGCGCGTCCTCGTGCACGTTGTTCAGCAGGAAGACGCGGTTGCCGAGCGCCGGCGAGCAGCTGCTCCATCTTCGCCGCGGTCGAACGTCTGCGCCGCGCCGGCGGCCGCGCCCTCGAGCCCGTCGAGCACGCGCGCCTTGTCGCGCTCGGTCTGCAGCCGGCCGAGGAACCAGGTGCCGGTGTTCGACGAGGCCCTTGTAGTCGAGGTCGACCGGGTTCTGCGTCGCGAGCACGACGCCGACGCCGAAGGCGCGCGCCTGCTTCAGCAGCGTCAGCAGCGGCGCCTTCGACGGCGGGTTCGCGACCGGCGGGAAGTAGCCGAAGATCTCGTCCATGTAGAGGAGGGCGCGCAGGCTCGTCGTGCCCGACTGCGCGCGCATCCAGCCGAGCGATCTGGTTGAGCAGCAGCGAGACGAAGAACATCCGCTCGGCGTCGCGAGGTGCGCGATCGAGAAGATCGCGACGCGCGGCTTGCCCGTCGGGCGTGCGCAGCAGCGGCCCGACGTCGAGCGGCTCGCCCTCGATCCAGGCCGCGAAGCCGGGCGCGGCGAGCAGGTTGTTGAGCGCGCATCGCGAGCTCGAAGCGCTCCTTCGCCGGGAAGAACGACTCGAGGTCGAGCGACGCCGACCCGCGTCGACGGGCGGCGTCTGGATCCGCGCGATGAGCGCCGGCGAGGTCGAGGTCCTCGCCCTTCGCGCCACGCCGCGTCGAGCAGGATCGTCGAGAGCAGGATGTGCTCGCGGCTCTGGAGCGGGTCGGCGTCGATGCCGAGCGAGCGCCGAGCAGGCCCGTCGCCGTCGCCGGCGACGCGCTCGCGCAGCGCCTCCTCGTCGTCCCGCGCGCTCGGGCGGCGGCGCCGCGAACGACTCGAGGATCGAGACCGGCAGGCCCGCGCGTGCTGCCGGGCGTGTAGATCGCGAAGTCGGCGGCGTCGCGCAGCCGCCGGATGCGCGCGCCGTCCTGGCCCCACTCGGCGAGCCCCTTCCTCCACAGCTCGGCCTGCTGCTGCGCGAACTCGTCGGGCGCGAGGCCCTTGCGCGCGCGCGTCGTCCTCGTCGATCCACGGCCGGAAGTCCGCCGGGCGCGAGGTCGGGGAACGTCAGCAGCAGGTTGCCGAGGTCGCCCTTCGGATCGATGACGATCGCCGGGATGCCGTCGATCGCCGCCTCCTCGAGCAGCGACAGGCAGAGGCCGGTCTTGCCGCTGCCGGTCATGCCGACGCAGACGGCGTGCGTGACGAGGTCCTTCGAGTCGTAGAGGAGGAGGTCGTCCTCGCGCTTCTTCGTCGCGAGGTCGTAGGGCCGCCCGAGGTAGAAGACGCCGAGCTTCTCGAAGTCCTGCATGGGCGGATCATAGCCAGATCCGCGGCCGGGGGCGGTCGGTCTAGGTGCGCACCTTCAGCGAGCCCTGCTCGACCCAGTGCGCGAGCACGCGCCGGATCCGGTAGGAGTCCGCGGCGACGACTTCCTCGAGGTCCTCCGGGGTGCCCCCCTGGCTGGCGCGCTCCCAGAGCGCCTGGAGGAAGCTGCCGTCCTTCTCCCCGGGGTGCGGCGTGGGCGCCTCCCCGGTCGAGACCAGAAAAACGGTATCGGGCACGAGGGCCGAAGCCTCCTGGAGCTCGTCGTAGCGCCGCATCGCTTCGAGCGTCAGCGGCAGAATGGCGCGGGACGCGGCGCCCGGAGCCGCCGGCGGCGCTCCCTTGACGAAGGCGAACTGGCCCGGCGTCGGCCTCTCGAGGAGCTGGTAGAACGCGTCCTCGCCCGAGAGCTTCCCGCGTTTGATCTCCTCGAGCTTGCCCTCGCGCAGGGTCAGGGTGGCGAACACGGGTCCGCCCTTGGGCTCGCGCAGCGAGAGCGAGCCCGAGGCCGAAGAGTCGGCGAGGCTCTGGAGCAGCGCAGGAAGCCCGAAGACCTCGAGATCGCCCTGCAGGCTCGCGGCCGGCCCCTCGGCGGCCGGTGATCCCGCCGCGGCCGCCGCGGCGCGGGGCCCTTCCGCCGGGGCCGCGGGCCGGTCCCAGGCGGCCATCGCCCGCTTCGCGTTGCGCGCGGCCTCCTTGTCCGGGAACTTCGCGGCGATTTCCTCGAATGCCCGCCGCACCGTCGGCGTCGGCGTGCCGGAGAGCGCCTCGACCAGGCGGACCAGGTTCTGATCGTTCTGGCGCAGCGTCAGCCCCAGGACCTTGAACGGAAGGTTCGCCTTGACCATCTCGAGCAGCTGATCGATCGTCTCGGCATCGTCGGCGAAACTCTGCGACGAGAGCTCCGAGAGCCGGGCCATCGTGTCGCCGAGCTGGGGCTGCTTCCTGCCGGCGTGCTCGATGAGCGTGCGCCGCGCCGGACGCGACGGGAGACGCGAGAGCGTCGAGGCCACGCGGTCCAGAAGCGCCCGCAGCTCCTTGGCTTCGTAGGGCGGCTTTTCCGGCGGCTTGATCAGCATGGCCTCGATGTCGTTCATCATCTGGGCCAGCCCCACCTCGGTCTTCTCGTCCTTCAACTGGCCGAGCGCGGTGACGGCCTCCTTGATGACCACCAGCGGCAGCCCGAGCTGGCAGTGCTGGAAGACGACGTCGATCTCGGCGTCGAGCGGGGGCGCGTCGGCGCCGCGCGGAATGCGGCGCAGCACGTAGAGGAGGTTGCGTCGGAGGAACCACTCCTCCTCGCCGACCTGCGGACCGAGCGAACGCGTCAGCCGTTCGAACGCGGCCTGCCGCGCGGGACCGCCGTGGACCTCGAGCAGCAGGAGCATCAGCCGGCGGCGGTCGCGCTTGGGCTCGCCCGGCAGCGTCTCGAGGAGGCCCTCGACCTGCAGGCTGGTGAAGAACTGGAGGACCCTGCGAAGCTGGGGATGGTCGCTCGTCTGCTCGGCGAATCGCTTCAGCTTCTCCCAGTCGAGCGAGTCGCCGAGCCGGCGGCGAGCGATCTCGGCCGAGCCCGCGTCGACCTTGCGCTCGGAGACCAGGCGCTCGGCGAGCTCCAGCATCTGGACGGCCGCCGGCAGCGAGGCCTCGTTGAACCGGTCGACACCCGCCTGGACCATCTCGTGGAAGCGACGCGACGCCTCGACGGGATCGTCGGCCGCAGTGATGACCCGGCGCATGGCCCCGATCGCTCCGGCCTCGTAGGCCGCCGCGCCGCCGCCCTCGCCCATGGGTACGACCCACCCGGGGACCGTTTGCGCCAGCGCCCGGAAGATGTCGCCCGTTCCGGTTTCGAGCCCCAGGGACTTCAAGCGGGCGAGCGTCTGCTCGAGCTCCTCCTTCGACTGGGAGCTGCGCGCCGCGTACGCCAGCGCCTCGGCCGCGGCCGGAGGGCCGAGCGGAGCGCCGCCGGCGGCCCCGGAGGCGCGCACGGTCAGCCCGCCCTGCGCCTCGAGCCGCTCGAGAAGCAGGCCCACGCGCTTCAACCCCTGCAGGGCCTCGCCGGCCGCGGCGGCGCTGCCGCCCGCCCCCGCCGCTTCGGCCCCGCCCCTTCGGGCGGCGGAGGACGCCGTGGGCGCCGATTCGGAAACGGCCTGCCGGTGGATCTGCTGGACCGGGGACACGGTCGAGGAGGTCGTCGTCGACTCCCCCAGCCGGCTCAGGTTCTCGCTCAGGATCTCCCGGTCCTCCTCGGGGCAGAGAGCGATGACCACGGGCTTCAACTGCCCGAGGTACGCGTTCATCGGCTCCTGCTGCGACGAGCTTGAACTCGCTCATCATTTGGATCTTCTTCAGGGCGTGGAAGAGGTAGTCCGAGACCGGGACGCCGGCGCCGGCGCCGCCGCGGTACTGCCCCGCCGTCCAGGCTCGGATCGTCGGGATGACGGCCTGGGGCGGGTACTTCATCAGGACCGAGACCGAGTCCGCCACCACGAGGGGCGGGAGGCTGTCGGAGAGGTATTGCTGGAGCTCGAGGAGGGCCTCCTGGAGCTCGGCGTTCGGCGGCTGCCCGGACATGTAGTTTCTCCGTCTAGGGTAACTCAAAGCGGACGGATTCGGCGGGCTTCCGGAGTGGGCGAGGCCGTTTTCCGTCCGGCGTCAGAGCCCGGACCGCCGGCGCAGGAGCACCGTGTCCATCGCCGCGGTGGTCCTCGAAGCGGTGAAGACAGGCTCGTACTCCGTCTCGAGCTTGCGCTCGAGCTCCGGAAGCAGCTTCAGGTCGAACCACGCCGGCTCGAGCAGCACGTATTCGCCGCGGTAGGCCAGGGCGGCGGCGAGCTGGCTTCGGTGGAGCTGTGTCGAGGCCAGAGCCGGATTGAACCGGACCCGCTGCAGCGGGTGCGGGTAAAAGTACTGGAGATAGCTCGGGCACCGGATCACGTAGTTGGGGACGCCGTCGGACAGGAAGAGCATCGACTCCTGCTTGCCGAGCGCGAAGCGGGCGTCGATCTCCCGCAGCATTCGCATCCGAGGCTCGTACCGGAAGAGCGCGTAGTAGCCGCTGTTGGCGTCCGGGTTGCGCCCCGGACCGTCCCGGAGGACCAGGATCGAGAGCGCCCAGACGCAGAGCGTCACCCCGGCGATCGCGCCGAGCCACCGGTTCCGGCGGCCCGGCGCCGCCGACGCGACCGCCGCGCCGCACACGAGAAACCCGAAGAGGAGGAACCCCGTGTAGTGGTAGGGGAACCACTTCGACTGGACGACCGCGACCGCCGCGCAGGCCGCGAACATCCCGGCGAAGAGAGCCGCCCTCTTGCCGGCCCCCGCGCGGGGCCGGAACGCCAGGATGGCCCCGAGCAGCAGGGACATCGCGAAGAAGGGAGCATGCTGGATGGCGCGGCCGAGCCCGAAGAGGAACCCGTCGAGCACGCCGCGCTGGGTGTACTTGAGAGCCGACTGGAGCAGCGCCGCGTTGCGGGCCGAGGTCAGTTCCAGCGGCAGGAACGCCATCCAGATCGCCGCCGTGGCGGCGAGGCCGGCGGCGCTCGCGGCGAGCACGCGCAGCAGCTGCGCCCGGCGGGTCGGCCCCATGGCGAAGAGGACGGCCACGGGAAGCGCCGCGTAGGCGACGGTCACGAACTTGCAGCTGAAGAGCAGCGGCACGAAGAGACCGGACATCCACTGCGCCCGCCTGGACTCGGAGACGGCCATGGCGGTCATGCCGAGGGCGAGAACGACGGCGAGCTCCTCGGCCTGCATCTGGAGCGAGTGGGAGCACGTCAGGATCGCGAGGGCGCACACGGCGAAGGCTTCGAAGGGCGTCACACCGAGCCGCGCCAGCGCGGACCGGGCGGCGCGGCACCAGGCCCCCGTCAGGAGAAGCAGCAGGCCGTAGTAGAGGACCTTGACCACGAGCTCGAATCGGGCGGGCCGGGTCGTGTCGGTCACCACCGCGGCCGCGCGATACAGCCCGTAGATCAGACAGCGATACCCGATCCCCCGCTGGTGCCAGGAGCGATAGACGTTGGCGGGAAAGGGCGCGTCGACGTGGTCGGCCTGGAACGCGCTGGCGAAGGACATCATCAGGTCGTCCGTCAGCGGGGTCGACAGGACCGACGCCAGGAGGACGAGCCCGGCCAGGGCGGTGAACAGCCGGGCGGTCCAGGAGGCCGCGGCGCCCGGGGCTTCGATGCTGGAGTGAGTCGACAGGCCGGCCCCCGCGTTCATGGCCCGAGATCAGAGATTCCGCAGAGCGAGTCTGCCTCATCCTACTATCGACCCGCCCTCCCGCAGCCCGTTCGAGGCGCCCCGGAAAACCCCGGTCGTTCCGAAACCTTTCCCCTGGAGCCGCGTAAACCTTCCCGAGGGCGCTAAAAAAACAGCACTTGCTAAATTTTTAGCACTAGAATCCAGGGCAGGCGAGGAGGCCAACAGGACGATGCGAGGCAAACGGACGCTCTCCAACCTCTCCCGGCGCGAGCGGCAGATCATGGACGTCCTCTACCGGGACGGCCAGGCGACGGCGAGCGAGGTGCTCGCGGCCCTCCCGGACCCCCCCGGCTATTCCGCCGTCCGGGCGATGCTGCGGATCCTCGAGAACAAGGGCCACGCCCGCCACGTCGCCGAGGGGACCCGGTACGTCTACCAGCCGACCCTCCCCCGCGACCGCGCCGGCCGCCCCGCGCTCGCCGGCGTGCTCGAGACCTTCTTCGACGGCTCGACCGAGAAGGCCGTGGCCGCCCTCCTCGACATCTCCCGCTCCGAGCTGTCGCCGGAGCAGCTCGACCGGCTCTCAGAACTCATCGACCAGGCTCGCATGGAGGGACGCTGACATGAGGTTCCTGCTCGACTCCGCAATCCGTTTCGGCTTCGACCTCGCGGTCAAGGCGACGTTCGTCTTCCTGGCGGTCGGCGCCGTGCTCCTCCTCATGCGCCGTTCGAGCGCCGCGACGCGCCACCGCGTCGGCACCTTCGGCCTGGGGGCGGCGCTGCTGCTCCCGTTCCTCTCGGCCGCGCTCCCACAGGTCACCGTCCCGATCCTGCCGGACATCCGCCCGGCGGCTCCGCGCCGCGCCGCAAAAGTCGTGGAGCCCCAGGCGGCCCCGGCGACGCGGGAGATCCCGTGGCGCCAGCTCGCGCTCGCCGTACCCGAGAAGGCCGTCGCCGCGCCCGCCGAGAACACCCTCACGGCGGCTTCGGTCCCGGCCGCGCCGCCACCCGTCCGGATGCCGTCGAAGCGGTCGTCGAGACCCGCGCCCTGGCTCGAGCTCGGCCTCGCCCTCTGGACGCTCGGCGCCGCCGCCGTCGGCGCTCGCCTCTTCGTGGGCTGGTCGCGCGTGCGCCGCATCGGCCGCGAGGCGAGGCCCATCCACGACCTCGAGTGGATCGAGGAGCGCGACGCCGCCGCGCGCCGGCTCGCCCTGTCCCGCGAGGTCGAAATCCTCGAAAGCCCGGCCGTTCCAGTCGCGATGACCTCCGGCCTCCTGCGCCCCCTTCTCCTGATCGGCCGCGCGGCGCGCCAGTGGGCCGTCGAGCGCCGCCGCGTCGTCCTCCTCCACGAGCTCGCGCACGTCAAGCGCGCCGACTGGCCGGCCCTGATCGTCGCCGAGCTGGCGCTGGCCGCCTACTGGTTCCACCCGCTGGCGTGGTGGCTGAACCGGCAGGTGCGGCGCGACGCCGAGACCGCCTGCGACGACCTCGTCATCGCGTCGGGCACGAAGCCCTCGGTCTACGCCGGACACCTGCTCGGCATCTTCCGCTCGCTCGGCGCCCCCGCGCACCCGGCGCCCGCCCTGGCGATCGCGCGCCCGAATCATTTCGAAGAGCGGCTCCGGACGATCCTCGACCCGCGCGCCTCGCACGGCGGCGAGTCCCGGGGCCAGGCGCTGCTGGCGGCCGTGGCGTTCGCCGGCGTCGCGGCGTCGATCGGTCTCGTGTCGCCGTGGGTGCCCTGCTCCGGACGGGCCTCGGCTCCCTCGCCCGCGTCCCACGGGGCGGCCACGGTGCGCCCGGCCTCCCCGACCGCCAAGAAGCCCTGCGACCAGAAGCCCGGCGCGCGCCTGGTTCCGGTCGTCGCGACGGTCCCGGCCGAGGCGAAGCCGGCGCCCGAGGCGGAGACGGCCCCGGACGCCGCTCCCGAGCCCGAGGCGGGCGAGGCCGTTCCGCGATCTGGACGCCGTCGGCGACCCGGCCGGCCGCGGAGCCGCAGGGATTCGTCCAGGCCTCCAAGAAGCACAAGAGCTGGAAAGAGCCGAAGGACGGCGAGGACTGGTACGACCGCGGCATGGATCTCCACCACCAGGAGGACTACGAGGCCGCGATCGAAGCCTTCCAGAAGGCGATCGCCGACGGCTACAACGAGGACGCCGCCAGCTACAACATCGCCTGCGGGTACTCGCTCCTCGGCAACCCGGACCAGGCGTTCGAGTGGCTCAAGAAGGCCATGAACGAGGGCTTCGACGTCGCGGCCTATCTCGGCGACGACGACCTCGACAACCTCCACTCCGACCCGCGCTGGTCGCAGCTCAAGAAGGAGGCGCGCGAGGCCGAGGGGAGCAAATCGAAGAGCGAGGGCCGGGCGGCGGCCGCGCGTTACCAGCGCGTCGTGGCGAAGAACCCGAAGAGCGGAGAGCCCTTCTTCGACGTCGGCCTCGACCTGCTGCGCTCGGACCAGTACGACCTCGCGGTGCAGGCGTACCAGGCCGCGATCGACCGCGGCTACCGGGTGGCAACCGCGTCCTACAACCAGGCCTGCGGCTACGCCCTGGCCGGCGACAAGGACCGCGCCTTTGCGTCCCTCCAGAAGGCGCTCGATGCGGGCTTCGATCAGCCCGACACCCTCGCCCACGACGACGACCTCGACAACCTGCACGGCGACCCGCGCTTTGCCGAGATGAAGAAGCAGGCGCGCGACCTCGAGCTGCCGGGCTACAACCGGGGCTGGTGGAACGCGGGCTCCCGCGGCGAGCGCGGGAAGTGGCGCGATGCGGCCGCGCGCTTCCAGGACTACGCCGAGAAGCACCCGCAGACCGGCCGCGCCTGGTACAACCTGGGCTTCGCCGAGCTCGCCGGCGACCGGCCCGAGGCCTCCATCGAGCCGTTCCAGAAGGCGCTCGCCCTCGGCTACCGCAAGCCCGAGACCATGTACAACCTGGCCTGCGGCTACGCGCGCATGGACCAGAAGGACCCGGCGTTCGAGTGGCTCTACAAGGCCCTCGACGCGGGATTCGACGAATCCGGCACGATCCGCCACGACGACGACCTCGACAACCTCCGCGGCGATCCCCGTTACCGCAAGGCCATCGAGATCGCGCGGTCGAACGAACACAGCCTGGACGACTGAGGCTGACGGCCAGGGTTCCCGATCGCAGGGGCGGCCCTCGCGGCCGCCCTTTTCACGTTCGGCCCGCCCTGCGAAGTCCGCTCACGCTGCCCCGCGGATACGCCGCGGCGAGCGTCTCGGCGAGCCTGCGCAGGGTCGCTCCCCACGGCGAGCCGCGCCGCCACACCAGCGCGATCGTTCGGTGCGGCGCCGGCTCGGCGAAGCGCCGGATGGCGAGCCCCGCGCGGCCGGCCTCGGTCGCGACGGCGAGCAGCGGCAGGAGCGTGACGCCGAGCCCCCGGGCCACCATCTGCGTGAGGGTCGGCAGGCTCGTCGCCCGCACCTCGAGCTCCCTCGCCCGCGCCCGGGAGCAGACCTCCAGCGCTTGATCGCGGAAGCAGTGCCCGTCGTCGAGGAGCAGCACGCGTGCGCCCTTCAGCTCCCCGAGTGCGGCCGGGCGCCTGCCCGCGACGAGGGGATCCCCGGGCGCCGCCGCGAGGACGAACGGGTCGGTGGCGACGACGGCCTGCTCGAAGTCCCCCACCTCGGCCTCGAGCGCCAGCAGCGCGGCGTCGAGCGCTCCCGAGGCGAGCTGGCTCGTCAGCGCTGCCGTCCGGTCCTCCACCCACACGATCGTCAGGCGCGGGTATTTCGCATGGAGAACGGGCGTGACGCTCGGGAGCAGGTACGGCGAGATCGTCGGGATCACGCCAACCCGAACCATGCCGGCAAGCGGGTCGGAGAGGCGTCGGGCCGCGTCGATCAGGTCGTCGGCGCCAACGAGCATCCGCCGTGCGCGGTCGAGGAGCTCGCGGCCCGCCGCCGTGACGAGCACGTGCCGCCGGTCCCGCTCGAAGAGGGTGACGCCCAGGGCCTTCTCGAGGGCGGCGACCTGGGCGGAGAGCGAGGGCTGCGCCACGCGGCAGAGCTCCGCGGCCTTGCGAAAGGAGAGCGTTTCGGCGACGGCGGCGGCGTACTGGAGTTGCCGCAGGGTGAACGGGGGCGGAGGGGCCTCGCGCATGACAGTGTCGAACCTATCACAGACACTCAAACGAAGTCTTGGACTATGAGAGCCGGGACGGGCATCCTCGCTCTCCGGGATGGCGATGGGCGCCGTCCCCAGACCGAACAAGGAGATTTCGACCCATGTTGACCGTTGGAGACAAGTTTCCCGAGTTCGACCTCCAGGCCGTCGTCGAGCCTCGAGAAGGGCAAGGAGTTCCAGGAGATCACCCACGCGAGCCATCCCGGGCAAGTGGAAGGTCGCTTTTCTTCTGGCCGATGGACTTCACCTTCGTCTGCCCGACCGAGATCGCCGAGTTCGGCAAGCGCAACGCGCGACTTCCGCGACCGCGACGCCCAGGTCCTCGGCGCGAGCACCGACACGCACTTCGTCCACCTCGCCTGGCGGCAAGAACCACCCGGACCTGAAGCACCTGCCCTTCCCGATGCTCGCCGACACCAAGCGCGAGCTCTCGACGCGCTCGGCATCCTGCACAAGAGCGACGGCGTGGCCGCTGCGCGCCACGTTCATCGTCGACCCGGAGGGCATCATCCGCTACGTCGAGCGTCAACGACCTCTCGGTCGGCCGCAACGTGGACGAGGTCCTGCGCGTGCTCGACGCGCTGCAGACCGACGAGCTCTGCCCGTGCAACTGGAAGAAGGGCGAGGCCACGCTGGAGGTCGCATGAGCCCGGCGGGACGCTCGAGAGCCCTGCGCGAGCGCCCTGCCCGACGCCGCGCGGGACATCAAGCTGAACCTGCAGGCGGTGCTCGCGGACGGGGACGCTCTCGCCCGAGCAGCGCTGGGGCGTGGCGGTCGGCCTCCGCGATCGCCGCGCGCCACGCGCGGCCTGCGCGACGCCGTCGTCGCCGACGCGCCGGCGCTCGCGTCGCCGAGGCCGTCGTCGAGGACGCGCACGGCCGCGGCGGCGCTGATGGCGATGAACAACGTCTACTACCGCTTCCGCCACATGGTCGGCAAGCCCGTCTACGCGGAGAAGCCGGCGCGGCTGCGCATGAACCGCCTGGGCAAGCCCGCGACGAGACAAGACCGACTTCGAGCTCTTCTCGCTCGCGGTCAGCGCGATCAACGGCTGCGAAGCCTGCGTCCGCGCCCACGAGAAGGTCGTCGTCGACGGCGGCCTCACCGAGGACCAGGTCCACGACGCCGTCCGCATCGCGGCGACCATCCACGCCGCCGCCGTCGCGCTCGAGATCGCGGAGGTGCCGGCGGCGATGGAAGCCGCGGTGGCCGTTTAACTTCCGGGCACGGCTCCCGTCGTAGGGGCGGGGCTTGTCCCCGCCCCGCGCAATTGGGCGGCCACAAGGGCCGCCCCTACTGCGGAAACCCGGAAGCGTCGATCCCCGGCACGATCTTGAGCGCGTTCTTGTAGTAGATCTTCTTCAGCACCTCGTCCGGCAGCGCGAGGCCGTACATCTTCCAGAAGGCGTGGCGCTTGCGGTAGTAGTCGAAGTACTCGTCGTCGGTCTCGAGCACGCGGAAGTAGACGAGGTACTCGTCGGCCGCCCAGGAGTCCTTCCCGAACAGCACGCGGTCCTGGTACTTCACGAACCAGTCGTGGGCGAAGCGCGGCTGGCGCCCGAGCTCGGCCAGGACGGCCCCGATCTCGGTGTAGACGTTCGGGAGGCGGTCGAAGAGCTTCCCGAGCCGGGCGAGGTCGCCGCCCAGCCACCCGAGGTGCGCGTCGATGTACTTCGTCTTCGGGTGCTTCTCGAACATGTGGTGCTGCTCGGTCAGGAGCTGCTCGAACGGCGGGAACTTCTCCGGCGGACGGGCCCGCTGGGGAAACTGCTTCAGCTCGAGCCACCGCTCGTTGAACTTGTCCTGCGGCTCGAAGAAGGGGTGCGGCTCGGCGGTGTGGATGAGGACGGGAATCCCGAGCTCGCCGCACTTGTCCCAGACGGGATCGATCCGCGGGTCGTCGACGGGCACGCGCTTGCCGGTGGCGTCCGTCACGGTCATCCCGAGGTTCTTGTAGATCTTCAGGCCCCGCGCGCCGTTCTTCACGTCCTGCGCGAGCTGCGCCGCGGCGCGCTCCCCCCAGCCCGGCTTCTCGATGCCGGCGAAGTCGAGGTTGGCGAAGACGACGAACCGGCCCGGATAACGGCCGGCGAGGTTCTGGAGCCCCTGGACGAACTCCGCCCCCTGTCCGCCCGAGAGGTTCACCATCACCTTCATGCCGATCCGGTCCATGTCGGCGACGAGCTTGCCGGCCTCCTCGGCCGAGATGTCGCGGTCCTGGTGGTTGTGGACGTCGATGAAGGGGTATTTCGCCTTCGCCGGGTGGTGCTCGGGGACGACGAGCGTCGACTTCGGCTCGTAATCCTCGATCGACATGGTCTGGGCGGCCGCCGTGCCGGCGCACAGCGCGCCGAGCACGACTCCCAGGAGCCGCCGGAGCCTCATGGCCGCCTCCGCGCCCGCACGGGCCCGGCGGGGGCGAGGATCGCCGCGATCTGGCGGGAGTGGTTGACGTCGTGGCCGGCGAGCAGGGTGACGATCCGGTCGATCGTGAGCCGCCCGAACTGCGAGTGCGCTCCCCAGCGCGCCAGCGTCTTTCCGCGCATGCGGGCGATCAGCCGCACGTTCGCCCGCCGCAGGGCCGTGAACTCCGTCAGGGCCTCGCGGGGATTGATCTCCCGGTAGCGCGAGTTCTCGGCCCAGACTTCCTGGTCCATGCCGAGCAGCGGCGCGCCGGTCTTCTCCAGCAGGACGCGCAGCCGATAGCCCCAGAGAAGCTCGACCTCCGAGAGGTGCGCCAGGATCTCCCCCGCCGACCACTTGCCGGGCCGGGGCCGAGCCGTCAGCCGCCGCTTCGATGCGCCCGCGACCAGCCGCGCGAGCATCCTCGGCGTCCGTCGCAGGATCGCCACCCGGTCCCGCCCCTTCGCGTACGACTCGATCCTCGCCGTGTACTCCTCGAAACTCTCCGCCATCGCCTCTCCTTGGGGTCAGCCCTGCATCTTCTGACTCTTGGGGTCAGCCCTGCATCTCTGACTATTCGCGCCGAAAGTGGCTCTCCCGCACGACTTCCGCCACTTCCATGTCGTAGTACCGATACCACAGGTGGCGGCCCTTCTCCTGCGCCGCGCGGTGGACCGGGTCCTCCCGCCACTGCCGCAGCGTCTCCAGGTCCTTCCACCACGCGATCGTCAGGCGCTCGCCGTCCTGCGCCGTGAAGCTCTTCACGTCGACGAAGCCGGGCGCCCGCCGCGCCATCTCGTCCAGGGTCCGGTCCATCGCCACGTACTCCTCGCCCGCCCGCTCGGTCAGCCGCGACCGGAACAGCACGACGATCATGCCGCCTCCACATACAGGCCACGCGCCTCGATCGAGGCCAGGTTTCGCCGGTGGAAGAACGACTCGAAGTCCGTCGCGGGCGGCCCGGCGGGCAGACAGTCGTCGATGCCGATCCCGGCGACCGGCCGGCCCTCTCGGCGGGCGTCAACGACGCGCGCCCTCAGGTTGGCGAGATACCCGCGGGCCGACCGCAGCGCGTCGGAATGAGTCACCGGGCCGTGCGACCGCAGCACCCGGCTCCTCCGGCGGTCGAGCGCCCGCGCGAGGGCCTGGTCGATCGCCTCCGGCGCCGAGTAGTGGAAGTACGCCATCCGCCCGACCGCCGTGTCGCCCACGTGAAGCAGGTCGAGCTCGGGAATGTCCACGTTGAGCGTGCCGGGCGTGTGGCCCGGGTTCTCGAAGATCTCGAGCGAGAAGCGGCCCCACGAGACGCCGAGCCTCCCGGCGAGCAGGAGGGTCGGCTTCCGGAAGTGCGCCGCCTCGTCCGACGAACGGAAGTCCTCGGCCCGGAAAGTCGCGAGCGCGTTCTCGTGCGCGAGGACCCCGGTCTCCGGGAACAGGTTCCAGGCGGCCATGTGATCGCTGAAATAGTGCGTGCTGACGAGAAGCTCCACCCTCTTGCCCATCTCTCCCACGAGGGCGGCCTTCATGGCGGCAGCGTCCGCGCTCGAGCCCAGACCGTCGACGAGCAGGGCCCGCCCGCCGTCGAAGAGCGCGAGGGACCCCGAGTCGTACCGGTCCCCCCGGAAGAGGACCGCGTCGTGGTCGATCCATTCGGTCCGCATGCTCCACCCCCCGGACAGGCTAGCCCCGGGGGACCGATTCAAAAAGCGAATTGTTCGCATGAGAACCATTCGGTAGACTAATGGCATGCACGAAGGCACCGGAGGCCTCGAGCTTCGCCACCTGCAGCTGCTCCTGGCCGTGGCGGCCGAGGGCACGCTCACCGCCGCGGCCCGCCGGCTCCACCTCTCGCAGTCGGCGCTTTCCCACCAGCTCGCCGACGCGGAGCGCACGGTCGGGGTCCCGCTCTTCCAGCGCGGGCACAAGAGGATGACGCCGACGGCCGCGGGCATCCGCTGGACCGAGGCGGCCAACCGGGTCGCCGACGAGATGGGAGCCGCGGCGCGGGACGTGGCGGCCCGGGCGGCCGAGCCCGGCGGGATCCTGCGCGTGGCGACGGAGTGTTACACCTGCTACCACTGGCTGCCGGCGCCCCTGCGCGAGTTCCAGCTCACCCACCCCGGCGTCGAGGTCCGGGTCGTCCTCGAAGCCACGCGCCGCCCGGTGCCGGCGCTTCTCTCGGGAGACCTCGACGTCGGCATCGTGAGCGATCCCGTGCGCAGCCGCCGCATCGCCGTCCGTCCCCTCTTCGACGACGAGCTCGTGGCCGTGATGAGTCCCCGCCATCCGCTGGCGAAGCGGCCCCACCTCGAGGCCGGCGACTTCGCGAGCGAGACGCTCTTCACGCTCTCCGTGCCGCGCGAGGAGCTCGACATCTACCGGTACGTGCTTCGCCCGGCGGGCGTCGAGCCCCGCCGCTGGTCGCCGATGGAGCTGACCGAGGCCGCGGTCGAGATGGCCCGCGCCGGAATGGGCGTCGCCGTCCTCGCGCGATGGGCCGTCGCCCCGCAGATCAAGGCCGGGGCCCTCGCGGCGCGCCGCATCACGGCGGCGGGCCTGAAGCGCCGCTGGAGCGCGGCGACCTTGAAACGGCGGCGCCCGCTGCCCTTCGTCGAGACCTTCGTGAAGGCCCTCCAGGCCTCCTCGCGCCACCGGCTGCGCGCAGGCTTCGCCTCCCCCGCCGCCTGAACCGAAAAACGTCGGCTTTTTCGGTTACTCGGCGACCCCCTTCTCCTTGAGGATCTTCCACACCTTCTCGGGCGTGATCGGGATGTCGATGTGGCGCACGCCGAGGTGCGCACAGCGCGTCGACGACCGCGTTGACGATCGCCGGCGGCGCGCCGACGGTCGCCGACTCGCCGACGCCCTTGGCGCCGAACGGATGGTGCGGCGACGGCGTGATCGTCTTGCCGGTCTCCCACTTCGGCGTCTCCATCGCCGTCGGCACGCAGGTAGTCCATGAAGCTGCCCGCCTGGTTGTTGCCGTTCTCGTCGTAGCTGATCTCCTCTAGCAGCGCCGGCGCCATGCCCATGCGTCAGGCCGCCGTGGATCTGGCCGTCGACGATCATCGGGTTGATGATGTTGCCGCAGTCGTCGATCGCGACGAAGCGGCGGATCTTCACCTCGCCGGTGCCGCGGTCGATGTCGACGACGCAGATGTAGCTGCCGAACGGGAAGGTCAGGTTCGGCGGATCGTAGTAGTCGACCGCCTCCAGCCCGGCCTCCATCCCCTGCGGATGGTTGGTGTAGGCGGCGAAGGCGATCTCCTGGATCGTCTTCGACTTCTGCGGCGCGCCCTTGACCGGGAACTTGCCGACCTCCCACTCGAGGTCGTCCTCGCGCGACCTCGAGCAGATGCGCGGCGATCTTTCGCGCCTTGTCGCGGATCTTGCGCGCCGCCATCGCGCCGGCCGCGCCGGCCGTCGGCGTCGAGCGGCTGGCGTAGGTGCCGAGGCCGTAGGGCGCGGTGTCGGTGTCGCCCTCCTCGACCTGGATGTCGCGCGGCGGGAATGCCGAGCTCCTCGGCGACGATCTGCGCGTAGGTCGTCTCGTGGCCCTGGCCCTGCGACTTCGTGCCGAAGCGCGCGATCGCCTTGCCGGTCGGGTGGATGCGGATCTCGCCGAGTCGAACATCTTGATGCCGAGGATGTCGAAGTGCTTGCGACGGGCCCGGCGCCGACGATCTCGGTGAAGCTGCGAGATGCCGATGCCCATCAGCTCGCCGCGTCTTGCGCTTCTCGGCCTGCTCCTTGCGCAGCGCCGGCGTAGCCGATCATGTCCATCGCCTTCTTGCAGCGCCGCCGGGTAGTTGCCGCTGTCGTACTCCCAGCCGAGCACCGACTTGTACGGGAACTGCTCGGGCTTGATGAAGTTCTTCATCCGGAGCGTCGGCCGGGTCCATCTTCAGCTCGTGCGCCAGCATGTCGACCATGCGCTCGATCGTGTGCACCGCCTCGGTGACGCGGAACGAGCAGCGATAGGCGACGCCGCCCGGCGGCTTGTTGGTGTAGACCGCCGTCGACCTCGCAGAACGCGTGCTTGCAGGTCGTACGAGCCGGTGCAGATCGAGAAGAGCCCGGCCGGGAACTTCGACGGGTTCGCCGCGGCGTCGGCGTAGCCGTGGTCGGCGAGCGTCTTGATCCGCAGCGCCGGTCATCGTGCCGTCCTTCTTCGGCCGCCAGCTCGGCCGTCCATGTGGTAGTCGCGGGCGAAGGAGTCGGCCTGCAGGTTCTCCATGCGGTCCTCGATCCACTTGACCGGCTTGCCGATGACCACCGAGGCCGCGACGCGCGATGACGTAGCCGGGGTAGACCGGCACCTTGCCGCCGAAGCCGCCGCCGATGTCGGGCGAGATGATGCGGATCTTCTCCTCCGACAGCCCGACATGCCCGGCCACCAGCGCGAACACCGTGCGGATCGCGTGCGGCGCCTGCGTCGTCATGTAGACCGTGAGCTTGCCGCTGGCGCGGGTCGAAGTCGGCGACGCAGCCGCAGGTCTCGATCGACGCGACGTGGATGCGCGGGATGTAGATGTTCTCGCTTGACGACGACGTCGGCGTCGGCGAAGCGCCTTGTCGGTCGCCGCCCGGTCGCCCGCCTCCCAGTGCCAGATGTGGTTGTCCTTCTTGCCCTTCTTGTCGGTGCGCAGCACCGGCGCGCCCGGCTCGAGCGCCTTGAACGGATCGACGACGACCGGCAGCGGCTCGTAGTCGACCTCGACCGCCGTCCACGCCGTCGGCGGCGATGTAGCGGTCGGTCGCGATGACCGCCGCGACCTCCTGCGCCTGGTACATCACGTTGTCGGTCGGCAGCACCATCTGCGTGTCCGACATCAGCGTCGGCATCCAGTGCAGGTTGTACTTTTCGAGCGTCTCGCCGGTGATCACGGCGAGCACGCCCGGCATCTTCAGCGCCTTCGCGGTGTCGATCTTCAGGATCTTGGCGTGCGCGTAGGGGCTGCGCACGATGTCCATGTAGAGCATGCCCGGCAGCTTGATGTCGTCGACGTAGTTGCCCTGGCCGCGGATGAAGCGCGGGTCTTCCTTGCGCTTCATCGAGTGGCCCATCCCGCCGACGTCGGCGCTCGTCTTGGGTTCCATGGCTCCCCCTACTTGGCCTGCGGGGCCGCGCTCATGGCGGCCGCCGCGTGCTGGACCGCCTTGACGATGTTGACGTAGCCGGTGCAGCGGCAGAGGTTGCCGGAGATCGCCTGCCGGATCTCGCCCTCGCTCGGGTTCGGGTTGCGTCTTCAGCAGCGCGTAGCTCGTCATCATCATGCCGGGCGTGCAGTAGCCGCACTGCAGGCCGTGCTCCTGGCAGAAGCCCTCCTGGATCGGGTGCGAGCTTGCCGTCCTGCTCGAGGCCCTTCGACCGTCATGACCTGGCGGCCGTCGGCCTGGACGGCGAGCACCGTGCACGACTTGACCGGCGTGCCGTCGAGCAGCACCGTGCAGGCGCCGCAGTGCGTCGTGTCGCAGCCGATGTGCGTGCCGGTCAGCCGCAGCGTCTCGCGGAGGAAGTGGACGAGCAGGAGCCGCGACTCGACCTCGCGCCTCGTGGGCTGCCCCGTTGACGGTGATCGTGATCTGGTGTTTCGCCATGGCTATGCTCCTTCCGTCGCGGCGCGCCCGTTCGACGGCCTTCCGCAGCGCCCGCGCCGTGAGCACGCGGGCCATCTCCTTCTTGTACTCGACCGAGCCGCGCCGGTCGGCCGACGGGTCGGACGCCTGGCGCCGCGAGCTTCGCGGCCTCGCGCGATCGTCGCCGCGTCCGGCTTCTTGCCCTGGAGGAACTTCTCCGCGCTCGGCCGCCCGGATCGGCGTCGGCCCGACGTTGGTCAGGCCGATCCCGGCCTTCGCGATCTCGCCTCCGGCTCCGAGCGTGACCTGGACGGCCACGCCGGCCGTCGCGAAGTCGCCGACCTTGCGCTCGAGCTTCACGTACGCGCCGCCGGTCTTGCGCCGGCGGCGCGGGAATGCGGATCTCGGTCAGGATCTCGTCCGGCCCGAGCGCGGTCTCGAAGAGGCCGGTGAAGAAGTGCGTCGATCGGGATCGTGCGCTCCCCCTTCGGGCCCGTCGCGACGACCTCGCGCACCGAGGGCCAGCATCGTCGCCGGATGGTCGTTCGCCGGGTCGCCGTGCGCCAGGTTGCCGCCGACCGTCGCGAGGTTCCGCACGATCGGGTCGGCGATCACGGCCGCCGTGTCGGCGAGGATCGGGTACCTCTTGCGGACGAGGTCGGACTCCTCGAGCGCCGACTCGCGCGTTCGGCCGCCGATCTTCAGGAACCCTCCGTCCTCCTTGATGTACTCGAGCCCGGGCATGCGGTTGATGTCGATCAGGTGCCCGGCCGTGCCCAGGCGCAGCTTCAGGAGCGGCAGGAGGCTCTGGCCTCCGGACAGCACCTTGGCGTCGCCGTAGCGGCCCAGCAGCTCGATCGCCTCCGCGAGCGAGCCGGGACGGTGGTAGTCGAACGCAGCCGGGATCATGAGCTCTCCTTTCGAAAAGATGGGGTCAGCCCTGCATCTCGGGGCTTCGAAGTCTTCCTCCGGGGGTTCCCGAAATGCACGGCAGACCCCCTATGCGGCCGACAGCCGCGGAACGAGCCTCTCGAGGGATTCCAGGTTGTGCGCCGAGGCGAAGACGTCGACGTACGGCAGGGCGGCCGCCATCCCACGGGCCGTCGGCTCGTACCGTGTGTCGCCCAGCAAAGGATTGAGCCAGACGACCTTCCTCGCCCGGGAGCGGATCGCGCGCATCGCCGCCGCGAGCTCCTCCGTGTCGCCACGGTCGAGGCCGTCGCTGACGATCACGACGACCGTGCGGGCGTCGACCATCTCGTCGAGATACCGGTCGACGAACTCCGCCAGGCTCCGCCCGATCTGCGTTCCGCCGGACCAGCCCGGCACGCCTGCCGCGAGGCGGTCGAGCGTCGCCCCGATCTTCGCCGGCGAGACCCACGGCGTCAGCCGCACGAGCGAGGTGTTGAACGCGAAGAGCTCCGTCCGCCGCGCGGCCTTCTTCAACGACAGCAGGAACGACAAGAGGAAGCGGACGTGCCGGTCCATCGAGCCGCTCGTGTCGCAGAGGACGACGAGCCGCGGCTCTTCGACCGCCCGCTCGCGCCGCGCCAGGCGAAGCGCCTCGCCCTGCGTCGCGACGGCGTTTCGGAAGCTGCGTCGCGGATCGACGCGGCCGCGGCCGCGCGTCGGAACGAGGCGCCGGCTCCGCCGGGTGGCGAGGGCGACCGCGAGCCGCGACATCAGCCGCTCCATCTCCGCGAGGTCCCGCTCGGTGCACTCGTCGAAGGGCTTGCGCCGCAGCATCGCCTCCGGACTGTACCCGGGACTTTCGTCCGAGGCCTCCCGGGCCTCGCGCTCGACCTCCCGCACCGTCCCGGAGGGAAGGCCGCCGAAATTCTTCGCCGGCATCGCTCGGGGCGTCGCGGCGGAAGTCGCGCGCCGGCGCGCCGGCACGCCCGCGGCCGTCCACAGGAGGTCGAAGAGCTCGTCGAACGCCGCTGCGTCGCGCGCTCGGATCTTGAGCGCCGCCCGGAGGGCCAGGCGCACCTCGCCTCGGTCCGAGAGGTCGACGAGCGTCAACGCCTCGACGGCGTCGGCTTCGTCCGAGAGGCCGGCCCGGACTCCGCGCTCTCGAAGGGCGCGGGCGAAGACGGCCACGTGCGCAACCAAGTCCCTCGCGTCCACCGCGTCCATCGCGCCCACCGCGGTCATCCTATCGAAGCCGCGCCCGCGCGCGCTCCCTCGACGAGGGCAGCGAGCTCCGGTGCCGGAAGGTCGACCATGTCGTTGCGGTCCTTGAGGAGGCAGCCGAGCGTCTGCTCGACGGTCTCGGCGTCGAGGCCGTCGCGATGCAGGCGCACGAGCGCCTGCGCCCAGTCGATCGTCTCGGCCACGCCGGGGACCTTCAACAGGCGCCGGGCTCGAAGGGCCTGGAGGAACCGGCCGATCTCGGCCGAGAGACGTTCGCTCGCGCCGGGCACGCGCGCCCGGATGATCCGGACCTCTTTCTCGAAGCTCGGGTGCTCGACGTAGAGGTAGAGGCAACGCCGCCGCAGGGCGTCGCCGATCTCGCGCGTGCGGTTGGAGGTCAGGATGACGTGGGGACGGTGCTCCGCCCGGATCGTCCCGAGCTCGGGGATCGTGACCTGGAAGTCGGAGAGGACCTCGAGGAGGAAGGCCTCGAACCCGTCGTCGGCGCGGTCGATCTCGTCGATGAGGAGCACGGCGGGCCCGTCCTTCGAGGTGATCGCCTGGAGAAGCGGCCGTTCCAGCAGGTACCGGCGCGAGAAGATGAGGTGCTCCGCGGCTTCCGCGTCCATGCCCTGCTCGCCGGCCATCCGGAGACGCAGCATCTGCCGCGGGTAGTCCCACTCGTAGAGCGCGGTGTGCACGTCGAGCCCCTCGTAGCACTGCAGGCGGATGAGCGGCCGGCCGGTCAGGCGCGACAGGACCTTGGCGATCTCCGTCTTGCCGACGCCGGCATCGCCCTCGACGAGGAGCGGTTTGCCCATCTCGGTCGAGAGATACAGCGCCGTCGCGATCGAAGGCTCGGCGATGTAGCCCTGTTTCTCCATCGCCTCCCGCATCGCCTGGATCTCGGGTCTCATGCTCCCGCCCCCGCGGCGCCGATGAACCGCCCGGGCGCCGCGAGGAACTTCTCGCGGCAGCCCCCGCAGCAGAAGTACCAGGTCCGGCCCTGGACTTGCGCCGTGTGGCGCGCGCCCGCGACCGCGACCGTCATGCCGCAGACGGGGTCCCGCTCCTCGCCGGACGGCCATCACGGGCAGGCCCGCGGGCGCGGCCGCCCGCGCGGGCTCGGGCGCGGCGGCGCGACGCACGCGGACGATCTCGGCCAGGATCGAGACGGCGATCTCCTCGGGCGCGCGCGCGCCGATGTCGAGGCCGGCCGGGCTCTGGATCCGCGCCAGCGCCTGAGGATCGGCGCCTCCGGAAAGGAGCGACTCGCGGATCTCGCCGAAACGCTTCTTGCTCGCAACGACGCCGAGGTACGCCGGGTCGGCCGCGAGCGCCGCCCGAACGGCCGCCTCGTCCCGCTCCCCCATCGTTGCGACGACGGCCCAGGGACGGCCGCCCGGCAGGGCGAGCGACGCGTCGGGGTCCGTCCAGAGGCGCTCGGCCTCCGGGAAGGCCGCCGCCTCCGCCGCCGGATCGGCGACGTGCACCGAGAAGCCCATGGCGCGGCCCAGACGCGAGAGCGCCTGAGCGACGGGAGACACGCCGAAGACGAGCAGCCGCGCCGGCGGAAGGACGGGTTCGATGTAGATGTCCACGCTGCCTCCACTGTGGCAGGTCATCGGAAAGACCAGGATGCCGGGACGCTTTTCGGCCTGCGGATCGGGGGCGAGGGCGATCAGGCGCGGCGCGCCGTCGGCGATCGCCTTGAGCGCCTCGCGGATCACCGTCGGCTGCGTGCAGCTCCCGCCGAGCCAGCCGTGGAAAGCGCCGTCGGAAGTGATCAACGCCCCGTCGCCCGCCTGCGCGCTCGAGGCCGCCTGCCGGCGGACGACCGTCGCCAGCGCGAACGGCTCTTCCTTCGCGACGAGCCGGCCGGCGAGGGCGAGGAGGTCGGAACGCATGGGGTCAGGCGGCTCCCGGCGCCCGGAGGCTCGAGACGTCGGCCGGCACGTCGATGTCCGCGAGCCGCTCTGCCGGCCAGGCGAGCGCTTCCGCCTCGGCGCGGTGGCGCTTGACGACCTGGCGCCCGCACCCGTCGCCCGACATGCCCGCGATCTCCGGAAAAAGCGATCGGTCGTAGAGGGTGGGCGGGGCGTGCACTCCGCCGTACTCGGAGATGACGAGCGGCCGGTCCGTTTCGCGGTAGCGCGCGACGAGGGCAGAGATCATCGCCTCGTCCACGCGGGGCATGTCGGCGAGGAGGACCACCGCCGCCGGCGCGGAATCGGGAACGGCCGCGATCCCGGCCCGAAAGGACGTGTGCTGGCCGCTGGCGTGGTCGGGGTTCCTCACCGGCCGGCAGGCGAGATCGCCGAGCTCCCACGCCGCCCGGTCCGCCTCGTGCCCGAGGACGACGAGAACCGGATCGAGCCCCGCCGCGATCGCCCGCCGCACCACGCGGCGCAGCAGTGTCTCGCCCTCGACGCGCAGGAACAGCTTGTTCTCGCCCATGCGCGTCGACGCGCCCGCCGCGAGAACCACCCCGGTCACGGTCCCGGACCGCTCCGCCCGCACGCGAGGGACTATATCGCCGGGGCCGGGGTCAGCCGGGGTCAGCCCTGCATTCCTGAATTACCGGGCCGCGGCCGACTGTTTCGTGCGCACCAGGCGCGCCGGGTCGTAGCCCTGAGCGGTGACGATCCGTTCGAGCTGTTCGAACACCGGCGCCGGCAGGGATGGCGCGCGCGACAGGATCCACAGGTACTTGCGGTCCGGCGTTCCGACGACCGCGTAGCTGTAGTCGTCGGCGAGCGCCAGGATCCAGTAGTTCGCCCAGACGAACGGCAGCCACGACAGGGCCTCCGGCGCAAAGCGCACCTTGAGCTTCGAGTTGGACCCGTCCGTCGAGACGTTCCTGGCGATCCCCTGCGATCGGCTCACGCCGCCGCGGTCGTCCCGGCAGCTGTTGTCGACGTCGATCTTCCCGTCGGGCCGCAGCGTGTACCGCGCGACGACGTCCCCCGCGCAGTGCTTCTGAAAACGGATGGGATAGCGCGCCACCTCGTACCACTGGCCGGCATACCGCTCGAGGTCGACCCGCGCGACCGTCTTCGGCTCGGCGATCGAGCCCGAAGCCGGGGCGGCGAAGGTCAAGGCCAGCAGAACCGCGGTCGGGCGCCGGATTTCCATCGATGTCTCCGGGGCACATCATGGCGTGAACAGCCGGAAAGCCGGCGAACTGTCGAGGTGCGGTTATGCTTCCGCCCCCAGAGGGGGAGGAATGAATGATGCGCTTGCGCCGGTTGAGCTACGTCGTCCTGGCATCGACGGCCATCGCCTCCATCGTGGCGCTGGCGCCGCGGGCTGAGGGCGCGAGGGTGCGCTTCGCAGTCACCTATGGTCCCGACAAGAGCGCCGCGCCGCTCGACGGCCGGCTGCTCGCTGCTGCTCTCGACCGACAACGAGCGCGGAGCCCCGCGCTCCAGATCAGCGACAACGCGCCTCAAGACCCAGCAGGTCTTCGGCATCGACGTCGACGGCTGGAAGCCGGGCGAGCGAGGCGGTCTTCGACGGCGACGTCCTCGGCTATCCCGGCCGAGAGCCTGGCGGACATCCCCGCCGGCACCTACAGCGTGCAGGCGCTGCTCCACCGCTACGAGACCTTCCGCCGCGCCGACGGCCACGTGGTGAAGCTGCCCATGGACCGCGGCGAGGGCCAGCAGTGGAGCCAGGCGCCCGGCAACCTCTACTCGACGCCGCGCGAGATCGCGATCGACCCGGCGAGGCGCGAGCCGATCGCGCATCGCGCTCGACCAGGTGATCCCGCCGATCCCCGACCCGCCGACACGAAGTACATCAAGCACGAGCGGATCCAGAGCGAGCGGCTCACGAAGTTCTGGGGCCGGCCGATGTACCTCGGCGCGCACGTCCTGCTGCCCGAGGGCTTCGACGAGCACCCGGAGGCGCGCTACCCGCTCGTCATCAACCACGGCCACTTCCCCTACACCATCGACGGCTTCCGCGAGGAGCCGCCCGACCCGAACCTGAAGCCCGAGTACTCCGACCGCTTCCACCTCGACGGGCTACAACCGCATCGCAGCAGGAGCAGGCGCACCAGTTCTACAAGGACTGGACCGCGCCCGGACTTCCCGCGCTTCCTGCGTGATCGAGATCCAGCACGCGAACCCGTACTACGACGACTCCTACGCGGTGAACTCGGAGAACCTCGGCCCCTACGGCGACGCGATCACCGTACGAGCTGATCCCGTACATCGAGAAGAAGTACCGCGGCCTCGGCGCGGGCTGGGCGCGCTTCATGTACGGCGGCTCGACCGGCGGCTGGGAGGCGCTCGGCCGCGCAGATCTTCTACCCCGACGAGTACAACGGCTGCTGCGCCGCCTGCCCCGACCCGATCGACTTCCGCGCCTACACGACGGTCGAACATCTACGAGGACAAGAACGCCTACTTCTGCGACGGGCCCTTCGGACGCAGGTCGCCGCGCCCGGCGCACCGCAACTACCTCGGCCACGTCTCCGGCGACCGTCGAGCAGACGAACCGCGCTCGAGCTGGTGCTCGGCGACCAAGAGCCGCTCGGGCGGCCAGTGGGACATCTGGGAGGCGGTCTACTCGCCGGTGGGCGCCCGACGGCTACCCGAAGCGGATCTGGGACAAGCGCACGGGCGTCATCGACAAGAAGGTGGCCGCGTACTGGAGGGAGAACTACGACCTCGCCCACATCCTGCGGCGCGACTGGGACGAAGGGCCTCGGCCAGAAGCTCGAGGGCAAGATCCACATCTACGTCGGCGACATGGACAACTACTACCTGAACAACGCGGTGTACCTGGCCGAGGAGTTCCTGAAGACCACGAAGAACCCGCCCTACGGCGGCGAGGTCGACTACGGCGACCGCGCCGAGCACTGCTGGAACGGCGACCACACGCAGCCCGAACGCCTATCTCGCGCCTGCGCTACCACCAGATGTACGCGCCGAAGATCGTGGAGCGGATCCAGAAGAGCGCGCCCGCCGGGCGCCGACCTGACGAGCTGGCGCTACTGAGGAGCGCGTTCGCGTTTCGAGCGAATAGATCCGGCCGCGCGAGGGTTCTGGGCTTGGAGGAGGCACTCTCCGGAAAGGAGCCTTCCATGGCCAACCCTCAGGATCCCAGGAATCCCCAGACCCCTCCGCCCGAACCGACCCCGTCCCGCAAACGGCGCAAACACGGCTATCGGGGCTATCCGAACAATCCGAACGTGGGCGGCGACGTCCATTTCGGGAGCGGCTTCGCCGGCGTCGGCGCCCCGGGCGCGACCGGCCGCGCCGGAATCCTGAAATCCGGCGTCATCACCGAGCGCACGCGCGAGGACGCGGAGAAGGACTAGCCCCTACTTCCTCGGCGGGCGCGAGGGCCGCAGGTCGATCCGCGAAGGGATCGCGCGGTCCGGGAATCGGACGAGGTCCGCCACCGCCTCGGCGACGTCGTCGGGCTGGAGCATCCAGGACGTGTCCTGGTTTCCGTGGGAGTGCATCCAGTCCGTCGCGACGGAGCCGGGAAGGACCGCGGCGATGCGGATGCCCTGGTGGCGAAGGTCGAGCATCGCCGCCTCGGAGAAGCCGAGCAGGCCGAACTTCGAGGCGTTGTAGGCGCTGCCGCCGGCAAAGGCGTTCACGCCGGCGAGCGAGGCGATGTTGACCACGAAGCCGCCGCCGTTCTTCTTCATGAGCGGCGCGGCGTAGTGGATCGCGTAGAAGGGACCGAAGAGGTTCGTCTCGAGGACTTCGCGGAAAGCCGCCGGGTCGAGGCGGTCGACCGGATCGAAGCGGCCGATCCCGGCGTTGTTGACGAGGACGTCGAGGCGCCCGCCGTCGCGCGCGACCGACTCGACCAGCCGCTTCTGGTCCTCCTCGCGCCGCGCGTCCGCCGCGAACCCGCGGATCGCGAGCCCGTCCTTGCGCGAACCGCGCCGCCGCCTCGCGGACCGACTCCTCCGTCCGCCCGGACACGAAGACGGCGAACCCGTCCCCCGCGAGCCGCCGCGCGATCGCCTCCCCGATCCCCCGCGTCCCCCCCGTCACCAGCGCCACCCGGGTCGTCGTCATGCCGTCATCCTAATCGGGGTCCGCCGCGGCGTTCGGGCACAAAAGAAAGAGGCGGGGTTGCCCCCGCCTCGGAAATCACCGAATCGTTGCCCGGTTCAGTAGCGGGGACGCCCGCCGCCGTAACCGCCGCCGCCGCCGCCCTCGGGCTTCGGCCGCGCCTCGTTGACCTTGAGCGACCGGCCGCCGAGATCGGTGCCGTTCATCGTCAGGGCCTGCTTGGCCTGCTCGTCGTTCGAGAATTCGACGAAGCCGAACCCCTTGGACTGGCCGGTATCGCGGTCCGTGATGACGCGGGCCGAGTCGGGCTGGCCGAACTTGGTGAACATGGCCTCGAGCTGATCGTCGGAGATGTTGTACGGGAGATTGCCTACGTAGAGCTTCATCGGGTCCATCCTTGAGTCCGCCGGAATTAGTTCTGTGGCGGCGACGCCGCCGGCGCGACGCTCCGCATTCTCGTGAGTTTTTCGTTCGGAGTTCGACAGAACAGGTCTGGCAAAAGGCGAGCGAACCGAGAACGAGGTGGACTATAGCATGGATCCCATGAAAGAGCGTCAACTCGGCTCGACGGGCCGTTTCGTGCACCCGGTCGGCCTCGGCTGCATGGGCCTGTCCTGGGCCTACCGCGACCCGGCCGTGGACGAGGCCGCCGGCATCGATCTGATCCGCCACGCGATCGACCTCGGCGTCGACCACTTCGATACCTCCGACGCGTACGGTCCCCTGACCAACGAGCGCCTGGTGGGCCGGGCCATCCGGGGCCGGCGCGACCGCGTCACGATCGCCACCAAGTCCGGCCTCGTCGTCGAGGACGCCGCGACCTACAAGTACGGCCGCGACGGCCGGCCCGAGCACATCCGCGAGGCCGCCGACGGCTCGCTTTCCCGCCTCGGCATCGACGTGATCGACCTTTACTACCTGCACCGCGTCGACCCGAAGACTCCGCTCGAGGACACCTGGGGTGCTCTCGCCGGCCTCGTGGCTGCGGGCAAGGTGCGCTGGCTCGGCATCTCCGAGCCGACCGTCGGGGAGCTCGAGCTCGTTTCGGCGATCCACCCGGTCACGGCCGTCCAGTCGGAGCTCTCCCTCTGGACGCGCGACCACCTCGCCGAGATCGTGCCCTGGTGCGCCTCGCACGGCGCGTCGTTCGTCGCCTACTCGCCGCTCGGCCGGGGCTTTCTCACCGGCGCGATCGCCGCCGACGCGCGCTTCGGGCCGGGAGACTTCCGCTCGACGCTCCCGCGCTTCTCCGCCGAGGCCGTCGCCGCGAACCAGCGCATCGTCGACGCCGTCCGCGCGATCGCGGACCGCCGCGGCTCGACCCCCGCGCAGGCGGCGCTCGCCTGGGTGCTGGCGCGCGGACCGCACGTCCTCGTCATCCCGGGGACCCAGCGCCGCAAGTACCTCGAGCAGAACGTCGCCGCGGCCGGGATCGACCTGACCCCGCAGGAGCTCGCCGCGCTCGACGCCATCCCGGCGCCGGTCGGAGGCCGCTACTGATGGCGGGGGTCCCCTGTCACCTCAGAAGGGTGTTTACTTCTCTCAACTTCGAGGTGACGCGATGACTCTCCCCCGCCTTTCCGGCTCCTGGCGCGCGACCCTGATCCTCGCCGCCGCTGTGGCGGCCGCCGCGGCCGCCCGATGCAGCGGGACCGACGTCACGGTCCAGTCCGGCGAGAACGGCACGGAGGCGTTCGTCTCCGGACCGGCCGCGCCACCCGTCAGCATCGACCGGGAGGGCGTGCACGAGCCCCCGACCCCGGCGCCCGACGTGATCACGCCCATCTACCCCGTCGCCACGATCGTTCCGACGAAGACCCCGCGGCCGAAGTAGCCGCGCGCGAAACTGGCGCGGCGAGCGGCCACCTACGGCTTCGCTTTCCCCTTCGGCTTCTTCGGGCACGCCGGCTGGAACCCGAGATCGCACGCCTTCGCCCGCAGCTCCTTCGCGCGGCGCGCGTCGCGGGCGACGCCGTTGCCCTTTTCGTACGCGACCGCGAGGTCGCTGCAGCCTTCGCCGTCGCCGCCCCGGCAGGCCTTGTCGAGGTACGACGCCGCCGTCGCCGCATTTGCCTCGACACCCGCGCCGCTCGCGTAGACCGCGGCCGCGTTGAAGCAGCCGAACGCGTCCCCCCGGTCGCAGCCGAGCTCCGAGAGCTCGCGCCCGCGGCCGAGGTCCTTCTCGATCCCGTCGCCCGCCAGGTAGAGGCCGCCGAGAAGCGAGCACGCGCGCGAGCCGTTTTCGGCGGCGTGAACGTCGTCTGCGGAAGGCTTGCGATCGCACGCCTCGCGGAAGATCTCGGCGGCCTTCGCCTCGTCCTTCGAAACGCCGATCCCGTCCCGGTACGCCCGGCCCACGTTGACGCAGCCGCCGAGGTTCGAAGGCTGGCAGGTCGACCCCTTGCAGCCGCGCCCGTAGAGCTCGACGGCGCGCGACGGGTCCGCCTTCATGCCCCGGCCGCGCTCGTACAGGAAGCCGAGGTTCGTGCAGGCGGTCGAGCTGCCCATCTCGCAGCCCTCCCGATACCGCACGGCGGCGGCCGCAAAGTCCTGGCGCGTCCCGCGGCCCTCGTCCGCCATGAGTCCCGCGTTGTAGCAGCCCTGGGCATCGCCGAGATCGCAGGACGTCGCGTACAGGCGCGCGGCGCGCGCGTCGTCCTTCGCAACGAACTTTCCCGTCGCGTACAGGAAGGCCTCGTTCGCGCAGCCCCCGCCGCTGCCGAGCTCGCAGGCGCGCGCTGCAGCCGCGACCGCGTCGCTGCCCCGGTCCGCGGCGTTCATGAGCTCGAGCGACTCGTAGGCGCAGGCCTCGCCCGAGCCCTCCCGGCAGGCCGAGGAGAAGAGCACGAGCGCGCGGCTCTGGTTCGCTTCCGTTCCGCCGGTTCGCTTCCAGAGGAGCCAGCCCTCGCGAAAGCAGGCGGTCGCCAGGCCTTCGTCGCACCCCTTCCGGTAGAAGGCCGCCTGGTCGACCGGGACGAGAGTGGCCTCGACGGGCGCACCCGCCCGGCGAAGCGTGACGCGCACCGGTCGACACGACTGGTTGTACGCGGCCGCGCTGAAGTCGCAGGCGTTTTCGATCCCGCTCCCGCCGATCGTCTCCACGACGTCGCCCGGCTGGATCCCCGCCTTCGCTCCGGGCCCGCCGGCCAGCACCTCGCCGACGGCGACGCCGAGGGCGTCGCCGGGCAATCCGAGCCTGTTGCGGACCCCGGCCGAGATCGGAACCGCCTCGATCCCGAGCGTCCCGACGCACGGCGGCGGCGGCGCCGCGCCCGCCGGCTTGCCGGGCTGCGAGCTGCATCCCGTCCCGAGCGCCAGAACGATCAGCGCGGCCGCCGTTCGCATCCGTTTCATCGGCCCCTCGTCTCCGCTACGGCGCCGGCGCTTCCGGCCAGTTCAACCCGAGGAGCTTCGACAGGAACACCGCCATCTGCCGCCGGGTCAGCGGCGCGTCCGGGCAGTAGTTCCCGCCTCCGCACCCCGACGTCACGCCGGAGGAGTACAGGGCCTCGACGAACTGGAATGCCGGGTCGCTCGTCGGGACATCGAGGAAGCTCGCCACACCCGGCGCCGGGGCGACCTCGTGCTCGTAGAAGATCCGCACGCCTCCGACCATCGTCGTGCCGTCGTAGGAATCGTGCGTGACCTCGACGTAGTACCTGTAGACGCCGGGCTGGGCCAGCTCGGGCGCCGCCAGGTCTGCGACGAATTTTCCGCAGCCGGGCGTTTCGTCGTATCCCGTCGAGGTGATGGCGAGGGCCTGGACCGTCGAGACGTTGCCCCGGTACAGGGCGGCCGACACCCGTGCGAGGCTGTTGGTGTCGCAGGCCTCGAGCTCGATCTGGTAGATCCGGACACCCGTGGAGACCTGCACGCCACCGTAGAGAAAGCCGGGGCTCGTCAGGTACCGAAACCCTCCCTGCACGTTGATCTGCCACGTGGTGCTCGAGTCCGTCGTTTGCATGTCCCAGGCCTGGAGGTTGAAGCTCGACCGGTTGCCGACGCCCCAGGCCGGAGCGGGCGCCTGCGCCGCGAGCGCGGCCGGAAAGACCAGGACCGCACCGAGGGCGCACAGCAATCGCAGCATGGTCTTCACCGGGACCCCCTCTCGAATTGGGACAATCCTATGTCTCAACCGGGGTCAGCGGGGCCTGACCTGCATTCCTGCAACTCGCCTCCACGCGCTAGGCTAGGGAGTCAGGAGGCTCCCGAATGCGCCGCAACCTCAGCGTGGTCCTCGCATCGGCCCTGGCGGGCGCGGTGCTCGCCGCCCCGGTCCGCGGCGAAACCGACGAGCTCGAGCGCTCCGTCTCGCTGATGGCGAAGATCGGCAGCGCCACCTCCCCCTCGTTTTCGCCCGACGGAAAGACGATCGCCTACGTCACCAACCTCGGCGGCCTGCCCCAGGTCTGGACCGTCGACGCGGCCGGCGGCTACCCGCAGCTCGTCACGGCCTTCGACGATCCGGTCGGCTTCGTCGAGTGGTCTCCCGACGGCGCGTGGCTCGCCTTCACGCTCGCGCCCGGCGGCGGCATGAACGAGCAGGTCTACCTCGTCCGCCCCGACGGGACGGATTTGAAGCGTCTGACCGAAGGCGGCAAGGAGACCAATCGCCTCGGCCCGTGGTCCGACGACGGGACGCTCCTCGTCACCGGTTCCAACCGCCGCAGCGGCGCGGCGATCGACGCCTACGTCTACGACGTCGCGTCGGGCAGCGCCCGCCTGGTGAGCGAGAACCGCGGCATCGGCGGATTCGAGGACCTCTCGCGGGACAAGAAGTCCGCGCTCCTGAATCGTCTCGTCAACCGCGGCAGCAACGACCTCTATCTCGTGGATCTGGCCACCGGAAAGGAGACGCTGCTGACTCCGCACGAGGGCCCCGGCAACTTCTCGGGCGAGTTCGGCAAGGACGGCCGCGCCGTCTATCTCGAGACCGACGCCGGCCGCGACCTGACGGCCTTCGCCCGCATGGAGCTGACCGCCGACGGGAAACCCGGGAAGCTCACGATCGTCGCCGAGCGCAAGGACGCGGAGGTCGGCAGCTTCGCTCTCGACGACGCGGGCACGACGGCCGCGATCCTCTGGAACGTCTCGGGGCGAAGCGAGCTCGAGCTGCTGGACCTCGCGTCCGGAAAGTCCCTCTCCCGCCCGAAGCTCCCGGCCGAGATCGCGGGCGGCATGGACTTCTCGAAGGACGGGAAGTCTCTCGCGCTCGTCGTCTCCGGCGCGGCCAACCCGGCCGACATCTGGGTCCTGGACGTCGCGACGGGCGGCTTTCGCCAGCTCACGAAGAGCCCGCACGCCGGCGTCGACCTCGGCAGGCTCGTCCGGCCGGAGCTCCTCCGGTTCAAGGCGCACGACGGCCTCGAGCTCTCCGGCTGGCTCTATCGCCCGGCGTCCGGAACGGCCACCGCTCCCTTCCCCACCGTGCTCTCGTTTCACGGCGGGCCCGAGGGCCAGGAACGCCCCAACTTCAGCAGCCTCTACCAGGCGCTGCTGTCGCGCGGCATCGCCGTCTTCGCGCCGAACGTCCGCGGCTCGTCGGGCTTCGGCAAGCGCTTCGTCAATCTCGACAACGGCGCGCTGCGCTTCGACGGGGTCAAGGACATCCAGGCCTGCGTCGACGCCGTCGTGAAGTCCGGCGTCGCCGACCCCGGGCGCATCGGCATCATGGGCGGCTCGTACGGCGGCTACATGATGATGGCCGGCCTGACCGAGTACCCGCAGCTCTTCGCGGCCGGCGCGGATCTCTTCGGCGTCGTCAACTTCGAGACCTTCTTCGAGCACACCGAGCCCTGGATGGCGGCGATCTCGAAGGTCGAGTACGGCGATCCCGACACGCAGGTCGAGCTGCTGCGCCGTCTCTCGCCGATCCACAAGGTCGACCGCGTCACCGCCCCGACGATCGTCCTCCACGGCGCCAACGACACCAACGTCCCCGTCGTCGAGGCCGAGCAGGTCGTCGACAGCCTCAAGAAGCGCGGGGTCCCCGTCGAGTACGTCCTCTTCCCCGACGAAGGCCACGGCTGGCGCAAGACCGTCAACCGCATCCGCTCCACGGTCGCCGTGACGCGGTGGTTCGAGAGGTATCTCACCCGGCCACCAGAGGCAGACCCCCGGCAGTAGGGAACGCCGTGCGCAGCACGGCGGTAACGCGGGGACTTAGCGGACCACAACGACCGAACCCCTCACCCTGCCCTCTCCCCTCCGGGGAGAGGGTGAGCTCGTCGCTCTACTGCGACCGCAGGAACTCGCCCGGTGTCTGGACCTTCACTCTACCAACCCGCCGTCCGAGCAGATGGCCGAAGTCGCGTAGATCTCCCGTCAACAGATGCGTCGCTCCGGCGGCGATCGCCGCACGCAGGATCGGTTCATCCTTCCCGGGCAGCCGGACGCCTCGTGGAAGAGGTTCGCCCGGCGCGTCGACCACGATCTCGACGGAGGCAAGCAGCTTCTCGAGCCGCGATCGGCGAACCGCGGTGTCCAGGTTCCGACGCGCTTCTTCCGCGGCGTACCCGGACGTGATCAGCCGAACGTCCGCCCGATCCCACAGCGCGAGGAGGCCGGCGCCTTCACACCATGACGCTGAGAACAGAACGTTGGCGTCGAGGAAGACGCGCTCCATCCGCGGCGATCAGCGCTTCGAGGGTTTGCGCGGCCGGACCTTGCCCGGCTCGAGCCCCAGCTTCCGGACCTCGACCTCGGCCTTCCTGCGGTCGGCCGCGTCGACGGCGTTGGCGAGGAGAAACTCGGCCTTTCGCTCGGGGGAGTAGATCTCGACCGGAACGACCGCCGCCGGGCGCAGGAGCACGCCGTACTCGGCCTCTTCGGCCACGACCATCGTTCCCTCTTCGAACCCGTAGCGTCGGCGCATCTTCGCCGGCAGCACGATCGTCCCGCGCTTCCCGATCCTGGTCGGCTCGCTCATGCAGGTCAGAATATCAGATATTCTGACATTCCGTTCATCTCCCCGCGGCAGCCGTCCCCGCGACGAACGCCTTCGCCTTCGCGAGCTCCTCCCGCGTCGAGCCGGGCACGCACTGGGCGACGAGCGCCGCGTACATTCTGGCCGCGGTCTCGCGCTGGCCCGAAAGCTCGGCCGCCCGGCCCGCGCCGTAGAGGCTGTTGAACCGGGCCGGAGCGTCCCGCAGCGACGCCTGGTACTCCGCCAGCGCCTCCGCCGGCCGCCCCATCTCCAGGAGCATGTCGGCCAGGAGCTCGCGCGCCGGCAGGATCGCGCCGGGCGTCACCGGGTGCTTGCCCGCCTTCGCCTCGAGGTCGGCGGCCGCGCGCGCCGTCGCGAGCGCCTCGTCCTTGCGGCCCTCCGCGTACGCCACCCAGGCCGACGCGGTCAGGCGCATCGACTCGACCTGCGCCGCCCAGTCGTATGGGCCCGGCACCGGCGTCTTGACGAGGACCGCGCGGTACTCCGAGAGCCGGCCGAGCGCGGCTCGCGCCGTGTCGAGGCGTCCGGCGCGCGCTGCCCCGAGGGCGATCGCGAACTCGGTCGTCGCCGGCGCATAAACGAAGCGATCCCACGGCAGGCCCACCGTGGACGGCTTCAGGTCGGCCGCGCCGTTCCAGTCCCGCCGCTCGAGCGTCCAGCGGGCGGGGATGGCGACGAGGGCAAAGCCCGCGGCGAAGCTCCCCTCGTCGAATTTCCGCGCCCGCTCCGACTCGTCGAGGACCTTGCGCGCGTGCGCGTCGTCGCCGATCTGGAGGTAGGCGTACTCCAGGTAGTCGAGCGCGTGCATCGTGTCGAAGGACACCGTCCCCGGATGCCGCTTCGCGACGAGCTGGCGGCCCGCCTCCGCCGAGTCGAGGTTGGAGGCGATCGACTCCTGCCAGAGCCCGAGGCGGGTGAAGATGTGCGACGGCATGTGGAGGGCGTGCGGGGAGGACGGAGCGATCTTCGCGTAGGCCCGCGCGGCCGGAAGCGCGTCGGTGGCGAGCTCCGGGTAGTCGAACGAGTGAATCATGTAGTGCGCGATGCCGGGATGCGCGGGCTCTTCCGGCAGGATGGCGTTCAGGATCGCGGCCGCCTTCCTCTGGTTCGCGTAGGTCGAGTCGCCCGGCGGCGCCGTCCCGAGCAGCGACAGCGCGTAGAAGATCGCGGCCTCGTGGTCGTCCGGGAACTGCGCGGAGAGCGCCCCCATCGCATCGCTGTAGGCCTTCGCGCGGGCGCCATGCCCCACCTTGTCGGAATCGCGATAGAAGACGCCGATCGACGCGATGTACCCGTTCTCGCGCGCAGTCTTGCCTCCGACATCGGCCGCCTTCGCCGCGGCCGCGCGTCCGGCGGCGAGCTCTTCGGGGCCGGGGGGCGCCCAGAGCGGGTGGTAGTACGTCATCGCGATTCCCCAGTACGCGATGCCGCAGGCGGGGTCGATCCGGGCGGCCTCTTCGAAGGAGCGCCGCGCCTCCTCGTAGCCGAAGGAGTGAAGCTGCGCCACCGCGCGCGTGAACACGGGCAGCGCCTCGGCGCGGCACGACGCGGGAAAGTTCACCGTGCCGAACTGCTCCGCCTCGCCGTGCGCGTGCTGGTGGTCCTCCTGCGCGAGGACTCGCGCGGCGAGAGCGAACGACAGGGCGACGATGGATAGAGTCTTCTTCATGGCGACCTCCTGCCGAAGCCAGCCGACAACGGAAGATTCTGCCACGCGAGGCTACGGCTTCGCGGCCGGCTTGCCGGGCGGGGGCAGGTAGGTCTTCCGGATCTTCGCCACGATCCCGGCGTTGCGGTCGGCGACCTCCGAGACCTCGTACTCGGCCGTCGCGCCGAGAAGGATCGCGGCCTCGGGGCCCGTCAGGCCGTACTCCTGCTCGAGCCACGAGAGGAGACCCGAGGTCGCCTCGCGGAACGCCTCGTCGAGCGAGCCCGCGAGGCCCATCGCCATGAGGTACTCGACGTTCTCGACCCGCGGCCCCGGGATGTGCTTGTCGCGGAGCAGGTCGACCGAGAACTCCACGTCGAGCGAGGTCTCGAGCGCGTTGCCGTTCAGCTCGCCGTCGCCCTGGATGGCGTGGCCGTCGCCGACGTAGAGGAGCGCGCCCGGCTGCGAGACGGGCAGATACACCGTCGCGCCCTCGACGATCTCGTTGAAGTCCATGTTCCCGCCGAACCGCCCCGAGTCGCCCGTCCGCACCGCGGCGCCGCCGAACCCCGGCGCCACGCCGACGCAGCCGAGCATCGGCTTGAGCGGAACGGCCAGGTCCTTGAGGCGCTCGCCCGCCTTTGCCGGCCGGCCGACGCCCTTCTCGAGATCGAGCGTCCAGACGACGTTGTTGAAATTGTTGTCCTTGTGCTCCGAGGCGTAGTCCGCCGTCAGCCCGCGCGAGACGATGCCGTCGTCGCTGATGGCGCTCGGCCGGTTGAGGCGGAGCTTCCTGACGTGGACCGCCAGCGTGTCGCCCGGCATCGCCCCTTCGACGTAGAAGGGCCCCGTCTGCGGGTTGCCGCCGAGGACCCGCGTGGCGCCCTTCGCGTCGACCCCGGCCGCGTCGACCGTCTGCGTGCGCACCGTGTCGCCCTGGCCAGACGTGGAGGACCGGCGGGATCGTGCTCGAGAACACGCGGTGGAAATCCGTCGGCTCGTAGTCGAGCGTGCGCGGCGCGGAAGGCCTGCCCGCCGCCGGCCGCCTCGCGCTCCAATCCATGGGAGCGGTCCTGCCCCACGGCTCGTCCGAGACGGTCAGCTTTCCCGACAGCTTCCCGTCGCTGAGACGTCCCTCGTAGACGTTGCTTCGTGCCGTCGGAGTCCTTCGACTCGAACCGGATGCGGTCCTGGTCGACCGAGCCCGTGAGCGGTTTCCCGGAGCTCGTGCCCGTGACCTTTCCCTTGTCGACCTTCAGCTCGAGGCGCTCGGAGTACGGATGGCCGAAGATCATCGTCGTCAGCTCCCACTCCCCCGAGAGGTCCGGCGCCGGCGCACTTGCCGCCCGAGCGGACGACGCCGCGAGCAGGCACACTACGAACGACGCAAGCAGTCTCGACTTCATGAGGCCTCCTGCCAGGATGTTACGCCGCTCGCGACTCGAGGTTCCTCTCCCGCAGGCCCCGAAATGGGAGCAGGGAACCAACAAAAAAGGCGGCCCTTGCGGACCGCCCTCGAGACCCGCCTTGCGGCTGCCTACTTCGTGGAACCCGGAGCCGGGATCGCCTCGACCGTCGCCGCGATCGGCTTGACGCGCACGTGCGCCCGCTGGCCCCACGTCACGAGGACGGCGTCGTAGGCCACGATCTTGCCCTCCTGGGAGATCGAGCTGACGGCCCCGAACTTGCCCTTGCCCTGAACGTTGGTGAAGTCCTTCTGGACCTCCGCCGGCAGGTCTTTCCAGGCCATCTCCTGCTCGACCGAGAGAACGGTGCCTTCCTGGTTCATCACGATGCCGCGGCCGAGCCCGTCGACGAGGAGGTCCATCTGATAGACCATCGATCCCTCGACCTTGTCGCTCGTGTAGCCCGTGACGGTCGCGCCTGCGCTCTGCTCTCCGGCCGTCTTCTGAACAGCCGGGGGAAGGTTCGACTGTTTGATCTTCTTTTCTTCTGCCTGGGCGCCGACACTGATGATGAGTCCGAGAGCGATGCCGGCGATGAGTCGGTTGCGGTACATGGAGTCCTCCTGCCTGCGAGAGGGAACGGAACTGTTCCACCTGTAGGGACGAGCTCCCACCATACAGGAGTGGACGGGTCGAAAACGAAGAATCGGAGGTCTCACGGACGGAATCGCACCGTCGGTGTACACAAATCGTCGCTCAGGAGCGACGGCGCGCCCTCGCCTGCCACGCCGCCATCGCCACGGCGACGACCGCCGCCGCCGGCGCGACCCAGAAGTCCGGCGCGTTCATCGTGTAGAGCGTCGCTGCCGTGATCGCGCACCAGAGCGCGGGGATGATCATCAGGAGCCAGCGCCCCGGAGCCCTCGCGAGAAGCAGGAGGCCGAGCGTCCCGACGGCCGTCGGATCGGGCGCCACGCCGAAGATCTCGACCTGCCTCCATCCGCGATCGAGCAGCGGCGCCGCGAGCGGCTCGACCGCGAGGGCGAAGACGAAGATCGCGATCCCGACCCGTCCCGCGAGGTCCTCTGGCCGCCCGAAGACGAGCCGCCCGCGCACCACGCCCACCCAGACGAGGAGCGCCGCCTCGACGCCGAAGTCCCAGGCGAGGTAGACGGCCCCCGTGTGGATCGTCGCGTAGCGCGCGGCGTGGAAGGCGATCGCGACGAAGAGCCAGCCGGCCGCGAGGATCGCCGGCGATCCCGCGCCCGGATGCCGCCGACGCGCGCCGCGCGAGGAGGAGGATCGCGATGCCGAGGGCGAGCGCCACGACCTGCGCCGGCCAGATCGCCGCGTTGTAGAGCTCGAAGAGCCGGTAGTAGGTGCGGGGCGTGAAGAGGAGGAAGTCCCGGAGGTGGTACGTCCACCACTCCGACATCAGAGCTTCCCGACCTCGGCCGCGATCCGCTGGCGCATGGCCGCGTCGGGCATGCGGCCGTACGAGGCGCCCATGTTCTCGCGCACGTGGTCGACGCTGCGAGGTCGCCGGGATCGCGTACGTGACCGCCGGGTTCGAGACGATGAACTTCAGCAGCACCTGCGGCCAGCTCGTGCAGTCGATCTCCCCGGCCCAGGCCGGCAGGGGCGCGCGCTCGACCCGGCGGATCAGGTCTCCGCGCTGGAACGGCCGGTTGCAGATCACGGCGATCCTGCGCTCGATCGCGAGCGGCAGGATCCGCTGCTCGACCTCGCGGTCGACGGCGTTGTAGGTGACCTGGACGAAGTCGAGCGGCTGGCTCCGCATGACCTTCTCGATCTCGTCGTGGCGCCGCCCGTCGGAGGTCGTGACGCCCACGTAGCCGAGCCTGCCCGCCGCCTTCATCGCGAAGAGCGTCTGGAGGTGCTCCTCCCACGCCATGAGGTTGTGCACCTGGAGCAGGTCGAAGCGCGCCACGCCCCAGCGCCGCTCCGACTCCCGGATCTGCTCGGGGCCCTTGCTGCCCGAGGAGATCCAGACCTTGTCGGCCGAGAAGAGCGCCTTCGGCCGGCCGAGCTTGCCGAGGCCGTACCCGATGACCTCCTGCGAGGAGCCGTACATGGGCGAGGAGTCGATCATCCTCCCGCCCTCCGCGAAGAACGTCCGCATGACCTCGGCGCAGGCGTCCCGCGCCGCCACGTCGTCGCCGACGTTGAAGGTCATCCAGCTGCCGAGGCCGACGAGCGGCAGGTGCGCTCCGCTCGAGGGGATCGCGCGCGTCACGATCGGCCCGGGACGGGTGGATGGCGACGCCGGGCCGGGATACGCGCCGGCGCGTCGAGGACGGACGGCCGCCGCCGCGCCGGCCGCGGCCAGCGAAGCCAGGAAGGCGCGTCGGGAGAGCATGTCGCCAGGTCGCATCAGAGTCTTCTCCGTTGCCTTCTCGTCGAACGCGAAGGCGGAAGGGTCCATTCCGTCTCGCCGATTCTTCCCGACCGCGTGACGCGACGGCCGCCGCCGGCGCGCGCGGCCGGCGCCAGCGGGTGGTATGATCGTGGTATGCGAGAGAAAACCTCCGTGAGCCTGAGCCGGGAGCTCCTGCTCGAGATCCGCCGCGTGTCCGGGGCCGGAACCAACCGATCCGAGTTTCTCGAGGCCGCCGCCTGGGACCGCATCGCCGCGTTGAAGCGGCGTCGTCGCGAGACTCGAGACCGGGCCCTCCTGAACCGCCGCTCGAAGTCCCTGAACTCCGAGGCGCTCGACGTGCTCGAGTACCAGGCCGGCTGGTGAAGCGCGGGGAGCTCTATCGGATTCGACACCCGAAGGGCGATCCGAAGAGATCTCGAGTCTTCTGCATCGTCAGCCGCGAGGCTCTGATCGACTCGTCGTTCTCCACCGTGACCTGTGCGCCGATCTACTCGGTTCGACACGGGCTCTCCACACAGGTGCCGGTTGGCCCGGAAGAGGGGTTGAAGCACGAGAGCGCCGTTCATTGCGACGAACTCGTCAGCCTGCCAAAGTCGGCCTTCACCGACTACGTCGGAGCGCTCTCGCCACCCAGGCTCCGAGAGCTGAATCGAGCCCTGGCGATCGCGCTCGAGCTCGCCTGATCAACTCGCCCCGGCCCCCGCCTTCGCCCTGGCCCGGACGAACGCGTAGTTCTGGTTCGGCAGCGAGTTGAAGTCGGCCGCCTCCTTGCACGACGCCTTCGCCTTCTCCGCGTCGCCCTTGCCCTCGTACGCCTGGCAGAGCCGGTAGAGGTTCTGCGGGTTCTGCTGGTTCGCCTGCGGCAGCTCCGCGATCGCCTTGTCGTAGTTCTTCTCGGCGAGCGCGACGATGCCGTCGAGCTCGTGGGCGAGCTTCGGCTGGAACGGGTTCTTCGACGCGGCCGCGCCCTTGCGGAACTCGTCGGCCTCCGTCTTCGCCAGCGCGAAGTTCTTCTTCGCCAGCGCGACCCGGGCGAGGTTGTAGTGCAGGGCGTTCTTCGCGTTGTCCTTGATCTCCTGCGAGAGGTTGGAGCCCTCGACGAGCGCCACGCCCTTCTCGAACTCCGCCTTCGCCGGGTCGGGCTTGCCCATCTCGAGCAGGATGTTCCCCTTGAGCCCGCAGTCGAAGGCCATCGCCGGGACGTCGTGGTTCTTCTCGGCCACGGCGTACTGCCGGCCGACGTTCTCGAGCGCCTCCGAGAGCTTCCCGCCGTCGATGAACACGACCGTCTGCGCGAAGAGGCCGGTCCGCCGCTCGCCGTCGCTGCGCGCCTTGCGGCCGATCTCGGCGATCTCGGCGGAGGCCTCGTCGGGCTTGCCCTGGTACAGGAGATCCATCGCGATCCCCTGGTGCGCGTTGACGAAGTTGGGATCGATCTGGAGCGCCTTGCGGTACTGGGCGATCGAGTCGTCGAACCGCCCCATCTTCAGGAGCAGCTCGGCGTACGAGTCGTAGGGGTTCGGGTCCTGCGGGATCAGCTCGACGTACTTCTGGAAGGCCTTCTCGGCGCTGGCGTAGTCGCCGGTCTGCCGGTAGGCGTAGCCGACGAGGTTCCACGCGGTCGTGAAGGTCGGGTTCAAGCTCCGTGGCCTTCTTGTAGTGCTCGATCGCCTTGCCGAAGTCCTGCTGGCCGAAGTACCACGCCGCCAGGGCGAACTGCGCCCGCTCGTCGTTGGGGTACTTGCCGACGAGCTCGTCGAGGTAGTCCTTCTGCTTCGTCGCGTCGTTGTTCGCTCCGGCCCGCGCCGACATGATCAGGAGCATCTCCCCTTCCGAGGCCTTCTCCGCGAGGATCACGGCCCGGTTCAGGTGATCGAAGAAGTCCTTGCCCGTCGGCGCCGCGTTGGCGAGGGCGAGCTCCGCCATCGCGAAGTTGGCGTCGAGCGAGATGGCCCTCTGGAACTGGGCCACCGAGTCGGTGATGAGAAGCTTCTCGAACTGGTCCCGCCCCTTGAGGTACTGGGCGCGGGCCTCCTCGGAGGAGGTCGTGATGGGGATCTTCCCCTCGCCCGGGGCCGGCGCCGCTTCGGCTGCCGCGGGGGCCGGGGGCTCCTTTCTGGCGCAACCGCCGGCCGTCAGGCCGGCCACGGCCGCGAGGGACATGAGGAGACCCAGGGATCGATTCGCGCGCATTCGTACCCTCCTTGGCGATGGGGTAAATCGAGGGGTGGTACGAATGCGGCGGCCCGAGGTTGCGGCGGGGCCCTGCGAGCACCTTCCAAGAATCTGCCGAGATTCTTCGTTCGGGCCCCCGTACGTAGGGGCGGGGCTCGTCCCCGCCCCCTCCCGCGAGCGCTCTTCCAGCCCGACGCCCGATCCCTATGGCGCCGGCGCGTTCGGCCAGTTCAGCCCGACCAGTTTCGCGAGGAAGACCGCCATCTGCCGGCGCGTCAGCGGAGCGTCGGGGCAGTAGTTTCCGTTTCCGCATCCGGCCGTGACTCCGGAGCCGACGAGAGCCTCGATGAACTGGAAGGCGGGGTCCGAGCCCGGCACGTCGTTGAACGTCGCGACCGCGGGAGCCGGGCTGACCTGGAGCCGGTAGCGAACCCGTACGGCGGCGAACATCGTCTGGCCGTCGTACGTCGTGTTCCCGATGGCCAGGATGTATCGATGGGCGTCGTTCTCGACCGTCTCGGGACTCGAAAGGTCGGCCGCGACCGTCGTGCAATTCGGCATCTCGGCGTCTCCGGTCCCGACGGTCGCCAGCGAATTCCCCGTCCCCCCCAGGTTGCCCCGGTACAAGGCGGCGGCGACCTGGCCGGACGCCGAAGCGTCGCAGGCCTCGAGCTCGATCGAGACGATCAGGGCTCCCTGCGGAAGATGAACGGCGCCGAGAAACGTCCCTGCGTTCGTTTGATACCTGTGGAGAAACGCGTTGGTCCAGGTCATCGCCACGTCGTTCGGCTCGAACTCCCACGCGGCCACGACGAGCGTCGACACGGAGTCGACACCATAGGACGGAGCCGGCGCGGCAGGGAGAGAGGACGAAAGGACGAGGAGCAGCGCAACCGGGAGGAGGAAGGTCGACCAGGTCTTTCGCATGCGAAAACCCCCTTCTTGAACGCCATTGTAGGCGCGGGCCGCCGCTCCCGAATCCGGAGCGCCTCCGCCGGACTAATTCGCTGGTGAGGCCGTGGGCGCAAGGTGCGCCCCGATGCGATACAGGAGGTCCCCGTGCCCATGATGCGTGCCGTCCAGGTCCCCGGAGCGAAACAGGCCTTTCGAACCGTCGAACGCGAGGTCCCGGCGCCCGGCGCCGGCCATGTCCGCCTGCGGGTCGAAGCCTGCGGCGTCTGCCACAGCGACGTCCTCACGAAAGAAGGCCTCTGGCCCGGGATCGCGTACCCGCGCGTGCCCGGCCACGAGATCGCCGGCACCGTCGACGCGATCGGCGCGGAAGTCCCCCTCTGGAAGACCGGCGACCGCGCCGGGATCGGCTGGCACGGCGGCCACTGCGGATACTGCGACTCGTGCCGGCGCGGAGACTTCCTGACCTGCCGCAACGGCCTGCAGGTGACAGGCATCGCGTACGACGGTGGTTACGCCGACTACCTCGTCGCGCCATGGCAGGTCCTCGCCCGCATCCCCGAAGGACTGACCGCCGCCGACGCCGCCCCGCTGATGTGCGCCGGCGTCACGACCTTCAATCCCCTGCGCCACTCGGGCGCGCTCGCGGGCGACCTCGTCGCCGTCCTCGGCATCGGCGGCCTCGGGCACCTCGGGGTGCAGTTCGCCGCGAAGATGGGCTTCGACACCGTCGCCATCGCCCGCGGCCGCGACAAGGAAGCCCTCGCGAAGGCGCTCGGCGCTCGCGTCTACATCGACAGCCAGGCCCAGGACCCGGCCGCGGAGCTCGCGAAGCTCGGCGGCGCCCGCGTGATCCTCGCCACCGTAACCAACGGCGCGGCCATGGCCGCGGTCATCGGCGGCCTCGGCCCCGACGGCAAGCTCATCATCGTCGGCGCCCCGCCGGACCCCCTGCCGGTGCCCGCTTACACCCTCATCAGCGATCGCCGCTCGGTCTCCGGATGGCCGTCCGGCCGCTCGATCGACTCGGAAGACACGATGAACTTCGCCGCGCGGATGGGAATCCGATCGAAGAACGAGCTCTTCCCCCTCGACCAGGCCGCCGCGGCGTACGACCGGATGATGAGCGGCGAGGCGAGGTTCCGGGTGGTGCTGACGACCTAGGAGGCGGCGGAGCGAAGCTTCTCCGCCAACGCTCGCACCGCCGCCGGCGCGGCGCGCCCGCGAAACTGCGACGGCGTCGCCCCGAACGCCGCGTGGAAATGCGCGGTGAACTGGCTGTGACTCGAGAAGCCGAGCGCCTCCGCGATGGCGCGCAGATCCGCCGGCCCATCTTCGAGAAGCACCAGCCCCCGCCGCAGCCGCTGCTCGGTCAGGTAGCCGTGCAGCGTGTACCCCGTGCGCCGCCGGAAGACCCGGCACACGTGAAACGGAGACGCGCCCACGACCTTCGCGATCGAGGAGACCGTCCACGGCCGCTCCGGCCGGCTCGACAGCAGCTCCCGCACGCTTCGGACCACGCGGTCGTGCCTCGGCGTCGCGCCGGTCCGGGCCGGCTCGGCGCAGGGCGCGAGACGGCCCAGGATCTCGAGCAGAGTTTCCTCGACCCACAGCTCGTCCGGCGGCGTCCACTCGCGAGCATGCCGGGCGACGAGACGGACGAGCGCCGCGGCGCGCCGATCGACGGGAACGCACGGGACCGCGAACGGCCGCCGCGGATCGCGCCCGAGCCGCGGGTTCGTGCCGAGCAGCATCTCCGGCTCGACCGACACCCACTCGCAGTGATCGCCGCGGCGGTCCACCCGGAAGCGCCGGTACGGATGCCGCGGGTTGTGCAGCACCGCGACCGTGCCGTCCGAAACGAACGGTTGCCGCGAAGCCTGCGCGATCCCGACCGAGGAACGCGAGAACGCGATCGCCGGCCGGTCGCCGATCGGCCCCGCGGTTTCGAAGTCCTCGCTTTCGGGCGAGGCCTCGAAGCTGCCGAACGTGATCGACGGATGGCTCCAGAGAATCCGCTCGTAGGGTCCGACGCTCGGCCCGCTCGCGCGCGCTTCCACGATGTCATCGTAATCGAGCGCCGCGCTGTCGAATTCCTGCTCGGCCGATTCCGGGCAAAACCCCGGAGGGGCGAGGCCGTAAGAGGAGCGACCCTGGAGGTCGGAAATGAGCAAGAAGCTGATAGTCGTCGCGTGCGCCCTCATCGGGGGGGTCAGTCCTGATTTATTGATTTCGGCTACCCCGGCTCCTCCCGCTCCGACCAGCAGGTCGCCGCAGCCGGCGGGATGATCCAGAAGGGCGACTTCGCCGGCGCCAGCGCCATCCTCGAGAAGGTCGTCGCGACCGACCCCGGCAACAAGGCCGCCTGGCGCTACCTCGGCTTCGCGTACCTCAAGCAGAAGAAGTACGCCGAGGCGCGCGCCGCCTACGGCAAGCTCCTCGCCCTCGTCCCCGACGCTCCGCAGGCCCTCTACAACACCGGCGTTTCCTACGCCCTCGAGGGCAACAAGGACGCCGCCTTCGAGTGGCTCGGCAAGGCGAAGTCGACCGGGAAGATCGACATGACGCAGATCCAGGTCGACGAGGACCTCACGCCGCTCGCTTCCGACCTGCGCTTTGCGACCCTTCTTCCGACCCCGGCCGACTTCGCAAATCCCTTCGTCGAGTCCGAGAAGGTCCGGCTCCTGCGCGAGTGGGACGGCGAGACGCAGGGCGACCAGTTCGGCTGGATCGCGCGGAACCTCGGCGACGTCGACGGCGACGGTGTCGCCGACTTCGTCACCTCCGCGCCCGGCTGGGCCGGCACCGGCAAGGACGCCGGCCGCGTCTACGTCTACTCGACGAGGACCGGCAAGCTCCTCTGGAAGGTCGACGGCGCCGCGGCGGACGATCTCGGCACGGGCGTCGAGCTCGCCGGCGACGCGAACAAGGACGGCGTGCCCGACGTCGTCGCCAGCGCGCCGGGCGGCGGCAAGGCGTACATCTACTCGGGCGTCGACGGCCGCGTCCTCGTTACGATGACCGCCGAGGCGAAGACCGACAACTTCGGCCGCCACGTCACGTACGCCGGCGACGTGAACCACGACGGCCACGACGACGTCCTCGTCGGCGCGCCGGGCAACGCCGCCGCCGGCAAGGACGCCGGCCGGGCGTACCTCTACTCGGGCAAGGACGGCCGCAAGCTCGCGACCTGGACGGGCGAGCGCGAGGGCGACGCCTTCGGCTCGACCGTCGGCGGCTACACCCGCGGCAAAGTCACGTTTCTCATGGTCGGCGCCCCCGCCGCCGGAGCGAAGAAGACCGGCCGCGTCTACGTCTACGACGGCCTCTCGGAGAAGCCCCGCTTCGTCCTCGAGTCCGACGCGACCGGCGCCGCCCTCGGCTACATGTTCATGTCGATCCCCGGCGACCTCGACGGCGACGGCGTCCCCGACTTCTACGCCACCGACTTCGCCAACACGGCGAAGGGCCCCTCCACCGGCCGCGCCTACGCCTGGTCCGGCAAGACCGGCAAGAATCTCCTCACCCTGACCGGCGAAACCCAGGGCGAGGCCTTCGGCATCGGCCCCGGCCCCGCGGGCGACGTCGACGGCGACGGACGGCCCGACCTCGTCATCGGCGCCTGGCAGTACGCCGGCGCGGCCGTGTCCGGCGGGCGGACGTACCTCTATTCAGGTAGAGGACGGGAAGCTGCTGAAGACCTACACCTGCCGCATCCCGGGCGACACCTTCGGCTTCGACGCGGTCGGGATGGGCGACACCGACGGCGACGGCACCGTGGACCTCCTCATCACGTCCGCCTGGAGCGGCATCAAGGGCAACCACTCGGGCCGGGTGCTGCTCATCTCGAGCGGCGTGCAGAGAAAGTAGCGACGGGTTACCGCCGTTCTGCGCACGGCGTTGCCTATTGCCGGGGGTCTGCCTCTGGTGGTCGGCTCGCCCCCGCCCCCTTTCGCCGGAACTCCATGCGTGCCGCCACTCGACTCGGAGGAGCGGGCGGGGGTAAACCCACCGCCCCTACGACCTGAGCAATTCTGAGGAGAACCGCGGAACGACCGAAGTCCGCCAACGCCCAGGACAGCCTCGGCGAGGCGTACGAGGTCGCCGGCAACACCGCCGCCGCCCGGGAGGCCTACGAGCGAGCCCTGAAACTCGATTCCGCGTTCACCCATGCGGCGGACGCGCTGAAGAAGCTCCGCTGACGCAGGAACGCGCTGGTCAAGCCCTCGTCGTAGGGGCGGGGCTGGTCCCGGCCCCCTCTACTCGGCCGGCCACGCCGCGACTTGATCCCAGGGTCCCAGGCGATCCTGCACATCCGGGTGGCGCTCGTAGCCCACTCGGTCCCGCTTCTCCCGCTCCGCAGCATCGAACCGCTCCAGATGCTCCCGCAGCGCGTCGCGAAAGAGCGCCGACCGGCTGATCTTCAGCGTTCGCGCGGCTCGATCGGCTGCTTCGAGAACGCTCTCCTCGAGCACGACCTGGATCGTCTTCACGATCCGCTCCGGGCCCCCACCCAGCTCTTTGCCATCGCGGCAAGCCGCGGCCCCTCGTCCGGCCAGTCGTGCAGAGTTGCCGGATCGAAATCCGCTCCGTTCGGCCAGACCAGCGTCCGGCTCTCCTCGTCGAGCCTGACCTGGTCGAAGACACGCGGATCCGCGAGCGGGCCGAAGATCTCACCGGCCAGCACGGGACGAAAGTCCACTACCTGCGTCGTCCCGTCCTCGAACCTGACCCGGAGCGTGAAGGGGGCGACCTTCTCGAATCCCGTGACCTCGTGGATGGCGTGGGTCAAGCCGATCACCTCACGGGGTTAATCCTAGTCGGTCGTTCGTCGCCTGCCGCCTGCTTTACTTCCAGCGGGAGTTATTATAACTTAAAAGTTATGTCGGTCGGCTGGGAAATCAGCGACGTACAACCCCGAGCGGGAGGGCTTCCAGTACGCACATTCCTGGCGGGCCTGACGCAGGACGAGAGGGTGGCCGCCATCGCGCTGATCCAACTGCTTCGTGAACGCGGCAACGCGCTGAGAAAGCCCCACTCGGGCTCCCTGGGAGGCGGCTTGTTCGAGCTTCGCGACGCGAAATCCGGAGTCCGGATGTTCTACATGTTCCTTGCCGGGAAGAGAGCCGTTCTCCTCGGGGGGATGGTCAAGAAGCGCAGCGACATTCCTGCCTCGACACTCACGGCGGCTCGGAAACTCTGCGCTGAAGTCCGGGCGGCCAATCGGGAGGCACGATGAAACGAAGAGTAGTCTCGAGGTCCTTCGGCGCCTGGCTCGCCCACTCCCTCGCGAAAGACCCGGATCTGGCGGCGCGCGTCGAGAAACGGCTCGCCGAAATGCGCATCGAGCAGGACCTCATCGCCCTCCGTGAACAGCGCGGGCTGACGCAGGCTCAGCTCGCCAGGCTTCTCGGGGTCAGCCAGCCGGCGGTCGCGAAGATGGAGGCGCAGGGAGGCAATCTCGAGATCCGGACCCTGGCTCGCGCCGCCGAGGTCCTCGAGGCTGACCTGGAGATCCGCCTGGTCGCACGCCCCGGTCGGTCGAGCGGCCGCCCGGCACGGCCCTACGCAACCGGCGCCGTTGCTCCCGCGTTCGTACACGAGCCGGCCGGACGGTACAGCAGCAGGACCCCCACCAAACGGAAGTCCACCCGAACCCAGCCTCCGAGGAGCCGCCGGTGACGAAGGCCCCTGCGAACGACACGGAGCTCCTGCGCCGGATCAAGGCCGATCTCCCTGCCCTTCGCGACCTTCTGGCCCGCTCGAGTGACCGACATGGCTACGACGATCCCGTTTACCGCTTCTACCACCACAGTTTCAAGGTCTTCAATCTTCAGACCCGGACGGAGGAGATCGTCGCCGCCCTGCGAAGCCTCCTGCCCCAGCGCGAGCTCAACCCCCTGTTCCTCGAGATCGTCGCGAGCGGCACCGGCAAGACCTTCTCGCTCGACCAGAACGCCGATTGGCCCCGCCACACTCGGCCTATTCTCGAGGCCTACTTTCACGCCCGGTTCTTCCTGGAAATGGCCGTCCGCTATCACTCACTTCCCAGGGCTCCGACCACTCTGCCGAGCGGATGGTCCGCCCTGCTGTGCCTCTACGGCCTCCGGTAGCGGGGTTCCCAGGGTCTATACTTTCCACGTGGACGAAAACGCCCTTCTCGAAAGAATCAACGTGAATCCGGCAATTTTCGCCGGGAAGCCGATCATCCGCGGCCGAAGGCTGGCCGTGGAGCACGTCCTCGGCATGCTCGCGGCCGGCGACACTCCGGAAACGATCCTCGAAGGGTATCCATGGCTCGAGCCCGAGGACATCCAGGCCTGCCTCGCCTACGCTCACAGGGTCGTCGCCCACGAACGGATCGAGCCGCTGGTCACCACCGACGCTGAGTGAAGCTCCTCCTCGACGCCTGCGTCTGGGGAGGTGCGAAGAAGGCGCTCGCCGCCTTCGGCCATGACGTCTTCTGGGCCGGTGACCGGCCCGACGACCCGGGCGACGAAGCGCTCCTTTCCGCCGCGAACGCCGAGGGACGCATTCTCGTGACCCTGGACAAGGACTTCGGAGAGCTGGCCGTCGTCCGCGGGCTGCTTCATCGAGGGATCATTCGGCTGGTGGGCATCTCGGCTCGCCGTCAGGCCACCGTTTGCCAGGACGTCCTCGTACGATATGCCGCCGAGCTCGAGAAGGGCGCATTGATCACGGCGGAACCATCGCGATTCAGGGTCCGGACGCCCGGCGAGCCCGAGAAACCCTGAGGCGGGCCGCCCGCGTCCCACCTAGGTCTGGCCTATTCTGAGCGCGTCCCGGCCGCCCCGTCCCCGCCCCCGGCGGGCAGCCGGATGACGGTCGAGGCCCAGCTCCCGTGAAACGGCGGATAGCGGGCATCCGCCAGCTCGACGCGGGCGCCGCCGTCCGCCTCGCGCTCCACGCGGAAGATCGGAAAGCGCGACCACGACAGAAACTTCCTCCCCCGCTCCGTCGCCGCCGCGGCGCGCGCGAGCGGGTCGTCCGCGCCCTTCGGATCGGCCTCGCCCGAAACCGCGACCGCCGGCCGGGGCAGGAACTCGACGGAGCCGTAGCGGTAGGCGTCGCCGAAGTCGAGGACGAGCTGGCGCCGGAAGGGAGTGAACGGCACCGGCCCCACCATGCGGCGCTCCGATCCCGCGACGGACCGGGCGGCGGCGACCCTTCCGACGACGCCGGTCAGCATCATCGACACCACGTACGCGGCCGTCACAAGCAGCGCGACCCGCGCCGGCCGCTCCGGGTTGGGAGAATCCCGGCGCGCCCGGCGGAGCGAGAAAAACACTCCGACCGAAAGCGCGATCCAGACCCACGGATCCACGATGAAGAGCGCGTCCCCGTAGAACCACTCCCACGAGAACGGCGCCAGGAACCGCACGCCGTAGGTGTTGAGAAAGTCGAGCACCGGGTGCGACCACACCCCGAGCGCGGACAGAAGGAGCAGCGGCCCCCAACGGGCGGCCGGGCGCCCGGGCCGGAAGCGACGACGCGCGAGGCGATCGAACGCGAGCATGGCCCCGGCCAGGACCACGGGCAGCACCGCCATGGCCAGGATCCCGTGCGTCCAGCCGCGCCGAAACGCCAGCGCATCGACACCGTCGCCGAAGACGTACATGAGCGCGTCGACGTCGGGCAGATTCGCCGCGATCATCACGGTCGCCGTAGCGAGCGGCGTCCTTCGGAACGGCCCGGCCTGCGCGATGGCCGCGCCCGCGAGCGTGTGGCAGAGGTTATCCAGCGGGTCAGCCTCCCTGGCGGCCGCATTTCAGCACACGCGGCACCCGGCGCCACAACCTCGCCTGGTCGGCAACCGCCCTCGCCTGGGTGGTGCATTGTGGTGCATGTCGGTGTATCATCCCCTCATGGGCACCACCAAATCCACACTTCGCCGAAGCGTCAGTCTTCCGTCCCCTGTCGCTCGCCGGGTCGAGGCCATCGCCCGAAGCGAACGCACGAGCTCCAGCCGCGTGATCGTCGAGCTGATCGAAACGGGCCTCGAGGCACGGGATCGGGAAAAGAAAGAGTTCTTCGAGCTCGCGGATCGGCTCGCGAGGTCCTCGGACGCCTCCGAGCAAGCCCGAATCAAAGAGGAGCTCGCCCGGCGGACCTTCGGAGACTGATTGCCGACCATCCAGTGGACGGACCTCCCGCCGGCACTCCGGAACCACCTGTTCGACCGCCTTCGAGATCGAAAAATCACGGTCGAGGATCTCTTCCAGCTCAAGCTCTGGCGAGAATCGAACCCGGAGGCGCCCGACGGGCCCTGGTTCAAGGACTTCGGCTCATTCAAGGTGTGCGGCGAAGGCAGGTACCCCAAGACCTTTTTGCTCCGGGGCCAGACCGCAAAGGGAACGAAGCTCTAGCTCTACCCCCTACCGCCCCTTGTCCCGCCTCACCGTGACCTTGTTCCCCCGCACCCCCGCCGTCCGCAGCGCCCGGATCACGTCCTCCGTGATCGCCTCGGGCACCTCGACGAGCGAGAACCGCTCGGCGATCCGGATCGAGCCGACCTCGCGCGGGTGGACCTTGGCGACTTTCACGATCGCCCCGATGAGGTCCCCCGGCTGCACGCCGTCGTCCCGGCCGGCGCCGATGAAGATCTTCCCGGTCGACCCGCCGCCCTTGCGGAACTTCGGCGCGAACTTGCCCTTGGCTCCGGCCCGCTCGGCCCGCGCGCAGGCCCGGGCGGCGCCGCGACCGAGGGGATCTCGTGCTCGTCGTCCGGCACCGCCCCCGACTCCCCCTCCGCCATCTTCACCGCCGCGGCCGCGATGTCCAGCGGATCGAACTCCTCCGCCAGCGACTCGACGACCACGCGGTAGCCGTCGAACGCCCCCGCGAGCAGCGCCTCCCGCAGCGACGCCTTCGTCAGCTCCAGCCGCTTCGCCCGCAGGTCCGCGACCGTCGGGACGCTCCCGATCTCGATCTTCTGCTTCGTCGCCCGCTCGATGTTCTTCAGCATCCAGTGCTCGCGCGGCTCGGCGAGCGTGATCGCGACCCCCTCGCGCCCCGCCCGCCCCGTCCGGCCGATCCGGTGGACGTAGACGTCGGGCGAGGAGGGGACGTCGTAGTTGACGACGTGCGACAGGTGCCCGATGTCGAGCCCCCGCGCCGCCACGTCCGTCGCGACGACGAGCTCGAGCGTCCCCGCGCGCAGCTTCTTCATCACCCGGTCCCGCTCCGCCTGCGAGATCCCCCCGTGGAGCGACTCGACCCGCAGCCCGCGCGACTTCAGCGCCTCCGTCAGATCGTCCACCTCCAGCCGCGTCCGGCAGAACACCAGCGCCGCCGTCGGCGACTCGATGTCGAGCACCCGTCCCAGCGCCGCCCGCTTGTGCCCCCGCGCGACGACGTAGGCCGTCTGCCGCACCTTCGGCATCTTCCCCGCCGCCGTCGTCTCCCGCGCGATCGAGATCCGCAGCGGGTTCTTCATGTGCTTGCCCGCGATCGACACGATCCGCGGCGGCAGCGTCGCCGAGAAGAGCGCCGTCTGCCGCTCCGACGGGGTCGCCGCCAGGATCGCCTCCAGGTCCTCCGCGAACCCCATGTCCAGCATCTCGTCCGCCTCGTCGAGCACGAGTGTCCGGACCCCCTCGAGCTTCAGCGACTTCCGGTTCACGTGATCGAGCGCCCGCCCGGGCGTCGCCACGACGACGTCGACCCCCCGGTGCAGCGCCCGAAGCTGCGAGTCCATCGACGCTCCCCCGTACACCGGCAGCACCCGCACCCCGATCGTCTTCCCGTACCGATGCACCGCCTCCGCCAGCTGCATCGCCAGCTCCCGCGTCGGAACCAGGATCAGCGCGACCGGCCCGCCGCCCTTCGTCGCCTCAGCCGCGATCGCGTGCAGGATCGGCAGCGCGAACGCGGCCGTCTTCCCCGTCCCCGTGGCCGCCTGCGCCAGCACGTCCCGCCCCTCGAGAAGCGGCGGGATCGCCTCCTGCTGGATCGGCGTCGGCTCCTCGTAGCCGAGGGCGGTCAGGGCGGTGAGGAGGCGCGGGTCGAGGGAGAGGGAGGCGAAGGCGGGGGGCGCTGGCGGCGTCGGCATGGGGGCATTCTGTCCTAGTCCTCGATTCAGGCGAATCGCGGCCGACTCGGGTCGGCCTATCGCGCAGGGACAGCGTGCAGCCTGATGCCCAGAGCCCGCACGACGCGCAGAACCGTTCCAAGCTCCGGGTTGCCGCCGGCGGAGAGTGCTTTGTAGAGACTCTCGCGGCCGAGCCCGGCTTGTCGAGCGATCCTGGTCATACCCTTCGCGCGCGCGATGTCCCCGAGGGCCGCGGCGACGACTCCGGAATCGCCGTCCTCGAAGGCGGCTTCGAGGTACGCGATGACGTCGCGATCGCTCTTGAGGTAGTCGGCCGCGTCCCACCGCTTCGTCTTCGTTTTTGTCTTCGCCATATCGTCTCCTCAGTCCTGGAGGGTCCGTGCAAGGTCTCGAGCGGTCTGAATGTCGCTCGCCTGACTCTGCTTGTCTCCGCCGGCGAGCAGAACAATCAGCTGCTGCCTTCGGGACACGAAGTACACGCGGTATCCGGGCCCGTAGTCGATGCGCATCTCCGAAACGCCCTCCCCCACCGGTCGGACGTCGCCGGGGTTACCAAGCGACAGCCGCCGGATCCGGACCAGGATTCGAGCTCGAGCCTGCCGGTCTCGTAGCCCGTCAAACCACCGAGAATACGAGTCCGTCTGACGGACCTCGATCACGAGAGGATCGTATCCCGTAGGATACGGGATGTCAAGCTTGGCCCGATGTGGGGGTGCGAACGAGATGGGCGGTCCTGTCGAACCGCTCCAGGGTCGAATCCATCGGGACGGCGACCCTTGCGGCCGCCCGCACGTTGTCGATCAGGAACTTCACTCACCAACGGTGAGAGGCAGCTCACGCTCCCGAACCGCTTCCGCCGCGTATCGAAGGGCTTCCCGGACGTCGTCCGGCTCCAGATCCGGATAGGTCTCGAGGACCTCTCCCTCGGTCATTCCGTCGGCGATCATCCCGACGACCGTCGCGACCGGAATCCGCAGGCGGCGGATGCAGGGAACGCCGCCCATCTGGTCGGCGTGAACGGTGATCCGCGGAAACGTCATGGAGCCATTATCCTCTCTCGTCCCCACGCCGTCGAGGTGGCCGGGATCGCGGGTCGGCGGCTGGTTGCCCGGCCCGGCCGATTCTCGAAGCTCTTTGGCACGTCGTAGTTGACGACGTGCGACAGGTGCCCGATGTCGAGCCCCCGCGCCGCCACGTCCGTCGCCACGACGAGCTCGAGCGTCCCCGCGCGCAGCTTCTTCATCACCCGGTCCCGCTCCGTCTGCGAGATCCCCCCGTGGAGCGACTCGACCCGCAGCCCGCGCGACTTCAGCGCCTCCGTCAGATCGTCCACCTCCAGCCGCGTCCGGCAGAACACCAGCGCCGCCGTCGGCGACTCGATGTCGAGCACCCGCCCCAGCGCCGCCCGCTTGTGCCCCCGCGCGACGACGTAGGCCGTCTGCCGCACCTTCGGCATCTTCCCCGCCGCCGTCGTCTCCCGCGCGATCGAGATCCGCAGCGGGTTCTTCATGTGCTTGCCCGCGATCGACACGATCCGCGGCGGCAGCGTCGCCGAGAAGAGCGCCGTCTGCCGCTCCGAGGGTGTCGCCGCCAGGATCGCCTCCAGGTCCTCCGCGAACCCCATGTCCAGCATCTCGTCCGCCTCGTCGAGCACGAGCGTCCGCACCCCCTCGAGCTTCAGCGACTTCCGGTTCACGTGATCGAGCGCCCGCCCGGGCGTCGCCACCACGACGTCGACCCCCCGGTGCAGCGCCCGAAGCTGCGAGTCCATCGAGGCGCCCCCGTACACCGGCAGCACCCGCACCCCGATCGTCTTCCCGTACCGATGCACCGCCTCCGCGAGCTGCATCGCCAGCTCCCGCGTCGGAACCAGGATCAGCGCGACCGGGCCCCCGCCCTTCGTCGGCGTCAGCCGCGATCGCGTGCAGGATCGGCAGCGCGAACGCCGCCGTCTTCCCCGTCCCCGTCGCCGCCTGCGCCAGCACGTCCCGCCCCTCGAGAAGCGGCGGGATCGCCTCCTGCTGGATGGGCGTCGGCTCCTCGTAGCCGAGGGCGGTCAGGGCGGCGAGGAGGCGCGGGTCGAGGGAGAGGGAGGCGAAGGCGGGGGGCGGGAGGGGTCGGCATGGGCGCATTCTGAGGCTTGAGCCTCTTCTTCGCTACGTCTTGGGATAAGACTTGAGGTTCGCGATTATCAGAGCGCCTCGAACCACGTCTTGATCTTGAGCGCCATGAGCTTGCGGCGCTCTTCGAGGAAGTCGTCGTAGGCCGGAATGTCGCCGTCGAGCAGCGACTCGGGCAGGCAGTTCATCCGCAGGTTGGCGCGCAGCTCGGCTCGCGTCGGTGATGCCGCCGTACTTCTTCTTGCCGCCGTCGCACTGCTCGGCCAGCTCCTCGAAGTACTGCTCGGGCGGCTTGTCGCCGATGGCGATGTTGATCTCGCTCTGGGCCAGCACGAAGTTGGCGATCTGGTTGTAGCGGCCGCGCGACAGCCCCTGCTTCTTCAGGTGGTTGCTCGGGTAGACGTGGTGCACGTCGCTGCGGTTCATCAGCAGGTCCAGCACCGTGATGTCGCGCGAGAGGAAGCCCTTGTCGCCGAGCTTCACCTGCGCCGCCTGGTAGGCGAGGAAGTACGGGCTCTGCGCCGACGACGTGTCCATGAGCTGCGGCAGCATCCCGGTCCAGAAGCTCTCGGGCAGCTCGTTCTCGATCACCGACTCGGCGTAGCTCGCGAGCCCGCGCGCCTCGACCTGGCGGATGTCGAAGTCGAAGGCCGTCTCGGGGCTGCCGGTGTAGCGGCCGCGCAGGATCGACATGGCGTACCAGCGCCGCACCAGCCGTTCGAGGTCGGCTGCCGGCATGCTCTCGGCGCGACCGCGCAGGTAGAGGATGTAGGCGAAGTTGACGGCGTTCTGGCCGCCGATCAGGTCGCTCGTCACGAAGCCCGCCGAGCGCAGGATCATCGTGATGCGGTCGAAGTGCGTCTTGTTGATGAAGGCGCAGGATGCCCTTCTTGAGCCGGCCGAACGACTCCTCGGCGATGGCCTCCTCGTACTGCTTGGTCTCGAAGTTGCGGCCCGAGAGCAGCGCCACGAGGTCCTGCAGCTTGCCGCGGCCGAACTCCGACGTGAACGCCACGCGCAGCATGTCGGTGTAGGTCGGGTCGTAGATGTCGTCGTTGACGTCCTTGAGCCAGCGCATCTGCGGGAGGAACTCGGAGGCGGCGAAGGCCTTGTCGCTCTTCTCGATGCGTGCGCAGGAACTCCGGCGCGACGGCGAGGTGGCAGAAGTAGTCGATGGCCTTGCGCAGCAGGTTGCCGCCGTAGGTCTCGTTGACGGCGATCTTCGACATGGCGAAGTCGGCCTGCGAGAGCTCGGCACCGGCCGAGTTCACGCGGATGAAGATCTCGGTGACGGTCTCGATGTCGAGGTCTTCGGCCAGCTCGATCACGCCGACGTGGTTGTTGATGATCTTGCGCGAGCTTCTCCAGCACGTCGCGAACACGCTTCCGGTCGGCAGCCGGGATTCTTCTCGCGTAGTCGTCGGTCAGCTCGATGAGGCTGGCATCGGGCGCGAAGACCTCGGCCACGTCCTCGATCCAGGCCGACGTCCTTGCGGATGGCCGGGTTGGCGACCTCGAAGCGTCTCCTCCTGCGGGTGGAAGGCGATGCGGATGCGGACGGTCTCGTAGTCCTTGGTCAGCACCTCGCGCCCGAGCAGCGCCGCCATCAGCGCCGTGACCCGCTGCTGACCGTCGATGAGGATGCGCTTGCCGGCCGACGGCGTGCCGTCCTTGAGCTTCACCGTCGGATTGCGCCAGGCGATCAGGTAGCCGACCGGATAGCCCTGGTAGAGCGAGTCGAGCAGGTTGCGGACCTTGGTCGCCTCCCACACGAACGGGCGCTGGATCTCAGGGATGGCGATCTCGCCCGACTTGACCCAGGTGAGCAGGGTCTCGATCGGATGCGGCGTGACGGAGTAGCGCTGCGTCGACATGGCTCAAACCCCTCTTGATCTCGGCGAGCAGGCACGCTGTCTCTTCGGGCGTTGCCGGACGAAGCAACAGGCACATGCATAGGCCACGGACGACGGATACCCCTCCGTCAATGGACGATCCTGATGCAGACGCATCAAAACGCTGTGCCCCGACGCGCCCCGCAGGGCCATTCTGGTTGTTGCGGGCTCGCGTGTCTATTCCGAGTTTGTCAGGGTTCGCGATCGACTAGTATCGCGCGCCGCTCGAGATCACCCAGGACGCTCTCTATCTGCTCCAGCGCACGGCGAAGGTCTTCGGCAACCTCAGCCGCCAACACATCCGGATCCGGTAGCTTGGAGGAATCCTCCAGTGATTCGTCCCCTCAGCCGGAAGATGTCGAGGCTGCTGAGGAATTCGGCTCTGCGCGGTGCGGTGCCGCCGCGAGGGGTTCGGCGGAACCGCCAAGCAACGGCAGGAGCGCGGATCAGACGCTTGCGCCGGTCACTTAACTCCATAATGTCTTGAACAAGGTCGCGTCTCTCATTTGTCAGCAGCCGATCAGGACTGGGCTCACTTCGAAGAAGCCTCGGGTTCGCGTGGCCTCGTAGCGCCAGTGCCCCTACCCGCAGTTTTGATCCTGCGCCTCCTTGACAGATAACGACCGCGATCTTCCGCAAGCATCCCCTGATTCAGACCGCCGTTGGCGCCACGGTCGGCCTCGGCCGCTAGACCCTTGATGTGGTCAACGACCGTGGCGAGACTTCCGGCGATCTCGTGCTCCCAGAACCGGACAACGCGCCAACCCTGCGTACGCATGCGACGAACCGTCGCCGAGTCTCTTTCTCGGTTGCGCCGAATCTTCATTTCCCAGAATCGCCGCCGGCGACGCGGGAGATGACCGCAGCGCGGACATCCATGCCAAAAACAGCCGTCTACGAACACGATGAGGCGTTCGCGCACGAATGCAAAGTCAGGGTTGCCTTGGATACCTGCCGGGTGAAGCGTCCAGCCACGAACTCCTTTACTTACGAGGGAAAGCCGCAGCCTAAGTTCGGTTGATCTGTTCCCGACGCCGCGAATAGAGGCCATCGTTCGAGATCGAACGGGGTCGACGCCCTTGAAGCGACCAGCGGGTAGCGTGTCGCGCAGCAGCTTCTCCATGACTCTCAGGCCTTCGCGCGTCGCGATGCGCGTTGGAGGGCCTCCGTCGCATGGCTCTTGATAAATACGAGAAAGCCTTCCTCGGAGAGCCCGCCTCTTTCCGGAGAAATATTGTCCGGAAGAGCGTCCCATCGGCATTGTCCTGTTCTAGCGTCAATCCGATGCCACTTCTCGATCGTCGTACCGTGCCGAACCGTCGACGACGAACTGTTCTCGCTGTTGCTTCGATTCTTGACTTGCAGCAAACGCACCCTTGTGCCTTCACGCTTGAGAAAATCCACCGATCGCACCGTATTCCCGCAGCACCATGTCCAACCTCGTCGCTCCAGAAAGGTCGCGATGTACCGCTCGAGGAGATCCCCCACTAGGTTCTCCGCCGCCATGGAGTAACGATGATGCTGAACAGCCTCGTCTGCTCGCTCGCCGTCGACCACGCCAAACGCCTGCAGGATGATTGCCACGGCAGGATCGGGGGTGGTACCGACTTTCTTGAGATCGACGTGAACCTCTCTACTTGTGTAGTAGTCGTCGATAAACTCGCTCAGGTACGAGCGCAGCTCCTCGCCTCCCGCCTCGTACACGTCCACAAAGCTGCGACGTGCCTTGTTGTTGAGTCGAGTCGGATCTGACGACCCGAACTCGAGAATCGCCTCCAGCCCTCGATCCGACGGCCTATCCTTCGTGCGAAGAACTTCCCGCCCGAGGCTGAGTACTCGATCCTTCTTGTTCACTCTGAAACTTGTTTTTCTAACGGTGGCGCAGGTTCTAAGCGATACACGCCACCTAGCCTGCTGTCGCAAATCCGATTATGCTAGAGGACATGGCGGCGCGCTCACCAAAGGCGAGATCGAGGGGTTCTTTCGGAAGGGGCTTGGGCCTCAAGAAAGGGTTCGTTAGTTTTTTTAGCGGGGCTCTGGGCTTGGATCTTGGGCTCGAAGGAGCCGGCCTAAAGCCGCTTGCTGCCAATGAGTTAGACCCCATTGCTTGCGAGACGATCCGTAGGAACCGTCCTAATCTAAAGCTCTATGATGCGGACATTCGCGAGCTCACGGCACGGAGAATGCTCCGAGACTTGGGGATGCGTAGGGGTGAGCTCTTTCTCGTGGTGGGTGGCCCACCTTGCCAGGCCTTTTCCACCGCCGGCAAGCGCCTAGGCCTCAATGACGAACGAGGGAACGTCTTCCTGCATTTTATCGAGCTGCTAGCTGGGCTTCGGCCGAAATACTTCGTAATCGAGAATGTTCGTGGGCTGCTGTCGGCTCCACTCCAACATCGACCTCACGAGGATCGAGGGCCAGGGTTTCCGGCGCTCTCGCCTGACGAGCAGCCGGGTGGAGCGCTTAGGCATATCATTCTGGCGCTTCGTTCTCACGGCTACGCCGTCTCATTCAACCTCTATTCCTCTGCATTCTTTGGGGTGCCGCAGGCCAGAGAGCGCCTGGTCATCTTCGGAAACCGTGATGGGATCCCAGTCCCGGACTTGATGCCCACCCACCACGACGATCCTAGGTTTGGCCTTCCAAAGCCACTCTCGTTTCGAGACGCTGTAAGCGGCCTCGCCACGACAGGCGAATGCGCCAGGTTCCCCGAGTCGCGACTCCGGTTCTTTCGGCTTCTCAAGGAAGGTGAGAACTGGCGCCATCTGCCGGCCGACGTGAGGCCGGTCGCAATGGGAAAGGCCTATTACTCTGGCGGGGGCAAAGTCGGCTTCTATAGACGACTTGCCTGGGATAAACCTGCTCCTACTCTCGTCACCTCTCCCACCATGCCCGCTACCGACCTGGCTCACCCAGTCGAGGATCGGCCCCTTTCGATAGGGGAGTACGCACGGATTCAGACCTTTCCCGACGACTGGCAGTTCGCTGGCCGCCTGGCTGACAAGTATCGTCAGATCGGGAACGCGGTGCCAGTTCGATTCGGCACGGTAATCGGACGTCATGTCCTAGCCGTTGATGCTGGCCTTCGAGCCGTCGGGCAGCCGATCGCGCCTGTCAGCCGGTATCGGATGACAGATCAAGCGAGTTGGGAACGCCAGTTCGGTTCGCAACCAGAGAGCCTTCCCCTGTTTACAGGTTAAGCCGAGAACTGGTAGCGGGCCCAATCTGGCGGTGCGGCCCCACACCAACCCCGCGGCGTTCATCGCGGCACCTCCCACGGTAGCCCTGGCTTGCCGAAGTGGCCGTAGTTCGTGGTCCGCCGGAAGATCGGGCGGCGCAGGCCAAGCCGATCGATGATCGCCGCCGGCCGGAAGTCGAAACCGCGAGACGAAGTGCGCGGCGGCGGCTGGATCGCCGGTACCGAAGGTCTCGACCATGACCGAGACGGGCTCCGCCTGGCCGATTGCGTAGGCGACCTGGACTTCGGCGCGCCGGGCGAGGCCGGCGCGGACCACTTCGCGGGCGACGAAGCGGCAGAAGTAGGCGCCGCTGCGGTCGACCTTGGAGGCGTCCTTGCCGCTGAAGGCTCCCCCGCCGTGGCGGGCGGCGCCGCCGTAGGAGTCCACGATGATCTTGCGGCCGGTGACGCCGCAGTCGGCGGAGGGGCCGCCCTTCTCGAAGCTGCCGCTCGGGTTGACGATGAAGTGAGTCGAGAGGCGGAGAACCACGCGCCGAGGACGCGTGGCGCGAGAGTGCCTCAGGACGTAGTCGCGAATCGCCTGCCTGCGGCACGCCGGGCGCGTGCTGGGTCGAGACGAGGACGGTCGAGACGCGTGCGGGGCGTCCGTCCTCGTATTCGACCGAGACCTGCGTCTTGCCGTCCGGGCGAAGCCAGGCGGGCTGGCCCGCGCGGCGGTCCTCGGCGAGGCCCGCGGCGAGGCGGTGCGCGAGCAGGATCGGCAGCGGCATGAGCTCGGGCGTCTCGTCGGTCGCGTAGCCGAACATCAGGCCCTGGTCGCCGGCGCCCTGGCCGCCGTCGTGGCCGGCGTCGACGCTCTTCCCGATCTCCGGCGACTGGCGGGTGATCTTCGTAACGAACCGCAGGCCGTCGGCGTGGAACGGCCTCGGACGGGTCGGTGTAGCCGATCGAGCGAACGGCCTCGCGGGCGACCGCCTCGTAGTCGACGACCTCGGCGCACGTGATCTCGCCCGCCAGGACGACGAGATCGTCCTTGCAGAGGACCTCGCAGGCCACGCGGCTGTCGGGGTCGCGCTCGAGGCAGGCGTCGAGGATCGAGTCGGCGATGAAGTCGCAGACCTTGTCGGGGTGGCCCTCGGTGACGGACTCGGAAGTCAGGATGGAAGTCATCTTCGCCTCTCGTGCTGCTCTCATCACGCGTCACTCTTCCCGAACACGCCGGCCGCCCATCTCGCGCGGGCGGCCATGTTCCAGACCATGACGCGCAGGGCCACGGGGACCTGGTCGCGGATCCGCGACGGCAGGAAGCTCGCGTAGGTCACGGAATGAAGGTCCGGATTCGCGCACCAGGCGCCGAGGATGATCGAAGCCCGTCCACTCCGTGCTCTCGCGGAGATTGAGGCGGGCTGCCGTGTCGACGCACTCCTCGTCGCCGAGCCCGAGAGGGAAGGGTGAGGCGCAGCAGGACGCCGCTTCCGTACGTCGGGTTCCTCTCGTCGGTCGTGACCTGCAGGAGGGCCGTCTCGGTACCCTTCTGGCTGCCCATGAAGATCGCCGGGCTGTAGCCCCAGAACGGAAACTCGGCCGTGAAACCGGAATCGCCTCCGGTCGCAAGGACCCAGGGCCGGGGACGCATTCGGTGGAGCGCATCGATCTGCTCGCCGACGAAGAACGACTCGCCGGCGCCGTAGTGGCAGAAGACCTTCCCGGGCACCCAGAGGATGTCGTCCTCGTCCTGGCGGAACCCGGACACCGGATGGGCGGACTCGTCGGCGCGCGCGGTCGGTCCCCAGTCGGATGCCCCCTTCGCATGAGCGTGCGCCCTCGTGGCCGACAGGCCCGCGGTGAGTCCGAGAATGTGCCCCTGCCAGGACACGTTGCTCTTCTTCACGTAGGCGGTGCTGACGGCGAAGAGCCGGCCCGTGGAGGGTCCGCGGTGAACCCGGCGAGCGTCGTCAGCCTGTTCACCGCAGTCGGCCCGGGCGAGAGCGACGCGGTCGAAGACCACGTCGCGCGAGGCAGTCGGTTTCGATCGAGACGCGCACCCAGCCTCGACGGGCGCCCGGGCCCGCTTTGGAGACGCGGATCCGCTGGGCGAGCCGGTGGGCCCACCAGGTCAGCGAGGACGGCTCCCTGACGGCCCAGTCCTTTTCGATCGAGAGCATTCTCCAGATCTCGTCGAGGACTTCGGCGGCCAGGGCCGGAGCGCCGCCCGAACGGGATCGAGCCGTGCCCGGGCGTGCCGGTTTGCCGTCCGACGGCGGACGGCGACGGGCGCCGGCGGGGGAAGCGACGACGCGGCTCACTGGATCCTCCCCGCGTCCGGGTGGCAAACGTGGCTGAAGCCGCTGAAGGCGGGCACGTGCCACGCCTGCCCGTTCTCGAAGACGTGGCCGTTGAGGCGCCGCGGCGCGAGCGGTCCGCCGCAGCGGGCGCAGCGGTTGTGGTTCTCGCAGCGGCAGTAGACCGTGGCCACCCAGCCGGCGGCCGCATCCGTGCCGAGCGAAAGGCCGCGGTACTCGCCGCAGTCGGGACAGGCCGCGAGCCCTCGCGGCACCCCGTCGGGGCCGATGCCCGCAAGACTCTCGAGCTCCTCCGGAGTCGCCCTGCGGCGGGAGGTCCGGGCGCCGCAGGCCATGAAGCCCGTCTGGCCGTTCTCCTCGACGAACTCCTCGAGCCGGCGCCGCCGGGCGAGAAGCTCGACCGTTTCCTCGAAATCCTCGACCGGCTGGAGCTTCCCCGTGACGAAGATTCCGCCGCGCGGGGCGGAGCCCTCGCCGTCGGCTTTCCCGTCCGACGTGTAGAAGACGGCTCGCTCGGGGCTGAGGACGAGACAGGTCTGCAAGCGGTTCGCCGTGACCTGCAGCTCGGCGAGGCGGCGCAGCGACGCCTCGTCGCGGTCGGCGGGCAGGACGATGATGTGTCGCATCGCCTCGACGACGCGGGTGATCAGGTAAGGGAAGCCGTCGAAGAGCGGGAGCCCTCGTTCGATGGCTATGTGGGCCCGGTCATTGCGCCTCCCTGGCGTGAGCAACGAGTCCGGACCGCTGCCCATCGCTGGCGGCAACAACCACCGTCTCGTGGACCCGCTGCAGCAGTTCCCGCAATCCCTCCACGAGGGCTCGGGCCTTCGTCGCGTCGTCGTCTCTCGGGTCGAACCGCACCGGGACGTCCGGCGTCACCCCCGCCTGGTAGCTGGTGCCGTCGCGCCGGTAGCTCGCGTGGTCGGGCAGGTAGAGCTCGAGGCCGCTGTTCTCGAGAGGCCAGGACGTCTGTCCGAACGTCCAGCCTCCCCCGGCGCCCGCGGATCGCTGGCCGAGGACCGTTGCCCCGGCGTAGTCCTGGAGGACTCCGGCGAGGAGCTCGGCGGACGAACCGGTGTAGCGATCGGTAAGGACCGCGAGGGGGCCGTGCCAGCGCGTCCGAACGCGAGAGGTCGGCGGGGCGGCCGGGCGTCGGGCGGCCTCTCGGGCCGTCGCCGCGTCGACTTCGGCCGTCGTCTGGTCGTCCAGGCTCTGGAACGGGACGAGCCCGGGGCACGGAGGCCGGATGCCCCAGTCGGACCATACGGCGCTGCGGTCGCACGGAATGGCAGCCTCGGCGATCGCGACGTCGATGCGTCGGTAGTCGGCCTCGAGTCGCTCGCGCGCGGGCGAGGGGGCCGGGCAGAGGGCGAGCGCGGTTTCGAGGCGGTCGCGGTTGGCCTCGAGGCTGGCCACGGTCTCCTCGCTGGCGGCGACCTCCTCGCCCGGCATCGGCAGCTCGCGGCCGGCCAGCAGCGTCGTCACGGGAACGCGAAAATCGCCGTAGCCGCCCGGATTGCCTCTCACGTCGACGACGAGGAGTTCGGCGCCGGCGTCGCGAATCTCACCGATGCGGTCCGCGAGATCGTCGAGCAGCCGCGCGGTCATCGCCTCGTAGAAGTCCTCCTCGCACTCCGATTCGCAGGTCGTCGCGAGCGTCTCGCGGAAGCGGCCCCACTCGGAGACGCAGGTCGGAAGGTAGTCGAACGTGTCGAAGGTCGGGATCCGGACGAGGCCGAGCTCGCGCCCGTCGACGCGAAGGAGGCCCGCGCTGAAGGGTTGTCCGGGAAGGGGGCGGAACGACGCGGCGCCCCCGAAGTCGAGGTCGAAGTCGGGCTCGTCGGTCTCCTCGTAACGAAGGAACTCGCAGGCCCCGTCGGGCGGGGTCGACGCGGAGATCACGGAGACCGCGCGACGGCGATCGGTCGACGTGACGGGGTCGGGCGACCGGAGCGCCAGGTGACCGTCGTGAAACGCGCGGACGAAGTCGCGCAGCGCGCTCTCGGCCTCGTCCCTCGTTTCGGCGGCGTCCGGAGACGCACCGTCGCGCGCAGGTCGAGGCGGTAGAGGTCGAGCCGCGCTTCGGTGACGGTCCAGTCGAGATTCGGGTAGCGGGTCTCGATGAGGTTCTTGATCCGGCCGTAGTCCGCGATCCAGCCGTCCCGCTCGACGAGAGCGAAGTGATGCCAGTTGTAGTGCAGAACGTAGATGTCGGCGGCGAGCGCCGCGGCGATGGCGAGGGCGGCCAGGCCGCGGAGGGCGAGAACGCCGACGTCGGGAAGCCTGCGCTTCCGGGTCCAATCGATTGTCATGGTGCGATACCAGTTTCGGCCGGCGGGTGGACAGATGGTGTCCGGGCGGAAAGCGGGCGCGAGCAGGCTCTTCACTGGATCCGATTCCTCCGTCCCGCAGGCCGAGGTCCGGGCAGCACGCGATGTGGCGGTGGTAGCCGCCGTTGGCGTCGTGCAACCACTGGTAGACGAGGCCGGCGTGGCTCATGTGCGCCGGGTACTCGTTGCAAGGTCGCACGCGCGTTCGCCGGGAACTTGCGGGTGACGTTTTTAGGGCCGTTCTCAAGCATGGTCATGGTCCTTTCGTTTCCTGGCGGCGGTTTCAGTGGAGGAAGCGCTCATCGGGCTCGCGCCACTGCGCGACCTCGAAGGGAGTCACGAGGACACGAGCGAGGAATGTGACCGTCCGACGGTCCCGGCGTCTGCGCCCATCCGGCCGGCCAGCATGACGAAGCGGCGGGGAGACTCTGTAAGGGGCTCCCGGAAGGCGACGAGGCTGAGGCGTCTGTTCGAGGCACCCAGCCGAGAGCGTCGGCGTTGCGCCAGGGCCTTGGGGGTCAACTCGTCGTCCGTGGACAGGAGCTCGGCGAACGGGCGCGATCGATCGCCGCCGTCGTTCTGCCGGCAGACGACGATGCCCCAGGCTCCCGTGAGCTGGTTCTGCCGCTCGACGTACGCCAGGCGGGTGCGGCCCGGCTCGAAGGTCTCGAGCGACGCGAGCCTGATCTCGTCGACGACCGGAATTGCGAGGCGAACGAGCTCGGCGGCCGAAGGTTCCCGCCCGAGCGGCGGGAGCGATGGATCGACCGTGCGCATGTCCCGAAGGACGCCTGCGGGAAGCTCGCTTGCGTAGCCGAGCGTGTCGGGGGGACCCCGTCGCTCGGTCGGCGCCCGCGGCTCGGACTGCTCGACCCGATACGGACTCGCTCATCCGTTCCTCCCTGGCGGGAGGTCACTGGCCCGCGACCGCCTCCCGAAAACGAAAATCCCGCGGATTCCGCGGGACTCGACGCCGCTTTGTTGCTCGACGCGAGCCCTATCGTTCCCGTTTCCGGGCTGGCTTTGGCACCTTGCTGGCGTTCGCAGGTTGCCGGGCGGTCAACGGGCCAGAACCCTCGCGCCTCTCTTGATCGGGATCAGAGTACCACGGGTGTCAAGCGGGGTTCCCGTGGTTCAATTCGGACAACACAGGGGCCACAGCGCAGAACGTCGTGGCCCGAAGGGCTTAGTCGTGAGCGGATCGGTTTTCTACCTCGTCGGCCGAACCACCGAGTAGCGACGGTGTCTGCATGAGCAAGCTGGAGACACCGATGATTCGGAGCTACTGGAACGGTATCGGTGGAACGTTGGTCGAGGAGTTTCAGCTCGTCCCTCGCACTCTCAGCTGCGCGCGGCGTTTGGTGGATGGGAGTCGTCCTGATCATCGGAGCGGCGGCTGTTGCGCTGTGCGCCCTGCTCGTGTTGCTCCCGTCGTGGGGGCGGAATGGGCGCTACTTCGACCGGCGGATCGACGAAACGACGATCTACGTGCAAGAGATTAGGCGAGGCACAGCGTCGACCCAGATCGATCGAAATGCTGAGCACGAGGCTCTGTGCCATCTTGCGAGGATCACCTTGCAAGCCGGATACGAGACTTACGAGACCGTAGGAAGCTCCGGGTCACCCGATGTGGTGGCCGGCCCTGGCGAGTTTGTGACCACCGCGACCATTCGGCTCTTTCGAGACGGTCACCAGGTAGCGGACGGATCGAGGATCGACGCACGGGTTGTACGGCGGATGTGCCGTGGCTGGTAGAGCGCTAGCATCTCCGCCGCCTAACCCGCGGGTGCAGCGGACTCGCTCCTCGGCTTCGCCTCGGAGCTCGCCGCTGACCCGCCACCCGTTAGGCGGCGTGGGGAACCATGGGTGACGGCAGTTCTCGACGCTTGGGCCTGTGGGTGGCCTTCTGTTCGGCATGGCCGCAGGTGGTTCCAGCTGTGTGGTACGGCCGCCAGATCTGGTCGTTGCGAGAAGCTAGTTCGCGTGAAAGCGCGGCACTTACTCCCGAGACTCTAGCTACACCAGCGGTTGGCGCGAACAGTCTGATCGCGTCATTGATGACTCACGTTGCAATCAAGTTCGTAATCGTTCTTGTCGTGTTGTCGGGCTTAACGTGCGCGCTCGTAGTCCGACGCACGAGGAAGGGCGTCGCCGCGTGGCGAGTCGCGCTGGATATTGCGCTCCTTGCGGTCGGGCTTGGTGGGTTCCTAGTGCTCTCAGCTACCATTCGAGAGGGCATGGACATGGCGCGCTTGGTTCCGCAGCCGGCAGACCTCTTCCCCGTGTGGGCGATATGCGCGGCGGGAATGTCGTTTCTAATGGCAAGGCGCTGGTCCGCCATCGATCATGGCGCCGCCTAACCCGCGGGTGCAGCGGACTCGTCGGCGCCCTTCGGCGCCTCACGAGCCGCTGACCCGCCACCCGTTAGGCCGTGACGGGCCGCGATGATAAGTCACTGGCGCCAGGTCGATCTCACGGGCCGTGATGTCTTGGTCATCCAGGCAAAAGCACACAGGCTGGGCATGTATCTCATGGGCCAGGCTGTGTTTTCTGCAGAGCTCGTGCGTCGGCGGTTTTCACCATCCAGGCTCAGGTCAGTGATTCTTTGCAGGGCTGATGACAGCGAATTGCGACTTCTCCTTGAGGCCTTTCCGGACGTAGAGGTTGTCGTCATGGGCAGCGATGGTGTCTCGGCCTAACCTACGGGCCCTCTTCCGAAGCCGCGCCAGCTCGTTCCAATCCCCCGCCGGATCAGAAGTCCGGCACTACCGACACCCCAGCCCCCATCGCCCACTTGCGGGCCTCAGCTCGGCCGCCCGCACCCCACCTCCAGAAACGCGCTCCGCCACTGCTCGACCTCAAACGGCGCCACCAGAAGCCGCAAGGGTGCCAGAACTTCGGGTTGTCCTCCCCCTCCCTCGCGATGGCGAAGGCAGTGTAGATGAGCCGCTCTCCGACAACCGTCTCGTGGATCCACAGGTCGAGCCCGTATCGATACGCGTTGTTGCGGAACGCGTGGAAGCGCTGCTTCCCGTGAAAATCCAGGCGCCCCGTATCCGAGAAGATCTCGGCGGGGCGCGGAATAGCGGCCCCGGCGCATCAGCCTCCGCAGGATCAGGCCCCTCGCGCCGGTGACCGTGTTGCGCTCCTCGGAGACACCGAGGGCGGTCACGTCGCTGTCGTCGTCCAGATCGTCATACAGGGCGTCCTCGATCTCTTCGAGCACGCTCGTCGGCGCGCTCGGCGAAGGCGGCCACCTCGAGAGTGCGGTCGGTCATAGCTGTCGGAGGCCACTCCAGCGTGCGCATGTCCCTCGCGAGGCCGGAAGGGATCGGCCGGAAGTCGCCGGACGCCATCTGTCCGCTCTCCTCGCCCATCATCACTCTCCACCAGGGGAGCGCCGAAGCAAACGACGCGGTCGGCGAGGGGTGCACCGAGCATGGACGACGAGACCTTCTGGGCGAAGTGCCTGGTCGACGGACGGCCGTTCCGCGAGATCGTGGAGGACCCGGGGATCTACTTCACCCCGGATCGCGGGTGGGCCTTGCCCGAGCCGCCGCCCGGCTACGACTGGGTACACGAGTCCGGCGGGCTCCAGGGCGGCGGCCAGCCGGACCTGCGGCTCTGGCCGAAGGGGTGGTACGCGCCGGGCGGGGAGTGAGGCGAGAGGCCTGTCAGGTTCTTAGGGAACGAAGGTGAGCGGCGAGCGCCTCGGCTGCCCGAGGCACGATACGGCCCGATCGCGTCATGATGCCGTAGGTCTCCTGGCCGAAGGCGTTTCACCGACCGCGCCCCGAGAGCCTTCCGATCCCCCGGCCGAATCACGAAGTCCGGCACCACCGACACCCCGAGCCCCATCGCCACGTACCGCTTCACGATCTCCCACCCGCCCGCCTCGACCGCGACCCGCAGCTCCAGCCCCGCCTGCGCGAACGCCCCCTCGATCATCGTCCGGGTCGTCGAGCCCTTCCGAGGCAGGACGAACGCCTCCTTCGCGAGCTTTCGAGCCCGCGGCCCGCCCTTGAGCACGGCGCTCCCGCGCCTCGCGATGAGGACGCGGTCGCAGGTGAGGATGGGGCGGAAATCGATGTCGCCGGGCGGCACGGGCAGGGAGCGGATCCCGAAGTCGAGCGATCCGTCGCGGAGTCCTGCGAGGGTCTCCTCGGCCGACTGGTGGCGGACGATGACGTCGGCCCGGGGGTGCTGGCGACGGAAGGCGGCGAGTGCCGGCGGGAGGAGGTAGAGCGATCGCGGCCTCTCCCCCGCCGACGCGGACGGGGCCGCGCAGGGGGCCGTCGGGCGAGTCGTCGAGGTGGGCGCGGGCGGCGTCCCACTGCTGGAGGAGGGGTCCGAAGTATTCCGCGAGCCTCCGACCGGCTGGAGTGAGACGGACTCCGCGGCCGGAGCGCTCGATGAGATCGGTCTTCAGGTCCCGCTCGAGCTTCTGGATCGACATGGTCACGGAGGGCTGGGCGCGGCCGATCCGGTCGGCGGCGCGGCTGACGCTGCCTTCGCGGGCGACGGCGAGGAAGGCGCGGGCCTGCTGGATCTCGATATCGGACATGTCGATAGTATAGATTAAAAGAATTGATTGGATTGATGACTCTGACGATCCTAGATTGGTCCTGGAGGTATCGATGAACCAGTCCACAACACCCGACTCATCGGCCCAGCGGTTCGGCAAGGCCCTCGCCTATGCCGCGGAGAAGCACGCGGGGCAGAAGCGCAAAGGGACGCGGATCCCCTACATCTCCCACCCGCTGGCGGTGGCGAGCCTGGTGCTCGAGGCCGGCGGCGGCGAGGACGAAGTGATCGCGGCGCTGCTGCACGACGTGGCGGAGGATCACGGCGGGCAGGAGGCGCTCGACGAGATCCGGGCCAAGTTCGGGATGGGAGTGGCGAGGATCGTGGAGGGGTGCACGGACACGCTGAAGAAGCCGAAGCCAGGGTGGCTCGAACGCAAGAAGACGTACGTCGAGCGCCTCCAGAACTCTCCGCCCGAGACGCGGCTCGTGGCGGCGGCCGACAAGCTCCACAACGCGCGGTCGATCCTGAAGGACCAGCGCGAGATTGGTGACGAGGTCTTCGAGCGGTTCAGCGCCTCGAAGGAGGAGGTGCTCTGGTACTACCGCGCAGTCACGGCGGCGCTCGAGGCGCGGGGTGGCAGTCCGCTGCTCGAGGAGCTGGAGCGGGTGGTGGGGGAGATGGTGCGGGAGGCGGGGGAAAAGGTAGGACGAGCGCGTCGAAGGCTGCGGGCGCCGCTCACCACGGCGACCGTTCGAATCAGCCGAACAGCTGCTTGACGAGATCGTCCTTGGAGAGCCCGAAATGTGCCGCTACCTCCAGCAGGACGCCGGAGAGAGTCCCCAGTCGTAGGGAATCGTGATCCGGGATCGTCACGTGATGCTCGCCGCGCTCGAGCGTCGACAGCCGAATGTGACTTCCGGTTTGGCGGGTAGCCGAGACTCTCCACGAGCGACCGCGCGAGGTCGCGGCCGGAGAGGTCTCGAGGAAGCCTCAATGCGTGAGGATTTCCTCTCTTACGTGATGGAGTCGAACTACCCCCGGGCGATCCGGGCCCTCGAAGTGGCACGCGAGAGCGTCGCGGATGTTGCCCTTGAGGGCCTCGAGATCATCCGCCTCGGTGAATATGGCAAATCCCAACGCTCGTGCAGTGAAGCCGCCCTCCGGGGCCTCCTCGACCAGGAAGATGATCTCGTGAGTGGGGTTGGGTTTGGTCGCGGAACTCATCTGTGCACCAAGCCTAGTGTACTCAACGGCACGGATTTCGGCACGCCCTTGTGGGCTTCGCCTCGAGCCGTCGGGCGGTGGCGAGCCGACCACCAGAGGCAGACCCGCGGCAGTAGGGCAACGCCGTGCCCAGCACGGCGGTACCCCACCCCTACGACCGAAGGCCAGCCCTAGCCTCAGCTTCGCTAGCTGTACGCGTACGCGCCGCCGTCGCGCGTGAAGTGCGGAGCGCGGATGAACGTGATGCCGGTGGGATCGCCGGGCATGAGCTCGACGAACGGCTGGCGTGCGCCGGTCTCGATGTCCAGACGCGAGATGCGGGCGGGCAGCTCGCCCGGACGATAGACGAAGAGGTTCTTCGCGGCGGCGTCCCAGCCGCACGGCAGCTCGCCGGGCTCGAGGCCGGGGATGCGGCGGGGCTCTCCTCCGCCCAGCGGGAAGAGCGACACGGTCTGGTCGGGTCCAATCGCGGGCACGAGCTTGCCGTCGGGGGTGATGAGGTTCGTGTAGGGAATGAGGAGGACGCCCTCGGGGCTGACGGGGCGGGGCGCGCCGCCCTCGAGCCCGAGAACGTACAGGCGGGCGCCGTGGCCGGTCTCGCCGCCGGAGAGGAGGATCCCCTTCCCGTCGGGCAGCCACGCTGCCCACACGAGGCCGAAGGGCAGCTCGGCGAGGGTGCGCGGCTCCCCCGCTCCGACGGGGAGCAGGCGCACGGTCCGGGGGCTCGTCGGGGTGCTCGAGACGACCTGCCGTTCGTCGGGCGAGAGGGCCGAAGGCCGAATGCCCGGGCCGAGGGCGGACGGGCGGCGGAGCCGTCGCTGTCGCGGAGGTAGACGGCGTGGCCTCGTCGCCGCCGGCCTTCTCCCGGACTCGTCGAAGAGGATCGATCTTCCCGTCCGCTCGAAGATGTCGCGCACGGGCCGAGCAGTCGAGCCACGAGAGAGATCGCCGCTCCTTCGGCTGCCCCGGCGCGCTGGCCGACGATGACCGACGCGCGCCGTCGTCGCTGGTGACGGAGCGCGTGCGCCGGCGCGCGTGACGTCCCTGGAGCCGTCAGCGACGCCGGGCGTGACGCGCCAGACGAGGCGCTCCGCGCCGCCTGAGCGGTCGGCGGCCCGGAGCGACGCGCGCTGCACGCCGGCGCGTCGTGGCGGTGAACCAGATCTCCTTGCCGTCCGGGCCGCCAGGCGAGGCCCTGGACGCGGTGGTCCAGTCCTGCGGCGAGCCGCGGTGAGCCTTGCCGCGCAGAGGCTCGACGAGGATCAGGCCGATGCCCGATGTCGCCGACGCGACGCCCGGATGGTCGAAGCAGGGCGATCGGCGTCGCCGCGCGGCGAGAACGCGCGGATGGCCGATCCAGCCGCCGAGGTCTCGTAGAGGATCGGTGCCGACCGGAGACTCCAGCCGACTGCCTGGCCGCCGGCGTCGCGGACGATCGGCGAGCGAGGCTTGCCGTCGGGCGACCAGTCGGCCCACTGCACGTCGTGGAGGCGCTCGCGCGGCGCCTCGCCTCCCGTCAGGTGCGTCTCCGCGAGCGTGCCGGAGAAGACGTACGGCTCGGTCCTGCGCCCCGCGGTCTGGAGGGCGAGAAGTCCCGACGGGCCGACCGCGAGGATCGAGCCGCCCGGAACGTCGAGCGGGCTCGAGTCCGAGCTGCCCGGCACCATCGAGTAGACGGCGAAGGGCTTTCCGTCCCACGCGGCCGCGAAGACCATGGTCGGGCCGTCCGGGGCAAAGCGCGCGGGCCCGACGTTGCCGCGCCGGAACGTCAGTTGCCGGAACGTCGGCTCCGCCGCCGGGGACGCGCGGCGGGCGGCGAGCCAGGCGCCGGCGGCACCGAGAGCGAGCAAAGCCACCGCGGCCGCGGCGAGGAGGCCCGTCCGGCGGCGTTCTCGCCGGGGCGCCGCGAGCGGGCTCCCCGCAGCGCCCGAGTCGGAGAGCGACTCGAGCTCGAACGCCAGGTCGCGCGCGGACTGGAATCGCTCGTCCGGGCTCTTCTCCAGGCAGCGCCGGACGATCCGGTCGAGCGCCGGCGGGATCGTCCGGACCGCGCGGAGAGGTCCGGCGGCTCGTCCTTGAGGATCGCGCGAGCACCGTGTCGACCGCCGTAGTCGCCCGCGAACGCCCGTGCCCGACAGCATCTCGTAGAGGATCGCGCCGAAGGAGAAGATGTCGGACCGCGGGTCGACGGGCTGCCCCGCACCTGCTCGGGCGACATGTAGCCGACGGTGCCGAGCACGGTGCCGGGCTCCGTGGCCGCGCGTCGTCGCCGTCGGGAGTTCGTGCCGCGCGCAGCGGCTCCTCGGCGTGCGCGAGCTTCGCGAGACCGAAGTCGAGGATCTTGACCCGGCCGTCCCTGGTGATGAAGAGGTTCTCGGGCTTGAGGTCGCGGTGGACGATCCCCTTCTCGTGCGCCGCCGCGAGGCCGTGGGCGATCTGCACCGCGAAGTCGACGGCCTTGCGCACGGGCAGCGCGCCGCCCGCGAGCAGCGCGCGGAGCGTCTCGCCCTTCGAGCAGCTCCAGCACGACGTACGGCGCGCCGTCGTGCGAGCCGACGTCGAAGACGGCGAGGATGTTGGGGTGGTTGAGGTGCCGGCCGCGCGGGCCTCCTGCTCGAAGCGGCGAAGCCGCTCGCGATCGGCGGAGAAGGTTCTCCGGGCAGGACCTTGATCGCGACATCGCGGCCGAGGCGCGGGTCTCGCGCGCGGTACACCTCGCCCATGCCCCCCGCGCCGATCGGCGCGAGGATCTCGTACGGCCCGAGATGGGAGCCGGGTGCGATCGCCATCGGTGGCGGAATTCAGCCGGGAGGCGAGCTTCCGCCGAGAGGGCCGTGAAGGGGCACCTACTCCCCTGGGTCGATATCGACCCGGGAGGGCCCTGAGGGGCTACGTCGTCCTTCGCCGGCGCCGCCGGTCGGTTCCACGTGAGGACCGGAGCCGTAGCGCGCCCTCCCCTCCCGCACCTCCAGCGCTTCGCCGACCCGCGCTCCTCGAGCGGCGTACACCGCCTCGTTGATTGCGCTTCCGAAGTCCCGGCGCGCGACCCTCAGGTCGAACTCGACCTGGAGGCCCAACCAGAATTCGGGCGTCGTGCCGAGGAGGCGCCCGAGGCGCAGCGCCGTATCGGCAGTAACGCCGCGGCGGCCGCGGACGATCTCGGAGGATGCGGGTCACGGAACGTCGATCGCGCGTGCCAGCGCGTTCGCGGAAAGGCCGAGCGGCTTCATGAACGCCTCTTCCAGGATCTCGCCGGGGTGGATCGGATCGAGAGTGGTCACGACTTCCCTCCGTGGTAGTCGACGATCTCGACGTCGAAGGCGTCGCCTTCGGACCAGCTGAAGCAGAGGCGCCACTGGTCGTTGATCCGGACGTGATCGAAACGAGCGGATCACCCACGGAGTATACCGTTTAACGGGAACCGGTACGACTGACCACATGGCACGGGCGGGGACGAGCCCCGCCCCTGCGACCGGGGGGGCGTCCGTTCGCGCTGATCTGCCCTAGAAGGTCTGCCCGTCCGGCCAGTGCAGGCCGAGCGCCTTCGCGAGGAACACCGCCATCTGGCGCCGCGTCAACGGCGCGTCCGGGCAGTAGTTGCCGCCGCCGCATCCGGCCGTGATGCCCGAGGCCACGATCGCTTCGATGAACTGGAACGCCGGGTCCGACGTCGGGACGTCGTTGAACGTGGCCGTCGCGGGCGCGGGGCTGACCTGGAGCTGGTAGTAGATCCGCACCGCGCCGAAGGTCTCCGTTCCGTCGAAGGGGACGTTGCCGACGCCGATCTGGTACCGGTTGACCCGGTTGTCGACCGTCTCCGGAATCGCGAGGACGTCGGTGAAGACCTGGCAGCCGGCGGTCTCGACGAGGCCCGTGTCCGCCACGCTGATCTGAACGCTGTTTCCCGACCCGACGCGAAACAGCTTCGCCAGAAGCTTTCCGCTGTCCGAGGAGTCGCAGGCCTCGAGCTGCATCGCGACGATCAGCGCGCCCTGCGGGAGGTGGACTCCTGCGAAGAACTCGCCGTCCGAGGTCGAGTATCGCTGCAAGTCCACGGTGCTCGCGGTCCCAACGGTCGACGCCGAGGGCTGCATGTCGAACGCCGTGATCACGAGGGTGGACACGGAATTGACGCCGAAGCTCGGGGCCGACTGCGCCGACAGATTTGTCGCCACGGCGACGAGAGCCAGAGCCGCAACGATCGCACTTCTTTTCACGTTCATGGGCCTCCCTTTCGTTCCAAGAGCGCCATTCTCTCGCGGCCAGGGGGGGGCCGAAGGAGGGCGGGGATGAAACGCACGCCCTGCGTCCGCCGCCCACCCTCTCCCCCGTTCCGGGGGAGCCTCGTTGACCAGCCCGTCCGGCGAGTAGAGACCGAGCGCCTTGGCGAGGAAGACGGCCATCTGTCGGCGCGTCAACGGGGCGTCGGGGCAGAAGTTGCCGTTGCCGCAGCCCGTCGTGATCCCCGAAAAGCCCAGCGCCTCGATGAACTGGAACGCCGGGTCCGTGGTCGGGACGTCGTTGAAGGTCGCCGTGCCGGGCGCCGGGCTGACCTGGAGCCGGTACTGGACGTGGACGGCGCCGAAGGTCGTCTGTCCGTCGGCGGTGTCGTTGCCGCCGACGACGAGGTACCGGTAGGAGGCCTGGTCGACGGTTTCCGGAACGGGGAGACTCGCGAAGACGTAGGTGCAGCCCGGCATTTCCGTTGCGCCGGTCGACGCGGTCGCGAGGATGGTGGCACCGGCGGGGTCTGCCCGGACGAGCGAGAACGAGACCTCGCCCTCGATCGACGAGTCGCAGGCTTCGAGGCCGATCTCGTTGATGAGGGCGCCCTGCGGCAGATGGGCCGCGCCGAAGAAGCCTCCCGACGGGCCCGTGCGGTATCGGTATCCGTTGCCCAATACGTCGTTGTCCCAGGTCACGACCGAGTTGATCGGCTGCATGTCCCAGGCCGTGACCACGTACTGCGAGTCCCCGGTGAGGCCCCAGGAGGGAGCCGGGCTCTGCGCGGCGATCGCCGAGGCGAAGCCCGCGGAAACGATCAGGATGAGGCCGATGACGCGGGGTCGATTGCTCATGGCACGTCCTTTCCGCAAGAGGAGGGTCTCCTTCATAACGCGAGTTCGGGAGCAAAGTGGGCTCACGCGGAGGCGATCGCGGGGAATCTGGCGGGGCCGCCGCTCAGGGAGCGAGGTTGGGCGGCGTCGGCGACAACCAGTTCAGGCCGAGCGCCTTGGAGAGGAAGACCGCCATTTGCCGGCGCGTCAGCGTCGAGTCGGGACAGTAGTTGCCGCCGCCGCAGCCGGCGGTGATGCCGGAGGCGACGAGCGCCTCGATGTACTGGAACCCCGGGTCGGACGTGGGGACGTCGTTGAACGTCGCCGCCGGCGGCGCGGGGCTGACCTGCAGCTTGAAGTAGCACCGCAGGGCGCCGATCGACACCAGGCCCGTGGTGTTCCCGCTGCTGACGAATGCGACGTACGTGTAGGACTCGTTGTCGACCTGTTCGGGGATCGCGAAGTCCACCCGGAACCTTCCGCATCCGGGAACTCCGGTCGTCTGCGTGTTGGCCAGATTCGTGTTGCCGCTGGCGTTGTTCCTGTACAGCATGGCCGAAACGTCGCCCGACGGCGCCGAGTCGCACGCTTCGAGATCGAGGGCCGTCAGGAGAGAACCCTGCGGCGCATGGACGACGGCCATCAAGGTCTGGTTGCCACCGGTGACGTACCGATATCCGTTGGGCGCGATGCTCCATGTTGTCGTCCCGCTTCCGGCCTCCATCTCCCAGGCGGAGATCACGTCGGCCTGGACGTTGGAGGTCCCGAAGCTCGGGGAGCCGACCTCGGCATGCACGGGGGTGGCGCCCGACATGACCGCGACGCAGGCGACGCTCAGGAAGCGCTGGATCCGGTTCATCGTTCTTCCTCCGCGAAGGTGGTGTGGAGACATCTTAGCGGGTCGGCGGGCCCGCCGAGGGACGGCCGGCCCGAGCGTGCGGCGTGTCCAGCCTGGTGGGATATCCCACTTGACCGATCTCCCACCACGCGCCACCCTTCCCGGCATGAGCGAACCGGCCAGGGGCAAAGGCGTCTACAAACTCCGACCCGACTCGAAAGGCCGGATCACTCTGGGCAAGCTCGCCGATGGGGTGAGCAGCTATCGCGCGCGCAAGCAGGCCGACGGGAAGATCGTCCTGGAGCCCTTCGTCGAGATCCCGGCCGAGGAGCGGTGGCTCTGGGAGAACAAGGAAGCGCTCAAGGGTGTGATGAAGGGAATCGAGGATGCCAGGGCCGGACGGCTGGTCTCGCGGGGGTCCTTCAAGAAGTACCGGAAGTAGGAGCTAATTTCGATTCCCTCTCCGCCACTCGCCTCGCCAGGAGACAGATCTGCCCAGGATCGCCAGCATTGGCCCGTACCGGTTCTTCTTCTTCAGCAACGAAGGGGACGAGCCGCCCCACGTCCATGTTCAGCATGACCGGAAATTGGCCAAATTCTGGATTAAACCTGTGGCTTTGGCCTCTTCCGGCCGGTTTTCCGCGCCCGAGCTGACGGCTGTTGAGCGTATCGTATGGGAGAACCGACAGAGATTCTTGGAGGCCTGGCATGAGTTCTTCGGTCGTTGAAGCTAACCCGAGGGCACAAAAGGTGGAAGTCACGGAAGACGAGCTCACCGTGACCCTGGCCGATGGCCGTCGAGTCAGTGCTCCCCTTGCCTGGTTTCCGCGGCTGCTTCACGCCTCTCCGACGCAACGGAGCAACTGGAAGCTGTTGGGCAACGGTGAGGGGATCCATTGGCCAGACGTCGACGAAGATCTCAGCGTTGCCGGAATTCTGCGAGGGGTCCCGGCACCAGGTAAATAAGATCTGTGACTGGCCGATTCGCGGTCGACGACCCGGCAGTCTATGACCCCGTCCCTGGCCGCCTGAGCCACTGCAGCACCGCCCACGTCGCCTCGAGGTCCTCCTCGTTGTAGGCGAGGATCTCGCGGACGATGGCCTCCCGGGCGGCGGGGTCGTTGGATTCGGTGGCGGCGATGTACTTCGCGATCGACCAGGCGCCGTTTGCGGAGGTGTCGCGGCGGCGGAAGCCGACGAAGGTCTCGACGACCTTGAGGGAGTAGCTCGGGAGCGGGAGGACGACGGAGTTGCGCGCGAGCGAGAGGAGGTCGACGAGGTTGGAGAGGACGCGCGAAGCCACGCCGGAGAGGGCGGGGGCAAGCCCCGCCCCTACGATCGAGGACTCGACGTCATGCCCGACCGGGACCTCGGGGCTCTCGTCGTAGGGGCGGCCCTCGTGGCCGCCCTCCCCCGCCTGAGCCGAAGATGCGTCGCCGTAGCGTTTGACGTACTCGGTCAGGCGCGTCTTCTCGTGGCTGCCCCAGTGGACGAACGGAAGGTCGGGGCCGTACTCGGTGAGTAGACGGTCGGCGAGCGCCAGAAAAGCGAACCAGCCTTCGCGGTCGCCGTCCTCGCCGAAGCCGGCCTGGGCGGGAAGGTACGCGGACGGCCTCTCGCCGAAGACCTTGACGCCCCAGAGGTACGTGCGATCGAGGTCGTCGGCGTAGGGCGGCAGGCCCTCGAGATCGAGCATCGCGAAGTTGCGCGCAGACGGGAGCTCGGGGGCCTCGTCGAGGCGGACGGGGGTCTTCGTGAGCCAGGACTCGGCGCTCCGGACGAGCGGGCCGACGAAGTCCTTTTGCCTGGGCTTGCGCACGCCGGTCCAGAAGTAGTCGCGGAGGGCGGGGTCGTCGACCGCCTTCGGGATGTCGGCGATCGAGCGGATGCCGAGGCGGTGAAGCTCGCGCGCGCGGTTCTGGTTGACGCGCTGGAGCAGCGCGACGTCCTGCGCGGCCTCGGCCTGCCCGCGGCAGCGGTCCTCGAAGCCGCAGCCGGCGCACTTGGTCCAGCCGGTGGGCTCGTAGGCGCCTGGATCGGCCGAGCGCATGCCGAGGTGCTCGCGCAGGGCCTCGAGGACGGACTCCTCCCCTTCGTACGCCACGGCCACGATGTCGTCGTCGCCGGCATGGACCTCGAGCTCGGTCGGGCGCTTGCCGACGAGGCGCTCGTAGAGGAAGCCGTAGATCTGGAGCTGCATGGGGATGCCCCGGTGCCGCGACGCGAACACGTTGCGGGCGAGCTTGGAGTCGCGGATCTTGTAGCCGCCGCGGACGGCGTCGCGGATCAGGAAGTCGGGCTCGCCGACGAGCTCGAGCGTTTCGCCGTCGAGGCGGAGCTCGAGGCGGAAGCGCGGCTGGTAGATCGCGGGGGCGCCGTCGCGGATCGCCTGGAGGGTCAGGCGTTCGCGCTCGGCCTGGTCCGGAGCGGAGAGGTCGACGAGACCGGGGAGTGTGTCGCGGTGGGTCTTCTCGTGGAGGCGCCCGAGGTCCCGAAGGAGCTTTGCGAACGCGGTGTCCGTGTCCTGCTCCTCCTCGCCGCGAGCGCGCAGGGCCACCCGCCGCTCGCACTCGGACGGCTTGTAGTAATCGTAGACGTCGGTGGCGGCGAAGCGCACGGCGAGACTCCTCCCCTGTCAGGGAGGATTGTGGCATTCGGGGTGGGACAGATGGGGTCCGGGCGGGATTGTGGGGCCTAGAGGCGCCGGTACACGTCGCCGCGGTGGCCGATCGTCACGACCAGCACGAGCAGGACCGCATCGGACACCCGGTACACGATTCGGTAGTCCCCGGCGCGGACCCGGTAGAGGTCCTCGACGCCGCCGAGCTTCTCGCAGCCCGGCGGCCGGGGGTTGACCGCCAGCGCGTCCAGGCGGGCCCCGATCCGGGATCGAATCGGCGAGGGCAGCTTTCGGAGAGCGCGTTCCGCAGAGGGCTTGAGGTGAACCTCGAAAGCCATGCGACGCCGGGACTCAGAGGCCGAGGTCGGCCTTGACCCTCTTCCAGGCGACGCTGCCCTTTTCCTTCAGGGCCTTTCTCGCCCTCTGGAGGTCGATCCGGTCCTCGAGGGCCCGAATGAGCTCGAGGTCGTCCATCGGAACGATCGCGGCCAGGTCGCGGCCGCGTCTGGCCAGGACGATCCGCTCGCCCCCGTAGACGACGCGATTGAGCGTGTCGGCGAACTCCTGCCGGGCCTTGCTGGCGCGAAGTCGGGTCATGCGGAAAGTGTACTATAGGTACGTTTCGTACAAAACGTACAGAACGCTCACCCGTCGCGGACTCCCAGCACCCCGATCAGCGTCAGTCCCGGTCTCCTCATCGTGGTGACCGAAACCCGGAATCCTCCGAGAAGGTTGCGGCGGAGCCTAAGGTCGTCCGCACCGGTCGACGTCCGAGCGATGACCGATTCTCAGGACGAGATAGCCGTCGGCGGTCCTGGCGTAGATCACCCGGTGGTCGCCGACCCGAAGGCGAAAGAGACCCGCGAAATCGCCCTTCGACGGGTCGCCGGCATCGCCTTCGTCCGTCAGCGTCCGGTCGATCTTCTTCAGGATCCTCAGGGCCGCGGCGCGGTCGAGGCGATCGAGGTCTCCGGCGACCGATGCCTTGTACTCAACCCTTGCGGCGGCCAATCCGCTTCCTCAGCTCGGCGGAGGAGACGATGGGGTCGTCCTTGTCCCGAAGGCGATCGAGCGCAACCTGGTAGTCGGCCTGCTCGGCCAGGTAGGCCTCGATGGCCTTCTCGATGAAGTAGGTCTTGGGCCGGTCCGTGGCCTTCGAGAGGTCTTCGAGAGCGCGGGCGGTGTCGTCGGCGAGGCGGACGGAAACGGAAGTTGACATCTGAGCCTCACTAGTATTACAAGCGTTGCAAGTATAGCAGGGCAGGAGATTGGACTGCGGGAGACTCCCTAGGAGAAACAGGGCGCGCCCCAGCCCCGCCCCGGTCGTAGGGGCGGCCCTTGTGGCCGCCGCCGCCGCCGTCACCGCCGCCAGAAAGGCCTCCGGCTGCACAAACGGCGGGCATAGACTGCACAGCCACAACCCTCCCTGACGAGAAGGAGTCGCCGATGCGTCCCAGCCGTGTTGCGTGCCTCGGGGTCGTCCTCGGATTCGCCTGCGCCGGATGGCTCTCCGCCGCCACCTTCACCGTCACGACGACGGCCGACTCGGGAGCCGGCTCGCTCCGGCAGGCGATCACGGACGCCAACGGCGCCGCCGGGCCGCACACGATCGCCTTCTCGATCGCCGGCCCGGGAACCCAGACGATCGCGCTCGCGACCGACCTGCCGACGATGAACGTCGGGGCGGGCCTGACGATCGACGGGACGACGCAGCCCGGTTTCGCCGGCACGCCGCTGATCGAGATCCACCGGGGCAGCACCATCGGCTCGATCGGCCTGAGGTTCCTCGGCACGCCGGCAACCGTGAAGGCCCTGGCGATCAACCGGTGCGGGACGGCGATCGACAGCGAGAGCGGCGGAGGCCTGACGCTCCTCGGGTCGCGCATCGGGACCGATCCCGCCGGAACGGTGGCGCTCGCCAACGCGCAGGGGCTCGCCCTGATCAACGGCACCGCGAACAACACCATCGGCGGGGCCAACCCGAGTGACCGCAACATCATCGGCAACAGCGCGACCTTCGCCTGCAGTTGAGCTTCGGCACGACGGGCTCGATCCGCGGCAACTTCATCGGCGTCGACGCCACGGGGACGGTGGCGATGCCGAACGAGTCCGGAATCAACTGCGCCAACGGCGCCGGGATCGTGATCGGCGGGTCCGCCGCGGGGCAGGGCAACGTCATCTCGGGCTCCCTGATCCACGCCATCCAGCTCCAGTCGTGCGGGAACGCCGTGGTCCGGGGCAATCGCATCGGGACCAACGCGGCCGCCACGGCGACGATCCCCAACCTCCGCGGGATCGCGGCCAGCCTCTCCGCCGGCGCCATGATCGGCGGCCCGGGTGCCGGCGACGGGAACGTCATCGGCGGCAACTCGGAGGTGGGCGTGTCGCTGCTGGGCGGCCTGAACCCGACCGTCCAGGGCAACTTCATCGGCACGGACCCGAGCGGGACGCTCGACCTCGGCAACAACACCGGAATCGACCTCAACACCGACGGCGCACTGATCGGCACCGCCGGGTTCGGGACGCCGGGCGGCAACGTCATCGCGTTCAACCGGTACGGCGTCGCCTCGAACGGCGCGAACACGATTCGCGGCAACTCGATCCGGGACAACGACATCCTCGGGATCGACCTCGGCGGCGGTCTCGTGACGGCCAACGATCCCCTGGATGCGGACGCCGGGCTGCAGAACTTCCCGAACATCATCTCCGCGGCGCCCGAAGGCGGCGGCGTGCGCGTCATCGGCCAGCTCGAGTCGACGGCCTCGTCGACTTTCGACGTCGACTTCTACGAGAACCCCGGCTGCAGCCGGTTCCCCCACGATTACCTCGAGGGCCCGACGTGGATCGGGACCTCGGAGGTCACGACGGACGGCAACGGCCACGCCGCGTTCAACGTCCTGCTCTCCCCCGTCACGGTGGCGCCGGGCCTGCGCGTGAGCGCGACGGCGACCAACGCCGCCGGCATGACCTCGGAGTTCTCGCAGCGGCTCGTCCTGAGCTCCTCGCCCCAGACGGGCCAGACGGCGGGGTCGCAGATCGCGATCGAAGGCATGCAGTTCGAGAACGGCGTCACGGTCACCGTGGGAGGCGTTGCGGCGACCAACATCCAGTTCCTGGGCTCGACGTTCCTCCGCGCGCAGGCGCCGGCGCTGCCCGCGGGCTCGATCAACCTCGTCGTCGTGACGAACCCGTCCGGCCTCACGGGCACGCTCGCCAGCGGTTACGTGTCCAACTTCGCCGACGTGGATTTCTTCAACGCGTTCGCGGTGTACATCGGCGGCCTCGTCGCCAACGGCCTGACCGCCGGCTGCGGCGGGCCCAACTATTGCCCGCTCAATCCCGTCACCCGGCAGCAGATGGCGGTCTTCCTCCTGCGCGGGAAGTACGGCCTCTGCTACACGCCGCCGCCCTGCACCGGGACGGTCTTCACCGACGTGCCGTGCGCCGGAAACGGCTTTGCTCCCTGGGTCGAGGCGCTCGCGGGTCTCGGCATCACGGGCGGCTGCGGCGGGACCAACTACTGCCCGACCAATCCCGTCAACCGGCAGCAGATGGCGGTCTTTCTCCTGAAGGCGCTGGAAGGCTCGAGCTACGCCGCGCCGGCCTGCGCCAACCCGACCTTCACCGACGTCCCCTGCTCCAACCCGTTCTCGTCGTGGATCTACGAGCTCGCCCTGCGCCAGATCACGGGAGGCTGCGGCACCGACACCTATTGCCCCGCCAACCCCGTCATCCGCCAGCAGATGGCGGTCTTTCTCGTGAAGACATTCTCGCTGCCGTACCTGTGATGCGCGGCAAATGAAAAGGGCGGGGACATGCCCCGCCCGAACGACCAGGATCGTTGCGTCTTTACTGCTTGTCGTAGACCGCGGTGGCGGTCATTCCGGACATCGTCGGCCCGACTCCGACCGTGGCGACCGTGCGGGACTTGCCGTCGGTCGAGACGCCGATCTTGCCGGTCCCGACGACCTTGCCGTCCTTCTTGATGGTCATGCTCAGCGTGTTGGCATCGACCCTCGTGTACGCCCGCGTGTCGTAGGCCGCCGCGCCCGTGACCTTGTAGTCCTTGCCGTCGAACTTGCCAACCCACTCGTTGTGCTCGGCCTTGCCGTCCTTGTTCACGCCGTCGACGGTGACCTTGATCATGTCGTCGGGGGCCGCGGAGTAGACCACGGTGTGGTTCTTCGTCGCGCCCGGGTTGAACTTGGACTTGGCCTCGTTCAGCTTCCAGGTGCCCATGTTCGGGTCGGCCGCGAAGGCCACCGCGATGCCCATAAAGATGCCTGCCAGGGATGCCAGGATGGTTCTCGTCTTCATCGGTCCTCCATATCTCGAAGCAACTCGCAGCTTCGAATCAAACCCCGATCCTATCCCGAGGGCCGCCAGGGTGCCCCCTCACCCTGACCCTCTCCCCCTCGCGGGGGAGAGGGGGGTCACAGTCACTCCCACCAGTACTTCGCGCGCTTCTTCTCCCGGGAACCCGTCTCGTTCATGGTCGCGGCGTCGTAGAGGCGGCCGTTGACCATGGTCCAGGACACCTTCTCCGACTGGCGGATGTCCTCGAGCGGGTTGCCGTCGAGGACGATGAGGTCGGCGAGCTTGCCGGCCTCGAGGGAGCCGATGTCGCGGTCCAGGCCGAGGGTCTGCGCCCCGTTGGCGGTCCCGCAGCGCAGCGCCTCGAGCGGCGTCATGCCGCCCTGCACCATCATCCACAGCTCCCAGTGGAGCGCCGAGGCCCTCGCGCTGGCCGTGCGCGCCGGTGTTGACGAGGACGCCCTCGCGCTCGAGCCGTGTGGCGATCTTCGCGAGGTCGATGTGGTTGAACTCGTCCTCGGGCACCATCGTGCGGCGGCGGGAGCGCGGGTCGAGGATGACGGCCGGCACGAACTTCGAAAGGCGCGGGTTCTCCCAGACGTTCGTCTTCTGGTACCAGTAGTTCTCCCCCATCAGGCCGCCGTAGCCGACGACGAGCGTCGGCGTGTAGCCGACCTTCGTCGGCGGCCAGAGCTCGTCGACGTCCTCGTAGATGTTCGCGACCGGGATCGAGTGCTCGACGCCCGTGTGGCCGTCGACGACCATCGTCATGTTGTGCTCGAAGAGCGAGCCGCCCTCGGGCACGACCATCATGCCGAGCTCGCGCGCCGCGGCGAGGATCTGCTGGCGCTGCTCGCGGCGCGGCTGGTTGTAGCTCTTGACGGAGAACGCGCCGACCGCCTTCATGCGGCGCAGGTGCGACACGGCGTCGTCGAGCGAGTCGATCTCCGCCTTGAAGTCGCCGGCGGCGCCGTAGAGGATCGTGCCGGTCGAGAAGATGCGCGGCGCGCCGGATCAGGCCGGCGCGAGCGAGCTCCGCGGCGGAGAAGACGTCGGCGTGTCGTTCGACGGGTCGTGGATGGTGGTGACGCCGAAGGCGAGCGAGGCGTCGGTCATCCAGTTCTGCTGGGGCATGATGCCGTCCTGGCCGAAGGCGCCGTGCCAGTGGACGTCGATGAAGCCCGGCATGACGGTCTTGCCGGTCGCGTCGATCGTCTTCGCGCCGGCGGGGACCGCGACGGCGCCGCGCCTGCCCGACCGCCTGGATGCGGTTGCCCTCGACGAGGACGATGCCGTCCTCGATCACCTCGTCGCCGTTCATGGTGACGACGCGGCCGCCGACGAGGGCGATCGTTCCGCCCGGTGTGTCGATCGGGGCGTCGAAGGCGATGTTGACGCCGGCGACCGGCGGCTCGGGCAGCTTCTCCGGCGCGCCGGGGAGGAACGCGAAGGCGTCCTTGAGCGGGCGCTCGAAGAGCTCCGGCCCGAGCGACCAGTGGAGCCTGCGACGAGTCGCCGGACCAGTGCAGATTCTCGCCGGCGTCCTTCGAGACCTTCGTGAGGGGCACGCGCCTTGCTCTTGGGCCCGATGTCGACGCGGCTTGCCGGTCGTCGACGAAGGGCGTCGACGTAGGCGTTGAAGCGCTCGCGGAACGCGACCCACTTCCCGTCGGGCGAGACGGCGAACTCCTGCGCGAGCTCGGAGAGGTAGTACTCGTGGTCGTCCGAGCCGTCGAGCTTGATGGAGGCGAGGACGCGCTTCTCGGGAGCGCCTGGTCGCCGCCGCCCTCGGTCTGACGAAGTAGACGCGGTCGGCGGCCCGCCGAAGCTGCGGGGCGAAGCCGTCCTCGACGACGAGCGCGGGCTGCCGCCGGCGGCGGGCACGACGTAGATCCCGGGATCGGCGGACCAGGCGGCGACCGGAGGAATCCGCCCGTCAGCTTGCGGTAGACGATCTTCGTGCCGTCGGGCGAGAAGACGGGCTCGACGTAGTGGCCGGGCTTCTCCGTGACGACGCGGCCCTCGCCGCCCGGCGACTGCGGCCACGCGGATCGAGCCGAGCGTGTCGTCGTTCCAGGTCGTGTAGACGATCGACTTGCCGTCGCGCGACCAGGACGGGTAGAACTCGAAGTGGTCCGTCTGCGTGGTCAGGCGCTTCGGGGCGCCGCTCGGCAGATCGCGGACGTAGAGGTAGCCGAGCGCCTGGTAGACGACGCGCTTGCCGTCGGGCGAGACGGCCACCCAGCGGAGCATCCGGACGGGAAACGTCCCCTTGACGGCCGGCGACGCCGAGGCCTGCATCAGGCCGGTCAGGACGTCGACGCCGAAGCGGACGGCCGTGGAGGTCTTGCGCGTGTCCTTGACGTGGAACGGGATCACCGCGGCGTTCTTCGTCGCCACGTCGACGCGCCGGATCTTGCCGCCGGCCCAGAACACGACGCGACTTCGGTCCGGCGTCCAGGCCATGGCCGGATAGACGCCGTGGATCGCCCAGGTCTCCTGCATGTCGCGCTCGAGGCCGTCGCAGACGGCCGCTCCGCTCCCGACGCGAGGTCCCGGACGAAGAGCGTCGTCTTGTAGCGCACGCGGCGGACGAAGGCGAGCGACTTGCCGTCGGGCGACGGCGTCGGGCGGATCGCGCCGCCGGCGCCGGTGACGTAGCTCGAGGATCTTGCCGGTCGCGCGGTCGAGCCGCTGGATGACGTAGATCTGGCCGTTGGGGTCCTTGTTGTACTCGAAGATCGTGCCCGGCGTCGTGTCGGCTGATAGTAGAGGTAGCGGCCGTCGGGCGAGAACGCCGGCTCGCCGACGTCCTTCTGCTCGTTCGCGCGCTTGGTCATCTGGAGGCCGTCGCCGCCCGTGCGGTGGTAGAGCCAGATCTCGCCCGGCGCCCAGCGAGCGCGTGGCGGTGAAGTGCTTGCGCGCGGCGATGAACTGCGCCGTCGGGCGTCCAGACGGGGCTGTTGAGCAGGCGGAACGTCTCCTTCGTCACCTGCTGCGGGTTCTTGCCGTCGCGGTCCATGACCCAGACGTTGTCGCCGCCCGCGCGGTCGGAGGTGAAGGCGATCCGCTTGCCGTCCGGCGAGAAGCGCGGCTGCATGTCCCACGGGATCGCCGGTGGTGATCGCGCGTGGCCTCGCCGCCCGCGATCGGCATCGCGTAGAGGTCGCCCAGCAGGTCGAAGACGATCTCCTTGCCGTCCGGGCGAGACGTCGACGGTCATCCAGGTGCCCGTCGTCGACGTCGAGCGCGACGTCCACGTCGAAGGGGTACGGCGGGTTGGCCACGTCCCACTTGGGCTTCTCGGCCTCCTTCTCCTTGGAGGAGTCGGCGCCGGCAGGAGTCGCGGCCGCCTTGTCGGCGCCGGGCTTCGGCGGATCCTCCGCAAGGAGAGGGGCGATCGAAAGCAGGAGAAGGGCGACGGCAGTGTGGCGGATCTTCATCCTTCGGTCCTTTCGGTATCGGGCGGGGGGATCTTAATCGGAGAAGGATCGGCCGCAACCAGGGCACATCGATCTAATATGGTCAAACTCATGAAGCCTGTGCGCATCTGCGACACCCGCCGAGGCCGTGAAGAACTCAGGCGTTCGATGTCGAACCCTCATCCGGAATCGATCGCGTTGGCGGACGCTGGACTCGAGCAGTGGGGTGCGCGATTGCCTCGCGGAGAGTCCGGCGAGCTGCTGAGGTGGCGAACCGGAAAGGCTGTCCGCTGGGTCCCCGGCGAGGGGTGGAAGGCCAGGAAGTCGTCGAATCGATGACGACCCGCGGCCGGTGCGCTCCCCTTGTAGCGGCCCTCCTGCTTCTCCTCGCGTCCTCAACGGGCTTCGCCCAGCCGCCGAAGAAGCTCGCGCTCGTCGGCGGCATGCTGCTCGACGGCTACGACGGCGCCGCCGGTCCACTCGCGCGGCGATCCTGATCGAGGGCGACCGGATCGTCGCCGTCGGCCGCGAGGCGCGAGGTGGCGATCCCGCAGGACGCCGAGATGATCGACACGCGCGGGCGCGCGATGCTGCCGGGCCTGATCGACGTGCACGCGCACCTGCAGATCCTCGGCCACGGCGACTACGACGGCTGGGACCCGTGGATCGAGGAGAACGGTCTCGTCGAGAGGGTCGGCGAGATCTCGGCGAGAGCAGCTCCTCATGGCGGGCGTGACCTCGGCCGTCGACCTCGGCGGCACGCTGAAGGAGAGCCTCAGCGTCCGCGACCGCATCCGCGAAGGGCGAGATCCCGGGGCCGCGCATGTCGGTGAGCGGGCCGTGGATCACGCGGGACCTCGGCGACTACCCGTCGCGCTGCCGAACCAGCTCCTCGTCGACACGCCCGCACGAGGCGGCGAAGGCCGACGGAGGACTCGCCGGCGGCGGGAGTCGACGTCATCAAGGCGTACGTCGGGCTCTCGCCGGCGCACTACAAGGCGATCGTCGAGGCGGCCCACAAACACAAGCTCAAGGTCCACGCCCACGTCTACATGCCCGCCGACGTGCGCAACGCGCTTCGAGGCCGGAGTCGACGTGCTGCAGCACGTCGGGTCGGCGGGCATGCCGACCTACGACGCCGGCAGCTCGTCAGGCGATCGCCGCGAAGGGCACGCCGGTCGTCGTCACCGCGGCGCACCGGGCGTTCCTCTATCCGGCGACCGTCGACTTCCCGGAGCGACTCCAGGACCCGCAGCTCGAAGACGACTTCGGGCCGGAGATCTGGGCCGAGGTCCAGGAGTCGCTCGCGCGGCTGGCAGCGCGCTCTCCTACTTCTCGGCGACCGACCAGCGAGATGCTCTTCGCGAAGGCGTCGCTCGAGGCAGTGGATCGAGTCGAGCGCGATCCTGGGGATGGGCACCGACTCCGGCACGCCGATGAACTTCCACACCGAGGCGCTCTGGCGCGAGATCAAGGCCCACGTCGACACGGGCATGTCGCCACAGCGGGCGATCACGGCGTCGACGCGGATCAACGCGGCGATCCTCGGGAAGGAGAACGAGCTCGGCACGATCGAGCCGGGCAAGCTCGCGGACATCATCGTCGTGCGCGGGAATCCGCTCTTCGACGTCACGGCGCTCGCGAACGTCGAGGCCGTCGTCAAGGACGGCGTCGTGTACAAGGGCGGAAACCGCAAGTAGGCCATGCTGCAGATCACGCCGTCGATCGCGATCCGGGAGTTCGAGCTCTCCGAGCGGTTCGTGCGGGCGTCGGGGCCGGGGGGCCAGAACGTCAACAAGGTCGCGACGGCGGTCGAGCTGCGGTTCGACGTCGCGGCGTCCTCGCTGCCGGAGGACGTCAAGGCCCGGCTGACCGCTCTCGCCGGCAGGCGCATGAGCGCCGACGGCGTCCTCCTCATCGACAGCCGCGCGTACCGGACCCAGGCGCAGAACCGCGCGCGCGGCCCGCGAACGGCTAGTCGAGCTCGTCCGCCGGGCGGCGGTGCGGCCGAAGGCGCGGAAGAAGACGCGGCCGAGCAAGGCCGCGCGCGAGCGGCGGATCGAGTCGAAGGTCCAGCGCTCGCGGATCAAGGCCGGCCGGGGGCGCGTGCGGGGCGAGGAGTAGAGCCGCACCCCCTACCCGGCCCCCTCTCCCACGGTTTCCCGCGTCATAAGATGACGGACAGGGATTCCAAAGAAGGGGGCTGCGCGATGCCGACCAAGGCCCACCGGGTCGAGGCATTCCTTCTCTCCGCCTGCGCGCTCGCGGGCGCGCTTCTCGCCGACCCGGCCCTGGCTCGTCCGACGGGCCCGCCGGCGCCGAGCTCACCCGATTTCGTGCTCCGGGACCAGACCGACTCCGGGTCGGGCGCGAGGGTCATCTCGCAGGACTTCGAGCCCGCGCTCGACGCGTCCGACTGCGAGGGCGCCGACGACTTCGTGGTGCCGGCCGACACGGCCTGGGGGATCCAGACCGTCGTCGCGCTGGGCAACTACTCCGGAGGGTCCGGTCCGCCGTCCTCGGCCGACCTCGTCGTCTACCGCGATTCCGGCGGCCTGCCCGGCGCGGCCGTCTGCGGATATCCGACGCAGATCCCGGACATCGCGGGAGCGGATTTCACGTTCCACCTGCCGTTCCCCTGCATGCTCCAGCCGGGGCATTACTGGCTGTCGGTGCAGGCCAACATGGACAGCACGGCCGGCAACTGGGGCTGGCGGCGCCGGTCGGTCCAGTCCCACGACGGCGCGCTCTGGCGCAACCCCGGCAACGGATTCGGCAGCGGTTGCACGACGTTCATGCCGGTGCCGGGCTGCGTCGGCGTCACGGCCGATCCCGATCTGCTCTTCCTTCTCGCCGGAACGCCGGCGCCGGTCTTCCCGAACGCATGCCTCCGGGACACGGTCACGTTTCAGAGCGGCGCGTCCGTCCCGATCCCGACCGGGCCGGCGGTCGTCACGTCCACCATCGAGGTGACCGGGCAGCAGTTCCCCATCTGGGACGTCAACGTGAAGACGTACATCAAGCACACGTACTCCGGCGACCTGGACATCACGCTCACCTCGCCCGACGGCACCGTCGTCACCCTGACGACGGACAACGGAGAGGATCTCGACGACGTCTTCAACGGCACGATCTGGGACGACCAGGCGGACCCGGGCGGGCAGGTTCCCTACGACACGAATGACGGGATGGTGACCGACCGCGCCTTCGTCGACGGAGTCCCCGCCGTGACCCTGACCCCGGAGGAGGCGCTGGGCGCCTTCTTCGGCCACCCCGCCAACGGCACCTGGACGCTGACCATCTCGGACGATCTCGCCGGCGACGGAGGGTCTCTCGATGGCTGGGGACTCGACATCACGACCTCGAACACGCCCGAGGGCAACCGCAGCGTCGTCATCAACAACCTGGGTCCCGTTCCCATCCCCGCCGGGCCGTCGGTCATTTCCGATTCCGTCACGTTCCCGGACCCCTACGGCACGCGCGTCTGTCAGGTCAAGGTGCTGACCAACATCAGCCACACGGCGAACGACAACCTCGACATCACGCTCACGTCGCCCTCCCAGCGTGTCGTCACGCTGACGACCGACAACGGCTTCTCGTTCGACAACGTCTTCGCCGGCACGACGTGGGACGACGCGGCGAACCCGGGCGGCCAGGTCCCGTACGTCACGAACGACGGTCTCGTGACCGACCACGCCTACGGCGACGGCACGCCCGCCAACCCGCTCGTCCCGGAGGAGCCGCTCTCCGCCTTCATCGGCGACGACCCTCGCGGCGCCTGGACCCTGACGATCTCCGACGACACGGCCGGCGACGGCGGCATGCTCAACTCGTGGGGCCTGTTCGTCCGCGTCTGCACCTGCGCCATCGCGCAGCCCGTCGCGCTGAACGTCGACGAGCATGACACTTCCGGGGCCTCCTCCAACCTGAACGGCGTCTTCGAGCCCGGGGAAACCGTGTCGATCGAGCCGACCTGGGCGAATCCCGGCGTGACCGCCTTCGAGCTCATCCACAACGCCAACATCACGCCCCCGTCGGACGTGACCCTCGTCGACGGCCTGGCGCAGTACGGACAGCTCCTCCCGGGCGCCGCGGCGAATTGTTTCGACGCGACCGCGAACTGCTTCACCGTCAGCGCCTCCGCCGTGCGGCCGGCGCTTCACTGGGACGGGGCCCTCACCGAGTTCTCGGCCCCCCTGGACGTCCCGAACGCGCCGCCGACCCACGAGCAGCAATGGACGCTCCACGTCGGCGAGAGCTTCGGCGACGTCCCGCCCGCGAACGCCTTCTACCGCTTCGTCGAGACGATCTTCCACAACCAGGTGACGGGCGGCTGCGGCGGGTCGAGCTACTGCCCCGGCAACTCGACGCTGCGCAAGCAGATGGCCGTGTTCGTCCTGAAGAGCCTCCTCGGGCCGCTCTACACGCCTCCCGGCTGCACGGGCGCCTTCACGGACGTGCCCTGCCCGGGACCGTTCACCGACTGGATCGAGGACCTCTACTTCCGCGGCATCGTCGGAGGCTGCGGGCCTGAACCGACCTACTGCCCGGACAACCCGGTCCTGCGCCAGCAGATGGCCGTGTTCCTCCTGAAGGCGAAGCTCGGCTCGCTGTACGCGCCGCCGCCGTGCGCGGGGATCTTTCCGGACGTTCCCTGCTCCAATCCCTTCGCGGCCTGGGTCGAGGACCTCTTCAACCGCGGGATCGCGGCGGGCTGCTCCGGGGGCAACTACTGCCCGGGCAACCCGACGACGCGCGGGCAGATGGCTCCGTTCCTGACGAAGACCTTCGGGCTCCTGCTCTACGGGCCGTAGCCCTTGTGAGCAGGCGCGCGCGGATGTAGCGTCCCGTCGTTGCTCTCAACGAAAGAAAAGGAGGAGGCGGGTATGAGGGGAAGAATTCTTGGAGCTCTCGTGTGTCTTCTGGCGGCCGGTCAGCTCCTGGCGCAGATGGCGGCCCACAAAGCCATCGTCATGCCGGCGGCGGACATGAAGTGGGTGGACATGGTCGGCGGACCTCCGGGAATCAAGATCTCTCCGCTCTGGGGCGATTACCAGAAGGGCGCGTTCGGCGCCCTGATCAAATTCCCGGCGGGAGCGAGCGCTCCCCTGCACACGCACACGAGCGACATGCGCATCGTCGTCGTGTCGGGGACGTTCATTCACGGGCCCGAGGGGAAGACCCCCATCCGGCTCGGCCCGGGTTCCTACCTGATGCAGGCGGGCGGGGACTACCGGCACACCACCGAGTGCGACAAGGCCTCCGATTGCGTGATGTTCGCGGACGGCAAGGGCAAGTTCGACATCCACATGGTGGACGCGAAGAAGTAGCGCCGCGGACTGCGAATCGATCGCCGGAGCGGCACGGGGCCGCTCCGGCATGCGTTCCCCTACTTCAGCATCCTCTCGAGCTCGGGCGACTTCTTCCCGGTCATCTCCCACCGGACGAGCGACGCCGGAATCAGTCCCGACCGCGTTGAAGGCGTCCATGAACTCCTTCATCCGGAACTTGTCCCCGAGCTGCTGCTTGCGCTCGGCCAGCAGCCTGTCGATCTCCATCTTGCCCATGAGATAGCTCGTCCCGTAGCCCGGCTGCTGCAGGTAGAGGTGCTGCTCGGCGCGGACGAGCTTGCCCGCCATCGAGAACCAGCCCCGCGGAACGTTGGCGCAGGCGAAGGCGGCGGCCTGCTCGATGTCCATGAGGTTCGCCACCATGTAGAGGTCGCCGAGGGCCCGGGCGGCGCGCTGGGCGACCAGGATGTAGACGAGCTCGTGCGAGCGCGGCCGCGCGTCGAACATCCCGGCCTGCATCATCAGCTCTTCCCAGCCGGTCGCGTGTCCCTCGGTGCGGGTGTTGTCGAGGTTGTAGAGACGCACGTCGCGGCGGATCGGGTTCGACGAGGTCTCGTGGACCATCCAGCCCTTGTCGAACCAGTGGTAGCCGTGCGTTCGCATGACTTCGGGGTCGCGGTAGTCGACCTCGCCGAAGAACTCGAGCGGGCCGGGGCTGTAGCTGCCGATCCGCGCGCGCAGGGCCGCGTCCATCCAGGGCTTGATCGTGAGGATCTCGTGGTCCCGGAGAAACGCCATGTACTCGGTCACGGCGTCGTTGAAGCGCTTGTCGTATTCGGCGGCGCTCGCCACCGGGACCTGCGGCGGGAGCTTCGCGTTCCGGATCTCCTCCATGGCGAGCAGAGCCTGCGAGCGGCCGAGCTCGCGCTGCATGAAGGCGACCTCCTCGGCCCAGGTGGACGGGACGAGCTGGACGTTCTTCAAGTACCAGTCGTAGTTCTCGATCCCGATTCCGGAGGGGCCGGTCTTCGAGGGCGCCTTCGAGTCGAGCCAGGCCGCGAGGTCGTCGGTCGCCTTCTTCGCGCGGTCGACGTCGGCCTTCAGGCCCGCCTGCGAGGCGTCGAGCTTGCCGGCGAACGCCGCGAGGTCGGCGCTCTGCTGCCGGACGTTCTTCGCGCCCCAGACCCAGAGGTCCCGGCCGTTGCCGGTCAGGTTCGTCTTCGCCTGGGCGAGCAAGCCCGGGATCGCGCGGAGGCCCGCGGCGATCCGCGCGGCGTTCTCCTTCGAGAGCGGAAGCTCGTAGCTCCAGAGCTCGACCGCGCCTTCGGCGAAGGGTCCCTCGCGCTTGGGCTGGTCGCTCTCCTCCGGGAAGAAGGTGACGTAGAAGCCGGGGTTCTCGGCCCAGGGCTTCAACACGCGGTGGTCGAAGTCGAGGCCGTTCACCTCCGCGCGGACGACGTAGTAGTCGACCTGCTGCGGGATGGGCCAGGCGTTGGGGTCGATCGCCGCGAGGCGCTTCTTGTACGCCTCGAGCTCCTTCTGCTGCGCGGCCATCGCGGGCGCCGTGTAGTCCGGCACTCCGTTGACGACCTTCGGCTTCTGGAACGCGCGGAAGTCCCTGTAGAAGGACAGCAGGTCCGCGTACCCTCCCGGCGGCGCGGGCGAGGCCGGCGCGGCGCCTCCCCCGGCGAGCACTCCGGCAATCAGACCGACGCTCATCATCAGGACCGACGGATCGCGTGAAATCATGGCGCGCATTCTATTGGTTCCATTGGCCCAATTGGGCCGATTCGGGCGGTCGATTGGGGTCAGTCCTGAAAGAATGAAAGTTGGTGCCAGCCTGACACTTGGACGAAAGTGTCAATCTTTCAGGTCAGGCCCCAGGTTTCAGAGTTTCAGGGCTGACCCCGGCCGCGTGCTACAGTGAAACCCTTCCAGGAAAGAGAAGTTCATGCCACTGACGGTCCACCAGGCCGAGGCCGAAGCACGTTGGAGATGGGGCGGGCTCTTCGCGCGGGGCTTTGCCCGGCACGAGGCCACCCTGCGCAGGCCTTTCCAGGTGGGGACGCGGAGCTTCGGCAAGGTCACGATCCGGGGCCAGGGAACCTCCTGGGAGAGCGCCTTCCAGAACGCCGACACCCACACCAACGAGACCCCGGCGAAGTAGCCCGCCCTAGCCGATCCCCGCTCCGTCCGGACTCGCCCGCCTCGCTTCTTCCGACTCCAGAGCGCCCGCCTCGCGGGAGGCGTCGGCCAAGCCGCCCCGGCCCTTCGGGAACCCGGCGAAGCCCGCGGCGAGAACGAGCGCCAGGACCAGCATCGCCGAACCGAGGCTGATGCGGATCCCTTCGACGAAATCCCGGTCGGCGGCCTGGAGAATCGCCTCCTTCGTGGCGGCGTCGGCGTGCTGGATGGGCCGGCCCGGCCCGATCTCCGCGACGTAGGCGCGCGGATTGGCGTCGCCGATGATCGTGTCGGCGACCTGCCTGCGCTCGGCCGCATCGGGGATCGCCTGCGCGAGGTGCTCGGAGAGCGTGACCGTCAACGACGCGGCGAGGACCGAGCCGAGGACCGCGAAGCCGACCGTGGAGCCGAGCGCGCGCTGGGCGCTCATGATGCCCGAGGCCATGCCGGCGCGCTCGGGCGGAACGGCGGTCATGGCGAGCGACGTGATCGGGGTCAGGCACAGCGCGCTTCCGAGCGCCGAGAACATCATCCCGGCGACGACGATCGGCGTGCTCTGCCCGAGGCCCGCGATCATCAGGCCGAAGCCCAGGATCTGCGAGGCCAGGCCGAGGAGAATGAGCCTCCGCGAGCCGACCACGCCCATGAGCCTGCCCGCCCGCAGCGCCACGAGCGTGCACGTCGCGCTGTAGGGCAGCAGAAGCAGGCCCGCCTGCGTCGGCGAGAAGCCGCGCACGTTCTGGAGGTACTGCGTGATGACGAGGAGCATCCCGTAGACCGCGAAGAGCACCGCGAAGATGGTCACGATCGCCAGCGAGTAGGTGCGGTCGCGAAAGAGCGTGAGGTCCATCATCGGATCGGCGCTCCGGCGCTCGGTCACGACGAAGGCGGCGAGCGCGGCGGCCGCCACGAGGAAGAGCCCGAGGATCTCGGCGGAGCGCCAGCCCGCGCGAGGCCCCTCGATCACGGCGTAGGCGAACGCCCCCACGGCGGCGACGAAGAGCAGCTGGCCGGGGACGTCGAAGGTGCGCGGCCGCTCGTCGCGCGACTCGGCGACGAAACGCCACGACAGCGCCAGGACGGCCAGTCCCACCGGGACGTTGACGAGGAAGATGATCCGCCAGCCGCTGTGCTCGACGAGAATGCCGCCGAGGGTCGGGCCGATCGCCATCGCCGTCGACGCGATCGCCGTCCAGATGCCGATCGCCCAGGCCTTCTGCTTCGGATCGGGGAAGGCCGCCGAGACGAGCGCGAGCGAGGTCACGTTGACCGTCGCGGCTGCGACGCCCTGGATCGCGCGGGCGGCGTTCAACATCGCGAGCGAGCCCGCCAGTCCGCAGGCGACCGAGGAGAGAGTGAAGAGGGCGATGCCGGCGAGGTAGAGCTTCCGCCGGCCGAACATGTCGGCGAGCGTGCCGGCGGACATGATCGCCACCGCCATGCCGAGGCTGTACGCCGTGACGACCCACTGCAGCCCCGACTCCCCCACCCGGAAGTCGTGCTGGATCGACGGCAGCGCGACGTTCACGATCAGGGCGTCGAGAAAGATCATGAACAGGCCGAGGCCCGTGGCGGCGAGGGTGATGCGCTGGACGCGTGTCATGGGATCGCTGCCGCGAAGGATACAGGGTCAGCCCTGCATTGATGACTTCTGGTGCCAGGCCTGCATTCCTGCGAAAGAGTCAGGAATGCAGGTCAGGCCCCGAAACGGTGCGTTTGTGTCAGGACAACCGGGCGTCGGGCCTCTTACTCTGGAGGTCTTCCATGGAGGTGGGTCATGAAAGTGAGTGAAGTGGCTTGCCGGCCGGTCGCCTCGTGCACCGAGGAGACCAGCCTGTCCTCGGCGGCCCGGATCATGGCGGAGGGCGATTGCGGCGTGCTCCCGGTCATGCGGGCGGAGAGGCTCGTCGGCATTCTGACGGACCGGGACATCTGCATGTCGATCGCAAAGACGCGGCATTCGCCCGCGGAGACCCTCGTCAAGGAGGTCATGACGAAGAACGTCGCCACCTGCGAGACGACCGACGAAATCCTCGCCGCCCTCGCCACCATGGCGAGGCGGCAGGTCCGGCGCCTGCCGGTTCTCGAGCCGCAGGGGCCGCTCTTCGGCATCCTCTCCCTGGACGACATCGTCCTTCGGGCGGAGGAGCCGATGCCGGGCGGCCCGCCCCCGCCGATCTCGTACCGGGACCTGGCCCTGGCTTTCCGGAGCATCGTCGGCAGGCGGCCGCTGCGCAAGTCCGCCTGACGGGAGGCTGACGCATGCGCCGCCCCGGGGGACCGGGTCGTTCCGGCCTCGGGGCGGTGCTGGCAGCGTCCGATGACCGAACTTCCCGTCGGAACGTTCGGGCTGCTTCGCCGCCGCCCCGAGTCTGCGATAGATTGATCCCCAGACCGCCAGCCTGCGAGGCTTGAGCCTCCGTCGCATCGAAGACCCGAGCTTCGCTCGAGCGCGAAGGAGGCGAAGATGCGTCGCAGATTCCGGTTCGGGCTCGCGATTCCCGGCGATTCTCTCGACCGCGCTCGCCATCGCGCAGGCCCCGCCGATGGGGCCGGAGTTCCAGGTCAACACGTACACGACGGAGTGGCAGTTCCTGCCCGTGGTCGCGTCGGACCCGGCGGGCAACTTCGTCGTCGTGTGGCACAGCAACAAGCAGGACGGCTCCTACAACGGGATCTTCGGCCGCCGCTACGACAGCTCGGGCGCACCCCTGGGCGGAGAGTTCCCGGTCAACGAATTCACGACGGGGTCCCAGTCCTATGCCGACCTCGCCATGGACGCGACCGGCAATTTCGTCGTCGCCTGGATGAAGGAGGGGGGCGACGAATATCAGGGGGTCGTCGCCCGCCGCTTCGACAGCTCGGCCAATCCGGTCAGCGGCGAGATTCCGGTGACAGGCCAGGGCCGCAAGCCCCGCGTGGCCATGAACGGAGCGGGCGCCTTCGTCGTGGCCTGGCAATACCACGTCGCCAACTACCAGGACTGGAACGTGCGCGCCCGCCTCTACGACTCGGGCGGCAATCCCGCTCGGCGCCGAGTTCCAGGTCAACGCCTACACGACCGGCGAGCAGTATCAGGCGTGCGTCGCGATGGGCTCGACCGGCGACTTCCTCGTCCTCTGGACCGACTCGGGCCCGACCCAGACCGCCGGCCGGGATGGCTCGGGCAAAGGCGTCTACGGCCAGCGGTTCGACAATTCCGGCGCAATGGTGGGAGCCGACTTCCGGGTCAACGCGTCCACGGCCGGGGACCAGAGCGAGGCCGAGACGGCGATCGACGCCGCCGGGAACTTCGTCGTCGCCTGGCGGGGCGTCGACGCCTCCTATGACGGCGTCTTCGCGCAGCGCTTCGATGCATCGGCCGGAAAGCTCGGGAGCGAGACCCAGGTCAACACGTACACCACCGACTCCCAGTACGGGCACGATGTCGCCATGATGGGAAACGGCGACTTCCTCATCACGTGGTGGGGCGCGGGACCGCAGGACTACAGCCTCTTCGCGCAGCGCTTCCATGCCGACGGTACGCGCCGCGGAGGCGTGTTCGACCCCGACCCGCTCCTTCCCGCGCAGGTGAGTCCGGCCTCCGTCGCCATCAACGATGCCGGCCGTTTCGTCATCGCGTGGAGCCCGTGGGACGTTCCGGGCAACATGGGCGTCGCCGCTCGGATCGGCGGCTTCCCGGACGCCAAGCCGATGAGCGTCGACGAGCGGGCCGCGGGCGCCCGCCCGGACCTCTCGGCTCCCGCCGTGTCCAACCAGAACGGCATTCTCGAGGTGGGCGAGCGCGTGACGGTCGACACCGGGTGGGCGAATCCGTCGACGACGAACCTCGTCCTGGCAGGCACGGCCTCCAACCTCACCGGCCCGGCGGGCCCCGGCTACACGATCCCCGACGCCGCGGCCGACTACGGCACGATCCTGGCAGGTTCTTCGGCCGACTGCTTTTCCGCCACCGCCAACTGCTACGAGGTCGAAGTCACCGGCACGCGGCCGGCTGGCCACTTCGACGCCACGTTCGACGAGGCGCTCTCGACCGGCGTCGCCAAGACCTGGACGCTCCACGTGGGCGAGTCGTTCCCCGACGTGCCGGCCTCGAACCAGTTCTACGGCTTCATCGAGAACCTCTTCCACAACGGCATCACCGGAGGCTGCGGACTCGGCAACTATTGCCCCGCGACACCCGTCAACCGCGCGCAGATGGCCGTCTTCCTGCTGAAGAGTGCGCATGGCTCGGGCTACCTCCCGCCGCCCTGCGCAGGCATCTTCGGCGACGTGCCGTGCCCGTCCGCCTTCGCCGCCTGGATCGAGCAGCTCGCCGCCGAGGGCATCACCGGCGGCTGCGGAACCGGCAACTACTGCCCCGGCAACCCGGTGACGCGCGCGCAGATGGCGGTCTTCCTCCTGAAGTCCGAGCACGGCTCGGCCTATCTGCCACCGGGCTGCGTCGGAGTCTTCGGCGACGTGGCCTGTCCCAGCCAATTCGCGAACTGGATCGAGCGGCTGGCCGCGGAGGGAATCACCGGAGGCTGCGGCGGCGGCAACTACTGCCCGAACAATCCCAATAACCGGGGCCAGATGGCCGCGTTCCTGGTCAAGATCTTCGGTCTCGAGATGTACGGACCGTAGGAGAGGACCCGGGAAGGCCTGGCGCCGCGACCCGCGATAAGCTCCGGGAATGCAGTACTGGAGCTTTCCGGGATCGTTCGTCGCGCGTCGCCGCGGAACGCTGGCTCTCGCGGCCGCCGCGGCCGTCCTCTCGTTCGGTTGCAGCTCCGGCGGCTCGGCTCCCGGCGGGGCAGCGGGCTGCGAGCGAGCCCGGCAAGTTCGTCTGGCACGACCTGACGACAGACGACCCCGCGGCTTCGAAGAAGTTCTACACGGCGTTGCTCGGGTGGGAGTACACGGACACCACGGTCCTCGGCCGCCCGTACAGCGTGGCCCGGCTCGGCAAGAAGCCGATCGCCGGGATTCACACGCCGAACCCGGAAAGAACCGGCAAGACTCCCTCTCACTGGCTTTCGTACATCTCGGTGGCCGACGTCGACGCCTCCGTGAGCAAGGCGAAAGCCGAAGGCGGCGCGGTGCTGGCGGGACCGGTCGAGGTTGGCTCGATCGGCCGGGCGGCGGTCCTCCGGGATCCGCAGGGAGCTCCCTTCGGTCTCGTTCGTCTGACCGCGGGGGATCCTCCCGACCCTCCGGCCCCGGTCGAAGGCACCTTCTTCTGGAACGAGTACCTCACGCGCGACCTCGACGCGACGCTCGCGTTCTACAACGGGCTATTCCCCTACGAGATGACGACGTCGAAGTCCGAGTCGGGCGCGAGCTACGTCGTGCTCAAGAACGGCCGGGCCCGCGCGGGCGTCTTCCGCGTCTCCGACTCCAACAAGGACGTGCCGCCGAACTGGCTGCCCTACGTCCTCGTCGCCGATCCCGCCGCCCTGGCGTCCCGCGTGGCGGGACTCGGCGGCCGCGTCCTTCTCGCACCCCGGCCGGAATTCCGGAAGGGGTCTCTCGCCGTCGTGGCCGACCCGACCGGCGCGGTCGTCGCCCTCCAGAAATATCCCTACTGACTTCGAGGAACACACGACCATGCGCAAACGCCTGTTGAGCCCGCTTCGCCTCCTCGTGCTGCTCGTCCTGCTCGTCCTCACGACCGCGGCCGTCGGCTGCGAGGGCGTGACCTACGTCGGCGTCAGCTACGGCTACCCCGGATGGGGCGGGCCCTGCTGTTGGGGCGGCCCGGGGTATGGCGGCGTCTACATGGGCGGCCCCGTCTGGTAGAGCCGGGGTCAGCCCTGCATCCCTGACTCTTGGTGCCAGGCCTGCATCCTTGCGAAAAGAGTCAGGAATTCAGGTCAGGCCCCAAGAGTCAACTTTGCAGGGCTGACCCCAATCAGAGGCCGAAGGTCTTGACGAGGAAGACCGCCATCTGGCCCCGGGTGTTCGAGTTCGTCGGGCAGTAGTTGCCGCTTCCACAGCCTCCGGTGATCTGCTCGGCCGCGAGCCGCTCGATCCAGTCCGCGAACAGGCTCGGGCAGGCCACGTCGCCGAAGAGGCCCCCGCAGGCCGGCGGAACGTAGGCCGAGCCGTGCTCCGCCTTGAGCAGGAAGGCCGCCATCTGGTTGCGCTGCACCGGGTTGTTCGGACAGTAGTTTCCGTTGCCACAGCCGCCCGTGATCCCCTCGGCGGCGAGCTGCTCGATCCAGTCGGCGAAGGCCGACGGGCACGCGACGTCGCCGAAGACGCCGGCGCACGCCGGGGGCACGTAGGTCGAGCCGTGCTTGGCCTTCAGCAGAAAGACCGCCATCTGCGCGCGCGTGACGGGGTTGTCGCGGCAGTAGTTGCCCGCGCCGCAGCCGGCCGTGATCCCGTTTCGGAGCACCGACTCGACGTAGTCGTGGAAGCTGTCGGCCTGCGACACGTCGAGAAAGTCGGCCAGGAAGCCGCCGCGAATCGAGCCGATCGTCTTGTCGACGTTCGTCACGATCACGTCGCTGAGGCTCCCCGGCGAGAGCGCGGGCGTGTTCCCGGTGATCTCCGTCGGCGCGATCGAGACCCCCGTCGGCGCGAAACCGCCGATCGTGATCGAGGCCAGGCTCTCGAAGAGAGTGCCGGCGATCGTCACCGGCGCGCCGCCCGCGGCGGGCCCGGAGCTCGGCGTGATCGACTGCAGCTTCGGGTTCGCGAACTGGAACGCCACGCCCACGGCGTTGGCGCCGCCCGCCTCGGTCGTTCCGTACAGGGCCCCGTCGTCGCCCACGAGAACGGCCGCGTGCGGATGATCCCCCGTGGCCGCGGCAAAGCTGCGGACGACGTCGAAGAGCGTGGCCGCCCGGGTGATGTGGAACAGCGTGCCCCCGTTGTTCGCGCCGTCGGCGTAGGCCGTGCCCCAGAGAAGGGCCTGGTCCTCGACGAGCGGGCCGCGCGGGCGCGAGCCGTCGGCGCCGCCGAGGCTCTTGAGGACGTGAAAGCCGATTCCGTCGCGGCCGATGGCGAAGACGATTCCGCCGTTCGCCGTGCCGCCGAACTCCGTAGTGCCGTAGAGGATGCCGTCGGAACCCTCGAGCAGCTCGGCCGAAGGCGTCTCCCCGTCATCGGGCGCCGCGGCGAACGTGTGCATCGTCGTCAGGTCGCTGCCGTTCAGATTCGCGCGAAACACCGTTCCGTTGCCGGCCTGCGCGGCGGCGAACTCGGTCGTGCCGTAGAGCCGGCCGTCGCTCGCCAGGATCAGGCCCGCGCCCGGCCGGGTCCCTTCCGTGGAGGTTCCGAAGGCGTGGAGAACGGCGAATCCCGTGCCGTTCAAGGCCACGCGATAGAGCGTTCCGGCGTTGTGGAGGCCTCCCGAGTGCGTGACGCCGTAGAGGTTGGTGTCGCCCGCCTGGACGAGCCGGCCCCGGGGCTCCTCGCCGTCGTTGTCGCCGTCGAAGTGGCGGACCGTCGCAAAGCTGCCGCCGGCCGTGTCGATCTTGAAGATCGTCCCCTTGCCGAACGTGCCGCCGCTCGACGTCGACCCGTAGAGGAGGCCGTCCGACGCCAGGATCAGCCCTGCCTCCGGCGTGTCGCCGTCCGTCGTGTCGAAGTCGTGCAGCACGGTGAAGTTGCCGCCGTCCGCGTCCATCTTGAAGACGGTGCCGACGCTGTTGGCGCCGCCCGCGGACGTCACGCCGTAGAGGCGGCCGTCGCCGGGATTTCGCAGGAGCGGCGCATTCGGACTCGCGCCGTGGGTGCCGTCGAAGGGGTGCAGGACGAGATAGCCCTGCGCCGCCGCCGGGAGGGGCGCGAGGAACAGGATCGCGGGGACGGCCAGGGCGACGAGTGCGTGGGTGAGCGAGTGCGTGCGTCTCATGACGATCTCCTTCGTTCCGCGGGCGTCGGTTGCGTTGGCCCGCTGCGGGCAGTCTTCTCCCGAACCCGTTTCGGAGACTCGCGACTAATATTTCGATAATTGAGCGCAAAGGCGCCGACTCGCGACCCGTCGGGCGGGACGCCGCGCGCTTCGATATCCTCGCCGCAGAGGTCCCGATGAACAGACGCACGTTTCTCCGGAGCCTGGGCACGATTCCGGTCCTGCCCGGTCTCTCGCGTTTTCCGACCAGGCCGGCCGCGGGCTCGTCGACGGCGAAGGCGCCGATGCGCCGCGTGCGTCCCTCGGATCCGGCGTGGCCGTCCGCGTCGAGCTGGGAGCGACTCCGGCAGCAGGTCGACGGGCGACTGATCCCCGTTCCCTCTCCCCTCGCGCCCTGCACGACGCGCCGGCGAGCCCGGCCTGCGCGACCCGGATCGCGGAGATGGCGAACCCGTACTTCATCGGCGACCAGCCGGGCGGCACCCAGACCTCCGGCTGGCTCGATGCGTGGACCTCGGCGCCGAGCGTCTACGCGGTCGCCGCGCGGAACGCGGCCGACGTCGCCGCGGCGGTCGACTTCGCCCGCGAGAACGACCTGCGGCTCGTCGTCAAGGGCGGCGGCCACAGCTACCAGGGCACGTCCAATGCGCCGGACTCGCTGCTCGTCTGGACGCGCGACATGCGCGCGATCACGCCGCACGACGCGTTCGTCCCGAAGGGCTGCCGCGATGCGGCGCCGCGGCCCGCGGTCTCCCTCGAGGCGGGCACCCGATGGCTCGAGGCGTATGAGGCCGTCACCACCCGCGCGGGCCGCTACGTCCAGGGCGGAGGCTGCGCCACCGTCGGAGTCGCCGGGCTCATCCAGAGCGGGGGCTTCGGCAGCTTCTCGAAGAACTTCGGCATGGCCGCCGCGGGCCTGCTCGAGGCCGAGGTGGTCACCGCCGACGGGATGGTCCGCATCGCCAACGCCTGCACCCATCCCGACCTCTTCTGGGGATTGAAGGGCGGCGGCGGCGGGAGCCTCGGCATCGTGACGCGGGTGACGCTCGCGACGCACGACCTGCCCGAGAACTTCGGCGCCGCCGAGGGCCGCATCCAGGCGAAGTCGGACGCCGCGTTCCGCCGCCTGATCGGCGAGTTCGTGCGGTTCTATCGAGAAGGCGCTCTTCAATCCGCACTGGGGCGAGCAGGCCAGCTTCGGGACCGACAACTCGCTCAGCCTGAATTTCGTGATGCAGGGGCTCGGGCTCTCCGAGGCGCAGGCCGCGTGGAAGCCCTTCCGCGACTTCGTCGCGGCCTCTCCGCAGGATTTCGAGTGGAAGGAACCGCTCGAGGTCTCGACGTTCCCGGCGAGGCACTGGTGGGACGCCGCGTACCGGAAGGAGCGCGACGCGAGCTCGGTCCTTTCCGACGGCCGCCCCGGCGCTCCGGCGGGCAACGTCTACTGGGCCGGCAACGCGATCGAGGTCAACGTCTTCGTCTACGGCTATGAGTCTCTCTGGCTCCCGGCAAGCCTCCTCGCGGAGCCCGACCGTCTCGCCGACGCCCTCTTTTCCGCGACGCGCAGGTTCGCGGTCGGTCTGCACTTCAACAAGGGCCTCGCCGGAGCGCCCGCCGCCCGGGTCGCCGAGACCCGCGACACCGCGACGAATCCCGCCGTCCTCGACGCCTTCGCTCTCGCGATCATCGCGACCGGCAAGCCCCACGCCGGCCCGGGCCAGCCCGGCCACGAGCCCGACCTCGCCAAGCGGCCGCAAGCAGGCCGCCGCCGTCCAGGCCGCTGCCGACGCGCTGCGCGCCGTCGTGCCGGGCGCGGGCGCGTACGTCTCGGAGTCCAACTACTTCGACCGCTCGTTTCCGAAGTCGTACTGGGGACCGAACTATCCGCGCCTCCAGGCGGTGAAGGCGAAGTACGACCCGTCCGGCCTCTTCTTCGTGCACAACGGCGTCGGGAGCGAGGACTGGAGCGCCGACGGATTCACGCGGGTCGCTGCAGGCTAGGCTCCGACGCGCGGCCCGCCATCCGCCAGAGGCAAACGGATCAACTCCCCGTGATGCATTCGGACCTGTCGCCTCCTCGGCTTCGGGGCTACAAGGAGAGTGGAGGTCGGAAGACCGACCGCGGGTAAGAGGCCGCGGCCAGCCACAAGGAGGAGGCCATGAATCCCATTCGAATCGTCGGCGCGACGCTGGTGGCGTTTGCGCTCGCCGCGTTCGCCCTGGCCCAGAACGCGGACAAGAACACAGCGGGGCCGACCAGAAACGACTACCGGCTTCGGATCATTCAGCCGCTCGAAGGGGCGTCGATCACCGGCACCAAGGTGCAGGTCGTCGTCGACACGGAGATTCCCGGCGAGACCGATACGCGCCAGGACGTCAATTCGATGCCGCGTCCGATCGTCGACGTCTTCCTGGATGAGCGTTTCCAGGGAGCCCTGAAAGGCGGCGACAACGTCATCGAGCTCACGCACGTGACGTTCGGTCCGCACACCGTCGTGCTGCTCGCCAAGAACCTGAGCGGCGAGATCATCGATCGCAGGACGATCAACATCGTGACCGTCGCGCCGCCCCCGAAGCCCGTCGAGCACCCGGTCGTGGCGCCTCCGCCCGCGCCGGCTCCCGCGCCCGTGCCGCCTGCGTACGTGCCCCCGCCGCCTCCGGCCCCCGTGGCCGAGCCCCTGCCGAAAACCGGAACCGCGGATCCGCTCTTCGCGGTCGCCGGTGTCGTTCTCGTCGCCGCGGGCTTTGCCCTCCGGCGCCTGGTCTGAGGCCCGAGGGAGTTTCGTCGGGACGCGCGGCCGTGCCGAACGGTCCGGCCGCGCGCCTGCCGGCGGGAAGCGGGGTATGACGTGAGTCGGCGGTCCATGGCAACGGGCTCTCCGTCGGTCCGGGCGAGACAACGAGTCCTCGGAGCTCTCATGGTCTCTGCAGGGATCGTTCTTCTCGCCCGGCCGGCCTCCCACGTTGCAACGGCCATACGCGCCCAGTCGACCGAGGTCGCCGAGAGCTCCACCCCGCTCGTGCCAGCTCCACTTCCGTCGCGCCCACCCGGGGAAGGCGAGGCACTCGGACGCCTCCAGGTGCCGCGTCTCGGCCTCGACCTCGTCGTGTTCGAGGGAACCTCGGACGCGACCCTTCGGAAGGGGCCCGGCCATCTCTCCGGCACCGCGCTGCCGGCCTCGGGAGAACCCGGCAACTGCGTGATCGCCGGGCACCGGGACAGCTTCTTCCGCCGTCTTGCCTCCGCCCGCGAGGGCGAGCTGGTGCGGTGGAAGACGCCGTCCGGGACCTCGACCTACCGGCTCGAGACACGCCGCATCGTGAAGCCTTCCGACCGCTCCGTCATCGCGCCGACCGCCGATGCGCGCCTGACCCTGATCACCTGCTATCCCTTCGACTTCACGGGCTCGGCCCCGTACCGGCTGGTCTGGGACGCGGTCCGGCTCGACACGCCGCCTCGCGCCGAGAGCGTACGGAATTGGGGCGAGCGAGCCCGCTGATCGGACGAGCAACCGGAGCCAGGGCCGCAGTCTCCGCAAATTGCCGGCAACGCCGTATCAGGACTCCGTTTACAAACGCTCGCTCTGCGGAATGGAATCTCGCAGGCCTTCGGCAGGTCCTCGGACTCCCTGTTCGGGCTTTCCCGGATCAGGGACTCCGGTGCCCTCCGCTGCCTGTGCCGCCGCCGGAGTGTCGATTCGGCCTTCCCCGCCGGCGCTGGGATGTCGCTCCTGCCTCGTCATCGCCGCCTTCCTCGCCGTCGGATTCGTGTCGGCCTTGACCATGCTGAGCTGTGTGCCCCTGCCGGCCTGCGGCGTCTGTCTCCGTGCCACCGCCGCCTTCCCGGCCACCCCGGGCCTCACGGCCTTTCTTCGGGTCGAGCGCGCGATTTCCTTCTTCCTCGCGACCTCTTCAGCCGCCTTGATGGCAGCGCCCGCACCGGCCTTTCGCCTGATGCTCTGGATCCTGGCTCTGTCCTGCTTCGACAGTCTGCGGATGGCCGCAAGATATCGGCCCTGCCGTCGCTGGTTCGGCGCCGCCCCTGCCGAGCGCCTGGGCTTGCTCGCCGCCTTTCGGGCCACTTCCTTTCCGGCCCGTGCGGTGGCGGAAACCGTGCCATTTTCGAGGGCAGCGAATCGATCCTTCAGCTTCCTGATCAGCTTCCTTCGGCGCTTGAGCGCAGTCGTCACGTCTCGAGCCGCCAGTTTGCCATCCGCAACGAGCGCGTGAAGCGCACGGGCGGCGTGTTCCGCCGTGAGGCGCACAGCCTTCCGAGTCTTTCGTTTCAAGTCGTCCTCCCCAAAATCTGGACTTCCCTGTCCAGTTGCCAGGCGTCGAATTGCACTTTCGCTCTGTCAAGGTGAGGGCGGTGCAGAAGCGCCCACACAGACCCTTCGCAAATCATCGCAACCGATTCTACGACGAACGGATGGCGGCCGACCGCCAATGTCCGCCTGATCGCCGGCTTCGGCGCACCACGCGGGTTGGAGTCGCGCCGGGATCAATCGATCTTGTCGCCTTCGAGGGAGTAACGCCTGACGCCGCGGTGGCGCTTCTCCGTGGCGTCGTGCCTGACGACGATGCTGAACAGGTCGAGAGCGGAGACCTCCACGGTTTGCCCGGAGATCTCGATCACCCGCCCGAGACTCTTCATTCGATCGCGTACCTGCGCCGCTGAGACCCGGTCCGCCCGGAACAGGAATCCCCAGAGCGCCCCCCGCCGATCCGTTGCCTCGACCAGCCAGAATCGCAATTCAAGCCACCTCCAAGTGTGATGAAGCAGTATCTCAAGTTCGTGTGAAGTTGGGGTCCCGCTTCAGCCGGCGACGCCTTCATACCGATCTCGGGAGCCGAACCGATACTGGAGGTGTGTGGCATCCGTGGCGCTGCAAGCTGGGGCACGAAAACCGGACCCGGATACCTCCGGAGGCGGAGGAGGGTGCGCGGCGGCAGCTCGTCCTGTGGTGCGCCGAGCTCGGCTGTCCTGAGCACACCGCCATACTCGTCGGCTCGTCGAGAAATCCGCCACCGAGGCGCGAGCACAAAGGCAGGAAGACCGATCGAAAGTGAGCGCGAGGGCAGAGCCTACGGTGCGACTGCAAGCGCGCTTGCCGGCCGAGCGTCCGGCTCAGCCCTCTTCGTGATGCAGTCCCGGATCCAGGCGCCCCGGATGCCCGGCGGGCAGCGTCTTTTTCACCCGGCTCATCCAGAAACTGTAGCCTCCCAGAGCTGCCAGAGCCCCGTAGAAGAGTCCCATGGCGAGCATTACGACACCGCCCGGCAGGGGCCCGACAGCCGCGCGCCTCGTAATCTCGGCCGGCGACGTCGTCGCGGTGGGATGGCTCATCAAGACCACCACCCAGCTGCCGAGAAGCGTCCCGTAGATCCACTGGTAGTTGCGGCGCAGGCGCCGGCCGGCCGCTTCCCACCAGGGCATGTGAAAGCGGGGCCAGGTCATGTCCTGGGCGAGTCGCTCGGCCCAGTCAGGCATCGCCGGGGCGGAGCCATCGAGCAACGGGCGATAGAAGTTGATCTCCAGCATCCGGACCCGCGAGCGCCAGATGTCGAAGAATCGATAGCGACGGGCTTCCATTTGCAGCAGGCAGGCGCAGAACAGGCTGACGATGGGGATGATGACGTGGCGCTCGCTGCCGCGATCGCTGAAGACGAACGTCAGCGCCGTCGCGCTGACGACGATCGCCCAGTGCGAGGTCGTATCGATCCGGCTGCGCCACGCGGCCGCCTCGCAGAGCTCCCCGCGATAGAGATGGACCAGCGCGTTGATGACCTCGGTGCGGGTGACCTGAGAAAGATCGATGCCTTGCTCGGTCATCGCGCCGTCTTATGCGGACGTCACGGGCTCACTCCAGCGGCCATCGTTCCTCCTCCGCTCACGAGGGCAGCGTCCCGCCGGCCTGCTCCGCCACAATATACGCCGCGTACCAGTCGGCCCAGTTCGCGTCACGCTGCCCGGTGCGCTTCTCGTGCTCGCCGTGGGCTGCCTCCGCGCGCCGCATCGCGCCCGCCAGGTCGCTCGCGGAGCCGAACGAAGTCGCGGCAGGGTCGATGCGCCCGGGAAGCCGGGTGGTGACTTCCTGCAGCAGCCAGCCGTTGCCGTCGGGATCGCGGAACGAGGCAAACGAGCGGTAGCTGCGATGTTCGGGATCCGGACCGCTGACCCGGAATCGCCCGAACAGGTAGGGCTCGTCCGTGCCGGCGTACACGCCGGCGGCGTCGTGGAACACCTCGCTGATCTCGACGCCGCGACCGCGCAGCTCGTCGCGGGCGGCCTCGATGTCAGAGACGATCAGATAGAGGCCCCGGGCGGAGCCGGGGGCCGCCGCGCTGACGTTCTTCCCGAAGATGACCGAGCACCCGGAGCCAGGTGGCGTGAACTGGAGCACGCGGAAGTCGGCGCCGCTGTCGAAGTCGGCGTCGAGTCGCCACCCGAGCCTCCCGTAGAACTCCTTCGCGCGGTCGACATCCGAGACGGGGATGACGACGATCTCCAGTTTCGTGTCGCTCTTCCCGAGGCGCGCGTCGGCCGTCGAGCTATTGCCGGGGGTTGTGGTCGTACTCATGTCTGCCTCCCTTCGGTTGTGTCAGGCCTGCATTCATGAATCCCAGGGCGGGGCTCCTGACGGTCGCCATCTTCCTCTGGTCTCTTCTCGCGGCAGACGCTACCCCAAAGTCTCTGCCCCAAGATGCAAAAACGAGTCGAAGGTTGAGCCTCGTTCTCGTATGAGCTCGGCCCGGCGGGCGTAGATGCGGGAAAGAGGGCTCACGCTCGCTGACACCCTCGCTGACACCCCTCCGTCAGGCCTTGAGCCGTCAGCACCTCGCGGCGGTCGATGGGCTTTGTTTCCCGTGCGCCAGCGAATCACGTCCCGAAAGACAGGCCGCAACCGGCACCGCGACGGGCAGGAGCAGCGTCTCGGCTGGCGCAGCGCAATGACGAGGTGGATGCCCGAAAGCGTCACGCACGCCGAGGCGACGAAGAGCCAGATCAGCGTGACCCAGCTCATGATTGGGGGATGGGCGGAACGCCGGCGGCGGTCCCCCGCGCCGCGGTCGGCTGGCCTGTTGGCGGCATTTTTCCCAATTCTATGGGAGGAGGGGCAAGACCTCAGCCGGGAGGCACCGTCAACTTCCGCCCCGGAGCGGATCACGCGGCGAAGGAACCGACGCTATATCTTCTGAGATCTCTCCGCGGGCCGAGGGAAGCTCAGCTCGACGAGGGCCTGAACCCTCTCGACGACCGCGGCGCACGCGTCGCACTGGCGGTGAACGCTCGCGCAGGGGACGCCGTCGGCCTGCGCCTCGGCGCAGCAGGGCTCCTGGCCGATCTCGACGAGGCGGTCCACGACCTCGAGGAGGCGGTGCCGGAGCGGGGAGTCTGCGATGGCGCGGAGTCCGAAGATCAGGTCTCGCTCCGGGGCGGTGAGCGGGATGGGGAGCAGGACTTCGGTCATGGCAAAACTCCTTCGGGGCAGGAGACCGCGCTCGGGACGGCCTTCGCGCCCCGCGCGAAGGCCTCCTCGTTGAGCGGAATGAGCGCGCACTTGTCCGCGAGCGCCTGGCGGAGCGCCGTCAGGAACGTCTCCTGCGGGGAAGAGGCGCGTCGCGGCGCAGCAGCGCGCCGAGCGCGACGATGTTCTTGACCACCGCGCTGCCCAGCTCCGCGGCGATCTGCGGTGAAGGGGACGCCGACGCGCCGTCACGCCGTGGCCGAAGTCCGGCGGCATCGGCGATGACCGAGCTGTCGTAGACGAACGATGCCTCCCGGCGCGACGCTCGGGCCGAACTTGGCGAGGCTCGGCGCGTTGAAGGCGACGAGGACGTGCGGGTTCGGCGACGGCCGGCGAGAGCACCTCGTCCGTCGGCGACGTGGACGTCGGCATAGGAGGTTCCGCCGCGCGACTCCGGGCCGTAGCTCGGGATGTGCGTGGCGTCGAAGCCCTCGTTGATGGCGGCCCGCGCGATGAGCATCGCCGCCGTCTGCGCGCCGTCGCCGCCCGCGCCGGCCAGCTTCAAGCGCGATGTCGTCGCCGCACGAGGTGGCGCGGGAAGCCCTCGCCGAAGCGCGGCGCCGGCCTCGTCGTGCCGCCCATGACGTCGACGAGCTTCTCGGGCTCGAAGCTCGGGGGCGGCAGCTGCGGACCAGGGCTCCGACGCCGACGTCCTTCTTCACGCCGAGCGGGAAGACCGGGACCATCTGCTCCTTCACCCAGCTTCTCGGCCTCCTCGGGCGTCAAGCTTCAGGTGGGTCGGGCACTCGGCCAGGACCTCGACGAAGGCGAAGCCCTTGTCCTTCGACCTGCAGCTGCAGCGCCTTCTTGATCGCCTTCTCGCGCCTTCACGCGCTGCTTGGCGTCGAAGAGCGCGACGCGCTCGACGTAGACCGGGCCGTCGAGCCCCGCGATCAGCTCGGCCATCTTCAGCGGCTCGCCCATGAAGCGCGTTGCGGCCCGTCGGGGCTCGTCGCGGTCTTCTGGCCCATGAGCGTGGTCGGCGCCATCTGGCCGCCGGTCATGCCGTAGATCGCGTTGTTGACGAAGATGACGCGTGATCGGGATGCCGAGCTGCGCGGCGCTGCACGATCTCGGCGAGGCCGATCGAGGCGAGGTCGCCGTCGCCCTGGTAGCTGATGACGATCGAGTCGGGGTTGGCGAGCTTGTGGCCGAGCGCCACCGCCGGGCGCGCGGCCGTGCGCGGCCTGCGTGTTGCCGACGTCGAAGTAGTAGTAGAGGAAGACCGCGCAGCCGACCGGCGAGACGGCGACCGTGCGGTCCTGGATGCCGAGCTCCTCGATCGCCTCGGCCAGGTACTTGTGCGCGAGGCCGTGGCCGCAGCCCGGGCAGTAGTGGGTGCGTGCGCCCTTGAGCCCCTCGCCGTGGGCGTGGCGCTCGAAGCGCTCGTAGAAGACGCTCATGCGCACGCCGCCTTCCTCGCGCCGTCGCAGGACCTGCGTCGACGATCTCGCTCTGCTGCGGCAGGACGCCGCCGCAGTCGCCGCACGGACTCGATCGGCGGATGGCCGTGGAGGCCGGCGTGGCGAGAGGGCGAGGCGCAGCTCGTCCTCGAGCTGGCCGGTCGCCGGCCTCGACCACGACGATGCCGCTCGGCCTTGCGCAGCAGCGGCGCGCAGCGCGTCGATCGGGAACGGCCAGAGCGTGATGGGCCGGAAGAGGCCCGCCCTGACGCCCTGCCTGGCGCAGCGCCTCGACGGCGCCCTTGGCCATGCGGGCCGGGCGTGTTGCAGGCCACGAGCAGCACCTCGGCGTCGTCGCAGCGGAAGAGGTCGGCGCGCTGCTCGGCCGCCGCATCGCGCGCGTACTTCTCGTTCAGGTGCACGGTTGTGGGCCTCGAGGTCGGCCTCGCTCGAGGTGGATCGAGGAGATGAGGTTGCCGCGGTGCGCCGCGTCGCCGTAGACCGCCCACTCGGGGAGCCCCGGCTTCACCATGGTGCTCGGGCAGCGACGACCTTGCCGGTCATCTGGCCGAGGTAGCCGTCGCCGAGGATCACGACCGGGTTGCGGTACTGGAAGGAGAGCTCGAAGGCCAGGATCGTGAGGTCGAGCATCTCCTGCGGCGTGGAGGGCGCGAGCACGATGGCGTGCGTGTTGCCGTGGCCGAGGCCCGCGGCAGGCGAGCTTGATGTCGGCCTGCTCGGGGGCGATGTTGCCGAGGCCCGGGCCGCCGCGCATCACGTTCGACGAAGACGCCGGGCACCTCGGCGCCGATCATGTAGGAGATCCCCTCGAGCATCAGGCTGAAGCCGGGCGACGAGGTGAAGGTCATGCAGCGGCAGGCCCGCGCCGCCGCAGCCGTACATCATGTTGACGGTCGCGACCTCGCTGACGGCCTGCAGGAAGACGCCGTCGAGCTTCGGCAGGAGCTTCGCCATCAGCTCGGCGCCCTCGGTGGACGGCGTGATCGGGTAGCCGAAGAAGTGCCGGCAGCCGGCGAGGAGCGCGCCGATGGCCGAGGCGTAGGTGCCCTTGACGACGAGCGGCTCGAGCGGCGGCAGCGCGAGGAGCTGGTCGGGGATCGGCGACGGGCTTCGGCCGCGGCGGAGCCGCGGGCGCCGAAGAGCTTCGCCGGGATCCTGCAGCTCGAAGTCCGTGGCCTCGTCGGCCGCGGGCACTCGAGGCCGTAGGGCTCGGGCAGGCGTCGATGCACAGCCCGCAGGCCGTGCAGTCCTCGAGGTGGAGCACGACCGGGCACGAGGCCCGTGTCGCGGGTTGATCTCGGTCCCGAGCTCGATGCAGTGCTTCGCGCAGGCCTCGATGCAGCGCCCGCAGCCCTTGCAGAACTCCGGCAGGAGGAAGGGCTTGTGCTTCTCTCTGCGGCTGGACATCAGAACTCCGCCTCCTTGGCCAATGTAGCGACTCCCTGGAACACGGGAATCATGCAAATGCATCAGACCAGAGCGCACCGGGCCCGGTTCCCAAACGGCAGAGGAGGTCTGCCAGGAGGCGGTTTCGGGCAAATGAAATTCGCCGCGGCTTCGGAATTGCCTTTGAGCTCGGACTTGAACTCGCGGCGCCGGAAAGCACGGAGCCCGGCAGGTCGCCGGGCTTAACTCGCTGGGATTTCAGGAATTGTTGGAGCGGGAAACGGGGATCGAACCCGCGACTTCCACCTTGGCAAGGTGGCGCTCTACCGCTGAGCTATTCCCGCTCGGGGAGGCGAAGGATAGCCGAGGCCCGGCCCGGTGGTCAAGAAAGCGGAAACCGCGGGCCGTGAGCTACTTGATGTCGCCGGGAGCCTCGTGGAGGTCCGAGGCCTGGCCGCCGCAGTGGGCGCAGACCCGCACGCTCGTGCCGCCGAACTTCTTCTCCTCCGCGCACTCCTCGCAGAGGGGGCGGCCGGTCCCGCCGCACTGGTAGTGCGCCATGCGGTCGGTGTGCTTGCGGCAGACGGGCGGGGGCGTCGTGCGAGCCGTCTTGCGGAGCTCGAATAGCGACCTGAGCTCGGGGATGCTGTCGGCCCGGGCCGCGCCGGCGATCCCGGCGGCCACCATGTCGCCTTCGTTGACAGCCCCGGTGCGGATCAGACTCCGCATCGCGCGCCGGTCGTACTCGTCGTTCTCGAAGCCCTTCTGCTCGACCCGGTACGTCTTTCCGGACTGGGTGCCGGTGCCATCCATCGGATCGGGGACGGCGGGCGGCGCGGAAGCCCGGGCCGGCGCCGGCGGAGGCGGTGGAGGCGGGTCTGCGGCGGGCGCTCCCCCGCCTGCCTGGAGCTGGATGTACACCCGCGCCTCGTCCCGCGACGGGAAGTCCATCGCCTTGGAACATTTCGGGCAGCTGAACCGGGCCTGGACGGGAGGGATCTTCGCGAGGCTGATCGAAAAGCTGCCCCCGCAGCTGGGACACGAGAACGTGTATCGAAGATCCTCGTCGTTGACCGCGCTCATTTCCGGAGAGCGCGAGTTTAACACGCGCGCGCGTCAGGAGCGCAGACCGCGCGGCTCGGGCATCGGGAACGCGTCGCGGAGGATCGTGACCTCCGGCTTCTCTCCGGCGTCGAGAATGGCGACGACGTCGAAGCGGCAGCGCGTCGAGGGCGGAAGGCGGCGGCGTCTCAGGTACTCCTGTGCGGCGCGCGCGACGCGGCGCTGCTTCTCCGCGGTGACGGCCTCGGCGGGGCGCCCGAATTGCGTCCCGCTCCTCCCCTTCACTTCGATGAAGCAGAGAATTCCGTCGACCTCGCCGATCAGGTCGATCTCGCCCGTCCGTCCCCGGAAGTTGCGCTCGAGGATCGCGTAGCCGGCGGCGGCGAGGCGCTTCGCCGCAAGGGCCTCCCAGCGCTGGCCGACGCCGCGGGAGCCGCGGTAACGCGGCAGGCGGTCCCGGTGAAGGACGTCCAGGATCCTGTCGAGGAGGGCGCGGGGCGTCACCTCACGAATCGTCAGACCCTGACGAGCTCGGTCGATGAGCTCGGAACGGGAACCGGCTGGCCGCCTCTGCGCAGCTCCTCGATGTGAAGCTCGATGGCTTCACGAATCAGCGTGAGCACCTCTTCCTTGGTCTGGCCGACAACGACGCAGCCGGGCAGATCCGGAACGTATGCCCCGAAGCTCGTCTCGCCCCGTTCGAGGATGACGACGTACTCCATCAGTTGTCCAATCCCGCCTGCTTGAGGATGCTCTTGAGGGTTCCAGGCGGGATGTCGAGTCCCGGCTTGCCGGCAACCGTGACGAGGCCGGGTTTCGAGGGGTGCTTGAACTGTCGGTGACTTCCGGTCGTCCTCACCTGCCGCCACGTCCCTTTCGATCAAGCCGATGACCTCACGGATCTTCACGATTCTAAGCCCCGCCCGGACTCCCAGCGGGGGCCATCCTCGCAAACCATCTGCCTATCTATTGTCGCGAGGGCTGCCGGGGTCCGCGCCGGAACCCTACCCCATCGCGCGGCGCGCGAGCTCCAGCACGTCGAAGGGCTGGGTCGAGACGGCGAGCTCGTCTTTCGCGTTGCCGATCATGACCATGCAGAACGGGCAGGAGACGCCGACGGACGACGCCCCCGAGGCCGCGATCTCGCTTCATGCGCGCCTGGTTGATGCGGGAGCCGAGCTTCTCCTCCATCCACATGCGCCCGCCGCCGGCGCCGCAGCAGAGGCCCTTCTCCTCGCGAGCGCTCGCAGCTCCTTCAGCTCGAGGCCCGGGATCGCGCGGAGGATCTCGCGCGGCGCCTCGTAGGCGCCGTTGTAGCGGCCGAGATAGCAGGGGTCGTGGAACGTGATCGTCTCGGGGATCGGCGTGCCGAGCTTGACGCGGCCCGGCGCGGATCAGCTCCGACGACGAGCTGCGATGCCGTGGACGACCTCGTAGTGTCCCGCCGAAGTCGCCGTACTCGTTGCTTCAGGCAGTTGATGCAGTGCGGGCAGTTGGTGACGATCTTGCGGACCTTGTAGTTGTTGAGCGTCTCGACGTTCTGCTGGGCGAGCATCTGGAAGAGGTACTCGTTGCCCAGGCGCCGCGCGGAGTCGCCCGTGCAGGTCTCCTCGTTGCCGAGGATCGCGAAGGAGACGCCGGCGGCGTTCGAGCATCTCGACGAGGGCCTTCGAGACGCGCTTGGCGCGGTCCTCGTACGAGCCGGCGCAGCCGACCCAGAAGAGGACCTCGATCTCTTTGCCTTCCGCCTCGGCCATCGTCGCGACCGGCAGGCCCTTCGCCCAGTCGGCGCGCGTGGCGGCGGAGATGTTCCAGGGGTTGCCGTTGGTCTCCATCCCGCGGAAGGCGGTCTGGACCTCCTTCGGGAACTCCGCCTTGTCGAGGACCAGGTAGCGGCGCATCTCGGCGATCTTGTCGACGACCGGGATGATGAAGACGGGGCACGCGGTCGTGCAGAAGCCGCACATCGTGCAGGCCCAGATGGTGTCCTCCGAGAGCCAGCCGCCGATCAGGTCCTGGCGCGCCGGGGCGCCGTCGCCGTTCCCGCGCCCCGAGGACTCGAGCAGGATCGACGGCGTCGCCTCGTAGACCGCGTCGCGGACCCGGCCGATGAAGATCTTCGGGTCGAGCGGCTTGCCGGTGAGCGCCGTCGGGCAGACGACGCGGCAGCGTCCGCACTCGGTGCAGGTGTAGCCGTCGAGCATCTGCTTCCACGTCAGGTCCTCGACCCGGGAGGCGCCGAAGCGCTCGGTGTTCTCGAGGTCGACGGACGCGAGCCGGCCCATCGGCTCGAGGTTCATGAAGAAGATGTTCGGGATCGACGCGAGGATGTGGAAGTGCTTCGAGTACGGCAGGTAGTTGGCGAAGAAGAGCAGGTCGGCGAGGTGCAGCCACCAGCACCACTCGTAGATCGCCTGCAGGCGCCGCGGGCGCCGCGCCGGCGAGCGCCCCGGCGATCGCGCCGACGACCGGCGCCCAGGGCGTGGCGTGCGAGGGGGCGAGGGCCGTCCGCGCGCCCTCGGCCACGAGGTCCGTGACCATGAGGAACCCGATGAGAAAGAGGATCAGCCAGGCGTCCCGAGGTCAGGTCGAGCCGCTTTGGGCGCGCGAAGGCCCTGCGGAAGACCGCCAGGAGCACGCCGGCGAGCGTCAGGACCTCGAAGACGTCCTTGACGAGCGTGTAGGCGTCGCCCGCCCGGCCCGGCAGGAGCACGAAGGACGGCACGAGGCCCTCGACGACGAGGGCGAGCGAGCGGACCGTCAGCACCACGAACCCGCCGAAGATCAGGATGTGGAAGAACCCGGCGTAGAGATCCCGGAACATCCGCCGCTGCGCGAAGGCGTACTCGAGGGTCTTCCCGATCCTCTCGGGGATGCGCGTGAAGCGGTCGTCAGGCCGCCCGGCCATGAGCACCCGGACCCGCATCGAGACCGAGTAGACGAAGAAGGCGATCGCCCCGAGCACGAGGAGGCCGAACACCACCCGGCCCGGAAGGCCGAGGACCAGCCGCTCGGTGGGAAGCGGGGGCATGCGGGCGGGAGTTTAACCCGAGGCGCCTCGCCCGCCGTTCGGGACCCGAAGATTCCCGGAGCTTCCGGGTGCTACCCTGCCGGAGCTGATCGCCTTCCGTCGTCGCCGGCAGTTTCGCAGCGGGTTGGCCACGCTGGGGGCCGTGGCTCTGTTCGCGTCGGGAGCGATCCGGGTCTTCGGCCGCCTGGCCGAGACGGGCCTCGAGGCCGACGTCGATCGCAACGCGAGCGACTGGCCCGGCACCCAGGCCGAGGTCTCGATCGCCGCCGACCCGTCGGACCCGTCCGTCGTGCTCGCGGCGGCGATGAGCCTCTCCGACGGGCGCATCCTCGCCATGTCCTCGCGGGACGGCGGCGAGAGCTGGACGCGGATTCCGATCCCGCTCGGCGAGGGATCGAGCCTCGACAACGACCCCATGGTCGCCTTCGACACCCGCGGCGCCGCATACCTCGCGCGGGTCCCGGCCGGGCCCGGCGGCACCGGCGTCGACGTCGTGCGCTCCCCCGACGGCGGCATCACCTGGGAACCCGCGGTCCGCGTGGCCGGCCTCGACCGGAACGACAAGGTCGCGCTCGCGGTGGACGACGATGCAGAGAGCCCGTACCGCGACCGGGTGTACGTGGCCTGGAAGCTCCCCCGGGGCGGCGTCTTCGTTTCCCGATCCCTCGACTCCGGCGCAACGTTCTCGCCGCCGCAGCTCGTCGAGCAGGCCGTCGTGACCGGCCTCGACCTCGCCACCGGCGGCGACGGGACCGTCTATCTCGCCTTCCACGACAACCCGCGGCGCTCGATCCGTGTGATGCGCTCGCAGGACGGCGGCGAGACGTTCGAGCCCTCGGTCGAGGCGGCTCCGGTGCGCGCCGGCTGGTACCTCGTTCCGCCGTCGCACTGCATCCGCCCGGCCATCGTGCACGCGTCGGTATCCGTCGACAGGTCCGCGGGCCCGTTCCGCGGCGCGGTCTATGCGGCCTGGGCCGACTACCCGCCCGGCATCGGCTTCGATCGGTGTCCGAGCGTCTGCGGCGCCCCCGCGATCTGCGTCCCCGACGTCTACTTCAGCCGGTCGGACGACGGCGGGCTGACCTGGTCGCCGCCGGCGCTCGTCGACGACGAGCGGACGGGCGAGGTCGACCGTTACCATCAGTGGATTCGCGTGGATCGGTCCACCGGCGCCGTCTCCGTCGCGTACAAGGACTCCCGCAACGACGCCACGCGCGCCGGCGCGGACATGTACCTCCGTCGGTCGACCGACGGCGGAGCGACGTGGGAACCGGCGCTTCGCCTCTCGAGCGCCACGAGCCGCGCCACGACCCTCATCCAGTTCGGCGACTACCAGAGCGTCGCCGCCGAGGGCGGCAACACGTACGCGGCCTGGACCGACTATCGGGAGAGTCCGACGCTGGGCGAAATCTACGTCCGCCGCTACGTCGCCCCCATCGCCCCCGCCGACCGCGGCGACGTAATCCGGAGCTCGCGCGACCGCCCGCCGCCCCGCACTCGGCCCTGAGGACTTGGCAGCCGCGCTGTCGGCCAGGCTCGCAGCGCGAGGAGTCTCCCGAAGGGAGGAGCCTCGCGCTGCGGGAGCGGAGCGCGCAGCAAGGGATCAGGCGAGCGGTCGAGCCCGCATCCGGGCGAGCCGCTCGCCGGTGCGCCGCCAGGCGCAGATCCCGAGCGAGCGGAAGCGACGGTTATTCGGCTTTGGCGGCCCGCACGGCCTTCGCGAACTCCGGGACGATCTGGAACAGGTCGCCGACGACGCCGTAGGTCGCGACCTTGAAGATCGGCGCCTCGGGGTCCTTGTTGATCGCGACGATGACCTTCGACGACCACATGCCGGCCAGGTGCTGGATCGCGCCGGAGATGCCGCACGGCGACGTAGAGCGTCGGGCGAGACGACCTTGCCGGTCTGCCCCACCTGGTGCTGGTGGTCGATCCAGCCCGGCGTCCACGACCGCGCGCGAGGCGCCGAGGGCCGCGCCGAGCGCCTGCTGCAGGTCGCTGGACGATGGGCCAGTTCTCCGGCCCCTTGATGCCGCGGCCGCCCGAGACGATGATGTCGGCCTCGGAGACGTCGAGCTCCTTGGCCTCCGACGTCTCGACGCGGACGACCTTCGCGCGCGGCGCGATCGTCGCCGAGCTCGAGCGTCTCGACCGCTCGGCTCCGGCGCGCCGTCCTGGGCCTCCGCGGGGAAGACGTTCGGCCGCGTCGTCGCGATCTGGAGCTTCGCGGCGCCGCAGTCGACCTCGGCGCGCGCCTTGCCGGAGTAGACCGGGCGCGACGCCGACGAGCCGGTCGCCCTCGACGCGCAGGTCCATGACGTCGGCGAGCACCGAGACGTCGTGCCGCGCGGCGAAACGCGGGGCGAGGTCCTTGCCCATCGCGGTCGCGGCGATCAGGACGGCGTCGGGCGTCGCGGCCTTCGTCGCCGCGTCGAGCGCGCCGACGTAGCCCTTGGTGGAGTAGAGCGCGAGCTCGTCGCGGTCGGCGACGTAGACCGTGCCGGCGCCGTACGTGCCGAGCTCCTTCGCCAGCGCCGTCGACGCCCTTGCCGGCGACGACCGCGGCCGCCGGGCCGCCGCCGAGCCTGCGCGAGCGACAGCGCTCGAGCGAGCCTTCGGATCTTCCGTCGCGCTGTCGAGAAGACGAGGCACTTCGCGGCATGCTCGGCCCGTCGCGCTGCTCGATGAACAACGAGGATCGTGCTCATGTGCCCGCGCGCGTCAGATGACCTTCGCTTCTTCGCGGAGCAGCCGCGCGAGCTCCTGGCCGGCGGCGGCCGGGTCGTCCGCGGGCACGAGCCTGACGGCCTGCCGGGCGGGCGGCAGCTCGAGCTTCCTCCAGCGCATCTTCGCCTGCGCGGGATCGGCCTCGGCGACGCCGAGCTCGGCGAGCTTCTTCTCCGCGATCGTCTTCTTCTTCGCCGCCATGATGCCCTTGAGCGACGCGTAGCGCGGCTCGTTCAGGCCCTTCTGGGCCGTGAGCACGGCGGGCAGCGGGCACTCGACGACCTCGTGCGCGCCCTCGATCTCGCGGTGCGCGGTGACCTTGCCGTCGCCGACCTCGAGCTTCGACGACGCTCGCCGACGTGCGGCAGGCCGAGCGAGCTCGGCGAACATCGGGCCGACGAGGCGCCTCGTCGTCGCCGACGCCCTTCTGCCCGAACCAGACGAAGTCGTAGGCGCCGCCCTTCGCGGCCGCGGCGAGCGCCTTCGCGGTGCCGAGCGCGTCGAGGTACGGCGACGCCGGTCGCATCGACCCAGATCGCCTCGTCGGCGCCCGCGCGCGAGGCACTCGCGCAGGCCCGTCTTGGCGCGCTCGGGCCCGACGGCGACGACGGTGACGGTGCCGGCGCCCTTGCGCCTCCTTGATCTTGAGCGCCTCCTCGAGCGCGAACTCGTCGTAGGGCGAGACGATCCACTTGACGTCCGCCTCGTCGATCGACTTGCCGTCGGCGCCGATCTTGATCCTCGTCTCGGTGTCGGGAACGTAGGCGATGCAGACGAGCGAGTTCATGGGGGCGTCAGTCCATCCTCTTCAGGATGCAGGCAGCCGTTGGTGCCGCCGAAGCCGAAGGAGTTCGAGAGCACGTACTGGAGCTTCGCCTGGCGCGCCGTGTTCGGCACGTAGTCGAGGTCGCACTCGGGGTCCGGGGTCGTCGTAGTTGATGGTCGGCGGGACGACGCCGTGGTGGACCGCGAGGGCGCTGATCGCCGGTCTCGAGGCCGCCGGCCGCGCCGAGCAGGTGGCCCGGTCATCGACTTGGTCGAGGAGACCGCCAGCTTCCGCGCGTGCTCGCCGAAGACCGTCTTGATCGCGATCGTCTCGGCCTTGTCGCCGAGCGGCGTCGAGGTGCCGTGGGCGTTGATGTAGTCGACCTCGGTCCGGCGTCGACCCCGGCGTCCTCGAGGCAGTTGCGCATGACGCGCGCGGGCCCGTCGCCGTCCTCCGACGGGGCCGCGATGTGGTACGCGTCGCCCGACATGCCGTAGCCGACGAGCTCGGCGTAGATCCGCGCGCCGCGCTTCTTCGCCGCCTCCAGCTCCTCGAGGACGACGATGCCCGCGCCCTCGCCGATCACGAAGCCGTCGCGGTCCTTGTCGAAGGGGCGCGAGGCCTGCCGCGGGTCGTCGTTGCGCGTCGAGAGCGCCTGCATGCGCGCGAAGCCGCCGACCGCGAGCGGCGTGATGACCGCCTCGGTGCCGCCGGCGATCATGGCGTCGGCGTCGCCGCGCTGGATCATCCGGAAGGCCTCGCCGATCGCGTGCGCGCCCGTCGTGCAGGCGGTGCCGGTCGCGAGGTTCGGCCCCTTGGCGCCGTACTGGATCGAGATGTTGCCCGCCCGCCACGTTGACGATGAGGCCGGGGATGAAGAAGGGCGAGATGACGCGCGGTTTCCGCCGCTCTCGACGTAACGCCTCGTGCGTGTCCTCGATGAGCGGCAGGCCGCCGATGCCGGAGCCGATGACGACGCCGACCCGCTCGCGGTTCGCGTCGGTCGACCGGGCACGCCCGAGTCCTCCATCGCGAAGTGGGCCGCCGCCATCGCGTACTGGATGAAGGTGTCCATCTTCTTGACGTCCTTCTTGTCGATGTACAGGGACGGGATCGAAGCCCTTCACCTCGCCGGCGATGCGGGAGGCGAAGCGCGAGGCGTCGAACCGCGTGATCGGCCCGACGCCGCACCGCCCCGCGCGCAGCGCGTCCCAGTTCTCGCGCGTTGCCGATGCCGAGCGGCGAGACGAGGCCCACCCCCGTCACGACCACCCGGCGCGGGGTGGAAAATCGGGGCATCAGGTTTCAGTTCTTCGAGGCGTTCTTCTCGATGTAGTCGACGGCGTCCTTGACCTTCTGGATCTTCTCGGCGTCCTCGTCCGGGATCTCGATCCCGAACTCCTCCTCGAACGCCATGACGAGCTCGACGGTGTCGAGCGAGTCCGCGCCGAGGTCGTCGACGAAGGACGCCTCCGGCGTCACCTCGTTCTTCGTCCACGCCGAGCTGCTCGACGATGATGCTCTTCACCTTTTCTGCGACGGCCATTCCTCTCCCCCTTCTCGAATCGGCAGGTCATCGAAAGACGCCGTATTCTTCCCTAGATGCCCCCCGGGGCAAGCCGGGCCTCGGGGCCACGGCCGGCTTCACATGTAGAGGCCGCCGGAGACGTTGACGACCGTCCCGGTCACGTAGGACGCCTCGTCCGAGGCGAGATAGGCCACGGCCGCCGCGACGTCCTCCGGCGTGCCGAGCCGCTCGAGCGGGATCTGCGCCGGTCAGGCTTCGCCTGCGCCGTCGTCGGTCATCTTCTCGGTCATCTCCGTCTCGATGAAGCCGGGCGCGACGGCGTTGCACGTGATGTTGCGCGAGGCGAGCTCGCGCGCCACCGACTTCGTGAAGCCGACGAGCCCGGCCTTGGACGCGGCGTAGTTGGCCTGGCCGGCGTTGCCCATGAGGCCGACGACCGAGGTGACGTTGACGATCCGGCCGTAGCGCTTGCGGACCATGCCCTTCACGACGGCCTGCGTCAGCAGGAAGACGCCCGTCAGGTTCGTCGCGAGGACCCGGTCCCAGGCCTCGCGGCTCATGCGCAGGATCAGGTTGTCCTCGGTGACGCCGGCGTTGTTGACGAGGACGTCGATCTCCCCGTGCGCCGCGAGCGCGCCCTTGACCGCCGTCTCGATCGACGCCGGGTCCGAGAGGTCGAGCGCGACCGCCTGCGCCTTGCCGCCGGCCGTCTCGATCTCGGCGACCACGCGGGCGAGCGCGTCGGTCGAGCGGGCGGCCGCGAGCACCGTCGCGCCCTCGGCGGCCAGACGCTTCGCGATCGCCTCGCCGATCCCGCGCGAGGCCCCGGTGACGAGGGCGATCTTTCCGTCGAAGCGGTTCATGCGGGCGGAGTCTATCCGCTACCGCGTCGTCCCCGGAAGCTCGGCGCCGAGGGATTGCTCGGATCGCCGTGCCGTGCAAGAGGGGATCCCTCGCTCGCTCGGGATGAGCGGACCCGGACGCGCCCGCACCCGGCCTCGCGGGGACAGGGTCGCGGCTCTACTCCGGCTTCTCGACGATCTCCGGCAGGTCCCGGCTCCAGCCGTCGACGATCGCCCTGGACAGGTCCGCGATGGCGAGAACGGCGGGATGGTCCGGGCCCCAGCCTTCGGCCTTGCTGCCGTCGGTGAAGACGACCAGCACGAACCGGCCCTTCTTCGTCCGGAGGATGCCGGAGTCGTTGCGGACGCCGGACATGGAGCCGGTCTTGCCGGCCCACAGATCGCTCGGCGGAAAGCGGCGCGCGATCCGAAGGCGGCTCGGATCCTTGTCGAGGTACTCGAAGATCCGCTTCGAGGACGCCGCGTCGAGGAGCTCGCCCCTGGCGACCATCCGCTCATCCAGCGCGCCACCTCGTCGGGCGTGACGAGCCGAGGCGGAACCCCTTCCAGGCGAGGGCTCGTCGTCCTTCTGCGAAAGCCAGGGATCGTGCCGAAGAGCCGGATGTGCCGAAGCCGAGCGACTGCATCCGAGCGTTGATCGCGTCGACCGAGAGGCGCGTGATCCAGGCGTTGGTGGCGGTGTTGTCGGAGGGCCCGATCATCAGCGTCGCCAGGTCGTTCCAGGTCGGGTGGAGGCCGTCGTCGAGCATCAGCAGCATCCCCGAGCCGTCGGCCTTGTTCTCGCGCGGTCAGGTCCCAGCGCTCGGACAGATCGATGCGGCCGTCCCCGACCCCGGCCATCGCCTCGGTCAGGACGGCGATCTTGATGACCGAGGCGGACTCGAACTCGGCCGCGCCGTTGTACTCGTACGAGCGGCCGCTCTCGAGGTGCCGCGCCGAGACGCCCATCCGGCACTGGCAGCGGCGCTCGGCCGCCGCGACCGCGGCGTCGAAGGCCGCCGGCGTGCCGGGCGCCGTCGGCGCGAGCTCGCGCAGCCCGAAGCGAGGGCGGCCAGCGCCGCGAAGGCGAGGAGGCGGAGGGGCCTCTCACGCATGGCTCTCGACCTTGATCGAGCCGGTCGATGCGGCGCACGAGGCCCGCGAGCACGTTGCCCGGCCCGATCTCGAGCGCCCGGTCGACGCCCGCAGCGCGCCAGGCGCTGCACGCACTCGACCCAGCGCACGGGCGAGTCGATCTGGCGAACGAGCGCCCCGCGCGAGCGCCGGGCCGTCGGATTCGGGCGCGGCGTCGACGTTGGTCACGACGGGGACCGGCGCGCTTCGCGAAACGCGGTCCGCCTCGAGGAGCGGCCGCATGCTTCTCGCGGGCGGGCGACATCAGGGCGCAGTGAAAGGGCGCCGAGACCGGCAGCGCGATCGCGCGCTTGGCCCCGCGGGCGAGGCAGCGCCTCGGACGCCCGCGCGACGGCCGCCGCGTGGCCGGCGATGACGGTCTGCTCCGGCGAGTTGTAGTTGGCCGGGCGACACGATCTCGCCCTGCGCCGCCTCGCGGCAGGCGGCCTCGACGGCCTCGGGCGCGAGGCCCACGATCGCCGCCATCGCGCCGACGCCCGGCCGGCACCGCTTCCTGCATGAATCGTCCGCGCGCGCGCACGAGGCGCGACCGCGTCGGCGAAGGCGAGGGCGCCGGCCGCCACGTCGGCCGAGTACTCGCCGAGCGAGTGGCCGGCCGCGAACGCCGCGCCCTCGAGCCTCTCGGGGAACCGGGCCCGCAGGTCCGCGAGCGCGGCGATCGAATGCGTCAGGATCGCCGGCTGCGTGTTCGCGGTGAGCTTCAGCTCCTCCTCGGGCCCCTCGAAGCAGAGCGTCGAGAGCGGGAAGCCGAGCACGCGCATCCGCCGCGTCGAAGACCGCTCGCGCCGCCGGCGACGCCTCGCAGAGCGCCTTGCCCATGCCGACGGACTGCGAGCCCTGGCCGGGAAAGAGCAAGGCGAGCGTCATCGCTTCCAGCGTCCGTCTACCAGCGCACCAGGACCGAGCCCCAGACCAGCCCGGCGCCGAAGGCGGTCATCAGCACGAGGTCGCCGGTCTTGACGCGCCCCTCGCGCACGCACTCGTCGAGGGCGATCGGGATCGAGGCGGCGGAGGTGTTGCCGTAGCGGTCGATGTTCTTGTAGACCTTCGCCGGGTCGATCTTCAGCCGCTCGCCGACGGCGTCGATGATGCGCAGGTTCGCCTGGTGCGGGATGAAGAGGTCGATCTCCTCGTGGGTGAAGCCCTGCTCGGTCAGCAGCTCCTGCGTCACGTCGGCCATCGCCTTGACCGCGACCTTGAAGGTCTCGTTGCCCTTCATCTGGATGAACGGGAGGCGCTGCTCGATCGTCTTCGGGTCGTTGGCCGGGTGGTCCGAGCCGCCGCCCGGCATGCTGATGAAGTCGTGGTAGTTGCCGTTGGACTTCATGACGCTGCCGAGGATGCCGTGGTCGCCCTGGTCGCCTGGAGCACCACCGCGCCGGCCCCGTCGCCGAAGAGCACGCACGTGTTGCGGTCGGTCCAGTCCACGTAGCGCGAGAGGATCTCGCCGCCGATGACGAGGACGTTGCCGGCCTTGCCCGACTGGATCAGGCCGTCGGCCAGGTGGAGGCGCGTAGAGGAACCCGACGCAGGCGGCGCCGACGTCGGAGGCGGCCGCCCGGGTCGCGCCGAGGTTGCGCTGGACGAGGCAGGAGGTCGCCGGGAAGGGCATGTCGCCCGAGATCGTCCCGACGAGGATCATGTCGAGCGTCTTCGGCCTTCACGTGCGCGCGCTTCAGGGCCTGCTCGGCCGCGCGCGTGCAGAGGTCCGAGAAGTGCTCGCCATCCGCGACGATGTGGCGCTCGCGGATCCCCGTGCGGGACGATGATCCACTCGTCCGAGGTCTCGACGAGCTTCTCGAGGTCCGCGTTCGAGAGGATCTTCTTCGGGACGTGCGGAGCCCGTGCCGGCGATGCTTGCGCGCGGCATCATGCCGCTCAGGCCTTCACCAGCCGCGCCTCGCGTGCGTGGAGCTCGGCGATCTGGGCCTGGATCTTCTCGGCGAGGCTCTGGCGGGAGAACTCGGCCGCGAACCGGATCGCGTTCTTGACCGCCTTGGCCGACGAGCGGCCGTGGCAGATGATGACGCAGCCCTTGACGCCGAGGAGCGGCGCCCCGCCGTACTCCGAGTAGTCGATGCGCTGCTTGAAGCGGCGGAACGCCGACTTCGAGAGGAGGAACCCGACCGAGGCCTGCAGCGTCCGCTTGATCTCCTCGCGGAGCATGTTCTCGACCATCTCGGCCAGGGCCTCGGAGACCTTCAGGATCACGTTGCCCGTGAAGCCGTCGGTGACGATGACGTCGACCTTCCCGTTGAAGACGTCGCGGCCCTCGACGTTGCCGATGAAGTTGCAGGCCCGTCTCCTTGAGCGTCTTGAAGGCCTCCTTCGACTGCTCGTTGCCCTTGGAGTCCTCCTCGCCGATCGACATCAGGCCGATCGACGGGTTCTTCTTGCCGAAGACGAGCTCGGCGTAGATCGAGCCCATGACCGCGAACTCCCGGAAGTGCGGCGTCTTCAGGTCCGGGTTCGCGCCGACGTCGAGCAGCAGGCAGTGGCCCGTCAGGTTGGGGAGGACCGTCGCCAGCGCCGGCCGGTCGACGCCCTCGATCGTCCCGACGACCATCTTGGCCGAGACCATCGCGGCGCCGGTGTGGCCCGCCGAGACGAGGCCCTGGGCCCGGCCGTCGCGCACGCAGTTGGCCGCGATCCGGATCGAGGAGTTGCGCTTCTTGCGGATGGCGGCGGTGGCCGGATCGTCCATCGTGACGACCTCGGGGCGTCCACGATCTCGATGTCCGGCCCGGTGTAGCCCGAGTCGGCCAGCAGCGGCTCGAGCTCGGCCGCGCTTGCCGACGAGGAGGGTCGCGATGCCGAACTCGCGGGCCGCCGCGACGGCGCCGTCGACGTTGACTTGCGGCGCGTGGTCGCCCCCCATCGCGTCGACCGCGATCCGCACGCTATCCCCCCTGTCTTGCGCGAAGCACGAGAGCGACGATTATATGGGGTCGACGACGTGACCGCCGGTCGTACTCACCTAGGTGTTAATCGCCTGCTTGCCCTTGTAGTACCCGCAGCGCGAGCAGACGCGGTGCGGCTGCTTCGGCTCGTGGCAGTTCGGGCACTCGGACAGGGCGGGCGGCGTCAGCGCGTCGTGCGCGCGGCGCTTGTCGCGGCGGGCCTTGCTGTGGCGTCGCTTGGGATTGGGCATCGTGCTCCTACACTTTCTCCTTGAGGGCCTTCAAGGCCTCCCAGCGGGGATCGATCGTTTCATGCGTGCAGGCGCACGCACCGAGATTCAGGTCCTTGCCGCACGACGGGACACAGCCCGCGGCAGTCGGGCTTGCAGAGCGGCTTCATCGGAAGGGCCATCTGCACCCGCTCCTCGGCCAGGGGCGAGAGCGGGACGACCGGGTCGTCGTAGAAAACGGCGTCGAGGTCGCTGCGCGAGAGCTCCACCTCGGGGGCCGGCGCGCCGGAACGGGGGTAGAGGACGAGCGAGAACGTCTCGTCCTCCTGGAACGGGTACCCGGCCAGGCACCGGCTGCACTCGAGCTCCCCCGAGTAGACGAGCTCGGGCGTCGAGCGCGTATCCCCCGTCGATGCGCCGCACCTCCCCCGAGATCTCGCAGGGGCGAAAGGCTCAGGAGGGGCTCGCGGTCGATCACCGACACGGGGACGGCGAGCTCGCCGCCGAACCGCACGGGTTCGTCGAGCACCGATTCGAGGGACAGGGAGTCTGGTCGCGTCGTCATGGCCGTCGGCAGAACCGCGCATTTTAGCCGTTAGCCGGCGACAGTCAAATGGGAGGCAGCGGCCGACGCGTGGCCGCAGGCGGGAGCAAAGGCCGCGGGCTCAGGCTGTTGACCGGCCGAGGCCCGCCGTCGACTCCCCTGTAGACTGCCTCCCGATGCGCATCGCCATCGACGCCCGGGCGCTCCTGAACGAGCGGACGGGCATCGGAACCTACACCTGGGCCATCGCCCGGGGCCTGGCGGCCCGCCCGGGGCTCTCCGTCGGCCTCTTCGCCCCGCGGCCATTTCCGGCGTCGGTCACCGAGTCCGGGGGCTTCAGCCTCCAGACCGACCATCACCCCTTCGGCATCGTGTGGCTCCAGTCGACCCTCCCGCAGCGGATCGCCCGCTGGGGGGCGGACGTCCTCGTTTCGGCCCTGACGATCGGCCCGGCCCGCGGCGAAACCCCCTTCGTCTCGACCGTGCACGACCTGACCCCTCTGACCCACCCCGAGTGGCATGCCGCCCGGACCCTCGTCGGGTTCCTGCCGCTCTGGGAGCGCACCGTCGAGCGCGCGGCCCGGTTCCTCTGCGTCTCGCAGACCACCGCGAAGGACCTGATCGCCCGCTACCCGGAGACCGAGTCTCGCGTGCGCGTGACGGTCAACGGCGTCGACCTCGCCTTCTTCTCGCCCCGCCGACGACTCCGCGGCCCGGCGGCGCACGCGGCAGCGCTACTCGGCCGGCCAGCCCTTCCTCCTGTATCTGGGCACGCTCGAGCCGCGCAAGAACGTCGAAGCGCTCGTCGTCGCCTGCGAGCGCATGTGGGGGCGCCGGCGCTCGCGGCCGGACCTGGTCCTGGCGGGAGGCGCCGGCTGGAAGACCGCCGCTCTCCACCGGCGGATCGCCCGCTCCCCCTTCCGCGACAAGATCCACGTCACGGGGTACGCCGCCCGCGACGCGGCCCGGGAGCTCTACCGAGCCGCCGAGGCGTTCGTCTACCCGTCGCTCGCCGAGGGGTTCGGCCTGCCGGTGCTCGAGGCGATGGCCTGCGGCAGCCCGGTCGTCGCCTCGACCGCCGACGCGCTCGTCGAGGTCGGCGGCGACGCCGCGCTCTACGCCCCGCCGCGCGACGTCGAGGCGCTCGCGCGCGCGATCGAACGGGCCCTCGAGGACGCGCCCCTGCGCGAGAGCCTCGCCGCCGCGGGACTCGCGCGCGCCGCGCAGTTTCCGTGGGACGCGGGAGCCGGCGCGACGGCCGAGGCCGTCGCCGAGGTCGCGCGGGAGGAGCGATGAGCCGCGCCCGCCCGCGCGTCGGCATCGACGCGCGGAAGCTGACCGATTTCGGCATCGGCTCCTACGTCCGCAACCTGATCGAGTCGATCGCCCGCCGGCCGGAGGCGCAGGCCTACGCGTCTTCCGCGTCTACGTCCGGCAGCGAGGACCGCGCGGCGCTGCCCGCGCTGCCGGAGAACTTCACGCTCGTCGAGGAGGACTCTCCGGGCTACTCGATCTCGGAGCTGACGCGCTTCGCCTGGCGGCTGCTGCGCGACCGGCTGGACCTCTTCCACGCCACCCACTACGTGATCCCGCCGCTGGCGCGGGCGCGCGCCGTCGTGACGATCCACGACATCATCCACGTGCTCTACCCGCAGTTCCTGCCCAACCGCGCCGCCCTCCTCTACGCCCGCGTCATGATCCGGCGGGCGCTGAAGCCGCGCCGACCGGATCCTGACCGTCTCCTACAACAGCAAGCGCGACCTCGTCGACTACTTCGGGATCGCCCCGGCGCGGATCGAGGTCGTCTACAACGGCGTCGCGCCGCAGTTCCACTCCGACATCTCCCGGGCCGAGCGCGACCGCGTCGTCGCCAAGTACGGGCTGCCCCGGCCGTACCTGCTCTTTCTCGGCGGCGAGAAGCCCCACAAGAACGTCCGCAACGTGCTCCGCGCCTTCGCCGAGGCCCGGCGCGAGCGCGCCCTGCCGCACGCCCTCGTCCTCGCCGGGCCGATGCCGAAGAACCGGAGCCGCGTCGAGGCCCTGATTTCGGCGCTCGACATCGAATCGCGCGTGCACCGCCCCGGCGTGGTGCCCGAGGAGGACCTGCCCGGCCTCTTCGCCGGCGCCGACGCCTTCCTCTACCCCACGCTCTACGAAGGCTTCGGCCTGCCCGTCGATCGAGGCGATGGCCTGCGGCGTGCCGGTGCTGACCTCGTCGACCTCGGCCCTGCAGGAGATCGCGGGCGGGTACGCCTATCTCGTCGACCCGATGGACGTCGACGCGATCGCACGCGGCATCGTGGCCCTCGCGACCGACCCGCGCCGCCGCGCCGAGTTCGCCGACCTCGGCAAGCGCCGCGCCCGCGACTTCTCCTGGGACCGCGCCGCGGAGCAGACGCTGAAGATCTACGCCGAAGCGCTCCAGCCGAGGAGGCCGGAGGCGGGAAGCCGGAGGCAGGAACCTTGAGCTCCCCGCTTCGGCCTGCCGGCCGATGAAGACCGCCGTCGTCCACGACTGGTTGAACGGCATGCGCGGCGGCGAGAAGGTCCTCGAGTCGATCCTGCCGCTTCTCCCGGAGCCCACGATCTTCACGCTCTTCCACGTGCCCGGCTCCGTCTCGCCCGCGATCGAGCGGCACCCGATCCGTCGCGTCGTTCCTGAACCGGATGCCCGGCGCGCGGCGCGGCTACCGCAACTACCTGCCGCTCTTTCCCCGGGCCGTCGAGACGCTTCGACCTCTCCGGCTTCGACCTCGTCGTCTCGTCCTCGCACTGCGTGGCCAAGGGCGCGATCGCGCCGCCCCGGCGCGCCGCACCTCTGCTACTGCCACACGCCCGTGCGCTACGCGTACGAACAGTTCGACCTCTACTTCCCGCCGCGTCGCACGTCGCTGCGGTGGCTCAAGGCGGCCGCGATCGCGCGGCCTGCGCCGCTGGGACATCGCCACCGCCTCGCGCCCGACGCGCTTCCTCGCCAACTCCTCGGCCGTCGCCGAGCGGATCCACCGGCACTACGGTCGGGAGGCCGACGGTCTGCCACCCGCCGGTCGACGTCGAGTTCTTCCAGGCCGCGGCGAGGAGGCCCGCGAGGACTTCCTGCTCGCCGTCGGGGCGCTCGTGCCCTACAAGCGCTTCGACGTCGCCGTCGAGACCGCTTCGCGCCTCGCGCCGGCGGCTGGTCGTCGTCGGCAGCGGACCGGAAGAGACGCGCCTCCGCGCGCTGGCGCCCTTCCTCCGTAGAGATTCGTGTCGGGCTGCAGCCGCGAAGAGCTGCGCCGCTCTATCGGACGTGCGCGGCCTACCTGCAGCCCGGCGAGGAGGACTTCGGGATCGCGGCCGTCGAGGCGCTCGCGTGCGGGGCGCCGGTCGTCGCGCTCGGCGCGCGGCGGCGTCCGGGACATCGTGCGAGACGGGGAGAACGGGATCCTCTACGAAGCGCGACGGCGCCGAGGCGCCTGGCCGAGGCGGTGCAGCGGGCGGACCGCGACGCAGTTCGATTACACTCGATCTGCGAAGCTCGGCGCTCGCCTTCCGGCCGGAACGCTTCGCCGCGGCAGTTTCGCGGCGCGCTCGGAGAGCCTTCTGCGGTGATCCGAAAGTCGACGCGACGCATCGCGGTCCTGCTGGCCGTCTCCGACGTCGGCGGCGACGCTCGCGGCCCTCGCCGCGGCCTACTTCCTGCGCTTCCGCGCCGAGATCGTCCCCGTCACCAAGGGGATTCCCGACGCCTCGCTCGTACTACCGGCTCGTTCCCGCTCATGGCCGTGCTGTGGCCGTCGTCTACTACTTCTACGGCCTCTACCAGGTCCGCCGCCACCGCTCGCGGGTCGAGGAGGGCCTGGCGGTCTTCGTCGCCACCGGACTGGCGACGCTGCTCCTGGCGGGTCTCGCGACCTTCTACCGCGGCTTCTCCTACTCGCGCCTGGTCCTCGCTCTTCTTCTTCGCCCTCGACGTGCTCTTCGTCTTCGCGGGCCGCACGGCCATCCGCCGCTACCTCGAGGAGGCCTGGCGCCACGGCGTGGGCGTGCGGCACGTTCTCGTCGTCGGCGCCGGGCGGCTGGGCCGCGCGCTCGTCGAGAAGCTCCTCGAGCACCCGGAGGCCGGGCTGCGCGCGGTCGGGTTCGTCGACGACGCCCCGGCAAGCTCGGGACGAGCTACCGCGGCGCTGCCGGTCCTCGGCACGACGGCCGACGCCGCGCGCATCGTCGACGAGCGCGGAGTCGACACGGTCTTCCTCGCGCTGCCGCTCGACGCCCATCGGACGATGCTCGCCGTGCTGCAGGAGGTCGGCCGCACGATCGCCGACGTGCGCGTCGTGCCGGACCTGCTCCAGTACATCACCTTCCGCGCCGGCGTCGAGGACCTCGACGGCCTGCCCGTCGTCCACCTGACGCAGGTGCCGCTGACGGGCTGGATGAGCCTCGTCAAGCGCACGCCTCGACCTCGGCGATCTCGGCCGCCGCGCTCGTCGTGCTCTCGCCCGTCTACGCCGCGATCGCCGCGGCCATCCGGCTCTCGGACGGCGGGCCCGTCCTCTACCGGCAGCGCCGCATGGGCCTCGACGGCCGGCCGTTCGACATCCTCAAGTTCCGCTCGATGGTCGTCGACGCGGAGGAGGAGTCGGGACCGACCTGGGCGAGCCCCGGACGACCCGCGGCGCACGCGCGTCGGCGCGTTCCTCCGCCGCTGGAGCCTCGACGAGCTGCCGCAGCTCGTCAACGTCCTGCGCGGCGAGATGTCGCTCGTCGGCCCGCGGCCGGAGCGGCCGGAGTTCGTGCGCGAGTTCAAGGAGAAGTTCCCGCAGTACATGCTCCGCCACCGCGTGCGCGCCGGGATCACCGGCTGGGCGCAGGTCCACGGCTGGCGCGGGCAACACCAGCCTCTCCAAGCGCATCGAGTACGACCTCTACTACATCGAGAACTGGTCGCTCGCCCTCGACATCAAGATCCTCTGGATGACGCTGCGCCACGGCCTGCGCCACCGGAACGCGTACTGATCGCGTGACCCGGTGACCCCGTGACGTCCCGGTTCGTCGCGTTCTCCGGCGGCAGCCCCGGTGGGTGCTCGTCGTCCGTCGGCCTCGCCTGGATCGCCGTCCTCGCGGTCGCTCGACTACGTCGCGCCGCTCGAGCTCTCGTTCCTGACGTTCTACGTCGCCCCCGTGCTCTTCCTCGTCTGGTTCGTCGGCCCGCGGGGCGGGTTTCCTCGGCGCGGCCGTCAGCGCCGCGTTCTGGACCTGGGAGGACCTCCTCTCGGCCCATGCCCATCCCACGCTCACCCTTCGGATCACCGACTGGAACCTCGCCGTGCGCGCGGCCTTCCTGGCGCTCTTCGTCTGGGTCGTCGCGGAACTGAAGCGGGCTCTCGAGCGGGAGCGGCACGCCGCCCAGGAGCGGCTCGAACGCGACGTCGAGATCGCGCACGAGGTCCAGGCAGCGTCTCTTCCCCCGCAAGGACCCCGAGATCCGCGGCCTCGACTGCCATGGCGAGTGCCGGCCGGCGCGCGGCGTCGCCGGCGACTACTACGACTTCCTTCGGCTCGACCCGGAGCGGGTCGGCATCGCGGCCGGCGACGTCGCCGGCAAGGGCATCTCCGCGGCGCTGCTGATGGCGAGCCTGCAGGGCGCCGTGCGGAGCTTCGCCTCGATGTCGAGGAGACGGCCCGGCGCAGCCTCGCGCGGGACCTGAACGCCCAGATGCACGCGCTGACCGAGACGAACCGCTTCGCGACGTTCTTCTGGGCGGTGTACGACGAGAAGGACCGCCAGCTGACCTGGGTCAACGCCGGCCACAACGCGCCGATGCTCCTGCGCGCCTCGGGCGCGCTCGAGCGGCTTCCGGCCGGCGGGCCGCCGCTCGGCGCCCTCCCGGGAGCGGTCTACCGGCAGGCGACGACGGCGCTCGCGCCGGGCGACGTCCTCGTCATCTTCACCGACGGCGTCACCGAGGCCGCCAGCCCGGCCGACGAGGAGTTCGGCGAGGCGCGCCTCGAGGAGATCCTCCGCCGCCATGCCGGCTCTCCCGTCGGCTCGCTCTGCCAGCGGATCGTCGCCGCCGTCGAGGCCTTCGAGGCCGGTCTCCCCCAGCAGGACGACATCACCGTCGTCGCCGGCGCGGGCTCTGACCCGGTAGGGGCCAGGTCTCTCAAAGGTGACTTGAGCCGCGTTGGGCTTGAGCCAGGAACGACCTCAGGTCACACTTCGAGAGCCCTGACCCCATCTTCAGCCGCCGGACCCGCTCGCCGAGCTCGCGCTCGGCCTCCGGCCGCAGCTGCGCGCCGCCGAACGCGCTCGCGCAGTAGAGCGACGACGACGGCGTCGGCGTCCTCGCGCGCCGCGGGGACCTCCTCGGCGAAGAGGCGCGCGACCTCGGCGGGGGGCACGGAGGCGGCGAGCGGGCCGCGGCGGCGCGAGAGCAGCCGCCGCAGGGCGAGGTAGGCGCGGGTCGCCGCCGGGGCGCGGACCGCGGCGCGGCGCGTCAGGCGAAGGACGAGCCACGCCAGGGCGCCGGCGGCGAGGAGCCAGCCGGCCGTCCGGCGGAGAGCAGATCGCGCGCCGACTCCCGCAGGGAGGCGAGACCGGCGGCCGCGTCGCGACAGGCGACTCGCGCGTCGCCTCGATCGCGCCGACTGGTCGCCGGCGTCGAAGCCGAGCACGCGCCGGTCGTAGAAGAACTCGATCTCGCGGCCGAGAGCGGTCAGCGCGCGAGAGGAGCGAGTAGAGTCGTCAGCAGCGGCGGAACGCCGGCCGGCGGCGTGGGGTCGAAGACGCTGGAAACCCGGTCCCGTCGAGGTCCGCCTCGACCCACGCGTGGAGGTTCTGCGCGCGCACGACGATCTGCGCGAGAGAAGAGCCCTCCTCGCCGCCGTAGGAGCCGGTGACGAGGCGCGCCGGGAATCCCGCGCGCGGCGAGCATCATCGCGGCGGCCGACGCGAAGTACTCGCAGTGGCCGGCCTTCGAGCGCAGAAGGAAGTGCACGAGCGGATCCCCCGTGCCGCGCGGCGGGTCGAGCGTGTAGACGAAGTCCTTCGCGAAGTGCTCCGCGATGCGCGCGCGCGATCGCCCGCGGGCTCGGTCAGGTCACCGGTCAGCTCGAGGGCGTACTTCTGGACCTCCCGGGGAACGTCGCTCCGGCGCGATCGCGCCGCGGCCCGGCGCCGCGCGCCGGCACCCGGCGCACCTCGGCCGCGTACCGGACCGGGCCGCGGCCCGAGGCGACCTGCATCACGCCGTCCGGCAGCTCGATCGCGCGGCCGCGCTCGACCTGCGACGCCGCCGAGGCCGTAGGGCAGGAAGAGGAACCCCTGGCCGTAGACGTTCAGGTCGATCGTCGACCATCCACGCCACGCCCGCCGGTCGGCGCTCTCGCCGGCGCCGTGGCCGCGCGCCGGCCGGTCGCCGCGCCGCGCGCCGACGCCGCGGGATCGCGGGTCCAGACGCCGTCCAGGTAGTCGGTGAAGATCGCCTCCCGCAGGCGCAGGCGCGTCCCGGCGTGAGCGTCGCGGCCGACGAGCTCAGTCGCAGGATGACGCGGTCGCTCTGCTTGGCCGCACCGAAGGACTCGAGGTCGACGCGGTCCGACGTGAGCGCCCGGCCGAACGGCGTCCTCGATGCGGAAGGGCGCGAGCGCGAAGGGGCCGTGGAGGCGCGGCAGCAGCGAAGAAGAGCGGCACCGCGCCAGAGCGCCCGCCGACGATCGCGACGCGCCGTCAATCCCGGCCGTCGGCACGGCCGGCAGGACGCGGTCCGGCGGCGCCGTCGTCGAAGTCGGCGAGCACCGCCGAGCGCGCGAGAGCGCCGGAAGCCGAGCCACGGCCATCGCGGCGAAGTAGAGGAGCGACGACACGTGCGTCGACGAGTCGACGCCGAGGCGAGCGTCAGCAGGAAGACGACGAGCAGGGCCAGGCGCGCCTCGCTCGGCCGCTTGAGCGACGCGAGCTTGGCGAGGCCGGTGAAGAGCAGCAGATGCGCGACCGACGGAAGGAGCCCGGTGCGGCAGCGTCGCCGTCGAGAACGCGAGCCACACGAGGTACGCGAGCCCGGGACGTTCATGCACGGCGTCCGAGACGCGGACGGGCCGGCCGCCGCGCGCGCCCGCCACCAGAGCGCGGCGACGCCAGGATCGTACAGCGAGCGACGGCCGTGCGGCTGGCGCGCGCCCGTCCAGAGCAGGGGCAGCGGAGCGAGGAGGGCCGCCGGCGCGAGCGCCAGCAGGTAGGCGCGCGGCAGGCCCTCGGGCATCGGGCGCGCGCCGCTCACGAGACGAACCACCGCAGGTCTCCCTCGCCGCATCGCCGGAAAGTCCGGACGCCGACTCGAGCGGCACGGGCTCGAGGCGCGCGAGCGCGTCGAGGATGCGGACGCGCTGCGCGCGCCCGCCGCGGGCCGCGACCTTGATGCCGCGCGCGTGGAGTCCGACCTCGCCGCCCCGCGAGAGGAGCAGCAGCGCCGCGCCGGCGCACGCGCGCGACGGCGCGCTCGAACCGCTCGAGCGCGGCCGGGTCGCCCGGCGCCGGCAGCGCGTTGTCGACGGCCAGGAAGAGCACGCGGTCGCGCTCGGCCTCGCGCTCGCGCACGATCCAGCGCCGCATCCGCGCCGACTGCTTCCAGTGCAGGTCGCGCGGATCGTCGCCCGGCGAGAACTCGCGCAGCGTCCGGATGTCCGAGCCGCCGCCGCGCGGCGCGGTGAGTGCGGCCGGCCGCCGCGGGCGTCCTCCGGGCGGAATCTCCGGCGACCGAGGTCGCTCTCCGGCAGCGGGTAGACGACGATCTCGCGCGCGAGCCTCGCCTGGCGGTACTTGCGGAAGAGGCCGAGCGGAAACCGCGACAGGAGGCCGGCGTCCGCCTCCCGGTAGACGCCGCGCCGCGGAACGACGCCCTCGACGACGATCTCGCGCTTCTCGCCGGGGCCGAGCGGGTCGACCCACAGCGGACCCGGCAGCGACTCGTGGAGGAAGAAGAGGGCCTGCGCAGTGGCGGTCCGCAGCCGGTTCTCGAGCTCGGACCTTCAGCCACGCCGGCCGCGTCGCGACGACTTCGCCCGACGGTCTCGATCTCGCAGCGCACGCCGCGCACGTTGCGGCGCGAGAGCGATCCCCGAGACGACCATCGCCGCCAGCATCGCCGCGAGCACCATGTAGAGCCCGTTGTTGCCCGTGTTCGTGCGCCGCGATCGCGACGACGAGGCACATGAGGATGTAGCCGAGACCGAAGTTCGTGATGCGGATCTCCCAGTCCGGGATGAGGCGGGTCATCGCTGGCGCTAGACCGGGACCGGCACCTGCGCCAGGATCTTCCGGACGATCTCCTGCTCCCGGCCGCCCGCGCCGAAGCCGTCGGAGGAGACCGAGAGGATGCGGTGCGCGAGGACGGCCTCGGCGACGCGCCTGGGCGTCGTCCGGGCGTCGCGTAGGTGCGGCCGTGCAGCAGCGCGTGGGCCTGGACCGCGCGGAAGAGCGCCTGCGCGCCGCGCGTCGAGACCGGCAGCCGCAGCTCCGCGGTGCTGCGCGTGGCGCGCACGAGGGCGTGGAGGTAGTCGAGCAGGCGGTCCGAGACGGCGACCTTCTCGGTCTCGTCCTGGAGCTCGAGGACCTGCTCGGGCGCCGAGCACCGCGGGGATCGCCGCGAGCACGCGCTCGGTCCCGCCCCGGCGCAGCAGCATCTTCTCCTCCTCGGCGGCCGGGTACCCGAGCGACAGGCGCAGGAAGAAGCGGTCCATCTGGGACTCCGGGCAGCGGATAGGTGCCGAGGTACTCGACCGGGTTCTGCGTCGCGACGACCATGAAGGGCTGCGGCAGGACGCGGCGCTCGCGACTCGACCGTCACCGCGCCCTCGTTCATCGCCTCGAGCAGCGCCGACTGCGTCTTCGGGCGTGGCGCGGTTGATCTCGTCGGCCAGCACGATGTTGGCGAAGATCGGGCCCGGGTGGAACTCGAAGCGGTCGCGCGGCGAGTGGAAGACCGAGATGCCGAGCACGTCGGCCGGCAGCGTGTCGCTGGTGAACTGGATGCGGCGGAAGTCGAGCGAGAGGCTGCGGCCGAGCGCGCGGGCCAGCGTCGTCTTGCCGACGCCGGGCACGTCCTCGATCAGCACGTGGCCCCGCGCGAGGAGCGCCGTCAGCAGGAGGTCGACCGCCCGCGGCTCCCCGCGGTAGGCGAGCCCCACGTTCTCGCGCAGCTTCGACAGGGCCGCGGCGGCGGTGTCGGTCATCGGGTCCGCGGCTCCTCTTCCGCTGGAGCCGCCGCGCCGCAGCGCGTCCACGGCCGCGGAGCTCCGCTTCCTTCTCGAACGGCATCACGAGGACGCCCGCCTTCGCCGACGACGATGGCCGTGTCCCGCACGCCGGGCGCGAGCACCGGCACGTCGGCGAGAGACGAGATTGCCGTCCGCGTCGCTCGGCGCCGCGCAGGTCGCGGACCGAGCGCCAGGTCCCGACGTCGCTCCAGCCGGCGTCGAGCGGCACGGCGCGCACCCCCGAGGCGATCTTCTCCATGACCGCGAAGTCGATCGAGATGTCCGGCAGCGCCTCGTAGTCGGCGGCCGGCCCCGCTCTCGACGAAGCGCTCGACCGCCGGCAAGAAGCTCGCCGCGACGCGGCGCGCCTCGCGCGAGCAGCCGCGAGGGCCGGAAGACGAAGATCCCGGCGTTCCAGAGGTGGCGGCCGGACGCCGCGAGCTCGCGCGCCTTCTCCCGGTCGGGCTTCTCGACGAAGCGCGCGCACCGCGCCGTCCTCGACCTCGATGTAGCCGAAGTCCGTTTCGGGCCGGGTCGGGCGGCACCGCGAGGATCACGACGCTCGCGGCGTCGGCCGACCTCGCCGGCGGCGCGGAGGGCCCGGCGGAAGGCCTCGTCGTCGCGCACGGTCTGGTCCGACGGGAATGGCCGCCGTGACCGGGTCGCCGTCGGCGCGCGAAGCGCAGCGCCGCCGCGAGGATCGCCGGCCCCGAGTTGCGTCGCACGGGCTCGGCGAAGATGCGGGCCTCCGGCACGCTGCCGGGAGCTCGGCCGCGGACGAGGTCGGCGTGCCGCGCGGACGTCGCCACGAAGACGTCGTGCGAGAGCGGCAGGACGCGCTCGTAGCGTCTCGGCGAGCAGGCTCTTCTCGGAAAGCAGCGGCAGGAACTGCTTCGGCCGCTCCTCCGTCGAGAGCGGCCACAGCCGCGTCCCGCCGCCGCCGGCCAGGAGGAGGATCCTCATCGGGAAGACCCCCTCACCCCGACCCTCTCCCCCGTTCCGGGGGAGAGGGAGGCTGCGGGTCCCCTCTCCCGGCGGGAGAGGGACAGGGTGAGGGGCGCTCCGTCACGCTCACTCCCACGTCACTCCCAGCAGCTCCACTTCGGGCATCAGGGTAACCCCGAACTCTCGCCGCGACCGCGTCTCTCATCCTCCGCATCAGGACGAGCACGTCGCTCGGCCCGCGCGCCGCCGGTGTTGACGATCACATTGGCGTGGCGGGGCGAGATCAGGGCACCGCCGCGCCGCTCGCCCTTCAGACCCGCAGGCCTCGATCAGCCGCCCGGCGTAGTCGCCCTCGGGGTTCTTGAAGACGCTCCCGGCGTTGGGCTCCGAAGGCAGGGCGCCGCGGCGCTTGCTCGGCGACCGGCGCGGGTCTTCGCCTCGATCTCTTCGCGCGGCGCCGGGCGAGCCGCAGCACCGCCTGGCTCACGATCTCCCGCGGTCTCGATCAGCTCCGATCCAGCGGTAGCCGTGCGGGATCTGCGCCCGCCGCGGCCGCGCGGCGCTGCCCGGCGCGGGAGACGAGGCGCACGGTCTCGAGGACGTCGAAGATCTCGCCGCCGTAGGCGCCGGCGTTGATCCGCACGGCGCCGCCGATCGAGGAGGGGATGCCCGAGATCGCCTCGATGCCGGACAGCTCGCGCGCGCGCCGCCGCCGCGCAGACGCCGCCGAGCGCGCGCCCCGCCGCCGGCGAAGACGCGCTCGCCCTCGATCTCGACCTCCAGGAACGTCGCCCTCGAGCCGCAAGTACGTAGCCCGGGAAAGCCCTCGTCGGCCACCAGGATGTTCGAGCCCATCCCGAGAAGCGCGAGCGGCAGCGCCGTCGGCCGAGGCCGCGCCGAGGACGCGCGCGAGCGCCGCCTCGGTCCGCACGCGGCAGAAATAGCCGCGCCGGGCCGCCGATGCGCCAGGTCGTGTGGCGCGCCAGGGGCTCGTCGTCGGCTCGACCGCGCCCTCCTCGGGCGAGAGCGTCAGATCCTCCGCCCACGCGGCGAGCCAGCCGAGCCGGCGAGAACGGCCGCCGCCGCAGAGCCCGCCGGCGACGTCGTCCGCCACGATGCCCCAGCCTCCGGGCAGGTCCTGGATGCGCGCGGATCGGCCCAGGGGTTTCACGACGTCGAAGAAGCGAAAGAGCACGAATGCGGCGACCCAGCGCCCAGAGCGGCGACCGCGCGGGGGACGAGGAGCGCGCCGCGCGCAGGCGACCAGCTGGCCGGCGACCTCGTCGATCACGATGCAGCCCGGGTCTTCCGACCCGAGCGCCCGGCAGACCGGCCCCGAGACGCGCGACGCCGATCGAGACCGACGCGCGAGCCCGGACATCAAGAGTCCGACCGGCGAGCCGAGACTCGAGCCGTGTGCGACGCGAGCAGCGGGCGAGATGCCGCCGAGCACGAGGCCGACGAGCGAGCCGGCGGTGCCGGGCGCGACCGGCGAGAGCCCGGAGCCGAAGCCGGTCGCGAGAAAGGCGGCGACCGGATGCGCGGCGAAGGCGCGGCGGGCCTCCGACATTGACACCGGGTCGTGTCGGAGAGAAGATCCGTCGGTCCTCATCGCGTCCTGCGGTGCCCCTTCCGAAGTCTATAATCGCGCGGAACGCGCGGAAGTTTCTCTTCCATCCAGAAAGGTGAGGACATGTCCAGCGTGAAATCCAACGAGAAGTGGCGCGCCGTCGAGACGGCGCTGACGCAGATCGAGCGGCAGTTCGGCAAGGGCTCGATCATGCGCCTCGGCGAGCGGCCCGAGCGTGGTCATCGCCGTCATCCCCACCGGCTCGCTCGCCGTCGACGTCGCGCTCGGCGTCGGCGGCATCCCGCGCGGCCGCGTCGTCGAGATCTTCGGCCCGGAATCCTCGGGCAAGACGACGCTCTCGCTCCAGGTCATCGCCCAGGCCCAGAAGACCGGCGGCCTCGCCGCCTTCATCGACGCCGAGCACGCGCTCGACGCCGAGTACGCCAAGAAGCTCGGCGTCGACACCGACAACCTGCTGGTCTCGCAGCCGGACAACGGCGAGCAGGCGCTCGAGATCGCCGAGATGCTCATCCGCTCCGGCGCGATCGACGTCGTCGTCATCGACTCGGTCGCCGCCCTGGTGCCCAAGGCCGAGATCGAAGGCGAGATGGGCGAGGCGCAGATGGGCCTGCAGGCCCGCCTGATGTCGCAGGCCCTGCGCAAGCTGACGGCGATCGTCTCGAAGTCCAGCACGAGCCTGATCTTCATCAACCAGATCCGCGAGAAGATCGGCGTCATGTTCGGCAACCCCGAGACGACGACCGGCGGCCGCGCGCTCAAGTTCTACTCCTCGATCCGCATCGACATCCGCCGCATCGCCTCGATCAAGGACGGCGAGACGGTCGTCGGCTCGCGGACCAAGGTCAAGGTCGTCAAGAACAAGGTCGCCGCGCCGTTCCGGCAGGCGGAGTTCGACATCAACTACGGCGAGGGCATCTCCCGCGCGGGCGAGCTGATCGACATGGGCATCGAGGCGAAGCTCGTCGAGAAGTCGGGCGCCTGGCTCTCCTACGGCGACCTGCGCATCGGCCAGGGACGCGAGAACGCCAAGCAGTTCCTGAAGGACAATCCCGAGCTCGCCGCCGAGATCGAGCGCAAGCTGCCGGTCAGCCTGAGCTTCGGGCTCGCGACGCGTCGAGGCCGGCGCCCCGCCGCGGCCGTCCCCGCCGGCGATCGCCGAAGCCGTCAAGGAAAAGGAGAAGGCCCGGCGATAGAGTCCGCTTCCGGTCACGGCGTTCGCCGATTCGGGAAGAACCTCTTGCTATAATGCCGTTCCCGATGACGATGCAATCGACTCACGCGCGCCCGCTTCGTCGCGGGCGCTTTTCTTTTGCTCGCCGCGGCCGTCCCGGCGCGCGGCGAGCGGCTCGCCTCGCCGCGCCGAACGGCCCGACGCGATCCTGCCCGGCGGACCGGCGACGCGGCCGGCGCGGTCCTCGGCCTCACGTCCCTGACGCCGAGGCTGCCCGAGGGAACCGGCGCCGCGGCTGCCTCGTTCATCGTCCGTGCTCGAGGCCTCTCCGACGCGGACATCGACGACGCCGTCGGCCTGGCTCGGCCACCGGCGCACGCGGTCGCCGGCGCTCGTCCTCGATCTTGCCCGCCGGCGGAGAACCGAGCGGTTCTCCTACGCCGTCAAGCGTCTGTCGTCGATCTTCCGGTCCGGCTCGCCCGAGGGCAGGTCGGCCTCGACCGCGCCGAGCCTCTTCCGCCGGAGAGCCGTCGAGGAGGACTCGCCGCCTACGTCGACGCGCTCGTCGCTGACGCCGGGCGCCACGCCGCCCGCGGAATCGCCGCGCTCCGGAGCTGGGTCCTCGCTCCGCCTCCGCCTCCGCGAGTCGCCGACCGTCGCGCCGCCCTGGCGGCCTTCGTGCAGGTCACGCCCAGTCGCCGTGCTCGTCGCCGTCCGTCGGCGGGCGGAGCGCGTCCGCTGCCGACGCCGGCGGTCGACACTCTGCGACGGCTCCAGAAGCCTATCTGACGGCCGACGTCTCCCGCGACCCGACGGCGACGCGCGTCGGACCCGGCGCGACGGCTCGACCGTCGCCGGTGCTGCGCTACTTCGACGCGAAGACGTTCACGCCGATCCTGCTGCTGCCCGAGGATCCCGGCCGGCGCCGGCTCGCATCGAGCTCTCGGGCGGCCCGTTCGCGACGGCCTCGGTCGAGAACCTCGCGTCGCGGCGTCGCCGCGACTTCGACCTGAAGGGCGCGCCCTCCTCACGCTCGACCTCTCGCGCGGGCCCGCTCGCCGTGGTCCTCACAGCCGACGGCCCGCGCCGGGCGGCGAGACGAAGGCCGCCGTCGAGGTCGGCGCGACCCGCGGCCTGACCGCCGACGAGATCGTCGCGCGCGAGCGCGCCTGGGACGCCGGCCAGCGCGAGAAGACCAGGAGCTACATCGGCCGCAGATGGACGCGTCGCTGCGGTTCCGCGTCGCGTCGCTGCCGGGCAGCCTCGACCTGACGATCCGCGGCCCCTACTTCTTCCAGCGGGGACAGGCCCCCGACTGGGCGTGGCAGGAGTTCTACCTGAACGGCGTCAAGTGGAAGGGCAAGACGATCCCGAAGCTCCCGATCCTGCAGCCCGACAAGGTCACGACGCTGCCGCTCGACATCCGGCCTGACCGAGGAATACGACTACGAGCTCGCCGGCGAGACGACGGTCGACGACCGCCCGCGCGTACCGAGTGGACTTCCGGCCCGAAGGCGACCGTCGGCGACAAGCCGATCTACCGCGGCACCGCCTGGATCGACCGCGAGACCTTCGCGCTCCTGCGCCGCGAGTCGATCCAGCTGAACCTCAAGGGCGACACGCTCTCGAACGTCCAGACCGAGTACTACCGCGAGGTGCCCGGGCAGCCCCGGCGTGGTGCTGCCGCTCGAGATCTACGGCCAGCAGGTCTTCTCGACGGCGGGCCGCACGACGGCGATCGAGCGCAAGGTCACCATGACCGAGGTCGCGCTCAATCCGGCCGACTACGAGACGCGGCTCAAGGAGGCCTACGCCTCGCACGTCGCAGATGGTCCGCGACACCGACGACGGACTGCGCTACCTCGTGCCGGACCCGGCCAAGCCCGACGAGCGGCAGGTCGCGAACAAGCTGACGCGCAAGAGCCTCATCGGCGTCGCCGGCATCTTCTACGAGCGCGGGCTCGACTACCCGTTCCCGCTGCTCGGCGTCCAGTACTTCAACTTCGACCTGTGGGGCAAGAACAAGCAGCTGTCGGTGTTCTTCTTCGGGTCGCTTCTCTTCGCCAACTACACGGATCCGTCCTTCCTGGGGACGCACTTCGACCTCGGCGCGGACGCCTTCGGCGTGGCGATCCCGTTCACCGAGACCGAGTACCGCGTCGGCCAGGAGTTCAAGGCCGGGATCCGTCAAGCATCTGCCCGGAGTACCTTTCGCTCAACATCGGCCATCCGCTCGGGCACGTACCTGAAGGCCTCGCTCGATCCTCTCGTCGCGGGTACGACGGGTACAAGGCCACCGAGCGACACGGCGCCCGACGTTCGTCGTGCCCGTCGACACGTTCACGCTCGGCGCCGGGCTGCGGCTGAACTGGAGCGCAGGACGGCTACAACCTCGCGGCCAACGCCGGCTACTACTCCCGGCAGAAGTGGGAGCCCTGGGGCGCTCCCGACTTCTTCACCTACCAGCCGACGCAGAAGGACTACTGGAAGTGGACTCGTCGCGCTGCACGAAGGGCTTCTACTTCGCCGAACTTCCGCAAGCTCCTCGTCAAGGTCGCGTACCTCGGCGGCCAGGACCTCGACCGCTGGTCGCAGTGGGACTTCGGCCCGTTCTCGACGACTCGCTGACCGGATTTCCGAGCGGCACCGTGCTCGCCGACCGAGGCCTTGCTGAGACAATCCTGTCGTACGGCATCAACATCCAGGAGGTCGTCCGCTTCGAGATCGAGTACGATCAGGCCGCTCGTCACGAACCGGTTCGCCGGCTACGACAACACGTACTTCTCGGGCGTCGGCATCACGACGTCGTTCAACGGCCCGTGGGACGGCACGCGCATCCGCGCCGACGTCGGCTATCCCGTCGTCGACCACGGCGTGAAGGGCTTCACGATCAACGTCCAGATCCTGAAGGTGTTCTAGGGGAGTCTCCGGCGCGATCGCCGCGCCGCATCCGCATCGGACTGCCGATTTCCGGCGAAGCGTGCGACAATTGCACGTGTTCTCGCAAAATCGAGGAGGTTCCATGCGCCGCGCCCTGAAAATCGCCGCCCTGAGCGTCTTCCTGTCTTCCGCCGCTCTCGCCGACGTCGTCTACGTCAACCTCAACGCCACCGGGTCCGACGACGGCACGAGCTGGCCGAACGCGTTCACCAGCCTGCAGACGGCCGTCGCCGCGGCGACCTCCGGCGACGAGATCTGGGTCGCGGCGGGGACGTATCTGCCGACCGCGACCGCCGACCGGACGATCTCGTTCGCGATGAAGAACGGCGTCGGGATCTACGGCGGCTTCGACGGCACCGAGACGCTGCGCACGCAGCGCGACCCCGCCCTCAATGTCACGATCCTCTCGGGCGACATCGGGACGCCGGCCAACGCGGCGGACAACAGCTACCACGTCGTCACGACGGACGGGACCGTCACGCTCTCGGCCGCCCTCGACGGATTCTCCATCACCGGCGGCCAGGCCAACGGCCCCGACCCGCACATCCGCGGTGGCGGCATGTGGATGAACGGCGGGTCGCCCACGCTCGCGAACCTGAAGTTCGTGTCCAACTTCGCCAGCACCGCCGGCGGCGGCCTGCGCGTCTCGAGCGGCTCGGCGTCCATGACGAACTGCTCGTTCCTGTCCAACTCCGTGGCGTTCGGGGGCACCGGCGGCGGGCTTTCCCAGGAGGTCGGCGCCGGAGCCTCCTGCACGAACTGCGTCTTCCGGTCCAACAGCATCTCCGGCGCGGTCGTCGGATCCGGAGGCATCAGCAGCGGCGGCGGCCTGTCGCTCGTCAACACCATCGTCGCGCAGAACTCGCCCAGCGGCATGCACCTCTCCAACGACAATCACTCGCTGGAGAACTGCACGATCGCCTACAACACCGCCTACGGGATCGGGCTCTTCGGCAGCAACAGCAACGCCATGACGAACACCATCGTCTGGGGCAACGGCACCGACGGGATCTTCAACGACGGAGGCTCCTCGCTCTCCGCGAGCTACTGCGACACGCAGACCGGGGCTCTCGCCGGGACCGGCAACATCAGCGCCAATCCCCTCTTTCTCGCGCCTCCCGGCGACCTGCGGCCGGGGCCCGGGTCGCCCGCCGTCGACGCCGGCAACAACGCCGCCGTGCCGGTCGGCGTCACGACCGACGTCGCCGGCCTGCCGCGCTTCTTCAACGATCCTTCGGTGCCCGACACCGGCGCAGGCACGCCGCCCATCGTGGACATGGGCGCCCACGAGCGCGTGCCGCTCTCCGTCTCGGCGCCCTCGAGCCTCGAGCTGTGCGCAGGCGCCGACGCGGTGTTCTCCGTGGTCGCGTCGGGCCAGGAACCCATCTCCTACCAGTGGCGCAAGGACGGGACCCCCCTCGCCAACGCAGGACGCATCTCCGGGGCCGACACCGACACGCTCACCATCGATGCGACGATCCCGGACGACGCCGGCAACTACGACGTCGTCGTGACTGACTTCGTCGGCCAATCGCTGACCTCGACGGCGGCGTCCCTGACGGTCAACGCCTCTCCGGCCGCGCCCACGATCACCGCGCCCGTCTCGGTGGCGGTCGCCTCCACCGGCAACGCGGCGAGCGTCGTGTCCAACGGCGGCTCGGTCTGGAACTGGACCCTTTCCGGCGGCACCATCACCGGCGGCCAGGGAACCAACCAGCTCACGTTCGACGCCGGCCCGGCGGGCACGACGATGCTGCTGACGGTCACCGAGACCAATTCCGGGTGCACGTCGCCCGTCGCCACGTTCGTCGTCCAGGTCGACTTCCTCGACGTCCCCCCGGGCGATCCGTTCCACGACTACGTCATCACCGTCGCGCGCAACGGCATCACGGCCGGCTGCGGCGGCGGCAACTACTGCCGCAACAACCCCGTGACCCGGGCGCAGATGGCGGTCTTCCTGCTGAAGTCGGAGCACGGCTCGAGCTACATGCCGCCGGCGTGCGGCAGCGTCTTCGAGGACGTCCCGTGCCCGTCGACCTTCGCCAACTGGATCGAGCAGCTCTACGCGGAGAACATCACCGGCGGCTGCTCGGTGTCCCCGCTGCTCTACTGCCCCGACAACCCGGTGACGCGCCAGCAGATGGCGGTCTTTCTTCTGCGGACGGAGAATGGCTCGGCCTACGTACCGCCGCTCTGCGCCGGGATCTTCGGCGACGTCGCCTGCCCGAGCCTCTACGCGGACTGGATCGAGAAGATCTACGCCGACGCGATCACGGGGGGCTGCTCCACGAATCCGGTCCTCCTCTACTGCCCGACCAATCCGAACACGCGCGGGCAGATGGCGGTGTTCCTGGTGAAGACCTTCGATCTGCAGTAGCTCTATCGGCCGGCGCCCGGAGCCATCCGGGCGCCGGATTTTCGGGATGCCCCTGCTATAGTCCGCGCCCATGGCGGAGCCCATCCCCATGCCGTCCGCGGTGACGCCGATCCGCCGCGCCCTCGTCTCCGTCCACGACAAGACCGGCGTCGCCGAGCTCGGCCGCGCGCTCGCCGAGCGGGGCGTCGAGATCGTCTCGACCGGCGGCACGGCCGCGCATCTGAAGGAGGCCGGCGTCCCGGTCTCGCTCGTCGAGGAGATGACCGGGCTTCCCCGAGATCCTCGGCGGCCGCGTCAAGACGCTCCACCCGAAGATCTTCGGCGGCGTCCTCGCCGACGACTCCCGCGACGACCACGCCCGCGACATGGCGCAGGACGGCGATCGAGGCCTTCGACCTCGTCGTCGTCAACCTCTACCCCTTCGAGAAGACCGTCGCGGCGGGCAAGGGCCGCGCCGAGGTCGTCGAGATGATCGACGTCGGCGGCCCGGCGATGATCCGCGCGGCGGCCAAGAACCACACGCGCGTCGCGGTCGTCGTCGACCCGGCCGACTACGGGCCGGTGCTCGAGGAGATCCGGCCGACGGGCGGCACGACGCTCGACGACGCGCGAGCGCCTCGCCGCCCGGGCCTTCTCGCGGACCGCCGCCTACGACGCCGCGATCGCCGGCTACTTCGCCGCGCTCCGTGCGCGAGCCGTACGCCTTCCCCGAGAACCTCGTCTTCGCGTTCGATCGCGTGGGGGCCCTGCGCTACGGCGAGAACCCGCACCAGCGGGCCGCCCTGTATGCGTTCCGCTCGGCGCCGCCGGACGCCCTGGTCCGCTTCCAGATGCTCCAGGGCAAGGAGCTCTCGTTCAACAACCTGCTCGATCTCGACTCGGCCGTGCACGCTCGCCCGCGACTTCGAGGGCCCGGCGGCCGTCATCGTCAAGCACAACAACCCCTGCGGCGCGGGCGTCGGCGACACGATCTCGGAGGCCTTCGGCCGGGCCTTCGCCTGCGATCCCCTGGCCGCCTTCGGCGGCATCATCGCGATCCGCGGCAAGGTGGACGGCGCGCTGGCCTCGCTCGTGCTGCAGCACTTCGTCGAGGTCGTCGCCGCCGACGACTTCACGGACGAGGCCCTCTCGTTCTTCGCGAAGAAGCCGAACATCCGGCTGCTGCGCGTGTCCGGTCTCGCGCCGTCCCGCGCCGGGCCTCGACTGGAAGCGGATCGAGGGCGGGCTCCTCCTGCAGGACGCCGACACCGAGCCCGACCGAGCGCGGCTGGAAGCTCGTGTCGCAGCGCAAGCCCACCGCGGTCGAGCGCGCGGCCTGCGAGCTCGCCTGGAAGGTCGCGCGACGCGTCAAGTCGAACGCCATCGTGCTCGCCAACGCCCGCCAGACGATCGGCATCGGCGCCGGCCAGATGAGCCGCGTCGACGCCTGCCGGCTGGCCGTCACGAAGCCCGTCCTGCCGATCGTCAATTGCGGCGCGGCTTCCGACGCCTTCTTCCCGTTCCGCGACGGCGTCGACATCCTCGCCGAGGCGGGCGTGACCGCGGTCGTCGCGCCGGGCGGCTCCATCCGCGACCAGGAGATCGTCGCCGCGGCCGACGAGCGCAACATGGCGTTCCTGATGGCGCCGCGGCGCCACTTCCGACATTGAGCGCGACCGTCGGATCGCGGGCGCCGGCCCTGCCTCGCCCTGGCCCTGGCGGCCGCGCGCCGAGGCCTCGTCCCGAGGCCATGGCGCTGCTCGCCCGGGCGGCCGCGGCCTACGGCGACGGATCGGCCCATACGGCCGGCTTCACCCAGATCTACACGCCGTCCGGCTTCGCCACGTCGCGGCGCGAATCCGGAGACCGTCTGGATCCAGGCGCCGCAGCGCCTGCGCTTCGACTACGCCGCCCCGGACAGGAAGGACGTTCACGTACGACGCCGGCGAGGGCCGCTTCTTCTCGCCCGAGGATCGCCAGCTCACGGTCCGCAAGCTCTCGCCCGACGAGCAGGCCCGCCTGCCGCTCGTCTTCCTCGGCAGGCCCGAGGATCTCGCCGCGCGGTACGACATCCAGAAGGACGCTTCCGGCGGCGTGCGTCCTGAAGCCCCGCGCCGCCGACTCCGACCTCGCCTGGTTGAAGCTCGTCGTTCGCCGCGAGCGGGATGGTCGAGAACCTCTCCTACGAGGACACCTCCGGCAACCGGACGCGAGTTCCGATTCGGAACCTGGAAGGCCGGCCGGCCCGCCCGCCCGCCGACTACCGGATCGTCGGCCCCAAAGGCACCCGAATCGTCGAGAACTGATGCGACCCTTGCCGCTCAGAACCGCGGCACTGTCTCGGTAGCTCGCGGCGCGAATAGTCTCCCGACCGAAGGGAGGGAGGAGGTTCGCGCCGCGGGAGGCGCAGCGCAGCGAGGGATCAGGCGGGCGGTCGAGCCCCTTTGGGCGAGCCGCCCGGCGGTGCGCCGCAGGCGCAGATCCAGAGCAGAGCGAAGCCGACGGAGGATAGAATCCTCGAGCCATGGCCCAGGAGTTCTCGTTCGACGTGGTCAGCAAGGTCGACCTGCAGGAGGTCTCGAACGCCGTCCAGCAGGCGTCCAAGGAGATCGCGACGCGCTTCGACTTCCGCGGCTCCAAGTCGAAGATCGAGTGGAACGAGAAGGACCTCGCGCTGACGCTGATCTCCGACGACGAGCACAAGCTGAAGTCGGTGGTCGACATCCTCGAGACGCGGCTCGTCAAGCGCGGAATCGCCGTCAAGTCGCTCGACTACCAGAAGATCGAGGCCGCCGCGCTGGGAACGGTGCGGCAGGTCGCCAAGATCCAGCAGGGGATCTCCTCGGAGAAGGCCAAGGAGATCGTCAAGGCGATCAAGGACCAGAAGCTCAAGGTCCAGGCCTCGATCCAGGCCGACCAGGTGCGGGTCGTCGGGAAGGCCAAGGACGATCTCCAGGCGGTCAGGCGCTCCTGCGCGGCCGGGACTTCGGCGTGCCGCTGCAGTTCACGAACTATCGATGAAGCCGAGCGAGCGATGAGCCCCTCGCCGATCGAGAACCTGCGCCTGAAGCGCGCCTACGACCTGATCAGCGACAAGCTCGCCCGGGTCGAGGAGGAGCTGCTCCTCCACTTCCGCTCCCCGATCCCGACGATCGACCGCATCGGCGACCTACCTCGCGCAGGGCGGGGGCAAGCGCATCCGGCCGGCCCTGCTGCTGCTGTCGGCGCGCCTGCTCGACTACCGCGAGGGCGACAAGGACGTCCGCTACGCCGCCGTGGTCGAGTTCATCCACACGGCGACCCTCGTCCACGACGACATCATCGACGAGGCCACGGCTGCGGCGCGGCCGGACCTCCGCCAACGCCCGGTGGGGCAACAACCTGACCGTCCTCTTCGGCGACTACCTCTACACGATGTCGATGGGGATCGCCCTCGACGAGGGCGACCTGACGATCCTGAAGGTGCTCTCGGACACGACCCTCTCGATGATCGAGGGCGAGATCCTCGGCATCGAGAAGGAAGGCTCCTCCACGTTACGCGGGAGGAGGCGCTCGAGATCACCCGTCGCAAGACCGCCGACCTCTTCTCGGCCGCCTGCCGCGCTGCCGGCGCACTTCGCGCCGCGGGGCGACCTCGTCGCCGCCGAGCGCCTCGCCGAGTACGGCCGGTGCCTCGGCATGGCGTTCCAGCTGATCGACGACCTCCTCGACTACACCGGAAGCGACGAAGAGGTCGGCAAGCCCGTGTTGAACGACCTGCGCGAGGGCAAGCTCACGATGCCTCTGCTGCTCGCCCTGCCCGCAGGCCGCGGCGGCCGAGCGCGAGAAGGTGGCGGCCGTCCTGCGCGAGCGCGACTTCAAGAGCGTCGAGCCTTCCGAGATCCTTTCGATCGTGGACCGCTACGACGGCATCGCCGGAGACGCGGGCTCTCGCGCGCGACTACGCGGGCGCGGCGCGCGTGGCGCTGGGCGCCTTCGGCGATTCCGACGCGAAAGAAGGTCTGCTGCTGGCCACCGAATCGGTCATCGATCGCATTCGCTGACGCCGGCCCTCTGACTTATTTAATTCGGTTCCGATGTCTCAATTCTTTATTTTATTAGGCATGGAACCAATCGACTGATGCCATACAAAAGAAGGATTTGAGCTCCATCCATCTAAATTTTTATTGAGATCTGCCGGAAGAGTCGTACAATCTCTCCAGATGGCATCCAACGGATACCTGGTCGACTCTCGCCTCGACCCTCCGGAACTCTCTCACAACTCCTTCCGGGACAATCAGATCCGACCGGTGAAGCCGATCTCTACTACCGCCGCGCGTGCCTGGCGGCCGCCGAAGAGCGCTACGACGTCGCCCTCGTTTTCTGCACCAAGGCCGTCGAGGTGGCGCCCCGCCACCTCGCGTCGCGGCTCCTGCTGGCCAAGATCTACGACCGCGGCCTCGGCAACCTCGAGGCGGCCGTCGCCGCCTACCGCAAGGTGATCGCGCTCGCCGGCTACGACGGCCAGAACGCCCAGTGCGTCGCCGCTCGCGAGGCGCTCGACCTGCTCGTGCACAAGACCGAAGCCGTCGGCGTCTAGCGCCCGGCCAGGCTCGAGGCCTCGTCCGGTCTCGGCATCCTCGGATACCCCCACGGATACTGCGGCGGTCTTCCCCACACCACCGGACGATAGCGCCCGCCGCCGGAAATCGCGCCGCGCGACAGGTCCACGCGCCAGCCACCGTCGGTGAAGAGCGCATCGCGTCCGAGGCCTTCGACGTCGAGCGAGAAGAGGATGCCGCCGACGCCGCGCGGGCTCGCCGCCTCGATCGTCACGCGGTTCTCGCCCTCGCAGAGCAGCGGCGCCGACCTCGTAGAGCGCGAGCGGGTCGCCGGGCTGCTGCTCCCCGCCACCGGCCCGCTCGCCGTTGACGTAGAGCACGTGCTCGCGGTCGACGAAGACCTTCGCGAGGGCGCGGCGAGGCTTCTCGGGCAGGACGAAGCCCCGCGTCGCATAGAAGCGCAGCGGGCGGGGCTGCGGGATCCGGTCCGTGTACCAGATCCACTCGGCCGGGCCGGTCGCGAGGCTCATCCGGTCCGTGTGCGCGCGCACGAGGGCCCAGGCCGCCGCAGCCCCGAGAACGAGCAGCGGCGAAAGCGTACAGAAGGGCGATTCCGGGACGCGAGTACGGGCGCGACGGCGGGCGTTTCTTGACGCAAGCGCGACGGCGAGGATACTATTGCAGTCCCGATGATTGCATGTTGATCATCGGAGTGATTCCCGCGCGGTTCGCCTCCGTCCGCTTCCCCGGAAAACCCCTCGCTCCCCTCGCCGGCAAGCCCATGGTGCTGCACGTGTGGGAAGCGGCGAGGTCCGCGAGGCGGCTGGACCGGGTCGTGGTGGCCACGGACGATGCCCGCATCGCCGCGTGCGTGCGGCAGGCCGGAGGCGAGGCCGTCATGACGTCTCCGGAGGCGGCGAGCGGGACGGACCGCGTGGCCGAGGTCGCGCGCGCGATCCCCGCGGACGCCTACCTCAATCTCCAGGGCGACGAGCCCCTGATGCCGGGAGCCAACGTCGACCGCGCCGTCGAAACGCTGCTCGGACGGTCCCGGCCGGTCGATCGCGACGCTCGCGATCCCGGCGGGGCCGGACGCGGCCGCCGACCCGAACACCGTCAAGGTCGCCGTGGCGCACGACGGCCGCGCCCTCTACTTCTCGCGGTCGCCGATCCCGTACTTCCGCAACGGCGTGCCGGCGTATCGCAAGCACCTCGGCATCTACGCCTACACGGCGTCCACACTCGCGGCCGTGGCGGCGCTGCCGCCCTCGCCGCTCGAACGCGCGGAATCGCTCGAGCAGCTCCGGTGGCTCGAGGCGGGATATACGATCTGGGTGGGAGAGGCGGCCGGGGATTCGATCGGCGTGGACACGCCGGCGGACCTCGCCCACGCCGAGAGGCGTTTCAAGGAAGCCGAGAGGCGTTTCAACGGAGTCGAGCGGGGTCTGACGAAGGAGGCGGTGACGTGAGCACGAAGTACGTTTTCATCACCGGCGGCGTGGTGTCCTCGCTCGGCAAGGGGATCGCGGCCTCCTCGATCGGGGCGCTGCTCGAGGCGCGCGGGCTTCACGGTCACGATGGCCGAAGTTCGACCCCTACATCAACGTCGACCCCGGCACGATGTCGCCCGTTCCAGCACGGCGAGGTCTACGTCACCGACGACGGCGCCGAGACCGACCTCGACCTCGGCCACTACGAGCGCTTCACCTCGATGACGCGCCGCGAAGATCAACAACACCACGACCGGGCAGGATCTACGCGACGGTGATCGAGCAGGAGCGGCGCGGCGACTACCTCGGCAAGACCGTCCAGGTCATTCCCCACATCACCGACGAGATCAAGGAGTCGATCCGCGCGGGTCGGCGACGGAGGCCGACGTCGTCATCGTCGAGATCGGCGGCACCGTCGGCGACATCGAGTCGCTGCCGTTCCTCGAGGCGATCCGGCAGTTCCGCCAGGAGGCCGGCCGCGGCAACGCGATCAACGTGCACCTGACGCTCGTGCCGTACATCAAGGCCTCCGACGAGCTGAAGACCAAGCCGACGCAGCACTCGGTCAAGGAGCTGCTCTCGATCGGGATCCAGCCCGACATCCTCCTCTGCCGCACGGACCGGGTCCTCCCCGACGAGGTCAAGCGCAAGATCGCCCTCTTCTGCAACGTGCCGGTCGAGGCCGTCATCAACGCCAAGGACGTGCCGTCGATCTACGAGGTGCCGCTCGCACTTCGCCGCCGAGGGCCTCGACGAGATCCTCCTCGACCTGCTGCTCGCTGCCCCACTACGACCGCGATCTCTCGAAGTGGGAGAGACCTCGTCAACCGCATCAAGAACCCGGCGGGCGAGGTCGACGATCGCCATCGTCGGCAAGTACGTCGACTACGGCGACTCCTACAAGTCGCTGAACGAGGCGCTCGCGCACGGCGGCATCGCCAACAACGTGCAAGGTCAAGCTCCACTACGTCGACGCCGAGACGCTCGAGGGCGAGCAGCTACCCCGAGCGTCCTCTTCCGCGCCGACGCGATCCTCGTGCCGGGCGGCTTCGGCCGACGCGGCGTCGAGGGCATGATGCGGGCGATCCGCTACGCGCGCGAGAAGAAGGTCCCGTTCTTCGGCATCTGCCTCGGGCTGCAGACGGCGGTCATCGAGTACGCGCGCAACGTCGCCGGCCTCGAGGGCGCCAACTCGACGGAGTTCGACGAGGAGCCCGCCGCACAAGGTCATCTACAAGCTGCGCGACCTGATCGGCGTCGAGGCCCTCGGCGGCACGATGCGCCTCGGCAAGTACCCGTGCGAGCTCGCCGCCGGGCTCCTTCGCCGCGCGCGCCTACGGCGAGCGCCCTGATCTGGGAGCGCCACCGCCACCGCTACGAGGTCAACCAGGAGTTCCTGCCGCGGCTCGAAGGAGGCCGGCCTCTCGTTCACCGGCATGTCGCCCGACAGGAAGTTCGTCGAGATCATCGAGCTCGCACGAGGACCATCCCGTGGTTCCTCGGCTGCCAGTTCCACCCGGAGCTGAAGTCGAAGCCCTTCGCCTGTCACCCGCTCTTCAAGGACTTCATCCGCGCCGCGCGGGCGCACCGCGCCGCCGCCTCGAGACGAAGCGGCCGCCGAGTTCGCGGCCGCCGTCACCGCGCCCCGGCGCCGGGAGCCCTGGCCTGAGCGCGGTCCGCGCCGTTCGCGATCGCCGCCCGGCTATCGCGGCGGCGGAGCGCCGCCCGTCTTCTTCGCCGGGCCCTGCGTCATCGAGTCGCGCGACGCACGCGCTCGCGATGGCCGAGCGCCTCAGGGCGATCGGCGAGGAGACCGGCGCCCGCATCGTCTTCAAGTCCTCCTACGACAAGGCCAACCGCTCCTCGAAGGACTCCTTCCGCGGCCCGGGCCTCGAGGAGGGCCTCGACGATCCTCGCGGCGGTCAAGGCGAAGACGGGCCTGCCCGGTCATCTCCGACGTCCACGAGCCGGCCCAGGCCGCGAAGGCCGCGCGAGGTCCTCGACGTGCTCCAGATCCCGGCCTTCCTCTCGCCGCCAGACCGACCTCGTGACGTCGGCCGCGCGCGACCGGCAAGGCCGTCAACGTCAAGAAGGGCCAGTTCATGGCGCCGGACGACATGGCCCAGGTCGTGGAGAAGTGCCGCGCGGCCGGCAACGAGAAGATCCTCCTGTGCGAGCGCGGGGCCTCGTTCGGCTACCACAACCTCGTCGTCGACATGCGGTCCTTCCCGATCATGCGGGCGATCGGCTACCCGGTCATCTACGACGTCACGCACTCGCTGCAGCTCCCGGGCGGCGGGAAGGAGACGGGCGGCCTCAAGCAGTACGCGCCGATCCTCGCCCGCGCCGCCGCGGCCACGGGCTGCGTCGACGGCTTCTTCCTCGAGGTCCACGACGATCCCGGACCAGGCGCTCTCGGATCAGTCGACGCAGCTCGACGTGAAGATCGTGCCGGTGCTGATCCGGGCGCTGCTCGCCGTCGTCAAGACGGTGCGCTCAGCGTTCTCAGGTCCCCCGACTCGGCTCCGGCGGCCGGATCGCGATCAGCGGCTCCGCTTCGATGTCGTAGCCGGCCTCGACCCAGGCCTCGAGCCCGCCGGCGAGCGGGCGAACCAGTCCGAATCCCCGGTCCATGAGCATGCGCGCCACACGGGCCGCCGTGGCTTCGTTGGGTCAGGTGCAGTAGAGGATGATCTCCCGGTCCCGCGGCAGCTCGGCGCAGCCGCAGATCGAGCTCCGAGGACGTCGATGACCCGCGCGCCCGGGAATCCGGCGCGGGTCGCGGGCCCGCGGCCCCGGCCGTCCGGACGTCGACGACGATCGGGCTCTGGCCCTCGTCGATCAGGCGGCGCAGGTCGTCCACCGTGATCCGCGCCATCCGCAGCACCTTGTAGAACCGCTGCCGCTGCCACCACTTCAAGGCCACGAAGACCGCCAGGGCGCCGCCGAGCAAGGCGACCAGCGCGCCGCTGCCGAGCGACGCGAGCAGCGTCGAGGACCCGGTCGATCGCCGTGTGGAAGACCGCGCCGCCGACGACCCCGGCGCCCGCCCAGAGCAGCGCCCCGCCGCCGTCGTACAGCAGGAACGCCGGCAGTCGAGCGCCGATGGCGCCCGCCATCGGGCGGCGCGACCGTCGAGAAGCCCGGGATGAACTTCGCGACGAGCAGCGAGGGCATGCCCCAGCGCTCGAACACCGACTCGGTCTGGCGCACGCAGGAGTCGGGCGACAGCGAGATCCGGCAGAGGGTCTTCAGGATCCGGTTGCCCCGGGAGCGGCCGAGCGCGTACCAGACGCCGTCGGCGATGAGCGAGGCGGCGACGGCCACGAGGAGGACCTTCCACGCCGCGAGGTCGCGCTCGACCGAGAGCGCGCCGGCCACGATGAGCACCGGGATCGCCGGGATCGGGGCGCCGAGCTGCTCGAGCAGCACGATCGCCGAAGATGAGCGGGAGTCCGTACGCGACGACGTACTGCGTCAGCTGCGCCATGGGTCGGCGATCATAAGTCGAGACTCGACGTCCGCTCCGGATGCCTCCGGCGAGGCTTTAAGATACCGGCCATGTCGCTCGACACCGCCCGCGAGGTCCTCCGAGATCGAGGCCGACGCCGTCCGCCGGCAGATCGAGAACCTCGGACGCCGACTTCTGAGCGCGCGATCGCGGCGATCGACAGCCTCGAAGGGCCGGCTCTGCCTGACGGGCATCGGCAAGTCGGGCCTGATCGGCCAGAAGATCGCCGCGACGCTCGCCTCGACCGGCACGCCGGCGTATTTCCTGCACGCCGGCGAGGCCAGCCACGGCGACCTCGGCATGCTCATGCCGGGCGACGTCGTCCTCGCTCTCTCGTACTCGGGCGAGACGCCCGAGGTCGTGCGCCTGCTCGAGTTCGCCGCCGGCAGCGAGCCATCCGGACGATCGCGATGACCGGGGCCCCCGGCTCCTCGGTCGCCCGGGCGGCCGACGATCCGGATCTCGGTCGCGATCCCGCGGGAGGCCTGCCCGCTGAACCTCGCCCCGACGGCCTCGACGACCGCCATGCTCGCCATGGGCGACGCGCTCGCGCTGTCGATCTCGGAGCGGCGCGGCTTCAAGGAGGAGGACTTCGCCGCCGCTCCATCCCGGCGGCAGCCTCGGCCGCCGGTTCCTCAAGGTGCGCGACCTGATGCGGGTCGGCGACCGCCTGCCCGTCGTCCCGAGCGGCGCCTCCATGACCGAGGCCCTCCACGAGATGTCGCGCAAGATGATGGGCGTCACGGCCGTCGCCGATGCCGCCGGACGCCTCGTGGGCGTCATCTCGGACGGGGATCTGCGGCGGCTGCTCGAGAAGGACCCGGAGCAGCTCCGGCGGACCGCCGGCGAGTGCTGCCGCCCGGGGCCCCGGACGATCTCGGCCGACGAGTTCGCCTCCGCCGCTCTCGAGTCGATGCGATCGCACAAGATCACGTCGCTCTTCGTCGTCGACGCGGACGGACGTCTCGGCGGAGCGCTGCACATGCACGACCTGCTCTCGGCGGGGTTCTGATGGCCCGCCGGAAGGCCCGCAAAGAAGATCCGCGCGCTCTTCCTCGACGTGGACGGCGTCCTGACCGACGGCCGCATCTACCTCGACGGGCGGGGCCACGAGCTCAAGGTCTTCGACACGAAGGACGGCCACGGCATGCGCAAGGCCTCGGCCGCCGGAATCACGCTCTGCTGGATCTCGGGCCGCTCCTCGCCGGCGACGGCGCGGCGCGCGCGCGAGCTCGGCGTGCCGTACTGCTACCAGGGCGTGCGCGACAAGCGGGCGAGGCTCGAGGCGGTTCTGCGCCGGCTCGGGCTGTCGGGCGCGCAGACCGCCTCCATCGGCGACGACGAGCCCGACATCCCGATGTTCGAGGCCACCGGCCTCTCGGCCTGCCCCGCCGACGCAGTGCCGGCGGCGCGGCGCGCCGCGACGGTGGTCTTGAAGAGCGCCGGGGGACGCGGCGCGGTCCGCGAGTTCATCGAGCTGATCCTCGCCCGCAACGGCCAGGCGGGAGTCGTCACGACCCGACCGGGTTAAAGGTCGTACGCCGGCCGGCCCCGGTCGAGGACCCCGGTCTCGACCTGCCCGCCGCACCGCTCGCGGATCCGCCGGGCCGCCGTCGCGAGCGCCGCGGCGATCTCCCCGCGGCCGACCGGCGGGAGGCCCTCGACGACGAGGAGGGCGTTCTCCGTCTTCGCGGTCAGCTTCGTGCGGTCCGCCTCCTTCCAGTTCCACCTCCGGCAGATGGCGCCGAGGTCGTCGCGGTAGATGACCTCTCCGGGCTGCGGCGGCCGCGCCTCCGGCTCTCCGAGCAGCCGGACCGCCGGCTCGTTCTCCCCCGCCAGCGTCAGGGCGACGTCCCCTGCGATCGCGTCCATGTCCTCGGCCCCGGCCGGCAGCAGCGTCTCGAGCGACAGCGCGTTGTAGAGATCGACGAGCCGGTTCACGTGCGGGACCGTCCACCCCTTGAGCACGCGCCGGGCGAGGTTCTCGATCGACGACGGATGGTCCTTGGGTTTCGCGCCGAACTTCCGGTAGGCCTCGCGCCAGAGCGCGATCCGCGGATGCTCGGCCGGGGGCGTTCCCGCGAACTTCGCGGGCAGCGCGGCCTCGGCGCGGCGCAGGTCCGCGGTCAGGACGTCGTCCTCGCCGGCGTTGACGATTCCCCGGACGGCGGCGACCCCGACGACGACGTCCGGGAAGAGCGCCAGAACGCTCTCGTGGATCGTCAGGCGCACGGCGCGCCTACGACGCGGACGCCCCGGAAGACGGCTCCGCGCGCTTGCGGAAGAGCCAGGCGACGACGATCCCGAGCAGGTAGAGAACGATCATCGGCACGGCGAACACGCACTGCGTCGCGATGTCGGGCGTCGGCGTGATGACGGCGGCGATGATGAAGATGATGAGGACGGCGTACTTGAACTTCGCCAGAAGCCAGCGCTCCGAGACGATCCCCAGCCGCGCCAGGAAGAAGACCAGGATCGGCATCTCGAAGCAGAGGCCCAGGCCGAGGATGAGCTTCGTCGCCATGGACAGGTACTCGTTGATCGTGATGACGGCCTGGAAAGGCTTCCCGACCCCGACGAGGAAGCCGACGACGAGCGGAAACGCCACGTAGTACGCGAAGGCGCAGCCCGAGAGAAAGAAGAGCGCCGCCGAAGGTGACGAACGGCCAGACCCAGCGCTTCTCGCGCCGATAGAGGGCGGGCGAGATGAAGAGCCAGAGCTGCCACGAGGATCACGGGCGACGAGAGGAGGATGCCCGCGAGCAGCGCGACGCGGAAGTACATCATGAAGGGCTCGGTCAGCGTCGTGTAGGCGAGGTTCTGGCCGGGCGGGAGCACGGCGCGAATCGGGCGGCGCGAGGAAGTCGAAGATCTGCGGGGCCCAGTACCAGCACAGCGAGGAACGCCGACGAAGACGGCGACGATCGAGACGATCAGGCGCTTGCGCAGCTCCTCGAGGTGCTCGAAGAACCCCATCCGCGGGAGCTCGTCCTCCTCGCCGGCGGGCCGTCCCGACCGCGCCGTCGAGGAGCTCGCGCGGGTTGAAGCCGCTCAAGCGGGGCGAATCGGCGAGTCGGTCCGGCGGGACCGCGCGGCCTCGGCCGCGGCGGCGGGGCCTCGGAGGCCGGCGACGGCCGAGGGTGCCGCCGGACGTCGCCGCGACCTCGCTGCCTGGCACCGCCGCGGCCTCGTGCTTGCCCTGCTCGATTTCGTCCTCGATCGTCTTCTTCAGGTCCTCGGACGCCTTCTTGAACTCGGCCAGGCCCTTGCCGAGCGACTTGCCGATCTCGGGAAGCTTCTTCGGGCCGAAGACGAGGAGCGCCACGACGAAAATCAGGATCAATTCGGGCATTCCAATCGAACCGAACATGTTCTGTCCCTCCGGAAGGGGGATTTTACGCCGGCCGCCAGGCAGCTACCGGGCGAGACTTTCGGCGACCGGCGTGCCACAATGCCAGACCTCGAGGAGGGAGCGCTCTTGAGCCGTCCGAAGTCCCGGTTGTTCTCGCGCGCCTCGGCCTCGTCGCGGCGCGCCACCCTGCTCGGCGGCGTCTTCGCGCGGCAAGCTCTCCGCCAGCCCGGAGCGGGACACTCCCTCCCTCGACGAGTACGCCGACATCCTGACGACCCTCTCCGACTGGGCGCCCGAGCCGGTGCCGCCGGACAAGATCGTCTACGCCTCGATCCACGGGATGCTCTCGCGGCTGGACCCGCACACGTCCTTCCTCGAGCCCGACGAGTTCTCCGCGATGAAGGAGAAGCAGCACGGCTCCTTCTACGGCCTCGGGCATCCAGATCCAGAAGCGGATGGGCAAGATCACGGTCATCGCGCCGATGGAGGGCACGCCGGCCTACAAGATGGGCATCCGCGCCGGCGACATCATCACGCACATCGGCGACGAGGAGCTCAAGGAAGACGTCTACGACCGAGGACGTCGTCCGCAAGCTCCGCGGGCCCAAGGGCACGCACGTCACGATCACGATCCGCCGGGTCGGCTTCGACGAGCCGATCCGGATGACGATCACGCGCGCCGAGATCCCGACGCGGTCCGTCCGCTACGCCTTCATGCTCGAGCCGGGCGTCGGCTACATCATGCTGTCGCGACTTCACCCACACCTCGAACCGCGAGCTCTACGAGGCGATCGAGAAGCTCGAGAAGCAGGGCATGAAGAAGCTCCTGCTTCGACCTGCGCGGCAACCCCGGCGGCGTGCTCGAGCAGGCGGTCGACGTCACCGACGTCTTCGTGCCGAAGGGCGTCGATGGTCGTCTACACCCGCGGCCGCACGGCCTCCTCGGCGCAGGAGTACTTCGCGCCCGGCGAGGGCGCCGCACTTCGACCAGCCCCTCGTCGTGCTCGTCAACCGCGGCTCGGCCTCGGCCTCGGAGATCGTCGCCGGCGCCATCCAGGACCACGACCGCGGCCTCATCGTCGGCCAGCGCACGTGGGGCAAGGGTCTCGTCCAGAGCGTCTACACGCTGTCCTACGGCGCGGGCCTGGCGCTGACGACGGCGCGGTACTACACGCCCTCGGGCCGCTGGATCCAGAGGGACTACAGCGACCTGCTCGCCTACGTGAACCCGGGCGATCCGGACGCGGCTCCGCCGAGACGGGCGAGGATGCGCCGCACGCGAGCGCCGAGAGCGCGGTCTTCTACACGGACGCCGGACGCGTCGTGTACGCGCAGGGCGGCATCACGCCGGACGTCATCGTCAAGAACGACCGGGACTCGAAGCTGCTCCAGCAGCTGCTGGCGCGCTACGCGTTCTTCAACTTCGCCGTGGACTGGCTCTCCCGCCACCCGAACGTCGCCGGAGACTTCACGGTCACGCCCGAGATGCGCGACGAGTTCTTCCAGTTCGTCGAGAAGTCCGCCAAGTACTCGACCGCCGACGAGCTCAAGAAGGCCGTACGAACGAGGACCCCAACCGCAGCCTCGTCGACCTCGCGATCCAGATCGAGATCGTCAACGCCACGCTTCGGACCGGAGGCCGGCCGCAAGGCGTGCGCCGCCGGCGACCCGCAGATCCAGAAGGGCCTGACCCTCTTCGGCGAGGCCGCCCGCATCGCGGCCCTGCCGAAGAAGAAGCGCGAGATCGCCGTCAAGGCCGGCGGGCAGTAGGCGCAAGCGCGCGGCCCGGCCGACTGGCCGCCATTCCGGCGCCGTAGTCCGGGCGGATCGAAAAGCCGCCGAAGCACACCGCAGGATCGGGATCGGCCGCAGGTGCCAGCTCGCCCAGGACCGGGGCGAATCCCCGTGGACGTCCCCGCGGCGGCCGCCCCTCAGCTCCTCTGTTCGTCCCGCGAGGCCTCCTGCCAGTCTCCGCCGCGCGGCAGCACGAGCTGGCAGCCGCGGAGGCGATAGGCGGAGGGGTCCCTCGCGCCGGGGGGTTCCTCTCCCCGGCCCACCCGTCGCGCCGCCTCGAGCAGGAGCTGCCGGAGGCGGATGATGCCGGCGTCCGACGCTCCGAGGTGCTCGAGGCTCCGATCGACGATCCGGCCCATGCTCTCCTGCACCGCGGCGTCCTGGATCGGCGGCGACTCTTCGATGCCCGTGAAGTTCCGGGTCCGCTGGCGCTGCCGGTCGAGGAACCAGTCGTTCTCGCGCGAGGCCTGCAGCCGTCGCCGCTCGAGGGGCGAAAGGCCGTCGGACCTCAGGCCGCTTTCCGGGACGCGCCCTTCCCGGCTTCCCGGCCCGGAGGCCGGGAGGTCCTCGTCGGGCCTCCAGTTCGGCTCCCAGACGAGGGTGTTCTCGTCGTCGAGGGGGACGAACGCCTTGGCTCGCCGTTCGACTCCGATCGCCGGCACGCTCGTGAAAATGGGCATGAGGAACTGTGTGATGCGCCAGTAGTCGCTCCGGGGGTCGTAGGCGCGCCGGGCCCCGATCGTCAGGCCGGCCGGAGTCTCCGTGACGTGGAGGACCGGCTGGACGTCCCGTGTCGTGACGTCGCGCAGGTCGTCGCCCTCGCCGTAGGCAACCTCCCGGCTGCCGTCGGGGCGAAAGCGGGCGTGCAGCCACCCGATGTGCGCCGTGTCGACGTCGCCCTCGAGCGCCTGCAGCCAGTTGCACTCCCGCAGGTACTGGAAGGAGCCGCGGCGGGCAGACGGGACGAGGGCCCAGCCCAGGTCCGGCAGCGGCGGCAGCCCCGCGTCCCCGGCCCGGGCCCCGAGGTAAGCCCAGACGATCCCGTGGCGCTCCCGGCAGGCGTAGGCCGTCGCGACGACACCCTCCCTCAACCGGCTGCCGGACGGCTCCGTGGGCGCCTCGAGGCAGCGGCCGGAGGCGTCGAACTTCCAGCCATGGTAGACACAGCGGATCCCGCCCTGCTCGTTTCGCCCCAGGAAGAGCGAGGCCCGCCGGTGCGGACACCCCTCGGCGAGCAGGGCCGCCCTCCCCTCGGTGTCCCGGAACGCCACCAGGTCCTCGCCCAGCAGCCTCACCCGCCTCGGCGGCCCGTCCGGAGGCCCCAGCGCCTCCGACTCCAGCACCGGCAGCCAGTACCGCCGCAGCACCGCCCCCATGGGCGTCCCGGGCCCCACCCGGGTCAGGATCTCGTTGTCCTCAGGCGTCACGCGACGCCGATTCTATGGCTCCTCGGAAGCGGCTCGCGGCGGCAAAAAAAACGCCCCGCCTTGCGGCGGGGCGAAGGTTTCTCGGGGTGCCCCCCGTCTGGTTCCCTAGTCGTGGGTCGGGACGTTGTTGTCCACCACGAACTTGCGCCGCCCGATCTCGCGTCCGGTTGCCGGCGCGGTCGACCACGTAGATCGAGAGGTCGTGCGCCGAATTCGAAAGCCGCGTCGTGTCGAGGACGAAGGACAGGCCGACGTTCGCGGTCGGCACGCGGAAGTCGTGGGCCGGAACGTCCGGGCGGAGCAGGCCGTAGCTCGCGTTCCCGACCACCTGGCCGTCGACGTCGACCTCGACGCGACAGGACGCCCTGGAAGTCGTAGGCCCAGCCGAAGACCTCGAAGAGGCCGTTGATGAACTGGTAGTTCGACGGCGTGTCGACGTAGCCGAAGGCCGGCTGGTCGCCCGTGTCCACCGTCGCAGAGGATGTCGACCGACATCGCGCCGATCTGGGTGACCGTCTCCTCCTCGTCGCCCACGCGGATCGCGACCGTGTGCTTGCCGGCCGTCGTGTAGCCGACGAGCACCGGATCGGCCCGCGCTCACCGGCGAGAGGATCGAGATCTGGCCGCTGACGTTGTCGCGGCCGAGGAAGAACGAGAAGCTCGAAGCCGGCGTTGTCCGCGTTGACGTAGCCCGAGTAGCTGCGGCGCGACGTCCGGCCGGTTGATGCCGTAGCAGTTGGTCAGCGTCTGCCGCCGATCTGCGTGCAGTCGGACCGGGTGTTCGCGACGATCTGGCCGTCGAGCAGCAGCTCGACGTACGACACCTGGCCCGCGGTCCAGCGCGCGAACCGACGTCGAGCGCCCAGCCCGTCGACGACGTTGAAGGCCGACGGGAAGCAGACGTCGGGCGTGCAGGGCGAGGGGAACCCGCCCGGGCTGGTGAGTGCAGAAGAGCGAGGCCTTGTCGAGCGGGAAGTCGATGCGCCGAAGGGCGCCAGGTTCTGCCCGTTGTTGACGATCTGGACGCGCCGCGTGCCGAGCTCGCGCGAAGCCCCCTCGTTGTCGGTCGCCCGCACCGAGATGACGTGGATGCCGTTGACGAACTGCGATCGTGTCGATGTTGGCGACGAACCCCGAGTAGAGCGCAGTCGGGCACGTCGGGGAAGGCCGCGGCCACGTCCGGCCGCGGTCGAGCCGTAGGTCGCCGTCGAAGGCTCGCCGCGGCCGACCGCGCCCGCCACGATCCGGCCGTCGACGAGGAAGTCGATGTGGTCGATGTCGACGTCGTCGATCGCCCAGCCCGCGACCGGGAAGGACCCGTTGGCGCCCGTCGAGGCCGGTCGGCGCCCGGGATGTCGATGTAGCCGAACGGCGCCTGGTTGACCGGGGTGTCGACGTTCACGGTGATGCCCGGCAGGGAGAACAGTCTGGCCTGCGTCGCGGACTCGCGTGACGCGGATCTGCAGGGTGTGCGCACCGTCGTCGTAGGAACGCGCGTAGAACGACGTGACGAAGCCCGGGTTGGGCGTCGGGCTGTTGGCAGTAGGTCGGGAAGATCTCGAGGACGTCGGGCCGCGGCAGGTTCATGTCCGCGCTGGTTGACGACGACGCCGTCGACGAGCGAGCTCGATCCGATCGATCCCGTTGAAGTCGAGCACGAACCCGGAGACCCGCACGATCCCGGAGACCGTCTGGCCGCTGGCCGGGAGTCGATGCCTCCGATCGGCTGGGCGCCGGCCTCTCTCGCGAGGAGCCACACCATCGAAACGAGAAGCGCCAAGAGCCGGGGCGCCTTCCTGAACATGCGCTTTCCTCCCCCGAAAATGTAAGAAAAGAATGTGAAAAATAGGCCGAAAAGTCAAGCGGTATCAGGTCTTCGCCTCATTTTTTTAGGCAAACACCGCCGCGGAATGCTAAAACCCCGTGTGTGCAACCTCGCGGCGCCGAGACGCCTCGACGGGGCCCGGCCGAGTCGGCGGGAGGAGCCCGGGGGCGGGTGACGCCGGTCACCTCATGAGGGAAATTCTCCGGTCGCGCCGGTTCCAGGCGGCAGCTTCGATCGTGCTCGCGGTCGCGCTGCTTGGCGTTCTTCCTCTCGCGCGTCCCTCTCGCGGACATCGGCCGGCAGATCGCCGTCGATCTCGCCGGGCTGGCTCGCCGCGAGCATCGGCATCTCGCTCGCGACCTTCGTCCTGCGCGCCCTGCGCTGGGTCTGGATCCTGCGGCCTCTCGGCCGGGTGCCGTTCTTCCCGGCGTTTCGCGCCACGGCCGTCGGCTTCGCCGCCAACACGGTGCTGCCGGCCCGGGCCGGCGAGGTGCTGCGGCCCGCCCTGCTCGCGCGCGAGCGCGGGCCTCCCCTTCGCGGCCCTGCTCGCCTCGATCGTCTTCGAGCGGGTCCTCGACGCGCTGGCCCAGCTCTTCTTCCTCGGCCTCGCGCTGGCCGGGCCGGATCCTCGGCGATGGGCTCCTTCTCGTCGGGACGGGTGCGGGTGGTCGCGGCCGCCGTCGCCGGAACGGCGATCCTCGTGGCCCTCTTCGCCGTCGTCTGGCGCGGCGCGACCGAGCGGCTCTTCGAGCTCCTCTTCCTCGGCCTGCCCGAGCGTTTCCGACCCGCGGCCCGCCGCCTCGCGCACACCTTCCTCGACGGCTTCGCTTCGCTCAAGACGCCGCGCCTGGCGGCGCTCGTCGCCGGCGGATCGCTCGCCATGTGGTTCGTCATCAACGTCCAGATCTACTGCGTCATGCGCGCCTTCGGACTCGCAGCTGCCGCTCTCGGCGGCGTACGTCGTCACGACCGCGGCCGTCCTCGGCCTCGCGGTGCCCACGCCCGGCGGCGTCGGCGGCTACCACGCGGCGGTCCAGTTCGCCCTGACCGACGTCTTCCACGTCCCGCTCGCCGACGGCCACGGGCGTGGCGCTGATCGCCCACGCCGTCTCGTTCGTGCCGATCTCGATCATCGGATTCGCGCTCTTTGCCGGCGAGCCCCTGGCGCCGCGAGGGCCTGCGGGACCTCCACGCGGCGCGACCGGAGACGCGCTAGAAGTCGGATAAGCTCTTCCGCGCGATGAAGTGCCCCTTCTGCGCGGCCGTGGACGACCGGGTGGTGGACTCGCGCGAGAGCCGCGAGGGGCGAGGTCATCCGCCGCCGCCGGGAGTGCACGGCCTGCGGGCGCCGCTTCACCTCCTACGAGACGATCGAGGAGATCCCCTACATGGTCGTCAAGAACGACGGCCGCCGCGAGCGCTTCGACCGCAACAAGCTCCGCTCGGGCCTCGTCAAGGCCTGCGAGAAGCGGCCCGTGCCCCCCGTCGGCCTCGACCGGATCGTCGACGAGATCGAGGCGCCTGCTCCACGACTCCGAGGAGCGCGAGATCGCGACGTCGCGGATCGGCGCCATCGTCATGGAGCGCCTGCGCGAGCTCGACAAGGTCGCCTACGTCCGCTTCGCCTCCGTCTACCGGAAGTTCGAGGACGTCGACGAGTTCCTGCACGAGCTGAAGAACCTGATCGGCCGGGGCGAGAAGGTGACGTCGTGAGGCGGACCCCCGCGACGTCATCCCGAGGCGCGCGAGAGCCGTCCGAGGGCGCGCGCCGAGACGGAAGCCTGGTGAAGCGCACCGCGGTTCTACGGCCGATCGTCGAGCTCTCGCGGCTCCAGGGCGAGCTCAACCGCCTCTTCGCCGCCTTCGTCGAGACCAACAACGCGGCAGCGGCGCCCCGGCGGCCACGTCCTGGGACCCCAACGTCGACGTCCTCGACGACGGCGAGGCGATCCGCATCCTGGTCGAGCTGCCCGGGGTGGAGGCCGCCGACGTCCGGGTCTCGATCCGCGGGCAAGGTCGTCATGATCCGCGGCACCAAGAAGGGGCGCATCCGCGCCCGGAGGGCATGCGCTTCTTCTGCATGGAGCGCTACTTCGGGACCTTCGTGAAGTCGATCCCGCTGCCCCGCCCCGTCAACTCGCACCACGCCAAGACGAGCATCCGAAGGACGGCATCCTCGAGGTCATCCTCCCGCGCGTGCCGGACCTGCGGGAGAAGGAGATCGAGATCCCGGTCGCCGCGGAGCACGAGGAGTAGTCTCCGAGACCCATGGCCGAGCTCGAAGAAAAAGAGGTCGCGGCCGAGCGCGACGCCGATCTCCCGATCCCCGACATCCTCCCGGTCCTGCCGCTCAAGGACGTCGTCGTCTTCCCCTACATCATCCTGCCGCTCTCGGTCTCGCGCGAGAAGTCGATCAACGCCGTCGACGCGGCGCTCGCCGAGCAGCGGATCATCATGCTCGTCGCCCAGCGGGACGCCCAGAACGACGACCCCGCGGCCGGACGAGCTCTACCCGGTCGGCACCGTCGCCGCGATCATGCGGATGCTCAAGCTGCCCGACGGGCGCATCCGCCTCCTCGTCCAGGGCCTCTCGCGCGCGCGCATCGACTCGGTCCTCGCCGAGGAGCCGTACCTCAAGGCGAAGATCACGCGGCTCGAGGAGGCCGCGCCCGCCGAGGAGCTGCCCGCCCGAGCACGAGGCGCTGCTGCGCAGCGTCAAGCAGAACCTCGAGAAGTCCGTCGTCGCTCGGCAAGAACATCTCGCCCGAGGTCATGGTCATCGCCGGCAACCTCGACGACCCCGCGCGGCTCGCGGACCTCGCGGCCTCGAACCTCGACCTCAAGCTCGAGGAGGCGCAGAAGATCCTCGAGTCGACCGACGCCGATCGAGCGGCTGCGCGCTCGTCAACGAGCAGCCTCGCCAAGGAGATCACCGTCCTGACGATGCAGCAGGAGATCTCGACGCAGGCCCGCGGCGAGATGGACAAGTCGCAGCGCGAGTACTACCTGCGCCAGCAGCTGCGGGCGATCCAGCAGGAGCTCGGCGAGGGCGAGGAGATCTCCGAGGAGCTCGACGCGCTACCGCAAGATCATCGCCGACAAGAAGATCCCGCAGGAGGCCGCGACCGAGATCGAGAAGCAGATCAAGCGCCTCGAGCGCGAGCCACCCCGACTCGGCCGAGACCGCGATCATCCGCACCTACCTCGACTGGATGACGGGGCTGCCCTGGAGCGTCGTCTCGGAGGACTCCACGGACCTCGACGCGCGCCCGCAAGATCCTCGACGAGGACCACTACGACCTCGAGAAGGTCAAGGAGCGCATCCTCGAGTTCCTCGCCGTGCACGCCCTGAAGCAGAGCCTCAAGGGGCCGATCCTCTGCTTCGTCGGCCCGCCCGGCGTCGGCAAGACCTCGCTCGGCCGCTCGATCGCCCGCGCGCTCGACCGCAAGTTCGTGCGCCTCTCGCTCGGCGGCGTGCGCGACGAGGCCGAGATCCGCGGCCACCGGCGCACCTACGTCGGCGCGATGCCCGGCCGCATCATCCAGGGCATCCACCAGGCCGGCACGTCGAACCCGGTCTTCATGCTCGACGAGATCGACAAGATCGGCGCCGACTACCGCGGCGACCCGTCGGCGGCGCTGCTCGAGGTGCTCGACCCGGAGCAGAACTTCTCGTTCCGCGACCACTACCTCGGCGGTGCCGTACGACCTCTCGAAGGTCCTCTTCATCGCGACGGCCAACGTGCTCGACCCGATCCAGCCGGCGTTCCTCGACCGCATGGAGGTCATCCGCCTCTCGGGCTACACGCTCGAGGAGAAGAAGGCGATCGCGCGCCGGCACCTGATCCCCAAGCAGATGGAGGAGAACGGCCTCACCGACGCCGAACATCGAGTTCACCGACAGCGGGATCGCGAAGGTCATCGAGGCCTACACGCGCGAGGCGGGCCTGCGCAACCTCGAGCGCGAGATCGGCGCGATCTGCCGCAAGGTCGCCGTCGCCGGTCGCCAAGGGGAAGGAGCGGCGGTACCGCGATCACGCGGCGCGTCGGTCGAGAAGATGCTCGGGCCGGTCAAGCACTTCCGCGACGAGCTGCTCGAAGCAGCGACCAGGTCGGCGTCGCGACGGGCCTCGCCTGGACCTCGGTCGGCGGCGACATCCTCTTCGTCGAGGCGCTCGCCGTCCGCGGCAAGGGCGGCCTGCGGCTGACCGGCCAGCTCGGCGACGTCATGAAGGAGTCGGCGCAGGCGCGCCATGTCGTACGCGCGGGCCCACGCCGCGGAGCTCGGCATCCCGCACGACTTCTTCGAGACGCACGACGTCCACGTCCACGTTCCCGAGGGCGCGATCCCGAAGGACGGCCCGTCGGCCGGCATCACGATCGCGACGGCGATGATCTCGGCGTTCACGCAGCGCCGGGCCCGCCGCGACGTCGCGATGACGGGCGAGATCACGCTGCGCGGCGAGGTCCTGCCGATCGGCGGCGTCAAGGAGAAGGTGCTCGCCGCCCGCGCCGCGAAGATCACGACGATCGTCCTGCCGAAGATGAACCGGCGCGACGTCGCGCAGATCTCGCCGCGCATCCTCCACGGCATCACCTTCCGCTACGTCGACAACATGGACGAGGTGCTCGCGATCGCGCTCCTGCCGGCCGAGGCCGGGACCGTCGCCGGCCCGGACGCCGGCGCGCCGAGAAGCCCGGCCGAGCCGCCGGCGCGCGAGATCCCGGTCTCCGCCCCGCCCCGCCGGCGCGCTCCGCCCGCGCCGCGCGCGTGAAAGCCGGAGGACCGGCTTCGTCGACAGGCTCCGCGCCCTGGCCGTTCCGGGCGGCGCCGTCCGGATCGGGCCCGGCGACGACGCCGCCGTCGTCGCGCGGGAGGCGGGTCTTCTCGCGGCGACGACCGACATGCTGGTCGAGGGCGTGGACTTCCTCCCGGGAGAGGACCCGGAGCGCCTCGGACGGCGCGCCGTCGCCGTGAACCTCTCGGACCTCGCCGCGATGGGCGCCGAGCCCGAGTTCTTCCTGCTCGCGATCGGCTTTCCGCGGGACCGCGGCGAGGACCTACCCCTCGCCGTCGCGCGGGGCGCGATCGCGCGCGGCCGCCGAGTTCGGCGCGCGTCTGGTCGGCGGCGACCTCTCCGACGCGCCCCAGATCGTGATCACGGTGGCGCTCTGGGGCCGGCCCGGCCGGCGAGCCCCTGACGCGCTCGGGCGCCCGGCCCGGCGACCTCGTCTACGTCTCCGGCCATCCGGGCGAGGCCGCGGCGGGCCTGCGCCTGGCGCGCGGATCGCCGCGTTCGCACTCGCCCGGCCGCGCGCGTCCCCGAGCTCTCGGCCGACGACCAGGCGCGTCTGCTCGCCGCCTACCGCGATCCCGACGCCCCGCATCGCGCTCGGCGCCGCGCTCGCCCGCGAGCGGCTCGCGACCGCCGCGATCGACGTCTCCGACGGCCTCGGCGTCGACGCCGGCGCGCCTGGCGCGGGCCTCGGGCGTCCGCCTCGTGCTCGAGCGCGGAGCGCTGCCCGGTCTCGACGGCGCTTCGCGCCTTCGCCGCCGCGGAGGAGCTCGACCCCATCGAGCTGGCGCTCTCGCGGCGGCGACGATTACGAGCTGCTCTTCACGGTCCGCGAGGCCGACGCCGCCGCGGCTCGAGGACGAGGCCCCGGCCCTCGGCGTGCCGCGTCCGCGGATCGGCCGCGTCGAGCCGGGGCGCGGAGCGGCGCTCTCGCGACCGGCCGGACCGAGCGCGACATCGCCGACCTCGGCCACGACCACCTCGAGGCGGCGCGATGACGTGATCGCTTCCACCCGACGGCCCGACCGGGACACGACGCAGCGGCGGCGCTGCCGCTCGTTGAAGCGCCGCCGCCTCCGGCTGCTGCTCGACCTGATGGGCCGCGAGGAGCCGCCCGAGACGCGTCGCCGCCGCCCTCGCGCTCGGCGTCGGCGTCGGGCTCTCGCCCTTCATCGGGTTCCACTTCATCCTCGCCGATCGTCCTCGCGTTCGTTCTTCCGGCTGAACAAGCTCGACACGGTCCTCGGCTCGCTTCGCCGGCAACCCGTGGACGCTGCCGGCCTTCTATGCCGGTCGGCTACCGGCTCGGCCGATGCGGTCCTCGGCTACGCCCCGGCCCGGGTGCCGCCGCTGCAGTGGGAGCGAATCCTCCACAACGACTTCTGGGTCGCGTTCCGCGGGCCCGGCTTCGCAGCCGCGCCTCGGCGTCGTTTCTCGTCGGCACGACGCTCCTCGCCGTCGTCGCGGCGCTGGCCGACCTACCTCATCGCGCGGGCGCTCCTGAAGCTCTACCACCGCCGTCACCCCGCATCGCGGCGCGCGCCGCGCGGCGCCGCGAGCGCGCCGGCCGGCGCCGCCGCGGAGACGCGGTCCGCCTCCCGAGCGCGTCGCACCAGGCTCGCGACGACCGGTCCTTCAGCGCCGAGCTTGCGAGCGCCCGCGTCACGCGGGGAACGGCGCAGCGTCTCGCACCTGCTCCAGCGCCTCCTCGCTCCGGCCCGCTCCGGCGAGCCAGTCGGCGTAGCCGAGGCGCGACGGCAGCGAGCCGCGGCTCGATCGCGAGCGCGCGCCGCCACGCATAGATCGCCGTCGGACGGCCCTCGGCCGACAGCAGCAGCGCCAGGCGATAGGCGAGCGGCAGCGACTGCGGGATTGCGCCGGAGGCCCTCGCGGTACGCCTCCTCGGCGCCCGCCGCGTCGCCGCGGTCTTCGCGCGCGAGACCGAGGCCGAAGAAGCCGTTCTCGTACGTCGGAACGATCCGGAGCGCCTCGGCGTAGGACTTCTCGGACGCGTCGAGGTCGCCGAGCTCCCGCTCCATCCGGCCCTTGCCCCGCCCAGGCGTCCCAGTAGTCGCGGATAGATCTCGGTGGCCCGCGTCGTAGTGCTCGAGGGCGCGTCGCGGGTCGGCCCGTTCTCCGCCGACATGTAGGCGAAGTCGTAGTGCGCCTTCGCGCTCCGCGGGCGAGACTCGCACCATGTTGGTGAAGAGCGTCTCGTCGCTCGTCCCAGACCGGGTTGCGCACGATCGTTCGCGCGGCGAGAGCGACCGCCGCCCGGACGAGCGCGAGCGCTCGCGCGGGCAGCGCCGGAAGCGCTCGCCGCGCGGCCCGCGATCCAGGCAGCCGCGATCAGGCAGTAGCCCGGCCGACGGCAGGTAGGCGAGGCGCTCGCGCGAAGATCGTGCCCGTCGCAAAGAGCAGGTTCGACGTCGGCAGGAACGCGATGCCGAGGAAGAGAAAGCCGAGCGCGGCCGGACGAGCGCTCCCGCAGGCGCCGAGCGAGCGGCCGCCGCGGCCAGCACCGCGAGCAGCGCGGCGCCGCCCAGAAGAGCGGCGTCGTGAGGCCGCGAGCGGGCCGGATCGACCACGCCGACTCGTCCGCCGAGAGGCGCAGCGGCAGCGGCCATGCGCCCGAGGTAGCGGAAGAAGATCGCGCATGCGTTGGCGGCGCGCGGCAGCGCCGGCATCGGACGCGAGCGGGTTCTCGAGCTCGAAGATGCCCGGTGCGCCGCGACGTTGAGCGCGCCGCCGAGCACCTCGGCGCCCGGAGGCGGAAGACGCCCCACAGCACCGCCGCCGACGCCGACGTAGGAAGGCAGCCCCGCGCGCAGCGCTGCGCGCGAAGCGGCGCCGCGAGCGGCCGCTCGGCGCGGAAGGCGAGCACAGGAAGAGGAGCGCCGGCGCCACGGCGGCGCTCTCCTTCGTCAGGTTCGCGAGCCCGTAGAGCAGGACGAGCGGCGCCAGGCGAGAGCGCCGGTCCACCGCCGCGCTCGGCCGACGCGGAACCGCAACGCCAGGAGCAGCGACGCCAGCGACGAGCGCCGCCGCCAGCGTCTCGCCCCGCCCGACGATGCTCGTCACGGCCTCCACGTGGATCGGAGGACGGCGAAGAGCAGCGCCGCGCCCGAGGGCCGCCGGCGGCGGAATGCCGACGCCGGAGAAAAAGCCGCGCGAGGAGCAGGGTCGCCGCCGACGTGCAGCAGCACGTTGACGGCGTGGTACGGACGACCGTCGGCGCCGTGGATCCACCACTGCGACGGCGAAGGAGAGCAGCAGGACGGGCCGGTAGGCGGTGCCCGGTGCCCGGCGGTCCGCCGAAGTACTGGGTCGTGAAGAGGTCCACGGACGCGCTCGCGGCCGCGCGGATGCGGAAGTTGTCGCGGACGATCGCCTTGTCGTCGTAGGCGAAGGCGCCGGTGAGGCCGTTGGCGTACGACAGCAGGCACGCGCCCGAGAGAAGGAGCGCGGCGGGGAGCGCCGAGTCTCGCCGCGCTTCACCGGATCTGGTAGAGCTCGTTCCGGATCCGGCAGCCGGTCGGCGTCATCGCCAGGCCGCCGTCGGCGGTCTCCTTGAGCGATCGCGGCATCGCCTCGCCGATCTTGACCATCGCCTCGACGACCTCGTCCATCGGGATGACGCTCTCGACGCCGGCGAGCGCCGTCTGCGCGCCCGCCAGCGCCAGCATCGCCGTGAAGCCGTTGCGCACGACGCAGGGCACCTCGACGAGGCCCGCGACCGGATCGCAGGCGAGGCCGAGCGTGTTCTGGAGCGTCAGGGCGGCGGCGTGCACGGTCATGCCCGGGCGTTCCGCCGAGGAGGAACGCGAGCGCGCCCGCGGCCATCGCCGCGCCGACGCCCTGCTCGGCCTGGCAGCCGCCGGCGGCGCCGGAGAGCTCCGCCTTGGCCGGCCACGAGCGCGCCGAAGCCGCCCGCGACGACGAGGCCGCGGGCGGTCGTGGGCGTCGTCGAAGCCGCGCTCCTCCGAGATCGCGAGCAGCGTCCCCGGCACCATGCCGGCGGCTCCGGCCGTCGGGCGCCGCCACGATGATCCCCATCCGCGAGTTCTCCTCGAGCACCGCGATCGAGTACGCGATCGCACTTCGCGACGAGGCGCCCGCCGGCGATGTCGCCGCCGCGGGTGAACTCGATCACCTTCCGCGCGTCGCCGCCGACGAGGCCCGAGAAGCGACTTGCCGCCCGCGAGGCCGCGCCGGACCGAGTCCTTCATGATCGCCCAGCGCTCGAGGAACGATCCGGAAGACCGCGCTCGCGGGGCAGCTCGCGCTCGGCGGCCTCTCGCTCGAGGAAGATCGCGTCGAGCGGCCGGCCGGTCCGTCCGCCGCGATCTCGAGCAGGTCGGAGAAGCTGTTCAGATCGTCGCAAGCCGATCCTCCTAGGTGATGAGGGCGCCGCCGGCGACGCGGTCGAGCACGTGAACGCGGCGGACGCCCGGCAACTGGTCTTCAGCGCCGCGACGTCCTCGTGCGGCAGCGGCGCGTCGAGATCGATGCGCATGAACGCCTGCGTCGCCCTTGCCCCGCCGCAGGACCTCCATCGAGGCGATGTTGATGCCCCGCCGCCCGATGATCTCGGAGGCGCGCATGACCATGCCCGGGCGGTCCTCGTAGAAGAGCAGGATGCACGGGTCCCTGGCCGAGAGGGACACCGGGAAGCCGTCCACCTCGCGGATCTCGATCATGCCGCCGCCGATCGAGGCGCCCAGGATCGAGATCGAATGCGTCGCACCGCGTCAGGTGGATGGCGACGCTGTTCGGGTGCGCCTCCGGCCCCATGTTCTTCGGCTTCAGCTGGAAGGCGAGGCCCGCGCTCGCGGGCCAGATCGAGGGCGTCCTTGATGCGCGCGTCGTCGACTTCCATGCCGAGCGCGCCGGCGACGAGGGCCCGGTCCGTCCCGTGGCCGCGCATCGTCTTGGCGAATGCGGAATGCAGCTCGAAGCGCGCCTCGACCGGCTCCTCCTCGAGCAGCGCGAGCGCCACGTGCGAGAGCCGGCAGGCGCCCGCGGTGTGCGACGAAGACGGTCCGACCATGACGGGACCGACGATGTCGAGCAGCGAGATCACGGCGGGAGAATACAGGAGGCAGGCGACGGGAGGCAGACGACAGGCCGGCCTCTCCCCGCCCCGTGCTTGCCGGCTACGACCTCCGGCTCTCCACCTTCAGCTCGCGAATCAGGTACAGAAGCGCCTGACGCGAGAGGCCGAGGTCCCGCGCCGCCCGGCTGCGGTTGCCGCCGGCCCGGTCGAGCGCATCGGCGATCAGGTCGCGGCGGTGGGCGTCGACGCGCGCGCGGTAGTCCCCGGTGCGGGCGCCCGCGCGGGCCGGGACCGGACGCGCCGCACCGACTCCGGCAGGAGCGACGCCGTCACGAGACCGTCCGACATCGCCGAGGGCGGCGGCCTGCGCCATCGCGTTCTGCAGCTCGCGCACGTTGCCCGGCCACGCGTAGGCGCCGATCGCGGCCGCCGCCTCGGGCGCCAGGCGCAGCGTCGCCGCGCCCGTATTCGCGCGCGTAGCGCTCGAGAAAGTGCCGCGCGAGCAGCAGCGCGTCGCGGCCGCGCTCGCGCAGCGGCGGCAGGCGGATGAGGGCGACGTGCAGGCGGTAGTAGAGGTCCTCGCGGAACCGCCCCGCCTCGACCTCCCGCGCGAGGTCCCGCGACGTCGCCGAGACGACCCGCACGTCGATCGGCCGCGAGCGATTCTCGCCGACGCGCCGCAGCTCTCTCTCCTGCAGCGCGCGGAGGAGCTTCGACTGCAGCGGCGGGGCGAGATCTCCGATCTCGTCGAAGAAGATCGTCCCGCCGCGAGGCCTCCTCGAGGAGACCCCGGCGCTCGCGGTCGGCGCCCGATGAAGGCGCCCCGGGCGTGGCCGAAGAGCTCGCTCTCGAGCGAGCGCCCGCCGGGATCGCCGGCGACGTTGACCGGGACGAAGGGCCCGGCGGCCCGCCGCGAGAGGCCGTGGATCGCGCGGGCGACGGCCTCCTTGCCCGAGCCCGATTCGCCGAGCACGAGGACCGTCACGTCCTGCGGCGCAAAGCGCGCGAGACGCCGGTACGGCTCCTCCATCGAGGCGTCCGCCGTCACGATGCCCACGCGTTTCCAGGCCGGGGCGAAGTCCGGCGCCGGGTCGAGGCCCGGGTCGGTAGGAGGAGGGTCTCGAGAAGGAGCGTCAGGGCGGCCGCCGTGTCCGGGGCCGGCGTGGGCCACATCGCGAGCGAGAGCTTCCCGGCGCCCGCCTCGAACGGGTTCCACGGGACGCCCGGAGGCGCCGCCTCGCCCAGGGCGACGACCTCGCGACCGGAAGGGTCCCGGACGGCGAGCCCCGCCAGGCCCAGCCGCGGCATCGCCCCGTCGAGGATCGGCGCCCGCCCCGCGAGGACGGCGAGCGACCGCGCCACGGACCTGGCGCAGGGCGTCGTGCGCGACGGGCTCGGCCGCCGGACCGAAGACGATCGCGGCGAGCTCCGAGCCTCCCGACTCGCGCAGGGCGCGCGCGGCGCGCTCCCGGAGACCGACCGGCACCGCCGCCGGACCTGCGAGCCGCGTCCAGCGCGCGACGGCCTCCGAGGCGCGATACGGGTCCCGCGCGAAGAGCGTCTCGACCTCGCGGCGCGCCTCGTCGGGAGGACCGCCGGACGCGCTCCACGCCATCTCCGAAAGGCGCTCCCGCGCGGCCTCGGCGCGATCGCAGCGGTCCGGCGGGCCCGCGGCCGCCCGCTCCCACGACTCGCGCGCGCCGTCGCGATCGCCTTCGTAGACGCGGCGGTCTCCGTCCTCGAGCCACAACTCGCCGATCTCCAGCCGATCGCCGAGTTTCGGCCGCGAGGGCCCGCGCCTGCGCGTTGTCCCGGGCCGCATCGGGGAGAATCGCCGCGGCGCAGCGCCAGCCGGCCGCGATGGTGGAGGGCCACGAGGCGGCGCGTCGAGTCCCCCTCCGCGCGGGCGCTCTGCTCCAGGGCGCCGATCTCCGACTCGGCCTCGGCCCACGCGCACCGATCGACGAGCAGCTCGACGCGGTTGGCGCGGGCGATCCGGGCGAGGTCCTCCCGGCCGGCCGCCGCCGCCGCCGCGAACGCCTCGCCGAGCGCCGCCTCGCTGCCCGCGGAGTCTCCCGCGTGGTACCGCGTCGCCGCCAGGTCGAGCTACAGCGCCGCGCGCTCGGCCGCGTCTCCCGCCGCCGCCTCGACGGCCTCCTCGAGGCGGACGATCGCCCGCCCGTGCTCGCGGCGGTCGAGCAGCCCTCGCGCTTCCTGCGCCAGAAAGCGGGCGGCCACGCCGTCGTCTCCCGCCTTCAGCGCCGGCGAGCGGACCGACTCGTAGACCGCGGCCTCCTCCTCGAAACGTCCGGCGAGCGCGAAGACTCGGGCCCGCATGAGCGCGGTCTCGACGATCTCCGACACGGCGAGCCCCGAGCCGAGCCGCTCGGCCTCGTCGAGCAGCGCGAGCGCGCAGTCGGTTCGCCCCTCGCGCGACAGGCCCGCCGCGCCGAGCCGCAGAGCGCGCACCGACTCGCCGGGGGGCGCCGCGGGATGGGCGCGACGCCACTCGGCGGCTCGCCGCGCCGCCTCGGCGGTCCGCCCGAGAACGACCGCGAGCTCCGCGAGCCGGAGGCGCGCCCTTCGCCGCTCGTCGTCCGGGCAGTCGACCGCGCGGACGATCCGCTCCAGTCGGGCCTTCGCGGCCTGCGGCCGGCCGCCGGACATCTCGCGCTCGGCCTCGATCGCCTCGAGCCACGGCGGCAGCGGAGCCGAGGCCCCGGCCGAAAGGCGCGCGGCGAGCGGAAACCAGGCCTCGGCCGGCCTCCCGGGGAAGCGGCGCACCCAGCGTTCCGCCTCGCGAAGGGCGAGATTCGTCTGGCCTCCCTCGAGCAGGGCCTCGATCCGACGGCCCGGATCGTCCGCGGCGGCGACGAGAGCCGGCGCCGGCGGCTCGCTCGCTTCCTCGGCGGAGGGCGAAGGGATCGGCGCGTCGCCGGTCGGATCCACGGCGAATGCCGCCCAGCCCGGCGAGCCGAGCGTGCGCCGAATGAGCGCGCGCGCCCGCGCCGGGTCCCGGCCCGCCGCCTCGCCGAACCATTCGTAGAAACGGATCGAGGCGGCGAGGCTCCCGCACGGAACCCAGATCGCCCGGCGCCACTCAGCGGGCGAGTCGGGCGCAGGCCGGCGGCCGGGCACGACGACGACCTCGACCTTCTCGCCGAGCGAGCTCCGGGCCGACTCGAACGCGCGGCGGGAGACGGGGTCCCAGGCCTCGGCCTCGACGGCGATCCAGACCGGCGACCGTCCGTCGCGGACCTCGGCCAGCTCCCGCAGTCGCCGAGCGGCATCCGCGGCGCCCTGCGCCGGCGGAACGAGGCGAAGCGCTCCTCCCGGAGTCAGCGGCGATGCGGCCGGCTCGAAGACGCGCGGGGCCCTGCCGCGCAGGATGGCCCGCGCCTTCTCCGCCAGTGCGCGCGAGGCGGCGCTCGCGAGCGCCTCGCTGCCGAGACCCCAGCAGCGCTGGCGCGCCGCGGCGGCCGCCGGCGCCGAGAGGTCGGGAAAGGTCCGCAGGACCTCCGCGACCCAGAGCTCGGCGCGCTTCCACGAAGCGTCGTGCGCACCGAGGCGGGCGAAGAGGCCGCGCGCCGCGGCCGGCGACATCCGGCCGCCCGCCGGGGAGAAGAGGCTGGCGACCGCCTGGGCGAGCAGGCCGGAGACCGGCGTGTCGTGCGGCCTCCGCACGGCCGCGGGTGTCCGGGTCAGCCAGAGGCGCGGGACGCCGCCCGACGGGTCCCAGACGGCGGAGTCGAGGTCCTCCATGCCGAGCGGAAAGCCGCGCGAGGCGAAGAACGCGGCCGCCGACGCCGCCTGCAGGAGTAAGGGAGCGCGCCACGGGCGCGGCACCCGGCTTCCGGAGAGCGGGCGGCCCGCCACCGGCTCGCGCCGGACGAGCAGCTCCTCCCCCGCCGGCGCGTAGTCGACGGCCGGGGCGAGCGCCTGGTGCTCGAGCAGCAGGAACTCCAGCCACCGCTCCCGGCACGAAGCGATGGAAAAGCTCTCGAGGGCGCCGGCGGCGCGCGACTGCGGCATGAAAATCTCACCGACCTTCTGTCTTCTTATTGTCGCGAGACGGGGCGCGGCCCGGCGGCTCAGGCTCGCAGGCGCTCGAGATCCCGGAAGAACCCGGGGTAGGACTTGGCGACGCAGCCGGGATCTTCGATGAGGAGTCCCGGCAGGCGCACGGCCAGGACGGCGCCGGCCATCGCCATCCGATGATCCCGGTGAGTGCGCAGCGTCGCCACGGACCGGGGCGGCCGGGCGGGCCCGGAGATCTCGAGCGTCTCGCCGTCGGAGCGGGCCCGTCCGCCCGCGGATGCGACGAGCTCCTCGATCGCGGCGACCCGATCGCTTTCCTTCAGGCGCAGATTTCCGATTCCGGAGAAGCGGCTCGTCCCGTCGGCGAGGGCGGCGACCGCCGCGAGGGCCGGCACGGCGTCGGGAAAATCCGCGGCCCGGACCTCCACCGGCCGCAGACCGGCGGCGCGGGCCGAGGCGGTCAGAATGCCGGGCGCGGCCGACACGGAGAGACCCATGGCCTCGAGCACGCCGAGCGCTCCCGCGTCGGCGTCCGCCGAAGGCCAGCGCAGCCCTTCCAGGCGCACCTCGCCTCCTGCCGCCGCGACGGCCGCGAGCAGCGGCACGGCCGAGGAGTAGTCGCCCGGAATCTCGAAGCGCCCGGCCACGCGGCTGCCTCGCCGCACTCGGATCGCGCCGTCCGCGGCCACCGTCGCCTCGTGCCCGAGCTCGCGGAGGACCTCGAGCGTCATGCGCGACGTACGGAGCCGACGCGACCGGGCCCGACGCGCGCACCTCGAGGCCGCCGTCGACGGCGACGGCCGAAAGGAGCAGCGCCGACAGGAACTGGCTCGAGCGGGAGGCGTCGACGTCGATCTCGCCCGACCGGAGCGATCCGCCCTCGATCTCGAGCGGCAGGAAGCCGGCCGCGCCGGCGTACGCGATCCGGGCGCCGCCGCGGGAGAGAGCGTCGACGAGCTCGCCGATCGGCCGCTCGCACAGGCGTGCCGATCCGGTCAGGGCCCAGCGGCCCGGCACGGCCGCGCACGCGGCCGCCAGGAAGCGGGCCGCGGTGCCGGAGTCGGCGGCATCGAGCGCGACCCGCGGCGCCGCCCGCGAGGGGCCCGCTCACGCGCAGGCCGTCCGCCGTCGGCTCGAGCCTCGCGCCCATCGCCACCAGGCACCTCCGGAGGGCCGCCGTGTCCTCGCTCTCGAGCGGCCCGAGGATCTCGACCGCCTCGCCGGTCAGCGCCGCCGCGAGCAGCGCGCGATTGGTCCCGCTCTTCGACGGCGGCACGCGGACCGTCCCCGAGAGGGAGCGCGCCGGCGGGATCGCCAGGTAATCCGTCATCGCGCCCGCTCAGAGCGCCACGAGCGACGTGGTCCCGTCCTCCGCGATTTCCATCCACCGCCGCTCCTCGACGAACGCCGGCAGGATCTCGACCCGGCCGCCGTCGACCTGTCTCGCTCCACGACTTGTGGAAGTGGCCGAGCAGCAGGACGTCGACGCCCTTCGCGGAAGCGGCGCCCCGCGAAGGCGCGGATCATCTCGACCGGCAGCCGCGACTTGTGCTTGAAGTTGGAGCGGTACAGCCGCGCCTCGACCTTCCACACGAGGCGGTTGCCCGCCCCCTTCGGGAAGAAGTTCAGGGCGAAGCGCGACACGGGGTTCTTCGAGAGCCGGCGCCAGAACCGGTACGGCAGGTCCTTCTCGTTGAGGAGGTCACCGTGCGTGGCGAGGAAGCGCCGCCCGCCGGCCTCGAAGATCTCTTCGTCGCAGACCGCGTGAAACTCCTTCTCGACGTAGCTCCCGCGGAGGAAGAAGTCGCGATTGCCCTCGACGTAGGTCACCGAGACGCCGGCGGCCGCGAGGCCCCGCACGGCGGAGAGGAATCGCGCGATCGCCGGGGTCTCGAACTTCGGGTGGGCGATGAAGTAGTGGAAGATGTCGCCGAGCAGCGTGATGCGGGTGACGCCCCGCCCGCGGGCCTTCTCGAGGGCCTCGAGAAACGGCCCCTCGTCGCCCGGACGGCGGCCGACGTGGCAGTCGGCGAAAACGGCTCGGGGCGGCACGGAGCAAAGATGACGCCCGGCCCACATCCCCGCCACTAAAATGGCGGCGATGGCCCCGGACGGTCCCGCGCCCTCGAAACCTGCCGGCGTGCTGCGGCCGTGGCAGCGGCGCCTGTACCGCCTCCTGCTCGTCCCGCTCGGGCTGATCGCCGCCAACTCGATCTTCATCGCGGCCTTCACGCGCGACACCGCGTTCTTCTACGCGATGCTGCTGCTGCACCTGACGCTCGGGCTCCTCATCGCGGTGCCGTTCTTCGTCTTCGCCGCTGACGCACGCCCGCCGGATGATCCGGATGTGGAACCAGCGCGCCAAGGCCGCGGGCCTCGCGATCGTCGGCCTCGCGCTCGTGTGCGTGGCGACCGGAGTCTTCATGACGCTTCGCGGCGCGACCCTCGACCACCGCGCCGTCTGGCTCGCCCACGTCACCGTCGGTGCCGCTCGCGCTCGTCGCCTTCATCCTGCACCGACGCGCCCACGACGCACCAGCTCCAGTTCCGTCGGCTCTTCGCCTGGGGCGGCGGCGTGGCGTTCTTCCTGGCCGGGATGGCCGTCGTCGCGAAGCTCGAGAAGCCGCCGAAGCGGATCGTCAACGTGAACGGCGACACCGTGTTCTACCCGTCCGCCGCGCGAGACCTTCGACCAGGGGCTCCTCGACGGAAAGAAGCTCGCCGCCAACGGCTACTGCCAGGAGTGCCATCCCGACTCCTTCCACCAGTGGGAGCGCTCGGCGCACCGCTTCTCGTCGTTCAACAACCCGTTCTACCGAAAGAGCGTCGAGCTGATGGCCGACCGGGTCGGCCGCGAGCGGACGAAGTGGTGCTCGGGCTGCCACGACCCGGTCGTTCTCTTCACGGGCCAGATGGGAAGGCGCCACCCAGGCCTCGTTCTCGTACGACTCCTGGGAGGCGCAGCAGGGCCTGACGTGCATGTCCTGCCACTCGATCGCCGAGGTCAAGGACGTCGGAGCGGCAACGGCGGCGTACGTCATCGAGGAATCGAAGCAGTACCCGTTCGCGTTCTCGGAAAACGCGGCGCTGCGGGCGGTCAACCGGCTCCTCATCCGCATGGAGCCCTCGCTCCACCGCAAGACGTTCATGAAGCCCTTCATGCGCACGCCCGAGTTCTGCTCGACGCTGCCACAAGGTCGGCCCTGATCCCGGCGCTGAACGGCTACCGGTGGCTGCGCGGCCAGAACCACTACGACACCTGGTACGACTCGGGCGTCTCGGGGCGCGCCGTCCGCTCGTTCTACGACCCGCCGCAAGCCGAAGGCCTGCCGCGACTGTCACCTGCCCGACTACCGCTCCGACGAGTTCGGCAGCCGGAACGGGATTCCTCCACGACCACCTCTTCCCCGCCGCCAACACGGCCCTGCCGTTCGTGCGCGGCGACGCGCGCCACGCAGAAGACAGATCGAGGGCTTCCTCAAGAACAAGGTGCTCATCGATCGACATCTTCGCGATCCGGCGCGCGGACGGCGAGCTCCTCGGCGCTCGGCGACGAGCCGCCGGCGGTCCGGCCCGGACGAGACCCTCGACGTCGAGGTCGTCGTGCGGACGCGCGGCGTCGGCCATCCGTACACCAACGGCACGGCCGATTCGAACGAGACCTGGGTCTCGCTCGACGCCGGGTCCGGCGGCTCGGCCGCTTCTTCGCGAGCGGCGTGCTCGACGGGGACGGCCGTCTCGACGCGGCCGCCGACCGGCTCTCGACGCTCGTCATCGACCAGAACGGCGAGTCCGATGGATCGGCGCCAGCCGCAGGACATCCGCGTGCCGCTCTACAACAACGGCGATCGGGCCCGGCGCGGCGCGCGTGGTCCACTATCGGGTGACGGTCCCGGAGGACGGCGCGGGGCCCGATCACGCTGTCGGCGGGTACGCACTATCGGAAGTTCAGCGCGCGACTACACGACCTTCTCGCTCGGCGCGGCGCACCCGTCGCTGCCGGTGACGACGCTGCGCGAAGGACAGGGTGACGCTGCCCCTCGACCCCGCGACCCGCTCTCCCCAGGGGAGAGGGGGAACGCCGTCACCGTCCGGGGCAACTCGGATCCGCTCTGGCTGCGCTGGAACGACTACGGCATCGGCCTCTTCCTCCAGGGCGACCTCAAGGGCGCCGCGCGCGGCGTGGACGAAGGCCGCCGGAGCTCGCTCCCGACAAGCCCGACGGGCCGCTCAACCGCGCCCGCGCCGAGATCGCCGAGGGCCGCCTCGCGGACGCGAAGGTCTCGCTCGCGGAAGCCGAGAGGCGCCGGCCGGGCTGGGGCAAGACGGCCTTCTTCCGCGCCACGGTCGCCAAGGACGAGGGCCGCCTCGACGACGCCGAGAGGGACCTCCGGCGGTCCTCGAGAAGTTCCCGCTCGACCGCGTCGCGTGGAACAACCTCGGCCTCGTCTACTGGCTCGCCGGCCGGTTCCCGGAGGCGATCGCCGCCTACGGCAGGACGCTCGCGATCGATCCCGGAGGACCTGAACGCCCACTACAACCTCATGCGCGTCTACCGGGCGATGGGCGACCGCGAAGCAACGCCGACATCGCACGACGCCGCGTACCGCAAGTTACAAGGACGACGAGGCGATCCGCGCGGTGCCCGGGCGACTTCCGGCTCGAGAACCCGTGGGCCAACCGCGAGTCGCTCCCGATCCACGTCCACGCGGAGGCCGAGCCGCCGCCCGCGGCGCCTGCGGCCTGGGTCGCGACGATGGGCCCGAAGGGCTACGAGACCGACCGCGGCTACCTGACGCAGCGCGCATCCGCCCGTGCCGAGCGAAGCCGCGACAGTGGTCCTACGCGACGGCGTCCGACGGGCGCCCGCCGCGGGCTCGCCGCGCGCGCCGTCGGCGCCCTGGTAGCGTCGGCCTCCGCGTTAGACTCGCGCGTCCGTGCGCCGTCTCCGTCCTGGCCGTCCTCGGCGCCGGCCGTCGCCTGCCGCCGCGCCGGAAGGACGCGCCGACCGCCCGGCTCCCGCCGCCGACGCCCACGCCGCGCCACCGCCGCGATCGCGTTCGCAGGAGAAGGCGAGCGAGCTCGGCGATCGACTTCACGCACGTCAACGGCGCCGCGGGGAAGAAGTGGATGCCCGAGACGATGGGCGGCGGCGTCGCCGTCCTCGACTACGACGGCGACGGCCGGCCCGACCTCCTCTTCGTCTCGGGCGCGTACTGGCCCGGCGATCCGCGCGCGCGCGTCGCAGAAGTCCTCGCTCGCGCTCTACCGCAACGAGGGCAACGGCGCCCGACGGCCTGCCCCGATTCCGGAACGTCACGCGCGAGGCCGGCCTCGAGAAGGTCTTCTACGGGATGGGGGCCTCGGTCGCCGACTACGACAACGACGGCCGCGACGACGTCTACGTCACGGCGCTCGGCGGCAACTTACCTCTTCCACAACCTCGGCGGCCGCTTCGAGGAGGTGACCGCAGAAGGCCGGCGTCGCGCGACTCGGGCTGGGGCACCTCCTCGGCCTGGCTCGACTACGACGGCGACGGCCTCCTCGACCTCTACGTCGGCCGCTACGTCGACTGGAGCCCGACGAAGGACCTCTTCTGCACGCTCGACGGCAAGACCAAGTCCTACTGCACGCCCGAGCGCTATCCCGGGACGTCCGTCGCACCTCTACCGCAACGCTCGGCGGCGGCCGCTTCGTGGACGTCACGCGAAGCGCCGGGGACCGGCAACGCCAACCAGAAGGCGCTCGGCGTCGCGCCGTGGGACTTCGACGGCGACGGCCGCGTGGACCTCCTCGTCGCCAACGACACCGCGCCGAACAACCTCTTCCGCAACAAGGGCGACGGCACCTTCGAGGACGTCGCGATTCCCACCGGCGTCGCCGTCGACGAGGCCGGGCGCGCGCGCGGCGCGATGGGCGCGGCCTGGGCGGACACGAAGAACGGCCGCGGGGTCGCGGTGGCGATCGGCAACTTCTCGAACGAGCTCGAAGTCGCTCTACTGGACCGACTCCGGGCGAGGTCTTCCTCGACGAGTCGCCGCGGAGCGGCGTCGGCCCGTCCTCGCTTCTCGACCTGACCTTCGGCGTCCTCTTCTTCGACGCCGACCTCGACGGCCGCATGGACCTCCTCCTCGCCAACGGCCACGTCGAGCCGACCGTCCAGGACGTGCAGAAGGACGTCGCCTACCGGCAGGCGCCCGTCCTCTACCGGAACGCCGGCGACGGCCGCTTCGACCCGCTCGGCGCGCGCGCCGGGGACCTCGCGGCGCCGCTCGTCGCCCGCGGCGCGGCGTACGCGGACCTCGACGGCGACGGCGACCTCGATCTCGTGCTCGTCGAGAACGGCGGGCCCGGCGCGCGTCTACCTCAATCCGACGAACGCTCCGGAGAAGAGCGTCCGCGTGCGGCTCGAGGGCGCGGGCCGGTCCAACCGCGACGCCGTCGGCGCGCGCGTGACGGCCTCGATCGGCGGGCGCACGCTGACGCAGCAGGTCTCGGGCGGCCAGTCCTACCTCTCGGCTTCCGAGAAGACGCTGACGTTCGGTCTCGGCGACGCGCTCGAAGATCGACACGCTCGAGATCCGCTGGCCGGACGGAACGGCCCAGACGCTGCACGACGTCCCGGGCGGCTCGCGACGGAAGATCCGAACAGCACTGAATGCCGCCGATGTCACCGATCCGAGGCTGCGCTCCTCGCCCGCTGCTCACCGCCGAATGGCGCGATCTGGCGATCCTCAACTACGAGATCGATCCTGCGGCGCTCCGGCCCTTCGTCCCGCGAGGCACCGAACTCGACACCTACGCGGGACGAACGCTCGCGAGGCTCGGCGAGCGCGCCGTCTGATCGCGGAATCCGGCCGCATGCCCGACGCTGAACGCTCCTCGCCGACGGCCGGAAGGCCGAGGTCGTCGGACCGGGTGCAAGTCATGCCTTCGGGGCCGAGTCCCGACGAGCTCGACGGCCGGGAAGCTGAAGCTCGGCCGCCTGGCGACGACACGGATGGCCTGCGCCGGCGGCTCGGGCTGGGAACCCGCGTTTCTCAAGGCCCTCCAGCAGACGGCCGGATGGACGATCGTGGACGGCTCGCCTCGAGCTGCTCGACCCTTCCGGGGAGAGTCTCGCGACATTTCGGCCGGCCGGGGAGCGGTAGAGATCCGATGGCCGACGCACCGATCGCCGTCCGCCCGGCCCGGCCCGACGATCGAGACTTCGTCGTCGCGACGGCCGTCCGGCTCGCCGAGTTCGGTCCTCCGCCGTGGCGGACGGCGGAGGAGGTCGTCGTCGCCGAATCGCGCGTCCTCCACGCGTTCTTCGACGCCCCAGGCCAGGGCATCGCTCTCCTGATCGCGGAGGCGGAGGACGGCGAGCGGCTGGGCTTCGCCTATCTCGAGACGCTGGTCGACTACTTCGATCGCCGCCCGCACGGCCACGTCGCGGAGCTCGCCGTGACCCGCGAAGCGGAGGGCCGGGGCGCCGCGGGAGCGCTCCTCGCCGCCGCCGAGACCTGGTCCCGGGGCCTCGGACATCTCCGGCTCACCCTCAACGTCTTCGAAGGAAACCGCCACGCGCGCGCGGTCTACGAGAAGCGCGGCTTCCGACCCGAGACGCTTCGCTACGTCAAGACCCTTGCCTGACGCCGCCTCGGTCGCGATCCGGTCCGCCCGCCGCGGCGACGCGGCCGAGCTCGCGCGCCTTTCGACGCAGCTCGGCTACTCCATGTCGGAGGCCGACGCCGCGCGGCAGCTCGCGTCGATCGCGGACCACCCCGACCACGCGCTCCTCGTGGCGGCGTCCGGGGACGGCCTGGCCGGCTGGCTGCAGGTCAGCCTCCCCCGCATCTTCGAGTCGCCGGTCACGGCCGAGATCGCGGGCCTCGTCGTCGACGAGGCCCGGCGGGGCGCCGGGATCGGGCCGGCCGCTCGTGGCGGCGGCGGCGGACTGGGCGCGCGCGACGAGCTGCCGGGCGCTGCGGGTCCGGTCGAACGTGGTCCGCGACCGGGCCCTCCGTTTCTACGAGCGCGAGGGATTCGGGCGGATCAAGATGCAGCACGTTTTCGAGAGGCCGTTGTAGAGTGCCCGCCATGCGCGGCATCGCTCTGGTCCGGATGGCGGCGGCGGCCATGATGGTGATCCACGGGACGTTCCGGGCCTCGATCGGCGGGGTCGCGGGGTTCGGCGGGTTCCTCGAGAGCCAGCATGTTCCTTTCGGAACGGGGGTCGCATGGCTGCTGACGGGAGTCGAGATCGTGGGAGGCCTGCTCCTGATCTCGCGGCCGCCTCGTGCGGCCGCTCTGCGCCTGGTTCGCGATCCAGCTTCTCTGCGGGATCGTCCTGGTGCACTTCGGCGAAGGGTGGTTCGTCGTCGGCGGCGGGCGCAACGGCTACGAGTACTCGGTCCTGCTGATCGCCTGCTTCGTGGCGGTGGCCATCGAAGCGTCCTCGTCCGCGGCCCGCGCCCCGTCTCAGGCGACCTGATACGAGGGCCGCGGGCGGGCGAAGAGCCGGACCAGGACGACGCCCGCGATGAAGCCGCCGATGTGCGCCCCGTACGCGACGCCGCCGCCCTGGTCCACCGAGCATCCCGGCGCCGCTGACGAGCTGGAAGAGGAACCAGAGGCCGATCGCGAGGACCGCCGGGACCTCCATGACGCTGTAGAACAAGAGCACGCGCACGCGCCGCCGCGGGAAGAGAACGATGTAGCCGCCGAGCACGCCGGAGATCGCGCCGGAGGCGCCGAGCGAGGGGATCAGCGGGTTCGCCCCGAACGCGGCCGTGACGAAGCACGTGAGAGAGCCCCGCGAGGATGCCCGGTCAGCGATGTAGAAGACGAAGTATCGCACGTGGCCGAGCGCGTCCTCGACGTTGTCGCCGAAGATCCAGAGGTAGAGCATGTTGCCGAACAGGTGCGCGAAGCCGCCGTGCATGAACATCGCGGTGATGAGCGTCAGGTAGACCGGGATCGGCGTCGGCTCGAGCATCGAGGTCCGCCGACCTCGCGGCCGTACGGGTCGCGGATCGGAACGGCCTGAGCGATGTCGTGCCCGGTCAGGATTTCCGCCGGCACGGTCGCGAACGCCATCGTGAAGCGCTCGTTCGATCCCATGCCCTGGAGCACGACGAAGACGAAGACGTTGACGGCGATCGAGCAGCCACGTCACGACCGGAGTCGAGCGCCGGTCCGAGTCGTCGTCGCCGATGGGGATCATCGAGGCTCCGGAATCATAGTCCGGGCGGAATGCGTCGCACGGACTCAGGGCCCGGAGTCCGCCTCGAGCGTCGCCGCCGGACGGAGGCGGTAGGTCTCGCCGGGGAGCGACGTTCGCGGAAGCGTCTGCCGTGCGGCCGTCCGGGCCAGCGCACCTCGACCGTCGCCGCTCCGCCGCCGCCCAGCCCGAAGTGGAGCGGGACGAGCGAGCCCGAGGCGTAGGACGGCGAGACGCGATAGGCCTGGTCTGCGTGCGGCCGCCGGCCGTGACCGCGACGCGGGTCCCGAGGACCGTGCCGGCCGTCGGCGCCCGGCACGAGGCTCGATCGCGATCCAGCCCTGCCGGCGCCGATCTCGTTGCGGAAGATCCGCACCGGCCCGTCGATGTCGACGACGACGAGGTCGAGCGCGCCGTCGCCGTCGAGGTCCGCCACGGCGGTGCCCCGCGCGGCCATTCGCGTCCGGCCGAGATCGCCCGAGTCCGTCCACTCGACGAACCGTCCGCCGCCGAGGTTGTGGAGCAGCGACGGTCTTCTGGTCGAAGGCGGAGTCGCCCGCCTCGACGTAGTTCGCGCCGCCGCTCTTGTAGTGGCCGAGCGTGCGCGGAAGCCGCGGCGCGAGATGGCCGCCGGCGGCGTAGACGTCGGGCCAGCCGTCGTTGTCGAAGTCGGCGAAGTGCGTCCCCCACCGCACGAACGACAGGCCGATCGTCGGCGACGCCCGAGGCGGCGCCCGGCGTCTTCGAAGAGGACGCCGTCGACGTTGCGGTAGAGGCTGTTCGGCTCGGCGCCGAAGTTGGTGACGACAGAGGCTGTCGCGCCCGTCCCCGAAGGGGTCGCCGACGGCGACCCCCATCCCGGCGCGCGGATGGTCGCCGAGGACGCCGGCACCCGTCTCGGCCGTCGTCTCCTCGAAGGTCGCCGTCGCCGCGGTTGCGGAAGAGACGATTGCCGACGCGGTCGTTGACGAAATAGAGATCGTCGAGCCCGTCGCCGTCGTAGTCGAGCACCGGCGACCGAGCGTCTTCGTCTCGGCCGGGGGCACGGCGAGGCCGGCCTTCTTCGTCACGTCCCGGAACTTGCGGCCGCCGAGGTTGCGGTAGAGGTGCGACGGCTGGCCCACGTAGTCCTCCGGAACCCGCAGCTGCGAACTGCGGCTGCGCGGCCTCCCACTCGGGCGTCGAGTCGAGGTAGTTGGCGACGACGACGTCGAGACGCCCGTCCCCGTCGTAGTCGAGAAACCCGGCGCCGACCGAGAAGAGCGGATCCTCGAGCCCCGTGTCCCGGCCCTCCTCGAACGTCCCGTCGCCCTGGTTCCACCAGACCGCGTTCGGGCCGACGTTCGTCAGGTAGAGGTCGAGGCGGCCGTCTCCGTCGAGGTCCGCCCAGAACGCCCCCATGCCGAGCCCGCAGGCGTGGATTCCCGGCCTTCGCCGTGACGTCCTCGAAACGGCCGCCGCCGACGTTGCGGTAGAGGCGGCCGCACGACTCGGTGTTCGGCTTGCCCCACGTCGGGATCGAGTTGGTCACGTACAGGTCGGGCCGGCCGTCGCCGTCGTAGTCGCCGACGGCGCAGCCTCCGATCATCGTCGGGATGAGCTTCAGGTGCATCAGATCGCCCTGGACGCGCATCGACGACGCCCGAGGACTTCGTGACGTCGCGAAAGACGCCCGGGCGGCGCATCGCCGGCGGCGCCGACGCAGGGCGAGGGCCGCGAAGAAGCCGAGAGCGCGCTTCATGGCCGCGCCGCGTCCGGGCACGCGGGCGGCCGCCGCTTCGCGCACCGCGTCGCGGAACTCGTCCGGGCCTCCCGCGCCGCGTCAGGTACTCGCGCACGAACTCGTCGTGCGACGGCGCTCGCCGGAAAGGCGAGCTCTCCGTAACGGGCATCGTCCATTCCGTGGAACGGCAGCGGCTCGACCGTCTGGCCGGCCACGGTGTTCTTGTCGGCGTCCTTGTCCCAGCCGTCGAGAACGACGAGATAGTCGCGCACCCAGCCCGCGGGTACGCGGCGGCAGCATCGACGGCGTCGAACCGCAGCCGCACGGCGTCGCCGCCCTTCATGACGACGTAGCGGTCGTCGGCCGCGCCGAGCAGGGCTGCGCACGTCGCCGAGACGCGTGTAGAGCCCGGCCATGTCGGCCCAGCGCGGGCCGCGTCGAGACGTCGTCGTGGACGAAGACCTGCGGGCCCTCCGGCGACTCGCGCTCCATCCGCGAGAACCCGCGAAAGAAGAGCTCGGCCGAGGACAAGCGGCACGCGCGTCCGGACCAGCGGCACCGACCGGGTCGTCCGACCGTGTAGGCGATGCGGTCCCAGTAGATCGCGAGGTTGGTGCGGATGCGCACCCGCGGATCCGAGCGATCGAGGACGCCGGAAAGGTCGACGGGCATCGTCTTCGTCTTGCCCGCGGGATAACCCGATGCGACGGGATCGCGGTCCTCCAGCCCCCCTTCCCGTCCGGGACGTCGAGCAGCTGGACGGCTCGGCCCGCGAGGTCGCGCCGCTGCGACAGCGACACGTTGATGGACGTGTCGGCGTAGAAGATCCAGCCCGTCAGGTAGAGCATCACCCGCGAGCGCGTCCGCGCCTCGGGAAGCTCGAGGACGAGCTCGTGCGGCGCGACGAGCCCCTGGTAGCGGGTCGGCGCGAAGCCGGCGAGATAGACGCCGTCCTCCGCGGCGATCTCCGCCGTCCGGTCACGGCCGGTCTCGTCCGTCGCGCGCGGGCGTGCGCGGCCGCGACACGGTGAAGATCTTCTTGTCCGGGAAGGGCGGCGGGACCATCTTCTCGTTCGGGACGAGAGCGACTCCGGCGGGATGGTCCACGGCGTCGAGCTCCGCGAGATCGAAGTACGCGGCCTCCCAGAGCTCCTCGGTGACGTCGAGCGTCAGACGGCCCTCGGACGGCGCGAGCCACGTCCCCGGGCACGACCAGCCATTCGCGCGTGTCCGCCGGCCGCCTGGTGGACGCCGTCGTAGAGAAGGCCCGCCGGCGCGCGGCCCGAGGACGTCCGTGACGAAGCGCCAGCGCGACGCCGTCGAAGGCATAGAGGAACGGGACACGAGCCCTTGAGCTGCTGCACCTCCCGCACGACCGTGCGCACCGGCGGGTCGAGGGCGTTCTGCGGCACGCCGTTCGTCCAGACGATGCGCAGCACGTCGGCACGGCGGCGGTCGCCGAGGCCGAGACGCGTGACCGGGCGCGACGCGACGCGGTAGACGTAGAGGTCCTGCGCCCTCGCCTCGATCTCCGAGCCGAAGCCGAAGCGATTGACCTTCGCCGATCCCGTCGGCAGCCCCTCGAGCGCGACGTCGATCCAGCCGTTGGCGTTGCCGCCGCGATTCTCGAGCAGCGCCACCGTGCCGTCCGGCGTGACGATCGCGAGGTCGAGGTCGCCGTCGCCGTCGAAATCGACGGCCTCGGCCGCGCGCGCGGGCGGAAGCGCGCCGACGGACGCCGCGGCGAAGCGCCCGGAGCCGTCGTTGCGAAAGAGCGCCGACGGGCCCGACGGGTTCGCGAGAAAGAGGTCGAGGAACCCGTCGTTGTCGTAGTCGAAGAGGAGGACGGCAAGCGGCCGGACCGAGTCGGCGCGGCCGGCAGGAACGTTCCGTCGCCCGCGATTGAGCGCGACGAACGGCCCGGCCGTCGGCGGCCCAGACGAGGTCGAGCCGGCCGTCGCCGTTGACGTCGCCGGCCGTCGCATCGGCGATCGCGCCCGTCTTCGGAAGCCCCGACTCGCGCGGGGCGAGCCGTCCGCCGCGCAGGTTGTCGTAGAGCGACGAAGCCGCCTTCGGGACGCGCGAGCAGCAGGTCGACGTCGCCGTCCCGGTCGAGGTCCGCGGCGACCGCGAAGAGCGACGCGCGTACCGGCCGCGATGCCGGACGCCGCGGTCGACGTCGGTCCAGGTCCCGTCCAGATTGTTGCGGAGCAGGCGGTCGCCGTTCTTCGACGAGACGTAGAGGTCGAGGTCGCCGTCGGCGTCCACGTCGAACGGAACGACGCGCTCGCCCGGCGGCGATCTCGACCCGCCGGTACGCCGCGCCCTCCCGAATCCAGAGCGCCGCCCGGCGTGACGAGGTCGAGCGAGCCGGAGTTGGTCGACGTCGGCGACCGCGACGTCCGAGGCGCGGAGCCGAGGAGACCGGGGCCTCCGGCGCGATAGCCCCGGAAGCGGCCGGCGCGCGACAGCGACCCGCAGCCCGGACGGTCCCGCGACGACGAGATCCCGGGCATCCTTGCCGCGCCACGCGCACGACCGCCGCGCCCGAGATCCCGCTGAGAGCCCGCATCCGGCTTCGGCGTGAACGTCACGGGAACGGCCGCGCCGGCGCGCGCTCGCAGCGAGGCCGCGAGCGCCGGCGCTCCAGTCCTCGAGGGGCAGCCCGACGACTCCGGGCTCGACGTCGTGGCGCGCCTGCTGGTATCGCGGGCGTCGTCCGCAGAATGTTCTCGGCGACGCGGTACTTCAGGGACGCCGTACGCTCGTCGCCGGCTCCGAGTGCGCCTTCCGCCCTCCGCCATGCGCCGCGTCGAGCTTGCGCGTCGCCCGAGACGAGCGCCGCCAGCGCGGTCCGCGGCGGCCGCCGCCGGCGGCGTCTCCCTGCCGCGCTCGAGCTCCGACGAGACGGACGAGGAGGAACGATGTTGGCCGGCGCCTGTCCGAGCGCCGCCTCGAGATCGCGGATCGCCGCCGCGCGGCCCGCCGGATCGCCCGCCTCCGCGTGCAGAGCGCGCCGCGCTCCATCGCGACGCGAGGTCCCGGGGCGACGCCGCGGCGGCCCTCTCGAACATCGGCGATCGGCGCCGGCGCGGTCGCCCGGCGAGCTCGCGCCGGGCCGCCCTCGAGGGCGAGCGACCCGCGCGTCGCCGGGCGAGAGGCGCAGCGCCTCGGCCAGGAGCCTCTCCGCCGCGGCGAGGTCCTTCGCCCGCATCGCGGCCACCGCGCCGTCCGCCCAGCCGAGCGGCTCGGCCGGCGCGAGCCGGCGCACCGTCTCGAAGCGCTTCGCGGCCTCGGCGAGGTTGCCCTCTTCGAGGGCGGCGAGGCCCGACGTTGCGGGCCGATCTGGAGCGCCGTGCGACGTCGGACGGCGAGAGCGGCGCCGCCGCGGGACGCAAGGAAGAGCGAAGGCGCGAACAAGCACACTCGGCGGTCGACCGGCCCGACGACTCCGGCCGCGTTGCCGAGCGCCTTCTCGAAGGCCTCGTGCGACGTCGTCGTCGAGCAGGCAGAAGACGATGCTTCTGGACGTACTCGGCGTCGGCGCGAAGGAGCGCGCCGCCGCGACGGTGATCTCGGCCGCGAGCGTCGAGCGGAAAGCCGAAGACGCCCGTCGAGATCGCCGGAACCGCGACCGACGCCGCGCCGATGTCCTCGCCGCGCCGCAGCGCCTGGAGCACGGCCGACGCGAGCAGCATCTCCTCGCCGAACGTGCCGCCCTTCCAGACCGGGCCGACGGCGTGGATGACCCACCTCGCCGGGAGCTTGCCCGCCCTTCGTCACGACGGCCTGCCCGACGGCGCACGTGCCGATCCGGTCGCACTCGTCCTGGATCGTCGGGCCGCCGTGCTGCCGGATCGCGCCGGCGACGCCCGATCCGAGCTGGAGCGCCTCGTTGGCGGCGTTGACGATCGCGTCCACGTGCATCCGCGTGATGTCCGTCTTGGCGAGCTCGATCGAGGCGGGCATGTCGGCTCGGACCGTCTCCAGGCGTCCGACGAGCCGCCGCGACGATCGCGTCGGCGATCCGCAGGTAGGCCTCCGACACCGCCGACTTGCGGCTCGCCGGCGACGATCGGGCGGCCCGAGTCGCCGCCGGCGACCACCTTCGGGTCGAGCGGGATCTCGCCGAGGAACGGCACCTGGAGCTGCTCGGCCGTGCGCTTGCCGCCGCCGTGCTTGAAGATCTCCTCGCGATGGCCGCACGTGGGGCAGACGTAGTAGCGACATGTTCTCGATGATGCCGAGGACCGGGCACGTTCACCTTCTGGAACATCGCGAGGCCCTTGCGCGCGTCGATGAGCGAGACGTCCTGCGGCGTCGTCACGATGACGGCGCCGGAGAGCTGGATCTTCTGCGTCAGCGTCAGCTGCGCGTCGCCCGTCCCGGGCGGCAGGTCGATCGACGAGGAAGTCGAGCGTTCCCCAGGCCACGTCCTGGAGGAACTGCTCGACGGCCTTCATGACCATCGGGCCGCGCCAGATCACCGGCTGGTCGACGTCCATCAGGAACCCGAGCGACATGACCTTCACGCCGTAGCGCTCGATCGGGACGATCTTGTTCGCCTCGTTGACGTAGGGCTTCTCGTCGATCCCCATCATCATCTGCTGCGACGGACCGTAGATGTCGGAGTCCATCAGACCGACGCGGTAGCCGAGCCGCTCGAGGGCGAGCGCGAGGTTCGCCGCCACCGTCGACTTGCCCGACGCCGCCCTTGCCCGACGCGACCGCGACCTTGAAACGCGACGTCCTGGAGGATGCGTCGGCACGGGGGCCGGCGCCGGCGGGCCGGGCGCCGCCGGGGCCGGGGCGGCTTCACGTCGAGGCGGATCGTGACCGCGTTGACGCCCGGGAGGCTGCGCAGCTTCTCGGTCGCGTCGCGCTGGATCTCCTCGGCGGCGCGGCGGCGACTCGGTCGTGATCTCGAGGCGCAACGAGACGTTGCCGCCGCCGACCGTGAGGTCCTTGACGAAGCCGAACGAGACGATGTCGCGCGAGAGGCCCGGGGAACCGCACGGTCCGCAGGACCTCGAGAACCTTCTCCTCGGTCAGCTCCGCCGTCGCGCTCATCGTCTCTCCCGCGAGGCGATTCTATGCCGGCCCTCGCCTCCTCGCGCAGCGCCGCGATCGCGCTCCCGCAGCTCCTCGGTCAGCGCTCCGCGGTCCGCGGCTCGGGCGGCCCGCGGCCGCGATCGGCTCGCCCACCGCGAGCACAGACCCGCGAGGGCGTGATCGTGAAACCGCCGCGCCGCTGGATGCCGGAACGTTCCCGCGAGGCCCAGCGGCAGCGAGCGGGCAGCCCCGACTTCAGCGCCAGCAGCGCCGCGCCGCGCCTTGAACGGGAGCAGCTCGCCCGTCGCGCGTCCGCGTCTCCTCGGGGAAGACGACCAGGGAGCGGCCCCTCTCCAGCCGCGTCGAGCGCCGCGTCGACGATCGGCGGCGCTGCGCGCGCGCGTCTCGCCGGTCGACCGGGATGAACCCGGCGGCCGCCATCGACCAGCCCGAGGAACGGCAGCCGGAAGAGGTTGCGCTTGGCGAGAAACGCGCACCGACATCGGCAGGACCGCGAGCAGCACGAGGATGTCGTAGAAGCTCTCGTGGTTGGCGGCGATGCACGAAGCTCTCGTCCGCGGCCGAGCCGCTCGGGGTGACGCACGTCGCACGCGCACGCCCGACACCCCGAGGATCAGCCGCGCCCAGCGCGCGCCAGCGGAGAAACCACTCGCCGCCGCGGCGGGCACGAGCGCCAGCGGGATCGCCGGCAGCCCGAACAGGATCGTCGCGCCGCGCGATGACGATCCAGACCACGAGCGATCGGAGAAAGCGCACTCGGCGCCAGAGCGTAGCAGAGCCGCAAGCTCTCGACGCTTCCGGCGTTTACAGCGCGCGGAGGGACGGCGTAGAATGCGCCGTCCCCATGACGCAACCCGAACCCTCCGCGACGGCGATCTTCTATCGCAACCTCGGCTGGCTGCGGTTCGTGGACCGCTTCGGCCGCAAGGGCTCGCAGACCGTCGAGTACCTCGGGCGGCCTGTCCCAGCTGGTCGGCCAGACGATCGCCGCGGTGCGTCAGCCGGCCCTTCTACTCGATCGAGCTCGCTCGATCAGATGGACGAGCTCGGCGTCAAGTCGGTGTCGATCACGGGCATCACCGCGCTCTTCACCGGCATGGTGCTCGCGCTGCAGACGGCCTACTCGCTCGAGGCCTTCGGCGGCAAGATGTTCGTCGGCCGCGTCGTCTCGCTCTCGCTCGTGCGCGAGCTCGGCCCGGTCCTGACGGCGCTCATGGTCGGCGGCCGCGTCGGCTCCGGCATCACCGCGGAGCTCGGCTCGATGACCGTGACCGAGCAGGTCGATGCGCTGCGCGCGATGGCGATCTCGCCGGTCCGGCGGCTCGTCGTGCCGCGCGTGCTCGCGATCATCATCATGATGCCCGTCCTGACCGCGATCGCCGACGTGCTCGGCATCCTCGGCGGACTCGTCATCGCCGTGCTCGAGCTCCGGATGACCGCCCAGGACTACATCACCAGCATCTGGCAGCAGCTCGCCGATCTCCGACATCTTCAGCGGCCTCGGCAAGACGGTCTTCTTCGGCTTCGAGATCGCCGCCATCGGCTGCTACAACGGCCTCCAGGTCGAGGGCGGCGCCGCGGCCGTCGGCCGGGCCACGACGCGCACGGTCGTCCTCGCCTCGATCTGCGTCCTCGTCTCGGACTTCTTCCTGACGAAGCTCTTCCTGGCCATCTGATGAGCGCAGCCGCCGCCCCGACCGCGTCCGCCGGCACGCCTACGCGCGCGCCGTCGGCGAGAGCCGATCGTCGAGTTCAAGGAGGTCTGGAAGAGCTACTCGGGCCGCGACATCCTCGCCGGCGTCAACCTCCAGATCCGGCGCGGCGAGGTCCTCTGCGTGCTCGGCCCGTCCGGCACCGGCAAGAGCGTGACGCTGCGCCACATCAACGGCCTGACGCAGCCGGACGCGGCGACGTGCTCGTCTTCGGCGAGTCGATCGTCGGCGCTCTCCGAGGAGCAGCTCTCGCCCGTGCGCCGCCGCCTCGCCATGCTCTTCCAGGGCGGCGCGCTCTTCGACTCGATGAACGTCGAGGACAACATCGCCTTTCCCGTCCGCGAGCACACCGGAGAAGACGCCCGAGCGAGATCGCCGCGATCGTCGCCGAGAAGCTGACGATGGTGGGGCTGCCCGGCATCCAGCGCAAGATGCCGTCCGAGCTCTCGGGCGGGATGCGCAAGCGCGTCGCGCTCGCGCGCTCCATCGCGCTCGAGCCCGGAGATCATCCTCTACGACGAGCCGACGACCGGCCTCGACCCGCTCTCCTCCGAGAAGATCGCGCAGCTCATCGTCGACGTCAACGTGCGGCTCCAGACGACCTCGGTCGTCGTGACGCACGACATCGTCACGGCGCGCACCGTCGCCGACCGGCGTCGCCTTCCTCCACCAGGGGCGCTTCCAGTTCATCGGCACGTTCGAGGAAGCCGCGGCGAGCGGCCACCCCGTGCTCCTGGAGTACTTCCGCGCCATGGGCTTCCCCTGCGGCACGGGCGCCTTCCAGGCGGTTCCGCGAGCCGAAGGGAGCGTGAGCCGTGGCCGGAGAGACAGCAGGTCGGCCGTCGTTTCCGGGTCGGCATCGTGGTCCTCGTCGCGCTGGTCGCGACGATGATCGGGGTCTTCATGATCGGCCAGCGGGCCAACCTCTTCCGCAAGCAAGTTCCCCTACGAGACGCACTTCGAGTCGGCGGCCGGCCTCGTCCGGGCGGCAACGTCGTGACGCTGAACGGCGTCGTCGTCGGCAGCGTCATCGAGGTCAACCTCTCGGGCGACCCGGCCGACCGCACCGTGCGGGTCGTCTACGACGTCGTGCGGCGCTGGGCGCCGATGATCCGCAAGGGGACGCGCGCCTCGATCAAGACGCGTGGCCTCCTCGGCGACAAGTACATCGAGCTCGAGGGCGGCCAGGCCGACGAGCCCGAGGTGCCGATCGGCGGCGAGATCCCGGCGGCGCCGGGCGCGGGCCTCGAGAAGCTCCTCGAGGGCAGCGGCGATCTCCTGACCGACCTCTCGGCGATCGCCAAGTCGCTCAAGAACATCCTCGGCCGGACCGAGAAGGGCGAGGGCTTTCTCGGCGCAATCACGTCCAACAGCGAGGAGAGCGTCGCAGCTCGGCAACAACTTCAACGCGACGCTCCACTCGCTCAACTCGATCCTCGAGAAGATCGACAGCGGCAAGGGCCTCGCCGGCAAGCCTCCTGATCGACGAGAAGTACGGACGCGAGACGAGCGACGTCGCTCGCCGGCGCGATCCGCTCCGTCCAGTCGCTGCTCTGCGCAGATCGACGAGGGCGTCCGGACCGGCAACGGCGCCATCCCGGCGCTGCTCTCGGATCCCGGAGGGCAAGAAGAAGATCTACGCGCTCGTCGACAACCTCGCGCACCGCGGCCGCGGCGCTGGCGCCGTGTCGCCGAAGAACCTCGAGAAGGGCAACGGCGCGATCCCGATCCTGCTGCACGATCCGCAGTTCGGGAAGGCCTTCACGGGGAACCTGCAGAGCCTCTCGGCCAGCACCTCGACTCGATCTCGCGCAAGCTCGACGAGGGCGACGGGCACCGCCGGCAAGCTCATCAACGATCCGTCGCTCTTCGACGCCGCCAACCGGCTCGTCGTCGGCGTCAACGAGTCGGCGATCCTGCGCTGGCTGATCAAGGACCGGCAGAAGTCCGGGCATCAAGAAGGAATACAACGACGCGTCCACGCCGGGACGCTCGAGCCGATCGCCGACGCCGGCTGCGCCGCCGCAGTGAAGCTCCTCGTCACGGGCGGCGCCGGCTTCATCGGCTCGCACCTCGCGGACCGCCGCCTCGCGCGAGGGCGACCGGGTCGTCGTGCTCGACGACTTCAACGACTTCTACGACCCGGCGCGTGAAGCGCGCGAACGTCGCCGCCGCACCGCGGCCGATCCGACGCTACCGCCTCGTCGAGGGCGACATCCGCGACCGCGCGCTCGTCTTCCGCCTCTTCGCCGAGGAGCGCTTCGACGCCGTCGCTCCACCTCGCCGCCCGCGCCGGCGTGCGGCCCTCGCTCACGCAGCCGGTGCTCTACGAGGAGGTCAACTGCGTCGCGACGCTGCACCTGCTCGAGGCGGCGCGTCGCGCACGGCAAGCCGCGCTTCGTCTTCGCCTCCTCGTCGTCGGTCTACGGCATCAACTCGAAGCTCCCCTTCTCCGAGGACGACCCGATCGAGCGGCCGATCTCGCCCGTACGCCACGACCAAGCGGGCCGGCGAGCTCCACGTCTTCAACGCCCACCACCTCCACGGCCTCCCGGCCGTCTGCCTGCGGTTCTTCACGGTCTACGGCCCGCGCCAGCGGCCGGAGATGGCGATCGCCCGGTTCATCCGCTGCCTCGAGGCGGACGAGCCCATTCCCTTCTACGGCGACGGCACCTCCCGGCGCGACTACACCTACATCGACGACATCGTCGACGGCGTCGAGGCGGCGCTCGAGCGCGGCCTCGGCTTCGAGATCGTCAACCTCGGCGGCGCCCGGCCCGTGACGCTCGCCGAGCTCGTCGCGGCGCTCGAGCGCGCCGACCGGGCACGACGGCGCGGCTCGACCGCCAGCCCGACGCAGCCGGGCGACGTGCCGGTGACCTTCGCGGCCGTCGAGAAGGCCGAGCGGCTCCTCGGCTTCCGGGCGCGGGTGCCGCTCGAGGAAGGGCTGCGCCGGGCGGTCGCCTGGTACCGCGTCGGCGGCGGCCGTGGCCGGCCGGCCATGAGTCGAAGCACGCGAGGAGCGTCATGAACATCTGCATGGTCGGGACCGGCTACGTCGGCCTCGTCACGGGCGCCTGCCTCGCCGACTTCGGCATGAACGTCATCTGCGTCGACAAGGACGCCGACAAGATCGCGGCCCTCCAGCGCGGCGAGATCCCGATCTACGAGCCCGGGCTCGAGGAGCTCGTCGCGCGCAACGAGCGCGCCGGCCGCCTGCGCTTCACGACGGACCTCGAAGGCCGGCGATCGAGCGACGCGCTCGCGATCTTCATCGCCGTCGGCACGCCGCCGAAGGCCGACGGCTCGCCGGACCTGCACGTTCGTCGCGCCAGGTCGGCCGAGTCGATCGCGCGAGCACATGAACGGCTACAAGGTCGTCGTGACGAAGTCGCACCGTGCCGACCGGGACCGGCACGCATGATCGAGGAGATCCTCCGCGACGAAGCAACGGCCGGCACGAGTTCTCCGTCGCCTCGAACCCCGAGTTCCTGCGCGAGGGCTCGGCGATCGACGGACTTCCTGCGCCCCGACCGCGTCGTCATCGGCGCCGCGCGACGCCCGCGCCGTCGAGATCCTGAAGGAGATCTACAGCCCGCTCTACCTGATCGAGACGCCGTTCGTCATCACCGACGTCGAGTCGGCCGAGCTGATCAAGTACGCCTCGAACGGCTTCCTCGCCGTCAAGATCTCGTTCATCAACGAGATCGCGACGCTGTGCGAGCTGATGGGCGCCGACGTCCACGACGTGGCGCGCGGCATGGGCCTCGACAAGCGCATCGGCCGCAAGTTCCTGCACCCCGGGCCCGGGCTTCGGCGGCTCCTGCTTCCCGAAGGACACGCTCGGCGGTCGGCCGACCTCGCGCGGCAGCACGGCTACACGTTCGAGATCATCGAGGCCGACGCATCCGGGCCAACGACGCGACGAAGGCCCGCATGATCGAGAAGATCGAGGCGGCCGCCGGGCCGCTCGCGGGCAAGACCGTCGCCGTGCTCGGCCTCGTCCTTCAAGCCCGAGACCGACGACATCCGCGAGTCGCCCGCGCTCGCGGTCGTCGCGGACCTCGGAAGCGCGCGGCGCGCGCGTCCGCGCCTTCGATCCCGCGGCGATGGAGAACGCCCGAGCCGTTCATCCCCGACGCTGCACTACGCCGAGGACGCCTACGACTGCGCCGGCGGGCGCCGACTTCCTCGTCCTCGCCACGGAGTGGAACGAGTTCCGCAAGCTCGACCTGCAGCGGCTCTCGCGCCGCGGCTGCGCTCGAAGACGATGATCGATCTGCGGAACGTCTACGAGCCCGGCCGAGATGCGGCGCCGTCGGCTGGACGCTACGCGGGCGTCGGCCGGCCGGATGACGGAAGGAACGCGAGCGATGCGAGTTCTCGTCACCGGCGGCGCCGGCTTCCTCGGGCAGCCACCTCTGCGACCGCCTGCTCGCCGAGGGCCACGAGGTCATCGCGATGGACAACCTCCTCACCGGCAACACGCGCAACATCGCGCACCTCGCCGGCGGAGAAGCGCTTCCGCTTCGTCCACCACGACGTCACCGAGTACATCTTCGTCGACGGCCCGGTCGACGCCGTCCTCCACTTCGCCTCGCCCGGCCTCGCCGATCGACTACCTCGAGCTGCCGATCCAGACGCTCAAGGTCGGCTCGCTCGGCACGCACAACGCGCTCGGGCTCGCGCAAGGCGAAGAAGGCGCCGCTTCCTCCTCGCCTCGACCTCCGAGGTCTACGGCGACCCGCTCGTCCACCCGCAGCCCGAGACCTACTGGGGCAACGTCAACCCGATCGGCCCGCGCGGCGTCTACGACGAGGCCAAGCGCTTCGCCGAGGCGATGACGATGGCCTACCACCGCTCCCACGGCGTCGACACGCGCATCGTCCGGATCTTCAACACCTACGGCCCGCGCATGCGGCCGCGCGACGGCCGCGTCGTGCCGGCCTTCATCGGCCAGGCGCTCGCGCGGCGAGCCGCTGACGGTCTTCGGCGACGGCTCGCAGACCCGCTCGCTTCTGCTACGTCTCCGACCTCATCGACGGGATCTACCGGCTGCTGCTCTCGGACGTCGACGAGCCCGTCAACATCGGCAACCCCGCCGAGATGACGGTCCTCGAGTTCGCCGAAGACGATCCGCGAGCTCACCGGCACGCAGAGCGAGATCGTCTTCAAGCCGCTGCCCGTGGACGACCCGAAGGTCCGGCAGCCGGACATCACGAAGGCGAAGGCCAGGCTCGGGTGGGAGCCGCGGGTCCGGCTCGACGAGGGCCTCGGGCGGACGATCGCCTACTTCCGCAGCCTGCCGCCGGAGGTCCGGAACCCCCGCTAGCCCGCCGGCGGCTTCCCGTCGCCGTCGCCGTCGCTGCCGATCGCCTCGACCGGGCAGGAGTCCATGGCTTCCTGGCACCGGGCGTCCTCTTCGGGCGTCTCGGGCTGCCGGGAGACGTAGGAATAGCCCCGGTCCTCGTTGCGCTGGAAGTTTTCGGGAGCGGTGACGCGGCAGACGTCGCAATCGATGCACTGCGCGTCCACGTAGTACTTTCCGGCGACGCTTTCCGCCACCTTGTCCTTGCGGTCGGCCATGAGGGCGGGAACCTTAGCACGGCGTCCGACGCCCGCCAAATGAAGGTTCGGTCAAGAACCGGGGCCGCGCGGGGCCCTGCGCTAGACTCCCGCGCGTGCGCACGCGGAGCCTCCTGGTGGCGATGCTGGCCGGCCTCGCGGCGGCCTGCAACAACGCGCCGCTCCCCGACGGGCGCACGCGCCGACCGCGACGAGGCCGCCGGCCGCCGGATCTACGAGCGCAAGTGCGCGTCGTGCCACGCCGCCAACGGCGACGGGAAGACGATCGTGGCCGGCCACTTTCCGAATGCGAACCTCATCGACGGGCTGTGGCGCTCCGACGGCTCCGCGGCTTCGATCGAGAAGCAGATCCGCGAAGGCCACGATCCGATGCCGAAATTCGAGGGTAAACTGACCGACGAGGAGATCCGCCAGACGGTGGCCTACGTGCTCGCGCTCTCCAGGACCGCGGCCCCGCACGGCGGACGGCCCGCGGCGCCGGCCAACCGCCCATGAGACGCATCCCGATCTTCCCGCTGCCCGGCGTCGTGCTGATGCCGGGCACCATGCTCCCGCTGCACATTTTCGAGCCGCGGTACCGGGCCCTGGTGGCCGACGCGCTCGCCGGCGACCGGACGATCGGCATGACGATGCTCTACCCCGGCTGGGAGTCCGCCAACGCGGGCGAGGATCCCCGCATCTACGCCGTCGGCGGGGCCGGCGAGATCGTCGAGTCGGAGGAGCTCGAGGACGGCCGGTACAACATCCTGCTCGAAGGCCGCTTCCGCTACCGCGTGTCGACGAAGCCGCCGCCGGCCCCTATCGCGTCGCCCGGGTCGCGGAGATCCGCTCCGTGCCCTTCGCCGACCCGGCCGAGGAAGACGCGCGTGACGCAGGCGGCGGCGGCGCTCTTCGGCGACATGGCGCGCGAGCTGGAGCTTCCGCCTCTGCCGGCGGAGACGCTCTCGCCCGAGCGCCTCGCGTCGGAGATCGCCCTGCGCCTGCGCTACTGCGCCGGCCGAGCTCCAGGCGATTCTCGAGACCGACTCGGTCGCCTCGCGCTTCGAGACCCTGGCGGGGCGGATGCTCGAGTGGAAGGGCCGCCTCCAGTTCCTCGCGCCGTTCCGGCCGTCCGAGCTGGATCCCCGGCGGAACTGACCCGTCAGCGCTTTCGCGTCGAGACCGCGTCGAGGAACGTCGGCTCGAATCCGACCACTCTCCAGCCCGCCGCCGTCTTCCGCATCGTGACGACGTGGCGAACGTCGCCGCCATGGAACCGCCGATTCCGGTCGTCATTCCCGGCGGGTCGAAGGCCACGATCTGGTGCATCGTCAGGACCTCCGCCCCGCCCGGCCCTTTCGCGCGGGCCTCGAGCGAGGAGCGCGAGCCGCGCAGCGCCTCCATCGGCGCCCGGCAGACGCCCCGGAGGATGTGGGACTCGACCGCTCGTCTTCGCGTCTTCGCCCTCGGTCATCGCTGCCGCCGCCGGCGTGTCCTCCGCGCCCCAGGCCGCCAGCGAAGCCGCTGGAAGGCGCGCACCGGGGCGTTGACGACGGCGTAGCGGTAGGCGAAGAAGGCGCCGCCGGTCAGCAGCGCGAGGAGGAAGGCCTTCTTCAAGGCGCTCCGGTCAGTTCTGGGAGGCGTTCAGCGCCCGCTCGTGGGCCCAGCTGCGGATCTGCCTTGATCTGCTCTTCCATCGTCACCGCGAGCGGAACGGTGGCCGAGATCATCCGGTACATGTCGTCCTCGGTGAGCGCGCGGTTCTCGGCGTAGGCGTCGACGACCGCGGAGACGACCGCCTGCTCGATCTCGGCGCCGTTCCAGCCGTTGGTGGCCTTGGCGAGGAAGACGAGGTCGAAGCGCCCGACGTCGCACTTGGTCTTCTTCAGGTGGATCGCGAAGATCTGCTTGCGCTCCTCCTCGTTCGGCAGGTCCACGAAGAAGACCTGGTCGAAGCGACCCTTACGGATGATCTCGGCCGGCAGCAGGTGGATCCGGTTGGCCGTCGCGGCGACGAAGACGAGCGCGCTACTTCTCCTGCATCCAGGTCAGGAACCCCGAGAAGATGCGCGACATCGAGGCGTCCTGGCCCTCGCGGTAGCCGCCGACCCCCATCTCGATCTCGTCGATCCAGAGCACGGCCGGCGAGACGGACTCGACCGCGCGCAGCGCCCGCAGGAAGGTCGACTCCGGGTTGTCCGTGCCGAAGACGGCGTTCATGTCGAGGCGAAAGAGCGGCAGGTTCCAGAGCGTCGAGATCGTCTTGACGCAGAGGCTCTTGCCGCAGCCCGAGATCCCCATCAGGAGGATCCCCTTGGGGATCGGGATCCCGGCGTCGAGGGCGTCGCTTCGAGAACAGCGCCTGGCGCTTCATGAGCCAGGCCTTGAGCACCGCGTAGCCCGCCGATGTCCTCGAGCGAGAAGCGCGGCGGCACGAACTCGAGAACGCCCTCCTTGCGGGACATCTGCTCCTTCTCGGCGAGGACCTCGAGAATAGGCGGCGTCGTCGAACGTCTTGCGCGACGAGAACATCTTGGAGACGACGTGCCCGATCTCGTCGGCCGTCAGGCCCCGCATCGCGAGCGCCGAGCCGGCGCATCGTACGGCCTCGTCGATCTCGACCGACAGCCGGCGCCGCAGGTGGCCCGTCGAGGAGCTTCGCGATCTCGTTGTCGTCGGGCAGCTCGTACTCGACGACGTAGATCTCCTTCTTCGCCTCCTCGGGGATCGCCAGGCGCGGCGAGACGATCAGCACGTGGCGACCGCGGTCCTTGAGCGCCCGGTAGAGGTCGCGCATCCGCCGCACGATCTCCGGCCGTCCGTCGCCGCCGGTGGGAAAGTCCTTCAGGAGGTAGAAGCCCTTGCCCGCGGCGCGAGGATCGCCTCGAGCGCCTTGAGCGGGGTCCTGCGTCTCCGGGCACGGGCGCGCCGTCCACGACGAGCCCTTCGACGACGGACCAGATGCCGTAGGGGCACGGCGCTCCGTAGAAGGTCTTGGCGAGGTGCTGCGCGAGCCGCTCGACCCGCGACTCCTCCCACGTCAGGACGTAGAGGAGCGGATGGCCGCCGAGCAGCGCCTTGCGAATCCGGTCCATCGCCGTTCGGGGCGCGCGATCGGAGTCGTCGTGACGGCGGTGCTCATCGTCGGGATTGTAACGCGCCTTGCGCCGGCGGGCCGGTTACAATGACCGCACATGGCCAATCCCGAGCACTGCGAAGCTTCTCGCAGTCGCCCGGACTGGAACGACTGGCGCGTCGAAGAACGCGAACGTCACACCGGACCTGACCGGGGCGGACCTGGCCGGGATGGACCTGTCCGGCAAGGACCTCAAGCGCTCGGACCTGACGCGCGCCGACCTGTCGCGAGTCGACCCTCGCCGGCACCGACTTCACCCGCGCGACGCTGCGCCACGCGAGCTGGGCGGGCGCGCAGGCGCCGGCGCCATCTTCGAGCACTGCGACGCTCGATTTCCTCGACTTCACCAAGGTGTTCTTCGCGGGCGCGCGGTTCCGCTCGGCCTCGCTCCAGAGCTGCACGCTCGTCGGGGACCGACCTGGCCGGCGCGGACCTCTCGTTCACCCGCCTCGAGGGCGCGGACCTCTCCAACGCCAACCTCGCGGGCGCGATCCTGCGCGACGTCAACTTCCGCGGCGTCAAGCTCGCCGGCGCCCACTTCGACGGCGCCGACCTCTCGCGAGCCGTCTTCGAAGGCGTCTCGGCGGTGCGCGGCTCCTTCCCCAACGCCAACTTCACGGGCGCCAACCTGAAGACGGCCGACCTGACCGGCGCGGACCTGCGCCGGGCGAAGTTCGCCGGGAGCGATCCTCCGCCAGGCCGCCTGAACGCCTGCCGACTGCGAGCGCGCCGAGTTCACCGACGCGGACATGGAGCTCGTCGTCGGCGGTCGAAGCGAACTTCACCGTCGGCCGGGTTCGACCGGGCCAAGGTCCGCAAGGCCGACCTGCGTCGCGCCGTCTTCCTCGACGCCGGCGGCGCCGACGTCAGCTTCGCGGATGCGAAGCTGACGGAGGTCGACCTGCGCTCGGCGCGGTTCGAGAAGGCGAACTTCCAGAACGCGGACCTCTCGAAGGCCATCCTGCGGCGGGCGAACCTCAAGCCCTACACCTTCGTCGGCGCCTCGTTCTCCGGCGCGGACCTCGGCGAGGTGCAGGCCGAGGGCGTGAACTTCTCGCGCGCGGACCTCTCGCTCGGCAGCTTCCGGCAGGCCAACCTGAAGCGGGCCGACTTCTCCGGAAGCCGCGGGTTCGACGCGGACCTGTCGGGCTCGCTCCTGATCGGCGCCAACTTCAAGGGCGCGAGCCTCCAGGACGCCGACTTCCGCTTCGCGCGGGCGATCGGCGCCAACTTCACGCGGCGCGGACCTGAAGGGCGCGGACCTGGCCAACTCCGACTTCTCCGAGGCCGTCTTCAAGAGAGACGAAGTTCTGGGGCGCGACGGCGCGCCGCGCCAAGCCTCCCAAGGGCCAGGGCCTGCTCTTCTCGCTCTCGACCATCGTTCTCGAAGGCCAGGGAGAAGAAGGACGAAGGCCGTCGGACGACAAGGAAGCCAAGCGCCAGAGGCGGATCGCCGAGCTCGAGGCGGAGGCCTCGAAGAAGGCCCCGCACCTGACCGGGAAACGGTAGGCCGGGACCCGGCCCTACGGCTTCTTCGTCGGAGCCGGCGTGGGAGGCGCCAGGGCCTTCGCGAACGCCGCGTCGAGCCTTGCCCGCGACGGCGCCGTCGACCACGAACCCGCCGGGCCGCGGCGGAGACGGTCGCGACGACGTCTCCCGGCCGCGGGTGCAGCGCGATCGTCCAGGCCGGACCGGTCTTCGTCCGGACGATCAGAGTCGCGGTCGGAGGCGGCAGCGCCTTCGACCGCGGCCTCGTCCACGAACGCCTGGCTCTTGAGTCGAGGAGATCGCGTTCAGCACGTCGTCGGCGGCCGAGGCGAGCACGGGGCGGCCTCCGTCCGACCAGCCGCCGTTCTTCTGCTTGAGCGCGTGCGTGTCCTTGTCGAAGGCGGCCTCGACGGCCGTCGACGTCGCCCCGGTTGAACGACACGAGGGCCGTCGAACGGAACGCCTCGGCCTCCTTGGAGAGCTCGTCCACGATGTCCCGGTCGACCGTCAGGACCTGGCCGTCGCGCCGGGCATAGACCGAGTTGCCGTCCGAACGCGTCGCGCCGAAATCGACGGCCGTGACGACCCCCTTCTCCCCCGTGAGCGCTGACCCGATAGAGCGGCGGGCCGAGAGCCGAGCGCGGCGAGGTCTTCTCGCCGAGCGCACGAACTCCTTCGCCCGCAGCCCCGTCAGCTGTCCGACGAGCCGGTCGACCTCCGCCGTGTCGGCGAGGTCCGCAACGGGCTCGGAGAGCCACCAGGCGCCGTCGCGCCGGGCGAGCACGAGGCGGCCGCGGCCCCGCAGGATCTCGACGCGCGCTGACGTCCGGAGGTGGAGCCGCCGAAGACGTCGCGGCTCGCGGAAGTCGTCCACGGTCTTGCGGACCGCCGCCAGCGCCGACGACGGGACGAAGAGGACCTTCGATTGCCCCTCGACGCGCGCCGCGGCGATGTCGGTGCCCGGCACGTCGACGCCGAACTCGATCGTCCGCGTCTTGACGATCTTCGGTTCGTCCGCGTCCTCCAGACGAGCGTCGGCGGCGGCGACCGGCTTCTCGAGCCCGTAGTCGGCGGGCTTCGCGTCGGACGACGTCGACCGCACGCGCGCTTCAGGTCCGCGAGCTCCGCCCGCGGCGGCGTTCCGACGGCAAACGGGTCGGCCGGGTACTCGTCGGGCTTGATCATTTTCCAGCGCGTCGCCTCGCGTCCGCTCGAACTCGAGCGTCTCCCCGCCCCGGGTGAGCGCGAGGCGCGTGAGGCGCTCCTCCGGGAGGTCCCAGTAGAGGTCGCCCTTGCGCTGCTCTCTCCTCGGTCGACGGCATCTTCCGCTCGAAGAGGAAGATGAACGCGAAGAGGGCCGACGACGACGGCCGTCGAGGACGAGGAGCTTCTTCGGGCCGACACGGAGCGATCAGTCGCGGCGCCGGTACCAGACCCAGAGGCCGAGCAGGATCGCGAGGCCCGGAAGACCCGCCATCGCGACGAGCCGATCCGACGCGACCTGGGCGTCGGTCAGCGAGAGCGACGCCTGCTCCGGCGTCTTCGGCGCGATGCCGATCTGCTTTTCGCTGCCGGTCGAGCCAGTGAATGCGCGTTGGCCAGGAGGATGCCGTTGCCGCCGTTGGCGATCGACCCGTTCGCCGGCGAAGCGCGAGTTGCCGATCACGACGAGGCGCGCCGCCGGCCCGCCCACCTTCTTCTCGTCGGCGGGCCCGGCGGCCGACCGCGATCGAGACCGGGCCGGGCGTGTCGCCGGGTCCTTCTGGATCGCGCCGTTGCCCTCGGCGAGGGCCTTCAGGTTCGTCTCGCCCCAGCCGTCCGCCGAGGTCTCGACGAGCATCGTCTCGGCGACGCCCTCCGGCGGCTTCTCCGCCTTCGTGACGGACCGCGCGAGGGGAAGGACGACCGGCAGCTGCTCCGCCGAGAGCGAGCGCACGATCGGGCTGCGTGCCGTAGCGGTTGGCGAGCAGCGTCTCGGCGCCGACCATCGGCAGCGCGTTCGACGGGTCGACGACGATGTCGTTGCCGAGCTTGATCCCGTACTGGCCGAGCAACGCCGCCGAGGCCGAGGTCCGGCGGCGGCGAGCCGGGCCCGGGAAGGACCGGATCGAGCATCAGGAGCGCATGGCCGCCGCCCGCCAGGTATTTCTCGAGCGCTCCGGCCTCCGGCGCGAGGAAGGCGGTCCGCGGCCCGGCCACGACGACGACGTCGCGTCCCGGCGGGCAGGTCGTCCTTGCCGAGCGACGTCCCAGGTCGCGACCGTCATGTTGTCGCGCTCGAGGATCTGCTTGGCCTCCGCGAAGCCGCGCGTCCGCTCGCTCGGCTCGAGTGACGGCCTCGCCGTGGCCCTTCGAGAAGTAGATCTTCGGCTGCTTCTCCTCGGTGACGGCCAGGATCGCGGAGGTGAACGCCTCCTCGCCCTTGAACGCCTTGATCGTCGGCGCCTCCGCCCATCTGGGCGCCGGCGTAGTCGAAGTCGGCGAGCTTGTCCTCCTCGACGTACTTCTTGCGGTCGCCGGATCGGAAGACGACCGTGTTCTGGCGGACGCCCGAACTCCTTCGACGAGCGCCTCGGCGCGCGCCGGATTGCGCTGTGGGGTCGAGGTACTCGACCTCGATCTTCGGAGGCGCGCCTGGTAGCGCGACAGCAGCTCGCTTGACCTCGGGCAGGTAGAGCGCGAGCGCGCCGGCGTCATGAAGACCGTGACGCTGCACGGGCTGCTTCAGGCCCGTCGACGATCTTCTTCGTCGTGCTCCGACAGCGAGTAGATGCTGCGTCTGGGTCCAGTCGAAGCGCTTCCAGTGGCGGAGCGCGAGGTAGTTGACGCCGACGAGGATCGCCGCCGCGAGAACGACTGCCGATCGCGGAGGTCCCGAGCGCGCGTCGCGCGGGCGCTCACGGCGTCTCCTTCTTCGCGGCGAGCACGGTCACCGGCGTCAGGAGCAGGAAGAAGACGGTGCCCGACAGGTAGTACACGAGCCGGCGCGTGTCGACGACGCCGCGGGCGAACTCGTCCATGTGGTCCCAGATGTTGAGGTAGCCGATGAGGCTCTGCCGCGCCGGGTCGGCGTCGCGGACTCGAAGAGGCCGACCGAGAAGACCGGGATCAGCATCGCGAACGCGAGGATCGCCGCGACGATCTGGTTCTTCGTGAGCGTCGAGGCGAACGTGCCGATCGCCAGGAAGTACGCGCCGAGCAGCGCGATCCGCGAGGTAGCCGAGGCGACCGAGCCGAGGTCGACGCGGTCTTCGACCGCAGGATCGAGCACGAAGAGCGAGGCTCGGCAGCCAGAGCATGAGGAAGAACCCGAGCGCGCCGAGGAACTTGCCGAGCGACGACGGTCCCCTCGGAGACGGGCGAGGTCAGGAGCATCTCGAGCGTGCCGGAGCGCCGCTCCTCGGCGAGCAGCCGCATCGTGAGGATCGGCACGATGAAGAGCGTGAAGATCCAGAAGTAGCGTGTTCGTGAAGAGGAGCGACAGGAATCGCTCGCGCGGGGCGCCGGGGCGCGTGAGGAACGCTCACGATGCGCGAGAAGATCAGCCCGTTCAGGAGACATGTAGGCCGTCAGGATCACGTAGGCGAGCGGCGACAAGAAGTACGCCCGCCACTCCCGGCCGACGATCGCGAAGAGCTTCCTCACGACGGCGGCGCTCCGCTCTCGGACTCCGGCGGCCCCGGCGCCGCCGCGGCCTCGGGCGCCTCGGGCGCGGCTTCGTCGTGCCGGGTCAGACGCACGAAGACGTCCTCGAGCGACAGCGCCTCGCGCGGCGAGCTCGCGCAGGACCCAGCCGCTCTCGACGGCGAGCCGGAAGACGTCCTCGCGCGGGTCGCGTCCCTGCAGCGCAGGTCAGGCGCGCGCGGTCGTCTCGCCGGGCGGTCCTCCGACGCTCGACCGCGGTGACGCCCGGCAGCGCCGCCAGCGCCTCGCGCGCCGCGACCGCGCCCCGGAACGACGACCCGAACCACGGGCGCTGCCGGCGAGCTTGCGCGCGCAGCTCCGACGGCGTGCCCTCGGCGACGATCCGGCCGCGGTCGATGATGAGCACGCGGTCGCAGACGGCCTCGACCTCCGGAAGGATGTGCGTCGAGAGGAGCACCGCGCGGTCTCGCCCGAGCTCGCGGATCGTCTCGCGGATCTTGATGATCTGCACGGGGTCGAGCCCGATCGTCGGCTCGTCGAGGATCAGGACGCGGGGCTGGTGCACGAGCGCCCCGGCGAGCGCGGTGCGCTGGCGAAATCCCTTCGAGAGGTTCTCGATCCGGCGCCGCGCGACCTCGCCGAGGAGGCAGCGATCGATCGCCTCCGCCACGCGGGCCCGCACCTGCGCACCCGGCACGCCCTCGAGGCGCGCGCGAAACGCGAGGTACTCGGAGACGCGCATCTCCGGGTAGGTCGCCGCGGACTCCGGGCAGGTACCCGAGCGCCGCGCGCGCGGCCGTGGACTGCGGTCACGACGTCGTGGCCCGCGACGCGCGCCGAGCCGGAGGTCGGCGGCAGGAAGCCGGTCAGGACCCGCATCGTCGTGGTCTTCCCGGCGCCGTTCGGGCCGAGGAAGCCGACGATCTCGCCCTGCTTGACGGAGAACGTCACGTCGTCCACGGCGAGCCGGGTCGGATAGCGTTTCGTGAGGTCCTTGAACTTCGATCATGCGAAAGCTCGGGGAACCGCGTTAAGGAATCGCGGAAGGATAATCCATATTCCCGAAAAGAAGACCTTCCTCGCGTATCATTTCCGCCGTGATCGCCGTCGAGCACGTGTCGAAGACGTACGGCCGCTTCGGCCGAAGCGGACGCGGGCCCTCGACGGCGTCTCGCTCGAGGTCCGGCGGGGCGAGACGCTCGGCCTGATCGGCCCCAACGGCGCGGGGAAGACGACGCTGCTCTCCTGCCTTCTCGGCTTCCTGCGGCCCGACCCGGGCACGCATCACGGATCGACGGCCGCGCAGGTCGACGACCTGGCGATCCGGGCGCGGACCGGCTACATGCCGGAGCGCCTCGGGTTCGACCGCGACCTGACGGGCGCGAGCTTCCTCGCGTTTCACTGGCGGCTCTCCGGCGGCGACACCGCCGCGGACGGAAGCCGAGGTCCGCGGCGGCCGCCGAGCGGGTCGGCCTCGAGCCGGCGGCCCTGTCGCGCAGAAGCTCCGTACGTACTCGCGCGGCATGCTGCAGCGCATCGGCGTCGCCCAGGCCACGCTCGGGAGCCCGGACCTCCTCTTTCTCGACGAGCCCGCCTCCGGCACCGATCCGCTCGGCGTCGTCGATCGGTCCGCGACCAGATCCTCGCGGCGAAGGCGCGCGGCGCCACGATCGTCCTCAACTCCCACCAGCTCGCCGAGGTCGAGCGCGTCTGCGACCGCGTCGTCTTCATCGACCACGGCCGGCTGACGCGCTCCGAGACGCTGCGGGGCGAGGCGGCCTCGCGGCGCCGCGCCACGATCCGCGTCGACGCCGCGCGGACGCGGCCCGAGGCGCGCGGCAGTGCTGGACGCGCCGGCATCGCCGCCGAGGCGGGTCCCGACGGCGTGCTCCGCCTGGCCGACGCCGCGACCGGCGGAGCGTCGCGCGGGCCGTCAAGGCCCTCGCGCTCGCCGACGTCGCCGTCCTCGAGGTCCGCTCCTCCGCCGAGCTCGAGGAGCTCTTTCGACGCAGGCTCGGGCGCCGTCGTGAACGAGATGATCGCGCCGCTTCCTGCGCCAGAAGTCTCGCAGCGGCTGGACGCTGGCGATCCTCGCGCGTTGTTCGCCGCTCGCCTCGGCGTTCCCGATCGTCGCGACCGGCGGCGACGGGCCGGCGGAGGCACCGCCCTCATCGTCCTCTTCGTCCTCGCGGCGGCCTCGGTCTCGCGGGACGCGTCGAGCGGCGCCCTCCAGATGATCCTCGCCCGCCCGATCCGGCGCACGCGACTACCTCTTCGGCCGCTACCTCGGGATCCTCTGCGCGTTCGCCGCCTTCCTGGTCGTCTGCCGCGCTGCTCGCGGTGGTGGTCAAGGCCGCCGCCCACGTTCCCGGGCCTCCGCTCGACCCGGCCCGGATGGCGGCCAATCTCGGCTACGGGACCGCTGCTGGGCGGCCCAGACGGCGGCGATGCTCCTGTTCTTCTCGACGTTCCTGCCGGGCTATGGCGACGTGCTCGCGGTCGCCGGCCTCGCAGATCGCTGTTCTCGCTGCAGACCAACGTGGCCGGATTCCAGGAAGCCGTCGCGGCCGCGCGGCGCCAGATCCTCTCGCCGGTCCAATGGGAGCGCGTCTTCCAGGGAGAGCCCGCCGCGCTGGCCAGCGCCGGGCGGGGCGTTTTCGCCGCGGTGGTCTTTCTGGCCGCGGCGGCGGTCATCTTTTCCCGGAAGGAGTTCGCGTATGGACAGGACTGAGGCGCTGCGGCCGCCGGAGTCGCAGTCGCGCGTCTCGCCGGTCCTCCTCTGGGCGCTCGCGGCGGCTCTCGTCTTCCGGATCGTCACCGGGCGTGATGGACCGCGGACGGCGCGGACGGCACCGGGCTCGTCCGCTGGCAGCCCCGCGAGGACGCCGCGGCGCGCGCTCGCGAGCACGGGCAAGCCGATCCTCTACGACTTCACGGCCGCGTGGTGCGGGCCGTGCAAACTGCTCGACCGGGACTGGGAAGCATCCGACGGTCGCGGCGACGGGTCAACGCGCTCGTACGTTCCCGTCCGCATCGTCGACCGGCAGCGCGAGGACGGCCAGCAACGCTCCCGGACGTGGCCGAGCTCCAGCGCCGCTACGAGATCGCGGGCTTCCCGACGCATCGTGGCCGCGGCGCCGGACGGCCGCCTGCTCGGAAAGCACGAGGGCTACGCGCGGTCGCGCCGGCTCGTGGCTTCCTCGATGAGCCCGGCCGCCCGTAGCCCGGGCCCTGTTCCTCGTCGTCCTCGTCGTCGTGGCCCGCGCCGAGCCCCCGTCCGGACGGAGACCGGACCGTTCTCCGTCGAGAGGCGCACGAGCGACGGGACCGTCGCCGAGCTCGATGCGGCTTGTGATCCTCGTCCCAGGCTGCGGCGGACGCCGGCGCAGGCCGTCGCCGCGGCACTGAAGGGCGAGTGCCCGAGCGACTCGACGACCGTCCCGTCCGGTAGCCGGCCGGGATCGCGAGGCTGACGGGCCCGTTGACGGCGCGCGCATCGAGCCCCTCGCCCGTCCAGCGAGTCGCCCGAGAGGGCGACGCGATCGGACCGTTCTCGTCTCGCATCTTCAGCTTGCCCCCGCCGCCGTCGAACTCGATCGGGCCGTTCTGCGCTGCGAGCGTCGATGTCGCCCGCGCAGTCGCGCGACCGAGATCGGCCCGTTCTGCGTGCGGGCCACGACGCGGCCCGAGAGTCCCGAGCCAGGCCGATCGGCCCGTTGGAGGCCGAGATCTCGATGCGCCGCACCGCGCGGCGCGACGACGAGCAGGTAGCCGACCCAGTCCTCCGCCGCCCGAGGGGCCGCGCACCGAGAGGCGTCGCCGGAACGCTCGAGCGCGATGCGAGGAGAGTCCCCGCCTCCGTCGGCGCCCCTTGCAGGCCACGCACCTCGAAGTCGGCGCGGTCGGCGCCTCCCGAACCGGCACGCCGGAGTTGCGCGCCGACTCGACCTGGAGGCTGGCCCGCGGCACGGCGATCGTCGCTCTTGCGCCCGGGCGGCCGGCCGGTCGTCGAAGAGGACCCGACAGGTCGCTGCACCGTCGCGGAGTCGTGGCCGTCGCGGATCGAGACGTTCCGGTGTGCCGGTGGCCGGCCCGGGCGGCGGCGGCCGAGCAGCAGGAGCCGAAGTGGCCGCCGCCGAGGATCCGTCCGAGCGTGTCGTCATGTCGACCTCCGCATCGGGATACGCCGGCGCCGGGCGGAGGTTACGCTCGGGCGGCCTCAGTCCTCGGCGACGCAGGACCGGTCCCGCCCGAGCCGCACGATCGGGCGACGCGCCGACCCCTCGGCCTCGCTCAGGGGCTTCTCCCACCAGTCGCCGTTGCTGCCCGCCGACTTCCGAGTAGCGGCCCGGACGGGACGACGCCGACCGAGCGGTTGCGGCCCGACTGCTTGGCGAGGTACATCGCCCGGTCCGCGAGCTTGAGGACCTCGGTGAACGCGAAGGTCCGCGTCGAGTCCGGGTACCAGGGAAACGGCGCCCAACCGACGGAGCAGGTGCGGCGGACCTTCTGGCCGCCGCCGAGGTCGAAGGGCTCGGACCCGACCGACTGCATGACGCGGCCGGCGAGAACGTCGCCCCGCGTGCGGTCGGCGTCGCGCGAGATCAGCAGAAACTCCTCGCCGCCCCAGCGGATCAGGCGATCCGAGTCGCGAACGACGCTGCGTCAGGCGCCGCGCCATCTCCGCCAGCACGCCGTCGCCGCGGTCGTGGCCGTACTCGTCGTTGATCTCCTTGAAGTGGTCGATGTCGACGATGTAGAAGATCAGGTCGCAGTTGCGCGGCCGGTTGGCCGGGCGGCGTCGAGTGGACGCGCAGCGTCCGGTTGACGTCGTCCTCGATCACCGTCGAGAAGAACCGGCGGTTGCGCGCGCCGGTCAGCGCGTCGGTGAACGACGCCTCGCGCAGCTCGCGGTTGGCCGCGGCGAGCTCGGCGCTGCGGGCCGCCACCGCCTCCTCCAGGCGCCGGCGCTCGGCTTCGAGGTGGCGCGTCCGCCAGCGGACGAACGCGACGAGGCCGCCGCCGCGACGACCAGGACCCAGAGAATCTCGCGCCCAGAGGCGTCTGCCACCACGCGGCCCGGACCTCGGAGCGGGAAGACGGCCGGCGTCACGGACACCTTGCCGTCGGCCGACGACGCAGAGCGACCTCGAAGCGGTACCTGCCGCGTCGGCAGCGCCGGGAAGCGGGCCTCGGTCAGCTCGGTCTCGGTGTACTGGTCGACGAGGCCCACCATGCGGTGCCGGTAGCGCACCTGGCGCGGCTCGATGAACGTCAGGCCCGCCCACGACACGCTGAAGTTGCGCTCGCCGGGACCGAGCGACGCCCGGCCGTGGCGGATGAGCGGCCGCGTCTTCCGGCCGGCGACGTTCGTGATGACCACGATGGGCGGCGCGGCTCGGGCGCGGGCGTCGTCCCGGCCTGGAACCGGATGAGCCCGCGGCTCGAGCCGAGCCAGACGGTGCCGTCCGGCTCGGCGAAGAAGGCGTTCTGATCGAGGTCGTCGCTGATCATGCCGTCGGGCTTGCCGTAGCGCGCGGACGAGCGACCAGTCGGCGCCGAACACGTCGGCGCCCGAGCCCGTGCCGATCCAGAGCGAGCCCGACGGCGTCGCGGCCCGATGAGGACGACCTTGTTCGACACCAGGCCCGTGGACACGTCGATCGGCACCGACCGTCAGGCGGTCGCCCTGGAGGATGACCTTGGCCGCGCCGATCGACTCGCGGTAGGCGATCACCGGCGCTGCCGTCCGCCGCGAAGGCGATGCGACGACAGGAAGTCCTCGCGAGGCCGTCCCGGTCGTGAACCGGCGGGGCGACGGCCCGTCAGCGCGCAGGATGCCCTGCCGGCTCGCGGCGTAGAGGGTGCCGGCCGGATCCTCGGCGAAGGCGCGGACGTTGTCGGGCGTCGTCGCTTCCCGATCACGACCCGCTCGAGCGGTCGCGCGCGCGACCCGGCCGGCAGCCGGTAGAGCCCCTCGACCGCGCCGACCCAGACCTCCCCGTCCGGGCGCGCACGTGGATCGCCGCGACCCGGAACTGCTCGGGCGGAACGTCGTCCGGCGGCCAAGCGCCGGACCTTCCCGTCGGAGGAGAACTGCGTGACGCCGCCCGGCCAGGAGCCCGACCCAGAGGCTCCCGTCCTCGCCCGCGGCGAGCGCATTGACGGTGTTGCCGCCGAGGCCGTCGCGACGTCCGGTACACGCGCACCTCCCCGGTCTGAGGGTCGATGCGGTCCAGCCCCTGCTCGGTGCCGACCCAGATCGGCCCCGGCCCGCCAGCGGGTCTTCTGGCCGCGCGATCGCCCAGACGACCTCCTGCGACAGGCCGTCGGCGCGCGTCCAGTTCGTGAACTGTCCGCGGCCCAGCGCGGCGGTCGAGGCCGCCGCCGAGCAGCCCGATCCAGAGCGAGCCCTCGCGATCCACGATCGCCGAGAGCGCAGCTTCGAGCGCGAGTCCCTCGCGGCGCCCGATCAGCCGCCACGGGCCGCCGGTCCCGCGAGGCGAGACCCTGCACGGTCGGGACGAGGATCTCGCCGCGCGTCGTCGAAGGCCGAGGCGGCCCGACCTCGCTCGACTCGGGCAGGCCCTCGTCGTCCCGCTCGAAGCGCTGAGCGCCCCGGGCAGAACGTAGAGGTGCTTGACGGTGCGAACCCAGAGCCGGCCCTGCGGCGATCCGTCTCGCACGTCGTCGATCGTCTCGTCGGAGGGAAGGCCCCGCGGCCGGCCGAACTCGACGGCCCGTCCCGACTCCTTGCGGTAGAGGAGGCCGCCGCGCGACGAAGTAGAGCGCGCCGCGGCGTCGACGTGCACCGCGGTCGACGGGGCCCTCGCCGAGCGCGTTGGCCTCCTTGTCGAACTCGTAACGGTCGTTCTTGCCGCAGTAGAGGCCCCGGTCGGTGCCGACGTAGATCGTGCCCGCCGAGTCCGACGCGAGGCCCTCGTGCCCGATCGCGAAGGTGCCGAGGCCCGTCCTTGCTCGCCGAGGACGACGAAGCGTCCGTCCTGGTACCGCGCGAGGCCGGCGCCCGTCGCGACGTAGAGCCGGCCGTCGGCGGTCTCGTGGAGCTGGTAGATGCGCAGGCGCGGCAAGCCTCGTCGTGGCCGAACTTCCGGAAGCGACGGCCGTCGAAGCGAAAGAGCCCGTCGTCGGTGCCGACCCAGAGGAAGCCGACCTGGTCCTGGATGACGCACTCGACCGAACGGTCCTCGAGCCCCTCCTCCTGCGCGTACGTCCGGAACTGAAGCGCCCCTCGAAGGGCGCGCAGCCCCGGACGGCCGCGGGAGCGGCGGCGAGCGAGGCGGGCCGCCGTCGAGACAGGCCGAGGCGACGCCGGCGCGAAGCGCCGATCGCGAAGTGCGCACGACTGTCGTCTCGAGGATTTCGGCACGTTGAGCGCGCGCTAGGGAACTTCCGTCACATTATCGGGAGTCTCCGCGCGCCGCTCGCGTCCGGGGCACCGGTCGCCGAGAAACGGACCGGTGACGCTCTTCGCGGTTGCGCCGGAGGTCGGCGGGCGTGCCCTCGGCGATGAGGCGGCCGCCCTCGCTGCCGCCACCGGGCCCGAGCTCGACGATCCAGTCGGAGGCCTCGAGGAAGCCGAGGTGGTGCTCGACGGCGAGCATCGAGTGGCCGCGCGCGATCGAGTCGGCGCAGCGTCGCCAGGAGCCGATCGACGTCGCGCGCGTGCAGGCCGGTCGTCGGCTCGTCGAAGAGAAAGAGCGCGCCGCGCGAGGCCGCCGGCCGGATTCCGAGAAAGGCCGCGAGCTTCAGGCGCTGGGCCTCTCCGCCCGAGAGCGTGGCCGTCGGCTGGCCCAGCCGCACGTAGCCGAGGCCCGCCTCGAGCAGCGGCTCGAGGCGCCGCACGATCTTCTCCTCCGCCGGCGAAGAACGCGGCCGCGTCCGTCGACCGTCATGTCGAGCACGTCGTCGATGTTCTTGCCGCGCAGGCGCACGCGCGAGCACGCGGGCCTGGAATCGCCGGCCGTCGCAGACGTCGCAGCGCACCGTCACGTCGGCCAGGAACTGCATGTCGATGGTCTGCCAGCCCGTCCCGCGGCAGGCCTCGCAGCGGCCGCCCGACGGAGTTGAAGGAGAAATCGCGCGCCGTGACGCCGCGCGATGACGGCACGGCGCCGAGCGGGCGAACAGCCTGCCGGATCTCGTCCCAGGCCTTCGTGTAGGTCACCGGGTTCGAGCGGGCGGAGCGGCCGAGGGGACTCTGGTCGACGAGCAGCAGGTCCGAGATCGCGCTCGAGGCCGTCGATGCGGTCGTGCTCCCCGACCTCGAACTGGGCCGAGCCCCTTGACCCGCCGGGCGTAGGCGTTGTGCAGGATGTCCCGCACGAGCGTCGACTTGCCCGAGCCGGACACGCCGGCCAGAGCGACGAGGCGTCCGAGCGGCACGCGCACGGTCAGGTTCTGCAGGTTGTGCTGCGCGCGCGCCGACGATCGTGAGCGCGCCCTCGGCGCGGCGGAAGGGAACGACGCGCCGTCGAGATCGGCGGTCGCCCGTCGCTGACCGCTTCCGGGACCTGCCGCCCGCCTCCGGCGCTCCGGCCGCCGCGCAGCAGCTCGCCCGTCGCCGAGCCCTTCGACCCGCGCGAGCGCGCGCGGCGTTCCCGGCGAAGAGCACGCTGGCCGCCGCAGACTGCCCGCGTCCGGACCCGAGGTCGATCACGTGGTCCGCCGCCTCGATCGCCTCGGGATCGTGCTCGACGACGACGACCGTGTTGCCGCGGTCCGCGAGCCGCCGAAGGATCGCGAGCAGCCGCCGCGTGTCCACGGCGTGCAGGCCGATCGTCGGCTCGTCGAGCACGTAGAGCGTCCCGGTCAGCGCGCCGCCGAGGGCCGAGGCGAGGCCGATGCGCTGCGACTCGCCGCCGGAGAGCGTCCGGGCCGGCGCGCGAGAGCGTCAGGTAGTCCGAGCCCCACGTCGTTCATGTAGCGCACGCGGGCGCCGCATCTCCGCGAGCGACCGAGGAGAGCCGCTCCTGCTCGGCCGGCGTCGAGAGCGCGAGCTCGTCGAAGAACCGCTGCAGCTCCGACAGCGGCAGGTCCGCGAGCTCCGCGATCGTCCGGCCGCGGAACCGCACCCAGAGCGCGGGCGGCGCGAGGCGCGCGCCCCGGCAGGCGTCGCAGAGCGTGTACGCCCGGTACCGCGCCAGCAGCACGCGCACGTGGATCTTGTAGCGCTTGGTCTCCAGCCAGTCGAAGAAGCCCCTGCACGCCGTAGAAGTCGCCGCGGCCCTGGATCAGGATCTCGCGCTCGTGCGCGGAGAGACGCGAGACGGGCACGTCCGTGCGAACGGAATAGCGGCGGCAGGCGCGGAAGAGGTCGTCGTAGGCGGACTCGTACGCCGGCGTGTTCCAGGGGGCGACCGGGCGCTCGGCGAGCGTCAGGCTGCGGTCGGGGATCGCCTTCTCGAGATCGACGCCGATGACGCGCCCGAACCCCTGGCAGGCCGGGCACGCGCCGAGCGGCGAGTTGAAGGCGAAGAGCGGCGGCGTCGGGTCCCGGAACTCGCGGCCGCAGTTCGGGCAGTGGAGACCGCGGCGAAACGTGCGCACGCGTCGACTCGATCCGGGCCTCGAGCGATGCCGGCGAGCGCGAACGCCATCTCCGCCGCGGACGCGATCTCGGGCGCGACGGCGTCGCCGACGACGAAGCGGCCGACCACGAGGCGCAAGCCGCCCCTCTCCGTCCAGGAGCGGCGCCACGTCGTCGCCGATCTCGACGGTCTCCCCGTCGGGCGAAACGGCCCGGAAGAAGCCGGCCCGCCGGTACTCGGCGATCCGGGCGGCGTCGCTCGGGCCGCGCTTGCGGCGGCCTCCCGACGGCGGCGGCCGGCGTCCCTCCAGGGGATCGGGGCCACCAGCGTCGCGCGCGCCCGGTCCTCGGCGGCGCAGAGCTCCTCGACCGCCCGGTCCACGCCCGCCCGGCACGGCCGCCGCGCCGCAGTCGGGGCAGGACGTCGTTGCCGCCGTGCGCGAAGAGCAGCCGCAGAGCGTCGTGGATCTCGGTCTGCGTCCCCACCGTCGACCGGGCGTTGCGGACGCCGTTCTTCTGCTCGAGCGCGATCGCCGGCGGCACGGGCTCGATCGAATCGACGTCGGGCCGGTCGAGCCGCTCCAGGAACTGCCGGGCGTAGGTCGAGAGCGACTCCGCGTACCGGCGCTGCCCCTCGGCGTAGAGCGTGTCGAAGGCGAGCGACGACTTGCCGGAGCCGGACACGCCCGTGATGACGGTCAGCCGCCCGAGCGGGATGTCGACCGAGACGTTCTTCAGGTTGTGGGTCCGCGCGCCGCGGATGCGGATGGCAGACGGGCGAGTGGCTCGCGGGATTCTTCATCAAACCGGCGAATCTATCAGGAACGGGCGGCCGGACGCCCGCTCCGGGGCGGCCTACCGCGTCCCGGACGAGCCGCCGCCGTGCGCCGAACATCGTCGTCGGCGCCGTCCCCTCGATGAACACTTCCGTCATCGTGCTGAGGGCATGCCGGCGCCGGCGAGAAAGCCCGTCGTCCGGATCGATCTCCGCCGTCACGATGTCGGAGGGCACCGGGAACGGCTCCGCGAAGTACTGCGCCGGCACCGCGCGCGAGAAGTCCGCGAAGATCGGCACGGCGGCCTGCGTCCCCGAGAGGTTCAGGCCGCGGTTGTCGTCGTAGCCGACCCAGACCGCCGGCGAGGAAACGCGGCGAGAAACCGACGAACCAGGCGTCGCGGCCGTCGTTGGTCGTGCCGGTCTTGCCGGCCAGCATGCCGCGTCAGGCCCTGCCGCGCGCGCCGGCGCCCGTCCCGCGAGTCGACCGCGCCCTGCAGGATCGAGTTGACGAGGAATACGGCGTCGGCCGGCAGGGCCGGCGAGAGCGCGGTCGCCTTGCGGTCGAGGACGCGGCCGTCGCCCGTCATCACGCCCGACGATCGCATTCGGCGCCACGCGGACGCCGCTGTTCGCGAAGCGCGCCGTAGGCCCCGGCGATCTCCATCGGCGAGATCTCGAAGGCGCCGAGGGCGACCGACGGATAGCCGCGCAGGCGCGAGGCGATCGCCCGCGTCCCGCGCCGCCGCCGAGCACGTACGGCGAGCCCCGCCTGCAGCGACACGCGCACGGTCGGGATGTTGATCGAGCGCTCGAGCGCCTGGCGCGCCGACATCGGCCCGCGGTAGTCGTTGTCGTAGTTGCGCGGCGTCCACATCTCCTCGTCGGTCTTCTGTGCCCCACTCGACGGTGATCGGCGAGTCCATCAGGATCGTCGCGGGCGTGACCGGAGGATCGAGGTCGCGGCGCGCGAAGGCCGCCAGGTAGACGAACGGCTTGAACAGACTGCCCGGCTGGCGGTGCGCCTGCGTGACGCGGTTGAACTGCGAGAGCCGGTAGTCGCGGCCGCCGACGAGCGCGCGCACGCCGCCGGTCTGGGGCTCGAGGACGATGAGCGCGCCCTGGAGCGGCGCCTCCTTCGACGCCGAGGCGAGCCGCCGGTACGTCTTCTCGAGCGTTCTCGAGCCCCTGGGTCACGGCTCGCTGCGCCGCCTGCTGCAGGTCCACGTCGAGCGTCGTGTAGATCTGCAGGCCCTCGGTCTGGAGCTTCTCGCCGTAGCGCTCGGCGAGCTCGCTCTTGACGAAGTCGACGAAGTGCGGCGCGCGGGTCCGCTCCTCGACTCGCGGCTTCGGCGTGATCGGCTCCGCCATCGCCTGCCGCAGCGCCGCCTCGTCGATCTTCCCCTCCTCGCTGCATCAGGCGCAGGATGAGGTCGCGGCGCTGCGCGCGTGCGCTCGGGGTTGCGGAACGGGCGAGTAGGCGTTGGGGGCGCGGATCATCCCGGCGAGCGTCGCGGACTCGGCGAGGTCGAGGTCCGAGACCTCCTTGCCGAAGTAGTAGCGCGCCGCCTCCCCGACGCCGGTGATCGCGATCGACGCCGCGCCGGCCGAGGTAGATCTCGTTCAGGTACGCCTCGAGGATCTCGTCCTTCGAGTAGCGCGCGTCCAGGATCGACGGCCATGACCGCCTCGACGGCCTTGCGGCGCAGCGTCCGCTCCGGCGACAGGTAGAGGTTCTTGACGAGCTGCTGCGTCAGCGTCGAGCCGCCCTGCTTCATCCCGCCCGTCAGCGTCGCGAAGACCGGCCCCGAAGAGGCGCCGCACCGAGACGCCCGCTGTGGCGGTAGAAGTCGCGGTCCTCGGTCACGAGCACGGCGTCGACGAGCGATCGGCGGCACGTCGGCGAGCCGGATGACGGTGCGATCCTCGAGCTCGCGCCGAGAAGACCGAGCCGAGCAGCTCCGGCTCGAGGATCAGGGCCGGAACGCTCTGGCCCGACGCGTCGACGATCGACTTGACGCGCCGGCCCGGACAGGATCAGCTCGACGCGCAGGCCCGAGAAAGTCTGCCCCGGGTAGCGGAAGCCGCCGCGTGTGGATCTCGAACGCGTCCTTCTCGCGTCGGTAGTGGCCGGGCCGCTCGGGCGCGTCGTCGACGGCCTGGTAGTAGAGGCGCGAGAGCTTGGCCGGCAGGTCGCGACGCCGTCACCGCGTCGCCGGGCCGCAGCACGTACAGGTCCGAGTAGATGCGCGACGGCAGATTCCACCGCCGCCCGTCGAAGCGCTGGACGACGCGCGTCGTGAAGTAGCCGCGAGCACCAGCACGCCCGCGAGCAGCAACCCGCCGAACACGGCGAGGATCGGCAGCCGGTGCCGGTACACCCAGAGCGGAAGCGAGACCAGGCGCGCGGGCGGCGGCGCGGATTCCTCGAAGTCCACGGCCGTGAGCATACCGCCGCGCCTCGCCGGACCGCGTGTCGAGGACGTGTAACATCCGGGCCGGCGTAGGAACGAGCAGGCGCACCATCGCGCGCGCGCCCGGAGCGCGACGCCGGCGCCGTCGCTGGCCGCGGTCGCGCTCGGCGCCGTGCTCGCCGGAACGGCCCTGGCGGTGGACACGCGAGGCGGGCGCCGCGTTCGACGCGCCCAAGCGGATGATCGCGATCGCGGGAATCGCGCTCGCCGCGCGCGGCGGCGTTCGCCTGGCGGCGCGGCGCCCCGGCGGGGCGCCGTCGCGAACGCGCGACCGCCCGCGCGTCCGCGCCGCGACTCGGCCTGCGCGCGCGGCCGCCTCGGCCTGGCGCTCGTCGTCCGCTCCTCGCGTCGCCGCGGCGGGCCGCTCGCTCGACACCATGCGGCCGGTCGCCGTGCTTCGCGCTGCTGCTTCCGCTCGGCGCGTCCCGCGGTCGTGCGCCCGGCGCGACGGGCCCTGGCTCGGCGACGCTTCCTCGGCGCGACGCGCCGTCAACGCGGCCGTGGCTCGATCCTCGAGAGCCGCGGCCTGTACCAGCCCCTTCCGCCTCGAGACCTTCGGCGCGCGGCAGGAGACGGGCGCCTTCGCGGGCAACGTCGGCTACCTCGCCATCGCGCTCGCGCTCGCCGCGGTGCTCGCGCTCGGACTGCTGCTCGACGGCGGAACGGCCGGGCCCTCCGGTCGCTCGCGGCGCGGCGCTCGCGCCTCTTCGCGGCCGGCGCTGCTCGTCAACCAGAACCTGACGGCCCTGACGGCGGCCCTCGCCGGCGGCGCCGTGCTTCTCGTCGCTGCGCTACCGACGGCGCGCCGCGCTCCCGATGGTCGCCGCCGTGCTGGCGGCCGTGGCCATCGCCGTCGCGGCCTACGCGTCCCCTGCGCTCCGCGCGCTCAGGAGCTCGCGAGGCGCGCGCCGCGATCGGCAACTGGGACGCCGTCGTCTCCTTCCGCGGCGGGCCCTGGGCCGCGGCGATGGAGATGACGCGGGAGCGGCCGCTCACTCGGCTACGGGCCCGGGACCTTCGGCGCCGAGTACGTGCCGCACCGCCTCGCGGCGGAGATCCGGGCGCCGGCGCCGCTTCGTCGCGCCGCTGCTGACGAGCTCCTACGCCGAGGCGCACTGCGACTACCTCCAGGTCTTCAGCGACGCCGGGGCCCCCGCGGGCTGCTCGTCGCTCGGTGCCGTCGTCTGCCTGCTGTCGCGTCGCGCGTCGGGACCGCGTGGCGGCGCCGTAGCGCCGGGCAGCGATCCTGCTGGCGGCGATCCTCGCGACCGGCGCGACCGCCGCACTGACCTGGTTCCCGCTGCAGCGCCCGATCACGGCCGTGCCCCTGCTGCTCGCCGCCGGGCGCGCCTGGCAGATCTCGGGCGAGCCCGACGGACGAGGGAGGAGTCCGCTTGAAGGCGTCTCCGGGCCCTCGCCGCGGTGGCCGCGCTCGCGGCGCTCGCCGTCCTCGTCGCGCCCGAGTTTCGCCGCTACGCGGCCGAGAGCGCGCGTCGGGTTCGCCACCGCGGCCTTCCGCGGCCTGCTCGAGCGCGCGGGCGATCCCGAGACGGCCGCGGAACATCCTCGGCGTCGGACGGCTCGCGCTCTCGAGCGCCTCCGGCCTTCCCGGCGACCCGCGGCCGTGGATCCTCGCCGGCTCGTCCTACCTCGTGACCGGCCAGCCCGAGCGCGCCCTCGAGTTCTACCGCGAGGCCTTCGCGACGGGCGAGCGCGCCGAGATCGACCTGAATCTCGGGCGCGCCTACGCGCTCGCCGGCCGAAAGACGGAGCGCCGACGCCGCGCTCCTGCGCGCCGGCTGGGTCAGCCCGGAGATCCTCGCATCGCTGCCGGAGCAGACCCGGGACCCGCTGCTCATCCGGATCGGGGAGCTCGCGCGCGAGCTCAAGAACGGGCGGCTCGGCGGCGCCGCCGCCGCTGCCCGAGCCGGAGCGGCGGTAGGGGTTTACGGGCGGGGACGGAAGATCCGGCTCGACCAGATCCCCCAGACGTGCAGCTTGTAGAGCAGCATCGTCTTCAGGATCGCCAGCCGTAGCGCACCGACGGCCCGAACGCGATCTGCGAGGCCTCGTCGAAGTAGCGCGTCTCGATCGGGATCTCGCAGATCCGCAGCCCCTTCGCCATCCCCTGCGCGATGATCTCCGTGTCGAAGACGAAGCCGTCCGAGTTGGCCTCCAGGTTGACCGACTCCAGGTACCTGCGCGTGTAGGCGCGGAAGCCGCTGTGGTACTCGGTCAGGTAGATCAGGAAGGTCGCGTTCTCGATCGCCGTCAGGAGGATGTTGCCGAGGTACTTCCACTTCGGCATGCCGCCCTGGATGGGCCGGCCGCCGAGCATGCGGCTGCCGAAGGCCGCGTCATGGCTGCCGTTCGTCCAGCGCCGCGAGCAGGTGCGGAATGACGGTCGGGTCGTACTGGTGGTCCGGATGGACCATGATCACGACGTCCGCGCTCCGCGGTCGAGCGCGGTGGCGGTAGCAGGTCTTCTGGTTGCCGCCGTAACCGCGGTTCTTCTCGTGGACGACGACGTGGATGCCCGAGGCGGCGGGCGATCTCGACGGTGCGGTCCCGCGAGCGGTCGTCGACGAGGATGATGTCGTCGACGTGCGTCCTTCGGGACGTCCGCGTAGGTCCGCTCGAGCGTCTTCTCGGCGTTGTACGCGGGCATGACGACGGCGACCCGGCGCCGGGGACGCGACGGCTCAGATGCCACGGCGCGTCAGGACGACCGGCAGCGTGCGCAGCAGGATCGCGAGGTCCAGACCGAACGACCAGTTGTTCAAGTACGCCAGATCGTAGCGCAACTTGATGTCCGGCTCCGTCGAGTACTCGCCCGAGACCTGCGCGAGACCCGTGAGCCCCGGCCGCGCGGCATGGCGCAGCCCGTAGCCCGACACCGTCCGCGCGAACCGCTCGGCGAACTCGGGCCGCTCGGGCCGCGGGCCGACGAGGCTCATGTCGCCGCGCAGGACGTTCCAGAGCTGCGGGATCTCGTCGATGCGCGCGCCGCGCGAAGCGCCCGTCCGATCGCGGTCACGCGCGGGTCGTCGGGAGTCGCGAGCACGGCGCCGGTCTCGACCTCGGCGCCCTTCGCGCATCGTGCGCAGCTTCCAGAGCTCGAACAGCGCGGCCGTCGCGGCCGACGCGGGTCTGCCGGTAGAAGACGCCGCCCGCGCGACGTCGCGGCGACGAGCGACCGCCGCGAGCGCGAGCCCGGGCGCGAGCAGCAGGAGCGCCGCCGCGGCCGCGGCCACGTCGAAGGCGCGCTTGAAGAAGGCCGCGGCGCCGTCGAGCGGCCGGACGCGCGCCTCGAGCAGCGGCAGATCGCCCACGATCCGGAAGCGCAGGCGCCCGATCATCGTCTCGAACGGCGAGGGCCAGACGAGCAGGTCCGCCCGCAGCCCGCCGGGATCTGCTCGGGGATCCGTCCCGCCACGACGACGCCTCGGGCGTCAGGATCACCTCGTCGATCCGCTCGCGCCTGCGACGACCGCGATCAGGTCCTCCGACGGTCCCGAGCGACCGGCAGGCCGTGCGCGTCCGCCGGCGTCCCCGCCCACGACCCGACGCAGCTCGACCCCCGTCCAGGGGTGGCGCCGGATGGTGTCGGCGATGAGCGCCGCCGCCGGTCCGCCGCCGACGATCAGCGGCGCGGCGGCGCGGCTGCGGGAAACAGCCGGTCGAGCAGCGGCGCGCCAGGCCGCCAGCGAGCAGCCCGTTGACGACGATGTAGACGACGAGGACCGACCGGGGGAACGAGTAGGGCTGGGCCAGGAAGTAGACCGACGCCAGCGTCAGCGAGCTCGACGAAGAGGGCCGGCAGCAGCAGCCGCGCCGAGCGGCTCGCGGAAGCGCTCGTGGTCGCGGTAGAGCCCGAAGAACCAGAGCGCGAAGGCCTGGACCGCCGCCGACGATGAGCGATGTTGCCGAACGTGAAGCGCACGCTGCCGGCCGGAAGCAGCGTCAGCGTGCCGGGGATCGAGACGTGCGTGCGCAGGAAGAAGGCGGCGTCGAGGGCCCCGACGGCGATGGCCACGTCGCCCGCGAGAACGCCACCGCCCGGAACGCGGACGGACGCCGCGCGGCCATCAGGAACGCGCCGTTCGCGCCCAGACCGGACGGCGTGCCCGCAGGAGACCCGCGGCGACGCCGAGCGCGAGGGCGACGTTCAACACGCCGAAATAATAGAGCCTCCCGACTGCCCCCGAGAGCGCGGGCCTCGCGCGCGCCGACAGAAGCAGCAGGGCCGCGCACGCCGAGCGCGACGGCTCCCGGTCCGCCGCCAGGCCGGAACGAGGAGCGCCGCGGCGGCGCCGCGAGCAGCGCGCAGAGCGGCGCCAGCCAGCGGGCCGCCTTGCGCGAGGGAAGGCGAGCGTCAGCAGCCGGATGCGCCGCGGCGTTCCAGAGCCAGGGCTCGCGCCGCAGCACCTGGCCGGCGCCGACCCCGATGCGGAGGCGCCGCGACGACCTCGGCCGCGACGTCCTTCGCCGAGTCCTCGCGCGCGATGCGCTCGCCGGCGAAGACGACTCGCGCGCCCGGCGCGCGCCACCCGCACCGGGATCAGGAAGTCGTCCATGGAGGTCGTGTCGGGCGGGCAGCGGCGAGACGAGCGCGCGGCGTGCCGGCATAGATGCCGCCGTTGGCGCCGAGGCAGACGCCGAGCGCGCCCCTCGGCCTCCTTCAGGCGCGTCTCGCGGTCCCAGTACGCGGACTCGGGCGTGGCCCGCGCGTCGGCCGGCGCTTCGAAGCACGAGTCGTCCGCAGGCGGCGCCGACGCCCGGCGCGGCGAGGGCCGCGAGCGAGCGCGCGCACGGCGCCCGGCTCGAAGCGCGTGTTCGCGTCGGTGAAGACGAGCACCTCGGCGGTCGAGCTCACGCACGAGGTCGTTCAGGACCGCCGCCTTTCCGCGGCGCGTCCGGGAACTCGACGACCGACACGCGCCCTCCGCCGCTCCGGCCGCCGCCTCGCGCGCCCGCGCCGCCGTCGCGTCGCCGCAGCCGTCGCAGCCGATCGGCGATGCGATAGCCCGGCAGCCCGTCCTGCGCGAGGAGGTCGCGACGCGCGCGCCGATGACCTCCTCCTCGTCCGCGGCCGAGACGATCACCTCGACCGACCCGGGACGCCGCCGAAGGCGCGGCCGGCGCCGGCATGGGCCGTCGCGCCGCGAGCCGACGCGATGAGCGGCGGGTAGACGCAGGTACGACCACACGAAGAGCCCGAGCGACAGGCCCGCGAGAGCGGCGGCGAGGACCGTCACGCTCCGCGACCCCGCCCGGCGCGAAAGCTCGGCGGCGAAGCGCCGTCCGATCGCGGCCCCAGTCCGTAGAGCGCCTCGACGCGCGCCCGCGCCGCCGCCGCCTGTCGCCGAGCCGCCCCGGGATCGCCGAGAAGGCCCGCCACCGCGTCCGCGAACGCCGTCCGCGTCATCGCGGCGGAGGATCTCGCCGTCGGGACAGATCGAGCCCCTCGGCACCGATCGACGTCGAGACGACCGGCACGCCGCACGCGGCGGCCTCGAGGATCTTCAGCCGCGTGCCGCCCCCGGCCCGCAGCGGCACGACCGCCACCGCCGCGCGCGCCCAGTGCGGCTCGCGTGTCGCCGCCCTCCCCGAGCAGGCGCACGTCCGGGCCGGCGAGGCGCGCGAGGTCCGCCGGCGCGGATCGCGCCGAGGATCTCGACCCGCGCCGATGGCCGACGCCGTCGAACGCGCGGCCAGATCGCTCGCGAAGGAACCAGCGCACGCCGTCGGCGTTGGGCGGCCACGAGAGATCGCCGACGAAGAGCACGATCTCGCCCTTCCGCGCGCCGCGCGCGAAAGGCGTTCGGCAGGTCGACGCCGTTGGGAACGACGACGAGGTTCGGCCCGGCCCCGGGAGCGGAGAGCGCGACGAGCGCTGCCGCGTCGCGAGCCGAGACGCAGGAGACACCCGCGGCCCGCCGCCGCGAGCTCCCGCTCGAGCGCCGCCACGCGGCCGGCCTGCAGCGCACGCGAAGCCGGCGGACGAGCCGACGATGCCGCAGTCTCGCCCGTCCGCCGCCAGATCTCCGAGTCGAGGTTGTGAAAGTCGATCCAGACCGGCGCGCCCGACGCGAGCGCCGCCGGCGCGACGTGGTACGAGTGGGCCACGATCCACGCGGGCGTCTCGCCTGCGGCGCAGGCCCCTGGCCACGCGCCGTCAGCTCCTCCGACCGGTACAGGCAGCTCGGAGTACGCGCCGCCGGCGAGCAGGCTTCGCGAGCGCCGCCGCGATTCGCCGCGCCGCGCGGGGCCTCTGCGGCACGAGCTCGGCCGTCGACGCCCCGGGGCCACTGCCTCCTCGTAGGGCCGCTCCGGATCGCAGAGGGAGAAGGCCCGCACGCGAAACGCTCGGCGAGCGCGCGACAGCAGGTGGAAGTTGCGGATCGCGAGGCCGTCGCGCGAGGAGTGCGGCGGCCGCGGCAGGAGGCTGACGACGAGGGGCTTCATCGCGACGGCCCGGCGAGCGCCGCCCGGCAGCGCCGCCGGCGCGGCGCCCGTCCCGCGTCCCCGGCGTCAGGAGCGCCGCGGCGTAGCGCAGGGCGGCGCCCCGGCGAGCGCAGCGTTCGCCGCGACGAAGCGCCCGGCGGCGGCGCCGTGGTGCTTCCCCGCAGTAGCGCGACGAGCGAGGCATGAAGCTGCCCGAACAGTCGGTCGCCGCCGGAACGCCCGCCCTCGTGCACGAACTCGCGCCGCCGGCTCGTAGAGGAGGCGCCATCCCGCCCGGCGCCATCGCGCCATCAGGTCGGTCTCCTCGGCGTACAGGAAGAACGATTCGTCGAAGCCGCCGGCCTCCTCGAAGGCCGACCGGCGCACCAGCAGGGCCGCGCCCATCAGGGCCTCGACGGCGCGCGGCGCCGAGTGGTCCTGCCGCGTGGCCGTGTGCCCCGAAAGCGGCCGCCGTCCGCCCGAGAGGAACGCGAGGCCCGAGCTCTCGCAGAAGATCCGCCACGGCGTCGGCAGGCGCCGGATCGAGGGCTGGAGCGACCCGTCGGCCGAGAGCAGCCGCGGGCCCGCCGCGGCGGCCCTCGGGTCCGCGTCGAGCGCGGCGACCGAGCGCCTCGATCGCGCCCGGACGCGACGCAAGCGTCGGAGTTGAGGAACAGCAGGTACGGGCGCGACGTCTCCCGCGCACCGCGGTTGCACGCCGGCGCCGTAGCCGCGATTGACGGCTTCGGTCACGACCCGCGCCGACGGCACCGGGCCGACGAGCGCCTCGGCGATGCGATCGACCGACGCGTTGTCGACGACGAGGATCTGCGTCCCCGGCGAGGCCTCCGCCACCGCCCGCGCCGCCCGCTCGGTCTCCGCCGGCGTGCGGTAGTGGACGATGACGGCGCAAACGCGGTCGCCGGGAAGGCTCACTTGCCCCCAGTATAAAAAAAGCCCCGGCTTTCGCCGGGGCTTCGAAGCGAATCGGGAAGGGAGATCAGTACATGCCGCCCATGCCGCCGCGGCATGCCGCCGCCGCCGGCCGGCGCCTTCTCCTTCTCCTTGATCTCGGAGACGAGCGCCTCGGTCGTGAGCATCAGGCCGGCGATCGACGCCGCGTTCTGCAGCGCCGTTCTGGTGACCTTGGTCGGGTCGATGATGCCGGCCTTGACCATGTCCTCGACCTTCTCGGTGCTGGCGTTGTAGCCGAAGTTGCCGCCCTTGGCCTTGACCTCGTTGACGATCACCGAGCCCTCGTCGCCGGCGTTGGCCACGATCTGGCGGGTCGGCTCCTCGAGCGCGCGGATCGACGATGCTGCACGCCCGATCTTCTCGTCGCCCGTCAGCTCGTTGGCCGCTTCGTCGACCGCGTCGATCGCGCGCAGCAGCGCCACGCCGCCGCCGGGGACGATGCCCTCTTCGACGGCCGCCTTGGTCGCGTGCAGCGCGTCCTCGACGCGGGCCTTCTTCTCCTTCATCTCGGTCTCGGTGGCCGCGCCGACCTTGATCACGGCGACGCCGCCGACGAGCTTGGCCAGCCGCTCCTGCAGCTTCTCGCGGTCGTAGTCCGAGGTCGTCTCCTCGATCTGCGTCGCGGATCTGCTTGACGCGGCCCGGGATGGCCTCCTGCTGCTTCTTGTCGAGCGGTCGTCGACGACGATCGTCGTGTTGTCCTTGTCGACGGTGACCTTCTTGGCGTCGCCGAGGTCCTCCCACTTGACGTTCTCGAGCTTGATGCCGAGGTCCTCGGAGATGAGCTTGCCGCCGGTCAGGATCGCGATGTCCTCGAGCATGGCCTTGCGGCGGTCGCCGAAGCCCGGCGCCTTGACGGCGCAGACCTGCAGCGTGCCGCGCAGCTTGTTGACGACGAGGGTCGCGAGCGCCTCGCCCTCGACGTCCTCGGCGATGATCAGGAAGCGGCTTGCCCTGCTTGGCGACCTGCTCGAGGATCGGGAGCAGGTCCTTCATCGAGGAGATCTTCTTCTCGAAGAGGAGGATCTTGGCGTTCTCGAGGACGCACTCCATCCGCTCGGCGTCGGTGACGAAGTACGGCGAGAGGTAGCCGCGGTCGAACTGCATGCCCTCGACGACCTCGAGGGTCGTCTCGAGGCCCTTGGCCTCCTCGACCGTGATGACGCCGTCCTTGCCGACCTTGTCCATCGCCTCGGCGATGATCTTGCCGATCTCCGCGTCGTTGTTGGCCGAGATCGTGCCGACGTGGGCGATCTCCTTGCCCTCGACCGGCTTGGCAGAGCTTGTCGAGCGCCTCGACCGCGGCCTTGACGGCCATGTCGATGCCGCGCTTCAGCTCCATCGGGTTGGCGCCGGCGGTGACGTTCTTGATGCCCTCGCGGTAGATCGCCTGGGCGAGGACCGTCGCGGTCGTCGTGCCGTCGCCGGCGACGTCGGAGGTCTTCGAGGCGACCTCGCGCACCATCTGGGCGCCCATGTTCTCGAGCGGATCCTCGAGCTCGATCTCCTTGGCGACCGTGACGCCGTCCTTGGTGATCGTCGGCGAGCCGAACTTCTTCTCGATGACGACGTTGCGGCCCTTGGGACCGAGCGTCACCTTGACCGCGTCGGCGAGCTTGTTGACGCCGCGGAGGATGCGCTGGCGCGCGTCTTCGCCGTAAATGATCGTTCTTGGCAGCCATGATGTCTGTGCTCTCCCTTACTTCGTCTCGACGACGGCGAGGACCTCGTCCTCGCGGAGGATCAGGTGCTCGTCGTCGTCGATCTTGATCTCGGTGCCGGCGTACTTGCCGATCAGGATGCGGTCGCCCTTCTTGACGTCGAGCGGGATCTGCTTGCCGTCCTCGTTCGACCTTGCCCTCGCCGACGGCGACGACCTCGGCCTCCATGCGGCTTTTCCTTGGCGGTGTCGGGGATGATGATCCCGCCGCGTTCTTGCTCTCCTCGCTCGAGGCGCTTGACCAGGATCCGATCGTAGAGTGGACGAATCTTCATGAACTTCCTCCTGTGAAGTGTTTTTGCCTCTGTCGTTGCTTCCGGAGCCCCGACGGGGGCGACCCGAAGCGGAGCCGGATATTAGCACTCGTCTCATTGAGTGCTAGTAGCCATGTGCATCAGCTCATGCAACGCATTGATTTGCCGTAGTTTAGCGTTAGGATCGGGCCTGATGAGCCTTGCGGGCGCGAACGTCCTGATCACCGGCGGCCTCGGCTTCATCGGCTCGAACCTCGCCCGGCGGCTGCTCGCGGACGGCGCGCGGGTCACGCTCTGCGACGCGCTGATCGAGGGTTACGGCGGCAACCCGCGAACATCGCCGAGATCCGCGACCGACGTCGAGGTCGACGCGCCGACGTGCGCGACGCCGCCGCGATGGAGCGCCTGGTCGCGGGACGCGACGTCGTCTTCCACCTCGCCGCCCAGGTCTCCCACGTGATGTCTCTGTCGAACCCGTACCCGGACATCGACATCAACATCAAGGGCACCGCGGTCGTGCTCGAGGCCTGCCGCAAGAAGAACCCGCGCGCGCGTCGTCGTCCGCTCCGGCACGCGCGGCCAGTACGGGCCCGCGGTCAAGCTGCCCGTCTCCGAGGAGACGCCGTCGGACCCGCGCGGCATCTACGAGATCTCGCAGCTCTCGGCCGAGATGATCTGCCGGACCTACACCCGCATCCACGGGATCCGCACGGTCCCGCTTCGCCTGACGAACGTGTACGGCCCGCGGGCGCAGATGCGCCACTCGCAGTTCGGCGTCGTCAACTGGTTCGTGCGCCTGGCGCTCGAGGGCCGGCCGATTCCGATCTTCGGCTCGCGGGAAGATCCTGCGCGACTTCCTCTACGTCGACGACTGCGTCGAGGCCCTCGTGCGCCGCGGCGGCCGTGAGCCGGCGGCCGTCGGCGAGATCCTGAACGTCGGCCACGATCGTCCGTCGACCTTTCTCGAGGTCGCGGAGATCCTGCGCGAGCTCGTGCCCGGCACGCGGATCGAGTTCACCGACTTCACGCCCGAGCGCAAGGCCCAGGAGCCGGGCGACTTCGTCTCCGACATCACGAAGATCCGCGCCTGCTCGGCTGGGAGCCGCAAGGTCGGCCTGCGCGAGGGCCTCGCCCGCACGGTCGACGTTCTACCGCGAGCGTCGCGCCGAGTACTTCTAGCCGACCGCCGAGAGGCGCCCGCATCCGTTAAGCTACGCCGCCAGTCCATGATCTCCATCCATCCGACCGCCCTCGTCGCGACGCAGGCGATCGGCGACGGCACGCGGATCTGGGCGTTCGTCAACATCCTCGCCGGCGCCCGGATCGGCCGCGACTGCAACATCTGCGACCGCTGCTTCATCGAGAACGACGTCGTCGCTCGGCGATCGGGTGACGGTCAAGTGCGGCGTGTCGCTCTACGACGCGCTGACGCTCGAGGACGACGTCTTCGTCGGACCCGGACGTGTCGTTCTCGAACGACCCGCGGCCGCGCAGCGGTCGGCACCTCGAGCTCGTACCCGCGCACCCGCGTCCGGCGAGGGGGCGAGCCTCGGCGCCGGGGCGATCCTCCTGCCCGGCGTGACGGTCGGCCGCTTCGCGATGGTCGGCGCCGGCTCGCTCGTGACGCGCGACGTGCCCGGACTTCGCCCTCGCGTACGGCAGCCCGGCCCAGGTCCACGGCCACGTCTGCCGCTGCGGCAAGACCCTGCGCTTCGACAACGGCGGCGCGGGCGCGTGCGCCTGCGGGCGGCGCTATCGCGCGGGACGAAGACGGTGACGTCGAGCGAGACGCGCGTGAGCGCTGGAGCCGCCGGCCTCTCGACGCGGGTCGCCTTCGGCGACCTCGCCGCTCGACTACCGCGGACAAGACGCGCCGCGATCGACGCGGCCGTGGCCCGGGTGCTCGCGCGCGGCTGGTTCATCCTCGGCGAGGAGGTCCGGCGCTTCGAGGAGGAGTTCGCGAAGTTCCTCGGCGCTCCCCACGTCGTCGCGTGCGCCAACGGCACCGAGGCGATCGCCCTCGCGCTCGCGGGCGCTCGGCGCCGAGCCCGGACGACGGCGTGGTCCTGCCCGCCAACACCTGCGGCCCGACGCTCGCCGGCGTCCGGATGGCCGGCGCGCGGGCCGTCCTCGCCGACGTCGACCCGCGACACGCTCACGCTCGATGCGGCGACCGCCGAGCGGGCGCGACGCCGGCCTCCCGCTTCGTTCTGCCCGTCCACCTCTACGGCGGCGTCGCCGACCTCGACGGGCCTCGACGCCGCTCGCCGCGCGCGAAGAGCGCTGACGCTCGTCGAGGACTGCGCCCAGAGCCACGGCGCGCTCCTCGAGGGCCGGCCGACCGGCGCCTTCGGAGCGGCCGCGGCCTTCTCGTTCTATCCCTCCAAGAACCTCGGCGCCTACGGCGACGGCGGCGCGGTCGCGACGCCGGACCGGCAAGTCGCCGAGCGCCCTGCGGCAGCTGCGGCAGTACGGCTGGAGCCGGCGCGACTTCTCCGAGCGGGAGGGCTGGAACTCGCGCCTCGACGAGCTCCAGGCCGCGATCCTCCGGGCGAAGCTCCCCTTCCTCGCGCGGAGAACTCCCGGCGGATCGCGAGATCGCGGACCGCTACGACGCCGGCCTTCGCCAGCGCTTCCGTTGACGCTCCTCGCGACGCGCCCGGGCTCCGTGCCGGCGCGCCACCTCTATCCGGTCCGCCTCGAGAAGCGGCGACGCCCTCCGCGAGCATCTGGCGGCGCGCGGCATCGAGACCGCCGTCCACTACCCGTGCCGCTCCATCTCCAGCCGGCCTACGCGTTTCTCGGCGGACAGAAGGGCGACTTCCCCGTGTCCGAGGCCGCCTGCGACACGGTCGTGTCGCTGCCGATCCATCCGACGCTGACCGACGCGCAGGTCGAGGCGGTGGTCGACGGAGTCCGGTCGCTTCTTCGAGGGAAGCGCGATGACGCGGGACCTCGTCTCGGTCGTCGTTCCCGTCTACTTCAACGCGAGAGCCTGCCGCGCCTCGCCGAGCGGCTGCGCGCGCGATCGCCGAGCCGGCCGACTGCGACGTCGAGGTCGTCTTCGTGGACGACGGCTCCGGCGACGCGTCCTGGGAGCGCGATCCAGGAGATCGCGCGCGGCGTGGCCGCGCGCCCGGGGCCTCCGCCTGACGCGCAACTTCGGGTCGCAGATGGCGATCATCGGCCGGACTCGCCGAGGCGAAGGGCGAGGCCGCCGCGGTCCTGTCGGCCGATCTGCAGGAGCCGCCGGAGCTGCTGCCGGAGATGGTCGCCGCCTGGCGACGCGGAGCGACCGCCGTGCTCGCGGTGCGGCGGAGCCGTCCCGGAGGGGACTCGCGACGCGCGCCGCCGCCGGCTTCTACTACCGGACGCTCCGCCGCCTCGCGTTCTCCGCAGATGCCGGACGGCGGCTTCGACTGCTTCCTGATCGGCCGGCCCGCGATCGACTTTCTCGTCGGAGGCGCGCGAGGTCCACACGTCGCTTCCCGGACTCCTTCTCTGGGGCGGGCTTCGCCGACCGCTCTCGTGCCGTACGACCGCGTCGCCCGCGAGGAGGGCCAGTCGCGCTGGACCTTCGGCGAAGAAGCTGAAGTACTTCCTCGACGCCGTCATCTCGTTTTCCTATGCGCCGCTGCGCTGGATGTCGGTCGCCGGCGCGCTGCCTCGCGCTCGCCGCCTTCGCCTACGCCGTCTTCCTCATCGCCTACAAGCTCACTGCACGGACAGCCGATCCAGGGCTGGACGTCGCTCATGGTCGCGCTGGCCTTCTTCTCGGGCGTGCAGCTGCTCTCGCTCGGCGTCCTCGGCGAGTACCTCTGGCGCACGCTCGATGCGGCGCGGGCGCGCAAGGGCTTCCTCGTGCGGGAGAAGACCGGACGCGTGAGGGCGTAGGCGCCCGGCGCACGCGAGGCCTCGAGCAGCGCGAGGCCACGCGCTCGATCTCGGCGTCCGTGAGCTCGGGGAAGATCGGGATCGCGAGGACCTCGGCGCGCCGCCCGCTCCGCCTGCGGGAAAGTCGCCGGACCGGCCGCCGAGCGCGCGCGAAGCAGGTCTGGAGGTGCAGCGGAACCGGGTAGAAGACCGAGCTCCGATCCCGCGCTCGGCCAGGCGTGCACTTCACGCCGTCGCGGTCGGCGACCCGCACGACGTACTGGTGGTACACGTGGCGGCGCCCGCCGGCCTCCGCGGGCAGGCACGATCCGACCGGCGCGCGCCGCGTCGGCCGAGCAGCTCGTCGTAGCGGCGGGCGATCGCCCGCCGGCGTTCGTTCCAGGCCGGCAGCCGTGGCAGTTTCGCGCGAAAGGACGGCGGCCTGGAGGGCGTCGAGCCGGAAGTTGCCGCCGACGCGGTCGTGGAAGTAGGTCGTCGTCGAGCCGTGGACGCGCAGGCTCCGCACGCGCGCGGCGAGATCGTCGTCGTTCGTCGCGACCGCGCCGGCGTCGCCGGCGGCGCCGAGGTTCTTGGTCGGGTAGAAGGAGAAGCGCCCCGAGCGTCCCCATCGAGCCCGCGGCGCGCCCGCCGTAGCCGCGCCCCGATCGCCTGGCACGCGTCCTCGAGGACGGGGATCCCGCGGCGCCTCGCGATCTCGAGGATCGGGTCCATGTCGGCGCACTGCCCGTAGAGGTGCACCGGCTGGATCGCCTTCGTGCGGGGTGTGATCGCCGCCTCGAGCCGCGACGGATCGAGATCGAAGGTCGCCGGGTCGATGTCGACGAAGACCGGCCGCGCGCCGAGCCGAGCGACGACCCCCGCCGAGGCGAAGAAGCTGAACGGAGAGGTCACGACCTCGTCGCCCGGTCCGACGCCGAGCGCCATCAGCGAGACGAGCAGGGCGTCCGTGCCCGAGGAGACGCCGAGCACGTGCCGGACCCCGAGCATCGCCCGGCAGGCTCTCCTCGAACGCCGCATTCGCCGGGCCGAGCACGAACCGGCCGCCGGCGAAGACTTCCGCGACCCGCCGCGCGATTTCCGCTTGAGGTCCTCGTCGTATCGGGTCAGGTCGAGGATCGGCACGGGCGGCCCGGACGCTGGACTCATCGGGGGCGATTGTAGTTCTTACCGCAGGACGCAATGGGCGGAGCCTCCGCCGCGTTGCATTGGGGACGAGGAGACGAAATGTCGTTCGCCCTTCATCGAGCCGCGTGTCTCGCCCTGGCCGCCGCCGGCGCGGCGCTTCCCCTGACGGCCCTCGACTACCCGGACCTCTCGGGAAAGTGGGAGCTGAACGTGGAGCTCAGCGACAATCCGTCGCGGTCGCTGCGCGGCTCAGGGCGGGCGCGGCGCGCCCGAGAGCCCGGAAGCGGATCTCTTCGAGGGCTTCGAGACCCTGATGATCGAGCACCGCGAGCCCCGGCTCGCGATCACCGACGCGGCCGGACGGACCCGCGTCGTCTTTACCGACGGCCGCAAGGTCGAGGAAGCGCGGCCCTCCGGCGGCAAGCGCAAGGTGAGCGCCATGTGGAAGGACGGTCATGTCGAGATCTCGTCGAAATCGGCGCAGGGGCCCAACTGGCTCACGACCCTCGCGATCGCCGCGGACCGGTCGCAGTTGCGCGTGACGACGCGGATCGACGGCGAGCGCGGGACCTTCATCACGATCCACCTGGTCTACGAGCCCGCCTCGTCGAAACCGCGCCCGTCGAAGACCCCGCCGGCGGACCTGCCGCCGGAGCTCTGAGCCCGCGCGGGGAGAGCGCGCAGGGCGAAGGCCGGCCGGGCGCGGCGCCGAAGAGCCGGGCGACGCCACGGGCCATCGATGGAAGATCGGCGATCCCGGCGAGGGGCTCGTCGATCGGGCCTCCCCACCAGAAGACCGCGGCGTTCCGGTCGTCCGGCCAGAATTCGGCGTAGACGTCGAGCTGCCGGCGCGGCAGGCCGGCCCCGGCCGGATGCCCGGTCTGCTCGAAGGCCTGGAGGACCGGAAGGACGGGCTTGCCCGGCGGCGTCGCGGCCGCGAGCGGCGCGAGCAGCGCGCGCAGCTCTTCGTTCCAGGGATCGGCGTCTTCGAAGGTGCCGATCGGCGTCGTCCCGACCGGGTAGAAGTACGGCGTGACGAGATCGGTGAACTCCGGCCGGTAGTGCGCCGTCAGATAGCCGGGCTGTGTCGCGATCGGGTCGAGACGCGTCGCGTACAGCACGAGACGATCCGGGAAGAGAGCCTTGAGGGTCCCGTATGCGAACTCCTGGGTCGAAGGCAGCGCAAATCCCTCGGTGACGTCGAGGTCGATGTAGTGGAAGCCGACGATCGCCGGCATCGCCCGGACGCTCGCCCGGTACGCCCCGTCGCGGATGAGCCGATCGAGGTCGTCGATCGAGAGCCGGGGCAGGTAGCCGAGACCCGCCGCGGAGGCCGCCGCCGCCGTCGAGGCGCGGGGCGCCGTCTGCGTGACGACGAGGTTCGCTCCGAGCGCGGCTACGGACCGCAGAACCGCCGGATCGTCCTCTCCGGCGATCACGACGATCGCGCGAATGGCCGCCGGGTCCGCCGCCGCACGGTCCGAACAATCCGCCGCACTCGCCCCCGGGGGAGCGGCGCCCAGGCACAAGACGATCGCGACCGGAGCCGGCCACCGAGCCACGAGCGGTTTACGGATCCCGGGGCCCGGCCGCCGGCCCGTCGCCGGCGGAGAAGGTGCGCCGTGAACCCGTCGACGCGCTCGTCGGGGAACAGGCGGAAGCGCGCGCCGTCGACGAACGGCGAGAGCGCCGGGGGCGCCGCGATCGCCGCCGGCGAAAGGCCGGGCGACGCCGCGCAGACGCGCTCGACCACGCGCTCGTTCTCCTCGAGCTCCAGGCTGCAGGTCGAGTAGAGGAGAAACCCGCCGGGCGCGAGCAGCGCGGCGGCCGCGGCGAGCTCAGCCTCCTGGGCCTTCGCCAGCCGCTCGATGGCCTCGGGCGTCACGCGGTAGCGGATCTCGGGGTTCTTGCGCAGCGTCCCGGTCCCGCTGCACGGCGCATCGAAGAGCACGCGGTCGAAGCGGCCGAGCGGGAGCGGCAGGGCCGCGATGTCGGCCGCGACCGGCCGCATCGGAAGCACCGAGACGTCGAGCATTCTCGAGGACGCGGCGGCAGCCGCGACAGCGACACGTCGACCGCGACCGTCCGCCGCGCGCGGCCGTGGGCGAGCGCCGAGAGCGACTTGCCGCCCGGGGCCGCGGCGAGGTCGACGAGGCAGTTCGCCCTCGGGCAGCAGGAGCGGCAGCACCTGCGCCCCGACGTCCTGGACGCTGAAGCCGCCGGCGGCCAGAAGCGGCGACCGCAGCGGATGCCGGCCCGAGGTGACGGTCAGGCCGAGCGGCGCAAAGCGGCGAGATCTCCGTCTCGACTCCGTCGGCGCGCGAGCGCCGCGCGCAGCGGCGTCGCGCGTCCCGTGCCCGGGTTGACGAGCAGGTCGAGCCGGGGCGAAGCGTTGTCGGCTTCGAGGATCGCCCGCGTCTGCGCCGCTCCGAATCGGGCGAGCCAGCGCTCGACCAGAAAGTGCGGATGCGAGTAGTGCCGGGCGAGGTCCTGCGCGACATCCCCGGTGGGCGCCGCCGGCGGCGGCAGGAGCAGGATCCCACGGAGGATGCCGTTGACGAGCTTGCGCCGCGCCTTCCCCGCCGCTCGCGCGCGCGTGGTCGACCGCCTCGCTGACGGCGGCGTAGGGCGGGACGCGGTCGAGGTGCCGGAGCTGGTAGAGGCTCACTTCGAGGATCTCCCGCAGGTTCGGCGCGAGCCTGGGCGAGCGGAATGCGGCGAGACACCGGCGATCTCCGCGTCGAGCGCCGCCTTCCACCGCAGAACGCCGAGGACGAGCTCGCGCAGCAGGTCCGCGTCGGCCGGCGACAGCCCTCGCGACAGCTCGCCGACGAGGGGGGCGGCGCGGCCTCGCCGGGCCGAGCACCTTGCGCAGCGCCTCGACCGCCCGCGTCCTCGCCGTCGGGGCCGGGCGCCGCTTCTTCACGTCGTCGGCCCGGTGCCGAACCGTCCGGGCAGCCGCGCCGCGCGCGCGAACTCGGCCCCCGTGACGGGCTTGCGTCCCGCGCGCTGGAGGCGGCCGAGGCGCAGCGCCGATCGCTCCCCCGCCCCGACGACGAGATCTCCCGCAGGAGACCTCGAAGGCGCCCGGCGCCGCGGCGCTGCCCGCGGGCCACGGGTCGGCCTCGAGGATCTTGACCCGCTCGCCTTCGAGAAACGTGTAGAGGCCGGGCCAAGGCGTGAACGCGCGGAGCCGGCGCAGGATCTCTCCCGCCGGACGCTCCCAGTCGACGAGCGCGTCCTCGCGCCGGATCGGCCGGCAGAGCGTCGGCTCGCCCCGCTGGGGCCGCGCCGACAGCGTCCCCGCGGCGAGCCGCGAGAGCGTCTCGACGAGCATCTCGCCGCCGAGAAGCGACAGCCGCGCCGACAGCTCGCCTGCCGTCTCCCGCTCGCCGATCGCGACGCGCCGCTCGAGGTAGACGGGGCCGGTGTCGAGGCCTTCCTCCATGCGCATCGTCGCGACACCCGTCTCGGGATCGCCGGCGAGGATCGCCGCCTGGACCGGCGACGCTCCCCGCCAGCGCGGCAGCAGCGAGGCGTGCACGTTGACGCAGCCGAGGCGCGGCAGGCCGCAGGATCTCCGGCAGGAAGGATCCGGCCGTACGCGACGACCGCGATGGCGTCCGGACGCGCCGCGCGCGAGTCTCTCGCGGAGCGCGCCGTTGCCCCGGACCGTCTCGGGCTTCTCCGTCGGGATCCCGCGGGCCGCGCCAGCGCCGCCACCGGCGACGGCCGCGGCGCGGCGTGGCGCCCGACCGGCCGGTCCGGCTGCGTCACGACGAGCGGCACGGGGAAGCCGGCGTCGAGCAGGGCCTCGAGCGACGGCACGGCGAAATCGGGCGTGCCGAAGAAGACGTCGCGGGTCGCGGGGGGTCATGCGTCGAGCGTCCAGGGTCGCGAGTCGAGCGCCGGGGTCAGACCAGGGGCTTTCCGGCCGGGTTCTCCGGGTCGAGGACCGGCGAGGCCTCGGCCGCCGGAGCCGCCTTCGGGTGCCGCAGCCTCCAGAGCCGGCGCACCGCGCGCAGCACCGACGCCTGCGAAGAAGCCACGAGCGCCACGGCATTGATCGAGTCCGAAGATCGCCCAGACGCGCGGCCAGGAGTTCGCGTAGCCGAAGAGGAAGATCGCAGAGGAAGAGCACGAACGCGTAGAGCGCCGCGACGATCGTGCGGCGCTCCTCGTGCTCGCGGTTCCAGGGCGGGTCGAGAAACCCGAGCCCCTTCGCGAGCCGGTAGACGCGCCCAGGCGAGCGACGGCGCCGCCGCGATCGCCAGGACCAGGAAGCGCATCGGGCGCGTCATCGCGGCTGGCGGTCCACTTCCTCGAAGTAGTCGTCGGCGACGAGCACCTCGCGGGGCTTGGATCCGCGCGGCGGCCCGAGCAGGCCGTCGCGGGCCATCATGTCGATGAGCTTGCCGGCCCGCGAGAAGCCGACGCCCATGCGGCGCTGGAGAAACGAGATCGAGGCCATCTTCTCGCGGACGACGAGGCGCGCGGCGTCGTCGTAGAGCGGATCGGTCTCGTCGCCGGCATCGTCGCGCTGGACCGCCTCGGTGCGGTCCTTGGTGATCTCCTCGTCGAACTGCGGCTTGGCCTGCTTCTTGAGGAACTTCATGAGCGCCGCGGTCTCCTGGACCGACACGTACGCGCCGTGGACGCGCTTCAGGCGCGAGGTGCCCGGGCGGCAGGTACAGCATGTCGCCGCGCCCGAGCAGCCGCTCGGCGCCGTTGCCGTCGAGGATCACGCGGGAATCGATCTTCGAGGACACCTTGAAGGCGATGCGCGACGGCAGGTTCGCCTTGATGACGCCGGTCAGGACGTCCACCGAGGGGCGCTGCGTCGCGACGACGAGGTGGATGCCGACCGCGCGCGCCTTCTGGGCGATGCGGACGATCGACTCCTCGACGTCCTTGGCCGCCGTCATCATGAGATCGGCGAGCTCGTCGATGACGATCACGATGAGCGGCATCGGCTCGAGCTTCAGGTCCGGGTCCTCGGGGTGCTGGGCCCGGACGCGCGCCACCGCCTCGGGATCCTGGATCGCCGCGTTGTACTGCTCGGCGTTGCGGACCTGGCCGAAGTCCGAGAGCGTCTGGAAGCGCTCCTCCATCGCGCGACCGCCCACTTCAGCGCGTTCGACGCCTTCTTCGGGTCGGTGATGATCGGGGTCGCCAGGTGCGGGAGGTTCTCGTACATCTCGAGCTCGACCATCTTCGGGATCGATGAGGATGAGCTTCACCTCGTCGGGCGCGCGCCTTGTAGAGGATCGAGGTGATGAGCGCGTTGATCCCGACGCTCTTGCCCGACCCGGTCGTTCCGGCGATCAGCAGGTGCGGCATCGCGCGCAGATCGTCGACGACCGGCTCGCCGTGGATGTCCTTGCCGAGGGCGAGGGTGAGCAGCGAGCGCGAGCTCTGGAAACGCTCCGACTCGACGACGTCGCGGATGCGCGATGATCTCGCCGCCGCCGGGGTTGGGGACCTCGATGCCGACGCTCGCCCGCCCCGGCAGGCGCTCGACGCGGATCGACTCGGCCGAGAGCGCGAGCGCGAGGTCCTCGGACAGGCCCATGACCTGGTTGACCTTGATTCCGGCGGCGGGACGGAACTCGTACGTCGTGACGACGGGCCCCGGGTGGTACTCGGTCACCTCGCCCTCGACGTCGAACTCGGCGCACTTGGCCGCGATCATGGCGGCCCGTCTCGGCCAGCGCCTTGCGGTCGATCGCCGTCGGACTGCTCCCGCTTCTCGAGCAGCGACACCGGCGGTAGCGTGTACCCGTCGACCGTCAGCGGCAGGCTCTGCTGGGCTCCGGTTTCTTCTTCGGCGCGGAGGACGCGGCCGGCTTCGGCCGCGGCGGCGCCGCGGTCGTCTTCCTGATCGAGAACTTGCCCGGCCCGGGCACCTCGCGCACGATCGGCGGCGCGTCGTCCGGCGCGAACGGGAATCTCGTCGAGCGAGATCTCGCCCTTCTTCGACCTTCTCGAGGTGCTTGGTCACGACGGTCCGGCGCAGGCGTTCCTTGGTGCGCCGGTCGCGCTGGCGCGCCCAGCCGACGGTCAGTCGGCGCGACGAGCCCGGCGAAGCGGACGCGCAGCCTGAGGAACACGTCCCCGAGCGAGACCTGTGTCGCCAGCGGCACGGCGAGCAGCACGAGCGTCGAGCGCGCACGAGGACCGCGCCCGGTCGTCCCGATCCGGCCCGCGGAACGCGTCGGCGAGGGCCCGGCCGACGATGCCGCCCGGTCTCGGTCTCGTCGCCGTACATCGCGCCGGCGGCCGAGCACGAGCGAGAGCAGCATCGGCAGCGAGAAGAGCAGGATGGCCGATGCCCGGCCGCCTTGGACGCCGGGTTGGGGAGCGGCCGGCCCCAGAATCGGCGCCAGCCGAGGACGAAGACGAGAGCCGTCACGCCCCAGGCCGCGAGGCCGAAGAGCGCGTAGAGGGCGGCGCCGCGAGCGAGGCGCCGAAGCCGCCGATCCAGTTGTTCGGGCTGGCGGCCTCGCCGCCCGCCGTCCACGAGAAGATGTTCGGGTCGCGGGGGTCGTACGAAAAGAGGGCGAGCGCCGCGAGAAGGCCCGCGAGCAGCAGCACGATGCCGATCGCCTCACCGGCGAGGCGGCTCTTCCAGAAGGATCCTTCGCTCAATCCGCCCCATTATGAGGGCGGAAACGGGGAAACGGCCAGACCGGCGGCGGGCCGGGACGGACCCTGCCCGCCGCGCCGATTCCGCTGTATAACAACGCTGTGCCGTCGGAGCGCAGACGCATCCTGTTTCTCTGCACCGGTAACGCCGCGCGCAGCCAGATGTCCGAGGCCCTCGCGAGGCTCGACTACGGCGACTTGCTCGACCCGGTGTCGGCCGGGTCGCGCCCGGCGGGGTTCGTGCACCCCCTCGCGGTCCGCGCGATCGAGGAGCTCGGCGTCCACATGGAGCACGCCCGTTCCAAGCACGCCGACGAGTTCCGCGACACGCCGCTCGACCTCGTCGTGACGGTCTGCGATTCCGCGGCGGCCGACTGCCCGAGCTGGCCCGGGGCGCGCCACCTCGTCCACTGGTCGATCGAGGATCCGAGCTTCGTTCGCGGCGACGAGGAGACGCGCCTGGCGGCCTTCCGGGCCACGCGCGAGGAGCTGCGCCGCCGGATCGATTCGCTGCTCGAGGCGCTGCGCCGCTCGCATCCCAAGCGCAAGGACGCGGAGCTCGTCGAGTCGGGCTCGCTGCTCCTCGAGGACGTGATGCGGGCCCACGGCTTCAAGCGGGAGGCGATCCAGGAGGACAAGCCCGGCGGACGGGCGGCGGCGAAGGCGCGCTTCGCGCGGCGCGGCCGGGCCGTCGAGCTCCAGGTCCGGACGGGCGTCACCATGGCGGCCTACGAGGCCTCGTCGAAGCGCCTCCTCCATGCCGAGTACATGCAGCGGCTGGGCGTCGAGTCGCTGATGCGCTACCCCGGCCTCTCGAAGGACCCGCTCGACGCCTTCCGCCGCCTGCGCGCGGACCTCATCCGCCTCGCCGCGCCCTTCCTGACCGGCGACGGCCTCAAGGATTTCAAGCGCCTGGCCGAGGGCGCGTCGAAGGAATCCGGCCCGGCCAAGTCCGCCTGACGCCGTGGCGCGCCGCGTCTCCAATCCCCCCAACCCCTGGGACAGCGTTCACGCCGAGTGGCTCGGCGAGGCGCCGGAGGCCGAGCTCGAGGTCTTCGAGGAGGAGGCGAAGTCGATCATCTCGGAGAACGAGAGCCCGGACATCGGCTTCCGGTTCAGCCTCAATCCCTATCGCGGATGCTTTCATGCCTGCGCCTACTGCTACGCGCGCCCCACCCACCAGTACCTCGGCTGGGGCGCGGGCACGGACTTCGACCGCCGGATCGTCGTCAAGGTCAACGCACCCGAGCTCCTGCGCACGGAGCTGATGCGGCGGTCCTGGACCGGCGACACGCTCGTCTTCTCCGGCGTGACGGACTGCTACCAGCCGCTCGAGGCCGTCTACGGGCTCACGCGGCGATGCCTCGAGGTCTGCGCCGAGTTTCGCAATCCCGTCGGCATCGTGACGAAGGGCGCGCTCGTGCGGCGCGACATGGACCTCCTCGCGGCCCTGGCGCGCGAGGCGGGCGCCATGGTCTACGTCAGCATTCCGTTCGCCGACGATCGGACGGCCCGTCTCATCGAGCCCAACGCCTCGACCGCCTCGCTCCGCTTCGAGACGCTCGCCCGGCTCTCGGAGGCCGGCATCCGCACGGGAGTCTCGGTCTCGCCGGTCATCCCGGGCCTGAACGACAGCGACGTCGCGAGCGTCCTCGCCCGGGCCCGCGAGGCCGGCGCGGAAAGCGCGTTCCTGACGCTGCTCCGCCTGCCGGCGGAGGTGCTGCCGGTCTTCCGGGAGCGGCTCGCCGAGGCCTTCCCGAACCGCGCGGCCCGCGTCTGGTCGAACCTCCGGCAGACGCGCGGCGGCAAGGAGAGCGAGTCGCGCTTCGGCGCCCGAATGGAAGGGGTCGGCCCGCGCTGGGCGGCCATCGAGAACCTCTTCGAGATCGAGTGCCGCCGCCTCGGCTTGAACCGCGGCCCCGGCGAGCGCCGCGCCCGGACGAGCACGTTCCGGCGGCCCGGGCCGGCGCAGCGCGGGCTGTTCGATTCCCCATGACCGACCCGAACGCCCTGCGCCGACACTTTCGCGAGGCCCTCGCGGCCAACCCGGTCGGCGCCTACCGCGACTGGTTCCGGGCCCAGGAGGAGCTGCGCGAGGCGGGCGACGCGGACCGCGCGCGGGCGCTCGCCGACGACCTGTGGGAGCTTCTTCCGGCGCTTCGCTTCCCCGCGGAGGAGGAGCGCGCCCGCTTCCTCCACAACGCCGCCGTCTTTTACGGCAGCCCCGGGCCCGCCGCGGACCTCGTCCGCTCCCGCGATCTCTTTCGACAGGCCCTCGCGCACTTCGGGGAGAACGACGAGGGCGGGTGGCGGGCCCGCGCCCTCCACAACTTTGCCACGGCGCTCACGAACCTCGGCACGTCGGAGGCCGAGCTCTCGGAGTCGGTCGCGCTCTTCGAGCGGGCCCTCCTCTGGAGGACGGCCGAGCGGGAGATCGCGCGAGGGGTCACTCTCCACAACCTGGGCCTGGCGCTCCGGCGCCGGGCCGAGCTCGACCCCGGACGCGCGGCGGCGCACCTCGAGGCCAGCGCGTCGGCGCTCCTCGAGGCCGTCGCCATCCGCGACCGCAACGGTCTCGCCGAGGGCCGGGCGCTCTCGGAGCGCCAACTCGCGATCACCCTCGAGCGCCTCGCCTCACCCGGGGCCGGTTCGCGATAAATTCCCGGGCGTGACGAAGCGCCGCTGGATCGAGTACGCGATCGCCGTCCTCGTGGGCAACGCGATCTACTTCAAGGTCCTGAACCCGGGCCTGCCCCCGGCCCTCCAGAACCAGCCCAACCGCTTCGACCTGGGGCTCCTGGTCGACTTCGCCTGCTGCGTCCTCGTGTACGCCACGATCCGTCTCGGCGCGCGGCACGCGCAGCGCTGGACGGAGAGCCGGCCGCCGCGCTAACGCGCGACGCAGCGACGGAAAGACGAAGATGAGGACGAGGCCGAACAGGAAGCAGTAGATCGCGAAGAGGTGGACCTTCCGGGTCGAGACCATCCGGATCAGGAACCCGATCGTGAAGTACCCCACCAGGCCGGCGACCGCGGCCCCGACCAAATAGCGGCCGAAGTCCGGCGTCGCGAAGAAGCCCGCGCCCTCATGGCGCAGGGCCGAAACGATCTCGAGCCCCGCGGCGCCGACGATGGCCGGGATCGCCAGCAGGAACGTGAAGTCGGCCGCCCAGCGCGCGGCGAACCCGAGCAGCAGGCCGAAGGCGATCGTCGAGGCCGAGCGCGACAGACCCGGGAGAACCGCCAGACCCTGGACCGCCCCGATGATCGCCGCGTCTAGATACGTCATCGTCTCGCGGTTCTTGCGGCCCTCCTTCCGGAAGTACGAGACCGCGAGGTAGAGGCCGGTCAGGATCTCCATCGCGCCGACGAAGCGCGGGCTCCCCTTGGTGGCCTCGACGTACGGTTTCATCACGAGGCCGACGATCCCGGTCGGCACCGTGGCTACGAGGAGCAGCATGGCGAGCCGCCAGGCGCTTCGCCTCCTCTGCGGATCCTCCGAGACGAGCCCGGCGCCCTCGTCGCGCAGAAGCCCGCGGTAGTAGATGAGAATCGCCGTCAGCGTGCCGACGTGGACCATGACGTCGAAGAGCAGACCGACCTGCCCGAACCGGGGCATCAGCATCTCCGCGGCGGAAAGGTGCCCGTCGGAGGAGACCGGGATGAACTCCGTCAGTCCCTGGATGACGCCCAGGACGATCGCGTCGAGCCAGCTCATCGCGGCAGACTAGCAGAGCGGTTCGGTCGCTCGTTCCTCACCGGAGCACGACCACGACGAGCGGCTTGACCCCGAGGACGCGGCGGCAGGCGCGCCGGCCGGCGAGGGCGATCTCGGCGCGCAGCCACTCCGGGTCGGCGCCGCTCCTCGGGCGTGGCGCGCGCGAGCACGCCGCGCGCGGCCCGGGAGACCTCTCCGGTCGAGCTCCGCCTTCGCGGCGGCGACGCCGCGCGAGACGACGTCGACGTCGCCGCCGCGCACGCAGGACGACGACCACGCCGCTCCTCGGGCGAGCTGCCGGCGCTCGCGCAGCGACGTCCGGGCTCGACCGCCTCGGTGCGCTCGTCGAGATAAGGACCGCGCCGCAGGCGACCGCTCCCGGCTCGACGCGCGCGACGCCCTCGCGCGAGCGTCAGCCGGTCGCCGTTGTCGACGACGAGGACGCCGCTCCGGCCGACGCCGGCCTCGCACGCGACCTCGGCCGCCGCGGCGAGCATGCGCCGGTCGCCGTGCACCGGCATCACGGCGCGCGGCCGGACCATCCGGAACCACTCCGCGATCTCCTCGCGGTGCGCGTGACCCGACACGTGGATCGGGCGGATCGGCCTCGCGCACGACGCGCGCGCCCCGGCGCACGAGGTGGTCGCACATCCGGTTGACCGAGCGCTCGTGGCCCGGGATCGTCCGCGCCGAGAGCAGCACGAGGTCGCCCTCGGAGAGCTCCAGGTCCGCGTGCTCGCCGAGCGCCAGCCGGTGGAGCGCGGAGAACGGCTCGCCCTGGCTGCCCGAGGTCAGGCAGATCAGCCGCTCCGCCGGCGTCGCGCGCAGGTCCGCCGCGGCGGGACGCGCGCCGGCCGGGCAGGCGCAGCCGCCCGAACCGCTCGGCGATCTCGGCCACGGCCCGCATGCTGCGGCCGAGGATCGCGACCCGCGTCCGGCCGAAAGCGAGGCCTCGACGCGCCTGCGAGAGCCGGGCGACGTGGCTCGAGAACGTCGTCAGCGACGATCCGGCCGCGCGCCTCCCGGAATGCGGCGCGCAGCCCCTGCCCGGCCACCCGCTCCGAGAGCGGAGCGGCCCGGCCGCTCCGCGTTGGTCGAGTCGACGAGCGCGAGATCGACGCCCGCGCCGACGGCGGCGGCGATCCCCTCGCGGTCGGTCGTTCGCCGTCGGGCGGATCGTCGTCGAGCTTGAAGTCGCCGGAGTGCATCGACCCGGGCGCCTCCGGCCTCGATCAGGAGCGCGGTCGAGTCGGGCACCGAGTGCGAGATCCGGAAGAACGTCACGCGGAAGGGTCCCGCCGCCGACCGGCTCGCGGCCCCGCGCCTCGACGAGGCGGTCGACGGAGACGCCGGCCTCCTCGAGGCGCCGCCGCGCGAGCGCGAGCGTGAACGGGAAGCCGTAGACCGGAGCGTCGCACCACTCGCGCAGGAGCGGCAGGGCGCCGATGTGGTCCTCGTGGCCGTGCGTCAGGAAGACGCCTTCGATCCTCTCGCCGGCGAGAGCGCCGAAAGATCCGGCGCGATCCGGTCGATCCCGGGGAACGACTCGTCGGCGAACGAGACGCCGACGTCGACGAGAATGCTCGAGTCCCTCCGCACTTGAGCCAGAGGACGTTCTTGCCGAACTCGCCGACGCCCGCCGAGCGGGACGATCTCGAGCGCGCCGGTCACGGAGCCCGCCACCCTCGGGCGAGCTCGAGGAACTCCTCGAGCGAAAGCTCCTCCGCGCGGGCGCGCGGCGACTTCCCGAGCGCCTCGAGCGCCTTCTCCCAGTCCGCGCGCGGCCCCGCCGACGCAAGAGCGTTGGCGAGGGTCTTTCTGCGCGCGTTGAAGCCGAGGGAGGCGAGCGTCAGCGCGCGGCGGGAGAGCGTCCGGGTCGGGAAGCTCCGGCCGCGGCGTGAGCTCGAGGACGCTAGGACGTGACCTTCGGCCGCGGGCGGAACGCGCCCGGCGGAAGGTCGAAGAGGATCCGGCCCGTCGAGAGCGAAGCGGCGCGTACGAGAGGTAGCCGTAGGCCTCGTCGCCGGGACGGGCGATGAAGCGACGGGCGACCTCGCGCTGGATCGTCGCGACGACGCGGCGGATGACGCCCGGCGCCTCGATCGGCGGCGAAGAGGATCGGCGTCGCGACGTTGTACGGAAGGTTGGCGACGAGGAGCGCCTCGGTCTCGCAGCCGGCCGCGCGCGAGCCAGTCGCGCGAACGGACGGGAGAGCACGTCGCCCGGGAACATCCGGACGCGCGGGTCGCCGCCGAATTCCACGGCGAGGGCCTCGGCCCGCAGCGGGTCGATCTCGACGGCCGCGACCACGCGGGCCTTCTCGGCGAGAAAGCGCGTCAGCGCTCCGTCGCCGGGGCCGATCTCGAGGACGCAATCCTCCGGCGGCGACGCGGGCGGCGTCGACGATGCGGTCGCGCGGTCTCGGGGCTCGCCAGGAAGTGCTGCCCCCAGCGCTTTCGCGCCGGGAGACGGGGCCGGGCCGGGCGGGCCCGCGGCTCATGCTGTGACGGCATCGTTTCGCGACGGTCCGCACGGCGCCCGAGGCTATCAGATGCTCCGATGGTAGAATTTTTGAGATCGGGATCGGCGCTGCTTCAGGTCTTCACCCTCGAAAACCGCAGGCTCGAGAATTTTCTCGAACGCCATAAGGCCTACTACGCCTACACCGGCGAAATCGAGATCGACCGGTTCCTCCGCGAGATCCTCCAGAAGGCCAACGAGTTCGTTCCGTCCGAGGCCGGCTCGATCCTCCTCGACGATCCGATGACGAAGAACTCGGACGACCGGCTCGAGAACGAGCTCGTCTTCATCGCGACCTACGGGGCGCACGGCGAGGCGCGGCTCGGCAAGCGGATGAACGCGCGCGTCGGCATCGTCGGCCACGTCTACGCCACGGGCGTCGCCTACATGACCGACGACGTCGTGGACGATCCCTTCTTCTACCCCACCCTCGACCTGACCGACAGCTTCCAGACGAAGTCGGTCCTCTGCGTTCCGATCCGGATCGAGTCCTCCGTCTGCGGCGTCCTCGAGCTCGTCAACCGCTCGGGTCCCGGCGGCTTCCGCGAGAAGGACCGGCGGCTGCTGGAGATCTTCGCCGACTACGCCTCGATCTCGATCCAGAACCTGCTCGACGCGCGGCGGGCGTACGAGGTCGCCAAGCGCGACGGCCTGACCGGCCTCTACAACGAGCGCTACCTGCACCTGCGCCTGACGCAGGAGCTCTCGCGCATCTCGCGCGACGGCGGCGACTGCTCGGTCATCTTCCTCGATCTCGACAACCTCAAGTCCGTCAACGACCGGCACGGCCACCTCGCGGGCAGCCAGGTCCTGCGCGAGGTCGGCTACATCCTGCGGCGCACCGTCACCGACGAGCGCGCGACGCTGACCCGCTACGGCGGCGACGAGTTCGTCCTGATCCTGCCGGGCCACAACCTCGAGGAAGGCCTCGAGGTCGCCGAGGCGATCCGCACGGCGATCCGCAGCGCCACCTTCCTCTTCCGTCCCTACGGCTTCAACGAGCCGGCCCTGAACCTCCAGGGCGTCATCACCGGCTCGCTCGGCCTCTCCTCGATCCGCTCCCACGCGACCCCCGGCGCCTCGGTCGAGCAGCAGAAGAACGAGCTGCTGCGCGCCGCCGACACGGCCCTGTACCGCGCCAAGGAGCACGGCAAGGACCGCTGCACGGCCGCCAGCCTCGAGGACGCCCGGGTGCCCGCGCTCTCCAGTTAGGCTCCCGAGCCCCGGGGTTGACGCCCCCCTCGCCGTCCTGCTAGCGTTCTGACTCCGCGACCCGGTCTTTCGCCCGTTTTTGCGCCTTCTGAGGGAGCTCCACCATGCAGACCCTGACCCGCGAGCAGCTGTCCCCGAAGAACGTCCTCGACGTCCTCTCGCCGCCACATCCTCGTGGACGGCTACCACGTCGTCATGGACATGGAGCGCAGCCGCGGGCTCGTACCTGTACGACGCCCGGAGCGACCGGCCCATCCTCGACTTCTTCTCCTGCTTCGCGACCATCCCGATCGGCTACAACCACCCGAAGATGCACGACCCGGAGTTCCGGGAGGCCCTCATGGAGGCGGCGCTGACGAAGCCCTCCACGAGCGACATCTACACCGAGCACTTCGCCCGTTTCGTCGAGACCTTCTCGGCGCCTCGCGATCCCGCACTCGCACTCCGACCACATGTTCTTCGTCGAGGGCGGCACGCTCGCGATCGAGAACACGCTGAAGACGGCCTTCGACTGGAAGATCCGCAAGAACCTGGCGCGACGGGCAAGGGCGAGAAGGGCACGAAGATCCTCCACTTCAAGAACGCCTTCCACGGCCGCTCCGGCTACTCGCTCTCGATGACGAACACGGCCGACCCGCGCAAGACGCAGTACTTCCCCAAGTTCGACTGGCCGCGCCTCTCCTGCCCCCGAGCTCTCCTTCCCGGTCACCGAGGCCGTCGCTGCGCGACGTCGCGGCCGCCGAGGAGACGGTCGAGCGCGAGATCCGCGCCGCCTGCGCCGCCCACCCGGACGACATCGCGGCGCTGATCCTCGAGCCGATCCAGGGCGAGGGCGGCGACAACCACTTCCGGCCCGGAGCTCTTCCGGCGCCTGCGCGCGCTCGCCGACGAGCTCGAGTTCCTGCTGATCTTCGACGAGGTCCAGACGGGCGTCGGGCTGACCGGCTCCATGTGGTGCTGGCAGCAGATGGGCGTCGAGCCCGACATGTTCGCGTTCGGCAAGAAGACGCAGGTCTGCGGCTTCGCCGTCCAACCACCGCGATCGACGAGATCCCGGACAACGTCTTCAAGGTCTCGTCCCGCATCAACTCGACGTGGGGCGGCAACCTCGTCGACATGATCCGCTGCGCGAAGTACCTCGAGATCATCGCCGAGGAGAACCTGGTCGAGAACGCGCGCGTCGTCGGCGAGTACCTGCAGGGTCGGCTCGCGCGAGCTCGCGGCCGAGTTCCCGGGCGTGATGACGAACGTCCGCGGCCGCGGCCTCTTCATCGCCTTCGACCTGCCCGACAAGGAGACCCGCGACCGCACGCTCGCCGCGTGCCTCGAGAACGGCATGATGGGCCTGGCTTCGGGCGCCAACGCCATCCGCTTCCGGCCGCACCTGGTCCTCTCGAAGGACGAAGCCGACGAGGGAGTCAGAAAGCTCCGCCGGGCGATTTCCGCCGTGCGCGCGTAACCGGAGTGGGGGTCAGGTCTTCATTTTTCGGCCGCTCACGGAATCTCGCGAGAGCTGAAAAATGAAGACCTGACCCCCCAAACTGATCCGGCGCCTCGTTCTCCTGACCGCCGTCGCCGCTGGCCCTCGGCGCGCGGTCCTGTTCTGGGCCACGCTCCCCGACGTCGCGGCCGCTGGCGACGTCCTGGCCCGAGACGACCTCGTTCATGGAGCGGCGCAAGGCCCGGCTCGAGCGCGAGGGCAAGAGCACCCGCCTCGACTGGACGCCGGTGCCGCTCTCCCGGATCGCTCCCGACCTGCAGCGGGCCGTCGTCGTGGCCGAGGACGCGCGGTTCTGGGAGCACGACGGGCGTGGACTGGGAGGCGATGCGAGGCGCGCTCGAGAAGAACCTGGAGAAGGGCGACCTCAAGGTCGGCGGCTCGACGATCACCCAGCAGCTCGCGAAGAACCTGTACCTCTCCCCGGCGCGCACGCCGTGGCGGAAGCTGCGCGAGCTCGCGATCGCCGGCCGGCTCGAGCAGGACCTCTCCAAGAAGCGGATCCTCGAGCTGTACCTGAACGTGATCGAGTTCGGCTCGCGCACCTTCGGCGTCGAGGCCGCGGCGCGGCGCTACCTCGGCAAGTCCGCCGCCGACCTGTCGCGGGAGGAAGCGGCGACGCTCGCCGCCGTCATCCCGTCGCCCCGGATCTACGACCCCGTGAAACATCCCGACCGCGTCGCCCGACGCGCGCGCCGAATCCTCCGGTGGATGTAAGAAGTCTTCGCGGGGTCTGACGTGCATTTCGCGAACCCCGGAGGAAGACTTCGAAGCCGCGAAATGCAGGTCTGACCCAGGTGCCCTGGTGCTATTCTGAAAGTGCTCATTCTCCGGAGGTGAATCGGATGCGACTCCGTCGGTATGCGCTCGGGTTCCTCGCGGTCGCGCTCGCCGCGGCCTGCTCCCGCAAGCCGGCCTCGATCGACATCGCCCCGAAGACCGTCAAGATCTACGGCATCGAGCCGGGCGCAGCGCCTGACCGCCCGCGTCCTCGACAAGAAGGGCGAGCCGCTGGCGAGCGGCGACCCCGACCTGGAGCTCGTCGGACCGCGCGATCGCGGAGGCCGACCCCGGCGGACGCGTCGTCGCGAAGAAGGCCGGCAAGGTCATCGTGAGCGCCTCGTTCGAGGGTGTCGGCGCCCAGGTCCCGGTCGAGGTCATCGACGTCAACCTGATCGAATTCGCCTCGCCGGCCTTCGCCCTACGTCGGCCCGGCCGGCACGTCCATTCCGCTGACCTGGACGGTCCAGGACTCGGCCGAGAAGAAGGTCGACATCGCCCCGGTCTGGTCGTCGGCCGACGAGAAGATCGCGCGCGTCTCGGACCAGGGCGTGGTCACGTCGGTCGGCCCCGGGACCACCAACATCGTGGCGCGCGTGGGAGACATCCAGGGCGGCGTGCGACGTCACCGTGAGCCTTCGCCCCATCGGGCGGCTCGAGCTCCGGCCGTCGACCGCGCTCGTCCGCGTCGGCGAGATCGCAGCACTTCCAGGTCACGGCGTTCGCGCCGGACGGCTCCGCGATCCCGGAGGTCTCGGGCGTGTTCAAGTCCTCGGACGCTTCCGTCGCGTCGGTCGACTCCGCCGGCGTCGCCACGGGGCACAAGACCGGCGCCGCGACGATCCGCGTCGAGCTCGCCGGCGCCTCCGCCGAAGCCACGCTGCTGGTCAACTAGGACCTTCCTTTCCCGGGGGCGTAGGATCGCCTCATGGCAGTGCGGCCGCCGGCCTTCGCCGGCACGTTCTACGACGCGAGGCCGGAGCGGCTGGCGAGGGACGTCCGCGCCCGGCTCGACGCCGCCGGCGGGGGCGAGCCGGGGCCCGCGTTCGGCGCCATCGCGCCTCACGCCGGATACGTCTATTCCGGCGGGGTGGCCGCAGCGGTCTACGCCCGGATCCGCATCCCGTCGACGTGCGTGATTCTCTGCCCCAACCACACCGGCCGGGGCGCCCCCGCGGCCGTCGATCCCTCCGACGCCTGGCGCACGCCCCTCGGCGACGCGCCGGTCGACCGGGCCCTGGCGAAGCGCCTGGCCGAGCTCGCCCCGTCCCTCGAGGACGACGCCGAGGCCCACCGCCGCGAGCACTCGCTCGAGGTGCAGCTGCCCTTTCTGCAGGTCCTGCGCCCCGGGGTCACGTTCGTGCCCATCTGCCTGGGCGAGCCGAGCCTGGCTCTGTGCCGGGAGGTCGGCGACGCGATCGCCGCCGTCTGCGCCGAAGCCGCCGAACCGCCGCTCGTGATCGCTTCCTCGGACATGAACCACTACGAGAGCCGGGACGAGGGCCGCCTCAAGGACGATCGGGCGCTCGCGCGCGTCGAGGGCCTGGATGCGGAGGGCCTCTTCCGCACCGTCCTGACCGAATCGATCTCGATGTGCGGGTTCCTCCCGGCGACCGCGCTGCTCTTCGCGGCGCGCGCGGCCGGCGCCGGCCCCGCCCGCGTCGTCGCCCGGCGCGACAGCGGGGACGAGACGGGAGATACTTCGAGCGTCGTCGGATATGCCGGCGTCATCGTCGGAACGAAGGAGATCGGATGAGGAAGGCCATCGCAGCCGTCGCCCTGTTCGCCGCCGCGGCCGTCGCCGCGGCCCAGGCCGCCAAGCCGAAGATCGAGGTCCCGACCGTCGCCCCGCGACCCGCGGACGTCGCGACGATCGATGGCATGGTCAACGCCTACTACGAAGTGGTCTCCGGTCCGAAGGGCCAGCCGCGCGACTGGGCGCGCGACCGCACCCTCTACATCTCCGACATCCGCTTCGTGCCGGTCGACATCGGGAAGGACGGGAAGATCGAGCCCCGCATCTCGACGCACCAGCAGTTCGTCGAGGCCTCGACGGGTCTGGAGAAGGAGGGCTTCTTCGAGAAGGAGGTCCACCGCGTCACGGAGCGGTTCGGGCCCATCGCGCACGTCTGGAGCACGTACGAGTCGCGGCGGACGGAGACCGGCCCGGTCATCCAGCGGGGCATCAACTCGATCGAGCTCTTCTGGGACGGCAAGCGCTGGTGGATCGCCAACGCGATCTGGACCGACGAGACGCCGGGCAACCCGATTCCGAAGGAGTATCTGCCGAAGTAGCGGTCCGCCGTCAGGCGGGCCCGGGCTCGGCGACGACGACCGTGTTGTAGCCCGCCTCGCGCTCGAGGAGAGCCTCCTCGCGTTCGAGGAGCTGCTCGATGACAGCGTCGAAGAGGGCCGGCGGCGGCCCTCCGGGCTGGTCGGGCCGGAGCAGGCTCGGGTAGATCACGGCGAGGAGGTTGCCCCCGTAGTCCCGGCGCGCGAGCACTCGAAAGTGCTTCTCCACGGCCGGCAGGATGCCCGAGGACTCGATCGCCTCGGTCGGGTCCTCGCGGTTGATCGGGCGGCGAATGATCCGCGTGCGCCGGACCGCCCGCGGCAGCCGCCGGTAGGCGGCGTTCCACCGGACGAGGTGGCGCCAGGTCCACTCGTCGCGCGCCGGGCCGGCGTACTCGTCCAGGTACAGCACTCCGTGCGGCGCCAGGGCCGCCCGCACGAGGCCGAGAAACGCGGGCAGCCGGTCGAAATGATGGAGCGACGAGTGGAAGAACACGGCGTCGAGCCCGCGGGCCGCCGCCAGCCGCTCCCAGGCATCCGCGACGGCGTAGTCGACCCGGTCCGCACAGCCCGCCTCGGCGGCGGCGCGCCGGGCCTGCCCGATCGCCTCGGCGCTCGAGTCGATGCCCGTGACGTGCTCGACGAGCCCGAGCTCGAGGAGAGACCGCTCGAGGTTTCCGACCCCGCAGCCGACCGAGAGGGCGCGGCGAAAGGGAAGGCGGCCGGCCGCGACCTCGGAAAGCCAGCGGATGGGCCACTTCGCCGGGTCGCCGGTCACGCGCCGGTTGATCCGCGCGCGCACCGCCGGATGGTTCATCCAGATCTCGTCCCAGCGGTGCCTGTCGAGATCGGACCAGTACGCCATGTCGTCCGCCCGCGCCGGGCGGGAGGGGCCGGGCCCCTCCCCTACGTCCCGGCCGGCGTTCCCGGCAGCAGTCCCTCGACCTGGATCGGTCCGCGGGCCCTTCGCGTCGCAGACCGCGTAGCGCACGCGGCGGCCCGTCGTCCCCCGGCCCAGCCCTTCTCGTCGGTCCTCAGGGCGTACATCGCGACGCCGGCGAACTCGCCCTTCGCGTTCAGGACGTAGAAGTTGATGTTGAAGTTCGGGATTGCCGTTCTTGTTGCAGCAGGCGCTTCTCGACCGTGTTCGCCTTGATGCGCTTCAGGGCCTCCATGCCGGCGTCCTTCGGGTGCATGCCGCGGCGCATGCCCTCGACGATGAAGAACGAGGACAGGTTGTAGAGGTTCGCCTCGCCGCGGCCGGTCGAGCCGGCCGCGCCGACCTGCGCCGTCCACGTAGAGCCCGGCGCCGAGGATCGGCGAGTCGCCGACGCGGCCCGGGATCTTGAAGGCGAGGCCCGCTCGTCGTCGTGACGCCGCAGATCTCGCCCTTCGCGTTGACGCCGTCGCAGTTGATCGTCCCGTACATCTGCGAGCCGGCGACGAGGCCCTCGCGCGACCATCTGCCGGCGGGCCTCGGCCGTGCGCGATCTCGCGCTCCTTCGGGTCGAGGTAGTGCTCCGGGTCGGTGCGCCGCTTCCACTCGAGCCAGATCTTGCGCGAGAGCGGCGTGTTGAGGTCGTCCTCGATCGTGAAGCCCATGTTGCGCGCGAACTCCTGCGCGCCCTTGCCGACGAGCAGGTGGTGGTCGGTCTGGTCCATCACCTCGCGGGCCACGCGCGACGGCGTGCGCACGCCCTCGAGCGCCGCGACGCCGCCGGCGCGCTTCAGCGGCCCGTGCATGCAGGAGGAGTCGAGCTGGACGACGCCGTCGGCGTTCGGGCAGGCCGCCGTAGCCGACGCTGTAGTCCTCGGGGTCGAGCTCGACGATGTTGACGCCCTCGATCAGCGCGTCGAGCACGTCGTCGCCCTGCCGTCATGCAGCGTCAAGGCCTTCTCGACGCAGGTCTGCGTGCCGCCGTTCTTGAACCAGTTGCCGTTGGCCGACGCGATGACGACCGGCTTGGCGGCCGCGCCCGGGACGATCGCCGGCGCCTTCTGCGCGAATGCCGCCCGCGGGCGCCGCCGCGGCGATGCCGGCCGCGGCGGATGTCGCGGACGAAGTCCCGCCGCGTGAACCGTCGACCCATGATCCCTCCTTCGTCGCTTGGGACCGCGGTGGTCGCCGGAGTCTCGACCTTGCCCGGACGCGCGCCGCGGCGCTAGGCTTGTCGGCGCATGGAGTTCCGGGGCCACAGCCTCGCCGAACGCGCGACGACGCTGCCCGGGCGAGTACTACACGTCGCCGGAAGTCTTCGACGCGCGAGGCAGGAACGGATCTTCTCGCGGCGCTGGCTCTGCGCGGGGCGCGCCGACGCGCTGGCCGCAGCCGGGCGACTACGCCCTGCGGCGAGATCGCGGGCGAGAGCCTCATCCTCGTCCGCGGCCGCGACGCGCACGCCCGCGGGCCTTCTACAACGTCTGCCGCCACCGCGGCACGCGCCTCTGCGAGGCGGAGAGCGGCCGCTTCGCCGGCGGCATCCAGTGCCCGTACCACGCCTGGACCTACGGGCTCGACGGCGCGCTCGCTCGGCGCGCCGCACATGGCGGACGTGCCGTGGTTCGACAAGGCGGAGTACCCGCTCCGGGCGGCGGCCGCCGCGGAGTGGGAGGGGTTCCTCTTCGTCAATCTCGCCGAGAGGCCCGAGCCGCTCGAGGAGGCGCTGCGGCCGCTCCTCGGCCGCTTCGCCGCCGTGGCGCCTGCCGGAGCTCGCGACCGCCCGGCGGATCGAATACGACGTGCGCGCCAACTGGAAGCTCATCTTCCAGAACTTCTCGGAGTGCTACCACTGCCCGCCCGTCCACCCGGCGCTCGCGAAGCTCTCGCACTACCGGAGCGGGGCGAACGACCTGCGCGACGGCGGCGATCCTCGGCGGCTACATGCTCATCAACGAGAAGGGCGGCAGCCTGACGATGAGCGGCCGGACTCTGCGGCGCGCCGCTCGGCAGAGCTTCCCGAGGACGAGCGGCAGCGCGTCTACTACTACTCGGTCTTCCCGTCGCTCTTTCTGACGATCCAGCCCGACTTCGTGATGGCGACCCGGCTCGATCCCGCGGCCGTCGACCGGACGACGGTCGTCTGCGAGTGGCTCTTCGCGCCGGAGTCGATCGCCGCGGCCGGGCTTCGATCCGTCCGACGGCGTCGAGATCTGGGACGTCACGAACCGCCAGGACTGGCACATGTGCGAGCTCGCGCAGCAGGGCGTCTCCTCGCGCGCGTACGCGCCCGGGCCTGTACTCGCGGGAGGAGAGCCTGCTCGCCGCCTTCGATCGCGAGTACCTCCGCAGCCTGAACGGCGCGTAGCCGGCAGCCCGTGCGCCGCTCGCTGACGGCCCAGGTCCTCGTCGCGCTCGCGGCGGGGCTCGGCCTCGGCACCGCGGCCTCGCTCTCGGGCGACGGACGCCTCGTCCGCGTCGCCGCCGCCCTCGAGCCGGTGGGCACGCTCTGGGTCAACGCCATCCTCATGACGGTCCTTCCACTGGTGGTCTCCGGCCTGGTGGTGGCGATCGTCTCGGCGTCGCGCACGGGCCTCGTCGGAAGGCTCGGCGGGCGGGCCGTGGGCCTCTTCCTCCTGGTGCTGGCTTTGACGGCCGCGGCCGCGGCGCTCGTCGTCCCGCCGCTGGCGGCGGCCCTCCCGATCGGCGCGGAGGCCGGCGCGAGGTTCCGCGAGAGCCTCGCGGCTGCATCCGTGACGCCGCCGCCGAGGCTGACGGCCGGCGACTGGATCGCGGGCCTTCTCCCGTCGAACGTCTTCCGCGCCGCCGCGGACGGCGCCCTGCTCCCGCTCGTCCTCTTCGCGATCCTGTTCGCCGCCGCCGTCAGCCGGATCTCCGAGGGCCCCCGCGAGACGCTCACCGCGTTCTTCCGCGGCGTCTCCGAGGCGATGACCGTGCTGCTCGGCGGGATCGTGCGGCTGGCGCCGGTGGCGATCTTCGTTCTCTCCCTCGCCCTGGCGGCGCGCGTGGGTCTGGCCGCCACGGGCGTGCTCGGGCTCTACGTGCTGGCGCTCTCGGGCCTGTGCTTCGTCCAGATCCTCGCCCTGACGCTTCTGCCGTGGGTCCTCGCCCGCGTCTCCCCCGCCGCGTTCGCCCGCGCCGCGGCGCCCGCGCAGCTGGTGGCGTTCGCCGCCCACTCGTCGCTGGCCTCGCTGCCCGCGATGCTCGACGGAGCGGAGAGGGTGCTCGCGGTGCCGAAGCCGGTCTCCCGCTTCGCGCTTCCGCTGGCCGTCTCGACGCTCAAGGTCTCGGCTCCGGTGCATTGCCTGGTCGCCGTCTTCTTCGTCGCGCGCCTCACCGGCACGGCCATCGCTCCCGGCGAGCTGGCGGCCCTGGCCGCCCTCTCGGTCGCCGTCAGCTTCAGCGTCCCGGGCGTGCCGCACGGCGCGATCCTCGTCACGGCGCCGGTGCTGGCCGCCGCGGGCCTGCCCACCCAGGCGGTCGCCCTGCTGCTCGCCGTCGACGCCGTCCCCAACGCCTTCCGCAGCGCCGCCAACACGACCGGCAACATGGCCGTGGCCGCGATCCTGGCCAGGAACGCTCCGCCGGACGTCTAGATCGTGTCTTCGGTGACGATGCCGGCGGCCGCCCGCCGGATGCCGGCGGCCACGCCCGGCGCTCCCGCCACGACGTTGCCGCGCTCGAGGTAGCGCTTCCCGCCGTCGAAGTCCGTCAGCATCGCCCCCGGCCTCCTCGATCAGCAGGGCGCCCGCCGCGACGTCCCAGGGCGCCAGGCGAAACTCGAAGAAGCCGTCGAAGACGCCGGCCGCGACGTAGGCGAGGTCGAGCGCCGCCGAGCCGGCGCGCCGGATCGCGCGGGCGTGGACGAAGACGGCCTTGAAGAGGGCGAGGTACGAGTCGATCTTGTGCCGGTTGCGGAAGGGAAAGCCGGTCGCGACGAACGCCCCGTCGAGATCCGGACGGCCGGTGACGCGACAGCCGCGTGCCGTTGCGCCAGGCGCCGCCGCCGCGCTCGGCCGTGTACATCTCGTCCCGCAGCGGATCCCAGACGACGGCGGCGACGAGCTCTTCGCCCTCGCGGGCCGCGATCGAGACGCACCAGAACGGAAAGCCCGAGACGAAGTTGGAGGTCCCGTCGAGCGGATCGATGATCCAGACGCGCGACCCCGACTCCGCGCCCCCGCGCGCGCCGCCCTCCTCGCGCGAGGAAGGCGTCGCTCGGGAAACCGGCGCCGGATCGCAGGCCGATGATCCGCTCCTCGCTCTCCCGATCGGCGTGCGTGACGAAGTCGTTCTTCCGTCTTCTCCTCGACCGACCCGTGCGGCAGGTTGCGCCAGTTGTGGAGGAGGACGCGGCCTCCCTCGACGGCGGCCTCGACGGCGGCGTCGAGGGCCGAGCGTCCGGCTCATGGCGCGAGGGCGGAACCGTCCGCGATCGCCCTTCGGACCGGCGTGCGAGGAGTTGAAGCCGCGCTCCGCCGGCCGGCCGCGCCCGTCGGAACGCCTCCACCAGTAGACGCCCTCCCACCAGGACTCCGCGCGAGCGCCCGGAAAACCGCGGCGACGGCGCGGGCGGCGTCCTCGGCAGCCGGCGGGCCGGCCCGCCGTCTCGCGCGGGGGCGCTCCAGGCGCGCCCGCACCGCGGGATAGCCGGCCTCGGTGAAGACGACCGGCTTGCCGGCGCGCGGTCGAGAGGTCGGCCAGCGGGCGGGCGGCGGCCGCGCGCCCCGTCCTCGAGGGCGGCGTCCGCGACCTTCTCGGCGTCGAGCCAGCGGCTCGAAGAAGTCGACGCCGATCACGTCGAGGCCGTCCCAGAACAGCAGGTCGCGCGCTGCGCCGGCGGCGCCGTCGGCCGCGTAGAGCAGCGGCGCGCCGGTCGCCAGGCGCCCGGCCGCGATCGCGTGCTTGCCACTCGTCCTTCTGCGGTCTTCGGTCGCGGTCAGCTCCGTGCCCGACGCAGAAGAGCGCGGCGCCGGCCGCCTCGGCCACGACGGCCTGGTGGACCACGTAACCGGCGGTACGCGTCGAACCAGCTCGCTCCAGGCGCGGCCTCGCCCGCCATCGCGACGCCGCCCGACGGGCACGCCGCCGCCGACCCAGAGCTGCGGCGGCGACCATCGCCGTCATCCCGAGCGGCGCGCGCGTCGAAGACGGCGCGGACGATGACCCTCGTCCGTCTCGCCGCGGGCGCTGCGCTGGATGAACAGGATCTCGGCCGTCTCCGGATCGCGCATGAGCGCCGTACGGCCGCAGAGCGATCGACGTGAAGCCCGCGGCGGTCCTTCAGGCGCGCGAGCGCCTCGCGCGAGCCGCCGGAGACGTAGCGAGTCCTCGAGCGTGCTCGGCATCGCGTAGGAGACGCCGCGCAGGAACCGCCCCGGGAGCGGCCGGCGTTTCGGCGGCGGCCACCGTCTGGCGCCAGCGCCCCGGCCGCGCCACCGCGCGAGCAGCGGCGCGAGGACCGCGTCGGGCTTGCCGAGGGACTTCTCGACGGCCGCCTCGCTCTCGAGGCGCGCCCCGGCGTCGAGCCACGACGCGGCGGTCCCGACCGTCGAGCACCGGGGACAGGGAGTCCGCCGAGGCCAGGACGTCCTCGATCGAAGGATCGACCCCGGCGGCGTGCGTGAAGGCCGCGAAGGTCGTCACGTCGCGCCCCCACCAGCGGCCCGCTCGCTGCGCGCCGGCCGCCGCGAGCAGCGCCGGACGGCGACGAACAGCGTCGGGTCCGCCGCGGCGAGCCCCGCCGCCGCGAGCACCGGCGTCACCAGGTCGGGCTCGGCCGGCGCCGCCGCGTCGAGGTCGACGCGCAGCGCGTCGCCCTCGCCCGAGAGGTCGGCCGGCGCGCGCGGATCCGGTCAGCGCGGCCTTCGTGACCGTGTCCGGGTACACGCGCACCACCAGCTTGCCCTTGCGCACGAAGCGCGACGCGGTCTTCTCCCAGCCGCGCCGCGGCATCCTCGGACCCCTCGGGATACTCCCAGACGATCGGGCCGCGCGTCTCGACGCTTCAGGGCACGCGAGGAACGCCTCGCGCTGGGCGATCCGGTCGCGGTCCGAGGCGCGGTCGACGACGAGCCGGCCGTCGCGCCGCTCGAACCGCCCGGAACGGGTCAGCTCTCCGGAGAGCACCTCGTAGTCGGATGCGGGCGGCGCGCCGGCCAGCCAGCGGCCCGCGAGCGCGAGGACGGCCGCAGCGGAATCGCCGAGGACGAAGATCTCGCCGCCCGTCGAGGCCGTCAGCCGCACGGCCTCGTTCTTCTGCCGGTAGGTGCGGCCGTCGAAGACGAACGCCCCGGCCTCGAATCCGATGGGGAACACGAGGACGGCGTCGCGCACGGCGTCCGGGGGCGGGAGGGTCGAGAGGCGGAGCAGATCGAATCCGGCCGGAACGGCCGCTCCCTCGGCCGCCAGGTCCACCTCGACGCCCCGGGCGCGCGCGGCCTCGGCGAGCCCCTCGACTCCGGACCGCGGCAGGTCCGCGGACACGCGGATCGCGACGCGGCGCGTCGGTGCGGCTGCGGCCGTCGAGGCGAGAAGCAGGAGGGCAAGAGGAAGGAACCGAGAGAGGAGGCGCACGGCGGCCGATCGGAGCGCTAGAGCTCGACCCGCTGCCACACCACCTCGCCGCCGACGATCGTCGCGGCCGGGGCGCCCCGCGAGCTCCCACCCGGCAAACGGCGTGCTGCGCCCCTTCGACACGAACTGGTGCGGATCGACCTTCCAGCGGGCGTCTCTGGATCGAAGAGGGTCACGTCCGCGGGCGAGCCGGGAGCGAGCGTGCCCGCCCGGCAGGCCGAAGGCCCGGGCCGGGCCGGCGGAGAAGAGCGCGACGAAGCGGTCGAGGCCGAATCGGCCCCGCGCGACGAGCCGGTCGTGGACGACCGAGACCGCCGTCTCCAGACCGACGATCGCCGAAGGGCGCCGAGTCGAAATCGACGGCCTTCTCGTCGGCGTGGTGCGGCGCGTGGTCGGTCGCGATCGCGTCGATCGTGCCGTCCACGAGGCCGGCGACGAGCGCCGTCGAGGTCCGACGGCCTCGCGCAGCGGCGGGTTCATCTTCGTGCGGGTCGAGAAGCCCGAGGTCGCGACCTCCTCGTCGGTCAGGATCAGGTGGTGGGGCGTCACCTCGCAGGTCACCGCGAGGCCGTCGGCCTTCGCCCGCGCGCACGAGCTCGAGCGCCCGGGCCGTCGAGAGGTGCGCGACGTGGAGGCGCCCCCGCGTCATCTCGGCGACGAGCAGGTCGCGCGCGACGGCGGCGGCCTCGGCGATCGCCGGCTGGCCCGACAGCCCGAGGCGCGTCGAGACCGCGCCCTCGTGCATCGGCGCGCCCTCCGAGAGCGTCGCGGTCCTCGCAGTGCTGGACGATGGGCATGCCGAAGAGGCGCGCGTGCTCGAAGGCGTGGCGCAGGAGCGACGCCGTCCGCGAGCCACTTGCCGTCGTCGGAGAGGGCCACGGCGCCGGCCTCGGCAAGCTCGCCGAAGGCCGTCATCTCCTCGCCCTTCTGTCCCTTCGAGATCGCCCCGATCGGATAGAGCCGCGCGCCGCCGGCCGCGCGCGCCCCTCGACCGGATGAACTCGCAGACCTCGCGGCTGTCGTTGACCGGGCTCGTGTTCGGCATCGCGCAGACCGCGGTGAAACCCCCGGCCGCCGCGGCCGCGCAGGCCCGTCGCGATCGTCTCGGCGTACTCGCGCCCGGGCTCGCGCAGGTGGGCGTGCAGGTCGATGAAGCCCGGAAAGACGCAGAGGCGCGAGACGTCGAAGACGTCGGCGTCGCGCGCCTCGATCCGGTCCGCCGACTTCGGCGACGACGCCGTCCTCGAGGAGGACGTCGAACGCGCCCGTCGCGGCCCGCGACCGGGTCCACGACGCGGCCGCCCGGATCAGGAGCAGCCGGCTCACGCCTCGCCCTCCCAGGGGTGTCCGCCGAGGAGCAGGTAGAGGACGGCCATCCGCACGGCGACGCCGTTGGCGACCTGCTCGAGGATGACCGACCGGCCGGAGTCGGCGATGTCGGACGCGATCTCGACGCCGCGATTCATCGGCCCCGGGTGCATCACGATCGCGCTCGGGCTTCGCCCGCGCGAGGCGCTTGGCGTCGAGGCCGTAGAGCCGGAAGTACTCGCGCGTCGACGGGAAGAGCGACTTGCCCTGCCGCTCGAGCTGCATGCGGAGCATCATCACGACGTCGGCGCCCTCGAGGGCCGCGTCGAAGTCCGTCGTGGCCTCGACGCCCATCGCCTCGATCGCGGCCGGCAGCAGCGTCGGCGGGCCGCACACGGTGACCTTCGCGCCCATCTTCGTGAGCAGCCAGATGTTCGAGCGGACGACCCGGGAGTGGGCGATGTCGCCGCACGATCGCGATCCGGAGGCCCTCGAGCTTCCCGACGCGCTGGCGGATCGTGAGCGCGTCGAGCAGGGCCTGCGTCGGGTGCTCGTGGGCGCCGTCGCCCGCGTTGACGACGCCGGCCTTCAGGTGCCGCGCCAGGAAGTGCGGCACGCCCGGCGAGCCGTGACGGATCACGATCAGGTCGGGCGACATCGCCTGGAGGTTCCGGGCCGTGTCGAGCAGCGACTCGCCCTTCTCGACGGAGCTTCCCTTGGCCGCGAAGTTCAGCGAGTCGGCCGAGAGCCACTTCTCGGCCGTCTCGAAGGAGAAGCGCGTCCGCGTCGAGGCCTCGAAGAAGAGGTTGACGACCATGCGGCCGCGCAGCGCCGGCACCTTCTTGATCGCGCGCTGGCCGATCGAGCGCATCGATTCCGCGGTGTCGAGCAGAAGCGTGATCTCGTCGGGAGTCAGCGACTCGATCCCGAGCAGGTCCTTGGAGCGAAGGCTCGCGACCGTCACCGGCATGGGCCTCTCGAGGATCCAGACCTCGTCGGCGCCGTCGGTCTCCTGGAACATCACCTGGATGACCTCGCGGTTGGCGGTCGGCACGCTCTTGCCGACGTAGTTGGCCTCGATCGGGAACTCGCGGTGCCCCCGGTCGATCAGGACGGCGAGGCGGATCGCGCGCGGCCGGCCGAGGTCGATGACGCCGTCGAGCGCGGCCCGGATCGTCCGGCCGGTGTAGAGGACGTCGTCGCACAGGAGGACCGTGCGGCCGTTCAGGTCGAAGTCGATCTCCGTCTTCTTCAGCAGGGGCTGCGGCGCGACCGTCGAGAGGTCGTCGCGGTACAGCGTGATGTCGAGGGTCCCGACCGGGAAGGCTCTGCTGGACGAGGTCCGACAGCCGGGCGGCGAGCCGGTTCGCCAGGGGGACGCCCCGGGTCCGGATGCCGATCAGGGCGAGCCCCGGGAGGTCCTTCTGGCGCTCGGCGATCTCGTGCGCCATGCGGTCGACCATCCGCCGGATGCGGTCGGCGTCGAGGATCGTGGCCTTGCTGATCAGCTCGTCGCTCAAATCCGCGCGAGTCTATGGGGTCGATCCCGCCCCGTCAAGGAACGGGCGGAAAACCGGCGCCGGCGCGCCGAAACGGCGCTAAAATAGCGCGTACACAACAGGCGCTCATGGTCATCTACAACGCAGCCACGCGCGAGCTGACGGCCAAGATCGTTTACTACGGTCCCGGTCTCTGCGGGAAGACGACGAACCTCAAGGTCCTGCACGACCGGCTCGAGCCCGGCACGGCCGGGCAAGCTGCTGAACCTCCAGACGCAGACCGACCGGACGATCTACTTCGACCTGCTCCCGGTCGAGCTCGGCGACATCAAGGGCTACAAGATCCGCTTCCAGCTCGCGACCGTCCCCGGCCAGACGGCCTTCAACGAGACGCGCCGCGTCGTGCTGAAGGGCGTCGACGGCATCGTCTTCGTCGCCGACTCGCAGTGGACGATGCTCCCGAAGAACCTCGAGAGCTGGCAGAACCTCAAGGACAACCTGAAGGTCCAACGACATCTCCTTCGAGAAGATCCCGGTCGTCATCCAGTACAACAAGCGCGACCTCGCCGACATCCTCGCCGTCGACGCGATGCAGGAGGCGCTCGGCCTCTCCTCGTACCCGTTCGTCGAGGCGGTCGCCTCGCGCCGGCCGCGGCGTCACCGAGACCTTCAAGCTGATCTCGAAGCTGACGTTCGTCGACCTCCTGCGCCGCCTCCAGGGCCGCCGGGCGGAGGAGGAGAGCGCCGCGCGCGCCGCGGCCGACGCGGCCGAGGCGGCCCGCGAGGACGACCTGCAGACCTGGAAGGACTCCCTCCTGAAGCGCGAGTCGCAGCCGACGTCCAGCCGCGCGGCCCTCGCGCCCGCTTTCGCTCGTGCCGCGCGACTCGGACGAGGCGCCCTTCGACACGACCGAGCTCGGCCGCGGCGTCGACGACGAGGAGTCGCTCTCGCCCTACTCCGTGCCCGCGCCGCCGGGCCTCGAGCCGGGCTCGCCGCTGGAGCTCGCGCCAGCCCGGCGGCGACGATCCAGATGGACGCGATCGCGATGGAGTCGAGATCGGCTCGACGCGACGATCGAGGCCCCGCCGAGGAGGCTCCGCCCGAGGAGGAGATCCGGACGATCCTCTCCGAGGCCGATGCCGTCGAACCCGAGATCGCCGCCGCGCCGACGCCGGCACCGCGCGCGGGCGGCCGAGCCGCCGCCGAATCCGGCGTTCCTCGCCGAGCCGAGGCCGCAGCACGAGCGCGCTCGAGCTCCTCGAGCAGCGCCTGCACGAGGCCGACGCCCGCGCCGGCGGCGAGCGCGAGGCCGCCGAGCGCCTCGTCCCAGGCCGTTGCCGCGGATCCAGGACCGCGTCGCCGCGACGACCGAGCACCTCTCCGCGCTCGCCGAACGGCTCGACGCGCCCTCGAGAAGGGCGTCGGCGGGCTCCACGAGGCGCTCGCGGCCGCCCTGCGCAGCGCCTCGCGCCCGTCGAGGCCGCGGCCGGGCGCTCCGCCGAGCTCGAGCGGGAGCTGCGAGCGCCTCGAGAGCGGCGCTTCGCGGAGCTCGAGGAGCGGATCGCGCGGCGAGGCCGGCCGGCAGCGCAAGGACACCGACGACCTCGGCGATGGCGCTGCCGCGGCGCTGACCGAGACGAGCGCAGCGCTCGTCGAGCGCAGCAGGATCGCCGGCGCCATCCGGCCGGCAGGCGGGTCGCACGAGGACCAGCTGCGCTCGCGGTCGCGGCGAGCTCGCCGAGACGCATCCTCCGCCGCTCGAGGCGCGAGATGTCGCCGCCCTGTCGCCGCGCCGTCGGAGAAGTCTCGCGGACGCTGGAGGGCCGGCTCGAGCGCCGTGCCGCGCAGCACCGGGAGCTCGAGTCGACCTTCGAGGAGAAGACCCAGCTCGGCCGCCGCGAGGCCGAGGACATCCGCTCCCAGATCGCGCCGCTGCTCGAGGAGCGCGTCCGGCGCCACGAGTCCGACGCGCTGCTCTTCTCCGAGATGGAGCGCCTGCGCGAGTCGCTCGCGGAGTCGCTCCACGACCTCGCCGAGCGCCTGCGCCAGCGTGCGCTGACCCGCGCCGGACTTCAGCATTCCGTAGGGGCGGCCCTGCGGCCGCCCGCTCGAACGGTAAGGGCGGCCGCCGCGTCGCCGGGCGGGGCAGCCCCGCCCCTACAACCTGCCACGCTCCCCCCGCAGCCGCGACAGGAACCTCTCGTCGTTGCGCCAGTCCGGCTGCACGCGCACCGTCAGCTCGAGGTAGAAGCGCCGGCCGAGCTCCTCCTCGAGCTCCTCGCGCGCGGCCTGGCCGATGTCGCGGATCATCGTCCCGCCCTTGCCGACGATGATGCCCTTCTGGCCCTCGCGCTCGACGACGATCGAGGCGCGTCGACGACCGTGATGTCCTTGTCCTCGTCCTCGCCGGACCGACTCGATGACGACGGCGTGGGCGAACGGCAGCTCGTCGCGCGTGCGCTCGAGGAGCTTCTCGCGGATGACCTCCCCGATCCACTCGGTCTCGGGCGTCGCCGTCAGGAAGTCGTCGGGGTAGGCCGGCGTCGCCCTCCGGGCAGGTTCGCCGCGAGGACCTCGAAGAGGCGGTCCGACGTTCTCGCCCGTGCTGCGCCGAGACCGGCACGATGTCGGCGAAGGCGTGGCGCTGCGGAGAGCTCGGCCGAGCAGCGGGCAGGAGGCGTCTCCTTCCGGACCGGTCGATCTTGTTGACGGCGAGGACGACCGGGGACGCCGGCCTTCGCGGCAGAGCTCGGCGATGAAGCCTCTCCCCGGGCCCGCGCTCGCCGGCGGCGTCGACGACGAACAGGACGGCGTCGGCGCCGAGGCAGCGGCGTCGGTCGCGTCGCGCACCATGGCGGCGTTCATCCGGTACTGCGGGCGGTGGATGCCGGGCGTGTCGACGAGCGCGATCTCGGCGCCGGGCCGCCGCGCCACGCCGAGGATGCGCTTGCGCGTCGTCTGCGGCTTGTCCGAGACGATCGCCACCTTCTCGCCGACGAGGGCGTTGACGAGCGTGGACTTGCCGGCGTTGGGCCGGCCGACGACGGCGACTCGCCGACTCGCATCGGAGCGAAGCGCGGTCATCGAGGTCTTCGGATGCCGGCCGTCTCGCGCCACCGGCGCCGCGCCGACCGACTCGATCCTGACGCGGTGGACCCGGCGGCGGTCGGCCTCCTCGACCGTGAAGCGCAGGTCGGATTCGCGGGAGGTCTCCCCGGCTTCGGGATGTGGCCGAGGCGGCTCGCGAGGAAGCCGCCGAGCGTCGTGAACTCCTCGTCCTCCGGGCCGCGGCCGAAGAGGTCGCGGACGACCTCGATGTTCGCCTTGCCCGAGACCGAGTAGGCGCTCTCGCCCGACCCGCGACACCGGCTCCCGCTCGTCCTCGTGCTCGTCGGAGATCTCGCCGACGATCTCCTCGAGGAGGTCCTCGACCGTCACGAGGCCCGAGACGCCGCCGTACTCGTCCACGACGATCGCCATCCAGAGGTGGCGGCGCTGGAACTCGCGCAGCAGCTCCGAGACCTTCTTCGTCTCCGGCACGAAGTAGGCCTCGCGCATCAGCTCGGCGATCGAGCCGGCTCGCGCCCGAGCGCAGCGCCTCGAGCGCGTCCTTGACGTGGACGACGCCGACGACCGTGTCGATCGACCCGCGAACGACCGGAATGCGCGAGTACTTCGACTCGACGAAGAGGTCGAAGAGGACCGTCAGCGAGGAGGCGACGTCGATCCAGACGATGTCGGTGCGCGGCGTCATGACCTCGCGCACGCGCGTGTCGCCGAAGTCGACGATCGACATGCAGCAGCTTCTCCTCCTCCTTCTCGAGGATGCCCTCCTGCCGGCCGACGTCGATGTAGGCGCGGACCTCCTGCTCCGTCGCCTCGGCAGGCTTCTCGGCGCGGGCGGCCCGGCCGGCGAAGATCCGCCGGATCAGGAACGCGATCGGCAGCAGCAGCCAGGAGGCGGCGGTGATCGACGGGCAGCAGGCGCGCCACGATCCGCTCCGGGTCGCGGTTGGCGTCGCGGCGCAGCAGGCCGATCTCCGTCAGCAGCCAGCCCGACGACGAAGAAGGTCGCCGCCCCAGAGCCACGGACGCGGGACCTCGAACGCTCTCGAGCGCCGAGACCGTCGTCAGGAGGCCCGCCAGCAGCAGCGCCTGCACGAGGACCTTCGTCGTCGTCCGCACGATCTCGACCTGCGCCCGCCCCGGAGAGCAGGCGCGCGCGCTCCGGGTGCTCCTCGAGGAGGCCCGCGGATCTTGATCGGCGAGAGGCGGTCGAGCGCGAGCGCGAAGGTCTCGAAGAGCAGGAAGGCGCCGTAGCAGAAGATGGCGGTGAGGACCGCGATCATCGCGGGAGCCTCGTCGACCGCGCGCGGCGCGGCATCGCCGGGGCCGGGTCCGCGATGCCGAGCCGCCGGCGGAGCCGGCCTTCGAGCGCGTCCATCTCGCCCGTCGTCGGTCTCGTGGTCGTAGCCCATCAGGTGCAGCAGACCGTGGACGAGCAGCCGGTCGATCTCCCGCGCCCGCCGGCTCGCGCCCGCCGCCGCGCCTCGCGGGCCGCGTACGGCACCGAGATGACGATGTCGCCGAGGAGCCCGCGCCCGCCGAGCCGGCCGGGAAACGCGAGCACGTCGGTCGACCGGTCCTTGCCCCGATAGCGGCGGTTGAGGGACCGCATCCGCGCGTCCGCGCAGAAGAGCACCGAGACCTCGTCGCCCCGCGCCCGCGCGGCGCGCGCGGCGCGCGGACGAGCACGCTCCGGACGCGCGCGGCCGGCGGCGCCCCGGCCGCCCTCGCCTGCACGTCGACCTCGCATCAGACGGCCCTCGGGCCCGCGGCCTCCGAGGCGGCCGCGCCCGTGCGGCGGCGGGCCTGCTCGCGGTTGAAGTCGAAGCCCGGATAGTCGATGCGGTGATGAAAGACCGTCGTGACCGTCCGCTCGAGGGCGTCGACGATGATCGCGAGGTCGCGCATCGTCAGGTCGCACTCGTCGAACTGTCCGTCGCGCAGGCAGTCGTCGACGATCGGCTGGATCATCGCGCGGATCTTCGCGGGCGTCGGCTCGATCAGCGTGCGTGAGGCCGCCTCGACCGCGTCGGCGATCATGAGGATGCCGAGGATCCGCGTCGACGGCTTCGGGCCCGGGTAGCGGTACTCGGTCTCCTGCGACGGGCCCCTGGCCCGGCGCCGCTCTTCGTCAGACGGCCTTCTGGTAGAAGTAGCGGATCAGCTTGGTGCCGTGATGCTCGCGGATCGCGGTCACGATCGGCTCGGGCAGCCGCGCCTTGCCGCGCCATCTCGACGCCCTCCTTGACGTGGGCGGCGATGATGAGCGCGCTCATCGAGGGCTCCAGCCGGTCGTGCCGGTTGAAGCCCTTGGCCTGGTTCTCGATGAAGTAGTCGGGCATCTTCGTCTTGCCGATGTCGTGGTAGTAGCCCGACACGCGCGCCAGCAGCGAGTCGGCGCCGATGGCCTCGGCCGCCGCCTCGGCGAGGTGCCCGAGCATCAGCGAGTGCTGGTACGTGCCCGGCGCCTCGAGCGCCAGCGTGCGCAGCAGCGGCAGGTTCTGGTTCGAGAGCTCGAGCAGCCGGATGTCGGTGACGACCGAGAAGAGGTGCTCGAAGATCGGCAGGAGCAGGGCCCGACGACCATCGAGACGGTCAGGCCGCCCGGCGACCCCCGCGAGCGCGTCGTACAGGAAGTCCCAGCCCCACGGCCCGGCGGTCGAGGAAGTGGATCGCCACGATCGCCACGAGGTTGCCGGTCGGCCACGATGCCGCCCATCGCGAGCAGCACGCTGCGCGCGCGCACCTGGCCGAGGCCGTAGATGCCGGCGAGCGACCCGACGACCGAGAAGAGCGCGAACGGGAAACGACAGACCCCATGAGCACGCCGGCGCCGATCGCGAGGACGAGCGCGACGAGCAGCGCCGGCCCCATGCCCGGCGACGAGGCTCACGACGATCGGGCCGGCCGCGAACGGGATCGCATAGTTGACGGCCCCCGAGGCCCCCTCGAGGCGAGGGCGACAGCGCCTGCGCCAGGGCGAATGCCCCGCGCGTCGACGACGGCGAAGAGGATCCCGGTCGCGAGCACCGAGCCGAAGACGACCGCGGTCGAGCGTTCGCGCCGGCGCCGGCGCTGCCGCCGCGCGTCGAGCCAGAAGGCGACGGCCGCGAGGATCTGCAGGATCAGGACGCCCGTGACCTTGACCCAGGACGACGGGTCGGACGCCGAGGCGCGCACGGCCGCGATCCACTGGGCCGCGCGCGCCGTGATCTCGTCGCCCCGGCGGACGATCACCTTGCCGCGCGGAATGCGCGTGAACACGCTCTCGACCGAGCGCGCGGCGGCCTCGCGCCGGCGCTCGGCGGTCAGCGCCGCGTCGTAAGTCGAGGTTCGGCCGGAGCGTCGCCGCGAGGAACGCCGCGACCTCGGCGCGCTCGCGAGCCGACAGCGGCAGTGTCGGCCAGCCGCGCGGCCACCGCCGCACTTGGTCTCGTTGCCGTACTCGACCGCGCCGCTCTCGCGGCGCCGCGGTCTCCCTGCCCGGACGAGGTCGCGTACCGTCGAGCCCGCGGCCGCGGGCCTCCGGGCGGCAGGTCGCGATGGTCCACGACGCCGCCCCGGTAGAGGTCGAGCCCGATCGCGACGAACCGGTCCTCGAGCTCCTGCGAGAAGCCCTGGCGGGCGAGGGCCGCGAGCGCCTCGTCCCCGATCGGCAGCGTGAACGCGTCGCGCGAGCTCCGGCGTCACGCGCGCCCGCGGCCGGGTCCGGGCCGCGACGGGCCGGGCCCGGTCGAAGGACTCGCGCAGCTCCTCCTCGAAGCGCGCCGGCGCCATGCGCGTCGAATTCGTAGACGGGGAGGACCTCGGCCGCGGCCTCGGCGCGGCGGCGCGCCGTGGCGTCCGGATCGGGGACGATGAGGTCTCGCGGCGCGACGACGTCGCGCGGCGCGACCATGCCCGGCGCGACCGGGCTGTCGCGAAACGAGAGCGTCGGCGAGAAGGCGAGCGTCGTCACGAGGACGTACGCGGCCGCCCACAGCACGGCCGCAGCCCGCCGCGTCGGCGGCTGGTCGCCGCCTCCCGGCGGAGCCGGACGGCCGCTGAAAATCGATCGTGTTGCGCCCGGGGGGCGCGTCGTCCGACATCGACGAACCTCAGCGCCCGGAAGTCGGCGGCGCGGAGCGCCCGGAGGCTCCCCGCTCCGCCGGCCGCCGGCGGCCGCGGCCGCTTCGCGCTCGCGGTCGAGCGCCTCGTACGCCGTGATGATCGACTGGACGAGCGATGTGGCGCACCACGTCGCGCTCGTCGAAGAGGACGAAGCGGATCGCCTCGATCTTCGAGAGGACCTGCTGCGCCTCCCGCAGGCCCGAGGTCTTGCCCTGCGGCAGGTCGATCTGCGTGATGTCGCCGGTGACGACCGCCTTCGAGCCGAAGCCGATGCGGGTCAGGAACATCTTCATCTGCTCGGAGGTCGTGTTCTGCGCCTCGTCGAGGATGATGAACGCGTCGTTCAGCGTGCGGCCGCGCATGAACGCGATCGGCGCGACCTCGATGATCGCCGCGCTCGAGGAGCTTGGCCGTCTTCTCGTAGCCGAGGATGTCGTAGAGCGCGTCGTAGAGCGGGCGCAGGTACGGGTTGACCTTCTCGACGAGGTCGCCCGGAAGGAAGCCCAGCTGCTCGCCCGCCTCGACGGCCGGCCGCGCGAGGACGATCCGCTTGACCTTCTTCTCGAGGAGCGCGGCCGCCGCCATCGCGACGGCGAGGTAGGTCTTGCCCGGTGCCCGCGGGCCCGATCGCGAAGACGAGGTCGTGCCGGTCGATCGTCTGGACGTAGAGGCGCTGCTTGATGTTGCGGACCGTCACGACCGACTTCAGGGTCGGACCGAAGGGGCTGTCCGGTGAAGAACTCGACGCAGCGAGATCGCCGGATCCTCCGGACGACCCGGATCGCGGTCGCGACGTCGCTGCCGCTGCAGGGGATATCCCGCCGGCCAGCAGGTCCGACAGGCCGGCGAGCAGGCGCCGGGCGGCGTCCTCGGCCTGCCCCTCCCCGAGCGACGGCGATCTCGCTGCCGCGAGCCTGCAGGCGGACGCCGAAGGCATCCTCGATGGCCCGCAGGTTTTCGTCGGCGATTCCGAAGAGCGCGGTCAGTCCGGTTTCGGGCAGGGTGACGGCGTGGTTTGGGTCAGAAATCGGCGCAGCTCCTTGAGGCGGTAAACGGTACCACGACGGGGGCCCGCCCGGCCCGGGCAGCCCCGCCGCAGTGCCTTAAGACCTCTGAAGGTCAATGCTTTACAGTCTGACACCTCCGCCCGGCTTACTTGCCCTTGGCGATTGACTTGCGACATGTCCTCGAGGCCGTTCTCGACGGCGTCGTGGATCGTCGATCCCTTCGCCTTCTGACGCAGCTCCCCGACGACCGCTCCGCTCTTGTCCTTGATCAGCAGCTCCAGGCCGACCCCCGGGTTGGCGGCCCAGCCGCCCCAGTACCGCGCGGCGCCGCTCGGCTCCCATGCGTTGAAGACGTTGCCCTCGACGTGAGATCCGCGGCCCTTCTCGACGACCTCGAAGCCTTGCTTCTGCGAGCCACTGCTCCATGTACTCCTTGCCGTCAGGGGCGGCGTCGCGGGCGTCGCGGCCTCTTCCGTTGTGACTCGAAGTCTTTGACCATGACCGTCTTGTAGCTCTTGAGGCTGCCCTTCGGGAAGTAGACCCAGTCGGCGTCCTTGCCCTTGACCAGCTTGTCGTAGTCGGGCAGGAACTTCTGCGGCTCGTCCTTCTCCTTGGCGTCGTCGGAGCCGAGGAACGTGTCTGTCGGCGCTCAGGCGTCGAGAGGCGACAGGACGAAGAAGGCGGCGGCGAAGGCGGCGAGGAGCCTGCGAGCGAAGGCAGCCATGTTCGAAGTGTCTCCTTGCGGCGGAGATTGTAGCAGCGACGGCCGCCTTGCGGCCCCGTCTTGCTCAGTCGAAGCGAAGGCGCTCGCGACCGCGTCTCCGGCCGCCGACGTCGAGAGGGACCCGCCGACGTCGGCCGTCGCCGCGCCTTCCCGAACGCACGCCGCCACGGCGGACTCGACGGCCGCGGCCTCGGCGCGCGTGGCCGAGGTGGTCGAGCAGCAGCGCCGCCGTGAGGATCGCCCCGAACGGGTTCGCCTTGCCCGTGCCGGCGTACTTCGGGGCGGAGCCGTGGACCGGCTCGAACATCGAGACCCGGCCCGGATGGAGGTTGCCCGACGCCGCCATGCCGAGGCCGCCCTGGAGCGCCGCGCCGAGGTCCGTCGCGATGTCACCGAACATGTTGTTGGTCACGACGACGTCGAACTGGCGCGGGTCCTTGACCATCTGCATGCACAGCGCGTCGATGTAGAGGTGCGAGGCCTCGATCGCGGGAAACTCCTTCGCCACCTCGCAGAACGTCCGCTGCCAGAGGTCGCCGACGAAGCGCATGGCGTTGGACTTGTCCGACATCACGACGCGGCGGCGGCCCGCGCGCGGCCGCGAACTCGAAGGCGTACCGGACGATGCGCTCGACCCCCTTGCGGGTCGAGACGTCCTCCTGGATGGCCACCTCGTCCGGGCGTGCCCTTCTTGAGGTGGCCGCCCGAGCCCGACGTAGGAGCCCTCGGTGTTCTCGCGGAAGACGACGAAATCGACGTCCTTCGCGGCGAAGCCCTTCAGCGGGCAGAGCCGGTCGTCGAGGCAGCGGACCGGCCGGTAGTTGACGTAGAGGTCCAGCTCGAAGCGCGCGCCGAGCAGGATGTCCGCCGCGTGCTTCATGTCCGGGACACGCGGGTCGCCGAAGGCCCCCATGAAGATCGCGTCGTAGTTGCGGGACAGGTCGTCGAAGCCGCCCTCCGGGATCGTGACACGCCCGTCTTCAGGTAGTGGTCGGCGCTCCAGGGAAAGAACACGGGCTCGAAGGCGAGGCCCCGCAGCCGGGCGACCCGGTCCAGGACCTTGACCGCCTCGGCCGTGACGTCGACGCCGATCCCGTCGCCGGGGACGACCGCGATGCTCATGCGAGCGCGGACGATAGCAGAGTCCGGAGGCGGGAGCCCCCCGGCCTGGAGGCGGGAGCTTTCACCCGGACCGGGCCGGCCATAGAATCGGGCCGTGACCTTCGCCGAAGCCGTCCGGGAAGTCATCCTCGACGCGTCGTCCCGGCCCGACCGTCCGACGCCCGGAAGCCTCTGCGAGCGCGTCGCCCGGGAGACCGAACGCCACCTCGATCGGGTGCGCTTCTCGAGCGAACGCTACATGCGGCATCCCGATCCTCCTCTGGGACGACTGGGAGGTCATGCTGATCGCCTGGCAGAGCGGGCAGATCACGCCGATCCACGATCACCGAGGCGTCATGGGCGGCATGGTCGTGCTCTCGGGCACGCTCGCGGAGGAGCGGTTCACGACGCCGCACGAGAAGCCCGAGCTCTCCGACAGCCGGGGCAGACCCGAGGGCGACCTCTCGGACATCGGGCCGACGACGCTCCATCGCCTCGCGCCGACGAGCGCGCGCGCCGTCTCGCTCCACATCTACCGGCCGCCGCTGCGCACGATGGGGATCTGGGACGCCACGGGCCTGATCTCGATCATGCCCTCGGCCTTCGACGTCGGGCAGGACGTGCTGGCGACGGCGACCCGGCTCCCGGCCGGCGTCGACCGCTAGGGCCTCGGCGCCCTCCGCGCGAAGACGACGGCCCATTCCCGGCCTCGCCCGTCCGCGATCCGCTCGACGCCGCGCTCCGACGCCCGCGGAGCGCTCCCGGCCGGAGCGATCCGCACCGAGAGGCCACCGCCGGCTCCCGGCCCCGCGTCCGCGAGACCGGGGTCCAGACGATGGCGGCGCACGGCGTCGACCGTGATCGGCGAGTGCCCGAGGCCCCCCGCGATCTCGACCGGACCGAAGCGCTCCCACCTCGCCGCCGCGCGGCCGATGAGCGTGTCCTCCCCGTGGAAGGCGCGGAAGGTCTCGGGGTGGCCGGGCCAGCGCAGGAGCGCGTCGCGCGCGGACAGCGCGCCGGAGACCGCGATCGCGCCGACGGCCGCGATCGCGGCGCCCCGCCGGCCGGCCGCCGGCACGCGCGCCACGAGCCACAGGATTCCCGCCGCCACCGCGACCGACGCCAGCGTCGAGAGGTAGCCGAAGCGCGAGCCGTTCGGATTGTCCGCCTGCCCTCCGGCCACGACCGCTCCGAGAAACGCGGCGCCGTGCGCCAGCAGGAGCCCCGCGAGCGGCTCGAGGGGACGCAGGAGCGCCCGGCCGAGCGCGATCGCGGCCGCGAGGCCGTAGACCCACCCCAGCCGCGAGCGCCCGGGAAGATCGTGGCGCGGCGACGGATCGGCGAGAAACCAGGGCGACGCGAAGGCGTCCGCCGCGGCGTAGATCGGCGGAAGGAGCGACTTCTCCCTGCGCATCTCGAGCGCGACGTTGTGGTCCGCCGGGCGCGCGAAGTACGGCGTCGTCCGGCCCTCGCGAAGCAAGAAGAGCGGCGCGGCGCACGCCGCGAATCCCAGGACGAAGGCGCCGCAGCGGATCGCCCGCGCGCGCCCCCGCTCGCCCGGCTCGACCGGCCAGAGGGCGAAGAGCGCCAGTGCCGCGGCGGCCGGCCACGCCGAGAGGTACACGTGGGCGCCGACGCCGGCGACGGCCCCGGCGAGAAGGGCGAAGGGGAAACGGCCGCGCCGCCGCGACGCGAGCAGCGCCAGCGTCGCGAGATCCACGATCGGCGCGAGCACGATCATGTTCCACGCCCAGCGCGAGAGGATCAGGTGCCAGCGCAGCCCCGCGAGGACCAGGACCGCGAGCATTCCCCCGCCCGCCGGCAGCAGCGCCCGGCCGAGCAGGGCCGCGGTCACGAGCGAGGCCGCGCCGGCGAGGGCCGACGGCAGTCGCACGCCGAGGACCGTCGTCCCCGAGAGACGAAGCAGCGCGCGATACCCCTCGAGATACAGGACGCCGACCGAGCCGTAGGGCCGGGACACGCCGTGCGGCGTGGCGCGGATGGAGTTCGCGAAGTCCGCCGGCCGGCCTTCGAGCTCCAGCGCGGGCCCGATCAGCGACAGGTCGTCGACCCAGAGGGCCTCCGGGGTCCCCTGCAGGTCGCAGAAGCGCAGGACCGTGCCGGCCGCGACGGCGGCGAGCGTGAGCCCGACGAGGGTCGCGCGGCGAAGCGGAAGGGGCTCCAGCGGTTCGGCGGCGGCCCGGATGCGCGACCACGCGAGAAACAGCGCCGCCGCGGCCGCCCCCGCCGCTCCCGCTGCGGCGGCGGCGGCGAGACCGAGCAGGAGGCGCCACGGCGACCACGCCCGCTCGGGATCGGAAAGCAGCGCCGGGCCGATCCGCCGCGCCAGGCCGACCGCCGCGACGAAGGCCGTCGCGAACCCGACGAGGAGGGCCGGCCGGGCTCCGGCGAACCGGAGGGCCGCGGGCCGGGATCACTTCTGGAAGAAGAGGAAGAGGTTGACGGCCGACGGGCCGAGCGAGAAGAAGTCGCCGGAGCGCAGGGGCCGGGCGCAGTCCTCCTCGAGGATGCCGGCGAGGTCGTCGGGGCCGGGATCGCGATCGCCGTTCAGGTACGTGCCGCAGGTCGAGCGCATGTCGACGAGGCGGTAGCGCGGGCCGTCGCCGGTCCGAGCCGGCGGATCACCTTGGCGTGGAGCCGCGAGACCTCGATGTTCAGGAACGCGTCCGGCGAGGAGACGCGAAAGCCCGTCACGGGCATCCCGACGCCGATGTACTCGGGCACCTCGCGGCCGATCAGGAGCTCGTCGAAGTCGAGCTTGACGAGCCCCGCGTTGTAGGGGCCGAGGCCCAGCAGGAAGTGCCCGGCCGGCAGCTTCAGCAGGGTCTTCTCGAGCCGCGTCGACATGCCCGCCATCCCGTTGTCGACGAAGGACCCGAGATCCCGCTGGCGCGATTCGAGCGCCTCGCGGCAGATCGCGGAGTAGATGTCGTCCTTCATCGGGGCGAGCCTCGTCTTCCACATTTTACCGCGCTCCGGGGGCCGGCCGCATCGAATTCACGGTCGTCGTCTCACCGTCGGCAACTCTCGACCTCTTCGCCGCGGACGGCTTCCCGCTCGATCGTCCAGCGCTCGTAGACCGCGTCCGGCAGCTCCGTGAGGAACCGCGACGGCTCGAGGATGACGTCGACGCCGTACCGGTCGCGGGCGAGCATCGGGTAGACGAGCGCGATCTCGTTCTTCGCGCGCGTGACCGCGACGTAGAAGAGCCGCCGCTCCTCCTCGAGGCCCTCGTCGGTCGCGATCGAGCGGTAGTTCGGGAATCGGCCCTCCGAGAGGCCCATCACGATGACGCGGCTCCACTCGAGGCCCTTGGCCTGGTGGATCGAGGAGAGCACGACGCGGTCGTCGTCCGGCTCGCCCGCGACGACGTCCTCGCCCGAGAGCTCGTTGAAGAGCGTCACCTCCTCGAGGAACGCGGGCAGCGAGTCGTAGGTCTGCGCGAACTGGGCGAACTGCTCGAGGTCGTCGAGCCGGGCGTCGCCGTTGGGGAACTTGGCCCGGGCGTAGTCGCGGTAGACGTCCTCGACGACCGACCGGATCGCCTCGGCGGGCGAGGACCGGATCGCCGGCCGATCGAGCCGCGCCAGCAGCGAGCGGAAGGGCTTCAGCGCACGCCTCCGCCCCGCGGCCGAGGTCGGCGCTCTGCGCGTCGAGCGCCCGGAACGCCGCGAGCGGATCGGGCCGCGTCGCCGATCGCCTCCCAGACCGCCGAGGCCGAGCGCTCCCCGACCCGCGGAAAGATCTTCAGCGCCCGCTTCCAGGAGAGCTCGTCCTTCGGGTTCACGACGATGCGCAGGAACGCGAGCACGTCCTTGACGTGGCGCTGCTCGAAGAACCGCGTGCCGGAGCGGATCTCGTACGGGATGCCGCGCCGCGTCAGCTCGATCTGCAGCTCGAGCGCCTGGTAGTGCGCCCGGTAGAGCACGGCGAGGTCCTGCGAGCTTCTCGCCCTCGTCGTGCCACTCGAGCAGGCGCTGCCCGACGAAGCGCGCCTGGTCGGGAATGTCCGGCAGCGCGACGACCGCCGGCAGGCCGCCGGCCTCGCGCGACGCGGCGAGCTCCTTGGGGAACTGCTTCACGTTGTGGGCGATCGAGGCGTTCGCGAGGGCCAGGATCTCGGGCGTCGAGCGGTAGTTGCGCGTCAGGCGGAACGTCTTCGCCTCCGGGTAGCGCTGCGGAAAGCCGAGGATGTTCTCGAAGGAGGCGCCGCGGAAGGAGTAGATCGCCTGCGCGTCGTCGCCGACGACGGTCACGTTCCTCTTGACCCGCGCCATCGCGTCCACGATGTCGCCCTGGAGGCGGTTGGTGTCCTGGTACTCGTCGACCAGGACGTGGTCGTACGAGGCCGCGAGCTGCGGCCGCCGCCTCCGGGACCTCGTCGAGCAGCCGCTTCCACATGCAGGAGCAGGTCGTCGTAGTCGCAGGCGTTGCCGAGCCGCTTGCGCTCGCGGTAGCGCTGGAAGACCGACGACGATCTCGGTCTCGAGCTCGGAGAAGTGCGGCGCGTGCTCGGCGAGGACCTCGGAGAAGGGCCGCCCGGTGTTGATCGTGTAGGAGTAGAGGTCGAGCAGCACGTCGCCCTTGGGGAAGCGCCGCTCGAGCGTCGGGATGCGCCGGTCCGAGGTCGCGGCCTCGAGCATCTCGCGGGCGTCCTCGGGGTCGAGGATGGTGAAGTTCGGCGCCGAGCCCCAGCCGCGCTGCCGAAGCGCCGCAGGAGCCGGTTGCCGACCGAGTGGAACGTCCCGCCCATCAGCCGCCGCGTGTCGACCGCGAGCAGCGTCTCGACCCGCCGCAGCATCTCGCGCGCGGCCTTGTTGGTGAAGGTCAGCAGCAGGATCCGCGACGGATCGTGCCCCGACTCGATCAGGCGCGAGACGCGGTAGACGAGCGTGCGCGTCTTCCCGGAGCCGGCGCCGGCGATCACGAGGATCGGCCCGCCCCCGGCGAGGACGACGTCGCGCTGCTCGTCGTTCAGCTCCCGGTCGTAGTCGACCCGGTACGACTTCAGCCGGGCCGGCGTCTTGAGGACGTACTTGCGCTCCACGGCGGCAGTTTAGCCCCCCGGTGTAATCCGCGGGGCGCGCCCGATCGTCTTTCCCGGTGGAAACAGGAGGACTCGATGAGCATCGACCAGATCCGCCGTTCGACTCTCTTCGCCGCCGGGGCCGCCGCCGTCGCGCTGTCCGGCCTCTTCGCCGCGCGCCTGGCGGCCCACCAGACTGGCAGGGATCCGGCGGGGCGCGCACCCCGGATGTACCAGCGCGCGGTCCGGCAGCTCGACTTGACCGACGACCAGCAGTCGCGCGTCCGGAGCGTCCTGCGAACACATGCCGACGAGATCGAGGCGCAGATGCGGGCCGGTGCCGAAAGCCGGCGCGCGCTCGCCGCGGCGACGGCGGCGCAGCCCGCCAGCGAGGCCGAGATCCGCAGGCTCGCGCTCGAGCTCGGGCGGATCAAGGGCGAGAGCGCCGTGCTGCGCGCCCGGATCCGCTCGGAAATCTGGCCGATCCTGACCGCCGAGCAGCAGCAGAAGGCGAAGGCCCTCCAGTCCAGGGGCGGCCGCCGCGGCGAGCGCCGTCTCGAGGCGCTCGATCGCTGGCTGCGTGCCGAGGGCTGAGTCGCCGCGCCCCGGGCCTGTAGACTCTCGGGGTGCCCCTGCGTCTGACGACCGCCGGCGAGTCCCACGGGCCCCGCCTGACCGCGATCCTGGAAGGAATCCCGGCGGGCCTGACGATCGATCCCGCCTTCGTCGCCCGCGAGCTCGCGCGGCCGCCAGCACGGCTACGGGCGGGGCGGCCGGATGAAGATCGAGACAGGACGAGGCCGCCTTCGAGGGCGGCGTCCGCGGCGGGCGGACGCTCGGCTCCCCGATCGCGATCGGGATCCTGAACCCGACTACGCGAACTGGGAGTCGCGTCATGGGTCCGCTCACGGTCGACGCGGAGGCGGCGGCCGGCGCGCAAGCTGACCCGCCCGCGCCCCGGCCACGCGGACCTCGCCGGCGGCGATGAAGTACGGCGCCCGGGACCTGCGCGACGTCCTCGAGCGCGCCTCGGCGCGCGAGTCGGCGGCGCGCGTGGCCGCCGGGGCCGTCTGCAAGCTGCTCCTCTCGCGAGTGCGGGATCGAGGTCTGCGAGCGGCGTGCTCTCGACTCGGCGCCGTCGTCGGACACGCCTCGCCGCGCGCGTTCGCCTCGCTCGAGAAGGTCCGCGACGACTCGCCGCTGCGCGCCATCGACACGCGCGCTCGAGCCGAGGATGATCGCCGTCGTCGACGCGGCGAAGGCGAACGGCGAGACGCTCGGCGGCTCGATCCTCGTCGGCGCGCGCGGCGTGCCGACCGGCCTGGGGAGCTACGTCTCGTGGGATCGAAAGCTCGACGGCCGGATCGGCCAGGCGCTCCTCTCGGTGCCGGCCGTCAAGGCGGTCGAGTTCGGCTCGGCGCATCGAGGCCTCGCGCGGGCCCGGGCTCGGCGGCGCACGACGAGATCGAGCCGGGCCCGGACGGCGGGCTCCGCCGCCGCACGAACCGCGCCGGGGGCCTCGAGGCCGGCGTCACGAACGGCGAGGACGTCGTCGCGGTCGTCTACATGAAGCCGATCTCGACGCTCGCCCGCGGGCTCGATTCGGTCGACCTCGAGACGGGCGAGCCGGCGCGCTCGGCCTACGAGCGCAGCGACGTCACGGCCGTGCCGGCCTGCGGCGTCATCGCGGAGGCGATGCTCGCCTTCGTCCTCGCCGACGCGCTGCTCGAGCTGACCGGCGGCGACCGCCTCGCGGACGTGCTCGCCCGCCTGGCGCCCACCGCGAGCGCGTTCGGCGCTACCGGTCTGACCCCGCGGTAGCGGCCCGGACGTCCGCGCCCTCACTGACGCGGCCGATCTGGATCCGGCTGTACTCCGAGAGCGCCCTGCGCACGATGCGGCGGAGGTTCCGAACGCGGCGCTCGGCGCGGACCGCTCTTCTTCGGCGCCTCCGCCTCGCGGCGACGCACCACTTCGCGCACCAGGAGGTCGACGGCGCGCTTCCATCGCGCGTACGCGATCCACGGCCAGGTCGAAGGTCTCGGTCACGGCACGTCCAAGAATACTCCCGATCCAGGAGCGCAAACGCCGGCGCCGGGATCTCGCGGCGTCCGGACTATCGTCCGATGCCGGCAGGGGCCTCGATCGGCGGCCGGGGCCGACGTCGCGCGCATCTTCTCGAGCGACACGTCGTGATCCGGGCGCCGCAAGTCGAGCATGCGCAAACCGCGGATCGGTCGGACGAAGGCCCGCCGTCGCCGTCGGCGCCAGTACTCGTAGTGCAGCGCCGGGAACATCGTCCATCCGGTCGTCCCGACCGTGCCGAGCCGCGCTCCCGCGGCGGACCGCTGGCCCCGGCGCGACCTCGATCTCGGCCGAGGTGGCCGTAGAGCGTGTCTCCCGCCGGCCCGTGCGAGAGCACGACGAGGTTGCCGAACGCCAGAGGCCGAGCGCATCAGGGCCGGCGGACTGCGCCCGGCGAAGACGACGACGCCGTCGGCCGGGGCGACGACGGCGGATCCGGCGGGAGCCGCGAGATCGACGCCGGCGAAGAACTCCTCGCTCGCCGGTCCAGGGCGACACGCGAGGCCCGAAGCGGGACGGCCGGCTCGACGAGATCGGTCGACAGCGGAATCCGCGACGGCGTGCGGTCGGCGAGCGCCGGATCGGACTGCTCGCGCTCGGCGACCAGCCGAAGCGCCCGGTCGAGGCCGACGATGTACGCGGACAGCCCGGCCGCCACGACCTCGGGGTCCGGAGGCCGAGAGCCAGCCCGCTTCCGGATTGAGACTCCGCGGCCAGCGCGACGCCGGGACACACCGTAGAGAAAGGCGATGCGGCTCGACCAGATCGCCCGCGTCCAGGGCCCGGCTCGCCAGGTCCCGTTCAACCGGGCCTCGAGCTCGGACGCCATCCGGCGCGCGGCGGCGACTCGTCTCCGCGATCGACGTCGAGCGCTCGGCGCGCTCGACCGCGCCGCAGACCGACGGCACCGTGAACCAGAGCGACACGGCGAGCACGGCCGCGAAGCCGGCGAGAACGAGGCGAGCCTTCTCGCCTCGGTCCCCGAGCACGAGGCTGCGGACCGCGCCGCGGCGGGATGCCGGATGGAACTGGATCTCCATGCGCTACTTCCGGTCGCGCGAACACGCCACGACGCCGAGCTCGCGGCCGTCCGTGGACGTCCCGAGCCGGCGCGGCACGAACGCGCGGGAGAGGACGAAGCGGAAGACCCGCGGCTCGCCCGCCGGCGCGGCCAGGGCGAGGCCAGACCCTGGCGCCGGGCGCGAGCTCGCGCTCGAGGACGCGGCGGCCGTCGGCGTTCGCGTCGAGAGGTCGACGCGGCGGCCCTCCGGCGTGTAGTGGGCGAGGGTCAGGCGCAGACGCGCTCGCCCGGCGGCACGCGAATCGCGAAGCGGCGCTGCGTCCAGCGAAACGGGCCTCTCCCGCCGTCCTCCTTGCCGTGAAAGCCGATGTCGCTGACGGTACCGAAACGCCTCGTCGGGGTCGATCGGTCGAGAGCGGCCGCCCACAGCGCCGCCCGCGCGTAGACGGCGACGGCCGACTGGGCAGCGCGCGCGCGCCCCGGCGACGCGAACGCCGCTCGGGCGCGGCGACGCCGCGCCGACCGCCGCGAAGAGGAAAGAAGAACGCGACGTCGGGCGCGAACCAGTGGGAGCCGATCAGCGAGCGCGACGAGGAAGCCGAGCAGCGCCGCGCCGCGCCCGCGCGTCAGCGGCTCGCGCCGTTCCAGCCCGCAGCGCCCGCCGCCTCGCGGGCGAGCGATCGGCGACGAGGGCGAGGTCAGCAGCGAATCCGATCGCGCCCGTCTCGGCGAGCGCCTGGAGATAGGCGTTCCCGGGGTTGTCGCGCGACCGGCAGCGACCGTCCTTCGCTCGGCGAGCAGGTTCGGCAGCTGCCAGGAGAACGCGCCGAGGCCGGCGCCTTCGACCGGATGCCGCCGAAGAGCCGCACCGCGCTCGCCCAGAGGACGGGCCGCGACGAGACCCGGTACTCGAGCGGACACGCGCGGGTCGAACGTCTGGAGGACGCGCGCTCCGGTGCTCCTCCGGCCCGCCGCGAGACAGACCGCAGCGCCGCGAGGACGAGAACCGCGGCCGCGACCACGGCGAGCGCGGCGCCGGCACGGCGGGCACGCCGGGCGCAGGAGCAGCGCGCGAAGGCCGACGACCGCGAGCACCGAAGCCGCTCCGGGATCCGGACAGCGACGAGCCCCGCCGCGAGCAGCGCGCGAGCGCGGCAGGGCCGAGCGCCCGCCGCGGCCCCGCGCCGAGGAGCGCACGCCAGGCCGCGGCGACGACCGCCGCGCCTCCGCAGAGGATGCCGAGCGCGTTCGGGTCGATCGCGCCGCCCGAGAGCCGCCCCGTGATCTTCCAGAAGCCGCTCGTCTCGTCGCGACGGAAGTCCGAGGCGCTCCGCGACGGCGACGGCGGCCGAGAGGCCGCAGCCCGGCGAGCGCCGCGACGAGGGCCCGCTCGCGATGCGCGCCGCCCGCGCGGCGCAGGAGGAAGAAGAACGCCGCGCCTCCGGCGAGAACGGCGAAGCGAGAGCAGGCTCGTCTCGGATCGCGGCGACGTCCGAGGAGCCCGTCGACGTTGACCGCGCGCAGCCGAAGGCCGTGGAGCGAGCGCCCAGAGCGTCCGCGCGCCGGACGACGGCGAGCACGCGCCGCGAGCGTCCAGAGGCCGAGCAGCAGCTCGCAGCGACCCGGTCGGCGCGGGAAGGATCGGGCAGGCTCTCGAAGTCGTAGAGGAAGCGGAACGTCCAACCCGCCGCGAAGCCCGCGAAGAGGAGCATCGGCCACGCGATCGCGTCGGCGCCGCCGACAGGCCGGTCGCCGAGACCCGCGAGGGGAAAGAGGAACGCGAACGCGACGAGCCCCCGCGCCGGCGATCCCAGGCCGCCGCGAGCGCGAGCGGCCCGCGCGAGCGAGCAGGACCGGCAGCCGGTCGCGGGCGGCGGGCGGGAAGCCCGATCGCGAAGATCGGCGAGAGAACGCCGGCGGCCGCCGCGACCAGGCACGCGAATCGGGCGAGCCCGCCCGGCCGCCGCGCCGGCGCCTCGTTCACGCCCGCCGACGGCCCGGCCGTTCATCCGCGGTGGTATTCCTGCAGCGGCGCGACCCCGGTCGCCTCCTCCTGGCGCGAGCGGATGCCTTCGACGGCGGCGGTCGCCGCCGAGAGCGTCGTCAGGCACGGGATCGAGAGGCGCAGCGCCGCCGCCCGGATCGCCGCCTCGTCGAAGCGCGAGTCGCCTGCCGAGAGGCGTGTTGATGACGAGCTGGATCTCACCCGCCTCCATGCGGTCGACCGCGTTGGGGCTGCCCTCGTTGACCTTGAAGACCGGCTCCGCCTCGACGCCCGCCTCGCGCAGCGCTTCGCGCGTGCCCTCGGTCGCGCAGAGCGCGAAGCCCGAGGTCCGCCAGCTCCCGCCCGATCGGGACGACCGCCGCCTTGTCGTACGGATTGACCGTCAGAAACGCGCGTCCCGAGAGCGGCAGCCGCGTCCCGACCGCCTCGCAGGCCTTGGCGAAGGCGTCGCCGAAGCGGGGCGAGACGCCCATGACCTCGCCCGTCGACTTCATCTCGGGGCCGAGCAGCACGTCCTCGCCCGGGAACTTGCGGAACGGGAAGACCGGGCGCCTTGATGAAGAAGTCGACGGGGTCGCGCTCCGGCGGGCAGACTCAGGGACGCGAGGCGAGCGTCCCGCGGCGAGCAGAGCGCCGCGGCGCGGGCCATCGGAACGCCGATCGCCTTCGACACGAACGGCACGGTGCGCGAGGCGCGCGGGTTGACCTCGAGGACGTAGAGCTTGCCGTGCTGGATCGCGAACTGGATGTTGACGAGGCCGCGCACCGACAGGCCCGCGGCGAGCCGCCGCGTCGCGTCGCGGATCTCGTCGAGCAGGTCCGGCGGGATCTTCCACGGCGGCAGGACCGAGAACGAGTCGCCGGAGTGGATGCCCGGCCTCCTCGATGTGCTGCTGGATCGCCGCCGATCCACGACGTCCTTCGCCGTCGCAGAGGGCGTCCACGTCGAGCTCGACGGCGTCGTCGAGGAAGCGGTCGATCAGGACCGGGTGCTCCGGCGGAGCTCGCGACGCGCCGTCCGCGATGTACGACGCCAGCAGCGCCTCGTCGAAGACGACCGCCATCGCGCGCCCGCCGAGGACGTAGGACGGCCGCACGACGAGCGGGATAGCCGATGCGCCGCGCCGCCTCGATCGCCTCGCTCTCGGTGCGCGCCTCGGCGTGCGGCGGGGCCGCGAGCGCCGAGCTCCTCGAGGAGCCGGCCGAAGCGCCCGCGGTCCTCGGCGAGGTCGATCGACTCGGGCGACGTGCCCCAGATCGGGTATCCCGCGGCCTCGAGCGGCCGCGCGAGCTTCAGCGGCGTCTGGCCGCCGAACTGGACGAGGATCGCCGTCGGGCTTCTCGTTGTCGAGCACCGCCGACACGTCCTCGAAGGTCAGCGGCTCGAAGTAGAGGCGGTCGGACGTGTCGTAGTCCGTCGAGACCGTCTCCGGATTGCAGTTGATCATGATGGTCTCGAAGCCCGGCCTCGGACAGCGCGTAGCAGGCGTGGACGCAGCAGTAGTCGAACTCGATGCCCTGGCCGATCCGGTTCGGGCCGCCGCCGAGGATCGACGACCTTGGGCCTGTCGGTGCGGACCGACTCGTTCTCGTCCTCGTAGGTCGAGTAGAAGTAGGGCGTCTGCGCCTCGAACTCCGCCGCGCAGGTGTCGATCGTCTTGTAGACGGGCACGATGCCGAGCGCCTCGCGGCGCCGCGCGGACTTCGGCTCGCCTCGTCGCCCGGAGCTTCCGGGCGAGGACGCGGTCCGACAGGCCGAGCCGCTTGGCCGTCGCGCAGCTGCCTCGCGCGACACGTCCGCGAGGCTCGCGTCCCGCGAAGCCCTCCTCGGCCTCGACCATCCGCCGCACGCCGTCCAGGAACCAGGGGTCGATCCGCGTGTGCGCGGCGACCTCCTCGACGCGTCATCCCGGCGAGAAACGCCCGCCGGAGGTGGAAGAGCCGCTCGGCCGTCGGCTCCTCGAGCTTCGCCAGCAGCTCCTCGCCCGAGCAGCGGCGCCCCGGCCGTCGTCGAGGCCGTCGCGCCCGATCTCGAGCGAGCGGATCGCCTTGCCGAGCGCCTCGGGGAACGTGCGGCCGATCGCCATCGCCTCGCCGACCGACTTCATCTGGATCGTCAGACGCGTCGTCGGCGCGCGGGAACTTCTCGAAGGTCCAGCGCGGGATCTTGACGACGACGTAGTCGAGCGAGGGCTCGAAGGAGGCCGGCGTCTTCTTCGTGATGTCGTTCGGAATCTCGTCGAGGTGGTAGCCGACCGCGAGGAGGGCCGCGATCTTGGCGATCGGAAAGCCGGTCGCCTTCGAGGCGAGCGCCGACGAGCGCGAGACGCGCGGGTTCATCTCGATGACGACCCGCCGGCCGGTCTTCGGGTCCACGGCGAACTGGATGTTCGAGCCGCCCGTGTCGACGCCGACCTTCCGGATGACGGCCTTGGCCTCGTCGCGCATGGCCTGGTACTGGCGGTCCGAGAGCGTCATCTGCGGCGCGACCGTGATCGAGTCGCCCGTGTGGACGCCCATCGCGTCGAAGTTCTCGATCGAGCAGACGATGATGACGTTGTCCGCGGTGTCCCGCATGACCTCGAGCTCGAACTCCTTCCAGCCCTCGACCGACTCCTCGATCAGGACCTCGTGCGACGGGCGACTCCCGCGAGGCCGTTGCTGCGACGATCGCTGCGGAACTCGCCGAGCGTCTTCGCGACGCCGCCGCCGGAGCCCGCCGAGCGTGAACGAGGGCCGGATCGACGAGCGGGCAGCCCGATCTCCTCGGCGATCGCCTCGGCCTCGGCGAGCGATGCGGACGCGCTCGGAGCGCGGGACCTCGGCGCCGATCTCGAGCATCGCCTTCTTGAAGAGGTCGCGGTCCTCGGCCAGCCGCATGGCGCGCTCGTTGGCGCCGATGAGCTTGACGTTGCGCTTCTCGAGGACGCCCCGCTCGGAGAGCGCGAGGGCGAGGTTGATGGCCGTCTGGCCGCCGACGGTCGGCAGGATCGCGTCCGGCCGCTCCCGGTCGATGATCCGCTCCAGGAAGTCGGGCGTCAGCGGCTCGACGTAGGTGGCGTCGGCGAGCTCCGGGTCCGTCATGATCGTGGCCGGGTTCGAGTTGACGAGGACGACGCGGTAGCCCTCGCGCTGGAGCGCCCGGACGGCCTGGGTGCCCGAGTAGTCGAACTCGCAGGCCTGGCCGATGACGATCGGCCCCGATCCGATGACGAGGATCGATCGAATGTCGTCGCGCTTGCCGCACCCGGGGCGGGAGTATAGCGGGGCGCCGGAACGAGTAGAATGCGCGACAGCCGCGCGCCCAGAGAACCATGATCGGCCAAACCGTCTCCCACTACCGCGTGCTCTCGAAGCTCGGCGGCGGCGGCATGGGCGTCGTCTACGAGGCCGAGGACCTGAAGCTCGGCCGCCAGGTCGCGCTCAAGTTCCTGCCGGAGGAGCTCGCCCGGGACGCGCAGGCCCTCGAGCGGCTGCAGCGGGAGGCCCGCGCCGCCTCCTCGCTCCAGCACCCCAACATCTGCACGATCTACGACGTCGACGAGCACGAGGGGCGGCCCTTCATCGCCATGGAGCTGCTCGAGGGCGAGACGCTGCGCGACCGCCTCGCGCCCGGGCCGCTGAAGCTCGACGCGCTGCTCGACCTCGGCACGCAGATCGCCGACGCCCTCGAGACCGCGCACGGCCGCGGCATCGTCCACCGCGACATCAAGCCGGCGAACATCTTCGTGACGCAGCGCGGGCAGGCCAAGCTCCTCGACTTCGGCCTCGCCAAGCAGGCGGGCGAGGCCGCCGGCAGTCCGGCGGCAACACGGCCCAGCCCACCGCCATGGCCGAGGCGAACCTGACGAGCCCCGGGACGGCCATCGGCACGGTCGCCTACATGTCGCCCGAGCAGGCGCGCGGCGAGCCGCTCGACGCCGCGGACCGACGTCTTCTCCTGCGGCGCCGTCCTCTACGAGATGGCGACGGGCCGGCAGCCCTTCGCCGGCAACACGTCGGCGATCATCTTCGACGCGATCCTGAACCGCGCGCCGGTCTCGCCCGTGACAGCCTGAACCCGGAGCTGCCCGCCGAGCTCGAGCGCATCGTCAACACCGCCCTCGAGAAGGACCGGGACCTGCGCTACCAGAGCGCCGCGGAGCTGAAGACGGACCTGAAGCGCCTGAAGCGCGACTCGGACTCGGCCCGGAGCGGCAAGACGCGCCGCCGCTCCGGCGCCGCCGCCTCCGCAGCGCGGGATCGGCCGTGGAGGGCGCTGGCCCTCGGCGCGGCCGCCGTCCTCGTCGCCGCCGGCTGCCGCGCCTGGTGGGCCATCGCACCGGCCGCTCGCGCCGCGGCCGCGGCCCGCGGCCAGACGACGATCGCCATCCTCCCCTTCCAGAACCTCGGCGGCGACGCCTCGACCGACTACCTGCGGCTGGCGCTGCCGGACGAGATCGCGACGACGCTCTCCTACATCCCCACGCTCGCGATCCGCCCCTTCGCGACCACGCAGAAGTACGCGAAAGGGGACGTGGACCCGCAGACCGCCGGACGCGAGCTGCAGGTCGCCGACGTCCTGACCGGCCACTTCCAGAAGGAGGGCGACCAGCTGCGCGTGACGCTCGAGGTCATCGACACCGACAGCAATCGCCTCCTGTGGCGCGACACGTCGAGCGCCGCGGCCGGCAACCTCATCGGCCTGCGCGAACAGATCTCCTCCCGCTTGCGGCAGGGCCTCTTCCCGCTGCTCGGGCGGCGCGACGGGCGCCGCCGGAGGCCGCGACCAGGCCGAAGAACGCCGAGGCCTACGACCTCTATCTGCGCAGCAAGCCGCTCGACGAGCGACCGCGGAGCCCAACGACCGGGGCGATCGGCCATGCTCGAGCGGTCCGTGGGTCTCGACCCCGACTTCGCGCCGGCGTGGGCGCCCTCGGCTCTGCGCTACTACTACCGGGCGCCTAGGTGGATCCCGGCGGGTCACGCTCGGGATCAAGACCGCCTCGTATCTCTACGCTCGCGCGACCGACGCCGTCGAGAGGGCGCTTGTGCCTCGACCCGAATCTCGTCGAGGCGACGAGAGACCTCGATCGTCTACGAGTACCGAGAGGCGGCAATCTCCGGAGGCGGACGCGAAGGCCCGGGATCTGCGTCGCCGCCGACCGCAGGACCCCCAGGCCCACTTCGCGCTCTCCTACGTCCTGCGCTATGCGGGCCTGCTCGAGGAGGCCGGCGCGGGAATGCGACGCCGCCCTGGCCGCGGACCCGCACAACCGCGGTTTCGCTCCTGCGCGTTCGTCTTCGCTGCCCTCGGAAAGTACGAGCGCGCACGCGAGTATCTCCGCTCGGACGCCGGATCGGACTGGACGAAGGCGCGCGAGGGCAACATCCTCCAGCGCGAGGGCAAGATCGAGGCCGCGGCCGCCCTCTTGCGGCCACGGGATTCGAGCTGGCGGTCGCAGCCTCGTCCGCAGGTCCGGCACGACAGGCCGAGCGGGACCGGATCGCGCCGCCACGGAAGCGGCCTCGGCTTCGATCCGGATCCCGGAATCCAGTACTACGTCGGCGGCTATCTCGCCGTCGTGCGGCTACCCCGAGGCGGGACTGCGCCTGCTGCGCAAGGCCGTCGATGGGGAACTACTTCGCCTCCCCGCCATGGACCAGCGATCCGTTCTACGATTCCGTCCGCAAGAGGCCCGAGTTCGCCGCGATCCGCGCCGAAGCCATCCGCAAGCAGAAGGAGTTCGTCGCGCGCGGGCGCGAGCGCGCCCTAGCTCTTCCCGTTGGCCGCGCTGGCCGCGTTGGCCTGAGCGAGCGAGTCGGTCATGAACTTCTTCCAGGCCTCCGGCGTCATCGTCTCGACGCCCTGGAGCTCGAGCCGGAAGCTCGTCCAGTCCGGGTTGTCGGGAAACGGGATCTCGACCTTCTCCAGCCACCCGCTCTTCGGGTCCGCCCAGATCGAGCCGGTCGTCCCGCCGATGCCCGGGCCGGAGATCCGGTGGAGCGTGCAGGTCCGGCCGTGGAGCGGCTCGTCGCGGACGTACTCGATCCGGGCCTCGCCGCGGTAGACGAAGATGTCGCCCTCGGCCTGGAAGGTCGGGTCGAGGACGCCGATCGTGAACGACGTTCTGGGATCGGCGAGCTGCCGCCAGGCGAAGTTCAGGCTCGTGAAATCGAAGTTGTAGATGTGGAAGGGCGCCCACCGCCAGGCCGCGGAGCCCTTCCTGTCGCCGACCGTCACGGCGACGACGCCGGCCTTCGGATCGGCCGAGAGCACCGCCCGCTCCTCGATCGAGCCGTCCAGGTCGATCACGCCGGCCTCGAGGCGGTCCGCGGTGAAGAGCTTCCAGTCGAAATGCGCGCGGACCCAGGCCGCGTCGACGACGCCCATCTCGACCTTGGCGACCTCGAGCCGGTCTTTCGCCGCCACGAAGATCGAGACTCGGGTGGGCTTGGAGCCGTCGAGGTTCGACTTGACGTAGTGGGCGACCTCGCCGACGCGGATCCGGTCGGGCTGGTAGCGGAACCGGCCGAGCGAGGAGCCCGCGGGAGCGGGGCCCGCGGCGAGGCCGAGCAGGCTGGCGCCGGCAAGCAGGAGCGCGGAGGTCTTCATGCCGCGGATTCTAGCCGCGGTCACTCGTAGCGAAGGGCCTCGGCGATGTCGATCCGGGAGGCGCGCCGGGCGGGCACCCACGCGGCGAAGAGGATGGCGAGGCCGGAAAAGCCGACGATCGCCGCCAGGTCCCTCCAGCCGCACGAGAAACGGGATGTACGAGACGAAGTAGATCTCGGCGACCCCCGGCGGGAAGGAGAGCAGCCGGAACCGGGTCATCGACCCAGCAGACGAGCACGCCGAAGACGACCCCGGAGGCGACCCCGACGCCCCCGAGCAGCGCCCCCAGCGAAAGGAAGACCTTCGAGAAGAAGCCGGGCTCGGCCCCGAGCGTCGTCAGGACGCCGATGTCGCGCTTCTTCTCCTGGACCGTCATCACCAGCGTCGCGACGACGTTGAAGGTCGAGACCGCGACGATCAGGCCGATCACGAGGAAGAGCGTCGTCTGCTGGATCGCCAGCGCCGAGAAGAGGCCGCCGTTCATCGAGCGCCAGTCGGAGACCGAGTAACCGTTGCCGGCCGCGCGGCCGATCGCCGCGGCCATCGCCTCGGTGTCCTGCGACGAGTCGAGGCGGATCTCGACGACGTTGGCCTTCCCCGCCATGCGCGCCGAGCCGCCGCAGCTCCTCGCGGTCGAGGAAGACCCACTCGGTGTCGTACTCGGAGAAGTTCGTCCGGAAGACCGTGGCCGACGCGGAAACGCCCGTGCGCGGCGACGAAGCGGCCGGCTCCCCCGGAGGCGTCGGCGACGGAGAGCGCGATCGGATCGCCCTCGCGCACGTCGAGCCGCCGCGCGAGCTCCGCGCCGATCGCGACCCCGGCCAGCGCCTCGCCCTCGGCGCGCGTCGCGACACGCTCGCGCGTCGGGCAGGTACGTGTCGATCTGCGAGACGCGCCGCTCGGCGGCCGCGTCGATGCCCTTCAGCACCGCGTCCGTCCCGTCCGGAGTCGCCGCCGAGGCGGCCACGCCCGGTCTGGTAGATGACCGGGGCGACGTCGCGCGCACGCGCGGCACGGCCGCCAGCGCGCCGCCTCCAGAGCCGCCGGGTCCGGGTCGCCGCCGGGGATGATCGGGAAGACGACGACCTCGGCGTTGGCGCCGATCAGCTTCTCGCGGATCTCGGTGCGGTATCCGGAGAGGAGCCCCATCGCGACGACGAGCGCCGCCACGCCGAGCGCCGATGCCCGCCGATCGACAGCAGCGAGACGGAGGAGACGAGCCTCGAGGGCCGCGACTTCAGGTAGCGCACGGCGACCTCGAGCGGCAGGCTCGTCACTTGCGGGCGCTGCTCCATCGACTCGAGGAAGCCGGTGGAAGAGGACGTTGGCGTCGTGCGGCCCGGGCGCCGCCTCGGGATGGAACTGCGCCGCGAGGATCGGGAGCGCGCCGGTGGCGGAAGCCCTCGAGCGTCCCGTCGTTCAGGTTGCGGTGGGTCGCCTCGACCTCCGACGGGCAGCGTGCTGCCGGATCGACGGCGAAGCCGTGGTTCTGCGACGTGATCGCGACGTGGCCCGGACTCGAGGTCCTTGACCGGGTGGTTCGCGCCCCGGTGCCCGAACTTCAGCTTGAAGGTGCTTCGCGCCGAGCGCGAGGCCGAGCAGCTGGTGCCCGAGGCAGATCCCGAAGATCGGCTTGCCCGTCGCGATGAGCGCCTCGATCGTGCGGATCGGGCCCGGAAGCGCGGCCGGGTCGCCGGGGCCGTTCGAGAGGAAGATCCCGTCGGGCCGGCTCGCGAGGATCTCGTCCGGCGCGCGCCGTCGCCGGGAAAGATCGTCGACGCGGCAGGAGCCCGCCTGGAGGAGCCGGACGATGTTGCGCTTCATCCCGTAGTCGACGGCGGCGACGCGGAACTTCTTGCGCCCCCGGCCGCCGGGAGCCAGGCGCGTCGCGTCCGGCGAGACCGCGAGGGCGAGGGCGCTGCCGACCATCGGCGGGGAGTCGAGGACGCGGCGATGGAGCTCGGCCGGATCGTCGATCTCGGTCGAGATGCCGGCGCGCATGGCGCCCAGCGCTCCGGATCCGCCGCACGAGCGCGCGCGTGTCGAGGCCGTGGAGGCCGGTGACGGCCGCAGGCGTCGAGGTAGTCGGCGAGGCTCTGCTCGCCGCCCGTGCCGCTCCAGCGCGCCGGGAAGTCGCGCGCGACGAAGCCGGCCACGTGGACGCGGTCCGACTCGGCCTCGTCCTCGCGCACGCCGTAGTTGCCGATGTGCGACGCCGTCATGACGACGATCTGGCCGGCGTAGGACGGGTCCGTCAGGACCTCCTGGTAGCCGCTCATCGCGGTGTTGAAGACGATCTCGCCGAAGGAGGTGCCCGCCCGGCCGATCGCGTCGGCCGCGGAAGACCGTGCCGTCCTCGAGGACGAGGAGGCCCTTCACACCGTGCGCCCGACCACGGGCGCCAGGCGGCGCGCATCTCCTCGACGAGCTCCGCGAACATCTCCGGCAGGATCGCCTGGGGCCCGTCCGAGAGCGCGTGCTCCGGGCTCGTGGTGCACCTCGATCAGGAGCCCGTCGGCCCCGACGGCGACCGCGGCCCGCGAGAGCGGCAGCACCTTCGCGCGCTTGCCGGTGCCGTGCGACGGGTCGACGACGATCGGCAGGTGCGAGATCCGCTGGACGTACGGCACGGCCGAGAGATCGAGCGTGTTGCGCGTGTGGTCGGCGAACGTCCGCACGCCGCGCTCGCAGAGGATGACCTCGTAGTTGCCTTCGGCGAGGAGGTACTCGGCCGAGAGCAGCAGCTCCTCGATCGTCGCCGACATGCCGCGCTTCAGGAGCACCGGCTTGCGCAGCCGGCCGAGCCGCTTCAGGAGCGAGAAGTTCTGCATGTTGCGCGCGCCGACCTGGAGGCAGTCGGCGTGCTCGGCGACGATCGTCGACGGTCTCGGTGTCGAGCACCTCGGTGACGATCGGCAGGCCCGTCTCCGCCCGGACCGTCGACGAGGATCTTCAGGCCCTCGTCGCCGAGGCCCTGGAAGGAGTAGGGCGAGGTCCGCGGCTTGAAGGCGCCGCCACGGTAGTGCGTCGCGCCCGCCGCCTTGCACCTGTCGGCCGATCTCGATCGCCTGCGCCTCGGACTCGACCGCGCAGGGCCCCGCGATGATGGCGAGGCGCCGTGCCCCCGATCGGCAACGCCGCCGACGAGACGACCGTGTTCTCGCGCTTGGCTTCGCGCGACACGAGCTTGTACGGCGCCGAGACCGGGATGACCTCGGTGACGCCCGGCAGGTTCTCGAAGGCGCCCCGTTCGACGGTGCCGCGGTTGCCGGTGATGCCGATCGCGGTGCGCTGCGCGCCCGGAATCGGATGCGCCTGGAGGCCGAGGCCCTCGACGGTGCTGGACGACACGGGCGACGTCCTCGGCGGAGGCGGCCGCGTCCATGACGATGAGCATCGGGGTGCTATCATCTGGGGCACGGCACATCGTGTCAAACCCGGCCCGGCAAGCGCCGGAGGAGGGCTGCCGATCGTGAAAAAGAGCCTGTGTTCTGGCACTCGCTGGCGCTTCTCGCCGTCGCCTCGGCCGCCCTCGGCTACGTCATCAAGCTGAAGGACGGCTCCCTCATCTTCGCGCGCACCAAGTACACCGTGAAGGGCGACCGCGCGATCATCACGCTCGAGAACGGCACCGTCACCGCGATCAAGCTCGACGAGATCGACGTCGACGGCTCCGAGCAGTACAACAAGGAGAACTTCGGCAACGTCATCGCGATCGACACGCCCGGACAGCCGGCAGCCGACGGCGGCGCCCGAGACGCGCGCGCAGCCGCCGCCTCCAGGACTACATCAAGCAGAACAAGCCGCGGATGGAGCCTTCCGTCCACCGGGTCGAGACAGGCGGTCGAGGGCTCGGGCCCCTCGTTCGGCACGGTCGACCCCAACCTCCAGGCCGCCTTCGCCAAGATCTTCGACGGCGCCAGCATCACCCAGTACAAGCTGACGAACTTCCGCGGCAAGACGGGCGTGCTCGTGACGACGAACACCGAAGAGGCCGTCTTCAACGCGATCAACGCCACGGCCCGAGCCCTGTCCGACCCGGCGAGCCGCGGCGTTCCGGTGACGGTCACGATCGTCCTGACGACCTCCTCCGGCGAGTCCGCCGGGAGGCTCGAGATGTCGCCCGAGCAGGCGCGCCAGCTGGTCAACGGCCAGGTCACGGCGGCCGACTTCTTCGTCAAGAACGTCGCCCTGTGAGGCGGGGAGAAGCCGCAGAGCTACGCGAACCACGCGCGGTGGGTGCCGCTCTACCACTTCGTTCTCTTTCCGCATCCTCGCTCGTGAATCTCATCTGGGCGGTCTGGCAGGCTCGTCCGCGCCTTCTCGTGGTCGACGTCCGCCTGGAACGTCGCGATGGCGCTCGCGTTGCTGGGCCTCTTCTTCTACATGCGGATCTTCGCGCTCACCGTCCAGGACCGGGTCATCCGGCTCGAGATGCGCCTGCGGCTCGAGCGGATCCTTCCGGCCGAGCTGCGGCCCCGGATTCCCGGGCTCTCCTCCGACCAGTTCGTCGCCCTGCGCTTCGCCTCCGACGCAGAGCTGCCCGCGCTCGTCCGCGAGGTGCTCGAGCAAGGGTCTTCGGGACCGCCGGGGAGATCAAGAAGCGTCCGGTCGGAGACTGGCAGGCCGACCGACCTGCGCGCCTGACTCGGCGGAGGCTCGGGCTAGAGGCTCTCAGTCCGGCATCGGCGTCAGGTGATAGCGCGCGTCCTCGCCGACGGTCCGCTTGAACCGGTCGGCGAACGAGACGAAGTCCCCCGCCGTCTCGTCCAGGAAAATCGCGCTCGACCCGGTGCAGCGGGAAGAAGACCGTCGCCGGCAGGACCGTGACGGTCTCCCGGCGCGCGATCTCGTGGAGCCAGCCCTCGAAGCCCTCGAGCGAGAGGCCTCGCACGGTCAACCCCGGACCCGTCCCGGTCCCGGAGGAGCCCCCAGAACTTCTCCGCGGGTTGACGAGGTGAACGAGGACGAACTCCCCGATCTTCATGGCGTGCCCTCTCCGACCGCCTCGGCGAGCTCGATCAGGACGCCCCGCCCGGCCTCCGGATGCAGGAAGGCGACCCGCTTGCCGTCGGCCCCCGGCACCGGCGACGAGTGAATGAGCCGGAACCCCTTGCCCGCGAGGTCCGCGAGCGCCGCTTCGATGTCGTCGACCGCGAAGCAGACGTGATGGATGCCCTCCGCCGCGCTTCGCGAGGAACTTCGCGATCGGAGAGTCCGGCGACGTCGGCTCGAGCAGCTCGATGCGGCTCTCCCCGACCGGCAGGAACGCGGCCGTGACCTTCTGCGACGGCACCTCTTCGCGCCGGGTCTCGACCGAGCCCGAGCGCCCGGTAGACCGCCGAGGGCCTCGTCGATCGAGGCGACCGCGATGCCGAGATGGTCGATCCGGTAGGCCGTCACGCGCCCGACCTCGCCGGCGCTTCCTCGCCGGCCCGGACGAACCGCTCGAAGAGGCGGCCGGCCGCCGAGTAGGGATCCTCGCGCCGCTCCGCGACCGCGGCCACGGCCTCCTCGAGCCCGTCCGGCTCCGGAGCGCGGGCCTCGACCGTCCGGCGGAATCGCGCTCCTCGAGCAGGGCCAGCAGCCGCGAGCGCGCCCGCAGCGAGCGCCGCCGCGCGCCTTCCCGCGACTCGCGCCAGATGCAGCCGTGCGCCTCGAGCGCCGCGGATCGCCTCGGGCACGCCCGCCGCCGACGGCGCCGACGTCTTCACGATCGGCGGCCGCCAGCCGGCCGGCCGGCGACAAGTCGAGCATCATCGCGAGCTCGGCGACGACCCGGTCGGCGCCCTCGCGGTCCGCCTTGTTGACGACGAAGACGTCGGCGATCTCCAGGATGCCGGCCTTGATCGCCTGGATGTCGTCGCCGAGGCCCGGCACGAGCACGACGACGGTCGCGTCGGCGGCCTGCACGATCTCGACCTCGTCCTGGCCGACGCCGACCGTCTCGATCAGGATGACGTCGAAGCCCGCGGCGTCGAGCACGTCGACGGCGTCGCTCGTCGCGCGCGCGAGGCCCGCCGAGGGCGCCGCGCGTCGCCATCGAGCGGATGAAGACGCCCGGGTCGGTGTAGATCTCGGCCATGCGGATCCGGTCGCCGAGGATCGCGCCGCCGGTGAACGGCGACGACGGGTCGACGGCGACGATGCCGACGCGTGCGTCCCTCGCGCGCGGTAGGCCTGCGGCCAGCCGTTGCACGAGCGTCGACTTGCCGGCGCCGGGCGGCCCGGTGATGCCGATGATCCGCGCGCGGCCGGTGTGCGGGAAGACCCGGCGAAGGATCTCGGGAACGCGCGCCGGAGTCCCGCTCGACCTCCGAGATCGCCCGGCCGATCGCGCGCGGACGGCCCGCGAGCACCCCGCGCGCGAGCTCGTCGGGCCCGTCGCCCGGACCCGCGGTCATGCGCCGTCCGCGAGGAGCTGCCGCGCGATCACGAGCCTCTGGATCTCGCTCGTGCCCTCGCCGATCGTGCAGAGCTTGACGTCGCGGTAGAACTTCTCGACCGGGAAGTCCTTGATGAAGCCGTAGCCGCCGTGGATCTGGAGCGCCCGGTCGGTCGACGCGGACGGCGATCTCGCTGGCGAAGAGCTTGGCCATCGCCGAGAGCCGGGTCACCGGCTCGCCCGGCGTCCTTGGCCGCGGCGGCGCGCTCGGTCAGCAGGCGCGCCGCGTCGATCTCGGTCGCCATCTCCGCGAGCTAGAACTGGATCGCCTGGAACTCGCAGATCGGCTTGCCGAACTGGCGCCGCTCGCTTCGCGTACGTCGAGCGCCGCCTCGTAGGCGCCGCGCGCCAGCCCGACGCGAGAGCGCGGCGATCGAGATCCGGCCGCCGTCGAGGATCTTCATCGTGTCGACGAAGCCCGCGCCCTCCTCGCCGAGCAGGTCGCCGGGCCGGCACGCGGCAGTCCTCGATGACGAGCGTGCAGGTGTCGGAGGCGCGCATGCCGAGCTTGTTCTCCTTCTTGCCGACGCGGATGCCCGGGTTGTCGCGCTCGACGACGAAGGCCGAGATGCCGCTTGTTGCCCTCGGCCCGGTCGGTGACCGCCATCAGCACGGCCACCGCGCCGACGGAGCCGTTGGTGATGAAGTTCTTCGAGCCGTTCAGGACCCAGCCGCCGCCGTCGCGGACGGCCGTCGTCTTCGTGCCGCCCGCGTCCGAGCCCGGCCTCGGCCTCGGTCAGGCCCCAGGCCGCCGAGCCACTCGCCCGTGGCGAGCGGCGGCAGGTAGCGCCTGCTTCTGCGCCTCGGTGCCGAACTGGAAGATGTGGTTCGAGCAGAGGCTGTTGTGCGCGGCGACCGACAGGGCGACCGACGGGTCGACGCGCGCGAGCTCCTCGATGATCGCCGCGTAGTCGACGTAGCAGAGGCCCGCGCCGCCGTACTCCTCGGGAAACAGGACGCCGAGGAAGCCGAGCTCGCCGAGCTTGCGGAAGACCTCGCGCGGGAACTCCTGCGCCTCGTCCCAGCGCATGACGTTCGGACGGATCTCCGCTTCGCAGAAATCGCGGAGGGTCTGGACGATCGCGGCGCGCTCGGGCGGGACGGCGGTGCTCATCGGGAAGATTCTACCGCCGGCCTTCCGCTAGCGCGTCGAGGGCGGGGCCGCCGTGGCCGCCCCCGAGGGCACGATGTCGATCCCCGTGTAGTAGTGCCTCAGGATCTGGTCGTAGGTCCGGCCCGCCAGCGCCATCCCGTACGCGCCGTTCTGGCACAGCCCGACGCCGTGGCCCCAGCCGCGGCCGAGGAACACGAACGTCCGCCTCCTCGCCGGGCCCGTCGACCTTCGTCACGGAGAAGAGCATCTCGGGCATCTCGACGGCCTGCCGCAGCTCGAACTTCCGGAAGGTCGCCTCGGCCAGGTCCGTCTTGACCCGCATCTCGATCGCGCGGCCGGACGGGCTGCGCCTGGTGATGGTGATCTCCCGCACCTCGTTGCCGGCGACCCGGCCCGCCATGCGGCGCGCGAGCTCCCGCGCGGGCACGCGGCGCACCCACTCCGTCCAGGCCGACTCCCGCTCGAACGTCGGCCCGTCCGGCGTCGAGCTCCACCCAGAGCGCGAGGAGGCGCCCGCCGTCGCTTGCAACCAGCGCAGCGCGGTCCCCGGGGCGAAGGCGGAGGCGGCCGGCCGGGAGTGAAGGCGTCGCCGACCCGGCGGGCGAGCGGGACGTCCGGGTCGACCGGGAGCCCGATGGCGCCCCTCCGGCGTCTTGACCCAGAGGTTGGAGCCCTCGCGCGAGAGGAAGCGCCCGCTGCCCTCGGTCACGCCGAGGGGCGCAACGCGATCGAGAAGGCGAGGCCGCCGTACTCTTCCTCGGTCGAGCTCGCGGTCCGGCGGGCGGCAGCGAGTCGCCCGCGAATCGGAAGCGGAGCAGGAACTCGTAGGCCGCGCGGGCCGCGCCGGACAGGCCGCGCGACGGCCGACGGAGGCTCGTCGTAGTAGGCCTCGTCGCGCCGGCGTCAGGTGCAACGCCTGCGCCTCGGTCAGGTCGAAGGCGGTCGACGAGCGACGGGTAGACGGCTGCGGGCGTGAGCCGCGCCGGGAGGCGCGCCGTGCCGCGGCACGCCGGCGAGGCTTCTGCGCCGCCTCGAGGCTCGCCGCGCGCACCGCGCGCTTTCTTCGGGGCGAGCCGGCGCAGCACGTAGCCGCGCCACTCGAGGCTCGTCCGCGGCCGCGGCGCCGCCGTCCCGCGGACACGGCGCGCTCCGGCGATCTCCTCGACCGGCAGCTCGCCGCAGTCGACGGACACGAGGTACGGCACCGGCCCGCCCGAGAAGACGTTCTCGACGTTCTCCGTCACGCCGCCGCAGGTCGAGACGAAGAGCGCGTCGGCGAATGAGCCCGTCGTGCGCGAGCACGAGCCCTCGCGTGCCGTCGACGGCGGCGGTCGAGAGCGGATCCTCGACCGCGAGCGCCGCCGTAGGCCTGGCACTTGGGCCCCGGACAGAGGTCGTAGCCCTCGGCCTCGAACTGCCCGCGGTGCGCCAGCGCGTACGTCCGCGCCGCGACCGCCTGCGCCTTGAGCGCCTCGATCGCGTCGAAGCGCTTCGGGCCCATCTCCGCGGGCACGACGCCCTAGAGGTATTCCTCGAGGTCGACGCGGTTGACGACGTTCAGCGAGCCCCCGCGGATTGACGAGCGACGCGCAGGCTCCCGCGGTACGCCACGCCGTCGACGGAGACGCGCGCGTCCGGGGCGGGCCGTAGACGTCGACGGGCGAGGGCAGCTCGAGCGGCTCGCCGCGCGGCGCCCGGAAACGGAGATCGAGGCCGGAGGCAAGCCGCCGCGCTGCGGCGGCGCGTCCGGGCACCACGAAGCCGTCCTGCCCCCGCGTCTTCAGCTTCGCGAGCGAAGGCGTCGGCCTCGGCCCGCGGGCGAAAGCCGCCGAGCAGCACGCGGTACAGGCCGCGGTCGGCCGAGAAGGCGACCTCGCCGTCGTCGCGTAGCGCGGCCGAGAGCCGGTCCGCCGAGGCGTCTGCGCCGGCTCCTCCTGCGAGAACGCGCCGGCCTGGATCTGGAAGCTCGGCGCCGCGCCCGCGCCCGTCGCCGGAGCGCAGGACGACCGGCGCCCTGGACGAGCTCGGCACGCTCGCCCGACGACGACGACCCAGAGGTCCCGGCCGTGCCGGTGGACGAACTCGGTGAGGTCGCTCTTCAGGCCGACGCGGTACAGGACGCCCGAGCGCGCCGGCGTCGGCGGCGACGGCGACCCGCAGCGGCGGGGATCGGGCAGCGGCGCCTCGACGGGCGACGGCAGCGGAGCGCGGAGCCGGTTCGGCGCGGGCGCTCGCGCAGGCGGCGACCGCCGGCGAGCGAGCGTCAGCAGGAGGCGCGCGGCGAGCGCGGCAGAGCGGCGGCTCAAAACCGGGACCGGATCCGCGTGCCGAGGACGTCCTTGCGGAAGTCGCCGCCCCGCAGCGGCACCATCAGGCACATCTCGTAGAGGCGGCTGCGCAGCCGATAGCCGATCCGGTCCTCGAGCTGCTCGCGCTCGCCCGAGGCCGGACTCGATCTCGTCCTCGAAGTTCGACGTGGCGACCGTGATCTTCTTGCGGTTGTAGCGCGTGTTCAGCAGGCTGTAGAGGACGTCGAGCACCCAGGGGTGAGGCTTCGACGCGCCGAGCTCGTCGAGGACGAGGAACTCGGCCTCCGCGTACGGCGTCAGCACCGACTCCTTCGAGAAGTCGGCGTCGGGCCGGAAGGACGTCTGGATCTTCATCAGGAGGTCGGAGAAGTCGACGTAGAGTCCCGTGACGCCCTTGGTCGTCGACGAGCTCCGAGAGGATCGCGCAGGCGAGGTGCGTCTTGCCGCGGCCGGAGGGCCCGACGAGGAGCAGCCCCGCCTCGACCGCGGGATAGGCGTCCACGAACTCGCGCGCCGCGGGCCCGCGCGCTCGTCAGGCTCGACGTTGTTGTCGGAGAAGTTCTCGAGCGTGCAGTCGCGGTAGCGCTGCGGGATCCCGGCCGAGTCGAGCCGGGCGCGCGCGATCGTCGCGCCGCGGCAGACGCACGGGTGCGCGAGCTTTCGCCCGTCGGAGGAGTCGAGCACCCAGCCCGCGCCCGCCGCAGATCGCGCAGGGTTCCGTTTCCGCCGCCGCCGTCACGTTCGCGTCCTCGGGCTCAATTCTCGGCAACCCGGCTTCGATCGGATCCGGCGGCGGCGCGGACCCTCGAGGTACTTCTTCAGATCGTCGAGGCTCGTCTCCCAGCCCGCCCCCGCCTCCCCGCGATAGACCGTCGTACGCGGGCCCGCCGTCCGGGACGTCCTGCGCGACCGTCACGACGCAGCTCGCCGTCCTGCTCCGCGAACGTCAGCTCGAGACGGATCCCGGAGAGCGGCTCGCCGTCGGCGCGGCTCGTACGAGATCTCTTCGACGACCAGGCGGCGTCCGCGCTCGAACTCGGCGATCTTGCCGAGCACGGTCGCCTCGGTCATTCCGCGCAGCGTTGGTGAATCCCACCGCCCAGTTGCCTCCCGGCCGGAGCCCCACGAGCGCGCCCTCGCACAGCCACGAGAGCAGGTCGGACACGCGCGTGAAGGCGTCGAAGACGTCGGCGCGCCGGGCGCGGACGGCGATGGAGCGGACGACGGCAGCGCTCACGACGGCATTCTAATCCCCGACGGCGGCGGCCGATATACTCGCGCGCCCATGCTGGCCGACCTTCGCGCGAAGCTGTCCGAGGCGGTGCGCGCCGCGGCGCGCGCGAGACGTTCGGCGCCGAGGTCGAGCGGGTCGTCCTCGAGCGGCCGCCCGAAGCTCGCGCTCGGCGATCTCGCCTGCCCGGTCGCGTTCGATCTCGCGAAGACGCTGCAGCAAGGCGCCGCGCGCGATCGCGGCGGAGCTCGCCGCCGCCGTGGCGCCTTCCCGCCGGGCGTGCGCGAGACGCAGGTCGAGGGCGCCGGCTACCTCAACTTCTTCCTCGACCGCGGGCCGCGTCGTTCGCGCCCTGCTCGACGGCGTCGGCCGCGCCGCCGGCGCGGCCGGGGAAGGTCATCGTCGAGCACACCAACATCAACCCGAACAAGGCCGCGCACATCGGCCACCTGCGCAACGCCGTTCTCGGCGACGTCCTCGTCCGGGCCCTGCGCCGCCTCGGCCATGCCGTCGAGGTCCAGAACTACCTCGACGACACGGGCGTCCAGGTCGCCGACGTCGTGGCCGGCCTCATCCACCTCGCAGGGCGTGACGACGGTCGAGGCGGCCGAGCGGCGATCATCGCCGAGCAGCCGGCTTCCCGGGAGGACCGGTCCAGCCGAAGGGCTTCGCCTACCTCTGCTGGGACCTCTATGCCGAGGTCGGCCGGACCTACGCCGCGCGGCCCGAGACGAAGGCCTGGCGCGACGAGGTCCTCCACGCGATCGAGGACGGGCGACAACGAGACCGCGCGCGATCGCCGCGGCCGTCGTCCGAGGCCGTCTCGCTCGGCCCACCTCTCGACGATGGGCCGCCTCGGCATCGCCTACGACCTGCTGCCCCGCGAAAGCGACATCCTCCACCGGCACTTCTGGGCCCGGGCCTTCGAGCTGCTGAAGGCGGCCGGCGCGATCCACCTCGAGACCGAGGGCAAGCACGCCGGCTGCTGGGTCCTGCGCCTCGACGGACTCCGCCGAGTTCGCCGGCATGGAGGAGCCCGACAAGATCCTCGTCCGCTCGAACGGCACCGTCACCTACACCGGCAAGGACATCGCCTACCAGCTCTGGAAGTTCGGCCTGCTCGACGTCGACTTCGACTACGAGCGGTTCCGGCCGCGCTGGAGCTCCGGGCGCCGTCGAGGAGGCCGAGATCCCGGCGGCGATCCGCGCGCACCCGGTCTGGCGGACCGCGCACGCCGGCGGCGCGCCGGGCGCCCCGGCCTTCGGCAGCGGCACGCGCGTCTACAACGTCATCGACGTCCGGCAGTCCTACCCGCAGAAGGTCGTCCGGGAGGGGCTCCGCGCCCTCGGGCACGCGCGCGAGGCCGAGCGCTCGGTCCACTTCTCCTACGAGATCGTCGCGCTCTCGCCGAAGGCCGCGCGCGAGCTCGCGGAGCGCTTCGGCGAGGAGTACCGCCTCTCGGCCGAGGACGAGAAGAAGCCCTACGTCGAGATGTCCGGACGCAAGGGCCTCGGCGTCAAGGCCGACGACCTCGTCGAGATCCTGTTCGAACGCTCGCGCGCGGAGATCGACTCCGCGGCGCGGCGAGGAGGGGCGGCGGCCGGCGCCGCCGGACGCGCGACGCTCGCGCGATCGCGATCGGCGCGCTGCGCTACTTCCTCCTGAAGGTCGGCCGCAACAAGGTCATCGCCTTCGACTTCGACGAGGCGCTGAACTTCGAGGGCGACACCGGGCCCTACCTGCAGTACTCGCTGGTGCGCGCCGACAACATCTTCCGCAAGCTCGCGGAGAAGGGCCTCGCCGCGCGAGGTCGACGCCGCGGCGCTGACCGACGAGGGCTGGGACGACGATCTCTGGGCCATCGCGCTCGACGCCGCGTCGACGCCCGACGTCGCCGAACGGGCCATCGAGTCGCTGGAGCTCGCGACCCTGGCGCGCCACGCGTTCGGCCTCGCCCAGAGCTTCAACCACTTCTACCACCGGCAGCCGATCGTCCAGGAGGCCGACGCGGCGGTGCGGAACCGCCGCCTGGCGGTCGCGCGTATTTTTCGGAAGGAGATGTCGCGAGCTGCTCGGGGTCCTCGGGATCCCGGAGCCGGGCGGATGTAGCGCGAGGACTCGGGCCCGATGCCAGACGAAGGTCAACCTGCTCGAGAAGTTCGGCCTCTTCACCGAGCAGTTCCATCCCAAGATCGTCGGCGACCTGAACGATCACCAGGTCAAGGTCGTCAAGCTCCAGGGCGAGTTCGTCTGGCACCACCACGAGAACGAGGACGAGCTCTTCCTCGTCGTCAGGGCCGGATGCGCATCGGCTTGCGGTCCGGCGACGTCGAGCTCTCGGAGGGCGAGCTCTTCATCGTTCCGAAGGGCGTCGAGCACAAGCCCTCGGCCGACGAGGAATGCTGGATCGTCCTGATCGAGCCGGCGGGGACGCTCAACACCGGCAACGTCGTCGACGAGAAGACCGTCGCCGAGCTCGACCGGATCTAGCGCGGGCTAAGAAGCGGGGCTGATCCGGAGTCCGCGGTTCTCCGGCGCGACCAGCACCAGCCGTCCGCTCGTCAGCCGGCCGAGCGCCTCCCGCACCGCCGGCGTCTTGTCGGCAGGGGCGAGGATCACGACGCACCCGCCACCCCCGGCGCCGCAGGCCTTGCCGGCCCACGCGCCTGCCGCCGTCGCCGTCTCGATCGCTCTCTCGATCCCGGGCGAGGACACGACCGGCGCGAGCCGGCGGCGGGCCTCCCACTCCCGGCCCAGGGCGGCTCCCATCGCGCGAAAGTCCGTGGCCCCGGCGGCCTCGGCCATCTCCGCGGCCGCGTCGCGGACCTCGTCGAGCCGGCTGGCGACCAGGTGGTCCCCTTCCAGGCGCGCGCGGAAGATCTCCCAGTTGTTCATCCCGGAGGAGTGCACGGCTCCGGTGTCGAACAGCGTCAGGTGCCGGAGCCACGTCCCCGGATCGACGTCCCGCCGGCCGACGGCGACGCCGCCCGGCTCGAACCGCAGGGTGTGGACCCCGCCGGCGAGCGGCGGATAGTAGTCCTGGATCCCGGCCGGCTTTCCCAGGACGCGCGTCTCCACGTCGCGCACGAACTCGACCCGGCCGGCGCCGTCGAACCGGCGGTCGACGCTTGCGGCCAGCGCCGCGGCCATCGCGACGGTCAGTGCCGACGAGCCGCCGAGCCCCGACCCGTACGGGACGTCCGTCGACAGCTCGATCTCCCGCGGCTCGCGGATGTCCAGAGCCTCGAGGACCGCCCCGGCGAGCGCTCCGCGCGGGTCGGCCAGCAGCTGCCCTGGCTCATCGACCGATCGCTCGTAGCCGAGCTCGGGGACCGTCACCTTGAACCCCGCCGCGCCCGGCCGAACCCGGCAGCGCGCCCTCAGATCGATCGCGACGTTGACGGTCACCGAGCCGGGGTGCAGCACGTGAAGCGGCCACAGGTCCAGCGTCCCCCCGCCAGATCCACCCGCGCCGGCGCCGTCGCCTCGATCCACTCCGACATCGACCCGGATTGTACGGGCGAAACGACGCGCGCAGGTCCCGGGAACGCCCCCCTCACCCCGACCCTCTCCCCCCGCCGGGGGGAGAGGGAGGAACGACTCGTCATTTCACGGCACTCTCGCATCCGTCCGCGGCGCGAGGAATCTCCGCGAGCGCAGCGGAGGACGCCTCGCGCCGCGGGAGCGGGAGCGTGGCGAGGGTTCAGGCTCGCGGTCGAGCCCACAGGCGAGCCGCGAGCCGGTGCGCCAAAGGCGCAGAACCCGAGAGAGCGCCCGCGACGTTAGTATCCTACGCGCGACGCCCGCAGGAATCCGGACTCCGGAAACGCGACGCCTTCGACCGTGACGGTCTGCCCGACCGAGGCGTTGGCGAACTCGCGGTCCGTCGTCATCATGCGCCAGCGCTCGCCGTTGTCCGCGCAGAAGCCGAGCTCGTGCACGGCCTCCTCGAGCGGGCAGGCGTCGGAGTGGCTCGCCTCGCACTGGAGACACACGAACGTTCCGGTCATCTGCCGGGAGACGGGGACGACGCGCGAGCCCGGGGCCGCGACGGCGACCGATCCCGCGAGCGAGAGAGCGGCCTCGCGCGGCCCCTTCTGGTCGGCGACGAGCGGAAGGATCAGGAGCAGGATCGAGGCCGCGATGCCCAGCGGCGCGTAGCTGCGGCCGGAGCCGGGCGGTGACGCTGGCGTTCAGGCGCTCGCGCAGGCCGATCGGGGCGCGGGCGTAGTCGAGGCGGGTCCGGAGGAGCTTGCCGATTCCCCGGGCCGAGCGGCCCCGGACGGCGCAGGGCCGGCACACCGAAAGATGCTGCTGGAGGGCTTCCGCCTCCGGCCGCGGGATCTCGCGGTCCAGGTGGGCGTACAGGAGAAATCGGGCGCTGGAGCAGTTCATCGGGCCGAGGGGAAAAACGGCCCCCCCGGGTCCCTTATTCCGCCCTTCGGGTCCAGGCCCGAATACCCGAAAACCGGCCTCAAGCCGGCTGGGGCTTCGGCCGGGTCCGCATCTTGGTCGGCTCGGCCCCGCGGATGTACCCGTGCTTGCGGGCGTACTTCAGGAGGGCCTTCTCGAGGAGCTTGCGTCCCCGGTAGAGGCGGGACATGACCGTCCCGACCGGGCAGTCGAGGATCTCGGCGATCTCCTTGTAGGAGAAGTCCTCGAGGTCGGCCAGGATGACCACCATCCGGTAGTCGTAGGGCAGCGACTCGAGCGCCTTCTGGACGTCGTCGTCGAGCACGCTCGTGAAGAACTCCGCCTCGGGGTCCGCGGGCGGCTCCGCGGCGTCGCGGCGCACGATGCGCTCGAACGAGTCCTCGATCTCGGCGAAATCGACGCTGCGCGGCTCGAGCTTGCTTCTTGCGGTAGTTGTTGATGAACGTGTTCTTGAGGATCTTGAAGAGCCAGGCCTTGAGGTTCGTGCCCTCTTCGAACTTGTCGTAGTACTTGTAGGCCTTGAAGTAGGTCTCCTGGACGAGGTCCTCGGCGTCCTCGGCGCTCCGGGTCATCCGATAGGCGGTGTTGTAGAGCGAGTCCACGAACGGCATGACCTGGGAGTTGAAGTCCCAGGCCGAGACGGTCTGTCGGCGCCCCACCCGATTCCAGGGCTTGCTGCACGTTCGCCTTTCATGGCTTCCAGGAATCGCAAAATGCTTGCCCGACCGCGCCGATGACGCCTCGCCAGTCGACCGGACCGGGCTAACCTCCGCCTTTTCTACGGACTAGCCGGCCGTCCCGTTTATTTCTTTCTCGATCAAAAGTACGCCGAGAAGGCCCGGAAGGTTTCCGGTAGGGGTCAGCCTGTCGCCCAAAGAGGACAAGAAGCCGGTCCCGGGGGTCGTTTCGAGCCCCGGAACCGGCCTCAATTCGAGCTCAGCGGACCGTAGATCAGGAAGCAGATCAGGAGCGCGTACAGGACGAGGGACTCGATCAGAACCAGACCGAGCATCGTCATTCCGCGGATGTCCTTGGCCGCGCCGGGGTTGCGCGACATGCCCTCCGCCGCGGCCGAGGTCGCCCGGCCCTGGGCCGTCGCCCCTGCCGCAGCCGCGAGGCCGAGCAGGAAGGCGCGCGCCGATCACGCCCCACTTCACCCCGCCGGCGCCGGCGCCCCCGGTCGTCTCCTGGGCCATCGCCGGGCATGGCCAGGACGAGGGCCAGCGCGCACAACACGAGCGTCTTCTTCAACATCCCAAATCTCCTTCTTTTTTCTTTTTCACGCCGTCTTTGGCGAAAACGGTCGGCGAAAGCTATCACGACCCAAGTCGCGGGGGATCAGTGTTCCTCGTGCGCCACGGCGCCCCGACGTAGACCGCCGAGAGCAGGGACGAACACGTAGGCCTGCAGGAACGCCGTGAAGATCCCGAGGGCCATCATCGGCCAGGGAACCACGATCGGCACCAGGCTCGCGAAGACGTTGGTCGTCGTGTGCTCGCCGAAGATGTTCATGAAGAGGCGCAGCGACAGCGACAGGATCCGCGCGAACGTCCCGATGATCTCGATGACGAAGAAGAGGGGCGCGATCCAGATGCAGCGGCCCCATGAAGTGCTTCAGGTACCCGCCGAGGCCGTGCTCCCGGATCCCTTCGACGTTGAAGTAGAGAAACGACACGATCGCCAGGGCCACCGTCGCCGAGAGCGACCCCGTCGGCGGCTGGAGGAAGAAGAAGAGCCCGAACAGGTTGCCCATCGCGATGAAGACGAAGAGCACGCCGATGATCGGCAGGTACTGGCGGACGTGCTTCTCGCCGATGGCTTCCCCGACGAGGTCGCGCAGAAACGAGACCAGCATCTCGAGGAAGTTCTGGACGCCGCCCGGCCGGTTGCGGTCGAAGCGTCTGGCGGCGAGGGGGAAGAGGACCGCGATCAGGACCATCAGCAGCAGGGCCATGATGGCGGCGTCCGGGATCCAGGCCTCCCGGCCGTCGGGGAAGAAGAACTCGGCCATGGCGGGCGAGAGCTTCTCGACCGGCGGATGACCCAGCAGCCGGATCAACAGGGCGATTGATCGGGGCCGAGAGGATCGAATGATGCTCCTGCAAGCGCGCCTACCTCCTCGTCCAGAGCTCCGGGACGACCGCGAACACGACGACGGACAGGCCCACGGCCCCGGCCGCGGGATCGAAGCCTTTCCACCGCCAAAGAACCACCCCGAGAAGCGCAAAGCTCGCAAGCCGTCACCAGCAGAAGGGGGATCAGGGTTCGCCTTTCCGCCTTGCCGAGGCCGGGGACCAGACGCTCCGTGGCTTTCTCGAGGACCAGGAAGCTGGAAATTACCACGGCGGCGCAAATTGTCAATGAAGCCCCGGCGCGGGTTCCGAACGCGAATCCGCCGAGGACCGCGGCGGCTCCGATGACGAAGACGCGCCGGCGGACGCGGCGGATCACCGCGTCGATGTCGCTCACCGGGAGGCCCTCGAGGTCAGCCGGACGAGGTGGATGAACGCCGCGACGAGCCCGAGGGCCGCGCCGGCCCAGGCCGGCACGAGGCCCCAGTGGAGAGCGGCTCCGAGCCACTTGCCGAGGAAGTAGCCGGCGACCGGACCGAGGAGGAAGAGAAGCCCGGCGGAGGTCGCTTCGGCGATGAGCCCCTGGCGCGACAGGCCCGGCATGCTCCGGCCCCTCAGGGCGCCAGCACGCAGCTCTTGAGGATCGCCAGGAACGGCTGCGGGGCGACGCCGATGACGATCGTCCCGGTCGCGCAGATCGCGACCACCGCCGTCAGGGCGTAGGAGCTCTTCAGTTTCGCGGCGACGCCTTCCGTGAAGAACATCGCCGCCGCGATCCGGAAGTAGTAGAAGAGCGAGACCGCCGACATGAGGACCGCGAGCACCGCGAGCCAGGCGTAGCCCGCCTTCATCGCCGCGGTGAAGAGGTAGTACTTGCCGATGAAGCCGGCCGTCGGCGGGATGCCCGCGAGCGACAGGAGGAAGAGCAGCATCACGATCGCGGCCGGCATGTTGCGCTTGGCGAGACCGTTGAAGTCCGAGACCGACTCGCCCGCGTAGCCCTTGCTCTCGAGCAGGATCACGAGGGTGAAGGCCCCGAAGTTCATGAACGTGTAGGCGAGGAGGTAGATCAGGATCCCCCACAGCCCCCAGTCGGTCCGGAAGCCCAGGACGCCGAGCAGCGCGTAGCCCGCGTTGGCGATCGAGGAGTAGGCGAGCATCCGCTTGACGTTGGTCTGGAGGAGGGCGGCGACGTTGCCGAGGACCATCGTCGCGGCCGAGACCAGGGCGACGATCGAGGCCCCAGTCCGCGTGGAACTTCGCGAACGCCACGTAGAAGATGCGCGCGAGGATCGCGTAGGCCGCGACCTTCGGGCCGACCGAGAAGAAGGCCGTGACCGGCGTCGGCGAGCCCTCGTAGACGTCCGGCGTCCAGACGTGGAACGGCACGGCCGCGATCTTGAAGAGCAGGCCCGCCAGGATGAGCAGGATCCCGAGCATGAGCAGGTTGGAGCGGTCCGTCGCAGCGAGGAGCTTCGCGAGCTCGCGGCAGGCCCATCTTGCCGGACACGCCGTAGACGAGCGAGAGCCCGTAGAGCAGCACCGCCCGACGAGAACGCGCCGAGGATGAAGTACTTCAGCGCCGCCTCGGTCGACTTGACCTCGCCCTTGAAGTAGCCCGCCAGGATGTACGACGAGAGGGCCATGAGCTCGAGCGAGACGTAGATCGAGATCAGGTTGTTGCCCGACGCCATGAAGAGCATGCCGACGCCGGCGAAGAGGAGAAGCGCGTAGTACTCCCCTGCCGGGTACGGCGCCTCGCCGACGAAGCGCACCGAGGCGAGGATCGTCAGCAGGATCGAGAGCAGCACGAGGACCTTGAAGAAGAGCGCGAAGTTGTCGACGACGAAGACCCCGCCGAGGATCGGGGTCGCCCGGTCCGGCCGCGACGCGACGAAGATCACGAGGATCCCGGTGATCGCCACCGAGAGCGCCGCCAGGAAGCCCAGGAACTCCTCCCGCGCCTTGTCGAGAAACACCGACGACGACGAGCAGCACGAGGCCCGCCGCCGTGAGGAACAGCTCCGGCGAGAGCAGGATCCAGTCCGACGCCTTCGCGGAGAACGTCATCAGCGCGCGGCCCCGCCGGTTCCCGCCGGCGCCTTCTCGGCCAGCGCCGGCGCCTCGGCCGTCGTCCCGCCCACGGTCGCGACGATCTTCTCGGAGGGCTTCCGCAGACACCTCGAAGAACGGCTTCGGGTAGAGGCCGATCCAGAAGCACAGCACGACGAGCGGCACGAGCGTCGCGAGCTCGCGCGCGTTCAGGTCCTCGAGGCCTTGTTCGTTCCTCGGTGCGTGACCTTGCCCCAGAAGACGCGCTGGTAGAGCCAGAGCAGGTAGGCCGCGCCGAGCACGACGCCGGACGCGGCCGAGTAGGCCCAGCCGCGGTTCGCGGCGAAGGCGCCCTGCAGGATCATGAACTCGCCGATGAAGCCGTTCAGCAGCGGCAGCCCCATCGAGGCGAGGAAGATGATCATGAAGAGTCGCGTAGACCGGCATCACGTGCGCGAGGCCGCCGAACTGCGCGATCTCCTGGTGTGGCGCCGCTCGTAGATGATGCCGACGAGCAGGAAGAGCCCGCCGGTCGAGAGGCCGTGGTTGATCATCTGGAGGACGCTGCCCTCGAGCCCGAGCGGGTTGAGGGCGAACATGCCCGAGCATCACGAAGCCGAGGTGGCTCACCGAGGAGTAGGCGATCGAGCTTCTTCATGTCCTTCTGCACGAGGGTCACGAGGGCGGCGTAGACGATGCCGATGATCGCGAGCGTCACCATCCAGCGGCACCGCGTCGAGCGTCGCCTCGGGAAGCAGCGGCAGCGAGAAGCGGACGAAGCCGTAGGTCCCCATCTTCAGCAGGACGCCGGCCAGGATCACCGAGCCCGCGGTCGGCGCCTCGACGTGGGCGTCGGGCAGCCAGGTGTGGAACGGGAACATCGGCACCTTGATCGCGAAGCCCAGGAAGAAGGCGAGGAAGACCCAGAACTGGAGGTCCGCCGGGATCCCCATCGCGACCACCGTGAGCTGCACGTCGAGAAGTCGGCGCGTTGCCGAGGCCCTTGTAGCCGAGGAACCCGTCGTGTTGGAAGTAGAGCGCGAGGATGCCGAGCAGCATCACCACCGAGCCCACGAGCGTGTACAGGAAGAACTTGATCGCCGCGTAGAGCCGCCGCGCGCCGCCCCAGATCCCGATCAGGAAGTACATCGGGACCAGCATGACCTCCCAGAACACGTAGAAGAGGAACATGTCGAGGGCGCAGAAGATGCCCGATCATGCCCGTCTGGAGCAGCAGCAGGAAGACGTAGTACTCCGTACGCCGGTCGGTGATCGCCGTCCAGCGAGCGAGAGGATGGCGATGAAGCCGAGGAGCGTCGTCAGCAGGATCAGGAGCGGCGAGATCCCGTCGACGCCGAAGAGGTACTGGACGCCGATCGAGGGGATCCAGGAGCGCCTTCTCGACGAACTGGAAGCCGTCGCCGGCCCGGTCGAAGCCAGAACCACAGCGGCAGGCAGACGAGGAAGTCGACGCGCCGCGACGGCGTCGCGAACGGCCTTGATCGCGCCGGCCTTCTCCTTGCGGGACGAGGAAGACGACGCCAGCGCCCCCACGAGCGGCGTGTAGGTGATGATCGAGAGGAGGGATCTCGGTAGAGTCCATGCGTCTTCCTTATGCGCCTCATCGGAACAGCAGGAACGACCGCCGACGCAGACAGAAGACGCCGACCGACCATCATCAGCGCGTAGTTCTGAACGAGGCCGTTCTGGACGCGCGGAACACGCGGAACGAGGTGCCAGCAGGGTGTCCGCGAGCCGTTGACGGCGCCGTCCACGACGTACTGATCGCAACAGGACGCGATCCAGGCGAGCCAGCCGTCGTGACCGCGCCCGCGCCGTTGCGGAATCGCGGTCGACGACCGTCGCATCCGACCTCCCAGAGCGCGCGGCCGCCGCCCAGGGCCAGCGCCGCGGACGAAGACCCGGTCGTAGAGCTCGTCGACGTAGTACTTGTTCGCGACGCGCCCGGTAGACGCCCGGCCACTCGGCGGCCAGCCGCGCCGGCATCCCGGCGCTCGCCCGCACGTACCAGCGACCAGGCGAGGACATGCCGACCGCGGCGACCGCCACGGCGGCGCCCATCAGGCCGAACTCGATCGGGCGGACGCGTGGTGCGGCTTCTCGTGCAGGCCCGTCGATCGGCACGGCGGACCGGCTCCAGGAAGTCCTCGATCCGGTTGCCGCCGCCGAGCACGACCGGGACGCCGAGGAAGCCCGCCACGATCGACAGCGCCGCGAGGACCACGAGCGGCACCGTCATCGACGCGGGCGACTCGTGGATGCGTGCCTCCTGCTCGGGCGTGCCGCGGAAGTTGCCGCAGAAGGTCATCGCGTAGAGGCGGAACATGTAGAAGGCGGTCAGCGCCGCGGCCACGACGCCGACCGCGCACAGCACCTTCAGCAGCCCGTAGCCGCCTCGAACTCGGCAGGCCGACCAGCAGGATCTCGTCCTTCGAGAAGAAGCCCGCGAGCGGCGGGATGCCGGCGATCGCGAGCAGCCGACGAGCAAGGTCGTGTACGTGCGTCGGGATCTTCGCCTTGAGGCCGCCCATCTTGCGCATGTCCTGCTCGCCCGACATCGCGTGGATCACGGAGCCCGAGCCGAGGAAGAGGCAGGCCTTGAAGAAGGCGTGGGTGATGACGTGGAAGATGCCCGCCGCGAAGGCGCCGACGCCGCAGGCCAGGAACATGTAGCCGAGCTGGCGACACGGTCGAGTAGGCCAGCACCTTCTTGATGTCGTTCTGGACGAGGCCGATCGTCGCCGCGAAGATCGCGTGCGCGGCGCCCGACGATCGCCACCACGACCATCGCGTTCGGGGCGTGCGCGGAAGATCGACGTCGCAGCGCGCCACCATGTAGACGCCGGCCGTGACCATCGTCGCCGCGTGGATCAGGGCCGAGACCGGCGTCGGGCCCTCCATCGCGTCCGGCAGCCAGACGTAGAGCGGGATCTGCGCGCTCTTGCCGCAGGCGCCGACGAAGAGGAGCAGGCAGACGATGGTGAGCGTCCCGCCGCGCGTACGCCGACCGGCGTTGCGCGGCCGCCGTCCGGATCACGTCGCGAAGTCGAGCGTGCCGAAGAGCACGAAGCACGAGGAAGATGCCGAGCATGAAGCCGACGTCGCCGATGCGGTTGACGATGAAGGCCTTCTTGCCGGCGTCGGCCGCGCTCTCCTTCTCGTAACCAGAAGCCGATCAGGAGGTACGAGCAGAGGCCGACGCCCTCCCAGCCCACGAAGAGGATCGGGAAGTTCGCCCCCAGCACGAGGGTGAGCATCGCGAACATGAAGAGGTTCAGGTACGACATGTAGCGGGCGTAGCCCGGGTCGTGCGCCATGTACCCGATCGAGTAGACGTGGATCAGGAAGCCGACGAACGTCACGAAGGCGAGCATCAGGGCCGACAGCGAGTCGAGCCGGAACGCCACGTCGACGAACCACTCGCGGGCCGGGCCCGGAATCTGGCCGATCGACTGGTTCACGCCGAGCGGGATCCACCGGTAGAGCGTCTCGGCGTGCGAGGCGCCCGCAGAGAGCGCCTTCAGCCCGACGTCGAAGATCGCGCCGAACGCCAGCAGGCACGCGATCCCGACGCTGCCGACGCCGACCGCCGTGTGGAGGGCCTTGAACGGGATGTCGATGTGCCCGCCGTGGCCTCCGCCCTGGGCGTCGTGGGCGGCGGCGGCCGGCGCGGCGTGCACCGCGTCGCCGTGCCCGTGCCCGTCGCCGTGCGCCTCCCCCTTCGTGCGATGGGAGACGAGGTAGAGCAGGCCGTTGATCGCGAAGCCGACCAGCGGCACGAGGGGGATCAGCCAGATCAGCTCTTTCACGCCGTCATCCCCGCATCGTGTCCGCTTCTTCGACGTTCAGCGTCTTGCGCTGCCGGAAGAGCGAGATCGTGAGCGCCAGGCCGATGGCCGCCTCGCCGGCGGCGATCGTGATGACGAAGACCGAGAAGACCTGGCCGGTCAGGTCGGAGAGCCGGCGCGAGAACGCGATCAGGTTCAGGTTGACGGCGTTCAGCATCAGCTCGATCGACATCAGGATCGTCAGGAAGTTCCTCCGCACCAGGACGCCGAAGAAGCCGATCGCAAAGAGCAGCAGGCTCACGATCAGGTAGTGGTTGATCGTGATGGTCACGCGGACGCCTCCAGGCGGCCACGTCGCCGATCAACCCCTCTTTCGTCGATCGTGATCCTCATCAGTCCATCTTCTCCAGCGAGCGCTTCCCGAGCACGACCGCGCCGATCATGGCGACGAGCAGGAACACCGAGGCCACCTCGAAGGGCAGCAGGTAGTCGCGGAAGAGCGACCAGGCCACGGCCTCCGTGTTGCCGGCAAGCTTGCCGCGGGCCATCCGGAAGGCGTCGGGATTGACCGGGATCTCGGGCAGCTTGTCCGTCCAGAGGATGTAGGCGAACGGGATCAGGAAGATCGGGAAGAGGACGAGCGCGAGGTCCCACTGGTGCTGGAACGTCGGCGCCGTGCGGACGGTCCGAGGATTGACGAGCATGACGACGAAGAGGAAGAGGACCATGATCCCGCCCGCGTAGACGAGGATCTGGACCGCGCCGACGAACTCCGCCTGCTGGAGGATGAAGATGCAGGCGACGAGCAGGAACGAGACCAGCAGGTACAGGGCCGAGTGGACCGGGCTCTTCGCCACCACGACCGCGATCGCGGACGCGAGGGCGAGGACGGCGAAGCCGACGAAGAGCCAGCCGGCCGTACCCGTCAGAAGCGCCCCGCCGGTCATGCGATTACCCCCGCTCCACGACGGTGAACGGCTTGACGTTCTCGGCCTCGCGCCAGTCCGTCAGCTTCCGGATGTCGAGGTACAGGGCCTCGTTGCGCTCGTAGGACGCCATCTCGTAGGTCTTGGTCGTCAGCCAGATCGACTTCGGCACCGTCGGGCAGGCCTCCTCGCAGAGCTGGCAGAACATGCAGCGCTTGAGGTCCACGTCGAAGCGGTCGAGCACCTTCTCGTTCTTGCCTGCCTCGTTCTTCTCGTTGTGCCAGTCGATGTAGATGATGTTGATCGGGCACTCGATGGCGCACAGCGTGCACTTGATGCAGCGATCCTCGTCGAGCCGGAACATCCCGCGGAACCGGTCCGAGGGCACCTTCTTCTGCTCGGGGTACTCGATCGTCACCTTCTTCTTGAAGAGGTGGCGCCCCGTCACCGAGAGCCCGTCGAAGAGGTCCAGCAGCGTCAGCTTGTCGAGCCACCTCTTGAGCGCCACCTAGCCCTCCACCGTCTGCGGCACGGCCGCGAGGCGGTCGCGGCGGGTCAGCTTCTGCCGCAGCTTCGCGAGCAGGTACATCGCCACGAAGAGGCCGCCGAAGATCCAGGACAGCCAGACCATGCCGGTCGTCCGTCCCGGGAAGAGGAGGATCGCGAACGCCACGACGAGGATGTTGGCGAGCGAGATCGGGATGAGCCATTTCCACCCGAGCGCCATGAGCTGGTCGAAGCGGTACCGCGGGAATGTCGTGCGGAACCAGATGTAGACGAAGATGAAGGCCGAGACCTTGGCCAGGAACCAGACGGCTCCCGGCACGGCCCCGAGGAACTTGAGCGCCGCGACGTGCGGGAAGGGCGGCAGCCACCCGCCGAAGAACACGCGTCACGGCGACGCACGAGATGATGATCATCTCCGTGTACTCGCCCAGGAAGAAGAAGGCGAACTTGACGCCGGAGTACTCCGTGTTGAAGCCCGATACCAGCTCCGACTCGGCCTCGGGCAGGTCGAACGGGTTCCGGTTGGTCTCCGCGACCCCGGCCACGAAGTAGACGAAGAACCCGACCATCCCCGGGAAGAAGAACCACAGGTGCGTGGCCTCCTGGCGGCGCACGATCTCGACGAGCGAGAGCGAGCGCGTCATCAGGAGCACCGACACGAGGGCCAGCCCCATCGGCACCTCGTAGGACATCAGCTGCGCCGCCGAGCGCAGGCCCCCGAGGAGGGAGTACTTGTTGTTCGACGACCAGCCGCCCAGGATGATTCCGTAGACGCCGATCGACGTGATCGCGAGCAGGAAGAGCAGGCCGATGTTGATGTCGGCCACCCACAGCGGGACCATCGTCTTCCCGATCTTCACGGGCGGCCCGAACGGAATCACCGACAGGGCGGTCAGCACGGGAATCACGGCCAGGACGGGCGCCAGGAAGTGCACGGCCTTCTCCGCCTTCGCCGGCGTGATGTCTTCCTTGGTGACGAGCTTCAAGAGGTCCGCCACCCCCTGCAGGATGCCCTGCGGCCCGACGCGGTTGGGCCCCAGGCGGGCCTGCATGAAGCCCATGATCCGCCGCTCGGCGAGGACGATCACGAACCCGACGATCGCCGGCACCGTCGCGACGAGCAGGACGACCTTGAGGTAGGTCCAGAACTCGGGCGACAGCTTCACCGGTCGACCTCCCCGAGCACGATGTCGATCGTGCCGATCAGGGCGACGAGGTCCGAGACCAGGTGCCCCTTCGCCAGCCGGGGCAGCGCCTGCAGGTTGATGAAGGAGGGCGGGCGCACGTGCATGCGGTACGGCTTGTTGGTGCCGTTGGAGACGCAGTAGAAGCCGATCTCGCCCTTGGGCGACTCGATCGAGGCGTAGACCTCCTCGGCGACCGGCTTGATCACGCGCGGGACCTTACCCCGAATCTCCCCCGGTTCGAGCCGCTCGAGGCACTGCCGGATGATCCGGGCGCTCTGCCGCATCTCCTGGATCCGCACGAGGTACCGGTCGTAGGTGTCGCCGTTCTGCCGCGTCGGGATGACGAAGTCGAGCTCGTCGTAGCACTCGTAGGGCAGGGCCCGGCGCAGGTCCCATTCCTGGCCGGAGGCGCGCAGGATCGGCCCGGTCAGGCCCCACTCGATGCACTCCTCGGCGGAGATGACCCCGACGCCGACGGTCCGCTTCTTCCAGATGCGGTTGTCGGTCAGGAGCTGCTCGTACTCGTCGATTCGCGCCGGGAAGTCCGAGATGAACTCGCCGACCCGGTCGGTCCAGCCCGGCGTCAGGTCGAAGGGCAGCCCGCCGATCCGCATGCAGTTCAAGGTCAGGCGGGCCCCGCAGTACTCCTCGAAGAGGTCGAGGATCTGCTCGCGCTCGCGGAAGGCGTAGAAGAAGGGCGTCATCGCGCCGAGGTCGATGCCCGAGGTCCCGAGCCACACGAGGTGAGAGGAGAGCCGCTGCAGCTCGTCGAGGATCACCCGGATGTAGCTGAGCGCGCCGCGGGACCTCGACCTGCAGGAGCTTCTCGATCGCCAGGCAGTAGGCGTGGTTGTTGGTCGCCGCCGCGACGTAGTCCATCCGGTCCGTGTGGGGGATCGCCCATCGGATACGTCTCGGTCTCGAAGAGCTTCTCGGTGCCCCGGTGCAGGTAGCCGACGTCGGGCTTGGCCTCGAGGATCTTCTCGCCGTCGACCTTGAGGACCACCCGCAGCACGCCGTGCGTCGACGGGTGCTGCGGCCCGAAGTTGAGCTCCATCTCCTGGACGTCGAAAAGCGTGTGGGCGTGGGGCGCCGCGGCCGCCGCCGGAGCCGAGGTCTCGGCCCGGGCCTTCGCCCTCTCGGCGAAGTACGCCGCCTCGTCCTTCTCGGCCTGAGAGATCTTCTCGTCGGTCAGAATCCCCCCCTCACCCCTTCCCTCTCCCCCCCTCGGGGGGCGAGGGAGAGGGCGCGAGCTCTCTGCCGGCTCACGACACCACCCTGCGGTTGGGATCGTTCTTGGAGGGCCCGCCGCCCTCGGGCCATTCCTCCGGATAGATCGCCGCTCCGGTGTCGACGCCCTCGAGGGGGAAGTCCTTGCGCAGCGGGTGGCCGTTGAACCCTTCCCAGGTCAGGATCCGACGGAGGTCGGGGTGCCCGGAGAAGGGGATGCCGAACATGTCCCAGGTCTCGCGCTCGCACCAGTTGGCCGCGAGAAAGACCGAGGCGATCGAGGGGACCGCCTCGCCGTCCGCCGCGCCGCACTTCACGCGGATGCGGTCGTTCTTCGAGAACGAGTAGAAGTGGTAGACGACCTCGAACCGGGGCTGGCGGTCCCGCCAGTCGACGGCCGTCACGTCCACGCAGTACTTGAAGTCCTCGACGTCCTTCAAGTGCCGCGCGACGCGGGCGATCTGCTCGCGGGCGACGACCACGGTGACCTGCCCGGCGAACTGCTTGGCCGACAGGACGGTCTCGGGCAGGGCCGCGCGGATCGAGCGCACCCAGGGATGCTCCGAGGCGTCGACGGCCTCGAGCTTCGCCTTCGCGGGCTCCTTGGGCTTTTCGCCCGGGGGGGTCTTCTCCTCGCCCGCCAATCAGGACGCCTTGCGGATGACTTTCATCCGGTCGATCTTCTTCTGGAGGGCCATGATCCCGTAGATCAGGGCCTCGGGCCGGGGCGGGCAGCCCGGAACGTAGACGTCCACGGGAACGATCCGGTCGACCCCCTGCGTCACGGCGTACGTGCGGTAGGGGCCGCCGCAGGTGGCGCAGGAGCCCATCGCGATGACCCACTTGGGCTCGGGCATCTGGTCGTAGAGCCTCTTGACGATCGGGGCCATCTTCTCGACCACCGTCCCGGCCACGATCATGAGGTCCGACTGCCGGGGCGTGCCCCGGAAGACCTCCGCGCCGAAGCGGGACGAGGTCGTGCCGGGCGTCCATGACCGCCATCATCTCGATCGCGCAGCAGGCCAGGCCGAACTGCATCGGCCAGATCGAGGAGCGGCGCGCCCAGTTGATGACGGAGTCGACCGTCGTCGTCACGACGTTCTCCTCGAAACGGTTGTCGATCAGGCCCATGCGCTCCCCTCGTCCCCGCGACCGCGCGTCAAGCCCAGTCCAGGGCCTTGCGCTTCCAGCAGTAGAAGTACCCGACGACGAGAATCGCCAGGAAGATCAGCATCTCGATCAAGCCGAAGAGGCCCAGGCGGTTGAACATGATCGCCCACGGGAAGAGGAAGATGGTTTCGACGTCGAAAACGACGAAGAGGACCGCGATCAGGAAGTAGCGAACCGAGAACCGGGTGTCGAAGGCCTCGCTCGACGGCTCGACGCCGCACTCGTAGGGCTCGAGTTTGACGGGATTGGGGCGCTGGCGCTGCACCACCCTCGCGACGACAATCGTCCCGAGCGGCAGGGCCGCGGCGAGCACCGCGAATATCAGGATGGGGAAGTAGTGACCCACCGGGCCGGGATTCTATCGGACGGAAAGGCCGCTGTCATCAAGAGGATGCGCGCCCGACGTCACAGCGTGGCGGAGGCGGACGCCACGCCCCGGGACTGAACCAGAACCGAGAGTTCTTCGCCCATCCCGCCGGGATCGACGAGCCGGAAGATCCTCCACTTCTCGGCCTCGCTTCGGGCGAAATCGAAGATGCCGGCTTCCGTCAGAAACATGCCCTGGCGCATGAGCCGATCGGTGCGCAGCCCCTCGGCCTCGCCGGCGGCGAGCAGCACGTCCCAGTTCACGTGCGCGGTGATGTCGCGGTGGCCCGGGTCCTCGAGCGGATCGCCGCCGCGCCGCCCGCCGATGTGCACCGCCAGCGTGCCCTCGGGTCGCGCAAACGGGTGATAGAGGATGCGCGCCGGGTGGCCGTAGTCGAACGCGACGAGCCACCCGCGGGAGAGCGCCCGCGCCAGGTGGCGATGGACTCCCTCAAGTCCCGGCGAGATCTCGCCCTTCTGACCCGGCTGGAAGACGACGCCGTGCTCCTCGAGATGCCGCCGCAGCGGCTCCCCCGCTGGCGCGGCCACCCACGTGAAGCGGCCGCCCGCCGCGCCGACGCGGAGCTCCTGGAGCCCCGCCTCCGTTCCCATGACCCGGACGACCGGGAGCGCGTCGTAGAGCTCGTTGGAGAAGATCCACCCGGAGACGGAGCCCGGCGCGATCTCCTCGATGTTCGCCAGGATTCGCGGCGCGGGCTCGATCCTCCGGGCCTCGATCGACGCGCGGCCGGCGGCCGAAGCCTCCACGGCCGTCAGCCGCAGGCGACCGTGCAGGACGGGGTCGATCTCGCCCAACGTCCCGACGAAGTCCTCCAGGAACCTTCCCCCGCCGGCGCCGACCTCGACGAAGTCGATCGGCCCTTCGAGCCTGTCGGCATCGAGCGAGAAGACCCGCGCGAGCGCCCCGGCAAATGCCGGTGAGACGTGCGGGGACGTCACGAAGTCGCCTGGCTCCCCGATCGAAGCCCCCCGCGCGTAGTAGCCCTCTTCCGGATCGTGGAGGGCGGACTGCATGAAATCGAAGAAGGAGATCGGTCCCTCGCGCGCGATGCGCTCGCGGAGGCGGTCCTGGAGGGAGGCCACGTGGATCGGGGATTATAGTTTCGCGCGATGCGGCGCGCGGCCTCGGATTCGGCGCCTGGGCGGCCGCGAGCGTGTTCGTCTGCCGGCGTGCGCGTCGAAGCCCGGCGGAAAGCTCCCGACGTACGAGGAGTACTCCGACGGGACGTCGAACTGGACCGAGCGCTTTCTCGAAGGCTGGAAGGCCGGATCGACGCCCGAATCCGCATTCTCGGCCCCCTTCCGGTGGAGCGGTCCCCTCCCGGGCGAGCAGCTGACCCCCATCCCCGCCCGGCCGCCCCTCTCCGCGGCGATCTACCGGGCGGGAGCCGATTCGCCCGACCGTTCGGTCGCCGATTCGGCCGCGGTGCGACGCGCATTCGACGCCCTGCGGCGTTCGTTCGCCTCGGTCGGGCGCGCCGAGGCGACGATCTTCGCGTTCCGACGCCGGGGCGCCACGCGCGAGCTCGTCCTGAACCTCTTCCTCGGCGGCCGCGACGCGTCCGGGGGCCTCCGGCAGACGGGCGGCAAGGTCCGCGTCGTGCTCGAGGCCGGCCCCGGCGGGGATTGGCGCATGCAGTCCGGGTCCGTCGAAACCTGGCTCTCGGCCTCCGCGGGCCGCCCGCTCTTCGAGAACGTCGCCGAGAATGCCGGGCTCGCGCGCGCGAACCGCGCGTACTTCCCCAACGCCGCGAGGAACATCCCGGTCCCCGGCGAGCACCTGCCGCCGGGCGCGGCGGTCCTCGACTACGACGGCGACGGACGGCAGGACCTCTTCGTGCCCGGGGGCGACGGCAACCGCCTGTACCGGAATCTCGGCGACGGAACGTTCGAAGACGTCGCGGTCGAGGCGGGCGTCGCGGGCCAGGAGGGCGAGGGCGCCGGGGCGCTCGCCTTCGACTACGACAACGACGGGCGCACCGATCTCTACGTCACGTACCTCCTTCGCCCCAACCTGCTCTACCGCAACCGCGGCGACGGCAGCTTCGAGGAGGTGGGCGCGAAGGCCGGCGTCGCGCTCGAGGAATACTCGACCTCCGCCGCCGCCCTCGACTACGACCGCGACGGCGACGCCGACCTGTACGTCCTCGTCTACGGCCAACCGGACATCGGACCCGCGCTGGACGGGGACAACGCGCCGCCGAACCATCTCTACCGCAACAACGGCGACGGCACGTTCACGGACGTGACGGCGGCGACGCGGACCGGCGACACCGGCTGGGGCCTCGCCCTCCAGTGCGCCGACTTCGACGGCGACCTCTGGCCCGACATCATGGTGGCCAACGACTTCGGCAGGAACGCGTATCTGCGCAACAACGGCGACGGGACGTTCACGAACGTCGCGAAGAAGGCCGGCGTCCTCGATCCCGGCTTCGGCATGGGCGTGGCCGTCGACGACTACGACGGCGACGGCCGGCTCGACTTCGACGTGTCGAACTACTCGTTCCCGTTGAACTGGTTCCTGAAGGACCCGCGGTACCCGATGCCGCCCTTCCCGTACTCGCTCGGGCGGCCGCTCGTGTGGCGGCGGCTCACGGCGCTCTCGCGCGGCTCGTCGCTCTTTCGCAACCTCGGCGACAACCGCTTCGAGCGCACGTCGCAAGAGGCCGACGTCTGGGACACGTCCTGGTCGTGGGGCTGCGTCTTCGTCGACGCCGACATGGACGGCCGCGCCGACCTCTTCGTCGTGAACGGCATGGTCACCGGCAAGAACGAGACCGAGCGGGAGATCGACTTCTGGAACCTGATGTCCTCCGAGTTCCGGAAGTTCGAGAAGGGCATTCCGATCGCCGAGTTCGGCGACGACTCGCTCTGGGGCCGCCCGCCCAAACGCTTCTACCGCAACCGCGACGGCCGCCGCTTCGACGAGCTCGCCGCCGTGACCGGCCTCGAGTCCGACGCCAACCAGCGCGGCCTCGTCGTCGTCGACGCGGACGGCGACGGCGCGCCGGACCTCTTCGCGGCGGGGTTCCTCCAGCCCAACGCCCTCTGGATGAACCGGAATCCGTCCCGGGCAAAGACGCTGGTCGTCTCGCTCGAAGGCGACCCGAGCCTGCCGGTCCGCTACCGCTCGACCCGCGATGCGCTTGGAGCCGACCGTGACCGTCGTCGCCGGCGGCCTCTCCCGCACGCAGGTCGTCTCGGCCGGGTACTCGTACCTGTCGTCGGGCCCGAAGGAGCTCTACTTCGGCCTGGGAGATCGCGATCGCGCGGACCGCGTCACCGTGCGCTGGCCCTCCGGCCGCGTCAGGGAGATCGTCGAGGTCAGGGCCGGGAAGCTGAGCGTCAAGGAGAATGAGGTCTCACCATGACGCGGAGCCGCTACGGCTGGATCCTTGCCGCCATCCTGGGCGCCGGCGCGCTCCTGCGCCTGGCGGCGATCGCGTGGATCCCGACGCGGCCGGTCTCGGACTTCTACGGGTACTTCGTCGTCGCGGAAAACCTCGTCCGCGGCAACGGCTATCGCACCGAGCCCGGCGCGCTGGACGCCCGCCGGTCGCCCGCGTACCCGGTCCTGTTGTCCGTGGCGATGCGGGCCGCGCCCGCGGCGGGCCACCTCCTCGCCGCCAGGCTCGTCAACGTCGCGCTCTTCGTCCTCGCGGGCCTCGCGGCGGCGGCGCTCGCGCGAAGGCTCCGGGGCGAAGCCGCCGGTTTGTGGACGGCGGCGCTGCTCGCCTTCCTGCCGAGGCCTCTCCTCATGGCCGACCTGCTCGCGGCGGAGAACCTCGTCGCACCGCTCCTGTTCGCCTACCTGCTTCTGGCCGCCGGCTCCTGGGTCCGCGGCCTCTCCGCCGGGCGCGCCGCCGCCCTCGGGCTCGTCGCGGGTCTTCTGGTTCTCACGCGGGCGGTCTTCTACTTCGTCCCCCTCGTCTGGCTCGCCGGAGCACTGGCGGCGCGTCGCCCCCGCCGGGCCGTGGCCAGGGAGCTCGTGGTGATGCTCATCGTGGCGCACGCGGTCCTCCTGCCCTGGGCGGTCCGCAACGCGCGCGCCGTCGGACGTTTCACGCCGTTCAACCTCGTCGGCGGCGTCGGGCTCTTCATCGCCAACAACGCGAACGCGACGGGCCAGTGGTACGCGTGGTCCGAGGATCTCGAGCGCCTGCGCCCCGGAACGCTCTCGAGCGGCGACGTCGCCGTCGACGATGCGGCTCGAGAGGAAGCCCTGCGCTGGATCCGCGCCAACCCCGGACGCGCCGCGGCGCTGTACCTGCGCCGACTCGGAATCATCCTGAAGGACGACGCCTTCGCCGCGGAATTCTCGATCTTCGCCGAAGCGGTCCCCTATCGCGACGGTCCCAAGGCGGTCCTGCCGGGACCGCATCCGCTCAAGGAACACCCGAAGCTGGTGCGCGGCGTGCTGAGATGGTCCGGCGTGCTGCTCGCGCTCGCCGCCGTCGGCGGTTTCGTCCAGCTGCTTCGACGCGCCCGCGCCGGCTCGCTCGCCGACCGCGCGCTCGCGGCGGGATTCCTGGCCGCCGCGCTCTACGTGCCGCTGATGTCGGCCGCGATGCACGTCAACGGCCGGTATCGCTGGGCGGCGGAAGATGCGCTGATGCCGGTGGCGGGGCTGTTCCTCGCGAGCGCTACGACCGCCCTCGCGGCCCGGCGAAGCGTCACGGCCACTGCAGCCCCAGCGCCTTCGCCAGGAAAGTCGCCATCTGGCCGCGCGTGAGCGGCGCGTCCGGACAGTAGTTCCCGCTCCCGCAGCCTCCCGTGACGCCGGACTTGACGAGCGCCTCGACGTACTGGAAGAAGGGGTGGCTCGTGGGCACGTCCGTGAAACTCGCGGCCGCCGGCCCCGGACTGACCTGGCGCGTCCAGACGACCTGGACCTTCTCGAGCGCGAGCTCGTCGGGCAGGCACTGCTCGCTCTGGCTGGCGAAACGGGCGCGAATGGCGTACCCGCAGTTCCGGTTGTCGACGGTGAGGTCGTTCAAGCCCGTGAACCCGAAGTATTCGCCGATCGCCAGGAACGTGGACACCTGGTCGATCAGCGTGACGGTCGGCGGATTCACTCCGTCGGCCTGGCACGTTTCATAGAGCTGGACCTGCAGGTCGCGTGCGAAGCCGGTGTCGTAGGCCCAGAAGCGCAACTGCTTGAGCTGGGCCCCGTCGGGGACGCGGAACCGATGGTAAAGGTCTGCCGGGTAGCCGTCGCCCGTCGACTTGCAGCTCGTCCGGCCGACCGATCGGGCAAAGGCCGGCGAGAAGCTCGGCTTCATCTGATGCGCGTATGCGCTGCTGTAGCCCCCTGCCGTGCCCCAGGTCTCCGGGGCGTCGGTGGCGGGCATCGACCGGCCTTTCGTCCCGAGGCCGGCCCGGGACCACACCGCGACGTCGGTCGCGTCGCGGGGAAATCCCAGCGCCTCGAGCCGGTCCGGGTCGCGGATCGGGATCCGCTCCTCGGCCGGGACCTGGGCGACGAGCAGCCCGGCGCCGATGGCGAGGTGCGCGAGACCCAGGGCATACATGCGAGCTCGGACGGAGCGCCTGCGCTTCGACATGGTCGATCCTCCCCGGCCTACGGCCATTGCAGACCCAGCGCTTTCGACAGGAACACGGCCATCTGGCCGCGCGTCAGCGGCGCGTCCGGGCAATAGTTCCCGGCGCCGCAGCCGCCCGTGACGCCCGACTTCACGAGCGCTTCGACGAACTGGAAGAACGCGTGGCTCGTCGGCACGTCGCCGAACGTCGCCGTCGCCGGGGCCGGGCTGACCTGGCGAATCCACGAGAGCTGCATCTTCTGGACCTGGACGGCCGCGTCGGCACAGTCCTGTCCCGGCTCCGCGAAATGGACGCGGACCGTGTAGCCGCACTTCGCGTTGTCGACCGGGAAGTCGTGGAGCGACGTGAAACCGAAATACTCGCCGATCGAGAGGATCGTGAACGCTTCGCCGACGAGCGTGTAGGTCTCGTCGGCGGGCCCGTCCGCCTGGCACTGCTCGTAGACCCGGAAGTTGAGATCGACCGCATCGCTGGCGTCGTACGCCCAGAACTTGAACTGCTTGAGCAGGGCTCCGTCCGGTACCGGCACCCGGACGAAGGCGTCGCCGGTGTCTCCCAGCTGGGACTTGAAGAGGCAGGTCGCCGAGATCACCGTTCGATCGAGCGAGATCGCGCCCCCTGCCGCCAGTTCGTCACCGAAGGCGCTGCTGTAGCCCAGCGCCGTTCCCCAGGTCTCCGGGGCTTCCACGGCTGCCGCGTCCTTCCCGCGGGCACCCGTGAGGTCCGCCTTCGACCAGACGTAAACGTTCGTTGCGTCCGGGGGAAATCCCAGAGACGCCAGCCGTTCGGGGTCGCGGATCGGGACGCGCTCCCCGTCCGGAATCTGGGAGAGCATCGACTGGCTGCCCAGGAACACGGCCGCCAGCAGGATCGCGGGGCGGATCATGGCCCTTCCTCCTCGGGCGACGGCGTCGCCCGCCTTCTCGAGATGACTCACGGCCATTGCAGGCCCAGCGCCTTCGACAGAAACACGGCCATCTGCCCGCGCGTCAGCGGCGCGTCGGGGCAGTAGTTTCCGCTCCCGCAGCCGCCGGTGACGCCCGACTTCGCGAGCGCTTCGACGAACTGGAAGAACGGGTGGCTCGTCGGCACGTCCGCGAACGTCGCCGTGGCCGGACCGGGGCTGACCTGGCGGACCCAGACGAGCTGCATCTTGCGGACCTGGAGTTGTCCTCCCGGGCAATCCTCCGTGGGCGCGGCAAAGTGCACGCGAACGGAGTACCCGCACCTCCGGTCGTCGGCCGTGAGGTCGCCGAGCGGCGTGAAGGCGAAGTAGTCTCCGATCGCGAGGATCGTGAAGAGCTCGCCGATCAGCGTCGAGGTCCCGCCTCCCGCCCCATCGTCCTGGCAATGCTCGAAGAGCTGGAAGTCGAGGTCGAGCGGGTCGTTGGAGTCGTAGCCCCAGATCTTGAACTGCTTCAAGGCCGCCCCGCCGGGAACCGGGAACCGCGCGTACGAGACGGCCTCCGTTCCCTGGTCGGTAAAGTGGAGAAAGCAGTTGGTCTCGAGCAGGTTCCGGTCGAGAAAAGCGTTGATCTGGCTCTCGAGCTCGTGCCCGAAGACGTTGCTGTAGCCCGCCGCCGTGCCCCAGGTCTCGGGAGCCTCCGGGGCCGGCGTGGCGCTGCCCGCCCGGGCCTCGCGGCGCTGCGCCTTCGACCAGACGTAGACGTTGGTGGCGTCGCGCGGAAAGCCCAGCGCCTCGAGCCGGTCCGGGATCCCGGACCGGGATCCGCTCCTCGGGCGGGACCTGGGCGAGCAGGCGCCCGCCCGCGAGCGCGAGAACGATCGTCGACAGGGCGGCTCGTCCGAGCATTGGTGTTCCCCCTTCACTGGTTAGATCGGGGACCGCCGGGGAAAGGCGACACGCCTTTCCCGCAGACCATGTGCTAGCCTCGAAGGCAGGGCTTCAAATCCCTTGGCTCCAACGATCTCCGGGCTCATCGCCTCCGCCGAGGGCGGCGACCGTTCCGCCGCCGACGCACTCTTCGCGGCCCTTTACGCGGAGCTCCACGAGCTGGCCAGCCGGCAGCTCTCCCGGGGTCCCGGAGCCACCCTCGGAACCACGACCCTGCTCCACGAGGCGTACCTGAACATCTCGGGGCGGGAAGGCGCGCGCTTTCCCGACCCGGCGCGCTTCATGGGCTACGCGGCGAAGGTGATGCGGGGTCTCATCATCGACTACGCCCGCAGGCGGCAAGCCTTGAAACGCGGCGGAGGGTTCGAGGTCACGTCGCTCGGCAACGACATCGCGGCCGGTTCGCTCGCAGACGCAGAGGAGCTCGCGCAGATCGGCGCGGCGCTGGACGAGCTGACGGCGGCCGATCCCGCTCTCGCCGAGCTCGTGGACCTGAAGTTCTTCGGCGGCTTTTCCCTGGCGGAGATCGGCCAGATGCGCAGCGTCTCCGAGCGCACGGTCCAGCGCCACTGGGAGAAGGCGAAGACCTACATCTACCGCGCCGTCCGCCGGGCCGTCTGACATGGGCGGCTTCAGCCGGGATCGCTGGCTCGCGATCAGCCCCCACTTCGACCGCGCCCTCGAGATGAGCGCCGAGGAGCGGGCCGATTGGCTCGAGAAGCTCCGCGTCGAAGACCCTTCTCTCGCCGACGACCTCGAGGCCCTCCTCGCGGACCACGGCGCCGTCGACCGGGAGCGCTTTCTCGAGGACTCCCCGCCGATGCCCGCGCCGGCCTCGCTCGCCGGACAGACGCTCGGCGCCTACACGCTTTCCTCCCTGCTCGGCCAGGGCGGCATGGGAAGCGTCTGGCTGGCAGAGCGAAGCGACGGGCGCTTCGAGGGCCAGGCGGCGATCAAGCTGCTGAACGCCAGCCTCGTCGGCCGGGCCGGCGAGGAACGCTTCCGCCGCGAGGGCATCGATCCTGGCCCGACTGTCCCATCCCCACATCGCGCGCCTCATCGACGCCGGCGTGTCGCCGACCGGCCAGCCCTACCTGGTGCTCGAACGCGTCGAGGGCGAGCCGATCGACCGACTACTGCGACCGCGAGCGCAGCCCGGCATCGAGGACCGCCTCCGACTCTTCCTCGACGTCACCGACGCCGTCGCGCACGCCCACGCCAACCTGATCGTCCACCGCGACATCAAGCCCTCGAACGTCCTCGTCGGAAGCGACGGCCGAGGTCAAGCTGCTCGACTTCGGCATCGCCAAGCTGCATCGATGACGAGTCCGGCTCCGCGGAGTCGACGGCGCTGACCCGCGACGGCGGGCGGGTCCTCACGCCCGAGTACGCCGCGCCCGAGCAGGTGACGGGCGGCGCGGTCACGACGGCCACCGACGTCTATGCCCTCGGAACGCTCCTTTACGTCCTCCTGACCGGCCGCCATCCCGCCGAAGCCGTGCAAGACTTCCCCCGCCGGGCTTCTCAAGGCCATCGTCGAGACGGCACCTCCCGGCGGGCCTCGGAAGTCGCCGACCCTGGCGGACGCCGCCACCGCGCGCGGCCACCTCCGAGGGCCTGCGCCGCCAGCTCGCCGGGGACCTCGACACGATCGTCGCCAAGGCCCTCAAGAAGAGCCCGTCGGAACGGTACGCCTCCGTCGACAGCTCTGTCCGACGACATCCGCCGGCACCTCGCGCACGAGCCCATCCGCGCCCGCCCGGACACGCCGGCCTACCGCGCGGCCAAGTTCGTGCGGCGCAACCGCGCGGCGGTCGCGGCGGCGGCGCTCGCTCTGATCGCTCTCGTCGGCGGCCTGGCCGGGACGACCATCCAGGCGGGGCGGGCGAGGCGGCAGGCGGAACGGGCCGAGGCCGAGCGCCAGCGAGCCAACCACGAGGCGAAGGCGGCGGGAGAGCAGCGAGACTTCGCGCTGCGTCAGCTCTCGCTGGCCGAGGACGTCCTCGCCCTGAACGCGACCGTCCTGTCGGACGCCGCGACGTCCGGTAAGCCCGTCATCGCGCGGGAGCTTCTGCGCCGCGCCGAGGAGTTCGCCGAGCGGCAACACGGCAGCAGCGAGAACCACGTGGAAGAGGCCATTTCGATCGGCCGGCAATACCTCTCGCTCAACGAGAACGAAGACGCGGCACGGCTGCTGTCCCACGCCTATGACATCGCCTCGACGCTGCCGGACAGGGCGGTCCGCGCGCGGGCCGCATGCGAGCTCGCGAGCGTGATCGTTTACGACGGGCAGGGCGAGCGCGCCGAAGAGCTCTTGCGCAGCGGCCAGGCCGACCTGCCGGCCGGCCCCGAGTATGCGATGCAGCGGGCCCGCTGCCTGCTTCGAGGAAGCGAGGTCGCCCGGGCGCGGGGCGACACCGCGGCGTCTCTCGAGCGGGTGGAGGCCGCCCGAACGCTCCTCAAGCAGTCCTCGGCACCGTTCCCGTCGCTGGAGATGGCCGCCGCCCTGAACGTCGCCGAGTCCTACAGGCTGGCGGGCCGCATGCACGACGCGCGCGAGGCCTGCGAGGAGGCCGGCTCCCGCATGGAGGCACTGGGGCGCGGCGAGACGACGACCGCCGGCACGCTCTACAACAACTGGGGTCTCGTCCTCCTCGCGCTGGGCCGGCCGCTCGACGCGGAGCGCCTGCTGCGGCGGTTGGTCCGCGTCGAGAGTCTCGATGGCGAAGGCGCCGTGCGCCCCATGATCCTCAACAACCTGGCGCGCACGCTGCGGGACCTTCACCGCCTCGACGAAGCCGCATCGTGCGCCGAACGCGCCTGCGCGCGAGCACAGAATGCCGGAGCGCACAACGTCGTCGGCGAGACCCTGATGGCGCGGGCCGGCATCTACCGCGAGCGCGGCGAGCTCGCGCGCGCCGAGGCCGCGCTCGTGGAGGTCGAGCCGGTGCTGGCGAAGGCGTTCCCCGCGGGGCACGTCGCCTTCGCGACCCAGGCCATGGAGCAGGCGATGCTCGCGGCATCACGGGGCCATCTCGACGCGGCCCTGGCCGCCGCCGACCGCGCGGTCGCGATCGCCGATGCGAGCAAGCGTCGCCCGGAGTACCTGCCGCGGGCGTTGCTGCGTCGGTCGGACGTGGAGCTCCAGGCCCGCCGGCCCGCGGAGGCTCTGGCCGATGCCGAGCGGGCCCTCGCCCTGAGCCGCGAGACGGCCGAGCCCGGGGCCCCTTCCGCCGTCGTCGGCCGCGCCGAGCTGGCTGTCGGGCGTGCGCTGCTGGCACAGGGGCAGCCCGACCCGGCCCGCGCCGCGTTCGCCTCCGCCCTCGCGCAGCTCGAGCCGACGCTCGGCAAGGACCACCCGGACACCCTGGAGGCCGCAGGCCCTCTCGCTGCACGGAGCCCTGATCGCCACGGCCCGTAGGCGCCGGCACGGTGACGGCGTCGGAAACAAGAGGCCGGCGCCGTGACGGCGAGCTCGCGGATCAGGGCCACTGGAGCCCGAGCGCCCTCGCCAGGAACGTCGCCATCTGGCCGCGCGTCAGCGGGGCGTCCGGGCAAAACTTCCCGGAGCCGCAGCCGCCCGTCACGCCGGACTTCGCGAGGGCCTCGACGAACGGAAAGAAGGGGTGGCTCGTCGGTACGTCGCTGAAGGTCGCGCCGGCCGGCCGGGACTGACGTCCCGGACCCAGCTGACCTGGACCTTCTGGATCTGGAGCGCTTCGCCCCGGCAGGTGCCGGCGGGATTGAAGTGGACGCGTACAGTGTAGACGCAGTCGGAGCTGTTGACACGGTGGTTGTTGAGCGGGGCGAAGCCGAAGTACCGGCCGATCGCTCCGAAAGTGTCGGCGGTCGCGATCTCCGTCGTTGACGGCGGGCCGAAGCCGATGCGCCTGGCACGTCTCCTGGAGGCTGACCGTAATCCAGTCGGCATGCGTGGTCGTACGCCCAGAACTGCATCTGCTGCAGGAGCGACGCCGTCGGGCAGTTCCAGGCGGCACAGTGCGCGACCGCCGGCGTGGCCGGATCGGAGATCCCGTCGATGCAGTAGGTCGCGCCCACCAGTTCCGAACCAATGCTCCGGACTCCGGCGAGACTAGTGCCCCATGACGGTCGTGTATCCCCGACGCCGTGCCGAAGGTCTGGGGACGTTCCGGGGCTGGGAGCCTGCGCTGCAGCCACTTCCGGCGGCGAGGAACGAGGCTTCCGGCCAGGGAGATCGTGCGTCGGCATCGAGCACCTCCATTCCGTTCGTGACGTGCTCCGGCGTCGATGCTTCACGGCCGTGCCAGTACCACCCTGGCCAGGAACACGGCCATCTCGCCGCCGGTAGAGCGGCTGGTCGCGGGCAGAGCACGCACCCCGCGGCGCCCAGTGATGCCCGACCTTCGACAGGGCCTCGATGAACCGAAGAAGAACGGGTGACTGGTGGCAGCGTCGGTGAACGTGGCGAGGAGGCGGACCGGGCTGACCTGGCGGACCCAGGTGACCCGCACCTTCTGCACCTGCAGCATGGCTCGACGTACGACATCAGCAGGAACAGAAGTGGCGTGACGGTGTACCCACAGTCCCCTTTGTTGACCTGGTCACCCGCCGAGGTCCTTGAAGCCGAGGTCACCAGCAGGAAGCCGAAGGTGTCGGCATGGCCGGAGAACGTGCATCATGGGCAGGATGAAGCCGGACGCCCTGGCGCCGACTCGAACAGGTCAAGGTCAGTCCGTAGGTGGGGTCCTCGTCGTAGGCCGGCTGTTGGAACTGCCCCATGCTGGCGCCGTCCGGCATCTCGAGCTGGACCACGCCCTCCTGGTCGGGTAGACCCGCTCGCGAACGGGACAGTAGGTCCACTCGAGCTGGCGCTTGAGCCAGTCGAAGTCGAAGGCCCCGGACGCCGAAAGTGTCGGCGGTCGCAATGTCCGTCGTTGACGGCGGGCCGAAGCCGACCGCCTGGCACGTCTCCTGGAGGCTGACCGTAATCCAGTCGGCATGCGTGTCGTACGCCCAGAACTGCATCTGCTGCAGGAGCGCGCCGTCGGGCAGTTCCAGGCGAGCATGCGCGACCGCCGGCGTCGGCCGGATCGGAGATCCCGTCGATGCAGTAGGTCGCGCCGACCAGTTCCCAGAACCAATCCCGGACTCCGGCGAGCTGCGCCCCATGACGGTCGTGTATCCGACGCCGTGCCGAAAGGTCGGGGCGTTTCCGGGGCTAGAGCCTGCGCGCGCAGAACTCCGGCGGCGAGGACGGAGGCTTCCGGCCAGGGAGATCGTGCGGTGAGGACTCATGAGCGCCTCCATTCCGTTCGTGACGTGCTCCGGCGTCGAATCTTCACGGCCATGCCAGCCCCAGGCCCTTGGCCAGGAACACGGCCATCTGGCCGCGAGTCAGCGGCTGGTCGGGGCAGAAGGCGCCGCCGCCGCAGCCGCCGGTGATGCCCGACTTCGACAGGGCCTCGATGAACCGAAAGAACGGGTGACTGGTGGCAACGTCGTTGAACGTCGGCGAGGCGGGAGCCGGGCTGACCTGGCGGACCCAGGTGACCCGCACCTTCTGCACCTGCAGGGCGTCGCTGCGACATTCGACGTCGGCGGGAACGAAGATGACGTGAACGGTGTACCGACAGTCCCCTTTGTTGACCTGGTAGCCGCCGAGGTCCTTGAAGCCGAAGTAGTACCCGGCGGAACCGAAGGTGTCGGCGGTCGCGAGAGAGCGTCGTCGTCGGCGGGTCGAAGCCGACGCCCTGGCATGCGACTCGAACAGGTTGAAGGTCAGTCCGTAGGTGGGGTCCTCGTCGTAGGCCCAGTACTGGAACTGCCCCATGCTGGCGCCGTCCGGCATCTCGAGCTGGACCACGCCCTCCTGGGTCGGGTAGACCCCGCTCGCGAACGGACAGTAGGTCCGCTCGAGCTCGCGCTTGAGCCAGTCGAAGTCGAAGGCCCCGAACGCACCGGCCAGCTCGTACCCCATGACGGTCGTGCCGCCGGGGGCGGTTCCCCAGGACTCGGGCGTCCGCACGGCAGCGGCCGCCGCCGACCGGCCGTCGCTCGGGTCCGCCCCCGACCAGACGTAGACCTCCTTCGCGTCGCGCCGGAATCCCAGCTTCGCCAACCGGTCCGGATCGGTGATCGGGATGCGCTCCGAAAGCGGCGCCTGGGCCGAGAGAAGCCCGGCCGCGAGAACCAGACCCGCGGCAACCGAGACCGTGCGTGCCGACATTCGCGCGCTCTCTTTCCATCGGGCCGACCTCGTTCTTCGCCTCGCGTCTCATGGCCAGGACAGCCCCAGGCCCTTGGCGAGGAACACGGCCATCTGGCCGCGAGTCAGGGCGTTGTCGGGACAGAACTTCCCGCCGCCGCAGCCGCCGGTGATTCCGGACTTCGCCAGCGCTTCGACGAACTGGAAGAACGGGTGGCTCTTCGGCACGTCGGTGAAGCTCGCCGAGGCCGGAGCGGGACTCACGTCGCGAACCCACGAGACCGAGACCTTCTGGAGCTGGAGCTTGTCGCTCCGGCACTGCGTCCCGGCTGCAATGAAGGTCACCCTCACCGTGTAGCCGCAGTCCCGGTTGTTGACCCGGTAGCCGTTCAAGGGCGTGAAGCCGTAGTAGTAGCCGATTGCGCCGAACGTGTCGGCCGACCCGATGAGAGTGGTGACCGGCGATCCGAAGCCGACGGCGTTGCAGTACTCGTAGACGTCGAACGTCAGTCCGTAATCGGGGTCCTCGTCGTACGCCCAGAACTGGAGCTGTCCCAGCTTCGCCCCGTCCGGAAACTGGAGTTGGATCACGCCCGTGGACGCGGACTGTCCGGCACCGCCGAACCAGAGCGGGCAAAATGTCCGGTCGGGCTCCTTGACCGTCAATCCCCGCTCGTTCCTCAGCTCATAGCCCATTCCGGTGGTGTACCCGCTTGCCGTTCCCCAGGTCTGAGGGGCTTCGGTTGCGGGGGCCGCCGCGGCACGGCCGCGTCCGGGGTCCGCCTTCGACCAGCGAAACACGTTCCCGGCGTCCCGCGGAAGGCCGAGCGCTGCGAGCTCGCCCGGGGCCATGATCGGGATCCGCTCCTCCGGGGGGGCTTGCGCCAGGAGGGCGCCTGCTGCCAGTAGGAGCCCGCCCGCGACGCCGATCGAACGCTTGCGCATCCCTCCTCCTCTCGTTTCTTCCTGACGAGAAAGCGGAATTCCGGCCCCAAAGACGACAGAGGCCTCCTGCCCGGGAGAGGGCGCCAGGCCGCGGGTCCCGGACAGGAGGGGCTAGAATCCGGGAAACCACGTGGCAGCCACGATTTCCGCGCTCATCGCGACCACCGAGTCGGGCGACCGGTCCGCCGCGGACGCGCTGTTTTCGGCCCTCTACGGCGAGCTCCACGGACTGGCGCAGCGGCAGCTCGCCAACCGCGGCTCCGGACTGACGATCGGCGTCACGACGCTCCTGCACGAGGCCTACCTCGACATGTCGCAGCGCGAGGGCCCCGTGTTCCCCGACAAGGGACGCTTCATGGCCTACGCGGCCAGGGTGATGCGCTCCCTGATCGTCGACTACGCCCGCGACCGCCGGGCGCAGAAGCGCGGCGGCGAGTTCGAGATCACGACGCTCGACGAGGACAAGGCGGGGGCGATGCCGGGACACGGAGGACCTGGAGGAGATCCACGCCGCGCTGGAGCGCCTCGCCTCCGTCGACCCGTCGCTCGCCGAGGTCGTGGACCTGAAGTTCTTCTGCGGCTTCTCCTTCGCGGAGATCGCCGCGATGCGGGGCGCGTCGGAGAGAACCGTCCAGCGCAGCTGGGAGAAGGCGCGCCTCTACCTCCACCGCTCGATCCGCGAAGGCGCGATCGGCTGAGCCCATGTCCGTCCTGAGCGGCGATCGCTGGCGCGCGGTCGAGCCTCATCTCGATCGCGCGATGGACATGGGGGCCGAGGAGCGGCGGGTCTGGCTCGAGGAGCTCCGCGCGAAGGAGCCCCAGGTCGCCGCGGACCTCGAGTCGCTCCTGGCGGAGCAGGACGAGATCTCGGGCGGCGGTTTCCTCGAGGGCTCCGCTCCGCCGCATCCGCCGCCGGCGTCGCTGGCGGGACAGGCGATCGGCGCCTATGCCTTGATCGAGCCGATCGGCCAGGGCGGAATGGGCACGGTCTGGCTGGCGCGCCGCAGCGACGGGCGCTTCGAGGGGCGCGTCGCCGTCAAGCTCCTGAACGCGAGCCTCGTCGGCCGCGCCGGCGAGGAGCGCTTCCGCCGCGAGGGCTCGATCCTCGCGCGGCTCGCCCACCCGCACATCGCGCGCCTGATCGACGCCGGCGTGTCGGCCTCGGGCCAGCCGTACATCGTCCTCGAGTACGTCGACGGGGAGCCGATCGACCGGTACTGCGACGCGCGCCGCCTCGGGGTCGAAGCGCGCCTGCTCCCTCTTCCTCGACGTCTGCGCCGCGGTCGCCCACGCGCACGCCAACCTGGTCGTCCACCGCGACATCAAGCCCTCCAACGTCCTCGTCGCGAAGGACGGCCAGGTCAAGCTCCTCGACTTCGGCATCGCCAAGCTCATCGAGGAGGAGTCCGGCTCGGGCGAGGCCACGGCCCTGACGCGGGAAGGCGGCCGGGCGCTCACGCCGGAGTTCGCGGCTCCGGAGCAGCTCGCCGGCGGCGCCATCACGACCGCCACCGACGTCTACGCGCTCGGCACGTCTGCTCTACCTTCTGCTCGCCGGCCAGCATCCGGCCGGGGCGGCGCGGACGTCGCCGGCCCTGCTCGTCAAGGCGGTCCTCGAGACCGACCCGAAACGTCTCTCCGAGGCGACGACGGATCCCGACGCCGCCGCGCGCTCGACGACCCCGGACGGCCTTCGCCGGCAGCTTCGCGGCGATCTCGACACGATCGCCGCAAAGGCCTTGAAGAAGGACCCGATCGAGCGCTACGTCTCCGTCGACGCCCTCGCCGCCGACGTCCGGCGCTACCTCGACCACGAGCCCATCGGCGCGCGGCCCGACACGATCGGGTACCGCACGGCCAAGTTCGTCCGCCGGCACCGCGCTGGCGTGGCGGCTGGCAGCCCTCGCCCTGGCCGCCGTCGTCGCGGGCAGCGCCGCCATCGCCTGGCAGGCGCGGGAGGCCCGACGGCAGCGCGACGACGCCCGGGTGCAGCTCGCCCACGCCACCGCCACCAACGAGTTCCTCGGCTTCCTCCTGAGCGTGGCGGCGCCTCCGGGCCGAAAGTTCGTCGTCGCCGACCTGCTCGAACAGGGCGAGATCGTCGCGGACAAGGAGTTCCCCGGCGACGACCCCATGCGGGCCGAGCTGCTGTACGGGATCGGCCGCCAGTACGTCGGAACGGAACGGTGGGACAAGGCGGTCCCGGTCCTCGAGCGGGCGCTGGAAATCGCGAACCGGTCCCACGACCCGGCGATCCGGGCGCGCACGCAGTGCTCGCTCGCCATCGCCTACGTCGCCTCGAAGGGACGCTCCGTCGGCGAGCCCGTCATGGAACGCGCGCTCGCCGAGCTCCCCGACGAGCCCCGCTACGCGGTCGCCCGCGCCGACTGCCTCACCCGACAGAGCGAGCTCGGCTACTTCAACGACGAGGGGGAACCGATGGTGGCGAGCGCCAGCCAGGCGCTCGCCGTTCTCGACGCAGCGGGGATCCGAAGCCGGACGATGCGCCTCGACGCGCAGTCCTCGCTCGGCCTACGGCTACTACCTGGCGCGCCAGAACGCCAAGGCCGATGCCGTCTACGCCGAGCTCATGAAGGCCCTCGAGGAGAGCGGCCGGGACCGGACCATCGCGGCGGCCGACGTCCTGAACAACTGGAGCCTCGTGCACTTTCTCGGCGACATCCGCAAGTCCGAGGACCTCCAGCGGCGGTGCCTGGAACTGCACCGCTCGATCGAGGGCGAGGGGGCGGTGAATCCCGGGGCCCTCCACAACTACGGGGGGATCCTGGTTCAGCTCGCCCGCTACGCCGAGGCGGAGCCCTACTACGTCGAGACGATCAAGCTCGCCCGCGCGTCGGACAATCTTCGCGTCGAGGTCGACGCGACCCTCGGCCTGTCGCTTCTCTATGCCGAGATGGGTCGCCCGGACGATGCCGCGAAGACCCTCGCGTCGCTCGACCGTTATCTCGGGCACAAGCTCTTCACGAACACGCTGCGCCGCGCGTTTGCGGCCTACACGCGCGGCCAGCTGGCGATGTCGCGCGGCGATCTTTCCGAAGCGCGCGACCGGTTCGCCGAGTCGGTGCAGCTGTACGACCAGGTGCAGGCCAAGTACATCCACAACTTCCTCGCCCTCGTGGCGCTGGCGAAGGCCGAGCTCGCGACCGGCCGCGCCGCCGCCGCGGAGGCCGCCGCCCGCCGCGCGATCGCGCTCGCGGATTCCATGGTCGAGAAGGAGTGGCCGTCGTACCTCAGGGGGCTGTCCGAGGCCGCGCTCGGAGAGATTCAGCTCGCCAACGGCCAGCCGGAGGCCGGGCGCGCGACGCTCCAGGCCGCGCTCGGCCAGCTCGAGCAGACCCTCGGGCCGGAGCATCCGGCGACCGTTGCGACGCGCCGCCTCGTGGCCTCCCCCGTCGCAGCCCGGTAGACCGCGCCGACGGCCCGCGGCCGGTTGGGCTTCCCTCCCCCTTGTTATTGAATCACCGTCGCGACGCACCGGCTCCTCGAGCGCATCGGGGCCGGACGCTACGGCCCGTAGAGAAGCAGTCCGAAGGTCTTCACGAGAAACGGCGCCATCTGGCCGCGCGTGGTCGGGTTGGTCGGACAGTACTTTCCGGCCCCGCAGCCGGCCGCGATCTGCCGGTTGTACAGGTCCTCGACCCAGGGAGCGAACGAGTTCGCGCACGGCACGTCCGAAAAGATCCCGGCGCAGGGAGGCGGCGAGTATGTGGAGCCCTTGAGGGCTTTCAACAGGAAGACCGCCATCTGCTGCCGCGTGACCGGATTGCCCGGGCAGTAGAAGCCGGCCCCGCAGCCGGTCGCGATGCCGCGCGCGTAGAGATCTTCGATCCAGTCGGCGAAGGCTCCGGGACAGGTCACGTCCTGGAAGACGCCGGCGCAGGGCGGCGGCAGATAGCTCCAGCCGTACCTGGCCTTGAGGAGGAAGACGGCCATCTGCTGCCGCAGCGTGCCCGCGGCGACGCAGTAGGTGCCGCTCGCGCACCCACCCGTGATCTGGTGGTGAAACAGGTTCTCGACGAACGGATAGAACTGGTGGCTCGGCGGCACGTCCCCGAAGCTGTCCCCGACGTGAAGCGGCCAGAGGTGATACACGCCCGCATCGAGCGATTCGGTGAGGGCGACGTCCCAGTGGGGCGACGGTCGCGTCGCGGCGTTGCCGACGAAGATCAGGTAGCAGTTGCCGCTGGCGCCGTAACAGTCCCCGACGCTGCCTTCGACGAGGGTGCCGTAGTCGGCGGCGCCGTCGAGAATCGAGTAGGTGGCTCCCGGCGGCCCCGCTATCGCCGGCGCCGTTCCGGCCACGATCACGTTTCCCTCGTCGAGGTTGGCATGCGCCGGCTCGACGACGACGGTCTCATCCGGCTCGAGGATCCCGTTCAGGTCCGAGCTCGCGGCGAGGCTCGTCGTCGCATGCCGGTCGAGCTCGAGACCGGCCGGCAGAACGCACGGCTCCGTCACCGAAATCGAATCGATCCGCCAGAATCCCCCGCCGCCCGTCCCGCTCGAGCCCATCCGCCAGCGAAGCACCACGGTTTGGCCGGAGATGTACTTCAGGATGACGCTCGTGGTGCGGTAGCCGCCCCCGCTGCTCCCGGTCCACGCCTGGCGACCATTGAGCGGATTGCCCGCCGAAGCGATCAGGCCGTCGTAGCCGCCGGTGGTCCCGCCGGAGATGCCCGAGATGTCCGAGAACGCACCCCCGTTGGCGGAGATCTCGAGCACGCCGCCGTCCGTGTTCTGCGCGAACTCGTACATGTGGCGGAAGGTCAGGACGGATCCGGGATAGGTGGTCACCGGGATTGGCGGAGACTCGAGGCGCCTGTCGCTCGCCGCGGCCGGCGTATCCACGAAGGCGTCGTTCGGCCCGACGTCGGGGGTGGATGCGCTCGTGACCCACTCCGGCGGCGGCCCGAGCGCGTTGTAGGCGACCCAGCCGAAGGGCAGGGCCGGCGGCGTCACGTTGTCGAACCCCTGCGCGAAACAGTTGGCAACGGACGGGGCAGGGGGCGGGCCCTCGGGCGGCGCGCCGGCGCCTGAGGCCGTCACAGCGACTCCGAACATCGCCGGGAGCAGCGGGCGATACCGCATCGAGTCCCCCCTGTTGGAACAGTCTACCGCTCGCGGCAAACGCGCGCTCCGCCCGTGTAGAATTCCGCCACCCTCATGGAAAAGAAGCGCAAGTTCCTCTTCGTCTCGCTCACCGGCCTCGTCGGCGACATCGCCTGGCAGGTCCTGAAGGAGGGCCACGAGGTCCGGTACTTCATCGGCGACGAGGCGGAAAAGGACATCGCCGACGGCTTCGTTCCCAAGACGGACGACTGGGAGAAGGACGTCGACTGGGCCGACGTGATCGTCTTCGACGACACTCTCGGGCAGGGAGAGAAGGCGGTGGAACTGCGCAAGCGCGGGAAGGCCGTCGTCGGCGGAACCCCGTACACGGACGCCCTCGAGGACGACCGCTCCTTCGGGCAGGAGGAGCTGAAGAAAGCCGGCGTCACGATCATCCCGTACAAGGAATTCGACAACTTCGACGACGCGATCGCCTACGTCCAGGAGAATCCGACCCGCTACGTGATCAAGCCCTCGGGCGCGGCGGGCAACGTGAAGCGCCGGCTCTTCGTCGGCGACGAGGAGGACGGGCGCGACGTCGTCCGGATGCTCGAGGCCTACAAGAAGGCCTTCTCGGACGAGATCAAGGTCTTCCAGCTCCAGAAACGGGTCGTGGGCGTGGAGGTCGCCGTCGGGGCCTTCTTCAACGGGAAAAGCTTCGTCTATCCCATCAACACGAACTTCGAGCACAAGAAGCTCTTTCCGGGCAACAGCGGGCCGCCGACGGGCGAGATGGGCACGACGATGTTCTGGAGCGAGCCCAACAAGATCTTCGAGCAGACGCTCCTGAAGATGGCGGGGCGCCTGGCCGAGGAGGGTTACGTCGGGTACATCGACGTCAACTGCATCGTCAACAACAACGGGATCTACCCGCTCGAGTTCACGTCACGCTTTGGTTACCCGACGATCTTCATCCAGCAGGAGGGCATGATCACGCCGATCGGCCTCTTCCTGGCGGACCTCGCCCACGGCGTCGACCCGAAGCTCAAGGTCAAGAGCGGATTCCAGGTGGGCGTGCGGATCGTCATGCCCCCCTTCCCCTTCGACGACGACGCGACGTTCGAGTCCTTCTCGCGCAACGCCGTCATCGTCTTCAAGCGCGGCACGCCCGAGGAAGTCCACATCGAGGACACGAAGATCGTCGAGGGCCAGTGGCTGGTGGCCGGGACCTCCGGCGTCGTGCTGACGGTCGTGGGCCTCGGCCAGACGATGAAGCAGGCCCGCGAGCAGGCCTACGCGCGGGTGCGCAACATCCTCATCCCCAACATGTACTACCGCGACGACATCGGCGAGCGCTGGGCCGAGGACTCGGACAAACTCCACAACTGGGGATACCTGAGGTAGATCGAGGCGCCGGCACGGCTTGCTCCCGACTTGAAGCTGTCGCTTCCTCCGTGGCGATGGCCCGGGGACCGGCGGGGCTCGCGCAGCTTAACTCGTTCGCCAGGACTGCCGCCGCGCCACGTCGAACGTCCTCAGTTCGGCCAGTGCAGCCCGAGCGCCTTGGCGAGGAAGATCGCCATCTGCCGGCGCGTCAGGGTCGCGCCCGGACAGAACGTCGTGCCGTCGCCGCATCCGCCCGTGATGCCCGAAGCCTTCAAGGCCTCGATGTATGGGTAGCCGAAATCCGTCGGCGGGACGTCGGCGAACGAGGGCGTTTCGGGCGCCGGGCTGACCGCGCGCTTCCACCAGATCTCGACCCATTGCAAACCCCCAAGATCAAAGATGTCAGTCCCGCCCGGAAGGTACACGTCGAGCACGAGTGCGTTGTGCGCGTTTTGCGTCCAGAGGAACCCGAGCGGCACGGTGTTGTAGTAGGTGTCGTAGCCGCGTGCCGTGCTCGGGACGCTCACGACACCGCTCGTCGTCCCGCTGTATCGATCAATCGAGAACAGAGTCGCGACGTTGCTGCCTCCGTCGTCGCTTCCGTCCCAGACCTGAAGCCCGATGAAGTCGATTACCACCCCTGCGGGCACACTGACTCCGGCATAGAAGTGGCCGGAGCGTGCGTTCTGGAACTCGTACCCAAAGTCCCGCTGGAGACTTCCAAGATAGGTTTCCGTCGGTGTGTCGGCCGTGAACGAGCCGGCCTGGATCACCGTCACCGTGTACTGGTCAGTCCCAAACTGGTCGGGTCTTTGGGTTGTGGTCTTCGCCGGTGAGATCGGCGGGCGCTGTGCGAGAGCAGCCCACGATGCGGACAGAAGCAAGAGAGCGGCCAGGCCGAGAACCCGACCGCCGGTTTGAATGGACTGGTTCATGGTGCCTCCTTTCCGCGGGCCCGTCAGTTCGGCCAGTGCAGCCCGAGCGCCTTGGCGAGGAAGATCGCCATCTGGCGGCGCGTCAGGGTTGCATCCGGGCAGAACGTCGTGCCGTCGCCGCAGCCGCCGGTGATGCCCGAGGCCCTGAGGGCCTCGATGAACTGAAAGCCGAAGTCGGTCGCCGGGACGTCGGTGAACGACGGCGTGGCCGGCGCCAGGCTCACCGTGCGACGCCACCAGATCTCCACCCAGCCGAACAGCGGCGCGCTGTTGGGAACCTGGTCCACGACGATCCCGATCGCGTTGTGGACGTTGCGCTCGAGCTGGAAGCCGATGGGATCGGCGTTGTAGTCGATGTCGAAGAAGTGCGGCGTGTTCTGGACCGCCACGATCCCGCTCGTCGTGCCCGAATACCGATCGATGTAGAAGGGCGTCACGGTGAGCTCGCCCGCGCCGGTGGACGCGCATTCCAGCCCCACGTAGTCGATGATCGCGCCGGATGGAACCTCCGAGAGACCCGCGAAATAAAGGCCGTGGCCTTCGGGGAAGGGAAAGTAGCGCGCGAGCGATCCGTAGTCGGTCACGTACGGCGTGTCCGAGGTGAACGAGGCGGCCGGTATAACGGTGACGGTGTAGTCCTGGATGCCGAACTCGTCCGGCGAGGTGCGAGTCGTCGAAACGAGCTTTGCGGCGGGGGCCTGCTGCGCCGCCGCGAAACCGGTGCCGAGAATCGTCAGAAGCGAACAGGCGACGATCCGACCGAGGCGCGAGTCGTTCATCCAACACCTCCTGTGTCCCCGGTGGCGGCTCGCGACGGCTGTGACGCCGGGTCTCGAGCCGCTTCCGTGGGAAGACAGAAGAATTGGAAGGAAAAGGTTACAGATCCGAATCAGGATCCGGGAACGCTTACTCGGCCAGTCCTACGCCGCGCATGACGACCTGGAATCGCGGATCGCCGCGCAGCGGGTCGTAGCCGGGCTCCACTCCGAGCGTCGTCAGAAGATTGGAGTGCTGGGCGTACGCTCTTTCCAGCCAGACCAGGGCCTCGTCCTTTTCGCCCAGCCCGAGATAGGCCCAGGAAATCGTCGCCGGATCCGTCGGCTGATGCCGGTTGACCTCGCCCGCCCTTCTCAGGAACTCGCCGCGGTTCTGTAACCGCCCAGCAATGCGTAGGAACTCGCAAGGCCGGCGTGGGCGCGCGCGAAATCGGGATCCACGGCTATGGCCTGGCCGTAATGGTCGATGGCTTGCCGCAGGCCCTGGGTCGTGCGCATGTTCCAGAAGTACTGTCCTCGGAGATAGAGATCGTAGGCTTCGTCGCTCACCGGAGGCGGAACGGGGCGCGAGGGCCGGCTCGACTTGCGCCCGCCCAGGGTGAGCTGAATTTCATCGGCCACGGCGTTCGCGATTTCCGTCTGCAGAGTCAGCAGGCTGATGGGTTCTCGGTCATACTGCCGAGCCCACAGGTGAGTCTGATCGGCGAGTTGGATGAGCTGCGCGGACACGCGGACCTTCCCCTCGTCCCGGCGGAGGGTTCCCTCCAGCACGTAGTGCACGCCCAGTTCCCGGCCGATCTGGTCCAGTCCCGCGCGCGAGTTCCTGTAGTGCATCACCGAGGTGCGCGCGATGACTCCCAGGCCCTGTGGGTCGAGGCTTCCCAGCCGCGAAATCAGCTCGTCCGTCAGGCCGTCGCTCAAATAGTCCTGACTGGCATCGCCGGTCAGATTCTGAAAAGGGAGAACCGCCAGCATGGGCCGCCCGGCCGAAGGCCGCGGCCGAGCCGGGCGGCGCCACCAGATGCCAAAGGCGGCCAGGAGGATGAGGGACACTCCCACGACGGTGGACAATCGCCGGGACCGCCTTTGACCCGGCTCGGGCATCGTCGACGGGTCCGACAGGTTCAACGCGACGTCCCGGATGGATTGAAGCCGGGCGTCCGGCTCTTTCTCGAGGCAATGGCGCACGATGTGGTTCAGTCCCGGGGGAATGTCCGTCCCCGCATCCGAGAGCCCGGCGGGCTGTTCCTTCAGGATCGCCGACGCCGTTTCCGCTGCCGAGTCCCGCTGGAAGGCGCGCCGCCCGTACAACATCTCGTAGAGGATCGCTCCGAACGAAAAGATGTCGGATCGCGCGTCGACCTCCCGACCTCGGACCTGTTCGGGCGACATGTATGCTCCGTTCCTGCGCGTCGACGACGGCGATCGCCGCCATGTTGACGATGTCCGCGACGTCGACGCCGCGCTGGAGGACGTGGACCGGGCGCTTCAGGCCCAGGAGGATCGGGCCGATGGCCTCGGCGCCGGCCAGCCGCCAGACCAGCTTGTAGGCGGCGTTGGCCGACTGGAGGTCCGGGAAGATCAGGACGTTGGGGTTTCGGACCGTGGCCCACGGGTACTCCGCCTCGAGCAGCTCGGGCACGACCGCGTAATCGGCCTGCATCTCGCCGTCGATCGCGAGGTCGGGCCGCGCGGCCTTCACCAGGGCCACGGCCTTCTTGATCTTCAACGCGTTGGCGTGAGTGTTGGAGCCGAAGTTGGAAAAGGAAATCATCGCGATGCGGGGCTCCATGTCGAACCGGCGCACGGCGTCCGCTGCCAGCTCCGCGATCTCGGCCAGCTCCTCCGCCGTCGGGTCGATGTTGACGGTCGTGTCGGCGAAGAAGAAGGTCTGGTGCTTGAGCATCAGGATGTACAGGCCCGACACGCGCTTGACACCGGGCGCCGTGCCGAAGATCTGCAGCGCCGGCCGGATCGTGTCCGCGTACGACTGCGTCAGTCCCGAGATGACCCCGTCCGCGTCTCCGGCGTCGAGCATCAGCGGTCCGAACACGTTGCGGACGCGAACCTGCTTGGTCGCGTCTTCGAGGGTCATGCCGCTGCGGCGCCGCAGCTCCTCGAGACGCTTCGCGTAGCCCGGCAACTTCTCCGAGCGGTTCGTGTTGATGAAGTCGATCTTCTCCATCGGGAGCTGGAGGTCGCGGGCGAGCCTCTCGATCTCAGCCTCGCGGGCGAGCAGGATCGGCCGGCAGATCCCCTCCTCCGCCAGGATCTTGGCCGCGCGCAGGATCTTGGGGTGCTCCCCTTCCGGGAACACGATCCGCTTCGGGTCCTGCCGCGCCTTCTCGATGACGACGCTCATGACTTCGCTCGAACGGGAGAGCATCGCCTCGAGGCGCCGCAGGTACGCCCCCATGTCCGTGATCGGCTGCCGCGCGACGCCCGACTTCATGGCGGCCTCGGCGACCGCCGGCGCGACCCAGAGCAGCACACGGTGGTCGAACGGCTTCGGGATCAGGTATTCCTTGCCGAAGCGGAAGGTTTGCCCTCCGTAGGCCTTGGAGACGGAATCCGGCACGTCCATCTTGGCGAGCGCGGCCAGGGCCTGCGATGCGGCCCGCTTCATGGCCTCGTTGATCTCGGTCGCTCGCACGTCGAGCGCGCCGCGGAAGATGAACGGGAAACCGAGCACGTTGTTGACCTGGTTCGGGTAGTCCGAACGGCCGGTCGCCATGATGACGTCGGGGCGCGCGGCCCGGGCCTCCTCCGGCGTGATCTCCGGGTTCGGGTTGGCGAGCGCGAAGACGATCGGGTCGCGGGCCATCCCCTCCAGCATCTCGCCCTTGACGATCCCCCCGGCGGAGAGCCCGATGAACGCGTCGGCACCGGTGAGCGCGTCCGTGAGCGTCCGCTCGAACGTCTCGACGGCGAACTGCGCCTTGTACGGGTTCATGTCTTCCTTGCGCCCGAGGTAGATCACGCCGGAGCGATCCACCAGCCGCAGATTCTCGCGCCGCACGCCGTAGGCGAGATACAGCTTGGCGCACGCGATTGCCGAGGCCCCGGCGCCGCAGAAGACGACCTTGACGTTGTCGATCTTCTTGCCGACGACTTCGAGGGCGTTCAGGAATGCGGCCGCCGAGATGATCGCGGTGCCGTGCTGGTCGTCGTGGAACACGGGGATATTCAGCCGCTTCTTCAGCGCCTCTTCGATCTCGAAGCACTCGGGCGACTTGATGTCCTCGAGGTTGATGCCGCCGAAGGTCGGCGCGATCCGAGCGACCGTTTCGATGATCTCGGACGGGACTTCCGAGTCGATTTCGATGTCGAAGACGTCGATGTCGGCGAACCGCTTGAAGAGGACGCCCTTGCCCTCCATGACGGGCTTTCCGGCCAGCGGCCCGATGTTGCCGAGGCCGAGCACCGCCGTGCCGTTGGAGATGACCGCGACGAGGTTGCCCTTCGAGGTGTACTCGTAGACCTTGTCCGGGTCCTTCGCGATCGCGAGGCACGGCTCCGCGACGCCCGGAGTGTACGCGAGAGAGAGATCCTCCTGCGTGCGGCAGGGCTTCGACGGAACGACCTCGACTTTCCCCTTTCGGCCCCGGGAGTGGTATTCGAGGGCCTCTTCCGCGGTCATCTTTCTCATGTCGGACTCCCGGAAAGCTCCGCGCGCAGCGCGCGCACCGCCTCGAGCGCTTCGGCCTTGCCGACGAGTCGCACCTTTTTGTCACGCCGCGACACGACCTCGACGTTGCCATCCTTCAACGCGCGCCCTCCCACGTTGACGCGGATCGGGAACCCGATCAGGTCGGCGTCCTTGAACTTCACGCCCGGCCGCTCGTCGCGGTCGTCGTAGAAGACCTCGAAGCCCGCGGCGAGCAGCGCCTCGTAGAGCGCGTCGGCCTCCGCCCGCGTCGCCTCGTCGGAGGGGTTGAGCGACACGAGCGCGATCTCGAAGGGCGCGAGCGCGAGGGGCCAGACGATCCCGTCCGCGTCGTGATGCTGCTCGACCGCCGCGGCCATCGTGCGGCCCACGCCGATGCCGTAGGTCCCCATGATCGCCGGCCGGGTCTCCCCCTTCTCGTCGGTGTAGCCGCAGCCGAGGGCCTCCGAGTACTTGGTGCCGAGCTTGAAGATGTGGCCGACCTCGATGCCCCGGGCGATGTCGAGCGGCTTGCCGCAGCGCGGGCAGGGATCGCCGACGCGGGCCTGGGCGAAGCTGCCCCACGCCTCGACCTTCGCGTCGCGCCTCTGGACGAAGCCCGCGACGTGCCAGTCGCGCCGCCCGGCCCCGGTCACGGCGTTGACGGCGTCCCGAATCGAGTGGTCGCCGACGATCCGGAGCGTCCCCGCCGGAAGCTTGTGCGGGCCGACGTAGCCGACCGGGGCGCCGGTCGCGATCTCGACCTTCTCCTCGGGAGCGAGGACGAGGTGATCGACCGTCAGCATGTTCTTCAGCGCCACCTCGTTGACGTCGAGGTCCCCGCGCAGGAGCGCCACCACGAAGCCCTTCTCGGTCTCGTAGACGAGGCACTTGATCATCCGGGAGGCCGTGATGCCGAGGAAGTCCACGACGTCGTCGATGCCGCCCTTGCCCGGCGTCTTCACCTCGACGAGCGGGGTCTCGGTCTCGTCCTTCCAGGGCGCGGGCCTCGGCCCCGTCTCCGCCCTCTCCAGGTTGGCGCCGTACCCGCACGCCGCGCAGCGCACGACCGCGTCCTCGCCCGTGTCGGCGAGCACCATGAACTCCTCGGAGGCCGAGCCCCCGATCGCGCCCGAGTCCGCCTGCACCACGGTGAAGTCGAGGCCGCAGCGCGTGAAGACCCGGCGGTAGGCCGCGTCCTGCGCCTTGTAGGAGCGGTCCAGCCCCTCGGCGTCGACGTCGAAGGAGTAGCCGTCGTACATCAGGAACTCGCGGCCGCGCATCAGGCCGAACCGGGGCCGGATCTCGTCGCGGAACTTGGTTCGGATCTGGTAGAGCGTCACGGGGAGCTGCCGGTACGAGGTCACGCCCGATCGGACCATCGTCGTGACGGCCTCCTCCGCCGTGGGTGTGAGGCAGTACTCGCCGTCCTTGCGGTCCTTGAGGTGAAAGAGGAGCTGCTCCTTCTCGTAGCGGGCCCAGCGGCCGCTCTCTTCCCAGAGCTCGCGGGGCTGGAGGATCGGGAGCTCCACCTCGTGGGCGCCGGCGCGGTCGATCTCCTCACGGACGACCTGCTCGGCCTTGCGATGCGAGCGCAGCCCCAGCGGCGTGAGCGAGTAGATGCCGGGCGCCAGCCGCCGGATCATGCCCGCGCGGGACAGCAGGATGTGCGAGATCGCCTCGGCGTCACCGGGCACCTCGCGGACCGTCTGCAGAAAATAGCGAGACCAGCGCATAGGGACGCGAGGATAGCAGGAGGCAGGAGGGGGAAGGCCGGATGCAGGACGCGGACGGCAGGGAGCCTCGCGCCGGACGAGCTAGGTGCGCTGTTTGGGCTGGGGCGGCGAGTCCCTGCGCTTGGAACCGACCTTCTCGACCAGCCTCAGGTTCGAACGCAGCTGCTGCATCATCCGGTCCTCGATCCCGGCGCCCCGCGCCGCCGTCTTGGCCTTCGTGAAGGCCGCCTTGGCGTCGTCGGCCCGGCCGGCCGCGAGGTAGGCCATGCCCAGGTGGTGGAACGTCGTCGGGGCCGCCGCGCGCTCGCTCGACCGGCGCAGGCACTCGATCGCCCGGTCGTACTCGCGCCGCTTGTAGTGGACCCAGCCGAGGGCCGCGAGCGGGTAGGGCTTCAACTCCTCCGGCGCCGCCGCGAGCGCTCGGCCCGCGTAGTCGAGGGCGAGGTCCAGGTCCTCCCCCGACTCGGCGAGGCTCGTGGCGAGCTCGTAGTAGCCGACGGCCTGCGCGGTCTTGGACGGGTGCTTCTCCAGGAACTCGCGCAGGAACTCGGCCGCCGCGCGCGGGTTGCCCTCGGCGCGCAGGGCCTCGGCCAGCGTCGAGCAGGCTGCCGCGGCGACCACGTCCTCCGGGTCGGCCGCCAGGACCTCGCGGCACGCCGCGATCGCCTCCTTCCAGCGGCCCATCGAGGCCGAGAGCAGCGCGAAGGAGACGCGGATCGTGGGATTGCGCGGCTCGGCCCGCATGGCCTTGCGGTAGAGCTCCTGCGCCCGCTCGAGGTACCCGCGGGCGACGTTCTCCTCCGCGTCGCGGAAGGCGGCCGCGCCCGGTCCGTCGACCCGCGGCAGCTCGTAGCCGCCGCGGCGCTCGAGGACGCGAACCGCCTCCTGGTACTCGAGGCGCCGGGGGTTCTTCTCGAGGGCCTGCTGGAAGCACTCGAGGGCGCGCTTGTTCCAGTTCTTCTCGAGATAGCAGAGCCCGAGCTGGAAGACCGCCTCCTCCGATTCCGGCGCCAGGCGCAGGGCCTCCTCGAAGTGCTGGATGGCCCGGGAGAGCTCGCCCTTCTCCCGGAGGACGTTGCCGAGGAGGATGTGGGCCGACGGCGCCGGGGCGGCGTCGATCGCGCGGTCGAGCTCGCGCTCCGCCTCGTCCCACCGCGACAGGTGGGCGTACAGCGTGCCGAGCGCGAAGTGCGGGAGGAAGGCGTCGGGCTTGCGCTCGATCGCGCGCTTCAACGCCGCCTCGGCCCCCTCGGTGTCGCCGGCCTCGGAGGCCGCGATTCCGCTGTAGACGAGGGCCTCGAAGTGGTTGGCGTCGACCGCCAGGATCTTCTTGAAGTACGCCGAGGCCCGGTCGAGCTCGCCCCCCGAGAAGAAGGTCTCCGCCAGGTAGAACCCGAGCTCGACGTTCGAGCGGTCGACCCGGTAGAGGTCCTCGAGCACCCGGATGCCCCGGTCGGCGTCGAGGGCCAGGATCGCGAACTCGGCCTCCCGCAGCTTCTTCATGAAGGCCTCGCGGTCGAGGCCGGTCGAGCGGGCGATGATCCGGTCGCGGCGCTCCAGGAAGCGGTCCTTCTTCTCGACCGCCTGCATCCGCTCGTCCATCTTGGATTCCCAGAGGTCGACGACTTCCTCCGAGCGCACCGCGCCGCGCCGCTCCAGCGTCTCCTGCAGGGCGAGGATGCCGGTGTGCGCGACGAAGAGATTCTTCTCGAGGTTGCCCATGGACTCGAAGAGCGACTTGACGGCCTCGGCTGTCCGCTTGACGACGTCCTCGAGCGTCGAGATGCGCTCGAGCAGGTGCTCGTCGAAGGGGATCTCCTCCTGCGGCTCCCCGCTCTCCTCGACCACCCCGACGCCCGAAAGCACGAGGAGCTTCGAGTTGCACCGGGCGCAGTACTCGTCCTCGTCGGAGTTCTTGAGGCCGCAGACCTGGCAGTACATCAGGCGGCGGGAGGCCGGCGGCAGGAGGCCGAAGCGCTCATGCCGCGGGGTACTCGTAGAAGCCGCGTCCGGTCTTCTTGCCGAGCCAGCCGGCGTCCACCATGCGGACGAGGAGCGGGCTCGGACGGTACTTCGGATCGCCGAACCCCTCCTGCAGGACCCGGAGGATCGCGAGGCAGGTGTCGAGGCCGATGAAATCGGCCAGCTGGAGCGGCCCCATCGGGTGGTTCATCCCGAGCTTCATGATGCCGTCGATCGCTTCCCGGGTCGCGACCCCCTCGCGCAGGGCCTCGATCGCCTCGTTGATCATCGGCATGAGGACCCGGTTCGATACGAAACCCGGGTAGTCGTTGCAGACGATGGGGGTCTTGCCCATCGCCCGCGCGAGCGCGTCGACGGCCGTCGCCGTGGCGTCCGAGGTGGCCATGCCCCGGATGACCTCGACGAGCGCCATCACCGGCACCGGGTTCATGAAGTGCATCCCGATGAAGCGGTCGGGGCGGCCGGTCGCCGCCGCCAGCCGCGTGATCGAGATCGACGAGGTGTTGGAGGCGAGGATCGCGTCCCGCTTGCAGATCCGGTCGAGCTTGCCGAACAGCTCCTTCTTCACGGTCTCGTTCTCGACGATGGCCTCGACGACGGCGTCGGCGCCGGCCAGCGCTTCGAGCTCCGTCGAGAGCGTCAGCCGGGAGAGCGCGCCGGTCTTGTCCTCGGCCGAGCGCTTGCCCTTCGCGACTTCCCGGTCGAGGTTCTTCTCGATCGCCGCGCGGGCCTTCGCGAGCAGGGGCTCGGCGACATCCACGAGCACGACGGAGCAGCCCGAGGCGGCCGCGACGTGCGCGATTCCCCCGCCCATCTGCCCGCCGCCGACCACGCCGAGAGAGCGGATCTGCATCGACGCGGACTCTATCAAGGGAAAGGGCCGGCCTTCCGCCTCCGGGAGGGTGCTACCCGAGGACCAACCGGTACCGCGGCGTTCCGAAGCGCGAAACCAGAGCGACGCCGACCGCGACGATCGAGGCGACGCTCCAGACGAGCGCTCCGACGAAGGGCAGCAGCGAGACGCCTCCGAGCACGGCGAACCCGGCCGCCAGCGCCGCGGGGCGGCGGGCCGGCGCGACGCTCTTGACGAGCTTCTGGCCGAGGAGGAGAAAGAGGGCGGCCATCCCGAAGACCTTGGCGACCACGGCGACCGCGGCCGAAGCGAGCGCGATCGGGATCGCGAGCGAGGCGGGCAACAGCGAGAGCGCGGCGCCCGCCCCGAGAAAGAGCGTGAGCACGCCGAGCGCGCCGGCGAGCAGGGCCCCCGACCAGTCTTCCTCGGCGAGCATGGCCGCGCGGGCCAGCGGCGAGGCGAAGAGCCAGAGAATGGCGAGCGCCACGGCAAGCCAGGCGGAGAGGGCGATCAGGTGCAGGCCCGAGAGGACGGACGTGCCGAAGGCGTTCTCCTCCCACGGCGCTCGCCGCATCTCCGAGAGGTAGAGGTGAAGCAGCGAGCCCGGAGTCGAGACGCGGCCCTCGACCGGCGGCAGCGTCTGGCCCGGCGGCAGCTCGATCCGTCCGCCGAAGACGAGGAGATCGCCCGCGACGGTTCCGCCGGGGGCGAACGACACGTTGCCTCCCCACACGATCACGTCGCCCGAGACCCGCGCCGCGATCCGCGCGTCGGCGAGAACCACGACCACGCGTCCCGGCACGGCCTGCGAGACGACGACGTCCCGGCGCACCGACGTGATCGAGCCGGGAAGGGCGAGCGCGGATCCGCCCGCGGCGAGGACCAGGAGCGCGCCGGAAAGAAGCCGGGCCGGCCGCATCTACGATCGGCGGGCGCGAGCGAGCACGCGCCGCAGACCGAAGGAGAGCGGCGGGAGCAGCAGCAGGGCGACGATCCCGACGGAGCCGTCCTGGCGCATCCCCTCCGACAGCGCTTCGAGCCCGGTCGGGGCGAGCCGGAGCAGGTCGGACGCCCAGCCGGCGGCCGACCGGGCCAGGGCCAGGAGCGGAGTCAGCGCCGCGGCGCCCAGGGAAACCTGCTCGGAGGAGGTCAGCGCCGGGAGGGCGAGAAGGGCGAGTCCAGCGACCGACAGGCCGGCCGTCAGGAGCACCGGGGTGTTCCAGAGGGCGTAAGTTCGGCGCTCCCTCCGGGAGAAGGCCCGGAGGCGCGTGACCCGGTCCGCCAGGCCGGGAACCGCGTCCGAGGGCTCGTAAGCCCCCTCCAGGGCTTCGGAGAGGCTCCTGGCGGCCGCGATCAGGCCCTGGCAGGAGGCGCATTCCCGGGCGTGGGAGGCCGCGTCGACGGCAAACAGGGGTTCCGCCCCGGCGGCAACCGCCTCGGCGTCAATCGGATCCAGGGGGCGTGGGCACGGTCTCAAGTCACTTCTCCTGCCAACCTGTCCTTCAATACGACTCTGGCGCGAAAGAGTTTGTTCTTGACCGTCCCGAGCGGCATCTTCTTGACCTCGGCGATCTCCTCGTAGGATAGCCCGGCGAAGTGCCGGAGGGCGATCAGTTCCCGAAAATCCGCCGGAAGCTCCTGGATCGCCCGGTGGATGGCCTGGCCCCGCTCCGTGTTTCGCAGCTCCCCGTAGGGGTCGAGCCAGTTGGAGCGCTGCTCGACCTGGAACTGCCCGGGGGGCCCGTCCGGATCGGGCGTTTCGAGCGGAACGGTCCGGGGTCGGCGCTTCCGGAGGTGGTCGATCGCCGCGTTGCCCGCGATGCGGAAGAGCCAGGTCGAGAACTTGTACGCCGGGTTGAAGCGGTCGAGGGCCTGGAAGACCTTCAGGAAGATCTCCTGGGCGAGGTCCAGGGCGTCGTCGCGGCTCCCGACCATGCGGGTCACGTGCGAAACCACCCTCACCTGGTAGCGCCGCACCAGGACCTCGAAGAGATCCTCCTCGCCGCCGAGAACGCGGCGGACGATCTCCCCGTCCTCGAGCTCGGTGTTCCTCGACTCCACGCTCGGCTCTCTCCCGGCCCCGAACGAACTCGGGCTTGGATGCCGGGTGCTAGAATCCCCGGGCATTTTAGTGTGACCGGGCCCCGGGCCCGCGGGAGAGGAACGTGAGCACTATCGCCGAGCCGCAGTTCCCCACGATCGGATCGCACCCCACGGGCACCGACTCCGCCAGCCCCTTCGAGGAGATGATGTCCCGGTTCGACCTGGCCGCCCAGAAGCTCGGGCTGGATCCCGGGCTCTACAAGGTCCTCCGGGAGCCGGTCCGCGAGACCAAGGTCTCGATCCCGATCGCCATGGACGACGGGCGGATCGAGGTCTTCGTCGGCTACCGGGTCCTCCACAACATCGCCCGGGGACCGGGCAAGGGCGGCATCCGGTTCGACAAGAACGTCTCCCTCGACGAGGTCCGGGCCCTCGCGGCCTGGATGACCTGGAAGTGCGCGGTCGTCAACATCCCGTTCGGCGGGGCCAAGGGCGGCGTGATCTGCGACCCGGGGTCGCTGTCGCGCGCCGAGCTCGAGAAGATCACCCGGCGCTACACCGCGGAGCTCATGGACCAGTTCGGGCCCGAGAAGGACGTGCCGGCGCCCGACATGGGCACCAACCCCCAGACGATGGCCTGGGTCATGGACACCTACTCGATGCACGCCCGCCACACGGTGACGGCGGTCGTCACGGGCAAGCCCCTCTCGCTCGGCGGCTCGCGCGGGCGCGTCGAGGCGACCGGCCGCGGCCTGATGCTCATCGCCCGCGAGGCGGCTCCCCTGCGCGGCCTGACGCTCAAGGGCAGCCGCATCGTCGTCCAGGGCTTCGGCAACGTCGGCTCGATCGCCGCCCGCATGTGCTTCGAGGCCGGCGCGAAGATCGTCGCGGTCTCGGACATCCAGGGCGGCATCCACGCCCCGGGGGGCCTCGACATGCCGGCCGTGCTCGCGCACTACGAGAAGAACCGGACGCTCGAGGGATTCCCGGGCGCCGAGCCGGTCACCAACGAGGCCCTGCTCGAGCTCGACTGCGACATCCTGATCCCGGCGGCCAACGAGAACCAGATCCGCCAGAAGAACGCCGGGCAACATCAAGGCGAAGATCATCGTCGAGGGCGCCAACGGCCCCACGACCCAGCGCGCCGACGAGATCCTGAACGCCAAGAACGTCCTCGTCGTGCCGGACATCCTCGCCAACGCGGGCGGCGTCACGGTGTCGTACTTCGAGTGGGTCCAGGACCGCGCCGGCTTCTTCTGGCGCGAGAGCGAGGTCAACGAACGGCTCGAGGACATCATGGTCCAGTCGTTCAAGGACGTCGCGTCGATGGCCGAGAAGTACGGCGTCAGCTTCCGGATCGCCGCCTACATGCTCGGCATCTCGCGCGTCGCCCACGACACGATGGTCCGAGGGCTCTACGCCTAGAGCGATCCGGTTCCTGGCTCCCGGCCTCGGATTCCTGGTTCAGGTCGCCGCGCTCGCGGCCACGCCCGACCAGGTCGCGCGCATCGACCGCGCCTTCGCAGCCGCCTACCCGCCGACCGGTCCGGGCGCCGCGGTGCTCGTCGTGCAGGACGGCCGGCCGGTCCTGCGAAAGGGCTACGGGCTGGCGGAGGTCGAGCTGGCGGTCCCGGTCCGGCCGGAGATGGTCTTCCGCGTCGGCTCGGTCACCAAGCAGTTCACGGCGGCGTGCGTCCTCAAGCTCGTCGAGGAGGGTCGCCTTTCGCTCTCCGACGAGATCACGAAGTTCCTGCCCGACTACCCCGCCGGCGGCCGCCGCGTCACGATCGAGCAGCTGCTGACGCACACCTCGGGAATCAAGAGCTACACCGAGATTCCGGCCCGGTACCCCAACCGCCTCCGCGAGGACTGGACGCTGGCGCAGACGATCGACTTCTTCAAGAACGAGCCCTTCGACTTCGAGCCGGGCACGAAATGGCACTACGACAACTCCGGTTACGTCCTGCTCGGCGCGATCCTCGAGAAGGTCACGGGCAAGGCCTACGCGAACCTCGTGTCCGAGTGGATCTTCGAGCCCCTCGGAATGAAGGACACGCGCTACGACAGCGAGACGGCGATCGTTCCGCGTCGGGCGTCCGGCTACCAGACGGGGCCCGGCGGGATCGTCAACGCGTCCTACCTTTCGATGACGCAGCCCTTCGCGGCCGGCGGCCTGATCTCGACGGTCGACGACCTCGCCCGGTGGCAGGCGGCGCTCGACGCCGGCAGGATCCTGTCGGCCGAGAGCCGCCGGCGCATGTGGACTCCCGTGACGCTCCCGGACGGGACCCCGACCCGATACGGCTACGGCTGGGGAATCTGGAGCTACGAGGGGCACGCCGTCGTCGAGCACGGCGGCCGGATCAACGGGTTTTCCACGGCCAACCTGCGCCTGCCCGACGACCGGATCTACGTCGCGGTGCTTTCCAACTGCCTCGGCTGCGCCGAGCCGCGCGCCCTGGCGCTCCGGGCGGCCTCGCTCCTGATCGGAAAGCCGTTCGACGAGCGCCCGCCCATCGTCCTGCCCGAGTCGACCCTCGACCGCAACGCCGGGACCTATCGCGACGAGGACGGCGACGACTGGGTGGTCCGCCGCTAGGGCGATCACCTGGCGATCGCCGCCGGCCCGCTCTCCATGGAGGCATGGCCGCTCGGCGGGGGAACCTTCGCCGCCCGGGACGCCGTCCGCTGGTTCCGCTTCGTACCGGACGCCGGGGGCGCCGTCGTCGCGATGGAGATCGACGAGGGGATGGCTCCGGTGACGAAGGCGACGCGGGTGCCGGCGGCGGAGTAGGCGCGGGCGCCGTCCCCCTCCTCTACTTCAGCGTCACCCTCGGCTTCACTTCCGGCATCTCGACTGCGAGCTTTCTCTCGAGCTCGCCGAGGGTCGCCTCCACGGGCTTGCGCCACGCGGGGTCGAGCAGCGACACCGTCAGGCGCCGGCCCTGGAGGGCCGTGGGCTCGATCTTGCGCGAGAGCGGCTCCCCCACGATGCGCCCCCACCGCGCCTGGAGCCAGGCGAGGGCGTTGTCGCCGCGGGCCATGCGCCGCAGGAGGCCGTCGGCCGCGTCGTCCAGCGAGGAGAAGGAGCTCTTCCCCGGCCTGCCCGTCTTCATCGCCGGCCTCCTTCGGGCGGCACCGGCCGCAGGGGCTTCTCTCCCGAGAGCACGCGCCGGATGTCCTCGACGACCATCCGCGCCATCTCGCGGCGGGTCTCGACGGTCGCGCTGCCGGCGTGCGGCATGAGCACGACGCGGTCGTCGTCGAGCAGGGCGGGCGTGATCGCCGGCTCGTTCTCGTAGACGTCGAGGCCGGCGCCCGCGAGCGGCCCGGTATCGAGGGCGCGCGTCAGCGCCACCTCGTCGACGAGCGGCCCGCGGGAGGTGTTCAGAAGCAGGCTGCCCGGCTTCATCTTCGCGAACGTCTCGGCCTGGAAGAGCCGCCGCGTCTCCTCGGTCAGCGGAACGTGGAGCGACACCACGTCGGAGCGCCGCAGCAGCTCTTCGAAGGACACGCGCGGAGGATCGTCCGGGTTCCCCTCGTCGCGGGGCGTGCGGCCGCACGCGATGACGGTCATGCCGAAGGCCTTGGCGCGCCGCGCGACGGCCTTGCCGATGCGGCCCGGCCCGACGATGCCGAAGACTTTTCCCTTGAGATCCCGCCCGAGCAGCAGGTCCGGGGCCCAGCCGGCGAACCCCCCGGCCCGCACCAGTCGGTCGCCCTCGATGAGCCGCCGGGACAGGGCGAGGAGCAGCGCGATCGTCAGATCCGCGGTCGCGTCGGTCAGCGCGTTGGGCGTATGGGTGACGACGATCCCCCGGGCGGCCGCCGCGGCCCGGTCGATCTGGTCCACGCCCACGGCATAGCTGGCGATGATCTTGAGCCGGTCGGCGGCCTGGATGACCGAGGCCGTGACGGCATCGTCCACCAGGCACACGAGGGCGTCGACCCCGGGGATCTCGGCCGCGAGCTCCATCTCGCCCGCCGCATAGCCCATCACGCGCACCTCGAAGTCCTCGCGCAGGGCGTCGAAGGGCTCCGGGAGCGCCCGCGTCGCGAGGATCACGCCGCCGCTCACCGCGTCCCCCGCTGCAGCGCCTGGCCGGCGAAGAAGATCCCCGCGCCGATCCCGAGCAGCACCAGCTCGCGTCGCACGTCGTGGCCGAGCACGCCCACGAAGAACGCGGCGCCCGCCACCACCAGGCCGAGGAACTGCACCGCGCGCGAGATCCGGTACACCTACCGCACCTCCTCGCCCACGCTGACGCGCAGAATGCGGTCGTCCTGCTCGACGCGGTTGACGACGTCCGCGCCCGAGACGACCTGACCGAAGACCGTGTACCCGCCGTCCAGGTGCGGCTGCGGGCTCTGCGTCACGAACCACTGGCTGCCGCCGGTGTCCGGGCCCGACAGCGCCATGCCGACGGTCGCCGCCCGGTACGGCAGCGTGTTGATCTCGTCGCGGATCTCGTAGCCCGGGCCGCCGCTGCCGGTGCCGGTCGGATCCCCGTCCTGGACCACGAAGTTCGGCACCACGCGGTGGATGGGCGCGCCGTCGAAGTAACCCTTCTTCGCCAGCGTCACGAAGTTCATCACGGTCATCGGCGCCTCGGCTCCGGCGAGCCGGATCGTGAAGGCGCCCCGCGCGGTCTCGATCCGGGCCGTCCGGGGCCGGCGCGCCTCGTCGAGAAGCGCCGCGTAGTCGGCGAGCGACTTTCCCGTCGTGTACGTGCGCCAGGGAAGCTCGGCGGGATCCGCGTGGAACGTCGTGACGAGCGAGCGGCGGGCCAGGCGCGAAACGAGGACGGACGGGTGGCGGTACGCCGCCTCGACCACGGCGCGGGCCTCCGCCTTGCCGGGCTCCTTCTCCGCCGCGCCGATGGCCGTGATGGGGATGTCGGGACTCGTCTGCCCGTACGAGGCGACGACCGTCTCCCGCAGCCACGCGTCGATGTCCGGGCCGCCGGCCAGAATGCGAAGGTCGACGGCGGCCGAGCGAACGCCGAGGTCGGGATCGGAGAGGGCCGCCTGGACGAGCGGGAGATTCGTCCGCGCGGCCTCCGGCGTCTCGAGGCCCTCGAGCACCTTGAGGCGCACGACCGGATCCTTGTCGGCCATGAGCGTCTCGCGCAGCGGGCGGGCCTGGGCCTCCGGCAGCGACGCCAGCCCCGCCGCCGCGGCGCCGCGAAGGAACGGGTCCGGAGAGGCGATGGCGGCGTCGACCACGCTCTGCGACTCTCCGGGCAGCGCCGCCATGACGGCCTGGACGGCGACCTGCCGCCGCCGGCCCTGGCCCGTGGACGCCGTCGAGAACAGCCGCCGGAAGGCCTCGCGGTCCGAAGTCGCCCACCGCAGAAGGGCCAGCGCCGGCACCGCGAGATTCGGGTTCGCGTCCCCCGCGAGCGCCGCCAGGCGAGCCATCCGGTCGGGGGGCACGGCCGCTCCCGCCGACTTCGGCAGGAGGGCCGCGAGGGCGAGCATGGCGTTGATGACGACGGGGGACGCCGCCCGTCGATCGCCGACCACAGCGGGCCGGCCGACTCGGGCTTGCCCAGTACGCCGAGGGCCCGCGCGCAGAGCGCCGCGGTGTCCGTGTCGGGATCGGAAAGACCGGCCGCCAGCTGCGGCAGCGACGACTCCTGGGGCCGGCGCGCGAGGGCGTAGAGCGCCGCCGCGCGGACGGCCGCATCCGGGTCCGACGCGAAGGGCGTTGCGGCCGCCGCCGCCGCCGGGTTCGGAAACCGCCACAGCGCGAAGAGGAGCGCCGCCTTCCGGTCCGCGCCGGCGTCCGCAAGGGCGGCCACGAGCGCCGCCTCCCCCTCCGGCTGCTCGAGGAACCCGATCGACCAGGCGGCGCGCGAGGCCACGGCGGCGTCCGGGTCCCGGAGCAGCGGGACGAGGCTCTCCGTCATTCCCGGGTCGCGCAGGATGCCGGCGGCGAAGGCCGCGGAGGCGCGCACGCCCGGTTCGGGATCGGAGAGAAGAGGCCGCAGGACGGCCGCCGCGCGATCGTCCCCGATGCGTCCGGCCGAGAGCGCCGCGCGCGCCCGCACGTCGGCGGCCGCCGACCCGGCGGCGGCGTCCAGGACGGGCGCATCGAAGGCGCGCCGGTCCTCGAGCGAGAGCAGAGCCGGCTCGGCCTCGGCCATCGTCCCGAACCGCGAAGCCGGAGCGGGAGTCGACGCCGGGGAAGCGGCGGGAACGGCCGTCGGCGGGTGGCTCGCGCAGCGCGACGCCGCCAGGGACAGGACCACCGCGCCGAGGCCACGCCGCATCGCCCGCCTTTCCGAAGAATCGGCCCGGATTATAGACGCGGCGGCGGCCTCCGACCGTCGGCCAGGCTCTCCGCTAGGCTCCCACCAGCAGCCGGTCCCCCAGGATGTGCGGCAGCCCGGCCTTGTAGATCTTGTCGCGCGCCTTCTCGACCGGGTAGACCACGCGGTCGAAGTGCACGACGTGCGCGGTCGAGTCGTAGATCGCGTAGGACGCCGCGGCGTTGCGGTCCCGCGGCTGCCCGATCGAGCCCGGATTGATCAGGTAGCGCATGCCCTTCTTCAGCGGATAGCGCACGCGCGCCTCCTTCACGAGCTCGACCAGGATCCCGTGAGGCTCGAGGGTGAAGATGCACGGGATGTGGCTGTGCCCGAAGAAGCAGACGTTGGCCTCGAGCTCGCGGAAGTTCAGGTAGGCGTCGTAGTCCGTGAAGATGTAGGCGTCCTCGTCGCGCGGCGAGCCGTGGCAGATCGCGAAGGCGCCGTCGACGTTCGCGGGCCCGAGCGGCAGAGCCTCGAGGAACTTGCGGTTGCGCGCGGTCAGCTTCTCCGTCGTCCAGCGCGCCGCCTTCAGCGCGACCGGGTTGAAGAGGTCACCCGACTCGAGGCCGCAGACGACCTTGTCGTGGTTGCCGCGGATCATGACCTTCTCCTTGCGGATGTTGCGGATCCGGTCGATGACGTGGTTCGGGTTGGCGCCGTACCCGACGAAGTCGCCGAGCACGACCACGCGGTCGAAACGCTTGCGCCGCACGCGGGCCAGCACCGCGGCCAGGGCCTCGTCGTTGGAGTGAATGTCGGACAGGATCAGGTAACGCATCCGGGAGAGGCTCTCCTTCAGGCTATGGATTCACGATCCTCGAGAGCCGTGAGCACCCGGTCCGCCGCTTCCTCGACCGTCTCGGCGCCGCTCAAAGCCACGCGGACGGCCGCCATTCTATAGAAAGGAGCCCGCTGCGCGAAGAGGGTCTCGAGCTGCTCGGCGGTCTGGAAGAGCGGGCGGTCGGTCTTGCCGGCGAGGCGCCCCCGGACCGTGTCGAGGCTCACGTCGAGCAGCACCGACGTCCCGAGGCGCGCGATCATCCGGCGGTTGCCCTCCTGCGCGAAACTGCCGCCTCCCGTGGCGACGACCGCGGCGGGAAGGGACCCGGTCCCGGCGAGAAAGGCCGACTCCCGTTCGCGGAACGCCGGTTCCCCGAACTCCTCGAAGAGCGCGCGGATCGTCCGTCCGGCGGCGCGCTCGATCTCCGCGTCGAGGTCGACGAAGGGCAGCCCCAGACGCTCCGCGAGCCGGCGGCCCGACCGTCGTCTTGCCGCTGGCCATGAACCCGACGAGGTAGATCCGCTCGGGGCGCCGCCGCCGCCGGGCGCGATCGAGCGCGGCCCGGCGCGTTATCCTCGATCCGACCCCCGGCGAGAAGGCCGGCGATCATCGCGGCGGAGTCCGCGCCGGCGTCCCAGACCGCCTCGAGCCGCTCGGCCGTGATCCCTCCGATCGCCACGAGCGGCTTCGTCCGCCCGGCCGCGGCCGCGGCGAGAGCGTCGAGGCCGAGGCCTGGCCGGAGCATCTTCGTCGGGCTGTCGAAGACCGGCCCGAAGGCGACGTAGTCCGCGTTCGGGTCGGCCAGGGCCCGCCGTGCCGCGTCGACATCGTGCGTGGAGATGCCGATCGGCACGCCCTCGGGCAGCAGGGCACGTGCCGCCGCGGCCGGCAGGTCGTCTTCCCCCAGGTGCACACCGAGGCCGGCCAGGCGGGCGACGTCGACGCGGTCGTTGACGAGGGCGATCGCGCGGCAGCGGCCGCGCGAGCGCGCCGATCGCGTCGGCGGCGGCGAGCAGCTCCCGGTCGGGCAGGGCCTTTTCCCGCAGCTGCACGCATCGCACACCGACCGCGAGGAGGCGGCGCGCGATCACGGCGTGGTCCTCGACGCCGCTCGAGGCGCGGTCGGTGATCGCGTAGACGGGAGGAAGCCGGAACGTCACGCGTCGCCTACGCCGAGGCGGCGAAGCGCTCCATGAAGTGCGTCGAGAGCCGCCCTCCGATGAAGTCCGGGTCGTCCAGGATCCGCCGGTGGAGCGGGATCGTCGTCTTGATCCCCTCGACGACGAAGAAGTCGAGGGCGCGGCGACCCCGGCCGATCGCCTCCTCGCGGTCGCGGCCCCAGACGATCAGCTTCGCGATCAGCGAGTCGTAGTACGGCGGGATGAGGTAGCCCTGGTAGGCGGCGGTGTCGACGCGCACGCCGAGGCCGCCCGGCGGGTGGAACACCGCGATGCGTCCCGGCGAGGGCGCGAAGGTGTCGGGGTCCTCGGCGTTGATGCGGAACTCGATGGCGTGGCCGCGCGGAGTCATGTCGCGGTCGGCGAAGGAAAGCGGCGGCCCCGGCGGCCACGGCGATCTGCTCCTTGACCAGGTCGAGGCCGGTGACCTCCTCGGTGATCGGGATGCTCGACCTGGAGGCGCGTGTTCATCTCCATGAAGTAGAACCGGCCGTCCGGTCGAGCAGGAACTCGACGGTGCCGGCGTTCGTGTACCGACACGGCCTTCGCCGCGGCGATCGCGGCCTCCCCCATCTTCGCGGCGCAGCCCCTCCTCGAGGGCCGGCGAGGGCGCCTCCTCGATCAGCTTCTGGTGGCGCCGCTGGATCGAGCACTCGCGCTCGCCGAGGTGGCGGACGTTGCCGCGGGAGTCGCCGAAGACCTGGAACTCGATGTGGCGCGGGTTCTCGAGGTACTTCTCGAGGTAGACCTCGGCGTTGCCGAAGGCCTTCTCGGCCTCGTTGCGCGCCGTCTCGCAGGCGCCGGAGAGCTCGCGTTCGTCCCGCGCCACGCGCATGCCGCGTCCGCCGCCGCCGGCCGACGCCTTGAGGATCACCGGGTAGCCGACCTTCTTCGCGAAGGCGACGGCGTCGTCCACGGACTCGACCGGCCCGGGCGAGCCCGGCACCATCGGGACGCCGGCCGCGGCGACGCGTGCGCCGGGCGAGCGACTTGTCCCCCATCTTGCGGATCGCCTCCGGCGACGGGCCCGATGAACGTGATGTGGCAGTCGTGCGAGAATCTCGGCGAAGTAGGCGTTCTCGGAGAGGAAGCCGTAGCCGGGATGGATGGCGTCGGCCTCGGTGATCTCGGCGGCGGAGACGATCGCGGAGATGTTCAGGTACGAGGCCGCCGACGGGTAGGGCCCGATGCAGACGTCCTCGTCGGCGTAGCGCACGTGCAGGGCGTCGCGGTCGGCCTCGCTGTAGACCGCGACGGTCTTGATCCCGAGCTCCCGGCAGGCCGAGATGATCCGCAGCGCGATCTCGCCGCGGTTGGCGATCAGGATCTTCTTGAACATGCCGCCCTGCGGCTACGCGGCCAGCCGGATGGCGAACAGCTTCTCGCCGTACTCCACGGGCTGGCCGTTGCGCGGATAGACCGCGACGACCTCGCCCTCGACGTCCGACTCGATCTCGTTCATCAGCTTCATCGCTTCGATGATGCAGAGGATCTTGCCCTTGGCGATGCGCTGGCCGATCTCGGCGAAGGCCTCGGCTTCGGGCGAGGGCGAGCGGTAGAAGGTGCCGACGATCGGCGAGGTGATCACGTGCACGTTTTCGTCCGGCGCCGGGGCGGCTTCCGGACCGCCCGGTCCCGCCGGACGCGACGCGGAGGCCGCCGAGTGCGTACCGTCGTGGGTCGCGTCGGCCGTGAGCGGGCGCCGGCCCTCGATCCGCAGCCGGAACCCCGCCCGCTCGATCTCGAGACCCGCGAGCCCGCGCTCGGTCACGAGATCCACGAGCTCCCGGATCTCCTTGAGCGAAAGCATTCCTAAACCAGCTCCTTCTCCAGCGCGGCCGCGGCCTTCTTGAGCTCGAAGCGCCCCCGGCCGAAATTCCCGTCCCGGGCGAGCAGGAGGAGCAGATAGTACTCCTCGGTTACCCGGCACAGGATCGTCGCCGCATTGTCCGAAGCGACCGTGAGCTGCTGGAGCGGCCCGTGGTCCGTCAGCGCGCGGGCGGCCCGCGCGGCCTTCACCACCGAACCGGTCTCGGCGGCCAGCGACTCCATCGGCAGCCCCTCGGCGCTCACGTACGAGTCGATCGCGATCCCGTCCACGCCCACGAGCGAGACGGCCCGCGTGCCCTCGACGCGCTCCGCGATCCGGCGAAGGGTGTCCTGGAAGACGTTCATGCGAGTCCGGATGATGTCACGGTCGGGGGCCGGGGATCATCCGGCCTGGACCTGCGAGAGCCAGTTCTTGAGCGCCCGGATGCGGGCGAGCCGGCGCTCGAGGCCCGGGTCCGGGGCCGTCGAGCCGGTGGACCCGGCCGGCAGAAGCCGGGCCTCGGCGTCGCGGCGCATCCGCTTCAGGTCCTCGTCGAACGGGTGGCGGCTCACGAGGTCGTCGTAGATCTGGAGGGCCTCGGCGTAGTGCCCCTGGGAGTAATAGAGGTCGGCGAGCGCCCGTCCGGTCGGCCTCGCGGGCTCGGGCGCCGGGGAGGGCTCCGGGAGCCGGACGACCGGCACGGGGGCCTCGGCGATCGCCGGAGGCGGGGCCGGAGCGACGGCGGCCTCGTCGAGGGGACCGGCCTCGGCCGGGGGCGGCACCTCCGCCGCCGTGTGCGGCGCGGAGGGCGGCGGCGCGATGAACACGTCGCGCGTCGGCACGAGAAACGGCCCCTCGTGGGCCCGGGCCTTGCCGGAGTCGTCGCCGATCTCGAAGGCCAGGGACGTCAGCTCGAACGGGTCGTCCGCGGAGACGGAGGGCAGCGGCTTCGGCATGGCACGGCGCCGCCCCTTGTCGGTCTCCTGGAAGCTCGGCGGCGGAGGCGGCGGCTCGACCGGCGCGAAGCGCGGAGGCGTCACGGGCTTCGGAGCCACCTGGGTCTCGAGCTCCGCGATGATCGGGTCGACCTTGCGGTCGCCCGACAGCGCCCGATACAGCTTGTACTTCTTGACGGCCTCGAGCTTGTCTCCCCGGCCGAGCTGGATGTCCGCCAGCGACTTGGCCGCGACCAGATTGCCCGGATCGGCTACGAGGACCTTGGTGAACGTCGCGATGGCGTCCGTCGACTGGTTGGCTTCGAGGTAGACCCGTCCGAGCGCGACCTGCGCGGCGACGTAGCCGGGATGGGCGAGGAGGCCCTTCTGGAGCGCCGAGAGCGCATCCCTCAGGCGGCCGAGCTTGCGGTACTCCTCCGCCACCGAAACGAAGAGCCTCGAGCCCGGATCGAGATCGAGCCGGCGCTCGAGATCACGGATGCGGGCTTCGGGCGTCTGTTCAGCCACGGTGAAATAGGCGCCGCCCCCCGGAAGGGGCGGCGCCGGTGAGACTCAGGGGGCCGCGGTCGGCGGCACGGTGCACGGCAGGATGTACTGGAAGACCTTCGTCGCGACAACGCTGCAGGAGGTCGTCCGATCCGTGACGGTGACGTCGACCGTTTCGACGACCTGGAAGGTGCCGGCCGGGTTCGCCCCGGAGCAGGTCGGCGCGTTCTGCGTGGTGATCGGGATGGTGATGTCGAGCGAGGTCGACGTCGCGGAGTTGACGAAGGCCGTCTGGGAGCCGAACTTCACGTCGACCTCCGCGGCCGAGTTCGGGAAGTTCGCCCCGAGGATCGTGCCCGCGAAGCCGCCGAGCCCGTTGCCCGGGCAGCCGGGCCCGCCCGGACAGGAGTTGGAGGGGATGACCGACGAGATCGCCGGCTTGGCGATCTTGTACGTGAACGAGCCGCCCGTGGCGCCCGAGCCGGTGTTGATGTTCACAACGGCGATTTCACCCGTGATGTCGTCGCACCCGGACGGCAAGGCCGGGCCGGGGATCACGACGATCTCGGTCGCCGACACGCTCTGGATGATGGCTCCGAAGCCGGCGAGGGAGACGGCGACAGGGGCCTGGAAGCCCCGCCCGAAGATTGTGACGGGGACGTAGGGGCCGCCGAGCAACTGCACGTTGTTATTCCAGGACGTGATCGCCATCGGCTGCGTGTAGGTGTAGGTCACCCCGTTCGAGGTCAGGCCCGACGCGATGTTCCGGACGGTCACGTCGACCGGCGTGGGGTCGCCGAACTGCCTCGGCGAAAGCACGACCACCTGGTTGTAGGACACCGAGACGACCGTCGCCTCGACCGTGCCGAAGAACACCTGGACGCCGCCGGTGGTCGAGAAGCCCCCGCCGACGACCGTGACGCGCGTGCCGCCTTCGCTCGTCCCCGACGAGGGCAGGAGCGAGGCGACGCTGGGCTGGCCCGGTTCCACGGAGCCGTACGCGAAGCAGCTCGGCAGCGACAGGACCGTCGGCTCCGGCGTGAGCGTACCGAGGGAGAGCGTGATCTGCGCCTGCAGCTGCGCCGCGGCGAACTCGTTGAACCCGGGCGTCTGGACGACGATCTGGCTCGCCGTCACGCTCTGCACGATCCCGTCCTTGGTCGTGCCGTTCACCGTGAACTGGGCCCGCGTCGACGAGGGCGAGCCGAAGAAGCGGCCGCCGTTCAAAGTCAGGGTCGTGCCGCCGTCCTTGGGTCCGAAGCTCGGGTTACACGACGAAACGAAGGGCAGGGTGCTCGCGGAAGGCTGGAAGATGATCGTCAGGCTCGCGGACCCGGTGTTGCCCGAGGCCGTCGAAGTCGCCCGGACCCTGGCGACGCCCGCCGCGGAGCCGCAGAGCGCCGTGACGGCCGCGCCGTTCTGGGTCACGACGGAAACCAGCGGCTGCCCGTTCTGCCCGAACACGCCGAAGTCGGTCGAGAAGTTGACGCTGGTGCCGTCCGGCACGACGTTGCCGTTGACCGTGACGATGGCCTGGATCAGCGTGCAGCTGCCGCCCTTCGGGTTCGAGTCGTTCGTGATCAGCTGGATCTGGAGGGCGGTTCCACCGCCGCCCGTACCGGGCCCCGGGTTCGTCGGCGCGTCCGCCGCGCAGCCGTACAGGCCTGCGACGGCCCCGGCGAGAATCAGCAGGATGGCTATGCGGCGCATGGACCCCCCTTACCTGGCCGCCGCGGCGGCAGCGGAGTATCGAAAAATCAGGATTCCGCTCGCGGTGTCGCTCTCGACGCGGTGGCCGGACACGGTCTGACCATAAAACGTCAGGTCGAAAGTCGTATCGACTTCGTCGCGCCCCGTCTCCCGGTCGATCCCGCCGTTGAACGGAAGGAGCTGGTCGAACGGGGCCTGCTGGACGGCGGGCGCATAGAGGACCGGGAAGTTCTCCAGGGTCGCATTCCCGCGGACGGGTACGACGATCCCGGCTCCGAAGACCTGCGGGGGCGGAACCACCGTGCCGCCGTCCGTCCGCCGGTACACGACCCGGTAGCTGTTGATCTGCGTGTCGGCGAAGCCGCGGGTGTCGATCGCCGTCGGGTCCTTCAGCTCGGACCGGAGCGTGATCGTGTCGATCTGGACCGGCGCGACGTTGGCGACGTTGATGAAACCGGGCTGGAACTCGATGTTCACAGTGATGAACACCGGCGACTCGGTCTCGCCCTGCTGATTGGTACACCCGCTCGCGAAGGCGAGCGCGGCCGCGAGGGCGATTCCCAACAGGATCTTGTTCTTCATGGACGACTCTCCCTTACGACCTGAGAATCCGCGGGGTGATGAATATGAGCAGCTCGTCGTGCTTCTCGGTCCGCGTCTTGTTGCGGAACAGGTTTCCGAGGACCGGGATCTTCCAGAGGCCCGGGATCATGTTGTTCTGGTCTTGGTCGTTGATCTGGAAGATTCCGCCGATGACCGTCGTGCCGCCGTCCTTGACGAGGACCTGGCCGCGGTACTCGCGGATCGTCAGCGGGACGTTCTGGCCGAGCGAGAGGTTCAGGGCGACCGCCGGCTCGCGCTTGGTCACGTTGACCGTCAGCAGGATCGTGCCTTCGGCCGTGATCTGCGGCGTCACGTCGAGCTTCAGGGTCGCGTCGACGTAGATGACGGTCGTGGTGTTGTTGACGGTCGTCTGCACCGGGATCTGGACGCCCGACTGGATGAGGGCCGGCGTGTTGGTCAGCGACGTCACCTTGGGCGACGAGATGATCTTGAGGAGGCCCTGGTTCTCGGCGGCCGTGAGCGCCACGTCGAGGTTGAACGTGTTCAGGATGTTGCCGAGCACCAGCGACGCCACCGTCGGCCCGTTGCCCAGGCCCACGTCGATCCCGCCCAGGATCTTGTTGGGGAAGATCAGATTGGTCGTGTTGCCGTTCTCGGTGTCCGCCTTGCCGCGCACGCTCCAGTTGATGCCGAGGCTGCGGCCGAGGCTCTTCGTGGTCTCGACGATCCGGGACTCGATGACGACCTGCGGGGTCGCCGTGTCGAGGTTGTCGATCAGCTGGAGGACGGCGGGCAGGTAGGTCGGGATCTCGCGGATGATCAGCGTGTTCGTCCGCTGGTCGACCACGATCGCGCCGCGCTTGGACATCACGCTCTGCAGCGTCGGGACGATCTCGGAGGCCTTCGCGTACGAGAGCTTCTTGATGACCGTGCGCGTGGGCTCGGCGGCCTGGCGCGCCTCGGCGAGGCGGGCGCGGTCGGACTCCTCGGCCTGGAGCTTCGAGGTCGTCGCGATGCGCATGATGTTGTTCTCGAGCACGTACCCGAGGCTGTTCTGCTTGAGGATGAGGTCGAGGGCCTGGTCCCACGGGACGTCCTCGAGCTGGACGGTGACGGTTCCCCGGACCTCCGGGTCGATGACGATGTTCAGGCCCGTCAACTGCGAGATCGTGCGGAAGACGTCCTTGATGTCGGCGTCCTTGAGGTCGAGCGAGATCGGCTCGCCCGTGAACTGCGACTGGGCCTCGGAGATCGTCCGCGAGCGATAGGAGGCGCCCGGCGCCTGCTGGGTCTGGTCCGAGTCGAGCGCCGCCGCCGCGGCTTCGAACAGAGCCTCGCCGCGCGAGGCCGCGGGCTTGGCGTTCGAGCGCGCGGGAGGCGCCGCCGGCGCGGGCGGAGGAACGTATGCCGGGCGAGGAGCCGGGGGCGGGGCGACGTGCGTCTCCGCCATCTGGGCCGGCGCCGGGGCGGGCTCGGCCGCCTTCATCGCGGGAGCAGGCGCGGGCGCCGGTGCCGGTGCCGGGGCGGCGGTCTGGACCGGGGCCGGCGGCGGAGGTGCCACCGCCGCAGCTTGGACCGGCGGCGGAGCCTCCACCGAGGCCTGGTGCGACACAGGTGCGGTCTCCGGCACCGACGCGGGCGCCGGAGCGGAGACGGGAGCCGGCGCCGGAGCCGCTTCGGCCACGACGACGGGGGGCTCGGTCACGGAGACGGCGGCCGGCTCGACGGCCGGAGCCGGCGCGGGCCGGGTTTCGGCGGCGAGCGTCGTCGACGACGGGGGCGCCTCGGCCATCGCCGGGGCTTCGGCCGGAGCCGGCGCCTCCGCCGCGGGGGGCGCGGCGTCCGCCACGGTGACGCCCTCGCCGATGACCACGGCGAGCTGCTCGCCGTTGGGCACCACGGCATGGGCGACCGGGCGCGCCAGGTCGATCACGACTCGCGTGATGAGCTCGGGGGACGACTGGAACTGCGACACCCGCACGCGGGTCACGATGTCGCCCTGGACGGCGATCGAACGCTGGCGCATCTCGTTCTTGACACCGGGCAGGTCGAGCACGATCCGCGGCGGGTTCGCCAGGACGAAGTCCTTCGGCGCGAACCATCCGTCGCCGAGCAGCGTCACGGACACCTTGCCGCCGGTCGAGTCGACCGAGACCTTCTCCAGGGCATGCGCGGTCTCGCCGCGGGCCGCCGTGGAAACGGCCGGCGCGGGCTTCGCCGCCGTCGCCGGCGCGGCCGGCGCTGCCAGCGGCGCGCTCGAGACCGACGCCACGACCGGGGCGGCCACAGGCTGCGCGGCGGGTTCCGGCAGGGTCTCCGCCTCGGCAGCCGCGACGGTCGCGGCCCCGCTGAAGGCGATGGCCAGGCCTTGCCCGACCGAGCGGACGTCGGGCTTGGAGTCGGGGTTGTGCGCGATCGAGAGCCGGGTGATGCGCTTGCCGAGCTCGTCGAGCTCCTCGAACTTGATCGATTCGACGAGCCCGCCGCCCGGCGTCGCCGGTGCATGGAAGCCCGCGGCGACGGTCGTGTCGCGCAGGTCCACGATCAGGAGGTCCGGCCGCGGCTCATAGGAGGTGTAGAGGAGCGGGGCGTTGGACGAGAGGACGACGCGGGCCCCGTCGATGTCCTCGTTCAGGGCGGCCTGGGTGATCTTGACCGACGCGGAGGACGGGGCGGCCGGAGCCGCTTCGGGCGCGGTGGACGCCGCCGCGGTCGTGTCGGCGGGGGTCTGGGTCTTGTGGCCCCCGGAGGAGCAGCCCACGGCGGCTGCCCATGACAGCGCGAGCGCCGTGGCCGTCGCGGTTGCTCTGAATGCGATTCGCATCGTTCCTCCCGTCGCGCGGAAAAGCGTCTTCACCCGAAGATACGTCCTCACTGCTTGACCGTCGCGTTGAGCTGCTTGGTCACTTCCCGAAACGGCTTCACGCTCTGAGGATCGTTGAGGTTCTGCCGGAACTGGACCTCGTTGGGGCCGACCCGGGTCACCTCGCCGTCGTAGAGCAGATCGCCGGCGCGGATCAGGTAGCTCTTGTTGTCCGTCGCCCGAATCTGGGCGACGTAACCCGACTTGGTCTTCCAGATCCCGTGGATCACGAGATCGTCGATCGAGATCCCGGCGATGCCGGGCGGCCGGTTGGGGCCGCCGCGGTTCTGCTCGCGCACGAGCAGCGAGCGGAACGGATCGCGCCGGCCCGCCGGGTCGTAGGAGTACGAGCGGCCCGACATGGCCGACTCGTCCTGCTCGATGAGGCTCTGGCCGGGCGACTCGGGAACGGGAGCGATGACGGCCGGCGGCGTCGCGGCGGGAGCGGCCCCCGCCGCAGCCGGCGCGGACGCCTGGGCCTGCGCGACGGCGCCCGCCGCGGCGAACGCCAGGAGGACGGCGAGGAGGACGGCGCGTCTCATTCCACACCTCCGCCTTCGGCGCGGCCCTTGAGCGTCTGCGCGCTGGCTCCGGCCTTGCCGACCGGCGCCCCCGGGGCCGCCTGGCCCGGAGCGCCGGGCGCGGCCTGCGCGCCGGGCTCCTCGCCGGTGTAGATGAAGGTCTTGGCGACGAAGCTGGCCGCGATCGACTTGCCCGGGACGTTGTCGAGCGACGTGATCTTCATGTCTTCGACGTTGATGATGCGCGAGAACCGGCTCATGCGGTCGAAGAAGAGCGCGAGGTTATGGTACGTGCCCTCGACCTGGATGTCGATCGGCCACTCCGCGTAGAACTCCTTCTGCACGAACTCGCCGGGCGTGAACTTCTTCAGGGTGAAGTCGCCCTGGCGGGTCAGCGTCTCGATCCGCTTGATGAGTTCCTCGGTGTTGCGCTTGGACGGCAGGATCTGGAGGAGCTTGGTCAGCTCGAGCTCGAGCCGCTTGACCTCTTCGCGGAACTGGGCGAGCTTGCGCTCGGCGGCGCGGCCCTTGGCGATCTCCTGGTTGAGCCCCTCGAGCTCGACCTTCTTGGCCGCGATCTCCTCCTGCATGGGCTTGAACCAGAACCAGTGCACGGCCCCCGCCAGCAGCGCGGCCACGAAGACGCCGACGCCCAGGGCGTAGTACCAGGGCTTTTCTTCGACGCTGATGCCGAATACTGCCATTGGCCTATCCCCGTGCCTTCGCCGCGGGCGTCCGCGCCGGCCGGGCGCCGCCCGGAGCCGCCGACTGGGCCGACACCGGCTTGCCGTGCGTGAAGATGACGCTCATCTCCCACGCGTAGATGCCCTGCGGGCCGGCCTCGCGCCCGAGGTTCTTGAAGACCGGCTCCGCGAAGTACTGGCTCTTCTTGAGGTTCTCGAGATAGGTCGCGACCGCGTTGGGCGACAGCGTCTTGCCCTTGAGCGTCACCTGGTCGCCCTGCATCTGCATCTCGGTCAGCCAGACGAGGTCCGGCAGCGCCTTGGAGATCTCGTCCATCAGGCGGACGGGGCCCTTCTGGTTCGTCTTGAGGCTGTTGATGAGCGCGATCTTCTCTTCGAGGCTGCGCTTCTTGTCCTCGTAGCCCTTGACCTCGTCGATGATCGACTTGAGTCGGGCGACCTCTTCCCGGGCCTTGCCGATCTCCTCGTCGAGGCCGCGCCTCTTGGAGGACAGGACGAGGAACATCGTGCCGATGTAGATCAGGCCGAGGGCCAGGCCCCCGATGAGGAGCAGGTTGTTGAGCTTGGCCCCCGTCGGAAGGGCCGGCCCCTTCTTCCTGGCGGCCGCCGCCCTGGCCTCGGTGAGGAGGTTGATCCTGATCAAGCCGCTTCGTCTCCGACGTGGCGGATCGCGAGCCCGACGGCCACGGCCAGGCTGGGAGCGTTGTCCGTCAGCCATTCGCCCGAGACCGAAGCGCCCGCGATGTCGATCTGGCGGAAGGGATTCAGGATCTCGACCGGGATGTTGAACCGTTCCTTGAGCTGCGAGTCGAGATTGACGACGCGCGAGGAGCCTCCCGAGATGAAGATCTGGTCGATCTTCTCGGTGGAGGTCGTCGCGAGGAAGAAGTCGAAGGTCTTCTGCAGCTCCTGGGCGAGGTCGTCGGAGACCGAGCGCAGGATCGGGAGGATGTCCTGGAGCGACTGATCCCCCGACTTCTCGCCCTTCTTGAGGGACTCGGCGAGGTCGAAGGAGAGCGAGAGCTGCTTCTGGATCGCGTCGGTGTACTGGTTGCCGCCGAAGGAGATGTCGCGCCAGAAGATGGTGTTGGAGCCCGACAGGATGTTGACGTTGGTCACCGAGGCCCCGATGTTCACGAGGGCGACCACGCGGCCGGGCTCGACCGGGTAGTTGACCTCGTAGGCGTTCTGGAGGGCGAAGGCGTCGACGTCGACGAGCACCGGGGTCTTCCCGGCCTGCGTGATGACGCTGGTGTAGTCGTCGATCTTGTCCTTCTTGACCGCGACGAGCAGGACGTCCATCGTCTCGCCGCCGGCCGCGACTCCAGGACGACGTAGTCGAGGTTCACGTCGTTGATGTCGAAGGGGACGTACTGCTCGGCCTCCCAGCGGATCGACTCGGCGAGCTCCTCCGGGGACATGGCCGGCAGCGAGATCTTCTTGATGATGACCGAGTGGCCCGACAGGGAGGTCCCGAAGTCGGGATTCTGGACCGAAAGGGACGAAACGATCCGGTTGACCGTGTCGACCACCAGGGAGGAGTCCATGATGGCCCCGTCGACGATCGCCTCGGGGGAGAGGGACTCGAGGCCGGTCTTCACGAGATGGAAGCCTCCCCCCTTCGAGTCCTTGAGTTCGACGAGCTTGATCGCCGAGGACCCGATGTCCAGACCCACTAGGTTCTTGGACTTCTTAAACAACACGCTTTGCCCCACCGAAAAAAGAAAGACGGTTACGGGCTTTGACTTGGACTTATTCGGCTGGTTTCGAGAATAGCAAAAGGTTATTCCGTGGTCAAGAGAGAGAAGCGACCGAACGTCCGAGGTGGCAAAGACTTAAGCCTCTCGGACAGGTGCGCCACGCGAAGGTCAGCTGTTCTTCCTTGCGTCGGTACAAAGACCGTTGTAGGCTTCGCCGGTTTTTGCGACCAAACGTCGAGCCGAGGTAACCGATGGCCCAGCACTGTCAGTTCTGCGGAAAGACCCCGATGTCGGGGCACCGCGTCAGCCACGCTCACAACGTCACCAACCGGAAGTGGCACCTCAACATCAAGACCGTGCGCTCGGTCATCGACGGCGTTTCCCGCAAGACCACCGCGTGCACGCGCTGCATCCGGTCGGGAAAGGTCACCAAGCCGATTCCGCGTCCGAAGGCCAAGACCGCGTAAGTCCGGGGGTCAGGTCTTCATTTTTCGGATTTGAGGACCTCTCGTTCGCCGCGTCCCCATTCGGCGACAATCTCGAAAAAGTGAAGACCTGACCCCTTCTACTCTCTCTCCCCCGCCTTCGCGACGTTGTACTTCCGCACGACGTCCCGAACTCCCGGGATCGCCCGGATGCGGCCGACGATCTTCTCCAGCTGCTTGAGGCCCGTGGCCTCGAGCGAGACGGTCACGTAGGCGTCCTTCGTCTCCTCGACCCGGGCCTCGATTCGCCGGATGTTCGAACCCTCGCCCGCGATCGCCTGGGTGACGTCGGCGAGCAGGCCCGGCCGGTCTTCCGTCGAAACCTCGAGCTCGATCGCGTACGAGGACTTCTTCTCGCCGGCCCACGCCACGTCGATCTGGCGCCCGGGGTCGTAGAGCAGGTTCTTCACGTTCGGGCAGCTCTCCGAGTGGACCGAGACGCCGCGCCCGCGGGTGATGTAGCCGATGATCTTCTCCCCCGGGACGGGGTTGCAGCACTTGGCCAGCGCCGCGAGCAGGTCGTTGTGGCCGACCACGATGATGTCGGGGACGCCGAAGGGCAGGATCCGGCGCACGACCCGCGACACGGCCGACTCCTTCTTCTCGGACTCGGGCCGCGCGAGCTCCTCGGCCGGAACGAAACGCTCCAGGGCGTTGCGGGGCGCCAGCTTCCCGTAGCCGATCGCGGCGAAGAGGTCGTCGGGCCGCGAGAATCCCCAGTGCGGCAGCTCCCGGGCGAGGCTCCCGTCGGCGTCGAGCTTCTTCAACGTCCGCTTGAACTTCTTGAGCTCCCGCTCGAGCAGGCGCCGGCCGAGCTCGACCGCCTGGCGCTTCTCCTCCTCGTGGATGAAGTGGCGGATCTTGTGGCGGGCGCGGCTCGTGACGACCGAGGACAGCCAGTCGCGCGACGGCGTCTGGCCGGGGCCGGTCAGGATCTCGACGATGTCGCCGCTCTGGAGCGGCGTCCGCAGCGGCAGGAGCTTGCCGTTGACCCGCGCGCCCACGCACCGGTGCCCGACGTCCGTGTGGACGCGGTAGGCGAAGTCGATCGGCGTCGCGCCCCGCGGGAACGCGAACACCTCGCCCTTCGGCGTGAAGGTGTAGACCTCGTCCGGGTAGAGGTCGACCTTGAGGGAGGAGAGGAACTGACGGGGATCCGAGACATCGCTCTGCCAGTCGGCGAGCTGGCGGAGCCACTGGAATCGGGCGTCGTCGGCATGGGGGCCGAGCCGGCCCTCCTTGTACTTCCAGTGCGCCGCGATCCCGTCCTCGGCGATCAGGTCCATCTCGCGGGTCCGGATCTGGATCTCGAAGGGCTGGCCGGTCTCGCCGATGACGGTCGTGTGCAGCGACTGGTAGAAGTTGGGCTTCGGCATCGCGACGTAGTCCTTGATCCGGCCGGGCACCGGGCGCCAGAGCTGGTGGACCATGCCGAGGGCCGCGTAGCAGTCGCGGGTTTCCGGGACGACGATGCGGAAGGCGAGGATGTCGTAGAGCTGCGCGGCCTCCACTCCCGTCCGCTTCATCTTCGACCAGATCGAGTAGTAGCGCTTCATCCGGCCGGAGACTTCTCCGGGAACCCCCGCGTCGGCCAGGCGCGCCTCGATCCGCCGCCGGATGTCCCCGATCATGCCCTCCGAGACCTTCATCCGCCGGGCGACCTCGCGGGAAAGGCGCTGGTGCTCCTCGGGCTCCAGGTTCAGGAACGCCAGGTCCTCGAGCTCGCCCTTCACGCTCCCCATCCCGAGCCGGTGCGCGATCGGCGCGTAGATGTCGAGGGTCTCCCGGGCGATCTCCTGGCGCTTGCCCTCGGGCAGGAACCCGAGCGTGCGCATGTTGTGGAGGCGGTCGGCGAGCTTGACCAGGACGACCCGCAGGTCGGAGATCATCGCCAGGAGCATCTTGCGGAAGGTCTCGGCCTGCTCTTCCTCGCGGGACACGTAGGAGAACTTGCCGATCTTCGTCAGCCCGTCGACGAGCTCGGCGACCTCGCCGCCGAACTGCTGGGCGATCGCCTCCTTGGTCGTCAGCGTGTCCTCGAGGACGTCGTGGAGCAGCCCCACGACGATCGAGACGTCGTCGGCCTTCAGGTCCGCCAGGATCGAGGCGACGTTCAGGGGGTGGACGAGGTAGGGCTCGCCCGACCGGCGGACCTGGCCCTTGTGCTCGCGGGCGGAGAAGACGTAGGCCCGCCGCAGCAGCTCCAGGTCCGCGTTCGGGTTGTAGGCCTCGACCTTTTCGAGGATCTCCTCGAAGTGGATCACGAGGCCAAGGGTAAGGCCTTATCGGCCGGGAGGCAAAAGGGGCCTCAGCGGCCCTTTTGCTTCTTCTTACCGGCCGAGGCCGGGGCGGCGGGCGGGACCGGCTCCGCCTTGACCGGAGAGGGGACGACCGCGAGCTTCTTACCGCCGCGCCAGTCCTTCCAGATGACGACGATCGCGGCGGCGACGTAGATCGACGAGTACGTGCCGATCACGATCCCGATGATCAGCGTCAGGGCGAACGTGTTGAGCACTTCGCCGCCGAGGAAGAAGAGCGCGATGACCACGAGCATCGTCGCGCCGGAGGTCAGGATGGTCCGCGACAGCGTCTGGTTGATCGAGCGGTTGATGACGCTCTCGAGGGGCTCCTTCTTGGGCGTCTTGAGGTTCTCGCGGACGCGGTCGTACACGACGACCGTGTCGTTGACCGAGTAGCCGACGAGCGTCAGGAGCGCCGCCACGACGACCAGGTTGAACTCGCGCCCGAAGAGGGCGAGCAGTCCCACCGTGATCAGCGTGTCGTGGATCAGCGCCACGATCGCGCCGATGCCGAACGGGATCGAGCGGAAGCGGAACGCGATGTAGGCGAGCATCCCGACGGTCGACCAGATGATCGCGAGCAGGGCCTTCTTCTGGAGGTCCGCTCCCACCTGCGGCCCGACGTTCTCGGCCGAGAGGAGCACGAAGGGGCCGGCGACCGTGTTGGCCTTGACCCAGGCCTTGACCGTGCCGGAGACGCCCTCGACGGAATCCACGTCCGCGGGCGACTTGAAGAGGCCGAGCTCCGAACGCCGGGCCACGATCCGCTCGGCCGCCTGGCCGTAGGCGTCGGCCGGGTTGACGTCGGCCTTGCCGGCCAGGTGGTCCGGATCGGCCGCCGCCAGGCGCGCCGCGAGCGTCGCCTTGCCCTCGGTGTTCATGTCGATCTTGCCGGGGTCCGTCTCGGCCTGCAGACCCTGCCGGAGCGCCTTGAGCACCTCGCCGGCGACGTCGCGGCCCTCCTTGGCCTGCTGCTGAACGCGGATGAGGACCTCGTTCTTCTCGGCCTCCTCGTAGCGCTGGATGCCGATCTCGCCCAGGTTCGCGCCGTCGAGGATCGTTCGCATCTTGTCGATGTCGGGCCGGCTCGAGAGGCGGATCGCGATCGCGGTGCCGCCCGAGAAGTCGATGCCGAACTTCAGGCCCTTCTGCACGAAGACCGTGAACAGCCCGACGAAAATCAGCGCCCAGGAGGCGCCGATGGCCCACCACTTGTACTTGAGGAAATCGATGTTGGTCTGGCGGAAAAACTCCATGACGCTCTGCTTTCTAGATCGACACCGTGTCGATGTGCTGGCGGCGCCCGTACTCGAGCTCGAAGATCGTGTGGGACACGAAGACCGCCGTGAACATGGAGATCAAGAGGCCGATGATCAGCGTGACGGCGAAGCCCTTGACCGGGCCCGTGCCGAACTGGAGCAGGAACAGGGCCGAGATGATCGTCGTGACGTGGGTGTCGACGATCGTCGCGAACGCCTTCGAGAACCCGTTGTCGATGGCCGCCCGGGGGGCGCGCCCGTTGCGCAGCTCCTCGCGGATGCGCTCGAAGACGAGGACGTTCGAGTCGACCGCCATGCCGATCGTCAGGATGAAGCCCGCGATGCCGGGCAGCGTCAGCGTGGCCTCGAACAGGGCCATCGCCGCGGAAAGCAGCAGGGCGTTCAGGATCAGGGCGATGATCGCGTTCCAGCCGGCGCGGCGGTAGTAGACCGCCATCGCGACGAAGACGAACAGCGCGCCGACGACCGACGCCGTGATCCCCTTGCGGATCGAGTCGAGCCCGAGCGACGGCCCGACCGTCCGTTCCTCGAGGTACGTCAGGCCCGCGGGCAGCGCGCCGGCGCGAAGCACGAGCGCGAGGTCATTGGCCTCCTCGGGCGAGAAGGACCCCTCGATCAGGCCCTGTTCGGTGATCCGGTCCTTGATGCTCGGCGCCGACTGCACGCGGTTGTCGAGGACGATGGCCAGCTGCTTGCCGATGTTGGCGCCGGTGGCCGCCCCGAACTTCTGCGATCCGCCCGCCGTCAGGAAAAACGACACGGAGTGCGCGCCGAACTGGCCCTGCGACGGGCGCGCGTTCTTGAGGTCCCGTCCGGTGATGACGGCCTGCTTGCGGACCACGTAGAAGGACCGCTCCCGGGTTCCGGGGACCGCCTTCATCTCCACCAGCTTGAGGGTGTCCGGAAGGCCGCTCGGATACTCCGCCAGCAGCGCCTCCCGCGTCGACGGCCCCTTCTCGACCAGCGAGAGCTCGAGGAAGGCGGTGTTCTTGATCAGGTCCTTGACGCGCTTGGGATCGTCGATGCCCGGCAGTTGAACGAGGATCCGGTCCTTGCCCTGGCGCGCGATCAGCGGCTCGGAAACGCCGAACTCGTCGACGCGGTTGCGGATCGTCTCGACGGCCTGGGCGACCGCGTTGTCCTCGATCTGGCGGCGCGCCGCGTCCTTCAGCGCGAAGGTCCACTTGCCTCCCGCCGTGCTGTAGCTCCAGTCGGGCAGGAAGCGCTTGACCGCCTCCTCGAGCTTCGCCTGGTCCGTCTGCGCCGTGACGGCCACGGCGAAGGCGTCGTCGGTCGGCATCTCGATGTTGCCGAGGCCGGCATCCTTCGTCTCGTTCCGAAGGGTCTCGACGGCGTCGTCGCGGTCGGCCTTCACGGCGTCGGCCGTGTTGACCTGGAGCACGAGGTGGATGCCCCCGCGCAGGTCGAGGCCCAGCTTGACGCCCTTCTTCAGCGCGTCCTTCAGGGTCGGGGCGCCCGGACCGGTCCATTCCTTCTTGGCGTGGGCGTATCCGGTGAAGACGTAACCGGTGATGGCCGCGGCCACCACCAGGACGATCAACAGGACCCGCCAGCGAAGTTTCTTGCCCAACTGTCCTCCCCGAAAAAAAAGACGCCGGAGTCTACAGGATCAGGTGCCGGCTGTCATTTTGACGGGCGGCTCGACGCCGCCCACGGGAGCGGGAACGTGCCCCCGACCGTCGCCCACCTCTTAAGTTGCTGTCGTGCTTGAGGTTGCCTCGGGTTCTCCCGCCAGCCCGGCGATCGCGCTGCGCAGCACCTTGATCTTCGTGGTGTCGCCGATCTGCAGGATCACGAAGCCGCGCTCCTCGTCGAGCGCCGTGATGCGCCCGAAGATGCCGCCGCTGGTGACGACCTCGTCGCCCTTCTTGAGCTTCGAGAGCATCTCCTGGGCCTTCTTCTGCTTCTTGCGCATCGGGGCGATGAGGAGGAAGTAGAAGATGACGAAGATGAAGATCATCGGGAGGAACTGCATGAGCCCTCCCGCGGCGCCGCCCGGCGCCGGGGCCGTCTGAAGAAGCGAAGTCAGCATGGTCGCGGCATCATATCAACGGGGGCCCCTCACTCCAGGGCGAACTCGAAGGTGCTGACCACCCGGATCCGCTTCATCACCGTGCTCGTCGGGCTGAACGCCCCCGATTCGTCGTTGCCGTCGGAACCGAAGATCTGGATCAGGCCCTGGTTGGCCGAGCGGATGCCGCCGACGCGGGCGCCGGAGTCGGCGGCGAACTGCTGGGCCATCTCGCGGGCGCTCTTGGTGGCCTCGGCCAGCAGCTGCGGCCGGAGGTCGTTGAACTTCGACACCACGAATCGCGGGTTCGCGCGCCCGCCCTCCTCGCCGTCGAGCAGCACGCCCGACTCGAGCAGCTCGTCGGTCGACCCGAGCGCGGACCGCACCCGCTCGACGTCCCCCGTCGTCACGACGAGCGAGGTCGTCAGGATGTAACGCGTGGGGTCGGACCCCTGCGGCTGCCCGTATTCCCGGGCGCGCTTGTCGATCGTGCGGATCGGCGAGCGCTCGATCTCGGAGTCCGGGAACCCCTGCTTCTTCAGGAAGGCGAGCGCCGCGGCGCGGTCGGCGCCGATCCTCGCCTGGGCCTCCTTCAGATCCGCGCCCGCGCGCCTCAGGTTCAGCGTCCAGATGGCCCGGTCGGCCCTGACCTCCTTCTCGACGAGGCCCTTGACCGTGACCGTGCGGTTGCCCGACCGAAAGCGCTCGGTGCCGCGGCCGGCGAAGTAGCCGGCCAGAGGCAGCCCGAGCAGGAGGCACACGCCCAGGACGACCCAGCCCCCGAGCCGCCCGCTGCCCTGCGAAGAGTCCATCGCGCCCTCCCTATTTCGGTTTCGAGAACGGCAGCGGCTCCGTTCGGGGCGCCATCGCCTTCTTCGCGGCCTCGGCCCGCTCCCAGAAGCGCAGGAAGTTCTCGCCCAGGACCCCCCGGACCTCCTCCTCGGAGTGGCCCCGGCGCAGGAGCTCCTCGGTCAGCTTCGGCAGCATGGAGACGTCCTCCATTCCGGCCGGCGGGTCCGTGATCCCGTCGTAGTCCGTCCCCAGACCCGCCGCGCCCGGCCCGCCGAGCTTCAGGACGCGCTCGATGTGGTCCACGGCGACCTTCCAGTCGGCGTCCGGATACGAGATCGACTCCCGCAGCTTCTTGATCTCGGCGTCCCTCGCGGCCGGATCGTCCTTGAGCTTCTCCCGCACGGCGTCGATCTGCGGCTGGACGGCCTTGCGCGCCGCGAGGTAGCCGTCCACCGACGCCTGCGACAGGAACATCGAGCTGACGTTGACCATCACGATCCCGCCGCCCTTCGCGATCGCCCGGATCTGGTCGTCCGTGACGTTGCGCGGGATGCCCGAGAGCGCCCGGCAGGAGGAGTGCGAGGCGAAGACGGGGGCCTTCGAGACCGCGAGGACGTCCGCCATCGTCTTGTCCGAGACGTGCGAGACGTCGACCAGCATCCCCAGCCGGTTCATCTCGAGCACGACCTCCCGGCCGAGATCGGTGATGCCGCCGTGGACGGCGTAGGCCTTCGGGTCGAAGTCCGAGCTGAAGAAGTTGCCGGAGGAGTCCGCCCAGTCGTTGGTGTTCGTGTGGGTCAGCGTCATGTAGCGAACGCCCAGCCGGTAGAAGGACGACAGCGCCCCCAGCGAGTCCTCGATCGCGTGCCCGCCCTCGATGCCGATCAGGATGGCGATCTTCCCGTCCGTCTTGGCCTGGCGGATCCCGGCGACCGAGTCCGTGAAGACGAGGTCCTTCGGGTGCGCCTCGACGATCCGGTGGATCAGGTCGATGAACTCCAGCGCCTTCTTCGCCGAGCCGCCCGACTTCGCGTAGTCGGCGTTGACGTAGGCCGCGAGGAAAGGCGCCGTGACTCCTCCCTCCCTCCAGCGCGGGATGTCGATGTGCCCGACGGTGTTGCGGACGGCGAGGTCCTTCCAGCGGGTCTCGAGCTCCTCGGGCACGTCCTCGTGCGTGTCGACGACGATCGCGCTCTTGTGGAGGCGCATCGCGCGCTCGTGGATGTCGTCGGCGAGGGCCGATCCGGCGGCGCCGAGCAGGGCGAAGGCGAGGCCGAGCGACTTCATGCGCGGCAGGCTATAACAGGGCCATGCAAACGCCACCCCGATTCCAGCCGCTCGCCTTCGAGCGCCTCGCGCCGGAGGAAATGACCCGCCGTTCCGAGGAATTCCTCGGGCGGATCGCGACCCGCCGCACCGTGCGCGACTTCTCGGCCGAGCCCGTGCCGGTCCGGTTCCTCGAGAACGCCGTCCGCGCCGCGTCACTCGCGCCCTCGGGCGCGAACCGCCAGCCCTGGCGCTTCGTGGTCGTCGCGGATCCCGACGTCAAGCGCCGGATCCGCCTCGCCGCGGAGGCCGAGGAGAAGGAGAGCTACGAGCGCCGCATGCCCGAAGAGTGGCTCGAGGCCCTCGCCCCGCTCGGGACCGACTGGCACAAGCCGTTCCTCGAGACCGCGCCGTACCTGATCGCCGTCTTCCGGATGGACTTCGAGCCCGTCGTGGCCACCGGCGGCGTCGACGACGGGACCTTCTCGAAGCGGAAGAACTACTACGTCTCGGAGTCCGTCGGCATCGCCTGCGGCTTTCTGCTCGCCGCGCTGCATCTCTCGGGCCTCGCCACGCTCACGCACACTCCCTCGCCCATGGGCTTCCTGAACCGCATCCTCGGACCGCCCCGCGCACGAGAAGCCGTACCTGCTCATCCCGGTCGGCTATCCGGCCGAGGACGCGCAGGTCCCGGCGATCGGGAAGAAGGAGCTCGCGGAGGTCCTCGTCGTCCGCTGACGGCCGGGACGCTACTGCAGCGAGATCGCCGGGCGGCCCTTCCGCAGCACGTACTTGCGGACCTTTCCCGGTCGCCGTCTTGGGGAGCTCGTCGACGAACGTCACGCCCTTGGGCGTCTTGAATCCCGCGAGGTGCCCGCGGACGAAGCGCGTCAGCTCCTCCTCGGAGACCGTTGGCGCCCCCCCGCCGCACGACGAAGGCATGGGGCGCCTCGCCCCACTTCTCGTGCGGCAGGCCGACCACCGCCGCCTCGAGGACCGCCGGGTGGCGCAGCAGCACGCCCTCCACCTCGATCGAGGACACGTTCTCTCCCCCGCTGATGATGACGTCCTTGAAGCGGTCGCGGATCTCGATGTAGCCGTCGGGATGCACGACCGCCGCGTCGCCGCTGTGGAACCAGCCCCCGCGCATCGCCTCGGCCGTGGCCTCGGGGTCGCGGTAGTAGCCGGCCATGACGACGTTGCCGCGAACGACGATCTCGCCCAGGGTCTCCCCGTCGGGCGGGACCTCCTGCCCGTCCGCGCCGACGACCCGGACCTCGCCCGACGTGACGAGCTCGACGCCCTGCCGCGCCTTCACGGTCGCTCGCCCGGACGGCGTGAGGCCGTCGTGCTCGGGCCGCGGCTCGCAGACGGTGATGAACGGAGAGGTCTCGGTCAGGCCGTAGACCTGCGTGATGGTCCAGCCGAGCTCGCCCTCGACGCGCTCGATCGTGGCGGCGGCGGGCGGGGCCCCGGCGGTCAGGATTCGCAGGCCCCGCCGCGCGCCGCGGCGAACCTCCTCCGGGGCGTTCGCGATGGAGATGAGCACCGTCGGGGCCGCGTTGAACATCGTGACCGACTCGCGGGCGATCGCCTCGAAGACGGCGCCCGCCTCGACCCGGCGAAGGCACACGTGCGCCGCGCCGGCGGCGGTCACGGTCCACACGAACGTCCAGCCGTTGGCGTGGAACATGGGGAGCGTCCACAGAAACCGGTCCGCCGGGCGCACGGGATGGTGCAGGAGGGTTCCGACGACGTTGGCGTAGGCGTTGCGGTGGGTGATCATCACGCCCTTGGGGCGGGCCGTCGTGCCGCTCGTGTAGTTGATCGACAGCAGGTCCCGCTCGCCGATCTCGGGCCGGTCGAAGCCGGGACCGGACCCGGCGAGCTCGGCCTCGTAGTCGCGCCAGCCGGATGCCGAGCCCTCGAGCGCGACGCAGGACTCGAGGCCCGGGATCCGGGCGCGGATGGAGTCGACCGCTTCCAGGTAGTCCGAATGTGCGCAGACGACGCGCGCGCCGCTGTGCTCGAGGATGTACGCGATCTCCTCCGGCGCCAGGCGATAGTTGATCGGCACGAGGACCGCTCCGATCTGGGGGACCGAGTAGAAGCACTCGAGATGCGCGGCCGTGTTGGGGGCGATCGTCGCGACGCGGTCCCCGGGCCGGACGCCCATCTTCTGGAACGCCGCCGAGGCGCGGTCGCAGCGCTCGAAGAACTGCGCGTAGGTGAAGCGCCGCGCGCGGTCGACGACCGCTTCGCGATCGCCGTAGAGCCGCCGCGCCCGCCGCGCGAACTCGAGGGGCGTCAGTGGGGTTTCCAGCGTTCCTCCGCCGGCGCGAGCCTGCCGCCCGCGCCCGGCCCTCGGGCCCGGACGGCGGGAGCGGGCCCCGCGCCTCTCACGCGAGCTTCAACGGCAGCTGCCGCAGCCGCTTCCCGGTCGCGGCGAAGACCGCGTTGGCGACGGCCGGCGCGATCGGGCGGCGTGCCCGGCTCGCCGACGCCGCCCGATTTCTCGCCGCTCGCGACGATGTGCACCTCGACCTTCGGCATCTCGTCCATGCGCAGCGACCGCGGTAGTCGTGGAAGTTGCGACTGCTGCGACGCGGCCGTCCTTGAGCGTGATCTCGCCGTGCAGCGCGGCCGAGAGGCCGTACGACGATCGCCGACTCCATCTGCGCCTCGACGCCGGCCGGGTTGACGCAGATGCCGCAGTCGATCGCGCGCAGACCACGCGGTGCACGCGGATCTTCCCCTTCTCGACCGAGACCTCGGCGACCTGGGCGACGAAGCTGCCGAACGACTCGTGCACGGCGAGGCCGCGGAACTGGCCCGCGGGCAGCGGCGTGCCCCAGCCCGCCTTCGCCGCGGCCAGCTCGAGCACGCCGCGGTGGCGCGGCGATCTTCCGGAGCAGCGCACGGCGGTAGGCGAGCGGGTCCTTGCCCGCCGCGGCCGCGAGCTCGTCGATCAAGGTCTCCATCACGAAGGCGGTGTGCGAGTGGCCGACCGAGCGCCACCAGAGGACCGGGACGGCGGACTTCGGCGTGTGCAGGTCGACGCGCTGGTGCGGCGATCGCCTCGAGGTACGGCGAGTCGACGACGCCCTCGACCGAGGTCTCGTCGATGCCGTCCTTGATCATCATCGCGAAGGGCGTGCCCGCCATGATCGACTGGCCGACGATCGTGTGGCTCCAGGCGACCGGCAGGCCCGTCCGCGTCCGAGCCCGACGTCGACGCGGTGCGCCCACATCGGCCGGTAGTAGCCGCCGCGCATGTCGTCCTCGCGCGTCCAGACGACCTTGACCGGCACGCCGGCGGCCTTCGCGACGTGCACCGCCTCGACCACGAAGTCGCTCGTCGGATTCGCGCGCCGGCCGAAGCCGCCGCCGAGGAACGTCGTGTGGATCTGCACCTGCTCCGGCTTCGAGGCCCGCGATCTTCGCGGCCGCGCCCTGGTCGCCCGTCTGGAACTGGGTGCCGGTCCAGATCTCGCAGCAGTCGGGCCCGATCTTCACCGTGCAGTTGAGCGGCTCCATCGCCGCGTGGGCGAGGAACGGGAACTCGTACTCGGCCTCGACCGTCTTCGCCGCCGAGCGCGAGCGCGGCCTCGACGTCGCCCGCCGCCGCCGCCTTGAGGCCGCCCCTGGCCGCGAGCGTCGCGGTACTCCTCGGCGCAGCTTCTCCGTGTCGAGCGCCGCGCCGGGCCCGAGGTCCCACTCGACCTCGAGCGCGTCGCGCCCGAGCTTCGCCGCCCAGAAGTGGTCCGCGACGACCGCGACGCCGGAGGGCACCTGCACCACCGCGCGCACGCCCGGCACGGCCTTCGCCTTCTCGGCGCCGAAGCGCCTTCACCTTGCCGCCGAAGACCGGCGGGCGCGCGACGAGCGCGGTCAGCATCCCGGGCAGCTGCACGTCGATGCCGAACTGCGCCCTGCCCGTCACCTTCTCCGGCGAGTCGAGGCGGTGCGTCGGCTTGCCGAGGATCGTCCAGTCCTTCCGGTCCTTGAGCTCGACCGCGGCCGGCGGCTTGAGCCCGCGCGGCCTCCGCGAGCGCGCCGTACGACGCGCGGCGGCTCGCCGGAGACGACGAAGCCCTTCTCGGCGCGGCAGTCGGCGGGCGCCACCTTCCACTGCGCGGCCGCCGCGGCGACCAGCATCTCGCGCGCCATCGCGCCGACCTGCCGGTAGCGGTCGAGCTCCGACCAGGTCGTCGTCGAGCCGCCCGTCATCTGCATGCCGTAGGCCGGTGTGCGCGTAGACGGGCGCCGCGGGCGCGGTCTCGACGCGGATCTTTCGCCCAGTCGCAGCTCGAGCTCCTCGGCGACCATCATCGGCAGCGTCGTCCAGATGCCCTGGCCCATCTCGGAGTGCGCGAGCAGCACGGTGACGGTGTCGTCCTCGCCGATGCGCAGGAAGGCGTTCGGGGGCGGCAGCGCGGGGCGGCCGCCGGCGCCCTGGAGGCGAAGCAGCTCGCGCTTTCGGCGCGATCGTGAAGCCGATGACGAGCCCGGCCGACGTCTTCAGGAACCGGCGCCGCGAGTACCCGCCGCGCGCGCTCACGACTTCCCTCCCGCGGCCGGCATGGCGGCGGCGATGTGCACCGCCTGCGCGGATCCGCTGGTAGGTGCCGCAGCGGCAGAGGTTCCGCGAGAGCGCCTCGTCGATGTCGGCGTCGGTCGGCTTCGGCGTGTCTTCGAGCAGCGCCGCCGCCGCCATGATCTGGCCCGACTGGCAGTAGCCGCACTGCACGACGTCGGCCTCGATCCAGGCCTTCTGCACCGGGTGGAGCCCGGCCGCGCCCAGGCCCTCGATGGTCGTCACCTTGCGCCCGGCCGCTTCCGAGACACGTGAAGCGCACGAGCGCAGCGCCTCGCCGTCGACGTGGACGGTGCAGGCGCCGCACTGGGCGATGCCGCAGCCGTACTTGGTGCCGGTCAGCCCGAGCACGTCGCGCAGCACCCACAGGAGCGGCATGTCCGGCGGCGCGTCGACGTCTCGAACCTTTCCGTTGACGTTGAGCTTCACGTTGCCCCCCCTTTTTCTCGATACTAATGCCTTCGGCCGCAACGGCAGGAAGAGTTCAAGCTCCGTCGGGAAGCTTCTCCTCGGGCGGCGCCGCGAGCGCGCGAGAGTCGCCCCCGCTCGAGGGCCTCCCGGATCTCGCGCATCCAGGCCAGATAGAAGTAGACGTTGTGCATGGAGATCAACATGGGGGCCGAGAAGTCCTTGAGCACGAAGAGATTCCGGAGGTACGCGCGGCTGTGCCGGCGGCAGACCGGGCAGCCGCAGTCCGGGTCGAGCGGGGCGAGGTCCTCCTTGAAGCGCTCGTGCTTGATCGCGATCTCGCCGCGCCGCGAGTAGGCGTGCCCCATGCGGCCGTTGCGCGTCGGCAGCACGCAGTCGAAGAGGTCGATCCCGCTCCGGACCGAGGCGAGCAGGTCCGCCGGCGTGCCCACGCCCATGAGGTAGCGCGGCCGGTCCTCCGGCAGCAGCGGGGCGCAGAGCGCGGTGATGTCGCGGATCGCAGCCTTCGACTCCCCCACGGCGACCCCCCCGACGGCGTAGCCCGGGAAGTCGAGCTCCCGAAGGCCCTCGGAAGAGCGCCGGCGCAGGTCCTCGTGCGTCCCGCCCTGCAGGATCCCGAAGAGCATTCCCGGTCCGGCGTAGGCGCGGCGGCAGCGCTCCGCCCAGGCGAGTGTGAGCCGGCAGGCCTCCTCGACCTCGGCGCGCTCGGCCGGAAACGGCGGGCAGACGTCGAGGGCCATCGCGACGTCGACGCCGAATCCCGACTGGAGCTCCATCGCGCGCTCGGGCGTCAGGAAGTGCTTCGTTCCGTCCTCGGGAGTTCGGAACTCGACGCCCTCCTCCCGGATCCGCCGCTGCGCCGAGAGGCTCATCACCTGGAAGCCGCCCGAGTCCGTCAGGATCGCGCGGCCCCAGCCCATGAAGGCGTGCAGTCCTCCGGCGCGCTCGATCGTCTCCAGGCCCGGCCGCACCATCAGGTGGTACGTGTTCGCGAGAACGACGCGGCAGTCCCAGGCCTCGAGCCAGTCGAAGGCGACGCCCTTGACGGCGCCCCGCGTGCCGACCGGCATGAAGCACGGCGTCTCGATCACGGCGTGGTTCGTCGCGAGCCGCCCCCTCCGCGCGGCGGAGGCGGGATCGCGGCCCTGCAGTTCGAACACCGAAGCCGTCTAGAAGTGGACGCGCACCGAGGCCGAGCCGCCGAGCATCTCGCGATCGGGGTTCTGGTAGTTGAATCCGCCGGTCGGCCCCCAGAGAACGGCGAGGTCGACCGAGAGGACCGGAACCCCGAAGCCGATGCCGAAGGTGTAGGCCCAGGTCGGATCGACCGCCGCGAAGTCGCGCATGGCGCCCACGCGGAACGCGAAGAGGGGGATCTTCACCTCGGCGCCGAGCGACATCTGCTGGCTCTCGACACCGGGCGCCAGCGTGTCGCTCTTGATGAAGTCGCCGTCGGCGGCGAGCGTCAGGAACGAGAGGACGGACACGGAGACGCCGCCGCGCAGCTGCCGGGGAAGCGGCACCACGCCCGGGCTGCCGACGACGTCGGCCACCGCGAACTCCGGCTGGTTGAGCGCCGTGCCCACGACCCCCAGCTTGACGATGCCGAAATTCAATCGTGCGCCCACGTCGAACGTGAACTTGTCGGTGGTGCGGGCATTCTGGTCGAACGCGTCCTGGATCAGCTCGGCGAGGTCGTTGCCCTCGCAGTTGTTGTCGCCGAAGGCCCGGCACTGGCCGAAGTAGGTCACGCCCGAGACGTAACGGACGGCGCCGCCGACCTCCAGCATCCCCTCGAAGAAGCCGTGCCCGTAGGCCAGCCGCGCCTCCCGTGCCGACAGCCCGGCCAGGCTGAGGCCCGTCTCGTTGTACTGGAGGCCGTTGTCGGGACCTCCGCCGGGAACGACGTGAACGAGGTCGATGACCGGGTAGATCCCCGTGTACGGGACGTCGCCGATCGACAGCGAAAAGCCCTGGTAGGAGGCCGCGAGGCCGATGACCCCCGAGCCGACCACGGCGGTCCCGGGCCGGGCGAGGTTGGCGATTCCGGCGATGGCGACGGGCACCAGCTCCGGGCGCTCGCCGGCGACGATGGCGTCCCACGGGAGGTCGGCGAGATTCACCAGCGTCCCGACCATGTTGTTGCGGTTTTGCGCGGCAAAGCCGCCGAGCACCTGGAACTCCCACCCCTTCAGGCCCGCGAGGGCGGCCGGGTTGGCCCAGGCCGCCGAGTTGTCGTCGACGGCCGCGACCTCCGCTCCGCCCATGCCGCTCGCGCGCGCGCCGGCCCACGGAAACTGAGCTCGGGCGGGCGCGGCGAACGCCCAGAGGACCACGAAAAGGGCGGCGGACGCGAGGTGAAGTCGCAGGATTTTCATGCCGCTCGATCTTAGCATCCGGATCTGTTGACCCTCGGTAACCCGCGTGCTAGGTTTGGCCGCCTTTCGAGGGGGAAATGCCGGATCTCGGAAAAAAGTACGATTGCTTCAATTGCCACACGAAGTTCTACAACCTCGGCAAGCCCGAGGCGATTTGTCCCAAGTGCGGAGCCAATCAGAAGAACGCGAAGTCGGACGACGCGCCGCCCCCGGCGCCGCGCCCGCCGCGCCGTTCCATGCTTCTCGAAACGATCCCCGACGAGAACCCGCCGGAGTTCGGTGAGGAAACCGGCGGCCCCGCGGAACCCGAGGAGAGCGACCTCGACGACGACGAGCTCGAGGAAGGCGAAGACGCCGCCGAGGCGGAAGAAGAGGAAGACGAGGTCTACTGAGTCCGCGCGCGGGCGCGTGCGGATCGTCTTCCTGGGACTCGGCTCCAACCGCGGAAACCGGCGCGAGCACATCGAGCGCGCGCTCGACGAGATCGCCCGGCGGGCCGTCGTCCTGGCGGTGTCCTCCTACTACCGGACCGACCCCGTGGGCTTCGCCGACCAGCCGGCATTCCTCAACGCCGTCGCGGCCATCGCCTGGAAGGGCCCGGCGACGCGGCTGCTGCGCGAGGTCCAGGCGATCGAGCGGATCGTCGGCCGGACGCCGAGCTTCCGCAACGGGCCGCGCGAGATCGACGTCGACATCCTCGACTTCGAGGGGGTCCGCCGCGGGAGCCGCGATCCCCTCCTGCCGCATCCGCGGATGGCGCGGCGGCGCTTCGTGCTGGCACCGCTCGCGGAGATCGCGCCCGGCTGGAGGCATCCGGAGAACGGGCGCACGGCCGCCCAGATGATGCGCGGGCTCCCGGCCCGTCCCGGGGTCAGGCGCCTTTCTTCCAGGCCGCGAGGTTTTTCCGCGCCAGGTCCTGGGTATTGAGGTCCTCGACGAGGTGGAGCGGGGACGGCGATTCGGCGGCGACGCTCTCCTCGAGCCGGATCGCCTCGGCCTTCTCCTGGTCGTCCCCGCGATACAGCGCCTCGGCCAGGAAATGGCGGTTCAGGAAGCTGCGGCCGTCGACCTGCATCGCCAGGCGCAGCGCCTTGATCGCTTCCTCCCGGGAGACCCATCCCGTGATGAACGGAATCCAGGGCGCCTCGTCGTTCAGCCGGCCGAGCACCCGGTAGCCCCCGCCCTCCTCGAACTGCGGATCGATCCCGATCACCGTCAGCGCGTAGTCGCGGATCCTGTCCGCCGCCCCGGTCTTGGCCGCCTCGACCTTTCCCATCGAGAGCGCCCACTGGCCCCACGACACCGCCGCCCAGAAATACGTCGGAGCGGAGTCCGACCGGTCCTGGAGCTTGCCCGCCAGGGCCTCCGGGCCGAGATCGAGGATGCCCTTGATGCCCTTCTGCTCCAGGCTCCGGTTGAGGATGCCGATGGCCTCCTCGGAGACGCGCCGCGCCTTCTGGAACACGGCCTTGCGCGAATCGGCGTCGAGACCGGTGTAGGCGCCCTTGAAATACAGCGCCCGGGCGAGCTTCCACCGCGCGTCGACGAGGTCCGGCGCCGAGGTCGCCTTGTCGTAGAGGGCGATCGACTGGTTGATCGGCCCCGCGCTCGCCACGGCGCCGACGCGGCCCTCCTGGCGGCGCAGGTACATGCGGTCGCCTTCCGTCACCAGCGGGTTCGAGGACTGCGAGCCCGGGATGAGAGTCCGGTCGGGAAGCGACGGTCCGGTGGTCTGCGCGAAGGCGACCACCGAGCCCATCGCGACAACGAGGACCGCGGCCGCGCGCATCGGCGTGCTCATCGTCGATCAGTCTACCCGATGCCCGGGGGTAGACTGCCAGGCCGGAGGGTTCCATGACCGAGGCCAAGCCCGTGTCCGTGAAGATGACGATCGACGAGGCGACCGCGCAGGGGCACTACGTCAACTTCGCCAACATCCTTCACAACCCGACCGAGTTCGTCTTCGATTTCGGCCGGGCCGTGCCCGGACGTCCGGACGTCAAGGTGATCAGCCGGATCCTCACGACGCCCTTCCACGCCAAGCAGCTCCTGCGGGCGCTTCGCGAGAACATCGATCTCTACGAGCGCGCGTACGGCGAGATCCGGTCGGAGTTCCCCGTCCCGGTGCCGGAGGTGACGGACACCAAGACGAACTAGCGGCGACCTGTTCTAGTCCCGGATCACGCCTCCGCCCAGCACCAGGTCGTCCGCATAGAAGACGCACGACTGGCCGGGCGTGACGGCCCGGGCCGGCGAATCGAACTCGACGCGCGCCGTGGCGCCGGGGCCGGGCGTCACGGTCGCCGGCGCCTCGGCCGCGCGGTGGCGGATCCGCACGCCGGCGCGAAACGGCCCCGCGGGCGCCGCGCCGGAAAGGCGCAGGTCGGCGACGCGCGCCTCCGCGCTTTCGAGCGCCGCGCCCGGGCCGACCACGACCCGGTTTCCCGGCGCGTCGACGGCCAGGACGTACAGGCGCTCGGTCGCCGCGACGCCGATGCCGCGCCGCTGCCCGATGGTGTAGCGGTAGTGGCCCGCGTGCGTTCCCAGACGCGCTCCCGCGGCGTCCTCGATGACGCCGCCCGACGCCGGCAGCGCGAGGCCCATCTCCGAAGCGTGCCCGGCGACGAACTCGCCCGCGCGCATCCCGGCCGGAACGAAGCAGATCTCCTGGCTCTCTTCCTTGTCCGCCGTCGCCAGGCCGGCGGCGCGGGCGCGCGCGCGCACCTCGCTCTTGGTCAGCTCGCCGACCGGAAACCGGGCCGCCTCGAGCTGCTCCTCGGTCAGGTCGTACAGAAAGTAGGACTGGTCCTTGGCCGGGTCGACGCCCTTCTTCAGGACGGCCCGTCCCGTCGCGGCGTCCTGCCCGGTGCGGGCGTAGTGGCCGGTCGCGACGGCCTCGCAGCCCAGCGCCCGCGCGCGGTCCCAGAGGGTCGCGAACTTGACCTTGGTGTTGCAGGCCGAGCACGGGATCGGTGTCTCGCCCGCCAGGTACGAGGCCACGAAGGGGCGCACGACGTCCCGGCGGAACTCCTCTTCGAGATTGAGGACGTAGTGCCGGATCCCCATCGCCCAGGCCGCCCGGCGCGCGTCCGCGAGGTCGTCGAGCGTGCAGCAGCGGCCGCTGCGCCCGGGCTCGGCCGAATGGTCCCAGAGCTGCATCGAGAGACCGACGACCTCGTGCCCCTGCTCCTTCAGGAGGAGGGCGGCGACCGAGGAGTCGACCCCGCCGGACATGGCGACGGCGATGCGCATGGAAGGGAAGCCTATCGCTATGCCGGCGTCACGATCAGCATGATCGTCGACCCGCCGATCGTGAACTCGCCCTGGTTCTCGAGCGCGGACTCCTGGATCATCGCCTCGTCGACCAGCGTGCCGTTGGTCGAGCCGAGATCGAGCAGCACGACCTCGTCGCCGATGACCTCGATCGCCGCGTGCTGGCGCGAGATCTCGGGGTCGTCGAGCGCAAAGTCCACGCCGTCGCGGCCGATGACGACCCGGGGCTTGTCGATCACGTACATCTTCCCGGCATCGGGCCCCGCGATCACCGCCAGCGAGAGGCGAAGGTCGTCCGGAAGGTGAGGGGCGCCGCGCGTTCTCACCGGCGCCGGCGCGGGCCGCGCCGGGGCGAGCGGCGGAGCCCTCCTTCGAGCGCCGCAGGTGCGTCTCTCCCGAGAACACCGGCGGCCGCACGGGAGGTCCGGCTTCGTAGGCCCGCGTGTTGAAGACCTCGAAGATCGCCTGGCATTTGGAGCAGCGGAGCTTCTTGGAGGCTTTCTCCCCGAAGCGCTCCTCGTCGTAGTGATACTTCGCCCGGCACCGCTCGCACTCGACGATCATGCGCGGGCTCGCTGCGCGGCCGCCGCGGCCGGCGCCGCGCCCGCGGCGCTCCGGGCGTCGGCCAACACCCCCGGGAGGAGCGCGAGGACGCGTCCGATCTCGGCCTCCGTGGTCGTGCGCCCGAGGGAGAACCGCACGACGCTTCGGGCCTCTTCCCGGGAGAGGCCGAGCGACAGGAGCGCGGGCGACGGCGCGAGCGTTCCGCTCGAGCAGGCGCTGCCGACCGACACCGCGACCCCTTCGAGGTCGAGGCGGATCAGCACGGCCTCGCCCGACGCGTCCTCGAAGTGGATCGCCGAGGTGTTGGGCAGGCGCGGCGCGCCCGCGCCGATCACCCGCGCCCCGGAGATCGCGGCGAGGACGCCTGCCTCGAACCGGTCTCGGAGCGCCGCGATGCGCGCCGGCTCGGTCGAGAGCCGCCGCGCCGCCAGCCGAGCCGCCACGCCGAAGCCGGCGATCGCGAGCGTGTTCTCGGTCCCCGCCCGCCGTCCCTTCTCCTGCCCGCCGCCCGGAGTGTGCGCCTCGAGCGCCACGCCGCGCCGGACGTACAGTGCTCCGGCGCCCTTGGGCCCGTGCATCTTGTGGGCGGAGATCGAGAGCAGGTCCGCTCCCCACGCGGCGGCGTCGATGGGGATCCTTCCGGCCGCCTGCACGGCGTCGACGTGAAAGAGGGCGCCGCACCTGCGCACACCTTCCGACAGCGCCGCGACCGGAAAGACGCCGCCGTACTCGTTGTTGGCCGCCATGACGGAGACGAGCGCCGTCCCGGAGTCGAGGGCCGCGAGCACCCTCGCCGGATCGAGCGCCCCCGAGGGCTCCGGGGGGACGGCCACCACCTCGAACGGGCCCGTCGCCGCCAGCCGTCGGGCCGCCTCGCGGACCGAGGGGTGCTCGGCGCCCGAGACGACGACCCGGCCCCGGCGGCCGGCCGCGCCGCCCAGGATCGCCAGGGCGTTCGACTCGGTTCCGCCGGAGGTGAAGACGATCTCGCGGGCCTCCGCCGAGACCAGCCGGGCGACGTCCTCCCGGGCTTCCTCGACGATTCGCCGCGCCCCTTGTCCTTCGGCGTGGACGGAAGACGGATTTCCGTGGACAGACGCCACCTTTTCCATGACCGCCCAGACCTCCGGATCGAGCGGTGTGGAGGCGTTGTGGTCGAGGTCAATCACGTCTTCAGATTCCCGGCTGGCTTCAAATTATCCCTCCGGAAACCCTTGCTTCGAAAAACTTTTCTCGAGGAATAGCCGTACCGCCATCGGGAGTTAAGATCGATATCCGATGAAGGCGCGGACTCTCTCGCTCTTCGTCGTCGCCGCGCTGATCGCGACTGGCGAGATCGCGGCGGCGCGAGGCATCCCCCAGCTCTCGGCGAAAGAGCGCGCCGTGAAGATTCAGTCGCTCCCGGCCGACGAGCGGACCTGGCTCGAGGACTACGTCGCGCCGATCATCCTCGACGACGAAAGGAACCTCTTTCTTCAGCTGACCGAGCCCCACCAGTTCGTCGTCTTCAAGGAGGAGTTCTGGCAGCGGCGCGAGCAGCCCGGGCTCCCCGACCCGCTCGGCCCGGGCTACCGCAACCGGTACGAGAGCTTCCGCGAGGCCGCCGCGACCGAGTTCGAGGGCCTGACGAGCGACCCGGGGCGCGTCGTGGTGCTCCACGGCATCCCGCAGATCCAGGAGTTTCGCGACTGCAACGAGGTCTTTCGTTCCGTCGAGGTCTGGACCTACGCCAACCAGACCGGCGGCTCGGGGCTCCAGAAGGAGCTGCAGTTTCTCTTCTACCGCCCCTCCTTCGGCGGCCCGCGACGTCTCTGGTATCCGGCCATCCCCGAGCGCGAGCTGCTCGCGCCGTCGTCGTGCCTGACGACGGCCACGCAGGCCTGCCGCCGCTCGGCGCCGGTCCCCGGCTCGGCCGGGGCCCCGGGAAACGTCGCCAGCGGGGGCGGCGGCTGCCCGAACAACGCCGTGGCGCAGACCTGCGACGCGGCCTGCGCGATCGTGATGGCGATCGAGCGCATCAAGGCCCGCGGCGTCGCCGACATCTCGCTGGCGATGTCCCAGCCTCCGCAGGTCGACACGGAGGGCCTGGACAAGCTGGCGGCCCGCTTCGCCACGCTGCCCGGGGCCGGCGCGGCGCCGCTGACGGTCCAGAGCCCCGGCGGCGACGCCGCGGTTCCGACCTCGCCGTCGGCGAAGGTGACCTCCATGCCGGAGGTCGGGAGCGCCTCGGCCCCCGCCCCCACGGTCCGCAAGCTCTCCAAGAAGGAGATCAAGGCGCTGACCGAGGCGCTGCCGCAGAAGTACTTCGACTTCCTGAGGCTGACCGAACTGATCATCACCGAGGAGGAAAAGGAGATCTTTCTCCAGATCAAGGAGGACTATCAGCGCGACAAGTTCATCGACAACTTTTGGAAGCGGCGCTCGCTCGACTCGATCGGCCTCCGTACGGACTACCGCGCGGTCTACACCCGCCGCGTCGTCCAGGCGATCGAGCAGTTCGGCGACCTCCACAACGATCGCGCCAAGGTCTTCGTCCTGCAGGGCCCGCCGGAGGCGGTCGTTCCGATCGACTGCCAGGACATCTACAACCCGCTCCAGATCTGGTACTGGGAGCGGATGGAGGTCCTGAAGAGCAAGCTGTACCTGATCTTCTACCAGCCCTACGGGATGGGCCCGTACAAGCTCTGGCTGCCGATCGACGGCCGCGGCGTGCTGCTCGCCGGGGTCAATTCGTCGGCGGGAATGGCCATGGGGGCCCGGGTTCCCGACATCTCGAGATGCTACGAGTATCGCACCGTCGAGCAGGCGATCCAGTACTCGACCGCCGCGCTCGGCACGGGCGCCTTCTCGATGGAGGGCGCGAGCAAGCTCTTCACGCCGCCCAAGGTCGAGACCGAGGGCGTCGAGCAGATCCTGACGATGACGACCGACCTCCACGCCGGCTCCACCTCGATCGGCGTCGCCAAGCTCGTGCGCTTCCCGGAGCTGCGCGCCAACAAGATCGGGATGGACCTGTCGCTCCTCGTCCCCAAGTCGGAGCTGAAGGCCCGCGCGCTCGGCGAGGAGACCTTCTACAACGTGGACGTGGTCGGCGAGGTGGTCAAGGACGAGCGGCTCGTGGACAACTTCAAGTACCGGTTCGACATCCCGACCGGGGAGATCGCGGGCGAGAAGATCCCGCTGACGGTGCGCCGCTACCTCTACCCCGGCGACTACAAGCTCGTGCTCAAGATCTCGGACGGCAACGCGAACGCGGAAGGCCGGATCAGCGAGGCCCTGATCGTGCCCGAGCAGCCGGACGCCCCGCCGCCGCAGATCGCCGCGGCCCGCGCCGACGGCAAGGCGGTCGTCAGCCAGATCAAGGACGTCGGCCTGCTGCCGTCGGCGATCTCGCTGCTGCCGGTGGCCAAGGAGATCGTCACCGGGCTGCAGCGCTTCGAGACCAAGACCTCCGACGGCGTGAAGACGGTCGACTTCTACCTGAACGGCACCAAGGTCATGACGCGGACGAAGGCGCCCTACGACGCCGACCTCAACATGGGCCCGCTGCCCCGCAAGCAGACGGTCCGCGTCGTCGCCTACGGCCCCACGGGCCGGTCGGTCGGCGAGGACGAGTACATCGTCAACGAGGGCCGGGAGGTCTTCAAGGTCCGGATCCTGACGCCCGAGAAGGGCACCCGGGTCTCGGGCCCGACGCGGGTTCTCGCGGCCGTCGCCGTGCCGGAGGGGAAGGTCCTCCAGAAGCTCGAGTTCTACTCGAACGAGGCCCGGGTGGCGACGCTGTACCAGGCGCCGTACGAGCAGACGGTCTCGATCAAGGACTCCAAGTCGCTCTCCTACGTGCGGGTCGTCGGAACGCTCGACGACGGCGTCGTGGCCGAAGACCTCCGCTACGTGAACGCTCCGGACTTCGTCTCGGAGGTGACGGTCGACGCCGTCGAGCTCTACACGTCGGTGACGGACAAGGGAAAGCCCGTCAACCACCTCCAGGCCTCCAACTTCAAGGTCTTCGAGGACGGCGAGATCCAGCAGATCCAGGGCTTCGAGTACGTCAAGAACCTGCCGATCAACGTCGGCCTCCTGATCGACACGTCGGCGTCGATGCTCGAGTCGCTGCACGAGGCCGAGCAGGCGGCGCTCAAGTTCCTGGACTACTCGATCGCCCAGAAGGACCGGGCCTTCATCGTGTCGTTCGACAACGAGCCGTACCTGCTCTCCAAGCTGACCGGACGCAAGGACAAGCTCGTGCGGTCGCTCTCGGGCCTGCGCGCCGAGGGCTCCACGGCCCTCTACGACGCCGTCGTCTACGGCCTCTACCAGTTCACGGCGGTCAAGGGGAAGAAGGCGCTGGTGATCCTGTCCGACGGCAAGGACACGGCGTCGAAATTCGACTACGACACCCTGCTCGAGTACGTCCGAAAGTCGGGAATCGCGATCTACGGGATCGGCCTGAAGATCGCGGGCACCGACCTCGAGGTCAAGTACAAGCTGAACAAGATCGCGCAGATGACCGGCGGCCAGACCTTCTACGTCGACAGCGCGGCGAACCTCGAGGGCGTCTACCGCCAGATCAACGAGGACCTCCGGGCCCAGTACCTGTTGACCTACTACTCGTCGAACAACGAGAACCGCGACCGCTGGCGGAAGGTCGAGATCAAGGTGGAGCCCACGAACCTCCAGGCGCGGACGATCTCGGGGTATTACCCCTAGGCCGGGCCCGGCCCGCGGCGGCTCAGAACAGCCAGGAGAGACCCACGGTCCCCGTGACGCCCGCGGGTCCGGAGCCGAAGCCCGACCCGACGAGCGCCGAAACCAGGAGCCAGGTTCCCGCCGTGAACTGTGCCCCGACCCGGTACTGGGCGCGGGAGGGCGAAGCGCGGCCGCCATTGGGAAGGCCGCCGTAGATTTCGGCGAGCAGGCACCAGGGCCCGTCGAGATCGTGTCGAACGGCCTGCCCCAGAAACCAGGAATCGTCGCCGAAATCGCTGTGCGAGACGTCATCGGCGACGTAGCCGACGTTCCAGTCGAGGCACGTCCTGCCCCAGCAACGGGTCAGGAGGAGAACACCCCCCACGTCCGTGTCACCGGAGCCGAGACCGCGCGTTTCGGAGGCCGCCGGGAGCTTCACGTCGAGGCGGCCGCTCACCGTGAGCTCGTCCGTCGCTTCCCAGAGCTTCCACTTGGTCGAGAGGACGACGTCGGTCGGACCATCGGCGCTCGCCGCCGCGACGCCCTCGACGTCCCGCCGGATGTATCCGAACAGCAGCCCCGCCTCGCCCCGATCCGACACCCCGAAAACGGCATTGACCGGCACCAGCGTGAGGCTCGTTCCGGAGGCGGAGCCGAGCTGCCAGACCGCGTTGAGCTGGAGCTTCCCGCGGCTGACGGTGTCGGCGTCGTCGACGACCAGGGGGCTGACGGCGCGCACTTCGTTCGAACCCGCCAGCAGGGCGGCGGCGAGGAGGCCCCGGAGCCGCGCACTGCGGGCCGCCGGAAGGACGGGCCTTCGATTTCGCATTCGGTTTTTCGACGGTCGAGGGGTCGCGGGCGAAGTCTACCAAGCCGTCCGCGGCGTGAGCTAGGATCCGCGCTTGAACTCCCCGAGCCCCGACCCGCGCGCCCCGACGCTCGTCCTGGCGTCCGCCTCCCCGCGCCGCGCCGAGATCCTGCGCTCTCTCGGGATCCCCTTCGCGGTGCGGCCGGTCGACATCCCGGAGGAGCCGCTGCCGGGCGAGACGGCCGAGGCGGCCGCCGTGCGGCTCGCCGCGGAGAAGGCCGCCGCCGCGGCGCGGATCGATCCGGAGGCGTGGGTGCTGGCGGCCGACACGCTGGTGTTCCTCGAGGGCGCGATCCTCGGCAAGCCGCGCGACGACGCCGACGCGGCGGCGATGCTGCGGCGGCTCTCCGGCCGCGAGCACGCGGTCGTGACCGCCATCCACCTCCGGCGCGGCGCGGCGCCGGGACGCGGCGTGGCGGAAATCAGCCGCGTGCGGTTCGCCCCGCTCGACGCCGAGGAGATCGCCTGGTACGTCGCGACGGGCGAGCCCCGCGACAAGGCCGGCGCCTACGGAGTCCAGGGACCGGGCGCGCGCTTCATCGAGGAGATCCACGGCTCGTTCACCAACGTGATGGGCCTGCCGGCCCGCGCCGTGTATCGCCTGCTCAGATCTTCCCCAGATCCCGCTCTCGCGCCTCTCGCTCTCGCTTCCGGTTGAGCTTCATCTCGTACATCCTGGCGTCGGCTTCGGCGAGGGTCTTGGGAAACTCCGCCTTCGGACGGTGGGTGGCCCAGCCGACCGAGAGCGTGGGCTGGAGCTGCTCGGCCCCCGGGATGTGCGGCAGCTTGCGGGCCATCTCCTCCGCCTTCTGAGCGGCGGAGGCCTCGTCCGAGTGCGAGAGCAGGATCAGGAACTCGTCGCCGCCCCAGCGGAAGACGAGATCCGACTCGCGCAGGCACGCGGTCAGGTAGTTCGCCACGAACTGGAGCACCTCGTCGCCGACCTGGTGGCCGCGCACGTCGTTGATCTCCTTGAAGCGGTCCACGTCGATGAGCAGCACGGAGAGACTCGTGCCGTGGCGCCGCGACCGGGCGAGCTCGCGCCGGATGACGTCGTTGAAGTAGTGGCGGTTGTAGAGGCCGGTGAGCCGGTCGCGGATCCCCATCTCCTTGGCCTGGGAATCGGACTCGACCAGCCGCTGCATCTCCGCCTGGAGCTGCGTCTGGCTGGCCTCGAAGAGCAGGATGATGATCCCGACGCCGATCGTCATCTCGAGGAACATCTCGAGGAAGTAGGCGTACTGGAGGGCGTCGGGCATCGCGATCATGTCGCCGTACCGGAGATAGGCGAAGCCGAGCACGCCCCGCTCGACCCCCCAGAGGAAGAAGGACGACGACAGGATGGCCCGCCCGCCGACCGAACCCGTGGTGAACGCGAACGCCACGGCCGTGACCAGGTAGGCGGCCGCGCGCAGGAACGAGATGGGCGCGGCCCAGGAGACCGCCGGCGTCAGCGGATACGAGGACAGCAGCCAGGCCGCCGCCACGATCGGAACGGCCCAGAGCATCTCCACCGGGCGGGACTCGGGCTGGTCCTGCCGGAACCGCCAGACTCCCCTCAGCAGGAAGAACACGTGGGCCATCAGGGCGCAGGTGAGGGCGAGCAGCCCCAGCCGCGACTCGCGGGCCGTCGAGGCCTGGACCACGCCGAGCAGCACCAGGCCGACGAGGAAGAAGCCCCACGAGGCGATCCAGTCGAGGAACGCGGGGCGCCGGAACTTCCGGTACAGCAGCAGGAAGACGACGAAGAGGAGCACGGTCCCCGCCGCCTGAACGACCAGTGAGAACAGATAAGCTTGTGACATGGAGCTGTGCTTCCCATCAGTGTAACGCGGCGCCGCGCCATTCGCATGGCCGAACCCGGCCGGACGGCCGAACCGGTGGCGATCCTGGCGGCGACGGCCGCCGAAGCCGCCGCCGCCGCCCGCGAGATCGCGCCGAGACTTCCGGGAGTCGCGCTCGCGCCCGTGTCGCTCGCCGGCTACCTTCGATCTCCCGACGCGCCCTCGCGCGTGGTGTTCTGCGTCACCGGCAAGCCTCCCGCGCGCGCCCGCGCGTTCCTGACCCGGGCCGCGGCGCGCCTGCTGTGGCCGGCCCCGCCCGCGGATCTCTTCGACGCGGTCGGCGGGCTGCTCACCGCGGCCCGCCGGCCGAGACGGCTGCGCGCCGCGGCGGCCCCGCCGGGCCCGGGCGCCCTGACGGCCGCGCTGCTCCTGGAAGGGCCGGTCGACGTCCGGCGGGCCCGCGCCGCGCTGCGTTCGGCTCCGCGGGACTGGATCGTCGAGAGCGCGCGCCACGTCCGGGTCGGCTCCCGCGCGCTCGCCGCGCTCGCCCGCGCGGGCGTCGCCTGGTCGGTGCTCGAGCCCGTCGAGCTCGTCGCGGTCTTCGTGGCGGCGCCGCTGCCGCGGGCGCCCGGGCTGCCCGCACAGGCCCCGGTCTGGGTCCGGGCCCGGCCGCGCGCCGGGTAGCGTTTTCTTACGGGAGTCCGGTCACCGGTTCGGTGCGTCGACAATGACCTCGCCTGACGGCAGGGCCGGGAGCCGCACGGCGGATCGCACGGCGTTCCGCTGCTGCCAGGACTTCGGTGCCGAAGCGTTCGCGGGGCCTACGCCCCGAGGTCCTCGACCAGCTCCTTCACGGTGTCCTGCGAGAGGACCTGCCGTGCCCGATACTCTCCCTGCGCGACCTCGAGCGCGGCCTCGGCGCCGGACGCGAGGGCCTCGCGCCCCTCGGTACCCGGCCGAAAGCGGATGTAGTGCACGGCCGAGATCCGGTCCTCGCGGCTCTGCCCCGGCGCGAAGTGCGCGGGGTACGTCGCGGACCCGATCCGCAGGACCAGGCGGCCCGGCTCGTCGAGGCCGATGAACCCGTCCAGGATCGGCTGGATCCGCGCTTCGTCCGTGATCTCGATGAAGAGCGTCGCCGCGACCTCGCCCCGGCTCCGGCAGCAGCTCGTTGTAGACGTCGATCTCGTCGGAGCATCTTCGCGGGCTGCGACGATCCGCTCGACGCGGAGCATCTCCTGGATCTGAAAGAGGACGGTGTCGCGGTTCTCGAAGACGAGCGTCACCAGCGGCCCCAGCGGGACGCGCCGAGCGGCGCTTCTGGTCGATCACCTCGGTTGCGAAAGGCCAGCGGGCGAGCTCGTACTCGTGGAGGTTCTGGATGTCGTCGGTCGTCAGGAGGTTCGAGATTTGGGTTCCGACACTAGCCCTCGACTCGCAGCCCGTAGCTTCGGCCACGATCTGGATCGGATGGCGCGGGAGACCGCCCGTGCCCTGCCGGATCTGGAGTCCCGCCAGGGGACAGTCGGTCGCGACGCGCGTCCGGGCGCTCGCGGGTCACGGCGTCGAAGACGCGGCTTGCCGATCTCCATCGAGAGATCGGAAAGTACTCCGTCTTCATCGCACCAGGTCCCGTCGTGGCCGGTGCACTTCTCGACGGTCTCGATCTCGGTTGCCCGGGATCGAGCGCGAGGAGGTCGCGCGACTTGAACCCGATGTCCTGGACCTTCAGGTGGCAGGGCACGTGGTAGACGATCTTGCCGGGCGAGCGCTCGGGAAGTCGGTCGAGAGCTTGCCCGCAGCGTGGCGGCGCATGAGGTACTCGCAGAGGTCCTGCGTCGCGCGCGGCGACCTCGTCCGGCCTCCCCTTCCGGGCCGAGAACCGGGTACTCCTTCTTGAGCGTGAGGCGAGCAGGTCGGGCCCGGCGAGACGATCGTGTACCCCGCGCGGACGAAGGGCAGCAGCGTCGAGACGTTGTCGCGGCGGTTCTCGCGCGCCGAGTCGAGGTCTCCGCGCTCGAGGAACGGCATCCCGCAGCACTGCTGGGACGGGACGACGACCTCGACAGCCGTTCTTCTCGAGGACCGCGACGGCGGCCTTGCCGATCTCGGGCGCGGAGTTGCGTTGACGGAGCAGGTGACGAAGAGGACGACGGCGTCGTGCGCGCCTCGAGGTCGACGAGCGACGGTCGCGCCGGCCCGCGCGCTCTCCACCACTCGTCGAACGTCTCGCCGTCGAAGGCCGGCAGCAGCCGGTCCCGATGCACGCCGAGCGTCTTCTCCATCGACCCAGCGCGAAGCGGCTCTCCGTGCAGCGAAGTTGACGACGGGCGCCGCGAAGGTCGCAGAGCCGGCCGAGCGCGTCCGGCGTCGCCAGGATGCGCTCGCGGAACGGGCGGCCTTCCTTCGGCTCTCGGACGCGGCGGCGCGGTCGCGCAGGACGAGACGCGGGATGTCGACGTCCCAGCGGTGCGGCGGATAGTACGGGCAGTGCGGGATGCAGAGCTTGCATTCGTAGCAGAGGTCCGTGAAATCGCGTCAGGTCCGCCGACGGCAACCGGTCGATCTCGCCGTCGACCTCCGGCCGGTCGAGCGCCCGGAAGAGGACGTCGAACGACGGGCAGAGGTTGTAGCAGCGCCGGCACGTGTGGCAGATGTCCGTGATCGCGCGCGGAAGCTCCCGGTCGAGCGCGCCCGGGTCGAAGAAGCCGGGGACGGCGGGATCGAAGTTCAATCCCGCCTCCCCGGTCCGCGCTCCCGCTCACTAGAACGTTGCCGAGGCGTGTCGAGGCCCTTCTGGAAACGGCCGGCGTGGGACTTCTCGGCGCGCGCGAGCGTCTCGAACCACTCGGCGATCTCGGCGAAGCCCTCCTCGCGCGCGGTCTTCGCGAAGCCCGGGTACATCTGCGTGTACTCGTAGGTCTCGCCCTCGACGGCCGACTTCAGGTTCTGCTCCGTGTCCGCCGATCGGCGAAGCCCGTCGCCGGGTCGCCGACTTCCTTCAGGAAGTCCAGGTGCCCGAACGCGTGCCCGGTCTCGGCTTCCGACGTGTCGCGGAAGAGCCCGCCGACGTCCGGGATAGCCCTCGATGTCCGCGCGCCGCGCGAAGTACAGGTAGCGCCGGTTGGCCTGGGACTCCCCGGCGAACGCGTGCTTCAGGTTCTCGTGGGTCTTGGTGCTGGCGAGCTTCGCCATGTCTTTTCTCCTTCTCGAAGTTTGAGGCCGTGCCGGCAGCTCCGGCACAGTCCGTGAAATTCGAGCGTCCGGCCGGCGACCGCGAAGCCCCGGGCCCGCAGGCGGCGCTCCGCCGGCAGCACGTCGCCGGAGCGCGGGATGTCGAGCACGAGGCCGCAGCGGTCGCAGGCGAAGTGGTCGTGCGGCGCGACGTCGCCGTCGTAGCGAACGCGTCCCTGCCGCGTGAAGGACCGCAGGCGGCCCTCCTCCCCAGGACCTGCAGGTTCCGGTAGACGGTTCCGAGCGAGATGCGCGGCGCCGCTGGCGAACGTCGGCGTAGATCCACTCGGCCGTGGGATGGGTGTCGTCGCCATGACCGCCTGTAGACCATCCGGCGCTGTCGGGTCGAACGGCGGACGGCGGGCGGGGTGGGATTCATATCAGTAATGATTCTCATTATTGAGAATCTCTTCCGCCGTCAGTCAAGGTGCGTTTCGCGCATCGCCGCCCCGCGCTCGGCGGCGATCCGCTACAATCCCCTCGCTTGTCGACGACGCCGCCAAATCCCGCCGGGAGGGACTTCCCTCTCGGCGTTGCCGGGTTCACGTACCAGGATCTGCACCGCGAGAGCCGCCTGGCCGAGCTCGACGCCCTCGTTTCTGGCGGAGCTCGCCGTCGCGGAGCCCGGCCCTCCACGCGCGCCTGCAGCGCCTACCGGGCCAGGCCCGACGCCGTGGGCGCCCTCGAGCGCTCGCGCCTTCTCGTCGACGGGGCCCGGCCGCTCGGGGCCTTCGTCGCCCGGCTCTTCGGCATCGAAGCCGAGTGGCGCCGGCAGGACGCATCCACGGGCCCGGAGGCGGTGCTCTTCCGGTTCCGGCGCGACTTTCTCATGCGCCGGGTCGTCAAGACGAAGCTGCCTGACGGATCTCGGGGCCTTCGACTCCCGGCCCGCCGCCGCGCGAGTCGCCGGCGCATCGAGCGCGACTCTCCATCCGGAGCTTGCCGTGGGAGACCGACGCGGAGCTCGCGACCGCGCGATGCGGCCGCGCTGCTCGAGCTCGAGAGCCGACTTCGTCGCGGCCCTCCGCCAGAAGAAGACGCCCGAGGTCTCCCCGGCGGCGCGCGAGGCCGCCCGCGACGCTCCGCCCGCGCTCGCCCGGCTCCCCGGCACCCGGCCGCGAGCCCGCCGGCGAGGCCGACGAGGACTGCTCGCCTTCTCCGGAGCTCCTCGAGCGATATGCCGCTCTGGTGCCACCTGCGGCTGAGCATCCGGCTCTGGCGCGCGCAGGTGCGCCGCTGGATCTCGTTCCAGCTTCCCGGAGACGCTCGACTATCGAATCCCTCGTCGCGACCGATCGGCCCAATCCGGCCCAGTCCGAGGGAGCGCGTCGGCCCCGCGCGCGAGCCACCGCCGCCGGCGCGACGGCTTCAAGCTGACCGACCCCCGCATGAGCCGAGCGCGAGGTCCTCGGCGAGACGCACTACTGCCTGCTCTGCCACGAGCGCGAGAAGGACTCCTGCTCGAAGGGCTTCGTCGACGCCGAAGACCGCCGCCTGCCAGAAGAACCCGCTCGGCATCGCGCTCGACCGGCTGCCCGCTCGACGAGAAGATCTCCGAGATGCACCAGCTGCGCCAGCGAGGGCGACTCCATCGCCGCGCTCGCGATCGTCATGCGTCGACAACCCGATGTGCCCCGGCACCGGCCACCGGATCTGCAACGACTGCATGAAGGGCTGCATCTTCCAGAAGCAGGATCCCGTCAACATCCCGCAGATCGAGACCGGCGTGCTGACCGACGTTCTCGAGCTGCCCTGGGGTGTCGAGATCTACGGCCTGCTGACGCGCTGGAATCCGCTGAACCTGCGCGCGCCCGTACGCGCTGCCGTACAACGGCAAGAACGTGCTCGTCGTCGGGCTCGGGCCCGGCCGGCTACACGCTGGCGCACTACCTGCTGAACGAGGGCTTCGGCGTCGTCGGGCATCGACGGGCTGAAGATCGAGCCGCTCCCGGCCGAGCTGACCGGCGCCGACGGCGGCGCGTCCGCGCCCATCCGCGACTGGTCAGCGAGCTCTACGAGCGACCTCGACGAGCGCATCGCTCGCCGGGTTCGGCGGCGTCTCCGAGTACGGCATCACGGTCCGCTGGGACAAGAACTTTCTGACGCTGCATCCACCTGACGCTCGCGCGCCGGCAGACGCTTCGCGATCTACGGCGGCGTCCGGTTCGGCGGCACGCTGACCGCTCGAGCAGGCGCTTGGACGCTCGGCTTCGATCACGTCGCGATCGCCACCGGCGCCGGACGGCCGACGATCATCGACATGAAGAACAACCTGATTCGCGGCATCCGCAAGGCCTCCGACTTCCTGATGGCGCTGCAGCTGACCGGCGCCTTCAAGAAGCACGCGCTCGCGAACCTGCAGGTGCGAGCTGCCGGCGGTCGTCATCGGCGGCGGCCTGACGGCGATCGACACGGCCACGGAGCTGCTCGCCTACTACCCGCTCCAGGTCGAGAAGACGCTCGGCCGCTACGAGGCCCTCGCGCCGAGCAGGGCGAAGAGCGCCGTCCGCGGCACGTTCGACGCCGGAGGAGCGGGAGATCCTCGACCGGCTTCTCGCGCACGGCCGCGCGGTCCGCAAGCGAGAGAGAGCGCGCCGCACGCGGCCGGCGAAGCGCCCGGACCTCGCGCGGCTCTGCCGCGAGTGGGGCGGCGTCTCGATCGTCTACCGCCGACGCGATGGAGGACTCGCCCGCCTACCGGCTGAACCACGAGGAGATCATCAAGGCGCTCGAGGAGGGGATCTCCTTCGTCGAGAGCCTCGAGCCCCACGAGGCCGTGCCCGACGAGCTCGGGAAGCTGCAGGCGATGCGGTTTCGCGCGGAGCGCTCAGGCGAGACGGTCGAGCTCCCGGCGCGGACCGTGCCTCGTCGCCGCCGGCACGACGCCGAACATCACGTACGCGAAGGAGCTCCCGGACGCCTTCCCGCTCGACGCGAAGCGACGCTTCTTCGCAGCCGCACCGCGCCGTCGCCCGGACGGCGGGCGTCCGAGCTCGAGCCGGCGCACGCCGAACGACGAGAGCGCGTTCTTCACGTGGCTACTCAGCGGGACGGCAAGTTCGTCACCTTCTACGGCGACAACCACCCCGCTACACCGGCAACGTCGTCAAGGCGATGGCCTCGGCGCGCGACGGATACCGCGCGATCGTCGAGGCTGCTTCGCACGCGAGCATGCGCGCCGCGACGCGCCGCCGACATCCGAGCGCGGACGCGCTTCGCGGGGTCGCGATCCGCTCGACGACGCTGATCGCGCCGACGTCGTCGCGGTCGACCGCCTGACGCCGACGATCGTCGAGGTCGTCGTGCGCGCGCCGGCCGCCGCCCGCAACTTCGAGCCCGGCCAGTTCTATCCGCCTCCAGAACTTCGAGGCGCCGGCGCCCGCGCGTCGACGGCGTCGCCGCTCCTGATCGAGCCGCTGCGCGCTGACGGGCGCCTGGGTCGACCCGGGCAAGGGCCTCCTGTCGATGATCGCCCTCGAGATCGGCGGCTCGTCGCGCCTCTGCGCGATCCTGAAGCCCGGCGAGCCCGTCGATCGTCGATGGGCCCGACCGGCACGCCGACGGAGATTCCGGCGAACTCGACCGTGCATGCTCGCCGGCGGCGGCCTCGGAAACGCCGTCCTCTTCTCCATCGGCCGGAAGGCCTGCGGGACCGGGGCAACCGGGTCATCTACTTCGCCGGCTACAAGAAGGCGGAGGACTTCTACAAGCGGGACGAGCATCGAGGCGGCCGCCGACGTGCGTCGATCTGCTCCGTCGACCGGGGCGAGGCGATCCCGGCCCGCCGCGCGCCCAGGACCGCAGCTTCGTCGGCAACATCGTCGAGGCGATGGTCGCCTACGCGACGGGCGAGCTCGGGCGAGCGCACGATCCCCCTCTCACGCGATCGAGCGCCTCATCGCCATCGGCTCGGACCGGATGATGGCGGCCGTCGCGCGCGGCCCGCACGGACGTGCTCGCGCCGTACCTGCCTCCCGGGCACATCGGCATCGCGTCGATCAACTCGCCGATGCAGTGCATGATGAAGGAGGTCTGCGCCCAGTGCCTCCAGAAGCACGTCGACCCCGCGACGGGGCGCGAAGGAGATCGTCTTCTCCTGCTTCAACCAGGACCAGAAGCTCGACGAGATGGACTGGGGAAACCTCGCCGCCCGCCTGCGCCAGAACACGGTCTCGGAGAAGCTGACCAACCTCTGGCTCGACCGCCTCTTCCGCCTCGAAGACCCGCGCCTGGTCTAGCCGTCGCCTCCGCTTCGCTCGGGATCTGCGCCTGATGGCGCACCGGCTCGCGGCTCGCCTGTGGGCTCGACCGCGAGCCTGATCCCTCGCTTCGCTTCGGCTCCCGCGGCGCGAGGCGTCCTCCGCTGCGCTCGCGGAGATTCCTCGCGCCGCGAACAGATGGTGAAGTGCTGCGAAAGAACGGGTTCTCGCCGGCGAGCCGCCAGGCGCAGACTCCCGAGAAAGCGCGGGGACGGTTTACGGTACGGACGCGAGGAAGAGCAGATACGGGTTGATCGCCACGCCGGCCTTGAAGTTGTCGTCGTCCTCCGGCAGGCGCGTGATCGAGAAGTGCAGGTGGGCGCCCCCGATCACGTGGCCGGTGCTGCCCACGTAGGCGATGACGTCGCCCTTGGAGACGCGGTTGCCCGCCTTCAACCCTCTGGCGTACCGGGAGAGGTGGCAGTAGAACAGCAGGTACTTGCCGCTCGGGTCCTTCTGGTAGAGCGAGATCCCGCCCCGCTTCTCGCGGCGCAGGCTGACGATCTCGCCGTCGGCGGCGGCGAGAACCGGCGTGCCCTTGGGAGCGCCGATGTCGATCGCCAGGTGCTGCCGGTGGCGGCCCCGCGAGTTCAGGAAGGAGTCCCTCAGCCGGCTGGAGTCGACGCCCTCGACCGGGATCCGGACGCCGGCCGACATCAGGTCCGACAGGTCGACGTCCTCGGGCCGCATCGTCGACTCGGACGACTTGGGCCGGAGGAACGAACCGAAGCTGCGGGCGGCCCGGGCGAGCGTGCTCGGAGCGGCCTCGGGCATGTCGTCGGCGATGGTCTCGGGTTCGGGCGTTTCCTCGTCCGTTTCGTGGACGTGGGCCTCGAGGACGACGTCCTCTGGCTCGCAGAGCGGACGCGGATAGTCGACGACCTCGACCGGAAGGAAGGGCCCGTAGAACTGGGGCGTCTCGACGGCGACGCGTTCGACGACGACCGCTCCCCCGGCGCCCTGACGGATGACGTGCCGCGCCTTCTTCGGCGACCGCGCCTTGGGCCTGGCGGCCGGAGCCTTCTTGCTCTTCTGGACCTCGGTGCGTCCCGAGGCCGAGCTCCTGGAAGCGGTGGCCTTGCTCTTCGAGGCCTTCGTCGTCCCTTCGGAGGCCGAAGGGGCGCACAAAAGGAAAACGGCAGCCAAAGCTGCCGCCGGTAGCACCGACGCCTTACTCACGGATGGGGATTATCCGGGCGTATCGCGGGGGCGTCAACCAAAAAAGTCCTTGGGACTCTATGGTTTATGCTGAATCAGCATAGCCTCTCCGGACCGGGACCGCGTTCGGGCTGAACGCCGGTTACGCCCGTTCGAGGTAGCTGTTGTCGCGGGTGTCGATCTTGATCCGAACCCCCGCCTCGACGAACTGGGGCACCATCACCTGGAGGCCCGTCTCGAGCGTCGCCGGCTTGTAGGAGGCCGAAGCGGTCGCGCCCTTCATGCCCGGCTGGGTCTCGGTGACCTTGAGAGTCACGGTGTTCGGCAGCTCGATCCCGACCGGGTTCTCCTCGTAGAAATCGACGTGGATGACGGTGTTCGGCAGCAAGTACTTCATCTGCTCGCCGATCACCTCGTCGTCGAGGGTCAGCTGGTCGTAGCTCGCCTGGTCCATGAAGTGGTGGCCGGAGGCGTCCGAATAGAGGTACTCCATCTCCCGCTCGTCGAGGGAAGCCTTCTCCACCCGGTCCGTCGACCCGAAACGGTGCTCGTTCATGGAGCCCGAACGCACGTTGCGCATCTTGGCCTGGACGAAGCCCCGGAGGTTGCCCGGGGTCTTGTGGACCATGTCGTGGACGCGGTGCAGCTCGCCGTTGTGGATGATGAGCATGCCGCTTCGGAGTTGAGTCGCCGGGATCATCGCCATAGGAGGCCCACCCTTCGAAAAAGACGGCGAAATCTAGCAGAAGCCGGCCAAAAGAAAAAGCCCCGGGGTGACCCCCGGGGCCGGATTTCCGAGGCGGACTCGGGTCAATCGCGGGTCACCTTCCGGGGACCGGCATGGCGCGCCGGGGCCGCGACGTCGTCCGGAAGCATCAGGGCGTAGCCCCTGGCCGCATTGGTGCTCGTCAGGAGCTGCCTCCACATCCCCAGGGAGTAGTGATACTCACCGCCGCCCCGGACGGCCGCGCCGGTCTGGGGAACGTTCGGCGTGAAGAGCACGTGGCTGAAGTCCGGGCGCGGGATTTCGAGCCCGAGGTGCTCGTTCATCACGCGGATGAACTCGTCGGCCACGATCGTGTAGCCGATCGAGGAGGGGTGAAAACCGTCCGCCGAGAAGATCCCGCCCGTCAGAAAGCTCGAGCTGAGGTTGATCCCGCCGAGGTGGTAGCCGTGAGCCTTGATCTCGTCGAGGGCCCCGTGAACGTCGACCAGTGTCCCGCCGATGCCGGCGATCTGCGAGGCGATGGCGGCGTTGTAGGCGTCGGTGTACTCCTCGATCGCGGCGAGCATGTCCGGGTAGAGAACGACTCCCGGAATCACGGCGGTCCCGGTGAAGCGGCCGACCGGCAGCGGCTGGCCGGTCCCGCCGAGCGCGACGGGAACCCCGATCCCCTGCGCCAGCAGCGACGAGGCCGGCAGCGTGATGAGCGTCCCGGCGGGCACCGGACAGCCCTGGTCCGGCGGGGTCGGAACGCAGGGATAGGCGTCATTGCCCGGCCCGAGAACGGCCACCGTGCCACCCGGGATCGTGAGCCGCGAAGGCACGGTCGTCGTGAACGGGATCGAGGTCACGTCCGGCACGTTGCCGGCGACGATCGTGCGTCCGCCCACGTTGATGTTCTGGAGGACCTCGGCATACTTCTGCCCGAAGTCGGCCTGCGGAGTGACCGTGACGCCCGGAATGAAGAGCGCCGTCAGGGCCGCCGGCAGGATGTCGTTGGCTCCCACCCACAGCGTGATCAGGTCCGGTCCCAGGGCGTTCGCCTCGGTCACCGCGTTCAGACCGTTGAACGGCGAGCCGGGAACGTTGCGCAGGACGAGCACCGCGAACTGCTCGGCGGTGTTGCCGTTGAGGTTGCCCTCGGTCAGGTCGACGAGGTCGTCGACGTGCGCACCGGGAATGCCCAGGTTGTCGTAGGGGCGTCCCAGAAGGGAGTTCAGCGGCGCGCCCTGCTGCGAGATGTTCCCGACCGTGACCGTCGCCGGCGGGATGAAGACCGCGCCGAGACAGGGGTTGCCGACGAGAGGGGTCGTCAGGGCGAGCTCCTGCACGAGCGGCTGCTCGAAGTCCGCCTGCGCGAGCTGGTGGGCCATGACGGCCGGAAACGACGCTGCCTGGTTTCGCTGGACCAGGCAGTTGCCCTCGACTCCGGCCGAGAGGGAGTCGCCGAGCGCGACGTAGTGGTCGAACTGGGCCAGGGCCGGGGCGACGACCAGAGCGGAGACGCCGGCGGCCAGAACGAGGGAACGCAGTGTTTTCTGGTTCATGGCTTCCTCCACCCTAAAGGGCCAACCGGATGCCGGCCGTCAGGACGAGACCGGTTTCCGAGTACGTGCCGAAGTAGTTGTCGGTGCTCGGCGGCGTGAGGATCGCGCGGTCCTTGAAGGCGATCCAGACGGCGCCGACGTCGAAGCCCCAGCGCTCGGTGTTGTATCCGAAACCGCCCGTGTAGACGTTTCGGTCGGCATCGGGCAGGATCGGGCCGACGTCGAAGTCCGGCTGGGGCGTGTTGTCGTAGTAGTAGCCGACGCGAATCGCCCACGGGCCGAAGCACTTCTCGAGGCCGGCGCGATAGGCCCACGTGTCCTGCCAGAGCGTGGGCCGGAAGATGTCGCGGCCGACGAGCGTCGGAAACGAGATCGCGAGGCTCTGGAACGTCGACCACTCCGTCCAGTCCGCCTCCAGAGCGAGGAGGAAGCCCGCCGGCAGCTGGATTCCGAGGCCGAGGTTGATGCTCGAGGGAAAGTCGATGGAGGTCGCGACCGGAGGGTTGCCGGTCGGCAGCGAGGCGGCGACCAGGGCGTCGAGGACGGCGTTGCCGGTCGGCCGCTGGGTGAAGGTGGCCTCGCCCTCGTAGTCGATGTTGATTCCCGACCGGTAGGCCGCGCCGATCGAGAGCGCCTCGACGGGCTTGAACATGAGTCCGACGTTCCAGCCCCAGCCGCCGTTGGAGAGCAGGTCGCTGTTCAACTTGATGTGCGCGACCGGCACGACCGATCCCGTGAATGGGTTGATGGCGCCCTGGTTGCGCTCGAGCTGGACCTTGGAGAACCGGTAGTCCACGCCGGCCGCGATCGAGAGCTGCGGGAACAGCCGGTAGGAGAAGACGAGATTGGTGTCGAGCGACTGGATGACCGAGTTCTGCGAGATGAACATGCCGTTGTAGGTGGTGTTCGGGTCCTGCCACTTCAGCCCCAGGCCGTACTGGGCGAAGCCGCCCACGCCGACGTTGAGCTCCTCGGTCAGGGGAAGCACGAGGTACCCGTCGGGGAAGAAGTACCAGTTCTGCTGCTGGTACGCGACGGCCCCCTCGCCGGGGTAGGGGCTGGCGCCGTCGACCTGGCCCTCCGTTCGGGTCAGGAAGTTCACGCCGAGATAACCCTCGACGTGGTTCATCCAGCCGATGCCGGCGGGGTTGAAGAAGATCGCCGTCGGGTCCCCGCCCACGCCCGCGTACGCCAGGCCCATGCCGGCCGCCCGGGCGCCGTGCGTCATGACCTGGAAACCCGATGAGAACGCCGGAGCGGTGACGAGAAGGCCCGCGACCGCCAGGGCCAGGCAGAGACGTGGCACCAGGACGCGATGTCGCTGTCTCACGATGCTCCTCCCTCAGCTATGGTTGGGGAAAGGTTAAGGACGAAACGGTCGATTCCCACTCTGGCCGGAATCTAGACCTCGGCGCGCGGAAAGTCAAAGGAAGTCGCTTCGCGGAGAGCCTTAGAATCAGGCTGCCTTGTCCCACGAGAGCGAACTTCCGACACGCGACGGATCGACCCAGCGCGCCGCCGCCCGCGAGAAGCCGGTCACCGTGGGCACGCTGCTGGCCGATCGCTACCGGATCGACGCCGTGCTGGGCTTCGGCGGCATGGGCGTCGTCTACCGGGCCCGCGACCTGAAGCTCGACCAGGAGATCGCCCTGAAGCGCATCCGGCCCGACCGAGTCTCCCCCGAGCGGCGCGAGACGCTGCGGCGCGAGATCATCCTGTCGCGCAAGGTGACCCACGAGAACGTCTGCCGGGTGTACGACCTGGTCGACATCGGCGGCGAGGAGTGGGTCTCGATGGAGTACCTCGCGGGCCGCACCCTCAAGGACGTGGAGGAGCGCGAGCGGACCCTGCCGCTCGGGCGGGGCCTGGCGATCGCCAAGGGCATCTGCGGCGGCCTCGCCGCGGCGCACCGCATCGGCGTCCTCCACCGCGACCTGAAGCCGGAAAACGTCATCGTCGGCGACGACGGGAAGCCCCGCCTGATGGACTTCGGCATCGCGGTCGAGTCGGCCCTGTACGCGGGCGAGAAGAGCGACACCGTCCCCGGAACGCCGCAGTTCCTGGCCCCGGAGCTCCTGCGCGGCGAGATGCCGACGCAGAAGACCGACGTCTACGCCATGGGCGTCCTCCTCTTCGAGATGTTCACCGGCCGCGTCCCGTTCGACGACGACGACACGGCGCGGCTGGTGCGCCGCGTCATCACCGAGTCGGCCCCGAGAGTCGAGACGCTCCGGCCGACCTGCCGCCGGAGCTGCGCGACATCCTCGAACGCGCCATCGCCAAGGACCCCGAGGCCCGGTTTCCCGACGCGACGGCGCTCTCCGACGCGATCTCGGCCTTCGAGGGACAGGTGCTCGACCGTGTGCTCGCCGAGGTCTCGGTGACGCGCGCCCGCATGGTCAAGCTCATGGTGATCCTCGAGGCGAACAAGTCCCTCGCGGAGACCTTCGATCCCACCGAGACCCTCCGCATCATCCTCAAGACGGCGATCTCCGAGACCGACGCCGAGCGCGGGACGATCTTCCTGCGCGACCCGGGCTCGGACGAGCTCGTCAGCCAGATCCTCGAGGGCGGCTCGGTCAACCCGATCCGGCTCAAGGTCGGGACCGGAATCGCCGGCACGGTCGCGAAGACCGGCCAGGTCATCACCACGGGCGACGCCTACCAGGATGCGCGCTTCGACAAGCGCACCGATGCGTCCTCGGGATTCAAGACCCTCTCGATGGTGGCGGCACCGCTCCGCACGCCGCGGGGCGAGATCGTCGGGGTCATCGAGGTCCTCAACAAGCGCCGGCGCAACTTCACCCGGGAGGACGAGGAGTTCCTGACCGAGGTCGGCACGCACGCGGCCCTCGCCGTCGAGAGCGTGCGGGAGCACGAGGCGGCGGTCCGGCAGGCGCGGCGGGACGGCGCGGCGGCGGTCCTCAAGGGCGTCTCGCCGCTGCTGAATCCGTCGAGCTGGCCGGGGACTCCGGGCTTCGAGTCGGCCCCGCTGCGCTGGCGCTCGGAGGAGCCCGGCCTCTCGGTCTACGCCGTCGAGCCGCGCCCGGGGGCGCTGTCCCTGCTCCTCGTCGAGGACGAGCGCGACCTCGAGGAGGCCGTCGGCCCGATCGTGCGCGCCTCGCGGCTCGCGCGGCAGCTGCTGCCGTCGACGGCCCCGGCCGAAATCGTCGCCCGGCTGGGCGAGATCGAGCCCGGCTGCGCCGTGACGGCCGCGCGCTGGGACGGCGACCGCATCGCGCTCGCGGCGCGCGGCGCGCCGGTTCCCTACCTTCTCCGGTTCGGCCGCCCCGTGCCCTTCGAGGTGCGCGAGTCCGCAGGGGTCTCGGAGGCCACGCTCGAAACGGCGGCGGGCGACCTGCTCATCCTCGCTTCGCGCGGCCTCTTCGCGCTGCAGTCCGCGGGCAAGGCGGCCTCGGCGGAAAAGGCCATCCAGAAGCTCGCCCGCGCCTGCGAGACCCAGGGGCTTTCGGCCGGGTTCGCGGCCCTCGTGTCCGAGTGGAAGAAGACCGGGGTCGCGCCGGGGTCGCGCGACGTGCTGCTGCTGGCGGCCAAGCGGCTGCCGCAGGCCTAGGACGTCCGCCTAGGGCAGCACCGCCACGGCCAGCGCCCCGGGCCCGCCGTGGGCGCCGAGGGCCGGCCCGCACTCGACGATCATCACGTCGGACTCGGGGTAGCGGGCGCGGATCTCGCGGGCGATCTCCTCCGCCGCGTCCTCCGCGTCGCAGTGCGCGACGCCGAAGCGGCGCGACGCGCTGACGCGCTCGCCGGCCTCGGCGAAGAGGAGCTTCAACATCTTGCGCCGCGCCGCCTCGTAGCCCCGCGCCTTGCCCGCCGGCACCGCCACGCCCTCCCGGGACATCGTCAGCACGGGCAGCAGCCCGAGGAGCTTCGCCACCAGGCCCTTCGCCGGCGAGACCCGGCCGCCCCGTACGAGGTGCTTGAGCGTCGGCACCGCGACGAAGGTGCGCACGCGGTCCGCCGTCTCGCGGGCGATCCGGGCGACCTCGTCGGCGCTCTTGCCGGCGGCGGCGGCCTCCGCGGCCGCCCGGACGACGAGGCCGAGCCCCACGGAGACGTTCCGGCTGTCGACGTGCACGATCTGCGTCTTCGCCACGGGGCGCGCTCCGACCGTCGCGGCCTGGTACGTGCCCGAGACCCCCGCCGACAGGTGCACCGACACGATCGAGCCGGCGTGGGCCGCGACGTTCCCGTAGACCTGCGTGAAGTCGGCCGGCGGCGGCTGAGACGTCTTGGGCGCCTCGTCCGTCACGGAGAAGCGGGCGTAGAACTCGGACGGCGAGATCGTGACCTTGTCGAGATAGTTCTCCGAGCCGAAGAAGACGCGCACCGGCACGACACCCACGCCGAGCTCCTCGAGCATCGCCTCCGGCAGGTCGCAGGTCGAGTCCGTCACGATGCCGACGCGGGACGCCCGGTTCTGGTCGAATCGCGACTCGTGCTGCGCCCGCATGTCCTCGACCTTCGTCTGGGCGACGTCGGCAAACCGCGCCGCGACGGAAAAGAGCTTCTCCGGCTCGTTGGTGTGGACGTGCAGGCGCACGCGCGCCGCGCCGCCGGCGAGCACGAGGGAGTCGCCGAGCAGGGCGACTTCCTTGCGGAGGGCGTCGCGGTCGATGGCGTCGCCCTCGAGGAGCGCCTCCGTGCAGTACCGGAAGAGGATCGAGTCCGTCATCTTGTCGAAGGCCGCCGGGCGGACCTCCTCGGGCTCGAACGGGGGCGGCGCGAACCGCGCCGCTTCCCGCACGTACGTCACGATCCCCTCGAGGAGGTACACGAAGCCCTGGCCGCCCGCGTCGACGACGCCAGCCTTCGCGAGGACCTTCATCTGCTTGGGCGTGTTCTCGAGCGAAGCCTTCGCCGCCTTGAGGGACTCCGGAAGGAGAACCCCGAAGTCGCGCACCTCCGCCGCGCGGTCGGCGACGTGTCGGGCCCAGTCGCGGATCACGGTCAGGATCGTCCCTTCGACCGGCCGGGCGAGCGCGCTGTAGGCGGACTCGGCGGCCCGCACGACGGCGGCCCCGAACGCGCCCGTCGTGATCCGCGGCGAGTCCGGCAGGCCCTCGGAGAAGCCGCAGAAGAACTGCGCCAGGATCGCGCCGGAGTTGCCCCGCGCGCCCCCGATCGCCTGGTCCGCCAGGGCCTTCGACATCTCCCCGATGTGCCGCTGGCGGATACGGGAGATCCCGGAGGCGATCTTCTGGAGCGTCGATGCGACGTTGGTCCCGGTGTCCCCGTCGGGCACCGGAAAGACGTTGATCTTGTTGAGCGCCTCGGCCCTCTCCGCGACGAAGTGCGCGCCCGCGATGACCGCTCGCGAGAGCCGGTTGCCGTCGAGGTAGCGGATCGCGATCAAGGCTTGATGGTCGCGGGATATCCGTCCGGCGCCCGGCTGGCGTTGCGCGAGGCGCGATATTCCTCGGCGACGGCGGGCAGCCGGTCGAGATAGAAGAGAACGACGCCGCAGCCCATGCACGCCCAGGGAAAGACCTTCTCGACGCCCCAGGAGAAGAGGCCCGTCTTCCAGGGCTTCTTCCAGAAGTAGGACGTGTAGCCCGAAGTGTTCGACCGGGAGCGGAGCATCTCGCCCCCGCAGAGCGGGCACTTGCGATGGAAGGCGTCGCTGCTCATGGCGGTCTCGTGCGAAGGATATCAAGGAGCCGGGACGGCCTCCGGGCCCTCAGGGCTTCGCGGGCTTCTTCTTCGCCAGGAGGCGGGAGATCTCGGTGACCTTGTCCACGGCCGCGGCGGCGAGCTTCGGGTCCGCGCCCTGGAGCGCCACCTTCTCGAACGCCGCGAGCGCCCCCTGCAGGTCCCGCTTGTTGTAGAGGGCGACGGCGGCGTTGTAGTCCCGTGCGGCCCGGTTGCGCGCCGCGGCCTGCTTGAGCTTCTCGCGTTGCGCCTCCATCTCCACGCGCATCTCGCCCTGGGAGTTGGCGATGAGCTGGTCGAGGAGGACGAGGGCCTCGTCGAGCTTTCCGGCGTCGAGGAGGGCGTTGATCTCCTCGACGCGGCCCTCGAAATCGGTTTTCTCCTGCCGCCGCGCGAGGGCCTGCGCGGCCGCCGGCCCGCCCGTCTCGCGCAGGAGCGCGTCGGCCCGGGACGTGTCGCCCCGGCGGTCGTAGAGCGCGGCCAGATCGGCGGCGACGTCCTCCCGCGACGGCAACTGCTTTCGCGCCGTCTCGAGCGCGGCGATCCCTTCGTCGACCGGCGCGCCGGCGGGCTCGAGGCGGTACGTCCGGCCGAGCAGCGCGGCAGCCTCGGGAAAGCCGGGATTGAGCGACGTGCTTCGGCGCAGGTCCGCCCGGACGGCCTCGACGAGCGCGCGGTCCTTCGCGTCGAGCACGGAAGAGCCGTGCGTCCGGTCCATGAGCTCCTGCCAGCGCATCCGGCCGACCTCGTAGTGGACGCGGAAGTCCGTGGAGCCGAGCTCGGCGGCCCGGCGCAGAAAAGACGCGGCCTCGTCGTTTCGCTCCTGGCGCAGGCGCAGCCGGCCGAGGCCCGCGAGCGCGTTCGCGCTGGCCGGATCCGCGGCGAGCGCGGCCTGGAGATAGCGCTCCGCGTCCGCGAACCGGTCGGCGCGGGCGAGCAGATCTCCGAGGCGGCACAGCACCGTTTCGTAGCTCATCGGCGTCGTGCGGGCCTCGGTCGAAAATGTCAGATCGGAGACCCTGCGGCGGTTGTAGATAAACCGCTTGTTGCGGATGTATGCGACGAGCTCGCCGAAGAGCGTGGCGTAGTCGGTCTGGAAGGCCTCGCGGAAGGCCTCGTCCTGCGGCCGGCCCTGCTTCCGCAGGGTCAGGAAGCGTCCGAGCTGGGGCGTCCGGTCGGGATTCCCGAGCGTCAAGTAGTGCACGAGCGCCCACGACTCCGCGAAGAAGACGTGCCGCTGGAGCTCCGCGTTGTACTCCGGGGACTTCCGGTCGGCCGCCAGGAGGCGGTCGAGCGGAATCAGCATCGACTCGCGCAGATCCGCGAGGAGATCCTCGCGGATCATGCCCGTCCGCACCTCGTCGCCCTCGGTCCGGACGGTGCTGTAGTACTCGGCGATCCCGACCTCGTACCAGACCGGCTGGGGCGGGAAGTTCGAGTCCATGAAGTAGTAGATGTAGTTGTGGTACACGCCCTTGCGCGGATCCGAGTTCCACGCCGCGGTCAGCTCGACGTAGTTCGCCTCGTGCCCGCTGAAGAAGTAGCTGGCGGCGTCCTCGGGCTTGCCGTCGTCGGCGCGGGGCAGGTACGGCTCCATGGCGGAATGGCTCTTGAAGACGTAGATGAAGGTCGGAATCGGAGCGCTCGCGGTCCCGTGCTTCAGCACCGCGAGGACCGCGTGGAGCTTCTCCATCTCGAGCCCGACCTCCTTCGTCTTGGACTCGGTCGCGTTGCCGAAGAGCGTGAAGTGCGCGGTCCGGACCTCGTTCCAGCGGTCGCCCTTCGAAGGAAGCGGGACCGGATCGTCGGCGGACAGCGCGGGCAGAGCGATACCGGAAACGATCGTCGCGAGGACCGCTGCCGAAGCCCGGCTGCTCAGGCCTTCAGCATAACCGAGGCGGGCCTCCTGCCTCCTGAGGCTACGGCTTCCAGCGCAGGACGAGCTTCTTGGCCGCTCCGACCTCGTCGACCCGCTTGACCGGCGTCGTGTGCGGCGCGCCGTGAACCACGTCGGGCGTCCTCTGCGCACTCGCGCGCGATCTCGCGCATGGCGTCGGATGAACGCGTCGAGGCCCGGCTTGCCCTCGGTCTCGGTCGGCTCGATCATGAGCGCCCCGTGGACGATCAGCGGAAAGGACATCGTCGGCGGGTGGAACCCGTAGTCCATGAGCCGCTTGGCGATGTCGATGTTGGAGACGCCGAGCTCGACCTGCTTCTTGTCGGAGAAGACGACCTCGTGCATCGACGGGGCGTCGTACTTGAGGTGGTAGCACGTCGCGAGAGCCCCGCGCGGATGTAGTTCGCGTTCAGGACGGCGTCCGCGGCGACCTCGCCGATGCGGTTGCCGTACGCGGCGATGTACGGACAGCGCCCGCACGAACATGCCGAAGTTGCCGAGGAAGGTGCGCAGGCGCCCGATCGAGTCGGGCCGGTCGAAGTCGAGGAAGAAGCGTCCCGTCCTCGCGCCGCTCGACGGTCGGCCGCGGCAGGAACGGGACGAGCGCTCGCCCCGACGGCCACGGGGCCCGCGCCCGGGCCTCCCCCGCCGTGCGGCGTCGAGAAGGTCTTGTGGAGGTTCATGTGCATGACGTCGACGCCCATGAGCCCGGCTTGGCGACCCCGACGAACGCGTTGAAGTTCGCGCCGTCGCAGTAGAGGTAGCCGCCCTTGTCGTGGACGATCGACGCGATGTCGAGGATCCGGTCCTCGAAGACGCCGAGCGTGTTCGGCACCGTCATCATCAGCGCCGCGACGTCCTCGGTCATCGCGGCCTCGAGCGCCGCCAGGTCGATCGTTCCGCGCGCGTTGGACTTGAGCTCCTCGACCTTGTAGCCGGCGAAGTGCGCCGACGCCGGATTCGTCCCGTGCGCGGAGTCGGGAATGAGGACGGTCGTCCGCGCGCGGCCCGCCTTCTCGAGGGCCCGGCGGACCATCAGGATCCCGGCGAGCTCGCCCTGCGCGCCGGCCGAGGGCTGCAGCGTGACGCGCGGACAGGCCCGTCAGCTCCGCGAGGATCTGCTCGAGGCGCCACGGCGAGCTCGAGGTCGCCCTGGCGAGACCGACTCCGGCGCGCAGCGGGTGCGCCGCCGCGAAGCCCGGCAGCCGCGCCATCTCCTCGTTGATCCGCGGGTTGTGCTTCATCGTGCAGGAGCCGAGCGGGTAGAGGCCCTGGTCGATCGAGAAGTTCAGGCGCGAGAGCCGCGTGAAGTGCCGGGCGACCTCGACCTCGGTGATCTCGGTCTCGCCGGCGATCTCGCCCCGGCGCATCGCCTCGGGGATCGCGATTCGACCTCCGGCACGTCGAGCGGCGGCAGCCGAGTATCCGACCTTGCCCTCGCCGGAGCGCTCGAAGACGAGCGACTCGGCGCGCGGCTCGGGACGGGCGCGGCCCGGCGCGGCGGCCTTCTCTTCGATCTCGAGGCTCACGACGGCCTCCCGGAGAGAGCCGCGACGAGGTGGTCCATCTCGGCCCGCGGTGTTCATCTCGGTCACCGCGACGAGGAACTCGCGCGCGGGTCGCCGGGCCGTAGCGCGACAGCGGGACCCCGCCGAGGATCCTGCGGCGCCGCGAGCGCGTCGAGCAGCGCCGCCGCGTCCTCCGGGCGCCTCCACCGCGAACTCGTTGAAGGTCGGCCCGGAGCAGCGGAATGCGGAAGCCCGGGACGCTTCGCGATCGCGCCCTTCAGGTACTCGGCCTTGGCGTGGCACTGCGCGGCCGACTCGCGCAGGCCCTTCTTGCCGAGCAGCGACAGGTGGATGTTCGACGCCAGGGCCATGAGCCCCTGGTTCGTGCAGATGTTCGACGTCGCCTTCTCGCGGCGGATGTGCTGCTCGCGCGTCGAGAGCGTCAGGCAGAACGCGCGCCGGCCCTCGGCGTCGACGCGTCTGGCCGACGAGGCGGCCCGGGATCTGGCGCTGGTGCTCGGTCGCGGCAGGCGAGGAAGCCGAGCAGCGGGCCGCCGCAGGGCATCGGCACGCCGAGGGATCGCGCTTCGCCGCACGCGATGTCGACCCCGCCCTCGCCCGGCGGCGTCGAGCAAGGCGAGCGAAGCCGCCTCGGTCACGACGGCCGATCGACGAGCGCCGCGCCTCGCGTGCGCCGCGCCCGACCCGACGTCCCAGTCCTCGACGACGCCGAAGAAGTTGGGCGACTGCACCGCGACGGCGAACGTCGTCGCGTCGACGGCCGCCGCGAGCGCCGCCGCGTCGGTCGCGCCGTCGGCGCCGACGCGGACCTCGACGATCTCGAGACCGAGGTTCGCGAAGTAGTCTTCGGACCGTCTCCCGGTACTCCGGGTGGATGCCCGGCCGAGAGCGACCGCGCGCCTGCGGCCCTTCGAGAGCCGCTCGGCCATCAGGACCGCCTCGACGAGCGCCGACGCGCCCTCGTAGAGCGAGGCGTTCGCCACGTCCATCCCCGTCAGCAGGCGATGTGCGTCTGGAACTCGAAGATCGACTGCAGCGTCCCCTGCGAGACCTCGGGCTGGTACGGCGTGTAGGCCGTCAGCCACTCCGCCGCGGTAGAGCATCTGGTCGGCGATCGCCGGAGACGTAGTGGTTGTAGAGGCCGCGCGCCGAGGAAGAACGCCGGTCTCGCGGGCGTTGCGTTCTTCGCGGCGAGACCGCCCGACGACGCGGCGGATCTCGATCTCGGACAGCGGGGTCGGGAGAGGCTCCGGCGCCTGCCGGACGGCGGCAGGCACGGTCGCGAAGAGGTCCTCGACCGAGGAGACGCCGATCGCGGCGAGCATGCTCGCGCCGCTCGGCGTCGGAGAGCGCGGGAGGAACTTCACTTCGGTCCTTGCTCTTCCTCCGACGAACGTCTCGTAGGCCTCGGCCGTCATGAGCTATCCGATCTCCTCGTCCGTCGAGAGCTTGATCTTGATCGAGCCAGCCGTCGCCCGTGCGGATCCTCGTTCACGGTGCCGGGCTCGTCGACGAGCGCCCTTGTTGATCTCGACCACCTCGCCCGACGACGGGCGAGGAAGAGCTCCGAGACCGCCTTGACCGACTCGACCGTCCCGAACTCGTCGTCCGGCGTCGAAGACGTGGCCCGACCTCGGGCAGCTCGACGTACACGATCTCGCCGAGCTCCTTCTGGGCGTGGTCGGTGATCCCGATCGTGCCGATGTCGCCGTCCACGCGGACCCACTCGTGGCTCTCGCTGTAATGCAGGTCGTCCGGATCAGCTTCTCTCTTCCTCTTGTAGAACGGTGTCGGCACGACGACGCGCGGCGGCGCCGCGGCCGCGGATGTCCACCTCGAATTCGGTCCCGACGGCCGTGGCGGCCGATCGGCAGTAGCGCGAGGCCGATCGGCTTGCCGAGCGTCGGCGAATGGGTCCCGGACGTCACGACGCCCGGCCCGGCCGCCGTCGTCGCCGCGTAGCCGTGCCGGGCGATCCCGCGGTCGGTCATCTCGAACCCGACGAGCTTGCGCGGCACGCCCGCCGCCTTCTGCGCCGCGAGCGCCTCGCGGCCCGAGGAAGTCGCCCTTGCTCCATCTTGACGATCCACCCGAGGTCCGCCTCGAAGGCCGTGACGGTGTCGTCGATGTCGTTGCCGTAGAGCGCCATCTTGGCCTCGAGGCGCAGCGTGTCGCGCGCGCCGAGGCCGCACGGCAGCACGCCGTCGCCGCGGCCCTCCTCGAGGAGGCGCGCGGAAGATCGCCTCCGCGTCCTCGGGCCGGCAGTAGACCTCGAAGCCGTCCTCGCCGGTGTAGCCCGTGCGCGAGACGAGCGCCGCGGCGCCGGCGACCTTCGCCCTCGCGGAAGCCGTAGTAGGCGAGGTCGGACGAGATCGGGATCGCGAGCACCCGCGAGAGCAGCGCCGCCGCCCGCGGTCCCTGGACCGCGATCAGGGCGTAGACGGTCGCTGTGGTTCTCGACGCGCGCGTCGCCGCGGACGCGTTCCCGCGCCCAGGCGAAGTCCTTCGGCGTGTTCGCCGGCGTTGACGACGAGGAGGTAGTCGTCGGCGCGACTTCCGGTAGACGAGCAGGTCGTCGACGAAGGTCCCCTGCTCCGTCAGGAACGCCGAGTAGTGGATGCGCCCGTCGTCGAGCGTGGCGACGTCGTTGGGCGTGAGCCGCTGGAGGCTCGCGAGGGCGTCCGGGCCCGTCGACCGCGAACTCGCCCATGTGCGAGACGTCGAAGAGCCCGACGCGCTCGCGGACCGCGCGGTGCTCCTCGAGAATGCCCGGAGTACTGGACCGGCATCTCCCAGCCGCCGAAGTCGACCATCCGGGCGCCGAGCTCCCGGTGCAGACCGTAGAGCGGCGTTCGCTTCAGGGAGGCGGGGGCTTCCGCGGGGGCGGCCATGAGGGGATGGAAATTAGCACAACGGTCGCTTTTCCCATGCAAGTCGACCGGACGCCTTAGAATCCCTCCGATGCGTCGGACCTCGAAGTCGGGCGGCCGCGCGGCGTGACGGAATCGCCGGCGGAGCGGGCGCGCTCCGCGGCCCGCAATTGCGAAACCGCGGGCCTGTCGGCCGAGGCCGACATGCTCTTCCGGCTGGCCGAGACGCTCGAGGCGCAGGATCGCGCCGCCGCGGCGGCGTCGCTCGCGCGGGTGCTGATCGCCGCGGGCCGGATCGATCAAGCGAGGCCGTACGCGCTGGACGGCAACGACCCGGTGCTCGTCGCGCGCCTGCTGCTCGAGGGCCACGACTTCCGGGAAGCGCGGCGGCTCCTCGACGAGGCCCGCCGACGGGACCCCTTCGATCCCCGGATCGCCTCGGCCCGGGGCCGACTGGGCTTCCTCGAGAAGCGGTTCGCCGAGGCCGTCTGGGACCTGCTCGAGGCGGCGCTCCTGCGCCCCGATGGCCTGCCCGACGCGACGGACCGACGCTTCCTCCGGGCCGCAAGAGCGCTCGCGCCCGGCCAGATCCCGGGCTGGAAGGAGGCCGTCGCCGCGGCGCGCGACCGGCTGGCCGAGGAGGCCGAGCGAAGGGCCCCCGGCGTCGCGTGGCCCGACCGTTCCACGGACTTGCTGCGCTCGCTCATCCGGCGGACCGGCAGCGCCTCCGCGGGCGTGCTCGACCGGGCGCGGCGGCTCTCCGAGATGCCGGCGCTCCAGGGCCTCGACGAGGTCGCGCTCTTCGCCGCGGCGGCGGCCGGCGAGCTGCGGCGCCTGCCGACCGGAGGACTCCTGTACCGCACCGGCGAGTCCGGCCGGCGAAATCTCCTTCGTCGTTCAGGGCGCGATCGACCTGGTGCGGCCGACACCCGTGGGCGACCAGCCCATGGGCGAGGCGCAGGCCGGCGACATCGTCGGCGAAGAGGCGCTCGTCGCGGCGCCCCGGACCTGCGACGCGCGTGCGCGCGGCCCGGTGACGCTGCTGGGCTTCACCGTCGACTTCTTCTCGCCGGACCCCGACCGGGCCGCGTGGCTGCGCTACCTGCGGGCGCGCCTGGCGCGGCGCCTCGCGCGCTTGAACGACCTCTTCCGCCAGTTCTTCCCGGACGACCGGCGTCCCGCGGGCGCGGCGGCCGGTCCGGGCGGCCCGCGGGGAAGCGACCGATTCGCTCTCGCTCGAAGACCGTTCGCGCTCGCTGACGACCGTCGGCCTGACCGAGTCGGACCGCTTCCTCTTCGCCGTCTTCGCCGACGAGAAGCGCTATCCGTCGGAGGCGGTCATCTTCCGCGAGGGCGACGCCGGCGACGCGATCTACGTCATCGCGCGCGGCCGCGTGCGCATCTCGAGAGCCATCTCGGGCGGCGAGGAGGCCTTCGCGTTCCTGAACCCCGGCGAGATCTTCGGGGAGATGGCGCTGCTCGATCCCGGTTCGGGCCGTTCGGCCGACGCGCGCGCCCACGAGGACGCCGTCGTGCTCGAGCTGCCGCGCGAACGTTTCGAGGCCCTCGAGGCCTCGGACCCGGAGGGCTGCGCGGAGCTCTCGGCCCTGTTGTCGCGTCTCGCCGCCCGGCGGGCCGTCGAGACCGCCGAGCGGCTGGCGAACTGGCGCGTCCTGGCCGGACCCGGCTAACCGTCGCGAAGACGCCGCGAGAGACCTGCGCCCGGAGGGCGCACCGGCGCGCGGCTCGCCCGGATGCGGGCTCGACCGCGCGCCTGGTCCCTCGCGGCGCCTTCGCTCCCGCGGCGCGGGGCTCCTCCGCTCGGTTGACTTCGCGGAGACTCCCCGCGCCGCGTGCCCTGAAAACACGGTTCGCGCCTTCACTGAGGCTTCAGCTTTTCGGAGACTTTCGCGCGGTCCTTGCCGGCGTTTGCGGCGACGAGGATGCGCACCAGCTTCGGCTTGTGGCCGGGGGCCGAGAGCTGAAGTTCGTGGACCTGCGGGCCCGTGAGCTTGAGCGGCGAGGCGGGTCCGAACTCGGACGTCTGGCCGAGAGCCTTCCCCTCCTCCGAGACGCCCGCGTCCGCCGGCTCGACCAGGAACTCGACGGCCGAGGTCGTGCGGTCGTAGACCGCGGGGAGCTTCTCGTAGGGGACGCGGTCCCGGCGGTCGAGCTCCTCGTCGATCGAGATCGAGTCCCCGGCCTCGGGAACGACGTCGATCTGGATCGTCTTCGTGCGGTAACCCGGAAGCTCCATGCGCACGTAGTGCGTTGCCGCCCCTCTCGAACTCGAGGGCCCGGCCCCCGCCGCGGTTGTCCCAGTCGTCGGCGATGCCCACGTACCGGCCGTCGACGTAGAGCCGCGCCTGCTCCGGGCTGGAGGTGAAGCGCGCGCTCGACCGCGTCTCGTACACGGCGTCCACCCGGTCGGGCCGGGCGGGCGCGGCCGGCGGCGGCGGCGCTTCCGGGGCGGCGGCGACCTTCGGCGCGCTCGCGGTCGGGGTCGGACGGCGCCGCGGCGTGGGACGAGGCCCGGGAGTGTCCGCGACGCGAGGCGCACCGACCGTCGCGTCGGCGGCTTCCTCCGGGCCGGGTGTCGGAAGCAGGACGGGTGTCGGCTCGGGCTCGGGCGCGGCGGTCTCGATCGGCGCGGGCGTCTCGGCGGGCGAGGCCGCCGGCGCGGCCGCGCCGGCGGCCTCCGCAACGGGAGCCGGCCTGCGGTCGCGCAGGAGAAACAACGCCCCGGCAGCCACCACCGCGATGGCGACAATCGCGATCGCGAGCTCGCGCCGGCTGTATCCGGTCCGCCGCAGAGCGGCGGGAGCGGGGGGCACCGGCGGGACGGGCGAAGGCGCCGCGGCGGTCGGCGCGGTGGACATCGTCGGCGGGGACGGCGGCGGCGCCCCCGCGCCGGCGGCGGGCCGGGGAACCGGCGGCGGGACGACGGCGCGGCGCGTCATCTCCGATTCGCGCTGGAACTTCTCGATCCGGCCGAGCTCCCGGATGAACTCCGCCGCGTCCGACGGGCGGCGGTCGGGCTGCTTGGCGAGCAATCTCGCCATCACCTCGTTCGTCGACGCCGGGAGGTCGGCCTTGATGTCGCGCGGATCCTTCGGCTCGGTGTGCAGGATCTGGTAGACGAGCGTCGTGATCGACTCGCCCGGGAACGGCCGCTTGCCCGTCAGGAGCTCGTAGAGCACGACGCCGAGCGAAAAGAGATCCGAACGGCCGTCGATCTTGTCGCCCCGCACCTGCTCCGGGGACATGTAGGCCGGGCTCCCGATCATCTGGCCCGTCCGGGTGAGGTCCGAGGGCTCGGCGCCGGCGAACTTGCCGATGCCGAAGTCGGTCACCTTCACGCGGCCTTCCGTCGAGACCAGGATGTTGCCGGGCTTCACGTCGCGGTGGATGACCCCGCGCTCGTGGGCGTGTGCCAGCGCCTCGGCGGCCTGGCGCACGATGCCGACCCGCACGGAGAGGGGCAGGTCGTCGGGAGCGGCGAGGTAGTGCGTCAGCGGCCGGCCTTCGACGTATTCCATGGCGATGAAGTAGAGGTCGCCGTCGCGGCCGACGTCGTAGACCGTGACGATGTTGGCGTGCTGCAGCCGGCCCGCCAGCCGCGCCTCTTTCAGGAAGCGCGCCTCGAGCTCGGCGGTGTGGTCGTCGCGTTCGGCGTCGGTCCGGATCGTCTTGATCGCGACGGGCCGCCCGATGTCCGGATCGTGGGCGAGGTAGACGACGCCCATCGCCCCCTGGCCCAGAACGCCGGAGATCTGGAAGCGCCCGAGCTTGGAGCCCGGGGGAAGGACGCTCATTCCCCGTTCGAGTCCGTCAGGTTGCGCTCCGCATCGCGCTCACGCTCCGCGATCAGGGCCTTCGCCTCGTCGGCGCGATCGGGCGGGACGAGCACCCGCGTGGCGCCGAGGGCGCCGAGGTTCTCCGGCCAGGGCGACGGCGCCCCCTCGATCTCGCACGGGATGTTCTTCGGACTCCAGCAGTCCGGCGATGATCTCGGCCTCCTCGTCGTCTCCGACGGCGGCCACTTCGACCCACTCTTCGTTGTCGGCCATACGCGTGCGCTCCTCGCCTTCCTAGACTTCGACGCGCAGGAGCGCGTCGCCTTCGTTGACGACCCGTCCCACCACCGCCCCCGCGGGCGCGCCCATCTCGAGGCAGCGGGCGGCGTAGGCCGGCGCCTGCGCCTCGGGGAGCGCCACGAGCAGCCCGCCCGAGGTCTGCGCGTCGCAGACCAGCAGGAAGTCCTGCTCGGAGACTCCGTCGGCGACCTGCGCGCGGCTCCTCATGTTCTTCGCGTTGGTGCGCGATCCGCCCGGCGCCACGCCCTCGGCCACCAGCCGGCGCGCCTGCGACAGCAGCGGGATGCTCGAGACCGAGATCCGCGCCGTCGTGCCCGAGGCCGACATCATCTCCCACGCGTGGCCGAGGAGGCCGAAGCCCGTGACGTCCGTGGCGGCGTGGATGTCGAAGCCGTCCATCGCCTCGACGGCGGCGCGGTTCAGCGTGCACATCACGGCGACGGCCTCCTCGAGCGCCGCGTCGGAGAGCTTGCGCGCCGGGGGCGCCGCCTGCGCCGGCCGCGGCCGAGTCGCTGCGGCCGGCCCGGATCGTGACGCCGATGCCGAGGGGCTTGGTCAGGACGAGGGCGTCGCCCGGCCGCGCGCCCGCGTTGCGGGTCACGCGGGACTCGTCCACGACGCCCGTGACCGACAGGCCGTAGAGGGGGATGTCGTGGTCGATCGAGTGGCCGCCGCCGATCACGGCCCCGGCCTCGGCGACCTTCTCCGCGCCGCCCCTGGAGGATCTCCTCGAGGACCGCGTGCGGCAGGACCTGCATCGGGAAAGGCGACCACGGCGAGCGCCAGGACCGGGCGGCCGCGCATGGCGTACACGTCCGAGAGGGCGTTGGTCGCGGCGATGCGGCCGAAGAGGCGCGGGTCGTCGACGACGGGCGTGAAGAAGTCGATCGTCTGGACGATCGCCTGACCGCCCCCGATCCGATAGACCGCCGCGTCGTCCGCCTCGGCGTTGCCGACGAGCAGGTTCGGGTCGTTCCCCGCGGGCAGCTCGGCCGAGGATCGCCGCGAGGTCGAACTGCGCCGATCTTGCAGGCGCAGCCGGCGCTCGACGCGAACGTCGAGAGCGGGCGGTGCGGCGCCGGGGCGGAGGTCACGCCGGGGATTATAGGAGTCCCGGAGCCGATGCTCCCGGGCCCGCGTGAACTAGTCGTCGTCGCCGCGGAGCAGGAAGCCGAGGACGAAGCCGACCGCGGCCGAGATCGCGAGCGAGGTGCCCGGGTTCTCGCGCACGTAGCCGCGCAGGTCGTCCCACAGGTACCCGTAGTCCTTCTCGATCTTCTTCGCCGTCGACTTGACGGTCTTGCGCACGTCCTCGCTCACGTCGTCGAACTGGTCGCGGGCCTTCGTGTAGGAGTCGCCCAGCGTTTCCTTGGTGCGGTCGATCTTCTCCTCGACGAAGTCGCGTGCGCGGTCGAACGGGGTCTCTTTCGCCATGGTCACCTCCGGTTCGAGGCCGGATCATATACCCTTGACGGGCTTGCGGATGGAGAATCGTTGAGCAGCGAGGCCGCGATCGCGAAGGCCGGCCGCCGCTCCAGGCCGGCGTGGACCGTTCGCGGTGTGCTCGCGGAGACGTTGCGCGGCTTCCGCGCCGATCGGGGCCTGGACCTGGCGGGCTCGCTCGCGTTCACGACCCTCCTGACGACCGTGCCGCTCCTGGCGACCTTTTCGCTCGTCCTGGTCGACTTCTTCCAGGACAACGACGAGGAGATCCTCGCGATCCTGAACGCCGTCATCCCCTACCCTCCCGCGCGCTTCTCCGCCACATCCAGGACTTCATCGTGGAGTCGAAGGCGATCTCCGGCGATCGGTCTCGTCCTGCTCGTCATCGCCTCGGTCCGCCTGGTCTTCGTCGTGGAGGGGGTCTTCAACGCCGTCTGGGGCGCCCCCCGCCGGAAGGCGCGGCTGGCGCGCATCTTCCTGTACACCTTCGCGCTGGCGGCGCTCGGCCTCGTCCTCGGCGGGATCGGCGCGGTCCTGCGCGCCATCCGGTCGGCGGACACCGACTCGATCCTGAGCTCGCCCGCGGTCGCGGCGGCGGCCTCCCTTTCTCCTCAAGGCGTTCTTCCTGACGCTGCTCTACCGCTACGTGCCCAATGCCCGCGTCCGCCTCGCGCCGGCCGCCGTGGCGGGCGCGACGCTGCGCCCTCGGGCTCGAGCTCCTGCGCGTCGCCTTCGGCGTCTACGTCGAGGCCATGCTGCGCATGAACCTCATCACGGGCTCGCTCGCCTTCGCCCTCTTCGCCATCGTCTCGCTCTACTTCGCCTGGGTCCTCATCCTCTTCGGCGTCGAGCTGACGCACGTCCTGCAGAAGGAGAGCTCGGCGCGGCCGAGACGGAGCTCGCGCCGCGAGGGCCGGGCCGAGAAGGCGATCCGGATGCTGCTGCGGATGTCCTCGACCGACCCTTCGCCGCTCAAGGACCTCGAGACCAACCCCGACGTCTCGCCCGCCGACACCCTGGCCATCCTGGAGGACCTGAAGAAGGGCGGGCTGATCGAGGGGACGCGACCGCCGGGTATCCGCCTGGCCGTCTCGAACCGGCAGATCACGGTCGCGCGCGTCATCGACGCGCTCTCTCCCGGTCTGCTGCACATCAACCCGCACGGCCACGACCGCGTCGCGATGGTGCTCGAGCCGCTCTTCTACCGCTTGGCCTCGGAGCGCCGGGCGCTCCTCTCGACGACGCTCACGCAGCTGCGGCCGCGCGGCGACGCTCCTAAGCCGCCCGGGGCCTGAGCAGCTTCAGGAGCGGCGGCGTCACGAACGTCGTCGCGAAGACCGCGAGCAGGACCGCCACGAACACCCGGTCGGGCAGCGCCTTGTCCGCGAGCCCGAGCGCGGCGAAGATCAGGCCGACCTCGCCTCGGGGCACCATGCCGGCGCCGATGAACGACCGGCGGACACTCGCCCCACGCGCAGTAGCCGGCCGCGAACTTGCCGACGAACGCCGATCGCGGTCAGCCCGAGCGCCCAGGAGCAGCGCGGGCCGGTTCTCCGCCACGGCCGGGTTCAGGAGCCGCACGTCGACCTGCGCGCCGACGTAGACGAAGAAGAGCGGCGCGAAGATGTCGACGACGGGCTTCAGGGCGTGGTCGATGTCGTGCGCGCCGGTTCGTGCGCGCGAGCACCAGGCCCGCCGCGAAGGCGCCGACGATCGGCGCCGAGTCGGCCTTCTTGGCCGCCCACGCGACGAGGAGCGCGAACGCCACGCACACCGCCCCGAGCATCCCCCGCACGCTCGACTTGCCCGACGACCCCGACGAGCCAGCTGCCCGAGCGGCAATCCCGACCACGAGCGCGACGACGCACGAAGCCGATCGCGAAGCCCGCGGACTTCGAGCGCCACGGCGGGCTCGAGGGAGCCGGTCTGCGCGATCTTGCTGACGATCGCGAGCACGACGAGGCCGAGCACGTCGTCGATGACCGCGGCGCCGAGGATGATCTGCCCTTCCTGCGTCTTCAGCATGCCGAGCTCCGAGAGGACGCGGGCCGTGATGCCGATGGAGGTCGCCGTCAGCGCCGCCCCGACGAAGATCGCGGTGAGCGGCTCGTAGCCGAGGGACCGCGGTGAGCGGCGTAGCCGCCCGGCGAACGGGAGCACCATGCCGGCCATGGCCACGGTCATCGCGGGCGCGCCGACCTTCAGCAGCTCCTCGAGGTCGGTCTCGAGGCCCACCTCGAAGAGGAGCAGCGCGACGCCGATCTCCGAGAGCAGGAAGATCCCGTCGGTCATCGGCACGAGGCCGAGGACCGACGGGCCGAGCACGATGCCCGCGAGAAGCTCGCCGAGCACCGCCGGCTGGCCCACCCGCTCGGCCAGCTCGCCGAAGAGCTTGGCGCCGAACGAGGGCGGCGCCGAAGGCCAGCAGGAACGCCCCGAGGTCGATGCCGTGCTCCATGGCGCGCATCCTAGCGGATTCGCGTTAGGCTCGCGGGGATGATCGCCGACGCCGCCTCCCGGCGAAGCCGCATCCTGGTGGCGGCCACCCTCGCGGCCGCTGCGGCGGTCCTCACGGCGTTCCTCATGGTGCGGCCGATCGTCGGTCTCGCCGACAATGGCGACTTCGAACGGATCGGGCTCCCCGCCGGCCTCGCGCACGAAAGCCCGGAGTTCGGGGACCGGTACTTTCGCTGGATGCAGCCGCGCCTCCTCCGCGCTCCGCGTGCGGTCGACCCCTCCGCGTACCGGACCTCGGAGCTCCTGCTCGTCGAGATCGCGAGCGGCGCCGCGCGGCTGCTGTCTCCCGGTCCTCTCTTCGACATCCGGTTCCTCGGCGCCCTCCACGCGCTGCTGCTGCTTCTGGCGCTCGGACTGCTCGTCGCAGAGTGCCGGCGACCTCTCCGCCCCGGCCCAGGCCGCCGCCGCGGCCCTGCTCGTCTTCTTCTTCACGGACCCGGGATACGCGGCGCCGTTCCAGTCCCTCTACAGCCAGACGGGCTCGCTTCTCTTTCTCCTGCTGCTCGCGGCCGTGGCGGCGCAAGCCATCCGGCGCGGGCCGCTCGCGGGCGTTTCCCTCGCGGCCTATTTTCTCTGCGCCGCGCTCTTCGTCCTGTTCGAAGCCGCAGGAGAGCGTCCAGGCCCTGCTGCTCGCGCCGTTCGGCGTCTGGCTCGCCTCTTCCGGCTCGCGTCGAACGCGGGCGATCGCGGTGCTTCTCGCCGTCGCGCTCCTCTGCCTGGGCTGGCGCTACTACCGGAGCGCCGAGAACTCGATCGGCTGGGTCCTGCGCTACAACCTGCTCTTCATGAAGATCATCCCCACTTCGCCTGACCCGCAGCGCGACCTCCGAGAGCTCGGCCTCGACCCGGCGCTCGCGCGGTATGCGGGGGTCGCTCCGTGGGGTCCCGATTCGCCGACCCGCGATCCGGCGCTCCAGAGGTTCTTCGACCCGCGCTCGGGCCAGCCGTCGCCCCGGCTGCTCTACCTCAAGCATCCGGAGAAGCTGGTCAGGGTCCTGGCCCGCACCCTCGAAGTGGCCTACGCCCTCCAGCCGGACGATCTCGGGGACTTCGCGAAGGAATCGGGCGCGCCGCCGCGCACCAAGGCGCGCGGGGCCTGGAGCACCCTGCGGCTCCGGCTCTTCGGCCCGACCTGGCTGCTGCTCTTCTTCGGCGGAACGCTCGCCGCCTGCGCGGCCGGATACCGCCGCGCGACGCCGCGGGAGAGACGCTTCCGGGAGGGTCTGGCGCTCATGGTGGCGATGGCGGCGGGGGCCTTCCTGGTCGTCGCGCTCGGCGATGGCGTCGAGACCCGGCGGCATCTCTACGTCTTTCACGCGCTCTGCGACGTCGTCCTCGTCGCCGACGCCGCCTGGCTCGTCCAGGTCGTCGCGACACGCCGCGCGCCGCCCGCGCATGCGCGCTGACCGCATCGCGCCGCCGCCGGCGTCGCCGCCGCCGCCCTCCTGCTCGCGGCCCAACTCCTCGTCGAGCCGGTCGTCGGACTCGCCGACAACGGCGACTTCGTCAAGGTGATGGCGCCGGCCGGGCTGGCCTACGCGGACCGCGAAGAGGACCGCCATTTTCTCTTCGCGCCGGCGAAGTTCGCCTTCGCGCCGGCCCGCCCCGATCCGGACGGCTACCGGACGTCGGAGACGCTCCTCGCGCGCGCGGCCTCCGGCGTCGCGAGGCTCGCTGGAGCGGCGCTCTTCGACATCCGCGTCCTCGGCGCCCTCCACGGGGTGCTGCTGCTCGCCGCCCTCGCGCTCCTCCTCCTCGCCTGCGGGGACCTCGCGCCCGGCCGCGCGCTGGACGGCTGCGGCCCTGCTCGCCTTCGTCGTTCACCGACGTCGCCTACGCGGCGCCGCTCAATTCGATGTACGGGCAGGCGGCCTCGCTCGTCTTCCTCATGCTGACCGCCGGCGTCGCGGCGACCGCGGTCCGGCGCGGCGAGCTCCGCGGCGGAATGCTCGCCGCATACTTTCTCTTCGCCGCGCTCTTCGTCTGCTCGAAGCCGCAGGAGGCGCTGCAGGCACCGCTGCTCGCCGCCTTCGGCCTGCGCCTCGCGTGGACGGGAAACGCGCGCGGCCGGTCATCGGCGCCGCACTCGCTGCCGCGCTCGTCGCGGGCGCGACGATCTATCTCGGCGCCATGCCGACGACGCTTCGCCGCGTCGCGCTGTACCACGCGGTCTTCACCGAGCTGCTGCCCAACTCGCCCGATCCCGGGACCGACCTCGATCGCCTCGGCCTCTCACGGAGAGACTCGTTCGGTACTCGGGAACGACGGCCTACGACGCGGGCAGCCCGCTCGGAGACCCGGCGTTCCGCACAGGCCTTCGACGAGCGCGTCGGCTACCCCGCCCTCGCGCGCATCTATCTGTCCGAGCCGGCGCGGATCGCGTCGGTCCTGCGCCGCGCGGCGTGGAAGGGAGCGCGGATGCGCCCGCCGTTCTTCGGCAACTTCCAGAAGGAGTCGGGCGCGCCGCCGCGGTCCATGACGCGCCGGTTCGCGCTCTGGAGCCACCTGAAGCTCGTCGTGCGGCCCTGGACTCTCGGCCTCTGGACGGCGCTCCTCGGCGGGACGGCCGCCGCGGCGCTCGCCACCCGGCGGCGCTCGTCGGGGCGGGGCCGGCTGGCGCGCGAGGGCCTCGTCGTCCTCTGCGCGATGGCCGCTCTCGAGCTCGCGGTCTGCGCCTTCGCCGACGCGCACCTCGAGCTCGTCCGCCACCTGTACGTGTTCCACGCGCTCGTCGACCTGGTGTTCGTCGCGAGCGCCGTCTGGCTCGTGCAGGCCTTCTCGGCCCGGAGAGTGCCCGCCCCGGCCTGACCGTTTGCCGCCCCCTCCCGGCCCGTGCTATTCTCCGCGCCCTCTTCCGCGTGGGGCTGTAGCTCAGTTTGGGAGAGCGCCTGAATCGCACTCAGGAGGTCGACGGTTCGATCCCGTTCAGCTCCACCAATCTCTTCCCACGGCTGGGATCCACTGGCCTCTTCATCCCTCGGAGCGACGGTCGGATCGAACCGTCGACGGTGGAGGGTCCGGGGTCGACTACCCCAGCTTCCCGCTCTGGAAGTCCTCGAACGCCTGGATGATCTCGGCCCGCGTGTTCATCACGAAGGGCCCATGCGCGCGACCGGCTCGCCGATCGGCCGGCCCGCGAGAGCAGGACGCGCAGCGTCGAGCCCGTCGCCGCGGCGCTCGACGAACGTCGGCCGCCGTCGCCTCCGAACATCACGAGCTCGTGCGGCCCGGCGGACTTCCGCTCGCTCGCCGAAGAGTCCCTCCCCGTCGAAGACGTACACGAAGGCGTTGAAGTCCTCCGGCACCGGCTGGACGACGGACGCCGCCGGCCGCGAGCGTCCAGTCCTGGTAGACGATCGGCGTGCGCGTGTCGATGACGGCCCGCGCGCCGAGCGCCTCGCCGGCGATCACGCGCACCTGCGACCCGCCCGTCGCCGGACTCGGCCGTCGGGGATCTGCGCCGCCGGGCACCTCCTGGTAGCGCGGCGCCATCATCTTGTCGCGGCGCGGCAGGTTGACCCAGAGCTGGAAGCCGTGCATGCGGCCGCCGCGCGTCGCGAATGCGGCTCGCGGCATCTCGGAGTGCACGACGCCCGGCGCCGGCCGTCATCCACTGCACGTCGCCCGGCGCCGAGCGCGCCGCGGTTGCCGCGCGAGTCCTCGTGCTCGAATTCGGCCCGCAGCATGTAGGTCACGGTCTCGAACCCGCGGTGCGGGTGGTCGGGCGCGCCCACCGCCTCGCCCGGGGCCGTAGTCGGCCGGCCCCATCTCGTCGAGCAGCAGGAACGGGTCGACGTGGTCGAGTCCGGACGTGGGGAACGGGCGGCGGACGATGAAGCCGCCGCCCTCGAGGGTCTCGATCGCGGGGGCGACGCGGCGGACGGAGCGGGTGTTCGTCATGACAGCCGAAGATACGCCCCGGGAACAGGACCGGGTTCAGCGGTGTTCTAATCGGCCTTCGAGAAGGAGAGGATCCATGGCCAAGGCGACGTTCGGCGCGGGGTGTTTCTGGGGAGTGGAGGAGGAGTTTCGCAAGGTCCCCGGCGTCCTCGCGACGGCGGTGGGCTACGCGGGCGGGACGACGCAGAGCCCGACGTACCAGGACGTCTGCAGCGACGCCACGGGCCATGCCGAGGTCGTCGAGGTCGAGTACGACCCGGCGAAGGTGTCGTACGACGACCTGCTCGAGGTGTTCTGGAGCAACCACAACCCGACCCAGTTGAACCGCCAGGGACCCGACGTCGGGACCCAGTACCGCTCGGCGATCTTCTTCCACTCGCCCGAGCAGGAGGCCGCGGCGCGGGCCTCGAAGGCGAGGCTCGAGAAGAGCGGCCGGTTCTCCCGCCCGATCGTCACGGAGATCGCCCCGGCCGCCCCCTTCTGGCGCGCCGAGGAGTACCACCAGCGCTACTTCGAGAAGCGCGGCGGAGGCTCCTGCCACGTTTGACCGGGCCGCCCGCCGTGATAGATTTCGCCGCCGCACAGCGCCGGCCGCCGTCGCGCGCCGGCATCACCCGACCGACAGAAGGAGAAGCGTCATGAAGAAAAGTCTCGCCCTGTTCCTGCTCCTCGGAATCGCCGTATCCGCCGCGGCCCAGCAGCCCGGCACCGGCTCGGCCCAGAAGGCCCAGATGCCGGAGCTCTCGAAGTCCGACGTCGACATGGCCAAGCTGCAGAACGCCCTGTCGACCAAGCGCCGCGAGCTCTTCGCCGCCGGCATGGGCGGCCTCACCCCGCAGCAGCAGGAAGTCTTCTGGGGCGTCTACGCGGACTTCGAGAAGGAGCGCGATTCCGTCATGTCGACGCGCCTGACCCTCCTGAAGAACTACACGGACAACTTCGCGACGCTGAGCGACGCCGACATCGTGAAGATGGTCAACGAGTCGGCGGAGCTCCAGAAGAGCACCCTCGACCTGCGGATGAAGTACTTCGGCATCCTGAACGGGAAGCTCGGGGCGAAGGCCGCGGGCCGCTTCGCGCACATCGACGACTACCTGACGACGATCATGCGCCTGTCGATCCTCGACAACATGCCGGCGCTCCAGGTCGGCAAGTAAGTCCCGGTGACCGCCGGGCAGCCGGCGATTGACGGGGGGCGGCTGCGGCCGCCCCTCTTCATTTGGGCCTGGTCGCGAGGCACTCTCGGATCAGGCCGAGCGCCGCGTCGCGCTCCGGCCCCACGAGGACGAGCCGCGGCGGGCGCACGGTCTCCGAGCCCAGCCCGGTCTCCTGCGGACGAGCTTGATCAGCTGGACGAACTTCGGGACGGTGTCGAGCCGCAGCAGCGGCAGGAACCACTCGTAGAGCGCCCGCGCCTCCGCGGCCCGGCCCGCGACCGCGAGGTCGAAGAGCCGCACCGACTCGGCGGGCAGCGCGTCGGCGAGGCCGGCGATCCAGCCCACGGCGCCCGCCGCGATGCCCTCGAGGATCAGGTCGTCGACACCCACGAGGATCGCGAGCCGGTCGGCCGAGCAGCGCGCGGAGCGCGGTGACGCGGCGGACGTCCGCGCTCGACTCCTTGACCGCCACGCAGGTTGGGGAGCGCCGCGGCCAGCTCGAGCATCTGCTCGGGGAGCACGTCGGTGCCGTAGGCGATCGGGTTGTTGTAGAGCATGCACGGCAGCGGCGTCGCGCCGATGACCGCCGCGAAGTGCGCGCGCGTCTCGCGCCAGTCGCCCTTGTAGACGTAGGGCGGCAGCACCATGAGCCCGTCGCAGCCCCCTGCTCGCGCCCGAGCTCGGCCAGCCGGATCGCCTCGTCGGTCGTGAGCGCCGCGACGCCGGCCACGAGGCGGCGCGCCGCCTTCGAGCGCCTCCGGCACAGGCCGCAGCACCGCCTTCTTCTCGTCGAAGGCGAGCGAGCCGCCCTCGCCGAGCGAGCCGAGCGCCACGATGCCCGTGCAGCCGGCGCGCGACGAGCGCGTCCACCTGCTTCACCAGGAGGTCGGCGTCGACCGAGAAGTCCGGCTTGAACGGTGTCGTGATCGCGGGAATGACGCCCTGCCACTTCATGCGCAGGATAGCCCTCGCTTCCACCGCCGCCAGCACGCCGAGCGGGCACCGGCGCGAGCGGGCGGGCGCACGCGTCTCGGGCGAACCCAGCCGCGGAGAAACCGAGCGCCGGGCCGCAGACGCGGCCCTGGCACGGGCCCATGCCGGCGCGCGTCGCGAGCTTGGCCTCGCGCGCGGCCGGCCGAGGCCAGGCGCCCGAGGCGGACGTCCTCGCAGCGGCAGACGATCGTGTCGGGGACGCGCGAGCGGCGAGCTCGTCGCGCAGGGCGAACGCGCGCGCGAGCCGCGCGGCGAAGCCGGCGCCCGCGCGCTCGCCGCCGACGACGGCGGAGCGCGCCGGCGGCATCGGCTCGCGCCGGCCGCGGCGAGGCCGGCGATCGCCCCTCGGCGAGAGCGTGGTCGACGCCCGCGACGCCGCACGGCTCGCCCGCCGCGAAGACGCCGCGACGCTCGTCGCGCTGCGCCTCGCCCGCCACGACCGCGCCGCCGCCGGTCTCGCAGCCGAGGAGGCGCGCGCAGCTCCAGGTTCGGCACGAGGCCGTAGCCGCAGGCCAGCACGTCGCAGTCCCGGGACCAGCGCGCGCCCGTCGGTCAGGACGACGGCCTCGAGCCGGTCCCGCCCGATCGCCTCGCGCACCCACGCGCCCGGCGCGGTAGGGCGCCGGCAAGAGGCGCGGCGTAGCCGAGGCCCTCGAGCGACCTTCCCGGGGCGAGCGCCAGAGCGCCGGCGCCGAACGCGCGCGAGCCGGCCGAGGGGCGCCTGCTCGGCGACGCCCACGATTCGGCGCCTCCGGCCGACAGCGAGCGCCGCGACCGGCGAGGAGCAGCGGGCCCGAGCCCGCGACGACGACGCCGTGCGCCGCGGAAGCGCGCGCCGGCCTTGAGCAGGGCCTGGGCGCCGCCCGACGCCCACGACGCCCGGCAGCGTCCAGCCGGGGAACGGGAGGAAGAGCTCGCGCGCGCCCGTGGCGAGGACGAGCGCGCCGAGCGCGCGACCGAGAGCGCCGACCGCTCGCGTCTCGACGAGGAGCCGAGCCCGCCGCTCCCGGCGGCGTCGACGACCGCGCGCCGCCTCGCGAGCACCGTCGCCCCCGACGCGCGACGAGGCGCGCGAGCCAGTCGCGGGCGGCCTCGGGCGGAGGCTCGCCCGGCCGATGGCGCCAGATCTGGCCGCCCGGCGCCGGACTCTCGTCGAGCGAGCGAGCGTGCGCGCGCCGGCCTCCGCGGCGTGGACGGCCGCCGCGAGGCCCGCCGGCCCCGCCGCCCACGACCGCCACGTCGCACCGCGAGCTCCTCGATCCGGCGCCGCCGACGGGCCTCGCGGTCCGGCGTCGGCCCTCGTCCAGGCGCCATCTCCCTCGCGACGGCTCGAGGCACGCGCGGCGTGGGCTGCCGTCGATCGTGACGCGGCACTCGAAGCAGGTGCCCATGCCGCAGAGCGGGCCGCGCGCCTCGCCCGCTCACGGACGTGCGCAGCGGCGCGCCGGCCCTCGTTCCAGAGCGCGGCGAGCGAGGCTCGTCCGGCTTCGCGCCTCGGCCGGGCGGCCGTCGACCGTGAAGCGCACGCGCTCAGTCATGGGCGGGCATCGGCGCGGCGGGGATCGAACGGCGCCGGATCGATCGGCGGCGTCCGGCCGAGGACGAGGTCGGCGAGGAGCGCGCGCCGTGCCCGGCGCCGTCGTGACGCCGAGGCCCTCGTGGCCGGCGGCGACCCACAGGCCCGGCTCCCACATCCCGACGAGCGGCAGCTTGTCCGGCGTCGCCGGGCGGAAGCCCGATCCAGGTGCGCAGCGCCGTCGAGCCGCGCGAGCGCCGGGCATGAACTCCGCCGCGCGCCGCAGCATGCGCGCGCGGAGCGCGGCGGTTGAGCGACGGCGTCCCAGCCCACGAGCTCGCGCGACGAGCCGACCAGCAGCTGGCCGGTCCGGCGCGGCTGGACGTTGAACGCGACCGACTCGCGGCGTCAGGGCGTGGGCGCTCTTCAGGTAGCCGAGCTCGACCACCTGGTGGCGGCAGAAGCCCGGGTAGCGGTCGGTGATCACGAGGTGGCCCTTGCGCGGCACGATCGGCAGGCCGGGCGTCGAGGCGCGGCGCCTCGGGCCCGGCGGCGTTGACGACGAGGTCGGCCTCGAGCCGCCGCCCGCCGCGGCTCGCCGCCGGGGCCGAGCGCCTCGACCGCTCCGCTCCGTCTCGACGCTCGGCGCCCCGGACGCGCGAGCCCGCTCCAGGAAGAAGCGCGCCGCGGCGGGCGGGTAGAGCGACGCGGTCGCCGGGCACGCGCAGGGCGCCCGCGAGGCCCGGCCGCAGGCTGCGGCTCGGCCGTCGCGCAGCGCCTCGGCCGCGAGCACCTCGACCTCGACGCCGCGCGCCGCGTAGAAGGCGGCCTTCTTCCGGACGTGCGCCATCTCCTCCTCGTCCGCCGCGACCCACAGCGTCCCGCACGGGTCGTCCTCGAGCTCGGGGGCAGCGTCGGGCGCGCGCTCGGTCCAGAGGCGGCGCGAGAGGGAGGTGAGCGCGAACTGCGCCTCCGAGTCGTCCATCACGACGAGGTGGCCCATGGCGGCGCCGGTGGCGCCGGCGCCGGCGAAGGCGCGCTCGAGGACGGTACGCGGCAGCCCGCCTCGGCGAGCGCCTCGGCGCACGCCGCGCCCGACGATGCCCGCGCCGACGACGATGACGTCGGGGCGGGCGTCATCGACGCCGCGGTGAAGCCCTCGCGGAAGGGATCGCGCGGGTCGAAGAAGAGCGTCGCCCGGCCGGTGACGAAGGCGCGGCCGCGGATGTGCGGGACGAGGGCCCTCGCCTCTCCTCGAGCCAGCCCTCGAAGAGCGAGCCGGTGAGCTCTCCTGCCGCCAGCGCTCGGCCGGGGGCGAGCTCGCCGCGCGCGTGCGAGCGACGGCCATCTTCGCCGACGTCCCGGTGCCGCAGGGCGAGCGGTCGTAGGCGAGGCCCGGGCAGAGCACGAAGTTGCGGGAGTCGGCGTCCGGCCGGCGCGGCGGGCCGAAGAGCTCGACGTGGTCGATCTCGGCGCCGTCCTCGCCCGTGATGCCCTGCGCGCGCAGGGCGCGCGAGGATGCGCGAGGTCGCGTCGGCGAGGGCCGCGACGTTCGCGAGGTCGAGCGGCAGCTCCGGCAGCTCGGTCAGGAAGAACCAGTTGCCGCCCCAGGCGACGTCGCCCGTCGACGCGGCCGAGGCCGGGCACCTCCACCGCGACGTCGCGCGCGTGGCAGAAGGCCGGCACGTTCTCGATCGTGACCGCGCCGTCCGGCCTCGAGCGCGGCGCCCACCGTGCCGACCGGCGTGTCGATCCGGACGCGCCCGGGCGCGAGCCGGCCGAGGTACTCGAGCGTCCGCGACGACGCCGATGAGGCCGTGGCCGCACATCCCGAGGGCGCCCGCGTTGTTGAAGAAGACGACGCCGGCGGCCGAGCCCGGCTCGACCGGCGGCGTGAGCAGCGCGCCCGACGATCGCGTCGTGGCCGCGCGGCTCGCAGACGACGGCCTGGCGCAGCCGGTCCTGCGCGGGCGAGCGAGGAACGCGCGCCGCTCGGCCATCGTCGCGGCCCTCGGGCTGCGGCCAGCCCGTCGACCACGACCCGCGTCGGCTCGCCCTCGGTGTGCGAGTCGACGACCTCGATGCGCTCCGGAAGCCGGGTCACACCGCGTCTCTCGTGAACGCGCCGTCGACCAGGCGCCAGATGCCCCGCGGGTTCGTCGTCGCGGAGCTCCTCGGGCAGCGCCGCCTCCGGGAAGTCCTGGTAGCAGACCGGCCGCGCGAAGCGCAGGATCGCGGCCGAGCCGACCGAGGTCTCGCGCGGGTCGGTCGTGGCCGGATAGGGCCCGCCGTGGTGCATCGCGTGGCACACCTCGACGCCGGTCGGGAAGCCGTTCACGATCAGGCGGCCGGCCTTGCGGCGCAGCACCGCCGCGAGCTCCGGGAACTCCGCGAGGTCGCGCTCGGTGCCGTGCACCGTGGCGGTCAGGTGACCCTGGAGGCCGCGCGCCAGCTGCCAGCATCTCCGGCGCGAGGCGCAGCGCACCGCGACGGTGGCCGGGCCGTAGATCTCCGCCCAGAGCCGCGGGTTCGCCAGGTACGTCGCGGCGTCGGTCACGAGGAGGGCGGCGCTGCGCCTCCGTCTGCCGGGTGCGGCCCCGGACGCCTGAGCGCGCGCCGCGATCGCCACGCCCGGGATCCGAGCCACCGTCGCGCGAGCCCTGCGTCGTACGCGGACTTGATGCCCGCGTGCACCATCGTGCCCGCCGGCCGCGGAGGCGAGGAGGTCGCCGGTCGGACAGGAAGGCGCTCGAGACCGGCGCATCCACGACCACCGTGAGGCCGGGGTTCGTGCAGAACTGGCCCGAGCCCAGCGTGACCGAGGCCGCGAGCCCCTTCGCGATCGCCTCGCCGCGCTCTGCGAGCGCGCCCGGCAGGACGAAGACGGGTTCGACGAGCCCATCTCGGCGAAGACGGGGATCGGCTCCGGCCGCAGCGCCGCCGCGTCGAAGAGCGCGCGGCCGCCGCGAAGGAGCCCGGTGAAGCCGACCGCCGGATGGCGGGATGCTTCACGAGCGCCTGAGCCGACGTCGGGCGACGGCCCGTGGACCATCGAGAAGACGCCGTCCGGCATCCGGCCGTCGCGCGCCGCCAGGCGGATGCGCGGACGGCCGGAGCTCGGAGGTGCCGGGATGCGCGGGGTGCGCCTTGACGACGACGGGACAGCCCGGCCGCGAGCGCCGAGACCGTGTCGCCGCCCGCCACCGAGAAGGCCAGCGGGAAGTTCGACGCGCCGAAGACCGCGACCGGGCCCGAGCGGCACGAGCATCCGGCGCAGGTCGGGCCGGGGCAGGGGCTTGCGGTCGGGCAGCGCGCGGTCGATGCGCGCGTCGACCCACGAGCCCTCCTCGATCAGGTCGGCGAAGAGGCGGAGCTGGTCCGACGGTGCGGGCGCGCTCGCCCTCGAGCCGCGCGGCGCGGAGAGCGCCGTCTCGGCCCCGGCGCGCGCGAGCAGCGCGTCGCCGAGCGCGACGATCTCGCTCGGCGATCGCCCGGAGGAACGCGGCACGCTTCGCGGCGGCAGCGCCGCGTACGGCTCGAAGGCGCGCTCGGCCGCGCGCGCCGCCGCATCGACGTCGGCCGCCGTCGCCTCGACGAACTCGCCCTCGAGCGTCTCCCCTGTCCCCGGGTTCCTGGCCTGGAACGCGGACCGCGCCCCGGGCGGGAACCGCGGCTGTGCCGGCGCCGAGCTCACGGCTTGCCGGAGGCGGCGGCGTCGAGCCGCTTCCTGAGCGAAGCGACCTGCGTGTCCGAGCGCTGGCCGGCCGGAAGCGCGTCGGCGAAGCGAACCGCCTCCTCGAGCGTCGCCCGCGCCGAGGCCGCGTCGCCCAGGCCCTCGTAGATGTCGACGCGGACCATCAGCACGCGGATCCGCCGGGGACCGTACACCCGGGCGAGCGCGCGGTCGGAAGCGGCGAGCGCCTCGGCGTAGCGGTGGAGCTCCGAGTAGACGAGCGCCAGCCGCGCGGGGGGGTTGTAGTCCTCGGGAAAGTCCTTCTCCGACTGCTCCAGCATCGGGATCGCCTTCTCCGGCTGCCCGGCTGCCAGGTAGGCCGTGAGCCGGTTGGGGTCGAGGGCGGTCCGCTGTTCGGCGGACTGGACCGCCGCGGCCGCCCGGTCGAGATCGGCGACCCACTCCAGCGACACCGCTTTCGCGCCCGCCTCGTCCTTCGCGTCCTCGCGCGCCGATTGGATCGAGGAATAGAGCGCCGAGCGGTCGTCGGCGGCGAGCCGCAGCCGCGGGTTGGCGACGACCGCGCGGGCCTCGGCCTCGAAGGACGCAACGGCCTCGGAGCGGCCGGGCGCGTCCGCGGGCAGCCGCAGGGCGCAGTCGAGACCCGAGCCGGCGACCGAGGCCGCCGACGGCCCGGTCCGAAGCTTCGGCAGCGCCGCGCGGGCCGCCGCCACGCACTCCGCGTACTGCTTCGTCGTCGTCAGGCTGAAGAGCTCGGCGTCGACCGCCCGCGGGTACTCGGACGAGCTGAGCGGGATCAACTTCAAGGCGTCGCGGTAGGCCGGGGCCGCCTCCGCGTACTGGCCCTTCCCGTAGAGGGCATCCGCCGCCGCGAGCGCCTGCGCCGCGCCCCGGGCGCCCCCGCGAACGGCGCGTTCGCCGTCGGCAAAGAGCTTCTCGAGCTGCCCCACCGTCGCTCCGCCGACCCAGCGCAGCACGATCGTCTCCTTCGCGGGATCGATCACGTACATCGAGGGCCAGGCCTGGATCGGGTACTTCTTCGAGAAGGCGGCGTTCTGCGCCCTCTCGGTGTCGACCGAGAGCCAGACGTACTGCCCGCGTACTTCGCCAGCGCCTTGTCGGTGTAGACGAAGGCGCGCATCGAGCGGCACGTGTGGCACCAGGGCGCCCACGCCTCCGCGAAGATCGGCAGGTTCTTCGCCCGCGCCTCGGCGAGCGCCTTCGGATAGTCGTCCTCGATGAACGGCAGCACGGCCTTGCCCGCTCCCGCGGGCGCGGACGCCAGCAGGGCCGCCAGGACGAGGCCGGCGAGCGGCATCAGCGGGAGCCTCGGGGAGGCTGGAGCGGAGCGGTCATCCTGGGCGCCATCACCGTTCGAAACGATACCTCACCGGCGTAGATCCCACCGCATTCCCATTTGAGGAGGACCGAGGATGACCCGTCCGTCGCCCAGAATGTCGATCGCTTCGGTGGCCCTCGCCCTCGCGGCGGCGCTGTCGGCCCAGGAACCCGCCCCGAACGCGGCGTCGGGCGGCGACAGGGCCCGGATGGAGGCCTGGCAGAGGGCGTCGACGCCCGGCGACCCGCACAAGAAGCTCGAAGCGATCGTCGGGACCTTCGACGCGAAGGTCCGGTCCCGGCTCGACCCGTCACAGCCCCCGGAGGACTCCGTCGCCACCTCGGTCAACAGCTGGGTCCTCGGCGGCCGGTACGTCGAGCAGCAGTTCGAGGGAACGATGATGGGCGAGCCCTTCACCGGGATCGGGTACACGGGTTACGACAACGTCCAGAAGAAGTACGTCTCGGCGTCGATGGACACGGCGGGCACGGGATGATCTACCTGATCGGCGCCGCCGATGCGCCGGCAAGACGATCGCGGGCCGGGCCACGATGTGGGACCCGTGAGCGGAAAGTCCTTCCCGGTCGAATCGAAGCTCGTGATCACCGACGACGATCACTACAGCTTCGAGCTCGTCGGGAAGGCGCCCAACGGCCGGCTGACCAAGCTGATCGAGATTCAGTACACGCGGAAGAAGAGCTAGGTCTCCTCGATCGGCCGAAGCGCGGCGCGGCCGCCGTGCCGGACGTGCGGGCAGGACCTCGCCACCTCGCGCGCGGCCGCGGGGTCGCTCGCCGAGAAGACGAAGTAGCCGCCGAGCGGAAGCGGACCACGGGGAGCGTCCGCGGAGCCGAGGTCGAGGCTCTCGCGAGCGAGCTTCTCGCCCGTGATGTCGCTGCCCGAGCGGCGCAGGCCGATCGCCCAGTCGCGGTACTCCGCGACGCGCTCGGCCATCTCCGAGGCCGAGAGCGCCGTCTCGTCCGGCGCGTCGTAGAGAAACAGGACGTAGCGGGTCGTCGCCGGTGCGGCCGGCGGCGCCGGGGCCGATGCGCGGCGCGAGCCCACGGCGATGCCCAGCGCGAAGAGCGCGAGGCCCGCCGCGAGGGCGAGGGCCCATGCCGTTCCCGCGCGCCGCGGCTTCTCGATCAGGCCGTTCGCGCGGAGTCTCGAGACCACCGCCTCCTCCAGCTCGCGCGGAGGCTCGGGCCCGGCCGACAGCGCCTCGAGCGCCCGCCTCTCTTCTGCCGTCAGCGTCAGCGTCAGATCGTCCCGTTCGCTCATGCGTTCCTCCCGGAGAGGCGCGCGCGCAGAGCGCTTCGCGCCCGTGAAAGCTGGCTCTTCGACGTGCCGACGTCGACCCCCGTCAACTCGGCGACCTCCTCGTGCGTGTAGCCCTCGACGTCGTGCAGAAGGATCGCCCTCCGGTATCCGGGCGCGAGCGAGGCGAGGGCCCGCTCGAGATCCAGGCGTTCGATCTCCCCGCGCACCGGCGGCGCGGGCGGAAGCTCGGACTCGTCCGGAAGCTCGGCTTCGCGGCCCGCCTCGCGCCGGGTCTCGCGCCACCAGCGGATCGCGATCCCGGCGAGCCACGTCTTGAGGGACGACCGTCCCTCGAACCCGGGGAGAGCGCGCGCCGCGCGGACCCACGTCTCCTGCACGCCCTCGTCGGCCGCCGACGCGTCGCCGCCCGAGAGGCGCAGCAGGAACCGGTACAGGAACGCCGCGTGCCGGCGGTACAGCGTTCGAAAGGCGGCCTCGTCGCGGCTTTCGAGGAAGCGCGCGACGAGGGCCCGGTCCTCGAACGCCTCCGGGGCGCTCACGGCCGGCGGGTCTGGACGATCTCTTCGAACCACTTCTCTTTCCCATTCTCGTACCAGGTCCAGCGCGACGTCGTGCGGTCGGCGGACTCGAACCGGAAGACGGCCTTGTCCATGTGGCCCCGGTCGCGCGTCGGGATGTTCGCGCCGTCGACGAACGTGAAGACGACCGTGCGGCCGCCGTCGCCGAAGGACGTCGCCTCCAGCCTCGGCGCGTTCTTCGCCATGCAGTAGTGGGTCGCCATCAGCCGGTCCCCGTCGAGGTAGAACGTCGTCGCCATCGCCTGATCGGGATGGGCGTTGAACGAGGTCTCGAGGACCGTCGAGCCTCCCGCGATGGTCCGGTACTCGAGCGTCTCCTCCCAGCCCTTCGTGCTCTTGCCGATCCACTGTCCGTCGAGGGCCTGGAAGCGGGCGAAGGCCGCGCGCGAGAGCTCCGGCGTGGCCGGCACGGTCGCGCCGGGTTCGTCCGCCCTCAGAAACGCCGCCGCCGCGACGGCGGTGAAACCCAGGGCAACCGCGATGCGCATCGAAGCCTCCTTTCGGTCGCCCATGAGTGACGGCGGACGCCCGAAAGGTTGCACGGACTCCGGCCCGATCTCAGCGACGCCGGACCGGCGGCGATGCGAAACGCCGCGCGCCGCGTCCCGCCCGGCGCCACGAGCGAGAGCCCGCGGCCGCTCGCGAGCGCGTTCGTCGGCGCCGTCATGGGCTCGAGGGCGACGAGGTCGTCGCCCGGCGGGGCGTAGACCTGGGCGCACGGGAAGCCCTCGAGCGGCTCCACCGTGATCCGGAGGCCGCCGCCCGAGACGGAGAGTCGTGCCCCCTTCGTCGCGAGCGCGAATCCGTCGTCGAGGGCGCGCTGCCCGAGCGGCGCGTCGAGAGCCGGAAACGGCGTCTCCTCCCCCGTCGGGATCCCCCGCGCGTCGAGGACGAGGCGACGCATCGCCGGAAGCTCGAGCCTCCACTTCCCGCGCGCGAGCCCGGGAATCCCGAGATAGGGGTGGAACCCGAAGGCGACGGGCACGGGACCCTCGGGGCCGGCCGTCAGCGTCGTCTCGATCGTGAGTCCACCGGGATCGAGCGACACCGTCATGTCGAGCAGGTGCGGGAAGGGAAAGACGGCGAGCCACTCGCGCCGGCTCCAGTCGAGCCGCGCCGTCAGCCGGTCCGTCCGGGCGCCCGTCACCTCCCACGCGAGCCGGGACCACGGCACGCCGTGGATCGGAAGCCCGCTCGCGTCGAAGCGGAGCAGCGGCGAGGCCGGGTCGAGCGTCACGCCCCGGCCCGCGGCGCGATACGAGAGGCCCGAGAGCCGGTTGGCCCAGGGATGGAGGAGCGGGATCCCGGCGGTCGAGCCCTTCGCGGCCGAGGCCTCGAGGTCCTCGACGCGCCGCAGGAGCTCGACGCCGCGGCGCTTCAGCGACGCGCCGAGCATCCCGCGGCCGGGCAGGAACACGGCCTCGAGGTCCCCGGCGGCCAGAGAGAGCGCGGAGGGATCGTTCAAGACGGCAGTTCGCCCATCGCCGCGCGATCGGCCACGACGAGCGCGTTTTCGCGCGCGACTCTTCCGGCCGGAATCGACGGATCGCCGGAGAGAAGCCGCGGGAGCATGGCGACCTTCTCGGCGCCCGTCGCGAGCCACAGGACGCGCCGCGCCCGGTTCAGCACCGGGTACGTCAGGGTCATGCGGCGCCTTCCCATGTAGACGCCGGTCAGGGCCACGTCGCGGTCCGTCACGGCGAGCACCGGGTCGCCCGGCACGAGCGAGGCCGTGTGCCCGTCGGGCCCGAGGCCGAGATGCACCAGGTCGAGGACGGGCGGCGTTCCGGCGATTCCCTCGAGAAGGCGTGCATACGCCGCCGCCGCCGCCTCGAGGTCCGCCGCTTCGACCGGCATCGCGTGGATCTGCCCCGGCGGCAGCGGCGCGTGCGAGAGCAGGCTCTCCCGCAGGTGCGTGAGGTTGCGGTCCGGGTCCCCGGCCGGGGCCACGCGCTCGTCCACCTGGACGACGTGGACGCCGGACCACGGGACCTCTTCACCGGCGAGGTCTCGCAGCATCACCCAGGGCGTGCGGCCGCCGCTGACCGCCATGACGAACCGGCCGCGCGCGGCGACGGCAGCGCGGGCGTCGGCGGCGATGACCCCGGCGGCGCGTCGGGCCGCCGCTTCGGCGTCGGCGAGCACCTCGGTCTTCACGAGGAAACCCTATCCCACGAGCCCGAAAATCGGGGCCCGGGGCTGCTCGCGCCGGAGGGCTCGAGGCAGGTCTTCTCCGCGCTATGGGACCAAGGCCCTATGGCGCGATTCCGGCCGCCGGGCCTATCGTCAGGCTCGAAGATGAGGCACGTCGCGCTCCCGTCTCTCGACGCAAGCCGCTCGGAACGCCCGCGCACGACGTTTCGGCGTGCCGGACGTACGGGATATATTCCGATGACTTTGATTCCGATGAAGAGCCGCCGTATTTCGGAGGGAACCATGCTCCTGCGCAGCCGACGACTACCGCTCTCAGCCGCCGTGCTGCTCGCGCTCGCCGCCGCCTCGGCGTGCGGCAAGAAGGAGACGCCGGTCGCGCCTCCGCCGACCGTCGAGGTCGCCCCGGTCACCCAGAAGGACGTGTCGATCTACCAGGAGTGGATCGGGACGCTCGACGGCTTCGTCAACGCCGAGATCCGACCGCAGATCGAGGGCTACGTGCTCCGGCGGGCCTACCGCGAGGGCTTCCTCGTCAAGACCGGCGAGACGCTGTTCGAGATCGACCCCCGCCAGTTCCAGGCGACGTACGACCAGGCCCAGGGCACGCTGGCGCAGTACGAGGCGACGCTCGCCAACGCGAAGACGACGTGGCGCGCTACCGGCCGCTCGCCGCGGAGAAGGCGATCAGCCAGCAGGAACTCGACGACGCCGAGACGCGCGAGCGCACCGCCCAGGCCAACGTCGAAAGCGCCCGGGCGAGCCTCGAGCAGGCGCAGCTGGACCTCCAGTGGACGAAGGTCGTCTCTCCGATCGACGGCATCGCGGGCGTCGCCAGGTCTCAGGTGGGCGACCTCGTCAACCGCGAAGTCGTCATGACCACCGTCTCGCAGGTCGACCCGATCAAGGTCAACTTCAACCTGAGCGAGCAGGAGTACCTGACCTGGGTGGCCAGGCACGGTCCGCCCGAGAAGACCCTTCGAGCCAGCCAGGATCTCGAGCAGGGCCCGCTGCAGCTCATCCTCTCGGACGGGTCCGTCTTCCCGCACCAGGGCAGGGCGATCCTCGTCGGCCGCGAGGTGGACGTGAAGACCGGCACGATCCAGCTCGCCGGGCTCGTTCCCGAACCCGGGCAACCTCCTGCGGCCGGGCCAGTACGCCAAGGTCCAGGTCGCCATGGACGTCAGGAAGGGGGCCATCCTCGTCCCGCAGCGGGCGGTCACCGAGCTGCAGGGCAGCTACCAGGTCGCCGTCGTCGGCGCCGACGACAAGGTGACGATCCGGGTCGTGAAGACCGGGCCGCTCGAGGGAAGCATGTGGATCATCGAGGAGGGACTGAAGCCCGGAGACCGGGTCATCGTCGAGGGCCTTCAGCGGGTGCGGACCGGCATGACCGTCGTGCCGAAAGAGGCTTCGAGCGAGCCGGCCCCCGCCGCCGAAGCCGCTGCCGAAGACCGGGACGTAGCGTCGTGGGTCGCCTTCTTCGTCCACCGGCCGATCGTCGCGATCGTCATCGCGATCCTGATGACGATGGCGGGGCTCGTCGCGATGACGAGCTCCCGATCGCCCAGTTCCCGGACATCGTCCCGCCCCAGATCCAGGTCACGACGACGTACACCGGCGCCGACGCGATCACGATCGAGCAGTCGGTCGCGACGCCGATCGAGCAGCAGATGAACGGCGTCGACAACATGCTCTACATGCAGTCCACCAACGCCAACGACGGCACGATGACCCTGACCGTCACGTTCGACGTCGAGACCGACGTCAACATCGACCAGGTCAACGCGCAGAACCGCGTGTCCCAGGCGCAGCCCAACCTGCCGGCGGACGTCAACCAGTTCGGCCTCACCGTACCGAAGACCACGGGCATGCCGCTGCTCGTCGTCTCGCTCTTCTCGCCGAAGGGAACGTACGACGCGCTCTTCCTCGGCAACTACGCGACTCATCAACGTCAACGACGCGCTCTACCGCGTGCCCGGCGTCGGCCAGGTCCTGAACTTCGGCACCGCCGACTACGCGATGCGCATCTGGGTCAAGCCGGACCAGCTGGCGAAGCCTCGGCCTCACCGTGCCCGACCTGCTGAACGCGGTGCAGCAGCAGAGCACGGTCAACCCGGCCGGGCAGGTCGGCGCGGAGCCGGCCCCGCAGGGACAGGAGTTCACCTACACCGTGCGCGCCCAGGGCCGGCTCGTGACCGCCGAGGAGTTCGGCAACGTCGTGGTGCGCCTGAATCCCGACGGCTCCGTCGTGCGCCTCGAAGGACGTCGCGCGGATCGAGCTCGGCGCCCTGACCTACAAGCAGTCGGCCGCCTCAACGGCAAGCCCGCCGCCCGATCGTCGCCGTCTTCCAGGCCCCGGGCTCCAACGCCCTCGCCGTGGCCGAGGGCGTCAAGAAGGCGATGGAGGAGCTCAAGGAGCGCTTCCCGGACGACCTCGACTACGTCGTCGCCCTCGACACGACGCTGCCGGTCACGGAGGGCATCAAGGAGATCGTGCAGACCCTCTTCGAGGCGATGGTCCTCGTCATCCTCGTCGTCTTCCTGTTCCTGCAGAACTGGCGCGCCACGCTCGATTCCGCTGATCGCGGTGCCCGTGTCGCTCGATCGGCACGTTCGCTGTTCTTCCCGCTGCTCGGCTTCTCGATCAACACGCTCTCGCTCTTCGGCCTGGTGCTCGCGATCGGCCTCGTCGTGGACGACGCGATCGTCGTCGTGGAGGCCGTCGAGCACCACATCGAGCACGGGATGTCGCCGACGCGACGCGACGCTCAAGGCGATGGCGCGAGGTCTCCGGGCCGGTCGTCGGCATCGCCCTCGTCCTCTCCTCCGTCTTCATCCCCGTCGGCCTTCATGGGCGGGATCCAGGGGCGGCTGAACAAGCAGTTCGCGGTCACGATCGCGATCTCGGTCCTGATCTCCGCCTTCAACGCCCTGACGCTGTCGCCGGCGCTCTGCTGCGCTGCTCCTGCGACCCGCGAAGGAGCCGAAGGGCCTGCTGGCGCGGTTCTTCGGCGGCTTCAACCGCGGTCTTCGCCCGGGCGACGCAACGGCTACGTCGAACCTCTCGCACCACCTCATCCGCAAGGTCGGTCGTCGCCGTCCTGATCCTCGGCGGCTTCGCCGTGCTCGCCGGCCTGCTCGGCAAGAAGCTGCCCTCCGGGCTTCGTCCCCGACGAGGACCAGGGCTACTTCTTCCTGAACGTCCAGCTCCCCGACGCCGCCTCGCTCCAGCGGACCGACGACGTCGTGCCAGAAGATCGAGAAGATCCTCGGCGGAGACCAAGGGCGTCAAGTACATCACGACACGATCAACGGCTTCAGCCTCCTGACCCGCGCCTCGGCCACCTACACGGCCTTCTTCTTCGTCTCGCTCGAGCCCTGGGACGAGCGCGAAGGCCAGGAGCCTCGAGCGTCGAGGCCGATCATGCAGCGGCTCAACCGACGTCCTTCGCGCCGAGATCCCCGAGGCGATCGCCGTTCGCCTTCCCCCCCCCGGCCATCCCCGGCCTCGGCACGGCCGGCGGCTTCTCCTTCTGGCTCCAGGACCGCAGCGGCGGCAGCGTCGAGTTCCTGAACGAGAACCTCCAGAAGTTCCTGGAGGCGGCGCGCAAGCGGCCCGAGCTCGCCAACGTCAACAGCGTCTTCGCGCGCCGTCGGTGCCGCAGATCTTCGCCGACGTCGACCGGGACAAGGTCCTGAAGCAGGGCGTCGCGGTCGGCAGACGTCTACCAGACGCTCCAGGCGTTCCTCGGCGGCATCTACGTGAACCAGTTCAACCGCTTCGGCCGCCAGTGGCGGGTCTTCCTGCAGGCCGAGGGCGAGGACCGCGTCGAGCGCCGAGGACATCGACCAGTTCTACGTCCGCAACAACGACGGGCAGCATGGTGCCGCTGTCCACCGTTGCGACGACCCGGCGCATCTCCGGGCCCGAGTACACGAACCGCTTCAACCTCTTCCGGGCCGCGCAGGTCACCGGGCAGCCCGGCGCCCGGCTACAGCTCCGGCCAGGCCATGGCGGCGCTCGAGGACGTCGCGCAGGAGGTCCTGCCGCGCGAGATGGGCTACGACTGGGCCGACCTCTCCTACCAGGAGAAGCAAGGCCGCGGGCGCGCGGCGCGCGCGTCTTCGTCCTCTCGCTCGTCTTCGTGTTCCTGATCCTGGCCGCGCTCTACGAGAGCTGGTCGCTGCCCTTCAGCGTCCTGCTCTCCGTGCCCGTCGCGGTCTTCGGGGCCTTCCTCGGCCTGCTGACTGCGCAGCTTCGACCTCGACGTCTACGGCCAGATCGGCCTCGTCATGCTGATCGGGCTCGCCGCCAAGAACGCCATCCTGATCGTGGAGTTCGCCAAGGCCGCAGCAGAAGGAGGGCAAGAGCCTCGTGGACGCGGCGCTCGACGGCGCGAAGCTCGCGGCTCCGGCCGATCCTCATGACGTCCTTCGCCTTCATCCTCGGCTGCGTGCCGCTCTGGACCGCCACGGGCTCCGGCGCCGTGTCGCCGCAAGATCCTCGGCACGGTCGTCATCGTCGGGCATGCTCGCCGCCACGGGCATCGCGATCTTCCTCATCCCCGCGCTCTTCGTGATGGTGGAGAAGCTCGCGCCGCGGGACGAAGACGAAGGCAGCGCCGGTGCGGCCTCGGCTGCGGCTCCGCAAGCCGAGCCCGGCCGGCGGAGGACACTGACGTGAGGACGCTCGCCTGCCGCCCTCGTCGGGCTCGCCCTGCTGGCCGGCTGCGCCGTCGGCCCGAACTACAAGCAGCCGCCCGTCGACCGTCCCCGACGCGTACCGCGACGTCCAGGGCCCGCCCGCCCCCGCGGCCTCGCTCGCCGACCAGCCCTGGTGGGAGCGTCTTCGGCGACCCGGTCCTCAAGGGGCTCGATCGACGAGGCCCTCGCGCAACGGATACGACGTGCGCTCGCCGCCGCGCGCGTCGAGGAGGCGCGGGCCCGCTACGGCATCGCCCGTTCGGAGTTCTTCCCCTCGATCGGCTACGGGGCCGAGTCGTCGCGCGGGCGCAACTCGGTCTACGTGTCGCCCTACAGCACCGCGACCGGCAACCTGAACGCCGTCAACGTCAACTTCGGGTGGGAGCTCGACATCTGGGGCCGCATCCGGCGGCTGAACGAGGCCGCGAAGGCCCAGTACCTCGCGACCGAGGACGCGCGGCGCGGCGTGCTTCTCTCCCTCGTGTCGGACGTCGCCACGACCTACTTCACGCTCCGCGAGCTCGACGCGGAGCTCGAGATCGCGCGGCAGACGGTCGCCGCCTTCCAGGACACCTACGACCTCTTCAAGCGCAAGCTCGACGAGGGCGCGGCCTCCGCCCTCGAGACGGCCTACGCCGAGGCGGCCCTCGGCCAGGTCGCGGCGCAGATCCCCGAGATCGAGCGGCGCATCGAGGCCACGGAGAACCAGATCAACCTGCTCCTCGGCCGCAACCCCGCGCCCATCCCCCGCGGCGAGACCATCGCCACGCAGCCCCTTCCTCCCGCGATCCCGGCCGGCCTCCCTTCGGCGCTCCTCCAGCGCCGGCCCGACGTCCGGCAGGCCGAGCAGCAGCTCATCGCGGCCAACGCCCTGGTCGGGGTGGCCACGGCGAACTTCTTCCCGAGCCTCAGCCTGACCGGGTTCTTCGGCGCCGTCAGCCCCGAGCTCGACAACTTCTTCTATCCCGCCGGCAAGACCTGGTCGATCGCGGCCGGGCTCCTCGGACCGCTCTTCCAGGGGGGCCGGCTCCGCAGCGAATACGACGCGACCTATGCCCAGTGGGAGCAGGCGAGAATCCAGTACGAGCAGACGGTGACGGGCGCCTTCGCCGAGACGACGACCGTCCTGTACGCGCGCGAGAAGATCGCTAGCCTCCGTGTCGGAGCTCGAGCGCACCGTCACGGCCTACGGGGAGATGGTCCGCCTCTCGAACCTCCGCTATTACCGCGGCCTCGCGAACTACTTCGAAGTTCTCTACGCGATGCAGCTGCTCTTCCCCGCGGAGATCGCGCTGCACGCGCGCGCGACTCGATCTCCTGATCGACTACGTCGACATCTACAAGGCGCTCGGCGGCGGCTGGAATCTCCAGCCGGAGGACCCGAACCCGACCTGGCTCTCGCCGGCAGTCGCGCCGCCTCCGCCGTCGGCGGCGAGCAATTCGCAGGAACGAAGGGGGCGCCGATGCGGCATGCCCGAGCCCTCGTCTTCGGCGCGCTGGTTCTCGCCGCCGGCGCGCAGGCCCGGCAGAACGCATCCCGGACACCGGCCCCGACGCCGGCCGAGGCCGCGGGCCCGCTCGAGCTCTACCAGGTCGATCTCGTTCCGACGGGCACCGGCTTCGCCGTCACAAGCCGGTTCTGCAGGGAGACGTCTGGGTGTTCCAGGTCTGGCCGGACCGGTCGACCGTCCGCCTCCCGCAGTCCACGGTCAAGGCGATCACGCCGCGCACGAAACAGCTCCAGAGCGAGACGGCCTATCGCATCGACCTCGCCCCGACGGGAGAGATCTTTTCGCGCGACAACCCCGTGCTGAAAGGAACGACGTACACGTTCCATCGCTGGCGGGGAGGCGACCTGATGAGCCTGAGGCAGGCGGACGTGAAGAAGATCACGAAGCTCACGCCCGCCGAGATCTTCCAGACGCACCTGCAGTATTTCGGCGCCAAGCCGATCGGCAATCTGCCCATGGAGGGCGGCACGGCGGTCATGCCCGCGCAGCCCGCTCCCGTCGAGGACGCGAGCGGCGCCCAGTCCCCGAACAACTGGATCTACTACGGAACGCCCGGGATGGATGACGCGTGGGCGCCGGGGAACGCGGTCGTGGCTTCTCCGGGCGACGTGCCGAAGGCCCCCCCGCCGCACTGAGATTTAGCTCGCGTCATGTGAACGAGCCGTGCCGGTCCGGAGGCGCCTCCGGACCGGCACGCGGCACGAGGCGGAAACCTCAGGGCTTCGGCTTCGTCGACTTGACGTCCTTGAGCAGCACCGGCCCGCCCTGGAAGTTCGAGATCTGGACGTTGCCGTCCTTGTCGAATCCGGCCTTGCCCGTGAGCACGACCTTGCCCTCGCCCGTGTCCTTCCCCTTGGGGAAGCGAATCTCGAGGATCGCGAGGTCGTACTGGCTCGCCTGGGGCGAGGCCGTCTGCATCGCCACGAACCGGTCGGTCGCGACGACGACCTGGCGCGTGCCGTCCGGAAGGTCGTTCGAGCGGGCGTAGTAGCAGGCCTTCCCGATGGTGTTCGGCAGCTTGATGTAGCCGACCTGCGGCATCTTCTGGAGTTCGTCGACCATCGCCGGCGACCCCGCGGCCTTCAGGACGGCCTTCAGGACCTCGCGCTCGGAGTCCGTCGACCAGCGGTCGATGGCGATCTCGGCGACTCCGGTCATTCCGGTTTGCATCTGAAACGCGCGGGCGGTGAAGACCTCGATGGGCTTGGCCTCTTCCGCGGCAAAGGCCGGAGCCGAGAGAACCGCGAGACACGCCACGGCGAGGGCGAGACCCGGACGCTTGAGCATCGGAAAGTTCCTTTCGAAATCGCCGAACGAAGGGTGCGGCGCTGGCGAGGACTATATACACCCGCCGGCGCCTGCGCACCGCCCGAAGAGAACGCCCATCGACCCTTTTGAGCCGAGCGATCCACTCGCGGGGTATAGAGTGGTCTCACGTCACACCGGAGGCGAAACCGCCACCTCCCGAAATGTCGCGCGGCCTTCGCGGCGATCGCGGCCGCGCTTCTTGCCGCACCCGCCGCGGCCTTCGACAGCAAGGGCCACGTCGTCATCGAGGCGCTCGCCTACCGCACGCTCATCGAAGGGCACGGCGGGGAGCCGGCGCGGCCCGACGTTCTGCGGGATCTCTTCAACGACGGGGACCTTCAGGCGCCCCTCTGCTTCGGCTGGGGCGACCATCCCCCGAGTTTTTGCGCCGACGCGACGACGACCAATCCTCTCCTCGACTGGCCCAAGCCCCTGACCGACCACCCGGACGCGGCCTTCCGGAGGCAATTCAGCGACGCCGGCCAGTGCTTCCACTTCATGGCGCAGCTCCAGGATGCGGAAACGCCCGACATCGAGGGGACCACGATTCCGCGCGGCCTCGCGACGTCCGCGCTCGTCCGCTGCCGCGACCTTCTCGACAACCTCATGCGCCAGGTCGTCCTCGACGGGGGGCCCGGCGCGCGCAAAGGCGGGTACGGCCTGTACGAGCTCATGCACTCCGTGGGCGACTCGTTCTCGGGATCGCACGCGCAGCGTCGTCCGGGGACGCATGAGATCGAAGAGCTCCGCATCTGGAAGCCCCTGACGCGAATGCCGGGACTGGCCTCCGAGGAGCTCGCGCGCATCCCCGACTCCGCGTTCCACAAGTGGGACGACCACCGCGACAAGACCTACGTCGTCGAGGAACGTGTCGTCTCCGACGGCCAGCACTGCAAGGACCTCACCGATTACCCGTACAAGGTGCCCTTCGAATGCCTCTCCGCCGAAGGCGACGACGCGAGACAGGCGATCGTCGAGCTGCTCATCGTCGTGCACGACCGCCGCATGGCGGAGAAACAGAAGCTGACATCCGCGGCTCCGCCCCCTTCCGTCCCGGTTCCGGAACCGGCCCCGGAACAATCCGGAGAATGGCGCTCCTTCAAGGACCGCTGGTTTACGGCGGCCTATTCCTGCCAGGGAGACGAGTGCGGCGTGCGCCAGCCCACCGACATCTCTCCCGGCGCGTACGCCTTCCTCGGCCTCGACACGACCTACAACTTCACACGCAAATTCGTCGACGTCACCGGCAAGGCAACGCTCTTCCGGTACAGCTGGGAGCTCAATCCCTTCGTCTATGCGCTCTCGGGCGAGGTCGGTTACCGGCGCTACAACAACGGCGTGGGGGCCGGCCTGGTCGGCCTCGAGGTCGACCTCGCGCTCCCCATCGGAAGACGCCTCGCCCTGGGATTCACTCCGGCCGCCTTTCGCGTCGCCTTCGGAGGGGACCGCACCGGATCGGAAGTCACGACGAACTTCTTCCGCCTCGACTACGTCATCGACAGCCGCTTCGCCCTCACGCTGCATGGGCCTCTGGAGATCGACTGGCGCAGGCCCGCCGCGGAGGTCTCCGTCGGCCTGGGCGTGGCCTGGGCCCTGACCTCGCCGAAGTTCGCAGGCGGGCCCCTGATCGAGCATCACACCGAGAAAGTCGAGCGGACGGACGCCACGTGGTCGCCCCCGCTAGCGCCCTACGGACGGCTCGAAGGCCGGACGGCCTCCTGGTACGTGGGAACCGGGGTCACGACGATCGAGCCGCCGACCGAGGTCATCGAGGGGCGGCAGTACGGGGAGGGCGCGATCGGGGCGATGGTCCTGTGGGATCGGGACCGCTGGGGCGGCAAGTTCGTCTGGGCTCCCGGCGGATCGCTCGCGATCGGCGCCCGGAGGACGGTCGGCGACTCGGCCTACCTGACGGGAGCGTTCGCCCTGGACCTGCGCTGGTATCCCCTCGGCGTGCTCGGATTGTCGCTGACGCCGGTGCGGGTGGAGGGCGGACCGAAGGTGCGTGGGAGCGACGTCTTCGACGATTCCCCCGGAGTCCGAGGAGAGCTGGGGAGCCAGTACTACTTCCAGGCCGGCTCGCGCATCGGAATCGCCTTCAATGCCGGGATCATCGACATCCTCGTCCAGGGGCCGACGATCGCCTGGAGCTCGAGCCCCTTCGCGGCCAAGGAAATCCTGAGCGTGGCGCTGTCGTTCCGTCTGAACTGAGAGGACCCGATCCTCAGCGCTTCAAGTACCGATCGAGCTCGACCTCCAGGCTCAAAACGGGACTTGGGGCTTGAGGACGACGCGCGCAGGCCACCTCGAAGCTAGGCGGCCGTGGAGACGGCGGTCGGATTGCTTCCGGCCGCCGACGCCGCGACCACCAGAGCCAGGATCATGCCCCGCGTGGTGAGATTCGGAGCCATGGCGCGGACCCGTCCGACGCAAACTCGCGTGCCGCCGGCCGGTCCGCAAGAACCGTAACGAGCTTCCGGTGTTTTCCCGGGCTTAGTGCCGATCGTGGTCCGTCGAGAGGATTCGTCCGTTGCCGGCATCCACCTCGATCTCGTGCTTGCCCTTACTCTCCCCGGCGACCACGATGTCGAACGAGTAGACGAGGCACCCGTCCTCGACCTCGAGCTCGGACTTTTTCACCGTGGCCTTGTCGGCGGTGACATTCAGTGACTTGAGCGCTGCCGCGAGCGCATCGGCGTTCGACCACTTGGCCATCGCAGTGAGCTCTTTCTTCGACTGGCTCTTCTTCGCGTGGATCGAACAGGGTTGGTCCCCGGCCGAGGCGACGAGCGCGATCAAGAGCGCGGTCGCGGCGATAACGACAGTCTTGCCTCTCTTCATGACGGTACTCCTTCGCGCCACGACGGGGCGACCGGAGCTCGGCCGCCGAACGGCAGCGCTCGTTGGAGCATATCCCACAGGCCGGCCCGCAACCCCGGCAGCCCGTCTCGCCCCCTGCTGGTTCACGGCCTGGCCGAGATACCTCGACGCGCTCCCCCTGTGCGGCGGCCGCCTCGGCTCCTCGATGAGGCCGCCCGGCCGACCGGGGCCCGGGCCTCGGCCTCCTCAGTCAAGAGATCCGTTCTCGGTTCATCCCTGCCGCCCGGCCACCTGCTCGCGGACCAGGCGCGCATCGAGCTTCTCCTTCGGGGTCTCGAGCGCCTCCTCGGCCGTCACGCGCCCGAAGAGGTCGAGCAGGCGCGCGATCAGGCCCGTCCAGCCCGTCTGGTGACTGGCCCCGAGACCGGCCCCGTTGTCGCCGTGGAAATACTCGTAGAAGAGGACGAGGTCGCGCCAGTGCGGGTCGTTCTGGAACTTCGAAGTGCCGCCGTAGACCGGACGGCGGCCGCTCGCTTCGCGCACGAAGATGGCCGAGAGGCGCCGGGAGATCTCCTTCGCTACCTCGAAGAGGTTCATGCGGTTTCCGGAGCCGGTCGGGCAGTCGACCGTGAGGCCGTCGCCGTAGAAGCCGTAGAGATTGAGGAGGCCCCGGACGATCAGGGCGTTGACCGGCATCCAGATCGGGCCGCGCCAGTTCGAGTTTCCACCGAACATCCCCGTGTTGGACTCGGCCGGAAGGTACCGGACGCGATGCTCCTCTGCGCCCGTGTGGAAGACGAACGGGTTCTCGAGGTGACGGCGCGAGAGGGAGCGGATGCCGTAGGGAGAGAGAAACTCGTTCTCGTCGAGGAGGATCGAGAGGACGCGCTCGAGCTTGCGCTGAGTGAGAGGCGAGAGGAGAACGCGCCCGGCGTGGCCGCGAAATCCCTCGACGGTCGGGGCCACGTGGGCGACCACCTCGGGGTGGCGCTTGCGGAAGATCGCGATCAGCTCCATCAGCCTCGGGTGGCGCGTGACCATGTCCTGCTCGAAGATCGTGCTCGCGCACAGCGACAGCAGCCCGACCATCGAGCGGACCTTGAGTCGGAACGCCTCGCCGTCCGGAAGCCGGAGGACGTCGTAATAGAAGCCGTCCGCCTCGTCCCACATGGCCTCCGGCCGCCCGCCGATCCGGTCCATGGCGTAGGAGATCCAGATGAAGTTCTCGAGGAACTTGAAGGCGGTCTCCTCGTAGGCCGGATCGTGGTCCGCGAGGATGAGGGCCATCTCGAGCATGTTCTGGCAGTAGAAGGCCATCCAGGCCGTTCCGTCCGCCTGCTCGAGGGACCCGCCGGTGGGAAGCTTCGCGCTCCGGTCGAAGACGCCGATGTTGTCGAGCCCGAGGAAACCGCCGGCGAAGACGTTCCTTCCCTCCGGGTCCTTCCGGTTCACCCACCAGTTGAAGTTGAGCATCAGGCCCTGGAACGCGCGCTCGAGGAACCGGAGGTCCTCCCGGCCCAGGTTCTTCTCGAACTTGTAGAGAAACAGGGTCGCCCAGGCGTGCACGGGCGGGTTCACGTCGCTGAAGTTCCACTCGTACGCCGGCATCTGCCCGTTGGGGTGGGAGTAGAGGCTCTTGAGCATCAGGAGGAGCTGTTCCTTGGCGAAGTCGAAGTCCACGAGCGACAGCGAAATGGTGTGGAAGGCCAGGTCCCACGCCGCGTACCAGGGGTACTCCCACTTGTCGGGCATGGAGATGACGTCGCCGTTCAGCATGTGGAACCACTCGGCGTTCCGGACGCCGCGTTTCGCGCCCCCGGTCAAGGGATGGGCCTGGTGCTCCTTGAGCCACCGGTCGAGGTCGAAGTAGTAGTACTGCTTGGACCAGAGCATCCCCGCCAGGGCCTGGCGGTGGACGAGGCGCTCGTCCTGGCCGAGGGAGCCGGGCGTGATCCGCTCGTAGAACTCGTCGGCGTCGAAGAGCCGCTGCCGGAACACCTCGTCGAACGCCGGACCGAACGGCTGGCCCGCCGTCCCGGCCGCGAGTCTCAGGCGGAGAACCGAACAGCCGCCGGCGGGGACCTCGAGGACGTAGCGGGCCGCCGCCTTCGTTCCGGCCTTCCCGGGGTTCACGGCGTCGCGCTCGCCGGAAATGACGTAGCGGTGGAACGCGTCCTTGACGTACGGCGACGGATTCGGCTGGCCCCAGAGCTTCTGGACGTTGCTCTCGTTCTCGGTGAAGAGAAGCTCCGGCGCACCGTCGCACGAGAGCGTCGTGTCGGGCAGCTCCGGGTGGGACGCCACGATCGTCCCGCCGGCTTCGCGCAGGACGGGTTTCTCGCCCTCGTCCCCCCACGACCAGGTGTTGCGGAACCAGAGCTGCGGCAGGACGTGCAGCCGCGCCGCCTCCGGACCGCGGTTGTGGACGGATACGCGGATCAGGACGTCCTCGGGCCCCGCCTTGGCGTATTCGATGAAGACGTCGAAGTACCGGTCGTCGTCGAAGATCCTCGTGTCGAGCAGCTCGTACTCGGGCTCCTCCCGGGTCCGCCTCCGGTTCGTCTCGAGGAGGTCCCGATAGGGGAACTCGCGCTGCGGGTACTTGTACAGGTATTTCATGTACGAGTGGGTCGGCGTCGAGTCGAGGTAGAAGTAGTACTCCTTGACGTCCTCGCCGTGGTTCCCCTCGCTGTTGGTCAGCCCGAAGAGGCGTTCCTTGAGGATGGGGTCCCGCTCGTTCCACAGCGCGAGGGCGAAGCAGAGGCGCTGCTCGGCGTCGCAGATCCCGCCGAGGCCGTCCTCGCCCCACCGATAGGCCCGGGAGCGGGACTGTTCGTGCGGGAAGTAGTCCCAGGCGTTGCCGTCCTCGCTGTAGTCCTCGCGGACCGTCCCCCACTGCCGCTCGCTGACGTACGGGCCCCACTTCTTCCACGGGACCTTTTTCTCGCGGGCCTCGTTGAGCCGCTTCTGCTCGGTGCAGTCGACGAAACCGGGATCCTTGCTCGACTCGACCATGGCGGCCTCCGTGCCTCGCGTCGCCGCAGGCGATCGCGCGATCGTCTCCGTCTCCGGAGACTCCATTCTGAACACCCCGAACCGGGAGCCGAATGATTCATTCCGATCAGGAGTCATGGGGCGGGATCCGTCGAGCCCGAAGCGCCGGATCCCGAGCGCCTACGGACTCATGGAAAGCGAGCAGTACGTGCCGGCACGAATGTCCGTGTATTCGTCCTTCAGGATGCGCGTGATGTGAGGGTAGAGGAAGTCCCCGTGCTGCCGAAGCTCCGCAAGCACCCGCTCGATCGGCCAGCCCTGTTCCCGGATTCGATAGAGGCCGACGAGAAGCCCCGTGCGGTCCCGCCCCGCCTGACAGTGCACGTAGATCGGCCGCGCCGCCGGATCGGTGAGGACGGCGTAGGCCTTCCGGATCCCGTCGCAGGAGCTCGCGTCGCCGATCGTCGAGGCGGCGAACGGGACCGAGACCAGGACGATGCCGTACTCGGCGCACTTCTTCGCTTCGCTCGAATCGTCATCCGCGTTCAACTTCAGAATGGTCCTGACGTGCAGGTCGCGCTTCAGGACGTCGTACTCGGCGTCGCGGGGCTGGGCGCCCCGGTAGATCTGCTCGGGAACGATCACGCCGAGGTTCCGCGGAAAATCCGACCTGTAGACGAGAGGCGCGCAGGCCACCGAAAGGGAACCGACCAGAGCCAGGAGCCTTCCAGTCCGCCGCCTCACCCTTCGACCTCCAGATCCGCCCCGAGCCACAACCCGCCGCCCGAGTCCGCATTCTGCCATGGCATCGTCGAGGTCTCCGGCCCCCGGGATTGAGACCTTGGTCCCATTGGCGCAGCGACCGGTCCGGCTATCATGGAGCGCAGGGAGGCCGCCATGCGCTTGGGAGCCTGCATCCTCACGGCCCTGGTTCTCGCCGCCCGCCTCGACGCCCGCGAGCAGGCGAGCCCGCCTCCGCGGCCCACCCCCCTCGTCGGCAGCCAGGCCCCCGCGCCCGAGCCGCCGCTCGAGATCTGGCAGTTCGATCTCGACCCGTCCGGGCAGGCGTTCAGCCTCGGAAAACCGGTGCTCGAGGGCGACGTCTACGTGTTCCAGGCGTGGCCGGACAAGCAGACCGTCCGCCTTCCCCGGACCAGGGTGAAGAAGCTCACCCAGAAGACGAAGGACATCAACCAGGAGGTCGTGTATCGGGTCGACCTCGTCCCGACCGGCCGGGTGATCACGGCCGAGAATCCGGTCCTCAAGGGAAAGACCTATGTCCTGAAAACCTGGCGCGACGGCACGCTCATGAGCCTGCGGGCGGAGGACGTCAAGGCGATCACCCGCGTCACGGGAGTCCCGGCGTTCCGGATCAAGCAGGAGGAGAGGGGCGCCGCGCGCATCGACAACCTGCCGATGGAGGGCGGCGGCGCGGTGACGATCATCCCCGGCGGCCAGCCGGCCGCGCCGGCCCCGGCTCAAGCGCAGCCCGATCCGAACACCGGCAACTGGCGCTACCAGGGAGAGCCGGGCGTGACGGACGCGTACGCGCCGCCCTCGGCCGTCGTGTCTTCGCCGGGCGACGTGCCGAAGGCCGCCCCGACGCCGCAGCCTCCGCCCCCCTGACGTCAGAGTAGGATCTCGCCAGTTCATGGACACGCCTGCCGGCCAGACGCGCGGTGGCTCCTGGCTGCCCGCCTGGCTCGGCGGCTACCGGAAGGACTGGCTCCGGCTCGACGTCGTCGCCGGCCTGACCGCCGCGGCCGTCGTCATCCCGAAGGCGATGGCCTACGCCACGATCGCGGGGCTGCCGGTCCAGGTCGGCCTCTACACGGCGTTTCTCCCGATGCTGATCTACGCCTTCCTCGGCATCGTCGAACGTGCTGAGCGTCAGCACCACCACGACGATCGCGATCCTGACCGGGGCCGATCCTCGCCGCCACTGCCCCGGCGGGCGATCCCGCCGCGCTGCTCGCGGCTCTCGGCCACGCTGACGCTGCTCGTCGGGGCGATCCTCCTCGCGGCTTCGGCTCCTGCGGCTGGGATTCGTCGCCGACTTCATCTCCGAGCCGGTGCTGATCGGCTTCAAGGCGGGCATCGGCGTCGTCATCGTCCTCGACCAGCTCCCGAAGCTCCTCGGGTTCCACATCCCGCGGTCGACGTTCCTTCGCAACGTGGCCTCGACCATCCAGCGCATTCCCGCAGACGTCGCTGCCGACGCTCGGCGTCGCCGTCGCGATGATCGTCATCCTCATCGGTCTCGAGCGGTTCCTGCCCCGGGCGCCGGCGCCGCTCGTCGCGGTGGCGGCCGGGATCGCGGCCGCGGGCCTGCTCGGGCTCGAAGGCCGCGGCGTCGAGCTCGTGGGTCAGATTCCCAGGGGCTTTCCGTCGCGTCATGCTTCCGGACCTCTCGCTCGTCGCCGGGCTCTGGTCGGGCGCCGTCGGGCATCGCGCTGATGAGCTTCACCGAGACGATCGCCGCCGGGCGCGCCTTCGCGCGAAGCGGCGAGCCGCCGCCCCGGGCCAACCGGGAGCTCTCGCGACCGGGCTCGCGAATGCGGGCAGCGCCTTCCTGGGCGCGATGCCCTCGGGCGGCGGCACGACCCAGACGGCCGTCAACCGCCACGCCGGCGCCCGCACGCAGGTCGCGGAGCTCGTCACGGCGGCGCGGCACGCTGGTGACGATGTTCTTCCTGGCGCCGTTGATCGGGCCTCATGCCGCAGGCGACGCTCGCCGCCGTCGTCGTCGTCTACTCGGTCGGCCTGATCCAGCCGGCGGAGTTCCGCGTCGATCCTCCGCATCCGGCGGACGGAGTTCGTCTGGGCGCTGGCCGCGTTCGCCGGCGTGATGGTCGCTCGGCACGCTCAAGGGGATCCTCGTCGCGATCGTGCTGTCGCTCGTCGCCCTCGCGCACCAGGTGGCGGATCCGCCGGTCCACGTGCTCGGGCGCAAGCCCGGGACCAACGTCTTCCGGCCGCGCACGAAGGAGCATCCCGAGGACGAGACCTTCCCGGGCCTCCTGCTGCTGCGGCCGGAGGGCCGGATCTTCTTCGCCAACGCCGAGCGGCATCGGCCAGAAGGTCCGCGCGCTCGTCGACGAGACGCGGCGGCGAAGGTCGTGGCGCTCGACCTGAGCGCCGTCTTCGACCTCGAGTACACCGCCCTCAAGATGCTGACCGAGGGCGAGAAGCGGACCCGCGAGCGGGGCGTCGACCTGTGGCTCGTCGGCCTGAACCCGGCGGTGCTGGCGATGGTCCAGCGCTCGCCGCTCGGCGAGACCCTCGGCCGCGAGCGGATGTTCTTCAGCGTCGAGCTGGCCGTGGAGCGATACCAGAAAGCGCGGCCGCGCCCGCGCCGCTGAGCCGACGCCGGTCCTCCGGGCCACTTCTCCGCGAGCAGCTTCGCCTTCGTCTTCTGCAGCTCGCGCGAGCTTCGCCTCGTCGACCTTCGGGTACTGCAGCTCGAGCGACGACAGCGCGTCGATGACGGCCGCCGCGACCACGATCCGCGTGAACCACTTGTTGTCGGCCGGCACGACGTACCAGGGCGCGTGCTTGCGTGGCGGTGTTGCGGATCATGTCCTCGTAGGCGCGCATGTAGTCCTTCCAGTAGCCGCGCTCCTGCGCGTCGGCGGCGGAGAACTTCCAGTTCTTCTCCGGCTTCTCGATGCGCTCGAGGAAGCGCCGCTTCTGCTCCTTGCGCGAGACGTGCAGGAAGAACTTCCGGACGACGACGCCGTTGCCGGCCAGGTAGCGCTCGAAGGCGCGGATGTCCTCGAAGCGCTCGTCCCAGATGTCCTTGCGTGACGAGCGCCGCGCGGCAGCTTCTGCTTCTGCGAGGAGCTCCGGGTGGACGCGCACCACCAGCACCTCCTCGTAGTAGGAGCGGTTGAAGATGCCGATGCGGCCGCGCTCGGGCAGGCGCTTCGTGGCAGCGCCAGAGGAAGTCGTGGTCCAGCTCCTCCGGCGACGGGCGCCTTGAACGAGACGACCTGGCAGCCCTGCGGGTTGACGCCGGACATGACGTGCTTGATGGCGCCGTCCTTGCCGGCCGCGTCCATGGCCTGGAAGATCAGGAGCACGGCCCAGCGGTCCTGCGCGTAGAGCATGTCCTGCAGCTCGGCGAGCGGCTCGACGCCCATGCTGCAGCGCCTCCTTGGCGGCGCGGCTTGTCCTCGGCCTTGAGCCAGGCGGTGTCCCCCGGGTCGACGTCCTTCAGCCGGAAGCCCTTCCCGTCCCGGACCCGGTATCGGCGCGCCAGCTTCTGCGCCCGTTCGACCAGGTTGTCGAGCCTGGGCAGCCCCGGCGTCTCGCCCTTGGTCTCGCGGGCCTTCTTTCCGGGATCGTCCTTCATGTCCGACTCCTTCCGTCCTGAGGACTTGTCGATGCTTTCACGGCCTGGATTCCAGATCGAAGGAAAAGTTGTATCTCGCCGAGAACTGAATTCGGAAGTCGTTGACCGCGAAACCGTCGGAAAAGTTCTCCCGGCGGCCCCACTGAAATTCGAGTCCCGTCATCACGTTCCGAACGGGATAGTAGAGGAGATTGGCCAGGGCGTATTGTCCGCTCTTGAAGGCGGTCGGGAGCTGATCGTCGCTGTTCTCGATGTCGATCCGGGAGTAGCCGATTGCGCTCGAGAGCTTTTCGCTCCAGTTGAAATCGTAGAACGCGGCCATGCCAAAGACCGGCAGCGCCTTTCCGACGACCGGCTGGCTCGGGTGACCCGGATTGGCCTGCGCAGCGACGTCCACGGGCGCGTCCCGCATGTAGGTCTCGATCCCCTCCCCGTACGAGGCCTCGAGCCGGAGATTGCCGGTCTGCGACACCTTGAGGACGGAGCTCAGGTTGAAGCCCCAGCCGATGGCGTGCCCCGCCAGGTCGTACGGGTCGCGGACGGAGTCGGTCCACCCGATGTAGCGCACGATCCCGGCGAGCTGGACGTGCCCCCAGTCCTCGCCGTAGTGGTATTGCGCCGTGAGGTCCGGATACGGGAAGCGGCTCTGGACTCCCTCGAGCTCGACCCGGCCCGCAAACTCGCCGGTGTCGCCGTTGGCTCCGGGGCGTTCGAGGGCGAAGATCAGGCGCTTCTGGCCCGCGATGGGCGTCCAGCGCAGCTGAACGTTGCGATAGAAGACCATCCCGTCGGGGCCGAAGTACTCCACGATTCTCGGAAAGATGTCCATGTCCATGAAGACGCTGACGGTCTGGCCGACGAGAAACGGGCCGAGCTCGCCCCAGGCCTGGCGCAGGTGAAACGTCGTCTCCCCGGCGTCGGGGGCGACACCGGAGAGGTCGATCTCGAACTCCGTCCTGACCTCGCCGAGACCCGTCGGGATCCACGAACGGATGCCGAAGCGCGTCTGGCGCACACTCGCCCAGAAGTTGCCGTTTTCGCCGAACTCGTCGGGAAAGGACGGGAGCTTCGAGGGCCTCTCCATGTCGTACCAGTCCGGATTCATCTGGTCGAAGTCGTTGATCAGGTTGAGGGCGGCGTATCCGTAGATCTGGAGCCGGGGCCCCGGCCTCGGCGCCGGCTTTTCGGAGGGCACCGCTGCGGGCGCCACCATGCTCTGCGGAAGCGAAGCCGTCAGCACGAAGTCGACGCGCACGCTCCCGGCGGCCGCCGTGGCGACGTCACTCGCCAGGCCCGTGCCGTACCCCGACGCCTCGGCCATGACGTCGTACGAACCCTCCGGAAGAGGGCCGACACGGAAGAGGCCCGACGCGTCGGAGACCGCCGACTGGCGAAATCCGGTCGCGAGGTGGCGGGCCGTGATGGTCGCGCCGGCGACCGGGGCCCGGCCCTCATCGAGCACGCGCCCCTCCAGCACGCCGGCACCGGCTTGCGCCGGCACCGCCGCCGGCCCGACGACCCACGATAGGACCGCGACGACCGCCGGGATCCAGCGCCGCATCAGTACTGGTCGAAATACCGCTGGATCTGTTTGGGGTCCTTCGTCTTCGTCAGCGCCAGCCGGAGGAGAACCCGCGATTTCTGGGGGTTCAGGTCCAGCGAGGCGACGAATCCGTAGCTTGTCGTCGTCGACCTCGACGTTGCGCCCCACCCGCCCCGTCGCCACACGCGAGGAGCGCACACAGACGATGCCCTTCTTCGCCTGGGCACCGAGAGCGTTCGAGCGCGACTTCCGTCATGTTGCCGTTGCCGACGCCCGCGATCACGATGCCTTTCGCTCCGGCCGCCGACCGCAGCAATCGATCAGGGCACCGTCCATGTTCTCGTAGGCCATGACGATGTCGACGCGCGGCAGCGCTCGTGAGGCCGTCGAGCGAGAACTCCGAGTCGACCGTGTTGCGGCCGACCGGGCCGCGGTAGAACTCGGCCTCCCCGTACGCCACGGTGCCGATCAGCCCCCGCAGCGGCGAGAGGAAGGTCTGCACCGCGGTCGTGCTCGCCTTGGTGAGCGACGACGCGCCGTGGATCCAGTCGTTGACGACGACGAGCACGCCGCGCCCGGCCGCGTCCTTGTTGGCCGCCACCGCGACCGCGTTGTAGAAGTTGAGCGGGCCGTCGGCCGACAGGGCCGTCGACGGGCCGCATCGCCGCCGTCAGCACGACCGGCTTGCGCGACTTCGTCACGAGGTTGAGGAAGTACGCCGTCTCCTCGATCGTGTCGGTGCCGTGCGTGATGACGATCGCCGTCCACGTCGTTCATCGCGGTGAGCTCGTTGATTCGCCGCGCGAGCTTGAACCAGACCTCGTCGTTCATGTCCTGGGAGCCGATGTTCGAGATCTGCTCGCCCTTGAGGTTCGGCGAGCTTCTTCGCCTGCGGCACGGCGGCGAGCAGCTGCTCGACGCCGACCTGGCCCGAGGTGTAGCCGGCCTGGACGTCGCTCGCGGCGGCGCCGGCGATCGTGCCGCCGGTCGCCAGGACGACGATGTTCGGGAGAGGACCTGTCGCGGTCGACGTGCCGGTCTGCGCGGCCGCTGTCACCGCGAACGCCAGGGCAACGCAGCAGGGTGAAGAGAAACGTCTTGCGGCGCGAACATGGGAAGCCTCCTATTTCGTGAGCAAGACGATGACCGGGCCCCAGGCCGTCAGGAGGATGTTCCCGATGGCGTAGGGCACCGTGTAGCCGAGCACGGGAAGCTTGCTTTGCGCCTCGTCCTGGATCGAGCGCAGGGCGGCCGTGACCGTCCCGGCGCCGGCGCAGGCGCCGAAGCAGGATGACGGGATTCATCTTCAGGACCTTGTGCCCGAACAGGAGCGCCGCCATGTGCGGCGTGACCGCGACGACGAAGCCGACGAGGAGCAGGCTCGGCCCGGTCTGCTTCAGGCCCGCGACGAAGCTCGGGCCCGGCGCTCAGGCCGACGACGCCGATGAAGACGGCGAGGCCGATCGTGTCGAACACCCAGAGCGCCGGCTCCGGGATCCGGCCGAAGGTCGGCCGCACCGAGCGCAGCCAGCCGAAGACGAGCCCCATGATCAGGGCGCCGCCGCTCGCCGTCAGGCTGAGCGGCAGCCCGCCGACCGTGACCGACAGGAGCCCGACGAGCCCGCCCACGAGGATGCCGAGGCCGACGAAGACGACGTCGGTCTCGCTGCGACGGCCGCTCGATGTAGCCGAGCGCCGTGCCCGGCGCGCTCGACGTCGCGCGGTCGCCCCGGAGAGCCGCAGGATGTCGCCGCGGTTGACCACGGTCGACGGCGACGAACGGGATCTCCTCTCCCCCGCGCACGAGCTTGCATCAGGACCACGCCGCGCCCGTGCAGTGACGGCGAGCTCCCGCAGCGTGCGGTCGACAAGGCTCCGGTTGGTCAGGACGACGTCCAGCGCGACCAGCGGGAAGTCGAGCAGCGCCCGGTCCTCGATCTCGACGCCGATCGTGGTCCCGCCGCGCGAGCGACCCTCCGCAGGGCGGCGAGCGCGATCGCGTCGCCCCGCTGGAGCATCATTTCCGGCGATCCGTCGAGGATCTCCGCGCCGTCGCCGGATCCGCTCGACGAAGACCCGGTCGGGCGCGAAAGACTTCTCGAGGTCCGCCACGCTCCGATCGGCCCACGCCGCGTCGTCGATCCGGTAGGCGCGCAGGTCCCACTCGCGGTAGGCGGACTGCCGTCGTGGGCTTGTCCTCCGTGTCGCCCGCGATCTCCTGCTCGAGCTTCCGGCTTTCGGCCTTCAGGTTCACCTTGAGCAGTCGCGGCGCGAGGCTCGACAGGAACCAGACGACGAAACCCGGTGCCGACGAGGTAGGAGACGGCGTAGGCCACCGGGATGTTGTTCAGCAGCCGCGCCTTCTCGGCCGCCGGCAGGTCGAGCCGGTTGATCGTGTCTCCCGCGGTGCCGATGACGGTCGACTCCGTGAAGGCGCCGGCCATCAGTCCCGCCGCGGTCCCGCAGTCGTAATGGAAGATCTTCGCGGCCGCGACCGTCATCGCGAGGCTCGTCACGCAGAGGACCGACCGTCACCGCGACCTGCGGCAGGGCGCTCTTGCCGAGGCCCCGGAAGAACTGCGGGCCCGACCTTGTAGCCGGTCGCGAAGAGGAAGAGGTCGAAGAAGACGAGTCTTGACGATCGGATCGACGTGGATGTCGAGCTGCCCGATCAGGACGCCGGCCAGCAGCGTCCCGACGACGTTCCCGAGGCGGAAGGTGCCGATCCGCAGGCGCCCGAGCACGAAGCCGACGGCGAGCGTCAGGAAGATGGCGAGCTCGGGGTTGTTGCGAAGGGCATTCGTCAGGTACGTCATGCCGGCCTCCACCTTCACCGCGCCACGAGCATCAGCCACGGCGTCCCCACGAGAAGAAGCAGCAGGATGTTGAAGGCGGTCGTGATCGTGCCGAGCCGGTACAGCTCGCCCTGCGTCAGGTAGCCGCTCCCGACGACGAGCACGTTCGCGCTCGAGGCCTGCGGCGTGATCGTCGACATGTAGCTACGTCGAGAAGAGCAGGGCGAAGCCGAGGACCGGCAGCGGGACGCCGAGCTGCGACGCCGACTCCCGAGGAACACGCCGAAGAGAGCGAGGACGTGCGCCGTCTGGCTGACGAACAGGTAGTGGAGCAGGACGTAGGCGACGACGAGAATGGCGTAGGCCGCGGGCCACGGCAGCCCGCCGAGCGCACCGCCGAGCCGCTGCCCGAGATAGCCCATGAAGCCCATCGCGTTCAACTGGCCGCTGAGGGTGTAGAGGATCGCGAACCAGATGAAGGTCGCCGAGCACGTCGCCCTGCTGTCCGATGTCCTTCAGCGTCAGGACGCCCGACGCGAGCAGCACTCCGAGGCCGAGAAACGCCACCGCCGTCGAGGTCGAGCTTCAGCGTCCCCGCGAGCCCCCACAGGACGACCATCACGACGAACGTCGCCGCCGACGATCTTCTCGTGCAGGCTCAGCGGGCCCATCGCGGCCAGCGCCTTGCGCGCGGCGGCGGGCGCCTCGGGCGTCGCCTTCACCTCCGGCGGGAAGACCTTGTAGATGAGCAGCGGCAGCAGCGCGAGCGCGAGCAGCGTCGGCACCGAGCGAGGCGAGCAGCCACGAGCCGAAGGAGATCTGGAAGCCCATCGTCTTGCCGATCTCGGCTCCGAGCGGATTGCCCGCCATCGCGGTCAGCCACAGCGCCGAGGAGAGGGACAGGCGTCGCCATGCCGCAGAACATGAGGTAGGCCCCCATCTTCTTGCGCGTCGCCTCGTCGGGCTGCGAGCCGCCGCCTTCGGCGAGGGAGAGGACGAGCGGGTAGATCACGCCGGAGCGCGCCGTGTCGCTCGGAAACGCGGGCGCGATCACGGCGTCGAGGAGGAAGATGCTGTAGCCGAGACCGAGCGTCGAGCGCCCGAAGAGCTTCACGACGAGGTGACCGAGCCGCTGGCCGAGGCCGCACTTCACGATCGCCCGCGCCACGAGGAAGGCGACGACGATGAGCAGGATCGTCCCGTTCGCAAACCCGGCGTACGCCTTGGCGGGAGTCAGGACGCCCGGAAAGAACGGAGACCGCGACGGCCAGGACCGAGGCCGTCAGGATCGGAAACGCGCCGACGATGACGGAGGCGATCGTCGCGGCGAAGATCGCGAAGAGGTGCCACGCCGGAGGAGTCGAGCCCGTCGGGCACGGGCCAGAACCAGATCGCAGCGCCCAGGGCCACGACCCCGAGGCGCGCGACGAGCGTCTTCGTGCCCGGGCGTCATCGCAGCGCCTCGGCCGGGACGTCGCAGGCCCGCGCCGCGTCCGCCCCTCGACGTTCACGGCCCGCCCGCTCACCTCGCCCGTCCTCCGTCGTCCACGACGTACTGCCAGGCGAACGATGAAGGTCCCCTCGAGCCCGGCGAAGCGTCCGGTGCCGCCCGTGATCGTCGCGGTGGCGAGGCGGCCGGTCCCGATCGGCTCGGCCTCGAGGGCGCAGAAGATCCGGTCGCCGCGCTCGTCGGTGAAGACGGCGCGGCCCGACCAGCAGCGTCCCGCCGTCGTCGAAGCCGATCACCTCGCCGAGCAGGCCGCGGCCGAGCCCCTCGCCGCTCGTGATGGTCAGGGGGCCCGAGAGGTGGACGATGCGAGGCGGGACGCTCGCCCTCCGTCGGCAGCAGATGCCGCTGCCCCGAGAGCGTCCACGTCGCCGTGAAGGACCGCCAGCCGTCGGCCGCCGGCTGCTCGCCGCGCACCGCGGGGACGAGCCGCAGCGACGGCCGACGCCAGGAGCGCCGCGCGCAAGAGACGTCCGGCGACTCATGCCCGGGGCGCCTGTCCCGCCATCGCCGCCGGGTTGAAGACCTTCGCGATCTGATCCTCCGTCAGGACCTTCTTCTCGCGGATGAGCTCGAGGATCCCCCGTCCCGTCTTCATCGCCTCGGCGGCGAGCTCCGTCGAGCTTGCTCGTACCCGATGACCGGGTTCAGGGCCGTGACCGTGCCGATCGAGTACTCGACGTAGTGCTTGCAGACGTCCGGGTTGGCGGTGATGCCGTCCACGCAGTGCACGCGCAGGGTGCGCGCCGCGTTCATGAACATCGTCTGCGCTTCGAAGATGCACGCGGCGATGACCGGCTCGAAGACGTTCAGCTGGAGCTGGCCGGCCTCGGCCGCCATCGACGACCGTCAGGTCGCTGCCGATGACGCGGAAGCAGACCATGTTGACGACTTCCGGGATCACGGGGTTGACCTTCCCGGGCATGATCGAGGAGCCCGGCTGCTTGGCCGGGAGGTTGATCTCGCGGAGTCCGCAGCGCGGTCCCGAGGAGAGGAGCCGGAGGTCGTTGCAGACCTTCGAGAGCTTGATCGCGAGGCTCTTCATGCAGGAGGAGTAGAGGACGTAGGCCTGCGTGTCCTGCGTGGCCTCGATCAGGTCTTCGGCCAGGTGGATCGGCAGCCCCGTGATCTTCGCCAGGTGCGCCGTGCACTTCTCGGCGTAGCCCTCCGGGCGCGTTCAGGCCCGTGCCGATCGCCGTCGCGCCCATGTTGGTCTCGCAGAGGACGTTCTGAATGCGCTCGAGCGCCAGGACCTCGCCCGAGAGCGTCGCGGCGAAGGCCTCGAACTCCTGGCCGAGCGTCATCGGCACGGCGTCCTGGAGCTGCGTGCGCCCCATCTTGAGGATCTTCGAGAATTCCTTCCCCTTGCGTGCGGAAGGCCGCGATGAGCTCCTTCATCGCCGCGACGAGCTCGACGTTGCCGAGCGCCATCCCGATGTGGAGCGCCGTCGGGTAGGCGTCGTTGGTGGACTGGGAGCAGTTCACGTGGTCGTGCGGGTCGCAGTACTTGTACTCGCCCTTCTTGTGGCCCATCAGCTCGAGGGCCCGGTTCGCGATGACCTCGTTGGCGTTCATGTTGGTCGAGGTGCCCGCGCCGCCCTGGAAGACGTCGAGGCGGAACTCGTCGTGCAGCTTGCCGTCGATCAGCTCCTTGCAGGCGCCCTCGATCCCCTTCAGGATCTCCTTCGAGAACTGCTTGCAGTCGACGTTGGCCCGCGCGGCCGCGAGCTTGACCATGGCGAACGCCTTGATCAGGTTCGGATAGAGCCGCAGCTCGACTCCCGAGATGTGGAAGTTCTCGAGCGCCCGCGCCGTCTGGACGCCGTAGTAGGCGTCGGCGGGAACGGCGAGGTCTCCGAGCAGGTCGTGCTCGGTACGGGTCTTGGTCGGCTTGGAAACGGTGCTCACGGGTGACCTCCCATCGGAACGACATCGGGTGTCGGAGGTTCGCTTCACTTCTTGCCTCCCAGATCGAACGAGAACTTGTACTGCGCCGAGAACTGGATCCGGAAGTCGTTCACGGCGAAGTCGTCGCCGAAGTTCTGCCGGCGGCCCCACTGGAACTCGAGCCCGGTCATGACGTTCTGGACGGGGTACCAGAGGATGTTGGTCGACGCGTACTGCCCGCTCTTGAAGGCGGTCGGAAGCTGTCCGTTGCTGTTGTCGATGTCGAGACGGGAATAGCCGATCGCCGTCGAGAAGCATGCTCGCTCCAGTTGAAATCGTAGTAGGCCATCATCCCGAAGATCGGCAGCGCCTTGCCGGTGACCGGCTGAAGCGGATTGCCCGGGTTGTCCTGGATCCCGACGTCGACGGGCGCGTCGTTCATGTAGTTCTCGATGCCCTCGCCGTAGGTGGCCTCGAGGCGCAGGTTCCCGGTCTTCCCGAACTTGATGACGGAGCTCGCGCTGAAGCCCCAGCCGATGGCGTGGTCCGAAAGATCGAGCTCGTCCTCCAGCGTGTCGGTCCAGCCGATGTAGCGGACGATCCCCGCGAGCTGGACGTGGCCCCAGTCGCTGCCGGTCCGGAACTGGGCCGTGAAGTCCGGGTACGGGAAGTGCCCCTTGATGCCCGAGCAGCTCGATGCGGTCGGAGTACTTTCCCTGATCGCCCGTGGCCCCGGGCCGCTCGAGCGCGATGTACAGGCGCGTGTCGCCCTGGATCGGCGCCCATCGCAGCTGAACGTTGCGGAAGAAGACCATCCCGTCGGGCCCCCAGTACTCGACGGTGTTCGGGAAGACGTCCCCGTCCATGAAGACGCTGTTCGTCTGGCCGATGAGGAAGGCGCCGAGCTCGCCCCAGGCCTGCCTCAGGCGGATCGTCGTCTGGCCCGCGTCGGACGCCGACGCCGAAGAGGTCGAACTCGAACTCCGTCTTCACTTCTCCCATCGACGTCGGCAGCCAGCCGCGGACGCCGAAGCGCGTCTGCCGGACGCTCGCCCAGAAGTTGCCGTTGTCGCCGAACTCGTTCGGAAACGACGGGAGCTTCGACGGGCGCTCGACGTCGAACCAGTCCGGATTCACCTGGTCGATGTCGTAGATCAGGTCCGTCATCGCGAATCCGTAGATCTGCATGCGCGGCCCCTGCTTCATGGGGTCCGGGGGGGGCGCGCCGGCCTGTCCCTGCGGCTCCTGCGCCACGAAGGCGACGGCCTTCAGGGCGAAGGCCACGTTCGTGAACTCGGAGGCGTGGACGACCACGCCCGTCGACAGCCCGGTCCTGAATCCCGAGGCCTCCGCCGTGACGTCGTAGGAGCCCGCCGGAAGCGCCTCGATGCGGTAGCCGCCCGACCCGTCCGCGACCGCCGACTGGCGAAATCCGGTCGCGAGGTTTCGCGCCGTCACCGTGGCGCCGGCGACGGCCGGGCCGACTTCGTCCACGACGCGCCCCGAGATCGCGCCCTTGAGCTCCTGGCCGAGCGCGCCCGAAGCCGCCATCCCCCAGACCGCCGCCGCCAGCGACGCCGCCGCCAACCGGCGGCGCCAGGAATCCCCGTGACCGATCATGACGTCCTCCTCCTACCGTGTCCCGTTTCCGTTGCTCCTCGAGCTCCCGACGACGGCCTCCTCGATCGCCTCGAGCAGCGTGCGGCCGTCCACCGGCTTGCGCAGGTAAGCCGAGGCGCCGCCGCCGAGCGCTCGGGCCTGCGCCTCGGGAGAATCCTGGCCCGTGATGGCGATGACCGGGACGTGCAGGCCCGCCTCGGCCATCCGGGCCTGGACGTCGAAGCCGCTGACCTCCGGCATGTGCAGGTCGAGCACGACGCAATCGGGGCGCCGCGCCGCGAGCGCGGCCAGGAAAGCCTCGCCCGACGGAAACGCCTCCGCCTCGAAACCGAGCGAGCGGACCAGGCGGGAGAGAGCTCGTCGCACGGGCTCGTCGTCATCCACGACCGCGACGAAGCACTCCCAGCTTCTCGGGTTCACGCTCCGACGCTAGCAAGCGCCCGGTGGGCGCGCCATCGGACCTTGGTCGTAACGAAATTCCGGGGCGGGCCGCGTCGCGAAGCTACGGGCGCCGGATGCCGGCGCGATCCGCGAAGCGAACGAGCTCGGCGACGGAGCCGGCCGCCATCTTCGACATGACCTGGCCGCGGTGGATCTTGACGGTCTTCTCCGCGATCCCGAGGTCGGCCGCAATCTGCTTGTTGAGCTTGCCGGCCACGACGCCTTCCAGGACTTCGCGCTGCCGCGGTGTGAGGCCAGCCAGGCGCCGGCGGACCTCCGAGTCTTCCCGGCGCGCCAGGCCGGCGGACCGGCCCTTCTCCAGCGCCCGCCGAACCGCGGCGACGAGGGCCTTTCCGTCGACGGGCTTCGTCAGAAAGTCGGCCGCCCCCGCCTTCATGGCCCGCACGGACATCGGGATGTCGCCGCGCCCCGTCAGGAACAGGACCGGAAGGTCGATGCCGCGGGAGGCGAGCGCCGCCTGCAGCGCGAGGCCGTCCAGCCCCGGCATCGCGACGTCGAGAATCGCGCAGCCGGCCGGCTCCGCTTCCAGCGCGCCGAGGAATTCCTCCGCGGACCCGAAAGCCTCGACCTCGATTCCGGCGGAGCGAAGCAGTCGCCAGAGGGCCTTGCGCACGGCGGGCTCGTCGTCGACCACGTACACGCGCTCCGCCGTCATCGCAGCTCCTCGCGGGCGACCGGAAGCGTGAAATGAAACGTCGCGCCGCGGTCGTCGTTGTTGACCGCCCACAGCCGGCCCTCGTGGGCGGTGACGATCGTCCGGCAAACGGACAGTCCCAGCCCCATGCCGCGGCTCTTCGACGTCACGAACGGCTCGAAGACGCGCTCGAGATCCGAAGGCGGGATCCCGTGGCCCCGATCGCGGACGGAGACGCGAACCTCGCCGCCTTCCGCGAGCGCCGCGCCGAGAACGAGGCGCCGGTCTCGCGGGTCGGTGTCCGCCATCGCGTCGCAGCCGTTCGTCACGAGGTTCAGAAGAACCTGTTCGATCTGGACGCGGTCTCCGCGAACCCGGGGGAGCTCCACCGGGAGCTCCGCCGAGAACGTCACGCGCTGGTGGGCGAGGTCGCCCCGGACCAGGTGGACGACGTCGTCCACGAGGTCGGGCAGATCGAGGGCCTCGGGGCGGACGTCGCCCTTCTTCAGGAGGACTCGGAGGCGCTGGATCACCTCGGCCGCGTGCCGGCCCTCATGGACGATGTCGGCGAGGATCTCCTGCACCTCGGGAAGACTGGCCCGATCCTGCCCCAGCAGGTTCTGCAGGGTTTCCGTGTTGCTCAGGATCGCCGTCAGCGGCTGGTTGATCTCGTGGGCGAGCGATCCCGACAGCTCGCCGAGCACGGTCACCCGCGAGAGATGGGCGACCTCGTTCTGCCGCCTCTGCGATTCGAGCTCCGCCATCTTCTGCCACGTGACGTCGATCGAGACGCCCCGCACGCGGGCCCGCCCATCCCCGGGGTCACGCTCGCCGGCGCCGCGGAACGCGACCCAGCAAATCTCCCCGTCGGGGCGCACGATCCGGTAATCACGCTCGAAGGAACCCGGCCTGCCGATCGCGGTCTCGATGAGGCGGCGGACGTCCTCCCGATCCTCCGGGTGGACCGAGGAGAGAAAGCGTGACAAGTCGAGGCGCTCTTCGGGAGAGTAGCCCCGAAGCACCCGCCCCGTGGCCGACATCCACACTTCGTCCGTTCCCGGGTCCCACGCCCAGAAACCGAGCTTCGCCGCGTCGGCCGCCACGGCCAGCTGCCGGTCGCTCTCTCGCAGGGCGTCCTGGCTCTCGCGGAGCGCCCGCGCCAGGGCGGACGCGCGCAGAACGTCGGAGGTCAGCTCGTAGCCCATTGCGGCGACGATGCCGAGGTACGCAACGCTGAACAGGTAAGGAAGGACCACGACCCCGGCATGGACCAGAGCCGCGTGGCCTGCCGCCCCGAGAACGAAGAGCGCCATGCTGCCGCCGACGATCGCCGCCCGTCCGCGCTCGCCGCGCCGCCAGACCGCAACCGCCGCCGAAAGCAGGAACGCGAGCAGCAGGACCGAGGAGAGCTCGCCCAGCCGCGTCCAGCGGCTGACGGTCCCCGCGGCCACCGAGACGTCCTCTCCCAGGAACGCGACGCGGCGCAGGCTCGTGATCTCGACGTAGTTCAGGTTGGGCTGGCGGAGGAAGTTGACGAGCAGAGCGGCCGCCCTCGATGCGATGGTCGCCGCAGCGAGCCCCGCGGACCCCGCCCGAAAGAACGCGCGCACGAAGAGGACGAGCGACGTGACGAGAACGAAGATGGGAACGTGCATCCACCGCATGAGCAGGCCGAACTCGACCGGGTTGGCCGCCCGCATCAGCGCGAGCTCGAAGGCCGCGATGGCCGTGACGGAGAGGCTGTTGACGGCGAAGAGGAGATTGGCTTCCTTCCGCTGCCGCAGTCCGATCAGGACATGCACGACGCCGAGCGTCAGGCATGACGAGGCGATGGCGGACCAGACGACCGTGATCCAGCTCGTCACGACTCCTCCCGGAGCCAGGCCGCCGGGGGCCGCCACGACGGCCGGAGGTCTCGAGCTCGCATCGTGCTGATCGTAAGGCAGAGCTCTCGCGTCATGGCCTCGCGTCCGGGATCGGGCGCCTCGGGCAGCCCAGCCCGACTCCCCCGGCTCGCCGGAAAGCCGTGTCGGAGGCGGGGCTGGCCGTCCGCTAAGACCTTGGTCCAATTGGCGCCGCCACCGGTCCCCGGAATAGGATGAGCCGTTCAGGACAGGAGGAGGACATCGTGCCAACGCTCCAGGCTCTCCGAGCCCGACTCTCAGGGGTTTCCGGCGCAGCGCTCGTCGCGACGCTCTGCGGAATGCTCGCCGCTCCGGCCGGCGCGGTGCCGGCGACGCAGGACGCGCCAGCGGCGCCGGCGGCGGAAGCTCCGGAATCCGTGAAGCTCACGAACGACCAGCTCGATTCGCTGGTCGCGCCGATCGCTCTTTACCCCGACCCCCTGCTCGCGCAGTGCCTGGTCGCCGCGACGTACCCGATCGACATCGTCGCGGCCCAGCAGTGGCTGGCGAAGAACACGACTCTCAAGGGGGACGAGCTCGTCAAGGCGGCCGAGAAGCAGCCCTGGGACCCGAGCGTCCAGGCCCTGGTGACGCTGCCCGATGCGCTCAAGGTGCTCTCCGAGAACATCCAGTGGACGCAGGATCTCGGCGACGCGTTCCTGGCCCAGCAGAGCGAGGTCATGGACGCCGTCCAGCGCCTGCGCGTGAAGGCCAAGGACGGCGGCAAGCTCGAGTCCACCGAGCAGCAGAAGGTCGAAACGACGACCGTGGAATCGAAGACCGTCATCGAGATCCAGCCCACGTCGACGCAGGTCGTCTACGTTCCGAGCTACAGCCCGACCGTGATCTGGGGGCCGCCGGTCTATCCGTATCCCCCGATGTACTACCCGCCCTACTACCCCGGCGGAGCGCTCATCGGGTTCGGCGTCGGGATCGCGATCGGAGTCGGCATTTCCGGAGGCTGGGGCTGGGGCTGCGGCTGGCACGGGGGCGGGAACACGATCAACATCAACAACAACAACAACTTCGTCAACAACAGCAACCGGCAGAACAACGTCAGCAACCGCAGCGGCAACAGCAACTGGCAGCACAACTCGCAGCAGCGCGGCGGGGCCCCGTACAAGGACAAGGCGACGGCGAGCAAGTACGGCGGCGGCGCGCGCGGCGACTCGGCGGGCTCCCGGCAGGCTGGCGCGAGCCAGCGCCAGGCCCAGAGCATGGATCGCGGCGGCGCGAGCAACCGGTCGGGCTCGAGCGCGAGCAGCTTCGACCGCGGCGGGAGCAAATCGAGCCAGGTCGGGAGCCGCAACGTTCCGTCGTCGAGCTCCCGCGGCTCGTCCGCGTTCGGCGGAGGCGGCGGGTCCTACAGCGGCAGCCAGGCGAGGTCGTCGAGCTCGCGCGGATCGTCGAGCATGGGCGGGATGTCCCGTGGCGGCGGCGGCGGCGGGCGGCGGCGGTAAGGGCGAGGAAATGCACATGAACACCAGACAAACGCGTCACCTTTCGTTCTCGAAGCTCCCGTCGGCGCTGGCGATTGCAACCGCGTGGCTGTGGGCGGTTCCCGCCCTCGCGGCGAATCCGCCCGCGAAGCAACCCGCGTTCGACACTCCCCGGCAGGCCGCGGAGGCCCTGGTCAAGGCGGCCGAGGCCGGCGACATGGCCGCGGTCGACTCCATCTTCGGCCCCGAGGGCAAAGGCATCGTCTCTTCCGGCGACCCCGTCAGCGACAAGGCCGACCTGAAGAAGTTCGCCGAGCATGCGCGCGCGAAGATGGACGTGAGCTTCGACGTCGGCGACCCGAAGCGGGCCATCCTGATCGTGGGCAACGAAGACTGGCCGCTGCCCGTGCCGATCGTCGAGAAGAACGGAAAATGGCGCTTCAACGCGAAGGAGGGCCGGCAGGAGCTCCTCGCCCGGCGGATCGGCGGCAACGAGCTCGACGCGATCGCGCTCCTGCGCGGCTACGTCGACGCGCAACGGGATTACGCGCTGGAGCTGCACGACGGCAACGGGGTTCGACAGTACGCCCAGAAGTGGATCAGCACCGCGGGCCGGCAGGACGGATTGTCCTGGAAGAACGCCGACGGGACGCAGGGCGGCCCCATGGGAGACGAGATCGCCGCGGCGCTCGCCGCCGGATACACCAAGAAGGCCGATCCCTACAACGGCTACTACTTCCGCACGCTCACGGCCCAGGGCCCGGCGGCGCGCCTCGGCGCCCGCGACTACATCGTCAAGGGCATGATGATCGGCGGCTTCGCCGCGATCGCCTGGCCCGCGAACTACGGCGTCACCGGCGTCCAGACGTTCCTCGTGAACAGCGACGGGGTCGTCTACCAGAAGGACCTCGGCCCCGACACGGCGAAGCTCGCGCCGAAGATCAAGGCCTACAACCCGGACAAGACCTGGACCGTCACCGAGGACGCGCAATAGCGGCTTCGAAGGGAGCGGACATGCGGAGCGTGCGCGGGTCAACCCCTGGCGGGTCGGCACGGACGGCTCCATGAGCGGGGTCCTCACGGACTTTCGCCGGACGCCTCTCTACTGGCTCGTCGTCTTCGTTCCGATCGTCTTCGTCGCGGAGAAGCTGCGGCCCGAGAGTCACACGCTCGTCTTCCTGCTCTCGGTCGTGGCCATCGTCCCGCTCGCCGGCCTGCTGTCGCGCGCGACCGAGAGCGTGGCGGCGAAGACCGGAGACGCGATCGGCGGGCTCCTGAACGCCACGCTCGGCAACCTGACGGAGCTCGTCATCGCCATCGCGGCGCTGCGGGCCGGCATGTTCGACCTCGTCAAGGCGTCGCTCGCCGGCGCGATCGTGACCAACAGCCTCTTCATGCTCGGGGGGGCGTTCCTCCTCGGCGGCCTCCGGCACCACAAGCAGGAGTTCAACCCGCGAAACGCGCGGGTCCAGGCGGGAATGCTGCTGCTCGCCTCGATCGCCCTGCTCATCACGTCGGCCACCGTCCGCATCGACCAGCTCAACGTGGCCTCCTTCAAGCTGCCGCTCGGCTTCACGATCTCGTTCATCCTTCTCGGGACCTACGCCCTGAGCCTCCTCTTCTCCCTCAAGACGCACAAGGAGTTCTTCCAGAGCGCGGAAGGCGGAGAGCACGACGAGACTCCCTGGCCGCTTGCGGCCGCCCTCGGGACGCTCGCGGCGGTGACGGTGTTGATCGCCCTCGTCAGCGAGATCTTCGTGGGGTCGGTCACGGAGGCGGGCAAGTCCCTCGGCCTCTCGCAGGCCTTCGTGGGTTTCGTGGTCGTCTCGCTCGTGGGCGCCGCGGCCGAGATGACCGCGGCCTTCTCGGCGGCGCGCAAGAACCGGCTCGACCTGTCCGTCGGCATCGCGATGGGGAGCTCCGTCCAGATCGCCCTCTTCGTCGCCCCGGTGCTCGTCCTGCTGAGCTACGCGATCGCTCCGTCGCCGATGGACCTCTCCTTCGCCGGCGGCCAGGCATTCATGGTTCTGATGACGACGCTGACGGTCGCCTTCGTCGTCGCGAACGGCAGCTCGGCCTGGTATTCGGGCGTGCAGCTCATCGCGGTCTACGCCGTCTTCGCCGCGATGCTCTACCTGATGCCGAACTGAGCCGCGGCGGCCGAAGGAGCCCATGATGCCCGAGGAGAAGCGCCGCCGGGTGCTCGAGCCGACCGAACGATTCTCCGAGATCCTGTTCGGGCTGATCATGGTCCTGACTTTCACCGGATCCCTCTCCGCCGCCTCGAGCGCCCGGGAAGACGTTCGAACGATGCTCGTGGGGGCGATCGGCTGCAATCTCGCGTGGGGGATCGTCGACGCGATCATGTACGTCATGAACTCGCTCGCCGAGCGCGGGCGGAACCTCGTGACCTTCCGGGCCCTCCGGGACACGGCGAGCCCCGAGGCGGGGCGGCGGGCGCTCGCCGACGCACTCCCCCCGGTTGTCGCGAAGGTCCTCGACGAGGCCGAGCTCGACTCGATGCGCCGGCGCGTCGTGGCGATGCCCGAGCCACCCCGATACGCCTCGCTCTCCCGGGGTGACTTTCTCGCCGCCCTCGCGGTCTTCCTGCTCGTCTTCCTCTCGACCTTCCCGGTCGTCATCCCGTTTCTCTTCATGCAGGACGCCGTGCGGGCCCTGCGCGTCTCGAACGCGATCGCGATCGCGCTTCTCCTTTACGGGGGCTACGAGCTCGGCAGGTACGCGGGCTTCCGCCCCTGGCGGACCGGCTTCATCATGGTCGCGATCGGCGCGGGGCTCGTCGCGCTGACGATCGCCCTCGGCGGATGAGCGCGGCGCGCCGGCTGGCCCTGGGCGCGCTGCTCGCCTGCGGCGCGGCGGCCGCGTCGGCGCAGGAAGAGGCCGCCGTCGCGCCCGGGACCGCCGAGGCGGCGAAGGGCTCCGCCTGGGAGTTCACCGCCAGCGTCTACGGCTACTTCCCGCCGGAGGACACGAACTACGGCCAGCCGACGATCATGGCCGACCGCGGGGCGCTCCATCTCGAGACCCGGTACAACTACGAGGGAATCGACACCGGTTCCGCGTGGGTCGGCTGGAACGTGGGCGTCGGCGAAAAGCTCCGCCTCGACGCGACGCTCATGGCGGGCGGGGTCTTCGGCGAGACGAAGGGGGTCGCCCCCGGCTACGAGCTGACCGTCTCCTGGGGTTCCTTCGAGCTCTACAGCGAGGGCGAATACGTCTTCGACGTCGAGGACTCGGACAACGACTTCTTCTACAACTGGGCCCAGCTTTCCTACTCCCCGCTCGACTGGCTCTCCGTGGGACTGGTCTCGCAGCGGACGCGGACGTACCAGACCGGCCTCGACGTGCAGCGCGGGTTCCTCGTCGGCGTGTCGCGCGAGAACCTGAGCCTGACCGTCTACGTGTTCAACCCCGGCTGGGAGACGCCCACGGTCGTCACCTCGGTCTCCGTCAGCTTCTAGCGGACGACTCGGCCGGCCGAATTCGCGCATACGAACCAAATCGATTCGGTCCGACGGAAAGTCGTCGGCCGAGACGCCTCGACAACAAGTGAGACCGGCCGATTCGTCGTGCTACATTCGGATCGTTCCCCACAAACCCGAGAAGGAGACTCATGAAGCAGCGGAGTTGTGTCTCGAGGATCGGATGGACGGCGGCGTCGCTCGTGCTCGCGAGCGGGCTGGCGCTGGCCCAGGATGCATCGGTCGGTTTCGCGCCGGCACCGAACGCGGCCCCGGCCGCACCGAACTCGTTCGGACCGAACACGTCGATCGTCTCGATCCCGGCGGACGCCTTTTCCGTGACGGACTCGACCACGACGTGGTCCTACGACATCTCGAGCTTCGCCCGGTATCGGACCGGGGGATCGGCGTCGTGGTTCAACGCTCCCTTGAACCTCCCCTCGGGAGCCCACATCGACGGCGTCGCCTTCGAGCTCTACGACAACGATCCCGATTTCGAGATTTCGACCTATCTCGGCATCAACATCGGCAGCCTCGCCGGCACCAACACCACCTTCGCGAACGCCGCGAACACCTCCGGCACGCCCGGCTGGACCTACGTCACGAGCGGGGCCCTGAACATCACGGTCGACAACTTCAACAATTCCTACTTTCTCCAGGCCAGCATGTCGGCCAACGGCGGGCAGCACAAGCTCCGCCGGGCGCTGGTCTACTACCACCTCCAGGTCAGCCTCGCTCCCGTGGTCGCGACCTTCGGCGACGTGCCCAACACTCACCCGCAATTCCAGTTCATCGAGGCCCTGGTCGCGGCCGGCATCACTTCCGGCTGCGGCGGCGGGAACTACTGCCCCAACAATCCGCTGACGCGCGGACAGATGGCGGTCTTCTTGAGCAAGCTGGTCGGCCTCTACTGGCCGAACTGAGGGTCCGCCTCGATGTGATCCCCGGCCGGCCTTCGGGCCGGCCGTTTCGTTTTCCGGCACGTCCGTGTTCCCGGCGCGACGGCGGCGGGCCTACCCGCGTCGCCGCCGGAAAACGCGATTCACGACCCCGCGGACGACGAGGTACGGCAGGACCGCCAGCACCAGGGCCACGATGAAGGCCTCGCCGGGCCGGACCGCGCGGAGCACGACGGCCTGATAGACGACATCGAGCGCGAAGGCCACGAGGAGGACTCGGCCCTGGTTCCGCCAGCCGTCCATCAGGATCGCCGCGCGCTCGGCCCCGCGGGCCGAGAGCAGGGACTGGAAGTAGGGCAGGCGCCCCTCGCGGGCGTCGCGCCGGCCGGCGTGGAAGGCGAAGATCGCCGACACGACCGGCTGCAGCACGAGCCGGAACCGCATCGGTCCGCTCACGCGGCCGAGGAGGTTCTCCCAGATGCGGACGATGAGGTCTTCGATGCTCCCTCCGGCGCCGAACGATCCTCTGCACGCCGGTTTCGTCGCCTAGAATCTCGTCGGTGCCTTACATCCTCGCCCTCGACCAGGGAACCAGCAGCTCGCGCGCGATCGTCCTCGACGCGTCCGGACGCAGTGCTCGGCTCCGCGCGGAAGGAATTCGCGCAGCACTACCCCCGCCCGGGCTGGGTCGAGCACGACGCCGACGAGATCTGGACGACGACCCGCGACGCCGCTCGCCGGGCGCTGAAGGACGCGGGCCTCGTCCGCGCGAGAGCTCGCGGCGATCGGCATCACGAACCAGCGCGAGACCGTCGTGCTCTGGGATCGCGAGACCGGGCGGCCCGTGCACAACGCGATCGTCTGGCAGGACCGGCGGACGGCTCCCGCGATGCGAGCGACTGCGCGGCGAGGGCGCCGAGCCCGCGATCCGCGCGCAAGACCGGCCTCCTGCTCGACCCCTATTTCTCGGGCACCAAGCTCCGGTGGCTCCTCGACCACGTGCCCGGGGCGCGCGAGAAGGCCGCCGCCGGCCGCCTCGCCGCGGGAACGATCGACTCCTGGCTCGTCTGGAAGCTGACGGGCGGCCGGCGGCACGTCACCGACGTCTCGCAACGCCTCGCGCACGCTGCTCTTCAACCTGCGCACGGGCCGGTGGGACCCGGAGCTCGCGCGCGTTCTCGGCGTTCCGCTCGTCGGTCCTGCCGGAGATCGTCCCGAGCGGCGGCCACGCCGCGGACACGGCCCCGGGCTGTCCTCGGCGCGAGCGTGCCCATCGCCGGCGATCGCGGGCGACCAGCAGGCCGCGCTCTTCGGGCAGCTCTGCACGCGGCCCGGCCTCGCGAAGTGCACCTACGGCACGGGCTGCTTCCTCCTGATGTTCACCGGGGCGAAGCCGGTCGCAAGCCGCCACCGGCTGCTCACGACGGTGGCCTGGCGGATCGGCGAGCGGCCGATCGCGTACGCGCTCGAGGGCAGCGTCTTCGTCGGCGGGCGCCGCGGTGCAGTGGCTGCGCGACGGCCTGAAGATCATCGCCGGCGCTCCCGAGGTCAACGCGCTCGCGGCGACGGTCCGCGATTCCGGCGGCGTCGTGGTCGTCCCGGCCTTCACCGGGCTCGGGGCGCCCGCAGTGGGACGCGACGCGCCCGCGGCGCGATCCTCGGGCTCACGCGCGGCACGACCGGCGGCCACGTCGCGCGCGCCACGCTCGAGGGCATCGCCTTCCAGGTCGCGGACCTGATCGACCGCGATGGAGGCCGACACGGGCGGGCGCCTGCGGGAGGTCCGCGTCGACGGCGGCGCTGCGGCGAGCGACCTGCTGATGCAGTTCCAGGCGGACCTGCTCGGCGTGCGGGTCGCGCGGCCGGAGAACCTCGAGACGACCGCGCTCGGCGCCGCGTTCATGGCGGGGCTCGCCGCCGGCGTCTGGCCGGACCTCGACGCGCTCGCGAAGACGCGAAACGTCGAGCGCACGTTTTCGCCGGACATGCCGCGCCGGGAAAGCCGCGCCCGGCGAGCCCTCTGGCGCCGCGCGGTCGAGCGCACCCGGAACTGGGACCCTTCGTGAGGCGCGAGGAGATGCTCCGCCGCCTCGGCGCGGACCGGCCCTGGGACGTCGTCGTCATCGGCGGCGGCGCGACCGGCCTCGGCGTCGCCGTCGACGCGCAGACGCGCGGCTACCGGACGCTGCTGCTCGAGCAGCACGACTTCGCCAAGGCGACCTCGAGCCGCAGCACCAAGCTCGTGCACGGCGGCGTGCGCTACCTCAAGCAGGGCAACGTCTCGCTCGTGCTCGAGGCGCTGCGCGAGCGCGGCCTGCTGTGCCGCAACGCGCCGCACCTGGTGCACGACCTCGCCTTCGTCGTGCCCGCGCTACAAGTGGTGGGAGGGGCCGTTCTACGGCATCGGCCTCAAGCTCTACGACGTGCTCGCCGGCAAGCTGAACATCGCCCGTCTCGCCGGTCCTCAACCGCGAGGAGACGATCGCGCGCATCCCCAACGTCGAGCCCGAGAACCTGATCGGCGGCGTCGATGTACTACGACGCCCAGTTCGACGACGCGCGCCTGGCCTTCACGCTCGCGCGGACCGCCGCCGATCACGGCGCCTGCTGCTCAACTACATGCCGGTCACCGGGCTCGCCGCGAGCGGCGGGGTCCGTCTCGCGGCGTGCGAGCGTCGACCTCGAGACCGGCGACGACCCGCTCGAGTCGAGGCGCGGGTCGTCATCAACGCCACCGGCATCTTCGCCGACGCCGTGCGCCGCCTCGACGACCCGGCGGCGCCCGGCCGCGGTCGCGCCGTCGCCAGGGCGTGCACCTCGTGCTCGACCGCCGCTTCCAGCCGAGCGACACCGCGATCATGGTGCCGCACACCGACGACGGCCGCGTGCTGTTCGTGATTCCGTGGCACGAGCGCGTGCTCGTCGGCACGACCGACACGGCGATGCCGGAGCCGAGATCGAGCCCCGGCCGCTGCCCGACGAGATCGACTTCATCCTGCGCAACGCCGCCCGCTACCTCGCGACGGATCCGACGCGCGGCGGACGTCCTCAGCGCGTTCGCCGGCCAGCGCCCGCTCGTCCGCGTCCGCGGGCAAGACCGCGACGAAAGAACTCTCGCGCGAGCCACGAGGTGCTCATCTCGACGTCGGGCCTGGTGACGATCGTCGGCGGCAAGTGGACGACCTATCGCAAGATGGCCCAGGACACGGTGGACCGCGCGATCGAGGTCGGCGGGCTGCCGCATCGCCCGTGCGTCACCGAGACGTTGCGCCTGCACGGCTGGAAGCCGCCGGACCCGGCGGCGCCGGCCGACGCGCTCGCGCTGTACGGGACGGACGCCGAGGCGATCGAGGCCCTCATGCGCGAGGAGCCGGGCCTGCGCGCAGCCGCTGCACCCGCGCCTGCCCTACCCCCGGGCGCACGTCGTCTGGGCCGCGCGCCACGAGATGGCGCGCACGCTCGAGGACGTGCTGGCGCGCCGCACCCGCAGCCTGCTGCTCGACGCCGCGCCTCGATCGACGCGGCGCCCGCGGCGGCACAGCTCCTGGCCCGGGAGCTCGGGCGCGACGCCGCCTGGGCGTCGGCGCAGGTCGAGACCTACCGGCAGCTCGCTGCGGGCTACCGCCTCACGTCCGGCTGAGGCCGCCGCTCAGTTCTTCGGGGTCGTCGCCGGCGGATAGCCCGCGAACATCTCGGCGATGATCGAGATCAGCTTCTCTTCGCGCTCTTCGTTGGTCTTGTTCGTGGAGATGTAACCGTGGGCCTTGCCCTGCCACACGGCCTGCTTCTGCCGGACGTCCACGAGGTCGAGCAGGATCGTTCCCACCGGAATCTGGTAGACCTCGGTGTAGCTCGGCCCCCAGACGCCCCAGCCGTAGCCCCAGCCCGGATCGTAGGAGTAGACCTGGGTCTCGGCAGAGAGCCGGGCGTGCACGACCGCCCAGAGGTCGGGGGTCGCGCCGAGGTCCACCTGCGTGACCCCGTCCGTCGCGAGCTGGTCGGAAAGCACGTCCCGGAAACGCTTCTCCCAGACCTTGTCCCGGATCGAGCCGTCGGACTTCCAGGCCCAGGTCTTGTACTTCTTGAAGTCGGCGTTCTTGTCCCAGCCGACCTTGACCTCGGGAGCCGAGGCGCAGGCCAGGGAACCCAGAACGAGAAGCGTCGCGAAGACGGCGTTGCGTTTCATGTCGCGCATCCTCTCATGCCGCCCCGTCACTTCATGCTTTCCCGCAGGTCCGTGAGCACGCGGTCGGTCGCGTCGATGCGGATGAACCCCACCCGCGGGTACTCGAGATCGAGGGTCACGTAGACCGTCAGCGACAGCACCACCGCGAAACCGACGACGTGGATCCAGCTCCGGCTCTTCGCGCCCGCCATGGCGTCGCCGGCGAAGAGCGACGCGGCGAGGGCCAGGATGACGAGCATGACGTAGATGATCCCGGGCGGGTGCGTTCGCGCGGCCATCGTCCGCGTCGTCATGATGTCGAACATCGCGTTGAGCGACGTCAGGAGGGCCGTGCCGCTCGGGCCGGGCGGCGCCGCCCGGACGGCCGCGACGGCCTGTTTCCAGATCTCTCCCTGGATCTGGATCGAATGCGCGAGCTCGGCCTCGACGGCCGGAAGGTCGGGGATCTTCTTGTAGGTCAGGAGCCGCGAATCGAGGTACTGCCGGAAGAGGTCCTGGAGGGGGGGGCGGGCGTCGGCCGGCAGCAGCTCGATCCGCAGCCAGGCCGTGCCGATGTTATTGGCCTCCTCGGTGACGAGCTTGCGCCGGGCATCGAGTCGCCCCGCCGCGCCCGAAAACGTGAAGGCGATCAGAAGTCCGAGGAGGCCGAAGAGAGCGCCCTCCACGGCGGACACTCCCGTGCGCGCGCCCTCCGGATCGCGCGCCAGCCGCCGCGCGCCGAAGCGCCGCCCGACCTCGAGCAGGATCAGCATCCCGACGAAGAGACCCCCGGAGAGGATGTAGCCGAACGACGTGACGTGCATGGCCCTCCCTGACGTAGCCGGAAATTCGGCGGCAAGTGTATATTCCCCGGCTTATCGGAGGTCCAAAAATGGTCCGACAACTCTCCCGATCCGCCGTCGCCGGACTCATCGCCGCCTGGGTCGCCGCCGTTCCGGTCGTGCAGGCCCAGCAGTCGACTCCCCCGGCGGCTCCGGCCGCCGCGCCGTCCGCGGGCGATCCCTGGCCGCGCCGGCTCGTCAGCGGCAAGGACACCTTCCTGATCTACCAGCCCCAGGTCGACAGCTGGAAGAACAACCAGCTCGACGCCCACGCCGCCGTCTCGGTCCAGCCGGCCGGCGCGAAGGACCCGACGTTCGGCGTCATCTGGTTCACGGCCCGCACCGACGTGGACAAGACCAACCGGCTCGTCTACCTCGAGGACCTGACCATCACCCGCTCGAGCTTCCCCTCGGCCCCGCAGAACGCGGCCGCCTGGACGGAGACGCTCCACGAGCTCGAGCCCTCGAAGCGCTCGAAGGCCATCTCGCTCGACCGGCTCGAGGCGGACCTCGGGATCCTCTCGGCGAAATCCGAGGGCGAGTCGCGGCCCCTCCAGAACGCGCCGCCCCGGATCCTCTTCTCCAACGTGCCGGCGGTCCTCGTGCTCGTCGACGGCCAGCCCGTCTTCCGGCCCCAGTCCGGCACCGACCTCCAGCGGATCATCAACACGAGCTCGATCGTCCTCAAGGCCGACTCCGGCGAGCTGTACCTCCACCTCTTCGACGGCTGGATGGAGGCCTCCTCCATCGCCGGGCCGTGGAAGGTGTCCGACCCGCGCTTCGGCCGCAAGGACAACCTCGACAAGGCCCTCAAGGCGATCCTCGCGGCCAAGAACGGCGACCCGATGACCGGGGGCTCTGCTCGGATCCGAACACCGCCAAGCCCTCGCTCAAGAACAAGCCGGTGCCGGTCGTGTTCATGGAGACGCAGCCGACCGAGCTCATCATCGTCGGAGGAGAGCCGAACTACGAGTCCATCCCGGGAACCAACCTGCTGTACCTCTCGAACACGACGGGGCGCGTCTTCAAGGACATCGTCAACCAGCAGACGTACGTGCTGATCGCCGGTCGGTGGTTCAGCGCGCCCGACACCTCCGGCCCGTGGACGTTCGTTGCGACGTCGAGCCTGCCGGCGGACTTCGCGAAGATCCCCGACGACAGCCCGATGGAGAACGTGAAGGCCTCGGTCCCCGGCACGCCGCAGGCGCAGGCGTCCGTGGTCGCCGCGTCGATCCCGCAGACGGCGACCGTGAAGCGGACCGCGCAGGCGGCGGCAGTCACCTTCGACGGCGCGCCGCAGATGAAGCCCGTCGAGTTCACGTCCCTCGAGTACGTCGCCAACGCCTCGACGCCGATCCTCATGACCGGGCCGAACTCCTACTTCATGTGCCAGAGCGGAATCTGGTTCACCTCCACCGCCGTGACCGGGCCGTGGATCGTCGCGGCCTGGGTGCCCGCGTCGATCTACACGATCCCGCCGTCCTCGCCGCTCTACTACCTGACCTACGTCCAGGTCTACGGCTCGACCCCCACCGTCGTGTACGTCGGCTACACCCCCGGCTACACCGGCGCGATCGTGACCAACGGCGTCGTCGTCTACGGCACCGGCTACTACTACACGCCCTGGGTCGGAACGGTCTGGTACGGGCCGCCCGTGACCTACGGCTACGGCGTCAACATGGCGTACACGCCGTACACCGGCTGGGCCTTCGCCTTCGGCATCGGCTGCGGCTTCGCGATGGGCGCGGCGATGTGCGGCTACGGGTGGGGCTACTACGGCTGGGGCTGGGGGGCCTGCTGGGGCGGCTACTACGGCCACTACGGCGCCGCGGCCTGGGGCTACGGCGGCGGCGCGGTCTGGGGACCGGGCTACGCGCGCTGGTCCTCGGGCAACGTCTACAGCCAGTGGGGCTCGACCTCCGCCGTCACCCGCAGCGGCGGCGGCTACAACGCCTGGACCGGCACCGCCTGGCACGGCCAGGAAGGCTCGTTCTACAACTCGACCACCGGGGCCCAGGGCTGGGGCCAGCGGGGCCAGGCCTACAACGCGTACACCGGCAACTACGCCTCGGGCGGACGCGGCGCGGCATACAACCCGACGACCGGCGCCTCGGCGGCGGGCGGCCGGGTGACTGTCGGCAACGCCTACACCGGCAACCAGGTCACGGCCTCGCACGGCACGGTCACGGGCGCCGGCGGCAACACGTACTCGGGCGGGGCGATCCACGGCGACCAGGGCGGCGTCGCCAAGGTCAACGGCAACACCTACGCCGACCACAACGGCAACGTCTACTCGAACACCGGCAGCGGCTGGCAGAAGAACGTGGGGGCAGCGGCAGCACCTGGCAGGGAGCGTCCGCCGAGGAATCCAAGAACCTCGACAACTGGTCGAACGCCCGCTCGACCGGCGATCAACGCTGGAGCGACTTCAGCAACAGCAACTGGGGAAACCACGACTGGGGCGGAAGCGGCGCGGGCGGAGATCGCTCCTGGGGCGGCGGCGGCGGAGGCTGGGGCGGCCGGTCCGGGGGCTGGGGCGGAGGCGGCGGAGGCTTTCGCCGGTGACGGTCGCGGCCTTCATGGAATAGGATAGCGGCGCGAAAACGAACGACGATTCGGACAATGTCGATAGGAGGAGTAGTCAGTATGCGAAAAGCGGCAATTCTCCTGGTGGCCCTGGCGGCGGCGCTCTCGGTGGCCTGTTCGACGATGACGGTCGGCGTCGACTACGACCACACGATCAACTGGTCCAAGTACTCGACGTTCCAGGTCGCGACCGGCACTCCGGCGCCGACCACGTTCACGCAGAAGCGGATCGACGACGGGATCACCCAGGCCCTCACCTCCAAGGGCTGGACGGCCGTCACCAGCAATCCGAGCATCATGGTCTACCCGCACGTCGTGCTCTCGGAGCAGACGCAGCTGAACACCATGAACACCGGCGGCGGCTGGGGCTATCGGGGATGGGGCGGCATGGGCGGCATGTCGACCACGACGGTCCAGAAGATCCCGATGGGCACGCTCATCGTCGACCTCGTCGACCCCGCCACGAAGGAGATGGTCTGGCGCGGGACGGCCTCGGACCAGGTCTCCGCAGCGGCGAGGACCAGGGCAAGGTTCAGGAGGCGATGCAGAAGCTTTTCGCGGACTTCCCGCCGGGCTCGAAGAAGTAGGATCCGCAAGTTCCTTTTCGGCGGGCGGCCGGCAGTCGGCCGCCCGTTTTTTGCAAGGGGCCCTCGATGCAACGGAAGTCTCTCCTGTCTCTCGCCGCCGCCGCAGTCCTCGCCGCGCTCGCGACACCCGTCGCCGCCCAGCAGGTCATCATCAAAGGCATGTACGGAATGATGGCCGGAACGCAGGCCCCTCCCGGTCTGTATGCCGGGATGTTCGGCGCGATCTCGTGGGCCGACCAGATCCGCGGCCCCAACGGGAACGGTGTCGAAGGACCCAGCCTCAATGAGGAGATCTTCGGGCCGCTCGTGATGTGGGTGTCGGACATCAAGATCCTGGGCGGAAACTACGGCGCCGTGGTCGGTGTGCCCTTCGCCAACTTCCGGCTGGATTTTCCGCGCCTCGACAACGACGGCGCATCGACGGGCCTCGCGCTCTCGCAGCTCTACGTCTCGCCCTTCCAGATCGGCTGGCACTCGGACAAGAAAATGCCGATCTTCGGAGGCGGCACCGACGTCATCTTTGCGTACACCTTCTACGCGCCGACGGGCCGGTACAACGTCCTCCTGACGGACTCGGGCGCCCGTCCGGCCTTCAACAACACGTCGCTCGGCATGTGGTGCAACGAGATTTCGGTGCGGGCGACGGGCTTCGTGGACAAGGAGAAGAACTGGAGCGCGGCCGGCGCTCTCTTCTACGACATCAACAGCAAGAAGAAGGACGTCGACTGGAAGCAGGGCAACGCCATCAACTACATGTGGGGCGTCGGGCGCAACTTCGGCGACAAGAAGAGTCTGTTGAGCGGCTGGCTCGGCGTTGCGGGCTATGCCCAGTGGCAGGTGAGCTCGACGACGGGTACGGACGTGCCCCCGATCCTCCAGAACAACAAGACGACGATCTACGGCGTGGGCCCGGAGCTGACGGCGCTCCAGGGCGCTCTGACCGTACGCTACTTCTGGCAGTACGGAGGCAAGACCACGACCCAGGGCCAGGGACTCTACGTCCAGTTCGCGATGCCGCTGCCCTTCTGAGGCGGCGGCCCGCCGGAGGAACCTCGTGCGGCTCTTGACCCGGGCCGTCGCGGGGTGGGCGGCGCTCGCCGTTCTCGGCGGCGGGCCCGCCCTCCACGCGGCGGACCCGGAAGTCCGCCGCGTCCTGTTCGTCAGCACGTTCGGCAACCGATTCGCCCCCTGGGACGGCTTCACGTCGACGATCCGCACGGAAATCGCCCGCCAGTGGCCCGGTCCGGTGGAGTTTCTGGAGACTCCCCTCGAGCTCGCGCGGTTCGCGCAGCCCGGCGAAGAGGGCCCGTTCGTCGACTACCTCCGGGCCCTGACCGGGGACCGCCGCCTGGACCTCGTCGTGAGCGTGGGCGCTCCGGCCGTGAGCTTCGTCGCCCGCAACCGGTTCGCCCTCTTCGAATCGGTCCCCATCCTCGCCACCGGGATCGACGTTCGCCGGCTCGGAGACGTGCCTCCGTCGCCGAGCCAGGCCGTCGTGGCGATCCGCATCGACCCGCCGGCCATCGTCGAGAACATCCTGCGCCTGGTTCCCGGCACGAAGCGCGTCGCGATGGTGCTCGGGAACTCGCCGCTCGAGAGGTTCTGGCGCGTCCAGGTCGAGCGCGAATTCGCCCCCTTCGCGGGCCGTGTCGAGTTCCAGTGGCTCGACCGGCTCTCCCTCGAGGACATGCGCCGCGAGGTCGCGGCCCTCCCCCCCCACTCGGCGGTCTTCTACGGCACCCTCAACATGGATGCCGCCGGCGTGCCCCACGAGGAACACGAGGGGCTCGCGGCGATCCGGTCCGCCTCCGACTCGCCCGTCTTCGGGCTCTTCGAGAGCCAGCTCGGCAAGGGCATCGTGGGCGGCCCGCTCGTCTCCATCGAGCGAGAGGGGAAGCGCAGCGCGTCCGTCGCCCTGGCGCTGCTTCGCGGGGAGGCGCCGGCGGCCGTCATGATCCCGCCGGTCGAGCCCTTCCGGGACGTCTACGACTGGCGCGAGCTCCATCGCTGGGGCATCGACGAGAAGCGGCTGCCCGCCGGAAGCGACGTGCGCTATCGCCCGCCCTCGCTCTGGGAGGCCTACCGCCGCCCGCTCCTGATCGGCCTGGCGGTCGTGGCGTTCGAGACCCTCCTGATCGCGGCGCTCCTCGCCCAGCGGCGACGGCGGCGGCGCGCCGAGGATCGCGTCCGGGCGCTGAACCGGCGCCTCATCACGGCCCAGGAGGACGAGCGCAAGTCGATTGCCCGCGAGCTCCACGACGACCTGAGCCAGCGCCTGGCCCGTCTGTCGATCGACGCGGCGCAGCTCGAGCGCGGCCCCGGTCCGGCCGCCCGGGCCGGATCCACGGCCGAAATGCGCGGAGAGCTGACGCGGCTCTCCGACGACGTGCATCGCCTCGCCTACCAGCTCCACCCCTCCACTCTCGACGACCTCGGCCTGGCGGAGGCCCTGCGCATCGAGTGCGACCGCGTCTCGCGGCTCGAGTCGGTCCCCGTCCGCCTTCGCGCGCCCGAGTCGGCGCCGGAGCTTCCCCGCGACGCGGCGCTCGGCCTCTTCCGCATCGCGCAGGAGGCGCTTCGCAACGCCGTCCGCCATTCCCGAGCCACCGGCGTCGACCTCGCGCTCGAGCCGGAAGGGTCGGGCGTGCGCCTCTCGATCCGCGACGACGGAGCCGGCTTCGACCCCGCCGCCGATCGCGGGCGCCCGAGCCTGGGACTGGCGAGCATGCGCGAGAGGGCGGAGCTCTTCGGAGGGCGTCTCGACATCCGGAGCTCGCCCGGCCGCGGGACGACGATCGACGTCTGGGCGCCAACTCGCGGGGAACGGCCGCGTGAAGCGCGCCCGCGTCCTCCTCGCCGACGATCACCGGATGATGGCCGAGGGCCTGAAGCGCCTCCTCGACCCCGAGTTCGAGCTCGTCGGCATGGTGGAGGACGGCCGCGCCCTCGTCGAGGCCGCCGCCCGGCTGAAGCCCGACGTGATCGTCGCCGACATCACGATGCCGCGCCTGAACGGCCTCGAGGCGATTCCGCTGCTGAAGAAGGACAACCCGGACGCCCGCATCGTCGTCATCACCATGCACCGCGAGACCGCGTACGCGCGCCGGGCGCTCGCGGCCGGCGCCTCGGGCTTCGTTCTGAAATCCTCGGCCCCGTCCGAGCTCATCGCGGCGATCCACGCGGCGCTGGCCGGCCGGACGTTCGTGACGCCGGAAATCGCCGCCGAGGTCTCCGAGGCCGGCGGGCGCTCCCGGCGGCCCTCCGGCGACTCCGCCGCATCGCTGACCCCGCGCCAGCGCGAGATCCTCCAGCTCCTGGCGGCGGGAAAGGCCGCCAAGGAGATCGCGGCGCTGCTCGGCGTGTCGACGCGCACGGTCGAGTTTCACAAGTACAAGATGATGGAGGCCCTGGGCCTGCGCACCGGCAGCGGAGCTCGTCCGCTACGCGTTCGAGCACGGCATCGCCACCCTCTGATCGGCGGGCCGCCCCGTAGATTTGCGAGCTGCGCGGCGCCAGCGGCCGGGCGGACACTGGCGCCGTGACATCCGGCCGGGACGAGGCTTCAGCGTCGTGCCTGCTGCTCGCGGACCGGCACCAGGGACTGCTCGAGGGCATCCAGGGCCTTCTCGGCTCGATGTTCGAGGCCGTCGTCACGGTGTCGGACGAGCCCTCGCTCATGGAGGGCGTGCGGCGCCTCCAGCCGACGCTCGCGGTTCTCGACCTCGGACTCTCCGTCGACGGACTCGGCGCCCTCCGGCGCCTGAGGCAGGCTCACCCCGGCCAAAGGGTCGTTCTGCTGAGTCCCCACGACGCCCCGGTCGCCGCCGAAGCGGCGCTGCGCTCGGGAGCCAACGGCTACGTGCTCAAGCGGACGATCGCCGAGGACCTGGTTGCGGCGGCCGAGGCCGTGCTCGCGGGCGGGCGGTACTGCTCGCCGGCCGTCGCCGTCGACATGGCGGAGGATCCGCCCGCGCATGATGCAAGCGCATCAGGGAAGCCGGCCACGAGGTGATAACAATCATCATGAAGTCCCAGGGCGACGGTCCATCAGATCGTCTCGGGTCTTTGGAAAAGACGGCCGGAGCAGCAAGTTCCGGCACGTAAGGAGGCTATCGATGAGAGGTTCCTATCGCATCGCGTGGGTCGCGGCCGTCGTCCTCGGACTGGCGGTCTCGGCCGTCGGCCAGGAGAAGTCGACGAAAGACGCGGCGATCTCCGCGGCCCTGGAGAGGGCCATGACCCCGGGCGAGGGTCAGAAAAAGCTCGATTTCATGGCGGGCACGTTCGACGTGAAGTTCCGAGCCTGGGCCACTCCGACCGATCCTCCGTCCGAGGACATCGGCGTCATGATCGGCCAGTGGGTCCTGGGCGGGCGCTACATCCAATTGATGCTGGCCGGGACCGTCGCGGGCGAGCCGTACAACGGCATCGGCTACGCCGGCTTCGACAACACGGCGAAGAAATACGTCGCGACCTTCATGGACTCCGGCAGCACGGGGATGGAGTGGTACGAGGGCGGATTCGACGCGAGCGGGAAGAAGGCGACGCTCAAGGGCTCCATGGCCAACGCGGTGACCGGCAAGCCCTCGCCCCTCGAGTTGCGCCTCACCCTCGACGCCGCCGGCAACCACGTCACGGAGCTCTGGGGCTACGGGCTCGGCGACAAGATGTTCAAGATGATGGAGTTCAGCTACACCAAGAGGGCGAAGTGAACGCCCGGCGTCTCGGGACGACCGTCGCGCTGGGGGCCATGACCCTGCTGCTGTGCGCTTCGCAGGGCTTCGGCATCGCCGGCGTCTGGCGGCGGGCGGCCCGGAGGACCACGGCCGTGGTGGCCACGACCGCCAGCACGGAAGCGGCCGCCTCGAGCTCCGCGGCCGCGGCGCAGCAGTCGGCCGCCGCCCAGCAGTCCGCGGCCGCCGAGACGGCGGCGGCGCAGTCGGCGGCGGCGGCATCCCAGGCCTCCGCGGCGGCGGCGCAGTCGGCCGCGGCGGCGGCCAAGGCGCCGGCCCCGGCGGCCTCCCAGAAGACCCCGCAACAGCAGCTCGAAGAGCTCCAGGCGCTCTACAAGCAGGGATTGATCAGCGAAAGCGACTACAACGCCGCGAAGGCGAAGATCCTCGCCCAGCTTTCGCAGTGATCGGTCGAGAGACCAGGAGGCAAGGATGAGATCCGAATCCACCCGACACAGCTTCCGGACGAAGGTCGTGATGGGGGCGGTCGCGCTGCTCCTCTGCGCGACGCAGGGTTTCGCCATCTTCGGCGTCTGGCGCCGGCATGCCCGCCGATGGGCGGTCGTGGGAACGAGCGTCGCCGTTTCGAGCGCCGCTGCAAGCGAGTCCGCGGCGGCCAAGCAGTCGGCGGCGGCGCAGCAGACCGCGGCGGCCGAGACGGCGGCGGCACAGTCCGCGGCGGCCGCCTCCCAGGCTTCGGCGGAGGCCGCCAAGGCGGCGGCGGCGGCGGCCGCGAAGCCGGCCGCTCCCGCGACGACCGCCCAGAAGACTCCCCAGCAAAAACTTGAGGAGCTCGAATCGCTTTACAAGCAGGGACTCATCAGCGAAAGCGACTACAACGCCGCGAAAGCGAAGATCCTCGCTCAGCTCACGCAGTGACCGCGGTCGCCGGTTGGCGCCCGCAAGGAGAACGTCGATGACAGGCCCACGCGGTTTTCCCAAGTTCCTGAAATACGCGGCTCCCGCGATTCTCGCCTCGGCCGCGCTGCTCGCGCTCGGGTGGTCTCCCAACGAGCCGTCCAAGGCGAAGGCGCAGCTGATGTTCGTGCAGGTCGGCGAGGACCTCAAGGTGGACGACGCCGCGAAGACTCTCCGGCTGGTCAAAGTCGGCCAGCAAGTCCTGTACTTCTCGGATCGGCCCGTCCGGATCGCCGGGCACCTCAAGATGTCGGAATACCTCCAGGAGTGGACCTCCAAGGCCGGCAAGGACAACTTCGGAGCGGACCCGCCGAATGCGGTCGTCTCCGTCTACGAGGCGGGTCAGCCCGACAGCACGCTCACGGTCGTCGAGATCACGAACCCGCGAGTCGAGGGCGCCGATCTCGTCTACAACTACAAGATCATCAAGGGCAAGCTCCCCGCTTCGGGCGGGCAGACGGCGCTGTTCATCGACTGGGTCGGCGTCGGCGGCGGCGTCGGTGCCGGCTTCCACGGCGTCGGCGTCGGAGGGAGAGGCGTCGGCGTCCGCTGAGAAACCGTCGGTGAAGCAAGTCAGAACGGCGGAAAGGGCCCCGAGGACCCGACGATCCTGGCCGTGAACGGCCAAGCGCGCGTCATCCAGTACGTGTGGTTGGAGACGGGCTGCGCATTCGAGCCCTGGCAGCGACGCACGCCTGAAATATCATTCCGCCCGACCTGCCCATGACGAATTGACGCAAGGAGGCTCTCGAATGCCGTCCAAGGGGATCCGCTTCGGCCTGTTCTTCCTCGCTGCGGGGGTAGCACTTCCGGTTTTCGCACAGCAGCCTCCCCCGCCGGGCTCGCCGGGCGCCACGACGTCGATCGACGGCAAGCAGCTTCCGCCTCCGGACCCGCCGTTCGGCGGCGTGATCAAGGACGACGCCCTGCAGTCGAAGCCGTGGTGGGCGCCGCGCGTCGTGCCGCCGAAGGGCGCACCGAACGTGCTGCTGATCATCACCGACGACGCCGGGTTCGGCGTACCGAGCACGTTCGGCGGCGTGATTCCGACGCCGACGATGGACCGCATCGCCCGGGAGGGCCTGCGCTTCAACCGCATGTTCTCCACCGCGCTGTGCTCGCCCACGCGCGCCGCGCTGATCACCGGGCGCAACCACCACTCGGCCGGCTTCGGCGTGATCTCCGAGCAGTCCACCGGTTTCCCCGGCTACAACAGCATCATCGCCAGGGACAAGGCCACCATCGGCCGCATCCTCGTCGACAACGGCTATTCCACCGCGTGGTTCGGCAAGGACCACAACGTGCCGGCCTTCGCCGCCAGCCAGGTCGGCCCCTTCGACGAGTGGCCGACCGGAATGGGCTTCGAGTACTTCTACGGCTTCGTGGGCGGCGACGCCAACCAGTGGGAGCCGAACCTGTTCCGCAACACGACGCAGATCTACCCGTTCCAGGGGAAGCCTCCGGGCACCTGGAACCTGGTCACGGCGATGGCCGACGACGCCATCGACTACGTGTCGCGGATGCACCAGATCGCCCCGTCGAAGCCCCTCTTCGTCAAGTACGCGCCCGGCGCCACGCATGCGCCGCACCACCCCACCAAGGAATGGGTGGACAAGATCGCAGCGATGAAACTCTTCGACGGCGGATACGAGAAGCTGCGCCAGACCATCTTCGAGAATCAGAAGCGTCTGGGCGTGATCCCGAAGGACACCCGGCTCGCGCCGTGGCCGAAGGACGTCCTCAAGCCGTGGGGGGAGCTGACCGCCGACGAAAAGAAGCTCTTCATCCGCCAGGTCGAGGTCTTCGCCGCCTACGCCGCGTACAGCGACTACGAGATCGGCCGCGTGATCCAGGCCTTCGAGGACCTGGGCAAACTCGAGAACACGCTGATCATCTACATCAACGGCGACAACGGCACGTCCGCCGAGGGCGGGCCGTTGGGTACGCCCAACGAAGTGGCGTTCTTCAACGGTCTCAACAAACTGCCCGCCGAGGTCCAGCTCAAGTTCTATGACGTCTGGGGCACCGAACAGACCTACAACCACATGTCGGCCGGCTGGTCGTGGGCCTTCGACACGCCGTTCTCCTGGTTCAAGCAGAACGCCTCGCAGCTGGGCGGCGTGAACCAGAACATGGTGGTCTCCTGGCCGGCGCGCATCAAGGACAAGGGCGCTTTGCGCGATCAGTTCGTGCACGTCATCGACGTCGTGCCGACGATCCTCGAGGCGGCCGGCATCCGCGCACCCGAGATGGTGGACGGCATCAAGCAGGCGCCGATCGAAGGCACCAGCTTCGCCTACACCTTCGACGCGAAGAACGCGAAGTTGCCGTCGCGGCACACCAGGCAGTACTTCGAGATGATGGGACAGTGGGCGCTGTACGAGAACGGCTGGTTCCTGAGCACCAAGGTCAACCGCGCGCCGTGGGACGCATTCGGCCCGGCGAATCCGGACCCGCTCAACAACCAGGTGCTCGAGCTCTTCGACCTGAACACCGACTTCAGCCAGACCGCCGACCTCGCGGCGAAGAACCCGCAGAAGGTCAAGGAGATGAAGGACTCGTTCATCGCCGAGGCGAAGAAGTACCAGGTGTTCCCGATGGACGCGTCGGTGGCGGCCCGCATCGTCGCGCCGCGACCGAACATCACGGCCGGCCGCAGCGAGTTCGTCTATACGCGGCCGATGGTCGGCCTGCCGCAGGGCGACTCGCCGCTGCTGCTGAACACTTCCTACACGGTCAGCGCCGACATCGACGTACCGCAGGGCGGCGCCGAGGGCATGATCCTGACCTCGGGCGGGCGCTTCGGCGGTTACGGCTTCTACCTGCTGAAGGGCAAGCCGGTGTTCCTGTGGAACATGGTCGATCTCGAGCGCCTGAAGTGGGAAGGCCCCGAGGCGCTGGCGCCTGGCCGGCACACCGTCGAGTTCGACTTCAAGTACGACGGCCTGGGCGCCGGCACGCTGGCGTTCAACAACTTCAGCGGCGTCGGCCGGCCGGGCACCGGCACGCTCAAGGTCGATGGCAAGGCGGTCGACACGAAGCCGATGGCAAAGACGCTGCCGATGATTCTGCAGTGGGACGAGAGCTTCGATGTCGGCTCGGACACCCTGACCGGCGTGAACGACGCGGATTACCAGCCTCCGTTCGCCCTCACGGCCAAGCTCAACAAGCTGACGATCAAGGTCGATCGACCGCAGCTCTCGCCCGAGGACATTCAGAAGCTCGAAGAGGCACAGCGCAACAACAAGGCCAGTGAATGACCGGAGGACACGAAGACGGGCCGCGATGGCCGATCGTCGAACCGACGTTGACCCCCGCCCTCCGGAATGATCTGCTTGACGTGCGCGTCCCTGAAAACGAAGGAGGTCGTCCCATGCGCTCGAAGCGCTCGGTGCTCACCCTCGGTTTCGCCATCCTGGCGCTCGTCGGGTCGACCGCCTCGGCTCAGCCCAATCCCGACAAGAACGCCTACTTCGGCGAGACCCACGTCCACACGAGCTGGTCGCTCGACGCGTTCGCCATCGGGAACATCCTCACCACTCCCGGCGACGCGTACAAGTACTTCAAGGGCGAGCCGATCAAGCATCCGCTCGGCTACGACGTCAAGATCGACACGCCGCTCGACTGGGCCGGCGTCACCGACCACTCCGAGTACGCGGGCGTCGTCAACCTGGCGAACGAGCCGGGCTCCGCGGTCAGCAAGATCCCCGCGGCGCAGCCGCTGATCCTGAAGGCCAGGACGAAGGAGGAGATGGAGCGGGTCGCGCTGTACGCCATCAACACGCTGGTCGCCGGACCGCCGGTCAAGGCGCTCATGTCCCCGGAGATCGCCGGCGACGGTCTGGAAGCGGAACGTCGCGCTCGCCGACCAGGCGAACGAGCCCGGGAAGTTCACGGCGTTCTGCTCCTACGAGTGGACCTCGATGCCGAACAACATGAACCTGCACCGCAACGTCTTCTTCAAGGACTGCGCCAAGGTGCCGGCGATGCCGTTCAGCGCGCTGGACTCGACGCATCCCGTGGACCTCTGGAACTGGATGGACGGCCAGCGCAAGGCCGGCAACGAGCTGCTCGCCATCTCGCACAACGCCAACCTCTCCGACGGCCGCATGTTCCCGACCGAGGTCGACACCAAGGGCCGCCCGATCGACGCCGCCTACGCCGCGTCGCGCGTGCGCAACGAGCCGCTGATCGAGATCAAGCAGCTGAAGGGCACCTCCGAGACGCACCCGCTGCTCTCGCCCAACGACGAGTTCGCGAACTTCGAGATCATGTCGGTCCTGCTCGGCAACCCGCCGGGCCGCATTCCGCACATCGTCGGCAGCTACGCCCGGCAGGCGCTGAAGGACGGCCTCGCCATGCAGGACAGCGAAGGGCTTCAACCCGTACAAGTTCGGCTTCGGCGCCGCGTCCGACTCGCACAACACCGCCGTCCCGTACCGCCAGGACAACTTCTTCGGCGGCCACTCCTTCACCGACGGGACGATCGAGGCGCGCATGTCCGGCAACCTGGTCGGCGGCATGTTCGACGCGCGCACCGAAGGCACCGGCGGGCTGACCGGCGTCTGGGCCGAGGAGAACACGCGCGCCTCGCTCTTCGAGGCCATGCAGCGCAAGGAGACCTTCGCCGTCAGCGGCCCGCACATCAAGGTGCGCTTCTTCGGCGGCTGGGAGTACACCGCGGCCATGCTGGCCGACAAGGACTGGGTCAAGACCGGCTACGCGAAGGGCGTGCCGATGGGCGGCGACCTGCCGCCGGCCAAGGCGCAAGGCGCCGACCTTCATGGTCTGGGCGGTGAAGGATCCGACCTCCGGCAATCTCGACCGCATCCAGATCGTCAAGGGCTGGACGAAGAGCGGCCAGAGCTTCGAGAAGATCTTCGACGTCGTCTGGGCGGGCGACCGCAAGCCCGACAAGTGGACCGGCGTGGTGCCGCCGATCGGCAGCACGGTGGACATCGAGAACGCGACCTACACGAACACGATCGGCGCGGTCGAGCTGAAGACGGTGTGGACCGATCCCGAGTTCGATCCGAGCCTGCACGCCTTCTACTACGCCCGCGTGCTCGAGATCCCGACGCCGCGCTGGACGACGATCCAGGCCACGAAGCTCGGCATCGCGCCGCCCGACGTCGTGGCCGCCACGCTCCAGGAGCGCGCCTGGAGCTCGCCGATCTGGTACACGCCGAGCGCCGAGGCCGCGCAAGAGCGCGAAGCCGCGGCACGACCGTCGCCGACCTCAAGAAGCAGGGCGCCGTGGCGCTCAACGACGCGCAGCTGAAGGCGCTGATCGTGCGAGAAGTCCGTCTGGCTCGCAGAACACGGTGACGGGCGACAAGTACATGATCATCTACGGCGCGCTCGGCAAGGGCGCCGCCGCCAAGCCGCTCACGCCCGCCGAGCCCGGCTACGTCACGCAGCGCTTCCCGGCCGAACCAGGGCCAGTTCCAGGTGCGCTACGTGGGACAGGAAGGCGGCGCTGCAGAGCCTGACCGGCGACGCGGTCGAGGCCAGCCTATCTCGGCACGTCGCGCACCTACAACATCGCCAACGGGAAGATCGTCACCGAGCTCGTCGGCACGCCGATCGAGATCACCGTCTACAAGCTGGGCGACAAGTACCTCGCCGCGCGCAGCAACGAGTTCGGCTACGCCAACTACGAGATCATCCCGGCGGCAGGCCGAGCTGAGCCCGCTCGGCGCCGCGCCGAGCGCGAGCCGTCGCGAGCGCGCATGCGGCGCGCTGCTGCGCGAGCCGCTGCTGCACTTCCTGCTCGCTCGGCGCTGCTGCTGTTCGCGGCCTACGCATGGCTGCATCCGCGAGTCGCTCGCGCGCGACGCGTCGCAGCCGCATCGAGCTGACGCCGGACGATCTGCGCCAGATCGCGCGTCGGCTGGCTCGCGCAGGGCCGCCCGGCGCCGACGCCGGAGGAGATGCGCAGCCTCGTCGAGAGCCGGGTCCGCGAGGAGATCCTCTACCGCGAGGCGCTGGCGCTCGGCCTCGACAAGGACGACACGATCGTCAAGCGCCGCATGGCGCAGAAGATGGAGTTCCTCGTCCGAGGACGTCGCCGCGCTGCGCGAGCCCACGGCCGAGGAGCTCAAGGCCTGGTTCGCGAAGAACGCGGCGCGCTTCGCGCTGCCGGCGCGCGTCGACGTTCCGGCATCTCTACTTCTCGCCCGACCGGCGCGGCGAGCGCGCGCGCGACGGACGCGGCGCACGCGCTCGCGCAAGCTCGCGGGCAAGCCCGGCGACTCGCCGGCGCGCGGCGGCGCTCGCCGATCCCTTCATGTTCCAGGACTACTACGGCGATCGCACGCCCGACAGACGTCGCCAAGGACGTTCGGGCCGCCGTTCGCCGAGGCGCTCGTCGTCCAGCTCACGCCCGGCGCCTGGCCGGGCCCGATCGAGTCCGGCTACGGCTGGCACCTCGTCTTCGTCGACTCGCTGACGCCGGCGCGCGCGCCGGCCTTCGAGGAGGTCGAGCCGGACGTCAAGACGGCGTGGCTCGCGGACGCAGCGCGAGGCGCTGGGAGCAAGGCGCTACGAGGACGATGCGGGCGCAGCTACGAGCTCGTCGCTGCCCGAGGACCTGGCGTGCGCGCCGATCGCGCCGGACGCCGCGCCGGCGACGCCGCTCGCGGTGAGACGCGACGCGTGCCGCGCGACGCGTGCTCGCGCTCGCGCTGCTCCTGCGCGCTGTCGCCGCGCGCGCGGCGCGAGGCGCACGAGTCGCGGCCCGCGTATCTCGAGATCCGGGAGACGGCGCCCGGCCGCTACGACCGTGCTGTGGCGCACGCCGGTCCTCTCCGGCATGCGCCTGCCCGTCGTGCTGAAGCTCCCCGACGGCGTGCGCGAACGTCACGCGAGCCGACGGTCCAGGAGCTCACGGACTCGCTCGTCGAGCGCCGCGACGATCGACGCGGGGCCGGGCGGGCTCGCCGGCAAGCGCATCGAGTTCGCGGGCCTCCAGGCGACGATCACGGACGTGCTGGTGCGCGTCGAGCTCGCTCGACGGCCGCGAAGTCGACGACGCTCGTGCGCCCGTCGCAGCCCTGGGTCGAGATCGCCGCGGCGCAGCGGCACGCTCGCGGTGCTGCGGCGCCTACGTCGTGCACGGGATCGAGCACATCCTCTTCGGCTTCGACCATCTGCTCTTCGTGCTGGCGCTGATCCTGATCGTCGCAGGACCGCCGGATGCTCGTCAAGACCGATCACCGCCTTCACGCGTGGCGCACTCGATCACGCTCGCGCTCGCGACGCTCGGCTGCGCGCGAGGCGCCCGGCGCCGCCGGTCGAGGCGGCGATCGCGCTCAGCATCCTGCTCCTCGGGCCCGAGATCGTGCGCGCGTGGCGCGGGCGAGACGAGCTTCACGTCGAGCAGCCGTGGGTCGTGGCCTTCGTCTTCGGCCTGCTGCACGGCTTCGGCTTCGCGAGCGCGCTGACCGAGCGTCGGGCTGCCGCGCGGGCGACCTGCCGCTCGCGCTCTTCGCCTTCAACGTCGGCGTCGAGCTCGGGCAGCTCGCGTTCGTCGCTGCTCGTGCTCCTCCTCGAGCGCTCGTTCCGCCTCCTCGAGATTCGCTGGCCGCGCTGGGTCGAGGCGCTGCCGGGCTACGCCGTCGGAACGCTCGGGGCGTTCTGGACGATCCAGCGGACGGCGATTCTCTTCGGATGGGTCAAGGCGTGAAGGCGTCCCGCGCGCTCTCCTTCTTGCTGCTGGCCGCTCTACCCGGCCGCCGCCTTCGCCCACACGCGCGGCGGCGAGGCGACCGGGCTTCTCGCGGGGCTCGCGCACCCGGTGTCGGGCCTCGATCACGTCCTGGCGATGATCGCCGTCGGCCTGTGGGGCGCCCAGCTCGGGCCGCCGGCCGTCTGGCTGCTGCCGGTGACCTTTCCCATGGTCATGGCCTTCGGCGGAACACTCGGACTCCTCGGCGTGCGGATCCCGGGCATCGAGGTCGGCATCGCGCTCTCGGCGATCGGCCTCGGCGCGGCGGTCCTCTTCGAGGCGCGGCCGAAGCTCGGAATCGCGGCCGCTCCTCGTCGGATTCTTCGCGATCTTCCACGGGCACGCCCACGGAACGGAGCTGCCCGCGGGGGCGAACGGCCTCCTCTACAGCATCGGGTTCGTGGTCGCGACCGGCCTGCTCCACGCCACCGGCATCGGGATCGGCCTCATCCACCGCTGGCCGATCGGCCGCATCGCACTGCGCTGGGCGGGCGCCGTCGTGGCGCTCGCGGGGCTCGCCTTCCTCTGGCGGGCGCTGACTTAGAACGATGCTCCTCGCGCACCTCATGAATACGGGTCTCGGGCCCTTCTACGACGGGCTCGCGCACCTCTTCACGACTCCGGAAGATCTGCTCCCGGTCCTCGCCCTATCCCTCCTTTCGGGACTGCGCGGCCCCATGGGCGGTCGGACCGCGCTCTTCGCGCTGCCTCCGGCCTGGCTCGTCGGAATCCTCGCGGGACGGTTCTTCCATCCGCACTGGGTCTGGCCCGTCTTCGCCGCGGTCCTGACGATCGCGCTCGGGGCATTCGCCGCGGCGGACCGGCGGCTTTCGACTACTGCCGTGGCCATTCTCGCGATGGCGCTCGGTCTCTGGAACGGCGCCTGGAACGGCATCGAGCTCGTTCGAGCGCACGCGGCGATTCTCGGCAACGCCCTCGGCATCGCCTGCGCCGTGTTCGTCGTCGTCGCGATCCTCACCGCCCTCGTCGCGACGTTGAAGTCCCCGGCGGCGCGCATCGCCGTCCGTGTCGCGGGAAGCTGGATCGCGGCCGCCGCGCTCTTCATGCTCGGCTGGTCCCTGCGCTGACGGGCGCCGTCGGGTTGCATGCTTCGCCGTCCCGACGAGGAGGCCTCCTCATGAACACCCGCATCCGGTTCGCGCCGCTCGCCCTCCTCGCCGTGTTGCTGGCGCAGGGATGCGCCACGGCGACGCGGCGCCAGGCCGTGCCCTTGAGCCTGCAGACCCAGGCGACCGTCGTCGGCTTCCCGTACGGGATCCGGTATTTTCCGCGCGACGCCGCGCGGCTCGAGTTGTTCCGTGAGGATTTCGTCGAGTCGTGGGCTCGCGAAAAGGCCTATCTGGCCGCCCGGGGTCATTCGGGTCCCCTGCCGCCCGCCGCCTACCTGGCGATTTCCGGCGGCGGCGACAACGGCGCGTTCGGAGCGGGCCTTCTCGCCGGCTGGACGAAGTCCGGCACCCGGCCGGAGTTCAAGCTCGTCACGGGCGTGAGCACCGGCGCGCTCATCTCGCCCTTCGCGTTCCTCGGCTCCGCGTACGACGGCCAGCTGAAGGCCATGTATACGGCGGTGTCGATGAAGGACATCGCCGTCCAGCGATCCATCCTCTCGGTGCTCTACGGGGACTCGATGGCCGACACGACCCCGCTCTGGAACCTCCTCAAGAAGTCCGTCACTCAGGAGATGCTCGACGCGATCGCGGCGGAGCACGAGAAGGGCCGCATCCTCCTCGTGGGAACGGCGAACCTCGACGCGCGGCGGCCGATCATCTGGAACGTCACGAAGATCGCCGCGAGCCGCCGCCCCGGCGCGCTCGACCTCGTTCGGAAGATCCTGCTGGCGTCGGCAGCGATCCCGGGCACGTTTCCGCCCGTCATGATCGACGTCGAGGCCGGGGGGCAGCCCTACGACGAGATGCACGTCGATGGGGGAACGGCGTCGCAGCTCTTCGTGTATCCGGCGGGCATGAAGCTGAACGAAGCCTCGGAGGCGAGCGGCGTCGAGAGAGAACGGCAGCTCTACATCATCCGCAACGCGCGCCTCGACCCCGAATGGGCCGAGGTCGACCGCCGGACGCTGCCGATCGCCATGCGGGCCATCGCCTGCCTGATCCAGTACCAGGGCATCGGGGACCTCTACCGCATCTTCTCGATCGCCCAGCGCGACCAGGTCGAGTACAACCTCGCCTACATCCCCGCGACCTTCCGCGTCCCCCACACCGCGGAGTTCGATCCTTCCTACATGGGCCAGCTCTTCGAGTTCGCCTACGGCATGGCCGAGGGCGGTTACTCCTGGGCGAAGAGCCCGCCGATCCTGGTCTCGGGGGACGACGACGCGGCGATCCTCTCGCCGTAGCCGGTCACCTGAGGTAGATGCTCACGACCAGTCCGAACCCGTTGACGTCGCCGGTCGACCCGCGGTTGTAGTCGCGCTGAAAGTAGAGCTCGGGCACGACCCTCTCCCAGACGTGGACCTCCAGGCCGACCGTCGCTCGGGTCTTCACCCACGCGCCTTCGTCGAAGTCGTAGAAGAACTCCCCGTAGGCGTAGGGGTTCAGCGCCCACTTGCCGAGGTCGACGTCGCGGTCGAGCCGGATGCGGTTTCGATACCTCGGATCGAACTCGCCGCCCGTGAAGCTCAGGTCGAACCGATTCCGGTCGCTGAAGATGAACTCCCACGGAATGGTGAGGCGCCAGGTCGCCTCGGCCGTCAGCGCGTTCGTGGCCGGATCGCCGTTGCTGCCGGCCGTATAGCCGTAGCCGGCCCGGAGGAGCAGCCGATGCGTCCGGGTCACGCCGGACGGACCGGAGAGGTGGAGCCAGTCGATCGGAGCCGCGTAGTAGTCGAGGTAGATCCCCGTCGTACCGTCCTGGTAGGAGTTCTCCGTTCCCACGCGCGTGTGGCTCAACGGAACGTAGATCCGCATGTGGTCGTTGAGGTGGACGTACGTGTCGATCTCCGGCCAGAACTGCGTGCTGACGTCCTGCGCAGCGGCCGGCGCCGCCACGACGAGGGCGGAGACCACGGCGCGGAGCGCGAACATTCGCCACCCGGCGACGCCGGCTCGCCGGCACGAGTCCGATCGAGCTGTCCTGAGCACACGCACGGTGAGTGGCGAGCAGACTAGCAGAGTCGCCGCGACGAGACTCGAGGGCGCGACCCACGGTTTGCAGTCGCATCGGGATGCTGAGGTAATATCGGCCGCGCCCGACCCACCCGGGCACTGACCAGCGAAAGCGAGGCCAAACCCGTGCGCTCCCGTACCCTTTTCGCCATCACCCTCGTCTGCCTGAGCCTCGGCGCCTGCAACCGCAAGCCGGACGCGGTGTCGAAGGCCGAAGCCGAAGACAAGTCGCGGCCGGGCATCGCCGAGACGAAGGCCACCGCCGAGGAGGCCTACGTCTACGGCTTCCCCATGATCGCGGCCTACAAGGCGCTCTACCAGTTCAACGTCGACAAGACCAACTCCCAGTACAAGGGGCCGTTCAACACGATCTGGAACGACTCGAAGACATCGACGCCCAAGGACACGGCGATCGTCACGCCCAACGCCGATACGCCGTACTCGATGGTCCAGGTGGACCTCCGGGCCGAGCCAATCGTGCTGTGCGTGCCCGCGATCGACGAAAGGCCGCTACTACTCGGTGCAGATGACCGACATGTACTCGTTCAACTACGGGTACGTCGGCAGCCGCGCGACCGGCAACGGCGCCGGCTGCTACATGATCGCCGGCCCGGGGTGGACGGGCGAGACCCCCGCGGGCGTCGCGAAGGCCTTCCGCTCCGAGACTCAGTTCGGCCTCGTCATCTATCGCACACAGCTCTTCAGCCCGAAGGACATCGACGAACGTCAAGAAGATCCAGGCCGGCTACACGGTCCGGCCCCTTTCGGCCTTCCTGAAACAGCCGGCGCCCGCCGGCCGCGCCCGAAGTCGCGTGGCCCGCGTTCACCGACGAGGCATTCAAGACGGACTTCCCGGCGTTTCTCGATTTCCTCCTACAGTTCTGCCCCGAAGTCCCGGAGGAGAAGGATCTGCGCGGTCGAATGGCCTCGATCGGCATCGGGCCCGGAAAAAAGTTCGATTTCAAGGACCTCGACGACGCGCACAAGGCGGAGGTCGGGCTCGGCATCAAGGACGGCTTCGAGAAGATCAAGATGGCGAAGGACAACATCGGAAAGGACGTCAACGGATGGGGCATCGGCTCCGCGTTCGGCGACCGCGCCTTCTACAAGGGCGACTGGCTGCTTCGCGCCGCGGCCGCGCTCGCCGGGATCTACGGCAACGACGCCGTCGAGGCCATGTACCCGATGGCGAAGGCCGACAGCCAGGGTCAGCCTCTCGACGGCAGCAAGGCCAACTACACGATCACGTTTCCTGCCGGACAGCTTCCGCCGGTCAACGCCTTCTGGTCCGTCACCATGTACGACGGCAAGACGCAGCTGCTGATCGAGAACCCGATCGGCCGGTACCTGGTCAACTCGCCGATGCTCCCGGGGATGAAGAAGAACGCCGACGGATCGGTGACGATCTACGTTCAGAAGGACTCGCCCGGAAAGGCGAAGGAGTCCAACTGGCTGCCCGCCCCCGACGGGCCGATCTACATGGTCATGCGCCTGTACTGGCCGAAGACGGAGCCGCCCTCGATCCTTCCTCCCGGCGACGGCACGTGGAAGCCGCCGGCGATCGAGGCGACGGCGCGCAAGGCCGCCTAGAGGCGCCCTCGGCTTCTGACTCCGCCGATACTCACGGAAAGCGGCACCGAACCTGCATAAGCCCGGTGCGGGACGTTGTCCTCACGGCCGGAATGGCCCGGCCCCGCGGGGACGATCCCGATCGGAGGAATGAATGAACCGGAAATGGATGGTTTCGGCCGCTCTGGCTGCGCTGGTGGCCCTCCTGGCCGTTCCGGCCGTGGCCGACGACAAGACGCCCGATGCGACGCTGAGGCTTTCCGAAGGCACGGTCGCGGCCGGCATCGGCTGGAACTGGGGCAAGGGAACCCTGAGCTGGGGCGGGAAGACGTATCCCGTCAAGATCTCGGGGATCTCGGTGGCCGAGGTGGGCATCACCAGGGCCGAGGCAACGGGGAACGTCTACAACCTGAAGAGCATCGACGATTTCGAGGGCGTTTACGCCGCGGCCGGCGCCGAGGGCACCGCAGGCAAGGGCGCGGGGGTTTCGTCGCTGCGCAACTCCAAGGGCGTGGTGATCAATCTGAAGAGCGAGACCAAGGGCGCCAACATCAAGATCGCGGGCGAAGGGCTCAAGCTCGAAATCGAGAAGTAGTCCGGCCCGCGGATTCCGAGCAGAAAAAAGCCCCCGCAGATGCGGGGGCTTCGTCTTTGTCGAGGTCCTCGCGACTACTTCGAGACCGTGGCGATGACGATGTCGTCGGTCTTGTTGTCGATCACGGCCACGCCGCACGCCGTGGCGGCGCCGGTGCCGTCGAACTTGCAGCCGACCAGCCCCGCCGCCTGCGCCTTGCACTCGTCCTTGTCGACCTCCGCCACCCACCAGCCCGAGTTGGCCGGCTTGCCGTAGACGTTGCCCGCGGCGTAAACGGCGACGAGCATTCCGCCCGAGCCCGTGCCGCCGTTGGAGCAGGTGAACGTGCCGTCCTTGGCGTAGTAGAGGACCTTGTCCTCGTCGTCCCAGAGGGCCTGCGTGTCGTCGATGTTGCCGTCGCCGTCGATGTCGACCTTCTCGGCCCACACGGAGTCCGTGTCGCTCGCCGAGTTGGCGGTCGACACCGAGGCCTTGCCCTTGCCGATCGACGTGCCCTTCGTGGCGTTGTTCGGAAGCGGCGAGCCGACCTTGCCCTTGGTCACTGCCTTCGGGTTGACCTTGATCGGGGCCTCAGCGGACTGGGCCAGGAGTGCCGAGGCGCTCATGGCGCAGACGGCGATGCCAGCCAGGATTCTCATGACTCGAATCATCGGGTGTCCTCCTCATGTTTAGCAGGAAACCCTATCGCAGGTCGGTGAAGGCCGGACAGGTAAGATGAACCCGGTCTCGAGTACTGGGCGAAAATGAATGCAGTCGGGCCCGTACCAGCCCGTCGCCGGTCGGAACGCCCGCCAGACTCCGGACCCCGCGACTTTGCCGCGGCGAGCGAGGCCGGGCCGGCGCCCGGCCGCTAGAGATCACCCAGGCGCCGCAGCTTCTCATCCACTTCCCGCAGAATCGCTTGAGGCAGCGAGCCGAGCACCCTGACGAACCGCCGGTTGTCGATCGCCCGGCTCTGGTCGATCATGATCTCGCAGGCTTCGCGGTTGCCGGCGATCCCCTTCGGAAGTTCCACCCGGAGAAGGTTCTCGCCGGTCAGCCGGGTCGTACACGGCAGGACCCAGGTCGAGGGATGCTCCGCCGCATTCAGCAGGTCGGTCTGAACGACGAGGACGGGACGAACCTTGCCCGGTTCGCGGCCACGGCGCGGGTTGAGGTCGGCGAGGCAGAGCGCCCCGCGACGGACCTTCACCGGTCGCCGAGGCCCTCGTCGGCCAGGCCGTCGAGCTCTCGGAGTTCGGCGGCGATAGAGCGGCGCGTCGCCAGCGAGGCCGCCCGGTAGCCCTTCCGGAGCGCCTCCCGATCGGTGGTCTCCTGAAGCAGGCGAAGGCCCCGCCGCACGACCTCGACCTTGCTCCTGGCCTTCAACCGCGCCTGGAGCGTCACCACGAGCCTCAGCTCATCCGGCGGGAGCGTGATGCTCGACTTGGTATGAGACTTCATACCTTCAGAATACCACGCTCGGCGCCGCTCCGCAGGCCCTCAGTACTTCACCATGTACTTCTTGGCCTCGAGGCAGACGCTGAAGGCCTTCTTGAAGTTGTCGAGCTGCTGCGCCGTGGCCTGCTGTGCGGCGGCCGACTGCTGCGCGACCTGCTGCTCGGCCGACTGCTCGGCTCGGCGCCCTCGGGAACGTCCCACGACGGCGCCCGACGCGGCGCCGATGGCGGCCCCCTTGCCGGCGTCTCCGGAGATGCCGCCGATCAGCGCCCCCGTCGCGGCGCCGCGGGCCGCACCCTTGACGCCCGAGCCCTGCGCGGCCTGGGAAGCTTGCGCCTGCGCGGCGGCGGCCTGCTGCTGCTGCGCCTGGGCCTGCTTCTGGAGCTGGAAGGGGTCGGTCCCGGTGTTCTGGACGGCCCAGTTGTAACACTCGGCCTCGTCCTGCGACTGCTGCGCCGCGCCCTGTCCCGCGTTCGGGAAGACGTAGACGTTCATGGTCGACGCCAGCGTCTTCTGCGCCGGCGCGCTCTGCGCCTCGATGCGCGACCCGGCGGCCGAGGCGAGGACGACCAGGCCGGCTGCGATCAGCATGCGTTTCATGACTTTCCTCCTACTTCGCCCGGGGCGTCGGCGTGCACGCTCCGAAGATCGACACCGTCAAGCCGTCACGCGCGACGGCCACCGAAACCATCCCGCTCCCTTCGTCGATCACGAACGAAAAGGCGCGGCCGGCCTCGACCCCCTGCAGCACGATGAGCCCGTCTTCGCGCGAGAGCGACCGGATCGGCGTCATGCGGTTCTCGCCGCTCGCCTTCGTCGTCGAGAATGTCCGATCCTTGAGGTCGACCTCGATGAACTGCGGGATGTTGAGGTTCCACGGCGGCTCGGATGTGCAGCCTCCGCGCTCGAGGCACCGCGTCGCCTCGACCGCCGTGCACAGGAAGCGATCCTGTCCCGTCAGGTCGTCGGCGGCGGCCGGAAGCGTCACCGCGGCTGCGAGGCCGAGCGTGAGAGCCAGAGTCCGTTTTCGCATCGTCCCTCCTGTCTTCATGGCCTGCGGCCAACCATTCTATGGCGCGCCGGCGACGGGGATGGTGCACGTGATAGAAATCGCACGCAGCTTTCGTGTGGAGGTCGACGATGCAGCTCGGAATGATCGGCCTCGGTCGCATGGGCGCCAACATGGTGCGCCGCCTGATGAAGGCCGGCCACGAGTGCGTGGTGTGCGACCGCAACGCCGACAGCGTGAAGGCGCTCGCCGGCGAGGGAGCCGCCGGCGCCGGCTCGCTCGACGAGTTCGTCGCGAAGCTCAAGCCGCCGCGCGCGGTCTGGCTCATGGTGCCGGCCGCCGTCGTCGACGGACGCTCGATCGGACAGCTCGCGCCGAAGCTGCAGAAGGACGACGTCCATCATCGACGGCGGCAACTCGTACTACATCGACGACATCCGCCGGCAGAACGACCTGCGCCCGAAGGGCATCCACTACGTCGACGTCGGCACCTCGCGGCGGCGTCTGGGGCCTCGAGCGCGGCTACTGCATGATGATCGGCGGCGACGCCGACGCGGTCCAGCGGCTCGACCCGATCTTCAAGACGCTGGCTCCCGGGCGCGGCAACATCGCGCGCACGCCCGGCCGCGAGAAGGTCGGCGGCACCGCGGAGGACGGCTACCTCCACTGCGGCCCGTCCGGGCGCGGGCCACTTCGTCAAGATGGTCCACAACGGCATCGAGTACGGGATCATGGCGGCCTACGCCGAGGGCCTGAACATCCTGAAGCACGCCAACGTCGGCAAGGCAAAACGCGACGGTCGACGCCGAGACGACGCCGCTGCGCAACCCCGAGCACTACCAGTACGACTTGAACCTGCCCGACGTCGCCGAGGTCTGGCGCCGCGGCAGCGTCATCGCGTCGTGGCTGCTGGACCTGACGGCCATCGCGCTCCTGAAGTCCCCGGACCTCGGGAACTTCTCGGGCCGCGTCTCGGACTCCGGCGAGGGGCGCTGGACGATCCTCGCGGCGATCGACGAGGGCGTGCCGGCCGAGGTCCTGACGGCCTCGCTCTACGAGCGCTTCGCCTCGCGCGGCGAGGCCGACTTCGCGAACAAGCTGATGTCGGCGATGCGCTACGAGTTCGGCGGGCACGTCGAGAAGAAGGCGGGCCAGTAGCATGGGCGCAGGCTCCGCGGACCCTCTGCATCGACATCGGCGGCACCGGGATCAAGACGATGGTCGTCGACCCGGCCGGAAAACCCGTGACCGAACGCCTGCGCGTCGACACGCCGCGGCCCGCCACGCCGCGGGCCGTCGATCAAGGCGATCCTCGGCCTGGCGCACCAGCAGGGCGCCTTCGACCGGGTCTCCGTCGGGTTTCCCGGCGTCGTCCGCCGCGGCGTCATCCGAGACCGCCGCCAACCTCCACCCGGCCTGGATCGGCGTCGACCTCGATCGCCTGCTGACCCGGGAGCTCGGCAAGCCCGTGCGCGCCGCCAACGACGCCGACGTCCAGGGCCTCGGCGCCGTCAAGGGCGACGGAGTCGAGCTCGTCATCACGCTCGGGACCGGCTTCGGCTCCTCGCTCTTCGTCGACGGGCGCCTCGTGCCGAACATGCAGCTCGCCCACCACGCCGGCTGGAGGGCGAAGACCTACGAGGAGGAGCTCGGCGAAGGCCGCCCTGAAGAAGGCCGGCAAGAAGAAGTGGAACAGGCGCCTCCGGAAGGCGATCGCCTCGCTCTCGGCGCTCTTCAACTACGACCGCCTCTACATCGGCGGCGGCAACGCCGAGAAGATCGCGTTCGACCTGCCGCCCCGCGTCAGGATCGTCTCGAACGTCGAGGGCCTCCTCGGGGGCATCGCCCTCTGGCACGGGAAGGAGAACTCCTATGGCGTCCGCTGAGGCCGGGAACCGGTCGCCTCCGACGCGCTCGTCTTCTTCGGCGCGACCGGCGACCTCGCCTACAAGAAGATCTTCCCCTCGCTCCAGAGCATGGTGAAGCGCGGGAACCTGTCGGTCCCGGTGATCGGGGTCGCCAAGTCCGGCTGGAGCGATCGAGCAGCTGCGCGACCGCGCGCGCGCGAGCCTCAAGGAGTACGGCGGCGGCGTCGACGAGGCGGCGTTCGGGCAAGCTCGTCGGCGCTGCTCCAGTACATCGACGGCGACTACGCCGACCCGGCCACGTTCACGAAGCTCCGCGCAGGCGCTCGGCGCGGCGAAGCACCCGACCCACTACCTCGCGATCCCGCCGAGCCTCTTCGGCAGCCGTCGTCGAGCAGCTCGGCGAAGTCCGGCTGCGCCGACGGCGCGCGCGTCGTCATCGAGAAGCCGTTCGGCCACAACCTCGCGACCGCGCACGCGCTCAACGAGACGCTCCACTCGGTGTTCCCCGAAGACGTCGGTCTTCCGCATCGACCACTACCTCGGCAAGGAGGCGGTCGAGAACCTCCTCTTCTTCCGCTTCGCCAACACGTTCCTCGAGCCGATCTGGAACCGGAACTACGTCGACTGCGTCCAGATCACGATGGCCGAGGAGTTCGGCGTCCAGGGGCGCGGCAAGTTCTACGACGAGACCGGCGCGATCCGCGACGTCATCGAGAACCACCTGCTCCAGGTCGTCGGCTACCTCGCGATGGAGCCGCCCGATCTCGGTCGACGCCGACCGGATCCGCGACGAGCAGGTCAAGGTCTTCCGCGCGATCCGGCCGCTCAAGCCGGAGGACGTCGTGCGCGGCCAGTTCGACGGCTACCGGAAGGAGCCGGGCGTCAAGCCCGGACTCGACCGTCGAGACCTACGCCGCCGTGCGCCTCGAGATCGACTCGTGGCGCTGGGCCGGCGTGCCGTTCTTCATCCGCGCGGGCAAGCGCCTGCCGCTGACGGCGACCGAGGTCATCGTCGACCTGAAGCGGCCGCCGCTGTCGCGCCTCTCGCGCCGAGGAGAGCAACTACTTCCGCTTCCGCCTCGGGCCCGAAGATCTCGATCTCGATCGGCGCCCGCGTCAAGAAGCCCGGCACCGAGATGCGAGTCGATGCCGACCGAGCTCGATGGCCGTCCAGGACGCCGGCAGCGACGAGGTCGAGCGCCTACGAGCGGCTCCTGACCGACGCGATGAAGGGCGACCCGACGCTCTTCGTGCGCGAGGACGCGGTCGAGGCCGCGTGGACAGGTCGTCGACGGGATCCTCGACGACGCCACTCCCGTCCATCCGTACGCGCCCGGGACCTGGGGCCCGGCCGAGGCCGACCGCCTGACGACGGGCCTCGAGGGCTGGCACGACCCGGCCGCGGAGCGCGTGAAGCCGAAGCCCGCCGAGACCGCCGAGGGGCGCCGCCTCGCCGACAACGACCGCCGCGCCGCGCACTGGAACCGCTGGGGGCCGTACCTCTCCGAGCGCGCCTGGGGCACGGTGCGCGAGGACTACAGCGCCGGACGGCGACGGCCTGGGACTACTTCCCCCACGACCACGCGCGCTCGCGCGCCTACCGCTGGAACGAGGACGGGCTCGGCGGCATCTCCGACCGCCACCAGCTGCTCTGCTTCGCCCTCGCGCTCTGGAACGGCAAGGACCCGATCCTGAAGGAGCGGCCCTTCGGCCTGACGAACGCCGAGGGCAACCACGGCGAGGACGTCAAGGAGTACTGGTTCTACCTCGACGCGACGCCGACGCACTCGTACCTGAAGTACCTCTACAAGTATCCCGCAGGCCGAGTATCCCGTACGGCCAGCTCGTCGAGGAGAACCGGCGGCGCGACGATCGACGAGCCCGAGTACGAGCTGCTCGACACCGGGCATCTTCGACGGCGAGCCGCTACTTCGACGTCTTCGTCGAGTACGCGAAGGCCGTCGCCCGAGGACATCCTCATCGAGATCACGGTCGTACAACCGCGGGCCCGAGGCGGCGACGCTCGATCTGCTGCCGACCGTCTGGTTCCGCAACACGTGGTCCTGGAAGCCGCATCGGCCGCGGCCCGCGCCTCGGCCGCCGAGCGACCCGACGGCCGGACGCGCCATCGTGCTCGAGGAGGCCGTACGTCGGGCGGCGGCTACCTGCACGTCGCAGCCGGGCGCCGAGCTGCTCTTCACCGAGAACGAGACGAACGCCGAGCGCGCTCTTCGGCGTCGCCGAACGCGTCGCCGTACGTGAAGGACGCCTTCCACGAGTACGTCGTCGACGGCCGACGCGACGCGGTCAACCCGGCGCGGCGCGGGCACGAAGGCGGCCGCGCGGTACCGCGCTCGACGATCCCCGCCGGCGGGCAGCGCCCGCGTGCGCCTGCGCCTGACCGACGACGCCGCTGGCACGCGGGCGATCCGCTCGGCGACGACTTCGACCGGACGCTCGCCGCGCCGCAGGGCCGAGGCCGACGAGTTCTACGCCGCGGTCGATCCCCGAGCGCGCTCTCGGCCGACGAGCAGCAGCGTCATGCGGCAGGCGTTCGCCGGGATGCTCTGGTCGAAGCAGTTCTACAAGTACGACGTGCGCCGCTGGCTCGACGGCGACCCCGCTCCAGCCGCCGCCCCCGCCCGAGCGCCGCCGACGGGCCGCAACGGCGACTGGCGGCACGTCTTCAACGCCGACGTCCTCTCGATGCCGGACACCTGGGAGTTCCCGTGGTACGCGGCCTGGGACCTCGCGTTCCACTGCGTCGTGCTCGTCGCTCGTCGACGCGCAGTTCGCCAAGGACCAGCTCGTCCTGATGCTGCGCGAGTGGTACATGCACCCGAACGGCCAGATCCCCGCCTACGAGTGGAACTTCGGCGACGTGAACCCGCCGGTGCACGCGTGGGCGGCGCTGCGCGTCTACCAGATCGAGCGGGCGAAGACCGGGCAAGGGCGACCGCGCGTTCCTCGAGCGCGTCTTCCACAAGCTGCTCCTGAACTTCGACTGGTGGGTCAACCGCAAGGACGCGCTCGGCAACAACATCTTCCAGGGCGGGTTCCTCGGCCTCGACAACATCGGCCTCTTCGACCGCAACATGACGCTGCCCGACGGGCTGGGTCCTCGAGCAGGCCGACGGCACGAGCTGGATGGCGATGTACTGCCTGAACCTGCTCGGCATGGCGCTCGAGCTCGCCGAGCGAGGACCCCGTCTACGAGGACGTCGCCAGCAAGTTCTGGGAGCACTTCGTCTACATCGCGCACGCGATCCAGCGCCCGGACGAGCCCGGGCATCGGCCTCTGGGACGAGCAGGACGGCTTCTTCTACGACGAGATCCACCACGCCGGACGGCCGCCAGAGTCCCATCCGCGTCCGCTCGCTCGTCGGGCTGCTCCCGCTCTCCGCGGTCGTCACCGGCGACTCGAGGCTCGATCGACCGGTTCCCGGGCTTCAAGCGCCGCATGGAGTGGTTCTTCGCAGCACCGCCCGGACCTGACGCAGTCCTGCGCCTCGATGACGCAGCGCGGCGGAAGCACGAGCGGCTCCTCTTGTCGGTCGTCACGGCCGGACCAGCTGACGCGCGTCCTCCGGTACATGCTCGACGAGACGGAGTTCCTCTCGCCCTACGGCATCCGATCGGTCTCGCAGTACCACCGCGACCACCCGTACGCGACTCAGCACCGCGCGGGCGCGAGCTACCGCCTCGACTACGAGCCCGGCGAGTCGACGCACGGAGCTCTTCGGCGGCAACTCCAACTGGCGCGGCCCGATCTGGTTCCCGATCAACTACCTGATCCTCGAGTCGCTCCAGCGGTACCACCATGTACTTCGGCGACGACTTTCAGGTCGAGTGCCCGACCGGCTCGGGCAACATGATGACGCTGCCACGAGGTCTCGCACGAGCTCGCCCGGCGGCTCTCGACGATCTTCCTGCCCGACGCGACGGCGCGCCGACCCGTCTTCGACGGCATACGAGATCTTCCGCAACGACCCGCACTGGAAGGACCTCGTCCTCTTCCACGAGTACTTCCACGGCGACACGGGCGCGGGCCTCGGCGCAGCGCACCAGACCGGCTGGACGGGCCTCGTCGCCAAGCTCCTCGACGAGCTGGCCGGCGAGACCTTCCACTTCAGCGTGAGCGAGCCGTAGGGGTCTGACGCGCATTTCGCGAGCCCGCGGAGGAAGGCTTCGAAGCCGCGAAATGCAGGTCTGACCCCAGGTGCCCCGCGGCTGGCGCCGAGCTAGTACCCGGGGTTCGGGAAGCTGTTTCCGGTGTCCGGCCCGTACCACTTCTCGTTGTTGACGTCGTAGCGGTAGCCGACGGCCGTGTACGGGATCCGGACGATGTCGAAGAAGGTGTAGAGCAGCACGCCCCACCACTTGTCCTTCGGCACGTGGAGCGCCTGCAGGACCTCGCCGAAGTTGATGCCGATCTCGATGCCGATCTGCCGCTGCCGGACGACCGGGTCGCGCGTACGGGTAGCCCTTCGTTCCGTAGGTGATCGAGAACAGCAAGAACCGCGCCGGGCCCGGGTTGAACTTCGCCCGCTGCCCGAGGCCCGCGATCTTCAGGTCGCCGGTGTAGATCTCGGCCGAGTAGTCCTTGCCGAGGCCGCCGACCTTGGCGGTCGGGCGCCGGGCACGATGCCGAACGCGGAACCCGATCAGGTCGTCGAGGTGGAAGTGCAGGATGGCGAGCGCCGGTCGCCGCCCCGAGCGTGTCGGCGGCGAGGTCCTCCCAGGAGAACCCGTACTTGTTGGTGCCGTCGCCGATCTCCGTCGCGAGGCCCGCGAGGAACGCCGTTCCCGCGGCGATCAGGGCCGGCCTCGTTCGTCCGAAGCGTGAAACGCCTTGTTGAACTCGTTCATGACCCGCGCCACGCCGTAGTACGAGACGAAGTGCGAGGCCTTGTCCGCGCCGCCGGCGTAGGTGTTCTCGCCGAACCAGCCCTCGTGCGTGACGTGGAACGGGAAGTGCGGCTCTTCCTGGCAGGCGTTGAGGGCGGACCCGCCGATGGCGAGGGCGGCGCCGGCGCCGATCCAGACCCACTGGGGCTTCTTCGGCGGCGGGGCCGCCTCGGCCGAGGGCTCCTCGAGCACGATCACGAGCGGCCGGGGGGCGACGATCGCGCGGAACGATTCCTCGAACCCCGACCCCGCGCGACGAGCTCCGGGTCGAGCCCCGGCGGCGAGCGCGCGGACCGCGGGCGCCGCGGCGAGAAGCGCGGCGAGGAAGGACCCGGCTTCGGCGTCTCATGGGGCGGCGCCGCTCCTCCGCCGAGCAGGTAGACGGTCCGCGACGGGAACGCGACGGAGGTCCCGGCCTCCTCGACGATGGCGAGGACGGACAGCAGCAGCTCCTCCTGCACGGCCAGGAACTCGGGCCTCGTGCCCACGCGGACGTAGGCGAAGACCTCGACGTCGAGCGACGACTCGGCCAGGCGCAGGAGTCGCACGCGCGCGGTCTCGTTCTCCACGCGCGGGTCGGCGGCCAGCAGCAGGCGCACGCCCTCGAGCACGCGCCGCATCTGGGCGGCCGTCGTCCCGTACACGAGGCCCACGACGGGGTGGAACCAGAACTTGTCGCGACGGGAGAGATTCTCGATCGTCGATTCCATGACGACGCCGTTGGGAATGCTGACGACGGTCCGCTCCTCGGTCCGAATGCGCGTCGACCACAGCGTGACGTCCTCGACCTCGCCCTGCTGTCCGGCAATGCGGCACACGTCGCCGACCTTGAGGGCGTTCTCGGCCAGGACCGCCACCCCGCCGAAGAGGTTGCCGAGCGTCTTCTGGGCGGCGAACGCGAGGGCGAGACCGCCGATGCCGAGACCGGCGAGGGTCGCCGTCAGGTTCACGCCGAAGAGGGCCAGGCCCACCAGCAGAACGACGACGAAGGCGCCGAGCTTCAGCGAGCGCCGGGCCAGCGTCAGGGTCGAGTGCTGCGTGCCGGTCCCGGCCGGCGCGACGCGGGAGATCACGCGGCGGCTCAGGTCGTCGATCAGGCGGGACAGCAGCCACAGGAGGCCGGCCAGCGCGAGGAGCAGGAGGACGCGGTCGTAGTACAGCCGGTACAGCGCCGGCATTCCCAGCACCGTCATGGCGATCCGGTGCAGGAGCAGCGCGAACAGGAACGTCGCCGGGCTTCGCGCCGACGCAACCCACTGGCCGCCCGGGCGCGAGGCGCGGGGACGCAGCATCCGCAGGAGGCCGCCGATCGCCCCGACGGCGACCCAGGCGACGGCGAAGAGGACCGGCAGCAGGACGACGACCGCGACGAGTTGCCAGAGCGCCATGCCCCCCAGCCGCTTCTGCGCGAAGAATGACGGCAGGTGATGGTCGATGTCGGGCAGCGTCAGGACGTCGAAGAGCCGACGGCACTCCTTGACCGTCGGCCAGGAGATCAGCCAGACGTGGCCCGAGTCCCGGCTCGGGACCCGCACGGCGAGTACGTCGACGAGGCCCTCGTCGCCCCGGAGCTCGCCGACCCGCTCGGTGTCGGGATCGAGGCCGTCGTCCAGCGTGCCGCGAGGCAGGCGGGAGAGCTGCTCGAAGTTCACCGTGACGAAGCGGTGATCGAAGACGATCTGGAGCTCGTGCGCGATCGCCTCGCGCTCGGCCTGCAGGGAGGGCGGGATCTGGAGATAGGCCGCCGCGTTCTTGAGGCTCCCCTGCTGGCTCGCCCGCAGGAAGCCCAGCAGGCAGCCGCGTGGCGTCTCGCGGCCGTAGGGGTCGGCGGTCACGTCCTCGGCGGCGGGCGTGGGCGCCGGCGGCGCAAGCGAGATCTGGCCCGAAAGCGGCGCCGGCGCGAGAGCGAGGAAGAGCGCGAGGCCGAGGACGGCCTGGCGCAGCACGACCCGCGAGGGGGCCGGGGGTCCGGAGCTCATGCGCGGGGGATCTTAGCTGACGGCCAGGGCGGCGGTGAGGTTCGCGACGCTCGCAAGTCGGTGCTCGAGGTGGCGGCAGTCTATCGGCGGTGCACGAGCGCCCGCAACGCGGAAGGGCGCGTCACGCGTGGCCGCTCTCTTCCTCGGGGCCGGCCGTGACCGGGCCGTGATGGAGCCGCCAGACCACGACGAAGTAGAGGATGGCGAGCGGGAAGCCCGACGGCGAACCACTTGAGCGCCGTCGCGCAGGCCCGCCGGATCGCCGCCCCCGTTGTAGGCCGTCACGGACAGCGCGTGGTCTCCGCCGGTCGCGCGCAGCATCACCGGAAAGACGCAGGCGGCCGTCGCGGTCGAGAGGCCGGCCAGGAACGCGCAGGAGCCCAGGAACGCCGCGAGCTGCGCGGCCACGCGCGAGCGCCGGCGAAGACCGCCACGAGGCCCGCGAGCGCCGACGCCCGCGAGCAGCCCAGACGGAGGGCGCGAGGCCAGAGCGCCGAGAGGAAGTCCGGGTCGACCGTCGCCGTCGCGAGGGTCACCAGCGGCCACAGCACGCGCGACCGCGGCATAGAGACGCCGGCGCGGCGCGGCGGCTGCGCGTCCTGCACCGCGCCGTCCGTCTTCCAGCGAGGAACAGCGCGCCGTGGGCCGTCGAGGGCCACGAGCGCGAAGACGCCGATCGAGCACCGTGTACCAGTCGAGGATGCCGACGGGCTCCCGCGCCGTGAAGTCGGTGAAGAGCGCGAGCTCGAACCAGCCGTCCGCCGTCGAGCGGCACGCCCGCGCAGCGAGGTTGCCGAGCGCCGCGCCGAAGAAGACCGGCAGCAGCAGCGCTCGCGCAGCGCAGAAGACGACGTCCCAGTCCGCGCGCCACACCGGGTCGGCCGACGTGGCTGCGGAACTCGATCGCGATGCCGCGCAGGATCAGGCACCAGAGCACGAGGAAGATCGCGAGGTAGAAGCCCGAGAGCCCGGCCGCGAGCACCCGCGGGAAGCGCGACGAACAGCACGCCGCCGGCGGCGAGCAGCCAGACCTCGTTGCCGTCCCAGAACGGGCCGATCGCGCCGAGCACCTGCCGCCGCTCGGCGTCGGTCCGCGCGACGAACAGGTGCAGCGCGCCGGCGCCGAAGTCGAAGCCGTCGAGCACGACGTACGCCGTCGAGCATGACGACCGCGATCGCGAACCAGATCTCAACCATGGGCCGCCTCGCCTCGCGGACGTCCGGGCCGCGTGCGCGATCTCGCGGCCGACCAGGAACAGGAACAGCACGCCGAGCACGAGGTAGAGCCCGCAGAAGCCGATCAGCGTGAAGAGCACCGTGCCCGCGTGCACGGTCGGGCTCGCGCCCATCCGCCGTGCGCATCAGCCCGTAGACGAGCCACGGCTGCCGCCCGAGCTCCGCCGTCATCCAGCCCGCGGTGTTCGCGATGTAGGGGAACGGAAACGCGAGCATCAGCACCCAGAGCAGCCGGCGGCTCGTCTCGAGCCGGCCCGCGCCACGCGAGCACGGCCGGCCAGCGCCATGAGCGCCGATGAAGATCGTGCCGAGCCCCACCATGACGTGGAAGGCGTAGTAGAGCAGCTCGATGTTGTCCGGCCAGTCCGTCTCGGGGAACGCGTCGAGGCCCCGCACGTCGCTGTGGAAGTGCCCGTAGGCGAGGAAGCGACAGCACGCCCGGGCACCGCGATCGGGTTGTCGAGCCGCCGCTCGCGCACGTTGGGCTGGCCGATCAGGTCGATGCTCGGCCACGGCCCGCTCTCGAAGCGCCCCTCCATCGCGGCGAGCGCCACCGGCTGGTGGCGCGCCACGAGCTTGGCCTGGATGGTCGCCGGTCGGGAAGCGCCACGAGCACGCTCGACGACGAGCCCGGCGGCGACGCCGAGCTTGAGGAAGCGGCGCGCGTGCTCCGCGGTGCCTGCCCTGCGAGCGCGTAGAACGCGCCCACCGCCGCGACGACGAACGACGCCGTGACCACGCGTCGCCGATCATGTTGTGCGCGTACTGCGCGAGCGCCCACGGGTTGAGGAGGAAGGCGCAGAAGTCGGCGAGCCGCAGCGTGCCGTCCGCGCCGACCGCGTGCCCGACCGGGTGCTGCATGAACGCGTTGGTGCGATGATGAAGTAGCCGGAGAGCCAGCTGCCCGACGAAGAGCGCGACGGCCGCCAGCGAAGTGGCCGCGCGCCCGCAGCCGCTTCTCCCCGAAGACCAGCAGCGCCGAGGAAGCTCGACTCGAGGAAGAACGCGAACAGGCCCTCCATCGCGAGCGTCTGGCCGATGACGCCGCCGGCGTAGCGCGAGAAGCGCGCCCAGTTGGTGCCGAACTGGAACTCCATCGGGATGCCGGTGACGACGCCGACCGCGAAGTTGATGCCGAAGATGCGGATCCAGAAGCGCGCCGCGTCGTTCCACGTCTCGCCGCCCCGTGCGCAGGCCGAGCGCCTTCATCACGACGATGAGGAGCGCGAGCCCCATCGTGAGCTGGGGAAGAGGTAGTGGTAGATGATCGTGAAGGCGAACTGCAGGCGGTGCCAGAAGAGGGCGTCGCTCATCGCGGGACGCGGGCATCCCCGGAGGGCGGGAAGCTCGAAACGCTCATTGACCGGAGCACGCGGGCGTGAGTATAGTCTCGGCCCCGTCGGGCGCTGCAAGCGCAAGCGCCCGGTTTCCGTCGATCAGGAGGACCCGTGAAGATCCACAACCGTGCCCTGAGTCTCAGCGTCGTTTTCGCCTTCGCCCTCGCCGCGGCGCCGCTCGCTGCCGTGGACGTGCAGCTCGCCGCCGTCCAGTTCCCCGAAGGCAAGAGCGTCGACCTGGACTTCGCCGCGACCACCCGCGTCGCGCCCGCCCAGGCCGAGGCCGACGTGACCTTCAAGAACGGCCAGGCCAACGTCGAGATCTCCTACAAGAAGCTGCCGCCGGCCCTCCTGTTCGCCGGCGACGTCACGTCCTACGTCGTCTGGGCCGTGACGCGCGACGGCGCGACCGAGAACCTCGGCGAGCTCATCGTCCGCAAGCAGAGCGGCGACGCGGAGTTCCGCACGGGGCAGAAGGAGTTCGGCCTCATGATCACCGCCGAGCCCTATCCGGCGGTCCTGAAGCCCTCGGAGCTCGTCGTGTTCACGTCGGTGGCGCCCCCCCCGAAGAAGTTCAAGAGCACTCCGGTGACGCTGTCCGCCTTCCTGCCGGCGCCCCGCGTGGGCAACCCGACGATCGGCAGCATGGTGTACTCCGGCAGCGAGTCCCTCGACCTCGTCCAGGCCCAGAGCGTCCTCCAGCAGGCCCAGCAGATGGGCGCCGAGAAGTACGCGCCGGACGCCATGCGGGACGCCTCGGTCACGCTCGCGCAGGCGACCAACTCGTACAAGGGCGGCAAGGACAAGCTCGGCCTCGACTACGCCCGCCGGAGCCTCGCCCAGTCCTCCGCGGCGATCCGCACCACCCAGCAGAAGCTGGCCGACGAGGCGGCGGCCGCCGCGGCGGCCAGGCGCGCCGCCGAACTGGCGTCGCTCGAACAGCAGAAGAGCCTGGCCCAGAAGCAGGCGGCAGACGCGCAGCAGCAGGCCCTCGCCTCCCGCGAGCAGGCCGTCGCCGCGCGGGAGCAGGCCGCGGCCGCCCAGCAGCAGCTCGCGCAGTCCCAGCAGCAGCTCAACCAGGCGCAGCAGCAGGCCACGGCCGCGCAGCAGCAGATGACGATGCTGCAGCAGCAGGCGCAGGCCGCGCAGCAGGAGGCCGCCGTCGCGCAGGAGCGCGCCGCGGCCGCCGGGCTCTCGGCCGAGGCCGCCGACGCGGCGCGCCGCGACGCCGATGCCGCCCGCCGCAAGGCCGAGGAGCTCGCCACGCAGGCGAGCGCCGCCCAGGCCCAGGCCGAGAAGACCACGGCCGAGGTCTCCGCGGCCGCCGCCGCGCTCGAGGCCCAGAAGCAGCAGCTCGAGACCCGCGTCGGTCAGACCGAGGCGGAGAACGCTCGGCTCCGCGCCGAGCGCAACGACCTCGAAGGCCGGCTGACCGGCGCCCTCTCCGAGGTCGCCCAGATCAGCCAGTCCGCCCGCGGCGTCGTCGTCAACCTGCCCGACATCCTCTTCGACACCAACAAGGCGACGCTCAAGCCGAACACCCAGGTCGCCCTCGCCAAGCTCGCGGGCATCGTGTCGCTCTTCCCCAACATCAACCTGCGCATCGAGGGCCACACGGACTCGACCGGCGGCGACGCGATCAACGTTCCGCTCTCCCGCGACCGCGCCAACGCCGTGATGGCGTTCCTCCAGAGCCAGGGCGTGGCCGCCAGGCGCATGAGCGCCGAGGGCTACGCCTCGCGGATCCCGGTCGCCGACAACGCGACGCCCGAGGGACGGGCGAAGAACCGGCGGGTGGAAATCATCCTGGCCGAGGGCGTGATCAAGGGGGCGGGACAGTAAGGGCTAATCCGGCGTCTTTTCCTTCTCGATCTCGCCGGTCATGGGGACGAAACGCACCGGGATGATGTCCTTCTCGGTGACGCGGCCGTCCTTTTCCCGGGTGAAGACCTTGAGCTCCTGGAAGAAGCCCCCGACGGGGATCACCATCCGTCCGCCCACGGCGAGCTGATCGACGAGCGGCTCGGGGATCTTCTCGGGGGCGGCCGTGACGATGATCCCGTCGAAGGGGGCGTGCTCCGGCCAGCCCCGATAGCCGTCGCCCTCGCGGACGGTCACGTTGACGTAGCCGAGGTCCTTCAGCTTCTCGGACGCCGCCCTCGCGAGGTCCGGCAGGATTTCGATCGAGTAGACCTCGGCCGCGAGCTGCGACAGCACGGCGCTCTGGTACCCGGAGCCGGTCCCGATTTCGAGCACGCGCGCCCGCGGCGGCAGCCCGAGGAGCTCGGTCATGAGGGCCACGATGTAGGGCTGGGAGATCGTCTGGCTGCCGCCGATCGGCAGGGGGTGATCCTCGTATGCGTGCGCGCGCTCCTCGGGTGCCACGAAGAGGTGCCTCGGCACCTTGCGCATCGCGTCGAGGACCCGGGGGTCGCGGACGCCGCGCGAGACGATCTGCGTCTCGACCATGCGCGCGCGCCGCGCGGCGTCACCGTCGGTGGGCGTGGCCTGCACGTTCGGCGTTCCCTTCCCCCGCGAGTCGCAACCGAGCCCCAGGGAGAGAAAGAGTACCGCCGCCGCGAAGGCCCGGGCGCCGCTCACGGGGCCGCCGGGCCGTGAACGACGCGGCCGCCGACCACCGTCATGACCGGGGAAATCGCCGGGATCTCGGAGGCCGGGACGGCCATGGGATCGCGCGCCAGGACCGTCAGGTCCGCGGCGTAGCCCGGCTCGATGCGGCCCCGCCACGACTCCTCGAACGCGGCGAAGGCCGCGTCGGACGTGAAGAGAGCGAGGGCCTCGCTGCGTGTCAGCTTCTCCTCGGGACGCCACCCTCCCGCGGGCTTGCCCTGGAGATCCTGCCTGGTCACTGCCGAGTAGAACCCGAGAAGCGGGTTCTCGGATTCCACCGGGGCGTCGCTGCCGCCCGTCAGCCGCGCCCCGGCGTCCTTGAGACGACGCCAGGCGTAGGCCCCGGCGATCCGGGACGGACCGACGCGGGCCTCGGCCCACGGCATGTCGGACGTCGCGTGGGTGGGTTGCACCGAGGCGATCACGGAGAGCCGCGCAAACCGAGGGAAGTCGTCGGGGGCGATGACCTGGGCATGCTCGATCCTCGGACGAGCGGCGCCGGCCGGGGCCTGCGTGACCGCCGACGCCGCCGACTGGAAGGCATCGAGGGCGACGCGGTTGCCCCGGTCCCCGATGGCGTGGATCCAGAGCTGCCAGCCGCTGCGGCGCGCGTCGCGCGCGACCTCGGCCAGGCGCTCGGGCGACGTGACGAGCAGGCCGGTCCTGCCCTGCTCGTCGGTGTAGTCGGTCAGGAGGGCCGCGCCGCGGCTTCCGAGGGCGCCGTCCGCGTAGGCCTTGATCGCGCGCACGGTCAAAAAGTCCGGACCGCCGCCGATGCGCGGGCCGCGGGCGAGGAAGGCCGGCAGCGCATCGGGCTCGGGCGAGACGGTGGCGTAGACGCGGATCGGCAGCCGGCCCGACGCGGCCAGGCGCTCGAGCGACGCGATCGCCGCCGCGTCGTAGCCGGAGGCATCCTGGATCTCGGTCAGGCCCGCGGCCGCGCAGGCCTGCGCGCCGGCGAGGAGCCACCGGTCGAGGTCGGCCGCAGACGGAACGGGCATGGCCTTTCCCACGAGGTCCATCGCGTTGTCGACCAGGACCCCCGACGGCGATCCATCGCTCCGGCGCAGGATGCGTCCGCCGCCCGGGTCCTGCGTCGCGGCGTCGATGCCGGCCGCGCGAAGGGCTGCCGAATTGACCCACAGGGCGTGGCCGTCGACGCGTCCGGCGACGGCGGGACGGTCCGGGAAGACCCGGTCGAGCGTCCGCGCGTCGGGAAACTCGCGCCCGGGCCACAGGTTCTGGTCCCAGCCCCGGCCCTCCGCCCACGTTCCCGCCGGGAGGCCGCCGGCCTTCTCGCCCATGCGGCGCGCGGCGGCCTCGGAGTCCGGAAGCCCGCGCAGATCCGCGATCGAGCGCGCCTTTCCGACGCCGAGCATGTGGAGGTGCGAGTCGGCCCAGCCCGGGAAGACGAACTTCCCCGACAGGTCGACGACGCGGGCGCCGCCCGCCATCGCCCGGGCGCGGGCCGGATCGCCGACGAAGAGGATCCTGCCCCCGGCCGCGAGAATCGAGACGCTCGCCGGTTTCGCTTGCGCCGACGCGTAGACCACGCCGTTCTCGAGCAGCAGGCCGGCGTCCGGGGCGGGAGGCGGATTCCAGGCGAGGAGAAGGAGCCCGGCGAGAAGCGAGATCACCCCGGGATCTTAACCGAGGCCCGCCGGCCGGTCAGGTTCGCCGGACGATCAGGAGCGTCTGGTCGTCGTACTGCGGCACGTCCGCGGCGAACGCCTCGACCGCGTCGAACACGGTCGCCGTCAGCTCCTCCGGCCCCGTCCCCGCCGCGACGAGCGCCGTCAGCCGGTCGAGGCCGAACTCCTCGTCGGCGGCGTCCAGGGCCTCCGAGACCCCGTCGGTGTAGACGCAGAGCAGGTCGCCCCGGCCGAACGACACGGCCTCTTCCTTCCAGGAGGCGTTGGGGAACATGCCGAGCGGAACGCCGGTGGCCTTGAGCTGCTCGATCGGCCCGGCGGCGCGCCGAAGCAGGGCGGGATTGTGGCCGGCCGAAACGTAGCGGAGCACGCCGGCCTCCGGCTCGATCAGGCCGAAGAAGACCGTGAGGAACTTGCGCGTGGCGGCATAGCGCTGCAGGTGGCGGTCGATCCGGCCGATCAGGTCCGCGACCGTCTTCGCGTCGTCGATCTGAAGGTGGACGGCCGCGTGGACGGTCGACACGAGGAGCGCGGCGGGAACGCCCTTTCCGGAAACGTCCGCGACGAGGAACGCGAGCCGCCCTCCCGACAGGGGGAACCAGTCGAAGTAGTCGCCGCCGACCTGCCGGGTCGGACGGTTGCGGGCGGCGAGCTCGAGGCCCGCGACGACCGGCAGGTCGCGCGGCAGGATCTGGCGCTGGATCGCCGCGGCGAGCTCGAGCTCGCGCTCGATGCGCTCCTTCTCGATCGCCTCCTTGTGCAGCCGCGCCGTCTCGATGGCGGCCGCGGCCTGGTTGGCGAAGAGCGAGAGCAGCCGCGCGTCGGTCGCCGAGAAGTCGAGGACCCGGCCGTCGCGCGACTCCTTGTCCGCCACCGCCAGGACGCCCAGCCGCCGCCCCGGCACCGAGATCGGGACGGCCAGGAACTTGCTGCAGCTGCCGTCCCGCATGGCGTCGGTCGGCGACTCGTTGTTGATCAGGCCGCCCTCGGGCAGCGTCCAGGAGACGCAGTCCCGCGAGACGAGGATCTCGCCTCCGACGCTGCGCTCGAGCAGCAGATGGTCGGCGCCGTCGAAGAGGACCAGGCCGCCCTTGCCGGCGTCCGTCAGCGAGATGGACCGGAACAGGACCTCGTCGGCCAGCGCCGCCAGGTCGAGCTGTCCGCCGAGCGAGAGCCCGAGGTCGTACAGGGACTCGAGCTCGAGCAGCCGCGCCTTGAGCTCGAACTCCGCCTCGCGCACCTGGCGGGCGAGGCGGTGGGCGGCGACGAGGGAGCCGAAGAGGAAGGCGAGCATCGGAGTGTGCTCGGACGCCTCCCCGTTGGGCGCGTCCGACAGGCGCAGGAGGCCGTGCAGCTCGCCCTCCGCCGCCAGCGGAAGCCAGAGGTGGCCCTCCTTCATGAAGATGCCGGCGGGCACCGGCTCCGGGATCTCGTCCGGCTCGACGCCGCCCGGGAGCTTCTCGCCCGTGCGGACCCAGGCGTCCCGCTCCCGGATATAGAGGGTGGCGTCCCGCGCCCCGGTGGCGAGCACCGCCGCCTCGGCGATGCGGGAGGGCAGGGGCGACTCGCCCTCGAGGACGCCGCCGATCCGCTTCCAGAGCTCCTCGAGCCGCTCGGAGGGGGTCGCGGGAACCGGGGCGCTCATCGCTGAGGCGTCATCCGTGTCGTTCCGTCAAGCCGCTGATCCGACATCCCTGACAAGACACTAGGCCGGCTGACTGACGCTCCGAACGGCGTCTTCCTGGGTCGGGTAGATCTCGGCGTACTGGGCCAGTCCCATGATCCGGAAAGTCTTGTCGATCGTCGGCGTGAGCCCGCAGAACGCCAGCGCGCCCTTGCGGTCCATGACCTTTTCGAGGACCTCGATCAAAATCGAGATGCCGATCGAGTTGACGATGCGGGTCTTCTCGAGGTTGAGCACGAGGGCGCGGACGCCCTGGTCCAGGTGCGCATACGCCTCGCGGGCGATCTCCTCGCCCCCCTGGTTGTTGATGTAGCCGTCCGTCCAGAGGATCGCTACGTCCCCCCGCCGCTCCGACGAAACCTTGCAAGTCTCGCTCACTTGTATTTCCTCATTCGGATCCGCGTTCCCCATTCGCCGGAGGTGATGTCGACGTCGTCCATGAGGCTCTTGATGATCTGGAGGCCCCAACCGCGCTTGCGGTGACTGGCGAAGGTCTTCTCCATGCTCGGCTCCTCGACCCGCGCCTGGTCGAACCCCCGACCCTTGTCCATGACCTCCACTTCCAGCCACTCCCTCCCCTTCGGCTCCTGGCCCAGGCGGAACGTCAGGTGGAGCTGCTCGTCGCGGCAGTCGGCGTGCTCGAACGCATTGATGCAGGCCTCGACGAGCGCGAGCCGGACCTCGTCGATCTTATCGCGAGACATCGCGATGTACTCGCCGAGCGCGGCGGCCTGGGCGGTGGCGACGATCTCCATCTCCGGAGCGACCGGGATGCGTCATCGAGACCTCGCGGGAGCCGGCGCTCGCGAGCCCGGGCGGAGCAGTTCCCCCGTGCGACATGGGACGGCTCGAGGCTCCTAGAACCGGAGGAAGAGTTGCAGTGACCGGATCAAGACGGCCGGAAGTTTATCGGACGCGGCGGCGAGAAGGACGAGGGAGATCTCGCCCGCCAGCAGTCCCCACAGGAGGTTGGGCACCTCCAGGGCTTCCAATCCGATCGCGAGAGCTTTTCTCATCACTGCGGGACTCGTAGAGGGCAAGAGTCCTGCCAGCGGCGCGGGCCTGGCCTCGAATCGCGTAAGGCGATGATTCCAGGTGGTTTAGACGAGGCGAGGGCAGCTGGGGTCAGCACCGCGACATCGTATCACAATGTCACATGCTGGCTAGGATGGCTGTATGTGCTGTCTTATAAGATATTGAAGTAAAAGCGATTAGAGCCATAAATGGGACAATTAGACACAGTAACTTAATGTCCCACTTGTCGCTTCCGGTACAGCGTGCGGCGGCTGATGCCGAGCAGGCGGGCCGCCCGGCTCTTGTTGCCGCCCGCGAGCCTCAGCACCCGCTGGATGTGGCGATCCTCGAGAGCACGCAGGTCGGGGATCTCGTCTTCGCCCGACAGCGGCGCGGGCGCCTCCGCCAGGCGCAGGCCCTGCTGGGGCAGCCACTGGAGGTCTTCGCGTCGGATCTGGCTCCCCTGCGAGAGCGCCGCGGCCCCCTCGAGGAGGTTCTCGAGCTCGCGGATGTTGCCGGGGAAGTCGTGCCCGAGGATCGCGGCGTAAGCGTCGCGGTCGAGCGTCGGGACGTCCCGGCCCTCCCGCGCCGCGAAGCGCTCGAGGAAGTGGCGAACGAGCTTCGGGATGTCTTCCCGGCGCTCGCGCAGCGGGGGCAGGCCGATCTCGACGACCCGCAGGCGGTAGTAGAGGTCCTCGCGGAACTCACCGCGGGCGATCCGCTCGGGCAGCCGGGCGTGGGTGGCGGCGAGCACCCGCACGTCGATCGGCACGCGGCGGCGGCCGCCGATGCGCTCGATCTCGCGCTCCTGGAGGACCCGCAGGAGCTTGGCCTGCAGGGCCGGCGGCATGTCGCCGATCTCGTCGAGGAAGATGCGTGCCGCCCTGCGCGGTCTCGAACTTGCCCGCCCGGGCCTCGACGCCCGTGGCGACGCCCCGCTCGATGCCGAAGAGCTCGGACTCGAGCAGCGTCTCGGGAAGGGCCGCGCAGTTGATCGCGACGAACGGCTTCTCCGCCCGGTCGCTCCGGGCGTGGATCATGCGCGCGACGAGCTCCTTGCCCGTCCCGCTCTCGCCCGTCAGGAGCACCGAGATCTTCGAGCTCGCGACGCGCGAGACGAGGTCGAGCACGCGCCGGGCAGCCGGCGAGTCGCCCACGAACAGGCGTCCCGCGGCCGAGCGCCCGGTCTCGTCGAGCAGGCGGCGATTCTCCTCCTCGAGCCGCTCGCGCTCGCGCGTCGAGGCGCTCGAGGTGCCGCCGGTTCTCGATCGCCATGCCGCACAGGCCGGCGAGCGAGACCAGGAAGCGGCCGTCCTCCTCGTCGAAGGCGGCCTGGCCGCCGCGGCGGACCTCCTTGTCGGCGAGGACGATGACGCCGAGCGGACGGCCGCCGCCGAAGATACGGGCGCCGACGGCCGTCAGGACCGGCCGGCCGAGGAGCTTGAACTTCTCGCGGCTGACGGCCGTCTCGGCCTGGAGCACGTCGCGGAGGAACTCGTCCTGAGCCACGACGGCCTCGGCCGGGCGCTTGGGAAAGCCCACGCGCGCCTCGGCGCGCCGGGCGCCGCCGTCGGCGAAGGTCGCGAGGTACCCCCGCGAGGCGTCGAGCACGCCCACGACCCGGGACAGGACGTCCTCGACCAGGGCCTCTTCGTCCGGGAGCGCGCCGAGCGACAGGCCGGCGTCGTAGAGCGTCTCCAGGAGGAGAAGCCGGTGCTGTGTCTCGAAGTGGCGGGACTTTTCCATGGCCTGGCGGCCGCTACTTCGCGGCGGCGAGCACCTTCTCGCGGCGCAGCTCCGCGACGGCCGTCTCGGCCGCGCGGGTGGGAGCCCAGTTCGCGTTCCACCGGCGGTTCTCGGCGATCAGCTTCTCGGCCTCGTCGAGCTTGCCCTGGCGGGCCAGCGCCACCGCGACCCGGGCCCGGGCCTCGTAGATCGACCGGCGCTGCTCGAAGTTCTCGTACGGGGTCGGGGGGTTGGCGTTCAGCTTCCAGAGACTCGAGCGCTTCGGCGTCCTTTCCCTGAGCTTCGAGCGCCAGGGCCGTCAGCATGTTGACGTGCGGGAAGTGCGGCTTCCAGCCCGGCGGGAGGTTCTCCTTCGCGATGAGGGCTTCCCGCCGCGGGCGGAGGTCCTCGACGATCTTGAGAGTCTCGGCGGGGCGCCCGTTCAACAGCGCCGTCACGGCCTCCAGATAGGCCGCGTCGAGCTCGGCGTACTTGCTCTCCACCTTCAACGCCTTCGTCTTCTCGGCGAGGCGAAGGGCTTCCCGGGCGTCGCCGTAATAGAAGGCCGACCTCATCGCGCGCATCAGGTAGCCGCGGCTCATGTCGTCGGAGTCCGTCATCGCCGCCGCCTTCTCGTACATTTCGATCGCCCTGGCGTACTCGCCCATGCCCTCGTAGGCCACCGCGAGGTGCGCGACCGATTCCACGAAGTCCGGCTTGATCGCCAGTGCCCGATTGAGGTTCTCGATCGCCTCGTTGTAGTGGCCCGAATAGGCCTGGACCTCGCCCAGAGAGTCGAAGGGGTTGGCGTTGTCGGCGGCGATGAACTGGTACCGCTTGAGGTTCTCCATGGCCCTCTCGTAGTCGCCCTGGTAGCCGTAGCGGTACCCGATCTGGTTGTAGGCCTCGGCGTTGTTGGGGTCGACCGAGAGCAGCTCCTCGAAGATCTTGATTCCGCGGTCCAGGTTGCCCTTGCCCATCTCGTTGCCCGCGAGAACCAGAACCGACCGCGTGTCCGTCGGATATTTCTGGTGGATCTCGCTCGCGATCTTGACCGCGTCCTCGTGCCGCTTCTCGGTCAGGGCCAGGGCCATGTCCACGTGGAGCCGCTCGCGCTCGGTCAGCCGCCCCTTCTCCCGGGCGGCCCGCTTGAGGAGGGCGGCGCCCTGGCTGGGCTCCTTGGACTGGCGGGCGAGGCCGAGCATCGCCATGGCGAAGCTCGGGTCGAGTTCGAGGGCGCGGGCGTAGGCCAGGCGCGCTTCCTTGAAGTAGAACCGGTTCTCGTTGGCCACGGCCTCCCGGTAGGCCTCCCAGGCCGCCTCGGAGGTCGTCGTGACGTCCCGCCGGTGCGACATGAAGAGGGCGGCCGAAACCCCGGCCGCCAGGAGCAGCACACCCGCAGAAGCCACCAGGAGCCAGCGTCGTTTCTTCATCGGAGAACCTCTTCTAAGCCGTTCATACGTATGGGAGATGTCCGGGTTTTGCCCCGAAATCCCCCAAGAAACCCCTCAGAAGCCCCTACTCCACCCTCAGGAACAGAAAAGTCATGTCGTCGTATTGCTCTGCGCCTCCCACGTGCTCCCGGATGTCGGCCAGCACCGCGTTGGCGACCTCCTGGAGGGTCCCCCCCTGCCGGGCCTCGACCGAGGCCATGAGCCGCTCCTCGCCGAAGGGGTTCATGTCGGCGTCCATGGCCTCCGTGAAGCCGTCCGTGTAGAAAAAGAGCAGGTCCCCCTTCTTGAGGAAGAGCTCCTTGGTGTCGTACGGGACCTCGCGAAACGCCCCGAGCGGCAGCCGGTGCTCGGGCGGCTCGATCAGGCAGGGGCCGCCGTTGCCCGGCCGGAGCAGGATCGGGAGGGGCTGGCCTCCGATCGCGTAGCGCAGGCTCATGGCGTCGGCATCGAGCAGGAAGAACCCCAGCGAAACGAACATGCGCCGCTTGATCGAGTAGATCCGGCGGTTGGACTCCTGGAAGAGCAGCCCCGGGTCCGACGTCGTCAGCGCGCGGGAGTAGACGATCTCCTTGGAAGCGACCATGAGGAGCGAGGCCGGCACGGACTTGCCCGAGACGTCGCCGATCACGATCCCGAGCCGGCGGTCCTCGAACGGGATGAAGTCGTAGAAGTCGCCGCCGACCACGCGCGCCGGGATCGATCCGCCGAGAAACGAAAACCCGGGGACCTCGGGGACCTGGCGCGGCAGCAGGCTGACCTGGATGTCGCGGGCGATCTCGAGGTCGCGCTTCAACTCCGCCTGCCGCGTCATCTCGTCGTGCAGGAGCGCCGTCTCGATCGCCAGCGCCGACTGGTTGGCCAGCGTCGAGAGCAGCGACAGGTCGTCCCGGTCGAAGCGCTCGCCGGAGAGCTTCTCCTTGAGCGCGAGGATCCCCATCAGGCGCTCGCGGTAGACGAGCGGGACGAGGAGCCGGAAGCCCTCCGCCGACAGCCGTTCCCGAAACTCCTCGCTCTCGCCGTCGGCGAAGTGCAGGGAGATCTCCTCGAGGTCCGAGGGCTTGCCCTCCTGCCGCAGCACGCGCCGCACCGCCGCCGAGGGCGAGAGCCGGTCGTCCCGCTTGCCCCTCCGCTCGAGCCAGCCGTCCCGGTCGCGAAGCCAGATCGAGGCCTTCTCGAGGCGCATCGTGGCCGCGACGCTCGAGGTCAGGTAGTCGGCGATGCGACCGAGATCGAGCTCTCCCGTGATGGCCTCGCTCATCTCGAGCAGCGCCGCCTGGTAGTCGAACTTCTCCCGGAAGAAGAGCTTGTCGAGCGGCGCCTGGAGGCGCCGGCGCATGACCTCGAAGAGCGAGATGCCGACGAGGAAGAACCCGAAGTTGAAGAGCGGCGAGGCCGACAGCCGCGACGAGGAGAAGACCAGGTTCGCCAGCGCGACGACGAGCGCGTACAACCCGAGCAGCACGGCCGTCGTGGCGGCGTAGAGGAACGTGCGGCGCACGATGACGCGCACGTTGAGCATCTGGAACCGGACGATCGCGTACGCGAAGGTCGCCGGAATCAGGATCATCGGGATGATCCCGTAGAAGGCGTACTCGTCGATGCCGAAGGCCGACGGCAGGACGATGAAGAACAGCACGAACGGGACCGTCCCCAGAATCGTCCCGACGAAGACGTGGAAGGCCTGCCGTCGCTCGCGCGGGTCCTCGAGCGTGAAGGCCGAATGCGCCAGCGCCACGAGGCCGAGCACGAGGTAGTCGCCCAGCAGGATCCACGAGGACAGGGGCGCGCCCGAGAGGACCGTGACCTTCTCGCCCCGCACCTGGCGCATGACGTCGTAGAGGAAGACGAACGGCGGGACCGCGTACAGGAGATAGAGCAGGGCCGGGCTCGTCGAGAGGAACTCCTGGAGGCTCACCTTCCAGCGTGGCGGCGGCTCCCCCGTCCACTCGTCCGGCCGGGCGAAGTGGAGCCGTTTCGGCCGCGGGAAAATCAGGAAGAAGTGCAGGAACACGGCGGGCAGGAGAAAGAGGCTGACCGTTCCCGTGTTCTGCACGAAGACGTCGATCCACCAGTACGAGGCGGGGCGCAGCCGGCAGATGAAGAAGAGCAGGAAGAGAACGCAGAGCAGGAAGAAGATGCGCGCGGAGCGCTCCCCGGCGGACGCGCACGAAGACGAAGAGGCCGATCAGAAAGAACAGGAACCCGACGACGACCGCGTAGAGGTAGGTCCGGCCGCCCAGCCGCTCCGAGGAGAGCTCGAGCCGGACCGTGCGCAGCTCCTTGCCGGCCGCTTCGGGGCCTCCGGGACAGGGGCCGTTGCGCACCAGGTAGTCGACCCTTTCGCCGATGCGGTGCCGCCGCAGCTCCGCCGAGGCGTCGGAGCTGGTGTTGACGATGCGCTTGCCGATGCCCTGGACGCACTCCCCGGCCTTGATGCCGGCCTTCTCGGCGGGAGTGCCGGGCAGGACCATCCGGACCTCGATGCCGTCCTGGCCGTAGGGCAGGGGGACGATCCCGTCGTAGGGGCGGGCCGAGAACATGTCCGCGATCGAGGCGATGGCGATCGCCAGGCCGACGAAGCCGACGGCCAGGAACCACCAGGGCCGGGATGCGGCCGTGGAGCGACCCTCTACCGGCACTCCTCTCCCCCCTTACGTCGACGGAAGCATCAGAAAGGTCACCATGTTAATGGCAATCCCGGGCCGAAAATGCCCGCTGCGGGTATTCTTCGGCCCGTGCCGTTCGTCACGTTCGAAGGCGTCGAGGGCTGCGGGAAGTCGACGCAGCTCATGCTCGCGGCCGCGCGGCTCTCCGCGGCCGGCCGCGAGGTCACGACCACGCGGGAGCCGGGCGGAACCCCGATCGGCGAGAAGATCCGGGCGATCCTCGTCGACCCTTCCCACGTCGCCCTGGATCCGATGGCGGAGCTCCTCCTGATCGAAGCCGCTCGGGGCCAGCACGTGCGCGAGGTCATTCGGCCGGCCCTGGACGCCGGCCGCTTCGTGCTGTGCGACCGCTTCAGCGATTCGACGGAGGCCTACCAGGCGGCCGGCCGGGGCCTCGACGGCGCCTGGATCGCGCAGCTCGACGCGCGCGTCCGCGGCTCCGTTGCGCCCGACCTGACGCTCGTCTACGACTGCGATCCCGCGGAGGGCCTGGCGCGGGCGCGCAGGCGCGATGCCGGCTCCCCCGGACGCTTCGAGGCCGAGGACCTCGCGCTCCACGAAAAGGTGCGCGCCGCGTTTCTCGCGATCGCGCGCCGCGAGCCCGGCCGCGTCGCCCTGGTGCCCGTCGACGGAGACGCCCAGGCCGTCTTCGCGCGGACCTGGCGCATCCTCGCCGAGAGGTTCGGCCTGCCATGACGCTGGCGACCCCCGAGATGCTCGAGAGGCTCGCCCGCGATCCCGAGCGATTCCCCGGCGCGCTGCTGCTGACGGGGCCCTCGGAAGCGCGCCTCCAGGACGAGTCGCGCCGCATCGCGGCCCGGCTGCTCTGCCCGGGCAACGACCCGGAGGCGCAGTGCGCGAGCTGCCGCCGCGTCGAGAAGGGGATCCATCCGGACTTCTTCACCGTGGAGCCCGAGGGCGTCCAGATCAAGGTCGATCGCGTGCGGGAAGCGCTGGCGTTCGGCGCCGGCCGGCCCTACGAGAGCGCGCGCCGCGTCGCGCGGATCCTCCGCGCGTCGGAGCTCGGCGTCGAGGGCGCCAACGCGCTGCTCAAGTCGCTCGAGGAGCCCGGCGAGCGCTTTCGCTGGATTCTCGCGACGAGCCGGCCGGAATCGCTTCTCCCGACCATCCGCTCGCGCTGCACCGCGGCGGCCCTTCCCGCCGAAAGCCCCGCCGAGCGCGCGAGCGCGTGGATCGGCCGCGGCTTTTCGGAGGAGGACGCCCGCGACCTGGTGCTCTTCGCCCGGGAGGCCGACGAGGCAGACCCCGAGGCGCGCCTCTCCGAGGGAAGGGCCCTGCGCCAGGCGGTCGTCGCCGCCCTCGAGGAGGGCCTCACGGCCGGACGGCCCGCCGTGCTCCTTCTGCTCGCCGAAGCGGTGGCCTCACAGGAGAAGGCCGATGCGGGCCTGCTCGCGCGGATCCTCGCCGACGCGGCGCTCGCCGCCGAAGCTCCCCGGTCGACGGCCCTCTGCCACCAGCCCGTCGCCGGCAAGCTCGCCGAGATTGCGCGCCGGACCGGTCCGGCCGCGCTGCTCGAGGCGGCGATCGCCGCCGCGGATCCGCCGCCCGACACCCGGAGGGGCAACCGGCGGCTGCACTACGAGAAGCTGCTGCTGGGGCTGTGGGGGCGGGGCTGAGCGGGGGGGTCGCAGGTCTCGTTTTTCGGGCCCCGGTTCTGGCGACGCTGATGGGGGTCACGACGCTGACGGGGGTCAGGTCTCGTTTTTCGGGCCCCGGTCGTGTCGTCGGCGTAAGCCGGAGGCGTTCGGGGCCTGAAAAAAACGGAGACCTGACCCCAAAAGGAAAAACTCGAAGGAACGACGGGGAGCCTCCGGCCCAGCGGGCTCGGAAGGATCGGGAAGAGTGCGGACCTGGGAGCTATCAGACTGACGGAAGGTGTGGCAAACTAGGATGGCAGACGCCGCCAAGCCCTCCGCTCCCCTAATCGATTCCTTCGAGTGCTCTCAGTATATGTCGAACCGCCCGTTCCGGTACAAGCCGTCTTTACATCCTCCGTTCAGGGCCGTTCGAGGCTGATCTCCACCCTCTGGGTCGATCCCGGCGCCACCTCCACGAGGCTGGCGTCGGTCGAGAAGCCGGGCCGCGAAACCACGACCCGATGTGAGCCCGAGGGCACCTGGAGCCCGCGGGCGAGGGTCGAAAGCTCCTCGGCCGTGCCGGCGAATCGGTCATCCAGGTAGATCGCGGCATCTGCCGGCTGGACGCGGAAGACGATCCGGCCGCGGGCCGCCGGAGCCTGGGACGCCGGCGGTTCGGGAGCCGCCTGGGGCGCCTGCCCCGTGCCCGCCTGGGGCGCCGGCGGCGCGGATTCCGACTCTTGCACGCGCCAGGCGTCGGCATTCGAGTCCTGCGACTCGAGGCTCACCGAGCCCGAAGCGCCCTTCGACTTGCCGAAAAACCGCTGGACGCCGCCCTCGGGAACGGGAGTGTCGTAGGAGCCGTACTGCTTGGCGCCCGGGATCTTCTTGAGCTTGTTGTCGAGCTTCAAGAAGCCGCCGGGCTGCGCATCCACCTCGACGGTCTGCGACTCGAAGCCGTCCAGGCGAAACTCGAGCTGATAGCGGCCCTTCGCCTCGAGATAGAGCATGTCGGGAAATCCGTCGAAGTCGTCGGCGAGGCCGATGTAGCGGCCGTCCAGGAAAACGCGAGCCTCCTCGGGAGAGACGTCCGTCTTGACCGCCGTCCACGATCCGGGCGAGGTGTTGACCGTGACGTAACCTCCGGGGACTCCGCCGTAGTAGTACGGATACCCGTAGCCGCCGTAGGGATAGCCGGCGTAATAGCCGCCCCATCCCCACCACGGCGAGAAACCCCACCAGCCGCCCCAACCCCAGCCATAGCCCCGGCCGTAGCCGTAATAGGGATAGCCGCGATAGCCGCCGTGATACCCGCCGCGGTAACCGCCGCCACCGTGGTAGCCGCCGCCGCCGTGGTACCCGCCGTAGCCTCCGCGCGGGCCGACGTACGTTCCACCGCGCGGGCCCGAATACGTGCCCCGCGGTCCCGAGTAGCCGCCACGCGGGCCGCCATGACTCCCACCACCCCGCGATCCACCGCCGCCCGAAGGGCCTCGATGACCCTGGGCCATGACCATCGGGGTAACGAGCGACAGGGCCGCAACGACGACCGCGAGCCGCGTGAGCGCTTTCATGACGATCCTCCGATACTCATTAGAGCAAAATTGGAGCCACGCGCATGATGAATTCCACCCACGCAAGTTGAAGAAAACAATGAGGCTTGCAGAGGACACTCGCGGCGTCGAACCCCGGCTGCTGACCTCAAGCAAGGTCAGAGCGTCATCCGGCGTGGAGGTCTCCGACCGATTCGAGGCCGCGCTTCAAGCCGCGCAGGTAGTCGTCGCGCAGAACGCGGTCGAGGGCCCGTCTCGTGCCGGGAAGCGATCCCCCGCTCCGCCAGCGCCGCCCACGGCGGGAGAAGCCTCTCGGCGAGGCGGCGCCGCCGCGGGAGGAGCTTCGCCTGCGGCACGGCGAGGAAGTCGCCGAGCTCGGGGTGCTTGCGATAGAAGATCGCCGCCGCTCGCCCGGCCTTCTCCTGCCGGCGCCGGAACGAAGCGAACGTGATGTCGTGATGGTGGCGCGCCGACGGCCTCCGGCCGGTAGAGCGATCACGCATCCGCGCTGCATCAGGCGGTAGGCGACCTCGATGTCCTCCCACGCGGCGTGGGGAAAGGTCGTGTCGAAGAGCCCGACCTCGAGAGCAGCCCGCGCGGCAGCGAGATGTTCGAGGTGTAGAAGAAGTTGAACGGCACCGCTCGGGGTCCTCGATCAGCCCGTAGCCGAACTGGAGGCCGTACTCGTTGATGTGGTGGAGAAACGGCGAGTCACGCGCCGGTCCCGCGGCCAGCGTCGTGTACCCGAGGACGGCGACCGGGTACGGCCGCCGCTCCGCCGTGCGCCCGCCGTGGACGGCGAGGAGCGCCGGCTCCGGCACCGTGTCGTCGCCGAGGAAGAGGACGATCGCGGCCCCGCGCCTCTCGCACCCCGCGGTTGCGCGCTCGCGGCGGGCCCGCGTTCTCCTGCGACAACAACCGGAAGGGATACGGCGGGGAGTAGCTCGTCGAGTCGCCGCCGGCGTCTCGTCGCTCGACCCGTCGTCCACGACGACGCACCTCGAACTCGCGGCGGCGCCGCGTCTGGCGGCCGAGCGCGTCGAGGACGCGGAAACGAGCGTGTCGGGCCGGTCGGTAAGTCGGAATGACGACGGAAAGCTCGGCGCTCGCCCTCGAAGATCTCCGCGAGCGTCGGCCTGCGACGAGGCCGCGGGCGCGATCTCCAGGAATGGAGCGAAGAAGTCCGAGCCGAATCGCTCGTCGCCGGGATAGGTCGGCACGATCCGCAGCGGGAAACTTCGCGAAGATCTCGGCATCCGGCCGCGCCGCCGCGCGGGCCTGCACCGCGCGCCGCTTCTCGGCCGAGCGCGTCGTGGTGGCGGTGGATCCAGGGAGCGCCCGCAGCTGGGCGATCGTCAGGGGATCCTCGACGACGACGCCGCGCCGGCGAAGTCCTCGGACATCCCGAAGAGCGCCCGCAGGGCCGGCGGCGGCCCGGCCGGCGCGGCGTAGGGATCGCGCTACAACTCCTCGGCGCCCGGGATTGCGCGCCGCCAGCATCTGCGGAGATCCGCGTCAGAAACGCCATCAGCACCGCCGGCATGAGGTCCCGGAAGTGTTCGCGGTCGAAGTTCTTGTAGGCCGTCGCGAACGCGTTCTTCTCGAACAGGAAGCCCCGCGAGAAGACGCCGAGCGCCTCGCCCGTCGCGCCGCCGCGGTGCCGCGCGACCGCCCTCGGCTCGGCGAGGATCCGGCGCCCGACGATCCATTGCCGCCACCCGAAGTCGACGTCTTCGAGGTAGGCGAAATAGTCGTCGTCGAATCCGTCCTCGAGGAAATCCTCGCGCCGGGCGGCCATCAGCCCGCCGCAGGCGAAGAGGCGCTCCTCGCCCGGCTCCGCCGGGGGAAGGCTTTCGACCGGGCGCGCCGACGTGCGCGGCAAACGCGTGCCCGTCGAACGTCAGGAAGCCGTCCGAGAAGTCGTTGCGCCGGCCCGTCCGGTCCGTGAGCCGGCCGCCCACCGCGGCGACGTCGGCGTCCGCGGCCGTCAGCGCCGACACCAGAAGCCGCGGCGCGTCCGGCAGGACGGCCGCGTCGTCGTTGACGAAGAGGACGACCGGCGCCCGCGCCGCCTCGACGCCCAGGCGGCAGCCCGCCGCAAATCCGACGTTGACGGCCGAGGGAACTCGCCGGACCGTCGGGTGCCGGCGCAGCACCTCGTCCTGGGGCGTGCCGGAAGCGTTGTCGACGAGGAGGACCTCCCCCGTCAACCCCTCGCCAAGCGCGGCATCGAGCGCCGCGAGGGCCTCGAGCAGGTGCTCGAGCCCGCGGTGGTGGACGACGACGATCGAGACTTCCGGTGTTTGCACGCCCGCCGAAGCCTACTTGAAGAGCCTCGAGAGGCGCGACCTCGTGCGCCGGGCCTCGGGCAGCGGGCGGCGGCCCGGGTCGACGCGGGGCCGGCGCATCCACCCGGCCAGCGGCTGCGCGACCCGTTCCCACGCGCGGCCGCCCGCGAAGGCCCGGGCGGCGTCGGACATCGCGGCGCGCCGGGGCTCGTCGGCGAGCAGGGCCTCGATCGCGGCGGACAACGCCGCCGCGTCGCGCGCGCACTCGAGCGCGGCGCCGGCCGCGGCGAGCTCACGGGCGAGCGAGCCTCCGCCGACCGTGACCGACGCCACTCCCCCCCAGGCGGCGTCGAGCAGGCGCGTCCGGTACGCGAGCTCGGTCTCGAGCCCCTCCGACGAGATCGACACGAGCAGGTCGCAGGCCGCGTACAGATCGGCGCGCCGGGCGTAGGGCAGCCACGGCGAGAAGAGGATCGAGCGGCCGCCCGGATCGATCGCGCGCGCCGTCTCGCGGGCCCGCGAGAAGACGCGCTGCGGCGTCGTCGCCGCATTGGGATTTTCGAAGAAGAGCAGGCGCGCCTCCGGCTCCCGCCGGAGCACCTCGGGCCACGCCTCGAGCAGCAGCTGCGGGTCGTACCAGTCGTACACGCCGCCGAAGAGGACCACGGGACCCGGACCCCCGGCGCCGACCGCGCTCCGGCCGGCCTCCCCGTCGCCCGACGCCGCGGCCGCGGGAACGCCGAAGGGCACGACCGCGAGCAGGCGGCCGAGCGTCGGGTCCTCCGGGAAGTTCGACGCGCCGATCCGTCCCGCCGCAAAGAGCGCGCCGGCGTAGAAGAGACGCTGTTCGGCCGACGCGCACAGAAAGAAGTCGCCGCGCGAGAGCGAGAGCTCGAGGGTCGCGTGGTCGTGGCGCGCCGTCGCCTCGCCGAGCGACCTCGCGTAGTGGAGGTTCTCGATCGGAAAGGGATCGTAGAGGTCCACGGCGCAGGGCAGCTCCGGGACCTCGTGAAACCACGAGTTGGCCGCGTGTCCCGACACGACGGCCGCCGAGGCCCCCCGCGCGGCCTCCCCCAGCCGGCCCGGCGCGGCCGACGCCACCGGGACCGCGCCCGCGGCCTCGCGGGCCTCGCCGAGGTCGTTCTCGACCAGCAGCCGCGCGTCGAAGCCGCCGGCGCCGAGCGCCCGCGCCAGCTCCAGTGCCCGGATCCCCATGCCCGCCATGCGGGGCCGGATGGGCTCGGGCGCGAGGACGGCGATCGTGCTCAAGGGAGGGCGGCGGCGCGCGGCCTCACCGTCTCCCGCGCAGCTTGTCGAGAAACAGGTGCAGTTTCCACGTCCGCGACGCGTAGATCTGATTGAGCAGGCTGTTGAGGCGCTCGATCTCGACGTGCGACGCGACCACGAGACCGTCGTACTCCTCGTTCTTGGCGAAGACCTCGGCCAGGCGCGCGTGCAGCAGCTCGTTTTCTGCCGTGAGCCTCGCCCTTTCGCTCTGCCGTTCGCGCTCGGAGCGCCCGAGGGACTCGGTGATCCGGCGGTGGCTCTCGCGCAGGTACTTGAGCTCCCCCTGGGAGATGCCGTCGCGGTCGTACCAGAAGGCCACCTGCGAGCGCATGCGGTCGAGCACGCGCGCGAGGCCCGCGTCCGTCCGCCGCGCCGCGTAGCGCTCGAAGATCTTGCGCCGCGCGTCCTGGAACGCTCCGCCGCCGGAGGCGACGTGCGTCGGGTCGTTGGCCGAGGCCTCGAACACCCGGTACTCGCAGGTCACCGCGCGCAGGTGCCGGAACGGCGTCTCGGCCGAGAGGCGGATGAGGAAGTCCCAGTCCTCGGAGTAGTCGAGCCCCTCGTCGAACCCCCCGACCTTGCGTGAAGAGCTCGCGCGGCAGGAGCAGCGTGTGGATCGGGATGTAGTTGGCGAGCAGGAGGTAGTCGGGGTCGAAGTCGAGCGAGTACTGGAGCGTGCGCACGCGAGGCTCCCACCCGGTTTCGCCCTGGCCGTAGACGACCGTGACGGCGTCCGAGTAGACGACGGGCTCCGGGCCCTGGCGCTGGCCCGCGGCGAGCCGCTCGACGTGGTCGGGAAAGCAGCGGTCGTCGTCGTCGAGAAACGCGACGAGCTCCTGGTGGCGACCGCGACGCCGCGGTTGGCCGCCGCCGACCGTCCCCGCCGCTGCCGCGGCTCCTCGAGATGCAGGTCGAACGCGTCGCGAAACCCGTCGGTGACCTCTCGCGGCGAAGCTCCGCCGTCGTTGACGACGACGACCTGCCTCGGCCGCGCGGTCTGCGCGCGCAGGCTCTCGAGCGCCTCGCGCAGGAGCGCCGGACGGTTGCGCGTCCGGACGACGACCGACACCGGCGCCGGCCCGCGCCCGCCGTCGGTGACGAGGGAGGGCCCGATCGCGCGGCGCAGCTCCTCGAGCGAGGTCGTCGAGGCCTCGGCGTAGGTGACGACCCGGAACGCCTCGACCGGCCCGCGCCCCGGAAGCGTGAGCCGGCGATAGGCGTTCAACCCCCGCATCGCTCCGGCGTAGTCGCGCACGGCCTGCTGCGAGACGTACGCCGCGAGCGCCGCGTCCTTCCGGTCGGCGACCGCGGCGATGTCGACGAGCGCGTTCGGCAGGAGCGGGTGCGAGAGCTCGTAGAAGGCGATGCGCAGGAACCGGAACCGGTCGTGGTCCGGGTCCCCCGCGCGCGAGGCGGCGACCTCCTCGTAGAGAGCGCGAGCGAGCGCCCGGTGGTCCGGATGGATCTCGACCGGCGACGGGCAGAGAACGAGGTCCGGCTGGAAGTCCAGTAGCTCCTCGCGGATCGCGGTCTCGAGGACGCCCCGCTGGTCTGCGAGGCTGCGGTCGGGCAAGCCCCGCGAACCGCGGCTCCTCGAGCCCCAGGGCCGCCGCCGCGCGCACCGCCTCGTCCCGACGCCGCGCTCCGTAATCGCGGCGCGTTTTCCGGCGCGACCCCCTCCTGGCCGGTCCCGTCGGTCGCGATCCAGATCCGGATCGCCTCGGCCTTTCCGGCGTTCCAGGCGAGGACCCCTCCGGCGCCGAAGGACTCGTCGTCCGGATGCGCCGCCAGGGCGAGGATCCTCGCCCCGGTCAACTCCGTCGCCTGGTAGGGAATCAGGGCGTCTTCACGCGGCATGCAGGTGGGCCAGTTTAACCGGTTCCGCCGACTAGACGAGGTCGTAGAGCGACGGGACGAAGCTGGCACCGTCGAGGAAGCGGCGCACCGCCTCCGCGTCGACGGCCCGGACGTCGAACGGATAGCCCGCGTCGAGCCTCTCGCCGGGCAGCGCGGCGATGGGATCCCGGCCCGGGCCGCCCGGCGATTCCCAGAACACGAGGAACCGCGCGCCGAGTGCGCGGGCCTCGGCGGCGGCGGCGGCGAAGAGCGGCGGCAGGTCGCTCCCGTCGGGCTCGCGCCCGACGTAGTCGACCACCGTGGCGGTGCCGTCGGCGACGACCGACAGCGCGGCCCAGCTCAGCATCTCGCCGGCCTGTCGGCGCCAGACCATCCGGTAGTAGCGCGTGGGGCGGGCGTGGAACCGCCAGTTGACGCGGGCGCGGTCGCGGACGAGCAGGTCGGCCGACCGCCGGGCAACGGCCTCCCAGAGCGCGTCGAAGGACTCGTCGACGTGCTCGCCGCTCCCGGCGTCGCCGGGCGGAGCGGGAAACGCCCCGACCTCGGTCCGCACGATGCGCACGGGCGCGAACGTGCGAGTGCCGACGATCCTCTCCGAGATCACCTTCGCCCGCGCGTTGGGAAAGCCGAAGCAGAAGGGCGCGCCGCCGCCCTCGACGCGGGCGTAGAAGGCCTCGATCATCTCCCGGTAGACGCCCCTGCGTCCGCCGAGGCCCCGGACGGAAGGATCGGTCGCGACGTCGCCGACCGAGTAGAGCCACGCGCGGCCGGCCGTCGAGAAGGAACCGCGTGGCCCAGCCCGCATAGTGGCCCACGATCTCGCCGCCGGCGACCCCCACCACGCCGTACCAGCCGTCGGGGTTCTGCGCGAACTTCCAGCGCCACTCTTCCTCCAAGAGCGGCGAGCCGAACACTCGCTCGAAGAGGCGGCGGATTCCGGGAACGTCGGCCTCGAGGGCGTCGCGGATCTCGAACGCGCTCACGCCTTCTCCCAGACGAAGCTCTCGAGCGGCGCGCCGTCGGACTCGCGAAAGACCCTCAGGTAGACGGGCCCGGGCGGCAGCGACTCCAGGACCTCCGCGGGCAGACGGAAATCCTCGGTCAGCGGAGCGCCGGCGAAGGGCACGAGCCCCGGGTTCGTCGACACGGCCACCCAGGCCCCGGCGCGGGCGGCAAGGGCCGGCTCCGGCAGCCGGGCGAACCCGCTCGCGCGCGGAGCGCGGGCCGCGCGGCGCTCGATCAGCCAGCGGCCGGCGCCGCCCCAGCGGCGCTCGCGATAGAGCCGCCGCGAGACCGAGCGCCGGCGCTCGGTCTCCGGATTGCGGATGGCGCTCCTCGCGTAGAGGTGGCGCACGCGCGCCCGCGGCACGAATCGGAGCGCGAGTCCCGCGGCACGCACGCGGTCCTCCCACTCGGTCTCCTCGTACTCGAACAGGAACCGCTCGTCGAACCGTCCCACCCGGTCGAAGACGTCGCGGCGGACCGCGAGCACCGCGCCGACGAGATGGCGCGCGTCGCCGCCGTCCTTCCAGAGCCGCGAGCGCGCGGCGCGGCGCGGAGCGCGAAAGGGCCGCCAGCCGAGCTCGCCCGAAGCGTCGGGCCGGATTCCGCCGGCAGCCGCAGCCGCCCGCCGGCGTCCCAGAAGCAGAGCGGCGCGGCGGCCCCGACGCGCAGATCCTCGATGCGCGGCGAGAAGCTCCGAGACGGCGCCCGCGCCGAAGACGACGTCGGCGTTGGAGAGGAGCAGCCGGTTCGAGCCTGCACGCGCGAGGCCCGCGTTGACGCCGCCCGAGTAGCCGCGGTTCTCGTCGAGGAAGACCCGGACGTCCGCCGGCAGCGCCTCGAGCGCCCGGACCTCGTCGGGGCCGGAAGCGCAGTCGACCAGGACGATCTCTCCCGCGATGTCCTCGCTCGCGAAGGCCTGTCGCAGCGACGCCACGCACGCCGCGGCCTCCGCGGCGCTGCGGTGGTTGACGACGATCGCGGAGACGCGGGGGCTCAAGCGAGGGCCTCGAGGAACACCCGCTCCAGCCTCTCGGCGACGAGCGCGGCGTCGAAACGCCGGGCCGCCGCGGGCCCGGCCTCCCGGGCACGCTCGCGCGCCTCCGGCGTCGTCAGGCCCGGAAGCGCCGCGGCGAGGCTCGCGGGATCGCCGTCGCGGAAGTAGGCGGCGGCGTCTCCCGCGACCTCCCGATGCCCCGCCGTGTCGGAGAGGACGACGGGGATCCCGCAGGCGAGCGCCTCGAGCGCCGGCAGCCCGAAGCCCTCCTCGGCCCGCGACGGGCCGACGAAGAGATCCGAATCGCGATAGGCGAACGGCATGCGCTCGGGGGGCAGGCCGTGGTGGTATTCGTCCGTCAGGCCGCGGCACCTCTCGTCCTCTTCGCACGGGAAGTACGACACGCGCCGCAGACGGAAGCGGCCGCCGCGCGCCCGCCACAGCGAGAGCCCGTCGAGCGCGATCCCGATGCCCTTCAGATCCACGGCCGTCGGCCCGACGACGAGGACGACCGGCGGATCGGCGGCCGGGCGCGCCGGCCCCGGAGCGAAGCCCTGCGCGTCGAAGGCCTGGCCGACGTCGATCGCCGGGCCGTAGCCGAGCTCCTCGAGCCGCGCGGCGAGGGTCGCCGAGACGGCGAGCTTCTTCGTCGGCAGACGGTAAGCCGATTCGATCTCGGGCCACTGGCTCCGGTAGAACGAGAACTGGCCTTCGTAACCCTGGCAGAGGTGGAAGACCGGGCCGCTCGCGCCCGCGACCGCCGGGCCCGCCGTCTTCCAGAACGTCGCGACGCGCACGTCGGCGGCGGCGAGGGCCGGCGAGTCGGAGAAGGCCGACCGCTCGAAGTGCGCCTGCGAGAGACGGAACCACTCCGGCGCCGGCTCGGGCGAGACGACCGTGACCCGGTGGCCGCGGCGCGCGAGCGCCTCGGCCTGCATCAGCACCACCTTGACGCCGCCGGAGAGCTCCGTCGATTCGAGCAGGTACGCGATTCTCATCGGGCGCGCGCGGTCGCGATCCACTGGTACGTCGCAAGGCTCTCGCGATCGGCGTCCGGCCAGCCGTCGGCCAGAAGCAGGAACGCCTCGGCCTCGGGCGCCGGCGCGCCCGGCTCGCCCTCGAGCGTCTCGACCTGCCAACCCGCCTCCTCGAGCGCCGCGCGAAGCGACTCCTTCGTGAACCAGCGCAGGTGCCCCGCGTCGCAGAGGCCCGACGGCACCGGGTCGAACCGCCCCAGCAGCAGGTCGCGGACGACCGAGAGGTGCCCGACGTTGGGGACGCTCACGACGAGGCGGCCGCCGTCGCGGACGAGCCGCCGCGCCCGGGAAAGCGCCTCGACCGGGTCCTCCAGGTGCTCGAGCACGTCCGCGAAGACGACCGCGTCGAACCGCTCACCCTCGGCCGCGAGCCGGGGCAGAACGCCGGCGAGGTCTCCCTCGAGGACCCTCGAGCAGCGCTCCCGCGCCCGGGCCGCCAGGACCGCGTCCCTTTCGATCCCGACGACCTCCCAGGCGGGATGGACCGCCCGGGCGAGGCCGAGGCCGCCCGACCCGCAGCCGGCGTCCAGGATGCGCAGCGGGCCGGCCGGAAGGCGACCGGTGATCTCCGGGCGCTCCCGATCCGACGGGTCCCCGAGGGACAGCACCGAAAAGGCGGCAGCCTCGGGTGCCTGCCCGTCAAGTAACTCTCTAAATCTATATTCGATGGTTACCATGTCGGGGACCGGGAAATCCTCCGTCCGAAAAGCCGCGGCGACCGGCTCGCCGCCGGTCGGGACGAGCGCCCGCTCGGCGAGCTCCCGCAGGGTGTGGGCGAAGGACCCCGGCGCCAGGGCCGCGGCGCGGCCGAGCACGATTCGGCCCGGACCCGGCTCCGGCACGGGGCCGAGCGGAAGGGACGCCTCGTCGGCGACGAGCACCCAGCTTTCCGAGGCCGCGAGGACCTCGGCCGCCGGCGATCCGGCGGGGATCTCCACGACCGCGTCCGCGGCCGCGGCCCGCCGCCAGCGCAGCCGGGCCAGGCGCGATCCGAGATCGAGCCGGCGCGGCGCCGACAGGAACGCCAGCGCTCGGCTCAAGACGACGCGGCGACCCGGTCCGCGGGGGCCGCCTGCGCGGGCTCGCCTTCCGGAAAGGTCCAGGCGTGGCGCGGCCGGAGCAGGCCCACGGTGTACTCGGACGAGGCGACGGAAAAGCCGGGCCGCAGGATGCGCATGTCGTGCATGTGGAGGGCGAGCTCGTCCCCCAGGTACGCGTAGACGCGAAACTCGCCCTGCGCCAGCGGCAGCTCCGGCAGCGCGAGGCGCAGGCGGTAGCTCGACTTTCCCGTCAGCGGCGCCCACGGCTCGTGCCGCGTGTCGGCGGCGAAGATCTGCACGCCGTCCTCGCGGTCGACGCCGATGCGCACGTGGAAGCGCAGCGACGGATCCGCCGTCTCGAAGCCGACGTCGATCGCCACGGTCTCCCCCGCCGCGAACTCCGTGCGCGCGTAGCCCGAGCCGTCGTGGACGACGACCTCGGTCAGGCGGGCGGGCCGCCGGCCGTCGGCCGGCGCGGGAGCGTCGGCGCCCGGCTCGTGCGCCAGGGAGCGCTCCTTCTTCTGGAGGAAGGCCTCGTAGGCGCGCACGACCGGCAGCGCCGGGCCCTGCGCGGCCACCTCGCCGTTCTTCAGCCAGATCGCGTGATCGCAGAGCAGGGCCACGTAGTAGAGCGCGTGCGAGCAGAAGAGCAGCGTGCCCCCGCGCCGGTGGAACTCGGTGATGCGGTCGACCGACTTCTTCTGGAAGTAGCCGTCGCCGACGGCCAGGGCCTCGTCGACGATCAGGATCTCGGCGTCCGCGTGCGTCGCCACCGCGAACGCGAGACGCAGCACCATCCCCGAGGAGTAGGTCCGCACGGGCCGGTCGAAGAACTCGCCGAGCTCGGCGAACTCGCGGATCTCCGGCAGCCGCCGCCGGATCTCCGGGCCGTTCAACCCGAGCAGCGCCGCGTTCATCCGGGCGTTCTCGCGGCCGGTGAACTCGGGGTGGAAGCCCATCCCGAGCTCGAGGATCGAGGCGACCGTGCCGCTCCTCTCGATCGAGCCGGAGGTCGCCCGGGTCGTGCCGGCGACGATCTTCAGGAGCGTCGACTTCCCGGCCCCGTTCTCGCCGATCAATCCCAGCGCCCGGCCCCGCGGGAGCGTGAACGAGACGTCCGACAGGGCGTGGAACTCGCGGTGCCGCGGGCGCCGGAAGACGATCTCGCGCAGCCGGTCGGAGGCCGACTCGTACACCCGGTAGGTCTTCGAGATCGAGTCGGCGCGGACGGCGAACGGCTCCGCCATCACTCCCCGATCGCGAACTCGCAGCGCCGGCAGAGGAAGTCCTCCGGCGCTTCCTCGACGCCGTAGGTCCAGCGGCGCAGCCGGGCCATCCTGTCGCCGCCGAGGAGGCTCGCGACGGACTCGGTCTTCAGGTCTCCGACCGTCAGCTTCTCGTAGTAGTCCTGGCAGCAGAGCACGGCCTTGCCCGTCGCGGTCACGTGCAGGTGCTCGAAGGGCCGCGAGCCCATCAGCTCGCAGCCGCGCAGCCGCTTCTTCGCGGGCGGCTCGGGCACGAAGGTGCCGCTCGAGGGACGGCTGCGGATCTTGAACGGCTTGACCTCCCAGCCCTTCGGCGCGAAGCGCGCGGTGATCGCCGCGACGTCCTTCCGGTGCGGCTCGTCCTCGTCCCCGAGGACGACGATCGCCGTCTCCTCGGCGAGCGAGCGGGCGCGCATCGCGTCGACGTTGGCGACCACGCGGTCGAGGTCCTTCGTGCCGTGGAGCTTCAGGTAGCGCTCGGGGTCGAGGGTCGGCAGGTTGATCCCGACGTAGCGGAAACCGCCCGAGCGCCTCGAGCCGCTCGGCGCGGTCGGGCGTGAAGTGGGAGGCGTTGGTCAGGATCGAGACCGGCAGGCCCCGGGAGAACAGGAACGCGCAGCGCTCCTCGAAGAGGGGGTCGACGGTCGGCTCGTTGTAGTTCGAAAGAAAGACGTGGACGTCCCGGCCCCCGGCCTCGACGACCTGGTCGACGATCGACTCGAAGAGCTCCTGGCTCATGACCTCGCGCTCGCGCGGGTCGACCGACACCGGGCAGAACGGGCAGCGGTGGTTGCAGCTCGTGCAGGTCTCGAGCGAGAGGAAGAGCAGGTGCGTGCGCCGCGCCTCGGCGGCCACGTCGTCGATCAGGAACCGGGCCGCGCGCAGGTGTTCGAGGACGGCCGGATCGGCCCCCTCGACGGCCCCGGCCGCCGTGATGCCCTGGAGCACGCGCCAGGCCTCCCCGTCCTTGTCGAGTGAAGCGCCCGTGATCGGGTTGTAGACCGCCTCCCCGCGGTCGTGCAGGAAGGGCGAAGGCGTCTCCGGCTCGAGGAGGCCGGCGCCCCGCGGGGCGCGCGAAGGCCCGGTTTCACTCATGTGGCAACGCTCATTCTAGACCCGGCATACGGATCCCCGCCGCCCGCCGTCGCCGGGTCGGCGCGGGTCCCAAAGGAAAAGGGCCCCGGCGAGGGGCCCCCTTCGCGAGCCGCGCGGGCAGGAGGTCAGTCGACCCGCTTGCCCTGGATGAAGACCGTGTCCGTCGAGATCTGGTCGACCGTGACGATGTACGCGCCGACCGGGCTTCCCGAGATCGACTGGACCTTGATCGTCATCGCGTTCCCGTCGATGCCCGGGAAGGTGTCCGCCGTGATCGGGATCTGGGCGAAGGCCCCCGTGTGCTCCGGGTTGTTGAGCTGGTAGTCGAAGTTCGAGGCCACCGTGCCGTCCTGCCGGACCGCCGAGACGCGGACCGCGGTCGGCAGGTCGCCCTGCGTGAAGATGCCGACGTTGGTGCGGAAGCGCAGGTTCGACTGCGCGCCCGGCATCACGAGGACGCCGCTGCCCGGCGCCACGCTCTCGTCCGAGGTGTACGTCGAGAGCTGCATGCCCGCCGTGCCGGTCTCCAGGTCCGCGTAGATCCGGCCGCCGATGAGCAGCGGCGCCGTCGCCACGTCGGTCGCGGCGTTGTATCCGACGCGCAGAACGCCGAGGATCGTGCCGGTCTTCAGGTCGTCCGGCGTGTAGTCGTCGAGGTAGTTGCCGACGATGTCGTCGAGCGGCACGCCCTGGCCCGGACCGACCGAGAGGGGCGCGAGGATCCGGTTCTCGACGGTCGATCCCACCGGGGTGTACCGGTACTCGAGGACGAGGTCGCGCCGCAGCTCGCCCGGGTTGTAGAAGTTCAGATCGGTGCGCCAGTGCGTGTTGGTCTCCGGCGTCTCGATCCGGCCCACGCCCGAGACGTAGTAGCTGACCGGAGTGCCCGGCGCCACGTCGATGCGCGGCGTGTCGTCCGAGACCTGCACGAGGTCGTTGTTCCGGCGGTCGAGCACCGAGGCGTACGCCTGGAGCATGCCCGACGTGCTGGAGGCCTTGATCACGTAGCGCTTCGAGGGGTCCGGCGTGAAGAGGTCCGTGTCCTGAACGCCCGCCTGGCTGTAGGGCAGGACGCCGAAGTCCTTGCTGGCGACCTGGACGCCGTCCTCGCTGAAGACGTCGAGGTGGAAGAGACCCCCGGCGCTCGAGGCGTTGAAGAGCGAGACGTTGAAGCGGTAGAGCGAGTCGTTGCGCAGGCCCACGAGCGTCTGGCCCGCCGCCGCCTGCTGCGCCGCCTGGGCCTGGGAGGACGCCGTCTGGCCGTAGGGACCGGTCACGAACGACGGCAGCGCCGTGCCGAACGACGAGCCCTGCGACGTGAAGTAAACGCGGGCCGTCGCGATCGGGACCTGGTTGCCTCCCTCGAACCGGGCGAGGAGGATGCCCTTGCCGGCGCCGCGGCGGTTGAGGATCTCCGGATCGCCGATGACGTCGACGCCCGACCAGGACTGGCCGCCGTCGAGACGGAAGCTCTTGAGCGTGTCGAACGGCAGCGTCGAAAGGTCCGCCGGGATCTCGTCGGCGAAGGACGCGAAATAGAGCGTGATCGTCGTCGCCTGCGTTCCGGGATTGGTGATCGAGAAGTCCGTCGCCCAGTCGCCGGCCTCCGAGAGGATCGAGCCCGCGCCCGGGATCATGAGGGCCTGGAAGCTCGGCGGGTCGAGCGCGAAGCGCGCCGAGCCGACCGAGGTCCCCGAGGTCTGCGTCCCGCCGCCGGTGGCCGACATGAACACCGTGCGGACGCCCTCGGTCGCGAACACGTGCGTGACGCTCCGGCCCGTGGCCGTCGTGCCGTCGCCGAAGTCCCACCCGAACGTCGCCGCGCCGTCCGGCTCGGTGGCGCTGAAGGAGATCGTCTGCCCCGCCTCCGCGAGCCAGGTGTTGTTGAGCCCGTTGAACGTGGCGCCCGAGATCGTGAACTGGTTCGAGGGCGGAGGCGGCCCGCCGAGGCGGACCACGATCGATTTCGAGGCCGTCTTCGACACGCCGCCGCCGGACGCCGTGACCCTCACCGTGTAGGTGTTGGCCGCCGTGTAGGTGTGGCTCGCCGACGACGAGCCGGACGCGGTCGTGGCCGCCTGCACGGCCGACAGGCAGTTGGGCGCGAACGGCGGACAGCTCCCGCCGCCGCCGCCACCACCGCCCCCGCCACCGCCACCGCCACCGCCGCCTCCGGCGTCGCCGAAGTCCCAGGTGAAGCTGGGCGTCGAATCGAAGTCGGTCGCTGATGCGGTGAACGTGACGCCGATGCCGATCACGCCGTCGACGGGGCCGGAAAGCGTCACGGCCGGGTTGCCGCCGCCGCCGGGGGAGCCGCTCGACGCGGTGTACTTGAAGGCGCGCGTGGTGCCGGAGACGGTGACCTTGATGTAGCAGCTTCCCGTGCTGGTGCAGTTGGCGGGAGGCGCAAACGCCTGGGGACCGGCGCCCGCGGTCGTGCCGATCGAGACGTCGCTGCCGGAGATCGAGGAGTCGGAGTTGGAGCTCCGGTGGAACTGCGCCCCGGGATGCGGGACGCCGTTCGGCAGCACCTCGTCATCGAAGAGGTAGTAGGTCGTTCCGGTCGTCAGGCTGAACGTCGGCGGGTTGCCGAGCGGGAAGACGCCCTGGTTCTGCGCCGCGTCCTTGTACACGCCGAGCGACGGCACGGGCGCGAAATCCGTGACCGTGAACGGCAGGGCGACCGAGGCCGTCCGCGCGACGCTCAGGTGGTCGGTGTAGTTGTAGGTCAGCGTGATCGTGAAGGCGCCCACCGAGGCCGGCGCGCTGACCGTGGCCGTGCCGTTGACGGGATGGAAGGTCGTCGCCAGCGTGCCGCTGCCTCCGGAGGGCGTGATCGCGTACGTCACGGAGTTCAGCGTCGCCGCCGAGGCCTTCTGCATCAGGTTCCGGACCGTCAGGGCCGCGGACTTGAGGACCGGGTTGGGCGTCAGGGAGGCGTTGGGAACGAGGTCGACCTGCTGGATCGCTCCGCTCCTGGTGACCGCGAGACCGCTCTTGTACGTCGCGATCAGCGTGAACGCGGTGGCCGTCGTCGGGACCGTGACCGCGGTGCCGGTGAGCGCGATGTTGCCCGGCGAGAAGGTCCACGAGAACGTGGCATCGGCCAGGTTGCCCTGCGACGCGGTGGCGTCGCCGTTGTTCGGGTTGCCCGCCAGGACCTGGAGGGTGTTGCCGTCGTAGCCCACGATCGAGACCGCGGGCGAGAGGACCGTGATGCCGGGCGAGGTGAAGTAGGTGTTCGGGCTCGGCCCGTTGACGTTCGTCGTCTTCAGACCCAGGTAGAACGTCCCGCTCGCGGGCCCGCCGATCGAGCCCCAGCAGCCGGTGCCGGCCGAGAGGTTGCCGCCCACCGCCGGATCGCAGGGCCAGTAGGCCGGGTTGATGTCGGAAAGCTCCGGGTTGGAAGCCGGGTTCCCGGTCCACGCGGCATCCGCGACGTACGGCCCGGAGGCGCCGGTGAAGATGTCCCAGGCGACGTTGGTGATCGGCTGCGAGGTGGCCGACGTGTCGAGGATCTGCCACTTGTCGCCGAAGTAGTTCTTCGTGTTCTCGGGGCTCGGCCGGCCCTGGGCCGAGAGATTGACCATGGTGGCCGAGGCCACCGGCGGCGCCAGCGGGTCGGCGGCGATGCACGAGATGTCGACCTTGTCGGTGCGGACCGGACTCTGGGTGGTGGGAATTCCGGGAGCCGGAGGCGTGAGCACGCGATAGATGTACGCGGTGTACACGCCGCCCCCCGACGTGACGTGCGCCTCGAAGCTCGTGCCCTTGTAGTTCACCCCGGGCGAGCCGTAGTGCTGGAGCGACCGGACGAGCACCGGAGCGCCGCCGTCCGTCATCCACTTCGTGTCGTAGATGTCGATGTAGGACCCGCTCGCGCCGGCGTCGCGGTAGATAAAGAGGGCCGGGTACGGCTGCGGGCCGCTGATCTCGACCTGCTTGAAGTTGCCGGAGATCGAGAAGACGGACGTCAGAGTCGAGTTCGTCGGGTTGTACCGGTAGACCTGGAGGCCGGACGACGACTCGGCCGCCAGGACGAAGACCTGGCCGTTGACGACCGCGATCTCGAGATGGATCGGATAGCCCTCGCTCGGCGCGCTCGCCTTCTCGATCGCGGTCCCCGTCGACGGGTTGATCTCGGCGTAGTGAATCGAGCTGTCGGTGTACGTCGCGCCCACGAGGACATCCTCGTCGTAGCTGCCCGCCGTGACGTGCCGGGCCCGGAGGCGCACGCCGGACGAGGGCGTCACGCCGGAGCTCCAGCCGATCCCGAGGCTCGGCGTGATGGCCGCTTCGACCGACGGGATCCCGGTGGGGTTGCTCACGTCGGCCACGTAGACGTTGTTGTTGGCGACGGGGAAGTAGCCGAAGAACTTGCCAGCGCTCGTGTAGATGGCGGCCACGCGCGCCCCGGGGGCGACGGCGCCCGGAAGGTTGATCTGGTTGCCGAAGGCCGGGTTGCCGTAGCTCGACGTCATCGCGACCTGCCCGGGAAGACCGGAGAAGTCCGCGCTGCCCGGAGGACCGCCCTGGTTGTACGGCTGCCAGTCGGACACCATGCGGGCGTTGCCGTTGCCGTCATCCGCCACGTCCATGGAGTTGGACCCCTGGTGGCAGTCGCAACGGATCGTGATGATGCCGCTGTTGGAGCCGCCTTCCTTGCCGATGACGATCTGCGAGTAGGGGCTGGGATTGTCCGGCGTCTGCAGCCTCGCCTGAGCGAAGCCCCACTGCGTCAGGACGAAGTTGAAGTCGTCCCCGTGTCCCGTGGAGAGGGCGGAGCTGCTCGGCAGCGTTCCCGCGCCCGAGGGGAGCGGCGTCGTCTGGTTGCCCTGGACCACGCCGCAGTTGGGCGACTGCCCGAAGGCGGCCGCAGCCAGCAAGAAGAGCAGGAATGCGGCGGCGGCGGCCGGCCGACACGAAGAGCGTTTCATGAGCACAGGATCCTCCGGAAAGGGTTCGGCGAATGCCGACTTGAAGAACGCTTCAGATCCGATTTCATCTTCCCCTTCATCGCGACCATTAGCACCTAGGAGAAACTGAAATCAGACCTTCGGGACCACCCCTGGGGCCAAAAATAAGAGTGGGCGGGACTTGCGTCCCGCCCACCCATGAAAACCGAACTAGGAACCGGAACCGAGGTTGTCGACGCCGACACCGGTCGGAATCGAGGAGATCGTCGGCAGGATCGTCTGGATCGTGCCGATGACGTAGAGCGGGTTGCAGGACGACGGATCGAGCTGCGTACCCGGGATGAGAACCGACTCGAGAGCGATCGAGCCCTCGAACGAGTAGGAAGCCCACGCCTGGTCGTAGACCGAGCCTTCCGAGTTGTTGACGAAGCTCATGTCAACCCAGCCGGCCACGGCGCCCGCGGGGCGCGAGAAGCCAGTCACGTTGCGCTGCTGCGTCTCGTACGGGAAGTTGAACGTGGGGTTGGTGCACGGCGACGGGCAGGTGCCCTGAGTCGTCGTGTTCTCGTCTTCGTCGAAGAACACGAGCGTGACCGTCGGCTCTTCGATCTTGCAGTCGGCCAGGAGACCGGCCGGAGCGGCCGGCGAGGAACGCCAAACCTGGAAGTTCGTCGTGATCGTCGTGCCCAGGTCGAACCAACGGACGGCCCAGTTCAGGCCGAGGGGCTCGCGCTGGTCGCCGAAGCCGACGTTCCAGGGCGAGGTCTGAAGCAGGTCGTTGACCGCGTTGGCCTGGTTGCAGTTCGGGCAGGCGTTCGGCGGCGAGTCGTTGAACGGGCTCCAGTAACGCGCGTAGAACGTGCGGACCGGGACGTTCGGGGCCTGGAGGGCCGCGTTGCCGAAGGTCACGTCCGACTCGAGGTTGACCGTGGAGATGCCGTAGGTCGGGAGACCGTCACCCGAGGTGAAGATGATCTCGCCCCACAGGTTGTTCTCCATGCCGATCGCGTCGTTGTAGTAGTAGTTCGGGTCGGTCGGATCGGACAGGTTGCAGTAGTTGGCGTGATCGATCGCCAGGTAGCCGATCGCGTTCGCGTCGAGATCGTCCGTGCCGCAGTTGTACTGCAGGTTGGAGATCAGGTCGCCCAGGTTGTAGATGTCCGAGTAGTCCGTCGTGGCCTGCGTGTTGTCCTGGCCGGTGGCCGGGGCAAGCGGGCGGACGCGGAGGAAGCCGTTCGAGTCCGGATAGACGTCGGCCGTGCTGTTGCGCTGGCAGGCGTCCTTACCATCGAAGTTCAGCGTGTTCGGCAGGATGCCTTCGATGATGTCCGAGATGCGCATCGGCTGGACGTCCCAGCCCGACAGCGCGACGTTGAAGTCGAGCTGCAGGACCGAGTACCGGTCGTACAGGTTGACGTGGGCGATCATCGGCGCCGAAGAGGCGTTCATGATCGTCACGATGGTGTCGAGAGCGTCGACGCCTTCGCGGACGACGGCGCCATCGCTACCGATGCTGACCTGGAAGTAGGGGACGAGCAGCGTCGCAGCCGGACGCTGGTCGACGGTGCACGTGACGGCGACGGCCGAGCTCGCAATCGCGAACACGGCGACGATCGCCAGGCACGTCATCAGGGTTTTCTTCATTGAGATCTCCTCGTAACGGTTAACAGTTCGAAAACACACGATCGAGATTTCCTTCCCTCGAACGATCCCATCACCTCCCACACTTCGATTTATTACACCCGCGAAAACCTGAGTACTGTTCTAGTTGGGGCACCTGGTGCCCCGGGTCTTAAGGGATGATCGCCCCCGAAAATACCCCTGTCAAGGAAAAAACGAGAAAAATATGCTTCCCGGTCATAAGAATCGGGCTAAGCATCGGTTTCCAAAGCCTTTAGCTTCGAAAGTCACCGCTTGTTCAGATAAACGTCCCATCCGCCGGTCTTCGTGGGGTCGGCCGACGCCACGGTCTTGGAGAGGACGACGTCGAGCTTGCCGTCGCCGTCGACGTCGGCGAGCCGTACGCACTGTCCGGGCGAGTCGAGGGCCGGCTCCTCGGAGTCGGCCGCCTCCCGGAAGGTGCCGTCCGGCTCCTGGAAGAGGACGCGAAGCTTGTAGGCCTCGTTGTCCGGAAACACCAGGTCGTCCAGCCCGTCCCCGTCGAGGTCGCCCATGCCGACGCCGTAGTTGTAGGCCTTCCACTCCTTTTTGCGCCAGGCGCGGTGGCGCGTCCAGGCCCCGTTTTCGAGGGCGTAGACCGTGAAGCCGGCGGCGCGGAGCGTTTCCGGGACGTTCGCCTGCATCGAGTATCCGTCGGCGAAGGCCGGCACGCGGCTCTTGCCCCAGCTCCCGGCCCCCTCGCCGAAGTGGTAGGCATACGGCTCGATCGCGTCGAACTGGACCGGGGAAAAGGTCCCGTCGCCGTTGTTCTTCCAAAGCAGGACGAGCGCCCCGGTGTAGTGGCTCCCCGTCAGCACGTCCTTGCGGCCGTCCCCGTCGTAGTCCCACGCGGTCAGGGTGTTCGAGTAGAAGCCGCCCACGATGCCGTCCTTCTTGAACTCCCAGCCCTTGTCCCGGCCGAGGAACAGGTAGACGCGCACCTGCTGCCGGTCGACGCCCTGGACCGAGCCGGAGCCGGCGCCCGACGTGTCGCGAGACGCCACGGCATCGAGCTTGCCGTCGCCGTTGGCGTCGAGCAGCACGACCGCCTGGCCCGAAAACTCGCGGGTCGGCAGCCCCGCGCGGACGACCTCGAAACCGCCCTTTCCGTCGCCGAAGAGGGAGACCATCCCCGCGCCGTGCGACACGCTGACGACGTCCATGTGGCCGTCCCCGTCGATGTCGCCGCAGGCCACGGCGCCGTAGTCGATCGAGAACTTGTCGAGCGGCTTGCCGTCGGCGGACATGGTGAGCTTCCAGGGCGAGAATCCGCCCTTCCCGTCGCCCAGCCAGATGTTGAGCTCGCCGCCGCCCATGCGGCTCGGCGGGGCCACGATGTCGGCCACGCCGTCTCCGTTGGCGTCGGCCATGACGAACGACGCGCGCCACATCCCCGCGGCCGGCAGGCCGGTCGAGGCGACGCGGCCGAGCTTCAACCGGCCTTCGACGCGCGGCGGGAAGAGGTCCTCGAAATCCGCGGCCGTGACGCCACTGGACGCGGCGCGTTGCGACGGAGGGGTGCTGCCGCGCGGAACGCGCACGACCGTGCCCGCCGCCAGCTCGCGCTCCTTCTGCTGCTGTTTGTACTCCCGCTCGCCGGGGATGGCCTTGGGCGTCGACGTGTAGAAGTACTCGGCGTCCTCCTTGAAGAACTCGACGGGCGGCCCGAGGATGGGGATCTTGAAGTGCCGGTCGTCGACCTTCTTGTACTCCGACTTCGGGTATCGCCGAATCACGTAGGTGTCCGTCTCTTCGACGACCTTCGGATCCAGGCGGGTGAAGATCCCCGGCGTCGGCGACGGAGACGGCGCGGCCGTCACCGGCGGCGGCGCGACGGGCTTCTTGGTCGGCTTGGTCTGCGCCGAACCGACGGCCGCCGCCGCAAACAGGAGCAGAAGGGGAATCCGCTTCACGAAAACCTCCAAACGAAGAACTCGAGGGTTACTCATCCCGGTGGACCCGGACTGGCCGAGCGGGAAACCCTGCACCGGCGCGTTTTATTCACTAGATCAGGTCGGCGAAATGCGGCCGGGCCCGGGCGAAGAGGGCGGCGCCGAGCAGGGCCATGCCCGCGCAGAAGACCGTCAGATACGCGATGGACGCCGGCGCCGGGGCCGCATGGAGCGTGAAGGCGCGGCGAAACAGGTCGACCAGGTGCGCGACCGGATTGGCCTCGATGATCGGCCGCAGCTTCTCCGGGACGAGCGAGACCGGGTAGACGATCGGCGTCGCGTAGAAGACGACCGTCAGCGCGATCCCGACCGCATGGGCCGTGTCGCGGACGAACGCGGTCAGCGTGGCCGCGATGCAGCCGATTCCGAAGGTCATGAGGATCTGCAGGACGAGGGCCGGTAGCGCCAGCAGGAGCCACGCGAGCGAGAGGTGTCCGATGACGGCGAGGTACACCGCAAAGATCGTCAGCGCGATGACCTCGTTGACGACCGCCGCGAGCACGACCGAGAGAACGAGCGTCTCGACGGGAAAGACCGTCTTCTTGACCATGGCCGCGTTGTCGACGAGCACCGAGGCCGAGCGCGATATGCCTTCCTGGATCGCCATCCAGGGAAGCAGCCCCGCCATCAGGAACTCCGGAAAGCTCGCATACCCCGCCTCGACCGGCACCCGCAGGACGAGCGAGAAGACGGCGGTGTAGAGGAGCATCCAGAGAATCGGGTGCGCGAACGCCCAGACGAGCCCCAATCCCGACCCGGCGTAGCGCGAGCGGACGTCGCGGACGACCATCTCTTTGAGGAGAAACGTCTTAGAGGCGAAGGCGCCGTTCTTTCTGGACATCGCGCGAAGAATGCCGAGTATAGACGCGCGACCTATGTTTTAATAGCATTTCCGGAACAAGCTATGTCGTCCCACGCACCGCGCAAAGTCGCTCTGGTTGGCTCGCGGATTCGCGAGCTGCGCAAAGGGCGTCATCTGACGCAGACCGAGCTTTCGGAGAAGATCGGCGTCGCGCAGTCCGATCTCTCGCGCATGGAGCAGGGCGAGTACAAGGTCGGGCTCGACACGCTCTTCAAGATTCTCCAGGTCTTCGATCTGAAGATGGGCGAGTTCTTCGGCGAGACGGAAACCCCGGCCGAGAAGGAAGCGCGCGAGCTCGTCGGCGAGATCCGCGACCTCTCCGACGAGGCCCGCCAGGAGCTGCGCGACTTCGTGCGCTTCAAGAAGCAGCAGGAGGCCGCGCCGGCCCCTCCGGCCGATGTGGCCGCCGACACCGACGAGGAAGAAAACCGTTGAGATACGAGGCTCGTGGCCTAGAATCCGGGGGTAAGGCCTCGTGCCGATAGAAATGGGCGACCGCCGCAAGCACCTGGAGTTCCTCCGCAAGACCGCCAAAGAAGCGATCTGGAGCGGAGACTATGAGCGCGCCCTGACGCTCTACGAGGACGGCCTCGCCCTCGCGCGCTCCTGGAAGGACCGTGAGATCGAGGACCTCTTCACCTGCAACCGGGCGACGACGCTCCTCGAGATGGACCGCCAGGACTTCGACCTCTCGCGCCTGAAGGAGATCGTCCTCCGGTCGCCGGGCTCCCCCAACTCGGCGCTGGCGGCGTACGCGTCGGCCCACGCACACGAGGTGCGGGGCGAGTATGCGAAAGCGACCTTCTACGCCCAGAGCGCGCTGCAGAAGTGCCGCGACCTCCGCCTCGACGAGTGGACGGCGGCCTCGATGAACCTGCTCGCGAACCTCGAGCTCCACGAGAGCCGCTTCTCCGAAGCGCGCGTCCTCTTCCAGGAATCGCTCGAACGCTACGAAGCCAACGGGCAGGCCCGCTCCAACGAGGCCGCCGTCGTCGCCGACAACCTCGGCTACTGCCACATCGCGCTCGACGCGGTGCCGGTCGGGCTCGCGCTCGTCGAGGGCTCACTGTCGCTTCTCGAGTCGCTCGGCACGCGCCAGGCGATGGACTATCCGTGCCTCGACCTCTGCTTCGCGTCGCTCAAGTTGAACCGCGTCGACGAAGCCGAAGCCTGGGGCGTGCGCGCGCTCGGCCTCGGCCGCGAGTTCGGCCGCAACGACGTCGTCAAGAACGCGCACTACCTGCTGGCCGAGACCTACAGCGAGCTCGGCCAGGACGGCGCGGCCGACGAGCACTACGACGCGCTCGCCAACTACTACCCGAACTTCCCGGCGTTGAAGAACTACCTCCACCAGATCAGCCTGATGGGCATGATCAACCTGAGGGCCTGATGCGGCGCGCCGGGCTCCTTCGCGCCTTCCTGTTCGCGGCCCTCGCCGCCGCGGCGCCCGCCCTGGCGCTCGCGCTCGAGGAGCAGTCCCTCCTGACCCCCGACGGCACGCTCCACGTCGTGCGCTCGGGACGGGCCGTCGACCTCGGGGTCCAGGACGCGAGCATCGATCCCGTCAGCATCGTCGTCGACTGGACCTCTCGCGCCCAGGACGGCGCGGTCTCGACGCAGGTCATCCCCGGAACGGTCTCGTACCAGGACAAGCACGGCCTGCAGCTCGAGTACGACAATCAGACGGGCACGCTGCTGCTGCTCTGGACCGAAAACGTCTCGGCCTTCTCCCACATCCGGATCGGCGTTTTCCACGACGGCATCTGGTCGAACTCGCCGCTGCTGCCGAGCGACGGCATCTCCCGGGCGCGCAACCCGCAGATGCGCGTGACGCACCAGCGCGTCCGGTACGTGGACGAAGCCGACGCGGCCGTCTGGAAGACCTCCTCGATCCTCTCCGTCATCTGGTGGGAGGAATCGCAGTACACGCAGGCGCGCCTGGCCGTCCTCTTCCTCGACGAGGGCAGCTTCGATCCGTCGAGCTTCGCGATCTACGACCTCCCGACGCTGCTCGGCGGCGGCGGCGAGACTTCGGCCGCGGACATCCCGTCGGGCAGCTACCTGTTCCCGACCCTGCAGACCGACGGGCTCTCGGGCTCCCTCGTCGCGAGCTTCGCGGACCTCCACGACCAGCGGCACCGCGTCGTGCGGATCGGGTTCCCCGAGGACCAGGGCAAGCCGTCGGCGAGCGGCGACATGAACTGGTCGCGCCGCCACATTCCGATCCTCGGCGTCTCGGCCGAGGGCCCGATCTCGCGGATGACGCCGATCGTCGCTTCCTACGCATCGGGCACGCAGATCACCGTCGGCACCTCGATCGGGGCGGGCTACCGCCCGACGCTGTACTGGCTGGATGGCGCGTCGCTGAAGTTCTCGCGCCTCGGCGACTCCGACTGGGAGCCGGTGCGGTCGATCGCCGTCGACGAGTCCATGACCTACGACCGGGCGCTCGCTCTCGTCGTCGGCATGGGCTCCAGAAAGTAACCAGGCGCCTCCAGGCGCTCCTCGCGAACTTCCCCGCCTCTCGATTCGCCCGCTTCGCTACAATCGCGCCCCTCGAGGAGGGTGTGCCATGGCGCTGCTTTCGGTCGGAGACAAGGCCCCCGCGTTCAAGACGAAGGACCAGGACGGGAAGACCGTGGCGCTGTCGGATTTCAAGGGGCAGAAGGCGGTCCTGTACTTCTATCCGAAGGACGATACGCCGGGCTGCACCAAGGAGGCGTGCTCGTTCCGCGACGCGTGGGCGCAGCTGAAGCGCCGCAAGGTCGCGGTCCTCGGCGTCTCGGTCGACGACGAGCGGTCGCACAAGAAGTTCGCCGAGAAGTTCTCGCTGCCGTTCACGCTGCTGGCCGACACGGAAAAGAAGATCGTCAACGCCTACGGGGTCTGGGGCGAGAAGAGCATGTACGGCCGCAAGTACATGGGCACGAACCGCGTGACGTACCTGATCGACGACAAGGGGAAGATCGCGGCCGTCTGGCCGAAGGTCAAGCCGGACGGCCACGCCGAGGAGATCCTCGCCGCCGTCGACGCGAAGTAGCGGAAGTGGCGTCGATCCTCGAACGCGTCCGCGGCATGATCCGAGGCGACGTGCCGCCGCCTCCGGTCGGCAGGCTCGTCGGCTTTCGCGTCGTCGAGGTCGAGGTCGGGCGCGCGGTCTTCGAGATGGAGGCCGGGCCGCAGCACGCCAACCCGATGGGCACGCTCCACGGGGGCATCCTGTGCGACCTCGCCGACGGAGCGATGGGGATTGCCTTCGCCTCGACGCTCGAGGAGGGCGAGAGCTTCACCACGCTCGAGCTCAAGATCAATTTCTTCAAGCCCGTCTGGAACGCGCGCCTCACCGCCACGGGCCGCGTCGTCAAACGCGGAAAGACGGTCGGCATGGCCGAGTGCGACATCGTCGACGAGAGCGACAGCCTCGTCGCGCGGGCCTCGAGCACCTGCATGACGCTGTCGGGAAAGATGGCCCAGGGACGCTGACGTCGTAGGGGCGGCCCTTGCGGCCGCCCGGGCGGGGACAAGCCCCTACAGCCCCTTCGGAAGCTCCGCCCGCACGTCCCCTTCGTACAGCGAATCGAGCAGCGTCGCGGCGTCCATCCCGGCGGGGCTCTGCGTCTTCGGGATCATGATGCGCACGCTGTAGATGTGATCGCCCGCGCCGCCGGAGCGCGGATCCTTGACGCCCTTGCCGCGCAGGCGGAATCGCTGGCGGCCCTGCGTGCCGGGCGGGATCTTCGCGGTCACGGTGCCGTGGATCGTGGGCACCTCGATCTCCGCGCCCGCGTACGCCTCCTTCACCGTGATGGGAACGACGCCGTGGATATCGTTGCCCTGGCGCTCGAAATACGGATGCGACGTCACGCGGACGCCGACGTAGAGGTCCCCGACCGGCCCGCCGCGCGCTCCCTGGCCGCCCTTGCCGGGCACGCGGATCGTGCCGCCGTCCTCGGTGCCCTCGGGGATCTTGATGCGCACGCGCTCGGACTCGGCGACGACCCCTTCGCCGCGGCAGGTCGAGCACGCGGTCTTGCCGGTGCGCCCGGTGCCTCCGCAGGTCGGGCAGGGCTTCTCGCGGCGCAGGGCGAGCGAAGCCGTGCCCCCCAGGACCGCGTCGCGAAACGGGACCTCGATCTCGCCCCGGATGTCCTCGCCCGGCTGCGGTCCCGAGGCGCGACGGCCCCCGCCGAAGAGGTTGCCGAAGAGGTCGCCGAAGTCGCCCGTCTCGAAGTGGATTCCCTCGAAGGGCCCGCCCGCCGGGCCGGCAGCCCCCGGGAAGCCCCCCGCTCCGGATGACCGCGGGTCAAACCCCGCCCCCGGGCCGGCGTGGCCGAACCGGTCGTAGGCCCGGCGCTTGTCGTCGTCCTTGAGGACCTCGTAGGCCTCCTGGACCTCCTGGAAGCGCTTCTGGGCGGCTTTGTCGCCGGGATTGACGTCCGGGTGGAGCTTGCGGGCCAGGCGCCGGTAAGCCTTCTTGACCTCGGCTTCCGAAGCCCCCTTGGGCACGCCCAGGACCTCGTAGTAGTCGCGTTTGGCCATGCCCTGGCGGGCATTATAGCGACGCCCGAAATTAGGCCATTGACACCGGTTCGGAGGCTAATATTATTAGTCGTAAGCTTCCAAGTATCTAATCTTATAAGGCACAGAAAAGAGCGTTTTCGCTCCATGAGCATCGACGAAATCGACCTGAGGATTCTCGACATGCTCCAGCGCAACGGGAAGTTGTCCCAGGCGCGGATCGCGGGAGCCGTGGGTCTGACGACGCCTTCGGTCAACGAGCGCATCAAGAAGATGGAGCGCCACGGGATGATCAAGGGGTTCGTCGCGCTCCTCGATCACGAGAAGATGGGCCTGCCCCTGACCGCGTACGTCGACGTCGCCCTGGAGCATCCGCGTTTCGAGAAGGGCTTCGTCGACGACCTCGAGAAGCTCCTCGGAGTGCAGGAATGTCACTACCTGGCGGGCGATTTCGCGTATCGGCTCAAGGTGAAGGCCGCGGATCCGGCCGGGCTCGCCGACTTCCTCCAGCGCCGGATCCTTTCGATCAAGGGCGTCACGCGCATCCAGGCGCAGATCTCGCTCTCGGCCAAGAAGGAATCGACCCTGCTGCCGCTGATCCCCGACAAGCTCGAGAGCAAAGAACCCAAGTAGGGGCGGTCGGCCGCCCGGGCAGCCGACCCGGCTGCTCCGAGATCTCCTCCTAGAACCTCACGACCACGCCCGCATCCGAGTTGAAGAACTGCCGGTGCGGATGCGCCGCGACGTTGTGGTACGTGAGCCGGATCACAATGCCGACGTTCTTCCAGGCGCGAAACTCGCCGTCCACGCCCGCGTGCCAGCCGAAGACGGTCTCCTTGGGGTCGGCGTAGGGCTCGACGGGCGCCGGGACGGCATCCGGCCGGAATCCGTAGCCCCCGATGCCGGCGAAGAGCCCGGACGTGAAGAACCCCTCCCAGAACAGGTACGACACGCTCACGGTGTAGTAGCCCACTCGCTCGTCCATCTGCGGAAGCGTCAGGTTTCCGCTCGAGGTCAGGACCGTCGACCGCGAGGCCGACTGCTCGGTCCACATCGAGCCGTAGGTCAACCGGAGCAGCGTGCCCGGCTCCATCTTGTAGTCGAACCAGCCCGTGGCCTCGCCCCACTTGAAGCCCGAGAACTCGACGCCGCTGCTGATGTCGTCGACGAAGCCGGCGGAACCGCCGATGCCGAATTGCTGCGCGAGGGCGGGCCCCGTCAGCCCGGCCGCCAGAACGCACGCCGCAAGCGCCCTTCGAGTGATCTTCAAGCGTTCCCCCCTCGCCGCTCCACTCTAATCGAAACGGGCGGCCGGGATGAGGCTACAATCCCGCCGCCTCATTTCTACGGACCGGAGTGCGGAAACGCTGAGGTCGGAAGCCGTGATCGAAGTCGCCAGGGCCGCGGCCCGGTTCCTGTTGCCGTCGGACTGCCTCGCCTGCCGCGAGCGCCCGGTGGACCGTTTCTTCGAGGGAGGCGTGTGCGGGGCCTGCTGGCGCCGTCTTCCCGAGCGCGACGCCGCGCGCTGCGCCGTCTGTGACGAGGCGCTTCCCGGACTCTCCGGAGACGAGGCCTGCGGCCGATGCCTTTTCGATCCACCCGAGTTCGCGACACTTCGCGCGGCCGCGCCCTATCGCGGCTCGGCCCGGGAGATCCTCCTCGCCTTCAAGTTCCGCGGCGCCGACTACCTCGGGGCGCGGCTGGCGGAGGTCATGGTCTCCCGTCTGAAGGCGCCCGGGGCCGCCGAGATCGCCTGCGTGCCGGCGACCTCGCGCTCCCGGCGCATCCGGGGCTACCACCCGGCGGAGGTGCTCGCCGGCGAGCTGTCGCGGCGGCTCCGGATCCCCTTCGCGCGGCGGCGCCTGGTGAAGCGGCGCGAGACCGAGGTCCAGAGCCGGCTCCCGCTCTCGCAGCGGGCGCCCAACGTGCGGCTGGCTTTCCGCGCGGCCGGGCGGCCCGCGGAGAACGTCCTCCTCGTGGACGACGTCGCCACCTCGGGAGCGACCGCGCGGGAGTGCGCGCGTCGCCTCGCCGGGGCGGGGGCGCGGCGCGTCGACGTGTGGTGCTTCGCGCGCGCCTCCCGCGCGGACGCGCCGGAGGCGGCATGAAGGCCCTGAACGCGGCGATCGTCCGCACCCTCCCCCTCGTCCCGAAGTCGATCGTGCGGCGGGTCGCCTCGCGCTACGTCGCGGGCGAGACGCTCGATGAGGCCATGACGCTCGTGGCAAGCCTCAACGCCGAGGGCTGCATGGCGACCCTGGACGTCCTCGGCGAGGACGTCACGCGGCGCGAGGAGACCGAGCAGACGGCGCTCGACTACCAGAAGGCGCTGGCCGAGATCGCCAGGCGCCGCCTCGACTGCAACGTCTCGGTCAAGCTCACGGCCCTCGGCCTCAAGCTCGACCCGGCGCTCTGCCGTTCCCAGTTCTCGCGCATCGTGGAGGCCGCGCGCGCGCAGGGCAATTTCGTGCGCATCGACATGGAGGACTCTTCGGTCACCGAGGAGACGCTGCGGATCTTCTTCGAGTTCCGGAAGGCGTACGAGCGGGTCGGCATCGTGCTCCAGGCGTATCTCCACCGCAGCCCCGACGACGCGCGGCGCGTGGCCGAGGTCGGCGGCAACGTGCGCGTGTGCAAGGGCATCTACGTCGAGCCGCCGCAGATCGCCCACCAGGACCGCGAACGGATCCGAAAGGCCTACATGGAGCTGGTCGACCAGCTCTTCGACGCGAAGGGCTACGTCGGCATCGCCACGCACGATCCGGTCCTCGTCGAGCGCGCGCTCGCCTCGATCCGCCGGCGGGGCCTCGCGCGCGACCAGTACGAGTTCCAGATGCTCCTCGGCGTCGCCGGGACGCTGCGCCGCCGCCTCGTCGCCGACGGCCACCGCCTGCGCGTCTACGTCCCGTACGGGGAGTCCTGGTACGCGTACTCGGTGCGCCGGCTCAAGGAGAACCCCTCGATCGCGGGCAACGTTCTCAGGGGACTCCTTTCCGGTCTCGGCCGGGGACGCTGAACCCGGGCCGAGGGCTCCGCTTTTCGGGACGAGCCGCCGGCCCGGACGGACGGGGCAAAGTGCCGCGGGGAGCGTCTCGGAAACTCCTGAGGAATAGGGGCTTGCCGGAGGAGGTTGACCCCTCCGAGGAGTCGCCGACACGGTGGCAATTGACGAGCAGGAAATCTATACTCCGAAGTTGGACCTTCGGGCCCGGCATATGACACGGCGCCTCGTCTCGCTCGCGTTCTCGGCACTGCTCCTCTCCGGGGCGGCACGGGTGGCGCTCGCGAGTCCCCCCGCTCCTCCGATCTCCGGTGTCGTGCGTCACCAGCAGGCGCCCGTGGCCGGCGTTCTCGTCATCGCGTACAACCTCGGCGACTCGTCGCTGGCGCGGATGCGCACCGCGACTGACGGGACCTTCGTCCTCGCCTCGGCGCCCGCCGGCGTTTACGACCTGATCGCGTACAAGCGCGGGTTCGAGCCCGCGATGCAGCGTCTGTGGCACCAGGCCGCGGCCGACCAGGTGTCGGCAGTCTCGATCGCGCTGACGAAGAAGGGCGGCGAGACGGCGGTGCCCGAGACCCCGGTGACGATGTGGGAGCTGCGCGACCGGTTGCCGACCGACGTCCTGCGCGAGCTCGGAATCGAGCCGGCGCCCCAGGATGCCGGGAAGGCCGCGGCCGAGACGGCCGCCTCTGCGGCGCCGCGCATTCCGATCTCCCGCCTGGTCGCGGGCGAAGTCCAGACGATGACCGACGTCGCGGCGGCCTCGACGAACAACGCGCTCTCGCGCGCCGCGGTGGGCCTGCACGGCGGCCTTCCGAACGGCTGGCAGTACGGCATCAGCGGCGACTACTCCGCGCTCGGCGGCGAGATCGAGCAGGGCGAAACCACCGGCAACGCCGCCGGCCTCGCCCTCGACGTCGCTCCCTCGGCGGCCGAGAAGCTCCGGCTGTCCACGCGCCGCAACACCCTCTCCTTCGGCGAGAGCCCGGCGAGCCTCCAGTCGCACGCGGTGTCCTGGAGCCGAGGCGCCGAGGAAGGCCGCGTCGAATCGGTCGCGGCCCGCTACATCGAGGAGACCAACCTCTACCGCGCCACCGCGCTCGGCACGACGCTCTTCCCGCTCGCCTCGCGCACGTGGGAAGTCAACGGGCAGTACGGCCGGGCCGCAGGCGACACGCCGGGAGTCTCGGTCGTGATGACCTACCGGCACCGCGAGGCCATGGTCGGCCCGTCGGGCGTCGGCGTCGACGGCGCCTTCTACCAGTCGGCGCCCGACGCGGACCTCGCCGCGGGAACCTCGGTGAAGGTCACCGACGACCTCCAGCTCCAGGGCGGAGTGGTCGCGCGCTACATGGGCAGCGGCACCTCGGCCTACGGGATCGCCCCGACGGCGAGCGCCAGCTACGACTTCGGCCCCGCGACCCTCTACGTGCGCGGCCTCTACCGCGTCGCCGGATCGACCGCCAACCCGACCGTGATGCCGCGCGTCGGCTCGATCGAGGACAGCCTCGAGCCGGCCGCCACGCAGTCCTACGCGGTCGGCGTCTCGCAGCGCGCGGGGGCCGACTCGGTCCTGCAGTTCGAGGTCTCGGAGCAGCGCATGGGCGAGCTCGTGCGGGCCTTCTTCGAGGGCGACTTCCTGACGGACTTCGACAGCGTCTACCTGCTCGACGGCAACTCCGTCCGCCAGTACCGGGCCACGGTCGAGAAGCGCCTGACCGACAAGCTCGCCGGCAGCATCTCGGTCCGCTACGGCTCGATCGACGGCGACGTCTCGCCCCAGTCGGCCGTCTCCTACGGCATCACGTCCAACGGCGGGCACTTCTATTCGGCCCGCGCCGCGATCCAGGTGCTTCCGACGCGGACCGGCATCGCGGTCCTCGTGCGCAGCCTCCGGCAGGATCTCCAGACGCCGGCGGCGAAGCTCGCCAACGACTCGGACAAGCTCGCGCTCTCGATCGCGCAGGACCTCTCGATCATCGGCCTGACGCCGTTCGGCGCCGACTGGAAGCTCCTCGTCGCTTTCGAGCAGGCCAGGGGAACCGCGGTCGCCGATCCCCAGGAAGAGAAGGCCACCGCGAACCGCCTGCTCGGCGGCGTGGCCGTCGCTTTCTGACGACCGCTCCCTCCTAGCCTCCCAGCCTCTTCAGCATCTCGCGCACCTCCGGCTGATCCGCGTTCAGCGCCAGCGACTGCTTCAGGAGCGCCGCGGCGCGCGCCCGATCGCCCCGGCGCGCCAGCAGGACCCCCAGGTTCCGGCAGGCGCCGGGCGTCGGGCGGATGGCCACTGAGCGCTCCTCCGCCGAAATCGCCTCGTCCAAGCGCCCCTGCTTCGCGAGCAGCGAGCCGCGAAGCGACCACAGGCCCGCCGATTCGGGCAGGTCGCGGGTCGCCCGCTCGAGCACGGCGTCCGCGCGGCCGGCGTCGCCGGAACGCGAGACGAAGAGCGCGAGGGCGGCCCACGCGCTCTCCCTTTCCGCGGGCCCCGACGATTTTTCGACGGCGCGGGTCAGGGCGGCCTCGGCGCCGGCCCGGTCCGACGCCGCGGACAGGGCCGCCGCCAGCTTGCGCTCGGGCGCCGCGTCTGCCGGGCGCGCCTGCGCGGCCGCCCGGTAGTAACGGGCCGCCGCCGCGGCGTCGCCCCGCGCCAGGGCGACGTCGCCGCGGGTCTCCGTGAGGGCCGACTCGGGCATCGACGCCGCGGCCCGCGCGAGCGCCGCCTCCGCGACCGCCGGCCGGCCGAGCGCCGAGGCGATCTGGGCACGCGTCGCGTCGATGGCGGCGATGGGATCGTCCGGGTCCGAGAGCGCCTCGGCCCGGTCGAGCTCGGCCAGCGCCTCCTCGCGCCGCCCCGCCGCGTCGGCGGCGACCGCGCGCAGGAGCCGGTAGAGCGGCAGGCGGTCGTCGATCTTCCCGACCTCGTCGAGGTCGGCGGCGGCGCCCGGGAGCTCCCCCATCCGCAGTCGCATCGACGCGCGCTGGAGGAGAGCCGCCGCGTCGCCCGGCCGCGCCGCGACGGCCCGGTCGAAGAGCTCGCGGGCGCGCAGGAAATCGCCGCGCTGCGAGAGCACCGTCGCCGCATCCACGAGAGCGCTCGGCTGGCGCGGATCGAGCTCCAGCGCGCGGCCGAAGGCCCGTAGCGCCCCGTCGGGGTCTCCCCCGGCGAGCCTCGCGGCGCCCTCGTTGGCGTAGGAGGCCGCCGTCCGGCCGCCCGAATCGTGGGCCAGGGCCGCCCCGGCGCCGCCGAGGTAGCCGAGGGCGGCGAGCCTCTTCAACGCCTCCGGATCCGCCGCGGCGGCGGCGCGTTCCGGCGGCGCGGGTCGCGGCGAATAGCGGTCGACGCGGGCGGGCTCGGCCGGGATCGTCCCCGGAACGAAGGCGGCCGAAAGCGGCCGGCCGGGCAGCTCGCGCGAGAGCGGAATGGAGAGGAGCGCGAGGACCGTGGGCGCGACGTCGAGGGCCGTCGCCCCGCGGATCTCGGCCCCCGCGGCCACGCTCGCGCCGTGGACCAGGATCACGCCCTCGCGCCGGTGCCAGAGCACGGCCACGCCGGTGTCCGCCCGGCCCGAAGTCTTCGGCCGGCCGCCGCCGCTCTTGAACCCGTGGTCCGAGCAGATGATCGTCACCGTGTTCGCGCCCTCCAGGGCGAGCAGGTCGCCGAGGACCTCGTCCTGGTACTCGTAGCAGCGGTCGACCGTTCGCGCGAACCGGGCGTTGTCGTCGGCGGAGGTCCCGGGCAGCCCCGGCGGCGCGTTCTCCATGAACAGATGGCCGCAGGCGTCGATCGTCTCGAAGTAGACGGCCAGGAGGTCCGGCCGGTACCGGCGCTGCAGCGCGGGGGTCAGCCTGCGATAGAGCTCGCTCGTCGCATGGATCTTCGCGAGCTCCGCGAGCCTGTCCGCGGCCGCCACGCTCTCGGGCGCCGCGGACGCGTCGGAGAAGCGCGCGCGGGTCGCGGCCGGGTCGACCGCCGGCCCGCCGACGTCGCGAAGGAGCTCGGCGCGCAGGCCTTCCGGGAACGTCGCCCCGGCGACGGCGGATTCGCTTCGGACCTGGTGGAACCCCAGCCGGTCGGAGACCTGGAATCCGGCCACCTTCTCGGCCGGGTAGCTCGCGTACCAGCCGATGAAGCCGGAGCTCTTCCCGAACTCGCCGGCGAGGTTCCACAGGGCGGGGACGCGGCGCCGGTCGCTCGTGATCGGGACCGGGGTTCCGTCCGGCCGGACCTCGACGAAGTCGAAGATGCCGTTGTCCTGGGGCATGCGCCCCGTGGCGATCGACGTCCAGACGATCGGCGAGAGCATCGGCTCGACGGAGGCGAGGCGGCCGGAGGCGCCTTCGCGCTTCAGGCGGGCGAAGGTCGGAAGCCTGCCCGCGGCGACGAGCCGGTCGATCGTCCGCATGTCGGCGCCATCGAGCCCGATGAGCAGGACGCGGGGAGCGGCCGGCCCGGAGGCGGCGACGGGCGGCGCCTCGCGGCCCCGACACGAAGCCGCCAGCAGGGGTAGGAGGAGCGCAAGCCGGCGGGCGACGCGAATCACGGCGGCGATGGAATCACACGTCCGGGCCAGCCGGCCCCACGGCCGCTCCCGGGCACCCCCTTCCGGGCAGCATTCAAATTTTTTTTGGACTATATTCAAATTCTTGATCCTGGAGCCGTCGAAGATCCTTGGCGTGCCGTGGAGGCCCTTCATATCAGTAACTTAGGAAGCCATCCGGAAGCCCGATCGGTGGCATTCGGATTGCTGAATCGAAGAGCGTGAATCGAGTGGCGAAACGAGCCCTTCTCGCCGCCCTGGCCGTCGTCACGCTCGTGACGGTCGGCATCGCCTTCATCTCGTTCGCCCGCAAGGTGGACAGCTTCACCAACGCCGGGTTCACCTACGACCGTGAGGGCGGCGCCTTGCTCCTTCGGTCAGTCGAGCCCGAGGGCGCCGCGGCCCGCGCCGGGTTGAAGCCGGGGGATCGGATCATCCTCGCCGACGGGCAGACGGCCGGCTCGCTGGCTCACCCGGAGCGCATGCTCGCGCGCAAGCCCCTGCCCCACCGCCTGGTCGTCATCACGGCCGGCGAGGTCCGGGGCGTCACGCTCGGCGAGCCGTCCGTTCGGTTCGACGTCACGTACCTCTTCCTCGCGTTCGTCGGGTTCCTGTATCTCGTCATCGGCCTCTTCACGATCGCGCGCGAGCGCACCGCCGTGGCGGCCGTGTTCTGGGGACTCTGCCTGGCTTCCTTCGGCGTCTACGTGCTCACGCCCGCGGGCCCGCGCGACACGCTCTGGAAGATGGCCTGGGTCGCGGAGGACGTCTACCGCGCGTTCCTGCCGGCCCTCCTGCTGCACTTCTTCCTCGTCTTCCCCCGCCCGGTCCGCCAGCGGCGGGTGATCCCTGTGCTCTACCTGCCGGCCGCAGCCTACGTGCTGGCGGAGATCGCGTTGCTGACCGCGCGCCCGACGCCGTTCTCCGCCGCCATGCTCGAGGGCGCGACCCGCTTCTGGTTCCTCTACCTCGCCGTGTACGGCGCCGCCGTGCTGGCGCGCGTGGCGCAGTTCCTGCGCCGCCAGCGCGAGGACGCGGAGGCGGACAAGCAGGTGCGCTGGATCGGCCTCGGCGTGACCGTGGGCCTGGCGCCCTTCCTGATCCTCTCGGTGCTTCCCCGCGCCTTCGGGCTCGAGTCGCCGCTGCTCTCGAGCCTGGCCGTCGTGCCGCTGGTCTTCATCCCGCTCGCGTTTGCGTACGCCATCCTCAAGTGGCGCCTGTGGGACGTCGAGATCTTCGTCCGTGAGGCGATCGGGACGACGGGCGCGGTTCTGCTGGGCGGAATGACCTTCGTGCTCCTGAACTCGCTGCTCGACCGCACGCTCGGCGACATGGCCTCGGCCGGCAAGAACGTCATCGCGTTCGCGTCGGGGCTGGTGCTCGCCTCGCTGCTCGTACCCGTCAAGAAGCGGATCACGGACGTGCTCGAGCGGATCCAGTACCACGACACCTACCGCGCGCGCCGCGCCCTGCTCGACATCGCCCGCGACTTCGCGGTGCCCCGTCCACGCGAAGAGGTCGTTCAGGCGATCGTCAAGCGTGTCGAGGAGGCCCTGCGCGTCGTGCCCTGCTCGCTCTTCCTCTTCGAGGGGCCGGGACGCGATCCGGACGCGGCCGCCCTGGCCGCGGCCCTGGGGACCGAGGACCGCCTGCGCCTGCGCGGCACCGCCTTCGGCGCGGCGCCCCCGGCGGCCCTCCTGCGCCTCCATGCCCTCGGCTACCGGGCGTTCTTCGCCATGCGCTGCGGCGGCAACCTGGTCGGGGCGCTGGGAGTCGGCTACAAGGACGGCCGCATCCCGCTCTCCTCCGAGGACGAATCGCTCATGACGGCCGTGCTCGCCCAGGCCAGCCTCGCCTATGAGAACGCCCGCCTCTACGGCGCCCTCGCCGAAAGGCTCGAGGAGATCCGCACGCTCCAGGAATACCAGGAGAGCGTCATCCGGTCCTCCTCCTCCGGGATCGCCGTGCTCGGCTCGGACGAGCGCATCCACACGGCCAATCCGGCCTTCGCGCTGCTGACCGGCCGGACCGAGGAGGAGCTCCGGGGCCTGCCGCTCTCCGACATCCTTCCCGGCATCGTCCTCGGCGCGCCGCCCGAGAACGGGGACGAGTGGCGATTCGAGACCCGCCTGACGAGCCCCGACGGCGACGAGCGGGACCTGCAGCTCTCCGTCTCCGCGTTTCGCGATTCCCCGGACCGGCGCGTCCTCGTCGTCGAGGACATGACCGACCGCATCCGCGCGGAGCGGGCGCTCGCCGAGCGCGAGCGGCTGGCCTCGCTCGGCGTGCTGGCCGCGGGCGTGGCCCACGAGGTCAACACGCCGATCGCGGGCCTCTCCTCCTACGCCCAGATGCTGCTCTCGGAGACCTCTCCGGGCGATCCGCGCTACACGATCCTGAAGAAGATGGAGCGGCAGACCTTCCGCGCGGCCCACCTCGTCAACAACCTCCTCGAGTTCGCGCGGCCCCGCCAGCGCACCCCGCAGAAGACCGACCTGCGGGCGGTGCTCGCCAACGCCGCCGAGTCCGTCGAGACGGCGTTCGCCGGGCGCACGCTCGAGCTCGAAATCGACGTGGACGGGCCGCCGGCGCTCGTCATCGGCGACCCCCGCGAGCTCGAGCAGGTCTTCGTCAACCTCCTGACCAACGCCCGTGACGCCTCCCCCGAGGGCGGCACGGTGACGTGCCGGCTCGAGTCCCGCGGCGAGACGATCCGCGTCACCGTCGGAGACCGCGGCCCGGGCATCACGCTCCCGCCCGACCGGATCTTCCAGCCCTTCACGACGACGAAGAAGTCCGGCGGAACGGGACTGGGCCTGGCGATTTCGCGCGACATCGTGCGCCGCCACGGCGGCGAGATCGCGCTCACCGCGCGCGACGGCGGAGGCGCCGAGGCCCGCGTCGACCTGCCCCGCGTGCCGGCGGCGTCCCCCTCATGAGGGTCCTCGTCGTCGACGACGAGGAGGTCATCCGCGACGTCCTCGGCACCCTGCTGACGAAGGAAGGCTACGAGGTCGCCGCCGCGGCGACGGCCGGCGAGGCGGTTTCGATGTTCGAGGCCGAGCCGTACGACGTCGTGCTGCTCGACCTGATGCTGCCGGACCGGCCCGGCCTCGACGTGCTACGGGACATCCTCCGGCGCGACCCGGACGCCGTGGTCGTGATCGTCACGGCGTACTCCTCGATCGAGGGCGCCATCGAGGCCATGCGGCAGGGAGCGTTCCACTACATCCCGAAGCCCTTCCAGAACGAGGAGGTCCTCCTCACCCTGCGCAAGGGCTCCGAGGCCCGCCGCCTCACGGAGGAGAACCGGCGGCTGCGCGAGGAGCTTTCGCTGCGCTACGGGCTCGGCCGCATCGTCGGCAAGTCCGAGAGCATGCGCAAGGTCTTCGAGCTCGTGCGCCTGGCCGGGCCCTCGCGTTCGACGATCCTCGTCGAGGGCGAGAGCGGCACGGGCAAGGAGCTGGTGGCGCGCGCGATCCACACGCACTCGCCGCGCTCGGGGGCCCCGTTCGTGACCGTCAACTCCGGCTCGATGCCGACGGACCTGCTCGAGTCGAACCTCTTCGGCCACGTCAAGGGCGCGTTCACCGGCGCGATCGCCAACAAGAAGGGCCTCTTCGAAGTCGCCGACGGCGGCTCGATCTTCTTCGACGAGATCGGGACGATCTCGATCGAGACCCAGGCCAAGCTCCTGCGGGTCCTCCAGGAGAAGGAGTTCATGCGCGTCGGCTCGGTCGACACGCAGAAGGTCGATACGCGCGTCATCGCGGCCACCAACGTCGACCTCAAGAAGATGGTCACGGAGGGCCGGTTCCGCGACGACCTCTACTACCGGCTGTGCGTCATCAGCATCTCGATCCCGCCGCTGCGCGAGCGGCGCGAGGACATCCCGCTGCTGGCCGAGCACTTCATGCGCCTCTACGCTTCGGAGAACTCCAAGCCGATCGCCGGGCTCGATCCCGAGGCGTACCGGGCGCTGCTCGACCACGACTGGCCGGGCAACGTCCGGGAGCTCGAGAACGCCATCGAGCGCGCCGTCGTGCTCTGCCCCCCGGGCGGGAAGATCGGCCTCGCGCTCCTGCCCGAGACCGTCCTCTCGCCGGACCGCGGCGAGCTTCCGATCCGGCTTCCGGAGAACGGCGCCACCTACAAGCAGATGGTCGAGGAGTACGAGAAGCGCCTCATCCGCACGGCCCTGCGCCGCACCGGCGGCGTGCAGAAGCGGGCGGCGGAGCTGCTGAAGATCAAGCCGACGACGCTGCACGAGATCATCAAGAGGCTGGAGATCCGGGAGTAGCGGAGTCGCGTAAGTTCGACCGCGGGCTGCGAGTCGCTGCGCGGAAAGCAACAGCCCGCAAGCAGCTGGCGCGCTTCGAGGGGGTCAGGTCCGCGACTACTCGAGGTCGGCCCTTAAGGCACGATTGGGGTCAGGTGTTCGAGTCGGATTCCAGAGAACCAGCCAGGCATGCGCGACACCGTTGCCGGAATCCGACCGAAGACCTGACCCCGTCGAAGCGCGCGAGCCGACTAGCGGGGTGCGGCGAGTTACGGAAGCCGCCTCACCATCACCAGCGTCCGGTCGTCGGCGTAGGGCTCGCCCTGCGCGTGCTCCTCGAGGACGCGGGCGAGGTCGGCCTCGACGTCGGTGGGCGACTTCCCGACCTGGGCCGCGATGAACTCCTTCAACTTCGGCATTCCGAACTCGTCGCCTCCCGGGTTGTTGGCCTCGGTCACGCCGTCGGTGTAGAGGCAGAGGAGGTCCCCGGGCTGCAGGGTGAACTTCGACGAGCCGTACGGCTTTCCCGGGAAGAGCGCGAGGGGCAGACCGTGCGAGCCGAGCTCCTCGGTGGTGCCGTCGGCGTGGAGCAACAGGCCGGGGTTGTGGCCCGCGTTGGTGTACTCGACCTCTCCCGTGGAGGGCTCGAGGATCAACAGGAAGAACGTGATGAACCGGTCCGGGCCGGTGCGCCGCGAGATCGCCTCCGAGAGGCGGCCCGTCATCTCCGCGACGGGGACGCCCTCGTCCGCCCAGGCGTGGAAGGACGCCTGGAGCGAGGCCATCAGGAGCGCGGGGCCGACGCCCTTGCCGCAGACGTCGGCGATCGTCGCGTAGATCTTCCCGTCGGGACGCGGCCGGAAGTCGAAGTAGTCGCCCGAGACCTGCCGCGAGGCGACGTTGGAGCCGTGGAGCTCGTAGCCGGGCAGGGGCGGCGGGTCCTCCGGCAGGAGGCGCTGCTGGATCTCGCGCGCGAGCGCGAACTCCCGATCCATCTGCCGCTTCTCGGCGTTCTCCTCCATCAGCCGGGCGTTCTGGATCTTGGCCGCGGCGACGTTGGCGAGCGAGGTCAGCAGGCGCAGGTCCGCCTCCTCGAAGGAGCGGTGGCCCACGCGGCAGTCGACGTAGATCAGGCCCACGACCTCGCCGTCGTTTTCGAGCGGCGCCGCCAGGACGGACTTGATGCCCGAGAGCCGGATCGAGTCCGCGAGGGACACGCCCGAGCCCGTCGTCGTGTCCATGAGGAGGAGGCCGTTGCGCTTCTCGACGACCGCGGCCACGAGCGTCTTGGAGAGCCGGATGTCCTCCGCCGAGATGCCCTCGGCCACGCGGACCACGGCGGGCGCGAGCTCGCCCGTCGCCCGCGAGCGCAGGAGGACCAGCCCCCGGTCCGGGTGGAGCGTCTCGAAGACCTTGTCCATGAGGAAGCCCAGCAGCTCGTCAACCGAGATGTCGCGCAGCAGCTCGACCGTCAGCTCGTTGACGACGCGCAGCGACTCGATGAGCTTGCCGAGCTGCTCGGCCGGCAGGCGCGGGTCGGTCTCCGTGGCGTGCGCGCGCAGCAGCTCGGCCGAGGCCTTGAGGATGGTGTTGTCGAGCGGGTCTTCGCCGCCGCCCTCGATGCGCACGCGCGTGGTCGACTCGGACTCGACCTTCAGCGTGACTCCGCCGACCGTGATCCGGTCGCCCGGCTTGAGCGGCTGGATCGTCGTGAGGCGGTCGCCGTTCAGGAACGTGCCGTTGCGCGAACCGAGGTCCTCGACCGTCAGCGCCCCGTCGTTGTCGCGCACGATGCGCGCGTGCTGGCGCGACAGCATCTTGTCCGAGATCGGCAAGTCGTTCATCGACGACCGGCCGACGGTCGTCACGGGACGGTCGAGCGACAGCTTGCGCGCGGCCATGCCGGGGGCGGTGACGTAGAGGTAAAACACTTCTTCCCTTAGAGTTGGGCATTCTACCCTGCCCGCCGCCGCCGGCCCCCATGGAGGCCGGGAGGCCCCTCCGGGGGCAGGGCTTGCGCCCGGGGGCCGGGATCCGTAGAATGCGCCGTCCCATGAAACCGAACATTCACCCCGAGCTCCACGAGGTCCTCGTCCACTGCGCCTGCGGCGAGACCTGGACGACCCGCTCCACCAAGAAGGAGCTGCGCCTCGAGATCTGCAGCAAGTGCCACCCGTTCTTCACGGGCAAGCAGAAGCTGGTCGACTCGGCCGGCCGCGTCGAGCGCTTCCGCAAGCGCTACGAGAAGAAGGCCTCCGGCGCCTCGGCTTAGCTGCCCGCACGCGGGGATGAGCCCCTTCGCTTCCCGACCCTTTCCCTCCGCCGCCCTCTAGCGGTCATACTCAACGTTCGTCTGGCCGACGGCGGCACGCTGTCCGGCTGAGGGCTCGCCATGTTCGAACGGCTCGAAGACATCCGGCGCAAGTACGACGAGGTCAAGGCCCGCCTCGCGGACCCCGCCTTCGTCCAGGACCACCGCGCGGTGCGCGACGCCCAGAAGGCGCTGACCGAGTTCGAGCCCATCGTCGAGAAGATCGAGGAGCACCAGCAGGTCGAGAGCGCGAGCTCGCGGGCGCGCCGCGAGCTGACTCGAGTCGCCTCTCGCCGGGCGACGAGCTCCACACGATGGCGGCGGCCGAGTCGTGCGACGCTGACCGTCAGAAGCTCGACCGCGATCGAGGAGGAGCTGCAGGTCCTCCTCCTGCCCGCGGGACCCGAACGACTCGCAGCAACGTCATCCTCGAGATCCGCGCCGGCACCGGCGGCGACGAGGCCGCGCTCTTCGCCGGCGAGCTCTTCCGCATGTACCAGCGCTACGCCGAGAGCCGCGGCTGGAAGGTCGAGATCGATCGACCGCGACGACACCGGGCTCGGCGGCGTCAAGGCCGTCACGGCGATCGTCGAGGGCGACGGCGCGTACTCGCGCCTGAAGTACGAGGGCGGCGTCCACCGCGTCCAGCGCGTGCCCGCAGACCGAGGCCTCCGGACGGATCCACACCTCGGCCGCGACCGTCGCCGTCCTGCCCGAGGCCGAGGACGTCGACGTCGAGGTCGACGACAAGGACATCCGCGTCGACCGCTTCTGCGCGTCCGGGCCCGGGCGGCCAGGGCGTCAACACGACCTACTCGGCCGTGCGCCTGACGCACCTGCCGACCGGCATCGTCGTCCAGTGCCAGGACGAGCGCATCGCAGATCAAGAACAAGGCGAAGGCGATGCGCGTGCTCAAGGCGCGGCTCTCTCGAGGCCGAGCAGGAAAAGCAGGACGGCGCGATCGCCGCGGAGCGCAAGAAGATGGTCGGCTCGGGCGACCGGTCGGAGAAGATCCGGACCTACAACTTCCCGCAGTCCCGCAGTCACGGACCACCGCATCGGGTTCACCTCGCACCGCCTCCAGGACGTCCTCGACGGCCACCTCGACGAGCTCGTCGAGCCGATCTCCTCTCACTTCCAGGCCGAGAGGCTCAAGGAGGAGCTGGCGAAGGCGTGACGGCCTCCCCGACCGGACCATGACCGTCGCCGAGCTGCTCCGGAGCGCCGCCGACCGGGTCGCGGAGACCAACGCCGACGCGACGGCCTGGGACGCGCGCCTCCTGCTCGGCCACGCGATGGGCGGGGCGCCGCCTCTCGCCCTCGACCCGCGCCTCGAGATCGACCCCGTCGTCGCCAACCGCTTCTCCGCCCTCTGGGAGAAGCGCATCATGGGCGTCCCGGTCCAGCACCTGATCGGCGAGTGGGACTTCTACGGCCGGCCGTTCCGCGTGGACGGGCGGGCCCTCGTTCCCCGGCCCGAGACCGAGATCCTCGTCGAGCAGGCGCTCAAGGAGGCCGGCGGCGCGCGCCGGGTGCTCGACGCGGGCACCGGCAGCGGCATCATCGCGATCACGTTCCTCCTCGAACGGCCCGAGGCGACCGCGCTGGCGCTCGACATCTCGATCGACGCCCTCGCCCTGGCGCGCCAGAACGCCGGGCGCCACGGCGTCCTGCCGCGCCTGTCGCTGCTCGCCTCGGACTGGCTCTCGGCGCGTGGCAGCACCCGGTTCGACGTCATCCTCTCGAATCCCCCCTACCTCGCGCTCGGCGAGTCGCCGCTCCTGCCGCCCACGGTCCGCGACCACGATCCCCGGCGCGCCCTCTTCGCCGGAGACGACGGCATGACCGCGATCCGCCAGCTCCTCGCGACTGCGGCCGCGTATCTCGAGCCGGGCGGCGTCCTGGTCTTCGAGATCGGGTTCGGCCAGGGCGAGGCCGTCCGCTCGGAGATCCTGGCCCGGCCGGCCTGGCGGTTCGTCCGGATCGAGCCGGACCTCGAGGGCATCCCCCGGATCTGTATCGCGCGGCTCGAGTCGGCTTCCGAGAGGGTCAGTAGAATCCGCAAGGGTCGGTAGAGCCGCCAGCCGGCGAGAGGACACGCGCCGTGGACAAGTTCGTCATCGAGGGACCCTGCCGCCTGGAAGGCGAGGTCGCCGTCTCGGGAGCCAAGAACGCGGCGCTCCCCTGCCTCGCGGCCGCGCTCCTGACCCCCGAGACCGTGCGGCTGACGAACCTGCCGGACGTCGCCGACATCCGCACGATGCGCAAGCTCCTGCAGCACATCGGCGCGCGCATCGAGTCGGAGAGCGACGGCGTGGCGATCGAGGTGCCGGCGATCGGCTCCGCCGACGCGCCCTACGAGCTCGTCAAGACGATGCGCGCCTCGGTGCTCGTGCTCGGCCCGCTGCTCGCCCGGTCGGGATCGGTCCGCGTGTCGCTGCCGGGCGGCTGCGCCATCGGCGTGAGGCCGATCAACCTGCACCTGAAGGCCTTCGAGAAGCTCGGCGCCGAGGTCCGCCTCGAGCACGGCTACGTCGAGGCCAGGGCCGAGCGCCTGACCGGCGCGGAGATCGTGTTCGACACCGTCACGGTCACGGGCACCGAGAACGTGATGCTCGCCGCGGTGCTCGCACGCGGGACGACGCGTCTCGCCAACGCGGCGCGGGAGCCCGAGGTCACCAGACCTCGCCATGATGCTGAACGCGATGGGCGCGCGCATCACCGGGGCCGGCTCCGAGAACCATCGTGATCGAGGGCGTCGAGGAGCTCCACGGCGTCGAGCACCCGATCATCCCCGACCGGATCGAGGCGGGGACCTACGTCCTGGCGGCGGCCGCCACGCGCGGCGACGTCGCCGTCCGCCGCTGCGCCCCCGAGCACCTGGTCGCGCTGACGTCGCGCCTCGCCGTCACGGGCGCTAGGCTCGACACGATCGGCGACACGGTGCGCGTGCGCGCCGAGGGCCGGCTCGTCTCCCACGACGTCGCCACGGCGCCGTACCCGGGCTTCCCGACCGACCTGCAGGCGCAGTGGATGGCGCTGGCCACCTCGATGGACGGGGTCGCGACGATCACCGAGACGATCTTCGAGAACCGTTTCCAGCACGTCGCCGAGCTGGTCCGGATGGGCGCCCGGATCCGCCTCGAGGGCCGCTGGGCGGTCGTGGAGGGCCCCTCGCGGCTGACGCGGGGCCACCGTCATGGCGAGCGACCTGCGGGCCTCGGCGGCCCTGGCGATCGCCGCTCTGACGGCCGAGGGCGAGACGACGATCGACCGCGTCTACCACCTCGACCGGGGCTACGCGAAGATGGAAGAGAAGCTGGTGGGCCTGGGAGCCCGGGTGAGGAGGGTCAAGTGACCGACTGCCTGTTCTGCCGGATCGCCGGCGGCGAGATCCCCTCGAAGAAGGTTTTCTCGGACGACCGGGTCTACGCCTTCCACGACATCGCGCCGAAGGCGCCGACCCACGTCCTCGTCATCCCGCGAAAACACATCGGAAGGCTCGCGGAGGCCGGGCCCGAGGACCAGGCGATCCTCGGGGAGGTCGTCGCGCGCGCCGCGGCGATCGCGCGTGAGCTCAAGCTCGAGCACTACCGCCTCGTGGCCAACAACGGAGAGGGCGCGGGGCAGACGGTCTTCCACCTGCACTTCCACCTGCTCGGCGGACGGCCGCTGTCCTGGCCTCCCGGCTAACCGTCGCGAGGGCTTCGCTACGGGAACTGCGCCCTGCGGGCGCACCGGCCCGCGGCTCGCCCAAAGGGGCTCGACCGCGGGCCTGATCCCTACGCTACGCCCTCGCTCCCGCGGCGCGGGGCTCCTCCCTGCGGTTACTCGGGAGACTCCCCGCGCCGCGACGTGACAGATCTAGTTCGGCGAAGTCACGGGGGCGAAGTTGGCGTGGACCAGCATCCACTGGCCGCCCTGCCTGACGTAGACGCGCGTCGACTTCGCCATCGCCGGCGAGACTTTGCCGTCCTTGTTCTTCACCGAGGCGATGTAGTTGTACGAGAGGATCGCGGTGTCGCCGTAGACTTGGACCTTCTCGTTCGCCATCTCGGCGGTGATGAGGGCGTCGCTGCCGGAAAAGTTCCCGTCCACGACGTGCTGCATGGTGGCCTTGCCGTCGATGCGCGTCGGGAACGCGCCCTCGAAAACGGTGTAGTCGTCGGCCACGTTCTTGCCCCAGGCCGCAGCGTCCTTGCGCATCTCGGCGGCCCAGTGCGCCCGCGTGATGGCGATGACCTCGTCGGCGACCTGCTTGTTGCTCGAAACGGCCTTCGCGGCTGTCTGCCCGAAGAGCGGCAGGCTCGCGCCGGCCAGGATCCCGAGAACCAGGAGAACTCGAACCTTCATGATTCCTCCTTTGGGGTCAGCCCTGCATCTCTGACTCTTTCAATCCGCCGCCTCCCGGGCACGCCGCTCGAGCGGCAACAGGCTCGCGTAGAGAAACTCGTGCACGGGCGTCGGGATACCGGCCTCGCGCCCGAGGCGCACGACGACGCCGTTCCAGGCCTCGAGTTCGGACGGGCGTCCGTCCGCGATGTCGCGCTGCAGCGACGTCGTGCCTGAGGGGTCGAGCGAGTCCACGAAGGCCATCCCCTTCTCGACGGCCCCGTCCGGCAGCGCGACGCCGCGCGCCCGGCCCACGGCGAAGATCTCCTCCATCCCGCGCTCGATCAGGCGACGGGTCTCCGGCATCGCCCGGATGACGCCGACCGGGACCCGCGTCACGGCGCCGACCCCTCCGAACGAGACCACGATGAGGAGCTTCTCCCAGAGCGAGACATCGATGTCGGGCGGAATCGTGGCGCGGACGCCGGCGCGCTCGAAGGCCTCGCGCAGCCGCTCGGTCCGAGCGCTCGGGCGCCGGTCGAGCTCGCCGAACCGCAACGAGTTCACCTGGCCGAGGCTGCGAATCCGGCCCGGCGCCGCGATCCAGCTGAAGGTGGCGCAGAGCCCGCCGACGACGCGGTCCGGCCCGAGCACCCTGTCCAGCTGTCCCGCCGCCTCGACGCCATTCTGGAGCGGCACGACGAAAGTCTCGGGGCCGAGGAGCGGTCCCATCGCCCGCGCCGCGCCCTCGACCTGCCAGGTCTTGACGCCGAGAAGCACGACGTCGACCGGCCCGACCTCGGACGGGTCGCTCGTCGCGGAGGCCGGCCGCACCACCAGCTCGCCGTCGTCGGTCTCGACGACCAGCCCGTGCTCGCGAATCGCCGCCAGGTGATCTCCCCGCGCGATGAAGACGACGTCCTCGCCGGAGATCGCCAGCTGCGCGCCGAACCGTGCCCGCCGGCGCCGCCCGTCCCGAAAATCGCGATTCTCACTCGCCTCCCCCGAAACGTCACGCCGCTTCGGACGGCGTGCCACCGCCGCGGGCCTGCCTCGGTGGCCGGCTCAGGGCTGACCCCACGACCCCACGACGGGCAGGACGAGGCGCGAGGGGTGTCCGGCGTCGTGGTGGATCCGGATCGTCGCCTTGCGCATCTTCGCGGAGCGCGTCTCCGACTCGCCCGTCTGGAGGTTCCTCGAGAAGTGCGGCATGAAGCTGCCGCAGAGCACCACCCGCACACGGTGGCCCTTCGCGAAGAGGTTGCCGGTGCGCAGGTTCGGCAGGCGGATCGGGACGACCTCGCCCGCCGACAGCGGCTTCGGCGACGCGCCGCCGTCCCGGTCGCTCGCGCGCAGGACGTCCGTGCCCGGGCTCGACAGGTTCCAGGCCGTGCCGTCCGGGGCGACGTCCTCGAGCTTGACCCAGAGGTCCGCGTCCGGGGCGTCGGCCGAGAGGAAGATCTCCGTCTCGATCGCGCCGACGACCCGGAGCGCCTCGGCGAGGGGCTCGCGTCTCGAAGACGAGCACGTCCGGCCGCTTCGCGAGCGCGCGGTAGTCGTGCGCGCCGGCGGAGTCGGCGAACGGGTCGACGACCGGGTGGGCCGGATCGGAGACGAAGGCGCTCGACGCGCTCGGGCCGCCAGGCGCCTCTTCGACGAGCTTCCCGCCACCGGCCAGATAGAGCGACAGGGGCCTCGTCCCCTCGAGCGGCAGTGTCTCGCCCGTGCGCCACGACGTTCTCGCCCATGACGAACGCTCGCACGCGCGGCTCCCGCTCGACGCCGTTCTCGATCCCCCGGACGTAACGGTCCATGAACCGCACGATCTCGTCGGCGTAGGCGAGGCGCGCCTGCGGGCCGAAGACCCGGTCGCCGGACCGGTCCTCCCCTTCGCCGCCGTGGACCCAGGGGCCGAGGATGATCCGCGCGCGCGGGTCGCTCTGGCCCCGTCGCGACTCGAGCAGGCCCTGAAAGTTCGTCATCGCCCCTTCCGGGCCGTAGGCCTCGTCGTGCCAGCCGGAGATGTTGAGCACCGCCGCGCCGACCCGGCCGTAGCGGCCGCGCACCAGCGCCCAGTCCCACCAGGCGTCGCCCGGGGGGTGCGCCAGCCAGTCGAAGTAGAAGGGCGTCGGCGCGCGCAGCTCCGGCACGTCGGTGAGGGGAAGCCGGTACGGCAGCGTCGCCTGGAGCCGCTTCCATTCGGCGCGCGCCTCGCGGCCGGTGCGCGGCCCCGGCAGGCCGCGCTTCGCCCGGGCGTCCGGCGCGATGTTGTTCCAGATCCAGGGCAGCCACGACAGGTCCCAGGCGCCCCCGGCGTAGAAGAAGTTGCGCGGCGTCGAGTACGTCATCGCCGGGACCATGGCCTTCAGGTGCGGCGGCGACTCGACCGCCGCGAGCCACTGGACGGCGCCGGGATAGGAGAGCCCGTACGTCCCGACCTCCCCGGTCGACCAGGCCTGCGTCGCCGCCCATTCGATCGTGTCGTAGCCGTCGGGCCCCTCGTTGCCGGTACGGCGTGAAGGCGCCACCGGACTCGTAGCGGCCCCGCACGTCGGCCAGGACGACCGCGTAGCCCGCCGCCAGGGCCGCCTTGACGACGTCGTCCTCCGACGCCCGCTTGCGGTCGTACGGCGTCCGGTAGACGAGCGTGGGAAACCGCCCCTCCGCCGCGGGGCGCAGGACGTCGGCGGCGAGCTTCACGCCGTCCCGCATCGGCACGGGCACTCCCCGCAGGTCGGCGCGCGGCGCCGGCTCGGGCGCCGTCCCCGCGACGAGGGCGGCCAGGAACGTCGCGAGCAGGCTCAAGGCGCGGGCGTGCGGACCGCCGGGGGCGCGGTCGAGACGAGGACGGGCGTGCGCCCGGCCGGAAGGATGGGCGGGATGCGGTAGATGCCGATGCGCGCCTTCTGGCGGAGCTCCTTGAGCCAGCGGGCCACCTGCTCGTCGAAGGCCCGCTCGGAGGCGCGGCGCCGCATCTCCTCCGCGACCGAGTCGAACGGCTGGACCGGCTGCTTCGCGGCCTCCTGCTCGGGAACGTAGTGCGACGCGTACTCCGCCCGCGCCTGCTCCTCGTCGGCGTAGGCGATCGGCGCGAAGCGGTCGCGCAGGTATCGCTGGATGACGAGCTGCCGTTCGAGCGAGGCCGCCACGTCCTCCTCCGTCAGGCCGGCCCCGGCGAACTCGGCCTCCGGGTCCCGGCCCTGGGCCTTCAGGCGGTCCGAGAGCCGCTTCATCGCCTCGGCGAGCTGCGCGGCATCGGGCGGAGCGGGCCCGAACCGCGACGCGTCCTGGTACTCGAGCTGCTGGTCGATCAGCGCGTCGAGGACCCTCGCCCGGAAGGCCTCGGGGGTCTCGCCGGCGGCCGGCTGGAGGGCCGAGACGAGCATCGCCTTGCGCACCTCGCTCTCGGGGATCGCCGTGTCGTTGACCGTGGCGGCGATCCGATCCACGAATTCCGCGGCGAGCGACGCCGCGGCCGCGAGCGTCACGACGGCGAGTCCGGGGAGCGGGCGCACGCCGCCATGATACCGGGAGCCTCCGTGCTATTTTCCGTGTGCCCGTGAGTCACATCGAAAAGCCCGGGCGGCTCCTCGTCGTCGGAACGCCCATCGGGAACCTGGAAGACCTTTCGCCGCGCGGCCGACGCGCGCTCGCGGAGTCCGACGCGATCTTCTGCGAGGACACGCGCGTCACGGCGAAGCTCGCCGCGCGCTTCGGAATCGCCGCCCGCCGGATCTCCTGCCCGGCCCCGCGAGAGGCCGGACGCATCGAGGAGTTGCTCGACCGCCTCGCGCGCGGCGAGACCGTCGCGCTCGTCTCGGACGCGGGGATGCCGGCGCTCTCGGACCCGGGCGAGCGGCTCGTCGCCGCCGCCGCGGCCGCCGGATACGCCGTCGAGGTCGTCCCGGGCCCCTCCGCCCCGGCGGCCGCGCTGGCCGTCTCGGGCCTGCCGGCCGTTCCGCACGTCTTCCTCGGGTTCCTGCCGGCCCGGGAGGGCGAGCGGCAGCGCTTTCTGGAGGGAATCGCCTCCCGCACGGAAACCCTGGTGTGGTTCGAGGCTCCGCATCGCCTGCGCGAGTCCCTCGCCGGCGCCGCCGCGGTCCTGGGCCCGCGCCGGGCCTGCGTCGCCCGGGAGCTGACGAAGCTTCACGAAGAGGTCCTCCGCGGCACGCTGCCCGAGCTCTCCGCGGCGATCGCGGCGCGCGGGACCGGGCGCGGCGAGGTGACGGTCGTCGTCGAGGGCCGTCGCGGCGAGGCCGCCGCGGTCCGGCCCGAGGAGGTCGACGCGCGCATCCGCGAGGCCCTGGCGGCAGGCACCGCGCTGAAGGGCCTCTCCCGGGAGATCGCCCGGCTCTCGGGCCGGCCGGCGCGGGAGATCTACGCCCGGGCGTTGGAGCTGGCGAAGCGATGAGCGAGCCCATCGTCCGGGTTTCGCGCCTGACCAAGGTCTTCAAGTCGTTCCGGCGCGAGGAAGGCCTCGCCGCCGCCCTGAAGTCGCTCGTCAAGCGCACGAAGACCGAGATCTCCGCGGTCGCCGACGTCAACTTCGAGATCGCGCCCGGGGAGATGGTCGGCTACATCGGCGCCAACGGCGCCGGCAAGTCGACCACGATCAAGATGCTCACGGGCATCCTCACGCCGACCTCGGGCGAGATCCGCTGCAACGGCTTCGAGCCGCACCGCGAGCGCACGCGCTACGTGGCGACGATCGGCGTCGTCTTCGGGCAGCGCACGCAGCTCTGGTGGGACATCGCCGTCGTCGAGTCCTTCCGGCTCCTGAAGGAGATCTACGGCCTGACCGAGGAGCAGTACCGCGAGCGCATGGACCTCTTCGACAAGGTGCTCGGGCTCAAGGCCTACCTCCACCAGCCCGTCCGCAAGCTCTCGCTCGGCGAGCGCATGCGCTGCGACCTCGCGGCGTCGCTCCTCCACCGGCCGCCCCTGCTCTTTCTCGACGAGCCGACGATCGGCCTCGACGTCGTCGCCAAGGCCAACGTGCGGGAGTTCCTCCAGGAGATCAACTCCCGCGACGGCACCACGGTCCTGCTGACGACGCACGACCTGGCCGACATCGAGACGCTCTGCAAGCGGGTCATCGTCATCGACCACGGGCGGCTGCTCTTCGACGGGGCCTTGAACGAGCTGCGCGACCGGATCCTGCCGGTCACTTCGATCGTCTTCGACGTCAAGCGCGCGCCGGACCCATCCGAGCTGACCTTCCAGGGCTCCCCGATCCGGGAGATCGGCCTGCACCGCTACCGGCTCGACCTCGACCGGCGCTACGTCGCGCCCGCGACGGCCGTCAAGGACATCGTCAACCGCTTCGAGGTCTCGGACCTGAAGATCGAGGAGCCAGAGGTCGAGGAGGTCGTCAAGCGAATCTACCAGGAGGGCATCTCGTGAGCGCCGCGACGGTCCTCCGCGCGCCGTCCCGCGGCGCGACGACCTGGCGCGCCGCCCTCCCCTTCGCCCGCATCGGCTTCCTGAACATGCTCGCCTACCGGGCGCGCTACTACGTGGGCGTCCTCACGTACCTCTTCAACGTCGCGGTCTACTTCTTCATCTGGCGCGCCGTCTTCCAGCACGCCGACACCGTCGGCGGCCTGACGCTGCCCGAGATGATCACGTACGTCGCCGTCGGCTGGGCGATCCGCTCCTTCTACTTCAACGAGATCGACCGGGACCTGGCGACCCAGGTGCAGGAGGGCCGCCTGGCGATGAGCCTGATCCGGCCCGTCGACTTCCAGACGGTCATGATCGCGGATGCCGCCGGGCAGTCCGCCTTCCGCGCCGTGCTCTTCACCATCCCGATCTCGTTCGTCCTCGCGCTCCTCTTCCCGCTCAAGCCCCCGCCGTCGCTCGGCGCCGGACTGCTCTTCCTCGTGTCGGCGATGCTGTCCTTCTTCCTCGTCGCGGCGCTGAACTTCATCGTGGGGCTCGTGGCGATCCGGTCGAAGTCGATCATGGGGATCCTCCGGGCGAAGTACCTGGTCTTCGAGCTCCTCTCCGGGCTCCTGATTCCGACGACGCTCTTCCCGGAGCCGCTGCGGACGATCCTGCTGTGGTCGCCATTTCCGCACATCAACTACACGCCGGCCACGCTCTACCTCGGCAAGACCGTCGGCCTCGAGGCCGCCCGGCTCCTCGCGCTCCAGGCGGGCTGGACGCTCGCGCTGCTGGCGCTCGGCCAGTGGGCCTGGCGCCGCTCGCGGCTCCGGATCACGATCCAGGGCGGATGAGCGTCCTCTCGACCCTCGCGCGGCACGGGCGCCTCTTCGGCCTCTACTTCTCGCAGTACGCGAAGGCCCGGCTCGAGTACCGCCTCGACTTCTTCTCGAGCGTCTTCGCCTCGTTCCTCGGGACCGCCGCCTCGTTCGGCTTTCTCCTGATCGTCTTCTCCCGCGTGCCCGCCGTCAAAGGCTGGACCTTCGAGGAGATGGTCTTCCTCTACGGGTTCTCGCTGATCCCCCTCGGCATCTTCAACGTCCTGTCCTGGAACCTCTACCAGTTCCCCGACCGGTACCTGATCGAGGGCCGCTTCGACCGGGTGCTGGTGCGGCCGGTGTCGTCGGTCTTCCAGGTCCTCTTCGAGGCCTTCCGCCTCGAGTCGCTCCAGGAGACGCTGACGGGGGTCGTCGCCGTGGTCTGGGCCTCGCGCCGCATGCACCTGGAGTTCTCCCCGCTCGACGTCGTGCTGTTCACCGTCTGGGCGGCGTTCGGAGCGGCGATCTACCTGGCGATCTTCGTGGGCCTCTCGGCGACGTCGTTCTGGATCGAGGACCGCATCGGCATCGTCCCGCCGATCTTCAACCTGATGCAGTTCGGGCGGTACCCGCTCTCGATCTACGACGCCTGGATCCGGTTCGTGCTGTCCTTCGTCATCCCGTTCGCGTTCGCGACGTTCTTCCCCACGATCCGGTTCCTGAAGCGCCCCGAGTTCGTGCGCGAGTTCTGGTCCGTGCCGCTGGTCGCCGCCCTCACGATCGCCGTCGCCCTGGCCGCCTGGAACAGCGGCGTCAAGCGCTACCACTCCACGGGGTCGTAGGCGCGACCCCCTCCCGGGAGCCCGGGGAGGCCACCCCCTCTCCCCCCTCCGGGGGGAGAGGGCCGGGGTGAGGGGGGGTCGCGGCGACGCTTCCCAGCCGCCTCCCCGCCAGCACCGCCACCACCCCCGCCGCCAGCAACGCCGCCGACATCCACCCGGCCGCCCGGTCGGCGGCGGCCGGCTGCGCCAGCAGCCCCAGGACCTCCCGCCCGCCGACGGCGAAGACGCCGAACAGGAGCCAGGCCGCGGCGTGGCCGCGCAGCAGAAGCGCGCCCGACAGCGCGAGCCAGGCGACGATCAGGACGGTCGGCAGGAAGTCCGCGGCGAGAACCGACGGCGTCTGCAGGCTCGAGGGCAGGAGTGCCACGAGAACCGCGAGCTCCACCGGCGATCCTTCCCGCAGTCGACTTGAAGAACTCGCTCCGCAGGGCGAGCGCGGCGACGGCGGCCACCGCCGCGAGCAGGAAGGCCCCGCGAGCCGCCGCCCAGACGACCTCCGCCGCGGGCAGCACGAAGTTCAGGCTGTCGGGAAGGCTCGGGTCCGGCTGGTAGAGAGAGGGGACGCTGGAGGAGAGGACGTGGGCCCATCGGGCCAGCCCCAGGAGGCCCGCGGCGGCGATGGCGCCGCGCAGGAGCGCGTCCGGAAGCGTCCCGCCGCGCCGCAGGGCCTGCGGCCAGCCCCGCCGCGCCGCGAAGATCAGCACGAAGCCCACGAGCGCCGCGAGCAGCGTCACCGCGAGACCCGCGACGAGCGACACCCCGAGGCTCAGCTGGAAGAGCGAAAGCGGCGTCTCCGTCGGGTACCGGCGGTAGAGCCCCGGCAGCGTGTTCGCGAAGCCGGCCGCGGCGAGCAGCCCCGCCCACACCAGGGGGCGGCGGGTCTCGACCCACCGGAAGTCCGGCTGCCGGACGCGGCGCAGAAACAGGATGATCGCGAGACCCACCAGAGCGCCGATGGCGACGACCCGGACGCCCGAGGAGAATCCAGTCGCCGGTCGACCGCTTGCGCTGCTCGCGAAGAAAATCCTCGGGCACGTGGATCGTGGGGAGGAAGGCCGCGAGCTCCCGCCCGTGGAAAACCGCCGTGAGCCGAGGCCGCGCCTCCCCGATTCCCTGAGGCCTGGCCTCGAGGACGACGGTCGTGTCGACGCGGGCGGGGCGCGCCTTGGTCCCGACGTCCCGAACGGTGTACGCCGCTGCGGGATAGCCGAGCTTCTCCGCCGCGTCGAGGGCGCGCCCCTGCGCCGACTCGGACGAGGTGGGACTTCCGGCCGGGGCATCCTCCGCGACGGGGTGAACGAAGGCCACGACGCGCGACCGGCGCGCGTCGACGAGGACCTTCCATTCCGCCTTCTTCTCGGGCTGGTAGTACCGCACGACCCAGTACGCCAGCGGGAGTTGGCGCTCCGTGAGCCGCCGGAACGCCTCCGGTCCGCCCTTCTCGATGACGTACCGCGCGGCGTCGTCCGAGAAGCCGGGGATGCCGCCCTCGTCCTGGGGCTCCGCCGCGCGCACGGACTCGTCCTCCGAGAAGCCCGTCCCCGTGTAGCTGACGCTGCGCCAGGCGTCGGGATCGACGCCGTTGACCTGGAGGAAGCGCCGCGCCACGGCCTCGGCCTTCGCGCGCCCCGTGGCGTCCTCCGCGTCCGGCTCCACGCGGTCGCCGGGAATGACGAGCGACGAAGCGAGGACGAGCGCGACGACACCCATCCCGGCCAGGGCACGGGGCGAGAGCGGGGCAACGCCGGCCTCGCCCGGCGCGTGCGCCGCCGGGGCCGGGGCCGGGGCCGGCACGAAACCGAGGTCCCCGTTGGACAGGCCCCCCGCGGGCAGGAAGCCGCCCCGCCGAGCGCGCAGCACGAGCGAGACGGCCAGAGGCAGCAGCAGGATCCCCGAGGCGATCGCCCCGGAGACGACGTAGTACGCGTTGCCCGAACGCAGCAGGAGGAGCGCCGTGTAGACCGCGTCCACCGTGAAGTGCCAGACCAGGAGCGGCACCACGCCGTAGCGCAGCATCAGGAATCCGATCAGGACGCCGGCGAGCCCCACCTCGAGGCCCCGGATGTAGAAGGGCTGGTTCGGGTACGTCGAGTGCCCGAAGCCCCAGATGAAGGCGGGCACGACGACCGCCACGAACCGTCCCGCGCCGAGCTTGTCGAGGAAGGAGATCGAGAACATCCGGCTGATCCCCTCCTCGGAGACGGCCGGCAGGAACCCGATCAGGAGCACCGTCGCCCACGGGAGGGCCGTGTTGAGCATGTCGCTGTACGGGACGTCGGCCGGCGCCCACGCGCCGAAGTGCCCGGCCACGACGTAGAAGACCGCCTGGTAGGCGAAGAAGAACGCCGCCAGCGCATAGCCGAGGACGACGCTCTTCAGGAAGCTCTTCGACTGGATCCCCCGGAGCGAGAAGGCGCCGCCGAGCGAGATCTTCTCGCGGGAAGCGCTCGCGGTAGATGGGCTCGGCCGCCGCGACGACGAGCGCGATCCCGGCGCCGGTGCCGATCGCGCCGAGGATCCCGAGGATGATCTGGCTCGTCAGGTACGACGACAGGGAGCTCGCGGTGTCGTAGCCGAAGAGCGTCAGCGGGAGATCGTTGGCCACCGAGAGCAGCGACAGCACGAAGGCGATGCCGCCGAAGGCGGCGACGAGGCGCCAGGGCACGTCCTTGCGCACGATCCTGCCGACGAGGACTCCGAGCATGGCGAGGACGGTGGCGATGAGCCCGGCCGTGGCGACCTGGCCGGCCGCCTGGTTCTTCGACCGCAGCCGTTCGTAGTCGCGCAACCAGTTCTCGGGCACGTGCACGAACTCGCGAAACGCCGTGACCCGGTCGCCCGAGACGGTCGTGGCGTAGCGGATCGTGGCCTGCGCCAGCTTCACGCCCGCCTTCTCGTCGACGAAGTCCCAGTCCGTCCGGTTCGGCCGCGAGACCGGCGTGGCCTCGATCGACTGGAGGCTCGCCTCGGACAGGCCGCGCGAGGCGAGGAACTGGAGCGCCAGCGCGCGCGCCTCCTCGCGAGTCAGCCGGGCCCCGGGGGCGTCCTCCTTGAGCACCGAACGGAAGCCGATGAGATCCCCGAGGGGCGAGAAGGCGGCGCGGTCTTCCTCGGTGACGCCGGAGCGGAACCATCGCATCCGCCAGAGCCAGATCTTCGCTTCGCGGCCGTAGAGCTTCCCGGCGCGTTCGAGGCCGAGCTCGCGCTCGAGGTAGGTCTTCGCCGTCTCGTCGACCTCGAACTGGCCGGCGAAACGGGAGCCTTCGAGCTTCGCGCCGCGCCCGGCGAGGAACTTCTCCCCAAGGGCCCGCGCCTCGGCGCGGTTGACCCTGAACTCGATCGAGGCTTCGGGAAAGGCGCGCGGGAAAAGCGCGGACGTGATCGCTGCGCCGGCCGCGATCACGAGGAGGCAGACGGCGATGAAGCGGAGGTCGTTCCGGTCGAGCTTCTCCATCGCAGTTCGCCTCACGGGCGTAGGGGCGGCCCGTGCGGCCGCCCGGGCGGGGACGAGCCCCGCCCCTACCCGGCCAGCACGCTCCCGCCGTTGACGTTGACGATCTCGCCCTGGAGGTGCCGGGCGAGGTCCGAGACGAGGAACAGGATCGGGCCGGCGATGTCCTCCGCCGAGGCGATGCGCCCGATCGGGATGGACCTCTCGATCTCCGAGCGCGCCAGCGGATTGGCGAGGACTCCCGCCGACATGTCCGTATCCACCCACCCCGGCGCGACGGCGTTGACGCGGATGCCGCGCGGCCCGAGCTCGGCGGCGAGCGACTTGGTGTACGAGATCAGCGCCCCCTTGGACGCGGCGTACGCCGAGTGCCTGGCCTCGCCGCGCTGGCCCGCCGTCGAGGAGACGAAGACGATCGAGCCGCCGTGCTTCTCGAGGTGCGGCGCCGCGGCGTCGGTCACCAGGAAAGCGCCGCGCAGGTTGATCGCGTACGTGCGGTCCCAGACCTCGACGTCGCCGCGGCCCGTGACGTCCTCGTCCCAGATCCCGGCATTCAAGACCACGATGTCGAGTCGCCCCCACGCGGCCACGACGTCGCGCACGAGCTGCCGGGCCTGGTCCACTTGCGAGACGTCGCCGGCGAGCGCCATCGACCTCGCCGCCCGAGGCGCGGATCTCGCGCACCAGGCCGTTGGCGGCGGCCTCGTCGCGGACGTAATTGACGGCCACCCGGGCCCCCGCCCGGGCCAGAAGCTCCGCCGTCGCGCGGCCGATGCCTCTCGAACCCCCTGTGATCAGGGCAGTTCGGGGCGCGAGATCGATGTTGAAACGATCGGTCATGTCGCTCCGTATAGTAAGTTAGATAACGAGACCTACCACCAAGACAGGGCGGCGCCATGAGGCAGCCGCCCCCCGCGTTTTAGGGGACTTCTAGGCGCCGGCAACGAGCTCCCCGACGTACGCCGACAGGGTCTCCAGCGGCGGATACGAGTTCTTGAGCGCCACGTCGACGTCGGCGGCCCGGGCGAGCGCGCGGGCGAGCTGGCGCGTCGTGAACTTCGAGGAGCGCTGGGCCGAGCGGTAGAGGCCGAAGGGATGCGCCCCGCCCTGCGCGGTCTCGAAGGGCGAGCGGCCGAACGGCGCGGCGGGCGCCATCAGGCGCGGCAGCACGCGCGCCTGGAAGGTCTGGTAGGACATCGAGCCGTCGAATCCGGAGGCGCCCCCGCCGCCTTCGTCCAGCCGGGCGCGGATCAGCAGCATCCGGCGGACCTCCCCGGCGAGCATTCCGAAGAGCTGCACCGGCCAGATGTCCTCGATCTTCTTGAAGTCCCGCTCGCCCGCGCGCACGTCCCGGCCGTCGAGGAGCCGCTCCAGCCGCGACAACGCCTCTCCTGCCTCGCGCCGGCCGATCGCGTCGAAGAGGCCGTAGACGTCCTCGGAGGACTCGTCCTCGACGTTCGCCTCGATGTCGGAGGCGCGGATCCGCCCGCCCTTGCCCGCCCATTCGAGGAGCTTCTCGAGCTCCAGCGCGAAGGCGGCCGCGCGCGAGTCCGTCCGCACCAGGAGGCGCTCGATCGCCGCCGGCTCGAGCACGACCTCCCGCTCCTTGGCGCGGGCGGAGGCCAGCCGGCGCAGCGCCGGCTCCGCGTCGTCGCCGACGGTCGTCTCGAGCACCAGGCCGCGGTCCGCGATCTCCTTGACGAGGTCGACGCCCGCCGGGGGCGAGACGGCCGTCAACAAAGCCACCGTGCCGTCGTTCTCGTTGCGGGCGAGAAGCGAGCGCAGGGCGGAGCGGAGCACCCCAGCTCCCCCGCTCTTCTCCTCCGGCAGCTCCTTCAGGATCTCGGCGAGCAGAGGCGCCTCTTCCTTCTTGCGGACCTTGCGCGCCGCGGCCTCCGCCGTCTCCTCCGGAGCCTCCAGCGCCAGGTCGAGCGCCGCGAGCAGTGCCCGCGCCTGCTTGAAGGCTTCTCGTCGCTTGCCGGCCTCCCAGGCCTCGACCGCCTTGGTCAGCAGCCGGCCCGGCGCCTCGGTGCCGAGCAGGCGCGAGATGTCGAGCTCGACGATCCGCTGCGGCGAGAAGAGCGAGCGGTTGAGCAGGGCGTCCGAGACCGACTCCACCGGCGCGTCGTCCTCGAACCGCAGGACCTCGGCGTCCTTGCCCGCGAGGATCTCTCGCGCCCGCGCGGCAGCCTCCTCGACGAAGAACTCGACGTCTCCGGTCACGAGGATCGCGGCCGGCGCGTCGGCGAACTTCGGGACGGCCTTGTCGGAGAAGACGGCCTTGGCCACGAGGCGGAGTCTATCGTCCGGTCTTCCCCGCACTGGTCCGTGCCACGCAGGAAATTTGAAAAATGAAGACCTGACCCCAGGAAAAAAGGCCCCGCCGGCGTCACCGGCGGGGCCCCACGAGCAAAGGAACTTTGCGGGCTTAGTTGGGGAGCATCCCCTTCTCGGCGAGCTCCTGGCAGTCGACGCAGTACGGGGCCCAGGGGACCGCCGTGAGACGCTTCTCGGCCATGGGCTGGCCGCAGTTGATGCAGAGGCCGTAGACCGCGTCGTCGATCCGGCCGATCGCGTCGTCGATCTGGAGGAGCGTCGAGCGCTCGCCGTCGGTCAGCGAGTAGAGGAACTCCCGCGTGTAGGAGGAGACCGCCTTGTCGGCGATGTCCTGGGTGGCCTCGTCGCTGTTCTCTTCCTCGGCGCTGCGGGTCTTGGCGAGGTCGGACGACAGAGTCGCCTTCTTGTCTTCGAGCAGCCGCCGGAACTTCTCCATGTCCTTCTTGTTCATCCGGACGGCCTTGGCCGCTGTCGAGGGCATTCCTGGCTCTCCTTTTCTCGGGCCCCCTCTCCGTGACCGAAGGGGCTCTTTTTTGAATCCGCGATGATAACCGATTTCGTCCCGAAGTCGAGCGAATTCCGTCACTTAACTCGCTCTTCAACTCCTCAGCCGGCCTGTTTCTTCCCTCGTTCCCACAGAAACTTGCGGGAGACCCCGAGGCGCTTGGCGGCCAGCGACCGGTTCCCGCCGGCCCGCCGCAGGGTTTCGTCGATGTAGGCGTCGGTGAGCTCGCGCAGGGTCCAGCGCTGCTCGACGGCGGCGGCCATGAGCGACTCCGGCGCGCCGAGGGCGCCGGTCGGAAGATCGGGCGGGCCGATCTCGGCGGAATCGGCGGTGAGGACCGCCTTCTCCACGACGTGGAGAAGCTCCCGGACGTTGCCCGGCCAGGAGTGCCGGCCGAGCACGGCCTCGGCGTCCTTCGTGAAGCGGCGGCCCGGCCGGTCGTAGGCGCGCGCCGCGCGCTGGGCGAAATCCCGCGCGAGGGGGAGGATGTCCTCGCGGCGCTCCGCCAGGCGCGGCAGCCGGACGGAGACGACGTCGATCCGGTAGAAGAAGTCGTCGCGAAACGCGCCCTGCTCGACGAGCGTGGCGAGGTCCCGCCGCGACGAGACGATCAGGCGCGCGCGGAAGGGGTGCGTGGTCACGCCCGAAAGGCGGCGGAAGTTCTTCTCCTGGAGGACGCGCAGGAACTTCGCCTGGGCCGCGGGCGACAGCGACGACACCTCGTCGAGATAGACCGTGCCCCCTTCCGCGACCTCGAGCAGGCCCTTCTTGGCCGTGATCGCGCCCGTGAACGCCCCCCGCTCGTGGCCGAAGAGCTCGCTCTCGAAGAGCTCGTCGGAGAGGTTGGCCGCGTCGACGCGCACGAAGGGGCTTCCCGCGCGCTGGGAGACGTCGTGGATGGCCCGGGCGAGGCGGTCCTTGCCCGTTCCGCTCTCACCGAGGATCAGGATCGTGGAAGGAAGGTCGGCCGCCCGCTCGATCGCCTCGATCTCCCGGGCGAGGGCCCGGTTCCGGGTGCGGAAATGCGACCGGAGGGACGGCGACCTCTTGTCCGCCATGAGGTGCGGCTAGACCGGTTGCCGGTTCTCGCGCGGCGGCGCCGAGACGCCGCCGAAGACCCCCGTCTCATTGGGCGCGTCGCCCCACAGCCGCTCGAGCGCGTAGAACTTCCGCGCTTCCTCCTGGAAGACGTGGAAGACCACGTCGCCGTAGTCGAGCAGGATCCAGTGGGCGGTGGCGAACCCTTCGACCGAGCTCGCCGGGCCGAGCTTCTCGACGATCGCGTCGGCGATGGCGCGGGCCTGGCGGTCGGAGCTCGCGGTCGACAGGACGAAGTAGTCCGCCATCGTCGTGAGCTCGGTGAGGTTGAAGACGAGGACGGCGGCGGCTTTGCGGTCGAGCGCCGCGGTGAGACCTTCCCGGACTTTGTCCTGGGCCGAAAAGCCGGGTTTCAACGTTCGCGCATCCCCGGCTTGTAGAGACCGTGCTTCGTAACGTACTCCGCGACCGGCCCCGGAACCCTGCCCCCGAGGCCCTTGCCGGCCGCGAGGTCGTTCCGGATCTCCGTCGCCGAGATTTTAACCGATCCGGCGTCGAAAACCGACAGGCGATCCGCGAGACCCGCAACTTTCGGGATCTCGAGGCGGTCCCCGACGTAGGGCTCGCGGTGGAAGGCCGCGATGCGAACGATCTTCAGGATCTCTTCGGGTTGCCTCCACCTCGCGAAACCCGCCAGCAGGTCCGTCCCCATGAGGAGCCAGAGCTCGTCGCCGGGGTGACGGGCCTGGATCGCGGCGAGGGTGTCGATCGTGTAGGAGGGCGGCTGGCGGTCGAGCTCTTCGAGGTCGATCGTCCAGTCCGGGCGCCCCTGGATCGCCAGCGCCAGCATCGCGACCCGATGGCGCGGGTCCGTCGGCGCGGCGTTCTTGTGCGGGGACAGGCGCGCCGGGACGTAGTACACGCGGCGGAGCTGGAACTTCATCGCGGCCGCCTCGACCGGAAGGACGTGGCCGTTGTGGACCGGATCGAAGGTGCCGCCAAAAATGCCGATGCGCATGACGCGAGGAGTCTAAGGCGTCGCCGGGTCCGCGGGAGCCTCGACTTTCGCCTCCGCGGGCGCGGCCGCCTCGTGGAAGAGGTGGGCCACGAGCTCCGGCAAGCCGGCGTGCGTGGCGGCCGAGACTTCGAAGAACGGCAGGCCGCGCCGCTCGGCGGCCCGGCGGATCGACGGCACGCGGTCGGGGTCCGACACGGCGTCGATCTTCGACGCGACGAGCATGCGAGGCCGCCGCGCCACGTCGGCCGAGAACTGCGCGAGCTCCCGCTCGATCGTCGCGACGTCGCCCTCCGCGTCTCCCGCCGCGGAGGCGTCGACGAGATGGCACAGCAGCCGGCAGCGCTCGACGTGCTTCAAGAACTGCAGCCCCAGGCCGGCGCCGCGGTGCGCTCCCTCGATCAGGCCGGGGACGTCCGCCACGACGAGAGTGCGGTTGTCGTGCGAGGTCACGACGCCCAGGTGTGGCACCAGGGTCGTGAACGGATAGTCCGCGATCTTCGGCTTCGCCGCCGAGATCGCCGAGATCAGCGTCGACTTGCCGGCGTTGGGGAACCCGATGATCGCGACGTCCGCCAGGAGCTTCAGCTCGATCGCGAGGTTGCGCTCGGCGCCGGGCAGGCCCGGCTTGGCGAAGCGCGGGGCCTGCCGCGTGGGTGTCGCGAAGTGCTGGTTGCCCCAGCCGCCGTTGCCCCCCTTGACGAGGAGGACGCGCTCCCCCGCCGTCACGAGGTCCGCCACGCGCTCGCCGCTGTCCCGGTCGGTCACGACGGAGCCGAGCGGGAGCCGGACCTCGACGTCCTCCCCGCTCTTGCCGTGGCAGTTCGAGCCCATGCCGTGCTCGCCGCGCTCCGCGCGGTAGTGGTTCTGGTGGCGCAGGTGGTAGAGCGTGTTGTACGACGGATCGGCGACCGCCCAGACCGAGCCGCCGTGGCCGCCGTCGCCGCCGTTGGGGCCGCCCTTGGCCACGAACTTCTCGCGCCGGAAGGCGACGCAGCCATTGCCGCCGTCGCCGCCCTTGACGTAGATCTCTGCCGTATCAATAAACATCAGCGTCGTTTGGAATCAGCCCGTCGGGCTGAGCTCGGGGTCAGGTGTTCGAATTTTCGGAGTTCCAACGACCTCACCATAACGCCGCGCAAGAACCGGAACTCCGAAAATCGAAGACCTGACCCCATCGAAGCATCAGCAGTGTTTGGGGTCAGGCGTTCGATTTCTTCGGGGCTCCGACGGGCCGGGACTGTAGCGACGCCGGAGCCGGAGCTCCGAAGAACGAAGGCCTGACCCCGTCGAAGCGCGCAAGCTGCTTGCGGGCTGTCGCTTTCCGTCTGTCCCTCGAAGCCCGCGGGACTTGCGGAGTGCTACTGCCCGGGCTCGATCGAGATGAGGCGACCGAGGCGGCCCTTGTCGTGGAACCGCACGATGCCCGAGATCTTCGCGAAGAGCGTGTCGTCCTTGCCGCGGCCGACGTTGACGCCCGGAAAGAACTTGGTGCCGCGCTGGCGCACGAGGATGGTCCCGCCGGGCACGTTCTGACCGCCGAACGCCTTCACGCCGAGGCGCTGGGAGTTGGAGTCGCGGCCGTTGCGGGAAGAGCCCTGTCCTTTTTTGTGTGCCATGGCGATTACCCTTCGATCGCTTCGATGCGCACTTCGAGCATCGTCTGGCGATGACCCTTGGTGCGCCGGTACTGCTTGGTCCGCTTCTTCTTGAAGACGAGGACCTTACGGGTACGGATCGTGCCGAGGACCTTGGCCTGGACGGTCACGCCCTTGAGCGCCTCGGTCCCGGTGCGCACGCCGGAGTCGCCCGAAACGAGGATGACGCTCGAGCCGGAAAGCACGAGCTTCTCCCCCTTGGAGATCTTGTCGGCGGCCGGCTTTTCGATCCGGACGACGTCGCCCTTGGCGACCCTCAGCTGTTTCCCGCCGGTGCGGACGATGGCGTACATAAAGCCCGCGAATGATAAAGGTTTCCGGGCCAATGTCAACCCCTCACGGGATCAACGACTTAGGGGCGAAAATCTCAGCCCTGGTGATCGGGGCGGCGCCGCAAGATTTCCCTCTCCCCTGAGGGGAGAGGGCAGGGTGAGGGGTTCGGTTCAGCGGCCAACCTGAGAACTCGAGTGCGTGGACGCCCCTCACCCCGACCCGATACCGCCGGCTTACGCCGGCGTTGCCTACTGCCGCGGGTATGCCTTCGGTGGTCGGCTCCCGCCGGGAGAGGGGGCAGAGCGCCCCTCACCCCGACCCTCTCCCGCCGGGAGAGGGGGCAAAGTCACTCCTCGTCGATCGTGTTGGGGAGCTCGTCGCGGTCGTGGTCCTTCCGGGGGAAGTGCCTCGTGAGCGCCTCGGCCACGCGGCCGATCGCGTCGAGCACGCCGTCGGTGAACTCTCCCTTGCGGAAGCGCTCCTCCATCCCGGCCGCGACTGCCGTCCAGAACTCGGGGCCGGCCTTCTCGTGGATCGCGACGTCGCCGAGCACACGAAACCGGTGCGCCCTGGGCGCGATGTAGATGAGCACGCCGTTTCGCGCGGCGGTCTTCGTCATGCCGAGCAGGTGGAAGCGGCGCAGGGCCCGCTCCTCGAGGTCCTTCGGCTTGCGCCTGGTGACGTGGACGCGGATCTCGGCCGAGGTCCTCCCCTCGGCCGAGGCGATCGCCTGGACGATGCGGTCCGAATCGAACTCGGAAAAGTAGCTCGCCATGGCCTTCCCTACCAGCTCCCCGACGCGCCGCCGCCGCCGAAAGACCCGCCGCCGCCCGAGAAGCCTCCTCCTCCGCCGCCGCCCCAGCCGCCTCCCCCGCCGCCGAAGCCGCCGCCCGACCAGCCGCCGCCTCCCCATCCGCCTCCGCCGGTCCACCAGCCGCGGCCGCCGTGGGTTCGAAACGCCCGCTTGCTGCGCAGGATCATCGGGAGCACGAAGAGAAAGAAGAAGAGGATCGCCATGATGAGGCACCCGGAGCCCTGGGTCCCGATCCGGCGGCGCCGCCGCTCGTCGACCGTGGACCCCGTGCCGCGGTACTCGCCCTTGACCGCGGCCATCATCGCGTTGGCACCGGCGGCGATGCCGCCCGGGTAGTCGCCCTGGCGGAAGTGCGGAACGATCTCCTCGTCGATGATTCGTTTGGCCGTCGCATCGGGAAGGGCTCCCTCGAGGCCGTAACCCGTCTCGATGCGGACCTTCCGGTCGCCGGTGAAGACGAAGAGGATGGCCCCGTTGTCTTCCTTCTTCTGGCCAGCGCCCCACTTCTGCGCGGCCCGGACCGTGAAGTCCTCCAGCGTGAAGCCCTCGGGGATCTTCTGATCGGCCCAGACGAGGATCTGGCTGGACGTGTCGCGCTCGAACTGCTCGAGCCTGGCGTTCAACGCCTCGGCCTCGCCGGGGCCGAAGACCCCGGCGCGGTCGGTGACGTAGCGCTGCGGCTTTTCCGGTATCTGCTCGTCGTACCGGTCGGCGAACGCGCTCTGCGCCAGAGCGATGACGAGCGTCGCCAGGACGACCGCACGCCTCGCGCGCGAGCTCAAAATGCCTCCCGACCGCTGACGGCCGACCGGTTTCCTACTGGGCCGGCGCCGCCGTCGGCGCCGGCTTGCTGAAGTCGAACTGGACCTTCGGCGCCGTCTCCGCCCCCGGCGTGATGGCCTTGAAGTATGGCTTCTCCTTGAAGCCCAGGAACCCCGCCATGAGGTTCGTCGGGAACTTCTTCAGGACCGTGTTGTACATCTGGGCCGAGTCGTTGAAGCGGCCGCGGGCCACGGTGATGCGGTTCTCCGTGCCCTCGAGCTGCGCCTGCAGGTCGCGGAAGTTCTGGTTGGCCTTCAACTCCGGGTAGCGCTCCGAGACGACGAGGAGCCGCTGCAGCGCGGAACCGAGCTGGTCCTGCGCCTGCTGGAAGCGCGCGAGCGTCTCGGCGTCGGCCGGCGCCTTGCCCGGCGTGATCGTGGCCCGCCCGACCGAAGCCCGCGCCTCGGTGACGGCCGTCAGCGTCTCCTTCTCGAAGTTCGCCGCGCCCTGGACGGTCGAGACGAGGTTCGGGATGAGATCCGCGCGCCGCTGGTACTGGTTCTCGACCTCGGACCACGACTTGTCGACGTCCTGGCCCAGGGTCACCAGCTTGTTGTACGTGCCGGCGAAGGAGATGCCGAGGATCACCACGAGGATGACGAGGATCGCGAGACATCCGAGACCGAGCTTACCCATGCCAGTCCTCCTCAGAGACGTTCGGACGTATGACGAAACGGATGCGGATGATACCGGATGGCGACCCCGGTCGTAGGGGCGGGGCTCGTCCCCGCCCTCTTGAGGACGGGCGGCCGCGAGGGCCGCCCCTGCTCCGTCGTCGGCTTCAGCCCTTGCCCGATCCGAGCCGGGCGAGGACCTTCGACGGCAGCAATGCCCGCAGCGTCGCCGCCCCCGATCCCGACCAGGAGAGTCGCGCCGCCGCGGCCTTGCGCATGGGGATCTCGAGGCCCGGCCGGCCCGCCACGAGACGCCCCAGGAGGGCCCCGAGGTGCGGCTCGTGGCCGACGAGCAGGATCGCCTCGACCTTCTCGGCCCGGACCTCCTCCAGGATCTCCTCCGGGTCGCTCTCGGGTTCCAGAGCCTGGGTCTCGCGGATCCTGTCCGTCAGCTTGAGCGCCCGCACCACCGGCTCCGCCGTCTGCCGCGCGCGGGCGTAGGGCGAGGTCAGCACGAGCTCGATGCCCGTCTCGAGCTCCGCCAGGCCCCGCGCCACCTCGCGCGCCCGCTTGTGGCCGTCCTCGGTCAGGGTCCGGTCGGGGTCCTTCCCGGAGTCGGACCGCTCTTCCGCGGTCGCGTGTCGCAGCAGCCAGATCTCCATTCGCCTGCAAGTGTAGCCGAGAGCCGGTTATCCTTACGGAGATGTCGCTCGAAACCGGGGAGCAGATCGGGCCCTACGAGATCCTGGCGCCGCTGGCGCGCGGGGGCATGGGAGAGGTCTACCGGGCCCGCGACAACCGGCTGAGCCGCGAGGTCGCGCTGAAGATGCTGCCCGACGCGGCCGCGCACGACGCCGACAGCCTCGCCCGCTTCGACCGCGAGACCCGTGCCGTCGCCGCGCTGAACCACCCCAACATCATGGCCATCCACGACACGGGCTCATTCCGCGCGATCCCCTGGGCGGTCACGGAGCTGCTCCAGGGCGAGTCGCTGGCCGACCGACTCCGCAGCGGTCCGATCGCGCCCGAGAAGGCCGTGGACATCGCCGCGCAGATCGCCGACGGCCTCGCCGCCGCCCACCTGCGGGGCATCATCCATCGCGACATCAAGCCCGACAACATCTTCCTGACCCACGAGGGCCGGGCCAAGATCCTCGACTTCGGCATCGCCCGCATCGAGCAGCCCGCGCGCACGCCGGGAATCGCGGGAGCGCGGAGCGCCCAGACGAGCTCGCAGTTCCTGGTCGGGACCGCGGGCTACATGTCGCCCGAGCAGGTCCGCGGCAAGCCCATCGACGCGCGGACGGACATCTTCTCGCTGGGCGCGACCTTCTACGAGATGATCACCGGCCGGCGCGCCTTCGCGCGCGACACCCCGGTCGAGACCCTGGGCGCGGTGCTGCGGGACGACCCGACGACCCACGCCGAGGCGGAGAAGATCCCGAACGACCTCAAGGCCTTCGTCTTCCGGTCCCTCGAGAAGGACCCGGCCGACCGCTACCAGTCCGCCCGCGACCTGCTCCTCGACCTGCGCGCCTGGCAGGCCGAGCGCATCTCCAAGGCCGCCGAGCGCGTCCAGTTCCGCACAGAGGCACCCTGGAAGCACCGCCGCACGCGCGTCTGGATTCGCGCGGTCGGGGGCGTGGTGCTCTTCATCCTCGGGCTCGTGGCCGGCTCCTGCTGGGAGCGTGGGCGGCAGCCGGGAATCCACCGGACCGCGCCGGCGTCGTCCTCGCCCTAGGAGGGTCAGGCCGACGCGAGGTTCGAATCGAGGTCGGGGCCGACGGCCGGGAGCCCCGACGGGTGCGCCTTCGGAACCGGAATCGGCCCCGTGCAGCACGGCTCCTTGCACGCGTCGTAGAGCGTGCGCCGCTGCACCGGCGTGTACCCCGCGTCCGTGATGACGCGCCGCATCTCGTCCTGAGACATCCGGTTTCGCGCGCCGGCGGCGTAGACGACGTTCTCCTCGATCATGATCGAGCCCAGATCGTCGCCGCCGAACGACAGCGAGACCTGGCCGATCTTGGCGCCCTGCGTGACCCACGAGCCCTGGACGTGCCGGAAGTTGTCGAGGAAGAGCCGCGAGACGGCGAGCGTCTTCAGGTACTCGAAGCCGCCGGCCTCGTCGACCTTGCCGTCGAGCTCCGTGTTCTCCTTCTGGAAGGTCCAGGGGATCCACGCGGTGAAGCCTCCCGTCCGGTCCTGGAGGTCGCGGACGACCTGCATGTGCTCGACGCGCTGGTCATACGTCTCCCCCACGCCGAACATCATCGTCGCCGTCGTCCGCATGCCGAGGCCGTGGGCGGACTCGTGGACGTCGACCCACTTCTCCGTCGGCGCCTTGGTGAGCGACCAGATGCGCTTCCTGACCGAGTCCTCCAGAATCTCGGCGCCGCCGCCGGGGATCGACTGCAGGCCGGCGTCCTTCAAGCGCGCGATGACGTCGCGCATCGGCCACTTCGTGATCTTCTGGAGGAAGTAGACCTCCGGCGCCGAGAGGGCGTGGAGGTGGATCGTCGGAAACGTCGTCCGGATGTACCGGAACATGTCCTCGTAGAACGAGAACGGCAGGTCCGCGTGGACGCCGCCCTGCAGCAGCACTCCCGTGCCGCCGAGGTCGAGCGTCTCCTGGATCTTCTCGCCGATCTGCTCGTGCGACAGGACGTAGGCCTCGGGATGCTCCGCCGAGGGCCGGTAGAAGGCGCAGAACTGGCACCGGTAGACGCAGACGTTGGTGTAGTTGATGTTGCGGTCGACGATGTAGGTCGCGACCTTCGGGTCGTTCTTCCGCTCGCGGATCTCGTTGGCCGCGGCGCCCAGCGCCAGGAGGTTGCCCTCCTCGAGCAGCGTCACCGCGTCGGCCGCGGACAGGCGCTCGCCCGACAGCGTGCGGTCGAGAATGGCCTGGCTGCTCCGGACGCTCATGGCGGGACTATTCTAGTCGTCCCGGAGGTGGACCATGGGATTCTGCCGGACGACTCGACCGCGCCGCGTTTCCCCGCTTCTCGCCGCTCCCCTCCTCGCCTTCTCGCACCGGCCGCTCTCGCCGAGGTCGGGATACCCGCGACGCCCGAGTGGGGGACGGCGGCCACCACGTACGTCCAGGTTCCTCCGGCGTCGTTCCGGCCGCGCCGAAACACGACCGAATACAACACCAACTCGCTCGGACAGAGTCTCTTCGTCACGGGGGCCGGGCTCGGCGAATTTCACGCCGGCGTGTCGCTGCCCGCGGGCGCGCAGATCGTCTCGGTGGAGCTCCAGTTCAACGACGTGAGTGCGACCGGGGCCGCCATCGCCTTCCTGGTGGCGTGCGACTCCCTCGGGGAGAGCTGCGACCAGCACCCCGGGCCGCCCTACCTCGACTCCGGGGCGGTGTTCGCCGGGGGGCTCGGAACCGCCGGCGCCGACATCTCGGGCGACGACCTCTTCGTCGACAACCGCCTCAACCACTACTCCCTCGTCGTCGTTCTGAACGAGGCCGTCGACGTCGAGCTGCGCGGGATGACGGTGGGCTATCGCCTCCGGGTCTCGCCGCCGCCCGGCGCGGCGACCTTCAACGACGTGCCGATGAGCCACCCGTTCTTCCAGTTCGTCGAGGCCCTCTCCGCCTCCGGGATCACCGCCGGGTGCGGCGCGGCGCCGCCCCTGTACTGCCCCGATCAGCCGCTGACGCGCGGCCAGATGGCCGTCTTTCTCGCGAAGGCACTCGGCCTCCACTTCCCGTGAGGGTCAGATCCGGGCGATCGGCCGCGCCCCGGAAAGGAGACCGCCTCCTGAAGGCGAGACGTGGGATCCGCCGAGGTGCACCGGTCTCGATCCCGGCCTGGATCCCTCAGAGAGAGGCCGGCAGGACGGCAAATCCTTCGCGCTGCGCCGCTTCGCGGAGCCGGTCGTCCAGGCAGACGAAGCGCTCACCCCTCGGGCGTTCCTCGCACCAGACCAGCGCGGCGGCGAGCTGAAGCGCGTCCGCGGCGCGAACCGGGTGGGCCCCCAGGAGCCGGCGAGCGCGCTCCCGAAGCTCATCGGTCGCCGGAACGATGCTCGCTTCCTCGAGAAGCCTGTCCAGCTTCGCGAGGCTGTCGATCAGGAGCGTGTCGGGAAGCGAGCCTTCGCGATGGCGCCGCTGGATGGCGCCCTGGCACTCGACGGGCGCCGCCCACCAGATTGCGCCCCGTCGGTCCTCTCTCGCGAGCCTCTCCATGGCCGGCGTTCGACCCTCGGGGAGGATGAGCGGGACGAGGGCCGAGCTGTCCCAGAACCTCACCGGCCCTCGCGCCTCTCCTCGATCAACGCCGCCAGGACGCTGGCCCCGATCCTCGGATCACCCTTCGGAGGCTTGAGAAACTCGTCGGAGAATCCGCTCCCCGGACGCAGGAGGCCCTTCCGAACCAGGCGCTCCTCGCGGGATTCCCGCTGGACTCGACGATCGAGAGGCACGAGCCGCGCGATGGGCGTCCCCCGCTCGGTGATGACGACCTCCCCTCCGGCCTTGACCTTGTCCAGGTAGTCGCTCAGCTTCGCCTTCAGCTCCGCGATGCCGGTCTTCGTCATATGACTATTATAGTCATGAGCAAATGACCCTTCAAGTCACTTAGAGAACCGCAGCGGCATCGCTTCCGGTATCAGGCCCTCCTCGGCGGCCAGCCGGTAGTAGAGGGCCAGGCCTTCGAGGTCGCCCGCGTCGAGCTCGTAGTGGAGGGCGTGGCGGAGGTAGTCCTCGACGACCGGCTCCGAGAGGCCCGACGCGGCGCTCTCCTCCCGGACCATGGCTCCGAAGTTCTCGCGCGCGGCATCGTAGGAACGGCGCACCATCGCTTCCACCCCGGGCGCGTCGGCGCCCTCCCGCACCGCCCAGAAGGCGAACACGAAGGGATGGCCGGAAAAGGCGCGCCACTCGGCCGCGAGATCCAGCACGACGTGGCCGTTCAACCGGGTCTTCAGGGCCGGGTCGCCGATGATGAGCCGGGCGTCGGCCGCTTCGCCTCCGGCCCGATACTCGGGCGACAGGCCGTAGCACCGCTTGAGCAGGATGCGCGTCAGCGCCGCGGACGTGCGCGACGCCGGGTCGAGCGAGACCGAGCGGATCTTCTCCCGCGAGACGTCGGAGACGAGCAGCACCGAGCGCACTTCGGAAGAGGCGGCGATGCCGAGGCCCGGAACGACCCGGAGGCCGGGGATGCGCTGGTATTCGATCGAGGGGATCAGGCCGACGTCCGCCTCGCCCGAGGCGAGCTTCGCGGCGCAGATCGAGGGGACGTCCCGGGACACGGTGACGCCCGGCGGAGGATTGTGGAGCAGGCCCCACGTCAGCGGCCGGGCGTTCAGGAAGTCGACGACGGAGAGGCGGAGCACGGTCTCCTTCTTCGCTTACCCCTGCTGCATCAGGCTCAGGAACTCGGCGTTGGTCTTGGTCTTCGTCGAGCTTCTCGAGCAGGAGCTCCATCGCCTCGACCGGCGAGAGCGGGTTCAGGACCTTGCGCAGGATCCAGACGCGGTTGAGCTCCTGCTTGGCCACGAGCAGCTCTTCCTTGCGCGTGCCCGACTTGTTGATGTCGATCGCCGGGAAGATGCGCTTGTCGGCGAGCTTGCGGTCGAGGTACGATCTCCATGTTGCCGGTGCCCTTGAACTCCTCGAAGATCACGTCGTCCATGCGCGAGCCGGTCTCGACGAGCGCCGTGGCGATGATCGTGAGGCGAGCCGCCCTCCTCGACGTTGCGCGCGGCGCCGAAGAAGCGCTTGGGCCGCTGCAGGGCGTTGCGAGTCGACGCCGCCCGAGAGGACCTTGCCCGAGGGCGGCACGATCGTGTTGTAGGCGCGCGCCAGGCGGGTGATCGAGTCGAGCAGGATCACCACGTCCGCTTGTGCTCGACGAGGCGCTTGGCCTTCTCGATGCACCATCTCGGCCACCTGCACGTGGCGGTCGGCCGGCTCGTCGAAGGTCGAGGAGATGACCTCGCCCTTGACCGAGCGCTGCATGTCGGTGACCTCCTCGGGCCGCTCGTCGATCAGCAGCACGATCAGCGACGACCTCGGGGTGGTTCGTCGGTGATCGCGTTGGCGATGCGCCTGCAGGAGCATCGTCTTGCCGGTGCGCGGCGGCGGCCACGATCAGGCCGCGCTGGCCCTTGCCGAGCGGGCGTCATCAGGTCCAGCACGCGCGTCGGTCAGGTTGTCCGGGTCGTCTCGAGCTGGATCCGCTCCTGCGGGTAGAGCGGCGTCAGGTTGTCGAAGAAGATCTTCTCCTGCGCGACGTCGGGCGGCTCGAAGTTGACCGCCTCGACCTTGATCAGGGCGAAGTAGCGCTCGCCCTCCTTGGGCGGGCGGATCTGGCCGCGAGACCGTGTCGCCGGTGCGCAGGTCGAACTTGCGGATCTGCGAGGGCGAGACGTAGATGTCGTCGGGGCCCGGCAGGTAGTTGTACTCGGGGGCGCGCAGGAAGCCGAAGCCGTCGGGCAGGATCTCGAGCACGCCCTCGGAGAAGATCAGGCCCTTCTTCTCGGTCTGCGCCTGCAGGATCTGGAAGATGAGCTCCTGCTTCTTCATCCCGGTCGCGTTCTCGACCTCGAGGTCCTTGGCGATCTTCAAGAGCTGCGGGATCTTGATCTCGTGGAGCGCCCGGATGTCGAGGGTGTCGCCGTGCTCGATCGTGGCTTCTTCGCCGGTGGTGTCCGGCAACCCTTCGGGGGGAGCCTCGATCGTCTCGACGTCGGACTCGTTGGTGCCTTTTCGTCTGGCCATCTGTCTGTCCTCTTGCGGTGTGAATCGGCGGATGATGCCGTGAAGTTTCGGGAGCGGTACTTGGGGGGCCTCGGAGCCGGGCGAGCCCGGTCGGGCCCCGAGGGGCCGATTCTAGATCAAAACGACCCTTTCGTGCGAAAGACCCTCAGTTCGCGACGATCCCCCCCTCGGCGGGCTTGGCCTCGGGCTCGATCGAGGACGGCAGGCGCGGAGGCTCCATCGCGATCTTCAGGACCTCGTCCATCGTCTCGACGAGGTGGAACTCCATCTCGCTCGCGGACGTCCTTCGGGCATGTCGTCCAGGTCCTTCTCGTTCTCGGCCGGGAGGATGATCGTTCGGATGCCGGCGCGGTAGGCCGCCAGGACCTTGTCCTTGACCCCGCCGATCGGCAGCACCTTGCCGCGCAGGGTGATCTCGCCGGTCATCGCCACGTCCTTGCGGACCGGGCATCTTGGTGAGCGCCGAGACGAGCGCGGTCGCCATCGTGATGCCCGCCGACGGGCCGTCCTTCGGGATCGCGCCCTCGGGCACGTGGATGTGGATGTCGAACTTCTCGGTGGAAGTCTGGGGTCGATGCCGAACATCCTCGGCGCGCGAGCGCACGTAGCGACATCGCGGCCTGCGCCGACTCCTGCATCACGTCGCCGAGCTTGCCGGTGAGCGTCAGGTTGCCCTTGCCCGGCATCAGCGTCGCCTCGGTCACGAGGATCTCGCCGCCGACCTCGGTCCAGGCCAGGCCGGTCGCGATGCCGATCTCGTTGTGCTCCTCGGCCATCGTGCGGTGCGGAACCGCGGCACGCCGAGGATACTCGCGTGACCTTCTCGGCGCGTGATCGTCGTCGCGAGCGTCTCGGCCCTTCGGCGACGACCTTGCGCGCGACCTTGCGGCAGATCGAGCGATCTCGCGCTCGAGGTTGCGGACGCCCGGCCTCGCGCGTGTAGCGCTCGATGATCGCCTGGATCGCGTCGTCCGTCGAACGTCGATGTTGCTCGTCCGTCAGGCCGTGCGCCTCGACGCTGCTTGGGCGACGAGGAACTGCCGGGCGATCTCGACCTTCTCGTTGCGCGTGTAGCCGGCGAGCTGGATGCACTTCCATGCGGTCCGCAGCGCCTGCGGGATCGGTGTGCAGCACGTTGGCCGTGCAGATGAACATGACCTTCGAGAGGTCGTACTCGACGTCGAGGTAGTGGTCGAGGAAGGTGTGGTTCTGCTCCGGGTCGAGCACCTCGAGCAGCGCCGCCGACGGGTCGCCGCGGAAGTCCATCGACATCTTGTCGACTTCGTCGAGCAGGAAGACCGGGTTGATCGTGCCGGCCTTCTTCATCATCTGGATGATCTGGCCGGGGAAGGCGCCGATGTAGGTGCGGCGGTGGCCGCGGATCTCGGCCTCGTCGCGCACGCCGCCGAGCGAGAGGCGCACGAACTTGCGGTTCAGTCGCGCGCGCGATCGACTTGGCGAGCGAGGTCTTGCCGACGCCCGGAGGGCCCGACGAAGCAGAGGATCGTGCCCTTCGGCTTCTTGACGAGCGCGCGCACGGCCAGGAACTCGAGGATGCGCTCCTTGATCTTCTCGAGGCCGTAGTGGTCCTCGTTGAGGATCTCCTCGGCGCGCTTGAGGTCCGGCTCTCGCGCGTCTTCTTGTGCCACGGCACGCGCGACGAGCCAGTCGAGGTAGTTGCGCGAGACGGTGGCCTCGGCCGACATCGGCGGCATCGCCTCGAGGCGCTTCAGCTCCTGGATCGGCCTTCTCCTCGACCTCCTTCGGCATGCCGGCTGTCTCGATCTTCTTCTTGAGCTCGTCGACCTCGTTGGCCCGCTCGTCCTTGCGGCCCAGCTCCTGCTGGATCGCCTTGATCTTCTCGTTGAGGTAGTACTCCTTCTGCGCCTTCTCCATCTGCTTCTTGACCGTGACTGGATGCGGCGGTCGATCTGGAGCTTGTCGATCTCGATCTCGAGCAGGTCGCTGAAGCCGCTGCAGGCGCTCGAGCGGCGAGATCGATCTCGAGCAGCGTTCTGCTTCTCGTCGATGCCGACCAGCAGGTGCGGCCGGCGATGGTGTCGGCGAAGCGCGTCGGGGTCGTCGATCTTGCACGGCGGCGATCATCGCCTCGAACGCAGGTTGTGCGAGAGCTTCACGTACTGCTCGAAGAGCGCCACGCACGCTTGCTCATGTACTCCTCGAGCTCTCGGCGGTCGGCTCGGCTTGACTTCGGCAGCGACCTTCACGGCGACGCGAGAGGAAGCCGCTCGTCTTCCTTCGCAGCTCGACGATCGCGGCGCGCGGTCGCACGCCCTCGACCATCACCTTGATGTTGCCGTTGGGCAGCTTGAGGTTCTGCACGACGTTGGCGACGACAGCCCATCGTCGTAGATGTCGTCGGGCCGCGGATCGTCGAGCTGCGGCGTCGTGCTGCGCCGCGAGGAAGATGCCGCTTGTCCGGTGTCGCGAGCGCGTGCTTCGAGCGCGCGGATCGAGGACTCGCCGGCCGATGACGAACGGCATCATCATGTGCGGAAAGACCACCATGTCCCGGAGCGGGACGAGCGGGAAGGCTCTCCAACGCTCGGTTCGTGGGATCGGCTGTTTTCATTGGTCGGTGTGTCCTTCTGGGTTCCCGGGTCGAGGCGCGGGCGCAACGAGGCGGCGAGCGGCTCTAGCCGGCCTTTCGCAGGATCGTGATCGGGTTGCGTGTGGTGCTTGACCACGTCGCGCGTGATGACGCACTCCTCGATGTCGTCGTCGCGAGGGGATCTGGTACATCAGGTCGAGCATCAGGTCTTCGATGATGATCCGGAGTCCGCGGGCGCCGACCTTGCGGGACGAGCGCCTCCTCGGCGATCGCCTCGAGGGCGTCGTCGGTGAAGCGCAGCTCGACGTTCTCGAACTCGAACATCGTCTGGTACTGGCGCGACGAGCGCGTTCTTGCGGCTCGCGTCAGGATCTGCGACGAGCGCCGGCCTGGTCGAGCTCCGTGCAGCGTCGCCGACGACCGGCAGCCGGCCGACGAACTCGGGGATCAGCCCGTACTTGATCAGGTCCTCGGGCTGGACCTGCTCGAGGAGCGCGCTCGAGTCGCTGCTCCGTCTTGCGCGACTGATCGTCGGCGCCGAAGCCCATCGTCTTCTCGGTCGATGCGCCGGCTCGATCGATGCTCCTCGAGGCCGACGAAGGCGCCGCCGCAGATGAAGAGGATGTTGGTCGTGTCGATCTGGATGAACTCCTGGTGCGGGTGCTTGCGGCCGCCCTGGGGCGGCACGTTGGCCACCGTGCCCTCGAGGATCTTCAGCAGCGCCTGCTGCACGCCCTCGCCCGAGACGTCGCGGGTGATCGACGGGTTCTCGCCCTTGCGGCAGATCTTGTCGACCTCGTCGATGTAGACGATGCCGCGCTGGGTCTTCTCGTTGTCGTTGCCGGCCGCCTGGTAGAGCTTGAGGATGATGTTCTCGACGTCCTCGCCGACGTAGCCGGCCTCGGTCAGCGTCGTCGCGTCGACGATCGTGAAGGGCACCGAGAGGAGCTTGGCCAGCGTCTGCGCCAGCAGCGTCTTGCCGGTGCCGGTCGGGCCGATCAGCAGGATGTTCGACTTCTGGAGCTCGACGTCGGCTGTCGCGGTTGCTTCTGGAGGTAGTCGATCCGCTTGTAGTGGTTGTAGACCGCGACGGCCAGCTTCTTCTTGGCCTGCTCCTGGCCGATCACGTAGCTCGTCGAGGAACTTCTTGATCTCCTCGGGCTTGGGCAGCGTTGGTCGCGGGTGCCGCGGTCTCTCGGACCCGGTCCTCGGCGATGATGTCGAGGCAGATGTCGACGCACTCGTCGCAGATGTAGACCGTGGGCCCGGCGATGAGCTTCTTGACGTCGCGCTGGCTCTTGTTGCAGAAGGAGCAGCGCAGGACGTCGCCGTTCCCGGTCTTCTTCGACATTCAGCCTCCGGGGGATGACCATTCAGGTCGCCGTTCCTCCCGTCACCGTCCGCGCTCGAATCTAACATGACCCATGTGGTTTAACGGCCTCGGCTCAGGGCTCCAAGTCGAGCGCGGTCGGACGGGGAGGTGGACCATCGTCCGATGTACGCCTCGGACGCCGTGGATTCCGAGCGCGGAGACCAGCGGCTGCTTCAAGGCCAGTCGTCGCGTCGATGATACATGGTCGACCAGACCGTACTCCTTGGCGTCCTCGGCCTCGAGGATGTAGTCGCGGTCGGTGTCCTTCCCGATCTTCTCGATCGGCTGCCCGGTGTGCAGCGCCAGGATCTCGTTGAGGCGCTCGCGCATGCGCAGGATGTCCTTGCGCGTGGATGTCGATGTCGGTCGCCTGGCCCTGCAGGCCGTACACCAGCGGCTGGTGGATGAGGATGCGGGAGTTCGGCAGGGAGAAGCGCTTGCCCTTCGCGCCCGCCGCCAGCAGCACCGCCGCCATCGACGCCGCCTGGCCGATGCAGATCGGTGGCGACGTCGGGCTTGACGTACTGCATCGTGTCGTAGATCGCCAGCCCGGCCGTGATCGAGCCGCCCGGCGAGTTGATGTAGAGGGAGATGTCCTTCTCCGGGTTCTCGGCCTCGAGGAACAGCATCTGCGCGATGATCAGGTTGGCGATCGTGTCGTCGATCGGCTGGCCGAGGAAGATGATGTTGTCCTTGAGCAGGCGCGAGTAGATGTCGTACGCCCGCTCGCCGCGGTTCGTCTGCTCGACCACCATGGGAACCAGAACCATGCCGCCCCCCTCGTAGTCGTCGTCCATCGTGGCCATTCGGGAAACCTATTTCACTTCCACCGGCATTCCCGAGGGTAGCACCTTCGCGCCGGCGATCAAGAGGTCGACGACCCGGGCCAGGCGCATCTCGTCGCGCAGGGCCTCGAGGCCGCCGGCCTTCGTCATCTGCTCCCGGAGCTCCGCGGGCTCGACGCCCCGCTCCGCGGCGGCGCGCTTGAACTCCGCCTCGAGCTCCGTCTCGGACACCTCGATCTTTTCGAGGTCGGCGATCGCGTCGAGAAGCAGGTACTCCTTCACGCGCCGCTCCGCGCCCGGCCGGGCCTCCTCGCGCAGCTTGACCCAGTCTTCCTTCTCGGGGTCGACCCCGCTGGCCGCCAGGTACCGGGCGTAGTCGCGCAGGGCGGAGGTCGTCTCGGACTCGACCAGGACCTCCGGCGCGGGAACGTCCCGCTTCGAGAGGAGGCTGTCCAGGATCGCCCGCCGGAACTTGCGCCGGCGGTCGGCCTCCCGCTCGTGCCGCAGGCGCGCCCGGACCCTCTCGCGCAGGGTCTCGACCGTCCCCCCTTCCGACACCGCCCCGGCAAACTCGTCGTCCACGGCGGGCAGTCTCTTCTCCTTGAGCGCCGCCAGCGTGACCTGGTAGTCGACGGTCTTCCCGCGGAACTCGTCGTTGGGAAAGTCGTCGGCGAACGTCTTCCGGAAGGACCGCGTGTCCCCGGGAGCGGCGCCCCGGAGGGCCTCGTTGATCTCGGGCATCGAGTCCGCGTGGCCCACCTCGAGGGTGATCTTCTCGTCCTTGAACGTGCGGGGGTCCTGGCCCGGGGCGAGGATCTCGACGAAGGAGCCCGCGATGTCGGCCACCGCGAAGTCGCCCGGCGCCGCGGCGCGGCCCTCGATCGGGTGGAACTCGGCGTGCGCCTCGCGGATCCGGTCGATCACCCTGGCGACCTCGTCCTCCGTCGGCTCGACCGTCTGGTCCTCGACGGGAACGCCGCGGTACTCGCCGGGGTCGACCGCGGGCTTGAGGTCGAGGCGCGCCAGGAACCGGATCGGGCCGGGCGGTTCCCAGGTCAGGTCCTCGACGTGCGGCCGCCCGAGGATGGCGAGCTTGCGCTCCTCGATCGCCGAGGCCACGGCGTCCGGCAGAAGGTGCTCGAGAACGTCGCCCTTGATCTCGTCGGCGAAGCGCCGGGCGACGACCTCCTCGGGGGCCTTGCCCTTCCGGAAGCCCGGAAGGGCGGCCTTCTTCGCATAGGCGCGGCGCACCGCCGCGAAGGCCTTCTCGACCTCCTCGGCCGGAATCTCGATCTCCAGGACGGTGCGCGTCGGGGACTCGTCTTTGGTGGACAGAATCGGCATAGGGGCGGGATCTTATCCCCGGACGGGCGTGGGCCGGACGGGCCGACCGCTGATAGGCTCCGCGTCAACAGGCTCCCGCCGCGCACCCGCGCCCGGCGGCCGATCTTTCGCCCGAACAGGGAAACAAGGAGGCTTCATGCGGCCCCTCAGCCGGCTCTCTCTCGTCCCGCTCCTGCTCCTCGCCTCGTCCGCGGCCCTGGCGGACATCGACGTCCGGATCCCGGTCGTCACCCAGGTCCAGGGCGTCGTCTTCTATCGGACGTCGCTGATGGTCGGCAACGGCAGCAGCAGCCGGCGCCCCGTCATCCAGATGCGGCTGGTCTATCGCTCGTTCGTGGACGGATCGATCCAGAGCGCCACGCTCGACGAGGGACAGCTCGCGCCCCACCGCGTCCTGACCTTCGACGACATCATCCAGCACTTCAAGGACTCCGGCGTCATCCGCCCGGCGGACCAGACGGCCGCGATCTTCGGCACGCTCACGGTGTCGTTCAACGCGAACGGCCAGGTCGTCGAGGACTCCATCGCCGAGGCGAGGACCTACAGCCCCGGCAGCGGCGGCGGGACCAACGGCATCGCCTACGTCGGCCGCAACGTCGTCACGGCCGGCTCGACGACGATCAAGGCCGCGGTCCGCAACGGCCCCCTCGGCTCCGACGGGACGACGCGGGCCAACATCGGATTCGTCAACGAAGGCCCCTCGGTCACCGACATCGACGTCTCCTACTACGACGGAGACACGGGAACGCAGGTCAAGACGTTCACCGTCCACGACCTGGCGGTGGCCGAGGTCGTCCAGTTCAACAACGTCTTCTCCGGGCTTCCGGCCGGCACGAAGACCCTGATCATCCGCGCCAACGCCACGGCGGCGGGCGTCCGGATCTCGGGCTACGGCGTGCAGCTCGACAGCGTCACGAACGACGGGTCGTTCTTCCTCATGGTCGAGGAGGACGACGACTGCTTCCGGACTCCCGGCTAGCGTTTCAGGGCCGCGGCGCCAGCGCCCGCGCACCGGGGCGCGCGCCGGCGGCCGGGGCGGGGACTCCGCGCACCGGCAGGGCCTCGAGGGCCGCCGCGACGTCCAGCCGTCCCCAGCCGAAGATCGGGTTGGGGACGGCGCCGCCGTCGAGCCCGCCGCAGGCGGTCGCGGACGCGAGCGGCATGGCCGTCGCTTCGAGGACGGCCTCGGTCCGGGCCACGTCGCCCGCGAGCGACGGCACGGCCGACCAGAGCAGCGCGATCGCCCCGGCGACGTGCGGCGAGGCGCCCGAGGTCCCTCCGAAGAGGGCGTACGGGTCGGTCGAGAAGCCGGTGGAGCTCGAGCGCACGTTGACGCCGGGCGCGCAGATGTCGGGCTTGATGCGGAGCGACGCGTCGCGAACCACCGGCCCGCGCGCGCTGAAGACCGCGATCCCGTCGTTCATGTCCGTCGCCCCGACCGTGAACGCCTCCGCGTAGATCGCCGGCACCGCCGCGAGCGACGAGCAGGCCGGGCCGGAATTGCCCGCGGCGAAGCTCCCGGCGATCCCGGCGGCGCGCAGGCCCTCCACGGCCGCGCGCAGGACCTGCGGGTCCGTGCAGCCTTCGACCTCCGGGCAGGTCCACGAGTTGTTGACGACGTCGGCGCCGAGCTCCGGCCGCGGGTTCGCGCCGTCGGCGTCGGTCGGGGCGAGGAAGAACTCGAAGCACTCGACGTAGCGTGCCGGCGTTCCGTTGCCGAGGTCCATGTTCCGGCATCCGATCCAGCGCGCGCCGGGCGCGACCCCGACGCGGTTGTCGCCGCCGTCGTCGCCGACGGCGAGGCCCGCGACGGCCGTCCCGTGCCCCTGGTCGTCGCAGGGCTCCGGGGAGTCCACGCCGCAGACGGTCTGGGCGATGCTCTCGTGGACCGCGTCGTGCCAGTTGTAGGCGTGCGACGCCGTCGCGCCGTCCGTGCCGCGGTACTGGCGGGCCAGCGCGGGATGCCGCCAGTCGACCCCCGTGTCCGCGATGCCGATCACGATCCCCTGGCCGGTGATGCCCCGGTCCCACGCCGCCGGCGCGCCGATCAGGGCGAGGTTGGGTTCGACCTCCGCCGGCGCCGCCCGGCGCCGAGGCGCGAAAGGCGGAGCCTCCCGCCGCGAGAGAAGCGAGGCGCGGTTCGACGCAACGGCCCGCACACCCGGCTCGCGCGCGAGCCTCGCCGCCGTCGTCTCGTCCGCCTCGACCTCGACCATGTTGACGAGATAGTGCGGGCGGTAAGGGACGCCCTCGCGGCGCAGCTGCTCGACGAGCGAGGCCTGCGACGCGTCGGCCCTCGACCGCAGCGATTCGTACACGAACCTCCGGCGTTCGCCCCGGTCCGGGATCGCCGCCGCGCCGGAGAGATCCGCCTGCTCGCCGAACACGACGAGAAACGACGCGCGCCCTCCGGGCGACCGCGCCTCGAAGATCCGCGGGTCCACCGGGGCCGGCGCTCCGCGCGCGGCCGAGGCCTCCAGCCACGCGGCGATCATCAGCGCGATCACGCCGACAATTAGAGCACGCACGCGAGCGTCTCGAGCGTCATGCGCCGTTTGCTCGGTTCCCGGCGGCGCCAGATGAAAGGTTCCTCAGCGTTGGGTGAGCGCGAAATGAAAGTCGCGCCGCGCGCGCGACGCGGCGGCAACCTCGCTCTCGTAAAGGAGGCTGCCATGAAGAAGAACCTGTTCCTCGCCTCGAGTCTGCTGCTCGCGTCTTCGCTCGCCGTCGCTGCGACGATGCCGCCCCAGCCCAACCCGGGCCCGAAGCCCAAGCCTCAGCCTTGCCCGGTCTTCAAGCGCTGCGTCTCGGTTCCGGCCCCGATGCCCCCGGTCCCGAGCCCGAAGCGCTAGCCGTTTGCGGCGCCCTCGGGCCTCCGGCGCTGGTTCGACCCGTCCGGACGGGTCGGCCTATCGCCGGACAGGTTGAGTTCGAGGCTCATGGTGCGAGAGGAGGGATTTGAACCCTCAAGGGAGTTACCCCACGGGATCCTAAGTCCCGCGCGTCTGCCAGTTCCGCCACTCTCGCGCAGAGAGAATGATAGCCCCGGCCCTCAGTCCTTCGGCATCTCCACGCCCCAGTAATACTTGTCGAAGAAGGGCACCGGGTCCCGCGCGCCGGCGGCCTCGAGCAGCGCGACGATCTCCTTCGTGTTCCCGAACTTCCAGGCGAGCGCCGACTGCGTCGAGCCCAGGAAGCGCCGGAAAGCCTCGTCGCCCATCTGCCGATGCAGCGCCGCGAGGAGGATCGGGCCCTTGTCGTAGAGCAGGCCCTTCCGGATCTCGGCCCGGCGAACGGCGTCGCTCGAGACCCACACGCGGTTGGCGAGCGGAATCGGCGCGGCGTCCCCCGCGAAATCGGCCCCGCGCCGCCAGCGCTTCTCGAGCCCCCGCGCGACGGCGGGGCTTCGCCGGTCCTTCAGGAACAGGAAGGCGCAGTACTCGGAGAACGACTCGGCCAGCCACTGCTCCTCGTCGCTCGGGATCCGCACGACGACGCCCCAGTACTGGTGCGCGATCTCGTGGGCGAAGACCTTGGCGATCTGCTGCGCCTCGAAGCGGCTCATGTCGCCGACCAGGGGATCGAACGCCTCCCTGGTGATGAACATCGTCGCGGGCGGCGCCTGGCCATAGCCGGTGTCGTTGATCTCGAGGATGTTGAACTCGGGGAACGGAAACGGGCCGAGGAACTCCCGGTAGTAGGCGATGATCTCGGCCGCGACCTTCGTGAGCTGCTTGCGGCCGCGCGGGTTGTCGAGGGCGTAGGTCGCGACCCGGATCGTGACGCCGTCCCGCACCTCCTCTTCCATGTCGTACCTGCCGGCCAGGATCACGGCGAACTGGACGGGCCGGTCGATCCGCGTTTCGAGGACGTTGACGCTCCCCTCCTCCTCGCGGCGCACCGTCGTCCCGGGGGCGAAGGGGACGAACGGCTTCGGCACGCGGACCACCGCATGCCACGTGTAGGCCTGGCCCGCGAGGGTCGGCTGCGGGAACCAGGGCCAGATCCCGAGCTCCCAGTAGCTGTCGCCGCGCGGCCGGATGAGGAAATCGCCGTCGATCTCGAAGCGCAGCTTGAACGGGCGGTCGGCCGGCGCGGGCTCGGCGAGCTCGACGAGGAGCTCGTCGAGGCGGTGATCGAAGGCGAGCGCGCGGCCCTTCTCGTCCGTCACGCTGCGGACGCGTTCGAAGCGGGCCTCGAGGTTCGAGCCGGCCTGGGCGTACTCGATGCTGTTGAGGGCGAGGCGGAGGGCGCGCGCCGGGCGGCCGCGGGGAACGAGGATCTCCTCGACGGAGAGCTTCGCCTCGTTGCCGCCGGAGGCCTCGAGCTTCAGGTCGACGTCCGTGAGCGAGACGCGGGCCGGCGGCGGATCGCGGGGGTCGCGCCCGATCGGCTGGAGGGACAGCGGCGCCAGCCACAGGAACTTGCGGAGCTCCTTCTCGTCCGACTCGCTCGGGTTGACCGTCGCCAGGCCCTCGGCCGGATCCTCCGTCCCGTCGAAGGCGTAGAGCAGGTCCTCGCGGCCGCCCTCGATCTCGGCCCAGAGGAGCGGGGCCTCCGGAGCGTCGAGCGCCTGCAGCGCGAAGTCGTGGGACAGGGGCGGGACGTGCATCCGCCCGAACTTCTCGCGCTGCCGGCGGAAGGAGTCCGTCAGCGGCGGCGCCGCCGCGCCGGACAGCTCCGGCCGGGGCCGGCCGCGCTCGAGCCAGAGCAGCCGCTTGACGGTGTCGCGGAGGCGGACGCCGGCCTCCGTCCTCTCGGGCTTGAGGCTCGAGCCCTTCTTCGCGTCGAAGACGACGACCGGCGCCTCGATCGGATCCGCGGACAGGTAGTCGAACGTGCCGGCCCCCTCGAAGAAGATCCCGACGACCTCCTCGCCCGCGCGGACCGGCGCCGCCCGCCCCGACTCGAGGACGCAGACCGCGTGCGGACCGGTCAGGCGCAGGCCGGAGACGCTCACCGCTTCGCCGACCGTCAGGTGGTCGAACCGTTCCAGAATCGACGTCAGGCCGGCGGGCCCCTCCGCGAGGAGCCGGGCGGCGCCCGCGAGCGCCGCCGCGAGCCAGGCGAGCGACGCGCGCCGGAACACGGTCAATCCCCGGGCATCTCGGTGCCCCAGTAGTACCTGTCGAAGAAGGGCATGTAGTCCTTCTTCGTCATGTACTGGAGCAGGCCCGCCATGAGCTTGGTGGAGCCCGATTTCCACGCGAACGACTTCTGGTACGACTTCAGGAACGTGAAGAAGGCCTCGTCGCCGAGCTCCTTGTGGAGCGCGTACAGGAGCGTCGGCCCCTTGTTGTAGAGCAGCCCGGTGCGGATGAAGTAGCGGGTCGCGGGGTCCTTCGAGACGTAGGCGTCGTTGGCCAGCGGAATCGGAATCTCGTCGCTGCCGAACGTCGCCCGCCCGCGCCAGTGTTTGACCTTGGCCTTGTAGGCGGCCTCGTTCTTGTACGCCTTCATGAAGAGCGCGGAGCAATACTCGGCGAAGGACTCGGTCAGCCACTGTTCTTCGCGGCTGGGCATCTTGACCGCGACCCCCCAGTACTGGTGCGCGATCTCGTGCGCAAACGTCTCGTTGACGCCGCGGGAGCCGCCCTCCCGCATCTCGGCCGTCATGATGGGATTGAACGCCTCCTTCGTGATGAACATGGTCCCGGGCGGGGCCTGACCCCAGCCGACGTCGTTGATCTCGATGATGTTGAACTCCGGCAACGGAAACGGGCCGAGGAATTCCTGGTAGTACTCGATGATGGTCCCCGCCAGGCTCGTGAGCTGCTTGACCGCCCGCGGGTTGTCGAGAGCGTAGGTGGCGACGCGGATGGTGACGCCGTTCCGGACCTCCTCCTGGATCGTGTAGGCGCCGGCCAGGATCACCGCGAAGCAGATCGGCTTGTCGACGCGGGTCTCGAGCACGTTGTCGTCGCCTTCCACCGTCCGCCGGACGGTCTTCCCGGGCGCAAAGGGAACGAACGGCTTCTTCACGCGGACCGTGGCGTGGAACGTGTAGAACTGTCCGGCGAGCGTCGGCTGCGGAAACCAGTCCGAGATGCCGAGCTCCCAGTAGCTGTCGCCGGCCGGCGAGACCAGGAAGTCTCCGTCGATCTCGAACCTGAGCCGGAACGGCTTTTCCGGCGCCGCGGTCTCCGCGAGCTGGATCACGACCTCGTCGTCGCCGTGGCCGAAGGCGAGGGACCGGCCGGCCTCGTCGGTCACCTTTCGAAGGTGCTCCGTTCGGGTCGTCAGGTTGTTGCCGAGAAACGTGTAGATCGTCCTCGAGAGGTCCATGCGCAACGCGGCCATCGGCCGGCCGATCGGGACCAGCGTCTCGACGACCGTCATCGTCGCCTCGCTTCCCTTCGAGGCCCGGAGGTCGACGTCGACGTCGGCCAGCACGACGCGGGGCCTGGGCGGGTCCTTCGGCGAACGCGCCAGGTGCTGAACGGACAGCTTCGTCGGGAAGAGGTACCTGTTGAGCTCCGGATCGTTGTACTCGCTCTTCTTCAGCACGGCGAGAGCTCTCGGTCGGATCGTCCACTTCGAGCTCGTAGACGATGTCTTCGCCGCCGCCCTCGAACTCGGCCCGCACCAGGGGCGCCGTCGAGGCGTCGAGCTTCTGCAGCGCGAAGTCGTGCGCGAGCGACGGGCCCCGGATCCGCCGGAACTTCTCGCGCTGCTTCGCGAACGCCGCCGCGACCGACGGCGCCGCCGGACCCGAGAGCGGCGGCAGCGGCTGTCCCTGCGCCAGCCACAGCACGTGGTCGAAGGTGTCGCGAATCCGGATCCCCTTGTCGGTCTTCTCCGGCTTCAGGCCCGACGCCTTGCGCGTGTTGAACAGGACCACCGGCGCCTCGAGCGGATCGGCCGACAGGTATTCCAGCGAACCGGGGCCCTCGAAGAAGATGCCCACGACCTCCTCGCCGGCGAGGATCGGCGCAGCCCGGCCGGACGGGAGCCGGCACTCGAGGTGACCGGCGGCGAGGGTCAGCGGCCCGACCAGCCTGGCTTCGCCGACGGCCAGATGATCGAATCGCTCCAGGAGCGAAACGATGCTCTCCGGAGCCTGAGCTCCGGCCGGACCCGCTCCCAGGGCGGCCGCGGCCGCCAGCCAAACCGCTCGGACGGCTTTCATGTGTGCATTCTACGTGCAGTCCGGGACTAGAATCCGCGAAGCACTCCCATGACCCTGCAGCCAGGCTCGCGTCTCGGCGTCTACGAGATTCTCGACATGCTCGGCGCCGGCGGCATGGGCGTCGTGTACCGGGCGCGCGACCGGAAGCTCGGCCGCGACGTGGCGATCAAGGTCTTGCCCGACGATCCCGCCGGAGATCCGGGACGGGTCGCGCGGTTCGAGCGGGAGGCCCGCATGCTCGCCGCCGTCAACCACGCGGCGATCGCCGCGATCTACGGCGCCGAGGAGGACGGGACGACCCGGTACATCGTCATGGAGCTGGTCGAGGGCGAGACGCTGGCCCAGCGCCTCGCGAGCGGGCCGCTGTCGATCGCGGACGCGCTGCGCGTGGGCTCCCAGATCGCGGAGGCGCTCGAGTTCGCGCACGAGAAGGGCGTCATCCACCGGGACCTGAAGCCGGCGAACATCAAGATCACGCCGGAGGGCAAGGTCAAGGTCCTCGACTTCGGGCTTGCCAAGGCCATGAACCTCCCGTTCGCGGGAGACATGTCGCGCTCGCCGACCGTCGTCATGGACACGTCGACGCCGGGCGAGATCGTCGGAACCCCCGAGTTCATGAGCCCCGAACAGGCCCGCGGCAAGGAGACCGACCGGCGCACCGACGTGTGGTCCTTCGGCTGCATCCTCTACGAGATGCTCACCGGCCGCCGCGCGTTCACGGGCGAGACCGTGCCCGACGCCGTCGCCGCGATCCTCTACAAGGAGCCGGACTGGAATGCGCTGCCCGCGCGCACGCCGCAGCGCGTGCGCGACCTGCTGACGGGCTGCCTCGAGAAGGATGCCGGCCGCCGGGTGCGCGACGCGGGAGACGCGCGGCTGGAGCTCGAGGCGACGCTCGCGGGACTCTCCGGCGCGGCGGTCGTCGGCCATCCGCCGCGCCCCGTGCCGTGGAAGCTCCTGGGCGCCGCCGCGCTCGGCGCCGCGCTCGCGATCGGGGCGTACTTCGTCCTGCGCTCGCGAGCGGACCAGGTCCCCGCCGCCGCGCGGCAGCTCGCGGTCCTCCCCTTCCGCAACCTGACGGGTTCGCCCGAAGGCGAGCTCATGGGCCTCGCGATGGCGGAGACCGTGAGCGCGCGCCTGGCCAACGTGCCCGGCCTCCAGGTCGTGACGCCGCGCGCCACCACGGAGGAGATCGACGCCGACCCGAGCTTCACGCGCGTCGCCCGGCGACTCGGCGCCAACACCCTGCTCTCCGGCAGCCTCCAGCGCGAGAACGAGCGTTATCGGATCATCTACCGCCTCGTCGATGCCGAGGGCCGGCAGCTGGCGGCCAACGCCCTCGACGGAGCGGAGATCTTCGCCCTCCAGGACCGCCTCGCCGACGGCGTCGTCCAGGACTTGAGCCTGCGCCGCGGGGCGAGACGGACCCCGACGCCGTCCGGCCTCGACACCGCCGCCCTCCAGGAGCGCTACCTCCAGGCGATCGGCCTGCTGCAGCGCTACGACCGCCGCGACAGCGTGGAGCAGGCGCTCGTTCTCCTGCAGGCCCTCGCGCAGGAGCGCCCCGCCTCCGCCCTCGTCCAGGCCGCGCTCGCGCGCGCGGACCTCGCGATGTACGACTTCACGCCGGACCGGGTCTGGGCCGACCGCGCCATCGCCGCGAGCGACGCGGCGCGAGCGCTCGACCCCGGGCTGCCCGAAGTGGACATCACGATCGGCGAGACGCTCCTCCTGACGGGCCGGGCGAAGGAAGCGGCGGAGGCCTTTCGCCGCGCCCTCGCCGCCAACCCCGACAAGGTGGACGCGCTGCTCGGCCTCGGACGCGCGAACGAGGTGCTCGGGAACGAGGCGGCCGCCGAAGACGCGTTCCGCCGCGCGATCGCCCTGCAGCCCTCGTTCGCGGTCTACAACCAGCTCGGCTACATCCGCTCGGACCGCAGCCGCTGGTCCGATGCCGCGGCGATGTTCCGCAAGGCGTCGGAGCTCGCGCCGGACAGCTATCGCGCGCTCTCCAACCTGGGCGGCGTCTCCGTATTCGCCTGCGACTTCGGGACGGCTCTTCCAGCCTTTCGACGCGCGCTGGAGCTCAAGCCGAACGACCCGGTCACGAAGTCGAACCTCGGCCTCGCGCTCCTCTGGACCGGCCATCCCGCCGAGGCCGTCGCGTCCCTCGCCGTGGCGGCGCAGGGCGTGCCCGACAACTTCGAGGTCTGGGGAAGCTACGGCGACGCCCTCGCGGAGACCGGAGCGAAGGAACGCGCCGCCGAGGCTTACGTGAAATCGATCGAGCTGGCTCGCGAGGCCCTCAAGCTCAACCCCCGCGACGTCGCGGCCCACGCCGTCCTCGGCGCCTCGCTCGCCCGGACCGGCCGCCTGGACGAAGGAGCCCGAGAGATCGAGGCGGCCATCGCGATCAACGGCCAAGAGGCCATGGCCCTCGCCGACGCCGCCATGGTCGCGGCGCTGCGAGGGCGACGCGACGAGGCGCTCGTCTGGCTGAAGAAGGCCGTCGACGCCGGCTACTGCCCCCAGATCCTCGCCCGCCAGCCGGAGTTCGCGTCGATGCGCGAATCCCCGGAGTTTCAGTCGATCGTCGCCGCGCCGCGCAAAGCGGCCGGCAGTTGAAGGAGGGACCATGAGTGGCAACAGGAGTGGTTCGGTGGTCGTAGCACTGATCGTCGGAGCGCTGGTTCTGGGGTTCCCGACAGTCGCCTGTTCCAAGTCCGACGGAACGGCGAACCCACGAGGCGCGGGGGTCGCCTCTCCCAGTCCCTCGGCCCCGGTTGCTTCCATGACGTCCGGGAGTAGCTCGTCGCCTGAACCAAGGTTCATCGACAGCGCGACGGCGGTTTTCAATCCCCTCATCATCGTCGGACCGAATCCCGGCGACTTGACGCCGCCGGACGATCTCGTCCTGCACTACTACAATCAGAAACCGGTCACGTGGAGAACGCTCGACGGCTCCCACACGCTCCGGATTTTCTTTCCCGTCAAGGGGTTTGGTCCTCCGGGAAGCCCTGAGCCATTTCAAAACATGAAGAAGGTGAAGGGAAAGAAGGGCGACGAGTGGGTTTTCATCAGCCACTTCTCGGCGAACGTCGAGCTGTCCACGGCGATCAACACGGCTCTCAAGACGGCCGTCGACGCCGGCGGAAAGTTCACGTACACGTATGACCAGGAGCTGGACGACGAGCGCGCCGACGGCCGGATCATCATTCAAAAGTGAGGCGAGGCTGATCTGATCCCGATCGCCTGCCGCACATAGCGGCCGGCAGTTGATGAGGAGGTTCCCATGGCAGACCCCGGAACCCAGCAGCCCGGTAGCAAAAAAAGGGCCTTCCCCCTGTGGCTTCTCGTCCTGGTCCTTCTGCTGATCGTTTACCTCTTCTACCGGGGCTGCGCGCCGAAGAGCCCCCCGGCGACCGAAGAGACGACGACGCCTACGGCCGCGGCCGTGGAACCGACGACCGTCGAAACCAAGCCCACGGTCCGGGAAGCCGCCGCACCTCTCCCCCCGGTTAATACACCGACGCCGACGTGCCCGCCGGCTGGCTCGCCCCCCGAATGCAAGGACTGGATCGCTCTGGTCGGATCCGACGCTGGGACGGTCCGACCGGACATCTTCTGCATCGGTCCCACGAATACGGCGACCTGGACCTCCTGGGACTACAAGGCTCCGCTCACGATCTACTTCCCGACGAAGGGCTTTCCGCCGGGCGCCCCGTACGACAAGGCGCCCTTTCCTGACATGACTCGCAAGCAGGATCCGGCCACCGGCAAGGACGAGTGGATTTTCAACCATCCGGGAAAGGAAACGACCAGGGCGGGGAAAGCGAACCCCGGGTTCGGGCTGCCCGGTCAGAGGTACTGCTTCAAGTACGAACAGGAGCTCAACGGGCAGCGTGCCGATGCCCGGATCATCATCCAGAAGTAGAGGCTTCCAGATCCGCTGACAATCTGCGGCGATCCCGGCGCTCGGGAGGACGTTTCTCGTCACCCGGCGCCGGGCATCGCTGCAGAAGCCCAATCGATTCAGCACCTTGCCTGCTGGCGTCCCGCTTGCTCCTTCAGGTTCGCCGAGAGGCGCCCGGAAGAGACCGGGCGAACAACGCAAGATGTACGAAGTCGCCGTGGACCGCGCCGCCATGAGGGAAGAGATCCTGGGACCCCTTTTCCAGCGCCACGTGGTCAGCCTGTCGGGGACCGTCGACGAACGCTGGCTCGAGTCGTTCCACGCCGTCCAGAAGGACTCCGACCAGTTCCAGCGCTATCGCCTCGACCAGCAGAAGGGCCTCGTCTCCTTCACCTGCCGCGCGAGCGACGGCCCCAAGGTCGTCGAAGGTTTTCTCGAGCGCCTGGCTCTCATGGTCGAGATGATCAACCTCCACGCCACCTGTACTGCGGCCGGGCCCGAGCAGCCCTCCGAAGTCGCCAGCCTGTCGCTCTAGCTCGCGCCTACGGTCCGAGCTTCTGGTAGTTCGCGTTCGTGACCGTGACCTGGATCGCCTGGGCCGGCGCGTTGATGACCTCGTTGCCCGGGTAGTTCGTGCCGTCCGGCAGCGTGCCGAACTGGACCGCGAGTGAGACCGGCTGCGACGGGTCGGTGGTGTACGAGCTCACCTTCAGGCCCGCGAGCTTCTTCGTGGCCATGTTGAAGTCGAGCGTCATGGAGTCGCCCGGCTTGGCGTAGTTCCGGAATACGAGGCCCGCCTCGCCCGCGCCCGGACGATCGAGGCTCGCGTTGCCGGCCTGGAAGTTCTGCTCCATCCTCTGGCCGTCGGGCGGAACGTAGAGGCCGATGACGGCCTTGACGGCCTCCATCGTGTCGGTGATCTCTTCCTTCTTCTGCTCGATGATCCGGCGCTTGAGCGGCCCCGCCTTCGGCTGCTCCGGCGGCGGCCCGATCGGCGTCTTCGCGACCTTCCCGTCGGGCCCGTAGCGGCAGCTCATCTGCTTGGTGGCCTTGACCTCGCCCTTCAGCGCGAACTGGACGGTCTCGATCCACGTGTACTGACGGAGCGCCGCCTGGTTGGCGGCCGCCGACTGCTTGACCGCCGCGAGCTTCGACTGGATGACCTCCTTCATCATGCCGCCCTGCTGCTGCTGCGCCGAGGCGCCGGCCGCGAGGACCGCCGCCGCGAGCGATGCGACCAGGACCGACCGACCCGGAAATCCGGAGCGGGAACCACGCATGGCCGGGACTCCTTTCGATTTGACGGACGCGTTCGAGCGCCGGGATTCTATCGAAGCTCAGGGGGAGGTCGGCGCACCCTCCGCGGCGGCCGCGCTCGCGGCCCCCCGCCGGCGCTCGGCCCATCCCCGCAGGACGATGAAAAAGGCCGGCACGAAGAGGACGGCGAAGCCGGTCGACGCGAGCATCCCCGTCGAGACGGCGAGCCCGAGCGACCGGCGGGCGCTCGCGCCCGCGCCGCGGGCGAGCAGCAGCGGCAGAACGCCCAGGATGAAGGTGAAGGACGTCATGACGATCGGGCGAAAGCGCGCCTGCGCCGCGTGGACGGTCGCCTCGGCCAGGCTCTCGCCCGCCGCCCTGCCCTCGAGCGCCTTCTCGACGATGAGGATCGCGTTCTTGGCCGACAGCGCGATCAGCAGCACCAGGCCGATCTGCACGTACAGGTTGTTCGCCACGCCGAGGCCGAGCAGCGCGCCGACCGTTCCGAGCAGCGCGAGCGGCACGGCGAGGATGACCGCCGCCGGCGTGACCCAGCTCTCGTACTGGCCGGCGAGCACGAAGTAGACGAGGAGGATCGCGAGGGCGAAGATGAAATAGGTCGAGTTGCCGACGAGCTTCTCCTGGTACGACATCGCCGTCCACTCATAGGTCATTCCGGCGGGAAGCGTCTCCGCGGCGATCCTCTCCATCGTCTGCATCGCCTGGCCGGAGCTGAAGGCCGCGTTCGCCCCGCCGTTGATGGTCGCCGACGGATACAGGTTGTACAGGGTGACGACGGCCGGCCCCCGGGTCTTCTCGAGCCGGGCGAGGGTTCCGAGCGGCACCATCTCTCCCCCGCTCGCGCGCACGTAGTAACCCGCCAGGCTCCCGGTCTCGCGCCGAAACGGCGCGTCCGCCTGCGCGTACACCATGTACTGGTGGCCGAAGCGCATGAACTGGTCGACGAAGCTCGAGCCGAGGTAGGCCTGCACGGTCGAGTAGACGTCGCCCACGTTCACCCCCAGCGTCTCCGCCTGCGTCTTCTCGACGCGGATCGTCACCTGCGGGACCTGGGCGCGCAGCGGCGTGAGGGCCATGCGGATCGCCGGGTCGGCGTTGGCGCGCGCGACGATCGCGTCGGCGGCGTTCTGGAGCCGGACGTAGTCCTCGCTGCCGTCGGTCAGCTCGACCTGCATCTGGAAGCCCCCCGAGAGCCCGAGGCCCTGGATCGGCGGCGGAACGAGCACCATCGTCCGGGCGTCCTGGTACCGCGAGAGGCGGGCGGAGAGGTCGTCGTAGATGTGCAGGAGGTCCTCGCCCTTCCCGCGCTCGCTCCAGTCCTTGAACATGAGGTAGATGATCCCGGCGTTGGCGAGCGACGCGTTGCCGTCGAGCGGGGAGAGCCCGCCGATCGAGATCGTGCGCTCCAGCGCCGGGTTCTCGCGGCAGATCCGGGCGAGCTCGTCCATCACCTTCTCGGTCCGCTGCAGCGAGGCGCCGTCGGGAAGCTGGACGGTGACCATCGCGTAGCCCTGGTCCTCCGTGGGGATGAACCCGGTCGGGACGCGGGTCAGGCCCCAGCCGGCCAGGCCGATCAGCACCAGCGCCAGCGCCGCCATCCTCCCGCTCCGTTCCACCATGAACCGGATCACTCGCACGTACGCGCGCTCCACCGGCTCGTACACCGCGTTGAACGCCCGGAAGAACCACGCCTTCTTCGCCCCGGGGTCCCGCGGCCTCAGCCACAGCGCGCACTGCGTCGGCTTCAGCGTCAGCGCGTTGACCGCCGAGATCAACGCCGTCGCCGCAATCACCAGCGCGAACTGCCGGTACATCTGCCCCGTGATCCCAGGCATGAACGCCGGCGGCAGAAACACCGACATCAACACCAGCGTGATCCCGATCACCGGGCCCATCAGCTCCCGCATCGCGTCGATCGCGCCCTGCTTCGGCGTCTGCCCACGCTCCACGTGCTGCGACACCCCCTCCACCACCACGATCGCGTCGTCCACCACGATCCCGATCGCCAGGACCACCGCGAACAGCGTCAGCAGGTTCACCGAAAACCCCATCGCCGCCATCGCCGCAAACGCCCCGATGATCGTCACCGGCACCGTCGTCGCCGGCACCAGCGTCGCCCGCCAGTCCTGCAGAAACACCACGATCACCACCAGCACCAGCAACCCCGCCTCGAACAGCGTGTGGTACACCTCGTTGACCGACTCCTTCACGAACGTCGTCGTGTCGAACGGAATCGACCATTCGAGGCCCTCCGGGAAGTCCCGCGCGATCTCGGCCATCTTCGCCCGCACGCGCGTGGCCGTGTCGAGGGCGTTGGCCTCGGGCAGCTGGTAGATCGCGATGCCCCCGGCGATGCGGTCGCTGACCTTGAAGAACTGGCCGTAGGTCTGGGCGCCGAGCTCGACGCGGCCGACGTCGCGGACGCGCGTGATCTGCCCGCCCGAGTTCTTGACGATGACGTTCTCGAACTCCTCGGCGCGCGACAGGTTGCCGCCGAGGTCGATCGTGAGCTGGAAGGCCTCGCCGGTCCGGGTCGGGGGCGCGCCGATCTGCCCCGCGGCGACGTACGCGTTCTGCTGCTGGACGGCGGCGATCACGTCCGAGGGCATGAGCGAGCGCTGGAGCATCTGCTCCGGATCGAGCCAGACCCGCATGCTGTACTGCCCGATGCCGAAGACCGTCACGTCGCCCACGCCCGGCACCCGCGCGAGCTTGTCGTGGAGCTGCAGGGTCGCGAAGTTCGAGAGGTAGAGGGCGTCGTACCGGTTGCCCGCGGAAGTCAGCGTCACGATCTGGAGGATCGCCGTCGACTTCTTCTTCGTGACGACGCCCTGCTGCTGCACCGGCTGCGGGAGCTGCGCCAGCGCGGCGGCCACCCGGTTCTGAACGAGGACCTGCGCGAGATCGAGGTCCGTCCCGACGCGGAACGTCACGATGAGCGAGTAGCGGCCGTCGTTGGTCGACGTCGACTGCATGTAGAGCATGCCCTCGACGCCGTTGACCTGCTGCTCGATCGGCAGCGCGACCGTGTCGACCATCGTCTTCGCGTTGGCGCCGGGGTAGTTGGCCGTGACCTGGACGGTCGGCGGCGTGATCGGCGGGTACTGCGAGACCGGCAGGACCCCGAGCGCCACCGCGCCCAGCAGGATCGTCACGAACGCGATGACGTTCGCGAGGACCGGTCGCTCGATGAAGAACTTCGCGAGCACGGGCTAGGGCTCTCCCGGCGGGAGCCGACCACCGAAGGCAGACCCCCGGCAGTAGGCAACGCCGGCCGGGCCGGCCGGCGGTATCGGGTCGGGGTGAGGGGCGCCCTGTCGGCGGATGCGCAACGCTGTCGGCATCCGAAACAAACCCCTCACCCGGCCCTCTCCCCTCCGGGGAGAGGGTGAGTTTGCGGAGCCGGCTTCTTCCGCTCGATCCACCGCTGCAGGACGACGAAGAGCGACGGCACGAACAGCACGGCGAGACAGGTCGACGCGAGCATCCCGCTGGCCACCGCGACGCCGAGGGAACGGCGCGCGGCAGCGCCGGCGCCGCTGGCGAGCACGAGGGGCAGCACGCCGAGGATGAACGTGAACGAGGTCATGAGGATCGGCCGGAAGCGCACGCGGGAGGCCTCCACCGTGGCCTCCGGGATGCTCAGCCCCTTCGCCCTGCCCTCGCGCGCCATCTCGACGATGAGGATCGCGTTCTTGGCGGACAGCGCGATCAGCAGCACCAGGCCGATCTGCACGTAGATGTTGTTGGCGATCCCCAGGCCGAGCAGCGCCGCGGCCGTGCCGAGAAGGGCCATGGGCACCGCGAGGATGACGGCCGCCGGAGTGATCCAGCTCTCGTACTGCCCCGCGAGGGCGAAGTAGACGAGCAGGATCGACAGCCCGAAGATGAAGTCGGCGGAGTTGCCGACGAGCTTCTCCTGGTACGACATCGCCGTCCACTCGAAGCTCATGCCCCGCGGCAGCACCCGGCCCGCGATCGTCTCCATCGCCGCGAGCGCCTGGCCCGAGCTGTAGCCCCCGGCCGGCATGCCGTTGACCGTCGCCGCGGGAAAGAGGTTGTACAGGGAGATGACCGAGGTCCCCAGCGCGGGCCGGACCTCCGCCAGCGCGCCGACGGGGACCATGCTGCCGCCGGAGCCCCGGACGTAGAGGTTCTTGACGTCGTCGGTGTTCAGGCGGCGCAGCGGGTCCGCCTGGAGGTAGACCATGTAGTTGTGGCCGTAGCGGGTGAAGAGGTTCACGAAGCTCGAGCCGAGGTAGATCTGCACCGTGTCGTAGACGTCGCCGACGTTGACGTTGCGGGTGGCCGCCTGCGTCTTGTCGACGCGCAGGGACACCTGGGGGACCGACGCGCGGAACGCGGTGAAGGCGTCCTCGACCTCCGGCGACCGGTTCGCCTCGCGCACGATCTCGTCGGTGACGCGCTGCAGGCGCTCGAAGTCGTAGCTGCCGTCGGTCAGCTCGACCTGCATCTGGAAGCCGTTCGACGCCCCGAGCCCCTGGATCGGCGCGGGCACGAGCACGCGCGTCCGCGCCTCCTGGATCGTCGCGAGCTGCCGGGCCAGGTGCGCGGTCACGGCCTCGAGGTCTTCGCCCCTCCCGCGCTCGCTCCAGTCCTTCAGCATCAGGTAGACGATCCCGGCGTTGGCGAGGGACACGTCGCCGTCGAGCGGCGACGGGCCGCCGGTGCCGATCGCGATCGCGTGCGCGGCGCCCGGCGTGTCGAGGCCGATTTTCGAGACCGCGTCCATGACCTTCTGCGTGCGCTCGAGCGAGGCGCCGTCCGGCATCTGCACGGCGATCATCAGGTAGCCCTGGTCCTCGGTCGGGAGAAACCCGGTCGGGACGCGGGTCAGGCCCCAGCCGGCCAGGCCGATCAGCACCAGCGCCAGCCGCCGCCATCCTCCCGCTCCGCTCCACCATGAACCGGATCACCCGCACGTACGCGCGCTCCACCGGCTCGTACACCGCGTTGAACGCCCGGAAGAACCACGCCTTCTTCGCCCCGGGGTCCCGCGGCCTCAGCCACAGCGCGCACTGCGTCGGCTTCAGCGTCAGCGCGTTGACCGCCGAGATCAACGCCGTCGCCGCAATCACCAGCGCGAACTGCCGGTACATCTGCCCCGTGATCCCAGGCATGAACGCCGGCGGCAGAAACACCGACATCAGCACCAGCGTGATCCCGATCACCGGGCCCATCAGCTCCCGCATCGCGTCGATCGCGCCCTGCTTCGGCGTCTGCCCACGCTCCACGTGCTGCGACACCCCCTCCACCACCACGATCGCGTCGTCCACCACGATCCCGATCGCCAGGACCACCGCGAACAGCGTCAGCAGGTTCACCGAAAACCCCATCGCCGCCATCGCCGCAAACGCCCCGATGATCGTCACCGGCACCGTCGTCGCCGGCACCAGCGTCGCCCGCCAGTCCTGCAGAAACACCACGATCACCACCAGCACCAGCAACCCCGCCTCGAACAGCGTGTGGTACACCTCGTTGACCGACTCCTTCACGAACGTCGTCGTGTCGAACGGAATCGCGTACTCCAGCCCCTCGGGGAACCCGGGGGCGAGCCCATCGAGGAGCCTCCGGACCCCCTTCGCGGTGTCGAGCGCGTTGGCGCCGGGAAGCTGGTAGATCGCGATGCCCCCGGCGGGCCGGCCGTCCATGCGGAACACCTGGCTGTAGCTGCGCGCGCCGAGCTCCACGCGGCCGATGTCGCGGATGCGCGTCATCTGCCCGTTCGCCGAGGTCTTGAGGATGATCTCGCCGAACTCCGAGGCGTCCGACAGCGACGACGGGACGTTGGCGGTGATCTGGAAGTCCTGGCCGGCGGGCGTGGGCGGCATGCCGACCTGTCCGGCGGCCACGTAGGCGTTCTGCGACTGCAGCGCGCCGACGACGTCCGACGGCATGAGCGAGCGCTGGAGCATCTGCTCCGGATCGAGCCAGACCCGCATGCTGTACTCGCCGACGCCGAAGACCACGACGTCGCCCACGCCGGGCAGGCGCGCGAGCTTGTCCGAGAGCTGGAGGGTGGCGAAGTTCGAGAGGAAGAGCGCGTCGAACTTGTCGCCCTTGGACGACAGCGTGATGATCTGGAGCGGCGAGGTCTCCTTCTTCTTGGTCACGACGCCCTGCTGCTGCACCGGGCCCGGAAGCTGCGCCATGGCGGCCGACACGCGGTTCTGGACGAGGACCTGCGCGAAGTCGAGGTCCGTGCCGACCTGGAACGTGACCGTCAGCGTGTAGCGGCCGTCGGACGTGCAGTTGGACTGCATGTAGAGCATCTTCTCGACGCCGTTGACCTGCTGCTCGATCGGCAGGGCCACCGTCTCGACGAGCGTCTTCGCGGAAGCCCCCGGATAGGTCGTCGTGACCTGCACGGTCGGCGGCGTGATCGGCGGGTACTGCGAGACCGGCAGGACCCCGAGCGCCACCGCCCCGAGCAGGATCGTCACGAACGCGATGACGTTCGCGAGAACCGGCCGCTCGATGAAGAATTTCGCGAGCACGGGGTCGGCCGGCTACGGCGTCCTGGCGGGCGTGGCGGGGGGCGGCGCGGCCGCCGCGTCGGTCGCCGGCGCCACCTTTTCGCCCACCCGCGCGTTGAGGAGGCCGTTGACGATCACCCGGTCGCCCTCGGAGAGGCCGCTCCGGACCGCGAGCCGCCCGTCCGTCACGGGCCCCTTGACGATCGAGCGCCGCTCGACGAGGTCCCCCGACGTCACGGCGTAGACGAAGTCGCCCTGCTGGTCGTTGCCGACGGCGCTCGCCGGGATCGTGAGCATGGGCCTCGGGCCTCCGAGCGGGATCCGGACGCGGGCGAAGAGGCCCGGAAAGAGCGTGGTGTCCCGGTTTTCGAAGACGCCGCGCAGCGCGATCGTGCCCGTCGACGTGCTCAGCGAGTTGTCGGCGAAGTCGAGGACCCCGACGTGCGGATAGCCGCTCTCGTTCTGGAGACCGACCTCGACCGGCGCCTTCCCGACGTTCGATCCGGCCTCGATCTTGAGCCGGCGCATCTGGTCGCGCAGGTGGAGCGCGTCGCGCTCGTTGAGGTTGAAGTTCACGTAGATCGGGTGGAGCTGATCGATCGTGGCGAGGACCGTCGGGCCCGAGGAGCCCACGAGGTTTCCGGGATCGACCTGCCGGGCCCCGAGCCGCCCGTCGAACGGCGCCGTGACCTTCGTGTAGCCGAGGTTGATCTGTGCGAGCTCGAGCTGGGCCTTCGCCTGGTCGCGCTGGCTGACCCAGTTCTCGACCGTCGTCTCCGCCGTCGCGTTCTCCTTCATCATGGCCTGCTGCCGGTCGAGCTCGGCCTGAGCCCGGACGAGGGCCGCCTGGTTCAGCGCCACCTGCGCCTGGTAGGGCGCCTGCTCGATGACGAAGAGGAGCTCTCCCTTCGAGACGACCGCCCCGTCCTTGAAGTTCACCGATTCGAGGTACCCGGGGACGCGCGCGACCAGGTTGACCGTCTTCGACGCCGCGACGGTGCCGGTCAGCTCGAGGTACTCGGTGACCGGCTCCCTCGCCGGCTGCCGCACCGTGACCGCCGGAGCGGGCGGCCCGGCCGTCTGCGCGTGCTTCCGGCAACCCGCCGGCAGCGCCGCGAGCGCCAGCGCGAGCATGCATCCCCACCCGCCTCTTGTCCGGCTCACGGTTCCTCCTCGGGCGAGACCTTCGGCATGTGCTGCGCCGTCTCGAGCATTCGTCCCCAGTTCGTCCGGCGGGCCATCTCCGCCTTCACTTCGTCGGAAACGACGTCGCCTCCCTCGCGGATCTCCCACCCGCCGCCGAGCGCGCGGTAGACGGAGATGAGCCCGAGGGCCACGGAGCCCTTCGTCGTGGCGAGGGAGTCGTCGATCGAGAGCTCGGACTGTTCCGACGTGACCACCGTGGTGTAGGTCGTCTCGCCGGACTTGTACTGGAGCAGCGAGAGCTGCGTGGACCGCGCCGCCGCGGTCGCGGCCGTCTCGAAATTCGCCAGCGCTTCCTGCGAGGTGAAGAAGGCGGACAGGCCGTCCTCGACCTCCTGCTGCGCGATCAGCACGGTGTTCTGGTAGTTCAGGACCGCCTGCTCGAACACCGCGTCCTGGACCCGGACGGCGTTGACCAGCCGGCCGTAGTTCAGGAGCGGGAAGAAGAACGACGCGCCGGCCTGCGCCACCCGGTTCTGCCACAGGAACATGTCCGAGAGCGAGCTCGCGCCGAGGTTCGTCGAGGCGAAGCCGAACGCCCCGGAAAGCGAGAAGGCCGGGTACATGTTCGCCACCGCGACCCCGATGAGCGCCGACTGCGACGCGGCGGCGAGCCCGGCCGCGCGCACGTCCGGCCGGCGGCGCAGGAGGTCCTTCGGGATCCCGACGGCGGCCTGCTCCGGCGCGACCGGGATCGCGCCCCTCGCCTCCGAGCCGCGCGTCGATCGCGTACGGCGTCTCGCCCAGGAGGACCGCGAGGCCGTTCTTGGCCTGCCGCAGCGAGTTCTGCAGGTTGGGGATCTGGGCCTGCGTCTGCGCCAGCAGCGTCGCCGCCTGGCGCACGTCGAGCTCGCTCGTCTCGCCGTACTTGAACTGGACCGAGGCGACGCGCAGGCTCTCCTTCTGCGTCTGGACGTTGCGCTCGGCCACGCGGATGCGCTCCTGGGCCGTGCGGATGTTGACGTAGCTCGACGCCACGTCGGCGATGACCGTCACGAGGGCGTCGTCGTAGGACGCGACCGTGTTCAGGTACGCGGCGCGGTCCGCCTCGATGCCGCGGCGGATCTTGCCCCAGACGTCGATTTCCCAGGTCGCCGCGAAGAGGATGTTGTCGTCGGCGCGGTCGAGCGTGGCCGGCGTGTGGATCTGGTTCCAGGTGATCGCGCCCGAGAGTCCCTGCTGCTGCGGGAAGAGGTTGCCGATCGACTGGTTCAGCTGCGCGCGCGCCTGGAGCACCCGCGCGCCCGCGATCTGCAGCGTGAGGTTGTTGCGGTACGCGGTCTCGACCAGGCCGTCGAGGACCGGGTCGGCGAAGACCTTCCACCAGTAGGCGTCCGCGGCGTTGAGCGGTTTCTCCTCGGCGGCCGGGCTCGGCAGCCATCCGGGAGCGACGTCGCTCTTCGGCGTCGTGTAGTTCGGGCCCACCATGCAGGACGTGGCGAGGAGCAGCGGGAGGAGCGGCGCGAGTCTCCCCGCTCCTCCGGCGCCGATCGGCGCGAGGCGCTTGCACGGACGCAACCGAGAGCCTGAAGAGGCGGTCAAACTCGAGGCAGAGGCTATAACGAACGGCGGGCCCCGTGGCAGTCCGGCACGGGCCTGTGATTTGATTTCCGCGGCGCGGGTCTTCTCCGCGCGATCGAGTCCGAAAGAAGCGAGGAGGACCCCCATGACGCGATCGAACCGATCCCTCGGCCTGACCGCCGCCTTCGTCCTCGGCACGGCTGCGCTCGCCTCGGCGCAGGCTCCCGCGCCCGGGGCCGCGCCCAAGCGCACCGTGTACGTCCAGGATTTCGAGGCCCACACGGGCGATCCCGCCGGAGGCGGAGGCTCGTCCCGTAAGGGCCCGCTCTCGATCCTGCGTGGCACGCGCGCCAGCCAGAAGGCGGTGATGAGCGCCGGGTCGCTCTCGGGCGCGGTCGCCGACCAGTTCAAGGCCCAGGGCTACACGTCGGAACGGATCTCGCGCGAGGCGCCGCTGCCGAAGCAGGGCTGGCTCGTCACCGGCATCTTCTACGCCATCGACTCGCAGGGCATGATCAAGATGCCGTCGTTCATCACCGGGCAGCCCGACCCGGTCAACACCAAGATCACCGTGTCCGTCGCCGATCTCGCCGTCGATCCCAACGCGCCGTTCATCGTCTTCGGCGAGGCCGAGGCCCTGCGGGGCCAGGGCCCGCCGGCCGGCTGGAACCCCTACGTCGTCGCCGCCAAGTTCGTGATCGGCCAGGTCGAGTCGGCCGCCGACATCAAGAAGCTCGCCGGCGAGATCGTCGACACGATCCTGAAGAACAAGCAGGTCATCGAGGAGAAGGCGCCGGCGCAAAAGCCCTGAGCCCCTGGTGCGTTTGACTCAGGGCCCCGGCGCGGCCGCCCGCTAGCATGGCCGCGGAGGACAGAATGTTCAAAACCCGTTTCGCGGTGTCGCTGGCGGCCCTCATGGCCGTGAGTTTCGCTTTCGCCCAGGAGCCCAAGGCCGCCGACCCCGAGGCGTGCGCGAAGCGCTGCCAGGAGATGAAGGCATCTCACCAGAAGGCGATGGAGGCCCGGCAGGCGGCCTGGAAAGAGATCGAGGCGCAGCTCGAAGTCGCCCGGAAGGCGCGCGGCGATCAGAAGGTCGCGGCGCTCGAGTCGGCCGTCGAGAAGCTCGTGGCGTTCCAGGCCCCGGGATCTCATGCGATGGCCGACTGCCCCATGATGGGCGGGTCGATGCACGGTTCGATGCACGGGAAGGGCCACGCCGGCGGCGGGATGGACTGCTGCGGCGGAGGCATGAAGGGCTGCTGCGGCGGGGACGGGCCGGCGGCGGGAACGCATCACTGCCCGATGATGAAAGGCGAGACGGGCGCGCCCGAAGCGCCGAAGCCCTCGAACTGATCGCGCCCGCCCGCGGGCGCTACGCGAGCCGGTCGAGCGCCCGCTGCAGCTTCTCGCGGACGGACGCGGCGACCTCGGCGAGCGCCGGAGTGCCCCGCGCCGCGACGGTCTGCATGGGGTCGATGGCGCAGACGACGGTCTGCCCCCCGCCCGCGTCGTACACGATGACGTTGCAGGGCAGCATCAGGCCGACCTCGAGCTCCGCCTCGAGCGCCCTGTGCGCGAGCGGCGGGTTGCAGGCTCCCAGGATCTTGTAGCGCCGGAAGTCGACGCCGAGCTTCTTCTTGAGCGTCTCGCGGACGTCGATCTCGGTCAGCACGCCGAAACCCTCCGCCTGGAGGGCCTCGGGCACGCGCGCGAGCGCGGCCTCGTAATCGCACCGGAGCGTCTTGCGCATTCCGAAGCTCGCCTTCGCCGGACCGGCGGCCATCAGCGTGCCCCGCATTCGACCTCCAGTCCACGCCGCGCGCCAGCCCCGGCGGGCTCCGCCGGCATGACCGTCACCACCTCGAACCCGGGCGGCTCGGCGAGGTGGCGCTTGACGGTGCACTGGTCGACCGAGCGAAGCACGGCTTCCCGGTACTTCTCCGGGAAGGCCGGCGGGAGCGTGATCTCGATCCGGATGCGGGTGATGAGCTTGGCCTCCCGGTTCCACTCGGGCGTCACCGACAGGGCCAGGCCTTCCGTGTCCAGGCCGCGCTGCTGGAGAAAGCGGAGCACGTAGAAGCCGGCGCAGGTGCCGATCGAGGCCAGAAAGAGATCGAACGGCGAAGGAGCCGTTCCCTCCCCGCCGGCCTTCCCCGGCTGGTCGGTCCGGATCCGGAACCCGTCGTGCAGCGCCTCGACACGCATCCCGCCCGGAAATTCGATTTCCATGAATCGAAGCTAAGGCTCCGGGCCGCCGCTCGCCTGATGCAGGCGCATCACGGATCCGCCTTAATGAAGAAGGAATGAAGACCGGTCGGCCCGCGGCGAAAGGAATGATGCTCTTGAACCATTGCGTGCGGGCGCCCCGACGCCACGATGGAAACCGTCGGGGGCGATCCGACCGCGCTCCCGGGAGGTTCCCATGCGCGCCTGGCATCCGGTCCTGGCGGCGATCGCAACGGCTTCTCTCTCGCTCACGCTCCCGGCCGCAGCCCAGGTCACCGCGGTCAACGGCGACATCGCCTTCACGGTGTGCGAGTACAACACTCCCCCCGGGGGCGTCACGTGCGACATCTGGGCGATGCACCCGGACGGTTCCGGGCAGACCAACCTGACCAACACGCCGGAGCTGACCGAATTCGGGCCGGCGTGGTCGCCCGACGGCACGCGAATCGCGTACATCGAGGGCGAAAACTACACCAACAGGATCATGGTGATGAACGCGGACGGCACGGGCCAGGCGCCGATCGTCGCGACGCCGTTCTACCAGTTCGGCCCCACCTGGTCGGCGGACGGCACGCAGATCGCCTTCACGCGCATGGTCGAGGGCCAGGTGATCACGACCCAGTTCGACATCCTGGTGATCAACGTCGACGGGACCGGCGAGACGAACCTCACGAACTCGGACTACGACGAGATCGACGCGGCCTGGTCGCCCGACGGCAGCAAGATCGCGTTCGCGGGAGTGCGGCCGGAGATGTCCGGCGGCGAGGAATGGGCACAGTGGGAGATCGTCACCGTTCAATCCGGACGGCTCGGGCGAGCAGATCCTGACGGGCGGGGAGCCCGGGACGCCGCGCGGCGATTTCCTTGAGGAGGACCGCGCCCCGGCGTGGTCGCCCGACAGCGCCCTGCTCGTCTACATGACCCAGAGCGTCGACCCGTGCTGCCCGCCGTGGCAGCTCGAAAAGGTCAACCGCGACGGGAGCGGGATCCTGCTGCTCTCGGACAACCCGGCATTCGACGACATGTTCCCGTCGTTCTCGCCCGACGGGACGCTGATCATCTTCGTGTCGGACCGCGACGGCGATCTCGCCTTCTACACGATGCCCGCGCCGGTCCCGTGGTCGCGGCGCGCACGGCCCCGACCGAGGTCACTCCCCTGCCGACTCCCGCCAACGCCAGCGACCCGGTCTGGGGGCGGGAGCCCCGCGCGTTCGAGGCGCTCGCGACTGAAAGTCGACGTCCACGGGACGGGCGCCTCCTCCGACCTGAACGGCGTCCTCGAACCAGGCGAAAGTGTGGTCGTCGAACCCGCCTGGCAGGGATCTCCTGACGGTTCCCGTCTCGTTCACCGGCACGGCGTCGGCGTTCACCGGGCCCACCGGCCCGGCCTACGTGCTCGACGACATCCTCGCGGATTACGGCATCGCCGGCGCCGGCGCCGCGACCGACTGCTACGGCGCGACGCCCGATCACGACTGCTACGCGCATGAGCATCACCGGAACGCGCCCGGCGGCCCACTGGGACGCGACGTTCGACGAGGCGCTCGCGGGGACGCAGGTTCGAGCCGGACCTGGACGCTCCACGTCGGCGGCAGCTTCGCGGACGTGCCCGCGTCGCGAGCCGTTCTACCCGTTCGTCGAGAACCTCTTCCACAACGCGGTGACCGGCGGCTGCGGCACGCGGCGATGTACTGTCCGGCGACGCCCGTCACGCGCGGCCAGATGGCCGTCTTCCTCCTCAAGTCCGAGCACGGAAACGCCTACACGCCGCCCGGCTGCGCCGGCGTCTTCTCCGACGTCGCCTGCCCGAGCCCGTTCGCCGACTGGATCGAGCAGCTCTTCCAGGAGCGCGTCACCGGAGGTTGCGGCGGAGACGCCTACTGTCCGGACACTCCGGTGACACGCGCGCAGATGGCCGTCTTCCTGCTGAAAGCGAGCCGCGGGTCCGCCTATGTTCCGCCCGCATGCTCGGGAACCGTCTTCCTCGACGTGCCGTGCACCGGCGGAGCCTTCGACCCGTGGATCGAAGACCTCGCGGCCCGCGGAATCACCGGGGGCTGCGGCGCCGGAACCTACTGCCCCGGCAACCCGGAACAACCGCGGCCAGATGGCGGTAGTTCCTCGTCAAGACGTTCGGCGCCCCAAAGGACACGGACCCGGCAGCGCCGTCGGCGGGTCCGTGATGGCCGTCGGCGGGCTCGTTCGCGTCCTCTCCACGGTCTCGCGCGCGGGCAAAAAGCCGCGCCCCGCCCGATGGCGAGAGGCGGCGCGACGATCCTGCGGCTCTACTGATTCGGCTCGAGCGCCTTCAGCACGTCGTCGAGCGAGAAGCTGCCGACCTTCTGGCTCGGCGGGAACTCCTTGAACGTGGCGAGGAACTGCCCGACGTACTGCTGCGCCGGCACGAGCAGGAAGACGCGGTCGACCCGCCAGTCGGTCGTAGTCCATGCCGATCGTGGTCGGCCGTCTCGAACGGATCGGAGCGGAGGTTGAAGATCTTCGGGCAGGCGCAGCGGCGACGAACGGCTCCTGCCAGACGTCGAAGCCGTGCGCGCGCTGCTCGGCGAAGACGATCTTCCACTGGTCGTAGCGCAGCGCGACCAGCGAGCCGTCGTCGTTGAAGTAGAAGAACTCGTGGCGCGGGTCTGGGCGCCTTGCCGGCGAGCGCATCGGTGATGTTGTAGCCGTCGAGATGGACCTTGAAGGTCTTGTCGCCGACCTTCATGCCCTTGAGCAGCTGCTCCTTCACGTCGGGCACGCCGGCGGCGGCCAGCAGCGTGGGCAGCATGTCTTCGTGGGCGAAGATGTCGTTGATGACGGTGCCGGGCTTGATGACGCCGGGCCAGCGGATGGCGCAGGGCACGCGGTAGCCGCCTTCCCAGTTGGTGTTCTTCTCGCCGCGGAAGGGCGTCGTGCCGCCGTCGGGCCAGGTGAACTTCTCCGCGCCGTTGTCGGTGGAGTACATGACGATGGTGTTCTCGTCGAGGCCGAGTTCCTTGAGCTTGTCGAGGAGCTGGCCGACCATGCGCGTCGTGCTCGACCATGCCGTCGGGATAGATGCCGAGGCCGGTCTTGCCCTCGCTCTCCTTCTTGAGGTGCGTGCAGATGTGCATGCGGGTGGAGTTCCACCAGAGGAAGAACGGCTTGTCGGCCTTCTTCGCCTTCTCCAGGTAGTCGAGCGAGGCCTTGGTGACCTCCTCGTCGATCGTCTCCATGCGCTTCTTGTCGAGCGGGCCGGTGCTCTCGATCTTCTGCGTGCCGTCCGGGTTGGCCCAGGTGTGGATCACGCCGCGCGTGCCGATACTTCTTGATCAGCGCCGGATCCTTGAAGTAGTCCGGGTTCTCGGGCTCCTCCTCGGCGTTGAGGTGGTAGAGCGAGCCCATGAACTCGTCGAAGCCGTGCGCGGTGGGCAGGTGCTCGTCGAGGTCGCCGAGGTGGTTCTTGCCGAACTGCGCGGTCATGTAGCCCTGCGCCTTGAGCAGCTGCGGCGATGCGTGACGTCGCGCGCCTGCAGCCCTTCCTTGGCGCCCGGCAGGCCGACCTTGAGCAGGCCGGTGCGGAAGCCGGCTCTGGCCGGTGATGAACGCGGCGCGGCCGGCGGTGCAGCTCTGCTGGCCGTACCAGTCGGTGAACAGCGCGCCTTCCTTGGCGATGCGGTCGATGTTCGGCGTCTTGTAGCCCATCATGCCCTGGTTGTAGGCGCTGACGTTCCAGTAGCCGATGTCGTCGCCCCAGATGATGAGGATGTTCGGCTTCTTCGCGGCCTGGCGCGAAGGCCGAGGTGGCCAGCAGCCCGAGGCACAACACCCAGAGGACGCCTGCCGAGATCTCCCGTCGATTTTCGATCTTCATCCGTTTCCTCCTTCCCTCGCTCGTCTTCGATCACAGACCTCACCGCTCCTCCAGGGACGCCCGGTACACCGCGCCGGCGAGAACCGCGCCGACGATCGGCGCGACCCAGAAGAGCCAGAGCTGCTCGAGCGCCCAGCCGCCCACGAAGAGCGCCGGCCCGGTGCTGCGGGCCGGGTTCACCGACGTGTTGGTCACCGGGATGCTGATCAGGTGGATCAGCGTGAGCGCGAGGCCGATGGCGATGCCGGCGAAGCCCGCCGGCGCGCGCTTGTCGCGTCGCGCCGAGGATGATGATCAGGAACATGAACGTCATCACGACCTCGGCGACGAGGCACGCCGCAGCGAGTAGCCGCCCGGCGAGTGCGCGCCGTAGCCGTTCGAGGCGAAGCCGCCGCGCGAGGTCGAAGCCCGCCTTGCCGCTCGCGATCACGTAGAGCACGCCGCGCGCGCCGCGATCGCGCCCGACCACCTGCGCGACGATGTAGGGAACGAGGCTCGAGGCCGGGAAGCGGCCGCCGGCCCAGAGGCCGACCGAGACCGCCGGGTTGAGGTGGCAGCCGGAGATGTGGCCGATCGCGTAGGCCATGGTCAGCACGGTCAGACCGAAGGCGAGCGAGACGCCCGGCAAGACCGATGCCCACGTCCGGGAAACGCGGCCGCGAGGACCGCGCTGCCGCAGCCCCCGAGGACCAGCCAGAACGTGCCGAGGAACTCCGCGGTCAGTTTCTTGCCCACTTCCATTCCTCCTTCGCGTCGAATCGTTCGTCGTCGGGGGTTCACCGATCGAACGCCCCCGCGTCAGTCGAAGAGCGTTCCCTGGATGAGCTTCGGGATCACGGGCGTCAGCAGGATCTGGATGTTCCAGCGCTGGCCGACCGGCTCGGGCTGGGTGACCATGTACTGGCCGGAGAGCCCGATCTTCACCGGAAGGCGCCCGAACTTGACGACCTTGCCGAAATTCAACCCGATCGGCACGGTCCAGCGGTTGTCGCTCGGCGCCTCCCAGTCGACCAGGATGTTGCCGGAGTAGCTCACGTTCCAGCCGCCGTCGAAGAACAGGCCGGCGATCGGCTGGATGTTCATCTGGCTCGTGCTCGCCCGGCTGGCGTCTCCGGCGTAGGACCACCACTGCTGCGGGAACACGCCGAGGATGAACTTCTTGGTCATGTAAGCCACGACGACCGCCGGTCCGACCTGGAATTTCCCCTGCCCGGTGTAGACCGAGCCGGCCGTCGGGAAGATGAACGTCGGCCCGGCCCCGAGGAGCCAGTCACCGCTGTTCGCCGGGGAGAACAGCTCGAGCTGCGTCCAGTCGCCGAAGTTCGTCGTCCGCGCGTCCGCCCCCGTGGACGTCTGGTAGGGAGCGCTGTTGTACACCTGGATCACGGGCCGCGTGATCAGGTTGAGGTCCTTCGTCAGGCTGACGGGCATGACGGGCTGGAAGTTCAGGTTGTAGTTCCAGCGGTCGTTGGTCAGCTCGAAGTTGTTGAACTGGAACTGCAGGGACCAGAGGTTCGCGACGGGATTGGCGAGCTCCCGGGCGAGCTGGTTCGCCTTCTCCTGCTCCTCGGCCGCGGTCGGCGTTCCCTGGCCCCGGCCGACTGCGCCAATTCCGAGAGCGAGCAGAGCCACGAGGACCCTCTGCAGGAATCTCGTCGTCATGCCCGCCCTCGCCTTCTACGGCGTGGCCCTGAGCGAGCCCGGCGCGTATTCATGTTCCTCTCCCTCCGTACGGGCGCCTGAAAAAGCCCCCCCAAGATATCGAATGGACCGGGGGTCCGCCGGGCATGATCCGTTTCCATCAGGGCACGCGGAGTCTACTCCAGGGGAACCGGGTCGACTCCCGGCCGCGCGGGCTCAGCGGCCCGAGCGGATCACCAGGAGCGTGATGTCGTCGTCGTGGCCCTCGCCCGCCGGATTCTCGGACCAGCGGGAAGCCCGCGGGCCGCGACGGGCGGCCCGACTATCGGTACTATCTTCCCGGCTGATGCGTTCCGGGACGGAGGAGAAGGAATGAGCCCCATCGCGACGAGTGCCCTGGTTTTCGCGTGCGTCTTCGGCGGTGCCCTGGCCGGGCATGGGCCTTCGAGCGATTCTGCCCGAGCACCACCGGACCGGAGAATCCAAGGAGCTCGTGAGGTCGGCGATGGCGCTGATCGGGACGATGTCGGCCCTCGTTCTCGGCCTGCTGGTGGGCTCGGCCAAGAGCTCGTACGACACGCAGAAGGACGAGCTCACCTCGCTCTCGGCCGGAGTCGTCATGCTCGACGGCATCCTGTCGGTCTACGGGCCGGAAGCAGCGAATGTCCGCCAGGAGCTGCGCCAGGTCGTCGCCGGTGCCCGGGAACAGATCTGGCACGGCACGCCGCCGCCGGCGGGCGCCACGTCCCTTTTCGCGACCATCCACCGGCTCGCGCCCAGGGACGCCGAGCAGCAGGCGTTCAAGGACCAGGCCTCCGCCCAGATCGGCGAGATGGCCAAGACGCGTCTTCTGATGGTCCAGCAGCGGACGAGCTCGGTGTCGACCCCGCTCCTCGCCGTGGTGGTCTTCTGGCTGACGATCAATTTCGTCAGCTTCGGACTCTTCGCCCATCCCAACGCGACCGTCGCCACCGCCCTGTTCGTGTGCGCGCTCTCGGTCGCCGGCGCCATTCTCCTGATCCTGGAGATGGACCGGCCCTTCGAGGGCCTGATCCGGATCTCGGACGCTCCGCTGCAACGGGCCCTCACGCAGCTGAACCGGTAGGCGCGATCACGCGGCGAGGCGCCGCGGGGCTGGCTACGGCGTCTTCGACTTCACGTCCAGGAGCCTCACGGGCTCGCCCTGGTAGTTGGAGATCTGGACCTTTCCGTCCTTGCCGATGGAGGCCTTGCCGGCCAGCACCATCTTGCCCTCGCCCTTGTCGCTGCCCTTCGCGAACCGGATCTCGATGATCGTCGCGTCGTACTTGTTCGCCTGGGGCGCGCGCGTGGCCACACCGATCGTCCGGTCCGTTCCGATCACGACCTGCCGGGTTCCGTCGGGCAGCTCGTTCGACCGGGCGTAGAACAGGGCGACCCCCATCGTGTTCGGCATCTTGATGTAGCCGACCTGCGGCAGCTTCTGCAGCTCCGCGATCATCGCCGGCTGCCCCGCGTCCTTGAGAACCCCGAGCAGCATCTCGCGCTCGGCGTCCGTCGACCACCGGGTGATCGTGATCTCCACGATTCCGGTCGAGCCGCGCTGCATCTGGAACGCGCGGCCGGTGAAGGTCTCGATGGGCGTGGTCCCGCCCTCCGGCCGAGTCTGCGGCGCCATCTGGGCCGACACCGAGGTCACGATGCAGGCGAACAATCCGATCGCCGATACGAAGACAGCCAGGCGTTTCTTCATCACGAGCTCCTTCTTGGAGACTGCAGACTACTCCGAGACGCTCGCCCCGGCCGAAGGAATTCGACGGATGGGTCTGCGTTCGATCGGGTCGTTTTCCGGGAATGGCCGCGGATCCCGCTTCCTCAGCCCTGGGGGGCCTCCATCATCAGGGTCTTCACGTCGTTGATCACGAGCGCCGGATGCAGGAAATCCGAGCTGTAGATCTGGCGCACGCGCCGCTCGCGGTCGATCAGGAAGACCTTCAGCATGTGGGAACGATTGCCCGTGAACCGGCCTTCGCCGTCGACCTCCCGAACCACGAACTGCCCGTAACCGTCGAGAATCGGCTCCAGATCGTCCTGGGAGGGTGTCGTCAGGAAGGCCCAGGCCTCGGCTCGTCCATGACGGTTCACGCCGACGCCGCTGGCGTAGCGATGCATGGTCTCGGGAGTGTCACGCTCCGGATCGAAGCTCAGCGTGACCAGACGCACCCGGCCGGTCAGCGTGGGCTCCTCGTCGAGCCGTTCGCGCAGCATCTGGAAGACGGCGGTGGCCAGCGGACAACCCTTCACCGCCGAACACCGCGTGTAGACGAAACTCAGAAGCACGTACCGGTCGCCCAGGTAGTCGAACAGGCGGCGGGGATGCCCATCCTGATCGAGGACCACGCCGTCGGAGGCGGCCTGGATCGGCGGCAGAGAGTAGCTCCCGGGCTGCGGCGGCACGTACTCGAGCCCCGTCGGCGCGGCCTGCACGACGGCTCGAGTCACCTCGACCGACGGCCTGGAGCACGCGGCCACCGAAAGGACGAGAGTCGCGACGAGCGCCCCGGCCTTCGCTCCCCCGCGGGAGCGCCGAAGATCGCGGGCGGGCCTCATCGCACCATCGGTCAAGGCATGATCTTCGCCGCGGTCTTTTCGGGGGCTCCCGTCGGTCCGCCCCCATAGAGCGCGTAGGCCCCGAACCTCATGATGTGGGGCCGACCCAGCTTCTCCGCGTAGAAATCGACGGTAAACCTCGGGTTGAGCTTCTGGCCGTCCCAGGTGTAGGCCTTCAAGAACTGCTGGTCCTGGTCTCCCTTCTTGTCCCAGTTGGCCAGCAGCGACGAGGTGAAGTAGACGCGCTTGCCGTCCCAGGTCTGAGACACCATGTTGACCTGCGAGCCGATCGTTTCCTCGTAGACCTGCCTGGGGTGATACGGGTCGCTGATGTCGAAGCGGCGCGCCTTTCCGTCCATGAAGGTCGTGACCCAGAGCGACTGGTCGTCGGCGCCGATGCTGCTATCCACGGGCAGCGGGATCTTCGCGGGATCGCCGATGTCGCCGACCTCCCTGGCCTGCCACTCGCCGCCCTCGTCCTCGTAGATCAGCCAGATCTTGGAGGTCAGGGCGGCGGTCGTGAATGCGTAGTTGTGTTGCGGCTGCAACGCGAACCGGATTTCCAGCGGGGCGCCCGGGACCTCCAGAACCTTCTTCGGCTTGCGGGCGTGAAGGTCCCAGACCGTCACCGTCTGCCCGAAGCGCTTCATGGCTTCCGGGTCCTGCAGCATCTTGCCGAAATCCATCATGTAGTTGTTCCAGCCCGTGAAGGACGAAGTCAGCATCGTGTTTCGCCGCGGCAACACGCGCAGGTCGTACCCGTAGCCATCGGCGACCCTGGCGATCTTCGCGCCCCCGGGCTTTTCGTTCGTCGGCATCCAGTGCGTCGCGATGAAATCGCCGCCGTTGCTGTACTCCACCAGCGCCGTGCGGCCACCGTGGTCCTTGTCGTTCGACAGCGCCGCGATCAGCATTCTCCCGGGCAGCGCGTAGTGGGTATGCGGCCCCACCACTCCGCCCGACCGGGAGACGAAGTCGTCGATGGTCTTGTGCAGGCGAGGCCTGGCGGCGTCGGTGTGGACGTCGAAGATGAAGATCTTGCTGCTGTCCAGGCCCCCGGCCCAGAAGTAACGCCGATCGTCGGTAAAGCCGCCATGGTGGGCCTCGTTGCGCCCTCCGACGGAGACCTTGTGAATCACCTTGCCGAAGGTCTTCGAGGCCGGGCGCGCGTCGACCGTGACCAGCTTGTCGGAGCCGTCGCCCACTCCCTGCTGGCCAAGAGTCCAGACGTAGACGAAGTCCTCCTGCGAGGTGATCATCGCCATGTACGGAGATTGGCAGGTCTCGTCGGCCCGGACTTGCCGGGACGGCCCCGCGGCCGCCAGGGCCAGGCCGGCGACGAGGAATCGCCCGGGGATCCTCAGAAAGCGGTTGGAGAGCATCGCCAATCCTCCTTTCGGCGGCGGGAGCCCGGCGCTGCGGCCGGTCGCCTGCCGCCCACATCCCCAAATCTCATATACCCCGAGCCGAAAAGGCGCAACCCCCTTCGCCGCGATCGGGCCGCGACGGAATCGCGGACCGGGCCACGCGCGGCCAGGGCCCATCCCTGCGGAGGGCTAGAATCCGTCCTGCCATTCCCGCATACGAAACCGCAGCCCGAGCCTTCCGGCGCCGAGGAGGTCCGAACTGATCGGCCGCAGCCTCGGCCACTACCGCATCACCGCGGCCATCGGCGCGGGCGGGATGGGCGAGGTGTACCGGGCCACCGACACGAAGCTCGGGCGCGACGTGGCGATCAAGGTGCTCCCGGCGGCACTGGCGCAGCGACCCGGAGCGCCTGGCCCGCTTCGAGCGCGAGGCCCGCTCGCTCGCCTCCCTCAACCACCCCAACATCGTCACCATATTCTCGGTCGAGGAGGCCGGCGGCAGCCGGTTCCTGACCATGGAGCTGGTGGAGGGCCAGACCCTCGACACCCTCATCGCGGCGGGCGGCCTCCCGCTCTCGCGGTTCTTCGACATCGCCGTGCCGCTCGCCGACGCGTTGTCCGCCGCGCACGAGCGCGGCATCGTGCACCGGGACCTGAAGCCCGGCAACGTGATGGTGACGGCCGAGGGGCGCGTCAAGGTTCTCGACTTCGGGCTCGCCAAGCTCGAGGCCGCCGATTCCCAACCCGATCTGACGAGCACGCCGACCGAGAGCCGGGCGAACCTGACGAGCGAGGGCCAGGTCTTCGGCACGGTCGCCTACATGTCTCCGGAGCAGACCCGGGGAGGCCGGTCGATGCGCGGTCGGACGTCTTCTCCCTCGGCGTCGTCCTCTACCAGATGTTGACCGGCGAGCGGCCGTTCCACGGCGCGACCGCCGCGGACATGATCTCCTCGATCCTGCGGGACACGCCTCCGTCCGTCACGGACGAGCGCGGGGATCTTCCGCAGCACCTGTCGAGGATTCTTCGCCGCTGCCTCGAGAAGGACCCGCGCGATCGCTACCAGACCTCGCGCGACGTGTACAACGAGCTCCGGGACCTGCGGAACGAGACCACTTCACCGCCGGCGGCTTCTTCACCCAGGTCCGAGCCCGCCGCCGCGCGGGCGGCCTGGAAGCGCCCGGCGTGGGTGGCCGTCGCCGGCGCCATCCTGCTGGCCGCGCTGTATCTGGCCGCGCGTAGGTTCATGCCCTCGTCCTCCCGCGCGCCGGAGGCCGGGACCGGGCCGCCTGTCATCCAATCGATCGCCGTGCTTCCCCTCGACAACTACTCGGGCGACCCCAACCAGGACTATTTCGCCGAGGGGATGACCGACGAGTTGACGGCAGCCCTCGCCACCATCAGCCAGCTTCGCGTGATCTCCCGCGGCTCGGCGATGCAGTTCAAGGGACGCAACCGGCCGCCGACTCCGGAAATCGCCAAGACGCTGAACGTCGACGCGATCGTGGAGGGGTCGGTCCTTCGCGCCGGCGACAAGGTTCGAATCACCGCCCAGCTGATCGACGCGCGGGCCGATCGGCACCTGTGGGCCAAGAGCTTCGAGCGGAACTCGCGCGACGTGCTGGCGCTGCAGGACGAGCTGGCGTCGGCGATCGCGCGGGAGATCCACGTTCGGTTGACCCCGGCGGAGGAATCGCGGCTGACGCGCGCGCCCAGCGTGAACCCCGAGGCCTACGACGCCTACCTGAAGGGCCGGTATTTCTTCAACCGCCCGAGCGACGAGAACCTGAGCAAGGCGATCGCACAATTCGAGGAGGCGATCCGGCTGGATCCGAACTTCGCGCCTGCGTTCTCGGGCCTCTCGGACGCATACCTGTGGGCGGGCTACAACGAGGGAGTGCTCACCAACGCGGAGGCGGGACCGAAGGCCAGGGCCGCGGCGCAGGAGGCGATACGCCTGGACGATGCTTCCGCCGAAGCGCATGCCTCCCTGGCAACGTACCTCGGGTGGTACGCGCACGACTGGTCGGGATCCGAGACCGAGTATCGCCGGGCGTTCGCGCTCAATCCGAACTATTCCTTCGCGCACGATCAGTTCGGGGTCCTGCTCGCGCTCCAGGGCCGGCTCGACGAATCGGTGGCCGAGGGCAAGCGCGCGGCCGAGCTCGACCCGCTGTCTCCCCAGATCCCCGTCGACGCTCTCATGGCGATCGCCTGGCAGGGCAAGTACCCGGAGGCGAAGGATCTTGCCCGGAAGGCCGCGAACCTCGATCCGACCTACTTTTTTCCTCTCTTCATGGAGGGGTGGATGGAAATCCAGGCGGGCAGGGCCAAGGACGCCATTCCGCCATTCCAGAAAGCCATCGCGCTCGGGTCGCCTCCGTTCATGGCCGCGTGGCTCGGGTACGCGTACGGGGTGACGGGCGACCGAACGCGCGCGATGGCGGCGATCGACGACCTCAAAAAAATCTCACTGAAGGGCTACATACCCCCGTTTAATCTTGCGATCGTCCATCTCGGCCTCGGCGATCGCGCACGCGCCCTCGACTACCTCGAGCAGGCCTACGACAACAATTCACAGTGGATGCCCTACCTCCGGGGCGACCGGATCTTCGATCCCCTTCGCTCGGAACCGCGCTTCGCGGCGCTCATGAAAAAGCTCGGCTTCGAGAAGTGATCCGCGAGGGCGACGCGCTCAGCGGAGCATCATCCACAGGTACGCGTACTCCAGCGCCGTGACCTGGGCCGTCTGCTTGTTCACCGCGCCGCTGCCGTGGCCTCCCTCGGTGTTCTCGAAGTAGTAGACCGGGTGGCCCTGCGCCTCCAGCTTCGCGACCATCTTGCGGGCGTGGGCCGGGTGGACGCGGTCGTCGCGGGTGTTCGTCCAGTAGAACGGCGTCGGGTACTTCGCGTCCGACTGCACGAGGTGGTACGGCGACCAGGTCTGGATGTAGGCCCAGTCCTCGGGCTTGTCCGGATCGCCGTACTCCGCCATCCAGCTCGCGCCGGCCAGGAGGTGGCTGAACCGCCGCATGTCGGCCAGCGGCACCTGGGCGACGACGGCGTGGAAGAGGTCCGGGTACAGCGCGAAGGTCCCGCCGACGAGGAGGCCGCCCTGCGAGCCGCCCATGATCCCGAGGTGGCGCGCCGAGGTGATCTTGCGCGCCACGAGGTCCCGCGCGACGGCCGAGAAGTCCTCGAAGTTGTGGATGTGCTGCTCCTTCACCGCGGCCTTGTGCCAGGCGGGGCCGAACTCTCCGCCGCCGCGGATGTTCGCGAGGACGTAGACGCCTCCGCGCGAGAGCCACGCGGAGCCGACGATCCCGCTGTAGCTCGGGACCTCCGAGACCTCGAAGCCGCCGTAGGCGTAGAGGAGCGTCGGGGCGGTCCCGTCCGACTTCACGCCCTTCGGCCGCACGACGAAGTACGGGATCTTCGTGCCGTCCTTCGACGTCGCCTCGAGCTGCTCGGTCGTCATCCCCTTTGCGTCGAAGAACGCCGGCATCGTCTTGACCTGGACGGGCACGGCGCCCGCTTCGGCGAGCCACAGGGACTTCGGCGTCGTGAAGTCCTCGTACGTGAAGAAGAAGGATTCCGACTGGTCGCTCGCGGCCGTCAGCTCCGCCGAGCCGATCCCCGGCGTGGGGATCTCGGAGCGCGTCCATCCGCCGTCCGCGTTCGGGGCGAGGGCGGTGAGGCGGCTGCGCACGTTGTCGAGCGTCTGGAGCACCACGCGGTCGCGCGTGCGGTCCACCCCGCCGAGCGAGACGCGCGCGCTCGGCTCGAAGAGCACGTCGAACCGGCGGACGCCGCCCAGGAGGTCGTCGACGGTGGAAGCGAGAAGCGACCCCTCGCGGTAGGTCTTGCCGCCGATCGTCCAGTCGCTCCGCAGGGAGAAGAGGAGCCGGTCGCGGAAGAAGAGACGGGGACGCGCGTCCTCGGGCAGGTCCAGCCGGACCAGGCGATCGCCGAGGAGAAGGAACGTCTCCTCGCGGAAGAACGCCGGAGTCCGAGAGATCAAGTCGTACCGGCCGTCGCTCAGGATCTCGGTCCGGCCGACGGAGGCGACGTCTTCCGTCCGGGACTCGAACACGGTCCGGGCGGCGGACATCGGCGTCCCGCGCTTCCACAACTTCACGATGCGGGGATATCCGGACGACGTCAGCGACCCGGCCCCGAAGTCCGTGCCGAGCCAGAGGGTGTCCTCGTCGCGCCAGGCGATGAAGGACTTGGCCTCCGGCAGGACGAAGCCGGCGGGCACGAACGCCTTCGTCGTCGTGTCGAACTCGCGCTGGACGGACGCATCCGAGCCTCCCGGCGAGAGGCTCACCATGCACCGCTCGTAGGCGGGCGCCAGACAGGTCGCCCCGTGGAACACCCACGGCCTGCCGTCCGCCTTCGCGAGCGCGTCGACGTCGAGGACCGTTTCCCACTGCGGAGCGGCCGTGCGGTAGGAGGCGAGCGTCGTGCGGCGCCAGATTCCTCGCTCGTGCACATCGTCCTTCCAGAAGTTGTACACGGTCTCGCCGAGGAGCTCCGGCTTCGGGATCTTGTCCTTCGAATCCAGGATCTCCAGCGTCCGCGCATAGATCGGCTTGTACTCGGGCCGGGCCTCGAGGACCGCGAGCGTCTTCGCGTTGTGCTCCCGCGCCCAGGCGAGGGGCTTCTCCCCCTGGACGTCCTCGAGCCACTGGAACGGATCCTCGACGGGTTGAGCCGCTACCGGACCCGCCAGTGCCGCGAGCGCGAGCGCCGCCGCCGTCAGCCGAATCGCACCCGTGAAGGACTTCCTCATCCCCGCACCTCCGGGAGCCGAGGATCATATCGAGCCGTCGTCGCTCCGCCGGAACGGAGGTATGTTGAGGCCCTTCCCGGGGAGGAGCCATGAGGAGGTTCATCCGGCGGGCGCGGACTTTCGGTCTTCCGGCTCCTCCGCCACGGACGAAAGGAGATCGATCGATGACTCGCGAAACCGTTCGTTCGCGCGTGCCCGCGGGCGCGCTCCTCGTGGCGGGCGCCCTCACCCTGGCCTGCTCCACGACGGCGGCCCCACGGCAGTCGACGCTCCAGCAGAAGGTCGGGAAGGGATCGATGAGCGCCGCCGAGCTGCGGATGCGCGTCTACGAGACGGCGGACCGTCTCGGCGGAACCCTGGAAAACGCGGCCGACGAGATCCAGTCGAAGTCCTCGGACGCCGCCGTGCGACGGCGCGCGATCCTCTGGAAGGCCGACGGGATACCGGCCCTTTACGCCGCCGCCTTCCGACCCGACCCGCTCGCCGGTGGATTCGATCTCTGGGTGCTCCTCGTGCAGATGGACCTCTACTTCACGGACGGGCCCGGCCGGGCGGCGTTCGGCGCGGAGCAGCCGATCGCCCTCGCCGCCGTTCGGCAGATGAAGGCGACCGTCGAGCAGACCGCGACCCTCGTCTCGGCCAGCCCCGAGCAGCTCGCCCGCCGGCACGCGGAGGTCGAAGATTTCGCCCGCGCCCACCCGATCGAAGGCAGCTTCAGCGGCCGGACGACGGGGGCCGGCGAGCTGGCGCGGTTCTTCGGGCAGGAGGACCTCGACGCCTTCGCCGTCGTCGGACAGGCCGGGGACACGCTGGCGGACCTGTCGCTGCGCCTCGGCAGCTACTCCACGCTCCTGCCCAAGGAAATCCGCTGGCAGGGAGAGCTGCTCGCCGGGGAAGTCGCCGGGAGGGAGAATCTCCGCTCGACCCTCGAAGACCTGGACGACGTCGGCCGCGTCGCGCGGCGGGCGGACGCCGTTCTCGCCGACGTGCCGGGGACCGTCCGCGCCGCGAGCGGGCCGCTCGGCGAGCTCATGGATCAGCAGCGGAGCGCGCTGCTGGCCGCGATCGAGCAACAGCGGGTGGCCATCTCCGCCTACGTGGCGTCGGAGAGGCAGGCAATCGCCGACACGATTCGGCAGGAGCGCCAGGCGGCGTTCGAGAGCCTCGGCCGCGAGCGAGCCGCAGCGCTCCGGGAGGTCGACGCGATCTCGACGAGGTCGCTCGACACGGCGACTCAGCGCGCTCGCGGAGTGGTCGACTACGTCTTCTGGCGGGCCCTGATCCTGATCGTCGTCGCGGCGGTCATCGCCGCGGCGGCATACCGGCTCGCCAGGGCTCCGCGGCCCGCGGCGACGGCGGGTTGAGAGGTCGACCGGGAATCGAACCGACGGCCCCGGGGTGGGAGGAGTCCGCGCAACTGAGCCGGCGGCTCGCGTCGAGCGCTCGGAAGCGCCCTAGCGGCTCGCCAGGCCTCCGGCGATCTCGCCGCCGTCGATGATCACGGGATGCCCCGTGATGTACGGGGCCTCGTCGGAGGCCAGGAAGGCGAAGAGCGCGGCAATCTCGCTCGTCGTCGCGTGGCGGCGGAGGGGGATCTTGGCGTCCACCGCCGCCTTCATCTCCGGGGTGTACTCGGCCTCCTGCATCGACGTCCAGACGTAACCGGGACACACCGCGATCACGCGGATCGTCGGCGCGAGCTCGATCGCCATCGTGCGGGTGAGCTCGATGACGCCGGCCTTGGCGCAGTTGTAGTCGGCGTACCGCGGGTAGCCGTTCATGCCGGACGTCGACCCCATGTTGAGGATGACTCCACCGTGGCCGGCGAGCATGCGCCGGGCCGCCTGCTGGGCCACGTAGAAGACGCCGTCGAGGTCGACGCCGATGACCTTCCGCCATTCTTCGGGCGTGATGTCCATGAAGTCGTGGCGAATGCTGATGCCGGCGTTGTTGATGACGACGTCGACGCCGCCGAGCAGCCGGTCGAGCTCCCGAAAGGCGCCCTCCACGGCGGCCGCGTCGGACACGTCGGCGTTGACGACACCGGCGAGGTTCGGATGCTTCTGGCGAAGCGCCCGGCCGCCGGCCTCGTCGCGGTCGATCACCGCGACGCGCGCCCCTTCCTCCAGGAATCGCTCCACGGTCGCCGCGCCGATGCCGCTCGCGCCGCCGGTGATCACCACCCGCTTGCCGGTCAGACCTCTCATCGAATTCTCCCGATCAGCCGGCGATGCCGCCGCCGTCTACCACCAGGGCCGCGCCGGTCATGAACGAGGAATCGTCCGAGGCGAGAAAGAGGGCCGCCCGCGCGAGCTCCGCCGGTGTGCCGACCCGCCCGAGCGGCCGGTTGGCGGCGCCCTTCATGTAGTCCGCGTAGCTCATCTTCCGGGACTCGGCGTCGGCGTGGAGCATCGGGGTCTCGACGTCGCCGGGGCAGAGACAGTTCACGCGGATCCCCTGCTTCCCGTGATCGATCGCCATGGCCTTGGCCATCACGATGAGCCCGCCCTTGGCCGCGCAATAGGCGACGGCCTCGTCGCCGCCCTGGATGCCCCAGCCCGACGACTGATGAATGATGACGCCGCGCCGCTGCGCGATCATCGTCGGCAGCGAATACTTGGACATCAGCCACGCGCCCTTGAGGCTCGAGTCCACCGTCGCGTCCCACTCCTCTTCCGTGCAGCCGACGGCGTCGTGCGGATGGAACACGCCGGCGTTGTTGAAGAGGATGTCGAGACGGCCGCCGAAGGCGCGAAGCGTTTCCGCCACGACGCGTTCGCAATCGCCGGCAAGCCGGACGTCCGCCTTCGCGAACGCCGCCGTGCCGCCGGCCGCCGCGATCGCGGCGACCACCTTCCGGCCCCGGGCCTCGTCGCGGCCGGTCACCATCACCTTCGCCCCTTCTTCCGCGAAGAGGAGTGCCGACGCCTCGCCGAGGCCGGACGTGGCGCCGGTGATGATCGCGACGCGGTCTTTGAGCTTCATGAGAGGCAATCTCGATTGCAGTCGGCCCTAGCTTATCCTCCCGGCTCGATCGTGCCGATGGAGCCAACGAAGTATCCGCGCTAGGCCCTGATCTCAACGATCCTGGGGATTGGGGATCCCGACCATTCGAACTGGTAGACCGCCGCTTTGCGAACGTTGCCGACGATCGCCGGGCGAAAGCAGACGATGCACGTTCCACCGGATCTGCGAACGCTCGGGTAGACGATGCCTAGCGAGTCCGCGGCAAGCAGCTCGGCAGCCAGCCGCTGCGACTCGAGGTAGCTCCCCGGGTCCAGGCATGCCGTGAACTCGCTCTCGCCTCGAAGATCGTGAAAGTTCCCGCTGAAGTCTGCGCGGTATTCAACGTAGGCCGCCGTTTCCTCAGGCCACGAAGTCTCGACGAGCTCGAGCCACTTGTGGTGCGCAACCTCCGCTTGCGCCGTTTCGATCTCGAAGCCCGCGTACCAGGCTCCACGCTCGGGTCCGTTGAAGCGGCTGCCAGTCGGGTGAGGATGGCAAAAAGCCGCATTGACGATCCGAAAGGACGGCACACCAAAAACCAGCTCGTGGCTCGAAATCCCCGGTGCGAGGTCGTTTTCGGCGAGCAACCTGTCGTTGGTGGCCTGATCGAGCTCGAAGATGTCTTTCAGATGAGGGTCGTCATCCGCGATTCTCGAGAGCACGCTCTCATCACTGTATTTCGCCGATATCAGCCGCGACGTATCGAACTGTCGTACGAGTTTGACGGGCGGTAGCGTCACAGGCCGCCGCGTCGAGCGTCGAGCAGGCGACGAACGGTCTGCAAGGCCGGAATGCCGCCCTTCTGAACGTACGTGAGCGGAGTCTCACCCTTGAAAATCGAGTTCAGGTTGGGCCGCTGCATCCAACCGTCCGCCAATGGCTTGGAGTAGAGGACGTTGAGTGCCTTGAAGATCCCGATCAGGTAGGAAACCCGAAGCAGCTCGTCCTGACCCAGGGTCTTCGGAGTCCGCTTGAGGTTGTAGTACGCCCCGTTCGAGATGCCTCCCAACAGATCGCGCGCCGCCTCGTCCTGCACGCTCCAACGGTCGATAAGGTTGAGGAAGGCCTTGATCGCGGACGGGCTCAACCGTTCGCGCGCTTCGCGCGATCGGAGGTCGACCAGCGGAGCTGGCCCATATCGGGTTGCCGGGGACTTGAATTGTTCCGCCATCCGTCCCTCCATATCTGGAGAGAAATATATCCAATATTGTATTTGAGATCAAATTGCTGGCCAAGCCGCTCAAGAACGGGCACTTGCCCACTCAACGGTTGATTCGTCGGCGGCTCGAAAGGCAGGGCGCTCCGTTACTCGGCCAACAAGCGCAGGCCGGTGGGGCGTAGCTGGATAGGCTCAGGTCAGCGCCAGGTATTCGTGCACGAGCCGCACGACCATCGATCCCTCGCCGACGGCGGAGGCCACGCGGTTCATCGCGCCGGCGCGAATGTCGCCCGCCGCGAACACGCCGGGCACGCTGGTTTCGAGCGGCAGCGGTTCGCGCGGCTCCTTCCAGTCGCGCGCGTAGCGGCTCCGCCGCCATCAGGTCGCGGCCGGTGAGCACGAATCCCTTCGCGTCGCGCAGCACGCCGGCCGGCAGCCAGTCGCTCCGCGGGCGCGTGCCGATGAAGACGAACACCGCGTCGGCCTCCTCCGCCCGGCACGATCCGTCGTCGAGCGGACCGGAGCGCGACCCGCTCGACGTGGCCCTCGCCTTCGACGCGTCTCGATCTCCGTCCGGGGCCGCAGCCGGATGTTCGGCGTCTTCTCGATCTGCTCGATGAGGTACTGCGACATCGTCTCGCGCAGGCCTCGCGGCGCACGACGATCTGCACCTCCTTCGCGTAGCGCGCCAGGTACATGGCGCCCTGGCCGGCCGAGTTGCCGCCGCCGACGACGAGCACGCGCCGGCCGCGGAACGCCGGCGCTTCGGTGGTCGCGGCGCCGTAGTAGACGCCCGCGCCCGTGTGCTCCGCCACGCCGGGCGCCGGATGCTCGCGGTAGAACATGCCGGTCGCGGCGAGCATGGTCCGCGTGACGAGCTCGCGGCCGTCGCTGAGCGCCAGACGCTTGTATCCGCCGTCGATCGAGACGCCCGTCACCTCGAGCGGCACGAGGAACTCGGCGCCGAGCCGCTGCGCCTGCGTGACGGCGCGGCGCGTCAGCTCGCTGCCGCTGACGCCGGCGGGAAACCCGAGATAGTTCTCGATGCGGGAGCTGCGTGCCCGCCTGTCCGCCCGGGCGCGTGCCGATCGAGCAGCAGGGTCCGCAAGCCCTTCCGACGCGCCGTACACCGCCGCCGCGAGGCCGGCGGGCCCGGCGCCGACGATCACGAGGTCGTAGACATCGAAGGCGGCCGAGAGCGACCGGCCGAGGCGCTCGGCCACCTGGCGCGGCTCCGGGTTGCGCAGCACGGCTCCCGTCCTCGAAGAACAGCGCCGGCAGCTCGTCGGTCGCAACGCCGGCCGCCTCCAGCAGCGTCGCGCGCGTCCGGGTCCCGCTCGACGTCGAGCCAGCGATACGGAATGAGATTGCTCGCCAGGAAGTCCTTGATCGCGTGCGATCGCGGCGACCACTGGTGTCCGACCAGCCGCAGTCCCTTCGCCTCGGGCAGATACTCGGCCTGCCAGGCGTCGAGCAGATCGTCGACCACCGGGAAGAGGCGTTCCTCGGGCGGATCCCACGGCTTCGACAGGTAGTGATCGAGGTGCGCCTCGTTGATGGCCCGGATGGCCGCGTCGATGTCCGAGTAGGCCGTCAGCAGGACGCGCCGCGCCAGCGGGTAGACCTCGCGCGACTTGCGCGAGCACCTCGCTGCCGAGCATGCCCGGCATGCGCTGATCGCTGATCATCATCGCCAGCGAATCGCCGCGGCTCTTCAGCTCGCGGGCGGTCGCGAGCGCCTCCTGCGCCCGACGCCGCGCTCATGACCGTGTAGTGCTCCCGGTACCGGGAGCGCAGATCGCGGCGCACCGCCGCGAGCACCTGCGGATCGTCGTCCACGACGAGCAGGACGGGCTTGTTCACGCCCGGCCTCCGGCGCCCTCGGTCTCGGCGAGCGGCAGCGCGACCCGAAACTCCGTGCGGCCCGGGCTGCGACTCGACCGCGATTTCGCCGTCGTTGTGCCGGACGAGGCGGCGGACGATGTCGAGGCCCGAGGCCGGTGCCCTGCCCCGACCGGCTTGGTCGTGAAGAACGGCTCGAAGATGCGCTCGCGGATCTCCGGCCGGAATGCCGGCGCCGTTGTCGACGATCCGCACGACGACCCGCGCCGGCTCGCGGCTCGCCAGCGACCTCGACACGGCCCGACTCGGGGACGGCGTCGAGCGCGTTGTCGATCAGGTTCGCCCAGATCTGGTTGAGCTCGCCGGCGAAGCCGCGGACGCGCGGCAGGTCCGGCTCCACCTCGACGGCCACGGCGACCGACTTCGCCCGCGCCTTCGATTTCAGCACGGCGACCGTGTTGCTCGAGGCCCTGCGCCAGGTCCACCGGCTCGGCGACCGTCGCCTGGTCCATGTGCGTGAAGCCCTTGATCGCCAGCGACCAGGCCGGAGATGCGCATCGCGGCATCCTGAATCTCCGAGGCGAGGCCGCGGACCGAGCATCCGGCGGCGGCCCAGCGCAGCACGGCGTCGAGCGCCGGTCCGTCGACGGCGCCGGCGAGCTGATCGAGCGCCTCGATCGTCACGGCGGTTTCGGCCAGCGCCTCGGCGGCGGCCGTGTCGAGGCCGTGATCGGCGAGCCAGTCGGCGATGGCCTCCTCGCGTTCGGCCTGCTCGATCGGCGACCGCACGCCCTGCACGGGCGCGGCCAGGCAGGCGCTCGCGGACCGCGTCGATCGCCGCGAGCTGGGCGTCGGTCAGGCCGGACCGCACCGAGCGCGCGCGTCGCCCGCTCGGCGTCCTCGAGCCGGCTCCTCGAGCAGCGCGGCGCTGCGTTCGATCGCGGAGGCCGGGTTGTTCAGCTCGTGGGCCAGGCCCGCGGACAGCTGCCCGAGCGAGATCATCTTCTCGTCGTGCAGGTCGCTCGACGTGAAGCTCGCGCGCGCGATCGACCATCTTGTGGACGAGGATCGACGTGATCTCGTGGCACTCGCGGATCAGCGCGCGCAGGTGCTCGCGGGGCACGACGAGGACCTCGGCGGGCTCCTGGGCGAGGCGAATCGCCCGGCGGCGCGACCAGGCGGGAATAGGGAAGCAGGCCCGTCACGTCGCCGGCCCGCCATTCCATCACCTTGTGCGGACCGGCGCCGCGATCGACGAAGATGGCGATGCGACCCGACAGAATGACGAACAGGCCTTCCACCGGCACGCCCTTCGCCGAGAGCACGTCGCCCGCTTCCAGGTGCCGCAGGGTCCCGTGCGCGGCCAGCCACGCGAGCTCCTCGCGCGGCGCCGCGCCGAGGGTCCTGTGCTTCGCCAGCCGATCGACGAGATCGGTCGCGGTCATGGGCCGATTCCCGACGTGGCGCCGGTGATGATGACGATGCGGTCTTTCAGCTTCATGCCAAGAATTTCGATCGCGCCCATCGGTAGCTTACCCTCTTCGCCCCGAGCTGCCGGGGACTGCCCGACCGACCCCGATGCAGCGGTTTTAGGGCCATAATCCCAGTTCCGATGATCTGCCCCAGCTGCGCAAGCGATACGCCGGCGCCGGGCGGCCGCTGCTCTGTCTGCAGCGCCGCGGTCTCGGCCGGCGTCGCCGCGGCGGTCGCCACACCCATCCCGACTGATCCGCCGGCGGCCGGAAACGACGGCTCGCGTGCGGGTACGTTTGCGGCACAACTGGGCTACATCGGGCAGGCCTCCGAGGAGGACCTGACGCAGTCGGCGGACGCCAGCCCGATCCCGCCCTCGACCGGCTCCGGCCGACTCGTGCCCGGACAGGCCTTCGGCCCGCGGTATCAGGTCATCAAGCTGCTCGGCGCGGGCGGAATGGGCGAGGTGTACCACGCGTGGGATCAGGAGCTGGCCGTGGCGGTCGCCCTCAAGGTCATTCGGCCGGAAGCCACCGCGGAGCCGGGGGCGGCCGAAGAGCTGCATCGCCGCTTCAAGCGCGAGCTGCTGCTGGCCCGCCAGATCACGCACAGGAACGTCGTCCGCATTCACGACATGGGCGAATTCGGAGGCGTCAAGTACATCACGATGCCCTACATCCCGGGCGCCGATCTGGCGACGATCCTCAAGCGCGAAGGCAAGCTCACGGTGCCGCGCGCGCTCGGGATCGCGCGACAGGTCGCGGCCGGTCTTGCCGCCGCGCACGAAGCCGGTGTGGTGCACCGCGATCTGAAGCCGCCCAACATCATGGTCGATCCCGACGGCAACGCCGTCATCATGGACTTCGGCATCGCGCGATCCGTCGACACGGCCGGGAGCACGGTCGCCGGCATGGTCGTGGGCACGCTTGCGTACATGGCGCCCGAGCAGGCCCGGGGCGAACAGGCCGATCAGCGCGCCGACATCTATGCCTTCGGGCTGATTCTGACCGACATGCTGGTCGGGCGCCGGCAGGCAGGGGCCACATCGAGCGAGCTGGCCGAGCTCATGGCGCGCATGCAGCACGCGCCGCCGCCGATTCGCACGGTGGACCCGACGATTCCCGAGTCCGTCGAGCACATCGTCTCCCACTGCCTCGAGCCCGATCGCGCGAATCGGTATCAAACGATGGCCGAGCTGATCGAGGATCTCGACCGGCTCGACGCCGATGGCCATCCGATTCGCCCGCTCTCGCCGGAGGAATCGAAGCGGATGCGACGCCGTACCGGCCAGCGCAAGGGCCGGGTCCTCCCGGCGCTGCCCTCGAAATGGATCGCCATCGCATTGGCGGCCGTCGTCGTCGCGGGAGTCGGCATCGCGCTGCGCCAACGGCTCATCAGCCGGCCGCCATTGCAGCCGGGCGGCGCGGGCCAGACGATCTCGCTTGCGATCCTGCCGTTTCGCAACGCCTCGGGCGACTCCTCGATCGACTGGCTCGGACCAAGCCTGGCCGAGATGCTCTCGACCGACGTCGGGCGGTCGGCGTCTCTCTCGATCGTCCCGTCGGAAAGGCTCCATCAGATTCTGCGCGACCTGAGGATCTCTCCCGACTCGACCTTCGATCCCTCGACGATGCGCAAGCTCGCCCAGTTCAGCAACGCGGACACGATCCTATGGGGACAGTACTTGAAGTTCGGCGACGAGATCCGGATCGACGCCACGCTCGAAGACGTCAAGCGGCAGCGGTCCGTAGCGCTCAAGGCGCAGGCCCCGAGCCAGAGCGGCCTTCTGGCCGCCGTCGATCGCCTCGCGCAGTCGGTTCGCGAGAACCTCTCGCTCTCCGACAACGTCCTCGATGAGCTCAAGGCCACCGCGTTCAAGCCTTCCACCCAGTCGCTCGAGGCCTTGAGGGCCTACAACGAAGGGCTGCAGCTCGCGCGCTCGGGTAAGCAGTCCGAGGCGCTCAAGAAGTTCCAGGCGTCGACCCAGGCCGATTCGGAGTTCGCCTTTGCCTACGCCAAGCTCGGCCAGACCTATGCGACCCTGGGCTACGACACGGAAGCCGAGCAGAACTCGCGTCGGGCCGATGGACCTTTCCGCGCGACTGCCGGCCCGGGAGAAATACCTCATCGCCGCGAGCCACGCGCGGATCGTCAACGATACCGACAAGGCGATCGCAGCCTACGAGAACCTGGCCAAGGCATCACCGGACGATTCCGAGGTCAACTTCGAGCTGGCCGCCCTCTACGAGGCTTCAGGCGCCTTCGACCAGGCGCGCGCCCACTACAAGAAGGTCCTCGAACGCGATCCGAAGTACGTCGCCGCCCTTCTGGCATCGGGCCGCGTGGAGATCAAGGCCGGGAACCCGCAAGGATCGCTCGACTTCCTGAACCAGGCCCTGAGCCTGGCCATCCAGCTCGGGCAGGACGAAGAGAAGGCCGACGTGCTCCACGCCATCGGAGCCGCCTATCAGGGGCTGGACAAGCCGAGCGAGGCACAGCGGTACTACCAGGAATCGCTCGAGATCAAGCGCCGCATCGGCCAGAAGCGCGGAATCGCCGCGACTCTCGGGCGGATCGCCCAGGTCCAGGAACAGTTGGGCAATCTCGATGCCGCGCTGACCAGCTACAAAGAAGCGCTGCAGATCGAGCGCGAGATCGGCGACAAGAAAGGAGTCGGCCTGAGCCTCATCGACCTCGGCGGCTTCTACTCGGCTCGCGGGAACTACGATCAGGCGCTTCAGGATTACAAGGAGTCGCTGCAGATCCAGCGCGAGGTCGGCAATCAGGACGCGGAAGGGCTCTGCCTCAACAACATCGGCAACATCTACCTCTTCAAGACCCAATACGACGACGCCCAGACCTACTTCGAGAGAGCGCTCCAGATCCGGGAGAAGACCAAGGATCCCGGCGACATCGCCGACACCCTGCACAACCTCGCCGAGACGGCGACCAACAAGGGGCAATTCGACCAGGCGCTGAAGCACTACCTGCGCTCCCTGGAGCTCCGGCGGGAGGCCGGCGACAAGCGGGGCGCGGCCATCGAGTCGTACAGCATGGGGACCCTGTTCGAGTACGAGGGGCAATACGGAGCGGCGGTCAACGCGAAAGAGGAAGCGCTGAAGGCCTTCCAGGAGCTCAAGGACGGCGGATTCTGGATGGGCGAGATCTTGAGCGGGACCGGGCACTCCCAGGCCATGCTCGGGCGATCCGACGCAGCTCAGGTGCAGCTCGCGGAGGCATTGAAGCTTTCCGAAAAGCTCCAGAACAAAGCCCTGACGGCACAGATCCTGAACTTTCAGGGCGACCGGCTCTTCTACCTCGGCGACTCCAGAGCCGCGCGGCCCCTCTACGAGCAGGCGCTCCAGACCGCCTCGAAGACCGGCGACAAGCGCCTCGAGCTGCTGTCGAAGGTCAACCTCGCGAAGACCGCGATTGTCGAGGGGCGCCCCCAGTCGGCGATCGAGGGGCTCAAGAAGCTGGCCGAGGAATCCGACTCGCTCGGCCTGAAGTACCTTTCGGTCGAGAGCACCGTCTACCTCGGCCAGGCGCTCATCGAGACGAAGCGCTACCCGCAGGCCCGGCAGGAACTCGAGCGCGCGATCGGGAACAGTGAAAAGCTCGGCCTGCGCGCCCTGCTCGCGCGAAGTCATTACCTGCTCGCTTCCGCGCTGCGGTCCACCGGCAACGCTGCCGACGCGTCCCGGCACCTCGGCGAGGCTCGCCGGATCCTCGAAGAGATCCGGAAGGAAGCGAAGACCGACGACGTCGTGAAACGGGCCGACCTCGCACCGATCCTAGCCGAAGCGGGCTGATCGGGCCGGTGCGGCCAGAAAAAGGCCGGGCCCCGGGGCCCGGCCTTTCGACGTTCGAATCCCCGATCTTCAGTACGGAACCTTGCCGCTCCATTTCCCGAAGGCCTTGTACGGGCCGTCGCAGGACGGGACTGGCGCGTTGACTTTCACGTTCTTCTTCTTCTTCGGCCCGTTGCCGGCGTACTTGCTCAAATCGCCGCCATCCTCGTCGTGGTCGCAGTCTTCTTCTCCGTCGTCGTTGCCTCGGACCAGGTAGAGTGTCGGAGCTCCCGGCTCGTCGAATCGGCTGTTGGCGGTGGCGTCGTTGTACCAGAGTCTCGCGGAGCCGGAGTTCTGGGGGCTTGCGAGACAGGAGTTGCGCACGAACAGCTTGATACTGATGTCGTCGCCGTGGTGGAACTCCTCCGCCGGGAGCGACAGCGGGATGGTGAGCAGGTTCGCGTTGTTGAAGCCCTTGCCGCCTCCAGGAGCGCCGAAGAGAGTGCCGGAACTCACCTCGATGCCGTTCTTTTTCACGACTGCCTTCAGGTCGAACCGGATGCCAGCATCGTTGCTCTTCTTCAGCCCGATCCAGACTCTGGCCGCCGTCGAGGTCGGACTTGTCAGATCGACGACTTCGTAGTCGGAGAATTTCTTGCTCTTGCCGTCCACGCCGGGATCGCTACCGGAGTCTCCGACGGCGAGTACGGTGCCGGTGATGTCCTTCGTGTAACAGTTGCTTCCGTCGTCGCAGGTCTGTTCGTCCTCCTCAGGGATGGGGGCGCGATAGAGCCGGACGTTATGGAGCTGGTCAAGGGTGGGAAAGTCCCAGAGCACCCTGTAGAGGACGTCACCGGTGTAGAAGCTGGGATCTGGTGGATTGACGACGTGATAGAAGCCGCACGAGCCCAAGCTGGTGTTGGACGTTGCCCCGTCGTACCGGACGCACTCTGCGGGACCCAGCCCTTCGTTCAGCCGCGCGGCCAGCTCTTCGTTGGTGATGGGGACGAACTCGATTGCCAGATCGAACTCCGTGACGACGGTCGCCGTGATCTTGATGGCGTGACCGTTCCCGAAATCGTACTTGTTCGTCGATAGGCCGGGAGAGAATGTGTTTGTCAGACAGGGCGACGCGCTCGCCTCCGGGAGTTCCAGGAGAAAGTCCGATTCGAAATCGCACGGGGTCCCCTGACCCAGGGCCGGGCGCGCGGAAACCAGCGCCGCGAGCACGACCCCGCAAACGATGGCCTTCAGTTGCGTATTCTTTCCCACGATTGGATCCCTCCTCGAAAGAGGCGCCATTAACCCGTTCTTGGGTGGACCTGGATTCTTAGCCGTGGGGAGGTGAGTGTCAACACCCCCCAAACGGTCATGGATCGAGGGTCGGGCACCTGCAATGAATGGCCTCGTTCGAAGAGCCAGCCGCCCGGTGACCCAGATCACCGACTTTCCCAATTCCAGAACACGAACGCGGAGCCCAAGGGGCTCGCGCAGACGGCTCACCGACCGCGCGTTGTTGGGATTCGGGTGAGCTTGAGAAGGAATGAGTGGTGAGCCGTGTAGGACTCGAACCTACGGGAAGTTCACAACAGGTCAATCACTTGGACCCGCGTGTCCGAGTCTCGTGTCCGAGTCGAGTCGAATCAAGCGCCAGCACGAATGAAGCCCGCAGATTCATCGGGTGGCTCGCTCTCATCAAGAGCAAGTTAGCCCGGTAAGCGTCTGGCGGTGTCCTTGCGGTGATGGTCAGGAGGGTGAGATAACGATGCTCACTGACGATGAGATCCGGTTCGTGACGCGCGACGAAGAGAAGCCGGGTACGCCGTGACGTTCGCCGACCCGACAAAGCCCACGGCCACGAAGGAGAAGAGTCGGCGGGTCCTCGCTCCGATCGAGCGCTTCTCGGAGATCCTGTTCGGCCTCATCATGGTCCTGACGTTCACGGGCTCCCTTTCGGCCGCCGGGAGCGGCCGAACCGAAGTCCGGACCATGATGATCGGCGCCCTCGGCTGCAATCTCGCGTGGGGGATCATCGACGCGATCTTCTACCTCATGAGCACCCTCGCCGAGAGGGGGCACGCGATCGCTGCGTTGCGGCTCCTGCGCACCACCGCAGACCCGGCTAAAGCGCACGCCCTGATCGCCGACGAACTGCCCCCGGGCGTCGTCTCGGTCCTGCGCCCGGAGGAACTCGAGACGCTGCGCCAGCGGCTGACTGCTCTACCGGAGCCGCCGCCGCGCACTCCGTTTCACCGCGACGACTTCCGCGGGGCGCTGGCGGTGTTTCTCCTCGTCTTTCTGTCCACGTTCCCGGTGGTCGTCCCTTTCCTCGTCATGAGCGACGCGATGCTGGCGTTGCGCATCTCAAACGCGATCGCGATCGTCCTGCTCTTCCTGGGCGGCTACAACCTGGCGAAGTATTCCGGCTCGCGTCCCTGGCGACTGGGTCTCGTCATGGTCGGCATCGGATGCGCGCTCGTCGCTCTGACGATCGCCTTCGGCGGATGAACGCGCGGGCCGCGGAGGAGCCTGCCGGCTGGGAATTCAAATGCAAGAGCCTCTCCCTCATCCGGCGATCACCCATTTCGAGCAATGTTGTGCCAGCGCTCGTCGACATGATGCTCACCCGGACGGAACACTGGTTCAAGAGGACGAGGCGCGATCAACAAGAGCTGGAAACCTTGCGACATCGGGTGGTGCATTGATTCCACGAATGGAAGAGACACACCATGAAGACGACAGAAGAGAAGGTCCTCGCCGCTGCGCGCGCGGTCGCGCTGGCATGATCGAGTGACGCCTCGCGATCGGGCTCCGGACGACCGGGGGAAAGCCTCTTCTCGCGCTCTCGGCGGAGGCGAGAGCACCGGCCTCGGCAAGGCACTCCGCCCCCGGCTGGAGCAACATCCCGGTCAGTCGGGCGTGCGCCTTCTGGGCCACGGACGGGATGCCTTCGGGGGACGTGCCCAGCTGGCGCGCCTGAGCGAACGCAGCATCGACCTGCAGTACTACATGTTTCACCAGGACACCGTGGGCAGGCTCCTGATCCGGGAGCTCCTGGCCGCGGCCGACCGGGGCGTGCGGGTGCGAATGTTGATCGACGACATGTACGGCGGAGAGGCCGACGACGTCTGGTCCGCGCTCGATGCGCATCCGGCGGTCGAAGTGCGCCTGTTCAATCCCTTTGAACGCAGCTATTCGAAGGACCTCCAGTTCCTGACCCGGATGAGAACGGTGAATCACCGCATGCACAGCAAGACCTTCACCGTGGACAACCAGGTCTCGATCGTCGGAGGCCGCAACATCGGCGACGAGTATTTCGACGCGGACCCGGATCTCGCCTTCAGCGATCTCGACGTGATGGCGATCGGCCCGGTCGTGACGGAGGTGTCCGAAGAGTTCGATCAGTACTGGAACAGCGAGCATGCCCGTCCGATGGCCGCGCTGCGGGCGACCGTGCCCCCCGGCGCCCTGGACGGGCTGCGCAACGAACTGGCCGAGTTTTTCCGGCAGCAACGAACGTCGATTTACGTGGACGCCCTGGAGCACTCCGCGCTGGCCGAATCTCTGAGGGCAAAAACGGTCGAGTTCGGCTTCGGGCAGGCCAGGGTCATTCACGACTCACCCGAGAAGCTGGCCCGGGGCGGCGCCTGGAAAGGAGAGCTGCTGATGTCGCAGCTGGCGCCGTACATCCTGCAGGCGACCGAGGAGTTCACCCTGGTGTCGCCCTACTTCGTGCCCGGGCAGCGGGGCGCCGATGCCCTGTGCGAGCTCAGCCGCAAGGGGGTGCGGGTGCGCGTCCTGACCAACTCGCTGGCCTCCAATGACGTCGCCGCGGTGCACATGGGGTACGTGCGGCACCGAAAGCAGCTGCTGCGCGCCGGCGTGCGGCTGTACGAGCTGAACGAGCAGATCCGGAAGGCGGAGGGCGCCCGGTTCACCTGGCTTCCGGGCCTCAGCAAGTCCAGCCTGCATGCCAAGACCATGGCGATCGACCGCAAGACGATGTTCGTCGGATCCTTCAACTTCGACCAGAGGTCGCTGTACATCAACAACGAGATCGGGATCCTTTTCCACGAGCCGGCCCTGGCCGCCGCCGCGGTGAAACACTTCGACGAGCGCGTCGAGCAGGCGGCTTTCCTGGTGGAGCTCTCCCGGGGACGTGGGCGCGAGTCGCTGAGGTGGACCGGGTTCGACGACGGAAAGAGAGTCGTCTTCGACTCCGAACCGTACGCGAGCGTCTGGCAAAAGCTGGGTGCGAACCTGGCGCGGGTGCTGCCGATCGACTCCATGTTGTAGCCGAAGGCGATGGGCGGCGGCGCGAGGGCCGGCACGGACTGCCAACGACCAGAGCTCCCGGGTGGCCGTCCTCGCGGGCAGCGCGACCGCGCTCGAAATGGTCCGCCAGATCGATGCGTCGGACCCGCTCGCGAAGTGGCAGGTCGTCGCCGCCTGCCTGACGCTCGGGACGAGCCCCAGCCGCCCGCGGCCGACTGAGTCAGCCCGCCGCCGGCTCCTCCACGTCTCCGGAATCGATCCACGCGTCGAGAAGCGTGTGGGCCACGGCGAGAACGACGGGGCCCACGAAGATCCCGATGAGACCGAACGATACGAGGCCGCCGATCACGCCCGCGAAGATCAGGAGGAGCGGGAGGTCGGCGCCTTTCTTGATGAGAATCGGCCGGATGACGTTGTCGAGCGTGACGATCGGGAGCGTCCAGACGAGAAGGAACGTCCCCCATCCCGCCTGGCCGCTTCCGTAGAGCCACAGGATCGCGGGCAGGAGGACGAGGATCGGGCCCACCTGCGCGATGCACAGGACGAGCGCGACGACCGTCAGCACGCCGGCGAACGGGACGCCCGTGATCGCGAGGCCGATGCCCGCGAGCACCGACTGGCCGACCGCGGTGAGGACGACGCCCAGAGCGACGCCGCGGATCGCCTGACCCGCGAGGACGACCGCGTTGTCCCCACGGTCCCCCGCCAGCCGCCGCGCGAATCGTCGCAGCCGCTCCGCGGCCGAGTCGCCGAGCTGGTAGAGGACGGCGGCGACGATCACCGTGATGAGGAGGTGGAAGAAGAGCGCGCCGACGCTCCCGAGAGTGCCGACAAACCAGTCCAGAGCCCGACGCGCGTAGGGCGCCGCCTTCTCCGCGAGGTCGTGCACGGCCGCGCCCGCGTAGCCCTGCCACGCGGCGTCGGCGTGCTGACCGACGATGGGAATCTTCGCGACCCAGGAGGGAGGGGGCGGAATTTCCGCGGTCCTCAGCTGGTCGACCTTCAAAACGATCGCGGACCGGCTCTCGAGCAGCGTTCTGAGCCCCGCGAGGAAGGGCACGACGACGACGAGGAGAAGCGCGAGCGTGAGGACAGCCGTCGCCAGACCCCTTCGTCCCCCGAAGAGCTTCTGGAGCTTGAGGAGCACGGGCCACGTCGCGACAACGATCGTCGTCGCCCAGACGAGCGCCGCCGCGAACGGCGCGAGGATCCAGAGCACGGCCGCGAGGAGGCCGCAGATGATCAGGATCGCGAAGACGATCTGCGGAAGGTCTGGCCGGCGGTCGTTCATGGACGTTCCTTTCGCGCGAGCTCGGCGCACGCGGTCAGACCGGCGGCGTACTGCGGACGCGCGGACTCAAGCAGTTTGCCCTGACCTGCACGTGTCATCGATGCTCCTCCTATCCCAGGGAATCACTCGGAACCCGCTCAACGGAGAGGGTCCGTGTGCTCCTGAACGTGGGTTTTACACCCGTCCACAGTTGCCTGGTCACTAGGACTTGAAGTCTAGAGTGACGGCCGCCTGAATGATGCATCTGCATCAGCGTGTGTGTCGCGAATGAATGGAGCATGGCGACTCAGGAGGAGCGACATGGACAACTTGAGAGAAGCGGTGGGCGGCTGGGCTCAGAGGGCTTCGAAGAACGCAGGGTTGCTCGTGGGACTCGGGGTGCTGACGGTGATCGCGGGCTTTCTGGCCATCGGCTCTCCGATGGTCAGCGGCGCCGGCGTCTCCATTCTCATCGGGATCGCGCTGGTGATCGCCGGCGTGGCGCGAATGGTCGGCGCCTTCAGTGCAGGGTCGTTCGGGCAGGGCGCCCTTGCCTTCGTCGGCGGGATCCTCACGTTCGTGGCCGGCGTGATCCTCACGGGCCGGCCCGGATTGGGGCTGGCGACCCTCACCCTGCTGCTCGGGGGCTACCTGATCGTGGACGGGATCTCGGGCGCCGTGCTCGCTTTCCACGTACGGCCGGAGAAGGGATGGGGCTGGATGCTCTTCAGCGCGGTCATGGGCGTCCTCCTGGGATTCCTTTTGCTGCGGGAGTGGCCGCTGTCCGGGCTGTGGGCGATCGGGACGCTCGTCGGGGTCAACCTTCTGTTTAGCGGTTTCTCAATGATTTCCATAGGGTCCGCCGTAAAAGGAGCGGCCAAGAGGCTGTCGTAGATGTCGTGAGTGCTGAGGGCGCCCCGCACGCCTGTGAGCTCCGCTGGTCCTGCGTGCGCTCTGGGAGCGATTTCGTCGGGAACCGAGGTCGAGCGGACGGAAGGAGACGGCAATGAGTTCCACCATGGCACCAAACGTGCGCGGCGTGGGCGCCCCGGGCCGACGCACGGTCTACAGCATGTGCGGCATGTGCGCGGTGCGTTGCCCGATGGAAGTGACGGTCGAGGACGGCCGGGTCGTCTGGCTGCAGGGCAATCCGCACGACAAGGCCATCGGCGCCAGCCTCTGCGCGAAGGGCTCGGCCGGCCTGGCCTTCGAGTACGACGACGACCAGCGGCCGCAGACGCCGCTGATCCGCATGGGCCCGCGCGGCGGCGGCCAGTGGCGGCGGCGTCCTGGGACGAGGCCCTCGACTACATCGCCGACAAGCTGAAGGAGACGATCGAGGCCTTCGGCGGGCGCGGCATCGCGCTGTCCGATCGCGGCGGACCCTTCACCGACCTGACGCGCACGTTCGTGCAGGCGCTCGGCTCGCCGAACTACTTCAACCACGACGCCACCTGCGGCGGCAACGTCCACAACGCCGGGCGCTCGATCTACGGCTTCGGCCCCGCCGCGCTCATCCCCGACCTGAAGCACACCAAGCACCTGGTGCTCTACGGCCGCAACATCATCGAATCGCTGATGGTCAAGGAGGCCAAGGCCTTCATGGCCGCGATGGCCAACGGGATGCGCTGCACCTACATCGATCCGCGCGCCAGCATCACGGCCTGCAAGGCCACCCGCTACTGGCAGGTGCGGCCGAACAGCGACTACGCGCTGAACCTCGCCATCATCCACGAGGTCCTGAAGCAGGAGGCGTACGACAAGGACTTCGTCGCCCGCTTCGTCTCCGGCATGGACTCCCTGCGCGAGGCGGTCAAGGACACGACGCCGGAATGGCAGGAAGCCCATACCGGCGTTCCCGCCGGGCCAGCTTCGCGCCTTCGTCAAGGAGATCGCCGCCCAGGCGCCGCACGTGATCTTCCATCCGGGCTGGATGACGGCGCGTCACAAGCAGTCGTTCTACGTCAGCCGCACGGCGCTGATCCTGAATGCGCTGATGGGCAACATCGAGATCCCCGGCGGGTACGTGATCGCCAAGCCGCCCGAGTACTACGGCCGCAAGAGCCTGAAGCCGCTGACCGCGCGCGTGCCCAAGGTCGACGAGCCGCGCGTGGACGGCGCGGGCACCACGCGGCCCAGCTGGGACCCGGCGATCGGCATGCTGCACCAGGTGTTCGCCGCCATGGAGACCGCGCAGCCCTACGGCATCGGCGCCTACTTCGCCTACCGCCACGATCCGCTCACGGCCATGCCCGATGCGGAGGCGCTCAAGCGGGCGCTGGACAAGCTGAAGCTGCTCGTCTCCATCGACGTGCGCTATTCGGAGACGGGCTGGTTTGCCGACGTCATCCTTCCCGAGTCGACCTACCTCGAGCGCGCCAACATCCTGGCGCAGATGCCCGGCCCGGTCCCGGTCTTCTTCATGCGCGACCAGGCGATCGCGCCGCGCTTCGACAGCCGCCCGGCCTGGTGGATCTTCCGCGAGATCCTGCGCCGCATGGACATCAAGGAGGCGCTCGACTTCGAGACCATCGAGGAGCTCTGGAACTACCAGCTCGAGGGCACCGGCGTCACCGTCGCCGAGATGCGCGAGACGGGCATCGTCGAGCCTGGCCGACGCGCCGAAGCTGACACCGCGCGACGCGCTCAGGTTCCCGACGCCATCCGGCAAGATCGAGATCGAGAGCGAGGTCCTGAAGAAGGCCGGGCTGCCCAGCCTGCCGCCCTACGAGCCCAAGGCGGCGCCGACGGGCGACCGCTTTCACCTGCTGTTCGGGCGGACCGCGACGCTGGCGCACGGCCAGTCCCTCAACAACCCGCTCCTCAACGAGATCGCGCCGGAACAGGTGCTCTGGATCCACCCCGACCGCGCCAGGCCGCTCGGGATCGGCGACGGCGATGACGTCGAGGTCAACGGCGGCGGGCGCTACGTCGGACAGGATCAAGGCCCAGGTGACGCCCTGGATCCATCCCGAGGCGGTGTTCATGCTGCACGGCTACGGCGCCACGGTGCCGCTCGCCACGCGCGCCCGCGGCCGTCGGCGTGGCCGACCAGCGCCTGCAGCACGGCAAGCTCTACGACTTCGACCCGGCCGGCGGCGGCTGTGCCCTGACCGAGACCATCGTCCAGGTCAAGCCCGCGGCCGCGGGAGGAGCGCCAACAGTGAGCACGTACATCCTGCGCCACGACGAGGCGAACTGCATCGGCTGCCAGGCCTGCGAAGTGCACTGCAAGACCAACAAGGACCTCGGCCCCGGCCCGGCCCCGTGCAAGATCGTCACCGTCGGCCCGATCGACGTCGGCGGACAGCCACGGATGCGCCTCGTCTTCATGCCCTGCTTCCATTGCGAGGATGCGTGGTGCGTCAGGGCCTGTCCGACCGGCGCCATGCAGAAGCGCGAGAAGGACGGCATCGTCTTCGTCCAGTCCAGTCCTCTGCATCGGCTGCAAGAGCTGCATCGCCGCCTGCCCCTGGGGCACGCCGCAGTGGGATCCGGCCACGAAGCAAGGTGGTCAAGTGCGACTACTGCATGGATCGCCTCGATGCCGGGCTGCAGCCGGCCTGCGTCACCAAGTGCGTGACCGGCTGCCTGTCCTTCGGCGTCGCCAACGAGCTGCCCGATCCGCGCCGCGAGCGTTACGCCCGCCAGCTCATCGCCGAGCCGCCGTCGACGGCGCGTAAGGAGGCGCCATGAGCGAACTCCAGACGCTGCCGGCGTGGCTCGACGCCGGCGCTGCCGCCCTGGCGGGCGCCGTGCCGCCGGCGCCGACCCTCGCCGGCGCGCTGCCGGGCCTCGCCCAGGCCCAGTCCCTGACGCCCCTGCAGCGGCTGCAGCGCGTGCAGGAGTCGGGCCTCGCCGAATGCGGCGGCGCCGGCGAGCCGATCCATCTCGCCTGGCGGCAGTTCCTGCGCGGCCACGGGCCTTCGGTGCTGGTGATCGACGCGACCAGCTTCGACGTGCGGGCACGCGGCACCGCCGCCGTTCTCGACGGCGCTCCCTGGCTGCTGGCCGAGGGCGTGCTGATCGCCGCCGGCCTGCGCGACAGCCTCAAGGTCGAGCTGCGCCTGCCGGCCGAGCTGACCGGCCACGAAGCGGCCTTCCTGAATGCGGTCGACGCCATCCGCTCGCTCGCCCAGGTCGCCATTCCCCGCCGCCAGGTGGAGGTGCAGCGCAACAGCCGGCCGAGCTGCTGGGGCGAGGGACAGACCACCGACGGGTCACGGCTGATCCACACGCCGGAGACCTGGTGCCGGATCGCCCTGCTGTTCGCCGGCGCGTCGGGCCTCGACGCGTCGCTGCTGACGCTCCGGCGCGGCATGAAGCAGCGCGGCCTGGTCGAGCTCGCGCGCTCCGGGAACCTGCGGCAGCCAGATCGACGACTGGGGCGGCGGCGTCGAGGTGCAAGGCCAGGACGCCGTGCTCGTCTTCGACGACGGCCTGGGCGGCTTCCTGCCGCTCTCCGCGGCGGACCTGTCGTGCGACCCGCTGTCCTTCGCGGCCGCGGGCATCATCCCGGCGCCGTCCAGCCTGATGGTGATGGCCGAGGGCGTGTGCGTCGTCAAGCAGACCGGGCGTGCGCTCTATCGCCACTGGCAGCTCGCCGAGGGCGAAGCGGCGCCGGTGCGCGGGTTGCTGGCGCGCGCCGCGCGCCTGGTGACCGAGATCACCCTCGGCCGCGGCGAGGCCGCACATCTCGCCGCCCTCGACGAAGTGGCGCTCGAACTCGCCACGCAGGGGCTGGCGGCCGCCTGGCCGCTGGGCAGCTCCCTGCGCTACTACCGCGAGCAGTGGGAACGCCATGTCCGGCGCGAGTCCTGCCCGGAGGGGCTCTGCCTGCACGCGCACATGCCGCGCCCTGCCACAGCACGTGTCCGGCCAACATCGACATCCCGAGCTTCATCGCCCACCTCGGCCACGGCGACTATCGCTCCACCATCGAGGTCATCCGGCGCGACAACCCGCTGCCGCTGACCTGCGGCCTGGTCTGCCCGGCGCCGTGCGAATCCGCCTGCGTGCGCGGCGGCAGCAACGGCGCCGTCTTCATCCGGCCGCTGAAGGCCAAGGCGGCCGAGCACTGCCTCGCCGAGGGCGGCTACCCGAAACCCGAGATCGCGCCCGACACCGGCAAGCGCATCGGCATCGTCGGCTCCGGTCCGTCCAGCCTCACGGCGGCCTACTACCTGCGCACCTACGGTCACGAGGTCGAGATCTTCGAGGCGCAGGAGAAGGCCGGCGGGATGCTGCGCTACGGCATTCCGGCCTATCGCCTGCCGCCCGACCTGCTCGACCAGGAGATCGACCAGATCCGGGTGCTGGGCATCCCGATCCACACCGGCGCCACGGTCGGCAGCCTCGAGACCTTCCGCAAGGACTACGACGCCGTGTTCCTCGGGCTCGGCACGCAGAAGTCGCGCCTGCATCCCGATCGACGGTGTCCATCAGCCCTTCGTGCTCGGCGGCATCGACTTCCTGCGCGCCGTGCGCAGCGGCGAGCCGGTGCGGGTCGGGCCGCGGGTCGTCGTCATCGGCGGCGGCAACGTCTCCATCGACGTCGCCCTGACGGCGTTGCGGCAGGGCGCGAAGCACGTCGACCTGACCTCCCTCGAGAAGCGCCGCGACATGCCGGCCAGCCCGCACGAGATCGAGAATCGCGGTCGCCGAAGGCGTGCAGCTGCACCCGGGCTGGGGCCCGGTCCGCATCGACGAGGAGGGCGAGGTCATCTTCCAGTTCTGCGAGCGGGTCAAGGACGAGAGCGGCAGCTTCGATCCGAAGTTCGACGCCACCCGCCTGCTGAAGCTCGAAGCCGATCACGTGATCCTCGCCACCGGCCAGGGCACCGACCTGGCGATCCTCGAGGGCAGCGGGGTCGAAAACACGCGCGGCTTCATCGTCGCGGACCCGAAGACCCTGATGACCACGGTGCCGGGCGTCTTCGCCGGCGGCGACGGGCAGCACGGCCCGCGCACGGCCGTGGAGGCGATCCGCTCCGGCAAGATCGCCGCGGCCTCCATCGACGCCTGGCTGCGCGGGACGGCGATGGACGCCGCCACCGGCAAGCCGGTGCGCCGCGCCGAGGTCGTTCCCCTGCCGGTCGTGGCGCACGATCGCACCCACCTGCGCCGCGCCGTGATGCCCGAGAGGAGCGTCGAAGAGGTGCTCGGCGAGGGCAACTACGTCCGGATCGAGGAGGGCCTGACCGACGCGATGGCGCACGACGAGGCCCGCCGCTGCCTGCGCTGCGACGTCTGCATCGGCTGCGGCCTGTGCATGGCCGCCTGCAGCGAGATGGGCGTCGAGGCGCTGCGCATGGCCGACACGCCGGCCGGCCGGCTCGCCTACTTCGACTTCACGCGGCCCGCGGAGCTGTGCATCGGCTGCGGCGCCTGCACGCAGGTCTGCCCGACGGGCGCGATCCGCATCGAGGATCGGGACGGCGTGCGGCGCACGATCATCACGGGAACCGTCGTGCGCGAACAGCCGCTGCTGACCTGCAGCGAGTGCGGCGCGCCGACGCAGACGCCGGCGCACCGGGAGTTCGTCCGCCAGCGCCTGCCGGATCACATGGCGGCCCTCCTCGATCGCGAGCTCTGCCCGTCGTGTGCGCGCCTGCGGGCCGATCGTCCCGCGGTGGAAGCAGCCGCGTTGTTGAGGCGGGCCATGTCCGTGGCAGGGAATAATCGCTGATAATCAGCGTCGGCGGCAGATGTGCCGTCGGTGCATCGCAAGCGGCGCGTCTGCACCGGGACCATAACCACAACATCTCGTCCGCTTCGGCGATCGGGGCACGGCGCGCCCGCCGGGAGGCAGAGTCGTGAAAGTCACTTGTCTCGCTCTCGAGCCCGGTGGCGGCATGAGGCCGGAGGCCGAGGCCACGGCGTTGGCGGGATGGCGAGCCGGCGCGGGTCCCTACTGGATCGACATCGGCGGCGGCCGACCGGAAGAGGTCATGGCCTGGCTGGCCGGTCTCGGCCTGGAGCCCGGCCTGCTCGATCTCCTGCACATCGGAGAGGACGACACGAGAATCCTCCCACTCGCCGAGTCCGTGTTCTTCGCCTACCCCGTGCGCCGGAAGCAGAAGCCGGGAAGCCCGCTCACTTCGGCTGCCTCTGTCTCGATCGGCTCGTGATCACCATGCACGAACAGCCCGAGGAATCTCCGGCGCACGACGAGGGCCCGGTGACGAAGCTCAAGCTCCCGAACGGGACGACCGCGGGAGTCGTCTGCGCCCTCACTCTGCTCCATTCCGGGCGGCTGCGACGCCTTGTCGTGAAGCTCCGCAGGGAGGGCGACGCGACCGTCGAAAGGATGGACCTGGATCCGGAGGCGGTCTCCCTGGCGGAGATCCTGTCGTTGAGGCGCCAGGTGCTGGCTCTCGGCGGCGTCCTGGACGAGCAGTTCGCCGTGCTCGACGTCCTGAAGGCCATCGACAAGCCCGCGCTGCCGTTGCTTCGCCTCGCGGAACCATTCCAGATCGTCGTCGAGACCGCCCGGGCGACCGATCGCGACATCGACCGGCTCGATCGCCGCGTAAGCGATCTCCAGCAGCGGTACGTGTCGGTCCAGCAGGACAAGATGAACCGCCGTCTCGCCCTGCTCACCGTTCTCTCGGCCATCTTCATGCCGTTGACGCTGTTCACCGGGATCGAGGGGATGAATTTCGAGAACATGCCGGAGCTTCACTACCGCTACGGGTATCCCATCGCCCTCGCGGGGATGGCGTTGATCGCGGGCGGGCTCTACTGGTACTTTCGGACCCGGTGGGGGTCAAAGTGGTGAAGCCGCCGCGGCTCTACGAGAGTCGAAGACTTAGCCTTGCGTGAGAAGAAAGGCCGAAAAGTTGCCATGACGAAAAGATTCCTGAGCGGAGCGGTCCTTGCTTCTCGCGGCAATCCTGACCGGCTGCGCATCGTCCTTGCCGCCGGCTCAGCCGGCGACCAGCCTCGAGAGCATCGTCGGCAAGTGGGAGGGGTCCATTACGACCCCCAGGGGGAGCCCCTCTACACCGCGACGCTGGTGATCCGGAAAGACGGCACGTACGAGAGCACTGTGCCGGCGCTGAAGGGGTCGCCCTTCACGGGGACCATCGTCATCCAGAATGGAACGTTCCGGTGGGCGGAATCCACGACCGGCAGCAAGGGCGCCTTCGTCCTGCACGAGGGAGACGGAAAGCGCGTGCTGACCCGGACGGGCGACGGGAAAGACTCGACCGGCGAATACAAGCCGGCCAAGTAGGCGACGCCTCGGGCGAAGCGACGCGCTGATGCAGCCGCATCACGCGGCGCAAGACGCGCTGGACTATAAGTCTTGTCGTATGGCGCGCTGAGGAAGTGAACCCTTTTTTACCGCGGGGAAATCGCTCCACGGTGGTGATCACGGTATCCAGTAAAGGGAGGACGTCATGAAAGAACCCGAAAAGCCCGAAACGATGATCTGCTACGGCGGCGTCTACGCCAATGTCTCGGACGCGAAGAGCGACTTCGACGTGATCAAGGCCGCGCACAAGGAGAGCTGGATCGGCACATACGACGCTGCCCTCTTCGAGAAGAACACCGAGGGCAAGGTCAAGGTGCTCGACACCGACGCCACGCAGCGCGGCACGGGCGCCAGGATCGGAGCGATCACCGGTGCTGTGCTCGCGCTCATCTTCCCGCCGTCGATCCTGGTTTCCGCAGGCGTGGGCGCCGCCGCCGGCGCCGCTCTCGGCAACCTGACGAAGGGCTTCAGCAAGGGTGACATCAAGGATGTTGCGGAGAACCTCAAGCCCGGAGAGGCGGGTATCCTCCTCGTCGCCAACGCAACCGTCGACGTCGGCGTCCAGAAGCTGATGAAGAAAGCCCGGAAGGTGGCCACGCAGCGGGTCGACGCGCTCAAGGCCGAACTCGCCAACGCCTAGACACTCGTCGCCGCGCAAAGCGCGGTGCGAATGCGGAAGGCCGCCCGGTCGGGCGGCCTTTTCTTGTTCGATCGACGGCTCTCCTCTCCTGCACGCCATTCGTGGGGTCTTGCGTGCGGAGCTCCGGAATGCAAGATGAGCCCCGACCCTTCACGCGGGGGCGGCCGCTTCCCGGCGACTCCGGCGTGGAGCTCCGGAGCGTCCGGATCGAGCGCCGCGATCCTCTTCGCATAGAGCGCAATGCCGGGCTTCGCGCTCAGGCCGTGGGCGAAGATGCTCAGCAGCACCGTGGCCATCACGGTGAGAACGATCGTCCGCTCCCCCGGCAGGTGCGTCTTGCCCTCCAGATAGACGAGGCCGAGGACGATGGAGGCGAGGCCGCGAGGACCGAACCATCCAATGAAGATGACGGTTGCCCGGTCGAGACCCGTGCCGACGAGCGCGAGGGCAACCGGCAGCATGCGGATCGCGGTCAGACTGAGCAGCGCGTAGACCACGATCGGGACGGAAAAGCCCGCCGCGGCCCGTGCCACGTGCAGCCCGAAGAGATAGAAGACGAACAGGTTGAAGAGCTGTCCCCACTGCTCCGCGAACTCGACGCTCTCCTCCCCCGCCTTCTCGAAGCCGAGCTGGACGGCCAGGCCGCAGACGAAGGCAGCGATGAACATGCTCGCGTCGACCGCCTCGGACGCAACAGCGCAGAGCAGGGGCAGCGTCACGAGCGCGATCTGGCGAAAGGCGGGCAGAACGATCCCGCGGCGGCTCGCGCTGCCCAGCATCCACCCGCCGGCGAGGCCGATCCCGACTCCGATGGCCGTCCCGTACCCGAGTTGCTCCACGATGAACGTCCAGAGGTACGCCCGCCCTCCCTGTCCGCCCGACTTCGCGAGAGCCAGGAAGAAGAGGAGGAAGGGCACCGAGAGGCCGTCGTTGAGGCCGGCCTCGACGTTGAGCGCCTGGCGAATCCGCATCGGCACCTTCTCGCTCGAGACGACGACCTGCCCGAGGCCCGCATCCGTCGGGGCGAGAATCGCTGCGAGGATCCCGGCCTCCCAGAGGGAAAACGTCGGAAACAGGACCAGCGCGCCGAGGGCCCCGAGCAGAAGGGTCGACAGCATGCCCGTCGTGAGGAGGCGCACGGGCGAACTTCGAATGCTGCGGAGGATCCGCAGGTCCGTCCTGCTCGCGTCCGTAAAGAGAAGAAGCACGAGGCCAGCCTCGGCGATCCGAAGCAGCACTTCGGGATCCCCGTTGCGGTCGCGCAACGACGGCACGGCCAGGAAAGCGCCCACGCCCCCGAGCGTGAACACGATCGGTGGCGTGACGGGCGTACGCTCGAGCCACGCCGACACCAGGCCGTAGGCGAAAAGGAGCAGGACGAAGATCACGAGAATCGTCATATCGGGGTGCCGGCGGTCAGCCTCGCGAGGCGGCGCGGTCGGCGTCGGCCACATCGATCACCGGATCGTTCGGCACGAGCGTAGCGCGCGCCCGCGAGAGTCCGGACCGCGGCCCCCGGTCCCTGCCGCAAGTCGACCCGCGTCGCTGGGCCGGCGCCCGCGGCCGGCTCCACTGCGTTAGCTTCCCTCTCGCCCGCTGATCTGCAGCGAAACGAGCCGGGCGATCAGGATCGCCGGATACAGCTGGCCGACGAGAGCCTCGGCGATCGCGAGGGAGCGGGCGACCGGGAGAACGGGCACGGTGTCGCCGTAGCCGAGCGTCGTCAGCGTCACGAAACTGAAGTAGGCGAAATGAGCATTGTTCTTCAGGGTGGAGCCTCCGCTGGCCTGGATGGCCCCGGGCGAGAAGCGATCCACGAGGATGTAGCCGAAGGTCCAGACGAGCCCGAGCAGCAGGTATGCCGCGACGGCGCCCCGCACCCGGTCGGCCGTGATGGGGCCCTCCCGGAAAACGTGCTCGAGCACCAGACCGGTCAGGATCAGCAACGTCAGCAACGATAGCCAGGTCACACCCGCACCGTCGACCCCCTCGTCAGACCGGTACCGCGACCAGCGCAACGCGAGCCAGATCACCCCGCTCACCGCCACCGCGCCGGCCAGCCAGCGCCGGCGCGAGAAGGCGATCACTCCCGACGCCAGCACCAAGGAGAAGAAGAGATCGAACGGGAGTTGTCCCAGTTCGGTACGGAGCGGCGCTCCGACGAAGAGCGCCAGCACGAGGAAGGCGAGCATCGCGGTCAGGCCCCACTGTTGCCACCAGACAGGAGAGAAGGCCGCCGGGCGCCTCACGATTTCCCCGCCGCGGTCGTCGCATCGAGAACGCGCGAGAGTCCTGCCAACGCCTCGGTGTCGCAGAGGATCCCGACGTGCGTATCGCCGTAGCCCATAGTGCGCCTCGCTGCAGCCTCGCCAATCGCCAGCAGCGCGAGGATCTCGCGGGGGCCGTGGCGAGTACCGGCTGAGGTTGTCATGCAGCGATCGCAATCCGGATTCTAGACCGACATCATAAGCGGCGAGGCGTGCGGGGCTCGAAGGCGACCCCAGGCGGCCTGATTACAGGCCAGGTTTTCTGGGAGGGAGTGAGTGGTGAGCCGTGTAGGACTCGAACCTACGAGAAGTTCACAACAGGTCAATCAGTTGGGGCCGCGTGTCCGAGTCCTGTGTCCGAGTCATGCGCGAGGCCCATTCGGCAGCACATCGCGCCTCGCGGCGATGCGCGTACATCCGGCCAACGAGTTGGTAAATGGAGCGAGGAATGCTGGCCATCACCCTCCGGCGCGATCGTTACGCCGTGCTTGGCCAGACCCTACTTTGCCTTCCGATGCCCCTCGGCAACGGCGTAGTTTCCCCTGCGTCCAAGGGCGCCGGGGAGCCTGGCCATGCCAGCACGCGCACGCGCGAGATCGTAGGAGCTCTGAAGGTTGATCCAGAACTCCGGCGTCGTCCTGAGAGCCGAGGAGAACAGGAGCGCCGTCTCAGGGGTCACTCCCCGCTTGCCGTTGACGATCTCGTTCACACGCTGGATCGGGATCCCGAGATGGTTCGCGAACTCAACCTGTGTGACGCCCAACGGATTCAGAAACTCCTCAACGAGCATCTCGCCCGGATGTGTTGGAATTCGACTGGTCGGCAGCATGGCTTCTCCCTTTAGTTTAGTGGTAATCGGTCAGCGTTACGTCTCGCGCGAGGCCCTCTTCCCAGCGAAAGACGATTCGCCATTGATCGTTCACTCGGATGCTGTGAAACCCCTTCCAGTCGCCCTTCAGCGCCTCCAGCCGGTTGCCGGGAGGCGCCTTCAGGTCTGCCAGGATGTGAGTCGCTTCGATCATGTCGAGCTTTCTCTTCGCCGCGCTCAAGACGTCCGGGCCAAACCGTCTGGTCCGGGCAGATGTCCGGCCGTCGTAGATCTCCTCGGTCACGGCATCCCCGAAGGAGGCGATCACCCGCCAATACTACACGACTACCGTGTAATCGTGCAAGCCGCTCCGCAAGATGCCGACGACCGAGAATGCGCCGTCGAGGGGTGTGAGTGGTGAGCCGTGTAGGACTCGAACCTACAACCTAGAGATTAAGAGTCTCTTGCTCTACCAATTGAGCTAACGGCCCACTCGGGACGCGGAGAATAGCTGATCGCACCCTAAAGCAGCAAGGGCGGGGACAAGCCCCGCCCCTACGACCGGAACTCAGAGCGCCGACTCAGGAGCTACCCACCGCCGACCAGCTCGACGACTTCGAACACGTCCCCCTCCGCGAGCGCGGTGGCCGGATACGCCGCCTTCGGCACGATGTCCCTGTTCCGCTCGACGGCGACCCGCGGGGTGGCGACTCCGAGGCGCTCGAGGAGGTCGGCCACGGACGCCCCGGCGGGCACCGCCACCTTCTCGCCGTTGACCGTGACGGAGACTTCCGCGCTCATTTCTTCTTGATCGGGAACTGGACCTCGGCGCTGGCGTCCGGCGTCGTGACGCGGATGACGGCGGCAGCCGTGCCGTTGGGATTGGACGGCACCATGAAGGACACCGGGCAGGTGCCGTCGGAGGCGGTCTTGCCCTGGAAGACCGTGGACACGCGGGCCGAGGTGGAGAGGATGCGCACCTGGACGAGCGCTCCGGGAACGGGGCGCGCCGGCGAGCCGGAGACGGCCTTCAGCTTCGTCTGCACGGAGCGGCCGGCCGTGAAGTCGGGCGCGGGGGCGAAGGCGAGATCGATCTCGTCCGGCACCTCGTCGGAAACGAGGTAGTCGAGGATCATCTGATCGAGGCTGCGGTCGGCCGGGACCGGGGATTGCGTCCCGGGCGGGGCGGTCGCGTCGCCCTTGACCTTCTTGCTCGGGCGCTCGGACTTGGGCTCCGGCGCGGGCTCGCCGCTCGGCGACATCCCCTCGGGGATCTGGATGCCGCCGTTGGGCGCGTCGAAGCGGCCTCGCTGGATGGCCGCGATCATGGTCCGGTGCTGCTGCTCCATGAGGTCCTGGACGGCGTGGTCGTCGCGGCCGGTCGCCTTGACGACCTCGGCGTAGGACGTGCGCTTGGTGGCCAGGATCTCGCCGCCGACGTAGACGAGCGACTCGACGCAGGGATTCGCGTCGCCCTTGTCTTCGGTCTGGATGTGGAACACCCGGTTCCGGTGCTTGACGTCGGTGTTGAATCCGGTGATCACGGCCGTGGCGAATTGTAGCGCGCCCCGTCGCTCCTCACAGGAGCTCGAAGCGGGCGGTGAAGTGCCGCAGGAGCGGCGCCTGGCGCACGATCCTCACGCCGCGCAGCCGCTCGGGCTGGCGGCGGATCGCCGCCGTGACCTCGGTCACGTAGGCGAGATGGGTGTTCGTGTAGACGCGCCGCGGCACCGCCAGGCGCACGAGGTCGAGCGCCGGAAGGATCTCGCGGCCCGGGTTGGCGGGGTCCGGCTTGCCGAACATGACGCCGCCGATCTCGACGGCGCGGATCCCGCCCTCGAGATAGAGCGCGATGGTCAGCGCTTCGGCCGGGTACTGCTCGGGCGTCAGGTGCGGCGCGAAGGCCCGTCCGTCGATGTAGACGGCGTGGCCGCCGATCGGCTCGACGACGGGAACGCCGGCCGCGGCGAGCGCCTCGCCGAAGGCCGTGACCTGGCCGACGCGAAACGCCAGGTAGTCCTCGTGCAGCACTTCTTTCAGGCCGATGGCGATCGCCTCGAGGTCGCGCCCGGCGAGGCCGCCGTAGGTCGGGAAGCCCTCGATCAGGATGAGCTTGTTCTTGAGCCGCTCGACCCAGGTCTCGTCGCGCAGGGCGAGGAAGCCGCCGATGTTGGCCAGGCCGTCCTTCTTCGCGCTCATCGTGCAGCCGTCGGCGAGCGAGAAGATCTCGCGGACGATCTCGGTCACGCTGCGGTCCTTCTGGCCCTCCTCGCGCTGCTTGATGAACCAGGCGTTCTCGGCGAAGCGGCAGGCGTCGATGATCAGCGGCACGCCGAACTTGCGGCAGACCTCGTGACGTGCCGCGCACGTTCGCCAGCGAGACGGGCTGGCCGCCGCCGGAGTTGTTCGTCAGGGTCAGCATGACGAGCGGGACCTTTCCGCGGTTCTCCGCCAGACACTTCTCGAGCGCGTGCGAGGTCCATGTTCCCCTTGAACGGATGTCGCACGCGCGGCTCACGGCCCTCGGGGATGACGAGGTCGAGCGCGACGCCGCCGTTGGCTTCGACGTTGGCCCGCGTCGTGTCGAAGTGCGTGTTGTTGGGGACGATGTCCCCCGCCTTCAGCACGGTCGAAAACAGCAGGTTCTCGGCCACGCGCCCCTGGTGGGTCGGGATCACGTGCGGCAGCCCGAAGATGGAGCGGATCGTCTCCTCGAAGTGGAAGTAGTTGCGGCCGCCCGCGTAGGACTCGTCGCCGCGCATCAGGCCGCTCCACTGTGCGTCGGACATCGCCGACGTGCCGGAGTCGGTCAGGAGGTCGATGTAGATGTCATCGGAGGCGATGCCGAAGACGTTGTAGCCCGCGCGCCGGAGGCTTTCCTCGCGCGCGGCGCGGTCGATCCGGCGAATCGACTCGACGACCTTGACCCGCCAGGGCTCGGGCTGCAGCGTGGAATGCCGGAGGAGCGGGTCCGGGACCCTCATGGCTTCGCCGAGGCGACGCGCCGGCCGCGCTTGTAGACCGCGTGGATCCGCCGCAGGTTCTTCGGGTCGCGCACGGGATCCGCCGAGAGGACCAGGACATCGGCCCGCTTGCCGGGCTCGAGCGTGCCGCGGTCCGCATCGATGGCCAGGGAGCGCGCAGCCGTCTGCGTGGCGGCGCGGATCGCCTCGAGCGGCGTCAGTCCCGCCCTCTCAAAGAGATCCATCTCGATGGAGACACCGAGGCCGGGAAAGGCCCACATGTCCGTTCCGAGCGCCACCGGCACGCCCGCCGCGTGGAGTTTCCGGAGATTCTCGCCCAGGACGCGCAGGCGGCCCCGCACGTTCTCGAAATTCGGAAAACGCTCCCGGTACCGCGAGGAATAGGCGTCCGACCGGAATTCCGCCAGGGCCTTCGGGGACAGTCCCCGTTCCACCAGGGGATCCGAAGTCACGCCGTCGATGAAGCCGCGTGTATCGGCCAGGAACTCGAAGATGTCCATGGTCGGGACGTAGAAGACCGGACGGCTCCGCATGACGGCCACCATCGCCTCGTCGATCGGGTCGAGCACGCCGTGGGCGAGGGCCGTCGCTCCGGCCGCGATCGCCGCCTTTGCGTCCGCGAGGCTCGGGGCATGCACGATGGCTCGCAGGCCGAGCTCCCGCGCCTGCCCGATCAGCGCCGCGGCGACGTCGGGACGGACCGTGGCCAGCGGAGGCTTCGGCGCGCGGCACCAGGCCATGTCGTCCAGCATCAGTTTGATTTCGACGGCGCCGAGCGCCTTGGCCTTTCGCACCGACGCCCGCGCCGCCTCGGGAGTGGCCGGGAAGCGATCCAGGTTCGGGTCCGGCGGTTGGCCCTCGTCCCACCAGCCGCCCTTCGTGGTGAAGATCGGAGCCGCCGGAAACACCTCCGGGATGTCGGTGCGGTCGCCCGAGGCCCGGGCGAGCCGCCCGGACGCCGCGACGTCCTCCGCCATGAGGCGCACGGACGTCACTCCCCAGGCGAGCATCGTCTCGAGGTCCGCGTCGGACTCCGCGTGGACGTGGGCGTCGATCAAGCCGGGCAGGATCCATTGCCCTTCGGCCGCGACGAGCTCGGCTCCGGCCGGGAGCGCCGCCACCGCCGCGGGCGAAGCCGGTCCGACCGACACGATACGGCCGTCGGTCACGACGAGCAGAGAGTTCGGGATCGGCGGGGCCCCGGTCCCGTCGATGAGCGTGGCTCCCCGGAAGGCGATGGTGGTGGCGAGCAAGACTCCGCCGCTCAGCTTCGGCTCACGAGACAGGGTTGCTCAATTCTCACAACTTGACGCAGACGTTCTTCGCTTCGGTGAAGAAATCGAGCGACTCGGACCCGCCCTCGCGCCCGAGGCCGCTCTCCTTCATCCCGCCGAAGGGAACGCGAAGATCCCGCAGGAGCCAAGTGTTGACCCACACCGTCCCGCTGTCGATCGCCGCGGCGACCCGATGGGCCTTCTGGAGGTCCCGGGTCCAGACGCTCGCCGAAAGGCCATAGCGCGTGCCGTTGGCGTAGGCAATCGCCTCTTCGGGAGACTCGAAGGGCGTGACGGTGACGACGGGCCCGAAGATCTCCTCCTGCATGACGCGCCTCCGGCAGTCGAGGCCGGCGACCACGGTCGGCTCCAGGAAGTAGCCGTCGCGGACGCGCTCGGGGAGATTCCCGGGACGCTTTCCACCGACGAGAATGGCGCCCCCTTCCTCTTTCGCGAGCTCGACGTAGCCTTCGACTTTGCGGAGGTGGGGCTCGCTGATCAGCGCGCCCACCTCGGTCGCAGCGTCCTGCGGATCGCCGATCCGGAGCTTCTTCGTCCCCTCCAGGAAGCGCTCGAGGAACTCGTCGTAGATGGTCTTCTCGACGAACAGGCGCGATCCGCAGAGGCAGATCTCTCCCTGGTTGGAGAAGCTCGACTGGATCGAAGTCGCGACGGCCTGGTCGAGATCGGCGTCCGCGAACACGATGTTCGGGTTCTTCCCTCCGAGCTCCAGGGACACTTTCTTGAAAAGCGGACCCGCCCGGGCCATCACGTCCGCGCCCGTTTTCGTTCCCCCGGTGAACGAGATGAGCGGGACGTCGGGATGCGACGTGAGAGCCCGGCCGGCGCTTGCTCCCGGGCCGTGCACGATGTTGACGACTCCGGGCGGAATGCCCGCCTCCAGGGTCAATGCGGCCAGCCGGTCCGCGGTCAGCGGCGTCAGCTCCGACGGCTTCGCCACGCAGGTGTTCCCCGCGGCGATGGCCGGAGCGATCTTCCAGCTCAGAAGATACAGCGGCAGATTCCAGGGCGAGATCAGCCCGGCGACGCCGAGGGGCCGCCGGAGCGTGTAGTTGAGCGCCCGATCGTCCGTCATGTGGCAGGGCGTTTCGGCGTGCAGGATCGCCGTGGCGAAGAAGCGGAAGTTGAGGATGGCCCGGGGCACGTCCATCCGGCGGGCGAGCGCGATCGGCTTCCCGCTGTCTTCCGATTCGAGCCGCGCCAGCTCGTCGAAGTTCTCCTCGATGAGATCGGCCACCCGGATCAGGAGCCGGGATCGTTCTTCGGCGGGCGTCCGGCGCCACGACTCGAACGCGCGGGATGCCGCGGCGACGGCAGCGTCGACGTCCTCGGCGCCGCTTTCGGCGATCTCGGCGATGACCTGTCCCGTCGCCGGGTCGACGTTCGGAAGGTATCGTCCCGAGCAGGGCGGCCGGAACTGGCCGTCGATGAAATTGAGGATGCGTTTCACCGCCGGGAATCTTATCCCGCGAAAAAGCATGGTCCGCCGGGTGGCGCCGCCATTCTCGCGGTGGTGACCGCGCTCGACAGTTTGAATCGCTCCCGGCGTCATGGTACGAAGCAAGCCAAGATGGAAAAAGAACAGCCCCGCGGTCCTCTCTACTACGCGGACTACATCCAGCTCGATCGGCTGCTCGGAAGCCAGCAGCTGCAGAGCGCCCTCCATGGCCGGCCTGCCCACGACGAGATGCTCTTCATCATCGTGCACCAGGCCTACGAGCTCTGGTTCAAACAGATCCTGTGGGAGCTCGACGCGGTGCTCGCGACCTTTCGAAGCTCTCCTGTCCCGGAGGAGGCCCTCGGGCAGGCGGTCCTGCGCTTCGGCCGCATCGTCGAGATCCAGCGCCTCCTGATTCAACAGGTCGACGTTCTGGAGACCATGACTCCTCTCGACTTCCTCGATTTCCGCGACGACCTGATCCCGGCCTCGGGTCTTCAGAGCGTTCAATTTCGCCTGATCGAGAACAAGCTGGGAATGCGGCGTGGCGAGCGCCTTCAACTCCAGGGCGCGCCCTACACGTCGCGCCTCAGCGCCGAAGATGCCGCGCGCGTCGAGGCTTCGGAGAAGGGGCCTTCTCTCTTCGACCTGATCGAGGGTTGGCTGGAGCGAACGCCCTTCCTCCACTTCGGGGATTTCGACTTCTGGCGGGAGTATCGACGAGCGGTCGACGTCATGCTCGCCGCCGACCGCGCCTCGGTCCGGAACAACCCCACCCTGACCGAGGACGAGAAGACCACGCAGCTGGCCGGCGTCGAGGCGACGGCACGCCGGTTCGCGGACGTGTTCGAAGAGGGCGCCGGCGAGTCCGAAGCGTCGCCGGGACGCCACTTTTCCCGGCGCGCGCTCCAGGCGGCGCTCCTCATCAATCTCTATCGCGACGAACCGATTCTGTACGTGCCGTTCCGGTTGCTGGCGCTCCTCGCGGACATCGAACGGAACTTCACGACCTGGCGACAGCGCCACGCCCAGATGGCGATGCGGATGATCGGGACCCGGATCGGCACCGGCGGCACGTCGGGTCACGAGTATCTCGACCGGGCGGCCGAGCGTCACAGGGTCTTCGCGGACCTCTCGGCGCTCGCGAGCTTCTACATTCCCCGGTCGGCGCTTCCCAGGCTTCCGCCCGAGGTGAGGAGCCGGATGGGGTTCAACTCTCCGCGATGACCTTCAGCTCGACCGAGATCGGAACCGGGAGCGCGACGACGCCCACGGTCGTTCTCGTCGGCCGGATCGCCTCGAAGTACTCTCCGTAAACGCGGTTGTACGCGGCGAAGTCGCGGTCGATGTCCGTCAGAAAGACCGTCACGTCGACCACCTTCTCGAGCGAGCTCCCGGCGTCCTCGAGAATCGCCCTGACGTTCTCGATGCAAGCGCGGGTCTGGGCCTCGATGCCCTCGGGAATCCGCTCGGTCTCCCGATGCCGCGGGCCGATCCCGGAAAGGAAGAGCAGGTTCCCGACCCGGCGAGCGTGCGGATAGGGACCGAGCGGCCGCGGCGCGCGGGAGGACACGGTGAATGGAGACGGGTTCTTCGGGTCGGAATTCACGCCGCATATACTACCCGGGAGAATCGTCATGGCTTCCAAGGCGCTGAATTTCCAGAAGTGGATCGACGAGCACCGGAGCTTCCTGAAGCCGCCGGTGTGCAACAAGAAGGTCTTCGAGGAAGACGACTTCATCGTCATGGTCGTCGGCGGGCCGAACAACCGCAAGGACTACCACATCGACGAGGGGCCCGAGTTCTTCTATCAGCTCGAAGGCGAGATGGTCCTGAAGACGATCCAGGGCGGGAAGGTCGTGGACATCCCGATTCGCGCCGGCGAGATTTATCTCCTTCCGCCGCGCATCCCCCATTCGCCCCAGCGGATGCCGGATTCCGTGGGTCTCGTCGTCGAGCGCAAGCGGCTCCCGCACGAGAAGGACGGGCTCCAGTGGTATTGCGACAACTGCACGACGCTGCTGTACGAGGAGTTCTTCACTCTCCACAACGTCGAAAAGGATTTCCCGCCGATCTTCGACCGATTCTTCCGCGACGAGAAGAACCGCTCCTGTAAGAGGTGCGGCACGGTGATGCCCGCGCCGGTCGCCTGACTTGCTGAAGATCGACGTCCACACTCACATCCTTCCCGAGAGGCTGCCCGACTTCCGGAAGGTGCCGGGGGGCGAAAGGTTCGTTCGGATCGAGCACTCAACGCCCCGCAGCGGCCGCGCGCGAATGATCGTCAACGGTTCCCTGTTCCGGGAGATCGAAAGCAACAGCTGGGACGTCGAGGCGCGGCTGGCCGAATGCGACGCGGCGGGCGTCGGCGTGCAGGTTCTCTCGACGGTGCCGGTCATGTTCAGCTACTGGGCGGAGCCGGAAGTCGCGCTCGACCTTTCGAGGCACTTGAACGACCACATCGCCGAAGTTGTCGCCGGACATCCCCGGCGCGTTTCGCGGGCCTCGGCACCATCCCGATGCAGAGCCCCGACCTGGCGATCCGGGAGCTCGAGCGCTGCGTGCGGGACCTCGGGCTCTCGGGTGTCCAGATCGGCTCGAACGTCAACGGAGCGAATCTCGACAGCCCGGAGCTCTTTCCGATCTTCGAGGCGGCCGCGTCGCTCGGCGCCGCCGTCTTCGTCCACCCGTGGGAGATGGCCGGCAGGGATCGGATGACGCGTTACTGGCTCCCCTGGCTCGTCGGGATGCCCGCGGAAGTCTCGCTCGCGATCTGCTCGCTCATCTTCGGCGGCGTGCTCGAGAGGCTGCCCGCCCTGCGGATCGCCTTCGCGCACGGCGGCGGCGCTTTTCCGGCGACGATCGGGCGCATCGTCCGCGGCTTCGAAGCGCGGCCCGATCTGTGCGCCGTTGCGAACGACGTATCGCCGCGCGAGTACCTGCGGCGGATCACCGTCGACTCGCTCGTGCACGATCCCCTGATGCTGCGCTACCTCGTGGACTTGATGGGCCCCGACCGGATCGCGCTCGGCAGCGACTATCCCTTCCCGCTCGGCGAGGCCCGCCCGGGAGAGCTGATCGATTCGTGCGAATTCCCGCAGGAGACCGTGGCGCGGCTGCTGCACGGCACGGCGCTCGAGTGGCTCGGCCTGCCCGCCGCTCGCTTCGGTGGATGACCCCGTGAACGCGCCGTTCCAGCCCGGACGCGACTTCGCGGTCTCCCTGGATCGGGACGACCCGCTCGGGCGGTTCCGGGACGAATTCCACGTTCCCCGGAGCGAGAACGGCGAGGAAGAGATCTATTTCGTCGGCAATTCGCTCGGGCTCCTTCCCCGGAGGACGCCGAGGTACGTCGACGAGGAGCTCGAAAAGTGGAAGCGGCTCGCCGTCAAGGCGCATTTCGACGGGCCGAACCCATGGCTGCCCTACCACGAGCTCCTCGCCGAGCCGATGGCTCGCCTCGTGGGCGCTTCGGCGACCGAAGTCGTGACGATGAACTCGCTCACCGCCAACCTTCACCTGATGATGGCGAGCTTCTACCGGCCGACCCGCGAGCGACATCGGATCCTCCTCGAGGATCGTGCGTTCCCCTCGGACGACTACGCGGTCGAGTCCCAGGCCGTCGTCCACGGATTCGACCCCGCCGAAGCCCTCGTGCGGCTGCGGCCCGACGGACACGAGGGACCCACGATCGATACCGCGGAGATCGCCCGGATTCTCGAGAGCGAGGGTGAGTCGATCGCCCTGGTCCTCCTTCCGGGAGTCCAGTACTACACGGGCCAGGCGTTCGAGATCGAGGAGATCACGCGCCTCGCGCACGCGAAGGGGTGCGTCGTCGGCTTCGACCTGGCGCACGCGGCGGGAAACCTGGTCCTGCGACTCCACGACTGGAACGTGGATTTCGCCGTGTGGTGCACGTACAAGTACTTGAACTCGGGCCCGGGCTCGGTGGGCGGCTGCTTCGTCCACGAACGGCACGGCCGAAGGCCCGATCTGCCGCGCCTGGCCGGCTGGTGGGGCCACGACAAGAAATCGCGCTTCCGGATGGAGCCCGGCTTTCGACCGATCCCCGGCGCGGAGGGATGGCAACTCTCGAACCCTCCGATCCTCTCGCTGGCGGCGATTCGCGCTTCACTCGCCGTTTTCATGGAAGCCGGAGGAATGGAGCCGCTGCGGGAGAAATCGCTCCGCCTCACGGGCTATCTCGAATGGATGCTCCAGCGGGAACTCGGGGATTCCGTCGAGATCCTCACTCCCGCAGACCCGCGCTGGAGGGGATGCCAGCTCTCGCTGCGCGTCCAGTCGAGCCGCCCGGGTCGATCCGTCTTCGAACAGCTCGAAGCATCCGGCGTCACCTGCGACTGGCGCGAGCCGGATGTGATCCGCGTGGCGCCCGTCCCCCTCTACAACCGGTACGAGGAGGTCCACCGCTTCGTCGAGATTCTTCGGCGCTCGCTCTAGTCGCCCCGCCGTGCCTCGACCGTTTACGCCCGAGCGTTACGTGATACAGAAGCGCCACGAGATGACCATCCCGGAAACGCAGGCCCCGGCCCCGCCTCCGGCATCGGGGCTGGCTCGCGAGATGGGGCTGCTCGGCCTCGTCGCCACCGGCGTCTGCTCGATGGTCGGCGCCGGCATCAACGTCATCCCGTTCATGATCCAGCGCCACGTGCCCGGCATCGGTCCGAACGTGCTGCCCGCCTTCCTCTTCGCGGCGCTGCCGGCCGTGCTGGCGGGACTGGCGTACGCGATGCTGGCGTCGGCCATGCCGCGCGCCGGCGGCAGCTACGTCTACGCGAGCCGCGCGCTCGATCCCTACCTCGGCTTCGTCGCCTCGTTCTCGCAGTGGTTCTCGCTGTGCGTGGCGATCGGCGTGGTCTCCTACCTCATCGTGCCGTTCCTGCGCGACATCGCCGTGGCCGCGGGATCGACGGCGGTGGCGGCGCACGCTGGAGACCGGACCGATCCGGCTGACGATCTCGCTCGCGTTCCTCTGGGCGGCCGTGTTCGTGAACCTGCGCGGCGTGAAGGTCTACGAGCGCCTGATCGTGCCGCTGATGTTCCTGACGTTCGTCCTCGGCGGCGTGGTGATCGTCGCCGGGTTCTCCTTCGACCACGCCGACGTTCGCCGCCGCGCTGCAGGCGCGCGAGGGTCGCGCGGTGGTCGCCGCCGCCGCGCCGCCACTCGCCGTTGTCGCGTGCTGCTGCCGGCGTCGGCGCTGCTGTTCGCCTCGTTCATCGGCTTCGACTCGATCGCGCAGGCCGGCGGCGAGGCGAGGCGTCCGGGGCGCAATCTGCCGCTCGCGATCGGCATCTGCGGTCGCGTCGGTCGGCCTCTTCTACATGCTCTTCACCGCCGCGGTGTATCACGCCGTGCCGTGGCAGTACATCGCCGCCGAGGCGCAGCGTCGCGACCTGACGGCGCCCGGGTCTGCTCGGGCTATCTGCTGCCGCCGTTCTGGACGGTGCGTGATCGTCTCCGGCGCGGCCGTCGCGCTGATCAAGGACCTGCCGGCGATGCTGCTCGGCGTGTCGCGCCTGATGTTCGCGTGGGCCGAGGACGGCATCTTTCCGCGCGCGATCGCGGCGGTGCACCCGCGCTTCCGCACGCCGCACGTGGCGATCCTGCGCGAGCGCGGTCATGGCCACGCTCGGCGTCGTCGGCAGCCACCTCGCCGGGCGATTTCTTCCTCGGCGTCGACATCCTCGTGACGTCGATGCTCGTCAACTTCCTGCTGATGGCGGTGTCGGTGCTGACGCTGCCCGCGCGCAACCCCGCGCTCGCGCGCGCGGTCACCGTGCTGCCGTCGCGCGCGGCGCAGGTGCCGCTCGCCGTCGCTCGCCATCGTCGTGCTGGCGGTGTTCCTCGTCGTCCACACCTGGAGGGACCTGACCGCGCCCGCGGCCGCGTGGTATTTCCGCTCGACGCCGCTCTGGCTCCTGGTGATGGCCATCGGCTCGCTCGTCTATCGGCGCGAAATGCGGCAGCTGCGCCGCCAGGGCGTCGACGTCGACGCGCGCTTCGCGGCGCTTCCTCCCGGATAGGACCGCATGACCGCTCACCGTGGAACGGACCGCGCTCGCCCCCGACCTCTCGATCTCCCGCGTGCTCACCGGCCTGTGGCAGATCGCCGACATGGAGCGCGACGGCCGCACGCTCGACCTCGAGCCGACCGCGCGCGGCGCATGGCGCCGTACGTCGACGCCGGCTTCACCTCGTTCGACATGGCCGACCACTACGGCTCGGCCGAGATCGTGGCGGGCCACCTGCGCGAGCGGCTGGGCGCCGCGCATCCGGTGCAGCTCTTCACGAAGTGGGTGCCGAAGCCGGGACCGCTGACGCTGCGGCCGACGTGCGGGCGGCGGTCGAGCGGTCGCTCGCAGCGGCTGCGCACCGGCCGGATCGACCTGCTGCAGTTCCACGCGTGGAGCTACGCCGACCCGAGCTGGCTCGACGCGCCTGTTGCATCTGCAGGACGCTCGAGGCCGAGGGACTGATCGGGCACATCGGCCTGACCAACGTGGACACCGCGCACCTGCAACGTGGTGCTCGCCAGCGGCATCGAGGTGGTGTCGAACCAGGTCAGCTTCTCGCTGCTCGATCGGCGCGCGGCCGGGGCGCTGTCGGCCGTGTGCCGCGCGCACGGCGTGAAGCTGCTCGCCTACGGCACGCGTCGCCGGCGGCTGGCTGATCGAATCGCTGGCTCGGCCAGCCCGAGCCCGACTGGGAGCGCAACGGCACGTGGTCGCAGATGAAGTACGGCCGCTTCATCCGCGTCGCCGGCGGCTGGGACGCCCTGCAGCGCGTGCTCGCGCGCCGCGGACGCGGTCGCGCGCCGGCACGGCGTGTCGATCGCCAACGTGGCCACTCGCTTCGTCCTCGAGCAGCCGGCCGTCGCCGGCGTGATCATCGGCGCCCGGCTCGGCGAGCGGGAGCACATCGCCGACAACCTGCGCGTCTTTTCGTTCTCGCTGACCGCCGAGGATCGCGCGGAGCTGGAGGCGGCCCTCGCGACGCTGGACGCCGATTCCCGGCGACTGCGGCGACGAGTACCGCCGGCCGCCGTTTCTCACGGCGTCCGGCGATCTGAGCCATCACGTGGAGTCGTTTCCGGCGCCGTACGCGGTGCGAGCCGCGCGCCGGCGGCCGCGTGCATCTGTCTGAGCGGGACGCCGTGGGAGACGCATCGCCGGCTTCTCCCGGGCGACGCGGCGCGGCGCGCACGCATCACGTCTCGGGCACGACGGCGACGCACGGCGATCGCGCGCATCGGCGGCACGGATCCCGCCGCGCAGACGCACTTCGCGATCGACAAGATCGAAGGCGCGCTGCAGTCGCTCGGGGCGAAGCTCGAGGACGTCGTCCGCACGCGCGTCTTCGTGGCGCACCTGGACGACTGGGAGGCCGTGGCGCGCGCCCACGGCGAGCGCTTCCGCCACATCCAGCCCGCCAACACGCTCGTCGCCGCGTCTCTCGTCGGCGACGAGTACCTCGTCGAGATCGAAGCCGAGGCGGAGGTGCCGAGCTCCCGAGGCCAGCCGTGAAGACCCCTCGCGACACCCCCGAGATCACGCTCGTCGGCGCCGGTCTCGCCGGATCGCTGCTCGCGATCTTCCTGGCCCGGCGCGGGCACCGCGTGAAGCTGCTCGAGCGCCGCTTCGATCCCCGAAAGGGCGCAGCGTCGGCCGGCCGCTCCATCAACCTCGCGCTCGCCAATCGCGGCATTGCGGCGCTCGAAGAGGTCGGCGTGATGGAAAGCGTCCGCTCCGAGCTCATTCCGATGGCCGGCCGGATGCTTCACGACGAGGAAGGGCGGCTCAAGCTCATTGCCTACGGCAACAAGCCGCATGAAGTCATCCACTCGGTTTCGCGCGCGGGCCTGAACGCGCTCCTCCTGGATGCCGCCGAATCGACCGGCCGAGTTTCGATCCGCTTCGGAGCGGCGGTCTCCGGCGTCGATTTCGCGAACCGCCAGGTGCGCTTTACGGCCGGACACTCTCCCGAGCCGCAAGCGGCACCCTACGACGTTCTCATCGGCACGGATGGAAGCGCCTCGGCGGTGCGCGCCGCGATCCTGGAGCGGACCGGCGGACGCCTCGACGAGGAGCCGCTCGGCCACGGGTACAAGGAGCTCTCGATTCCCCCGGCATCCCGAAGCGGCGGCGGCTTTCGGATGGAGAAGGGCGCCCTCCACATCTGGCCGAGGGGCGAATACATGCTGATCGCCCTCCCCAACGTCGACGGCAGCTTCACCGTGACCCTGTTTCTACCGAATCAGGGAGAAGAGAGCTTCGAGGCCCTGACGACGCCCGAGGCCGTCCGGGCGCTCTTCGAGCGCCGGTTCGCCGACGCGATCCCGCTCATGCCCGGCCTCGGCGAAGACTTCTTCGCAAATCCCACCGGCCACCTCGAGACCATCCGCTGCGCGCCCTGGTCGTTCGAGGACCATGCGCTCGTCCTGGGCGATGCGGCGCACGCGATCGTTCCCTTTCACGGGCAGGGCATGAACGCGGCGTTCGAGGATTGCAGCGCCTTCGATCGATGCCTCCGAGATCCGGTCCGGCCGTGGAACGAGGTCTTCGCGGAATTCGAAAAGCGTCGCCGGCCCGATACCGACGCGATCGCCGACATGGCCCTGGAAAACTACATCGAGATGCGGTCGACCGTCCGGGAGCCGAAGTTTCAGTTGAAGAAGGACCTTTCCTTCCGCCTCGAGGAGAGGCACCCCGGCCGGTTCATCCCCCGCTATTCGATGGTGATGTTCCACACGATTCCCTACGCCGAGGCCAGGCGGCGGGGAGCCATCCAGGAGGAGATCCTGGACGAGTTGACGAGTCGGGCGGCGAGCCTCGATGAGGTCGACCTCGCGCGCGCCGACCGGCTGATCGCCGAGCGGCTGGGGACGATCTAGCTCGGGACCCCTGCGGAGGCGCGGTCCATTCGAAGTCTTGAAACCCGCGGCTCGAACCCCCATCCTTAGGCCAATGCCCCCGGCCTGGAAGGCGACGTTCCTGAAGCGAGCCGCGCTGGTCGGCATCTTCACCTTCTCCGGCGCGAGCGGGCTCGTCTACGAGGTCCTGTGGACCCGGCGGCTCACGCACATCTTCGGATCCACGACGCTCGCGGTCTCGACGGTGCTGGCGGCGTTCATGGGGGGACTCGCCGCGGGCAGCTGGCTGCTGGGGGCCTGGGCGGACCGCAATCGCGGCACGGCCCTGCGGGCCTACGGCCGGCTGGAGCTCGCGATCGGAGCGCTTGGCCTCGCCGTGCCGTTCCTGCTGAAGGCCGTCGAGGCCGTGTACCTCAGCCTCGCGCCGGCGCTCGAGAACGCGCCGATGGCCTTCTTCGTGGTCCAGTTCGTCCTGGTCGGACTCGTCCTTGCGCTGCCCTGCGTCCTCATGGGAGGCACGCTGCCCGTGCTCGCGCGCTGGCTCGTGGGCCGCGAGGACGAGATCGGCGGCAGCGTCGGCGCGCTCTACGCCGCCAACACGCTCGGCGCCGCGATCGGGACCGGCACGGCCGCCTACGTCCTGCTGCCGCGCGTGGGCGTGCGCGCGGGAGAGCTCGTGGCCGTCGCGATCAACCTCGCCGCGGGGCTCGCGGCCCTCGCGATGGCGCGGGCGTCGGGCCCCGGCGGCGCTTCCGAGGACACGCCGGGCGTTCCCACCGACGCGCCGGCCCCGGCGCCCCCGCGGGGAACGCGGCTCATCCTCGCGGCGACCGCGCTCTCGGGCTTCGCCTGCATGGTCGACGAGGTGGCGTGGGCGCGCCTCTTCGCGCTCGTCTTCGGCAGCTCGGTCTACGCCTTCGGCCTGATGCTCCTCCTCTTTCTCGTCGGGATGTCGATCGGCAGTGCGATCTTCGCCCGCCTCCGGCGGACGCCGGCCTCGCGCGCCCTCGGCATCGCTCTCGTGGCCGGCGCCTTCGCGGCGCTCGCCGGCATCGCCGCGGTGCCCGGGATGCCCGTCCTCTACATGCGGGCCTTCCCGGCCGTCCGCGGATCCTTCTCGCTGGTCCAGCTCTGGCAGATCCTCCAGACCGCTCCCCTGCTGTTGCCCATGGCGATCGCGTTCGGCGTCGCGTTCCCGGCGGCGGTCGCCGCGATCTCGAACATCGACCGCATGGGCCGCGGAGTCGGGCGCGTGACGGCGTGGAACACCGCGGGCACGGTGGCCGGCGCGTTCCTCGGCGGGTTCGTCCTCGTCCCGCAGCTCGGCCTGCGCGCCACGCTCACGATCGCCGCCGCCGCGACGGGGGTCGGCGGCGTGCTCGCTCTCTTCCGCGACGGGTCGCCGCGCGCGCGGCGCATCGGGCTCGCCGCGGCCGCCGCGGCGCTCGTCGCCGCGCTCCTCCTGCCGGCCTGGCCGAAGGGCATGCTCGCGCAGGGGGCCGGCTTCTACGCCGCGATCTACGGCACGGCGCAGGGACTGATCGACGCCGAGAAGCGCTCCGAGCTCCTCTTCTACGAGGACGGCATCTCGACGACGCTCTCCGTCGACCGGCAGGGTCCGTATCGCTTCTACCGGTCGAACGGGAAGACCGACGCGTCGACCGAGCCCGGCGACATGGCCAACCAGCTCCTCCTCGGCCACCTGCCGATGCTGGCGCACCCGGACCCGAAGGACGTCTTCGTGCTCGGCCTGGGGACCGGCGTCTCGGCGGCGGCGGTCGCCCGGTACCCCGTGCGATCGATCGAGATCGCCGACATCGAGGCCGGGGCGCGCGAGGCCACGCGTCTCTTCGCCGCCGAGAACCGCAACATCCTCGCGGATCCCCGCGTGCGCTTCCGGGTGGCCGACGGGCGCAACGCGCTGCTCGCCGGAAAGAAGCGCTACGACGTCATCATCTCGGACCCGTCGGACGTCTGGGTCGCCGGCGTCGGCAACCTCTTCACCCGGGAGTTCTACGAGCTGGCGCGCTCGCGCCTGAACCCCGGCGGCGTCATGGTGCAGTGGTTCCACGGCCACTCGCTCCCGCCCGAGCAGATGAAGCTGATCGTCGGGACGTTCCGCGCGAGCTTTCCGCACGCGTCCTTCTGGCGGCCCAACCGCGGCGACATCATCCTGATGGGCACGGTCGAGCCGACGCCGTGGGACCTGGCGCGGATCCGGGGACGGATCGCCGGCGTGCCCGGCGTCAACGAGGACCTCGTCGGGATGGGCTTCTGGCATCCGCTCTCGATCTTCGCGCCCTTCGTCCTCGACGGCGACGACCTCGAACGCATGCTCTCGGGCGTCCAGGGCCTCCACACCGACGACCAGCCGGTCATCGAGTACCTCTCGCCCCGCGCCGGCTACGCGGACACGACCTCGATCAACGACGCGGGGGTCCAGGCGCTGCAGACGAAGACGCTGCCGGCGATCGCCGGCTACGACGAGGCGCGCGACCTCGACGCGCGTGCCCGCTACCTGCTGGGCTTCGCGATGGCCTCGATCGGGCGCACGGACCCGGCCATCCGGTTGATGGAGGAGAGCGTCCAGGGCGACGTGCGGGACGCGAAGTTCCTCGTCGGCCTCGGCAACCAGTACCGGGCCAAGGGCTGGAACGCGAAGGCGGCGGCGGCGTTCGCCCGCGCTCTCGCCGTGGACCCCGCGGACGTCGAGGCGGCGGCGCGCCTGGCCGACACGCAGCGCGCGCTGGGGGACGACGCGGCGGCGGAGACGACGCTGCGCGCCGCGCTCGCACGCACGCGGGACGACGCGGGGCTCGCCCTCGCCGCCGGGCGGCTCCTGCTCGAGACCGGGCGCGGCGCCGAGGCGCCGGCCGTCCTCGCAGTGGCGCTCGCGAAGGAGCCGGGCAACGCCGCGCTCCAGCTCGCCGCCGGCGAGGCGTTCGCCGCGGCCGGCCAGGCGGAAGCGGCGGCCGCGGCCCTGCGGCAGGCCTCGTCGCTCGCGCCGCAGGACGCGGCGACGCAGGCGGCGGCGGCGGAGGCGCTCTTCGCGCTCGGCGATCTCGAAGGGGCCCGCGCGGCCTACGTCCTCGCGTCGCAGCTCGACCCGTCGAACGCGGCCGCGCTGGTCGGCCTGGCCCGGGTCGAGCTCAAGCGGGGCGATGCCGGCGCGGCGCGGGCGGCGCGCGACGCCGCGCTGGCGCTGGATCCCTACAACGCCGCGGCGCTCGCGATGCGGTAAGGCACCCGCCCCTCACCCCGCCCCTCTCCCGCCGGGAGAGGGGGGGAGCCCGACTACTTCTTCTTCGCTTCTCGCTTGCGGAAGACGAGGAAGGTGTCCTTCGAGCCGTCCGGCTGGAGCGTCCGGGTCTTGCGGATCCAGGTCTTGCCCCCGTCCTCGAGGGTCCAGATCATCCGCTGCGTGCCGGCCACCGGGTTCTCGTCGGTGCCGACCACGGCCTGGAGCCAGAGGGACTTGCCGTCCTTGCCCCAGGCCGCTTCGAGAGTGCCCTTCTTGCCGGCGCCGAGGGCCTTCTCGTAGACCTGGCCGTCGACGACGATCTCCTCCGCGGTGAGGCTCGGACGCTTGCTCTCGATCGCCTCGATCCAGATCCGGTTCCCGTTCTGCCGCACCTGCAGCACGGCGCCTTCCATCTGCTTCGTGACGCCGCGGCTGGCGGTCGGATCGAGCTCCCAGATGCCGGTGAAGTCGAGAGGGGGCGCGGAGCTCTGGACCTTCGGTTTCGGCTTCGGCGGGGAGGTGGGCCCGGGTGCGGCCTGCGCGGCGAGGAACGCCGCCGCGAAGACGCCGACCGCCGCCGCCGGCATGGCGCGACGCGTCATCCCCGCGCCCGCTCCCGGACCGCTCCGAGGGCCCGGCGGAGGAACTGTCCCGTGTGCGAGCCCTTGACCGCCGCGACGGCCTCGGGCGTTCCCTCGGCGACGATGCGCCCCCCGCCGTCGCCTCCCTCCGGCCCGAGGTCGAGGACCCAGTCCGCGGTGCGGATGACCTCGAGGTTGTGCTCGATGACGATGACGGTGTTGCCCTTCTCCGTCAGGGAGCGCAGGACGCCGAGGAGCTTCTCGATGTCGTCGAAGTGGAGGCCGGTCGTCGGCTCGTCCAGCAGGTAGAGGGTGCGGCCGGTCGAACGCCGCGCGAGCTCGCGGGCCAGCTTCACCCGCTGCGCCTCGCCGCCGGAGAGCGTGGTCGAGGACTGGCCGAGCTGGATGTAGCCGAGGCCCACTTCGACCAGTGTACGGCAGATGTTCGCGATCGGCGGGACGTTCTGGAAGGTCTCGAGGGCCTGCTCCGCCGTCAGCGCCAGGATGTCGGCGATCGACTTGCCCTTGTAGTGGACCTGGAGCGTCTCGCGGTTGTAGCGCCGCCCGCCGCAGACGTCGCACGTGACGTAGATGTCGGGCAGGAAGTGCATCTCGATCTTGATCTGGCCGTCGCCCGCGCAGGCCTCGCAACGCCCGCCCTTGACGTTGAACGAGAACCGGCCCGGCTGGTAGCCGCGGGCGCGGGCCTCCGGCGTCTTCGACATGAGCTCGCGGATCGGATTGAAGACGTTGGTGTACGTCGCGGGGTTCGAGCGCGGCGTGCGGCCGATCGGCGCCTGGTCGATCGCGACGACCTTGTCGATCTCGAACATGCCCTCGACCTTGGCGTGCGCGCCGGGCTTCTCGGCGGCGCCGTGGAGCGCACGCGACAGCGCCCGGTAGAGGATGTCGTTGACGAGCGTCGACTTCCCGGAGCCCGAGACGCCGGTGACCGCGGTCATGACGCCGAGCGGGAAACGGGCGTCGATGCCCTTGAGGTTGTGCTCGCGCGCCCCGCGGACGACGATGGCCTTGCCGGAGCCGGCGCGGCGCGTCTCCGGGATCGGGATCGACAGCTCCCCCGAGAGGTACTTCGCCGTCAGCGAGCCCGGGAAGCGGTCGAGATCGTCCGGCGGTCCCTCGGCCACGATGCGCCCGCCGTGCAGCCCGGCCCCGGGCCCGAGGTCCACGACCCAGTCGGCCGAGCGGATGGTCTCCTCGTCGTGCTCCACGACGATGACCGTGTTGCCCAGGTCGCGCATCGACTGGAGGGTATCGATCAGCTTGCGATTGTCGCGCTGGTGGAGGCCGATCGACGGTTCGTCGAGCACGTAGAGCACGCCCATCAGCTTCGAGCCGATCTGCGTGGCGAGGCGGATGCGCTGCGACTCCCCGCCCGAGAGCGAGGCCGCGCCGCGGGACAGGTTGAGGTAGCCGATGCCGACGTTGTCGAGAAAGCGGAGCCGGTCGCGGATCTCCTTGAGGATCTTGCCGGCGATCTCGCGCTCGCGGGGCGTCAGCTTCAGGTCCTCGAAGAAGGCGATGACGTCGGTGATCGTCTCCGAGGAGACCTCGTCGATCGGGCGGCCGCCCACGCGCACCGCCAGCGCCTCGGGCTTCAGCCGCCGGCCCCCGCAGGCCGGGCAGGGCTCGGCGGACATGTAGGCCTCGAGCTCCGCCCGCTGCTCCGGGTTCTCGGTTTCCCGGTAGCGGCGCTCGATCATCGGGACCAGGCCCTCGTACGACGAGCGCCAGTGGTACTCGCCCTTCTCGGCCACGTAGGAGAACTTGATCTCGTCCTCGCCGGACCCATACAGGATGACCTTCTGAGCGGCCTTCGGGAGCTTGCCGAACGGCTCGTCGAGGCGGAACTTGTAATGCTTCGCCAGGGTCGCCATCTGCCTCGACCGCCAGTTGGTCGACCCCGGCTTGAGGATGGCGATCGCGCCCCCTTCGATCGACCGGCCCGCGTCCACGACCAGGCGCTCCGGATCGACCTTGAGGTTCGTGCCGAGCCCCGAGCAAGCGGTGCAGGCGCCGTACGGGGAGTTGAAGGAGAAGAGTCGCGGCGTGATCTCCGTCAGCGACGTCCCGCAGTCGGGGCAGGCGTAGTTGGCCGAGAGGACTTCCTCCGGCCCGTCCGCAACCGAGAGGATGATCAGCCCGCCGGAGACCCGCGTGGCCGTCTCGATCGAGTCGGCCAGCCGCTTGCGGTATTCCTCGTCGTCGCCGGGCTTGGCGACCAGGCGGTCGACCACGATCTCGATCGTGTGTTTCTTCTGCTTGTCGAGCTCGGGCGGGTCGTCGAGGTCGACGAACTTCCCGTCCACGCGCGCCCGCAGGAAGCCCTCCTTGACCATTTCCGCCATCTGCTTCCTGTACTCGCCCTTCTTGCCCGAGACGAAGGGCGCGAGCACCACGAACCTGCTGCCGAGCGGCAGGCGCAGCGCCCGGTCCACCATCTCCTGGACGGTCTGGGCCTGGATCGGCCGGCCGCACCTGGGGCAGTGCGGCTGGCCCACGGACGCATAGAGCAGGCGCAGGTAGTCGTAGATCTCGGTGACCGTGCCAACGGTCGAACGCGGGTTGCGCGAGGTCGTGCGCTGCTCGATCGAGATCGCGGGAGAGAGCCCTTCGATCGAGTCGACGTCCGGCTTCTCCATCTGCTCGAGGAACTGGCGGGCGTAAGCCGAGAGGGACTCGACGTAGCGGCGCTGCCCCTCGGCGAAGACCGTGTCGAACGCGAGCGACGACTTTCCCGAGCCCGAGACGCCGGTGATGACGACGAGCCTGTTGCGCGGGAGATCGAGCGAGATGTTCTGGAGGTTGTGCTGCCGCGCGCCGCGGATCCGGATGGCGTCCATGGGGAGCGGTGATTCTAAGCGCACGCGCGCGGGGCGTGACGACGGGTTTTTTCGTCTGGCCGAATCGCCCGTAACCTCCTACAATCAGAGACCGGAAACCGATCGGCAACATTTGAGATTTGCGGTGGGGGGCCTTTGAGGCGGACGCATGCCCGGCGGTTGACCGGGTTGCGGGCGCTTCTCGCTCTCCTTTTTCTCCTCCCTCCCCTTCCCGGCGAAGCCGCGGTCAACTGCGCCACGCCGGGCCGGGACGGCTCCCCCTCCAGCATCACGGGCATCGTCAACGGCTACTGGCCGGCGACGGCCTCGGCCGCGGCCGGCAGCACGTCGATCACCCTGGGCGCCTCGCGGGGCGCCGCGACGGCCATCGCCTCGGGCGACCTCCTCCTCGTCATCCAGATGCAGGACACGAACATCGATTCGACGAACACCAGCGCCTACGGCAGCGGCACCACCGGGGACCCGAGCGGCTACACGAACCTGCGCAACACCGGCCGGTACGAGTACGTCGTGGCCACCAACGCGGTCGGCATCGGCGGCGGGACGCTCAACCTGCTCGCCACCGGGGCCGGAAACGGTCTCCTGAACAGCTACGCCACCGGCAACGCCAACAACAGCACGCACGGCGTGCGCCGGTTCCAGGTGGTCCGGGTGCCGCAGTACGGCTCGACCACGCTGACCTCGGGACTCACGGCGGCAGCCTGGAACGGCGCGACCGGCGGCGTCCTCGCGATCGACGTGTCCGGAGCGCTCGCCCTCGGAGGGGCCGCCGTCAGCGTCGATGGACTCGGCCTGCGGGGCGGCGGCGCCCGTCAGCTCGCCGGCGGAGGCGGGGCCAACACCGACTACGTCTCGGATTCGGGCGCCAACTACGACGCCGCGAAGGGCGAAGGAACTGCCGGCGTGCCGCGCTGGGTCTACGACGCGGCGGGCGCCGCGGTTCTCGACACCGGGACGGACTATCCCAACCAGAGCGCCAGCATCACCGGCGGCATGGCCCGGGGCGCGCCCGGCAACGCCGGCGGCGGCGGAACGGACGGGAACCCGGCCACCAACGACCAGAACTCCGGCGGCGGCGGCGGGGCCAACGGCGGCGCGGGCGGCAAGGGCGGGTTCTCCTGGAACAGCGGTCTCGACGTCGGCGGCTACGGCGGCGAGGTCTTCCCCGCCTCGGCGACGCAGGTCGTCATGGGCGGCGGCGGCGGCGCCGGCACGCGCAACAACAGCGCCGGCGTCGTGTCGAGCGGCGCAGCCGGCGGCGGGATCGTGATGGTCCGGGTCGGCAACATCACCGGTACGGGCACGGTCACCGCGAACGGCCTGACCGGGCCCGCGCCCGACAACGACGGCGGCGGAGGCGGCGGCGCCGGCGGCAGCATCGTCTTCACGACCCTGAACGGGAACCTGACCGGCCTGACCGTTGCGGCGCGCGGCGGGGCCGGCGCCAATGCCTGGCCCACCTCCGGCCCCGGCACCGGCTGCACCAACACGCCGCCCGGCGGCGCGTGCAACTATCACGGTCCCGGCGGAGGAGGAGGCGGCGGCGTCATCCTTCTCTCGAGCGCCCCGACGAGCTCCGACGTCGCGGGCGGCGCCAACGGCACGACCACGACCAACGCCAACGCCTTCGGCGCCACCGCCGGCAGCGCCGGCGTCCTGTCGACCGCCATCGTCCCGACGGCGATCCCGGGCTCGAGCTCCGGCGCGGAGTGTCTGCCCACGCCGACGCCGACGTTCACGCCGACCTTTACGGCGACCGCGACCCGGACGCCCACGTTTACCCCCTCCTTCACCCCCTCCCTGACTCCGACCCGGACCTTCACGGCCTCGGCGACCCCGACCTTCACGCCCACGCCGACGTTCACCGCGTCGGCGACGCCCACGTTCACCGCCTCTCAGACGCCGACGTTCACCGCGTCGTCCACCCCGACCTTCACGGCCTCGCGGACCCCGACGTTCACGCCAACGCCCACCTTCACGGCCTCCGCCACACCGACGTTTACGGCGTCTCAGACGCCCACGTTCACCGCCTCGGCGACGCCGACGTTCTCGCCGACGTCGACGTTCACCGCCTCGGCCACGCCCACGTTCACGCCCACGGCGACGTTCACGTCGTCCGCCACTCCGACATTCACTGCCTCGGCGACGCCGACCTTCACTCCAACGCCCACGTTCACTGCCTCCGCTACACCGACGTTCACGGCATCAGCGACGCCGACGTTCACTCCCACGTTCACCTTCACCGCTTCGGCCACACCCACGTTCACGGCCTCGGCCACGCCGACCTTCACACCGACACCGACCTTCACCGCGTCCGCCACACCGACATTCACGGCATCAGCGACGCCGACATTCACTCGCACACCGACATTCACAGCGTCGGCCACGCCGACATTTACTGCCTCGGCGACGCCGACGTTTACGCCCACGCTGACGTTCACCGCGTCGGCCACGCCCACGTTCACGGCCTCGGCGACGCCGACCTTCACACCCACGCCGACGTTCACCGCTTCGGCCACTCCGACGTTTACGGCCTCGTCAACCCCGACGTTCACACCGACGTCGACCTTCACCGCGTCGGCCACACCCACGTTCACGGCTTCGGCGACGCCGACCTTCACTCCCACGTCCACGTTCACCGCTTCGGCCACGCCGACATTCACTGCCTCGGCGACGCCGACCTTTACACCCACGCCGACGTTCACCGCTTCGGCCACTCCGACGTTCACGGCATCGGCCACGCCTACGTTCACGCCCACGTCGACATTCACCGCATCCGCCACACCGACATTCACGGCATCGGCGACCCCGACCTTCACACCCACGCCGACATTCACCGCGTCCAACACTCCGACGTTCACGGCATCGGCGACGCCGACCTTCACGCCCACGCCGACATTCACCGCTTCGGCCACGCCGACATTCACGGCATCGGCCACGCCTACGTTCACGCCCACGTCGACATTCACCGCATCCGCGACGCCGACCTTTACGCCCACGTCGACGTTCACCGCGTCGGCCACGCCGACCTTCACGCCGTCGCCGACCTTCACTGCGTCGGCCACGCCCACATTCACCGCTTCCGCAACGCCGACGTTCACTCCCACACCGACATTCACCGCATCCGCGACGCCGACCTTTACGCCCACGTCGACGTTCACCGCGTCGGCCACGCCCACATTCACCGCCTCCGCAACGCCGACGTTCACGCCCTCCGCGACTCCGACGTTCACCGCGAGCCGCACGGCGACCCCCACGCCGACGAACACCGCCACCGCCACTTTCACGCCGTCGCGCACGCCGACGTTCACCCCCACGCACACGCCGACCGCGACGCCGACGGGGACCGCGACGGCCACGCCGACTGCCACATCCACGCCGACGCGCACTCCGACCGGAACCGCGACGGCGACGCCGACGCTCACCCCGACGCCGGGCGGCCTGGCTTGCGACCTCTCGATCCGGAAAGACGCCGCTCCGAACCCGGTCCAGCCGGGCCAGCCCCTCGTCTACGGCGTCCTGGTCGCCAACGCCGGTCCGGCCGACGCGCTGGCCGTGACGGTGAGCGACCCCCTGCCGCCGGGCACGACCTTCATCTCGTGCGTCACGAGCCAGGGAACCTGCAGCGGCCCCGCGCCCGGTTCGGGCGGGACCGTGACCGCGAGCCTCGGGACCATCCCGGCCGGGGGCGGCGCAACGATGACGATCACCGTGACGGTGACGCAGCCGGCGGGGGTGCTGACCAACACCGCCACGGTCGACACGTCGACGCCGGACACGAACCCGGACAACGACTCGAGCACCTCCGTCGTGGTCGCCGGCTCGACCATCCCGACGCTTTCGCCCGGGATGCTCGCGGCCCTGGCGCTCATGCTCGCCGCCCTCGGTCTCGCGGTCATCCGCCGCTTCCCCGCCTGAGAAGCTAGAATCCCGGCCGAGGGTCCGCGCGCATGTTCTCGTCCGCCGACGCCAAGTTCGTCGTCCTCGCTTTCTCCTCGCTCTTCTCGGTCATCAACCCGATCGAGGCGGCGCCGATCTTCGTCTCGATGACGGCGAACATGCCCGGCGAGCGGCGGAAGATGGCGTTCCGGGCCTGCTTCGCGGCGGCGCTGATCCTCGCGGTCTTCGCGCTGACGGGCGGCGCGATCTTCTCCGCCTTCGGCATCACGCTCCCGGCGTTCCAGATCGCGGGCGGGATCCTCTTCACGATCATGGGGCTCTCGACCCTTCAGAGCGACGACCGGCACGAGCGGGCCGAGGTCGTCGTCACGCGCGATCCCTCGATCGTTCCGATCGGCATGCCCCTGATCGCGGGCCCCGGAGCCATATCGACGGTGATGGTCCTCGTGGGGCAGGCACGTGACGGGGGTCACAGGACCGCGATGGCCATCGCCATCGCGGCGAACATCCTCCTGACCCTGGTCGTCCTGCTCGCGGCGCCGGCGATCGTCACCCGCATCGGCGAGACCGGACAGCGCATCGTCTCCAAAATCATGGGTTTGATCACCGCGGTGATCGGCGTCCAGTTCGTCCTCAACGGCGTGGAGGCGGTCGCCCTGGCCATTCTCAAGGCGGCCCGGACCTGACCTTCGTCCTCTCCGGGTACCTGTCCTTCGGCCTCGATCGTGCGGAGAAGGACAGGAGACGTAAAGCCCTGACACCTCTATAATTATCCGACTCACAAATGAGCGTGCCGGTTCGGGCTCTCGTGGTGGACGCATCTGCGCCCAACGCCGGGCTCCTCGACGAGGAGCTGCGTCGCGGAGGCTTTGAGCCGGACGTCCATCGCGTCTCGACCCGCGAGGAGCTCGAGTCCGCGCTCGCCGCGGGCGGCTGGGACGTCGTGCTCTCCGACATCGCGGCCGGATCGATCGGCGCGTTCGACGCGCTGTCGCTCCTGAAGGAACGCGACATCGACGTCCCGTTCCTCATCGTCTCCGAGACGCTCGGCGAGGAGACCGCCATTCGCGCGATGAAGGCGGGCGCGCAGAACTGCATCCCGCGCGCGAGCCTCGTGCGCCTGTGCCCGATCCTCGAGCGCGAATTGCGGGAGGCGCAGATCCGCCGGGAGCGGCGTCAGGCGCAGCGGGCCCTGTCGGAGAGCGAGCTCCGGTACCGAACGCTCGCCGAGTCGGCTCCCGACGCGATCCTGACAGTCGACGCCGTCGGGACCCTGCTCTTCGCCAACGGCGCGGCCGAGATGCTCTTCGGCTGTCCCGTCGCGGCGCTCATCGGCCAGCCGGTGACCTCGCTTCTGCCCGACTACCGGCCGCACCGCCCGAAGGCCGCCGAGAACGGCCTGCCGGCGCGGTTCGGAGCGGCCGGCCGCCACGCCGACGGGCGCACGCTGCCCCTCGAGCTGACGTACGGCGAGCTCGTGCGCGACGGCAAGCGGCTGACCACCCTGTTCGTCCGCGACCTCGCCGAGCGCGCGCGCGCCGAGGAGGCGCTGCGCAACTTCGTCCAGATCGAGGATGCGCTGCGCCTGTCCGAGAAGCGCTACCGCACGCTCTTCGAGAGGAACCTCGCCGGGGTCTACCGCTCGACGCTCGAGGGGCGCATCCTCGACTGCAACGAGTCCTTCGCGCGCATCTTCGGGTATGCCTCGCGCGAGGAGGTCCTCCAGCAGGCCGCCTGGGACTTCTATCTCAAGCCGGAAGACCGCCAGGCCGCCCTCGCCAAGCTCCTCGAGCGCCAGAGCCTGACGAACTACGAGCTGTGCCTGAAGCGCAAGGACGGCAGCCACGTCTGGGTGCTCGAGAGCGAGAACCTGATCGAGGGGGCCGACGGGCGGCTTTCGGTCATCGAGGGCACCACCATCGACATCACCGAGAGGAAGCGCGCCGAGGAGCAGGTCAAGCACCTCGCGTTCCACGACCCCCTCACCGACCTGCCCAACCGCCTCCTCTTCAACGACCGCCTGACCCTGGCGGTCGCGCAGGCCCACCGCCACAACCAGCGGCTGGCCGTCCTCTTCCTCGACCTCGACCGCTTCAAGGTCATCAACGACTCGCTCGGGCACTCGGTCGGCGACGAGCTCCTGCGCCAGGTCGCCGAGCGCATCCAGGAGTACGTCCGCGAGGGCGACACGGTGGCCCGCCTGGGCGGCGACGAGTTCACGCTGCTCGTTCCCGGGATCACCGCGGAAGAGGACGCCGCCAAGATCGCGAAGAAGGTCTGCGACGCGATCCACGATCCGTTCTGGATCGACGGCCGCGAGCTCTTCGTCACGACGAGCCTCGGCGTGGCCGTGTACCCGTCCGACGGCCACGATGCCGAATCCCTCGTCCGCAACGCCGACTCGGCGATGTACCGGGCCAAGGAGCAGGGCCGCGACAACTACCAGCTCTACACGCCCGCGATGAACGCCAAGGCGATCGAGCGCCTCTCGCTCGAGAGCCGGCTGCGGCAGGCCGTCGCCAACGACGAGCTCGAGCTCCACTACCAGCCCTTCATCGACCTGAACACGGCCGAGGTGCTGGGAGCCGAGGCGCTCCTGCGCTGGAAGCATCCCGAGCTCGGGATGATCGCGCCGGGCGAGTTCATTCCGATCGCCGAGCTCTCGGGTCTGATCGTGCCGATCGGCGAGTGGGTCCTGCGCACGGCCTGCGCCGAGGCCCGCAAGTGGCACGAGAAGGGGTTCCCGAAGCTCACGGTCTCCGTCAACCTCTCCTCGCGCCAGTTCCAGCAGACCGACCTCGTCCGCCAGGTCACCGACGCGCTCGCCGAGACGGGTCTCGAGGCCGACAAGCTCGACCTCGAGATCACCGAGTCCAACGCGATGCAGAACGCCGAGCACTCGATCAACACGCTCTGGGGCCTGAAGAAGCAGGGCGTGCGGATCTCGATGGACGACTTCGGCACCGGCTATTCGTCGCTGAACTACCTCAAGCGCTTCCCGATCGACCGCATCAAGATCGACCAGTCGTTCGTGCGCGACCTGCCGGGCGACAAGGACGACGCGGCGATCGCGATGGCCGTCATCGCCATGGGGCGCTCGCTCGAGCTCGTCGTCATCGCGGAGGGCGTCGAGACCGAGGAACAGCTCGCGTTCCTCAAGGACCGCGACTGCGACCAGCTCCAGGGCTTCCTCTTCTCGCGGCCGCTGCCGGCCGAAGCCTTCCAGAAGTTCCTGAACAACTCCCGCGCGCCCGAGGGCGAGCTGGAGCGCTCGCGGTTCGCCCGGACCCACTGACGCCCGCCCGCGCCGTTCGCGCCACTCGATCCGCTCGACGGAGGCCCGGAATCGGATAGGATCGGCGGTCTATGAGCCGAGCCGACTCCGCCTCCCCGGCCGCCGCGCCGGTCCGCTTCAAGTCGATCTTCACGCCCGCCACCGACGGCGAGAGGACCGAGAACTTCGAGTCCTACTGGGCCTACACCCAGCGCCACGACGGCGAAATCATCGAAGAGAGCAAGGACCTGACCCGCAAGAAGGAGATCCTGGCCCGCTTCCACGCCAACCCGGTCCGCTCGAAGAAACCCCTCCCGGACCCCGAGCGCTTCTACCGGAACTACGTGAAGCTGCAGGAGGACCCGTCGACCTTCGACCGGAAGACCCTGCTTCTGACCTTCCTCTACAAGTTCGCCCGCCACGAGTGGGCCGGCATCTCCTGCGCCTGGGACGCCACGCCCTCCATCCGGTTCGCGGTCCGGACCACGCAGCGCATCAGCCGCTACCACCTCTGCGAAGAGTTCAGCCACGTCCGGCTCTTCCACGAGATGTTCCGGACTTTCCACCTCGACCGGGTCGAGTGGGTGCCGCCGGGCAACGGCATGCGCCGCATGTATGCCGTCTTCTCGCGCTTCCCGGGCGTCCTCATGAATCCGCCGGCGTTCGTCAGCGAGCTCATGGGCCTGACCCTGTATCTGCACATCGACACCGTGATCGACGACATCATGGGCGACGAGCCGGAGGCCCGCGACCGCGTGCGGGCGCTGCTGCGCGAGATCATGACGGACGAGATGGCCCACGTCGGCCAGCGCCGCAACTTCATCGGAAGGATCGGCATCCACGCCGCGCGGGCGATGGTCGGCCCGATGTTCCGTGCGTTCTACCGGGATCTTCCGGAGGCCAAGTACCTCTTCGACATCGAGCAGATGGTGCGCGAGGCGAGGGCCTTCCGCTACACCACGATGCCGGAGGACGTCATCGCGAAGAGCTGGGTACCGTCCTACTGCCGGGCCTGATCCGGTCTAGCCGGCGGGTCATTCGCAGGCCGTCGAGACCTGCACCGTAGTAGTCCGGCAGGGTTCGGGTGGCGCGGAAGCCCATCTCTAGGTAGAAGCGGACCGCAGCCTCGTTGCGCTTGTCGACCTCGAGCCGCACCTCGCGCGCGCCGGCCGCGGCCATGCGGGACTTCAGCTCCGACAGCAGCCGCCTGCCGAGACCGTGCCGGCGAAACTCGGCCGCGATGTCGATGGTCACGACGTGCCCCCGCGATCCCGCGACGTGGCCGATCGCGAAGGCCGCCAGGGTTCCGTCTCCGCCGTCCGCTGCGAGCGCCATCGCGCCCTCGCGCGTCAGGAAGTCCCGGATCTGCCCGCGGGTATAGGCGATCCCGTCCTCGAAGCAGCTCTGATCCAGGAGATACGCGTCCTCGAGGTCTTCCGGCCGCAAGTCTCGGATTCCGATCGAGCCGGACCCGCCGCCGGTCACCGCCGCCTCATCTCCCGGTCCGCCTCCCGTTTCAGGTCGCGGTCGCGGATCGCGTCGCGCTTGTCGTGGAGCTTCTTGCCCTTGACGAGGGCGATCTCGGCCTTGGCGTGCGACCCCTTGAAATAGAGAGACAGCGGCACGCAGGTCACGCCCCGCGTCGCCACGGCGCTCGACCACCGGTCGAGCTCGCGCCGGTGCAGGAGGATCTTGCGGTCCCGCTCCGGCAGGTGGTTCGTCCATGAGCCGGCCGCGTACGGGGAGATGTGGGCCCCCACGAGGTACGCCTCCCCGTCCCGAAACTGCACGTACGAGTCCTTGAGCTGGGCGCGGCCATCCCTCAGCGACTTGACCTCCGTGCCCGTCAGGACGAGCCCGACCTCGATGCGGTCGTCGATGAAGTACTCGTGGAACGCCTTCCGGTTGGAGGCGATCGGCTTGACGGCCTGGGACCTGGGTTTCGGGTTCTGGGGCTTCATGCGGAGTCCGGCCGGGCAGTCTAACCCGGCCCCCCGCGGCGCCATCGTGTGCCCTCGGGGCGGCGGCGCCGTGCAACTTCTTCCACTGCGCGATTTGCGCTTCTTTTTGGATTCCTGTGCTAAGCTTCTCAAGAATAAAGGGATACTGCAGTAGGAGCGCGGTAGCCCCAAAACTGGCACTGATAATGCGAGGGTCCAGGTTCGTAGACAGAGGCATGCGCCAGCAGACAACACTCAAGACCACGGTCTCCATCGACGGCGTCGGCCTCCATTCCGGCCATCCGGTGCGGGCGCATTTCCACCCCGCGCCGCCCGACTACGGCCTGGTCTTCCTTCGCCGGGAGCACCCGGACTGCCCGATCCCGGCCCGGCTCGAGTCGGCGTCGAGCTTCGACCTGGCGACGACCCTCAAGCGGGGCGACGTCTCGATCGGGACCGTCGAGCACGCGCTCTCGGCGGCCGCCGGCGTCGGTCTCGACAATTGCCTGATCGAGATCGAGGGCCCCGAGGTCCCGATCGTCGACGGATCGGCGCTTCCCTTCGTCCGACTCTTTCACGCCGCCGGGTTCGAGCGCCAGGACGCCCTGTCCCGCCCGCTGACTCTGCCGCGCTCCGTGGAGGTCACCCGCGAAGACCGCCACGTCGAGTACATCCCGGACGGTCCCGGCCTGACCATCACCTACGAGATCGACTTTCCCCATCCCATCGTCGGCCGCCAGGAGCTGACCTTCACCCTGAGGCCCGAGGAGTTCGCCTCGCGCATCGCGCCCGCCCGCACGTTCGGGTTCGCCCGGGAGGTCGAGGCGATGCGCAAGCGGGGCCTCGCCCGCGGCGGGTCGCTGCACAATGCCGTCGTCCTCGACGACAAGGGGATCATCTCCGGGCCGCTGCGGTTCCGCGACGAGTTCGTCCGCCACAAGGTCATGGACCTGATCGGCGACCTGGCGCTGCTCGGCCGCCCCCTCGAGGGCCGCATCCATGCGCGCAAGGCCGGCCACGCCCTGCACATCGAGTTCGCGCGCGCCCTGAACGCGGCGCTGACGAGCCCGGCGTCGAGACGGCGGACGAAGAAGTGACGCGGCGCGCCGTCAGCGGCGAGCCGTAGGCCGGCTGTTCACTCGCCGAGCAGCTTCGTTTCCAGGACCTGCTCGGCCGAAAACCCCTCCAGCCTCAGGTAGTGCTCGGCCGCGGCGTAGAGCGCCTCGGCCGGCGTCAGGCCCACGATCTCGGAGCCGACGATGGCCACACCGTGGCGCTCCGCCTCCGAGCGCACGCACTCGAAGACGCGGTGGAGCGGCGTCTTCTTGAAGTTGGTCATGTTGATCGAGACCTGGACGATCCCGCGATCGGCGAGCTCGACCCCCATCGCCTTCACGTAGCGGAAGCCGCCGGACAGGTGGCGGATCGCCTTCGCGATCCGGTCGGCGACGGCCAGGTCCTTCGTGGCGAGGTTGATGTTGTAGGCGATCAGGAACGCCCGCGCGCCCACGGCAACGGCGCCGGCCGAGGGATGCGGCTCGCCCGGGCCGAAGTCCGGTTTCCACCGGGGATCCTTCATCTTCTCGGCGAAGCCCTCGAACTGCCCCTTGCGCACCTCGGCCAGGTTGCGCCGCGGCTCGGCGGAGGCCGACTCCTCGTAGAGATAGACGGGGACTCCGAACCTCCGTGCGATCTCGGCGCCCGCCTCCCGCGAGAGCGCCACGCAGTCCTCCATGGACGCCCCGCGGATCGGGATGAAGGGGACGACGTCGACGGCGCCCATCCGGGGATGCTCGCCATGGTGCCGGCGCAGGTCGATGCGCGGGAGTGCCGCCTCGAACATCGCCAGGACGGCCGCGCGCACGTCCGCGCCGTCGCCGACGAAGGTCAGGACACTGCGGTTGTGCGATGCGTCGGAGGACACGTCGAGCAGCCGGATGCCGGCGACGCCCCGGACCGCGGCCGCGATCGCCTCGACCGAGGCCCGGTCCCGGCCCTCGGAGATGTTCGGAACGCACTCGATGATCGTCGCCATGCCTCAAGTTCCTGACAGGGCAGTTTATAATCACCGGCAACGTGAACACGAACACCGGATCCCCTTCGGCAGCCCCGAGGCGGCCTCTATGAGCAGCACGGCCGGCCCCGGCGCGTACCCCGGGAACCCGTCGCTTCCCAAGGAGGTCCGGGACAAGATCCTCTCGACCTTCCGGCACACGCTGAACCTCTTCAAGGAGGGCAAGGCCGACGACTGCGTCATCGGCTGCGACTTCATCCTGAAGATGGACCCGCGTTTCGCCCCGGCGCGGCAGCTGATGGAGAAGGCCAAGAACCCGGCCGCGGCGGTCGACGTCGGCACGCTCGAGGCGATCGTCGCCCTGACGCAGACGCGCCAGGAGCGGATGGCCTCCGTCGACGTGGACAAGCTCCTGGTCCGCGCGGCCGAGAGCCTCAACGCCCGCGAGTTCGACGCCGCGATCGCCGCCGCCGAACAGGTGCTCCAGGCCCTTCCCGGCAACCGCGACGCCGCGGCGATCCTGGAGAAGGCGCGCCAGCGCAGGGACGCAGGACCGCAGCTCGAGGTCGCCCGCCAGCGCGCGATGCTCGCCCTCGAGAGCCATCGCCCGGCCGAGGCGCGGGCCGCCCTCGACAAGATGCGGTCGATCGATCCGGACCATCCCTCGGTGGCGCTGCTCGAGCGTCGGCTGACGGCCGAGGCCGCGCCGAAGGAGGTCGGCGAGTCCACCAACCCCGGGTTCGCCCTCGCGACTCCCGGCGCCGAGCCGGCCGCCGCGGCGCTCTCGCTCGATTCGGCGCCGCTCGACCTCCCGGACGAGGGAGGGCTCGGCAACCTGAGCCTCGACTCGCTCTCGCTCGACGAGCCGGTCGCGAGCGCCGCGGTCGTCCCGCCGCCCGACTTCGGAGCCGGCAATCCCAAGACCGGCCCGCTCTCGCTCGACGAGTTTCGCAGCGCCGACGCTTCCTCGTCCTTCGAGTCCGGCGGGCCGACGAGCATGTGGAGCGACGCCCCGGCCGAGCCCGAGCCCGAGGCCGCACCGTCGCCCGACGGCTACCCCGCGGCCTTCAGCATGGGGGCCCCGGCCGAGTCCGCGCCCGAGCCCGAGGCGCCTTCGCCCCAGCAGGAGATCGAGGGGCTGCTCGCCCGCGGCGACGACGCCGCGCGCTCCGGCAACCGCCAGCAGGCCATCGAGGTCTGGTCGCGCATCTTCCTGATCGACATCAACAACTCCGAGGCGGTCGGCCGCATCGAGAAGGCGCGCCAGGAAATGGCCGAGGGCAACCGCCGCGTCGCCGAAAGCCTCAAGCACGGCCGGGAGAAGTTCGAGGCCGGCGACTTCACCGCGGCCCGCGAGGCCTTTCTGCAGGTCCTCGCCGTCGACGAGTCCGATGCCACGGCGCGCACCTACCTCGACCGGATCGAACAGGAGCTCGCCCGGCCCTCGTCCGGACTCGACCTGGCGCGGAAGACGCCGCCGGGCGACATCCTGGCCGAGGAGATGGCGGAGGCCGCCGAGCCCGACCTCGCCGACGAGCCCGAGGCCGAGCCCGAGAGGCCGTCCGCCGCGCCGAAGGTCCGCCGGCCGCCCGACAAACGATTCGTCGTCGCGATCGGCGGCGCGCTCGTGCTCGCGATCGCCGTCGGCGCCTTCTTCCTCCTGAGAAAGTCCCCCGATCAGGCGGCGGCCGCCGCTTCCGCCGGTGGCCCCTCGCTCGAGCACGCGACCGAGCTCTTCCGCGACGGCAAAGTCGCCGAGACCATCGCCGAGCTCAAGCAGATCTCTCCGAGCCACCCCGACTACGCCCGCGCCCAGAAGCTGCTCTCCTCCCTGTCCCGCAAGTCCGACGGCGCGGAGCCGGCGCCCGGCGCGGCACCGGCCGAGGCCGGCGCGGAGAGCGCGCCGGCCGGCGGGCCTCCCCCCGAGGCCGTCGCGCAGCGAGAGGCCGCCGAGAAGGCGCTCGAGGAAAAGCGGTACATCGACGCGCTGAAGAACTTCAACCTCGCCGCGGCCGCGTTCTCGACCGACCCGTCGTTCGCCCAATCGATGGGCGTCGCGTCGGACAAGGTCAGCGAGCTGACGCCGGCCGTGAAGCTCTACAACGAGGGGGAGTACGAAACGGCGATCCCGATCCTCTGGCGGATCTTCCAGGCGGACCGCACGAACCAGGACGCGCGCACGTACCTGCTGCGCTGCTACTACAACCAGGGGATCGCCCAGCTCCAGAACGGCCTGTACCCGAAGGCGGTCGAAAGCTTCTCCGAGGTCATCGCCATCGATCCCGGCGACACCGACGCCGTCCGCCACAAGAAGTTCGCCGAGCGGTACCTGAAGGGGGACCTCGACCTGATGGGCCGCATCTACGTCCGCCACGTCCAGCAGCGGCCCTAGCGCCGATTTCCCCGTGCTCGAGAACGGCCCCCTCGACGACTTCCCGCTCCACGACGGAGCACCCGGCCCGGCCGAAGGGCCGGCCGGCGAGACCGCCCACCCAGGCGCGCCGCCGAGCTCGGCGGGGGGCGCGGCGCCCCTGTCCTCGCGCCTCCCGGCCGCGGCGGCCGACGCGGCCACCGTTCTCCTACTCGCGGCGTTCGCGATTCTCGCCGCGCGCCTGGTGACCGGCGAAAGCCCGGGGCTTTCGGGCCTCGGCTGGGTGGCCGGCTTTCTTCTCTACCTCTGGGCCTTCGCGACGATCGTCCCGATCATGGTGTTCGGCCGGACCGTGGGCATGGCCCTGGCCGACCTCTCGGCGCGGCCGGACGGATTGCACGCGGGACTGACCGCGCCGGCGGCGTTCCGGCGCTGGCTGGGCACGCTCGCCACCGCGGCGACCGGCGGCCTGCTGCTCCTCTGGAGCGCACGGGACCCCCAGGCGCCCACCCCGGCCGACCGGCTCTCCGGGTGCGCGTTGACCGTTGACTGAGCGCGCCTCGCCCCTGCGCGTCGCCGTCGCGCAGATCGACACGACCGTCGGAGACTTCGAGGGCAACGCCGCGCGCATCCTCGACGCGGGCCGGCGGGCCGAGCGCGAGGGCGCCGACCTCGTTCTCTTCCCGGAGCTCGCCGTCTGCGGGTATCCGCCGCGCGACCTCGTGGAGCGGCCGGCGTTCGTGGCCGAGAGCGAGCGGACCGCCCGGCGGATCGCCGACGCCTCGGGCGCCGCGACCTGGATCTTCGGATCCCTCGAGCGAAACCGCGCCTCGCGCGGCCGCGGGGTCTTCAACACCGCCGTCGCGGCGAGACGCGGCCGGCGCGTCGCCACCTATCGCAAGCGCCTCCTGCCGACCTACGACGTCTTCGAGGAGGGCCGCTACGTGGAGCCCGGGAACCGCGCCCTGACGCTCCGGGTCCGGGGCCGGCGCGTGGCCGTGACGATCTGCGAGGACATCTGGAACGACAAGACGTTCTGGAAGCGCCCGCTCTATCCGACCGACCCCGTCGCGGAGTTGAAGCGCGACGGCGCCGACCTCCACGTCAACATTTCCGCCTCCCCCTACACCCTCGGCAAGAACCAGCTCCGGCGGCGGATGATGGCGCAGATCGCCCGCCGCACGCGGGTGCCGCTCGTCCACTGCAACCTCGTCGGCGGCAACGACGGCCTCGTCTTCGACGGCGCCTCGACCGCCTTCGACGCGCGCGGGCGGCTGACCGCGGCCGGCCGCCGCTTCGCCGAGGACTTCTGGACGATCGACGTCCCCGGCGGACACGGCCCCTCGGCGCCCGCCGACGCCGCGCTGCCGGGCCTGCGCAAGGCGCTCGTGCTCGCGCTTGCCGACTACGCGTCCAAGTGCGGCTTCCGCACGGCCGTGCTGGGGCTCTCGGGCGGCATCGACTCGGCCGTCACCGCGGTCCTCGCGGCCGAGGCCCTCGGGCCGGGCCAGGTGCACGGCGTGGCGATGCCGGGGCCGTACTCCTCGGCGGGGAGCATCCGCGACGCGAAGGACCTGGCGGACCGGCTCGGCATTCATTTCAGCGTCGTGCCGATCGGTCCGGTCTTCGAGTCCTACCGCTCGACGCTCGCGCCCGCGCTCGGCCCCGCGGCGCACGCGACGACCGAGGAAAACCTCCAGGCCAGGATTCGCGGCGCGATCCTGATGGCCCTCTCCAACCGCTTCGGGCACCTCGTCCTGTCGACGGGCAACAAGTCGGAGATCGCCGTCGGCTACTGCACGCTGTACGGCGACATGGCCGGCGGTTACGCCCTCATCTCGGACGTGCCGAAGACGATGGTCTACGCGCTGGCCGACGAGCTCAACCGCGAGTCCGAGCGGATCCCGGGCGCCACGATCGAGAAGCCGCCGTCGGCCGAGCTGCGGCCGAACCAGAAGGACACCGACTCGCTGCCGCCCTACGACGTCCTCGACCCCCTCATCGAGGCGCTGGTCGACCGGGCGCTGCCGCACGAGCGGGCCGCGCGCGCGGCGAAGGTGTCCGTGGCCCTCGCCCGCGATATCGCGCGGCGGATCGACGCCGCGGAGTACAAGCGTTTCCAGATGGCGCCGGGCCCGAAGGTCACCGCCCGCGCCTTCGGCGAAGGCCGCCGCTATCCCATCGCGCAGAAGTTCCGTGGCTGAGGCCGCCGAGAAGTACGCCTGGAAGGAGATTCCGGGCTCGTCGCACGCGCTGCTGCGCGAGCGCCTGCGCGCGATGGGGGGCGGTCTGCGGCTGCTCGACCTCGGCGCCGCGGGAGGGCACCTGGGGCGGGCCGTGCGCGACCGGTGCGCGTACCTCGCCGGCGTCGAGCCCGACGCCTCGCTGCCGCCGTCCTGCCGCGAGAGCTACGACGACTGGCGCACGACCGACGCGCTCTCGGCCGGGCCGTGGGAGCTCCCCTTCGACGCGGTCGTCTGCGCCGACGTGCTGGAGCACCTGCCGCGTCCCGAAGAGCTGCTGGCGCGAATCCGGGCCTGGCTCCGGCCGGGCGGCACCCTCTTCGTGTCGCTGCCCAACGTGGCGAACGTGACCGTGCGCGCGGGCCTCGTCTTCGGCCGCTTTTCCTACGCCGAGCGCGGCATCCTCGACCGCACCCACCTGCGCTTCTACACGCGAAGTTCGGCGAGAGCCCTGATCGAGGCCGGCGGGTTTCGCGTGCGCTCGATCGCGGCGACGGCGATGCCCTACGAGCTCGCCCTTCCCGCGCTCGGGCGGCCGCCGCTCTCGGCCCCGGTGCGCGGCTTCGCGGCGGCCACGGCGCGCCTCTGGCCGACGCTCTTCGGGTACCAGTTCGTGATCGAGGCGGAGCGGCCTTGACGGCGAGCCTCGTGATCCCGGCCTACAACGAGTCGAGCCGGATCGAGGCCTGTGTGCGCGCAGTCGCGGAGTGGGTCCGTTCGCGCCCCGGAGGGCTCGACTGGGAAGTCTTCCTGGTCGACGACGGCTCCTCGGACGACACCGCGGCGCGCGCGAGGAGCATCGCGGCCGCGGAGGGGCTGGACCTGAAGGTCGTTTCTTACGGGGAGAACCGGGGGAAAGGCTTCGCCATCCGCACGGGCGTCCTCGCCTCCTCGGGCGATCCCGTCCTCATCTCCGACACCGACCTCTCGACCCCACTGTCCGAGTGGGGCAAGCTCGCCGACAAGCTCCCGACCCATCCGGTCGCGATCGGCTCGCGCGCCCTCCAGCAGGACCTCGTGCGCCGGAAGCAGGCGCCCCACCGGGTCCTCCTCGGCAAGGCCGGCAACGGAGTGATCCAGCTCTTCGCCGTGCCCGGCATCCAGGACACGCAGTGCGGCTTCAAGCTCTTCCGCGGCGACGCCGCGCGCATGCTCTTCCGGCAGGCGAAGGTCGACCGCTTCGCCTGGGACGTGGAGCTGCTCTACCTCGCGCGAAAGAGCGGGCTGGCGATCGCCGAGGTGCCCGTGCTCTGGTTCAACTCGCCCGAGTCGAAGGTCCGGGTGGTTCGCGACGCGATCCAGACGCTCTGGGACGTGCTGCGGATCCGCTGGATGCACCGGAACTCGCGACCGTAACGTATACTCGCGTGGCTTCGTTCAGGAACGGAGCCAATCGATGAAGACACTCCCGGGGCCTGCGCGTGCGCTCGGAATTTTTGCGGCGGCGTTGCTCTGTACGACGACAACGGCCGCGCCGGCGCAGACGTTCTCGATCGTCCACTCCTTCTCCAGTGAAGGCGGCTCTCCGTACGCCGGCCTCGCCGAGGGCCCGGACGGCCGTCTCTACGGCACGACCGCGGGCGGCGGCCTGTGGGGACAGGGATCGGTCTTCGTGCTCGATCCGGCCGAAGGCGGCGGCTTCACGGTCGAGACCCTGTATTCGTTCACCGGCGGCTACGACGGCGGCAACCCGCGGGCATCGCTCATCCTGGCGAACGACGGCAGCTTCTACGGGACCACCTACTACGGCGATCCGCAGCTTTCTCCGGGCGGAACGGTCTTTCGGGTCGACACGAACGGGAACCTGGCCACGTTGCACGTGTTCTTCGGGTACGACGACGGCTACAACCCGTCGGGAAGCCTGATGCAGGCGTCCGACGACAACCTGTATGGCGTGACGCAGACGGCCGGCGGTGGCTCGGGCACGGTCTTTCGCTGCGACCTCGAGGGCCACGTCACGGTCCTCCACGTCTTTCAGGGCCCGGATGGCGTGCTGCCGATCGGGCCGCTCGTCGAAGGCCCCGGTGGCCTTCTCTACGGCACCACGTCGGCGGGAGGGTCGTTCGGGGGCGGCACGATCTATCGCGTCTCGTTCGGCGGCGTCTTCGAGACGCTCCATCACTTCGATGGACCGGAGGGGCGGAATCCCGCCGCGGGCCTGATCGTCGGACCCGACGGCAACCTCTGGGGCACCGCCAAGGGCGGTGTCGCAGGCTGGGGCACCGTCTTTCGGTCGAACCTGGCGGGAAACGACGTGGAAGGGTTCTCCTTCGGGTCTCCGGACGGGGATCCTTCGGCGCCGCTGGTCGTCGCCGGCGACGGCGACATGTACGGGACGACGACGATGGCCGTCTTTCGAGTCACCACCTCGGGCGTCCTGACGACGCTGCACGCGTTCGGCGTTCCCGGTGGATTCAACCTTCAGGGGCCGCTGGTCCAGGCCGACGACGGTTTGCTTTACGGAACGACGGTGCAGGGAGGCGATCCGAACGTCAACGTCTTCGGCACGATCTTTCGCTTCGCGCCCGCCGGCGGCGCCGTCGAAACGCTCGCAAGCTTCGGGCCCGCCGCCGTCCGCAACCCCTGGCTGGCGCTGCTGCAGGGCGCCGACGGGAACCTGTACGGCACGGCCAACGGAACCTACGACCTCGGGACCGTCTACCGCGTCGCCCCCGACGGGGAGGCCGCGATGCTCCATGCCTTCGTGGGCCCCGACGGCAGGTTCCCGAGCGGGCTGGTGCGCACGCCCGATGGCCGGCTCTTCGGCTCGACGTACCTGGGCGGCGCGGAAGAGATCGGAACCGTTTACGAGATCGACCCGTCCGGCACATTCACGCCGTTCCACGACTTCACCTCCGCCGAGGGCGTTTCGCCCCAGGGGCTGACCCTCGCGCGGGACGGCTCGCTGTGGGGTGCCCTCGGGAACCCGCCCCAGGTCTTCCGCCTGGGCCCGACCGGCGACTTCACTCCCGTGCATGGCGTCGACGGCGACTCGCCGTTCGGGGCGATGACCGAAACGGACGACGGAGTCTTCATCGGCGCCACGTACGGCGGAGGCCCGACAGGGTTGGGAACGCTGTTCCGAGTCGACTCGGCATCCCAGTACGCCACGCTGCACGGGTTCTCCGGGTGGGACGGCGGGCAACCGGCCGGCGCCCCGGTGCTCGCCCCGGACGGGAACCTCTACGGAATGACGGCGAGCGGGGGCGCGTACAACGCGGGAACCATCTTCCGGATGAGCCCTGGCGGCCGCCTGAAGACCATTCACGACTTCGCGGGGGCGGACGGAATGGCGCCCAACGCCCCGCTGATTCTCGGGGCCGACGGGTCCCTCTACGGAGTGACCCGCTTCGGCGGCATCTACGGCCGGGGCAACGTGTTCCGGGTGAACGGCTCGGGCGCCGTCACCAATCTGCATTCCTTTGCGGTCGACGACGGCCAGGAGCCGTTCAGCCCGCTCGCGCAGGGGATGGACGGCGGCCTGTACGGCACGACGAGACAGGGAGGTCTCTTCGGAGGCGGCGTTCTCTTCCGCGTCGAGCCTCCTCCCGCCCTCGCGATCTGGACGTTGACGCCGTCCTCGGGACCCTGGAACGGCCTGACGACGGTGACGGTCGAGGGATCCGGGTTCTACTTCCCCTCGGCGCTCTTCGGCTCCGAGCCGGGCACCAACGTCCACGTCATCAACCAGAACGCCTTCACGGTCACGACGCCGCCGCTCGCGCCGGGAACGCTCAACGCCATCGCCGTCGCGAATTCGTTCGACGGCCGCCACGGCGAGCTCGCCGACGCCTGGTTCGCCGACTTCCTCGACGTACCGCAGGACGACAGCTTTCACGGCGCGGTCGAGACCGTGTTCCGCGAAGGCATCACGGCGGGCTGCGGGGAGGGCCTGTATTGCCGCAACGACCCGGCGCGGCGGGACCAGATGGCGGTGTTCCTGCTTCTCGGCGAGCACGGCTCCGGCTATGCGCCCCCGGCCTGCATCGGCGTCTTCGCCGACGTTCTCTGCCCGGGTCCCTTCACGAACTGGGTCGAGCAGCTCGCGGCGGAGGGCATCACCGCAGGCTGCGGCGGCGGGAACTACTGTCCCGCCGCGTCGGTCACGCGGGCCCAGATGGCGGTGCTTCTCCTCAAGACGAAGCACGGCGCCGGCTTCGCGCCGACCCCGTGCGCGGGCATCTTCGAGGACGTCACCTGCCCCGGGGCGTTCACGGACTGGATCGAGCAGCTCTACATCGACGAAGTCACCGGGGGCTGTCAGGCCTCCCCGCTGCTCTACTGCCCCGACGGCCTCGCGACGCGCGGGCAGATGGCGGTCTTCGTCGTCCGCGTGTTCTCGCTGCCCTGACGCGGTCCCGGAGTCCGGCGGCTTCTATCGCCCTTCCAAGGGCTGTGATATTTCCTGAGCGCAGGAGGACAGCATGTCGATCCGTACCATTCGCATCGCGGCCGTGGCCCTGGCCCTCGGCATCGCCGCCACCGCGGCGCCTATCTACGCCCAGACCGAGCAGCAGAAGCTCGTCGGCGAGTGCCTGACGACCTGGAACAACTTCCAGGCCGACCCGAACCTGACATGGTTCAAGGAGCACGACCACGAGGCCGTCGGCTTCCTGATCGCCGCGCAGGTCGTCAAGGCCGGCTTCATCTTCGGCGGCTCCGGAGGCCGCGCCGTTCTCGTCGCGAAAGGCGAAAAGGGCTGGGCGGGCCCGGCCTTCTACACCATGGGGACGGCGAGCGTCGGCTTCCAGGCGGGCGTGAACGCATCCGAGATCGTGACGCTCGTGATGAACAAGAAGGCGCTCGATTCTCTGATGACCGGCAGCGTCAAGGCCGGAGCGGACGCGAGTGTCGCGGCCGGGCCGGTCGGCGTGGGAGCCGGAGCCAAGCCGAACGCCGATTTCCTGGTCTACTCCCGTGCCAAGGGCCTCTACGGGGGCGTCGACGTCAACGGCACCGTGATCAAGCCGACGGAGGACTGGAACAAGGACTACTACGGCAAGCTCGTCTCGCCGATCGACATCATCATCCGCGGCGAGTTCCACCGGCCGGGGGCGACCGCGCTCGTCCAGGCCGTCGAGAAGGCGGTCGCGCCCGGGAAGAAGTAGCCGAAGAAGCAGGGGCAACCGCCGAGCAAGCAGGCAAGATCCAGCCGGGCAGGATCGAGAGCCTTCAATGAGGTCTAGGGCGCGCCCTGCGCCGGCAGGCGCGAGAACGCCACCTCGTACGTCTCGTTCAGCCCGAGGTGGCGGTACTCGCCGGCGAGCGAGTCCGAGCCCGGGTCGTACAGGAGCGCGTAGTTGTTGCCGGGGTATCCGCGGTCGGTCAGCTCGACGAAGAGGCCCAGTCGGTCCCCGACGGCCCTCCAGGCTGCGCGCGAGACGTGGATCGGCTGCGGATTGGAGTACGTCGCCTCCACCGAGCCGTCCGGGCCGACGCGGGCGACGTCGATCGTGTAGTTCGAGTCCGAGCGCAGCCAGCGGCCGACGAGCTTCCGCGGGTCGGCGGCCGGAGCGGGACCCGGCGAGGCGGCGGCTGCCGGAGCGGACGGTGTCGGCGCGCCATCTCCGGCGGCCTCCTTCCCCCGGCACGCGAGCACGAACACGCTCGCGGCGGCGAAGGTCAGAAGCGCCCCGGCCCGGCACCGTCCTCTCATGTGTTCCTCCCGGGCCATCATACCCAGCGCCGGCGCCGTGTCCTTCCGGCGCGAGGGAGCGATACCATCGGCCCATGCCGGTCACCTACCGAATCGACATCGAGCGGCGACGGATCGTGACGCACTGCACCGGTCCGACCACGCTCGCCGAGGTCATCGCTCACTTCGACGAGCTCGAGCTCGACGCCAACTGCCCGGTCGGGGCCGACGTTCTCCTCGACCTCGCCTCCATGACCACGGCGCCGAACATCGGCCAGATGCGCTCGGCTGCCGAGCGCACGGCCGAAGCGGCCCGGAAGGTGCGGTTCGGCTCGATCGCCATCGTCGTCTCGAACGACCTCCTCTTCGGCATGGCCCGCGTCTTCGAGGCCTTCACCGAGGCGCATTTTTCGCGCACGGCCGTGTTTCGCAGCCGGGAGGCGGCGGAGGTCTGGCTCGAGGGGCCAGGCGCCAACTGACCCGAGGAACCGAAATCGGGGACTCTCCGAATCGCTCCGCGAGGCCATACACTGTGATCGTGGAGGCGTGGAAGGCCCGGGAGACACCCGCCGCGGCATCGCGGCCTTGACCCGTCGAGCCGCTTGAAGCCGAATCGCCGCTCCGGCCTCCCGGCCCTGCTCGCGCTCGCGCTCCTCGCCTGGGGAGCGCCGGCCCTCGCCCAGAAGACCGACGTCATCACCCTCGTCAACGGCGACCGGGTCACCGGCGAGATCAAGTCCTACGCCTCGGGCCGCCTCACCGTCGACACTTCGCATTCGAGCTGGATCAAGGTCAAGTGGAGCCTCATCACGTCGATCGCCTCGGACAAGCAGTTCGACGTCGAGACGATCGACGGCCTCCACCACTACGGCGCGCTGGCGCCGTCGGACCCTCCGGGCAAGCTCATGATCGTGTCCGGTCCCGCGACCATCACGGTCGATTTCTTCGACGTGTTCGGCCTGGCCCCCGTCTACCAGACGTTCTGGAAGCGCTGGGAGGGCTCGCTCGACCTCGGCTTCAACTACACGCAGTCCTCCAACCTCATCCAGTTCAACTTCGACTTCGAAGGCACCTACCGCGTCCGCGAGGCCCAGTTCGTGACGGACCTGACGGCCTTCTTCAGCCGGCAGGACGACGTGACGGCGGCCTCGCGCGGCTCGTTCGGGCTTCGCTACGACCGCTTCGTCGGACCGCGCTGGATCCTCGAGGCCGGCCTGGGCCTCGACCGCAACATCCAGCTCGGCCTCGACCTGCGCGAGTCCCTGGGCATCGGAGCCGGCCGCTATCTCGTCCAGACGAACCAGGCCTCGCTGGTGGCCTACGCGGGCTTCACCGGCAACCACGAGATTCCCGTCCAGGGCGACGACACCAACAGCGCGGAGGCGGTGATCGGAGGCCGCTACTCCTACTTCATGTACGACTTTCCCAAGCTCACGGTCAACGCCGCGCTCGCCGTCTACCCCAGCCTCACCATTTCCGGCCGCGTGCGCCTGGAGGCGTCGGCCTCGGTCAAGCGGGAGATCGTCAGCGACTTCTACATGTCGATCTCGATCTTCGACAGCTTCGACAGCCGCGACCCCACGACGCTCGAGCCCAGGAACGACTGGGGCCCGACGCTCTCGGTCGGCTGGCAGTTCTAGGGAGGCCGGTCCCGCGGCCTAGGACAGCGCCACGATGGTCGCCCTGACGAACCGGGGAATCCATCTCATGCGTTCACCTGGCGGAAGCGTACCGCGACGGCCCCGGCCGCGAGCGGGACGATGCCCGCCGCGGTCCGCGGCAGCGACGTCTGGATGAGCCATTCCGGCCCCCGGATGGCGAAGGCGGGCAGCAGGACGTAGGCCGCCATGCCGCAGGCGCACAGGCCGAGCATCCAGCTCGCCTCCGGGGCTTTCGTCCCGAGCGCGACGAGGGCCGCGAGCAGCAGCAGCTCGGCCCAGCCGATCGGCCCCGGCAGCCGCGCGGCCGCGGCGAGGGCCGTGCCCGCGTCCGCGACCGAGAAGGCGGCGAGGTCGAAGTCCCGCAGCGGAAGCGCCCCTCGCCAGGCCATGTGCAACCCCTGCACCACGAGGGCCGTCGGCAGCGCCGAGAAGGCCGCCTTCCAGCGCCGCTGCCCGCCGAAGAGGAGCGCGATCGCGCATCCGGCCGCGGCGAAGAACAACCCCTCGTTCTTCGTGGCGGTGATCAACGCCGAGGCGAGGGCGAGACGCCGGTACGCTCCCGGCTCCCCTTCCAGCGCGTCGCCCATCGCCGCGCCGAAGAGCAGCAGGCCGAGCGACAGAGGCACCTCGGCCATTCCGGTCATGAACGCGGAGTAGAGCGGCTCGAAGCACGCCAGCAGCGCCGCGGCGAACCACGCCACCGTACGCGAGGCGCCGTGGCGGCGCAGCCAGCCGAAGAGCGCCACGAGCGTCGCCGCCTGGAAGATCGGGAAGAGCAGCGCCATCGCGTGGTCGTCCCACCTGCCGGTCAGGAACGAAACGCCCGCGTAGAGGAACGGCAACCCGATGGGGTACTCCGGGTGCGAGAACCCGAGCGAGGGATCCTCGAAGAGCCGCTGCGGCACCGCTCCGGCGGCATGGATCGTCTTGCCCTTCAAACCCCAGATGGCGACGTAGTCGTTCGACCACATCGGTTCGGTCAGGGCGCGCAGCAGGTACAGGAGCATGCCGAGCGCGACGAGCCCCTGCAGGAGGCGGACGATGGGAGTCCCCCCCTCACCCTGCCCTCTCCCCCCGATGGGGGGAGAGGGGATATTTCCCGAAGGTTTCACGCGCAGCACGTACGCGGCGGCCGCCGCTGCGGCCGCGAGGACGAGGAAGGCGGGCCACCCCGGCACGACGCGTGCGAGGAAGGACAAGGGCACCATCGCGGAAACCAGCGCCGCGCCGATGGCCCAGCTCCAGCCGATGCGCTCCCCCCGGTACGCGCGGTCCCTCGGGCAGACCGCCACCGAGACGAGCCACCCGGCGGCCCAGGCGACGGCGGCCATGCCGGTCAGCCGCGCCAGCGAGACGACGAAGCCGATCATTCTTCCTTCACCACGAGGGCCCCTTCGTCCCACTCGTCGAGGATTCGCGCGTCGGGAGGGCGGCGGGGCCCGTAGATCGCCGCGACCCAGCCCTCCGGGAGATTCTCGGGCGAGACGCGGACGGGCCGGGGCGCGAAGACGTAATTCGCCAGGTACAGGTACGGCTCCCCCGGCGGCGCTCCGTAGACCGCGACGCCGGCCGCCGAAGCGGGCATGCGGCGGCGGGCGTTCTCGAGAAAGGAGAAGTACGGCCGGTCGAAGGCCGTTCCCGAACCGCCCAGGCGGCGCACGGCGAGATCCCGCGGCGCAAAGCGCGCCACCGAGCGGATCCGCCGCGGCAGCTCGCTCCAGGGCTGCGCCACCAGGACCAGGACGCCGAGAAGGCCCGCGGCCGCCGCGGCGGCGCTTCTCCGGCTCACGCCAGCGGGTAGGCGGCGCAGAGCTCGGAGACCGTGCGGCGCACGTCGGCGAGGGCGGCCGCGTCCTCGCGCGCCTCCAGCGTCCGAGCGATGGCGCCGCCGATGATCTCCATCTCCGCCACGCCCATGCCCCGCGTGGTCACGGCCGGCGTTCCGAGGCGGATCCCCGAAGCCACCATCGGCGAGCGGGTGTCGAAGGGGATGGTGTTCTTGTTGACCGTGACGCCGACCTTCTCGAGGAGCTTCTCGGCGTCCTTGCCCGAGATCCCCTTCTCGCCCACGTCGACCATCATCAGGTGGTTGTCCGTGCCGCCCGAGACCAGGCGGAAGCCGCGCCCGGAGAGCGCCGACGCCAGGGCCTTCGCATTGGCGACGACGCGCTTCTGGTAGGCGACGAACTCGGGCGTGGCCGCCTCGGCGAAGGCGACGGCCTTGGCCGCGATGACGTGCTCGAGCGGCCCGCCCTGGATGCCGGGGAAGACGTTGCGGTCGAGGTCCTTCGCGTGGGCGGCGCGGCAGAGCACGAGCCCGCCGCGGGGGCCGCGCAGCGTCTTGTGGGTCGTCGTGGTGACGAAGGGCGCGTGAGGCACGGGCGAGACGTGCAGGCCGGCGATCACGAGCCCGGCGATGTGGGCGATGTCGCACATCAGCGCGGCGCCGACCTCGTCGGCGACCGCTCCGAACTTCGCGAAGTCGATCTCGCGGGCATACGCCGAGGCGCCGGCGATGATCATCTTCGGCCGGTGCTCCCGGGCCAGCCGCGCCAGCGCTTCGTAGTCGATCCGCTCGTCCTCCCGTCGCACGCCGTAGCCCACGACCTTGTACTCGCGTCCCGAGAAGGACAGCGGGTGGCCGTGCGTCAGGTGCCCGCCGTGCGACAGATCCATGCCGAGGACCGTGTCGCCCTTCTCGAGGGCCGTCAGGTAGACGGCCATGTTGGCCTGCGAGCCCGAGTGGGGCTGGACGTTGGCGTGGTCGGCCGCGAACAGCGCCTTCGCGCGGTCGATCGCGAGCTGCTCGACCTTGTCGACGAACTCGCAGCCTCCGTAGTAGCGCTTGCCGGGGTAGCCCTCGGCGTACTTGTTGGTCAGGACCGAGCCCTGGGCTTCGCGGACCGCGCGCGAGACCCAGTTCTCCGAGGCGATCAGCTCGATGCCGTCGTTCTGGCGCCGCCGCTCCTGCTCGATCCAGCGGGCGATGGCGGGATCGACGACCTCGAGGTCGCGGTCCATCAGGGCGGCGGCGGGGAAGGTCGCGGACGGCATGCGGCTCCCTTTCTTGGAGATTATTCGATGACGAGCTGGCGGTACTCGGTGTTGCAGTAGCTGTCGGTCATGCCGGCGATGTGGTCGGCGATGGCGCGGTAGAAGCCGGGGCCGGTCCGGTAGCGCTCCTCGATCTCGCGCTCGATCTGGCCGAGCGGCACCTCGCGGAGGAACCGCACGCCGAGGTCCCGCTCGAGCCCGCGCAGCACGTCGTCCGGCAGCAGCCGGGGGTTGTCCCGGTAGGCCGCGAAGACCCCGGCGAGCACGCGGCGCGCGTGGCCGTCGTGGCGCGACACCGGGAAGGAATGGATGATGTGGCGGTAGACGAACTCGCGAAGCTCCGCGTAGAGCCGCCTTCCGGACTCCGTGAAGGCGACGAGGTCCCCCGGCAGGCTCTCCCGGCGTGCGTAGAAATCGTCGGAGGTCGCCACCCGGCTCGACTCGAGCCACCGCTCGATGCGCGCGCGGGAGCCCTCGACGAGGTCGGCCGAGAGCATGCCGATCATCCCGCGGATCAGCGAGGCCCGGCGCGCCGCCGCGTCGCTCCCGTATCCGCGCGCGGCGCGCACCTGCCGCGAGATCGCGAGCTCCTCGATCGCGTTCTCCTCGGTCAGCGGCAGGCCGTCCTCGAGGTCGTGCGTCTGCTGCGCGATCTCGTCGGACCAGTTGACGAGCTGGGCCTCGAGGCTGCCCCCCGACTCCAGGCGCAGGCCCTCGGGGAAGTCGAGCGGGAACGGGAAGTCGCGCGGCCAGGCCGTGTGCTTGAGGACGCCCTCGCGGACGTCGTCGGTCAGGTTCAGGCCCGGCTCCTCGTAGCGCTTCTCGAGCCGGTCGACGACGCGCACGGACTGGAAGTTGTGCTTGAAACCGCCGGCCTCCGGGTGGCTCTCGCGCAGGAGCCGGTCGAGGACGTACTCCCCCGAGTGCCCGAACGGCGTGTGCCCGAGGTCGTGCCCGATCGCGATCGCCTCCGTCAGGTCCTCGTTCAGCCCCAGCGCGCGGGCGGCGCTGCGGGCGATCTGCGCGACCTCGAGCGTGTGCGTCAGCCGCGTCCGGAAGTGGTCGCCCTCGTACGGGATGAAGACCTGCGTCTTGTGCTTCAACCTCCGGAACGCGCGCGAGTGGATGATGCGGTCGCGGTCGCGCGCGTAGTTGGTCCGGGCGTCGCCCGGGCTCGAGGACACCGGCCCGCGGGGACGCCCGGCGCGCGCGCTCTTCGAGGCGAAGATGGCGAGGCGCTCCTCTTCGAGCTTCTCGAAGTGCTCCCGCGTGAAAGTGGCGGCGGCGGTGGTCATCGTTTTTCGTCGAGCCGGCCGGAGAGAAGCGTGCGCGCCTCGCCGACCAGGTACAGAGAACCGGCGATGATTATAGTTTCGGCGGCGGGCGGATTGAGCAGCTCTTCCAGCGCCGTCGCGAGGCTTTCCGCGGGCGCCGCGTCCGGGCGCGCGGCGGCGAAGCGGCGAGCGAGCTCGTCCGGCCGCGCGGCCCGCGGCGAAGGCAGGGGCACCAGGCGGATGCGCCCGACCGCCGGACCGAGCACGGCCGCCATCGCTTCGATGTCCTTGTCGGCCATCGCGCCGAACACGAGGTCCGGGGCGATGCGCCCCTCCGCGATGAAGCGGGCCAGCGCCTCCGCGCCTGCAGCGTTGTGGCAGCCGTCGAGCAGGACGGCGGCTCCGCGGACGCGGAAGGCCTCGAGCCGCCCGGGCCAGCGCGTCCGGGCCACGCCGCGGGCAATCGCCCCGGCGTCGATCCCGGGCCGCAGCAGCTCCGCCGCGCGCACCGCGACCGCGGCGTTTTCGGCCTGGTGCCGGCCCGGGAGCGGCGTCTCGAGCTCGTAGGCGCGAAGCGGCGTCTCCAGCCGGAATCGCGTCCCGGAGACGCCAGCCTCCCGCACGTCGATCCGGGCCTCCTCGGGCATTTCGTGGAGCTCGGCGCCGACCCGCGCCGCGGCCTCGCGGAACACCGCGCGGACGCCTGGCTCGCGGCTGACCGTCAGCGCCGGCCGGCCCGCGCGGAAAATGCCGGCCTTTTCGCCGGCGATCGACTCGAGGGTCGGTCCCAGGTCCTCGATGTGATCGAGCCCGATCGAGGTCACGACCGAGACCGAGGCGGGCGCCACATTGGTCGCGTCGAGGCGGCCGCCCAGGCCGACCTCGAGGACGGCCAGGTCGAGCCGCCGTCGGTCGAACGCCAGGAACGCCGCGGCCGTCATCGCCTCGAAGTAGGTCAGCGCGAGGGCGGGCGCGCGGTCGGCGGCGGCGAAGACCTCCGCGAGCATCGCGTCGAGCTCGTCGGCCGCGATGTCCTGGCCCCGGACCCGGATGCGCTCCGTGACCGACTCCAGGTGCGGCGAGGTGTAGAGACCCGTGACGAGCCCCGCCGCCTCGCTGATGGAGGCGAGCGTCGCCGCCGTGGAGCCCTTGCCGTTGGTCCCCGCGACGAGGACGGACTCGACGGCGCGCTCCGGCCGGCCCAGGCGCCCGCAGACGTCGTCGATCGCGGCGAGCCCGAGCTTGATCCCGCGCAGGTCGAGGGATTCGAGGCGCGAGAGCGCCGGAAGCCGTGGCATGATCTGCGTCAAACGAGGCCCGACATGCGACGCGGAGCTTACAGGACGGCCGGCGTGTTCCTCGGGGCGGCCCTCGCGGGAACGCGGGCGGCGGCCGGCGCGGACGAGGACGTGATCCGCGCCGCGATCGCGCGCAGCGTCCCGCTTCTCCAGTCGAGCGCGCAGACCTGGATCGAGAAGCGGCCGTGCGTCTCGTGCCATCACCAGGCCCTGGGGGCGCTCGCCGTGAGCGCGGCGCGCGCCCGAGGCTTTCGCGTGGACGAGGCCCTCGTCGACGCGCAGCTTCGCCGCATGCACCCCGCGGAGCCGCCGGACCTGCTCGTGGGCGAGGGCGGGATCAACGGGCAGTTCGGCCGCAGCTACATGCTGGTCGGGCTGGCGGGTGCGGGCGCCCCGAAGAGCCCGGTCACCGACGCCATGGCGCACTTCGTCGCGGGAAAGCAGGCAGCCGACGGGCGCTGGCCGTCGGGGAGCCACCGGCCGCCGCTCGAGGATTCCGAGGTCGCGGTGACCGCTCTGGCCGTCCGGGCCCTGGGCGCCTACGGCGCGGCGGGTCGGGCCGACGAGACGCGCCGCCGCATCGCGCGAGCCCAGGCCTGGTTCGAGGCGGTGCCAGCGAGCACGAACGAGGAGCGCACCTTCCGGCTGCTCGGCCTTTCCTGGTCGGGAGCGCCGGCGGCAGCGACGTCCGGGGCGGCGGACGCGCTTCGCGTCTCTCAGCGCTTCGACGGCGGCTGGTCGCAGCTGGCAACCCGCGGCAGCGACGCTTACGCCACGGGGCAGGCGCTCGTCGCGTTGAACCAGGCGGGGGGTCTCCCGGCGGCCGATCCGGCCTACCGGCGCGGCGTCGCCTACCTGCTTCGGACGCAACAGCCGGACGGAACCTGGCGCGTCGACACGCGGCGGCGCGGGGAGGGGCTCCCCTATTTCGAAACGGGCTTTCCTCACGGCGAGGACCAGTTCATCTCGTACGCCGCCAGCGCCTGGGCCACGATCGCCCTCTCGATCGCGCTTCCCGGTCCGACACTCGACGTCTTCGCCGTGGCGCCGGCGTCGCGGCCGATCCGGCCCGTCGAGCCCCAGGCCCGGATCGTGCTGCCTCCGCTGCACGCGGCCGTGCTCTTCGGCTCGCCCGACGAGCTGCGGGCGCGCCTCGACGCCGGCGACGATCCCAACGGCCCCCTCGGCGACACCGGCATTACGCCGCTCATGTGTGCGGTCCACGACCCGGCGCGCGTGCGCCTGCTCCTGGAGAAGGGAGCCCGGCCGGACGCACGCTCGAAAGGCGGTCATTCCGCATTGCTTCTCGCCGCCGGATACGACGGCGCGGGCGAGTCCGTCCGCCTTCTGCTCGAGCGCGGCGCGGACCCCCGGGCCGACAGCGCTTCCGGCCTCTCCCCCGTGCTCGCGGCCACCGAGAGCGCGGATCCGGTCAAGGTCGACTTGCTGCTCGCCGCCGGCGCCGGGCTCGAAGAGGGCGCGCCCGACGCCACCCCGCTGTTGATCGCGACCTTTCAGCGCGACCCGGCGCTGCTTCGCCGGCTCGCCAACCGCGGAGCGGACACGGGCCTCGGCGCCACCCTGGCGGCATCGCTCGACGAGTCGTCGGAGGTCGTCCGCGCTCTGATCGACGTCGGCGCGCCCGTCGACGAGCCGGACGAGGAGGGGATGACGCCGCTGCTCTGGGCCGCGACCGCCGATCCCGGCCACACGGAGATCGTCGATGCGCTGCTGGCGGCGGGCGCCGATCCGAACGCGCGCGCCTACGATGGCCGCACACCGCTGTCGCAGGCGGAGTCTCAGGGCTACTGGGGCATGGCGGACCGGCTGAGGGCCGCCGGGGCCCGCTGCGGCCCCGTAATTCCCTAGGACGAGCCCGGGCCGTAGAGCAGCCGCAGGCAGCGGGCCAGCGTGGCCTTCATCTCGGAGCGGTCGACGATGAAGTCGAGAAAGCCGTGCTCGAGGAGGAACTCCGAGCGCTGGAAGCCCTCGGGCAGCGTCTGACGGATGGTCTGCTCGATGACGCGGGGGCCGGCGAAGCCGATCAGGGCGTTGGGCTCGGCGACGTTCAGGTCCCCGAGCATCGCGTAGGACGCGGTCACGCCGCCGGTCGTCGGGTCCGTCATGACGGAGATGTAGGGGATCTTCCCCTCGGAGAGCCGGCCGAGCGCGGCGGAGATCTTCGCCATCTGCATGAGGGAGAGGATCCCTTCCTGCATCCGGGCGCCGCCGGAGGTCGAGACGAGGATCAGGGGCTTGCGTTCCGACAGGGCGCGCTCGGCCGCCCGGGCGATCTTCTCGCCGACGACCGAGCCCATCGAGCCCGCCATGAAGAAGAACTCCATGGCGCCGATGATCACGGGGATCCCTTCCATCGACCCCGACCCGATGACGATCGCGTCCGAGGGACCGACGTGCTCCTCGGCGGTGCGGAGGCGGTCGCGGTACTTCTTGGTGTCGCGGAACCGGAGCGGGTCCGAGGAGCGCAGGTTCGAGTCGAGCTCGACGTATTTTTCGTCGTCGAAGAGCATCCGGAGCCGCTCGGGCGCCGAGAGGCGGAAGTGGAACCCGCACTTGGGACAGATCTTGAAGTTGCGGGCGAGCTCCTTGTTGTAGAGGATCTGGCGGCAGCTGTCGCACTTGACCCAGAGCCCCTCCGGCACCTTGCTGGTGCGCCCTTCGCGGGGCTCCTTGGGGGCCCGGTCTTTCTTGAACCACATGGGAAGGAGCGAATGCTAGCAGACCCGGGGTCGGGTCGCGGGCCCCGCCGCCCGGTCAGGGCTCGATGGAACGCACTGGCAGGACGGAACTTGTCAGCGCCAGGCCCCCGCCCCTCTCCTCGAACCGGACGCCGAAGGCCCGGCTGAGGTTCCCGGGCGTCAGGACCTCCGCCCGGCTCCCCTGCGCCACCGTGCGGCCGGACTTCAGCAACAGCACCCGCGAGGCCAGGTCCGCGGCGAGGCCGATCTCGTGGGTCACCAGGAGGACCGTCGTGCGCCGCTCGCCGTGCACCCGCCACAGCGTCTCGAGGTATTCGAGGCGGTGCCGCGGGTCCAGGCCCGACGTCGGCTCGTCGAGCAGCCACACCTCGGCCTCCTGCGCGAGAGCGCGGGCGAGGAAGACGCGCCGCCGCTCGCCCCCCGAGAGGGCCGCGGCGTCCCGGTCGGCGAGATTCTCGACGTCGCAGGCGCGCATCGCCTCGAGCGCGTGTCGCCGGTCTCCGGGCGACTCGGCGACGAAGGCGCGGCCGTGCGGGGCCCGGCCCTGCAGCACGAGATCGAGGGAGCGGATCGGGAACACGAGATCGACGCTCTGCGGGACGTAGGCGATCCGCCTCGCCGTCTCGCGGCGGGCGATCGACTCGAGCGGCCGCCCGTCGAAGCGCAGCTCGCCGCCCGAGGGCGCGAGCACGCGGGCGAGGACCTTCAGCAGGCTCGATTTTCCCGAGCCGTTCTCGCCGAGGACCGCGACGACCTCGCCGGCGGCGACGTCGGCGTCGAGCCCGTCGAGCGCCAGGTTCGCGCCGTAGCGCGCCGAGAGGGAGCGGGCCTCGATCAGGCTCACGGGTTCCTCAGCAGAAGCCATGCGAAGAGCGGCGCGCCGATCGCCGCCGTGAGCGCCCCGATCGGCAGCTCGGCGGGCGCGATGGCGGCCCGCGAGATCGCGTCCGCCGCGACGAGAAGCGCCGCGCCGGCCAGGCCCGAGAGCGGCAGCAGCGTGCGCTGGTCGTTGCCGGTCACCAGACGCACGCCGTGCGGCACCAGCAGTCCCACGAACCCGATCACGCCCGCAAACGCCACGGCGGCCCCGGTCAGGAGGGACGCCGCGAGAAACACCACGCGCTTGGCGCGCTCGACGTCGACCCCCAGGGCCGCCGCGTTCTCTTCCCCGACGGCGAGCAGGTTCAGCCGCGGCGCCATCGCCGCGAGCACGGCGGCGCCGGCGGCGGCGTACGGCAGGAGCACCGCGACGCGCAGCGGCGTCGCGTCGGACAGGCTCCCCATCATCCAGAAGAGCATCGACCGCGCCGCCTCTCCCGAGGCCACCGAGAACGCGGCGAGCAGGAGCGCCGAGAAGAACGCGTTCGCGACGAGCCCCGCCAGCAGCAGACGCTGGAGGTCGAGCCTCCCGCCGCGGCGGGCCAGCGCGGCGACGCCGACGGAGGCCACCGCCGCGCCGACGAAGGCGGCCGCGGGCGAGATCAGGGGCGACGCGCCCGCGAGCGCCGCGCAGGCCGCGCCCGCCGCGGCGCCGCCCGAAGTCCCGAGCAGAAACGGGTCGGCGAGCGGGTTCTTCAGGAGGGCCTGGAGCGCCCCGCCCGCGAGGGCGAGACAGCCTCCCACGAGAGCGGCCAGCGCCACCCGCGGCCACCGCAGGGCCGCGAGCAGGCGCGCGGTCTCGCCGGCGGGGCCCTGGCCGGAGGCGAGGTCCGAGAGCGACAGGGGCACTCCCCCGACCGAGAACGCGACCGCGCAGAAGACGAGCAGCACGGCGAGCCCGATCGCCAGCGCGGCCGCGCGGCCGGCCGAGGTGCGCGGCCCCGTCACGGGATCGCGTCCGCGAGCTTCTCGAGCATGTCGAAGACGCGCGGGCCGGGCCGCGTCAGCGCCGACTCGTCCAGGCGCACGACCCGGGCGCGCGCGATCGGACCGCGCGACAGCGGCCCCGACGCGACGGCCGCGTCGAACGCCGGCCGCGTTTCCGCCGACTCGGGCAGGACCAGCAGGTCGACCTGCGCCGTGGCGAGGTACTCCTTCGAGAGCAGCGGCCAGCCCTTGCGGTCCCGCACGAGGTTGTCGGCGCCGGCCTCGGAGAGCACGTCGTCGAGGAACGTCCCGCCCCCCGCGGCCTGGGGCGGGGCCGGCCACACCACGAGCAGCGTGCGCGGCCGCGGCCGGCCCGCGACGCGCGCGCGCACGGCGGCGCGGCGGCGCGAGAGCGAGTCGGAGAGGGCCGTCGCTTCGGCGGAGCGGCCGAGCCGGTCGCCCACGATGCGGATCGACTCGAGCACGGCGTCGAGCGAGCCCGACGGGACGACGGCGACCGGCAGACCGGCAGCCGCCAGGGCCTCCACGGCCCCGCGGCCGTTGCCCTCGGCGACGGCCAGGACGAGGTCCGGCCGCAGCGCGGCGACCTTTTCCGGATCGACCTCGAGGCCGCCGACCCGGGGGACCGCGCCGGCCGCCTCGGGGAAATCGGAGTGCTCCGACACTCCCACCAGCGTATCGCCGGCGCCGAGCGCGAAGACGATCTCGGTGAGGTTGGGAGCCAGCGCGACCACGCGCGCGGGCCGGGACGAGGGAGCGGGCGTCGAGTCGGGGCCCGCGGAGGGGCGCTCGGCGCGGCATCCGCCGAGGACCGCCGGGATCGCGAGGGCCGCGAGGAGGACGCGGAGAGCAGAGAAGCGGCGGCGCCCTGGGGCGCCGCCCCCGACGGAGCCGGTGAACGTTAGCCCTGGGCCTCCGCCTCTTCGAGCTCGTTGCGAACGCCCAGCCGCTGGCACGCCGCATCGTACATCTGGCGCGCGGCCTTCTGGGCGGTCTGGAGCTCCGCCAGCCGATCCTTGACCTTGGCGAGCTCTTCCTGGATTTCTCCTTCCAGCTCCTCGATCTCGCGCTTGGTCACCGTGAGCGTGTTCTCGTAGAACTTCTTCTGATCCCCTGAAAGGGCCATCCCGCTGACCTCCTCAATTCCTCGTTACGGCTTCACTTCCACTAGCACCGGCCGCCACATCTTGACGGGGATCCCGTTCTTGGTGCCCGGCCGGAATTTCGAGCTCTTGACTCCCGCCACGACGGCGTCGTTGACCGCCGGCATGCCGCTGATCCCCTGCTGCAGCCGGGAGTCGGCCACGTTGCCGTTCTCGTCGACGAGCACGAGCACGACGACCTTGCCCTGGACCTGGCGCTGCTTGGCCACCACCGGATAGCTGATCCGCGGAGGCGCCAGCAGCGTGGGCTCGACGACGCCCGCGCCCGGCCCGACGAGGTCCCCGCGGCGCACCTCGGGCTCCTTCTCGCCGAGCGAGGGCGGCTCCGTCGGCACGGCCGTCGGCGGAGGCGGTGCCGTCGGTACCGCGGTCGGCGGGGGCGTGGGCTCGGGAGGGGCCTCCGTCGGCTCCGCCGGGGGGGCCGCGGCCGGAGCCGCCGCCTCGGTCGTGGCCTTCACGGCCGCCGCGGTCTTCTCGAGCTCCTTGCGTTTGGCGGCGAGCTGGCGCTGCACCTCGGCCTCGACGGCCTTCGCGTCGATCGGGACCGCGGTCGGCGCCGCGGGCACGGCCGCCGGGACGGCGGTCGGAACGGCCGGAGCGGCGGCCGCGGGCGTGGCGATTCCCGGGGCCGGCGCGGGAGGCGCAGCGGACTTCGTCATCTTCCACACGGCGAATCCCGCGAGCACCGCTGCGGCCACGCCGATCGCGGCGAAGAGGGGCGCGCGGCTCTTCTTCTCGGCCTCCTCGGCCGGCTCGAGCGAGCCGAAGACCTCGCGCGGAGCCGCCGGTTCCTTCGGCGGCGCCGCCGGGGGCGGAGGGGCCGGCGGCTTCGGGGGCGCCGGCGTCTCGGGCGCCGCCGGTCGGGCGGGCGCGCCGGGGCGCCGCGCGATCGGGGCCCCCTTGGACTTGCGCTTCTTCGCCGGCTCCGGCTCCGCCTCCCTCTCGGCCTTCGCGGCCGCCTCCCGCGCCTTCGAATCGGCGACGGCCGACTCCTCGGACTGGAGGCGGTGGAGGTAGATCGCGACGTCGGCGCTGCCGGGGGCCGGAGTGTAGGAGTAGAGGACGGAGTCGAGGTCGCGCAGGAGGTCCGACGCGTTCGTGTAACGATCGTCCGGGTCCTTCGCGAGGGCCTTCAGCACGATGGTGTCGAGGTTGGCCGGCACCTCGGGGTTCGTCCGCGACGGCGGAAGGATCTCGGCGCTGCGCACCTTCTCGAGAACGTTGATGTCGGTGTCGCCCCGGAAGAGAGACTCCCCCGTCAGGAGCTCGTGGAGCACCACGCCGAGGGAGAAGAGATCGCTCCTCCGGTCGATGGGCTTGCCCCAGGCCTGCTCGGGCGACATGTACCGGATCTTCCCCTTCAGGGCGCCCGACTGCGTCTTCGAGGCCTTGGACGCGGCCTTGGCGATCCCGAAGTCGCAGAGCTTGATGTCGCCCTCGTAGGAGATGAGGATGTTCTGCGGCGACACGTCGCGATGCACGATGTTGAGCTCGTGTCCCTCGGCGTCGCGGCGGCGGTGGGCATAGTCGAGCGCCGAGGCGACCTTCGACGCGACGTAGACGGCGAGCGAGACCGGCAGCGGCACCGAGTGATCGTGGGCGGACTGCTCGATCGAGCGCAGGTCGCGGCCGTCGACGTGCTCCATCGCGATGAAGTAGCCGCCGGCCTGGATCTTCCCGAGGTCGTAGATGTGGATGATGTTGGGGTGATTGAGCTGCGCGGCGAGCTTCGCCTCGTCGGCGAACATCGTCACGAACTCCTCGTCGTCGGCCAGGTGGGGAAGGATCTTCTTGATCGCGACGATCTTCTGAAAGCCCTCGACCCCCGTCCGCCGGGCCTTGTAGAGCTCGGCCATGCCGCCGCTGGCGATCTTCTCGATGATCTCGTACTGCCCGAAGCGATCCGGCCCCGTGGCCGGCACGGCGGCGGCGGGCTCCTCGCGCCGCCGAGGGGCCGGTGCCGGCGCCGGAGCGCCCGTGCCCGCCGGGGGCGGCGTCGCGCCGGCCGGCGTCCTGACCTTCGGCGTCGAGACCCCGGACAGCGTGTCCGAGATCATGCGGTCGACGTCGGTGTTGGTCGACAGCCTGGGGCGGGCCGGCGCTCCCGGCGCGGCCGGGGGCGCAGGCGCGGGCGACGGGGCCTTCGGCGTCACGCCGGGCCGGGACCCGAGGTTGAGGCCCGACAACGTGTCGCGAAGCCGCTTCTCGACGTCCGTGTCGCCGCTCGACGGACGAGGTGCCGCCGCCGCGGGCGCCGGGGGCGCCACGGGCGGGGCCGCCGGGCTCGGCGCGGGGGCAGCGGCCGGCGCCGGCTTCTTCGGGGCGTCCTCCGTCAGGTCGGACAGGACGTCCGAAAAGATGTCGTTCGACGTCAGCGGGGAGGCCGAAGCCGCCGCCTGCGAGGTGTCGATGCGCATCGTCTTGCCGCTGACGTCGGAGGAGTCGAGGGCGTCCCGCACCGACTCCATGAGGTCGTCGTCGGTGAAGGGACGGACCAGGATGTCGAAGGCGCCGACCTTCTGGGCGTCCGCCTTGCGGTTGCTGCCGCGGTACCCGCTCATCATGAGGACGATGGGCGGGGCGGTGGCTCCCCCCTTCTTCCGGATCTCGCGGATGACCTCCGCGCTGGGAAGGCGGGGCAGCATGCCGGAAAGCAGGACCAGGTCGAACTTGCTGCTGGAGAAGGCCTGGAGGCCGGCTTCCCCGTCGTGGGTCTCGGTCAGGGTGTGGCCGAGCGGGGAAAGCAGCGTACGAATCCGCTCGATGTACCGCGGCTCGTATTCGATCAAAAGAACTTTCTTGGGCATGAACTGAAACCCATTGTCGCCGGAAACGCTGAGAAATCAAGGGGAAGCGGCAATCGGGAGGCCGGCGAGAGGATGCGGGAGGCGGGAGCGATCATCGGCCGAGTCGTCCGGCCTCCTGCCTCCTGCTTCCAGCCTCCTCGCTCATATAATCCCGGCTCGTTAGGAGTCACCCATGTCCGGCCATAGCAAGTGGAACACGATCAAGCACAAGAAGGGCGCCGCCGACGCCAAGCGCGGGCACGTCTTCACCAAGCTCATCAAGGAACTGACGATGGCCGCCAAGCAGGGCGGCGGCGACCCCGACATCGAACCCGCGCCTGCGCACGGTCATCGCCGACGCGAAGGCCGTCAACATGCCGGCCGACAACATCAAGCGCGCGATCCAGCGCGGCACCGGCGAACTGCCCGGCGTCACCTACGAGGAGATCACCTACGAAGGCTACGGGCCCGGCGGCGCGGCCATCCTGATCGAGGCCCTCACCGACAACAAGAACCGCACGCTGCCGGAGATCCGGACGATCTTCTCCAAGCACGGCGGCAACCTCGGCGAGACCGGCTCGGTCCGCTTGATGTTCCAGAAGAAGGGCTACATCGTCATCGAGAAGGACAAGGCGAGCGAGGACGCCGTCATGGAGGCGGCGATCGAGGCCGGCGCCGACGACGTCGCGACGACGGACGAGTACCACGAGGTCAAGACATCGCCCGACGGGTTCCCGGCGGTCAAGACGCACCTGGAGTCCAAGGGATTTCCGCTGGCCGTCGCCGAGGTCTCGATGATCCCGACGACCGAGGTCGCCCTCGACGCCCGCAAGGCGGACCAGATGGTCAAGCTGATGGAGGCCCTCGAGGACCACGACGACGTCCAGCACGTCTGGGCCAACTTTGACTTCGCGGAAGCTCCCGCGACCTCGTGATCATCCTCGGCCTCGATCCCGGAACCGTCGCGACCGGTTTCGGGATCGTCGCCTTCGACCAGGGGCGCCTCGCTCTCGTCGACTGCGGCGTCTGGCGCCCTCCGGCCCGCATGGAGCTGCCGGCCAAGCTCGACTTCCTGCTCTCGGCGGCCGCCGAGCTCCTCGTGCGGATCCAGCCGGCGGCCGTGTCGATCGAGACCGTCTTCGCGGCCAAGAACATCGCCTCGGCGCTCAAGCTCTCCCACGCCCGCGGCGTGCTCCTCGCTGCGGCCGCCCGCTCGGCCGTCCCGGTCTTCGAATACGAGCCGCGCCTGGTCAAGAAGGCCCTCGTCGGCTACGGGCAGGCCGAGAAGGAGCAGGTGCGGGCGATGGTCCTGTCGCTGCTGGCCCGGCAGCGGTCCCGGGTCCCCCTGGACGCCGCCGACGCCCTGGCGCTGGCCATCTGCCACATCCACGCCGCCGCGGCGCGGTAATCGGGGCCCGCCCCGCGCCATCTCCCGGTTCGGGGTGCTAGCATCTCGAACGTATGTCGTTCCAGGGTTCCATCCAGGAGCTCCCTGTCCCCGACATCATCCAGCTGGTCTCGGTCTCCGGGAAGACCGGGATGTTCATGCTCGTGCGGGGAGGAGAACGGGGCTTCATCTATCTGCGTAACGGGCGGATCGTCCACGCCGAGCTCGGATCGCTCAGCGGCGAGGAGGCCGTCTATGCGCTGGCGATCTGGTCGACCGGGGATTTCCAGTTCAGCCCGGGCCGGGAAACCGAGTCGGTCACGATCGAGAAGACCAACACCTCCCTGCTCATGGAGGCCGCCCGGCGGCTGGACGAGTGGAAGGTCCTCGCCCGCAAGATCCCGGGCGTCGAGTACGTGCCGGTTCTCAAGGCCCGCGAGATGGGCGAGGCGATCACGCTCTCGCCCCCCGAGTGGAACCTTCTGATCTGCATCGACGGCCGCCGGTCCGTCGAGGACCTCGCGCGCGCCACGCGCTCGAACTCCTTCGACACGGCCAAAATCCTGTACGGGCTCGTCACCGCGGACCTCGTCGAGATGCGCTCGCGCGAGGCCGCCGCCCGCGCGGCCGCCGCCGCCGCCCCCGCGCCGACTCCCGCCGGCGCCGGCGCTTTTGCGCCCGCTCCGGCGCCGCGCCACGGGCCGTCCGGGGGGGCGGGACCCGCCGTCTCGGTCGCATCGATCGCGACCGCCGCCGCGGCGACGGGCGTGCTCGGCGACGAGAAAAAGATCCTCATGATCCTCTGCACGCGCGTCAAACAGGAGGCCGAGACGGCCATCGGCGAGTCGAATCTGCCGGGCCTCGACCGTCCCTACAAGCAGGCCATCGCCGAGATCGACCGGGGACGCGGCGTCGAGGCCGTCCGCGACCTGATCCGCCACACCGAGAAAGCCATCTCCTCGATCCGCGGCCCCGCCATCATGAAGGCCTTCCAGGACAAGATGTCTTTGGTGATGCAGCCGAAAGTCTAACCGTCGCTTCGCGCGCCGGGAGGGGCCTGCGCCCTTCGGGCGCACCGGCGCGCGGCTCGCCCAAAGGGGCTCGACCGCGCGCCTGGTCCCTCGCGGCGCGCTGCGCTCCGGCGGCGCGGGCCTCCTCCCTCGCTTCCGCTCGGGAGACTTCCCGCGCCGCGAACGGATGGTTCAGTGCCGCGAGGAAGCCGATGGCGCCGCCTCGCAGGGACCTGTCCCGAAGGGCGAGTTAAGCTGCGGCCGGACGCACGGAGCCGAAATCTCCCTCACGCCACGGTCGTCCGGCCGACAGCTTCAACTCGCCCCAAAGCCGTGAACCCCAGTACCTGCCCGGAAGGACGGCCACCTGTCCGAGCAGAAGATGTTTGGCAATAGCCCCGTTTTGTCTTATTCTATTCGGCAGCTACGTTTCCCCCGACCGGGCTCGAAAGGAGACACTTTCTATGATGGCGAAGCGGACCGCGCTCCTCGGGATGCTGATCTGCCTGACCGTCGCCGCCGCCTTCGGGCAGCCGGCGGTCGTCGCCCCGAACGCCAACGGCGACATCGGACTCATCACGATGTCGACAGCCGACAACCCGCGCGCCGGCCAGTTCACGCTCGGCTTTTACGGCTGGTATACAGCGCGCACGGCGGGCGAGTACTACGTCAACCAGCCCGACCAGACGCGCAACTTCGCCCAGTGGGGCGGAAACGCGTCGATCGGCCTGGGCCTGACGAACTGGTGGTCGATCTTCGTTTCCGGCGGCGCCCAGGTCACGGAGAACCGCGGCGGATGGGACGCCGGCTACATCAACGGCATCGGGATCCTCGGCCCGTTCTCGGCGAGCGAGGGTACGAAGATCCGCGTCGGCACCAAGTTCAACTTCCATTCGGAAGCCGATCACGACTTCCGCGTCGCCGGCTGGCTGGCCGCCCACATCCCGGTGGGCGATCCCACGGTCCAATCCGGCAACGGGAGCCAGATCGAGGCCGTCAACTCTCCCCGGACGGACTGGGAGTGGGGCGGCGCGGTTTCGAAGTCGTGGTTCACGGGCATGATCTCGTACACGATGTCCGGCGAGCAGGACAACGACGTCCGCGTGCCGAACCTCCTGCGCTTCGGCGTCGGCGCCGAGATCCCGGTCGCGCCGATCATCCACATCATCGCGGAGACCTACTACAACGTGCCCGACGGCGGCGACTTTCCGGAGCCCGACTGGGCCATGCTGCTCGCCGGCGCCCGCATCTGGTTCGGCGATTCCGGCTGGGCTGTGACGGCGGCCTTCAACTCCAACATGACGATGCTCTTCACCCACGGCGTCGATCCGAACCCCTTCGGCGGCGTCCTCGGCATCACGTACGCCGCCTGGCCGCCGGCCCCTCCGCCGCCGGTCGTCGTCCCGGCGCCCGAGCCCGTCGTCGAGCCGGCCCCCGTGGCCGCCGCGCCCGTCGTGACCGCTCCGGCCCCGCCGCCGCCCCCGCGCCCGGCGCCCCGGTCGACCTCGGACGAGATCTTCTTCGACGGCAAGGGCGCCCGCCTGACGAACATCGCCAAGGCGGTCCTGGACGGCGTCGCCCTGCGGATGAAGAACGACCTGAACTCGACGGCCGTCGTCACGGGCTACACGGACAACACGGGCACCGAGCAGTCCAACACGGAGCTCGGCGCCAAGCGGGCGCAGGCGGCCAAGGACTACCTGGTGACCCGCCACGGCATCGACCCCGCGCGGATCTCGACGGCCTCCAAGGGCGCCGCGGATCCGGCGTACGATAATTCGACGGCCGAGGGCAAGGCCAAGAACCGCCGGGCCCAGATTGTGGTAACACTCGTCTCCGGAACGTGATCGAGAAGACCCCCGACAGCGCCTCAACCCAACCCCCTCCCCCCGAGGGGGTTTTTTGACGGCGCGGCCGGGGGTCGACGAGACTCCTCCCGCCCGGGTCAGCGGCCTCACGGCCGTGACCGTGGCCGCCGTCGTCGGGCTGCTCTACTACGGGCAGGAGCTCCTGGTGCCGATCGCCTTCGCCCTGTTCCTCTCCTTCGCCCTGCGCCCCTTCGTCTCGCTGCTCGAGAGGGCGGGCGTGCCGCGCGTGGCCGCGATCCTGCTCATTCTCTTCGTGATCACGGGGGGCCTCGCGCTGCTCGTCATCAACGTCACGGCCCAGATCAACCAGTTCTTCGCCGAGCTGCCCCGCTACCAGACGCGCATCCGGGACCTGCTCGCCGGCGTCATGGACTTCGTCAACAAGCTGCGCGAGCGGATGGGCAGCATCCTGCCGGCGGACACCTCGGGCGTGCGCGAGGTCAAGCTCACGGAATCCCAGCTCGAGACGACCCGCGCCTTCGTGGCGCGCCTGGGAGCGACGGTCGGGATCCTGCTCTACGCCGCGACGATCCCGTTCCTGACGTTCTTCATGCTCAAGGACCGCGAGAAGTTCGGCCGCGTGCTCGCCGGCATGCTCACGCGCAACGAGAGCATCGGCGAGGCGGACGTGACGGGCGCCATCTCGCGGACGATGACGGCCTACGCCCTGGGGCTCTCCTTCGTCATGCTCATCATGGCCGGCGCGACGACCCTGGCGCTGATGCTCCTGCGGGTCGACTACTACTACGTCCTCGGTCCGATCGCGGGCGTCGCGATCCTGCTGCCCTACGTGGGCGTCATCCTCTCGACGGTGCCCGCCGTGGCCGTGGCCTACTTCCAGTACGACGGGGAGAAGGCGCTGCTCGTGTTCCTCGTGTACACCCTGATGCAGTTTCTCGAGGGCAACGTGCTCACGCCCTTCATCGTCGGCGGCAAGGTCCGTCTCTTCCCGCTGACGGTCATGATCGCCTTCATCTTCTGGGGAACGATCTGGGGCATCCCGGGGGCCGTCCTCGCCGTGCCCCTGACCTCGGCCATCAAGGTCGTCTGCGAGCACGTCCGGGGCTGGGAGGGGATGGCCCGGCTCCTCGGGGAGCCGGACCTGCCTCACTACCAGAAGAAGAAGGGTCCGGGGAAGCCGGCGGAGGCCGCCGGCTAGGGACTAGGGCTTCGGGGCGGGCGTGGGCTCCGCCTTCTTCGCAGAGCCGTCGACCTTCTTCACTTCCGTCGAAGCCGCTTCGCCCGCCTTGGTGGCCTCGGTACCGACGGCCTTGCCCGCGTCCTTCGCACCCTTGACCGTCGCGTCGCCGGCCTTGGTGGCGTCGGTCGCGACGGTCTTGCCCGCCTTCGACGCATCCTTGCCGACGTCCGTGCCGACCTTCTTCGTCTCGGTGCCGACGGCCTTACCGGCCTTCGACGCATCGGCGCCCGCATCCTTGCCGACCTTGTCCGCCTCCGTCCCGACGGCCTTGCCCGCCTTCGACGCATCCTTGCCGACGTCCGTGCCGACCTTTTTCGTCTCGGTGCCGACGTTCTTGCCGGCCTTCGACGCATCGGCGCCCGCATCCTTGCCGACCTTGTCCGCCTCCGTGCCGACGGCCTTGCCCGCCTTGTCGGCGTCCTTGGCGACCTCCTTGGCGTCCTTGCTCGCGTCCTCTTCGAGCTTCTTGAACTCCGACGGTTTCTTGGTCGGCTCGGCCGTCTGCGCCTGAGCCACCGCCGCGAACGTCGACGCCGCGAGAATCGCCACCGCAAAAATCCAACGCTTCATGTCCTGCCCTCCTTGGAGCGGGGGAAGCCTATGTCGCGCCTGCGCCTGGCGCAAATGGGACCCTGGGCCGACAAAGGGGGCTCCGGCCGGCGAACTCAGCGCGGCGGCGCCCCCGGGGGCCCGCCCCGGAGGGTCTCGAGAAGGGCCTTCGCGTCCGCGCTCTCGGGTGCGAGCGCGAGAAGCTTCTCGGCATAGGCGACGGCGGCCTTCCGGTCGCCCGCCTTCGCCGAAAAGGAGGCCAGCGCCTCGAGAATCTCGCGGTTGGCCGGATGCCGAACATGGGCCGCCGCGAGGACTTCGATCGCCTTCGGCGTCTGCCCGACCGAATCGAGCGCCACGCCGTACACGTAGTCGTACCGGACCCGGTCCGGCGGAAGCTCCGCGGCCTTCCGCAGCTCCACGAGGGCCTCCGGCATCCTCTTGGATCGCACGAGGGCGAGACCGAGCGCGTGATGGACGCCCGGATCCCGCGGGGCCGTCTCGAGGCCCCGCCGGAGCGTCTTCTCCGCCTCCTCTTCCCGTCCCTGCGCCCGGTAGACGTCGGCGAGGTTGGCCCACCCCCCGCCGATCGCCGGCATGAGCGCGATCGCGGTCCGATACTCCGCCTCGGCCCTGGCCGGATCGCCCTGCGCGAGGTAGAGCGATCCCAGGTTCAGGTGCGATTCCGCCCGGTCGGCATCGACCCGCTGGGACTGCACGTACTCGGCGAGCGCGGCCTCGAAGGCGGCGCGCTCGCTCGCGGTCATGCCTCCCGCGGGAACCGACGTCAACACCTGCGCGGCCTGGATGCGGATCGTGCGGATGGGATCGGAGAGGAGCGGCGAGACCAGCCGCAGGCGCTCGCTCGGCTCGAGGGCGCCGGCCGCCTCCAGCGCGCCGAGGCGCACCAGCGGCTCCGTGTCGCCGAGCGCCCGCTCGAGAGCGGCCCGCGACGGGGCCCCGCGCGGATCGAGCAGCGAGGCGGCCGTCGCCCGGCGGATGGCGGGCCTGGCCGGGTCCGCGACGAAGCCCGCCAGCGCCGCCTGCGCGCCGTCGAGCTCCTCGCGCCCGGCGTGGACGATCTGGCCGTAGTGCGGTCTCCTGCCGCACCCGGTCGCCCCACCACTTCGACGCGGCGTCGGCCGCCCAGCGGTTCGACCTGTCCCGGTGGCACTGCGTGCAGGCGTTCGGCGTGCCGAGGGAAAGCGACAGGTCCGGCCGCGGAATGCGCATGCTGTGGTCGTGGCGCGCGTGGACGACCATGTAGTTGCGGGTCGGCATGTGGCAGGCGACGCAGCTCGCCCCGGTCGAATTCGCCTTGTGGAAGTGGTGCTTCGGCGACGTCGAATTTCTCGGGCAGGTGGCACGCCGCGCAGACGCCGGTCCGCCGAGCCCGTGACCTTCAGGTCGTGCGGCGTCGTGGCAGTCGGTGCAGGTGACGCCGGCCGCGTACATCTTGCTCTGCAGGAACGAGCCGTACTCGTAGACCTCGTCCTGGATCTGCCCGTCCGGGTAGTAGAGCTCCTCGTCGAGCAGCGCCGGCCGGTGCGTCTGCAGGAGCGGCTGGCCGTAGACGTAGTCCGCGGAGACGACCGAGCGCCGCGCGTGGCAGCGCGCGCAGGTCTCGATCTCCGCTCGCGAGGTGCGGGGGACGCTGCGCTTGGCGATGCCGGTCTTCATGTCCATCTCCCAGACCGCGGAGCGCGCGGGATCCCCGAGCGTGACGCGAGGCCCTTGTCGGCCGCGTCCTTGCGCGCCTTCCCCGCCTTGACGGCCTCGCCCCAGGCCACGTGCGCGGAGCCGGGCCCGTGGCAGGCCTCGCAGGACACGTCGAGCTCCGACCAGGTCGTCGCGTACGCGTTCGTCGGCGGCGGAATAGCCCTTCTTCACGTTGGTCGAGTGGCACTCCGCGCACATGAAGTTCCAGTTCTGGTAGGGACCGGTCCAGTGGAGCGGATCGCGTGTACGAGACCTCCTCCTTCGGATAGAGGTGGAACCAGCGCTGGCCGCCCTCCTTCGCCGGGCGCGTGTCCCAGCAGACGTTCAGCGCCTGATAGCGGCCGCCCGGAAACGCGATCAGGTACTGCTGGAGCGGGTAGACGCCGAAGGTGTAGGCGATCGGGTACTCGTGGAGCCTGCCGTCGGGCCCGTCGGTCTTGACGAAGAACTTCCCGTCCCGCTTGAAGAACGTGGACGTCACGCCGTAGTGCGTGAACGTCGCGTCGTCGAAGTTGCCGAGGACCGTCTCCGCCGTCGCCTCCTGCATCGCGAGGTCGTGGTGGGACCCCTTCCAGCGCCGGTCCTCCTCGGCGTGGCAGGGCGCGCAGGCCTCCCGCCCGACGAAAGTCGCGCCCTTCGCCAGCGGCGGCGCGGGAGTCGGAGAAGCGGGTCCCGACGAGGACTCCTCCCGGCCCCGGCACGCCGCCACGACCAACAGGGCGGCCAGAAACAGGGCCTGGATCCAGCGGTTGGGGCCGGCCGTCACGTGCGGCTGGTCGGGGGCTCGGGCACGAGCTTTCTCGCGAGGGCCCGGTACGCGAGCCGCGCCGCGACGGACCCGACGAGCAGCACGGCGATCAGGACGAGTCCGCGCCAGAAGGCGTGGTCGACGACGCGTTTGAGATCCTCGCCGGTCGACTGGCCGATCTTCGCGAGCGCGGGAGCGGTCTCGTTCGCCGACCGCAGCAGGGTATTGAGGTCGCGGGCCATGCCGCCGACGTCCACGGCCGCCTTGCCGAAGTCGAGCGGGTCGAATGGCTTGCCCGGCTTGGCGGGGGGCGCGTTCGGATCGGGCGGCGGCGAGACGTAGTGCACGAACGCGTCGAGGGACTGGATGGTGCCGGTCAGCGACTTGCCCATCTCGCCGCCGGCGTTCATCGTCTCCCGCAGCTGCCCCAGCAGCGTCTGGATCGTGGCCTCCTTCGCGTCGAGCTCGGCCAGGATGGCCTGACGCTCGGCCGCCACGCCCGCGAAGATCTGATCGATCGCGGCCTTGCGCTGCTCGTCGACGAGCACGGGGATGCCCTCGGCGGTCTTCGAGATCGACTCGATCGACCGGGAGGTCCGGTCGAGGTCGGACACGAGCTGCCGCGGCGCGGGCTGCTCCTGGACCTGCAGGGCGAGAAGCTCCGCCTGCCAGCGCATGAGGGTGGGAGCCCGCTCCGCGTACGCGACGACGCGCTCGGCCAGCTCGCGGCTCTGCTCGATGGCGACCGTCGTCGGACTGAGCCCGGCGAGGGGGTCGATGTAGAGCATGCTGAAGATGCTGGTCGGCCGGGCCTTCGTCGCCGTGGACACTCCGAGGCCCTCCGCGAAGTCCCGAAAGTGGACTCCCACGGCCTCGCGGTCATCCGGATTCTGCTTGCGCCATTCGACGATCAGGCCCTTGAGCTCCTCGATCTGATCGGGCGTCAGGAACTGGCCGACCAGGGCCCACGCGTCCCGCTCGAGCCGGCGCTGGACCTCGACGAGGTGCTCGACGGCGTCGCCGAACTCCTCCCGGGTCTTCTCGTCCTCGACGATCATGCGCGAAACGGAGGCGAAGACCGCGAGGTCGAGCGCGTTCCAGACCGGATTGGGTCCCGTGGCGTCCGCGAAGGCCGCGGTCGCCTGGTCGAGCTTCCACTTGAGCGCCGCGACGGCCGCTTCGCGCGTCCCGATCCCCTTGGCGACGACGTCGGCCGCACGCGAGACGGTGCCGACATAGGCGTCGGAGAAGCGCAGGTTCTCGACCTGGAGCCCGGACATCGTCAGCGTGCTGTCCTTGCCGCCGACTCGCAACTCCCCCGCGGTCTGGGGCTTCTTGGCGAAGGGCAGGTGCGCGCAGCCCGCCGAGGCGACGAGGATGATCGGCGCGAACACGGCCACCCCGACCGGGGCCCGCCGACGGGACTCGCCTCGCATCGGTATCCGCGATCCACTCACGATGGAGCGCATGATATCGCCTGCCCTGTCGGGATCGCGCAGGGCTCAGCCTCTCGAGGACGTCGGAACCGGCCTGACCCTAAAAGGTCAGCATGAGGTAAAGGCGCGGTCCGTAGTACGAATACTTGATCTGCGTGAGCTCGGTCTCGGTTTCCTTCTTGACGCTGTACCGCGTGTAGTCGAAGGCCGCGCTCATGCCGAAATTCCGGGTGAAGAACCAGTCGAGGTGCGCTTCGGCGTCGAAAACGGAACCCGAGTACGGGCTGACCGGCGCGAAGATGCCGTTGAAGATCAGGCCCGCCGAGACTCCCTCGCCCAGGCGGCCGTCGACCTGGAGTCCGAGGAGCGGGACCGGCATCTGGACCTCCGCGGTCCTGGACACCGTCTGGCCGACGATGGGTCCGTTCGGCCCGACGACTCCGGCCGACGCGCTCGCCTCCTCCTTCACGCTCGGATAGGCGGCCCCGACGCTCACGCCGAACTGAAACGATTCGTTCTTGACGATCCCGTAGCGGAAATCGACGTACGGGAGATGCGACTTCACGGACGATGAGACCTCTGCTCCCGCCGTGTAGGTCACGTCTCCGAAGTCGAAGTCCTGCGAAATCGCCGCCGAGTGACTCCTCGAGAAGCCCGTGTAGCCGAAGTCGACGTAGAAGCGGCCCACGAAGTTCCAGTATCCGCGGCCGGTGAATCCCGGCGACGAGTCCGGCACTCCCAGAACGTCCTCCGCGCTGATGCCGGCGAGGATCGGGCCCCCGGGAGTGAAGTTTTCCCGGAGGGTCGTTTCGGTGTTGAACCAGGCGTACATGCCGCCGAGCCGCAGCCGGAACGTGGCGGGCACGTCGCCGGGAAAAGTGTCCGCGGACTCCGCCGTCACGACACCGGCCGCGAGCAGCAGGACCAGAGCGACCGCCAGCCGGCGCAGCTTCCGAGTCGTCGAATTGGGCCTCATGAGACTTCTCCTTGTGAACCGGAAGATCGTCGACCTTCTCGTTTGAGGGCACGAATGCATGCGGAACTCTAAACCAGCATCTTCAGCAGCATGTCGAACATCTTCGGAGCCGGAAGCACGGTCAGCGCCAGGGGCGCCAGGGGAACCAGCGCGGCCAGGCCGAGCGCCACCGCATCCGCCGGATCGAAGGGCACCGGGCGCATCCGGTACAGGACGTCGCACGCACCGGCGAGGTCGGCCAGGGACGAGATTTCGGGCGCGCCGAGCGGCACCTCCCCCTCGCCGTGCCGGCCCTGCACCCACTTCTCGTCGAAGAGGCGGTTGTGAAGCACCGCCAGGGCGCCGTACTCGTGCAGGCTCCGGCGCTTGGCCTCGGTCATCGCCGGCGAGAACATCGTCAGCGGCAGCAGAAACGCCGCGAGCACCACGACGACGTAACCCGCGATCACGAACTTGAAGCCCAGGAGGTGAGCCCCCCCGTAGACGATCTCGTCGCCGAGCACGCCCGCGGCCGTGAACGAGAACGCCGAGACGATGATCCAGAAGAAACGCTGGGAGTCCCCGACGAACCCGAGCCCGGCCGCGCGGTCGGGATGGGTGGCGATCAGCCGCAGGTCGAGCCTCGACATCCGCCAGAGGAAGACGTACCAGATGAAGAGCCGCCAGAGCCAGCGCCACAGGAGAAACTGGAACAGCGCCACCCCGACGACGAGATACCACCAACCGGCGAGCGTGCGCACGTGGCCCGCGGCCGACACGTGGGATCGCCAGGTGGAGAAGCCGAGGGGGAACTCGTAGAGAACGAGGATGACGCTGCCGGCCGCCAGCACGAGGAGGAAGAGCTCGACGAGCGTCGAGTCGCGCATCCCCTTCGCCCGCTTCAGCGCCGACTCGTACTTCGGCCGATCCGCCTCGCCGACGAGCCCCGAGCGGACGAAATGGGCCGCCACGGCCGCGATCTCGCGCCGATCAGCCCCTCGGCCAGGATCAGGAGCGGAATCGCGATCAGGAACCGCGTGTACGCGGCGAAGTCGCGGAGGAAGGGGACCTCGACCGCGTCGCCGACCGCCAGGCCCTGGGCCGCCGAGAGCGCGAGCAGGGGGACCCAGGTCAGAGCGATGGACAACGCGGCCCGGCGGCCCGGATTCAGCGTCTCCGGGCCCATCAGGCGCAGCTTTTCCTGGAAGCGATTCCACGGCCCCCCGGAAACGAGGGAAAAGCCGGCCGGCGTCGAGGCTTCGGGGTTCACGTCGCCTCTTGCTCTAGTTCTCGAACGCGAAGATGCGCTTCCAGTCCTTCTGCATGCTGATCACGGTCCAACCCTTCTTCTTCGCCTCGTCGTAGAGAGCCTGGGTGAAGGTGCCGACTTTGGTGTCCGGAAGTCCGGCCGCCGGGCCGTAGGCGTACTCGCGCTTCGCGTCGTCGTGGAGCACCAGTATCATGAGACGCGCGCCGCCACCCGCCCCCGTGTACTCCAGCATCTGCTGGTCGCCGGTGGAGTTGCCGAACGCGGCATGGGGCCGCCGTCCGATCATCAGGTGGATCCCCTCGGCCTTGCCGGCGTCGTTGTCGTTCAACAGGAGCTTCGGCTCCTTGGTCAGGAACGGGCGTCCGTTCTTGTCGTAGCCGTACTTCGTTCCCAGCGCCGTCCCGACGACCTGCTCGGGAGGAATGCCGTAGACCCGCTCGGAGTACGTGCGCACGAAGTCCTGACCGCCGCCCGTCACGATGTAGGTCTTGTAGCCGTTGGCGCGGAGATGCTTCAGGACCTCCTGCATGGGCTGGTAGGTCAGCTCGGTGTAGGGCCGCTTCCAGCGCGGGTCCCTGGCCACGGACGTCCACTTCGTGGCCTCGGCGGCGAAATCCTCGACCGACATGCCGGTCAGGGTCGCCACGGCAATCTTCTCGAGGTCGCCCGTCGAGAGCTTTGCGATGGCCTCGCGATTGCCCGACATCACGGTCTTGAAGGGCTCGACGTTGGCGAGCTCCGGCTTGGCCTTCACGACCGCCGGCACCCGGTCCAGGCAATACATCAGCTGCGAGTAGACCGGATGCTCGACCCACAGCGTTCCGTCCTGGTCGAAGGTCGCGATGCGTTCGGCGGGCGGCACAAACCCGGGATCCCCCGGCGTCGTGGTCGCGCGCACGAAGTCCACGATCGCCTTCTTTGCCGGTCCCTCGTTCCAGGACGGAAGCGGGTCAGTCTGCGCGAGGGCGAAGGTTGCGGCGAAGAGCGTCAGAAGGAGCGCGGAGCCAGCGGTCCCCGGTAGCCGTCTGAGAATCATCGTTCCCTCCAATGCGAATAGTGGCTGGTCTGAGGGTCCGGTGCAATGAAGCGGGCGGCCCTTTCGGACCGCCCGCACGTGATCGATGATTCGACCTTCGACTACTGGCCAGGGACCTTCGGCTTCTTGAGCTCGTTCATGACCTGGGACAGGTTGTAGCTCGCCGGATCCTGCATCGGCGGGTACGTCTGGTAGGTCTCGAGCTCCTGCAGCCAGAGCGACTGACCGATGGGCAGCATGTTCCAGTCGTAGAGGTAGGCGGTATAGGGTCCGGCCAGAGTGCCGCCCATGCCCATGAGTGTCTTGTACTGCTGGCCGATGGACGTTTCGAAGGGATCGCGCTTGATGTTGACGACCTGGGCCCAGGAATACGGCATCACGCCCGCGATGAAGCCCGCCGGGTCGTCGGACACCATGGCGAAGTAGATCTTCCAGTTCTTGTACCGCACCGCCGAAGGATGGGAACCGGAGTAGTAGAAGAACGTATCGCGCGCCGACTTCGGCGTCTTGCCCAACAGGTAGTCGGCCTGATCCACGCCGTCGAGCGTCGTCTTGACGATCCCGGGATAGGTGCCGGACTCGATCTTCTTCTTCAGCTCGTTGCCCTTCGGACCGCCGGCGAGGTTGACGAGCGTCGGCAGCCAGTCGAGGGACGCGAAGATGTCGTTCAGGATCGTCCCCGGCTTGATGTGACCCGGCCAGCGCACGAGCATCGGAGCGCGCATGCCGCCTTCCCACGTCGAGAGCTTGCCGCCCTTGAAGGGTGTCGTGCCGCCGTCGGGGAAGCTGATGGTCTCGGCGCCGTTGTCGGTCGTGAAGCAGAGGATCGTGTTGTCGAGCTCGCCCATCGTCCTCGAGCTTCTTGATCACGAGGCCGATGTTGTCGTCCATCTGCTTCATGCCGGCCTCGTTCATGCCCCAGTCCTTGCCGCCGGGCTCGCCGACCATGGCCTGGTACTTGTCCGACAGCACGGTCGTGACGTGCATGCGCGCCGGGTTGTACCAGACGAAGAACGGCTTGTTGGTCTTCTTGGGGTCGTTGCGGTCCATGAAGTCGATGACCTTGGCCGAGATCTCCTCGTCCACGGTCTTGGAGCGCTCGAGGGTCAGCGGTCCCTGGTCCTGGCAGGTCTGGTTCTTCGCCGTGCCGTCGGAGGACTTGCACCAGATGACCGGGCGCGGCGGCGTCAGGCAGACCGTCGTCGCCGGATCGATGGCCCCGGGAACCTCGGCGAGGCCGGGGATCGAGGTGTTCTTGCACGGCGGGGCCACGGTCTGCAGGGTCGGGGTCTTGTTGATGTCCGGGAAGCTCACGCCCTGCATCGCGTCGAGGTGATACAGGTAGCCCCAGAACTCGTGGAATCCGTGCGCCGTCGGGAGCGCGTCGGTGTGATCGCCCAGGTGGTTCTTGCCGAACTCGCCGGTGTTGTAGCCGAGATCCCGCAGGAACCACGCGAGCGCCGGGGTGCCGGGCCGAAGGTAGGACGGGCTGCCCGGAAGCTGCGGCGGGATCATGCCCGTGCGCAGCGGATGCATGCCGGTAAAGAAGGCGTTGCGCCCGGCCGTGCAGCTCTCCTCGGCGTAATACGTCTGGAAGAGCGCGCCTTCGGCCCCGATGCGGTCGATGTTGGGCGTTTCGCCCACCATCAGGCCGCGGTGGTAGATGCCCGGCTGCATGATCCCGATGTCGTCGCCCATGATGAACACGATGTTGGGCTTCCTGGCAGGCGCCTGTGCGAGCGCCGCCAGGCTCGTCGCGAGACCCAGAATGGCAAGAAGCGGTCGCGTGTGGATCCTGGACATGTCTCTCCTCCCTCGTTAGGCCCGAACTACTTCTCGAGCTTGATCTTGAGACCTTCGGCCGCGACCTTCAGGCTGGCGCCCTTGGTCGTGCTCGTGAGGACGATCTGCACCTTCTTCGGGTTGATGAGGGCCGTGGCACCCTTGCCTTCCTGGACCGCGATTCCCGCGCCGGCGGCCCCGTAGACGCCGTCGAAATCCTCCAGGTTCTTCAGGTCGTACACGTTCCCGGTCGCCTCGGCCTTCGTGACGCCGACCTCGCCGACCGAGAGGCCCTCGACCTTGAACTTGTAGGTCTTGCCCTTGTAGGAAAGAGTCCCGTGGCCCCAGCTCCAACCGATCCCGACCGCGACGGAGCCTTCGGAGAGCTTCACCGTGGCGTCGGGTTTCTTCTCCTCGCCGAAGGATGCCGACGCCCATCCCAGGGCGGCGACCGCCAGAACGGCCGTCAGCGTGAACCCGACCCTCAATCGTCGCTTCATGATCTCCACCCCTTTCGCATTCGTTAACTGCTTCGCGACTCCAATTTTCGATTGCTGGCCTGGTGGCCCCCGACGACCTTCGGCGGCTTCTTCGACATTCGTCCCCGTTTTTGACCCGTACGCCCGATTCGATTCACTTGCAGAGGACAGGCTATTTCAGTCCTGCCCCGGGTAGCCACAGGAAATCTGCGTCCACGACGGAATCCGGAACCGAGGCCGGAGCCCCCTCGGACGGCGGCCTCGCCCACACCCTTCCGAAAGAAGGCGTCGAAGAGGCCCCGCCGGCCATCGGAGCTTCTTCCGGCCATCGAATCCGGAACTGAAGGCGAAGCCGCTTCAGCCGGTGGTCGGCCCCGCGTCCTTCCGGAAAAAGAGGTCGAAGATCTTCCTGTCGCCGGCCAGATGGCCGAGTTCCCAGAAGGCGAAGAACGGAATGAACGCGACGAAGAGAACGAGGGTCCTTCCGAGGATCTCGTAGACGCCCTGGTTCAGAAAGGTCTCGAGGCTCGCCGCGAGCGTCTTCCCGTGCACGAGCCCTTCGACCACGTGCTCGAGCACGGCGAACGCCCCGACGAGGGCTCCGTACGCGAGAGACGAGCGCAGGACCGACATCGCCAGCATCCGGCGATCGGCCTTCTTCTTGCCGAGACCGATGGCCTTTCCGATCAGGATGACCTTGGCAATGATGAGGGCCTCGAGGAGTGCGTAGCCGTAGTGAAACGTGCTGACGCCGAACTCGCGCGATATGAGCCTTCGGTAGGTCAGGAACGCCGCGAAGAAGGCCGCGAGATAGGCGCTGATCAGCAGGAGCAGCCGGAACTCTTCGGCCGCCTTTTCCTTGAGCTGCGCCTTCTTGTCGCCGGTCATGGCTGCCACGGGAAGACTCTATCTCGTCGTCGCCTGCGCCCGCGCGCTCAGGCGATCCGCGTCACGCGCCGGGTGTACTTCTTGCCCAGGGAGAGCAGGCTCCCGGCGAGCCCGGCCGCGGCGCCGGCGAGCGGCAGCAGCAGCGCCGTCGGCCAGGGCAGGAAGCCGACCCAGAAGACCGACAGCACCGGGTGGGGATCGCGGGCGAGCCAGTACGTGGCGAAGCGGTACGTCGCGTAGAGCAGCCCCAGCGCCAACGTGCCGCCGAGCAGGCCCTCGGCCGTGGCGTAGAGCCAGAACGGGGCCCGCACGGCGCCCTCGGTCGCGCCCATCAGGCGCATGATGCCGACCTCGTCTCGATGGAGGTCGAGGGCGAGGCGCACGGCCGACGCCACCGAGAGGATGCCGGCCAGGACCAGGATGCCGCCCAGGAAGAGGCCGGCGTTGCGCAGCAGGCCGATCGCGTCGCGAAAGCGGCGCGAGAATTCCTCCTCCGACTCCGACGACTCGACCCCCGGCCACAGGCGCGCGCTGCCCGCGATCTCGATCGCGGTCCCGCGGGCGGCGCCCGGCTTCAGCACGACCTCGATCGACGACGGAAAGGGGGCGTCCTTGAGCTCCGCGAGCGCCGACCCGATGTCCGGAAACGCGCGGCGGAAGCGCTCCAGGGCGACCTCGCTCGAGATCACCCGCACCGCCTGGACGCGCGGGTCCGGCGTCAGCCTCCCGGCGAGGATGCGCGCGTCGGCCTCCGGCTGAAGGGTGATCACGACGGCGGCCGGCTCCCCCGAGTCCGGGACGGAGAGGCGCGAGAGATTTCTCGCGATTAGGGCGAGGAGGCCCGGGACGTAGACCGCGATTGCGATCAGCACGATCGCCGCGAGCGTCTGCCGGGGGCTCGACTTCGCGATCGACCACGCCTCGCCGACGACGTAGCGGGGCTTAACCATGGACGGCGGTCTGACTCACGAGACCGGGAGGAACGGCGCCTCGCGCACGATCGGGGCGGCCTCGCGCGGGCGGTCCGGGTCGTGGAGGCGTCCGCGCTCGAGGGTGAGCGTGCGCTTGCCCATCCGGCGGATGAGCTCGAGGTCGTGCGTCGCCACCACCACGGTCGTCCCGCGGATGTTGATCTCGACGAAGAGGCGCATGATCTCCTCGGCGAGCACCGGGTCGAGATTGCCCGTCGGCTCGTCGGCCAGGAGCACCGTCGGCTCGTTCACGATCGCGCGCGCGATGGCGACCCGCTGCTGCTCGCCGCCGGAGAGCTCGTCCGGGTACGCGTTCATCTGGTGGTGGAGGCCCACGCGCTTCAAGACGTGGTACGCGCGCCGCTTCTGCTCGGCCCGCGCGAGGCCGAGGACGTTCTGCACGTAGGAGATGTTCTCGAAGACGGTCTTGCGCGCGATCAGCTTGAAGTCCTGGAACACGACGCCCATCGTGCGGCGCAGGTACGGGATCTGGGACTGGGGCAGCACGCCGATGTTGCGGCCGTTCACGATGATCTGCCCCGTCGAGGGGGGCTCCTCGAGGAAGAGCAGGCGCAGGAGCGTGGACTTGCCGGCTCCGGACGGGCCCGTCAGGAAGACGAACTCGCCCGAGTCGACGCGGAAGGTGATGTCGAGCAGGGCGTCGCGAAACGTCCCGTACTTCTTCGAGACGTTGAAGAGCTCGATCACGGCGTTCTCGCCGGCGCGCCCTCGAGCGCGCGCGTGAGGGCCTCGCGGACGGCCGCCGGGTCCGCCCGCCCGCCGGTTCTCTTCATCACCTGGCCGACGAACCACCCGAAGGTCTGCGTCTTGCCGGAGCGGTACAGGGCGACCTGCGACGGGTTCCCGCCGACGATCTCGGCGATGGCCGACTCGAGGGCGCCCGAGTCCTTGAGCGCGCCGAGACCCTTCGCCGACACGATCGCTTCGGCCTCCTCGGCGAGTCGAGCATCGCCGCGAAGACCTCCTTGGCGGAGGCCGCCGAGATCGCTCCGGATTCGGCGAGCTTCAGCAGGCCGGCCAGGCGCACCGGCGCGATCGGGAAGGACGAGGCCTCCTCGGCCGAGATCCGGCGCTCCTTCATGAAGCGCAGGACCTCCCCCGTCACCCAGTTCGCCGCGAGCTTCGGCGGCACCGCGAACTCGAGGGTCTGTTCGAAGTAGTCGGCGAGCTCGCGGGCCGAGACGAGCGTCTCCGCGTCCTGGAGCGCCAGGCCGTAGTCCTTCACGAAGCGCGCGCGCCGCGCCCGCGGCAGCTCGGGCATCCCGGCGACCGACTCGGAGAGCCACGCCTCGTCGACGACGAGCAGGCCCAGGTCCGGCTCGGGGAAGTAGCGGTAGTCGTGGGCCTCTTCCTTGCCGCGCATCGAGACGGTGCGCCCGGCCTTCTCGTCCCAGAGCCGCGTCTCCTGGACGATTTTCTCGCCGCGCGCCAGGGCCTGCGCCTGCCGCTCGATCTCGTGCTCGATCGCCTTCGCGACGAACCGGATCGAGTTGACGTTCTTGATCTCGACGCGCGTGCCGTACGGCGCCGTCTCGGAAGGGCGCACGGAGACGTTCGCGTCGCAGCGCAGGTTCCCCTTTTCCATGTCCCCGTCGCAGACGCCCGTGTACCGGACGAGCCTGCGCAGCTCCGTCAGGTAGGAAGCCGCCTCCTCGGGCGAGCGGACGTCCGGCTCCGAGACGATCTCGCAGAGCGGCACGCCCGCGCGGTTCCAGTCGACGAGCGAGACGTCGGTCGGCACGTCGTCGTACGGGGTGTCGTGGAGGAGCTTGCCGGCGTCCTCCTCGATGTGGACGCGCACGAGCCGGATCGCCTTCTCGCCCTGCGGCGTGTCGATCGTGATCGCCCCGCCCGTCGAGAACGGCCGGTCGTACTGCGTGATCTGGTAGCCCTTGGGCAGGTCCGGGTAGAAGTAGTTCTTTCGCGCGAACTGCGACTCCGGGTGGATCGTCGCGCCGACCGCCGTCGCCAGGCGCAGCGCCAGCGTCACGGCCTGGCGGTTCAGGACCGGCAGCGTCCCCGGAAACCCGAGGCAGACCGGGCAGGTCGCCGAGTTGGGCGGCGCCCCGACGGTCACCGGGCAGGCGCAGAAGATCTTCGAGCGGGTCTGGAGCTGGGCGTGGACCTCGAGCCCGATGACCGGAAAGACCTTGATTTTACTGGGCGTTTCGGCTGCCGACACCGACGAATATTAACACGCGGGCTCCCCTACAATGCCCTCGTGTGGATCGAGGACATTCGCGAGGGCGTGACCGCCATCCGCCCGGCCGACGCTCCGAATGGCGTCGTCGTCGCCTTCTCGGGACGCGGACATGCGCCCGACGGCGAGCCGACGCCGACGCCGCACCTGGCGCGTCGCTTCTCCCGGGCGCTCGGCCTCTACGGACTTCCGCTCCACTGGGCGCGGCAGGTCCACGGCAACGCCGTCGAGATCGTGCGCTCGCCGGCGCCGCCGGGCGGCGAAGCGAGCGCGGGCGAATGCGACGTCCTCGCGACGGCGATGGCCGGCGCCGCGCTCGTCGTCCAGACCGCCGACTGCGTGCCGATCCTGCTCGCGGCGCCGCGAGCCGTCGGCGCGGCCCACGCCGGCTGGCGCGGCTCGGCGAAGAACGCCGCGGCCGAGGCCGTGCGCGCCCTCGAGGCGCTCGGCGCCCCGCCGCGCACGCTGCGCGCCTGGATCGGACCGTCGATCGGCCCGTGCTGCTACGAGGTCGGCGGCGAGGTCGCCGCCCAGTTCGCCGGCGACTTCGTGCGCGCCGGCTGCGGCGGCGGCTTCCGCCTGGATCTCAAGTCCGTCAACGCCGCGCAGCTCCAGGCGGCGGGAGTCCCGCGGGAGTCGATCGCGATCCATCCCGCCTGCACCAAGTGCGGCGGGGACAAGTTCGCGAGCTATCGCCGCGACGGAAGCCGCGCGGGACGGATGATCGCGTTGATCGCTCTGCGCCCTTGAAGGCGGCGGCCCGGCCCGCTATAGTCCTCGCACCCGAAAACGCAAACGCGACGCTGCCACACCGGAGGGACCGATGAAGTGCACCGCTCTGCTCGCGATGGCCCTGGCCGTTCTCGCCGCGCCCGTCCGGGCCGACAACTTCGCAGCCAAGGGCACGAAGGCGACGCTGACGGTCGAATACGTCTACGCGTCCAACGGGAAGACGCAGGACCAGAACGACTCTCACCAGTGGAGCGTCAAACGAACCGTCAAGCTCAGCGCCGACTTGATCGCGCAGACCCCGCAGCCCCTCCCGACCATGCAGGAGATGGAAGCGGGCCAGAAGGCCGACCTGAAGAACAAGCAGGAAAAAGCCCAGAGCGCCCAGGAGAAGATGGCGCCCCTGCAGGCCGACATCCAGAAGATCATGGCGAAGTGCGGCGAGGACGAGGCCTGCATGCAGCGCGAGATCCAGAAGTACGGCATGGCCAACAGCGACTCGGCGACGATGAACTCGGCCAGGTCTGCAGAAAAGGACATCCAGGTGGTGGCCAAGCAGGGCCCGCCGCGCTACCAGCTCTGGACCGCGGACTCGCAGAGGGGGACGTATGCGATCGAGGAGTCGCGCCGCGACGTCGTCGCGGATCCCGCCTGCGGCGCCTCCCTGCACTGCACGACCGACGAAAACGCGCGAGGGAGCCGGCGAGGTCCCTCTGCCGCCCGGGAGCCAAGGCCGCCGCGAGCGGCTCTCCGAGCGTGGCGATGGCCGAGATCGACGCCGAGGGCAAGACGCTCACGCTCGTCCTTCCCGTCCCGCTCTCGCCGCTGCCCTATACGAGGACCGTCAAGTCGAACTCACCGGACCGGAAGAGCGGGACCTTCCAGGCCCTCGTGCGTTGTCCGGCCAAGGACCTCAAGCCCGTTCGCGTCGCCCTGAAGGGCGGCGGACGCGACGAGAGCGGCACCGAGGAGATCAAGATCGCCGGGGCGGGCGCCGACGCCGGAACGCTGACGATCCGCTGGAAGTGGACGGCGAAATAGCCGGACCCGCCTACGCCGGCGTCAGGTCGGCGTAGCGAGCCACGAACTTCTTCTTGCCGGCGCGGTCGAAGTAGACCGTCAGGCGCGTCTCCTCGCCCGAGCCTTCCTCGCCAAGGATGACGCCGAATCCGTACCGCGGATGGCGGACGCGCTTGCCGCGGCGGAGCGGCCGGTCGTCGGCGTCCTGGTTCTCGTCTTCCGCAAGGGCCTCGGCGACGAACGAGCGTCCGGAAAAGACCGGCTGCGCCGGCCGGCCGAAGTAGCGCTCCTCGAGCGCGGACTTCGGGATCTCGTCGACGAAGCGCGAGGGCCGCCGCGGCTCGACGCGGCCGTAGACGAGGCGCCGGTCGGCGAGCGTGACGGTCAGCGAATCTTTCGCCCGCGTCATGCCGACGTAGAGGAGCCGCCGCTCCTCCTCGAGCTCGTCCTCGTCCTCGGCGGACTGGCCGTGCGGCAGGTAGCCCTCTTCGAGGCCCACGAGGAACACCTGGGCGAACTCGAGGCCCTTGGCGGCGTGGAGGGTCGAGAGCGTGACGGCGCCGCCGCTGTCGATCGCGTCCTCGTTGGTCGCGAGCGAAACGGTGTCGAGGTACTCGGCGACCGTCGCGTCCTCCGCGTTGCGGCGCTCGAACTCGCGGGCGGAGGACAGGAGCTCGCGAATGTTCTCGCGGCGGGCGACGTCCTCCCGGTCCTCCGAGCCCTCGTACAGCGCGCCGTAGCCGGTCACGGCCAGCAGGTGCTCGAGGAGCGCCGAGGGCGAGGACGTCTCGACCTTCGCGTGGAGCTCCTCGACGATGTCGCGAAAGCGCGCGAGCGCGGTCCGGGCCCGGTCGGGCACGCCGACCGGATCGGCCGAGACCTCCCACCACGACTTGCCGGTTTCCCGCACGGCCGCCGCGAGCCTGTCGAGCGTGGCGGCGCCGATGCCGCGGGCCGGGACGTTGACGACGCGGCGGAAGGCGAGATCGTCCTGGGGCCGAGCCGCCAGGCGCAGGTACGCGAGGACGTCCTTGACCTCGGCGCGCTCGTAGAACTTCATGCCGCCGACGACGACGTAGGGGATGCGCCGGCGCACGAGGTCCTCCTCGAAGGGGCGGGACTGGGCGTTCGTGCGGTAGAGGATCGCGGTCTCCCCCGGCGCGCGCCCGGAGCCCGCGATCTCGCGCGAGACGGCCTCGACCTCGGCGCGGTCCTCCTCGAAGTGCCAGAGCCGCACGGCCGCGCCGTCGCCCCGGTCGGCCCGGAGCTTCTTCTCGCGCCTCCGGCGGTTGTGCGCGACGACGCCGGCGGCGGCCGCGAGGATCTTCGCCGTCGAGCGGTAGTTGCGCCTCGAGGGCGATGACGCGGGCGCCCGGAAAGTCCTCCTCGAACCGGAGGATGTGCTCGATCTCCGCGCCCCGCCAGCGGTAGATCGACTGGTCCTCGTCGCCGACGGCGCAGAGCGACTCGGCCTCCGCTCCCAGCAGCTTGACGAGCGCGTCCTGCGAGGAGTTGGTGTCCTGGTACTCGTCGATCAGCAGGTGCCGGACGCGCCGGCGCTCCTCGGCGGCGACCTGCGCGTTGCCCGCGAGCAGGCGGACCGAGCGGCCGATCAGGTCGTCGAAGTCGAGGGCCCCTGTCGAGGCGAGCTTCTTCTCGTAGAGCGCGTAGACCTGCCCGACGCGCTCGCCCGCGAAGTCCGTCTGCTCCGCCCGGAACCGCTCGACCGACACGAGGGCGTTCTTCGCGGCCGAGATCCGGGAGCGCACGGAGTTGGCCGGCAGAACGTCGGTCGAGATGCCGAGCTCCTCCATGGCCTCCTTCACGAGGGCCATCTGGTCGCCGGAGTCCGCGATCGAGAACCGCGGCGGCAGGTTCGCCTCCCGGGCGCGGCGCCGCAGGAGGCGCAGGCACCAGGAGTGGAACGTGCCGACGAAGGAGGCGAGCGGCGCCCGCGACACGAGGGCCTGCGCGCGCTCGCGCATCTCCCCCGCCGCCTTGTTCGTGAAGGTCACGGCGACGATCGCCCGCGGATCCGCGCCCGACCGCACCAGGCGCGCGAGCCGATGCGTGATGACGCGCGTCTTGCCCGAGCCCGCGCCCGCGAGGACGAGGAGCGGGCCGCGGTCGTGGAGGACCGCCTCGCGCTGCTCGGGATTGAGGCGGTCTAGGAGATCCGGCTCGGACACCGGCGGATCATACCGTCAGGCGATCATTCCACGGTGACGGACTTCGCGAGGTTGCGCGGCTGATCCACGTCGCAACCGCGCCGGACCGCGACGTGGTACGCGAACATCTGGAGCGGGATGACCGACACGATCGGCTGCAGCTCCGGGATCGTCTCGGGCACGAGGATCACGTGGTCGGCGATCGCCGCGACCTCGTCGTCGGGCCGCGTGCCGAGCACGATCGCGATGCCGTCGCGCGACTTGACCTCGCGCAGGTTCGAGAGCGTCTTCTCGCGCCAGGCGTCGTGGGGCGCGAGCACGAAGACGGGCATGGTCTCGTCGACGAGCGCGATCGGGCCGTGCTTCATCTCGCCGGCCGGGTAGCCCTCGGCATGGATGTAGGAGATCTCCTTGAGCTTCAGGGCCCCCTCGAGGGCCACCGGGTAGTGCAGGCCGCGGCCGAGGAAGAGGAAGTCCCTGGCCTGCTGGTAGCGCCGGGCCAGCTCCTCGACCTGCGGTTCGATCGCGAGCGCGTCGCCGACGGCCTTGGGCAGGTGGGCCAGGGCGCAGCGCTCCTCCGGCGAGAGGACGGGAGCGAGGCCCCGCGAGGCCCGAAGCTTGGCGGCCAGCAGGTACAGGACGGCGAGCTGCGTGGTGAAGGCCTTGGTCGACGCGACGCCGATTTCCGGGCCGGCGTGCGTGGCGAACACGGCGTCGGCCATGCGCGCGATCTGGCTGCCGGGCACGTTCACGATCGCGCCGATGGGCGAGCCCGAGCGGCGCGCCTCCGACAGCGCGGCCACCGTGTCGGCGGTCTCGCCCGACTGCGAGATGCCGATCGTCAGCGTCCGTTCGTCGACGACCGGCTTCCGGTAGCGGAACTCGCTGCCGTAGTCGACCTCGACCGGCATGCGCGCGAGCCCCTCGATCAGGAACTTGCCGACGAGCCCCGAGTGCCAGGAAGTCCCGCACGCCAGCAGCAGCACTCGGTCGAACGCCTGGACCCGCTCGGGCGTCAGCAGCGGCGAATCGAGATACAGCTCGCCCGTTTCGAGCGAGACCTTGCCGCCCAGCGTCTCGGCGATCGCGGTCGGCTGCTCGTGGATCTCCTTGGCCATGAAGTGGCGGTAGCCGCCCTTCTCGGCGGCGACCGCGTCCCACAGGATCCGATGGACCGGGCGCTCGAGGCGCGCGCCCGCGACGTTGTGGATCGAGACGCCCTTCGCGTCGACCCGCGCCACGTCGCCGTCCTCGAGGAAGATCACGTCGCGCGTCCAGGGCACGAGCGCCACCGGGTCCGAGGCCACGAAGTTCTCCCCGTCGCCCAGCCCGAGCACGATCGGCGGCCCCGAGCGCGCCGTGACGAGAACGCCCGGCTCGCGGCTCGAGGACACGACGACGGCGTAGGCGCCCGTCAGCTTGCCAACCGCGGCGCGCACCGCGGCGAGCAGGTCACCGCTGAAGGCGGCCTCGACCTCGTGGGCGAAGACCTCGGTGTCCGTCTCGCTGTGGAAGCGGTGGCCCGTCTTCGCGAGCGCGACCTTGCGCTCCGCGAAGTTCTCGAAGATGCCGTTGTGCACGACGACGATCTGGCCGGTGCAGTCGGTCTGCGGGTGCGCGTTGATCTCGGTCGGCCGGCCGTGCGTCGCCCAGCGCGTGTGACCGATCCCCGTGGCGCCCCGCGCCGGGGCGCCGGCCAGCTTCTCGGCGAGGTTGCCGAGCTTGCCCGGCGACCGGTGGATCGTGAAGCCGCCGTTGGAGAGGGTCGCGATGCCGGCCGAGTCGTAGCCGCGGTACTCGAGCCTCTTGAGGCCCTCCATCAGGAGCGGCCCGGCCTCCCGGGGACCAACGTAACCGACGATTCCGCACATGGCGTCTACCTCGAAGAGGGAAAGGCGTCCGGCGCGCCGCACCGGCCAGGCCTGCCAATTGTCATGGGACGGCCCATTCTACCCCGACCCGCCCTTCTCCTTGCGGGACTTGCGGCGGGCCGCCCAGTCGGGCTTGTTCGTCTGCGGCGCCCGGGAGAGGGCCAGCGCCCCGGCCGGGACGTCCTGGGTGACCGTGGTGCCCGATCCGACGTAGGCGCCGGGCCCGACCGTCACGGGCGCGACGAGCTGGGAGTCGCTGCCGATGAACGCGCCGTCGCCGATCTTCGTCGGGTGCTTCTTCTCGCCGTCGTAGTTGCAGGTGATGACCCCGGCCCCGATGTTGGCCCCCGCACCGATGTCGGCGTCGCCGAGATACGCGAGGTGAAGCGCCTTGCTTCCCTTGCCGATCCGCGTGTTCTTGGTCTCGACGAAGTTGCCGACGCGAGCGTCCTCCTCGATCACCGAGCCCGGGCGGATCCGGGAGAAGGGGCCGACCTTCGCGCGCTCCCCGATCGACGCGCCTTCGCACTCGCAGTGGGGACCGACGGACGACCCGGCCGCGAGCTTCGTGTCCACCAGGCGCGAGAACGAGAAGACTTCGGAGCCCTCGCCGACCGAGGTCTCTCCTTCCAGGGACACGAACGGATGCAGCACGACGTCCGGGGCGAGGCGGACCGACGGCCCGATGCGCACCGTCGCGGGATCGAGCACCGTCACGCCTGCGTCGAGGGCGCGGTCGACGCCGCGCCGCCGCTCCATCTCTTCGGCCGCCGCGAGGTCCCGGCGCGTGTTGACGCCCCAGGCCTCGCGCCAGTCCTCCGGCTCGATGGCCTCGACGCGGCCCTTGCCCGAGGCCAGGATCTCCACGGCGTCGGTCAGGTAGTACTCGCGGCCGACGGGGTTCTTCCGGATCCGGGACAGCGCCCGCGCCAGCGCCTCCGGGGCGAAGCAGTAGACGCCGGCGTTGACCTCGCCGATCCCCTTCTGGCGCGCCGAGGCGTTCTTCGCCTCGACGACCCGCCGGACGCGGCCGCGGGCGTCGCGCACCACGCGGCCGAACTCGCCGGGCTCGGGCGGCCGGAAGGAGAGGAAGACCAGGTCGAAGCGTCCCTCGGATTGCCGCGCCACGAGGCGCGCCAGCGTTTCCCCGGTCAAGAGCGGCGTGTCGCCGGCGAGGATGAGGACCGGACCGCCGTCGGAGCCGAGGGCCTCGAACGCGCGCCGGGCCGCGTCACCGGTCCCGAGCGGCGGATCCTGGACGACGAATTCGACGGCGCGCCGGGCGAGCGTGGCCTCGATCCGCTCCCGTTCCCTCCCGACCACGACGGCTACCCGCGAGGGCGAGAGGGTTCCCGCCGCGTCGAGGACCGCCTCGACGAGCGTGCGCCCGGCGACGCGGTGCAGGACCTTGGGAAGCGCCGACCGCATGCGCGATCCGACGCCCGCGGCGAGGACGGCGACCCGGGGCGGCGCGGACGACGGGGACGGGCGCCCCGAAGCCGGCCGACTTCCGGAGCGCCGTTTCATGCCCGCAGTATAGGCCGACGGTCCGCCGCGTTCAGGAGGCCAGGAGCTTCTGGAACTCGGGCGCCTCGCGCACCGGGTCGAAGTCGCGGTCGTGGCGGGCGAGCACGCGGTGGCGCTGGTCCTCTTCGATCGCCTTCTGCAGGTGCGAGAGCGCCGTGTCGAGCTCGCCCTGCTGCGCGTAGCAGCACGCGAGCAGGAAGTCGACCCGGCCGCCGCCGTTCTTGCGGGCCGCCCGGCTCAGGTGCTCGATGGCTTCCGCGACGTTGCCGCGGTTCTTCTCGAGGACGGCCGCGTAGTAGAAATCCTCCGGCTCCGTCAGCGCGGGGCGCGGGTCGCGGCGCTGGCGCTCGCAGACGGTCAGGTACACGCGCGCCCGGTCGACGAGCTCGCGCTCCTCGGGGTACTTCTGGATGAGGTCGAGAAAGTGCCGCTCGGCCTCTTCGAGCTTCTTCTTCTGGAGGGCGGCCACGCCGCGGTCGTAGTCCTTGCGGGCGTTCTCCGTGTGCTTGGAGAGCTCCTTCAGCGTCTGGGGCTTCTTCGGGGCGGGCGCGTCCGGGGCGCCGCCGATCATCCCGAGGGCTTTCATCTTCTTTTCGAGCTCGTCGATCCGGACCGACAGCGCGTCGGCCAGGGCCTGCACGCTCATCTTCTCCGCGTTGTCCCTCAGGAACCGCAACTCCGCTTCCGCCCAGCGCTTGCTCATCTCGATCACACCTCCAAGGCCGCTTTCGAAAAAACGGCGTATTGTAGGGAGGCGCCGCCACGGTGTCAAATGCGCGGAATCGCCCGACCCTCCAAAATGGTTGTTTTCGCTCGAGGGAACCGCCCACGCCGATGAAAAGAACCGCCGGTTTCGTCCTCCTCGGGCTCGCCCTCGCGCTCGCCGCCACGGCCGAAGCGGACAAGGCCCTGACGGCAAACGGCACGATCACGCGTCTGCAGGCCTCGACGCGCACCGTCGTGGTGGCCCTGGCCGACGGCGGCGAGGCCACGTTCGTGTGGAGCGCCGACACCAAGATCAGCGGCATCCTGACTCCGGGGGCGAAGGTGACGGTGCGCTACGTGACCGGCGACAATGGCGGCAACCTCGCCCTCCAGATCACCGTAGCTCGAAGCTAGCGTTCGTTTGCTAGAATCCCGGCGCGCCGCGCTGGCTCGCGGCGAGGAGGAATCCGATGGGGATGTACATCATCGCGGAGCCGTGTATCGGAACCAAGGACACGGCGTGCGTGGACGTCTGCCCGGTGGACTGCATTCACCCGCGCAAGGACGAGGCGGGATTCGAAGCGGCGGAGATGCTCTACATCGACCCCGACGTCTGCATCCAGTGCGGCAACTGCGAGCCCGCCTGTCCGGTCACGGCGATCTTCACGGAGGAGACCATCCCCGACAAGTGGAAGCACTTCCAGCAGGTCAACGCCGACTGGTACAAGAAGTGACGTAGGGGCGGCCGTCCTGGCCGCCCGGGCGGGGACGAGCCCCGCCCCTACTTCCCGCCCAGCATCTTTCTGAAGAAGGCGTCCGTCCGCGCGTCGGCGTCCTTCGCGTCGGCCGGGCGGAACGTCTTCGGGTCCCTCGACGACGCGAAGCCGTGGCCGGCGTCCGGGTAGATCTTGAAGTCGACGCTCTTTCCGTCCTTCTTCGCGGCCGCCGCGAACTCCTCGACGTCCCTGGCCGGGATGCCCTGGTCCTGGCCGCCGAAGTTTCCGAGGAGAGGCACCTTGAGTCCCGCGATCGTCGCGGGGTCGGTCATGAGGTGGCCGTAGTAGATGACCGCGCCGGCGAGCGTCGGCTCCCCGACCGCGAGGTTCAGGGAGAGGCCGCCGCCCATGCACCAGCCGACCGAGCCCACCTTCGATGCCGTCGACGTCCGGCCGCGAACGCAGGTAGGCCACCGCCGCCTTCAGGTCGCGCAGCGCGCGATCGTCCGGCAGGCCGCGCATCAGCTGATGCGCCACGTCCGGATCGGTCGCGACCCTGCCCCGATAGAGGTCCACGGCCAGCGCCACGTAGCCCTGCTTCGCGAAGCCGTCGGCCTTGCCCTTCGCGAAGTCGTTCAGGCCCCACCACTCGTGGATCACGACGATCGCGGGCTTCTTCCCGCCGCCCTCGGGCGCCGCGAGATAGCCCGACACCGTCTCCGGGCCGCTCGGATACGAGACCGTCGTGCCCGCCGCCGCGAACCCCGCGAGCGCCACCCAGCCGACGAGCGTGACGAAGAGACTTCTGAGCATGGTTCCTCCCGTGCGCTAATCTTATTGCGGTGGAGCTGCTCTTCCCCATCGCCGCGCCGGACCCCGAGTCGCAGCTCCAGCGGCTCTACGATCGCCTGGCCTCGCGGTTCGGCCTCGACTCCGCCCGCGTGAGGCTCTCCCGGCGAAAGCTCACCGGCGGCGAGATCGTCTACGGTCCGCCGCACCGGATCGTCATCTCGGCCCACCTGTCGCCGGCCGAGCAGGAGGACACCCTGCGGCACGAGGCCGCGCATGCCTGGGTCTGGCGCGTGGACGGCCCCCGCGCCGGCCACGGCGCGCTTTTCCGAAGGCTCGCGCGCACGCTCGGCGCGCGCGACGGCGGCGCTCCCGAGACCCCGGCCCTGCGGGAGTTTCGGGAGAAGCGGGCCCGCGTCGTCTACCGCTGCGAGGGCTGCGTTCGGCTCTTCCGCCGCTTCCGTCCCTTCCGCGGCGCGCGCGAGTGCCTCGCCTGCCGCCGTGCCGGCCGGCCGGCGCGGCTCCGGCGCGTTCCGGCGCCATGACCTCGGAGCGCAAGGGCCTCCTGCTCGTCGCGGCGGCGGCGCTGCTCTGGTCGACGGGAGGCATCGGGATCAAGGCCCTCGGCGAGCCGCCTCTCGTCATCGCCTTCTACCGGTCGGCCACGGCCGCGGTGGCCCTCCTCGCGTTCTTCCGGCCGCGCGTCTGGCGCTGGACGCCGGCCTTCCTCGTCGGGCTCGTCAGCTACGCCGCGTGCCTGACGACCTTCGTGCTCGCGACGGCGTGGACCTCGGCCGCCAACGCGATCTTCATCCAGTACTCCGGGGTGATCTGGGTGCTGCTGCTCTCGCCCCTTGTCCTGCGCGAGCCGCTCCGGCGCCGCGACGCGATCGCCGTGGCGCTGGCGTTCGCCGGAATGGCGCTCTTCTTCGTGGGCCGTTTCGAGGCGCGCGGATTCCGGGGCGAGCTCACGGCCCTGGTCTCGAGCCTCTTCTTCGCGACCCTCGTCCTGGCCCTGCGCCGAGAGCGCGGCAGCGCTGCGGAGGCCGTCGTGAGCTGGGGCAACGTCCTCGCCGCTCTGGCGCTGCTGCCGTTCGTGTGGGGCGAGCTGGCCGTACCGCCGCGCTCGGCCGCGATCCTGACGTTCCTCGGCGTGTTCCAGATCGGCGGCGCGTACGCCCTCTTCGTCCACGGGTTGAAACACATCACCGCGACCGAGGCCTCGCTCATGGGAATGATCGAGCCGATCGCCAACCCGATCTGGGTCTTCCTGTTCCTGGGCGAGCGCCCGACCGCGCTCTCGCTCGCCGGCGGGGCGATCGTGCTCTCGGCGATCGCCTGGCGCACGCTGACCGGCGGAACGCCGGTCCCCGAGGCGCAGCCGCCGGACTGAGGCCGCAAGTGCCCCCTCTCCCCCGAGGGGAGAGGGCAGGGTGAGGGGTTCGAATCCCTTGGCTTACGGAGCATCGGTCGGGGTGGATTCCGCCTTCGAGCGCCCCTCACCCCGACCCGCTTCCGCCGGGAGAGGGGGAGGCTCCTACCCGGGCAGGCCGAACTCCCGCCGGAGCCGCTCGCCGTCGGCGTCGAGCGCGGGCGGGAACTCCAGGCGGCGGGGCGAGCCCTCCACGCGGATCGGCGAGGCGACGAAGGAGACGCCCGCGGCCTCGACGACCGCCTGGAGGGCGCGCGCCGTCTCGCTCCGCAGCGCCTCGAGCGGCCCCCGCACCGGACCGGCGGGGATGCCGGCGGCGCGGCAGCGCGCCACCCAGGACTCGCGGGTTTCCCGGCGGAGGATCGCCGACAGCTCGCCCTCGAGCGCCGCGCGGTTGCGGACGCGGGCCTCGTTGGCGCGATAGCGGTCGTCGGCGGCCCACTCGGGCCGGCCGACGAGGGCGGCCAGCCGCTCGAACTGCCGGTCGGTCCCCACCCCGAGCACGAAGGCGCCGTCCGAGGCCTCGAACGCGCGGTACGGCACGATCTGCGGGTGGGCGTTGCCGTGGCGGACCGCCTCCTCCCCCGTCAGGAGCGCCGACTGCGCCACGTTGATGAGCGAGCCGAGTGTCGCCGAGAAGAGATCGGTCTCGACGTGCGTCCCGCGGCCCGTGCGCTCGCGCGCCGTCAGCGCCGCGAGGATCCCGACGGCCGCGTAGCAGCCGGCGAGCAGGTCCGACACGGCCACGCCGACCTTCGTCGGCCCCGACTCGGGCGTGCCGGTGATCGCCATCAGTCCCGCTCCCGCCTGCGCGAGCAGGTCGAAGCCTGGAGCCGAGGCGTCGGCGCCGCGGGCGCCGTAGCCGGTGATCGAGGCCGTGACGAGACGCGGGTTCTCGCGGCGCATCGCTTCGGCCGAGAGCCCGAACTTCTCGAAGCCGCCGGGCGGAAAGTTTTCGACCATTACGTCCGCGCGCCGGGAGAGGAGCCGCACCGATTCCGCGCCCGCCGCCGATCCGAGGTCGAGGGCGATCGACTCCTTGTTGCGGTTGACGGAGAGAAAGTACGCCGAGAGCCCCGAGCCCGGATCGTACGGCGGCCCCCAGCCGCGCGTGACGTCGCCGTCCTCCGGGTGCTCGACCTTGACGACCCTCGCGCCGAGGTCCGCGAGCATCATGGTGCAGAACGGCCCGGCGAGGACCCGCGAGAGATCCAGGACGAGGATGCCTTCGAGCGGCGCGCCCACGCCGCGCCTACCGCGCGGCGGCCGGCCCGGGCCGCCATCCGAGGGGGCCGGGCAGGAAGTGAAAGAGCCCCATCGGCGAAATCTCGACGCCCTCCACCCGCTTCGAGACGCCCCAGTACTGGTCGGCGCCCCACAGGAAATCCGCCGGCGGATCGTCGGCGAAGAGGCGATGGACCTGACGGTAGAGCGCCAGCCGCTTCTCCGGATCGATCTCGACCCGCGCCTGCTCCATGACGCGGTCCGCCTCGGCGTTGGCGTAGAAGCCCGTGTTCTGGCCGTGCGGCGCGTGCTGGCTGGAGTGGTAGTAGGGAAAGGGATCGAAGTTGGGCGGCAGGAAATACCTCGCCGTGAGGTAGCCGTCGTACTCGCCGGCCTGAGCGCGCTTCGCGACGGCGGCGGCCTCGAGCGCCAGGATCTGCAGCTCCACCCCGACCTGCGAGTAGGCGCTCCGGAGGATCTCGGCCAGGTTCCCGTCGATCCTCCGCCCGGCCTTCACGAGCAGCGCGAGCGAGGCCTTGCGGCCGCCCTTGCGGCGAACGCCGCCGGCGTCCGCCTTCCAGCCGGCCTCGTCGAGAAGGCGGGCCGCGAGCGCCGCATCGAAGGCGGCCGGGGCGACGTCCGGCGCGTTCGCCGAGACTCCCGGCGGAAACGGGCCCGACACGAGCGCGGCGCCGTCGGGAGGATAGAGCAGCTTGCCCGCGTCGCTGCGGGACCACGCGTGCGAGAGGGCCCGACGCACGCGCGCATCCGCCAGGAACGGCTGGCGGACGTTCCAGAGCAGCAGCGCCTCGAGGGGCTGGGGGACGCGAAGCACCCGGTTCCTCGCCATGAACTCGGGATTGGCCTCGGCCGCCCCGCGCTGGTCGCGGCTCACGCGGAACTCGTCGAGCTCGCCGCGGCTGCCAGCCCGGAAACGCGTGCTGTCGTCCGGAATGACGCGGAAGACGACGTCGGAGAACCCCCCGGGGCCGGCGTCGGGACGGCGCGTCAGCCGGATGCTGCGGCCGGGCTCCCAGGACGCGAACCGGTAGGGCCCGCTTCCGAACGGCGAGCGGTCGGTCTCCGTGCGGGACTTCGCGCGGCCGAAGGCGGCGGCCGACACGATCGGCATGTTGAAGGAGAGGATGCGCTCCGCGTAGGGCCGCGTGAAACGCACGCGCACCGTGGCCGGGTCCGGCGTCTCGATCCCCGCGAGGTCCTCGTAGAGCCCGCTCCAGCTCGCCGCGTTCACCTTCGGATCGTGGACGCGCTCGATCGTGAAGCGCACGTCGTCCGAGCTCACCCGCGACCCGTCCTCCCAGGCGGCCTCGGGATCGAGGTGGAACTCGTACGTCCGTCCGTCCGGAGAGACGGTCCAGGACTTCGCCAGAGCCGGCGCCGCGGCGAGCTGCCGGTCGACGCCGACGAGCGGCCGGAACATCATCGAGACCACCCGAAGCTCGTCCTCCTCCGTGATGACCGTCGGATCGAGCGTCGCCGGCTCGCCCGCCAGGTGCATCGCGAGCGGGGCCGCGGGCGGCGCGGGCGCCTCGCGCCGTGCGCAGGAGAGGGCCGCGAGGACGCCGAAGCCGAAGGCGAGGAGGCTTCGCGAAAGGCGCTTCATCGGCGGCGAAAGACAGAATAGCATCCCCGGCGTGGCGACCGTCGTCCTCGACATCGAAACCGCCGGTCAGCCCTGGGACTCGCTCGACGACGCGCAGAGGACCTACCTCGCGAAGAACGCGCGCTCGGAGGAAGAGCGCGAGAAGCTGCCCGAGACCCTCTCCCTCTGGCCGCTGACCGGCAAGATCATCGTCGTCGCGATGCTCAACCCCGAGAGCGGACGCGGCCGCATCTGGTACGAGAAGACCGATGGACGCTCGGAGGAGACCTCCGCGGACAAGCTCTTCACGTTCGTCGGCGACGAAGAGCCGGTCTTCCTCGGAGAGTTCTGGAAGGCGATGCGCCGCTTCCAGCGTTTCGTGACGTTCAACGGCCGGGGCTTCGACGGTCCCTTCCTCATGCTCCGCAGCGCGGCGCTCGGCATCCCGGTGACGCGCAACCTCGTCGGCTATCGCTACTCGCTCAAGCCCCACACCGACCTGCTCGAGGCCATCTCGTTCTTCGGCGCGTCCCGGAAATGGAACCTCGACTTCGCCTGCAAGGCCTTCGGCGTGGAGAGCCCGAAGGAGCAGGGCATGGACGGCTTCTCGGTGGGTCCGTACTACCGGGCCGGGAGGCTGCGCGAGATCGCGAACTACTGCCGGCGGGACGTGGAGGCGACGGCCGGGCTCTTTCGGAAGCTCGAGAAAACGCTGCTGCCGGCCCTCGAGGGCCGCTAGGACCTCGCGACGGCGCGGCCCGGAACCGCTGTGCTACGATCACCCGCAAAACGGAATTGATGGTCTGGGAGGACCCGAGTCGCCGCGCTATGGCTCGCAAACCGGCCAACGAAAGATCTTCCGAGCGCGTCCGAATCGGCGCGCCGGCAACGCTCAAGTGGGGCGACCAGGAGCTGACGGGCTTCGTCGAGGTCGTCAACACGAACGGCATGTTCGTGGCCACTCCCCGGGCGCCCGAGATCGGCGACTACGTCGAGCTGGTGTTCTCCCTGCCGGGCGACCGGCGCAGCTTCCGGGTCCGGGGCAACGTCGTGTTCCTCGACCAGGCCCCCCCGACGCCGGCCCGGCGTCCCGGCTTCGGCGCCCGCTTCGAGAGGCCGCCGGTCACGCTGCTCGACGCCATCCGCAACCTCCACCGCGAGCACTGAGATCCGTCGCCCCTAATCCGGTTTGGCCTGCACCAGCGTCAGCGTGCTGTAGGAGAACTCGATCGTCGCGGTGACCTCGGTCAGGGTTCCCGCGCCGGCGGACGAGAACGTGGCCGGCTGCACGTTGGTCAGCTCCCAGCGCGCCAGAGGCACCAGCTGGTTGTCGCGCGCGACGATGGCCACGTTCTTCGAGACCGGGTTGTCGTTGGCGGTCGCGTCGTTGAGCCAGCCCATCAGGCGGTTGAGCCCCTTCTGGGTCACCGAGACGGCGAGCCGCCGCTGGTCCGGAGAGTACGCGGTGTTGAGCTGGCGGGAGTCGGTCCTGAGCTGCGGATCGTGGTTGAACTCGATCCGGTAACCGATCACGCCCTGGATCAGCGCCCCGTCGACGAGAAACTGGAAGCTGTTCTCCCGGGGATCGCCTCCCACCTGGGCGGAGAGCGCGGCCGGAAGGGCCATCGCCAGGAGAATCAGAACGGTCCGTAGTCGAAGCATCGTGCCTCCAAAAAAGAAGCCGAGAGCCTAGCACGGGCCGGTTCGACGGCTTTGCCGCGGGACGCGTCCGAGAGCGACGAGCTGTTGACTGTCGACTGTCGACTGTTGACTAATACCCTCATGACGCCCGACGACATCGCCCCGGAGTTCCGCGCCCAGCCCAAGGACTATGCGAAGCCCGCGCCGATCGACGGCGTCCGAACCATGCGCCTGACGCGCTTCACCGACGACCGCGGGTTCTTCCTCGAGATCTTCCGCTCGAAGGCGAATCACCCCGGCAGCCGCGAGCTCGCGGAGTTCTTCGCGGGCGTGAACGTCGCGCAGATGAACTACTCGATCGTCGACGCCGAGGGCCACATCAAGGGCCTGCACTACCACCTGAAGCAGGACGACATCTGGTTCGTGCCGCCGCCGTCGAAGGCCAAGTTCGTCCTCTTCGACGTCCGCGAGCGGTCGGCGACCTTCGGAAAGACCCAGGTCATCGTGGCCGGCGGCGGCCAGGACCTGCTGGTGCGCATCCCCGCGGGCGTCGCCCACGGCTACCGGCCGCTGACGAACCCCTGCGCGCTGCTCTATTTCGTGACCGAGACCTTCGACCCGGCGGCGCCGGACGAGCTGCGGATCCCCTGGGACCACCCGGCGGTCAAGAACCTCTGGGACGTCCCCAACGGCTAGCTAGGGTCCGGCCGCGCCCGCGGCCAGCCTCTGCATCGCGTCTTCCGAGAGCGTGTAGCGGACCCAGTCCTGCTCGGGACCGGCTCCGATGCGGCGGTAGAAGCGCATGGCGTGGACGTTCCAGTCGAGGACCGACCATTCGATTCGGAGGACCTTGCGCCGCACGCCCTCGCGGGCGAGCGCGGACATGAGGGCCTCCCCCACCCCGCCCGAGCGCGCCGTCCCGGCGACGACGAGGTCCTCGAGGAAGAGAAACGGCCGCGCCCGGAACGAGGAGCCGAGCCCTTCCCAGAAGATCGCCATCCCTTCGATTCGCCCGCCGCGCTCGGCGACGAGGGCCTCGATCTTGCCCTCGTCGAAGATCATCCGGTGAAGGCGGGCGGCCTCGGCGTCGTCGGGAATCGGCAGCTTCTCGAAGCTCGCGAGCTCGCGGTCGAGCTCGGCCATGCGCGGCCAGTCCTCCCGGCGCGCCGGCCGGACGGAAACCGGGACCGGCGAGCTCACTTCGCCGCCGCGACCTGCGCGAAATCGACGTAGGACAGGAGCTTCAGCGCGGCGTCCCGATCGACGTTGGCGCCCTGGGCGAGCACCAGGCGCGAGGGCAGCACGACGACGGTGACGAGGGTGGTCGGGTTGCCGCTCGACCGGTCGGTCACGGCGAAGGCCTTCTTCCCGGCGACCGTGACCTCCTTCGCCTCGACGCTGCCGATCTTGGCCGACTCGGCGACGGCCTTCCGGATCTCGGGCTCGAGGTCCTTCTCGCGGCCGTAGTCCTGCACCACGAGGCGGAACTGCCGCGTGACCGTGGGGCTCTCGATCCGCTGGTAGAAGCGCGAGACCTCGGTGAAGACCCCCATGTCGTTCTCGTCGGTGTCCGGGAGCGGATCGCGGGGCGCCGCCTCGTAGCCGGGCAGCTGCGCGGGCAGGCCGTTGCGCAGCGACCCCGGCCACGCGTTCGGCGCCTTGTCCTGGGCCGCGAGGGCGCACGCGAGCGCGAACGCGACGATGGCGGCGAGTCTCGGACGCATCGTGAAAAGGATAACGCAATCATTGCTAAACTCGAGAGAGCCGTCAGCCTTCGCACCATGGACGAGCTCGAGCGCGCGCGGATTCGCGTCTACCGCAACGACCCCGCCGGCCGGGGAGAGCGCCTCGTCGCGTCCGACCCGCCGCGCTTTGTCGACGAGGGCGCCTGGGCCTTTCGCGTCGAAGGCCGCGCGCCCGATCCGAAACCCTACCGGCCGGACACGCCGGAGTTCCTCCACTGGCAGCTCGCCTCCGCTCTCGAGCGCGGCAAGCGCCTCTGGCAGCGGCTCCTGCCTTCGGGCCGCTGGGTGCCCGGGGCCGTCCTCCCGGCCGTGCCCGCGGCGGGCGACGACCTCAACGCCTACTACGACCGGCGGGCGCTGCGCTTCTTCCGCGACGCGGACGCGAGGACCGGCGCGATCGTCCAGTCGGGCGAAAGCGTCGACGTCGCCACGCACGAGCAGGGACACGCGGTCCTCGACGGCGTCCGGCCGGACCTCTGGGACGCGCCGCACTTCGAAGCGGCGGCGTTTCACGAGGCCTTCGGCGATCTCGCCGCGATCTTCGTCGCGCTCGCGGAGCCGCCGCTCGCCTCGCGGGTCGTCGGCGAGACCGGCGGCGACCCGGCGCAATCGAACCTCGTCTCGCGCCTCGCCGAGGAGCTCGGGGCCGCCGTGCGCGGGCGCTACGGGGAGGACGCCGCGATGCCGCGCTCCCTGCGCGACGCCGTGAACGCGTTCCGCTACGCGGACCCGAAATCGCTTCCCGATTCGGCGCCGGCGAGCGAGTTGTCGGCCGAGCCCCACTCCTTCTGCAACGTGATGACGGGCGCCTGCTGGGACGCGCTCGTCGCGCTCTTTCGCGGCAACCGCGGCGCCAATCGCCCGGAGGTGTTGAGGCAGGCGGCGGCGTCCCTGGCCGCCTACGCGGTGGCCGCGGCGGAGACGGCGCCCTCCGGCGCCGACCTCTTCGCCCGGGTGGCTCGACGCATCGTCCGGGCGGCGCGCGCCGCCGGGGACGCGGCGGCTCCCGCGCTGGCCGAGGCTTTCGTTTCCCGCGGGCTGATCTCCGGGGCCGGCGTCGGCGAGGACCTCGACGCCGACGAGGATCGCGGCGTCCTCGCGCCGCACGACGGCGAGCCCATCCCGCAGGCGCTTCGCGCCGCGATCGAGGCGCGGCTGCCTCGGGCGCAGGGCGAGCTCGTTCCGCTCGCGCTCACCGGGAAGCCCTTCGCGCCGCGCGTCCTGCGCGGCCGGCGCCGCCGCGACCTCGTCCTGCGCGGCACCGAGTACGGCCCGGCCGACGGCGCCGCCGTCGAGCTATCGGACTCGTTCACGCTGGCGTTCTCGGAGTCCGGGCTTCTCCGCGCCTCGCGCATGCATCCGGCTTCGGACCGCGACGCCGAGGACGCGCGCGCCTTCGTCCGGTTCCTGGCGCGGCGCCGCGCGATCGCCGACGAGATCGAAGGCCGCGCCGCGACCCGGCGCCTCGCGCGCGAGGGCCGGTCGCACGCGGTGGTCCGGGACGACGACGGGATCCGCCGCGTGCGGCGCCTGTGGATCGCGAAGGAGGAACGATGAGGAAGGCCCTGCCCCTCGCCTGTCTCGCCCTGGCCGCGGCGCGCTGCGCATCCTCGCCCGCCGCCGGACCCCCGGATCCCGAGCCCGTGACGCCCGCCGACTTCGTCGCGTCGATCGCCGACGTCGCGGCGGGCCGCAACCCCGCGCATGGCGGAGGCGGGCCTCGTGCTGACGAAGATCGAGTTCCGTCTCGCCGTCGGGACGGCGACGAAGGGCGGCGGCAAGATCGAGATCCTCGTACTCGATGCCGAGTCGGCCCGGACGAGCGAGACGGCCTTCCTCCAGGAGTTCACGCTCGAGATTCCCGAGGCGGGAACGCGGCGCGTGGCGCCGCGGCCGCTCGTGCCCGGCGTCTCGGAGTTCGTCGACGCCGCGATGAACACCGCCCGCGACCTCGCCCGCGCCGCGACGGCCGCCGGCCTGCCCCAGAGGCTCCGATCGGTCGAGCTGACGGCGAAGATCACGCGGTCGCGCACGCAGTCGGGAGGAATCGCGGCGACCATCCCCGCGTGGGTGAAGCCGTCGATCGGCGGGGAGCTCAACCGGAAGTCGGAGGACGAGAACACCGTCCGCATGTTCTTCGAGGCCAGGTAGAGCGGGCAATCGATCCGCCCGGCCAAAAAGAAAAGCGGCCCCTTTCGGGACCGCTTTCTCATCTCCTCGGTGCGGGAGCTTACTTCTTCACGCCGAGGATGGCGTCCTTCGCCTTCTTCGAGACGCGGAACTTGACGACGCGCTTGGCGGGAATCTTGATCTCCTCGCCGGTGGCCGGGTTGCGGCCCATGCGCGCCTTCCGATTCACGAGAACGAGCTTGCCGACGCCCGGGATCGTGAAGCTGTTCTTCGCTTCCTTGTAGGCAAGCGCCGTCAGGTCATCGAGGAACTGCGTCGCGACCCGCTTCGTGGTGCCCGTGGACTTGGAAAGGTGATCGGCGATGGAGGACTTCGAAAGCGCCTTGGTGTCTTTGGCCATATGTCACTACCCCTTTTCTCTCTGGAATCGCCCCTTCGGGGCGTATCAAACTGGGGCCGTATTCTAGCCCCGTGGACGCACGAGGATGCAAGAAATATTCGCGCCCGCCTGCGAAAAACGACGAGCGCTCGTCGACCCGTTTCGTCGATCGCGTTGGAGTAAGATCCGGCGTCCGATGAGTCGCGTCCTCGCCCGGCACCCGGGAGTCGTCGGTCGCGGTCGATCGGAAACCCGACGCGCGTTCGCGGCCGGCCTCGTCGCGCTCGCGCTCACGGCCGCCGTCGGCTGCCAGAACATGCCCTCGTCGATGGGCGCGCGGATCCTCGACCGATACCGCAAGGCCTCCGGTGCCAAGCCTTTGCCGGCCGGAGGCATGATCCGGATTCGCCTCGCGCGGCCCGCGGGCGAGGCCGGCGAGCCCGGCCGCGAGGAGGTGCTCTGGGAGCCGCGGCGCTACCGCGACACGGTGTCCTCGGCCGGGCTGACGACGATCCGGGGCATCGAGTCCGAGCGCGCGTACTTCGTCGACGGCGACGGCGTGACTCGCGTCGCCTCCGAACCGGTCCTTCGCGAACTTCTGACCCGGTCCTATTTCTGGAGGCGCGCCTGGCTCTTCCAGGACCGCGAGCACGCCCTCCTCGGCCTGGGGCCGGCCGAAGGCGGCGTCGTCTCGGTCGTGCTCGACGTCATCGGCGGGAACCCCCTGACCCTGACCTTTTCGTCGAGCGACGGCAGCCTCGTCGCGGCCCGGGCGCCCCGGTTTCACCTCGCCTTCCGGTCGCCGACGCGGTTTCTCGACCGGTCCGACGACCGCCGGCCGGTCGAGGGCGAGATCGCGTGGACCGGCCTGCCCACCGGCCGGATGCCGAGCCCGGAGGTCGGCGGAAGCCGCGCGCGGTTCGCGGAGGCCTCGACGCAGCTTCCCTACGCGCGCGTCGGAGGGGCCCTGCTGGTGGACGCCCGCATCTCCGGAGCCTCCGTGCGGCTCGCGATCGACGGCGCCGAGGACGGGCCGATCGCCCTCTCCCCGGCCCTCGCCGGACGGCTCCCTCTGAAGTTCGTCACGGACGTCTTCGGCCGGCGGCTCTCGTCCGGCGCGACTCTCGACGTGGGCGCGGCCTCGTGGCCGTCGCTCTTCGCCCGGATCTCGGACGCCGTCCCGGAGGGAGCGGACGCCGTGGCGGGGGCCTGCCTCTTCCGCGAGGCCGTCCTCGAGCTCGAGCCGTCCAACCGGCGTCTGGGAATCCACGACCCGGCGAAGTGGGTCGTGCCCGACGGCTTCGTGCGGATCGTGACGGACGACGACGACGATCGCCCCGTCGCCATCCTAGGCCGCGGCTCGGAGGTCCTGCGCCTCACCGCGGCCAGCGACACCGGCGGCGCCGCCCTGGAGCTTTCGGCCGCGAGCGCCCGCCGCGCCGGCCTCGACGGAAAAGCCGAGGCCGACGGTCTGAAGTGGGGACCGCTGCGGCTGCCCGCGCTGTCGCTGAAGATCTCACCCTCCGGGTTCGCATCCGACTGGGGCGAAGACGGACGCCTCGGGTTCCCGATCTTCGAGCGATGTCACGCCTTCATCGACATGCCCCAGCGCTGGATCTACGTCCAACCGCTGGACGTGGCGCCCTGAGCGAAGGCCTTTCTAGACGGCGCCGCGCTCCCGCAGCGGCACGAGTACAACTTCCGCGTCGCAACGGCCGCAGAGCACTTCGTCGAGGCCCTCGACCCAGCTTGCGGCGACGCGGAGCTCGCTCGCGCAGCCGGGGCACTCCATCCTGACGAACTCGTCGGCGGGGGAACCGTCCTTGTCCGGGGCGCCGCGGCGAGCCAGGCCGCCGCGGCGGGCGAGGTCAAAAGGGACAACGTTGGTGTGTTTCACCGTCCCTCCTCCTGTCCGAAATGCCGTTCGGTCTCCCTCACGGCAGAGTCTTCCGGGGAATCCGCCAGGGTCAGCCGCGCTCGGCCGGGCGCCCGCGACTTGCGGATCGCGAGCAGGACCACGCCGAAGAGAAAGAGCACGCCACCGGTCGACAGGAGGCTCGCGATCGCGGCCCGCACCGGCCGGGGCGCCTCGCGCAGGTCCCGTCCCCCGGCGCCGACGACGACGCCCCCGAGGAACAGGCACAGCACGCTGACGAGCAGCAGGCTCCGCGGACGGTCGTCCGAGCGGCGCGCGGCCTGCGACCAGACGAGCTTCATCGGGAAAGCACCGGGACCGCGGCGGGCCGGGATGGCCGCCGCGAAGCTGCGTTGCGAGCGAGGTCGAGTGCCAATCGGCCCTCCGCAGCGTCCGGGTTCGGAGAGTCGCTCTCCGTCCCCGATTTCAACGATTCGATTGTAACCGGCGGGCGCCGCAGCGGCAAACGAATTATGCTTGCGCGCCGTCGAAAGGAACCGCATGCGCCGTTTCGCTCCGCTCGCTCTCGTTTTCGTCTTCGTCGCCGCCGCGCCGGCGACCGTCCCCGCTCCGCCCGCGCCTCGCGGGTTCTTCCCCGGCAGCATCGACGCGCAGCAGAAGGTCGAGCGCGAGTTCCGCGCGATCCCGGATCCCGCCGTCGCGCGCGAGTCGATGCGCGTCCTCGCGGCTGCCCCGCACCACCTCGGCTCCCCGGCGGGCGCGAAAAACGCCGAGTGGATTCTGGCGAAGTTCCGGGCGTGGGGCCTCGACGCGCACATCGAGACCTTCGACGTGCTGTTCCCGACGCCCAGGGAGCGTGTCGTCGAGCTCGTCGAACCGGTGAAGTTCCGGGCCTCGCTCGCCGAGACCGTCCTCCGGGAGGACCCGACCTCGGGCCAGACCGCACAGCAGCTTCCGACCTACAACGCCTACTCGACGGACGGCGACGTCACCGCGCCGCTCGTCTACGTGAACTACGGGGTGCCCGCCGACTACGAGCGGCTGGAGACCCTCGGCGTCGACGTGAAGGGCAAGATCGTCATCGCCCGCTACGGCGGGGGCTGGCGGGGCATCAAGCCCAAGGTCGCGGCCGAGAAGGGCGCCGTCGGCTGCATCATCTACTCCGACCCGAAGGACGACGGCTTCTTCGAGGGCGAGGTCTACCCGAAGGGCCCGTTCCGTCCCGAGCAGGGCGTGCAGCGCGGCAGCGTCGTCGACATGCCGGTCTACTCCGGGCGACCCGCTGACCCCGGGCGTGGCGGCCACGAAGGACGCCGCGCGGCTCGACCGCAAGGACGCGGCCACGATCACGAAGATCCCGGTGCTCCCGATCTCCTACGCGGACGCGAAGCCGCTGCTCGCCGCCCTCGAGGGGCCGGTTGCGCCGGAGAGCTGGCGAGGGGCCCTGCCGATCACCTACCGCGTCGGCCCGGGACCCGCCAAGGTCCACTTGAAGCTCGTCTTCGACTGGAAGCTCGTGCCGGCCAACGACGTCATCGCCACGATTCCGGGCGCCGTCTGGCCGGACGAGTGGATCGTCCGCGGCAACCATCACGACGCCTGGGTCAACGGCGCCGAGGACCCGATCTCGGGCCTCGTCCGCCCTGCTCGAGGAGGCCCGCGCGTACGGGCAGCTGCTCGAGAAGGGCTGGCGTCCCAGGCGCACGATCATCCTCTGCGCCTGGGACGGCGAGGAGCAGGGGCTCCTCGGTTCGACCGAGTGGGCCGAGGCGCACGCGGACGAGCTCCGCGCGAAGGCGGTCGCCTACATCAACACCGACGGCAACGGCCGCGGATTCCTGAACGCCGGCGGCTCCCACACGCTCGAGGGCCTCGTCGGGGCGACGGCGGCGGAGATCGAGGACCCGGAGAAGAAGATCTCCGTGCTCCAGCGCGCGCGGCTCAAGCAGATCGCAGGACGCGGAGAAGCCCGAGGACCGGCAGAAGGTGCGCGAGCGCGCCTTCCTGCAGATCGAGGCGCTCGGCTCCGGCTCGGACTTCACGCCATTCCTCCAGCACGTCGGCATCGCCTCGCTCAATCTCGGCTACGGCGGCGAGAGCGACGGGCGGGATCTACCACTCCATCTACGACGACTTCACCTGGTACACGCGCTTCGGCGACACGGACTTCGTCTATGCGCGCGCCCTCGCCCAGACGGGAGGGACGCTGACGCTGCGCCTCGCCAACGCCGACATCCTTCCGTTCGAGTTCACCGGGACCGCCGAGTCGATCGCGCGCTACGTCAAGGAAGTGGCGGAGCTCGCCGACGCGAAACGCAAGGAGGCGGAGGAGTGGAACCGCCGGATCGAGGAGAACCTCCCCTGGGCGGTGGCCGATCCGAAGAAGCCCTTCGTCGCCCCGAAGCCGCGCGCCGTGCCGCCGCACTTCGACTTCGCGCCGCTCCAGAACGCGTCCGACTCGCTCACGTCCGCGGCGGGAGCGTACTCGCGGGCCTTCGAGTCCGCCCTGGCGCCCGGCGCGGCGCCGCTGCCGCCCGAGAAGCTCGTCGCCCTGAACCGCGCCATCGCCGCCTTCGAGCGCAGCCTCACCTCGGAGACGGGCCTTCCCGGCCGCGCCTGGTACCGCCACTTCGTCTACGCCCCCGGCGCCTACACGGGCTACGGCGTCAAGACGCTGCCGGCCGTCCGCGAGGCGCTCGAGGAGCGCCGCTGGTCCGACGTCAACCCGGCCGCCGAGTCGACCGGCGCCGTCATCGAAAAAGCCGCCGAGCAGGTCCGAACCGCCGCCAAGCTGCTCGGCTCCTGAACCCGCTCCCCGGTAAGACCCGCTCGCGGCGCGAGGAATCTCCGCGAGCGCAGCGGAGGACGCCTCGCGCCGCGGGAGCGAGCGCGGAGCGCAGGGTCAGGCCGGCGGTCGAGCGCCGTCCGCGAGCCGCCGGCCGGTGCGCCGTCAGGCGCAGACCCGGAGCGCAGCGCTCGCGACGGTTACGGTGCGATTCCTCCGCCGCGCATGCGCTCGTAGATCTCCTGGGCGTCGGACTTGCCGAGCGCGATGGCACAGGTGCCGTCGCAGCGGGCCGTGACCCGGCCCTCGCCGTCGAAGATCTCCGCGGCGGCGAAGACGAGGTTGAGCCCCGCGCGGACCAGGCGGGCTTCGGCCACGACCCGGTCTCCCCGCGTGGCACGAAAGAACGACATCGCGAGATTGACGGTCGCGGATCGGGTGTCGGGCCGCGTCAGCCAGCCGACGGTCCCGATGGCGAGATCGAAGAGCCCCGCGAGCACGACCCCGTTGACGGCGTCCGTGCCCAGGCCGCCCCGGTGAATGTCCTGGACCGGATCGATCACGGCGCGAACGCGATCGATGCGCTCGAACTCGAGTCTCGCCGAGAAGTGCTTCATCGCCGGCGAGTCGTTCCACATCTGGCCGAGCGCCCGCAGCGACTCGAGCGTCGGGTAGGCAGGCGAGAAGGGCTGGCCCTCGGGCGGCATCCGGAGACGGACTCTACTTCAGGCCTTCGACGACGAACAGGTCGGAGAGCAGGCGGCTGTAGGTGTAGGCGTAGGACTTGCCGTCGGGAGTCACGACGACGTTGGAGATGCGCTCGACGCCGGACGGATCGAGCGGCATGAGCTCCTTCCAGAGCTCGTGGCGGCCCGTGGCGAGGTCGATCGTGTAGACGCGCGCGGGGAGGTCCCGCTTCCAGACGAAGATCGACTTCCCGTCCAGGCTGAACCGCAGCGGGAACTCGCCGTTCACGAGGCCCGAGATCGGCCGCGGCTCGCCGCCGTCCATCGGAAACAGCACGCCCTTGTGGTCCGGCCCGATCGCGGCGACGAGCTTGCCGTCGGGCGAGATCGCGAAGCCGGGGAACGCCGTGTCGATGCCCTCGATGGTCACCGGCCTCGGGTTTCCCCCGTCGATCGGCTGCACGAAGAGGCGCACGCCGCGCCCGGACGCGTTGCCGGCCAGGAGCACGCTCTTGCTGTCGGGAAGCCAGGCGCCCGACTGGGACGGCGTGACGCCGGGGACCTCCAGCCGACGCGGCTGCCCGGCCCCCGTCGGGAGCAGCATCAGCGAGGGGTTCGGCGCGGGCAGGGCGGCCAGCGCCCATTGCCCGTCGCCGGAGAGCGAGAGCGCCGCGCCCTCGCCGAGCTTGACCACCGGCGAGCCGGACTTGCGCAGGTAGACGGTGTAGTTGGCGCCGCCGGCCTCCCCTTCCTCGTCGAAGAGCAGGGTCCGGCCGTCGTGGGAGATGTCTCCGACGAACGAGTAGTCGAGCCAGGAGAGGTCCCGCTCGCGCGTGTCCCCCGGCAGCAGGCCGAGCGTGCCGACCCGCGATCCTCCGCGCGCCAGGAGCACGCGCCCGTTCGGGGCGACGTCCTGGAGGCGGATGCCGCCGGGCACCCGGACGAGCACGCGCACCTGCCCGGACGGCGTCACGGCATAGAGCGAGAGGTTGGCGCCGGTGTCGGTGGCCGTGAACCAGATCTCGTCGCCCTTCGGCGACCAGGCCAGCCCGCCGACCTTGTTCCAGCGCGGGGTGATGGTCTTCTTCTTCGGGTCGGACAGATCGAGCAGGGCGACCCAGCCCGAGTCGTCCTGGGAAAACGGGTGATCCACCCACGCGATGCGCTTGCCGTCGCGCGAGAGTTTCGCGTCGCTGACGTATCCCGTCGTTTCGTAGAGCACCTTGCCGATCGGAAACTCGATGCGCGCCTTGCCTCCGACGTCCCGCACGACGAGCAGGTCCGAGCCGTTCGGGGCCCAGTCCGCCTCCTGCACGCCCTCGGCGACGTCGCGCGGCGCGCCTCCGGTCAGCGCGGCCCGGGCGAGGGTCCCCGCGCAAACGGAGGGGTGCGTCCCGCGGCAGTCGACGTCGATCGCCATCTCCCCTGACGGCGAGATCGACAGGAGGTTGGCGCTCGGCAGCTCGAGCGGCAGGGCCTCGGGGCTCGACGGATGCTTCAGGAAGAGCTTGCGGGGATTGCCGTCCCAGGACGCGCTGTAGACGATCGTCTGGCCGTCGGGGGCGAAACGCGCGGCCTGGATCGTCCCGCTTCCGAACGTGATCTGCTGGAACGACGGCGGCGAAGGCTTCCCGTAACGCTTCTGGACCGCCACGCCGGCGCCGAACGCGACCGCGAGCGCGACCGCCGCACCGACCCCGCCGAGCCAGCGCCGTTGGGGCCGCACCGCCGCGGCCGAGATCGCCGTCGCGCCCGAAGCGCCACCCGGGAGGGAAGCCTCCGAGAGGTGCTCGCGCACGGCGCGCACGTCCCGCGCGAGGTCCCGCGTGGAGGCGTAGCGCTCCTCGGGGTCCTTCTGCAGGCATCGCTCGACGATCCAGCGGAACGGCGCCGGCACGCCGGCATTGATCTGGGCGACCGGCTCGGTGTCCTCGCGGATGATGGCCGTCAGCGTCTCGGCATTCGTTCCGCGCTGGAAGGCGCGCTTCCCGGTCGCCATCTCGTAGAAGATCGAGCCCATCGAGAACTGGTCGGTGCGGTAGTCGAGGGGCCGGCCGCTCGCCTGCTCGGGCGACATGTAGCCGATCGTGCCCATCACGGTCCCGGCCTGCGTCGCCTGGGCGGTGGGCGCGTTGGTGACCTGGTCCGACTGGTCCTTGAGGAGCTTGGCGAGGCCGAAGTCGAGGATCTTGAGCGCCCCGTCCTTCGTCACCATGACGTTCTCGGGCTTCAGGTCCCGGTGGACGATGCCGGCGGCATGGGCCTTGGCGAGGCCGTCGGAGAGCTGGTACGCGAGATCGAGCAGCCGCCGCGTCGGCAGCGCGCCCGCGTGCATGACCTCGCGCAGCGTCCGGCCGTCGATGAGCTCCATCGCGATGTAGACGGTCGACTGGTCCGTGCCGATGTCGTGGATCGTGACGATGTTCGGGTGGTTCAGCGCCGAGGCCGACCGGGCTTCCTGCTCGAAGCGCTTTCTCCGATCGACGTCCGCCGCGAACTCGGGCGAAAGGACCTTGACCGCGACCTCTCGGCCGAGGCGCGAGTCGCGCGCCCGATACACCTCCCCCATGCCTCCGGCGCCGAGGGGCGCAAGGATCTCGAAGGGGCCGAGCCTGGTTCCCGCAGCGATGGTCATGAGAGTTCGCGGCGCGGAAAGTCTCCCGACCGAAGGGAGGGAGGAGGTCCGCGCCGCGGGAGCCGGAGCGCGGCGAGGAGGTCAGGCTTGCGGTCGAGCGCGCATCCGCGCGAGCCGCAAGCCGGTGCGCCCGAAGGGCGCGGACCTCCGAGCAAGCGAAGGCGACGGTAGACGTCGCCCATGCCTCCGGCGCCAAGCGGCGCGAGGATCTCGAAGGGGCCCAGACGGGTGCCGGCAGCGATCGTCATTTCGGCGTCGCGGGATTCTACCCAGAATCGCCGTAGAATCCCGGCCTTCCGAAAGGAAATCGCATGAAGTCGCTCCTGCGGTGCTGCGCCTGCCTGCTTCTCCTGGCCGCGACGGCGAGCGCCGCCGACCCGCCGGCGCTGACGGCGGTGAAGGCCGGCCGCCTGATCGATCCGAAGGCCGGCGTCGTCTTGCCGGGGGCGGTCATCCTCATCGAAAACGGCCGGGTGAAGGCGGTGGGACCGGCGCTGCCGATTCCGGCGGGCGCGAACGTGATCGACCTCTCCGGCCTGACGGTGCTTCCCGGGCTCATCGACTGCCACACGCACCTCGTCGGCGACTACGCGAACGACTCGGACCCGCTGACGGAGCTGAAGACCTCCGCCGCGCAGCGGGCCTACGAATCCGTCCCGAACGCGCGGGCCACCCTCGACGCGGGCTTCACCACGGTGCGCGACGTCGGCACCTACCGGGCGTTCGTCGACGTCGCGATGCGGGACGCGATCGCGAAGGGATACTTCCCCGGGCCGCGGATGTACGTCGCCGGCGCGTACCTGACGATCACCGGCGGCGGCGGCGCGATGTCCGGGAGCCTCGCCCCGGACATCGGCCTGCCCTGGGACCTCAAGTTCGGGATCGCCGACGGCGTCGACCAGGTCCGCCAGCGCGTGCGCGACATCGCCCAGCACGGCGTCGACGTCATCAAGCTGCTGGCCACGGGCGCCTTCCTGGCGCACGGCAGCGACCCGCATGCCGTCGAGTACTCCTACGAAGAGATCCGCGCCGCCGTCGAGGAGGCCCAGCACAAGGGCCTGAAGGTCGCCGCCCACGCCCACTCGACCGAGGGCATCAAGCTCGGGGTCAAGGCCGGCGTTGCCTCGATCGAGCACGGCACCTACATCGACGACGAGGGCCTGCGCCTCATGAAGGAGCGCGGCACGTACCTCGTGGCCGACATCTACGACGCCGAGTACATCCGCCAGGGCAAGGCCGCCGGTGTCCCGCAGGACTTCGCCGACAAGCAGCCCGAGGGCGACGAGATCCAGCGCCAGAATTTCAGGAAAGCCGTCCAGATGGGCGTGAAGATCGCCTTCGGCACCGATGCGAGCGTCTACCCGCATGGCCTGAACGCCCGCCAGTTCGCCTGGCAGGTCCGCTACGGGCAGACCCCCATGGAAGCCATCCGCTCGGCGACCGTCTCCGCCGCGGACCTGATCGGCCGCGGCAACCTGGCCGGTTCGCTCGAGCCGGGAAAGTGGGCGGACCTCGTTGCGGTGAAGGGCGATCCGCTCCAGGACGTGACCGTCCTCGAGAAGGTCGCCTTCGTGATGAAGGAAGGCAAGGTCTACAAAGACCTGCGATAGCCGCGGTCGCGGCTCCCTCTCGCTCCCGGGGCCACGCTCGAGGACGCTCGAGCGAATTGATGCAGCTGCATCATGGTCTACCTCGCCGCACGGACCCTATGTTGAACGGAACTCGGAGGGCTCGTGCTTCGAGACCTTGTGCTTCCGCAGCGGCCTCCCACGCTGCAACCCCGGACCGCACGCGAGTCCTCCGCTCTGACTGCCCCGCGCCCCTTCGCCGACCTGAGAGGAGCGCTTTCGTAATCCGGCAACGCCGGAAGGAGGCATCGCCCATGCCGCAGTCCAAGAGTTGGTTTCTGGAAGAGCTCGACCGAAGAGGCGTCTCGCGCCGGGACTTCATGGGCTTCTGCGGCACGATGGCCGCGGCGCTGGCGCTGCCGCAGAGCGCGGCCGCCACGATCGCCGCGCGCGATCCAGAAGACCGAGAAGCCGGTGCTCGTCTGGCTCGAGTTCCAGGACTGCGCGGGCAACACCGAGTCGTTCCTGCGGGCGAGCGCGCCCGACGGTCGCCGAGATCATCCTCGACATGCTCTCGGTCGACTACCACGAGACGATCATGGCGGCCGCCGGCGACCAGGCCGAGGAGAACCTCGCCAAGGCCGTCAAGGACAACAAGGGCAAGTACATCGCCGTCGTCGAGGGCTCGATCCCGACCGGGACCGACGGCGCCTACTGCACGATCGGCGGCCGGTCGGCCCTCGAGATCGCCCGCGAGGTCTGCGGCAACGCGGCGGCCACGATCGCGATCGGCACCTGCGCCACCTTCGGCGGCCTCCCGGCGGCGGCGCCCGAACCCGACCGGCGCGCTCGGCGTCGCCGACGCCGTCCCGGGCGTCAAGAACCTCATCAACCTGTCGGCCTGCCCGGCCAACGTCGAGAACCTGACGGCGCTGATCGTCTACTACCTGACGTTCAAGCGCTGGCCGCCGCTCGACTGCGTACCGCCGCCCGCTGTTCGCCTACGGCAAGGCCATCCACGACAACTGCGAGCGCCGCGCGCACTTCGACGCCGGCCAGTACGTCGAGGCCTGGGGCGACGAGGGGCACCGCGACCGGCTACTGCCTCTACAAGATGGGCTGCAAGGGGCCGGTCACGCTTCCAGAACTGCCCGAACGTCCGCTGGAACGGCGGCACGAACTGGCCGATCGGCTGCGGCCACCCGTGCATCGGCTGCGCCGAGCCGGACTTCTGGGACAAGATGACGCCGTTCTACCAGCACCTCGACGGGCATGCCCGGCTTCGGCGTCGCAGTCCAACATCGACAAGATCGGCGTCGTGGCCGACGGTCGGCGTCGGCGCCGCCTTCGCCGCCCACGGCGTCGATCTCAGCTCGCCAAGCGCTGGACGGCGGGCACGCCGCCGGAACCTCCGAGCCTCCGAGACCGCCGCGAACAGACCGCCGCGAAGAAGGGAGAGCGGTCATGACCCACATCGTCGTCGATCCCGTCACCCGCATCGAAGGCCATCTCCGCATCGAGGCCGAGGTCGACGGCGGGCAGGTGCAGGACGCCTGGTCCTCCGTCGACGATGTTCCGCGGCATCGAGCTGATCCTGAAGGGCCGCGACCCGCGCGACGCCTGGGCCTTCACCCAGCGCATCTGCGGCGTCTGCACGACGGTGCACGCGATCGCCTCGATCCGCGCCGTCGAGAACGCCATCGGCGCCAGTGCCGCCGCCCAACGCGCGGCTGCTGCGCAACCTGATCATCGCCGCGCAGTGCGTGCAGGACCACGTCATCCACTTCTACCACCTGCACGCGCTCGACTGGGTCGACATCGTCTCGGCGCTCTCGGCCGATCCCGGCGAAGACCTCCGTCGCTGGCGCAGTCGATCTCCGACTGGCCGCTCTCGAGCACGACGTACTTCACCGGCGTGCAGCGACCGCTCAAGGGCTTCGTCGATCGCGGCCAGCTCGGCCCGTTCGCCAACGCCTACTGGGGCCACCCGGCCTACAAGCTGCCGCCCGAGGCGAACCTGATGGCGGTCGCCCACTACCTCGAGGCGCTCGACTGGCAGCGCGAGTTCATCAAGCATCCACGCCGATCCTCGGCGGCAAGAACCCGCACCTCCAGAGCTTCCTCGTCGGCGGCATGGCGACGCCGATCGATCCCGACCAGCCAGGCGTCGCTCAACGCCGGCACGATCGCCGAGCTGCAGCGAGCTGATCGCGAAGGCGCACGACTTCGTCACGCGCGTCTACATCCCGGACCTGCTGGCCGTCGCCTCGTTCTACAAGGACTGGGCCGGCTACGGCGCCGGGCGTCGGCAACTACCTGGTCTACGGCGAGTATCCGGAGGACGACGGGCCGAACCCGCACGCTGTTCCTGCCGTCCGGGCGTCATCCGCAAGCGCGACCTCTCGAAGGTCGAGCCGTTCGACCCGGCGAAGATCACCGAGTAGGTCACGCACTCCTGGTACGACTACGACGGCGGCGACGACAAGGCGCTCCATCCCTTCGCAGGGCGAGACGAAGCCGAAGTACACCGGGCCCGAAGCCGCCCTACGAGCGGCTCGACACCGACGCGAAGTACAGCTGGCTGAAGTCGCCGCGCTACGACGGCGAGCCGATGGAGGTCGGACCGCTCGCGCGCATGCTGGTGGCCTACGCCTCGGGCCACCCGCGCGTCAAGGAGCTGGTCGGCGCGCGTCCTGCGGCAAGCTCGGCGTCGGGCCCGAGGCGCTCTTCTCGACGCTCGGCCGCGTCGCCGCGCGCGGCATCGAGACGCAGGTCCTCGCCGAGAAGATGGACGACTGGGTCGACGAGCTCGCCGCCAACATGGCGCGCGGCGACCTCCGCATCCACGACAACTCGAAGTGGGACCCGTCGACCTGGCCGGCGGAGCGCACGGGCGCCGGCTTCCACGAGGCGCCGCGCGGCGCGCTCGGCCACTGGGTCCACATCAAGGACGGCGAGATCGCCAACTACCAGTGCGTCGTCCCGAGCACCTGGAACGCCGGGCCGCGCGACGCGGCAGGGCAACCGCGGGCCGTACGAGGAGGCGCTGCTCGGCACGCCGGTCGCCGACCCGACGCAGCCGCTCGAGATCCTGCGCACCGTGCACTCGTTCGACCCGTGCATGGCCTGCGGCGTCCACGTCGTCGACGCGCAGCGGCGCGAGCTCGCGCACGTGAGGGTCGCTATGAGCGCCGCCGGCGCCACGAGCCGGCTCGATCCGCCCGCCGAGGACCTCGTCCGCGTCTACGTCTGGGAGTGGCCCGTGCGCGCTGACGCACTGGCTCATCGTCCTCTCGATCGTCGTCCTCTCGGTGACCGGGCCTCTACATCGGCCACCCGTTCCTGATCTCGGCCGGCGAGGCCGCGCGCAGCAGTTCGTCATGGGCACGGGCGAAGGCGATCCACTTCTACGCCGCGATCGTCTTCACGCTGGCCGTCGCTCGTCGCGCATCATCTGGATGTTCACCGGCAACCGGTACGCGCGCTGGGACAAGTTCCTTCCGGTGCGCCCGGCGCCGGCGCCGGGCGTCTGGCCCGACGCTCAAGTTCTACCTGTTCGCGCTGCGCAAGCCGCCGGGCTTCGTCGGCCACAATCCGCTGGCCGGCGCTCACCTACACGCCTGGTGTTCGTGCTCTACTTCATCGATGATCGCCACCGGGCTCGCGCTGCGCACGGTCGAGCGCCGACGTGGGCTCGCCCCTCCGGATGCTTCGCCTTCCTCGTGCCGCTCTTCGGCGGCCTCGCAGACGGCGCGCTGGATCCACCACGTCGTGCATGTGGCTCCTCCTCGGGCTTCGCCGTGCACCACGTCTACAGCGCGCATCCTGATGTCGCAGGTCGAAGGCGAACGCCACGATCGAGTCGATCTTCTCGGGCTACAAGTTCGTGCCCCGCGAGGACGTCTACTACTCGGGTTACCGCTTCCTCGCCCGCGAAGGACGAGTCGATGGCTGAGCCGACACGCGCTGCTCGTCCTCGGCCTCGGCAACCTTCTGCTGCGGCGACGACGGCCTCGGCGCGGCCGCCGTCGCCGCGGCTCGACCGCGACTGGGAGGCGCCCGACGGACGCGCTCGTGCTCGACGGCGGCACGCTCGGCCTCTCGCTGCTGCCGTACCTCGAGGACGCCGACGACGCGATCCTCGTCGACGCCATCCGCGAGCCGACGCGCCCGCCGGCGCGCTCGTCCGGCTCGACGGGCGACGACGTGGCGCCCGCCGTGCGCCACCGGCTCTCGCCGCACCAGGTCGGCGTGGCCGATCTGCTCGACGGCGCGCGCTGCACGACCGCTACCCCCGCCGCCTCGTGCTGCTGGGGCTCGTGCCCCGGACGCTCGGCCTCGGAATCGACCGCTCGCCCGAGGTCGAGGCCCGGATCCCCGGCCTCGTCGAGGCGGTCGTCGAGGAGGCGCACCGCATGGGCTACGTCTTCGCGCGAAGGACGGACAATGAAAAGGCCGCTCGGTTTCGCGGCGATGTGGCTCGCGTTTTCGGCCTGTAGGGGCGGCGACGGCGACCTGCCGGCGCCCTACCGGGGCATCGCCGTGCCCGAAGAGCGCCTGCGCTCGGCCACGGCGCGCGAGCACGGCCGCGCGCTCTTCCTGCAGCACTGCGCCCTCTGTCACGGGGAGCGCGCCGACGGCCGCGGCGTGCGCCGGCAGGCCCTGAGCACTCCCCCGCGCGACTTCACCGACCCGGCCTGGCGGCAGCGCACCTCGCCGCGCCGCGTCTTCCACGTCATTCGCGAGGGCTCGCCCGGCACCGCGATGCCGGCCTGGAAGAGCCTCGAGGAAACCGATGCCTGGGACCTGACCGCGTACCTGCTCGCCGCCGGAGAGCGGCCGTGAATCGGCAGGGACGGCGCATCGAGGTGCGGGGGATCGTCCAGGGCGTCGGCTTCCGGCCGTGGGTCTACCGCCTCGCCCGCGAGCAGGGAATCGCCGGCCGCGTCAGCAACGACGCCGAGGGAGTCACGATCGAGGCCTTCGGCGAAAACGCCGCGCTCGACGGCTTCCTCTCGCGCCTGCGCTCGAGCCCGCCTCCGGCGGCGCGCATCCGAGAGCTCGAGTGGACGGCGATCCCGTCGGAGCCGGCCCGGGACTTCGTCATCGTCGAGAGCCGCGGGGAGGGAGAGCGCCGCGTCTCCATCCCCGCCGACCTCGCCACCTGCGCCGACTGCCTGGCCGAGATCGTCGACCCCGCCAACCGCCGCTACCGCTATCCGTTCACCAACTGCACCAACTGCGGTCCCCGCTTCACGATCGCCCGCGGCGTGCCGTACGACCGTCCTGCGACGACGATGGCGCCGTTTCGCATGTGCGCCGACTGCCAGCGCGAGTACGATGTCCCGCTCGACCGCCGGTTCCACGCCCAGCCCAACGCCTGCCCCGCCTGCGGCCCGCGTCTGACGGCCGTGGACGGCGACGGCCGGCCTCTCGAGACGGCCGACCCGATCCGGGCGGCGGCGGAGGCTCTCCGCAGCCGGCGGCATCGTTGCCGTCAAGGGCATCGGCGGATTCCACCTCGCCTGCGACGCCACCTCGTCGCCGGCCGTCGCGCGTCTGCGCCGTCGCAAGCGACGCGACGAGAAGCCGCTTCGCCGTCATGGTCCGCGACCTGGAAGCCGCCGGCGAGATCGCCTTTCTCGGCGAGCGCGAGCGGGAGCTGCTCGCGTCCACCGAGCGTCCCATCGTGCTCGTCCCGCGACGCGACGGGACGCTGCGCTCGCGCCCGAGGTCGCGCCCCGCAATCCGCTGGTCGGCCTCCTGCTGCCCTACACGCCGCTCCACCACCTCCTGCTCGACGACGCGGGACGGCCCCTCGTCATGACCTCCGGCAACCTCTCGGACGAGCCGATCGCGTACCGCGAACGGCGACGCCCTCGAGCGGCTCGGCGGCATCGCCGATCTCTTCCTCGTGCACGACCGCGAGATCGAGTCCCGCTGCGACGACTCGGTCGCCCGCGTCATCGCCGGCAGCCCCGTCGTCTTCGGCGCTCCCGCGGCTACGTGCCGCGGGCGCATCCCCGTGCGACGCCCCTTCGCGCGCCCCGTGCTCGCCTGCGGCGGCCACCTGAAGAACACGTTCTGCATCGGGGTCGGCGACGCGGCGTACCTCGGCCCGCACATCGGCGACCTCGACGAACCTCGAGACCGTCCGCGCCTTCGAGGAGGCGATCGAGCGCGCTCGAGCGCTTCCTCGGCGTCCGGCCGGAGATCATCGCGCACGACCTCCATCCCGCTCTACGTCTCGACGCTCTACGCGCTCGAGCGGTCCGCGCCGGTCGAAGGTCGCGGTGCAGCACCACCACGCGCACGTCGCCAGCGCGATGGCCGAGCACGGGCTCGACGGGACCGGTGCTCGGCGTCGCCTTCGACGGCACCGGCTACGGGACCGACGGCACGGCCTGGGGCGGCGAGATCCTGCTCGCTCACGACGACCGGCTTCGAGCGGCTCGGCGACGCTTCGCCCGATCGCGCTGCCCGGCGGCGACCGGGCCATCCGCGAGGTCTGGCGCATCGCGCGCGGCGCTCCTCGACGACGCTTTCGACGACGACGCCTCCCTTCGACGCCTTCCCCGTCTTTTCGCAGGTCCCGCCCGGCCGGCTCGATCTCGTTCGCGCAGATGGCGGCCCGCGGCATCCAGGCGCCGCTGGCCCGCGGCGTCGGCCGATACTTCGACGCCCTCGGCGCCCTCTTCCTCGCCCGGCCCGTCTCCCGCTACGAGGGCCAGGTCGCTCTCGAGTGGAACCTCGCCGCGGACGACGGGGACCGGGGCGCCTATCCCTTCGAGCATCGAACCGGACCGCGGAGTCCCGACGCTCGACCTGCGCCCGCTCGTCCGGGCCGCGACCGCCGACTTCCTCGGCGGAGCGGCGGCCGGCCGCGATCTCCGCGCGCTTCCACGACACGCTCGCCGCGGGCGACGGCGGCCCTGGTGCGCGCCGCGGCCCGCGAGGCGCGGCCGGCTTCCGGTCGTCCTGACCGGCGGCTGCTTCCAGAACGCGCTGCCTGGCCGAGCGGGTTCTCGCCGCCCTCGCCCGCCGAGTTCTCCGTCCACCTACACGGCGACGTGCCGCCGGGCGACGGCGGCCTCGCTCTCGGACAGGCCCTGGTCGCCGCGGCGGTCGCGCGCCGCACCGAAGGAGGTCTCTGATGTGTCTCGGGGTTCCCGGCCGCGTGCTCGCCGTCGACGGCCCGATCGGCCACCGTCGACTTCTGGGGAGTCCGCCGCCAGGTGCGCCTGGACGTCGTCGACCAGCCGGTCGCGCCGGGCGACTACATCCTCAACCACGTCGGCTTCGCGATCCGCCGCATCCCGGCCGAGGAGATCGGCGAGACGCTCGCTCTCTACGAGACGCTGCTCGCCGAGGCGCGCAAGGACGACCTGATGGCGGCGGACGTGCGGGGCGAGATGAGCGGCACGTCGCCGGAGGGCCGCGATGATCTCGCGTGACCTGCAGGCGGCCGCGCGCGAGGTGAAGTTCCGCGACCCGGAGCGCGCCCGGCGGCTCGCCTCGCCAGATCGCCCGGCACACGGCCGAGATCGGACGCTCGCCCGTCTCGGTCATGCACGTCTGCGGCAGCCACGAGCAGGCGATCGCGAAGTGCGGGCTGCGCGCGAACTTCCCGCAAGGACCTGAACGTCATCATGGGGCCGGGCTGCCCCGTCTGCATCACCGACATGCCCGAGGTCGACGAGGGCGTGGCGCTCGCCCGGCAGGGCGTCGTCGTCGCGACCTACGGCGACATGGTCAAGGTGCCCGGCACGGTCCAGTCGCTGGCCGACGCGCAGGCCGAGGGCGCCGAGGTCGACGTGGTCTACAGCGGAGCACAGGCCGTCGAGCTGGCCCGCGCAGACCTCGAAGGAGGTCGTCTTCTTCGCGACGGGATTCGAGACGACCGCCGTCGCCACGGCGGCCATCGTGCAGGGCCCGCTGCCTCCGAACTTCTCGGTGCTCTCCGCCCACAAGTACATCCCTCCGGTCATGGAGATCGTCGCCGAGATGCCGGACACGCGCGTGGAAGGATTCCTCGCCGCCGGGCACGCCGCCACCATCACCGGCTGGGGGATCTTCGAAGCCTTCGTCGACGCGCCACCGGATCCCGGTCGTCGTCGCCGGCTTCGAGCCGCTCGACATCCTCGCCGGGCTCGCGCGCCTGGTCGAGTTGATCCGCGACCGGACGCCGCGGGTCGTGAACATGTTCCCGCGCTGCGTCACGCGGGAGGGGAACCTGCGCGCGCAGGAGCAGCTGTGGAGCGTCTTCCGTCCCGTCGGCGGCCGCTGGCGCGGCATCGCCCACGTTCCGAACGGCAACCTGCGGCTGCGCGACGAGTGGGCGCACGTCGACGCGCGCCGGCGCTTTCTCGATCGACCTGACCGGCGCTCTGGGACTACGCGCCGCCGACGCTCGCGGCGAGCTGCATCTGCGGCGACATCATGTCGGGCATCGCGTCGCCCGACGGACTGCGCGCTCTTCGGCCGCGAGTGCGTGCCGGACACCCCGGTCGGCGCCTGCATGGTCTCGAGCGAAGGGACCTGCAAGATCTGGCACCAGTACGGAGGCATCCCGAACCTCGGAGGAAGCGCCTGTGAAGATCGCGACGATTCTCGAAGAGCGGGTCACCCTCAAGCAGGGGGCCGGCGGCCGCGCGATGCGCGCCCTGATCGAAGACGTGTTCCTGAAGGAAATGCCGGCGCCGCCCGTTCGCGGGATCGGGCCCGCGGCGATGGACGACGGCGCGGCGCTCTGGCTCGGCGACCGATGGCTCGTCGTCACGACCGACTCCCACGTCGTCCATCCCGTCTTTTTTCCCGGCGGCGACATCGGCCGGCTCTCGGTCTCGGGCACCGTCAACGATCTCGCCATGATGGGCGCGACGGAGGTCCTGGCCCTGACCTGCGCCGCGGTCATCGAGGAGGGCTTTTCCGCGCGCCGACCTCGAGCGCATCCAGAGCTCGATCCGCGACACCTGCCGCGAGGCGGGCGCCGCGATCGTCACGGGCGACACGAAGGTGATGGGCCGGGGCGAGCTCGACGGCATCGTGCTCAACACGACGGGCGTCGCGCTGACCGAGCGAGTGGTCCCGGACTCGGGCCTGACGCCGGGCGACCGCATCCTCGTGACGGGCACGCATCGGTGACCACGGCCTGGCGATCATGGCGGCGCGCCACGCCCTGGAGCTCGAAGGCGACTCTCGCCTCCGACGTCGCGCCCATCAACGGCCTGATCCGCGGCGGCGCTGTCCGCCGCGGACGGCGCGATCGTCGCCATGAAGGACCCCACCCGCGGCGGCCTCTCCTCCGCGCTCCACGAGATGGCGGAGAAGAGCCGCGTCGGCATCCTGCTCGAGGAGCCGGCGGTCCCGGTCACGCCGGCGGTTCGCGCGGCGGGCGATCTGCTCGGGATCGATCCGCTCCACGTCGCCAACGAGGGCAAGGCCGTCCTCGGCGTGCGCCCGGAGACGGCCGAGCGCGTGCTGGCGGCGCTTCGCGCGCATCCGCTCGGACGCGACGCCGCGATCGTCGGCACTTGCCTCGCCGAGCGCCCCGGCTCGGTCATCCTCGACACCGGGTTCGGCCGGCGCCTCCTGGCCGAGCCCGAGGGCGAGCCGCTGCCGCGCATATGCTGACGCCCCGGCCTCGAGTCGCCGTTCTCTGCTCCCGGCGCTGCCCGGGGCTCGAGAGCCTCCTCGCGGGCCACCGCCGCCGGGAGTGGGACCTCGCCGGCTGCATCGTCTCCGACGGCGCTCTTTCCGACCGGCGCCGGCTCGAGGCCGCCCGCGTCCCGGTGCTCGACCATCCCATCCGCGCCTTCTACGACGGCCGCCCGCTCTCCGACCTCCCGCGGCGGCGCGCGTACGACCGGACGACCGCCGAGCTCCTGCGGGCCTGGCGGCCCGACCTCGTGCTGCTCTCGAGCTACCTCTTTCTCCTGACGGAGACGGTGCTCGAGGCCTTCCCCGACCGGATCGTCAACGTCCACGGCAGCGACCTGGCGCGCACGGGGCCCGACGGACGCCCGCTCTACGCGGGCCTGCGCGCGGTGCGCGACGCGATCCGGGCCGGAGAGCATGAGACGCGGGCGACCGCCCACGTCGTGACCGAGCGGCTGGACGAGGGGCCGATCCTGCTGCGCTCGCGGCCATTTCCGGTGGCGCCGTTCGTGGCCGACCTGCGCCGTCGCGGGCTCGCCCACGCCGTCAACGCCTATGCCTTCGCGCACCAGGAGTGGATGCTCGAGACGGCCTGGGGGCCGCTGCTGACGGGAGCCGTCGCCCTGATGACGGGCCGACTCGCGCCGCGCGAAGGTCACGAGAGCGAGTCGACGGATTTCCTGTCGCCGATGGCCGCGGCGGGAGGCCTTCCATGACGCACATCCGGGTGGAGCGCGACGGCGCCGTCGGCCGGCTCACGATCGACCGGCCCGAGCGGTTCAACTCGCTCGACGTCGAAACGGCCCGCGACTTCCGCAAGGCCGGAATCCTGCTGGCCCGCGACCCCGCCGTGCGCGCCGTGGTCCTCTCGGGCGTCCCGGGCGCCTTCTGCAGCGGCGCGGACCTGAAGTACATCCGGTCGGGCGGGAAGCGCGAGGACCTCGGCTACCTCCAGGGCGCGCGGCCGGAGCAGACCGGCTACGGCGAGATCTTCAAGCAGATCCTGGAGTACATCCACAGCACGATCTCGGAGATCAAGCGCGCGCCCAAGCCCTTCGTCGCGGCCGTCGACGGGGTCGCCGCGGCCGGCGGCTTCGGGATCGCGATGGCGTGCGACCTCGTGTACGCCTCCGACCGCTCGAGCTTCGAGTGGGCGTACGGGAAGACGGGGCTGACGGGCGCGGAGAGCTCGACGTTCTTCCTGCCGCGCCTCCTGGGGCTTCGCCGCGCGATGGAGCTCGTTCTCCTGAACCCGCGCCTCGACGCCGCCCGGGCCCTCGAGTACGGCCTGATCAACGGCGTCTTCCCGGCCCAGACCTTCGACGCCGAAGTCCGCGCGATCGCGCGGCGCCTCGCCGAGGGGCCGACCGAGGCGCTCGGCATCGCCAAGAGCCTGGTCCAGCAGGCGGCCGGAGTGGACCGCCTCGATCACCACCTCGACCGCGAGCTCGAGCAGCTCGCGCGGATCGCGGATGGCGCCGACTTCGCGGAGGGCCTCGAAGGCTTTTTCGAGCGCCGGCCGGCGCGCTTTGGCGGGAGCTGAGACGGCATGCACGAGTACTCGATCGTCCAGGCGCTCGTCGAGCGGGTCGAGGCCGAGGCTGCTCAGCGCGGCGCCGCCTCCGTCCACCGCCTCCACGTCCGCATCGGCGAGGCGTCGGGCGTCGAGGTCGAGTTGCTTCGAACGGCGTACGGCGTCTTTCGCGAGCGCACGCTCTGCGAGAACGCGGAGCTTTCGATCGTCCCGGTGCCGGCGCGATGGGAATGTCCTCGCTGCCACGGCGAGATCCCGCGGGGATCGATTCTGCGCTGCCCGGAGTGCGCGGTCCCGGCGCGCCTGACCGCCGGAGACGAGATCTTCCTGGACCGAATCGAGATGGAGGTGGCGAATGTGTGAGACCCGCGACCGCGGCGACCTCGAGACCGTTCCCGTCGAAGTGCGCGATCGGATCCTCTCCGGCAACGACCGGACCGCCCGCCACAACCGCGAGCACTTCGGACAGATGGGCCTGCTCGCGATCAACCTGATGGGCTCGCCCGGCGCCGGGCAAGACCGCGGTTCTCGAGGCGACCGCGCGGGCCCTGCAGGGGCGCCGGCGCCTCGGCGCGCTCGCCGGGGACCTCGAGACCGATCGCGACGCGCAGCGGCTGCATGCGGGCCGGCATCCCCTCGGTGTCGATCACGACGGGCTCGGCCTGCCACCTCGACGCCGAGCTCGTCCACACGGCCCTCCACGGCTTCCCCGTCGCCGACCTCGACGTGCTCTTCGTCGAGAACGTCGGCAACCTGGTCTGCCCGGCGGTCTACGACCTCGGCCAGGCCGCCAACGTCGTCGCGCTGTCGGTGACCGAGGGCGAGGACAAGCCGGTCAAGTACCCGGTCATGTTCCGCAAGGCCGACCTCGTCCTGGTGACGAAGACGGACCTCCTGCCGCACCTGCCCGAGGTGAGCCTCGCGGCGATCGAGGACGCGCTGTCGCGCGTGATGCCCTCGCCGCGCCTCATCCCCTTCTCCGCCCGCACGGGGGCCGGCGTGGATGCCTGGCTCGACTGGCTGGAGGAGCGGCGCGTCGCCGCGGTGCTCGCGCTCGAGTCCCGGGTGCGGGCGTGAACGGCCTCTTCGCGGCCCTGGCCCTGGGAGCCTTCACGGTCGGGAGCCTGCACACGCTCGCGCCGGACCACTGGGTCCCCTTCGCGGCCCTGGCGCGCTCGCGCGGCTGGTCCGCGGGACGGACGCTGCGCATCACGCTCGCCTGCGGGTTCGGCCACGTCACGGTGTCGGCGCTGCTCGGCGCGCTCGGGCTCCTGTTCGGCATCGGGATCATCGAGCGCTTCGGCCGGCGGATGGAGGCCGCCGCGGGCCTGCTTCTCGTGGGATTCGGCATCGCGTACGCGATCTGGGGACTGCGCCGGGCGGCCGGGAGGAAGCTCCACGGCCACTCCCACGTCCACTACGACCACATCCACGACCCGGGCCCCATGACGGCCTGGACTCTCTTCCTCCTCTTCTCGGCCGACCCGTGCGTGGCCGTGATCCCGCTCCTCTTCGCGGCGGCGCCCCTGGGAGCGGCCCCGGCGGCCGGCATCGTCCTCGTCTACGAGGCCTCCACGCTGGCGACCATGGTCGCCCTGGTCCTTCCCGCGCGGGCCGGTGCCGGCATGCTCCGGACTCCCTGGCTCGACCGCTACGGCGACGCCGTGGCGGGCGCTCTCATCGCCGGAGTCGGGCTCGCCGTCGCCGCGCTGGGAATCTGAGGCGCCGGGGAGGCCCGGATGATGCACTTGAATCATGTCCCGGGCGCGCGCAGCCGTCTAACCTCCAAATCGTACGGGGGTGCAAGATGACGCTTCTCAAGCTGGTTCTCGTGGCTCTGGCCCTCTCGACGATCCCGATGATCTTCGTCGCCATTCGGGCGTTCGTCCGGTATCGGGGCACGCGGCTGATCACCTGTCCGGAGACCAAGGCGCCCGCCGCCGTCCGACTGGATCGGGGCCACGCCGCGGTCACCACCGCCACCGGCGAGCCGGACCTGCGCCTGGAAATGTGCTCCCGCTGGCCGGAGAAAGAGCACTGCGGCCAGGAGTGCATCTCCCAGATCGAGGCGACGCCCGACGGGTGCCTGGTGCGCAACATCCTCGTCCGCGCGTACGAAGGCGCTTCGTGCGAGCTCTGCGGCAAGAAGATCGAGATTCACTGGGGCGACAACAAACCCGCGCTCCTGACGCCCGGCCGCGACAAGACCATCGAGTGGGACGAGATCCGGCCCGAGACGCTCCCGGCCGTCCTGGCCACGCACGGGCGGGTCTGCTGGAGCTGCCACGTCGCGAACACGTTTCACGACCAGTTCCCCGACCGCGTGACGGAGCGCAAGGCCCACCCCGAGCGCCGCGCCGTCTAGCGGCCCGACCCGGTCATCGCGCGCTTTCGTTCGGCCGCAGCGCGGGCCAGTTGACCAGCACGCCGATGGGCGCCGGCTCCGTCGGCGCCACGTCGATCAGGAATCGCTGGCCGGAGGAATCGACGTCGTAGTCGCGCACGTCACCGTCGAGGGAAAACAGCACCGTCGGGGCGCCCGGGTCCGGACTTCCGCCCGGACGAAGCGCCACCGCGACGAGCTCTCCCCCGCCGGCGAGGTAGAAGAGCTCGCGACCGTCCCGGCGCCAGCGCGGCAGGTTGCCCCCGCCCGACGAGATCCGGATCCTCTCGCCGCTGCCCTCCACCGGCCGCAGGTAGATCTCGCGCGGGCCCGACTCGTTGGAGACGTAGGCCAGCCAGCGCCCGTCGGGGGAAAAGCGGGCCCCGGCTTCGAATGACGGGGTCTGCGCGACGGACCTCGGCTCCTTCGGGCCCGACAGAGGCAGGAGCCAGAGGTCCCCGTTGGTCTGGCGGCTCCACTCGCCGAAGACGAGGGACCGTCCGTCGGGCGACGCGTCTTCGGGGCTCTGGACTCCGGGCCGGCGCAGGAGCAGTGAGTCCCGGCCGGGCGAGAACGCGGGGATCTCGAACAGGTCGGGAGGACCGAAGCGGTCGCCGCGGAAGAAGATCTTCGTTCCGTCGGCCGACCAGACCGGCATCCCGTCATCCTGTTCGTCCAGCGTGAGCCGCAGCGGAAGCCTGCGCGCCAGGTCGTAGAGCCAGATGTCGGACGTCCCCACTTTCTCGTCGCGGACGCTGGCCGCGACCGTCCGGCCGTCGGGCGAAAGCCGGACACTGGCGACGATCCCCTCCAGGCCGATCGTCTCGAGCTCGCGGCCCGACCGGTCCAGCCATGCGACGCGGCTCGGGCTGCGCAGCTTCTCGTAGGCGACGACGCCGGCCTGAGACGCCGAGAAACCCGTCATCGCCGGTCCGTTGAAGTAGTAGACCCGTTCGGCCAGCGTGATCGCCTCGCCCGAGAGGCGCAGGGTCCGGGCGTCGAACCGTTGCGCGAGCAGGGAGCCCTTCCGCCCGTAGACCAGGTATCCGGGAGCCACGTACTCGACCCGCGACCAGATCGCGTCGGAGATCCGCGTGATCTCGCGCGAATCGACGGAGCCCGCGTTCAGGTGCCAGCGCCGGTCCCCCTTCACCTCGAACTCGCGCGACAGGAAGAGGAACCGGCGGCCGTCGGGAAGGAAGTGCGGCCAGAGGCCGACGTTCTCCTTCCGTTCCTCGTAGATCATCCGGCGCGGCTCGCCGCCTTCGGCGGCGACGCCATAGATCCCCGGTCCCTGCGGCCCGATCTGGGCGAAGACGATCGTGCCGGCGGAGCCCCAGCTCGCCTGGGTCTCGAGATAGGGGGCATCGCAGATCGTGCGGGGAGGCCCTCCGGCAAGATCCATCCGCTGGAGCTTCCCGTCCGCGAAGAACCCCAGCGATCGGGAGTCGGGAGACCAGAAAGGCGAGACGCCTCCCTCGGTTCCCTCGAGGGCCCGGACCTCGAGCGAGTCGACCGCGCGAAGGTAGATGCGCCGGCGGCCCGACGCCCCGCCCACGATCGCCAGGTTGCGCCCGTCCGGAGACAGCGCGGTCTGCCCCTCGATGTCGCCCGACTGGAAGCCCACTCCGTCCGGAAGCACGACCGCGAACCGGATCGGGCGCGCCGGCTCCGGGGAACGGCCGCGTCCCGCCGTGAGCGCCCAGCCGAGCGAGGCCGCCAGCGCCGCGGCGATCCCCCAGGGCAGCGCCCGGCGCAGGCCGCGCCGCGGCGCCGCGGGCCGCGTCACGCCGGTGCCGCCGCTGGCTTCGCTCAGCCGGTCCTTGAGCGTCGAGAGGTCCCGCGCGAGGTCGCGGGTCGAGGCGTACCGGTCGTCCGGCGCCTTGGCGAGGCAGCGCTCCACCACCCACCGCAGCGGCGCGGGCGCCAGCGGGGCGAGGCGTCGCGATCGCCTCGGGCTCGTCGCGGATGATGGCCGTGAGCGTCTCGGGCGTGCTCCCGCGCTGGAACGCCCGCTTCCCCGTCGCCATCTCGTAGAGGATCGAGCCGAGCGAGAACTGGTCCGAGCGGAAGTCGACCGGGCGGCCGAGCGCCTGCTCCGGCGACATGTAACCGGCCGTCCCCATCACGACGCCCGGCTCGGTCGCGCCCGAGGCCGTCGGCGACGACGTCACCTCGCTCGAGCCTTCCGGCTGCGTCAATTTCGCCAGGCCGAAGTCCAGGATCTTCACGAAGCCGTCCTTCGTGACCATCACGTTCTCGGGCTTCAGGTCCCGGTGCACGATCCCGGCGCCGTGCGCCTTGGCCAGGCCGTCGGCCACCTGAGCGGCGAGCGCGAGCAGCGCCTTCGGCCCCATCGCGCCGTCGGCCAGCGCTTCGCGCAGCGTCCGCCCGTCCACGAGCTCCATCGCGATGTACTCGACGCCGTCCGCCGAGCCGATGTCGTGGATCGTGACGAGGTTGGGATGATTGAGCGCCGAGGCCGCGCGCGCCTCCTTCTCGAACCGCTTCAGGCGCTCCGGATCCGTGGCGACCGCCGCCGGAAGCACTTTGATCGCGATCTCCCGCTGCAGCCGCGGGTCCCGTGCACGGTACACCTCCCCCATTCCGCCCGCGCCCAGCGGCGCGACGATCTCGTAGGGGCCGAGGCGTTGTCCTGTGCGCAGAGACATCGGAAGAGAGTGCCGATACTATCGCCGCCACCTCGGAAGGACGAACCGACCAAAAGCGCGGACGAATCCCGGCGCCGCGCCGCTTCTCCGATCATTCTTCATCGACTCGCCGAACTCCTGCGCTAGCCTAGGTTCGTGAAGCCCTCGAGCTGGCTCCCCGTCTGCGCCGCCGCCCTCGTGGCGGCCGCGGCCGCCGCCCAGGAGCCGACCAATCGGCAGGGGGCCGTCCAGGAAGAGGTGGTCGTCGAGCGGGTCGTCATCGACGCCCACATCATCGGCTCGGACGGCAATCCGATCCCGGGGCTCACCCGGGACGACCTTCGCGTCAAGATCGACGGCCGGTCGGTCATTCTCGAGGACGTCGAGTGGCTCCCCGGCGACAAACCGGAGAACGACGCATCCGCGCTCGTCGGCATCGAGGGCCCGGAGGCCGAACGGTTCCGCGAGGACGCGCCGCCCGGACGCCTCATCGTCCTCTTCTTTCAGCACGACGGCAGCCAGACGACCCGCCTCCACGGGCTGATGCGCATGTCGCAGCAGGCCCGGAAGTTCCTCGACACGCTGTTGCCGACGGACCGCATCGCGGTCGCGTCGTTCGACTCGCAACTCAAGCTTCGCCAGGACTTCACGTCGGATCGACAGAAGGTCCTGAAGGCCATCACGGCCTCCATCGGCACGTCGCCGGCGCCGGAGCCCGACCTCTCGGGCCGTCCGTCGCTCAGCCGCTATTTCGATGCCGTCGGAGCGAAGAAGGCCGGAACACCGGATCGGGCCATCGAGGTCCTCGGGAGGGCCCTCGAGCCCCTTCCGGGCGGAAAATCGATCGTCTTCTTCGGATGGGGGCTCGGAAGCACCCAGGGCGGGATCTCGGGCGCCGTCGCGTCGGAGCAGAAGGACTTCAACGACATGATTTACGCGCTCGCGCGAGCCCGCGCGAACATGTTCACGCTCGACGTCGCGGACGCCGACTACCACTCGCTCGAGGGGTACCTGCAGCAAGTCTCGGACCTCACGGGCGGGAAGTACATGAAGACCAACAACTTCCCCGCCCTCGCGATGGAGCTCGTGCAGCGCGCGATTTCGGGACGGTACGTCCTCACCGCGGTCAAACCGCGCGGAACGCGTGGCGACCACACGATCGAGGTCGAGCTCGTCGGCAAGAAGGGCTACATCTACGCGAGGCAGTACTACCAGGACTGACGAATCGCGCTAGCGCCGCTCGAGCTTCGCTCTTCCGCCGCTCTCCGCCGCCAGCGCGTCCGACGCCAGGAACGCCCTCGCCGCGGCGTCGTCCTTGAGGTAGGCGTCCCAGAAGGCGACGCTGACGGCCTTGACGTCCTTGAAGATGGCGACCTCCTCCTCGGCCGACGGCGCTCCCTTGCCGCGGCCGGAGAGCGAGGCGCCCGGCTCGGCGTACTGGCCGGTCAAGGAGAGATGGCCCGCGCCCCGAAGGAAGAGGCAGAACTTGCCGTCCGGCGGCGAGAGACGAAAGGCGTCGAGCCGCCACGACGGGTCCTGGCCCTTCGTCCCCTTGTCCTGGGAGCCCGTGACGACCATGAGCGGCCGCGCGACGGTCGACCACGAACCCTTCGTCCAGCCTCGGATCCCCTGGCCCGGCGGCGACAGGAGCAGGAACGCCTTCGGCCGAGGGTCGGCGAAGCTCCGGCCCTTCTCCCCCTTCGGCACGTCCACGGTCGCCCCGGCCAGAAGCCCCGCGGTGTACGCGCCGTAGGAATGCCCGGCCGCGCCGATTCTCGCGGCGTCGAGCTTGCCCGCGAGCGGCGGGACGCGCTCGGCGAAGGTCGCCAGCGAATCCAGCACGAAGACGAGATCGCGGGCGCGGTTCTCCCACGCCTTCGGGTCGGTCGCGTTCTTCGCGGGGGGCGCGTCTGCGTGCGAGGGTGCGAGCACGACGTAGCCCCGCGTGGCCCAGAAGCGCCGGAGCAGGCGGCTGTCGTCGCCCGACCCGCCGTCCCCGTGGGAGAACACGAGGACCGGAAACGGACCCTCGCCGCCCGGGTACGTCACCGCGACGGCGACGTCGCGCCTGCGCGCCGCGTCGACCAGCTTGACCGCGGCCTCGACGGCGACGGCGAGGCCGCTGCGCGCGAGCTCCGCCGCCGGCGGCGCGGCCGGGGGCGGAGCGGGGGGCGGAGGAGCCGCGGCGGGCGACGCGCAGGCCGTCGCCACACAGAGGCTCAGGATGCCGAGAAAGCGCTGCATGGAATCTCCGTGATGGATCAGGGTCGGAAGATGAGGTCAGCATATCCCCGGACGGTGCTGAAGCGCGGGGCCGTGCTCTCGATCCACGCCGCGCCGACGCGGAACGTCAGCGACCGGCCGTACTCGGCCGGAACGAGGCGCTCGAGCCGCGCCTCCGCGCCGGCGACACGGACCGGGTTCGGGCGCCCGCCCCGCACGGTCCAGGCCCGCAGCCACTCACCGTAGAGAACGAGCGGCCAGCCCGACGCCTCGGCCTCGGCGCGGTACGCCTCGAACTTCTCGCCGAGCTGGACCGCGAAGGGCAGGGCGCGGCTCTCGATGCGATTCCGGTCGAACCCCGGCGGCAGGATCGTCGACGGGGAGCCGCCGATCGCGAAGACGTCGAAGCGCGTCGGCTGGCCTCCCGTGTCGCCCCAGCGCGCGCCGGCGGAGATCGTCGCGAGAGGCGTGATTCCCGAGAGGCGCGCCCCGCCCGCCGCCTGGCTCCAGCCCCGCCCGTCCGTCTCGCCGACCGATCCGGTCGCCTCGACGTCCACGCCGCCCCCCCAGCGCCCGCGGGTCCGACGGTACACGGCCCGCAGCCGCGCGGTGCCGAGCGCGCGGCTGAAGTCGCGGCCCGTCGCCAGCGCGTCGTAGCTCGCCACGCCCTCTCCGCCGTCGGCCTCCAGCCTCCCCCAGACGAACGGCCGGCTCCACGAGGCCTCGAAGTAGCCGCCCCACCGCTCGACGTCGAGCTCGGGACGGGGCGACAGGCTCTGCCGCCCGGGCTTCTCCAGGGCCGAGAAGGCCTGCAGCGAAACCGCGAAGGGGAGGCCGCGCCACGCCGCCGCGAGCGTGCCGCCGCGCGGGCCGGGCGTGTTGCCGAGGGACGCGGCCGCGAGCCAGTGGAGCCGGCCGAGCACGTCGCCGCCGTCGAGGCCGATCTGCACCGTGTCGCCGTCCGGCCCGATCGAGAAGTTCAGGAGCGGGCGGACCGCCTGCGACGGCCAGACGGAATAGGGGCGGTCCGGCGCGACCGGCTCGACCTCGAGCGGCGGCGCCGGCGCGAGCCGCTTGCCGGGGAGGATCTCTTCCGCCGTCCCGGCGGGGGCAGGCGCGGACAGGTCGAGCCGGCGAACGTCGATCCCGCCCGCGGTCCAGTCGAGAAAATAGAGGGTACGTCCGTCCGGCGACGGCGCCGGCGCGAAGGCGCCCCCGGTGACGCGCGTGCGCGTCTGCGCCGGGCTCGCACCGGACTCGGAGGCCGCCACGACGTCCCAGGTCCCCGACCCGTCGGAGGTCGCGAAGATCGTGGCGCCATCCGCGCTCCACGCGGGCGCTGCCGCGGCCGAAGCGGCCGCGCCCCCGATCTCGATCTCCCGAGACCGCTCCGCCCTCGACCGGCAGCACGACGAGCCGCCACCGTCCGTCCCGATGCCGGAGCGCCGCGACGCGACGGCCGTCCGGAGACACGCGAGGCTCGGCCCACACGGGACCATGCGTCGCCGGGCACGGTCCCGACCGGGATCTCGAGAACCTCCCCCGTCGCCAGGTCCACCCGGACGAGGGTCGAGACGCCGAACCGGCCGCGGACAGCGACCGCGAAACGGCCGTCCGGGGCGGGGTCCGCTTGCGAGACGTCGGCGAGCCGGGTCACGCGCTCGACGGAGCCGCGGGCGCCGTCCCAGAGATGGAGGTCGCGCCGGAGAACGCCGTCGGCATCGGGCGCGCGCATGGAGAAGAGGACCCGGCGCCCGTCCGGCATCCAGCGCGGGTCCGACGGCGAGTAGCCGTCGAGCCGCGGCAGAGTCCAGAGCGGCTTCCGATCCGCGCCGGCCTCGGCGAGGTCCCAGACCGCGAGGAGGCTGACGCGGCGGGACGGATCGCGGCGGGCGAGGAGCTTCGATCCGTCCGGCGAGACCTGCGGCGACTGCGTGGCGCCCTCGAGCGAGAGCGCGAGCTCTCCCTCGACGAGGCCCGCCGCCTTCAGACGCTTCTCCTCCTCCATGGCCCTCGAGGTCGACTCGACGACGAAGAGTTGGTAGAGCTCCTTCGGCGGGGAGCCGAAGACCTCTCGGAAGGACGCCTCGAACCCGCCAAACGGGCGCGCGGCCATGCGCTTCCAGAGCTCGGGCAGGCTCGACGGTCCCGCCCGGGCGGCGAGCCACTCGAGGTAGGCCGAGCCGACCAGATACGGCACGTCCTCCTCGAGCCAGCCGTCGCCGCCGTCGAGGTCGCCGTACTCCGGCAGCTTCCCGGCGATCGCGAGGCTGCGCAGCACCATCGCGCGGAAGGCCGACGCCGGCCGTCCCGAGCCCGTCAGAGCTCCCTCGACCAGCGTGGCGTAGCCTTCGAAGACCCAGCGCGGCGAGCCGAGGGCGACCGGGCCGAAGGGCACCGGGGAGAGCCTCGCGAGCCAGCCCGTCACGCCGGTCCCGGGCCGCCCGAGGTGAACGACGTGCGCCACCTCGTGCGTCGCCAGCGTCTCGGTCCAGTCCCGGAACTCGCCGAGATCGGAGGCGGGGCCCGGAGGCGACGTCCACAGCAGGATCTCCGGCCGGTCGAGGAAGGGCGCGGCCGCCCCGTTGGCGACGGCGGCCGGGTCGGAGACGACGACCTCGATCGGCCGCCCGGGCGTGAAGCCGACGAGGGCGGTGACGCGCGCGTGGATCGGCTCGAGCTGCCCGGCGGCGTGCCGGGCCCAGGCCTCGAACGGCGCCGGGAAGTGGACGCGGAAGTGCGCGGTCTCGATCGTCCGCCAGTCGGCCGACGGCCCCTGCGCCGCCGCCGCGGACGCCAGAGCGAGAACCAGGCCGACGAGCCCGCCGCGGCGCATCGCCGGAAGGCTATCAGCGAGTCCCTTGATAGACTCCCGCGCGAAAAATCCCGTTCCACAGGAGAGGACGATGCGTAACGCCCCTCGCTCCGCTCTCGTCATGGCCGCGCTCTGGGCCCTGGCCGCCGCCGGCGACGCCCAGACCTGGATCCCGATCGGCCCGCGCACCGGCGAGGTCAACGCGCTCGCGCTCGACCCGTCGGCGCCCGCGACGCTCTACGCCGGCACCTTCGGCGGGGGCCTCTACCGCACGAACGACGCGGGAGCGTCGTGGATTCTCTGCGACTCGGGCCTGCCGCGCGATTCCGTCGTCGAAGGCGTCGCCGTCGACCCATCCGCGACGAAGACGGTCTGGGCCGTGACGAACATGGAAGGCGTCTACCGCAGCGTCGACGGCGGCTCGACCTGGAAGCGCGTCCTCTCGGTGGAACGGCAGGAATGGGCGGCGATCGCCGTCGATGCGAAGGGCGTGGCGTACGCGGCCGCGGACACGACGGGGCCGAAGCCCGGCATCCACCGCTCGAGCGACGGCGGCCGCACGTGGACGCACTCGGACTCGGGCTTCCCGCACAACTTCCGGCTGCGGTCGCTCGCCGTCGACCCGAAGACGCCCGCGACGCTCTACGCGGGCACGATCAGCGACGGGATCTTCAAGTCGGTCGACTCGGGCGCGACCTGGGCCCCGTCGAGCGCCGGGATCGAGAAGGAGAACATCCACGCCCTGGCCGTCGACCCCGTCGGCCCGGAAACGGTCTGGGCCGGGATCAACGGCGCGATCTACCGCAGCGACGACTTCGGCAAGACCTGGGCGAAGAAGAGCCCGGACAAGTGGCGCCCGTTCAACGGCGACGCCTTCGCGATCGACCCGTCGGACCCCAGGATCGTCTACGCCGGCGTTCCCAACCGCGTCATCAAGACGACGGACCTGGGCCGCAACTGGAACGAGATCGCGAAGGGGTTCAACTGGATCAACTTCTCCGCCCTCGCGCTCGATCCCGCGGGGCCGCTCTACGCCGGCACCAACCGCGAGGGCGTGCTCAAGACGACCGACGGCGGCAAGACGTGGTCGCCCACGCCCGAGGGTTTCACGGCCACGGACGTGAAGGCGCTCACGGCCGACCCGTCCGCGCCCGGCACGATCTACGTCGGCACCGTCCAGGGCAACGTCTCGAAGTCGACCGACGGCGGAAAGACCTGGAAGCGCCTGAACGAGGGCATGACCACGACCGACGTCCGCGCGGTGGCGATCGATCCGACCTCGCCGAAGATCGTGTTCGCCGGAACCGACGAGGGCATCTTCCGCAGCGAGGACGCCGGCGAGACCTGGACTCCCGTCCACAAGGACATCGTCGTCACGCGCAGCGTCCTCGCCTTCGTCTTCGACGGGGGCGACCCGAAGAAGATCTACGCCCGCGACCCGGACACGATCTACGCCAGCGCCGACGGCGGCAGGTCCTGGAAGGAGCTGCCGGACCTCGAGCGCGGCTCGAGCACGAACGGCTTCTTCGGGTTCGCGGCGATGCCCGGCTCGCCCGGCACGTTCTTCGTGAGCACGCACGCCGGCCTCTTCAAGACGACCGACGGCGCGAAGACCTGGGAGAAGAGCGGCGCCGGGATCCCCCACTCCCAGATCCAGACCATCGTCGTCGATCCCGCCACGAAGACGATCTTCGTCGGAACCGAGGAGGAGGGGGTCTTCAAGAGCGCCGACGGCGGCGCGACCTGGACCGCCGGCCACAAGGGGCTCGGGCGCGCCAACGTGCAGGTCCTGATGGTCGACCCCGCCGACGGCAAGACGCTCTATGCGGGCACGTGGAAGAAGGGCGTCTTCCGCTCGACCGACGGCGCGAACACATGGACCCAGATCGGGGGCGAGCCGCCCCACCCCGACGTCGTGGCCCTGGCGCCGGACACCGCCTCGCCGCGGCGCATCCTCGTCGGCACCGCCGGGCGCAGCGTCTGGAGCCTCGACACCGCCGCGGTGTCCGCGCCGCCCCCGCCGACGCCGGCGAAGAAGGCGCCCCTGCCGCCGCAGAAGAAGCCGTAACCTTTCGGCCGCGCCGCCGTCTCCTCCTTCGACATGGAGGAACCATGCGTCTGAAAGCCATCCTGCCGGCGCTTCTGCTGATTCTCCCGACGGCCTCCCGCGTCGAAGCGGGCGGCTCCCCCGAGTCCACGCCGAAACCCAGGGAAAAGAAGAAGATCGTGGTCGTGTCCCCCGAGCGGGAGATCGTCGTCGACGACGACGGCGTCTTCGTCGAGGGCGAGGACGGCCCCGAGATGTTCGCCGACCTGCGCGGCCTCGAGGACCTGCCGGAGTTCTCGTGGTTCGAGGGCGGCGGCACCATCGGCGTGCGTCCCGTCGAGATGACACCGGAGCTCCGCACGCACTTCGGCGCCCCGAAGGACGCCGGCGTGTTCGTCGGGAGGATCGAGAAGGACTCGCCCGCTGCGAAGGCCGGCCTCCAGGTCGCCGACATCGTGACGTCCGCCGACGGCGAGACGATCGGCTCGACGCGCGACCTCGTGCGCGCCGTGCGGCGCAAGAAGGAGGGCGACACGGTCAAGATCGAGCTCCTGCGCGACCGTTCGCCGAAGACCCTGACCGTGACGGTGGCCGAGCGCGAGGGCGGAAAGATGCGGATGGGGGACTTCGGGCCCGGCATGCACAAGTTCCAATGGCACGGCATGCGGACGCCAATGCCTCCGGTCCCTCCCGTTCCTCCGGTCGCCCCGGTTCCGCCGGGCTCGCCCGACCTTCAGGACCGCATCGACGACCTCGAGAAGCGCCTCGATGCGCTCGAGGGGCGCACCCCAAAAAACTAGAGAAACCCTCGGACCTTCCTCAAGGGCCGCCGGCGATCCGGCGGCCCGATTTTTCCCCTTTGGGAAAGCGATCTCCTCGACCGGCGACCCGCGTGGGGCGGGATAGAGTAGCGAAAACGCTGCCCCGGAAGACGTCGAACCAGGGAGGGCCAGCCCATGTCGGAGCTCCGCCGGGATCTCACGCTCTTCGACACCATCAACCTCGTCATCGGCACGATCATCGGGTCGGGCATCTTCCTGGTGCCGGCCGAGATCGCGAGGGCCGTCCACACGCCCGGCTGGATGCTCGCGGTCTGGGTGATCGGCGGCGTGCTGACGATGCTCGGGGCGCTGTCGCTGGCCGAACTCGGCGCGGCGATGCCCGACGCCGGGGGCATCTACACGTTCATCACGCGCGCCTTCGGCCGGCTTCCGGGCTTTCTCTGCGGATGGATGCTCTTCACCGTCGCCACTTCCGGCTCGATCGCGACGCTCGGCGCCGCCTTTCCGATCTACCTCGGGGCCTTCGTGCCGCTGAACCCGGTGACGACGAAGGTGGCCGGCGTTCTGGCGATCGCCCTCCTGACCTGGATCAACATCGTCGGAGTGAAGAACGGCGCGCGGGTGGGCAACGTGCTCACCGCGCTGAAGGTCGGCGGGCTCGTCGTCATGGTCCTCGTGATCTTCCTGCTTCCCGGCCCCGCGGCCGATCCCGCCGCGACGGCGCCGCCTCCGCTGCCCACGGGCCCGGTGCCGCTCGCGGCGGTCGGCGTGGCGCTCGTCGCCGTCCTCTGGGCGTACGAGGGCTGGCACGACGTCAGCTTCGCCGCCGGCGAGATCCACGAGCCGCAGAAGAACTTCCCGCGCGGGATCATCGGCGGCGTGTCGATCGTCGTCGGACTGTACCTGCTGGCGAACCTCGCGTACCTGAGGGTCCTGACGCCGGCCGAGATCGCGGCCTCGGACCGCGTCGCGCTGACCGCCATGACGCGGGTGACCGGCGAGTGGGGCGGCAAGATCATGACCGCGGCGATCCTCTGCTCGATCCTCGGCGCGATGAACGCGCTCATCCTCGCCGGCCCCCGGGCGTACTACCAGATGGCCAAGGACGGCCTCTTCATCGAGCGGGTCTCGCGCGTACATCCGAAATGGCGCACGCCCGTCGAGGCGCTCCTGTTCCAGGGCCTCTGGTCGGCCTTCCTGGTCCTGATCATCGGCGGCTTCTCGCAGCTCTTCACGTACGTGATCTTCGGCGGCTGGATCTTCTACGCCCTCGCCGTGCTCTCGGTGATCGCGATCCGGCGCAAGGAGCCCGGCCTGCCGCGGCCGTTCCGCGTGCCGGGCTACCCGTTCGTTCCCATCCTGTTCGGACTGACCGCCTTCGCGATCGTGGTGAACACGCTCGTGGAAACGCCGCGCGAGTCGATCTTCGGGCTCGCATTCATCGGGCTGGGGATCCCGGTGTACTACTTGCAGCGCGCCCTGCGGCGCAAGCCCGCCTGACCTAGGACGCCCCGGCCGCCTCGAACGACTCGCGGATGATCGCGAGGGCCTCCTCGATGTCGGCGCGTCCGACGTTGAGCGGCCGGCGCGATGCGGATGACGTTGCCGTAGAGGCCGCCCTTGCCGATGAGGAGGCCGCGCTTCTTCGTCTCCTCGAAGACGCGGTTCGTCATGCGCCGCGTCGGGCGTGCGGTCGCCCGCCGTCTCGTCCTCGACGAGCTCGATCGCCTGCATGAGGCCCATGCCGCGCACGTCGCCGATCGTCTTCGGGTAGCTTCGTCTTCAGCTCCTCGAGGCCGTCGCGCAGGACCTTGCCCATCGTCGTCGGCGTTCCCGGGCAGGTCCTCCTCCTCGATGATCGTCGATCGTCGCGTTGGCCGCGGCGCAGGCGACCGGGTTGCCGCCGAAGGTCGAGATGTTCGCGGCCTTCCAGCGAGTCGGCGATCTCGGGCGTCGCGACGCAGGCGCCGAGCGGCAGCCCGTTGGCGATGCCCTTGGCCATCGTCATGATGTCGGGCTCGACGCCGTAGTGCTCGATGCCCCACATCTTGCCGCCGGTGCGGCCGAAGCCCGTCTGCACCTCGTCGCAGATGAAGACGCCGCCGTACTTCTTGACGATGTCGACGGCGATCTTGAAGTACTCCGTTCGGCGGCGTGATGAAGCCGCCGACGCCCTGGATCGGCTCGGCGAGGAAGCCGGCGATCTGGCCGGTCGTCGTCGTCTGGATCAGCTCCTCGATGTCCTTCGCGCACTCGACGCCGCAGGTCGGGTACGTCGAGCTCGAGCGGGCAGCGGTAGCAGTACGGCGACATGCGCGTGCTTGATGCCGGCGACCTGCGTCGGGCACGGCGCGCCACGTCGAGTGCGCCGTCAGCGACTGCGCGAGCATCGAGCGGCCGGAGTAGCCGTGGCGCAGCGCGATGATCTCCTGGCGCCCGGTGTGCGAGCTGCGCGAGCATCGACCGCGGTCTCGTCGGCCTCGGTGCCGCTGGCGCGTGAAGAACGCCTTGCTCGCAGCTTGCCCGGCGCGAGGCGCGCGAGCTTCTCGGCGAGCTCGACGATCGGCGAGCGTCGGGTAGAGCGTCGAGACGTGCGCCGAGCCGGTCGATCTGCGCGCTCGACGCGCGGCGTTCACCTTCGTCGTTGCGCGTGGCCGACGCGAGACCGTCAGGATGCCGCCGAAGAAGTCGAGGTACTCGTTGCCGTCGACGTCCTGGATCCGCAGGCCCTTGCCCTCCGTCAGGACGATCGGCTCCTGCGTAGTACTGGATCGTCGCCGGGAAGCATGTACTCCTTGTGCTTCTCGCGGATCTCGCGGGTCTTCTCGCTCGTCGGGGCCGGGGATTTTGTCGTCGTGCTCATCGTGTCTCCCCCCTCAGAACCACCTGGAAATCACGACCTTCTTGTCGGTGTAGAACTCGAACGCGTCGCGGCCGTGGGCCTTCAGGTCGCCGAAGAAGCTGTCCTTGGCGCCGCCGAACGGGAAGTACGCCATCGGCGCCGCGACGCCGATGTTGACGCCGACCATCGACGCGGTCGCGCGGCGCGCGATACTCGCGCGCGGCCTTGCCGCTCGACGTGAAGATCGACGTCGCGTTGGCGTTGGGGTGCGCCTGCATCACCGCGATCGCCTCGTCGAGGTCCTGCACCGGGCAGATCGACGCGACCGGGCCGAAGATCTCCTCGCGGCCGATCGTCATCTCCGGCGACACGCTCGTCGAAGACCGTCGGGCCGAGGAAGAAGCCGTTCGGGCGGTCGGCCACCGTGTCGGCGCGGCCGTCGAGCACGCAGCCTCGCGCCTTCGGCGACGCCCTTCTCGATGTAGCCGAGCACGCGCTCGCGGTGCGCTCGCGCTGATCACCGGGCCCATCGTCGACGCCCGGCTCGAGCGCCGTCGCCGACCTTCAGCGCCTTCGCCGCGCGCGACCAGGCGCTCGCGCGCCTCGCGCGTGCGCCGTCGCCGACCGGCAGCAGCACGCTGCCGGCGAGGCAGCGCTCGCCCGCGCAGCCGAAGAACGACTCGGTGATGATCGTCGATCGCGCGGTCGAGGTCGGCGTCCGGCATGACGACGATGAAGTTCTTCGCGCCGCCGAGCGCCTGCACGCGCTTGCCCGCGTGCGTCGCCGCGCTGGTAGACGCGCCTGCGCGACCGGCGTCGAGCCGACGAACGACACCGCGCGGATGCCCGGGTGGTCGCAGATCGCCTCGACGACGTCGCGGCCGCCGTTGACGAGGTTGACGACGCCCGGCGGCAGGTCGCACTGCTCGAGCAGCTCGAACATCAGCCGCTGCGACAGCGGCACCTGCTCGGACGGCTTGACGATGAACGTGTTGCCGGTCGCGACCGCGAACGGCAGGAACCACAGCGGCACCATCGCCGGGAAGTTGAACGGCGCGATCGCCGCGCAGACGCCGATCGGCTGGCGGACGACCGTGGCAGTCGATGCCGGACGCGATGTTCTCGAGGCCGTAGCCCATCATCAGCGACGGCGCGCCGCAGGCCACCTCGACGCACTCGATGCCGCGGCGCACGCTGCCGCGCGACTCGTCGAGCGTCTTGCCGTGCTCGGTCGTCACGATGCGCGGCGATCTCCTCGAAGTGCTCCTCGAGCAGCGCGCTTGAACTGGAACATCGTCCGCGCGCGCGCGACCGGCGGCGTGTCGCGCCAGGCCGGGAACGCGGCCTTCGCCGCGCGCGACCGCGCGCGTCGACGTCGCCGCCGGTCGAGAGCGGCGTCCGCGCGATGACGTCGCCGGTCGCCGGGTTGTGGACGTCGAGAAACTCCGAGGTCCCGGAGGGGACCCAGCGGCCGCCGACGAAATTGCTCAGAGTCTCCAGAAGGCCCTCCCCCGCGGTCCCGGGTCCCGGGATTCTACTCGTCGCAGTCGGGACAGCCGAGGAACGGGATCGGGTCGGAGGCAGACGGGTGCGCGTCGCCGGCGATCCCGGCCCAGGCGCCCCCGTGGGCGTGCCACAGATAGCACTCCAGCCGGTAGGCCTCGTTGGCGTCCTCGGCCAGGATCCAGCCGAACAGCACGTTGGGCCTGGCCTCGCGGGCGTGCTGGAGGAGCCGCTGGCGCAGGTCCACGTCGTCGCGGCCGACGCGCTCGGAGACCAGGCCGTCGGATCCGACGCTCTTCAGGAAGAAGACGCCGGACCGGCCGGGGGGGACGTTGCGGGCGACGTTGGACTCGGTCAGCCGGATCGCGGGCTGGATCCGCACGCTCGGCGGAAGACCGGGAAAGAGGGAGAGCTGCGCCGGATCGAAGGAGGGAGGTTGCTGGCGTGGGCGCCCGGCGAGCCTCATCGGAGTTCATTTTAGCAGGCGCACGGGCGATTCTCGACCTCGGATCGCGTCTCGACCGAAACGGAGCCTGTACAATCGCGCGCGAGCTCGAACGAGGAGGAACGGATGACGCTCAAGACTCTCTCGATGATCGTGATCGGAGCGCTCGCGTCGAGCGGCCTTTCCGCGCAGACGAAGGCCCCCGACTCGCAGGCCGCGCCGAAGGCCGTCGGAGTGCCGGGACAGCCGGGGCTCGGACAGCCCGGCACCCGGGTGTCCGGAACGATGAAGTGCGGCAAGTCGACCCGCAACGCCGTCGAGGTCGGCGACGACGCGAGCCACGCCCTCGCGATCGTCAAGACCCCCTGCACGTGGACCAGGCCCATGACGATCGCCGGCTCGGACACCAAAGAAGGGGTGTCGTCGGCCCTGAGCGACGTGCGCGGCGACGTCTCGGCGGACCACGGCTACCACGTCGGAACGATGGCGAGCGGCGACAAGTACTTCGTGCGCTTCGACGGCCAGACGAAGTCGAGCCAGGGGGTCCTCCAGGGCCAGGTCGGCCGCTGGGGCTTCACCGGCGGGACCGGAAAGCTGGCCGGGCTCCAGGGCCGCGGCACCTACAAGAGCACCGGCAGCGCCGACGGCACGGCGGTCGTCGAGGTCGAGGGCGAGTACCGGATGGGCGAGCCGGCGAAGGCCGCGCCCCCGAAGTAGGACCGAACCGGAGGAGGATCGAATGATCTCGCAGCGAACCATCGTCGCCGCGGCCGTGCTCGGTCTTGCGGCCATCGCCGCCGCGGCGGCCCCGCCGCCCGAGCCGGGGAAATGGGAGATGACGACCTACCAGGTCGCCTTTCTCCGCCGGGGGCCGGCCTGGACGCCGGCGTCGACTCCCGAGCTCGAGAAGCTCCAGGCCGACCACCTGGCCCACATCGGAAGGATGGCCGAGACCGGCAAGCTCCTCGTCGCCGGGCCGTTCTCCGACGGCGGCGACCTGCGCGGCATGTTCATCTTCCGCGTCGAGACGCTGGCGGAGGCGAAGGCGCTCGCCGAGCAGGACCCGGCCGTCAAGGCCGGTCGTCTCGTCCTCGAGTGGCACCCGTGGTACGCGGCGAAGAACATCGTCGTGACGCCGCAGGCCCTGGCGCCGGCGAAAAAGTAGCGGCCCTCTTCTCTAGAACGCCGACGTGTCGGCCACGCTCGCGAGCGTGCCGGACGGGTTCTGGTACGTCTTGACGGCCCCCGTCTGCATGTCGGTCACCGTGATGGTGTACTGCACGCTCGACAGCGCGCCGTAGAACACCCAGAAGTGGCCGTTGACGGCGCGCGCGTCGAGGACCTTGATGACGAGCTCGATGTTGGCCTCGCTGAAGAACCAGAAGTCGCCCGTGTCCGAGGTGATCGGCACGGCCTTGCCCGTCCCGCTCCGCCCCTGCGCGGGGACGGCCCAGTCCACGCGCAGCCGGAAGCGGCCGCCGTTCAGGCAGAGCGTCGTCGCGTCCGCGGCGCACACGGCCGCCGGCCCGGGAGGGGCGGCGACGCTCGACACGAGGGGCGAGCCGGAGGCGAATCCCGCGCGCGCCTGAGCCTCGAGGGCCCAGGCGATTTCGTCGGGGCCCGCCACGGGCGCCCCGCCGGGCGCCGGCGATGCCGCACCGTCGAAGGCGCTCGTGTCCGCGACGCTCGCCAGCGTCCCGCTCGGGTTGGTGTACGTCTTCACCGCCTGGGTCACCGTATCCGTGATCCGGATCGTGTACTGGACGCTCGAGAGCGCGCCGTAGAAGACCCAGTACTTGCCGTTGACGGCCCGCGCGTCGAGCACCTTGATCACGAGCTCGACGTTGGAGGGCGTGAAGAACCAGAAGTAGCGTGTGTCGGGCGTCAGCGAGACCTCGGTCCCCACGCCGCTCCGGCCCTGCGCCGGGACCGCCCAGTCGACCTCGATGCGGAAGCGCCCGCCCTGCCCCGCGCCGACCGTCCAGGCGCGGCCGCTCTCGAGCGCGTTGCCGCCCATCGTCGCGTTGACGAGGGTCGTCGTGTCCTTGGTCTTCACCTCGACGCGGTGCGTGCCCTGGGTCGTCGGCGTGTAGGTGAAGGTGTTGCCGGTCGCCCCCGTCACGGCGGCGCCGTCCACGAGCCAGCGCGTCGAGAGGTTGCCGCCGGTCGGCTTCAGCAGGCCGACCGAGAAGGTCTTGCTGCCGGGAAACGGCATCGACACGAAGCCGGGCGCGGGGTTCTCCGAGCCCGGTTCGATCGGGTCGATGCCGGAGGCCGGGACACCGAAGCCGCCCTGGTAGAGGAGCAGGACGAAGGACTGCGTGCAGATCGGGCAGAACGGCTGGCCCAGGGCCTTCATCAGGCAGTTCTGCCGGGGCCGGTACATGCCCGTCATCAGGTAGCGCCCGCCCTCGAAGAGGCCGAGCGTGCTCGCGTACTGCGTCGTCTCGGGCGTCGGGAGGGGGGTCGACCCGGCGATCCAGGACGTCCACTTCGTCAGGCTGCGGTCGAGCTCGTCGGTGACGTTGGGCTCGCAGGGGGGTGAGGTCTTGTCGCTGCAGGACGGGTACGAAGGAAAGGCGCTGTCGTATTCGTCGGCCAGGTGCGTGAGCGAGTGCCCGAGCTCGTGCTGGGCGATGCCGATGGCCTGCGGGTTCGTCGAGATGGCCGCGACGACGCCGCCGGTCCCGCCATAGGTCGCGTCGTTGACGAGCGCGAGGACCTTGTCCCAGTTGGGCGCCGCCGCCGCGGCCGCGAGGACCTTCGTGGTGTTCAGCACGAGCGCGCGGTGCAGATTGCTCGAGCAGTAGGTCGAGTCGAAGGCCGTGTCGACGAACGTTCCCGCCTTCGGGTCGGTCTGGGCCAGCGTGTCGGCGCAGCATTGCTGGAAGAGCGACGGGGCGCAGGCGGCGTCGAAGGGCGGATGGTCGGCCCCCGACTGCGCCGAGGCCGTGAAGAGCGTGGCGGTGTTGAAGAAGTTCTTGTAGGTGTTGTAGGGCGAGATGCCGAAAAACTGGGACACCAGGTTGGCGGCGTCCGAGTCGAACTTCGCCCGCTCCCCGGCCGTATAGCCGTCGCCCATGACGAGGAGGTCGACGCGATTGGCCGGGCTGCCGGTGACCGCCAGACGCAGATCCAGCCGGGGCTCGAACCGCGCCAGTGGCAGTGTCGGGTCCGCCGCAATGGCGTCGAGATCGAATTCCGCGTCGCGATACGCCGCCTCCGGCGGGAGCCCGCCGTCGCGGGGAAAGGCGAGGGACAGCCAGCTGCTCTCGAGCACCGGGACCCGCACGACGAAGGACCGGCGCTCGGAGACGAGCAGTCGCCCGTCGATCTCCCCCTGACCCGCGCCATCGTCCGACGCCAGGCCCTCGGCCCGAAGCCACTTCGGGATCGCGACGACGTCTTCGAAGGCGAGGGCGCCGTCCGCGTCGAACATCCGCACGCGCACCCGCTCGTCGCCGCGGAACGGCCGCGCGAGCCGCGCCTCGAGCTCCCCGGCGGTCAGCGAGCGCGGCGCCTCGGCCAGCCGCACGAGCCTGTGCATCTGCGGGCGCACGCTGCCGTCGCCGTCCACCTCGAACACGATGTATCGGGCCATCGCCGACGCCTCGCTCTCGGCGGCCGGGGCGGAGGCGGAGCAGACGAGGAGGGCACCGAGAAGAGTCGCGACCCGACGGGATCCGGACGCAAGAGCGCGCATGGGACCTCCCCACTCGATGCGGGTCAATCTATGGCAGGGGCCGCCGCAGCGCAACGGGCCAGCGGGTGCCGCGCTCCGGTCTACAATGCCTCGACGCCCGGGCCGCCCGAGCGCGGAGGTCAGAGATGCGACCGGCTATCCTGCGGATCCCCTTGACTTTCCTCGCGGCCTGCGCCGCCGCGGGCCTGCCCGCCCTTCCGGCTCCCGAAACGCCCGAGACCTGCCCGGCGATCGACCGGCCCGCGGCAGCCCCTTCGCTCGGAATTCGCGCCTTCATCGACCCGGCCACCGGCAAACTGCGTCCGCCGACCGCCGAAGAGCGGCGTCTGGCCTCGGCCGCCCGCGAGCGCGCGGGGCAGACCCGCGAGGTCGTCCTTCCGGACGGCACGCGCATCGTCGAGCTCGACGACGCGTTCCTCATGAGCGTCGTCGCGACGAAACGGCCCGACGGCACTTTTCGATACCGCTGCGTGACGCAGCAACCGGCGGCCGGCGCCGAGGCGAAGTGACCATGGCTCGCCCGCGCCCGACGGCTCCCCTGGCCTTCGCGACGGCGTTGCTCCTCCTCGCCGCCTCCCCGGCGAGGCCCGACGCCCGGATCACGATCGTCAACGGCGACGGGCCCGCCGAAGGCTTCAACGATCCGACCCCCGCGACTCCCGTCGGCGGCAACACCGGCACGACCGTCGGGCAGCAGAGGCTGATCGCCTTCCAGCGGGCGGCCGACATCTGGGGCGCGCTGCTCGACTCGTCGGTCGAGATCCGGATCCACGCGACGTTCGACCCTCTCGACTGCACCAGGGACTCCGGCGCTCTCGGAGGCGCGCGGCCCGCCGCCATCGCATCGGATTCGCCCAATGCCCCCGTCCGCGGGGCGTGGTACGCCGTCGCGCTGGCGAGCAAGTTCGCGGGAACGGACCTCACCCCGACCGGCGACGACATCACCGCGACGTTCAACTCGCGAGCGGGCGAGGTCAACTGCCTCGAGGGCTCCGGCTGGTACTACGGCCTCGACGCCGCCCACGGCGACCGGTTCGACCTCGTCACCGTGCTCCTGCACGAGATCGGCCACGGCCTCGGATTCCTGACCTTCGTCGACACCTCGACCGGACAGGAGTACCGCGACCAGCCGGACGTCTTCGAGTCCTTCATCCTCGATACCTCGACCAACAAGCACTGGACCGAGATGACCGCCGGCGAACGCGCCGTCTCGGCGACCAACACCGGCGCTCTCGTCTGGGACGGCAGCACCGCCGTCGCCCAGGCGCCCGCATACCTGGGCCCGCTACCGGTCCTGACCGTCGAGTTTCCCGCGGCGCTCGTGGGCGACCGGGCGATCGGCTCGGCCGCCTTCGGGCCGGCCGTCTCCGAGGAGGCCGTTTCGGGGGTCCTCGTCCGCGGCCAGGACGCGGCCGACGTCACCGGCCCTTCCTCTTACGACGCCTGCAGCACGCTGTCGAATCCCGCCGAGGTTGCCGGGCATGTCGCGATCGTCGAGCGGGGCACGTGCACGTTCGTCCTGAAGGCCGCGAACGTCCAGGCCGCCGGGGCGATCGCGATGGTCGTCGTCGACAACGTCGTTTCGGATTCGCCGCCCGGGATGGCCGGCGACGACGCCTCGATCACCATTCCTTGCGTGAGCCTCACGCAGGCCGACGGCGTGGCCCTCGAGTCCGCCGAGTCGCAGGACGTGGTCGTCTCGCTGCGCACCAATCCGCGGCGGCTCTCGGGAGCCGGAGCGGGCAATCGTCCGCTTCTCTACGCGCCCGGCTCCCTCGAACCCGGCTCGTCGATCTCCCACTGGGACACGAGCGCGACCCCCAACCTCCTGATGGAGCCCAACCTGAACGGAGACCTCGGCCACGAAGTCGACCTGACGCTCCCGCTCCTGAGAGATCTCGGCTGGCGGTCGGACGAGTTCGCGCCGCCGCAGCCGAGGAGCGACCCCGCCGCCGTCGGCTCGGAGCACTCGACGACCACGGTGCCCCCGCGCCCCTAGTCGCCGGCTCGCGCGCGCGACCGCTGATAGGCTCCGCCGCAAAGAAGGAGGGTGCATGAAGAAGCTTTCCATGCTCGCCCTGGTGGTGGGTCTGCTCGCTCTGGCCGCCCCGGCACTGTCCCAGGAGCACTACACGGAAGGCCCCGTCTGGCGGGTCACCTACCTCAACGTCAAGCCCGGGAAGATGGGCGACTCCCTCAAGGACCTCCGCGAGAACTTCAGCAAGGTCTCGGCCGTCGCGAAGGCCCAGGGCCTCATTCTCGATTTCAAGGTCTACCTGAACACGACCTCGACCGGCCCCGATGACTGGGACATCGCCACCGCCATCCTCTACAAGACCTGGGGACAGCTGGACGGGCTCACCGTCCAGATGGACCCGATCACGCTCAAGCACTACGGGTCCGCGGACGCGCGCACGAAGGCCAACGCCAACCGCCTGGAGCTCTGGACCGTCGCTTCGAGCAGCCTCGCCCGCGAGATCACGATGCGGTAGCAGCCGCTTCCGGGGCGGCCTTCGGGCCGCCTCTATTCCGACGCGAGCTTTTCGATCCCGGCCCACTCCCTCTCCGAGACGGGCATGACGGAGAGGCGCGAAATACGCACGAGCGGAAACTCGCGAAAGGCCGGCGAGGCCTTGATCTCGGCGAGCGTGACCGGCCGCCGCAGCTTCCTGACGGGAACGACGTCGACCGCGAAGAGCTTGCCGTCCTTGTCCTTCGGGTCCGGGTAGGCGTCGCCCGCCGCCTTCGCGATCGCCACGACCGCCTTCTCGTCGCCCGTGTGGTAGTAGAAGATCCGATCGCTCTTCTTCACCGAGCGCAGGTGCTTCTGCGCCAGCGGGTTCTTCACGCCGGTCCAGCTCGTCTTCCCGTCCCGGACGAGGTCGTCGTAGGAGTAGTGCGTCGGCTCTTCCTTGAAGAGGAAATTCACCGGTCTCTCCTTTCTCGAGGCTACCGGGCCGGCGCGGGTTTCGGCCGGTTCCGATATCTCTCGTAGAGCCGCTTCTGCTTGTCGGTCAGGTCGAGCGCGCGCCCGTCGAGGTACGCCGCGACGACGCGGGAGCGCAGGTCGAGGATGTCGCCGTCGGTCAGGATGAAGGTCGCGTCCTTGCCCGCTTCGAGCGAACCGATGCGGCCGTCGACGCCGAGGATGCGCGCCGGCTCGAGCGTCAGGGCCGCGACCGCCTTCTCGCGCGGGAAGCCGTACGCCACGGATGTGGCGGCGAGCATCGGATAGTTGCGGACGTTCGAGGCGTCCGTTCCGCCGTCGTTGAAGATCACGCGCACGCCGGCGCGGTCGAGCACGGCGGCGTTGGAGAACTGCACGTCGTACGGCTCGTCCGCGCGCTGCGGCAGGTCGAGCGGCGACTCGACGATCACCGGAACGCCGGCCGAGGCCAGCTCTCCCGCCATCCGCCACGCGTCCGCGCCGCCCCAGATCACGAGCCTGAGCTTCTCCTCGGAGGCCCACTTGACGGCGTCCCGGATCTGGGCGAGCCGCTGCGCCCGCACGACGACGGGAATCGTTCCGTCGATCGCGGGCAGCAGCGCCGCGAGCTTCGGGTCGAAGTCGTGCCTCGGGACTCCCGCCGCGCCCTCGGCCGCCCGCGCCTTGCCCCAGGCGCGCGCGTCGCGGAACGCCTTCCGGAGTCTCTCGATGGCCTCGTCCCGCGCCTTCTCCTGCCGCGCGACCGACCGACTCGCGTCGGGCGAGCGGTCGATGGCGAGCTCCGGCCAGAACACGGTGATCGCCGCCGGCGCCTTCAGGGTCGCGTCCTCGCGCGTCCAGCCGTCGAGCCTCATCGCCACGGCGGTGCCCGAGATGATCCCGCCGTTGGGCGTGATTCCGGCCACCAGGATGCCGCCCGAGCGCGCCACCGGCAGCAGCTCCGAGTCGAGGTTCATCGCGACGTCGGCGCGCGCCGCGGGATTGATGCCGCCGAGCTCCTCCATGTCGAGGCTGGCGCGCACGGCGTCGATCTCCTCGAGGCCCAGCACGGTCATCGGCGGGAAGAGCGAGGGGTACACGTGCTTCCCGGTTCCGTCGACGACCGGCGCGCCGGCGGCCGGAGCGGAGCCGGCGCCGACCGACGCGATCTTTCCGTCGCGCACGACGATCGTGCCCTTCGGGATGTCGGGGCCCGCCACCGGGTGAATCGTGGCGCCGACGATCGAAAAGACGGGCGGCGGCGCGTTCGGGGCGGCGGCCTGCGCCGCGAGCCCCGCGGCGGGAAGCGCGAGAACGGCGGCAAGCGTCCGGGCCTTCATCGCGCACCTCCGGGCTTGCCCGCTTCCGCGGGCTTTTCCCCGCCCTGGACGGCCTCGGCCCGCGCCTTCGCCCGCGCGACGAGGGCCGCACGCTCGGCCTCGTTGGCCGGACGCGCCGCCAGATCCGCCGCGCGGTCGAAGTACTTCTTTCCGTCGATCCAGGTCTCGAGGGCCACCGTCGAGGTCGAGAGCGGGTCGCCGCTCCACACGACGAAGTCGGCGTCCTTGCCGGCCTCGAGCGAGCCGACGCGGCCGTCGATGCCGAGCTGCTTCGCCGGATTCGACGTCACGAATGCCAGCGCCTCGGCGGGCGCCAGGCCGCCGTACTTGACCGCCTTCGCCGCCTCGAGGTTCAGGCGCCGCGCGAGCTCGTCGTCGTCGGAGTTGAACGACACGAGCACGCCGCGCTCCCGCATGAGCGGGAAGGTGTACGGGATGGCGTCGTAGACCTCGACCTTGTACGCCCACCAGTCGGAGAAGCCCGACGCTCCGGCGCCGTGTCGGGCGATCTCGTCGGCGACCTTGTAGCCCTCGAGGACGTGCTGGAACGTGCCGACCTTGACGCCGAACTCCTCCGCCGAGCGCATCAGCTGCAGGATCTCGTCCTTGCGGTACGAGTGGCAGTGGATCATCCGCTTGCCCTCGAGGATCTCGGCGATCGCCTCGAGCTGCAGGTCCGGCTGCGGCGGTATCGGGCGGGCGCCCTTGACCGCCGACGCCTTCCGGTACTCCTCCTGGAGGCGGCGGTAGTCCTTCGCCGCCTGGAAGCGCTCGCGGATCGACTCCGCGACCCCCATGCGCGTGGCCGGGTACCGGGGCTTCGGGTTGACCCAGTTCGACTGCTTCGGGTTCTCGCCGAGCGCGAACTTGATGCCCGCCGGAGCCCCCGCGAAGACGAGGTCGTCGGGACCGCCGCCCCACCGCAACTTGACGATCTGGTTCTGGCCGCCGATCGAGTTGGCGGAGCCGTGAAGGACGTTGGCGACGGTCGTCCCGCCCGCGAGCTCGCGGTAGATCGCCGGATCGAAGGGCGACAGGATGTCCCGGACGCGCACCTCGGCGGTGACGTTGTGCGTCCCCTCGTTGGTGGAGTCGTCGATCGCGCTGTGCGAGTGGGCGTCGATGACGCCGGGCGTGACGTGCTTGCCCCGACCGTCCACCTCCAGCACGCCGGCCGGAGCGGCGAGCCCCTTGCCCACGCCGGCGATGCGCCCGCCGACGACGAGGACGTCGGCGCCCTCGAGGATCCCCGCGGGGCCCTCCGTCCACACGGTGGCGCCCCGGACCACGACGGCCGGCGGCGACGCCACCGGGCCGGCCTCGCGCGCGGGGGCGGGCCGCACGTCCGGCGCGGGCGGAGCGGAGGCCCGGACCGCCGGCTTCGTCTTGCGCGGAATCTCGATCCGATCTCCGTCGATCCAGATCTCCGAAACGGCGCCGCTCTCCGAGAAGGGTGCGCCGGAGCGCACGACGAGGCTCGCGACCTTGCCGGCCTCGAGCGTGCCGAGACGGTCCGACAGCCCGAGCTGCCGGGCCGGGATCGTCGTGACCGCCGCGAGGGCGTCGTCGGCGGACAGGCCGCGGGCCATCGCCTCGCGGACGCGCTCGTCGAAGTCGCCGACCGAGTCGAGGCCCGCCGTCGTGAAGGAGAACGAGAGCCCGGCATCCCTGAGCCAGCGCGGATTGGACGGGGCTCGGTCGAAGGCCCGCAGGCGAGTCATCGGCACGTCGAGCCACTCCTCGTCGCGATCGAGCCTGTCGGGCCGGGGAAAGGCGACCCGCAGGACGAGGTCGGGCCGGGCGGCCGCGACCTCTGCGAGCAGCCGGTACTCGTCGCCCGCCGCGACGAACCGGGCCTTCACCTTCATCTCGCCGGCCACGCGCGCGGCGCGCAGGAGCGAGAGCACGTCGGTCGTCTCGAACACGACCGTCTCTCGCCCCTCGGCCGCCGGCACCAGCGCCGCCGTCGCCGCGACGAAGCGCGGCCGCGCCTTCCCCGACGGGGCGGCGGCGTACGCGGCCTCCGCGTCGCGCCACCAGAGCGCATCGAGGAAGGCCTGGCGGGTGACCGCCACGCCGCCCATGTTCGACGTCGGGTAGTCGGGGCCGTCCGGCCCCTTCATGGCGACGACCTGGCCGTTCGAGGGATCCAGCACGCGGCCCGAGATCGGCCCGTCGGTCAGGCTGACGACGGCGCCCTGTCCCCGCAGGACGCCGGCCGTCGGGACCGCCGCGACCACGCCGAACCCCTGCTCCCGCAGCGCCGCGGCCACGTCGTCCTTGACGGCCAGGCCCTCGAGCGCCCGCGTCTCGGCGCGGACCGCGGAGACCGGGTGCGCGGCCGGCCCGACGTTCCGCGCGGGCGACGGGGCGGCCGCCGGAGCCGTGGATTCGTCGTCGCTCGGGCGCTTGGACGGCCGGCCGGCGAGCCGGTCGGTCGTGACGTAGGGATCGATGAACGCCGCGTGGAGGACCTTGCCCGTAACGTCGATCGAGGTCGCGTCGGCCGGGATCGCGGTCGTCGCCGCCGGGCCCACGGCCTCGATGACGCCGCCGCGAACGACGACGACTCCGGGGTCGATGACCCTGCCGGGCGCGACGACGACCCGCGCGCCCGTCAGCGCCCAGGCGCTGCGGTCGGAAGCCGCCGAAAGAGGCGCAGGCGGGCGGACGAAGGCGAGCAGAACGAGGACGGCGAATGCGCGTCGCGGCAGTTTGTGCATGACGGGCCGGGATTCTATGCGAGCGCGCGCCGGGATTCGCGTATGCTTCGCGGCTGCGGCGCGCCCCCGGGGCGCCCGCCAATAAGAGGAGGAGAACACGATGATCCGACGCAGTCTCATTCTTGGAATCTCCGTGGCCCTCGCGGCCGCCGCGGTGTCGACCGCCCAGGACCGCAAGCCCCTGTCCCCCGCCGGCACGGCCAGCGCGATGGTCAGCGGCACCTGGAGCGCGCCCGACAAGGACGGCAACAGCAAGTACGACGGCGGGAAGTGGCTCGAGGTCACCTACAGCCGGCCGATGCTCCGCGGCCGCGCGGACATCTTCGGCAAGGGCGCCGACTACGGCAAGAAAGTCTCGGACAACGAGAAGGTCTGGCGCGTCGGCGCGAATGCGACGACGAAGTTCAAGACCGAGGTTCCCCTGATGATCGGCGGCAAGCGCGTCGAGGCCGGGAGCTACGACGTCTTCGTCGAGCTGAAGGAGCCGGCGTGGACCTTCATCCTCTCGACCCAGCCGACGCAGGACAAGTACGACCCCAACGACAAGACGAAGATCTGGGGCGCCTACGGCTACGATCCCAAGTTCGACGTCGTGCGCGTTCCGATGACGATGGTCCAGCCCAAGGCCTCGATCGACCAGTTCACGATCGCCTTCGTCGACATGACGAATGACGGGGGCAAGCTCGCCCTCGCCTGGGAGAAGACCGCGGGCGTCGTTCCCTTCACCGTCGCGAAGTAGCGACATGCGCCTCGCCTCCCACCTTTCCCCTCTCCCCCCGCCGGGGGGAGAGGGCAGGGTGAGGGGGGGCACGATCTTCGCGCTCGCGCTCCTCCTCGCCTCCTCGGCCTCTGCCCGGGATCTGTCCGCGGTCGCCGAGTACTTCGAGCTGCTGGCGAAGGCGGGCGTCGTCTCCTTCCGGTGAAGATCGCGCAGATCGCGTCGATCCGCTTCCCGGTGCCTCCGCGGTCCCACGGCGGGACCGAAATCGCGCTCGACCTGCTGACCCGCGGGCTCGTCGCGCGCGGCCACGACGTCACGCTCTTCGCGTCGGGGGACTCGGCGACGACGGCCCGGCTCCATTCCGTCGTCTCCCGCGCCGCGAGCGAGGACCCCGCCTCGACGACGTACCTCGAGAGCGAGCACGAGACGCGCAACGCCGCCGAGGCCTACCGGGCGGCCGACCGGTTCGACGTGCTCCACTCCCACTGGCCGACACCCGCCGCTTATTTTTCGGATCGGGCGAACCGCCCGAGCGTCATGACCTACGCCTACATCGAGAAGCCGCTGCACGACTATTACCGGGAGCACTTCCCGGCCCTCCGGGGCGTCTGCATCAGCGAGGCGCAGAACCGGATGCTCGGGGGCGGCCTGCCGGTCATCCCCTACGGCGTCGACGTCGCCCGAATCCCCTTCGGCGCCGCGCCCGAGGACTTCCTGCTGACCGTCGGCCGGCTCGTGCCGCACAAGGGCGCCGATCGCGCCATCGCGATCGCGCGCGCGGCCGGGCTGCCGCTCGTCATCGTCGGCGCCGTGACGCCGTATCTGTCGGACAGCGAGCCCTACTACCGCGAGCGCGTGCTCCCCCACGTCGACGGCCGGAGCGTCGTCCACCTGACGGAGCTTCCCAATGCCGAGGTCCTCGCCCTCATGGCCCGCGCGAAGGCGTTTCTCTTCCCGATCTCCTGGGAGGAGCCCTTCGGCCTCGTCGTCGCCGAGGCGATGGCCGCCGGCGCCCCTGTCGTCGCCACGCCGACGGGCTCCCTTCCCGAGCTCGTCGAGCACGGCGTGACGGGATTTCTCGGCCGTACGGACGAGGAGCTCGCGGCCTTCGTGCGCGAGATCGGACGCATCGACCGGGCGGCCTGCCGCCGCCGCGCCGAGGAGCGGTACAGTGCGCAGCGCATGGTCGCGGACTACGAAACCCTCTACGGGACCCTGATCAAGCCATGAGCTTCGACTTCTCGCCCGAGAACCTCGACCGCGAGTTCCCGGTCCGCCGCAACCTCGTCTACCTCAACCACGCGGCCGTCTCGCCCCTGCCCGCCCGCGTCGCCGGCGCGATGATGGCCCACGTCGAGAACTCCCGCGACCGCGGCGCCGCGGACTGGCGGCGGACCTTCGGCGACATCGAGAAGGCGCACGCGAAGGCGGCCCGCTTCATCGGCGCCCCGGCGGAGGAGGTCGCGTTCCTGCCCAACACGTCCTGGGCGGTCAACCTCGTGGCCCTGGCGTTCCCGTGGCGGGAAGGCGACAACGTCGTCTCGGACGACATGGAGTTCCCGTCGAACTCCTACCCCTGGCGCGCGCTCGAGAAGCGCGGCGTCGAGTGCCGCGTCGTCGAAAACCGCGCCGGCCGCGTCACGCTCGAGGACGTCGCGGCCCGCGTCGATTCGAGGACGCGCGTGATCGCCGTCTCCTGGGTGGCTTTCCACAACGGCTGGGTGTACCCCATCGAGGAGCTCGGCGCCTTCTGCCGCGAGCGCGGGATCCTCCTCTTCGTCGACGCGATCCAGGGCCTCGGCCTCCTGCCCCTCGACGTCCGGCGCGCCGGGATCCACGTCCTGGCGGCGGACTCGCACAAGTGGCTCTACGGCGGCGAGGGCTGCGCGGTCTTCTACGTGGCCGAGGAGGCGCGCGAGCGGGTTCCCGCGATCGTCTCGGGCTGGTGGAGCCTGAAGACGGAGGGTGACTACCTCGACTACCGGGGCACGCCCTATGCCGGCGCCCGGCGGTACGAGCCGGGAACGCTGCCGATGGAAAACATCATCGGCCTCTCCGCCTCGCTCGACCTCCTCGAGGAGATGGGCCGCGAGCGTGTCCGCGACCGCGTGCTCTCGCTCTGCGCGGCGCTCCGGGACGGTCTCGCCGCCCGCGGCTGGCGGATCGCGACGCCCGAGCCGCTCGCCTCCGGGATCCTCGCCGCCGTCCCCCCGCGCGGGACGGTCTTCGAGACCGCCAAAGCACTCGAGCAACGCGGCGTGATCGTCGCGCCGCGCGAGGGCGGCGTCCGGTTCTCTCCGCACGCCGGCAACGACGAGGGCGAGATCGCCCGCGCGCTCGAGGTGATCGACGCCATGGGGTGAGCCTGCGCCGGCCGCCGCTGACCGTTCTGGCGGCCGGCGCCGCGCTCTGCGCCGCGCTCGCATCCCCGCGCTGCACGTCGGTGCCGGAGGCCGACGTCCTGGTGACCAGCCTGAGATCAGACGTCGCGGGCTGCATCGGGATGAGCGCCGTCGCGACGAGCCTGAACGGCCCGGCCGGCGAGAAGGACCTTCGCGTGCAGGCGGCGGATCTCGGCGGAAACGTCCTCCTCCGCCTCGGCGAACGTCGCGGCGAGGTCTACTGGTGCGAGCATCCGCCGGTTCACATCGGCATCGCCTCCTACGGGGCCGCCACGCCGACACCGCGATCCCGGACGCCGTAGCCCGAGCACCGGCTCCGCCAAACCGTCACGGAATCGGAACGATCTGCGCCAGCCCCGGCACGAGGGCCCAGATCGAGGCCCAGAGAGTGCCGTCGCGCCCGACAGTGGTGGCGGTCGGGATCGGAAGCCCGGCCGCGACTTCCTCGCAGGCGACCTGGGCGGCGGTCGGACCCATCCTCCGAGGGAAGATGGAACTGGCTACGTCCGGCCCCTCGCTAGGGCCTCGGGTCGACCTCCCGCGTGCCCCCGCGCTCGCCGGCGCGGACGACGGCGCCGCGGTCGGCCGGGGGCAGGGCCACGGTGCGCCGGTAGATGGAGCCGCCGCGGGTCCCGGCGAGGAGGGTCCCGTCGTCGAGGAGGGCGAGCGCCAGGACCTGCGGGTTCGAGAGGCCGTTCCCGGCGGACACCCACGTCGAACCGCCGTCCGCGCTCTCGTAGACGCCGACCGTGCTGCCGGCGTAGAGCGGACCGCCGGGGCCGTCCTGCACGAGGGCGTAGACGGCCGCCGACGGAAAGCCGCCCTGGACGCGAGCCCAGCTCGTGCCGCCGTTCTCGCTGACGTAGAGGCCGGGGTCCGCGCCTGCGAAAATGCGGTGGGCGGACGGAGACGACAGGATCGCCCGGACCGACCCGGCGAGGCCGGAGCTCCTCTTCGCCCAGCTCGCTCCCCCGTCCGAGGAGAAGTAGACGCCGTCCTGCGTGCCGGCGAAGACCTCGGAAGCGCCGGCTCCCGCCGCGAGCGACAGGGTCTGCACGTCGGCGATGCCGGCGGCCGCGGCCCAGTTGGAGCCGCCATCGGAGCTGCGATAGACGCCGGCGAGGGTGGCGGCCAGGATCTCCGAGGCACTCCGGGGAAGGATCGCACGCACGACGGAGTCCGGGAGGCCCGTGTCCACGCGCTCCCAGTTCACGCCGTCGTCGATCGTCCGGAAGATCGCGTCGGCGGTGCCCTCGTAGATCGTCCCGGACGCAAACGGGTTGAAGGCGATCACGGTCCCGAAGCCGACGATCGTGAACGGCTCCCAGGTGCGCCCGCCGTCGGTCGATTCCGACCCGAAGGCCGTCCCGAGCGCCAGCACGCGCCCCGGCGCGGCGGGATCCTCCGCGAGGCTCGCCACCGTCATGACGCTGACCCCGTCGGCCGCGAAGAACGCGCCGAACTCGTCGCTCGCCCACAGCGCCCCGGGGTCGAGCGGCGGGTTTCCGGTGCCGACGAGCAGGCGCGCCGACGCTCCCGGCGCGGCGGGCCACGCGGCGATCCCGTTGGCGAAGAGCGCCGGCAGATCGAGGTGCTGCCAGGCGTTCGATCCGAACGGCGCGGCCCACGCGCCGTTGATGTTGGCCAGATAGGCGACCCCGTTCGAATCGACGATCAGGTCCTTGACGGCCAGGGTTCCGGCGCCGCTGCTGAACGGCCCCCACAGCCCGCCCCCGTCGATCGACCGGAACGCTCCCGCGTTCGTGCCGGCATAGAGCGTCGTCGGCGAGAGCGGGTCGACGCCGATCGCGGAGATGTGGAGGTTCCCGATGTTGTTGTTGATCTCGGCCCACGTCGACCCGGAGTCTTCGCTGCGATAGATGCCGTTGTCGACCGTGCCGACGTAGATCCGCGCGGCGTTCGACGGGTCGACCGCGATCGCGTCGGGCCGGTAGGCCGACGCCGGCGTCGTCAGCGTCTGCCAGGTCGCTCCCGCGTCGCCGCTCCGGCCGACCCAGCCCGAGATGCTCGCGGCGTATGCCGCGGCGCCCGCGGGATCGAAGGCGACGGCGTCGATCGTGTCCGTCGGGACGGGCGCGCCGATTGCTGTCCAGCTCGAGGCGCCGTCGATGCTGCGAAAGAGGCCGGTGTCGGTCCCCGCGAGCACGATCGCGGCGCTCGCGGGCGACACCGCGAGGCTCCGCACGTCGAAATCCGTCAGGCCCGAGCTCGCGATGCGCCAGCTCGCGCCGCCGTCCACGCTCTTGAAGACGCCGCTGCCGACCCCGGCGAGATAGGCGACGTTCGCGTTCGAGGGCGCCGCCGCCACGACCTGCACGGCGCCGCCCCCCGGACCGACGCTCGTCCACGCGGCTTCCGCGCCCCCGGCCGCCGGGGCGGCCCCGGCGAGAACGAGGGCGGCTACGCCTCGATGGAAGGTCTCAAAACGCACTCGTGTCCGCCACGCTCGCCAGATTACCGCGTTCGTTGAGGTACGTGCGCTGCTCCCCGGTCTCGGTGTCGGTCACGGTGATCCGGTACTCCACGTTCGAAAGGGCCCCATAGAAGACCCAGAAGTGGCCGTTGACGGTGCGCCCATCCAGGACCTTGACGACGAGCTCGACGTTGCCTTCGTCGAAGAACCAGAAGTACCCCGTGTCGCCCGTCATCGGCACTGCGGGAGCCGGCGCCGACGGCCCGAGGGGCGTACGCGTGAAGAAGACGTCGACGCGGAAGCGGCCCTGGTTCAGGCACAGGGCGTAGGCGCCCGGCGCGCAGGCGTCGGCGAGAGCGGGCCGGGCGCTCGCGTAGGGAAGGGACGGGGCCGCGGCCGCCGATCCCGGGTCCTCCGGGAACGCCGACGTGTCGGCGACGCTCGACAGGTCGCCGGGGAAGTTGTGGTAGCTCCGGATCGCGCCCGTCGACGTGTCGGCCACGGTCAGGTCGTATTCCACGCTCGAGAGCGCCCCGTAGAAGACCCAGAAGTGGCGGTTGACCGCTCGTCCGTCGAGGACCTTGACGACGAGCTCGACGTTCGCCTCGTCGAAGAACCAGAAGTAGCCGGATTCCCCGGTGATCGGGATCCCCTTCGCCGCGCCCGAAGCGGCGGACGTCCGCCAGGCGAGCTGGACGCGGAATCGGCCGTCGAGCAGGCACAGGGTCTCCGCGTCGGTGGCGCACGGGACCGTCGGCGCCCAGTTCGTGCGAAGCAGTCCGCCGATGATGCCCGCGTAGAGCGTCGGCCGCGAGGGATCGAAGGCGATCGTGTTGACCCGAACGGACTGGGCGCCGGACTCGACCCACCGCGCGCCGCCGTCCTCGGTCCGAAAGATGCCGTCCTGCTGGGTCGAGGCGTAGACGACCGGCGTCCCCGGCGGACCGGTCACGACCTTCGAGATCTGGCTGGTCGTCAGTCCCGCATTGACGGGCGTCCAGCTCTCGCCCCCGTCGCTCGTCTTGAATACGCCGGCGTCGGAGCTCGAGGCGTAGAGCGTGTTCGGGTCATTCGAATCGATCGCGAGGCTGGTCAGAATGGTCGCCGCGAGCCCGCTGCCTCTCGCCGACCACGTCGCTCCGCCATCCTGCGAGCGGTACACCGCGGCGCCGGAGGGAGCGCCGGAGACGGCCGCCCAGACCACCTGCGGGTCCGAGGCCTGGACCGCGAAGGCCTGCACGTTCTTGTCCGCCAGGTCCGGCATCTCGGTCCACGTCGTTCCATGGTCCGCGCTGCGCTGGCTGGTCCGGACGCCTCCGGTCAAGGCCGACGAGCTGCAGACGTAGATCGACCCGGCGCTCCGCGATTCCGAGAGGGCGGATATCCCGCCGTCCGCCACGAGAACGGGCACCCAGTGCGCTCCGCCATCGCGGGTTCGGAAGACGTTGCCCCGCGACGTCGCGGCGAAGACCGTGGACGGGTCGTCCTCGTCGATCGAGAGGTCGGTGATCGTGCCGACCGTCAGGAAGATCGTTCCCGACTGATCGCTGAACACGAACGCCCACGAGACGCCCCCGTCGACCGACTTGTAGATGCCGCGCTCGTTGCCGGCGTAGATCGTCAGGGAGTCGGTCGGATCCACCGCGACCGAGCTCGTCGACGCCCAGACGTTGCTGTTCGGCATCGTGGCCGGTATCGGCAGGCTCTGCCAGGAATTGAAAGTGTCGCCTCGGACTGCGCGGCTCGAGGCATACGCCACGAAAAGGCTCGCCAGGAATGGGCGGAACGAGATCGGCATGACCGCACCTCCTCGACGTGTCAGGCACTTCATCCGCACGAACGATGCCACAGGGAGAGCGGAACGTGGCTCCCGAACAGTCGCCGATTTCCCATCCGTCGGCGGCACGGCGTTGTCCCGAGATGGGGACGGGTTGTCCCCGAACCGGTCCACGCAGCGCTCGATCCTCGTCCAAACAGCGGAAAATGGCCGGAGAATGATCGGCATCCGGCTTGCTGCTCTCGGACGGCAGACCATTTCCGGAGCATGGCGGGAGGTCTCATGAGGCGGTGGCTCTCCGGGCTCCTCACCCTTCTCGTCGAGCGCCACGGCGCTCTCGCAGGACCAGCAGCAGGCTCCCTACGTGGAGCGAGTCGAGGTCCGCGTCCGGTCGGTGCTCGTCTTCATCACCGACGCGAAAGGCAAGCCTCTCGCGGCGCCTCCCCCGCCTTCGGACCTGCGGGTGACCGAGGACGGGAAACCTGTTGAGGTCATCGCGGTGGAACCGGCGAGAAAGGCTGTTCCCGCACCCGTACCCTCGAGCGCACCGTCGTCGACTCCCCCGGGTCCGCCGCCCCGTCCACCGGAGCGCGGGGCGATCCCCCAGTACCTGTACCTCGACACGACGGCGATCCGGCAGCGCTCCGTCCCGCGAATCGTGAAGTCGCTGAAGGCGAGCCTGGACTCGCTGCTCGCCAACGGACCTCTCGAGGTCGTGGTCGCCGATCCGGCGCCCAGGGTCGTTCTCCCCGGCACGCTCGACGCGGCGGCGATCCGCCAGGCGCTCGACCGACTTCCGACGACGGCCACCGGAAAGGAAATCATCTTCGACGCGAGGCGCGACTCCATTCAGCAGATGGGCAATGTCAACGATTCGCGCCGCAACACGAGCGCCTTTCGGGCCGACACTCGGGCCGCCATCCGGCAGGAGATGCAGCTGATCCAGAACTCGCTCGAGTACCTCGACCACTGGGCCGCGACGCTGTCCTACGATCGCGCCTCGGTCGTCTATCTCTGCAACGACGGATTCGACGGCGACCTGACCGAGGTCTACCGCCAGATCCTCCGGCAGAGCACCAAGCCCGAAGACCAGCGAACGGCGACGCAGCTCCAGCTCGAGTTCGGCCGGGACGCCGAGAACATGACGACGCGCGCCGCCGAGGTCCTCGCGGGAGGGGGGCGACGGCGGTGGTCCTGGCCCTGGGCGGCACGGATGCGGACTTCGCCATGAGCGCCGCGAACGCGGGCTCCCTCTCGGGCAGGGCGCTGCGCCAGCAGGTGAACCCGGTCCCGGTCTCCTACTTCGTGCGGCCCGAACGAGCCGCTCCTCGCCATCGCCGACAGCACCGGCGGCCAGGTCGTGATCGCGGAGCCGCGCCTTCCGCGAGGCCCTGGACGAAGTCGGTGGCGGCTACCTCGTGACCTTCCGAAGCCACTCGCCGACGGATGGCCGCGCACATCCTCTCGAGATCGCGAGCGCATCGCCGGAGCTCAGGGTCTCGTGCGCCGCGAGCCGTGCTCGCCGCGACGCCGCTCGAGGCGGCGAAAGGCCAGGCCGTCCGCGCCCTGTCGGCGCCCGCCGCTGCCGAGTCGCTCGCCGTGACCGCCGCCATCCTCGATCCGCAGGGGACGGAGAAGGGCCGCATGAGGCCAACTCGAGGTCTCCGCGGACCTCGCGTCGATCGCCGAGGCGCTCGAGCTGCTGGCGCCCGGCCGCATTCGCGTCACCCTCGCGGTCGAGAATACGAAGGGCGCTCCGTTCACGCAGAGCGAAGAGGTCGACCTCGACCATTCGGGGCAGAGCACGGTCTGGTCCTACGAAGCCAGCATCACGTGGCCGCCGGACGCCACGCGTGTGGCCGTCACGATCGAAGAGCTCAAGACGGGCGCCCGAGGCAGCGCGCGTGGTCGAGCTGCCGAAGGACTAGCCGGGCGCATGGAGATCCTCTCCTACCCCATCGGCCTGCTCGTCGGGCTCTTTCCGATCGCCGTCGCGCTCGGCCCATCGCAGGCGCCGGCGCATCTTCTTCTCGACAGCCGGCCAGTCTGCGAGATCACGGCGCGTTCGCCCGGCTGCATGGTGGACCTGGGCCGGGATCCACGCGTGCACTTGCTCGAGCTGGTCCGCACCGACGCCGCCGGTCGCGTGACGGAGCGGGTGCGCCGCTGGATCAACCGGCCCGGAATCGAGCCCGAGATCCTGGCGGCGGTTTCCTGCGACGAGACCCGGGGCCGCTGCGACTTCGACCTCACGTGGGCCCATCCCGACCGCCTCGAGCCGACCCGCGTCGACCTCTCGCTCGACGGGCGGTCCGTCTGGCACGGCAAGGATCGCAAGATCACCGTTCCTCTCGCCGCTGGGGCGAAGCCGCAGGTGGCCGTCGCGGACGCCGTCTTTCCGGACGGAAGCCGAGCGACCTTCACGCGGACACTCCAATCGTTCTACCCGGAGCAGGCGCAGGCCACGCTGCAGGCGGTGCCGATCGTTCCCGCCGACGGCTCCGGCTCCGACGAGCAGATTGCCTCGCGGCTGCGGGCCGCCGGCGTCGCCGCCCGCATCGTCGAGGAGACCAGCGGTGTGCTGACCCTCATTCTCGAACCGGAAGTGTTCGACAAGGTGCCCGGCATCCGGTCCGCGCCGACGGAGCTCGGCCGCCACGTCGTCGAAATCCGGTCGCCGGCGGACGCTCTCACCCGCCCGATGCCCGTCCACATCATCGTGCCCGACGAGAGCCTGTCGTCTTTCGTGACGACCACGACGGGAATCGGCCGGAGGTTGCCGGTCGGAGTGCCGCGCTGGTCGCGCGTGGCCGACGCCGTGGCGGCCGCGGGCTACGCCCTCGGCGGATCCCCGCAGCGCCGCGCCGTCGTGCTCGTGCTCGGCGGCTTCGATCGACCGAATGTCAGCAACTACTCCGCCGCGCAGGCGCAGGCCTATCTGTTCCAGGTCATGGTCCCGCTGGAAGTCTGGCGGATCGGCTCCGAGGACATCGCGCCCGAGTGGCCGGCCGGCCGGGTCATTCACACGCTTTACGACCTGTACGAGGCCTTCCACGGCGTGACCGACTCCATCGACCGGCAGCGCATCGCATGGCTCGAAGGAGCGCGGGACGCGCGACCCTCGGGAAGCGTTCTGACTCCGGGCATCGCTCTGGCCGGCCGCGTCGCGGCGGACGCCGCAGGCCCGGCGCCCGCGTCGAGCGACGCACCGGTCCAGCCCCTCCGCTCGACGGGTCCCGACGGCGGCGCGGTTCACGCCGTCGCGTCCGACCCGCGACGGCGCGATCGTCTACGCGGGAACCCACGCCGGGGTATTTCGGTCCCGCGACGGCGGCGGAACACTGGGACGACGCGTCCGACGGCCTGCCGGGAACGCCGGTCCGGTGCCTATCCGCGATCTGCAGCATCGGCCCGAGTTCGTCTTCGCCGGAACCGACTCGGGGCTGTACCGGTCGGAGGACGCCGGAGAGCGTTGGCTCGCCGGCCGCGGCCTCGGCGGGCCGATCTCCGCTCTCGCCCTCGAGCCCGGCAGCCGGATCGTCCTCTACGTCGGCACTTCCGAACGCGGCGTCTACCGCAGCGAGGACGGCGGCGACACGCTGCCTGGCGACGACGCTCACCCACGGCGACGTTCGCGCCCTCGCCGTCGATCCGCGCGACCGGTCCGTCTGGGCGGCGGCGGACGGAAGCGTGTTCCGCAGCACGGACAAGGGCTGGACCTGGGCCTCGAGCGGCGCCTTCGGGACCCCCGTCCTCGGGCTTGCGTTCGACCTCCGCGGCACGGCGCTCTACGCGGCGACGGCCGGGGACGGGCTCTTCGTCACCACGGACGCCGGCGCCACCTGGAAGCAAGACGGCCCTCGCGAACGCGTACCTCACCTCGGTCCTCGCCTCGGGGCCCGGTGGCGGCACTCCTCGCGGGTTCGCCCGACGGGATCTTCGCCTCTTCCGGAGCGCGCTGGACGCTGTCGAGGGTCGGCGCGGTCGAGTCGCTCGCCGCCGGGCCGCCCGGACGCCTGGATCGCCGGCGCCGCCTCCGGAGTCCTTCCGGCACCGACTCCAGCCGCCGCTGGACCGAGGCGAACGCGGGACTGACGGCGCGCTGCCGTGTACGCACTCGCAAGCGCTCCCGGTACCTCGACGCCGCTTCTCGCCGCGACTTCGACCGGCCTCCTCGGCCAGGCGACGCGGAAGGCCGCTGGCGCCCAGTGCCCGGTACGCCGCGGAGTCGGCCTGGTACTCGATCGCGCGTGGAGCGCGGGAGTCCGCGAGTTGCTCGTCGGATCGTCCGGGCGAGATCGGGCGCGGCCTCGGCCGGAAGCGGGCTGGTCGTGGCTCCCGGCGCCGGCCGTCTTCGGCCTCGCGGCGGGTCCGGCGGGATCCCGGCCTCGCGCTGGCGGCCACGCGGGGCGGCATACTGCGCTCGGAGGACGGCGGTGTCGTCCTGGAAGGACTCGTCGAGCGGCCTGGCGAAGACCTTTGCGCTCCAGCTCGCGTTCGACGCCGGCAGTCCCTCGACCGTCTACGCCGCGACGGCCGGAGCCGGTGTTTTTCGAAGCGACGAACGGCGGCGAGTCCTGGAAGGCCGGGCGGCCGCGAGCTCGCGCGCGCGATCGTGCGGTCGCTCGCGACGGGCGCCGGCGCGAACGGCGTCGTCTACGCCGGCACGGACGGCGGCGTCTTCGGGAGCGTCACGAGCGGCAAGACCTGGTCGGCCCTCGTCGACGGACTGCCGCGCGCGCCGGTCTACGCCCTGACCGCCGACCCGGCCGTGCCGCTGACGCTCTATGCCGGAACGGCGGCCGGCCTGTTCGTGACGCTCGGACGCCGGCAAGAGCTGGAAGCCCCTGGCGCACGGCACCGATCGCCGCGCCGATCACGGCGCTTTCGCTCGACGCCGAGCGGCGCACTCTCCACGCCGGGACGCTCGGCGCAGGAGTATTCGACGTCCCGCTCGGACCGTAGCCGAGCCCGCGGTCTACCCCTCCGGCGGGACCGCGTCGATCTCGAGGCCGGACTCGTCGGCGAGCGCGGCGCGGTTCCTTCCGCCCTTCTGCGCGCGCACGAGCGCCGAGCCGGCGGCGAGCAGGAGCGCCGAACCGTCGCCGCCCGCCTCGCCGCCCTCGGCCGCGACGCCGAGGGAGATGGTCACCGGCACCGGGCCGGCCGAGGTGAGGACCGGGCGATTGGCGAAGTTCTCGCGGATGCGCTCGGCCACCGTCAGGGCGCCCAGGCCGTCGGAGCCCGGCAGCACGATCAGGAACTCCTCGCCGCCGTAGCGGCCGACCGCGTCGTACGGGCGGACCGAGGAGTTCATCCGCCGGGCGGCCTCGCGCAGGACCTCGTCGCCGACCGGGTGCCCGAGGCTCTCGTTGACCTTCCGGAACTCGTCGAGGTCCGCCAGCACGACCCCGACCGACCCGCTCTTGCGCCGGGCGCGCTCGCGCTCCTTGTGGAGCAGGTCGAGGATCGTCGCGTGGTTCCACGAACCGGTGATCGCGTCGCGGGTCGACTGGACGCGCAGGGCGTCCTGCGAGGCCTTGAGCGCCTGCTCCGTCTCGACGATCCGGGCGCCGGTGCGGATGCGGGCGCGCGTCTCGATCGGCTCGAGCGGGGCGAAGAGGAAGTCGTCGGCGCCGGCGTTCAGGCCCTCGAGCAGGTCCTCCTGACCGCGCGCGTCGGAGAGCAGGAGGACGTACGCCGAAGGCAGGTCGGGATGGAGCCGGAGACGGCGGCAGACGTCGATGCCGAGCATGCCCTCCATGCGCCACGCGAGGATGGCGAGGATCGGCGTGCGTTCGGCCTCGAGCTTCGACCACGCGTCGACGCCGTTGCGCGAGGGGGTCACTTCGTAACCCCACTTGTTCAGCCACGCTTCGAGCTGGCGCAGCCGGTCGGGATCGCTGTCGGCGAGGAGGGCCCTCATCGTCGTCTTGGCGCGAATCGTAGCAGGTTCAGGTCCCGAGGCGGTCGAAGCCGACGAGCTCGATCTTCTTCGCCCGGACGAGCGCCCGGATGTTCGGGTCGCAGAGGACCTCGATCTCGAACTCGCGCTCGTCGACGTACGTCGATCCCTGGCGCAGGTCCTGGTCGGCGCGGCCGGGATGGCACATCAGCTCGGTCGTTCCCTCGGGAAGGGCCGCGAGGATCTTCTCGAGCTCCTCGAAGGTCGCGGCCCCGGCATAGAAGGAGTCGACGAAGCGGTCCGGCGTCCGGACCCCGGCGGCGCGCAGGCTTCGCCGCGCCTCCTCGCTCGCGGCGCGGACCGGAAGCGAGCGCTTCTTCGCCACCGCCGCGAAGACGGGCGCCACGGAGGGATGGAGAGCGGCGTGGTGATGGGAATCGAGATGGGTCGGCGGCTTGCGCGCCAGGACCTCGAAGATGCCGATCTGCGCCTCGAGCTCGAGGAGCACCTCCTCGGGCGGCAGCCGGTGCGGAAGCTCCTCGCGGGTCCGCCGGAACGATCCTCCCGGCGCGAGGTTCGGAACGTCCTGCGCGGCGGCGGCGGGCCGGCCTCCGCCCGTCAGGGCGAAGTGCAGGCCGAGGGACAGGCCGCGGGCGCGCTCGGCGGCCTCCCGGATGCCGCGGGCGGAGGCCTTCTCGAGCACCATGACGGTCGCGGAGGTGACGATCCCGCGGGCGTGAGCCTCCAGCACGCCCGCGTTGACACCCGCGGAGCGTCCGAAGTCGTCGGCGTTGACGATGAGGCGTTTCACGCGTCGACCGCCATTCTGCAACAGATTCGTCGGAGATAATCGCGTCTCGATGGCCACACGGGGCATTCGCGGCGCGACGACCGTCGACGCAAACGCGGCAAACGGCATTCGCGAGCGCACGCTCGAGCTGCTCGCGATCCTGATCGCGTCCAACGGCATTCGCCCGGAGGACGTCGCGAGCGCGACCTTCACCGTCACCGGCGATCTCGACGCGGAGTTCCCGGCGCTGGCAGTCCGCACGCTGCCGGGCTGGGAGGAGGTCCCGCTGCTCTGTGCGCGAGAGATCCCGGTGCCGGGGTCGCTCGGACGCTGCATCCGGGTGCTCCTCCACTGGAACACCGACCGTCCCCAGCGCGAGGTGCGGCACGCTTTCCTGCGCGGCGCCCGCTCCCTGCGCCCGGCCTGGGCGGTCCGCGTCCCGGGCGACGAGCCGTGACCCGCGTCGCCGTCGCCGGGCTCGGGCTGATCGGCGGCTCGCTCGCGCTGGCGCTGGAGGCCCGGGGCTACGACCGCAACCCGTCCGTCCGCGAAGCGGCGCGTCGCGCGGGGCATCGACGTCGCCGACTCGCTCGCCGACGCCGTCGCCGGGGCCGAGGTCGTCGTCGCCGCGGTCTCGACCGAAGCGACCGGGCCGCTTCTCGGCGAGATCTCGAGGGCCGCGCCCTCGGCGGTGCTGACCGACACGGCCTCGCTGAAGCGTCCGATCGTCGAAGCCGCGCTCGCGCTGCACGCGGGCGTGCGGTTCGTCGCCGGCCATCCCATGGCCGGCTCGCACCGGCGCGGCGTCGAGGCCGCGGCGGCGGACCTGTTCCGGACTCGCCCGTGGGTCCTCTGCCGGACCGCGCGGACCGACGACGAGGCCCTGGCGACGGTCTCGGGGCTCGTGTCCGCGGCCGGGGCCCGCGTCGTGCTCCTCGACGCCGAGCGGCACGACGCCCTGATGACCTGGGCGAGCCACCTGCCTCTCGCCGTCGCCGCGGCGCTCACGAAGGCGGCCGGCGCGGCCGGCGGCGCGGAGCTTCCGAGCGTCGCCGGTCCCGGCCTCCTCGACACGACGCGCGTCGCGGGCCAGCCGTCGGCGCTCGCGCTCGAGCTCGCGCTTGCCGATCCCGCGGCGCTCGCCGACGCCGTCGAGGCCGTGCGGGCCGAGCTCGCGAGCCTCGCGTCGGCGCTTCGCGCGGGCGACGAAGCCGCAGTCGAGGCCTTCCTCGAAGAAGCCGCCGCCCTGCGACAGTCCCTCGCTCAGCCTCGCGCGTAGAGCCGGCATAGAATCCGGTTGCCCTCGGGCGCCGGCCCGCAGGACAGGAGGAACCATGCATCCGACGAAGAACGATCTCCCGCAGAAGGTCCGCTCCAAGGTGGGCTCGGTGCTCGCCGACCGGCTCGCCGACGCGACCGACCTGATGCTCCAGACCAAGCAGGCGCACTGGAACGTGAAGGGCCCGAGCTTCATCGCCCTCCACGAGCTCTTCGACAAGATCAACGACGCCGCGGAAGAGTGGGTCGACCTGATCGCCGAACGCATCGTCCAGCTCGGCGGACAGGCCGAGGGCACGCTCCAGGCGGCGGCCGCGCGCACCTCGATGGCGCCCTACCCGATCTCGATCGTCAGCGGGAAGGACCACGTCGAGGCCCTCTCCTCCGCCCTCGCCTCCTTCGGCAAGAAGGTGCGCGCCGCCATCGACAAGACCGACAAGCTCGACGACAAAGACACGGCCGACCTCTTCACCGAGGTCTCGCGGGACGTCGACAAGTACCTCTGGTTCGTCGAGGCCCACAACCAGCGCGCCGAGTAGCCAGCCGTGGCCGCCGGCTCGAAGTGGCGGGGCCTCGCGACCGAGGCGGTCCACCCGGGGTCCCGCGAGCTCGACCGCCTCGGCGTCGCGGGCATCGTCGCGCTCATGCAGTCGGAGGACCGCCGCGCGGTCGCGGCCGTGAAGGCCGCCCGGCGGGACATCGTCCGCGCCGCCCGGGCGCTCTCCGAGGTCCACCTCGCGGGGGGGCGCTGCTTCCTGTTCGGCGCGGGCACGAGCGGCCGGCTGGCCGTGCTCGAGGCGGCGGAGCTGCCGCCGACCTTCGGCACCGACCCGCGCCGCGTCCGGGCCTTCATGGCCGGAGGGCGGTCCGCGGTCTTCCGTTCGCGCGAGGGAGCGGAGGATGCGGCCGCGGAGGGCGCGCGGATCGCGTCGAGGGCCCGCGCCCGCGACCTCGTCATCGGCGTCTCGGCGAGCTCGGTGACGCCCTTCGTGCGGGGAGCGCTCGCCCGGGCGCGGCGGCGCGGAGCCCGAACCGTGCTCGTGACCGCGCATGCCTCGCCCGGGACGCGCGCCCTCGCGGACATCGTCGTCGTGCTCCGCGTGGGGCCCGAGGTGGTCGCCGGCTCTACCCGGCTGAAGGCCGGCACGGCCACCAAGCTCGCTCTGAACCAGATCACGACCTCCGCCTTCGCGGCCTCGGGCCGCGTGTTCGGGCCCTGGATGGTGGACCTCTCGCGCGGCTCGGCGAAGCTGCGGGACCGCGCCCTGCGGACCGTGGCGGCGGCTTCCGGCGCGGCGCCCGCGAAGGCGCGGCGCGTGCTGGGAGAGGCCCGGGGCGACGTCCGGGCCGCCATCCTCATGGCGATCGCGGGCACGGACGCCCGCTCGGCCCGGGCCGCCCTCGCCGCGGCCGGCGGAAACCTCAGGGCCGCGCTGGAGGGCTCGACGAGAGCGCCTCGACGGCGAGCCTGACGGCCCCCGCCGCCGGCTCGTCGGAGAGCTCGACGACGTTCGCCCCGGGCGCCCGGAGACGTTCGGCGACCGACCTCTCGAGCGTCGGGACCGCGCGGAACGTCCCGCCCGAGAGCACCACGTCGTACGGACCGCCGGCCAAGCCGAGCCGCTCGCGCACGCTCGCCGCGGCGAGGACGAGCTCGTTGCAGGCCGCGGCCAGGATCGAGCGCGCGGCCTCGTCGCCGGCGAGGGCCGCCTCCTCGACCTTCACCGCGAAGTCGGCGACGCGGTGGCGCGGGAACTCTCCGTCGTAGACCGCGCGCAGGATCTGCTCGGGCCGGGCGATCTCGAAGTGGGCGATCAGCGCGTCCTGGAGCCGCGTCGCCCCGCCCCGGCCGTCCGACGCGCGAAGCGCCTCGCGAACGGCGCGGACGCCGATCCAGAACCCCGAGCCCTCGTCGCCGAGGTGCCAGCCCCAGCCGCCCGCGCGGGCCGTTTCGCCGCGCGCGTTCTGGCCCCAGGCGATCGACCCCGTGCCGCAGACGAGCGCGAGCCCGACGCGCCCGGGCGACCCGGCCACGAACGCGATCCGAGCGTCGTTGGTGACGACCACGCGGTCCCGGAAGCCCAGCCGCCGCAGGATCGCCCGCAGCACGGCGTCGTCCTCGGGCCGGTCGGCTCCCGCGATGCCGAGGGCGAGCGCCTCGGGGCGCGGCCCTCCCGGCGCGTCGAGCTCTTCGAGCAGGCCGTGGAGGACCTTCTCGACCGCGAGCTCGCCGTGCGTGCGGAGGTTGGCTCCCCCGCCCTGCGCCCGGCCGAGCACCCGGCCCGACTCCTCGGCAAGCAGCGCGACCGTCTTGCTGCCTCCCGCGTCGATGCCGATGACGCGCCGCACTCAGGCCTCCGGCTTCCCGCGCACGCCGTACCGCGCGGCGACGAACGCCGCCGCCCCCGCGCCGATGACGAGGCCCACGACGCCGAGCCCGGCCAGCCGGATCCAGTCCGGCGGCGAGGCGGGAGAGAGCGTGCGCGCGAGCGCCGCCCCGAACTCGACGCCGGACCCGGGGTGCAGGCGCGCCGCCTTGAGGGCCGACAGCAGCGCCGAGATCGCGAGGGCCGCGGCGAAGCCTCCGGCCAGCGGCCGCCAGGCTCGCCGCCGCGAACCGCCCCCGCGAGACCGGCCGGTGCGCGATCCGTTCGAGCGCCTCGAGGTGCGGCTCCCGTCCGCCGAGCGGCGCGAACCGCTGCAGGAGCAGGAGGCCCGGAATCGACGCCGCCGTGCACACGAAGAAGAAGGGCGTCCACCCGAGGGCGTCCGCGAAGTAGCCCGCGATCGGGCCGGTGACCGTGCGGCCGAGCGCGAAGATCGAGGAGAAGAGGGCGTACTGCGTCGCCGAGAACTTCCGCTGCGTCATGCGGAGCAGCAGCACGCCGAAGGCCCCGGTCGCCAGGCCCTGGCAGAGGTTCTCGAGGCCGATCGCGCCGTACATGGTCAGGCGGTGCGACATCGGCTGGACCACCGCGCCGACGATCCCGCCGGCGCAGGGCGAGCCGGGCGTCAGGTGGTCGACGAGGGCCTGTCCCAGGAACGCGACGTCCTGGAGCCCTCCGAAGATCCAGAGGCAGCGCGTCAGGCCGAACCGCTCGGTCGCGGCGCCGCCGACGAGGGTTCCCGTGATGAGGCACGTCAGCCCGATCGTGGCCGTGGCGAGGCCGACGTCCTCGGGCACGTAGCACTTCTGGATGAGGAACGGCCGGACGAGCGCCGTCGCGAGGTTCTCGCCGAACTTGTAGAAGAACAGGAATCCGAGGATCGGCAGGATGCCCTCGCGGCGGAAGAGATCGAGGAGCGGCCCGAAGACCGCCTCCCGCAGCGTCCGCGGAGGCGGCGGCGGCGCCGCGGGCTCCGGCGACCAGAGGACGACGGCCGCCAGCGGCACGAAGAGCAGCGCCACGCCGGCGAGCACCGGGGGCCAGCCGAGCCGCTGCCCGAGGGTGATCGTGATGGCGCCGGCGACGAGCACGGCGGTGCGGGCGAGGGCCGTCCGGGCGCCGACGGCGAGCCCCTGCTCCGAGCGCTCGAGGACCTCGACCGCGTAGGCGTCGATGACGATGTCCTGCGAAGCCGAGCCGAACGCGATCAGCATGGCCAGCAGCGCGATGACCGTGACGTCGGCGGTGGTGCCCCAGCCCGCCAGGGCGAGGACCGAGCCCATGAGCACGAGCTGGCAGACGAGGATCCAGGACCGCCGCGGGCCGATCGGGCCGAATCGCGGGGCGAACCGGTCCATCAGCGGCGACCACAGGAACTTGAAGGTCCACGGCGCCTGGGCGAGCGAGAAGAGCCCGACCGTCCGGATGTCGACGCCGCGGTAGGTCAGAAACGCCGGCAGCGCGATCCAGACGAGGCCGAGCGGCAGGCCCGAGGAGAACGACTGGAGGGTCACGGCGCCGATGCGCCGCGAGGAGAGCGCGGCGCGCAGGCTCGTTCCCATTCCCGCGCGGCCGCTCGAGGACATCGCCGACCAGTCTACGATCCTTGACAGCGGAAACGCGCCTCTGATCTCGTAGCCGCCATGCTGACATTGCTCGCGGCGCCCGTGCTCGCGGGCGCTGCTCGCGGTCCCGCCCGCCTCCGCCGCCCCGGTGATCGCCCCGCTCCCGCAGCTCTACCCGGAGCTCGAGGCGTTCTACGTCGACCTCCACCGCAATCCCGAGCTCTCCTACCAGGAGGTCCGCACGGCGGGAAAGCTCGCCGAGAAGCTCCGCGCGCTCGGCTACGAGGTCACGACCGGCATCGGCGGAACGGGCGTGGCCGCGGTGATGCGCAACGGGAAGGGACCGACCCTCCTGATCCGCGCCGACATGGATGCGCTGCCGGTGGAGGAGAAGACCGGCCTTCCCTATGCGAGCACGGCCACGGCGAAGGACTCCGGCGGCGACACGGTCCACGTGATGCACGCCTGCGGCCACGACGTCCACGTGACCTCGCTCGTCGGGGCGGCGACGCTGCTCGCCCGGGCGAAGAGCCGCTGGCGCGGGACGCTCGTTCTCGTCGGGCAACCGGCGGAGGAAGGCGGCGGCGGGGCCTCGGCGATGATCCGCGACGGGCTCTTCGACCGCGTCCCGAAGCCCGACTACGCCATCGCGCTCCACGACAGCGCGTGGCTGCCGGCCGGCAGGCTCGGCGTCACGCCGGGCTTCGCGCTCGCCAACTCCGACCGCGTCGACGTCACGATCTACGGCCGCGGCGGCCACGGCTCGGCCCCGCAGTCGACGGTCGACCCGATCGTCATCGCGGCGCGCGTCGTCACGGCCCTCCAGACCATCGTCTCCCGCGAGAACGACCCGCAGGATCCGGCGGTGGTGACCGTCGGCTCGATCCACGGCGGCACGCGGGCCAACATCATTCCCGACGAGGTCCGGCTCGAGCTCACGGTTCGCTCGCTCACGCCCCGGGTCCGGGAGAGGCTGCTCGCCGCGATCGCCCGGATCGTGAAGGCCGAAGCGGCCGCCGCCGCGGCGCCGAAGGAGCCGCTCGTCGCCGTCCGGCCGGGCGGGTACACGTCCACGTACAACGATCCGGCGCTTTCGCGGCGCGTGGCCGCGGCCCTCGAGCGCACGTTCGGCAAGGACAACGTCCTTTCGCCGCCGACGTTGATGGGATCCGAAGACTTCGGCGACTTCGGCCGCGCGGCCGGGGCGCCGTCCCTGATCTTCTGGGTCGGCGGGGCTCCCGCCGCCGCGTACGCCGCCGCCGGTGGCGACGTGACCAGGCTCCCGTCGCTGCATTCGCCGTTCTGGGCGCCGGACCCCGAGCCGACCCTGAAGACCGGCGCCGCGGCGCTGGCGGTCGCAGCCATGGAGGTTCTCTCAAAACCGTGAGCGATCTGGCTTAGGATTCGGTCGATGGCGAGCGCCCGTCCCCTCAAGCGAAGCCGACCGGCGCGCAGCCGGCCCGAGAATCAGCGATTCACGGAGGCCGCGAGCCTCTACGGCATCCCGCACTGGGGCAAGGGCTTCTTCCACGTCTCCGAGGACGGCAAGCTCGTCGTCCGGCCGACGCGGGAAGCCTCGCGCGCCGTGGCGCTGAAGCAGATCGTCGACGAGGTGGCGCTGCGCGGGATCTCGACCCCGATGGTCATCCGCTTCCCGCAGATCCTCTCGACCTCCGTCGCCAACCTGAACGACGCGTTCGCCCGCGCGATCGACGAGTACGGCTACGGCAACGTCTTCCGCGGCGTCTTCCCGATCAAGGTCAACCAGAAGCGCGTCGTCGTCGACCACATCGTCGAGGCCGGCCGCCGCTACGGCTACGGCCTCGAGGCGGGCTCGAAGCCGGAGCTTCTCGCGGCGATCTCGGCGGACCTTTCGCCCGAGAGCCTCATCACCTGCAACGGCTACAAGGACGAGACCTTCATCCGCATGGCGTTGAACGCCGTCCGGATGAAGAAGAAGGTCGTCCTCATCCTCGAGAAGGTCTCGGAGCTCGACCGGATCCTCGAGGTCGCGCGGGCGCGCGGCGTCCGGCCGCTGCTCGGCATGCGCTCGAAGCTCTACGCGCGGGGCTCGGGCAAGTGGGCCAAGTCCGGCGGCGAGGCCGCCAAGTTCGGCCTGACGACGCCGGAGATGCTCGAGGCGATCAAGATCCTCAAGTCGAAGAAGATGCTCGACTGCCTCGTCATGCTCCACTTCCACATCGGCTCGCAGATCACCGACATCCGCAAGATCAAGGAGGCGATCCGCGAGGCCGGGCGCGTCTACGCGAAGCTGCGGGCCCAGGGCGTGCCGATCCAGTACCTGAACCTCGGCGGCGGGCTCGGCGTCGACTACGACGGCTCCAAGACCGCCTTCGACTCGTCGATGAACTACTCCGTGCAGGAGTACGCCAACGACGTCGTCTACACGATCCAGCAGATCTGCGAAGAGGAGAAGGTCCCGGCGCCCGACGCTCGTGACCGAGTCCGGCCGCGCCGTCACGGCCTACCACTCCGTCTTCGTGACGAACGTGCTCGACGTGGCCGACCGGATCGAGCAGGGCCGGCGCGTCTCCGTGACCTCCGCGCGATCCGAGCGTGCTCCAGGAGCTCGCGTCGATCTACGAGACCGTCAACGCCAAGACCCTCCGCGAGAGCTACCACGACGCCCTCCAGTACAAGGAGGAGCTCTTCACGCTCTTCAACCTCGGGCACCTGTCGCTCGAGGACCGGTCCAAGGGCGAGATCCTCTTCTGGCAGATCTGCGAAAAGATCCACCGCGACTTGAAGTCGCTCAAGGAGGTCCCGGAGGAGTTCGAGGACATGGAGACGATGCTCGCGGACAAGTACGTCCTCAACTTCTCCGTCTTCCAGTCGCTGCCCGACATCTGGGCGATCGACCAGCTCTTCCCGATCCTCCCGATCCACCGCCTGAACGAGAGGCCCGCCGAGTTCGGCACGCTCGCCGACATCACCTGCGACTCCGACGGCAAGATCGAGAAGTTCATCGACCTGCGCGACATCAAGGAGACGCTGCCGCTCCACGCCCTGAGGAGCGGCGAGCCCTACTACATCGGCGTCTGCCTCATGGGCGCGTACCAGGACGTCCTGGGCGACCTCCACAACCTGTTCGGCGAGGCCCACGAGGTCATCGTGACGGTCGACGAGCAGGGCCGCGCCCACATCGACGACGTGCTGCCCGGCGAGTCGTGCGAGCGCGTCCTCGAGTACATGAACTACGACCGGACCGAGATCCTCGCCTCGATCGGCAAGCAGCTCCACCGCGTCGCGGGCCGTCCGCTCAAGAAGGACGAGGTCCGGGCGATCTACCGGGAGTTCGAAGAGGTCTTCCCCAAGTACACCTACCTGGAGCGGTGAGCGGACCGCCGTCGATGAGCCGGCTCCTGCGGTCCGCCGCCGCCGCGCTCCTCGCCGCGCTCCCGGGGCTCGCGGCGCCGGCCCCGCCCGTCCCGACTCCCGTCGCGGTCCCGGATCGCGAGCTCGCGATCGGCGTCTTCGAGGCGCCGCCGTGGGCGATGAAGGATGCGAGCGGGCAGTGGCACGGCCTCACCGTCGACCTCTGGAAGGACCTCGCCGCGGACCTGAACTACCGGTATCGCTTCGTCGAGAGCACGCCGGACGCGATCCTCGACGGCATCAGCCAGGGGACCCTCGACACCGCCGCCGGGCCCTACGCCGCGACGGTCGAACGGGAGCGGGAGGTGGACTTCACGCACGGCTACGTCGTCTCGGGCATCGGCATCGCGGTCCTTCGCGCGCGCGAGGAGGACCGCTGGCTCGGCGTCCTGGAGGCGCTCTCGACGCCGACGGCCCTGCGGCTCTACACCGGCATCGTCGTGCTGGTCTTCGTGGCGGGCGCCGGAATGTGGTTCCTCGAGCGCCGGCGCAACGCCATGTTCTCGGGCCGTGCGCTCCAGGGAATCGGGTCCGGGTTCTGGTGGGCCGGGGTGACGACGGTCGGGGTCGGCTACGGCGACAAGGTCCCGATCACGTTCTGGGGGCGGCTCGTCGGCCTCTTCTGGATGTTCGTCAGCCTCATCCTGATCACCTCGTTCACGGCCTTCGTGACGACCAAGCTGGCTCTCTTCGACGTGGCCCGCATCCAGGGCCCGGGCGCCCTGCGCAACGTGATCGTCGGCACGATCGAGGGCTCGGCCTCGGTGGACCTGCTGCGCCGCGAGGACCTGGCCCACCGCGTCTATCCGAACGTCCCGGCCGCCATCGACGCGCTGGTCCGTGGGGAGGTCCGCGCCATCGTCTACGGATCGGTCGTCCTGCGCTACTACGCCGAGCGCGACCCCGGCCGGCGCCTCCAGATCCTCCCCGGGCACCTCGAGGCATTCAGCTTCGCGTTCCCGCTCAAGGACGCCAGCCTCCTGCGCGACCCGCTCAACGCGGCGCTGCGGCGCGTCCTGGACGAGGCGCACTGGAACGACCTGAAGGACCGCTACCTCGGCACGACCCGGCCCCAGGGGATCCTCCAGTGACCCGCCGCAACGTCTCGAGCGGCGCGCCGTGGGAGCCGGCGGTCGGCTACTCGCGCGCCGTGCGGGTCGGCAACGTCGTCCACGTGTCGGGCACGACGGCCACCGGACCGGACGGAAAGATCGTCGGCGGGGGCGACGCCTACGCCCAGGCCGTCCAGACCCTCCGCAACATCGCCTCGGCCCTCGAGAAGGCCGGCGCGAGTCTCTCCGACGTCGTGCGCACGCGGATGTACGTCGTCGACATCGGCGACTGGGAGAAGATCGGACGGGCCCACGGGGAGGTGTTCCGGGACATCCGCCCCGCCGCGACGATGGTGGAGGTCTCGCGCCTGATCGACCCGGCGATGCTGGTCGAGATCGAGGCCGAGGCATACATCGAAAGCGGGGTCTGACCCCCGGACCCCGGCTCCCCGTCGCCCGCGCCTCACTTCGCCAGCAGGAACTCCTTCATGAAGAGGACCGAGGCGTAGAACTGGTAGTCCCGGTTCGACTTCTTGGCGAAGCCGTGGCCCTCGTCCTTGGCCATCATGTACCAGACCGGCGTGCCGATGCCGCGGATCTTCTGGACCATCTGGTCCGACTCGGACATCGGCACGCGCGGATCGTTGGCGCCCTGGATCACGAAGAGGGGCTTGCGGATCTTCTCCGCGTTGTTGAGCGGCGCGATCCTCTCCAGGAACTCGCGCGTCTTCGGGTCGCGCTCGTCGCCGTACTCCACCCGGCGCAGGTCGCGCCGGTAGCCCGAGGTGTTCTGCAGGAACGTCACGAAGTTCGACGGCCCGACGACGTCGATCGCGCAGCGGATCCGGTCGCTGTAGAGGTACGCGACCGCCAGCGTCATGTGGCCGCCGTAGCTGCCGCCCGTGACGATGCACCCGGCCGGCGTCGAGGTCGGGCCGGCTCCGCGATCCAGTCGAGCAGCGCGCCGATGTCCTTGTAGGTCCCCTCGCGCAGCAGGCCGTTGTCGAGCTTCAGGAACGTCTTGCCGTAGCCCGTCGGAGCCGCGGACGTTGGGCAGGATGAGGGCGACGCCGAGCTCGTTGACCACGTAGTTCCAGATGCCGATGAAGTCCGGCCGGGCCTGCCCCTCGGGACCGCCGTGGATCTCGATCGATCACCGGCCGCTTTCCGGGGAACTTCTTCGCGTCGGGCCGATAGAGGAAGCCCGTGATCTCGCGGCCGTCGAAGCTCTTCCACGCGATCAGCTCCGGCTCGGCGAAGGTCTCCGGGTTCAGGCCCCCGAGCTCGCTCGACGTCCAGCGGTCGACCTTGCCGGTCTTCAGGTCCCACGCGTATGCGTCCGAGTTGGACCGCGCGGTCTCCATCGTGAAGCCCAGAGCTCCCCCGTCCCGGTGCCAGCGGAGGCCGCCGATCGTGCCGAGCGGCAGCTTCGGCCCCGGCAGCTCCCGGCGGTTCGCCGTGTCGAACAGGCGAAGGACGGAGAGGCCCTTCTCGTTGGTCACGTAGGCCAGCATCCGGCCGTCGAGCGAGAGGTCGAAATCCTCGACGTCGGCGGTGTCCGCCGTCAGGAAGTCGATCTTCTTCGTCGCGAGGTCCATGTAGGCCAGGCGCTGGAACTCGGAGCCCGCGTCGACCGTGACGTAGAGGCCCTTCCCGTCCCGCGCGAACGCGGCGTTGCCGTAGGCCACCTTGTCCTTGCCGCCCTTTTCGGTCAGCAGCGTCTTCGCGCCCGTCGCGACGTCCGCGAGCCACAGGTCGCTCTCGTTGATCGAGATGCGCTCGACCACGAGGAGCTTCGAATCGTCGGGCGACCAGTCCGCGACCCCCCAGCCTCCGCCCGAGAGCTCGAGGACCCGCCGGTCGGACTTCGGGTCCCTGACGGCCTGCACGTAGATGTCGACGTCGTCGCCGGTTCGCCGCGTCGAGCCGTACGCGATGCGGTCGCCGCCGTTGGACCAGACCGCGCCGACGTTGCGCGACTTGCCGTCGGTCAGGAGCGTCACGCTGCCGTCGGCGAAGTCGTAGCGGTAGAACTGGAAGAACTCGTTGCCGCCCGTGTCCTTGGAGAAGATGAACGAGTCGCCGGTCTTCGGGTCGAACCGGGCGCCGCCGACGCGGTCCGGGAAGAACGTCATCTGCGTGCGCGCGCCGCCGGGGAACCGGACGACGTGGGCCTGGGCGACGTTGCCGAACCGGGTCGAGATCAGCATCTCGCGGCGCGTCGGGTGCCAGCCCGAGAAGCCGGCCGAGCGGAACTCGGTGTAACGGCCGACCTGCTCGGCGAGCGAGGCGGGGATCGGCCGGAACGCCCTCGACGACGATGCTGTCGGGCTTCGGGACCGCCGGCGCCGAGGCGGGCGGCGCGGCGGGCTGGCCGAGGACGGCCGGAGCGACGGCGAGAGCGAGCCATGCGAGGCGGGTGCGAATCCTCACGAGATACCCCCTTCCGAAAACGAAGCGCGTCCTGTCGATCCCCTTACGCTCCGGCGCCCCGTCGGGTTCCGGCGGCGCCGGACGCACGCTACGGAGGTGTCGGCGACCAGTCCCCGAAGGGCACGAGCACGGGCCCGACCTCGTGGCAGTCGTCGAGCTCGCCGCCCTGGTGGTAGGCGCCCGTGCGATACCAGAGCACGAGGTCGGACGACAGGCCCTCCGGAGGATTCAGGAGGTTGTTGAACTTGATGGCGCAGGGCGGCCCGGACTGGCCCGCGTCGTCGAGCTCGTTGGACTTGTACTTGAGGACCCACACGTCGCCGACGGAGAACGTGTCGACCGGCAGCTCCGTCTCCGCCCCCGGAACCAGGCGGTAGCCGCGATGCGTCACCGAGTCGGCGACGGACCAGGTCAGCGCCGGCCGCATCTTGCGCATCGCTTCGGTCGGGAGGTTGACGGTCGGGTACCGCGGGCCCGGCCGGCCGCCCGGCGGCACCGGGGCCGGCCCCTCGGTCACGACGTCGCTTCCGGGGCCGTCGATGTCGAAGTCGAAGCGCCAGTACGCGTGGTGCTTGTGCGTGAAGGAGATGCAGGAGTCGGCGACGGCCGCAAAGCCGATGTACGGCTCGATCCGGCCGTCGAGGTGAAACTTCCACTTCATGATGTAGCGGTACCAGCCGGCCGAGGTCTGGCTCGTCAGGATCAGCTCGTCCGCGAGCTTCTCCGCCGCGACCCCGGTGAAGCTGCCGACGTCGCCGCCCGAGCCTCCCGCGTCGCAAACGGTGACCGGGGGAACGGTCGGCTCGGCATACCCGGGCGAGATGACGTTGTCGGCCTCGAAACGGACCTCGCCGTTCATCCAGTCCCGGAAGCAGCCGCAGCCTCCCGGCAGGTACTCGACGTTCAAGATCGGGATGTGCGCCCGCTTCAGGACGAGGTGGCCGTTGTAATAGACGTTGCGCAGCTCGATGCCCGAGCCCGAGTTGCCGCTCGACTGCGCGGGCCGCAGCCAGCAGAACTGCCAGACCGGATCCGTGTCGGGCCAGGACATCAGGTGCTCGTTGCCGCTGCAGGAGGCCTGCGCGGCGGCGGCCCGGGCGCAGAGCGTCCAGGCCGCGACGAGGACGATCGCGAGGCGCACGGGCGCCCTCACGGCCGGGCCCCCTTCGGAACGAACACGGCGTAGGCGATCTCGCTCCGGGCGAGGTCGACCACCGTCCAGCGCACGAGGCCCGCGCGGTCGGGCGAGAGGAGCTGGATCTGCAGGCACCGGCTGCCCGGCCCGCAGCGGCGGCCCCGGCCTTCCTCGAGGATGAACCCGCCCTCGAGCACCGCGTTCTTGCGCGTGACGATCCGGCCGAGCTCGGGATCCCGGCGGACGAGGTCCTGCGCCTCTTCGATCTCCTCGGGCGACGGGCTCGGCTGGCTCTGCTTGATGTCGCGCCAGCCGTAGGAGCGGACGTCGTCGTTGTAGTAGTAGCGCTCCCGCGCAAAGCCCCCGGCGTAGTCGAACACGAGCTCCACGCGGCGCTTGTATTCCCGCCCGTTGGGCGCCTTGACCGTCTCCTCCCAGTTCCGGAGCAGCCGGACCGGCCTCGAGGTGCGGGTCACCGGGCCCTCGGCGAGCGCCGAAGCCGCGAGCAGGATGCCGGCGACGGCGAGCGCCCCGGCCGCGAAATCCCTGCGCATAGGCACCATCCTTGTCGTGAGTTCGCGAAATCCTAGCAGAACTCTCGGGCCGAGGCGCCCCGGGTCAGGGGTGGGGCGCCGGCGCCTCGGCCTTCTTCGTCCCCGTCTGCGCGGGCTCGTCCTTCGGCATGGGCTTGCGCGGCATCATCCCGTCGCGCACGGACGCGTTGTAGGCGAAGGTGGCCATGATCACCGAGGCCTGCATGAGGTCGTTCTTCTGCAGGCGCTCGTAGACGTCCATGTTGGTGTGGTGCGTCCGGGTCTCGTACTCGAGGGGGTCCTGGATGAACTGGAATCCCGGGAGCCCGACGTCGTCGAAGGCCTCGTGGTCGGTCCCGCCCGTCCGGTTCATCGTCACGACAGTCGCGCCGAGGTCGTGGAAGGGCTCGAGCCAGGCCTCGAAGATCGGAACGACCGCGGCGTTGTCCTCGCAGTAGATGCCGCGGATCTTGCCGCTGCCGTTGTCGAGGTTGAAGTACGCCGAGAGCTTCGCGTGCTCGGGCTTGACCGTCAGCGGCCCGGTCTTCTTCCGGAGGTAGAACGGCTTTTCCTTCTCCTCGGCGGAGGGCTCGGGACGCGACGCGAAATGCTGCGACACGTACGCCCGCGAGCCGAAGAGCCCCTGCTCCTCGCCGGTCCACAGGCCGATCCGGATCGTCCGGCGCGGCTTCGCGCCGACGGCCTTGAGGATGCGCATCACCTCCATCGCCACGACCGACCCGGCGCCGTTGTCCGTCGCGCCCGTCCCGCCGTGCCACGAGTCGAGGTGCGCGCCGACCATGACGACCTCGTCCTTCTTGTCGGTGCCGGGGATCTCCGCGACCGTCGTCCACTGCATCAGGTCTTCTTCGATGAAGCGGGCCTTGACGTCCATCTCGATCTCGACCGGAACGTCGCGGTCGAGCAGCCGCGCGACGCGCCCGAAGTGCTCGGGCTCCATCGAGAGAGAGGTCAGGCCCTGCGGGTCGCCCTTCTTCCAGGTCCCCTCCCCCTGCACGCCGAACGTCCCCATGTCGCCGCGCCCGGCCGTGACGACCGCCAGGGGCTTCTCCTCGGCCAGGAACTTGTTCACAGCCTTGCGCAGCTCGCGGCGCTTCATGTACTCGGCGCGGTTGTACCGGGGCGGCCCGCCGGGCATCTGGTACAGGTACTCCGCCTCGAGCTCCTTCTCGTCATAGCGATCCGAATCGGCCTTCTCGCGCAGCGTCAGGTCGCGCAGCTCGCCGTAGAAGACGATCGTCCCGGTGAACTTGCCCTTCAGCTTCTCGAGCTCGTCGGCCGACTTGATGTTGAGCCGCGCGGCCTTCCCGCGGATCGGGCCGGAGCGTTCCCGGCGTCCACGCTTCGGGGATCGCCACGAGCTCCGCGTGGCCCGGCGCGGTCATCCGCACCGAGCAGCCCTCCCAGGTCCAGCCGCGGCCGAAGGGCCCCCAGCTCTCCAGGTGCGCGTTGGAGAGGCCCCAGTCGGCGAGCTGCTGCTTGGTCCACTCGTTGGCCTGCTTCATCTCGGGCGAGCCGGTCAGCCGCGGGCCGATGCGGTCCATCATCTCGGAGGCCGTCTCCATCACCTTGGAGTTCGTGAAGCCTTCGAGGCGGATCTTCGTCACCATGTCGAGGTCCACCGCCTCCGTGGCGGAGCCGGCCGGGACGGCGAGGGCGGCGAGGCAGAGGGCGGCGATCAAGCGTTTCAGACGACACCTCCTGAGCAAAACCGCGGCACGGTACCACCCGCCATTCCCCGGGGTCAAACCCCGGGAGGTCTCATCCACCTCGAGCTGAGCTGCGGCCCGAGAGCTGACGCCGCGTTTCCCGCCTATCCCTGCAGGGAACGCCAAAGGGAGGAGCGATGCCTGGAGGACGCGGTCTGACGGGTCACGCCATACCGACCCCAATCCTCGCCCCGGCCCGTAACGCCTGCGGCGGATCGGGCACTTTGGGAGCGAAGTGGTCAAACCACCTCCCCGCAACCGCCTGACGAACCGGAGGACGCCTTGATCAACCGCCAGACGTTTCTCTTCCTTCTCGCCGCGGTCCTCATCTCGGGCGCCGCCGCCACGGCTGCCGGGCAACCCGCCTGGGTCTCCCGCGGGCCCGACGACATCGGGGTACATCATGGACCTGGCCGCGGCCGACGGCGTCGTCTTACGCCGGGACGGCCGGCGGCATCTATCGCTCGACCGCCTTCGGGGGCTGGGGGAGCTCGCCGGACCTCGCCAAGGAGTTCGTCTGGTCGGTCGCCGCCCGGCCGGGCTCGCCGATCTATGCGTTCGTGCTACCCGACCGGCCTCTTCGTCAGCCGGGACGGAGGCGACACCTGGGAACGTCTCGCCGGGAACGACTCCGGGCTGTCCGCCATCGCCATCGACCCGAACGAGCCCACGACGGCCTACCTCACCGCCTATACCGGAGCTCTCTGGAGGACCACCGACTCGGGCAGGACCTGGAAGCGTCTGCCCGCGACCCACATGTCCTACCTCGTCGCCGTGCGGTTCGACCCCCACGACACGCACTCGTCATGCTTCGGCCTACGACGAGCGCAGTCTGCCGGCCCTTCTTCGCAGCACGGACGGCGGCACGACTTTTACCCCGATGTCGATCAACGGGTCGACGGCCTTCAACGCGGCGCGATCGGATCGGGTGAAGTCTCCGGGAACTTCTACGTGGCGCTCGACAGCAGCGTCTGCCGCACCGCGAGACGGCGCCGCCACCTGGACGTGCACTCCGCCCGGGCGTACTTCTTCGAGTCGTCGAGATGCCGGCCGCCTCCGCGAGCGCGCCCCCGGTCCTCGTCGGCCTTCGACGACGGGGTTCGGTCAGCACCGACGGCGGAGCGACGTGGACCCACGCCTGGGACCGCTCGGATCGACGGGGCTCTCCGGCCGGTCGCCGTCGATGCCGCCTCGGCCTCGGTCCTCGTCGGCACGGAGGAAGGGATCTATCGCAGCACCGATCGCGGCGCCTCGTGGCACCGGCACAGCGGCGGCCTCCGGTCGTCGGTGATCACGACCCTCGCGGTCGATCCGGCCGACTCGTCGAACGTCTTCGCCAGCAGGCTTCATGAGCACTCAGGGGCCTGGCCTGTTCCGCTCGGACGACGCGGACGGAGGGTGGTCCCGGCTGACCAGCGCGACCGCTACCATCCGGCTTCTATTCGCTGATCTTCGACCCGGGCCACCGGTCGACGCTGTTCGGCGCCGCCAACGGAAGCCTCTATCGGTCGCGGGACGCCGGCGCCTCCTGGACGACGCTCCGGACGAACGGGTACCCGCGGCTGGTCGCGGCGGACCCGCGGACTCCGTCGAACATCTGGGCCAGCGTGGGAGGAGGCCTCGCGCGCACCGTCGACGGCGGGGACACCTGGCAGAACGTCGCGATTTCCCAGGAGATCTACAGTCTCGCGTTCGACAGCCACGATCCGTCGACGCTCTACGCCGGGTCGTACTTCGACGTCACGTATGGCTACTACGCGTACCCCGAGGGAGGCTCGATCTTCGTCAGTCGCGACCTCGGAGCGACCTGGACGAAGGACGACACGGACCTCGGAGCGCCGCTCGTCGCCCTCGCGGCCGACCCGTTCGTGGGTGGCCTCGTCTACGCGGGGACCGCGGGCTCCGGCGTCCTGCGTAGCCGCGACGGCGGCCAGACCTGGGTGAGGCAGCTGCGACCCGGGCCGATCGCCGTAAGCCGACATCGTCGCCGACCCCGTCCGCCCTGGACACCTCTACGCCAACGCCGACGGCACCGTCTTCCGCACCCGCGACGGGGGCGAGAACTGGGAGAAGTTCGCCGACGGCCTCATCGCCCAGTACGTGAACAAGCTCGCGGTCCCGCCCGACGGCTCGCGTCTCCTGGCGGCCACGACCGGCCAGGGAATCTACGAGATCGACCTCGAATCCGTCGTCGCGCCCTCCTTCCCGTGCGTCCCGGCAGCCGGCCGACTCTGCCTCGTCGGCGGCCGGTACGCGCTCGATCTCCTGGCCCTCGCTCGCGGAGCCTGGAGCGCGGGAGCGGCCCACGCCCTCGGCGACCGGACGGGATACTTCGGCCTGCCCGCGGCCACGGGCGACGCGGAGTTCCCGGAAGTCGTCGTCAAGATGCTCCCGAGGGGGGCGATCGACCCGGACCGGCCGGGGATCTTCCACGCCAGCCTGACGACTCTCCCCTACGTGCTGACGCTGACCGACACGGTGACCGGACGGCAGACGTCTCTACCGCGGCAACGACCATGCGGCTCTCTGCGGCGGCGCGGATCTGCCCTTCGGCAACGTCGGAGATCGGAAATTGCCGCGCCGAAGGCCGCGGCGGCGCCGGGCGAGGCGACACTCGCCCTGCTCGACCACCGCTTCTCGGTCGCGCTGCTGGCGCGCAATCCCCGCAACGGGTCACGAGTCGACCGGCCTCGCCGTCGCCTCGGGCGACCGCTGGGGCTACTTCAGTATGCCGGACGTCACGGGAGACCCGGTGCTGCCCGAGGTCGTCGTGAAGATGGTCGACTTCTCCTCGATCAACGGGAAGTTCTGGTTCTTTCATACCGGACTGACCGGCTTCGACTACACCCTCACCGTCACCGACACGACGACCGGCGCGGTGCGGACTTACGAGAGTCCGGCCCCGTTCTGCGGGGGCGCGGACACCGAAGCCTTCGGGGACTGACCGGCGTGGCTCGGATCGCGGCGGCAGGTGATACCCTGCCGCCTTTCCGACCAACGGGAGCCCGGACGTGAGCCACAGGAGAAGCATCTTGCGAAGCGCCGCCGCGGCGACGGTCCTCGCGCTGGCGCTCGCCGGCGCGGCGCCCGCGGACGAGCCGGGCTTCGTGCTCCAGGGCGAGGGCGGCCTCGTCACCGCCCTCGTGCTCGACCCGACGACACCCGGGATTCTCTACGCCACGACTGCCCGCGGCCTGTACCAGTCGCGCGACGGCGGGGCGACCTGGAGGCCCCGGGGCCGCGGGCTGGATGCGCACTCCGTCCTCGCGCTCGCGATCGATCCGTCGGCGCACGAGACCCTCTACGCGGCGACCGACACGGGCGGCGTCTTTCGCAGCACCGACTCGGGCGAAACCTGGCGGAAGTCCGGCCAGGGCCTGTCGGCCCGCTACGTCGGCGCGATCGCCGTCGATCCGCACCAGCGCGGGGCGGTCTACGCGGGGGCCGAGGCCGGACGCGTCTTCCGAACCATCGACTCCGGCGAGACCTGGACCGAGCTCGGCGCCACCACCGCGGTCGTGGCGGTGACGGCGATCGCCTTCGACCCGGCGACGGCCGGGGTCATCTACCTCGGCACCAACAGCGAGGGCCTCTTCAAGTCCACCGACGGCGGCGCGACGTGGGTGCGCCCGCTCAAGTCGATGAGCAAGGGGACGATCTGGAACCTGACGGTCGATTCTTCGTCCCCTGCGACGGTCTATGCCGGCACGCACGACGGCCTCTACCGCAGCGACGACTTCGGGACGACCTGGCGTCCGCTGCACAAGCGGCTCAAGAGCTACAACGTGCTGGCCCTGGCGGTCGACGCCACGGACTCGAAGACGATCTACGCCGCGACCGCGATCGGCATCTACAAGTCGACTGACGGCGGCGTCGCGTGGGCGATGATCAACCCGGACCTCTACGTGACCGCCATCGCCCTCGATCCGCGCACGCCCTCGGTCCTCTACGCCGGCACGCAGCTCGGGGTGTTGAAGAGCGACGATGCCGGCGCGAAGTGGGCCCCGCTCCGGCTGGCGCCAGACCCGTCGGCCGCCGCCCCCGTGTCCGCCGGATCGGGCGGATCCACAGGGTCGCCCGCCGCCTCGACACTTCCGAAGCTGCCGGTGGTCCGGCGGGCCGCGCCCGCGGCTCCCGGTCTGCGCGCTCTTCCCGTCAGCCCGCGCCCCACGCCGCCCGCGGCGCGGCTAGTCGTCGGCGACGAATAGCGTCAGCGCGAACCCCGCGTCGGGCTCGATCCACTGCTCGTGGAGGCGGAAACCCGCGGCGGCGCCCATGCGGACGATCTCGTCCGCGTCGTACTTGTAGGAGCTCTCGGTCCAGATGGGCTCGCCCCGCGCGAGCTCGACTTTGCAGTCCGCCCGCGGGATCCGCACGGTCTGATCGGCGAGCGACACCAGGTGCATCTCGACCCGGCTCTCGAGCGGGTTCCAGACGGCGCGGTGGGCGAAGGCCGAAAGGTCGAAGTCGGCGAGAAGCTCCGTGTTCATCCGCGCGAGCAGGTTCTTGTTGAACGCGGCCGTGACTCCGAGCGGGTCGTCGTAGGCGAGGAGGAGCTCGCTCTCGGGCTTGACGAGGTCGGCTCCGAGGAGCAGCGCGTCCCCGGGCCGCAGGCTGCCGCGGATGCCCGCCAGGAACTCGTCGGCGGCCGGGCGGTCGAAGTTGCCGATGTTGGATCCCAGGAAGAGGACGAGCATCGTTCCGACGGGAGGCCGCTGCGAGGCCGCGTGGCGCAGGCCCTCCTCGTAGGTCGCGCGGTGGCCGACGACCGAGACGTGCTCGAGGGCGCCGAGGGTCCGCTCGGAAAGCTCGAGCGCGTCGGCCGAGATGTCGATCAGATGCACGAGGACGCGCTTGCGCCGGTGGCGAAGGGCCTCGGCGAGCATGGCGAGCTTCTCGCCGCTGCCGCAGCCGAGCTCGACGACGGTGATCGGGTCCTCGAGAGCGGCCGACCATCTCGGCCGCAAACCGCGAGAGCAGCCGCCCCTCGGCCCGCGTGATCCGGTACCAGGGCAGCCGGCAGATCGCCTCGAAGAGGGCCGAGCCCAGGCCGTCGTAGAGGTACTTCGACTGGATCTGCTTCGGCGCGAGGGCGAGGTCGCGGCGCACGTCCTCCGCGAAGTCGCGGACCGCCTCGGGCGGCGGCGCCTGGGCGCTGACGGGGATCACGACTTCACCGTCCGGAACTTCGCGTAGACGTACGGGTAGGTCGCCCGGAACCAGTTGCGGAAGCTCTGCCGGACGAGCTCCTTCGCCGTCGCGGGCGAGGCGCCCTTCAGGACGTAGTGCTTGCCGTCGAAGAAGTCGGCCGAGTACTGCGGATACGACGGCATGGGCGCGAATCCCGGGAACGGCTCGAAGACCGTCGAGGTCCACTCCCATCCGTTGCCGACGAGATCGCGAACGCCCCAGGCGCTCGCTCCGCGCGGGAACGAGCCGGCGGGCACCGGGTCCGCGGCCGCGAAGTCGAAGTGTCCGCGGGTGGCGTCGGGGGGCGCGTCGCCCCACGGCTGCGCGCGCTCGACACCCTCCGGCGTGCCGTAGGCCGCGCGATGGAACTCGCGCCTCGGTCGGCAGACGCCGGCCCTTCCAGCGGGCGAAGGCCGACGCCTCGGCGTGCGAGACGTAAACGGGCCATGCCATCGGCAGAGGAATGAGGTCGCACATTCCCCGCCACATCCAGACGCCCCGGTGGAGCTCCCAGAAGAGCGGACGCCGAATTCCGTTCGCCGTGACCCAGGTCCAGCCCTCCTCGTCCCAGAACGTCTCGTCCTCGTAACCGCCCGCCTCCACGAACTCGAGGAAGTCACGGTTGGTGACGCTGTCGACGTCGACGTCGAAGGCGCCGACCTCGACCTCGTGGCGCGGGAACTCGTTGTCCCAGCCGAACGGGATCTCCCCCGGGTCGACGCCGAGCGTCGCCCGCCCCGCCGGCACGCGCGCGGTCCGCCGGACCGGCGGCTCGCCGCCGATCCGCGCCGCCGGAAGCCCCGCCGGGCGGATCTTCTGATCGTACGGCAGCCGGTGAAGGATGTACGCGAGCGTCTCCTGGTGCATCGGCTCGTGCTCGAGAACGGTCCAGGCGGCGAGCCCCCCCGCGAGCACGGGGTTTTGCTCGTCCGAGAGGTCGGCTTCGGCCAGCGCCTCGAGGACTCTGTGGTCCACCTCGGCCCCGAAGCTCCGGATCGCAATGCGCGAGGGCCAGGCGCTCGCGCCGGCGGGAACGGCCCTCTCGTTCTCGGGATCGATCCCGCGCTCGAAGAGGACCTCCAGGTCCGCGTCGACGCCCGGCTGCCCCAGCCCTCGCTTGACGAGGGTGTTCACGGAGAAGGCCGGCAGGTGCCCTTCGTAGAAGCAGATCGGGTTGCGCAGGGCGATCGGCCTCGACTCGTACGCCTCCGGGCGGACCGAGTCGAAGATCGCCTCGGAGCGCTCGCGGCTGCGCCGATACCAGCGGGTCAGCGTTTCGCGGTCCAGATCCAGGGCCGTGGTCATCCCATCAACATATACCTGCAAAGAAGATGCTAGATTCCGTCTGGGCCGGCCGCGCCCGGGGCGCGGTCTGGCCGAAAGACATCGAAAGGGAGTTCCATAGCCATGGATTCGGAGGTCAATGTGGTCAACGAGAACGAAGACAAGAGCACGGTGGTCCCCATCTCGCCGAGGAGCCGGAAGAAGCCGGCCGCGCGCAAGGCCCCGGTCCGCAAGGCGCGGCCGGCGGCGCGGCGCAGGCCCGCGTCCCGCCGCAAGGCCCGCCCCACGACGATCGAGGGCGTGATCCGGTCGATCACGGGAGGCGTGGGCGTCGCCCGCGCGGCGATCGCGGAAGCGTCCGGTCAGGGAGCGACAGCCGTCCGGCGCGCGGTCGGCAGCGCCTCGAAGGTTTCGCGCAAGACCGTCACGCGGCTCGCCAACGAGTGGAAGGCCATGGACCCGAAGAAGAAGGCCCGCGTCCTGGCGGCCCTCCTCGGGGCCGCGGCGGCGGCCTCGGCGCCGCTCGTGCGCAGGTCCTTCAAGAAGTAGTGGGCCCCCGCCGGGCCGCTCGCGCGCTCGCGGCGGGCTTCGCGGCGCTCCTCGTCTGCGCGACCCCGCGCGCCGAGCAGGGCGCCGCGACGTTCTACGCCCTCTCGCCGCCGACGGCCGGCGGCCTCGAGGCCGTGGACCGCGCGCTCGCGCGCGTGGCCACGCACCGGCGCCTCCTCGTCGTCGGGGCGCACCCGGACGACGAAGACACGGAGATCCTGGCCTTCGTCGCGAGGGGCCTCGCCGGCGAGGCGGCGTACCTCTCGCTCACGCGCGGGGAGGGCGGGCAGAACCTCGTCGGGCCGGACCTGGGCGTGGGGCTCGGCCTCGTGCGCTCGCAGGAGCTCGGCGCAGCCCGACGCCTCGACGGAGCGCGTCAGTACTTCACCCGCGCCTACGACTTCGGCTTCACGCGCTCGCTCGACGAGGCCCTGGCCAACTGGCCGCGCGAGGTCCTCTTCGGCGACGCCGTGCGCGTGATGCGGCGCTTCCGCCCGCAGGTCGTCGTCAGCATCTTCAACGGCACGCCGCGCGACGGGCACGGCCAGCACCAGGCGGCCGGAGTCACGGCGCGGGAGGCCTATCGCCTGGCCGGCGACCCCTCGGCCTTCCGGGAGCTCGCCGCCGAAGGGCTGACTCCCTGGAAGCCCGACACGCTCCTGACCGAGACCGGCTACTGGGACGACAAGGACGCGACGACAGTCGTCCTGCAGACGGGCAGGGTCGATCCGCTGAGCGGACGCTCCGTCTACCAGATCGCGATGGCGAGCCGCAGCCTCCATCGGTCGCAGGACATGGGCCAGCTCCAGGAGCCCGGGCCGAACCAGACGGCGGTGGGCTGGGTCGCCGGCGGCGCGGGCCGGAGCGGCGGCGATCTCTTCTCCGGCGTCGACACGCGCCTTCGCGCGATCGCGGCCGAGGTCCCCGACGCCGCGCGCCGCGGCGAGATCGAGAAGCGCCTGGACGCCGTCGAATCGGGCGTCGCCGACGCGCGCCGGCGCCTCTCGACGCCGGAACTTCCGTCGGTCGTCCCGGCCGTCGCGAAGGCGGTCGCGGACCTGCGCGCGGCGCGCGCTCTCGTGCGCGACGGCGACGGCGGCACGGCGATGCTCCTCGACGAGAAGCTCGCGCTGGCGCAGGGCGCCCTCGCCGCGGCCGCCGGGGTGACGCTCGACGCGATCTCGGACCGCGAGACCGCGGCGCCCGGCGAGTCGCTCGAGATCACCGCGTCGGTCTGGAACGCCGGCATGGAGAACGTCGCCGTCGACAGCGTCGCCCTCGAGTCTCCGGTCGGCTGGTCGACGCCGGCCCCCGCCGCGGCGACCCGGGCCGTGGCCGCGGGCAAGCTCGAGGAGTGGAAGGCGAAGGCGACGGTCCCCGCCGCCGCCCCGGCGACGGTCCCCTACTTTCTCGAACGCCCGATGCAGGGCGATCTCTACGACTGGAGCACCGCGCCGGCCGCGGTGCGGGGCGATCCGTTCCAGGCGGCCCCCGTCCGCGCCGTCGCGCGCCTGAGGATCGCGGGCCAGAGCGTCGTGCTCGAGCGCGACGTCTCCTTTCGCCTGCGCGACCAGGCCATCGGCGAGGTCCGCCGCCCGGTGCGCGCCGCGCCGGCGGTGGAAGTTTCCGTCGAGCCGGACCTGCTGGTGTGGCCCCTCGGGCAGAAATCCAAGCGCCTCGAGGTCGCGCTCCTGTCGCACGCGGCGGGCCCGGTCGCGGGCCGGCTCGAGATCACGCCGCCCGCGGGTTGGCCGGCGCCGGCGCCGCGGCCCTTCGCGCTGGCCAGGGCCGGCGAGCGCCAGTTCTTCGACGTCGACCTCCAGGCGCCGCCCGCACTCGCCGCCGGCCGCCAGACGGTCCGCTTCGCCGCGCGCCTCGAAGGCGGAGCCACCGAGGAGCTCGGCATCCGCCTCATCGACTACGGCTACATCCCGCGCACGCCGATGCCGGAACGCTCGGAGGCGGGCATCTCCGCCGCCGACATCCGCTTCCCGCCGTTGAAGCGCCTCGGCTACGTCCGCGGCGCCGCCGATCGCGTCCCCGAAGCGCTCACGGGGATCGGCCTGCCCGTCGAGATCCTGACCGCGCGCGACCTCGCCGCCGGCGACCTCTCCCGCTACGACGCCATCCTCGTCGGCAGCCGGGCCTACGAGACGGACCCGGCGCTTCCTCGCGCCAACGGCCGCCTGCTCGACTACGCCCGCAACGGCGGCCTCGTCATCGTGCAGTACCAGCAGTACCCCTTCGTCCAGGGCGGCTACGCGCCGTTTCCCCTCGAAATCGCGCGGCCGCACGATCGCGTGACCGACGAGACGGCGAAGGTGACGGTCCTCGACCCGTCGAGCCCCCTCTTCACGACGCCCAACCGCATCGGGCCCGAGGACTGGAACGGGTGGGTCCAGGAGCGCGGCCTCTATTTCGCGCGGTCGTGGGGGCCCGAGTACACGGCGCTCCTTTCGATGTCCGACCCGGGCGGCCCGGAGCAGAAGGGCGGTCTCCTCGCCGCAAGGCTCGGCCGAGGCCGCTACGTCTACACGGGTCTCGCCTTCTTCCGCCAGCTCCCGGCCGGCGTGCCGGGCGCGTACCGCCTGCTCGCCAACCTGCTCGCCTGGCGCCCCTGACCCGGAAGGAGAACGAACGGATGCGCCGAGTCCTCGCCGCCGCCGCGCTGACTCTCGTCGCCGCCGCCGCGTCCGCCCAGTTCGAGGGCGAGGCGACATTCAAGATCGTCAGCCGCCGGGACAACGGCGGCACGCTCGACGGAACGGCCCGCATGTTCTCGTCGAAGACGGGCTTCCGCATGGAATGGGAGATGCAGACGGGCACGAGCCGCAAGGGCGCGCCGGCGCAGGTCAAGATGGTCATGCTCGCGAAGCTTCCCAATCCGGAGAAGGTCACCATGGTCAACGACGCGAACCGCACCTACTCCGTCTGGGACACGAAGGCGGCGGCGCGAGAGCCGGAAGGATGCCCCGAAGGAGACCTATACGGTCGAGAAGCTGGGAACCGACCGCATCGCCGGGTACGCGTGTCAGAACGCCCGCGTCACGTCTTCCCAGGGCAGCGCCTTCGACGTCTGCGTCGCGAAGGAGTTCGGCGCCTCGAGCGACTGGCTGGCGGCGATGAACCGCAACGACCCCAACGCCAGCTCATGGCTGAAGGCCCTCAAGGACGCCGGCGTCGAGGGCTCCCCGATCCGGTGGTCGGTGCGGCCGAAGGGCTCCGCCCAGCCGACGATGGTCATGGAGCTCGTGCGCGCCGACAAGAAGTTTCTGCCGGCCGCGCTCTTCGAGGTGCCGGCCGGCTACACGCAGACGGGCTTCGCCCTCGGGGGCCTCTCGCCCGAGCAGGAAAAGGCGATGGGCGACCGGCGCACGCAGATGGACGAGGTCCTCAAGAACATGCCGCCCGAGCAGCGCCAGCACTACGAAGAGATGATGAAGCGCCGCACGCCGACTCCCGCGCGCTAGCGGCTCGCCGCGGTCACCAGATCGTCCTGACGGACTCGAGCCCGCGCAGGCGTGCGTCTTTGCTGACGACGGCGGCGCCGTTCTCGAGCGCGGTCGAGACGATGATACGGTCCGCGGGGTCGCCGGAGAATTCCGCGGGCAGCGCGCACGAGGCGACCGCGATCTCCGGCGTCAGCGGCAGCAGCGCGACGCGGGGCAGCGCCAGCGCCTGCCTCGCCCAGGCGAGGACGTCGCGATCGAGCTCCAGCCGCTTCTTCGCGACGAGCATCGCGAGCTCCCAGACGCTGATCGCCGCGACGCCGACCGCGGCGGCCGCGTCGACAGCCGCGCGCGCGCGGGCCGAGAGACGGCCCGGCGAGGCGGCCCACCAGATCCAGGCGTGGGTGTCGAGAACGATCAACGCTCGGCGCTCCAGGCCTCGCCCGTGGGCGAGACGAGATCGCCCTCGCGCACGATGCTGCCGCCGAGGCCCAGGGGCGCCTCGACCGGCACGACCCGCGCGACCGGTTTGCCGTGCTTGGTGACGACGAGCTCGGCGCCGCGCTCGGCGACCTCGTCGAGGAGCGCCAGGCAGCGGGCCTTGAACTGACCCGCCGGGATCGATTTCGCTGTTGTGACCATAGTCATATGATTATAGTCATATATGAACCCTGCTAGCATCCCGCGCGTGAGCTCCGGCCGACCGCGATTCCGCGCCCTCCTCCTTACTATTGTCACGACAGGCCTTTGCGTCGCCGCGTGCCGGCGCGACGGCCGCACGCCTCTGACGATCTACTCGCCCCACGGCCGCGACCTGCTCGGCCTGATGGAGAAGGCGTTCGAGCGCGGGCACCCGGAGATCGACGTCCGCTGGCTCGACATGGGCTCCCAGGAGGTCTACGACCGGCTGCGCTCGGAGCAGGCCAACCCGCAGGCCGACGTCTGGTTCGGCGGACCCGACACGATCTTCGCCCGCGGCGTGCGCGACGGGCTGCTCGCGCCCTACCGTCCGGCCTGGGCCGACGCGGTCGCTCCCGCGAGCCGCCACGCGGGCGACCTCTACTTCGGGCTCTACCGCACGCCGGCGATGCTCGTCTACAACTCGAAGGCCGTCTCCGCCGCCGAGGCGCCGCGCGACTGGGACGACCTGCTCGACCCGCAGTGGAAGGGCAAGATCCTGATCCGCGACCCGCTGGCCTCGCGGAACGATGCGCGCGATCTGGGGCTGATCCTCGCGAAGCTCGGTGCGCGAGACCGGCTCGCCCGCCGCCGGGCTTCGCCTGGCTCGCGCGGCTCGACGCGCAGACCAAGGAGTACGTCCTCAACCCGATCCTGCTCGACGAGAAGCTCGTCGCGGCAGGAAGGGCTCGTCACGATCTGGGACCTGCCCGACATGCTCCTCGAGCGCGAAGCGCGGCTCTCCCCTCGAGTACGTCTTTCCCGGGAGCGGCACGCCCGTGATCGACGACTCCGATCGGGCTCGTCGCCGGCGAGCCGCCACGCGCGAGGCCGCGAAGGCGTTCATCGAATTGCGTCGGCGAAAAGCCGATGCAGCGCCTCGCGGCGCGAGAAGGCGTACCGCCTCCCCGCGCGCACCGACCTCGCCGACGGAGCTGCCGGCGTGGGCGCGCGAGGTCGAGCGCGAGATGGTCGTCGCCGAGATCGACTGGCCCCTGCTCGAGCAGCGACGGCGCCGAGTGGATGGCGACCTGGGACCGCACGGTGCGCGGCAAGGGCGCGGCGGCGACGGTAGCTCCCAGTTGACTGCCTGCGTCCGCGCGTTTGAGATCAGCGTTCCCGCGCATGTCCGACTTCCTGCGCCTCGACGTCGCTCGAGAAGCGCTTCGGCGAGCCTCGCCGTGACGCGCGGCGTCTCGCTGACCGCGGCGCGCGGCGAGATCGTCGCCCTGCTCGGGCCCTCGGGCAGCGGCAAGACGACGGTGCTGCGCCTCACGGCGGGCTTCGAGACGCCCGGACGCGGGCCGGATCGTCGTCGAGGGCGAGGACGTCACCGGACTGCCGCCCGAGCGGCGCCGGTTCGGGATGGTGTTCCAGCACTACGCGCTCTTTCCCCACCTGACCGTGGGCGAGAACGTCGCCTTCGGCCTCGCCTCGCAGCGCGCCGCCCGCGACGAAGCCGCCGCCCGCGTCGCCCAGGCGCTGGCCCTGACCGACCTGTCGGGCTTCGAGGGCCGCGGCGTCGCGGAGATCTCGGGCGGCCAGCAGCAGCGGGTGGCGCTCGCCCGCGCGCTGGCGCCGGCGCCGCGGGTGCTGCTGCTCGACGAGCCGCTCTCGAACCTCGATCCGACGCTGCGCGAGCGGACCCGACGGGAGCTGAAGCGCGCGATCCGGCGGATCGGCATCACGACGCTCTTCGTCACCCACGAGCAGGAGGAGGCCTTCGACCTCGGCGACCGGGTGGCGGTCCTGCAACGCGGGCGGGCTCGAGCAGGTCGGCACGCCCGAGGAGCTCTACGAGCAGCCCGCGACCCGCTTCGTCGCCACCTTCGTCGGACGCTCGAGCGTGATCCCCGTCCGGTGGCGAGATGGGCGCCCGGATCCCGAAGGGCCCCGTGTGGCCGGCGATCGCGGGCGCGCCCCTGCCGGAGGGCTCCGACGCCGACCTCGTGGTCCGGCCGGAGGCGCTGGAGTTCTCGGCCCGGCCGCGCGCCGGACGCGCTCGAGGGCGAGGTCGTCGAACGGCGCTACGCCGGGCGCTCGGCCTTCTTCCGCGTCGCGACGCGGGAGGCCGGCGAGGTCGAGGTGCTCGCGCCGCCGCACTCGGCGCGGGAGGGCGACCCCGTCCTCGTCGTTCCGGCGCCGGGCGGTCCCGCTCCGCGCGTCTTCCCGAGGGGGGCGTGACGCGGCGCCGCGGCGGGACGCTCCTCGCCGCCGCGCTCCTCGTCCTCCTCTCTGGCTCGTCGGCTATCCGCTCCTGCTGACGCTGCTCGAGGCCCTCGGCGCGCCGCCGCTGCACGCTGGCGCACTTCGCGGAGTTCGCGCGCCGGCCGGCCGAGTGGCAGGCGCTCTGGGCGAGCCTCTGGATCTCGCTCGCGACGGTCGTGCTGGCGGCCGCGATCGGCGTCCCGCTCGCGTTCCTCTTCGAGCGCGCCGACTTTCCCGGCCGCCGCGCGCTCGGCGCGCTCGTCGCGCTGCCCGTGGCGCTGCCGCCGCTCGTCGGCGTGATCGCGTTCCTCTTTCTCTACGGCGAGAGCGGGTTCGTCTCGCGCGCGGTGCAGGCCCTCTTCCGGCTCGAACGGCCGCCCTGGCGGCTCGCCGGGCCCGGCGCGATCCTGCTCGTCCACGCCTACTCGATGTACGTCTACTTCTATCTCTTCACCCGCGCCGGCCTCTCGCGGCTCGACGCCGCCTACCTCGAGGCCGCGGCGAGCGCTCGGCGCCGGCCGCGGCCGCACCGCTCCTGCGCGTGACGCTTCCGCTGCTCTCGCCGGCGCTCGCGGGCGCCGCCCTCCTGACCTTCATGACGTCGCTCGCGTCGTTCAGCGCCCCGTACGTCTTCGGCGGCGAGCTTCCGCGTGATGACGACGCAGATCGTCGCCTCGAAGCTGAACGGCGACCTCGGTCTCGCGATGGTCGAGACCGTCGCGCTGGCGGCGATCGCGTTTGTGGGCCTCCACCTGCTGCGCCGGACCGAGAACCGGTCGGTCGCCGGCACGGTGCGCGGCATCGCCCCGCCGGCGCCGCGACCTGGCGGGCGGGCGCTTCGCGGTCGCGGCCGCCGGCTGGGGGCTGGCGGTCCTTCTGCTGCTGCCGCACGCGACGCTCGTGCTCCTCTCCTTCGTGCCGCGCAACACGTGGACGACCGAGGCGCTGCCGCCGGTGCTCGACCTCGGCAACTACCGCAGCCTCTTCTCCGAGCCCGAGCGGCTGCGGCCGATCGTCAACTCGCTGTGGATGGCCTCGGCGGCAACGGTCGCTCGCGCTCCTGCTGGGATTCGCCGCCGCCTGGACGGCGGTCCGCCGGCGCGGGCGCGCGGCCGCGTGGCTCGAGGGGCTCGTCGCGGTGCCGTGGGCGCTGCCCGGCACGGTCTTCGCCGTCGCGCTCGCGACGGCCTTCAGCGTGCACGCGCCGTGGGCGGCGCGCTTCGTCCTCGTCGGCAGCGCCGCGATCCTGCCGCTCGCCTACCTGGTGCGCAGCCTGCCGCTGACCGGGCGCGCGGCCTTCGCGGGACTGCGGCAGCTCGACCCGGCGCTCGAGGAGGCGGCCGCCTCGCTGGGCGCCGGCGGGGCGGCGGCTGGCGCGCGTCGTCCTGCCGCATCTCCGGCCGGCGCTTGTGGCCGGGGCGAGCCTCGCGTTCCTCACCGCGCTCGGCGACTTCGTCGTCTCGATCGTCCTCTACACCTACTCGACCCGGCCCATCTCGATCGAGATCCTCTCGGCGCTCCGGCTCCAGGAGATCGGCGTGGCCGCGGCGTACGGCGTGCTCCTGACCGCTCTCTCGGCCGCGGCGTTCCTGGCCTGGGGACGGCGGGGCTAGCGGGCCGGACAGACCCTCTCCCCCGCACCGGTGGAGCGGGCAGGGTGAGGGGGGCCTACGGGCCCGGCCGCGTGACGACGCGCGTGCCGTGGTCCGGCGGCTCCGCGCGCGGGATCGCGACGTAGGCGAAGGCGTCGGCCCTGACGGCCGGGGGCGCGCCGGGATTGGCGACCGTCACGGCGACCGGACCGCTCGCGCCGGGCGGCGTGACCGCCGTCAGCTCCGTGGGCGAGAGGACGGCGACGGAAACCGCCGGCTTCGCGCCGAAGAGGACCGTCGTCCCTCGGGTGAAGTTCGCGCCCGTGATGCGGACGCTCTCGCCGCCACGCTCGTAGCCCGCCGCCGGCGAAATCTCCCCGATGACCGGCGTCTGCGGAGCGGGCCCTTCGATGCGGTAGACGAAGCCGCCGCCGGTCCCGACGTAGAGCTCGCCCCGCGAGTCCTCGCCGAAGGTGGTCAGATTGTCGGTGCTGATCGTCAAGAGCTCCGACGTGAACTCGCCGCCGCCCGCCGCCTGCGCGCCGAAGATCTCGCCCGAACAGTAGTCGCCGTAGAGGTACGTTCCGTACAGGTCCGGGATGTCGAGGCCGCGGTACATGTAGCCGCCCGTGACCGAGCAGCGCCCGGAGCCATGGGAGTACTCGAGGATCGGCGCCGTGAAGGTCGGCGAGAAGCAGGCCGGCACGTCGGCCGGGCAATTCCCGGTGTTGCCCGTGCAGAGCGTGCCTTCCATGATCTTCCAGCCGTAGTTCGAGCCGCCGCGGGAGGTCAGAGGCTGATAGTCGATCTCCTCGCGCGACCCCTGCCCCACGTCGCCGATGAAGAGGTCGCCCGTCAGGCGGTCGAAGGAGAACCGCCACGGATTGCGCAGGCCGATGGCCCAGGCCTCGTCCGGGCCGCCGTTGGCGACGAACGGGTTCTCCGAGGGGATGCCGTAGTACGGGGGCGTGTCGACGTTCCGGTCGACGTCGATGCGCAGCATCTTTCCGAGGAGATCCTGCCTTCCCGGCTGGGGGTCGCGGCGCTGCGCGTGGCAGTCCGGGTCATTGGCGGATCCGCCGTCGCCCATCCCGATGTAGAGCTGGCCGTCGGGACCGAACTGGAGCTGGCCGCCGTTGTGGTTCGCAAACGGCTGCTCGATCGTCAGGAGGATCCTGGCGCTCGAGGCGTCCGCGACGTTCGGGTCGCTCGGCGAGACCGAATAGCGGGCGATCACCGTGTTGCCGGTCTGGTCCGTGTAGTCGACGAAGAAGAAGCCGTTGGCGGCGTAGTTGGGATGGAACGCGGTCGAGAGCAGCCCCTGTTCGCCGCAGCACACGATGAGCGCCGAGACGTCCAGAAAGGGCGTCGGCAGGACCTCCGCGCCGTTCCAGACGAGCACCCGGCCGCGCTGGAGCGTGAGGAAGAGGCGGCCGTCCCCGGAGTTCGCGATGCCGGTGATCCCGGAAAGCGGCCCCGCGATCGGCGTCAGGGTGAGCGTCGGCGCCGCCGCAGCGGCCTTCTCGGCGCGCTCGGCGCGGGCGGGAGATTCCGGGGACGCCACGGCCGCGATCCCGAGCCACGCCGCCGCCGCCAGTCCCGATTTCACCCGGCGATGATACGGCACGGCCGCGATTCGGGATTTCGCCGCTACAGCTCCATCACGCTGTCGAGGCCGCGCTTGAGACCCGTGAAGCTCCCGACCCGCCGGATCGCGAGGAGCGTGCCCGCGATGTAGGGCTCCGCGCCCGACCCGGAGTCGTGGCGGATCGAGAGGCGCTCGTCGGGAAGGCCGAAGACGACCTCGATCGAGGACACGAAGCCGGGAAGTCGGACCGAGTGCACCGGCGTTCCCGAAAGCGACGCCCCGCGCGCCTCCGGCGACCCGAGCGTCTTCTCGATCGGCACCGCGATCTCCGGCCGGCGCACGCGCGAGAGCCGGCCGGCGAGCTCGCGGGCCGTGCCCGATGGCGCGTCGGGCTTGGAGGCGCGCGCGTATTCGAGGATCTCCCACTGGGGAATCAGGCGCGCCGCCATCTCCGCGAACCGCTGGAGGAGGACGGCGGTCAGCGCGAAGTTGCCGGCGGCGAGCACGCCCACGCCGCGCTCCTTCGACGCCCGGTCGATCTCCGCGTACTCGGCGTCGGTCAGGCCGGAGCTGCCGACAACGACGTGCATCCCGCGAGCGATCGCCGCGGCCACGTGGTCCCTCACCGCCCCCGCGCTCGTGTAATCGACGAAGACGTCCGCGCCGGCCGCCAGGGCCTCGGCGACGGTCGCGCGCACGGTCAGCGGCGGGAGCGCCGGGTCCCCCAGCGCCTGCGCGAGGGTCCTGCCCGCGTGCGAGCGCGACACCGCTCCCGTCAGCTCCAGGTCCGGCGCCGACGCGACGGCCGGGGCCAGGCCGCGGCCGACCCAGCCGGTCGCCCCGGCCAGGCAGACGCGAACGCGGGTGCTCAACGCGCCGCCGCCGGGGAAAGCGGCAGCTTGAGGATGACGGCGTCCTGCATCTCTCCGGGCGTGATCGGCTTCTTCTCGTTCTGGAACTTGCCGCCCTGGCTGTTGGCCGTGAAGTAGAGCGCGCCGTCGGCCGCCACTCCGAGCGTCGGTTCGTCGAAGTCGGGATGATTCATGACGAGGATCTTAGCGCCGGTGATCGTGACGCCGTCGGCGCCGAGGTCGAGGCGAGTGACCCGATTGGGCTCGACACCGTTCTGGATGCCGTAGAGGCTCCCGTTCGCGTACACGAGGCCGTCGATGCCGTTCAGGGCGGCGTCCGGCGGAACCGCGATGGGCGTGACCCGTTTCGAGGCGACGTCGACGCGAAAGAGGCGGCTGTAGTCCGAGACGTAGAGGCTCTTTCCGTCGGGCGTCGACGCGAGCCCCTGGGTGCCGCGGAAGGCGTCGGACTCGACGAAGAGCTCGAGCGCGGCGCCCGACGGGGCGAGTGTCCAGATGCGCGGGTTGCGCCCGTCGTTGACGTAGACGCGGCCGTCGGCCGCGACCGTCAGATCGTCGAACGCGGCGGGCGGATCGGAGGCCGGGGGCCGGATCTCGCGGCGGAGCCTTCCCGTGTCGAGGTCGAACTCGAAGAGCGCGCTCGCCGGCGGGTCGCCCTTCTTGACACCCTCCATGTGCGGCATGGCTTCGCTCGCGACCCAGAGCGCCCGCCGCTTCGGGTCCGCGGCGATTCCGCAGGCCGAGCGCAGGCCCCCCTCCGCGGGCTTCACGAAGTCGGTGACCTTGCCGCTCGCGTCGACGCGCACGACCTTGCGCTTGCGGATCGACGAGACGAAAAACGACTTCGTCACCGGGTCGTAGGCCACGCCCTCGGGCACGAGCCCCTTCTCGGGGATGGTGAAGGCCACGACGGCGCCCGACGCGATGCGCTGCGTCCGGAGGGCGGCCATCCGATCCCGGGCCTTCCTGTAGCCCTCCGACTGCCGGATCGATTCGAAGTCCGTGTCGGCGTCGAGGTCCGCCACGGTCTGGAGCGCCGCGATCTGCTGCAGGGTTCGGACCGCGGCGTCGGTCTGGCCGTTCAGCGCCTGGCCGCACGCCAGGTTGTAGAGCACGTAGACGTCGCCCGGACGGCGCGCGGCGATCTCCTCGGTGATCCGGAGGAACCCCGCCTTGTCCCCGGCGTCGTAGGCCGCGCGGGCTTCCCGGGCGAGCACGGCGGTCGTTTTCGGCGGCGCCGCGGGCGCGGGAGACGGGTCGGGCGTCGAGGCAGCAAGCGCTGCTGCAAGGGCGAAGACCAGGTGCATGGCTGTCACTCCTACGCGCCCTCTACGCTAAGGACCCGCCCAGGGTTTCCCGAGGATCGGCGGCCGGGACTAGTGTCTTGTCACCGAAGTGTCGATACCAGCGCGCGGCGACTTACCAGCACCCGGACTCTGGCTCTGCAAGAGTTACAGCCGATTCTCGGCATGGGGTTGGTCACGTGACTTCCGTTACAGAACACTAGGGAACGACCGCGTAGGCGCGCACGGGAAACGAGCCCAGCCCGCGAAACGGCGCCGGGACGCAGTGGAGGCGGAAGCCCGACTCGGGCAGCTCGGCGAGGTTGCAGAGGTGCTCCACGATCGGGATTCCCGCCGAGAGCAGCAGCGTGTGCGCGGGCCGCACGCCGTCGGCGGTGTCGTCGATGTTGAGGGAGTCGATGCCGACGAGCGCCGGCCCCGCGCCGGCCAGGTGCTCCGCGGCCGCGCGCGTCAGGTGCGGATGGCCCTCGGCGTAGCGCGGCGTGCGCCAGTGCGCGTCCCAGCCGGTCCGGATGAGGACGGCGCGCCCCGTCAGGTCCCGGCCCGCGAAGAGGTCCTGGTCGATGCGCGCGGCCGGCGCCGGCGGCGTCGACGACGAGGCCCGGAAGGTCCGCGAGCCGGTCGAGCGGCAGCGCGGCGACGTCCTTGCCGTGGGCGAACCGGTGAAACGGGGAGTCGAGGTACGTGCCCGTGTTCGCCACCATGCGCAGGCGCGCGATGTGAAACGTCGTACCGCCCGCGTAGTGTCCGCGCGAGGCCTCACGCGCCAGGAAATCCGAGATCACCGGGCCCGGAAGGCCCGGGTACGTGATCATGCCGTGCTCGATGGGGTGCGACAGGTCGACGAGGCGGCCCATGGGGCGGAGAGGCTATCAAAACGCGCGGCGCTTCCGGTCCCTCCACAGCCGTTTCAACAGCTGGATCTGTCCCGTGTGGTAGACGTCGTGCGAGGCGACGCCGTAGAGAAGGCCCGCCAGCGTGACCCGGCTGCCGCGCGGTTTCGTCGCGAGCGCGGCCGGCGAGAGCCTCCCCGCCGCCGCCATCAGGAGTCGGTGCTCGGAGTCGAGCAACGTCAGGTCCGCCTTCCAGGCCTTCTCGTCCGGCTTCGCGCCGGCAGGACGCGAGAACCAGTTGCTGCCCTTCTCGGCAAACGCGCCGCGCTTCTCGCCGGTGAGCTTCCGGCGCACAGCGTACTTCCAGTAGGCCGCGTGCACGGCGAGCTCCCAGATGCCGTGGCGTGCGGGCGCCGGGCGCCAGGCCGCCTGCGCCGCCGAGACCCCGCGCATCGCGCCCCGCAGGTTCGGCCCGTGCCAGGCCTTCTTCTCGTACGCCTCGTCGAGGAGCGCGACGAGGAGAGCGAGCTCCGAACGCCGGCCCGGCACGGCCTACAGCTCCTCGGCGGCGAACCGGACGCGCGAGAAACCTTCGGCCACGGCCGCCGCGGCCGCTCCGGTCGATACCACCTCGTAGTGCGCCACGTGCGGCTCCTTTCCGAGCAGGAACCGGTCGTCCTCCGGATAGTAGAAGGCCTTTTCCGCGTCCGGTCCGGCGAAGCGCCGGATCGCATCGAAATCCCGCCAGAACGAGATCAGCACGAACTCCGCCGTGCCGTTCTCGACCCGGCGCAGCACGAGCGCCCCCTCGTTGCCGGGGGTGCCGCGGTAGTCCGCGAGCCCCGTGCGCTCGAGAAAGCTCATGTAGGCGTCCGAATCGACCGCCCGCGTGTGACCCCGCCAGACCCTCGCGATCATGATGCCCTCCCGGCCCGTCTCGGCTCGGACGCCGCCTCCGGCGCCGCCTCGAGGGCCACTTCTTTCGGAACTCTCCGGCCTCCCCAGCGGATGATCGCCGCCACGGATCCGACGATCGCGAGCGCCGCGATCACGGTTCGCGCGGTCACGCCCTCGCCGGCGACCGCCCAGCCGAGGAAGACCGCGACGACGGGATTGACGTAGGCGTAGGTCGAGACCCGCGCCGGCGTCGTGGCGCCGAGAAGGAAGATGTAGGCGGTGAAGCCGAGGAGCGATCCCGCCACGATCAGGTACAGCAGGGCGAAGAGCGACCGGCCCGAGACCGCGGCGAGCGAGAAGCCCTGCCACTCGCCCAGCAGGCTCGACGCGCCGAAGAGGATCGCGCCGCCCGCGATCATCTCCATCGCCGTGGCCATGAGTGTCGAGGCCGGGAGCTTCGCCGTTCGCGCGTAGAGAGACCCCGCCGCCCAGAGGAAGGACGCCGTCAACAGCGCGGCGGCGCCGAGCAGGTCGACGTGCGCGCCGCCGGCGAACCTGCCCGGAACGACGAGGAAGGCGAGGCCCGCCAGGCCCGCGGCCAGGCCGAGGAGCACGACGCCGTGCGGCCGCCGCCGGTGCTGGATCCCGTCGAGGACCGTCATCCAGATCGGGACGCAGGCGACGATCAGCGCCGCCAGCCCCGACGGCACACGCTGCTCGGCCCAGCTCACCAGGCCGTTGCCCCCCAGGAGCATCAACGCGCCGATCGCCGCCGCGGGCCCCCAGTACCGGCGTTCCGGAAGGGGCGTGCCCCGCAGGCGCAGCCAGCCGAAGAGCAGGACCCCGGCCGTGAAGTGCCGCAGTCCCGCCATCAAGAACGGCGGGATCGTCTCGACGCCGAAGCGGATCGCGAGGTACGTCGAGCCCCAGAGGAGGTAGACCGCCGCGAACGCCAGCACGAGCTGCGCGCGCGTGGCGGGCCGGCGAAAGGCGCCCGAGTCAGGCATGGAGAGTCTCCGGCGCTTTCGCGCATCCGAAATCGTCGTCGCCTCGAGGGGGAGAGACCTCCTCCTCCCCGCCGTGCCGGATGATCAGCGCCACGGCGCCGACGATGATCGTCGCCGCGACGAAGACGCGCGGCGTCAATGGCTCGTCCGCCAGGGTCCAGCCGAGAAAGACCGCCACGATGGGATTGACGTAGGCGTACGTCGCCACGCGCGAGGCCGTCGCGACGCGCAGGAGCCAGAGGTAGGCGCTGAAGCCGACGATCGAACCGAAGATGAAGAGATAGACCGTGGCGAGGATCGACTTCGTCGAAACCGCCGCCGGATCGAATCGGCCGAGCTCTCCCACCGCCACGCCCAGGGCCGCGAGCAGCGCGCCGCCGCAGAGCAGCGTCGCCGCGGTCGCCATGATCGGCGAGGCCGGCAGCCGCGAGCCGCGGGAGAAGAGGGACCCGCCGGCCCATGCGAACGTGCCGGCGACGAGCACCAGGCAGGCGCCGAGGTGGAACCGCTCGCCGCCGAAGATCATCCCCGGGCCGACGAGGACGAGCAGGCCCGCCGAGCCGAACGCGAGGCCGGCGAGCACGTATCCACGCGGACGACGGCGCCGGCGCATGCCGTCTATCAACACGAACGCGATCGGTTCGGTTGCAACGACGAGGGCGGCCACGCCCGAGGGAATGAACTTTTCGGCCCACACGAGGCCGCCCGACCCGCACCCGAAGAGGAGCAGGCCCGTGATGGCGGCTCCCCCCCACTCGCGGCGGGACGGCGCGGCCACCCCCCGGATTCGGGCCCAGGCGTAGATCAGGACGCCGGCGAGAAAGAAGCGCATGCCCTGCGTGAAGAAGGGCGGCAGCGTCTCGATCGAAAAACGGATGCCGAGGTAGGTCGAGCCCCAGAGGACGTAGACCGCGGCAAACGCGGCCACGACGGCGAGAGTCGAAGGACGTTCCGCTCCGGTGGAGCGGCGCGGCTCAGACACGGACCGTCTCCGCCGCCGCTCCCGCGGAGTCCGGAGAGCCGATCGGAAGCTCCGCGGTCTCCTTGACGGTGTTGAGGACGATGGTGGTTCGCGTCGACGTGATCGTCTCGATCCGGCCCAGCCGCTCGCGCAGAAGCCGCCCGAGCGCGTCGGTGTCGGCCATGCGGACCTTCGCGAGGAAGCAGTCCTCGCCCGCGACGTGGTGCACCTCGAGGACCTCGGGGATCGCGGCGACCCGGCGGGCCGTCGTCTCCGCGCCGGGCTTCTCGTCGGCGCGCACGAAGACGTACGCGAGGAGGGGCAGATCGACGGCGCGAGGATTCACGCGAGCGGCGTAACCCTCGATGACGCCCCGTTCCTCCAGTTTCCGGATCCGCTCGAAGACGGCCGAGGGCGCCAGGCTCACCTGGCGGGCGATCTCCGCATTCGACGTTCTCGCGTTCGACTGGAGAATATTCAGGATAGCAGCGTCTATACCGTCGATCATTCTGAAATCCTATCCAAAGATGAACTATTCGTCTACAGGAGTCAGATATTCAGGTCAGGCCCCAAGTGTCAGTTATTCAGGTCAGGAACCTCTAACCGCTGCACGTATATCCGATGTGGATATAATGGCGGCCATGTGGATCACGCTCATCGCGGCGTTTCTCGCGGCGGCGGCACCGCCCCAGTGGGCGACCGGGACACCCGAGGCGGCCGGGCTCGACGCCGCGCGCCTCTCCGAAATGGAGCGCCTCATCGCGGCCGGCGAGTTCCAGAAGATCACGAGTGTCGCGATCGCGCGCGACGGCCGGCTCGTCTACGAGCGCGCCTTCGCCGGCACGGACGGGCAGACGCGCCACAACACGCGCTCGACGACCAAGACCGTCACCGGCATGCTCGTCGGCGTCGCGATCGACCGGGGGTTTCTTCCGGGCGTCGAGGCGCCGGTCCTCCCCTTCTTCCCCGACCGCCAGCCCGTCGCGAACCCGGATCCCCGCAAGGCGAAGATCACGGTCGAAGACTTCCTCACGATGAGCTCGCTTCTCGAGTGCGACGACGAAAACCAGTTCTCCCGCGGCAACGAGGAGCGGATGTACCTGATCGAGGACTGGGTGAAGTTCACGCTCGATCTCCCGATTCGCGGCTTCCCGGCCTGGGTCGCGAAGCCCCAGGACTCTCCCTACGGCCGCAGCTTCAGCTACTGCACCGCCGGCGTCTCGACCCTCGGCCCCCTGCTCGAGCGCGCCACGAAGCGGCCGCTGACCGAGTTCGCGAACGAGACGCTCTTCGCGCCGCTCGGAATCGAGAAGCCCGAGTGGCAGTTCTCGCCGATGGGGACCGCGCAGACGGGAGGCGGGCTGGGGCTCACGGACGCGCGACCTCGCGGCGCTCGGGCAGCTCTATCTCGACCGCGGCGTCTGGCACGGGAAGCGCGTCGTGCCGGAGGCCTGGGTGGAGCGGTCCGTCGCCCCGCACGCCTCGGTCGGCGAGGGCACCGAGTACGGGTATCTCTGGTGGCTGCGAACCGTGTCCCGCGACGGAAAGCCGGTCAAGGCGTGGATGATGCAGGGCTCCGGCGGCAACAAGGTCGCCGTGGTCCCGTCGCTCGGCCTCGTCGCCGTCATCACGACGACGAACTTCGGAGTCCGCAATCCGCACGGCTCTCGGACCGTCTGTTCACCGACTACGTGCTGGCCGCGGTGAAGAGCTCGCCTTAGGTCGCGAAGTAGCGCGCCTGCGGGTGGTGCAGAACGAGGGCCGAGACGGAAGCCTCGGGGTCCATCATGAAGCCCTCGGTCAGCTCGACGCCGATCCGGCGCCCGTCGAGGAGGCGAAACAGAGTCGCCTGGTCCGCGAGCTCCGGGCACGCGGGGTACCCGAAGCTGTAGCGCTTTCCGCGGTAGCGACCCTGGAACCGGTCGATCATCGAGATGTCCGGCGAATCGGGGAATCCCCACGCCGCGCGCAGCTTCGCGTGCAGCCACTCTGCGGCCGCCTCGGCCGTCTCGACGGCGAGGGCCTGCAGCGCGTGGCAGAGCAGGTACTCGCCCGCGGCCTTCAGCTCCTCGGCGCGGGCGCGCACGCCTTCGCCCGCCGTCGTGATGAAGAGGGCGATCGAGTCGGAGCCGCCGGCCTCCCGCGGACGAACGAAGTCCGACAGGCACAGCCTCTCGCCCGCGACCTGGCGCGGGAAAGTGAAGCCGGCCTCGCCGCCTCCGGGCACGGAGACGTGGAGCGTGTTGCCCTCGGAGGACGCCGCGAAGTAGCGGTACATCGCCCGCGCCCGGATCCAGCCCGCGGCCTGGACCTTCCGGATGACCGCCTCGAGCTCGGCGAGCTTGGGATCGCCCGCCTCCTTCAGCTTCCGGTAGCTCCCGCGCAGGCCCAGGTGCTTGGCATAGAGCATGTGCGGGTTGAGGTACGTCCAGACCTCCGCCAGATCGAGCTCCGGCAGGACGTGTTCCGCGGGGTCCGGCGCCGGCACCCCGTCGGCGACCGACACTTCCACGCTCCGCACGGCCGGCGCCGCCAGCGGGATTTCCTCCTCCGGCCGCGTGGCGGCCGCGATCGCGGCGCGCCGCTTGTCCGCCTCCGCCGCCAGCGCCGCCCGCGCGTCGGCTCGCCCGACAGGATCCGGTCGGCGAGCGCGAGACCGCGCATCGCGTCCTCCGCGTAGACGACGAGGCCGCCGTACGCCGGCGCGATCCGGTGGTCCGTGAACTTCTGCGAGAGCGCCGCCCCGCCGACGAGCATCGGCGCCGAGACGCCGGCCGTCGTCAGGTCCTGCGCCGTCGTCACCATCTGCTGCGCGCTCTTCACGAGGAGCCCCGAGAGACCGATCAGGTCCGGCCGGTGCGCCTCGAACGCCTCGACGAGCTTCTCGGGCGGGACCTTGATGCCGAGGTTGACGACCTCGTAGCCGTTGTTCGACAGGATGATCTCGACGAGGTTCTTGCCGATGTCGTGGACGTCGCCCTTGACGGTCGCGAGCAGCACCTTGCCCTTGCGCGAGCCCGTCGTCTTCTCCATGAACTTCTCGAGGTGCGTCACCGCGGCCTTCATCGCCTCGGCCGACTGCAGCACCTCGGCCACGATGAGCTCGTTGGCGTTGAAGAGCCGCCCGACCTCGCGCATCCCGTCCATCAGCGGCCCGTTGATGATGTCGAGCGGCGCCAGGCCGCCCTGCCGCACGGCCTCGAGGTCGTCGACGAGGCCCTCCTTGGAGCCGTCGAGGATGTACCGCGGCAGCCGTTCGAGCGGCGTGCCGGCGCGGACCTTCGGGGCCTTCGGCGCGGCGCCCTTCGCCTTGAAGTAGTCCGCGAACGCGGCGACCGGGTCCGCGCCGCGGTTGAAGATCAGGTCCTCGGAGAGCCGGCGCTCCTCCTCCGGGATCGAGGGATACCGGACGATCTTCTCCGTGTTCACGATCGCCAGGTCGAGGCCCGCCTTCGTCGCGTGGTACAGGAAGACGGAGTTGAGGACCTCGCGCCCGGCCTCGGGCAGGCCGAACGATGACGTTCGAGATCCCGAGGATCGTCTTCGACTCCGGAAACTGCGCCTTGATGAGCCGGATCCCCTCGATCGTCTCCTCCGCGCTCCCGACGTACTTCTCGTCGCCGGTGCCGCACGGGAAGACGAGCGGATCGAAGAGGATGTCCTCCGGCGGGAACTCGTACTTCTCGGTCAGGAGCGTGTAGCTGCGGCGCGCGACCTCGAGCTTTCGGCTCCGCGTCACGGCCATCCCGTGCTCCGGGTCCTCGTCGATCGTGCCGACGACGAGGGCGGCGCCGTAGCGCTGGGCGAGCGGCAGCACCGTCCGGAACCGCTCTTCGCCGTCCTCGAGGTTGATCGAGTTGAGGATCGCCTTGCCCTGGCTCCACTTGAGTCCCAGCTCGAGCACGGCGGCGTCGGTCGAGTCGAGCATGAGGGGCGCCTTGACCATGCGGATCGCGCGCGAGAGAAAGGCGTTGGCGTCGGCGGTCTCGTCGCGGTCGGGGTCCTGGAGGCAGACGTCGATGACCTGGGCGCCGTTCTTGACCTGCGCCCGGGCGATCTCGGCCGCGGCGTCGAAGTCGCCGTCGGCGATCAGGCGCTTGAACTTGCGGCTCCCGAGCACGTTGGTGCGCTCGCCGACGAGCACGGGCCGGTTGTCCACGTCGACCTCCAGCAGGTCGATGCCGGAGACGAGCGTCTTGGCGTGGATCGCGGGCCGGCGCGGCTTGCGGCCCGCGGCCGCCGCGGCGAGCGCCCGGATGTGGGCGGGCGTCGTCCCGCAGCAGCCGCCCGACGATGTTGACCCAGCCCTCGTCCATGAACCGCGACAGCTCTCGAGAGATCGACTCCGGCGTCTCCGAGTACTTCCCGTCGACGTCGGGCAGCCCCGCGTTCGGGTAGCAGGACGTCAGCGTCTTGGCGATTCCCGACAGCGTGCGGATGTGGTCGGTCATGAACTCGGGGCCCGTCGCGCAGTTGAGGCCGACGGAGAGAAGCGGCGCGTGCATCACCGAGGCGTACAGGGCTTCGACACCCTGCCCGGCGAGCATCGTGCCCATCGGCTCGATCGTGACCGAGACCATCACGGGCGTGCGCCAGCCGACCTCGGCGAAGGCCTGCTCGACGCCGATCAGCCCCGCCTTGAGGTTGCGCGTGTCCTGCGTCGTCTCGAGCAGCAGAACGTCGGCCCCGCCCGAAAGCAGGCCGATTGCCTGCGTGCGGTAGTGGACGATCATCTCGTCGAATGTCACGCCGCCGGTGACGGTCATGGCCTTCGTCGTCGGGCCCATCGAGCCCGCGACGAAGCGCAACCGCCCGGGAGTCGACGCCGCGGCGGCGGCCTCGCGAGCGATCTCCGCCGCGCGCCGGTTGATCTCGACGGCCTTCTCCGCCAGCCCGTACTCCGCCAGCACGAGCGGCGTGCCACCGAAGGTGTCCGTCTCGACCATGTCGGCGCCGGCGGCGAAGTACTCCGCGTGCATCCGCCGGACGACGTCCGGACGCGTCAGAACCAGGTTCTCGTTGCAGCCCTCGAGATCCGCCCCGCCGAAGTCCTCGGCCGAGAGGTCCTCCGCCTGCATCCAGGTGCCGGTCGCCCCGTCGAGCACGAGGATCTTCTCGGCCAGGAGCTCCTGGAGAGCCTCGGCGCGCTCCCGCTGGGCCGGGCCGGTCAATCGGGGAATGTCCGCCATGAAGGGCGAATTATGAGGTATCCCGGTGTGGGATTCCGAAGCTAGACTCTGGCCTTCTGGATAGGAGGACTCCCATGGGTCGTCGCGCGGAAGTGCTGGCGGATCGCATCGAGGAAGGCGCTGCCGGCCTGGCAGCCTTCGCCGAAGGTCTCACGGACGCGGAATGGCGCACGCCGATGTCGAGCGGCGGGGCGGATCGCCGCACGGTCGGCGTGGTCGTGCACCACGTGGCCAGCGTTTACCCCATCGAGATCGACGTCGCGCGAGCAATCGCGGGTGGCAAGGCCATGGGCGACGTCACCTGGGAAGCGATCGCCGACATGAACGCCACGCACGCCGGGGAAAACGCGGGAGTCGACAAGGCCGCCACCCTCGTGCTCCTGCGCCGGAACAGCCGCGAGGCGGCCGCCGCCGTGCGCGCTTTTACGGACGAGCAGCTGGACGGGACGGCGCCCCTCGGCCTGGCCTTCGGCGCCCCCGTCACGGCGCAGTTCGTCATCGAGGATCACCCTCTCCGTCACAGCTGGCACCACCTCGCCAGGATCCGGAAGACCCTGGGGCGTTAGCCGGCGGAAGAAGCTCGCCCTTTCGGAGCGCCTATACTGCCCCGATGCGGGAACCCGCGCTGCCCGGGGAAGACGTGATCGAGAAAGGGCTCGCAGACCTCGCGCGGGGCGAAGAGACCGTCGAGGCTCTCCTGGTCTCGATCGGCGCCCCCCGTCTCATGCGGATCGGCCTGCCGATCGTCCGCCCGTTCGCGACGCCCGAGCATCGGCTGTATGCCCTGCTCTCCCGGACCGACCCGGACTCGGCGCACTCCCGCTACAACGCCCTCATCCGGCGACTCGTCAGCTACGAGCGGGCCGCGGAATGCGTCGTCCCGTAGACGCCAGTCGGCTCGAGCGATTCCTCTCGGAGCTCGCGACGGCCGCCCGATCGGACGTCCGCGTCTATTTGACCGGCGGGGCGAGCGCGGTTCTGCAGGGCTGGCGTTCCTCGACGCTCGACGTCGACCTGAAGTTCGTCCCGGACAGCGATGAATTGCTCCAGGCGATCCCGGCCCTGAAGGATTCGCTCGAGATCAACGTCGAGCTCGCCGCACCGGACCAGTTCATTCCCGAAGTGCCCGGCTGGCAGAACCGCAGCCCGCTCATCCGCCGCGAGGGGCGGGTCTCGTTCCACCACTACGACTTCCTCTCGCAGGCGCTCGCCAAGCTCGAGCGCGGGCACGCGCAGGACCTCGCGGACGTCGCCGAGATGGCGTGGCGCCGGCTGATCGAGCCCGCCGAGCTCCTGCGCCGCTTCGAGGAGATCGTGCCCGGGCTGCCTCGGTACCCCGCCATCGACCCGGCTTCGTTCCGCCGCGCGGTCGAGCAGTTCGTCCGGGAGTCCCCGAAGTCCTGATGCGGGACGATCGGCCCTTCTGATAGAGTCTTGAGCGATCTGTTGACGAAGATGGGGACCGAGGCATGCTCCGCCTAACGTTGTCGGTGTTCTTGATTGCGTGTGTCCGGTTGGCCTACGCATCGACGATCCTCGTCGAGAACACGAACGACTCTGGTCCTGGCTCCCTCCGCCAGGCGATCCTCGATTCCAACGCCTCGACGGGCGTCCTGGACACCATCGCCTTCGGGATTCCGGGTCCGGGGGTTCAGACCATCACCCTCGCCAGCTCGCTTCCGGACGTGACCGACCCCGCAATTCTCGACGCGACGACCCAACCTGGTTATGCGGGTCAACCGCTGATCCGGATTCTTCCGGGAGCCGACATCGGCTTCGGGATCCACGTGACGGCCGGTCACTCGACGATCCGAGGCTTCGTCCTGAGCGGTTTCAACGAAGTGATCGCCCTGGACAGTGCCGGCGGCAACCTCATCGAGGCGAACTACCTGTGCACCGATCCCACGGGAACGCTGGTAGCAGGTGGAAACGCTGGGATTTACTTGTTCGAGTCGGACGACACCGTGATCGGAGGCGCCTCTGAGGCGGCGCGCAACGTGATCGCCGGCTGCAACAGCGGCATCTCCATCGCAACGGCCAGCGGCGTCCGGATCCTGGGCAACCGCATCGGAACCAACGCTGAAGGTCAGGAGGCCCTGCTGACGGGGCGCGGAATCGAGCTCATTCAGACCCTCGGAACCCAGGTCGGCGGCCCCTCGCCCGGCGAGAGCAACGTCATCTCGGGAGTGACGAACGAAGGGATCCTGATCATGGGCGGGTCGGGCATCTCTATTCAGGGAAATCGGATGGGGACCGATGCGACCGGCACGAGGGCGCTCGGTAGCGGCTACGCCGCCATCTCGGCCGGCACGTTCGTCACCGATGTCTTGATCGGTGGCTCCGAAGCGGGAGAAGGCAACTTGATCTCGGGCAATTGGATCGGGATCGATCTCTCGCTCGCGAGCAACGTTCGCATTCTGGGCAACCACATGGGAACCGACATCACGGGCGGGGCTCCGGTTCCCAACCACTACGCGGCCATCGTCTTGAGCGCCGAGGCCGCAACCGACATACAGATCGGCGGCGTTGCGGCGGGCGAGAGCAACGTCGTGGCGTACAACCTCGGAGAAGGCGCGGGCCAGCCGCCCGGCGCGGGCGGAATCCGCAACTTCGGCACGCGGGTGACCATCCGCGCCAACTCCATGTACGAGAACCGCCACTACGCCGTCGACAACGGCAACGACGGAATCGACTTCAACGACCCCGCCGACGGCGACTCCGGGCCGAACCTGCGGCAGAACTACCCGATCGTGACCTCGGCGAGCTCGCTGGCATCGGGCACCGGAATCCAGGTCGTCGGCACGCTCCGGAGCGCTCCGTCGACGGCTTACACCCTGGACTTCTACGGGAATCCGCCCTGCCTCGGCCACCCGCACGACTTCGAACAAGGCCAGGTCTACCTGGGGTACGTCGACGTGACGACCGACGGTTCCGGAATCGTCTCCTTCGATGTGATCGTTCCCGGCACCCTCGATCCGGGGTTCCTCGTCACGGCGACGGCGACGGACCCGGCGGGTAACACCTCGGAGTTCTCGCCGCGCATGGTCTTCGCGATGACGCCGGGCTCGGGACCCTCTGCCGGCGGCACCTCCGTGACGCTTACGGGAATCGGGTTCGCCGAAGGCGCGCTCGTGCGCTTCGGCGACCAGCCCGCGGGCGACGTCGTCGTCGTTGACGAACACACCATCACCGCTTCGACGCCGTCGATCTTGCCTGGTGACGTCACCGACGTCTCAGTCCAGAACCTCGACGACTCCACCGGGACGCTCAAGAACGGGTGGGTTGCGGACTTTCTGGATGTGCCGCCGACCCAGTCCTTCTACGCCTACGTCACGACGCTCGTCCAGAACTCGATCGCCACGGGCGTGGGCGGCGGGAACTACGGTGTCGACCAGCCGACATTGCGTCAGCAAATGGCCGTCTTTCTCATGAAGGCAAAACACGGTGCCTGCTACACGCCTCCTCCTTGCACGAACGCGACGTTTACTGACGTCCCTTGCTCGAACGGCTTCGCCCCCTGGGTCTACGAGCTCGTGACGGAAGGGATCACCGCCGGCTGCGGTGCCGGCCTCTACTGCCCGACCAACCCGGTCCTGCGCCAGCAAATGGCTGCCTTCCTGCTACGCACCTTCGAAGGACCCGGCTACGCGCCGCCCGCCTGTACGGTCGCGATCTTCGGCGACGTGCCCTGCTCCAACCCGTTCGCGCCCTGGATTTACAACCTCGTCGCACGTGAGATCACCGCCGGCTGCGGGGGTGGCAACTACTGTCCTTCGAGCCTCGTGACCCGGGGCCAGATGGCCGCCTTCGTCGTCAGGACGTTCCTGCTCCGATAGTCGGGCCTGGCCGGAGCGCCGCTTCACCGCCGCCGCATAGACTCGCGCCATGAGCGCGGCGCGTGAGAGCACGGGCCCCACGATCGCCGTCATCGGCGGCGGGTTCAGCGGAACCGCGGTCGCGGCGCACCTTCTGCGCCGCGGGAAGCCGGCGCGCATCCTCCTCGTCAACCGCTACGGCCCGATCGGGCGGGGCGTGGCCTACCGGACCCGGATCGAAGCGCACGTCCTGAACGTGCCGGCCGCGGGCATGAGCGCGCTGCCGGAGGAGCCCGACGACTTCCTGCGTTTCGCGCGGGAACGCGATTCGTCGATCGGCCGCGGGACCTTCGTCTCGCGACGGGTCTACGGGGAGTACCTGGAGCACGTCCTGCGTTCCGCGGAGGCCAGCGCGGCCGGCGATGCCGTGCTCGAGCGCGTCGTCGGCGAGGTGCGCAACGTCGTGCTCGAGAGCGGAACGAAGGGCGCCTCGGTCGTCTTCGCCGACGGGAGCCGCCGGCAGGCGGACTTCGTGGTCCTCGCGCTCGGCAACTACTCGCCGGCCAATCCCGCGGCGGAAGGGTCCGCGTTCTACGCGTCGCCGCGCTACGTTCGCGACCCCTGGATCCGGGGCTCGCTCGACGCCATCCGCGAGGGCGAGTCGGTGCTCATGCTCGGGACGGGCCTCACGATGATGGACATCGCCCTCGACCTCGCCTCGCGCGGCGTCGGCCTGCCGCTCAAGGCGGTCTCGCGCCACGGACTCCTGCCGCAGCCGCACGTCGAACCGACCGGCGCGCCGGCGGGCGCAGCCCTTCCGCCGGGGCTCGAGGACGGTCCTCCCACGGCGTCGCGCGTGCTCTCGGCCGTGCGCCGCCATGCGGCCGACCGGGGGCGCGACTGGCGCGAGGTCGTGGAATCGCTCCGCCCCCTGACGCCGGCCCTCTGGCGGCGGCTCGACGAGGCCGAGCGCGGGCGCTTCCTGCGCCACGTCCGCCCCTTCTGGGACGTGCACCGCCACCGCGCCGCACCGGCGACGGCCGCCGCGGTGGCGGCGATGCTCGACCGCAGCGAGCTCCAGGTCCGCGCCGCGCGCGTCGTCCGCTACGAGGAGGCGGGCGACGGCGTGCGGGTCCTCGTGCGCCCCCGGGGGAGGGCGGAGACCGAAGCGATCTTCGTCGAGCGGGTGGTCAACTGCACTGGCCCGTCGAGCGACGTTCGTCGGGTCGGCGACGTCCTGCTCGACGCGCTCGCCGCCGCGGGGCGGCTCGTCCCGGATGCGCACCGCCTGGGCGTCGAAGTCACCGACGACGGCGCCCTCCTCGACGCCTCCGGCACGCCGTCGCCCGTTCTCTTCCTCGTCGGCCCGCTCCTGAAGGCCCGCGACTGGGAGGCGACGGCGGTGCCGGAGCTGCGGGGCCACGCCGCGCGGCTGGCCCGGCGCCTGCTGCCCTAACGCGACTCCCGGACCTGCCGGGCTTCCTGCGAGCCCGCGGCGAGCGCCCGGTCGAATAGCGCGGCCGCGTCGGCCCCCCGGCCGACGGAGGTCGCGGCGCGGGAGAGCTCCAGCAGCGTGACGTCGTCGGTGCAGGACCACATCATCGAGAAGTCGTGGCCCTCGCGGCGTTCGAACAGCTCGAGCGCGTCGACGAGCGGCCGCTCGTCGCCCGCCCGGGCCAGTCCGGCCAGGGCCTGGACGAGCAGGTGTCCGCCGCCCAGCGCGCGGGAACGTCCGCGCAGGTGGGCGACGGCCTGGGTGAAGGCGGCCTGTGCCGCGGCGGCGTCACCCTGTTCGAGCGCCGTTCGACCGAGCGCGCAGAGGCAGACGCCGCGAAAGGTATCGCGGTACATGCTGTCGGAGCGCTCGACCTCCTCGAGCCCGCGCAAGCACGCGGCGCGGGCCGGCTCGAGCTCGCCGCTGCGCCGCAGGCACTCGCCGAGGTAGCCCGCGACCCCCGAGGTCGGGCCGCTCACCGTCTCGCGCTCGAGCGCAACCGCTTTCTCGAGACACCACCGGGCTTCGGCCGACCGGCCCAGCTCGAGGTGCGCCCAGCCGATTCCGAGCCAGGCGAAGCCGTGACGCGGATCCAGCTCCACGGCCCGCTGAAAGAGCGCGAGCGCCTCCCCGCGCCGTCCCAACTGCATCAGGACCACTCCAGCGAAGTACGGGGCATAGACGTTGCCCGCGTCGAGCTCCATGGCCCGGCGCTCCTGGACGAGGGCTTCCTCGGGGTGCCCCAGCCGCGCCAGGCTGTAGCCGAGCCAGATCCGCGGCTCGGCCAGGTCCGAATCCGCCGCGATCGAGCGCCTCGCATAGCTCTCGGACCGCTCGAGCTCCCGCCGATCGGTCTCGAACGGGAACCGCATCGCGTGCACCGCGGCGAGGCCCGCGAGCGCCGGGGCGTAGGAGGGGTCGGCGCCCACGGCTTCTTCGAACAGGATCCGGGCCTGATCGAGCGTGCCCTTCTCGAGCCGGTGGAAGAAGCGGCGGGCGCGCGCGTGCCGCTCGAAGACGTCGATGCGCGGAGCGACGCGGGCCGCGGGCGCGGACCCTCCCGGGCGCAGGCGCTCCGCCGCCGCGGCCGACACGCGGTCCTGCATGGCGAACATCTCGTCGATATCGCCGTCGATCTTCTCGGAGCCCGCGGTCTCGCCCGTCATGCCGTCGGCGAGCTGCGAGGTCACGCGCAGGCGCCGGCCCGCGCGCTGGTACCCGCCCGAGAGCACCCAGCGGCAGCCGAGAATCCGCCCGAGCGCGGCGCCCGACCCGTCGCCTCCGGCGAGAGCCGCGCGCACCTTCTCGCGCGGGACGAGCGAGACGCCGGGAAGCCGCGCGAGGTCGGCGGCGAGGCTCTCGGCAAACCCGCTGCCGATCCAGTCGTCGTCGGGATCGCGCGAGAGATTCCGGAAGTCGACGATCGCGAGCGTGTCGGGAAGGGAGGCGACGAGCTCCCCGGATCCGAGCGCCCGCAGCTCCGTGAGAAAGGCCGCGGCCGAGGGGTACCGCCGTTCGGGGTCGCGGGCCAGCGCTCGCGCCAGCACGACCCGGGTCTCCGGTGGAACACCCGAGGCCGTGAGCGAAGCGACGTCGGCGGCGAGGATGGACGCGATCCGGTCGGCGGCCGTCTCCCCGGGGAACGCCGCCCGCCCCTCGATCGCCTCGTAGAGGACGGCGCCGAGCGAGAACAGGTCCGACCGCTCGTCGAGCGGCTGGCCTCGGAGCTGCTCGGGCGACATGTACCCGAGCGTTCCGATGACGCTGCCCGGGGCGGTCAGCGCCGCCTCGGTCGCGTCCTCGCTCGCGGGCGCGCCGCCCTGCACCACCGCGATGCCGAAGTCGAGGAGCTTGCCCAGGTTGTCTCCGGTCACCATGATGTTCTCGGGCTTGATGTCCCGGTGGATGACGCCGGCCGCGTGCGCGTGCACGAGCGCCTCGAGGAGCGAGGCGGTCAGCGAGAGGGCCTGCGGGAACGGCAGCGGCCCGACCCGCAGCCGGTCGCGCAGCGTCTCGCCCGAAACGAACTCCATGGCGAGGAAGGCCACGCCGTCCGACTCGCCCGCCTCGAAGAAGGTCGCGATCGCCGGATGCTGGAGCCGGGCGCTCGCCTCGGCCTCGCGAACGAGCCGGGCGCGAGCCTCGGCGGAGAGCGTCGACGCGAGGACCTTGACCGCCGCCATCCGGCCGAGCGCCAGGTCGCGGGCGAGGAAGACCTCGCCCATGCCTCCCGCCCCCAGGCGCTTCTCGACGCGGTAGTGAGAGAGGGTGCGACCGATCAAGCGTCCCCTCCGCGCGGACGATTATCTCCTCGCCCCGGGGCATACAATCCCCGCACTTGACGCTTTCCGCCGGATCCCGTCTCGGCCCCTACGAGATCGTCGCGCCGATCGGCGCGGGCGGCATGGGCGAGGTGTACCGGGCGAGGGACGCCAAGCTCGGGCGCGAGATCGCGATCAAGGTTCTTCCCTCGGCCGACGGCCTCCGATCCCGATCGCCGCCAGCGCTTCGAGCAGGAGGCGCGCTCGGCCTCGGCGCTCAACCACCCCAACATCCTCACGATCTACGACATCGGCGAGGCCGACGGGACCGTCTACATCGCCATGGAGCTCGTCGAGGGCAAGACCCTGCGCGAGCTCGTCGCCTCCGGCGAGCCCGTGCCGACGCAAGAAGCTCCTCGACGTCGCCGCCCAGACCGCCGAGGGCCTCGCCAAGGCGCACGCGGCCGGCATCGTTCACCGGGACCTGAAGCCCGAGAACCTCATGGTCTCGAAGGACGGCTTCGTCAAGATCCTCGACTTCGGCCTCGCGAAGCTGACCGAGGCGCCTTCGCAGGACGCGTCCGTCGTGCCGACGGCGATCGCGGCGCCGACGCAGCCCGGCACCGTCATGGGCACGGCCGGCTACATGTCGCCCGAGCAGGCGAGCGGCCAGCCGGTCGACTTCCGCTCCGACCAGTTCACGCTCGGCGCGATCCTCTACGAGATGGCGACCGGCAAGCGCGCCTTCCAGAGGAAGACCGGCGCCGAGACGCTCGTCGCGATCATCCGCGAGGAGCCCGAGCCGATCGTCGCAGCTCGCGCCGAAGGCCCCGGCCCCCGTGCGCTGGATCGTCGAGCGCTGCCTCGCCAAGGACCCCGAGGAGCGCTACGCCTCGACCAAGGACCTCGCGCGCGACCTCGAAGAGCGTCCGCGACCACCTGTCGGAGACCTCCGTCTCCGGCGGACTCGAGGCCGCCGAGACCCGACGGCTTCGCGACGGCGCTGGGTCGCGCCCGCGGTCGCGGCCCTCGCCGTCGGAATCGCCGCGGGCTATCTCTTGCGTGGTCTTCCGCGAACAGACAAGGGAACGCTCTCCGAGCTCAAGCAGCTGACCTTCGCGCGCGGCATCGATCAAGGCGGCGCGGTTCGCGCCCGACGGCCAGACGATCGTCTACGGAGCGGCCTGGGACGGGCGGCCTCCGGAGATCTTCACGACGCGCGCCGACAGCACCGAGTCGCGCTCGCTCGGTCTGCCCGATGCGGACCTGCTCGCGGTCTCGTCCACCGGCGAGCTCGCGATCTCGCTCCACCGCCACTTCATCTTCGGCTTCCAGACGATCGGGACGCTCGCCCGGGTGCCGCTCGCCGGGGGCGCGCCGCGCGAGATCCTCGAGAACGTCGAGGACGCCGACTGGTCTCCCGACGGCGCGAATCTGGCGGTGACCCGGCAGGTGGGCAACCGCGGGCGCGTCGAGTACCCGCTCGGGAAAGTCCTCTTCGACGCCGCCGGCTGGGTCAGCAACGTCCGCGTCTCTCCGGACGGCCGTCTCGTCGCCTTCGTGGATCATCCCCAGCACGGCGACAACGACGGCAACTTCCGGGTCGTCGACACGAACGGCAAGGTGCGTCTCGAACGGCCCCTTCGCCATCGCCGAGATCGCCTGGTCGCCGCAGGGCGACGAGATCTGGTCGAGCGGGGGCTACGGCAGCGGCGTCATCGCGACGACGCTCTCGGGAAAGAGTCGGCGCGTCTGGATTGCGCCCCGAGGCGAGCGCCGCCGATATCGCCCGCGACGGCCGCGCGCTCCTGCCGGTGACCGCCTCCCGGCGCGAGATCGTCGGCTTCTCGAGGGCGACGCCGCCGAGCGCAACCTGACGTGGCTCAACTGGTCCTTCCCGGGCGACATCAGCCCCGATGGCAAAACCGTGCTCTTCTCCGAGCAGAACGTCGTGCCCCAGGCCGTGTACCTGCGCAAGCTCGACGGCTCTCCCGCCGTCCGCATCGGAACGGGCGGCGCCGTCGGTTTTTCGCCCGACGGCCGGTGGTCGCTCTCGGTTTCCGATGACGGCGGATCAATTCATGATCATGCCGACAGGGCCGGGAGAGCCCAAGGTCGTCCCGACGGCCGGCCTGTTCTGCCAGTCTGCGGCCTGGCTTCCCGACGGTCAGCGGTTCGCCGCCTCGGGCCACGAACCGGGGCGCAGCTACCGGCTCTTCGTCCTGGCCATCTCGGGGGGCAAGCCCCGGGCCATTACGCCCGAGGGCGTCAGCTTCATCTTCTACGACCGTGTCCCCGGACGGCGGATCGATCGTCGCCCGAGGCCCGGACCGCCGGATCGCCGTCTACCCGATCGAACCGGGCGAGCCGCGTCCCGTCCCCGGCATCGAGGCCGACGAAGAGCCGCTCGGCTGGACGTCCGGACGGGCAAGGGATCTTCGTCTATCGGCCGTCGGCGCCGCCGCTGCGGGTCGAGATCGTGGACGTGAACACCGGCCGGCGCACCGTCTGGAAGGAGGTCCGGCCCCCGGATCCCTCGGGCGTCGAGCAGGTCGGCCCGATCGTCATCGCCCGCGACGAGTCGTCCTACGTCTACTCGTATCGGCGCCGGCTCGACGAGCTCTTCCTCGCCACCGGGCTGAAGTAGCTCAGCTCAGCCGCGCGACGCCATCCTTCGCTGCCAGGATGTAGACCGGCTTCGGGTTCAAAGCGTATTCGCGGAAGCAGGCGTCCGTGAACTTGATCGCGTGCTCGTCGCCGGTCGCGATCGCGCGGTCCGCGAGGTCGTCGCGCGAGGGCAGCGGCGCCGTCGGAAAGCGCGGCGATCGCCTCGAAGCCGTTCGACGAGGCGAACGACGCGCACGCCTGCCAGGTGTAGCGGAGCAGCCGCGCGCGCTCGTCCGGAGGAACGTACGGCAGGAGCGTCCGCACGGCGGCCGGCCCCGTGACGCCGTGGAGGAACGTGATGACGCTTCCGGGCGGAACGCTCGCGAGATAGACCGCCGCGAACGTCTCGGTCAGGTCCGAGAGGAACGCGGTCGGGTCGCCCGACGGGTCCACGGCGTCGGCCACCGATGCGAACGGCGGGAAGCCGTCGAGCGGCGCGAGGCGGTCGGTGATGTTGCCGTTCGAAGATGCGCTGCCGGGCGGGAGAATCGGAACTCCGGCGACCGCTGCGAGGGCTTGCGCCCCGCAACTGGCCGCGCCGCCGCCGCCGCCTCGGGCAGCGCGTCGTACGTCGCCGCCCAGTAGCCCAGCCCCTCCGCGAGCTCGTGCACGCGCGCCGGCGTCTGCTGCGCTTCGAGGCTGCGCACGGCGTGGGCGGTGCGGATCGCGCCGTGGAATGCCGCCGCGACCACGCCCGGTGAAAGGCGCGCGGTCCATTCCGCGAGCACCGCCTTCCACGGACGCTCCTCGAGCTCGCGCCGGAAGAGAACGATCCAGTCTCCGACGCGGCGCTGGACGCCGAGCGCCTCGCGCCACGCTTTCGGATCGACGGGATCCGCGCCGCCCGGGTGGGGATTCAGCCGCTTTCGGTACATCTCGACCCAGGGCACCACCGCGTCGGGCCGGTCGAGGGCGACGAGGGCCTCGGCCGCCATCGGGCCGTGGTTGGCGAGACCGCCGTGGTACTCGGGCCCGGTCGGCGCGAGAAGAGAGAGCGCGGTTTCGATGGCCTCGGACGATTTCATGGCGTTGCCCTTCGACGTTGCCGGCCGCGCGAGGATCCGCGGAGCCACACAGGTCGCGGAGGCGGCGGCGGCCGCGTCGCGGAGGAACCGGCGGCGGGACAGGCCCTTCATGGCTCCGCGCCGATGATATGCCCGCCGGCGTTGATAAACTGCCCGCGCCGCCCATGGACATCCGCCGCCGCGAGCTCCATCCCCTCGTCGCCCTCGACTACCGCGTCCGCGTCCCGGCGATGCTCATCGTCAGCCTCGTCGTCCTGTCCTATTTCTGGGACTACCCGAGGAGTCTCTGGCTCTGGACGGCGATCGGGTTCACCGGGCTCGTCTGGCCGCAACTGCTGTATCTCGCGGCCCGGATCTCGCCGGACAGCCGGGCCGCCGAGCGGCGAAATCTTCTCTTCGACTCCTTCCTGCTCGGCTGCTGGGCCGCCGGCATGAGCTTCTGTCCCCTGCCGAGCATGATGATGGTCACCGCCATCATCGCGGCCTGCCTCTCGATCGGCGGAGTGCGGTTCGCGATGTGGGCGGCCGGCGCCGTATCCGCGGGGATGCTCTTCGTCGGCTCCTTCATGGGGTTCCAGGTGGACACGAGCGCCTCGATCGCGACGACGATCCTCTCGGTCGTCGGGACCTTCACGTTCATCTGCATCTTCGCCTACTACTCCCACGTTCAGACGCGGCGCTGGCTGGCGGCGAAGAAGGAGCTCGCCGCGCAGTACGAGCAGATCCAGGAGCAGGCCGCCGTCACCGAGAGCGCGCTCCAGTCGGCCCTCGAGGCCAACGAGGCCGCGAAGGCGGCGAGCCAGGCCAAGAGCGCGTTCCTCGCCAACATGAGCCACGAGCTGCGCACGCCGCTGAACGCCATCCTCGGCTACAGCGAGATGCTCGCCGAGGACGCCGACGCCGCCGGCAACGCCGACCTCGTCTCCGACCTGAAGAAGATCCTGACGGCGGGCGGCACCTGCTCGGCCTGATCAACGACGTCCTCGATCTTTCGAAGATCGAGGCCGGCAAGATGCGCCTGTACCTCGAGACCTTCGAGGTCGCGGGCGCGGTCCAGGAGGCGGTCGAGACGGCCCGGCCGCTCATCGAGAAGAACGGCAACCGCCTCGAGGTGCGCTGCCCCGAAGGGCTCGGGAGCATCCGCGAGGACGCGACCAAGGTCCGGCAGGTCCTGCTCAACCTGCTCTCGAACGCCGGCAAGTTCACGGAGAAGGGGCGGGTGACGCTCGACGTGCGCCGCGAGGTCGGCCTCGGCCGGCAACTGGGTGTACTTCCGCGTCTCCGACACGGGCATCGGCATGACCCCCGCGCAGACGGCGCGCCTGTTCGAGTCGTTCGTCCAGGCGGACGCGGGCACGATGAAGAAGTTCGGCGGCACGGGCCTCGGACTCGCGATCACGCGCAAGCTCTGCCGGCTGATGGGCGGGGACGTCGAGGTCGAGAGCGCCCCGGGACGCGGCAGCACCTTCACCGTGCGCCTCCCGGGCGAGATCGAGAACTTCGACGGCGACGCGACCTCGGTGCGGATCTCGACGCTCTCGGGCGTCCGGATCCCGCTGGTCTCCGGCGCGGCGCCGCGGCGCGCCCGGCCGCTCGTCCTGGTCATCGACGCCGACGGCGCGGCCTGCGAGCTGATGGAGCGACTCTGCGCCCGGGAGGGCTTCGACGTCGCCGTCGCTCGCAACGGCGAGGAGGGCCTGCGCCTGGCGGCCGCGAAGACGCCCGACTTCATCACCCTCGACGTCGTCCTGCCCGACATGGACGGCTGGAGAGTCCTCGAGACCCTCCGTTCCGACGCGGCGCTCGGGAGCACGCCGGTGGCCGTCGTCACCGTCGTCGACGACCGCAACCGCGGGCTTTCCCTCGGAGCGGCCGATTATTTCGTCAAGCCGATCGACCTCGAGCGGATGGCCGCGGTGCTCGCGCGCCGCCGCTCCGGCGCGGCCGCCTAGGAGGAACCCTTGCCCCGGATTCTCATCGTCGAAGACAACGAGCTCTCCCGCGACATGCTGTCGCGGAGGCTGGAGAAGCGCGGTTACGAGATCGCCATCGCCGGGGACGGCGAGGAGGGCGTGGCCAAGGCGAAGGCGGAGGGGCCGGACCTGATCCTCATGGACCTGGCCCTGCCCGTCCTCGACGGCTGGGAGGCGACCAAGCGCATCAAGGCCGAACGCGGCACGGCCGGGATCCCGGTGATCGGGCTCTCCGCCCACGCCATGGCCGAGGACGAGGTGCGGGCGCGCGGGGCCGGCTGCGACGACTTCGACACCAAGCCCGTGGAGCTGCCGCGGCTGCTGGGAAAGATCGAGGCCCTGCTGAGGCGCCCGCCGCAGCCGTAGCGATTCGATGCGCACCGAGACCTCCGTCGAAGCCCGCGTCGAAAGCCTTGCCGCCGTGCGCGCCTTCGTGGAGGAGGCCTGCCGCCGGGCGGGAGCCGCGGCCTCGGCGTGCTTCGACCTCAAGCTCGCCGTGGACGAGGCCTGCACGAACATCATCGAGCACGGCTACGCGGGCCGGCCCGCGGGCTCGATCGCCCTCGCCTGCGAGGCCGACGGCGACGGCCTGCGGGTCACGATCGTCGACTCCGGCCGGCCGTTCTCCCCTTCGGAGCTCGCCCCGGCCGACGTCACGTCGGGCTGGGAGGAGCGGCGGGTCGGAGGCCTCGGCTGGCACCTCATCCGCCACTCGGTGGACGAGATAGATTACGGGCCGGACCCCGCAGGCGGCAACCGCCTGACCCTGGTCAAGAGGAGCCAACGCCGATGAACATCCGGGTCGAACGCCGGGCCCACGTCACCGTGATCGCCGTCGCCGGCAGCGTCGACGGAGCCACGGCCCCGGCGCTCGTCGCTTCGTTCCGCGAAGAGGTCTCCGGCGGCTTCATCCGGATCGTCGGCGACTTCTCCGGCGTCGAATACACCTCGAGCGCGGGACTCCGCGCGCTGCTCGAGACCGTCAAGGAGACCCGCCAGCGCGGCGGCGACCTGCGGCTCGCCGCGGTCCAGCCCGACGTGTGGCGCGTGCTCGACCTCGCCGGGTTCACCGGCATCCTGAAGGTCTTCGCCGACATCGACGAAGCCGTGGCGAGCTTCCCGGCCCAGGGCGCGTGAGCGCCGCCTCCCCGCCTCCGCGCGCCGCCAGCCGCGTCGCCGTCGTGATCGGCTCGGGTTCGGTCAAGTGCGCCGCGGCCCTCGGGCTCTTCCGGGTCCTCCAGCGCGAGCGGATCCCGATCGACATGGTGGTCGGGTGCAGCGGCGGCGCGCTCTACGCGGCGTGCGTGGCGATCGGCTTCGATCTCCCGACCGCCGAGCGCAAGACCCGCGAGCTCTGGACCAGGGAGATCACGGCGAAGCGCAACACGCGGGCGCTGCTCCGGGCGGTGCTGCCGCAGGTCTTCGGCTTCGACGAGCGGTTCGGCCTGGTGGACGACCGGAAGGTCCTCGAACGCCTCCGGACGGCCTTCGGCGACGCCCGGCTGGAGGACGCGAAGATCCCGCTCTTCCTGACGGCGACGGACTTTCACACGGGCGAGCAGGTCGTTTTCTCGAAGGGCCCGCTGGTGGACGCGCTCCGCGCCTCGATCGCCATCCCCTACATCTTCCAGCCCTGGAGGATCGGGGACCGGACCTACGTGGACGGGTTCCTCTCCGACCCGATGCCGATCGGCGTGGCCATCAAGGAGGGGGCCGACGTCATCATCACGATGGGCTTCGAGAGCCCTTACCAGACCCGCATCTCGAGCGTGATGCGCTTTGCGTTCCAGCTCTCGTCGATCACCTCGAACAACCTGCTCAAGGCCAACTACGCCTTCCACAACCTCGCGCACCACCACGAGATCCTGCCGATCCTTCCGCAGTTCCAGCACAAGATTCACCTCTTCGACACGGACAAGATTCCCTACGTCATCGAAGAGGGCGAGCGCGCCGCCGAGAAGCAGATCCCGTACCTCCGGCAGCTCCTCGCGCCGCGGAGCGCGTGACTCCCCGGCCCGGCCGCCTCCTCGTCGTCGACGACACGGAGGTCAATCGCGACCTGCTCGCGAGGCGCCTGAAGGCCCTCGGCCACGAGGTGACGATGGCGGTCCACGGGCGCCAGGCCCTCGAGGTCCTCGCGGCGAAAGAGATCGACCTGGTGCTCCTCGACATCATGATGCCGGAGATGGACGGCTTCGAGGTGCTCGAGCGGATGCGCGCCGATCCCGTGCTGCGGCACCATCCCGGTGATCATGATCTCGGCGGTCGACGAGATCGACAGCGTCGCCCGCGCGATCGAGCTCGGCGCCGCCGACTATCTGCCCAAGCCATTCAACGCCGTGGTGCTTCGCGCGCGCGTGACCGCGACGCCTCGAGAAGAAGCGGCTGAGGACGCCGCACGCCTCCACACGCAGGCTCTCGAGCGAGAGCTCGAGATCGGCCGCCAGATCCAGAAGGACTTCCTGCCCGACGCGCTGCCGATCGTCCCGGGCTGGGAGATCGCCGCGGCGTTCCATCCCGCGCGCCAGGTCGCCGGGGACTTCTACGATGCGTTCGCGCTCGAGGACGGACGCCTCGCCCTCGTCGTCGGCGACGTCTGCGACAAGGGCGTGGGGGCCGCGCTCTTCATGGCCCTGTTCCGCAGCCTCCTGCGGTCGCACGCCGAGCTCCACGGAGCCGGAACTCCGGCGGCGCCCGCGGCGCGCAGCATCGTGGCCCTGACCAACGACTACATCGCCCGCACGCACGGGCGCTCGAACATGTTCGCGACGATCTTCTTCGGCATTCTCGACCCCGCAAGCGGGGCGCTGGCGTGGGTCAACGGTGGCCACGAGCCGCCGGCCCTCCGCCGAAACAACGGGGCGATCGAGCGCCTTTCCCCCACCGGCCCGGCCGTCGGCGCCATGGCCGGCATGGAGTTCTCGGCGCGCACCACCGAGATCGGCCCGCAAGACCTGCTCCTCGCGTTCACCGACGGCGCCTCCGAGGCTCGCTCGCCCTCGGGCGCGCTGTGGGGCGAGCAGTCGCTGCTGCGGCTCCTCGACGAAGCTCCTCGATCCGCCGTCAGCCCGCTGGAGAAGATCGTCGCCGCGGTGCGGGCCCACGAGTCCGGCGCCGAGCCTGGCGACGACCTGACGCTTCTCGCGCTTCGCCGCGCCTGAAGGCGGCGGGCCCCGCCGCTTCGGCTTACTCGATCTTCTTGATCGCCGCCTCCGCCGCCCAGCGCACGCGGGGCAGCTTCGCGATCTCCCGCAGGACCGGCAGCGCCGGCGTGGCCGCCGGGCCGATCGCCCCGAGGGCGGTCGCGCAGGCCCGCAGCACGTGGACCTGCTCGTCCTGCACCGAGCAGGCCGCGATGAGGGCCGGGACCGCGGGCGCCGCCCCCGGGCCGATCGCCGCGATGGCGTTGGCCGACATCAGCCGCACGTTGGCGTCCGGGTCCCGCAGCGCCGCCGTGAGGGCGTCGAGCGCCGGCAGCGCGCGTCGGCGCCCCGCGCGCGCAGCTCGATCGCGGCGAGGCCGCGCGTCACCGGGTCGGGGTCGGAGAGCGCCCGGCCGAGCTCGCCGACGCTCCCCGACGGGCGCCGCGGCTCGCTGCACGGCCGCGGCCGCCGCCCACGCCGCGGCGCCCGTCTTCGCGAGCACGATGTTGTCGACGCCGAGGTCGTAGCCGCTCGAGGCCTCGCGCTTGCCGAGGCACACGTAGGTCAGCGTGTGGCGTCCCTTCGTGAGGCGCGGCCAGCCCACCTGGTAGTCGGCGCCCACGTAGGTCTCGAGCCGCGTAGCCGTCGATCTGCGTCTGCGGGCGCACGTCGGCGCCCGGCTCGTGCTCGAGCTGCGGCGCCGCCGGCGGCTTGCCGTCGAGGAGCACGGTGTAGATGCCGTAGTCCGAGCCCTGCGCGAGCTGGGTGTAGACCTCGTAGTCGCCGTCCTCGGGCACGTCGAACGGGACCTCGAGCCGGGATCCCGGCCCCTCCGCCTCGAAGAGGATGCACGTCCTTCGACCAGAAGAGGTCGGGCGACGAGCGAGACCTTGCCCTTCTCGGCCTGGACCTCGGCCGAGCGACCGTCTCGACCTCGATCTGCAGGGCGTTGCCCTGGGGCAGCCGCGCGGCGCCGTAGGGGACCGGGCGGCTGATCGGCGGCGATGCCCTCCTGGTACCAGAAGGCGACGCTCGAGATGAGGTCGGTCCGCTCGCCGAAGGCCGACTTCACCGCAGCCGTCGGCGTCGAAGGTCCAGCCCTTGTGCTCCATGACGAAGCGCGAGCGACTTGCGTGAACGGCACCGGGTCCGACGAGGTGCCAGCGGTAGGCGCGTCATGCGCGAGCCGAGGCCGGTGCCCTCCGCCACCGGCACGCCGGCGTAGGGCCCGTCGTTCACGTGCAGGCCCCAGGCGTCGTTGAAGTAGTCCTCGCTGCCCGTGCCCTCGATCGACGGCTTCGCCTCGCCGTCCACGTAGAAGAGGTCGTCGCCCTCGCCGAACCAGCCGGCCTCGGCCTGCACGACCGACAGCACGGTGCCCGACGTAGTGGCCCCTGCCCTGCGACGCTCAGGATCTCGTAGTGGCGAGCCGTCGGCGGCGCGGGCAGGGCCTGGCGGTAGCACGCGTGGAAGTAGGGCGTGTCCTCGGGGAGCGACGGGCAGCTTCTGCCCAGTCCACGTGGTAGTAGAGGTTGGCGACGCGGCGGCGGCCCTCGTTCGTGACCGTGATCCGGCAGGACTTCCGGAACGGCATCGGCCAGTAGCTGTTGCGCGAGCGGCCCTCCGAGCTGTCGCGGACCATGAGCGAGTGGACGGGCCGCTCGAAGCCGTGGCCCACCGCGAAGAAGTCGCCGAGCGGCGCGTCGACGCTCGGCGTCGGCGCTGCCGTCGTAGTAGACGCGCAGGCGCAGCAGCCGCGGCCAGCCGTACTCGCTTGTCGGCGACGGTCAGCCAGATGTGCGTCGACGACGCCGGGGCCCTCGAGGTCCGCGAGCACCGTCGTCTCGCCGGGGATCGGGCGCTTGCTGTCGTCGTTCGAGTTCCAGTCGGGGTTGTTCGACCCGGAGCGGAAGGCCACGAAGTTCTTGGGCTCCATCAGCCGGAACGGGTCGGGAAGTCCGGGGTTGATGCTCTGGGGCGACGCCGGCAGGGCGCCGAGCATCAGGGCCGCGGCGAGGGTTCCGAGCGTCCGAGCGTTCTTCATGGCCTCACTCCTTCCAAACTCCTCAAGGCTGCACGGGCGGAAGCGCGTTCCAGTTCAGGATCCCGTTCCACAGGAACCGGTAGTCCGAGTGATTGAGGTCCCGGTGCATCGGGTTGAAGTTGAAGGCGAGCACGCGTCCCCTGCCCGCGGGCAGGTCGAGGATCGCCGGCTGGCCCTCGAGGTCGTCGCCCTTCTTGACGCCCCCCGAGACGACGAACGCCGGGTCCGTGTCCTTCGCCTTGTCGGCGGCGGCCTTCGCCGCGTCGGGGTCGCGGTCCCGCTTGGGGAGCTTCGTGCCCCACTGCAGGACGACGAAGCGCTGGAACTCCGGTCGCACGGAGTAGATCGGCAGGTCGGTCCGAAAGGCCGAGGTCAGCGTCGGGTAACCGTACGCGAGGGGATGATCGGGCCGCAGGAACTTCACGGTCAGCTCGACGCCCGGCGTTTCGACCGAGGTTCCGGACCGGCTCACGTTGCGCGCCAGGCCGCCCTCGAGCGCGAGCGCCGATCCGTTGCCGAGGGTGATGAGGAGGCCGCCGCGGTCGAGGTAGTCCTGGAGGTTCGACATCCCCTTCCAGCCGATGCCCCCCGTGATGTCCTCCGAAGCGTCCGGCACGCCGTGGCTCGGGAACTCCGGCGTCTTCGTGTACGGCATGGGGCCCCACTTGGTGTCGAGGCCGAGGATCTGGGTCTTCAGGTTCGAATAGTTGTTGCCGTAGAGGATGATGTCGTACTTGTCCCGCAGTCCTCCGGCCCGGATCTCCTCGTCGCGGATGTAGTCGTACGGCACCTTCTCCTGGTCGAGCGCCAGCCGCAGCCAGCCCACCGACTCCGTGTCCTCCCAGAGATGCCAGACCGCGACCCGGGGGATCGGGGCCTCGTGCATCGCCACCTTCGGCGCGGCTGCGGCGCTCTCGAAGTCGAGGCCGAGCTCCTTCGCCACGGCGTCGAGCGCCGGCGCCAGGCCCTCCTGGGCCGGCACGATCCAGGACCCGGCCGGGTAGCTCGCGCTCCCGACGCCGAAGGCCGCCTCGGCGATCGACACCTTGAACCGCGCGAGCCGGAACCGCGCGGCGAGCAGCGCCTCCTGCCCCGAGTCCTTCACGAGATACACCGGACCCGCGCCCGCGACGCGTCCGGCCACGGCGGGAGCGGCCGTCACCCTCTCGGTCCGCGCCGACTTGATCTTCTCGTCGTCGATGCGCGTCGCCGTCAGGCCGTAGTGCACCGAAAGCGCCCACGACACGTCGTCGTACGGCTCGTACGGGGTCTCGGTCGGAAACTTCTGCGGCTCGAGGAGGTCGACGGCGTAGTTGCGGTACGGCTGGTCGAGGAGCACCACGAAGTCGCCCTTCGCGAAGGCGCCCTCCTTGACCGTGACCGCCTCCGTGAGCCGGACCACCTCGATCCGGTGGCCGCGCAGCACTTCGATCAGTTGGGCGACGCGCCGCGGGTCGCCCTGGCCCTGCGGGATCGCGAACGCGTACGGATTGCCCTTCACGCCCTTCTGCCAGGAGTTGTAGCCCTTGCGGTAGAAGTTGCGGAGCATGTCCTTCGCGTTCTTCGAGGACCAGTCGAGGATCGCGAGGCAGCCGGTCTCCATGTAGTTCGTGTTGTTGCGCAGCGACCAGCGGAACTTCTTGTCCGGCGGCCAGGGGCGGTACCACTCGCGGTTGGTGACCGGCGTGTCGACGTAGCGGTTCTCGGTCGGTCGCAGCGTCCGTTCGACGGTCTCCGCCGTGCCGTTGCCGAAGGTCTCGTACCCGCGGCCGAGCGAGTTGTGGTTGGAGGCGACCGAGTCGAGATAGTGCAGGCCCCAGGACTCGCCGAACCCCCACGTCCAAACGCCCGGCATGCCGATGGAGGTCAGGCTCTGCACCTCGTGGAACGAGGTCTCGAGCCACTCGGAGATCGCGATGGGATCGAGGTTCGCGTTGTAGGGGCCCGTTCCGTTCCACGTGTGGAGGAGCGGGATCGACTCGTGGAGGTCGTGCACGACCGTCGGGTGGTAGTCGTAGAACATCCGGTGCACGGCCTGCGTCAGCTGCAGGGCCTTCTGGTGCGTGTCGCGGTTGTTGTCGTGGAAGACGTAGTGGCCCCAGTACGGAGGAGTCCTCTCGGGCAGGTTCTCCCAGTCGGTCTTGCCCTTGAGGTAGCGGTAGAACCAGTCGACGGTCTTGTCCCGGCCGTCCGGCTCGGAGACCGGGTTGATGAGGACGACGAGGTTCTTCCGGATGTCGCGGATCATCGGCTGCTCGGACACGGCGAGCCGGTAGGCGAGCTCCATCACCATCTCGGGGCTGCCGGTCTCCGTCGAGTGAAGCCCGGCGTTGAAGTAGTAGATCGGACGCGCCGCCGCGATGATCTTCTCGGCCGCCTCGGGGCTCGTCGTGCGCGGGTCCGCGAGGGCCGCCGTCGCCGCCTTCAGGCGGTCGAGGTTGCGGATGCCCTCTTCGTCGGCGATCGCCGCGAGGAGGATCTCGCGCCCCTCCTCGGACTTTCCGATCACCTCGACCCGCACGCGCGGCGTCGCCTTCGCGAGCTCGCGGAAGTAGCCGTAGATCTGGCCGGTCCGCGAGAGCTCCCCTTCCGCGCCCGCGACGTGGCCGAGGTATTTCGTCGGCGACGGCACGGTCGCCGAGGCGGGCACGTAGGCGACCCAGGGGGAGAGGAAACGCGGCTCGGTCGTGAACTTCGCGATCGCTTCGATCGAGCCCGCCTCGGCCGTATCCGGCGCCGGGTCGACCGCGCTCGCCGAGCCGGCCGGGAGGAGCGCGAGGCCGACGCACACGACCCGCCGCAGAAATCCGCCCATCGAGTCCCTCCTACCCACCGGACGCGGCTCGGGCCGCGGAATAGAAAGCGGAAGCCGCGGGTAATCTAGCAAGAACTCGGCAAGGATCGAAGGAGTCCGATGACGAAAAAACTCGTGGTCATCGCGGGCGTCGCTCTCGCAACCCTCCGGGCGGGAGTGGTTTTCGCCCGGCCGGCCGCGCCGGCGCCCAAGCCGCCGCCCGCGGATCCGGTGCTCGTGGGGGCCGGCGACATCGCCTCCTGCAAGGAGGAGGGCGACGAGCAGACGGCCGCGCTCCTCGACACGATCCCCGGAACCGTGTTCACGCTGGGCGACAACGTCTACCCGAGCGGTTCGCCGAAGCAGTTCGCCAAGTGCTACGAGCCCACCTGGGGGCGGCACCGGGCCCGCACGCGCCCGGTGCCCGGAAACCACGACTACCGCACGTCGGGAGCGGCCGGCTACTTCGGGTACTTCGGCGCGGCCGCCGGCGACCCGACGACCGGCAACTACAGCTACGACCTCGGGACCTGGCACGTCATCGTGCTCAACAGCAACTGCAGTGACATCGGCGGCTGCGGGCCGGGCTCCCGCCAGGAGAAGTGGCTCAGGGCCGACCTCGCCGCGCACCCCGCGCCCTGCACGGCGGCGATGTGGCACCACCCGCGCTACTCGACCGCCGACCACGGGGACGACACGGACATGCGGTACCTCTGGAAGGTCCTCTACGAGGCCGGCGTCGAGGTGGCGCTCTCGGGCCACGATCACACCTACGAGCGCTTCCTCCCGCAGGACGCCGACGGCCGGCCCGACCCCGTGCGCGGCATCCGGCAGTTCGTGGTCGGAACCGGCGGCCGGGAGCTCTACAAGTTCGACAAGATCAACCCCGACAGCGAGGTTCGCAACAACAAGACCTTCGGCGTCCTGAAGCTGACCCTGCACCCGGGCTCCTACGACTGGGAGTTCGTTCCCGTCGCCGGCGGCACCTTCACCGACAAGGGCACGACGGCCTGCCACTGAAGGGACCGCGGCCCGATCCGGTATTCTTGCGGCCGTTCAGGAGGGAGCCATGCCGAAAGCCCCGGCCGACCCGCACGTCGATTCCATCCGCCCGGTCCAGCCCAGCGCGAAGGGCTGCGAGGACTGTCTGAAGATCGGCGGCCGATGGGTCCACCTGCGGCTCTGCCTGACCTGCGGCCATGTCGGGTGCTGCGACTCCTCTCCGAACCGGCACGCGCGGGGGCACTTCCAGGCCTCGACGCATCCCATCATCCAGTCCTTCGAGCCCGGCGAGGACTGGCGCTGGTGCTACGTCGACGACGCGTACCTCTGAGGCCGTAGAATCTCCCGGCAGTGGAGACGCCGCGCCGGGGAATCCTCGACTCGCGAATCGTCGCGGTCCCGCTCTCGTATCTCTTCTGGGCCGCCTGCGTCCTGATCGTCATCCTCTGGACGCCGATGGTCGCCGCCATCCTTCTCGTCACCCATCGCTCCGATCCCCGGCGCGACCGGGTCGGCCGCTTCCAGCGCCACTCCGCGGCCCTCGCGGCCCGCATCAACCCGTTCTGGGACTTCCGCGCCGTCGACGACGTCCATCCCGACCCGGGCAGGCCCCACCTCTTCGTCGCCAACCACAAGTCGCTCGCGGACGTCTTCCTGCTGTGCCTCCTGCCGTGGGAGATGAAGTTCCTCTCCAAGGACTCGATCTTCAAGATCCCGCTGCTGGGCTGGCAGATGCGCACCTCGAGGGACATCCCGATCGAGCGCGGCAACAAAGACAGCGCGAAGCAGGCGATCGAGGCCATGCGCGACCGGCTGACCCGCGGCAGCTCCGTCATCGTCTTCCCCGAGGGCACGCGCAGCCTCGACGGCTCGGTCGCGCCGTTTCGCGAGGGCGCCTTCCGGCTGGCGATCGAGCTCGGCGTCGACGTCGTTCCGCTCGCCGTGGCCGGGACCGAGAACACTCTCCCGAAGCACTCGCTCGTCTTCAAGCCGGCGACCGCCACCGTCACGGTCCTCCCTCCCGTTCCGGTCGCGGGTCTGACCGCGGCCGACGCGCCGCAGCTCGCCGAGCGGGTCCGGGGGGCGATCGCGAAGTCGATCGGCGCTCCGGCCGGCGCGCCGAAATGAGCGCCGCGGCCGTTCTCGACGCCGCCCTGGTCGACGAGGCCCGGCGCACCATCGCGGGGCGCGTGCGCCGCACTCCGGTCGAGGAGTCGGCCGGGCTCTCGGAGAAGGCGGGCGTCCCGGTCTGGCTCAAGCTCGAGTGTCTCCAGCTGACCGGCTCGTTCAAGATCCGCGGCGCGTTCTTCGTGATGTCGCGCCTCTCGGCGGCCGAGCGCGCGAGAGGGATCGTGACGTGCTCGGCGGGCAACCACGGCAAGGCCGTCGCCTGGGTCGCCCGCGAGCTCGGGATCCCGGCCGAGATCCACGTCCCGAGAAACGTCGACGAGGCCAAGTACCGGGCCATCGTCGCTCTCGGAGCGAGGACCGTGCGGTCGGACCTCGACGGGTTCGACGAGACCGAGCAGCTCGCGAAGGCGGAGGCGGCCCGGTCGGGGCGGCCATACCTGACCGCGTTCGACGATCCGCTCATCCTCGCCGCCAACGGCGGCACCCTCGCGGCCGAGACGCTCGAGGACGCGCCGGACGCGCGCACGTTTCTGCTGCCGGTGGGAGGCGCGGGACTCGCGGGCGGCTTCGCATTCCAGGCGAAGGCCGTCCGGCCGGAGAACCGCATCATCGGCTGTCAGCACGCCCTGTCGCCCGCGCTCGCGCTTTCGCTCGACAGGGGCGAGGCGGTGTTGAAGCTCCCGCCTGTCGCCACGACGGCGGGCGGACTGGAAGGGGGCATCGGGAGGACGGGGTTCGAAGTGTTGAAGACCCGCATCGACGGCGTCGCGCTCCTGACCGAGGACGAGATCTTCGATGCCGTGCGGTTCATGCTCGACCGGCACCAGTACCTGGTCGAGCCGTCCTCCGCCGTCACCGTCGCCGCGATCCTCACGGGCAAGGCCGGCCGCCTCGACTCCCCCGCCGTCGCCGTCATCTCGGGAAGAAACGTCGCCCTCGCGACGATCCGGCGGATCCTCGCCTGATGAAGATCGTCGGACCGGACGAGATCCGCCGCTCGGTCGACTTCGCGCAGGCGATCGCCGCCATGCGCGAGGCCGTCATGGCGCAGTCCCGCGGCGACCTCGACACGCCGATGCCGATGCACCTCGACCTCTCGGCCGGCGGCGGCGGCGAGGTCCACATCAAGTCGAGCTACCGGAAGGGCGGCCGCCACTTCGCGCTCAAGATCGCCGGCTCCTATGCAAAGCGACCGTACGGCTCGATCGTCCTCGTCTCGGTCGAGACGGGCGAGACCGTCGCGTTCTTCGACGACGGCGGGCACCTGACCGACCTGCGCACGGCGGCGGTCTCGGCGATGGTGGCGAAGGAGCTCGGCCGGCGCGACTCGGTGCTCGGCATTCTCGGCACCGGGGTCCAGGCACGGCTCCAGGCCGAGCTTCACGCGGCCGTGCTGCCACTGGCGGAGATCCACGTCTGGGGACGCAACCCCGACCGCGCGGATGCCTGCGCGCGGGAGATCGGAGTCAGGCTGCCCGGGGTGCGTGTCGTCGCATCGCCGTCGCCCGGCGAAGTGGCCGCGGCCGCGCGCCTCGTCGTCACGGCGACCGCGTCGCGCGAGCCGCTGCTGACCGCCGCCGACGTTCGCCCGGGCACGCACGTGTCCGCCGTCGGCTCGGACTCCCCCGGCAAGCAGGAGCTCGATCCCGAGATCCTCCGTCGGGCCTCGCTTCTCCTCGTCGACTCCCTCGTGCAGTGCGCGCGACTCGGCGAGCTCCAGCACGCCCTCTCGGAAAAGCCGCGCGCCGTCGAGATCGGCGCCTTCTGCGCGGCGCCCCGCGACTACGACCGGGCCGGAATCACGGTCGCCGACTTCACGGGACTCGGGGCCGAAGACCTCTTCATCGCGGAGGCTTGCGCCTCCCGGCTCGACGCGCTCTAGAACCGGAACGACAGCCCGAAGCCGAAGAGGAACGGGTCCGCCTCGATCTCGATCGGGATTCCGAACGGCGTCGCCGTCGTCAGCTCGACCGACCCATCGAAGCGAGGCGGCATGAAGCGGACGTCCACCAGGAAGCCGACCGGGCCGAAGAGGCTGAACCGGGCCCCGGCCTCGGCGACGAAGGCCGCCCCGTCCTCGATGACCACGGCTCCGATCCTGGTTTCCTCGGGGATGAACGAAAAGAGGTCCGCGTTCGACGTCAGGATCCAGGCAACCCCGACCCCGACGTACGGGTCGATCTCGCCGAGGCCGAGCGGATGCACCTGCACGATCAGCGAGAGCGGCGTCGTCCGCACCGTGCCGACGAACGGGAAGTCCTCGGCTTCCGGAAGCCCCGTCAGCCGCAGGCCCGGCTTCACCGATGCCGCCGAGACCAGCGTCGACAACAGCGCCGTCCAGCGCAGGTTCACGCCCCCGCCGTAGTACGCGGCCGACCGGTAGTCGAGGTTCGGATCGAGGATGCCGCTCACGCTCGTCGCGGACTGGGAGATCCCGTAGAAACCCTCGACGTCGATCTGAAGGGGCTGCCCCGAGGCCCACGCCGACGCGCACAGCCCGAGAACCGCCGCGAACGCTGGCCGTGGCCTCATGCCGTCACCTCGCGACTAGCTTACGCCCGGCGGCCGCGAAGAGGGCGAGAGGGCGGCGCGGAGAGGTTACGCGGTCGGCTTGGCTAGCGCTCCCGCTCCCTCCCATGCGTCGCCGCGCGCCCCCTCCAGTCGACCTTCTCGCCTCTTTCCTGCGGCCTGGCGGCTCGCCGGTCTCTGGCCAGGTCTGCAGCGGCTGCCGCGCTCTTCGGATCGCCCGCCCGACGTAGCGCCATCGACGTCAACTCCAGTCGCTCGATCTTTTCCGGCTCGACCTCGAGCGCGATGTTCGCCAGCTCGACGATTTTCCGACGATCGAGACCGGCACCCGGGACGAGCGAGCACGCCTCCGCCGTCCAGCGAGCGCGGTCGGGGTTACGCGAGGATCCGAACCGCGTCAAGCTCCTCACTGCCGGGGAGAAACTCGAGATCGAAGACGAGGGAGCCGTGGCGCAGACTGGGGGTCATTGGCTGACCCGTCTGCACTTCCCAGATCCGCGTGCCGGAAAAGCTCCCGGTCGCCACCCACCTCTCGTCCGGGCTCAGCGCCACGGCGGTGTGCATCCCGCTCTGCGGAAGCGGCGGGCAAACAAGCCCTCCGTGGAGCCCGTCATACACTTCCGTTTCCCCGCTGAGGCGACCCGCTACGATCAGTCTGACGCTCGCGCTCGCACGAAGCTCGCCGAGTTGACCCGTCCCCTGCCAGCGCATGAGGATCGCCCCGCTCTTCGGGTCGACGGCTTGAATCTCTCCATTCTCCGCGCCCAGCACCAGCCGGCCTCCGGAAAACACCGACGCGCCGTAGCCCATCTGGGGGTAGTCCGACGAGTTCGCCCCGAGCTTGAATGTCGCTCCGGACTGTCGCCCGGATTCCACATCGACGACTCGCAAGTTGCCGAACTGAACCGTCGTCGTGAGATCGGCGCACGTGCCCGCGTCCGCCGTCGTCACCTCCAAGAGCTTCCCGGCCGGATCGAAGCCGACATGGACAACGCAGTCGAACGGGAGCGGCGCGAACACGAGCTTTCCACTCGGGTACTCATAAAGTCGCGCGTCGCCTGAAGGCACATCGCCGAGTGGGGCGAGGTCGCCCGTGCCGACGGCGACCCGTCGCCCGTCGGGGCTCCACGCGAGCGCTCGGAGCCAGCGCGGCACCCGCCACGGATTCTGCTTCGGCTCGCCAGTCGCGGCTTCCCAGAAGCGAATCGTGCCGTCCACCCCTCCCGTCATCACGGTCCCGCCATCCGGGCTGAACAGAACGTCATAGACCGAGCGCTCGTGCCGGAGCGGCGGGGTCAGCGGCTCGCCCGTGGCGGCGTCCCAAACGCGCGCGTGGCCCTCCAGGTCGACATACCAGAGGCCGCTGCCCGTCGCAAGACTTCGTCCGTCGGGACTGGCCTCGACCTCGCAGACCTGGCTCGCGTGCCAGAGCCTTCGATGAGACGGCTCGGCGTTGGCCAGTTCCAGTATCGAGCGGTGCCGTCCACGCTCGTCGTGAGCAGATGCTGGCCGGACGCGCTGAATCGGATCCCATTCCCGGGTTGCGAGTGTCTGAGTGAGGTGCCGATTCGCTTGCCGCTCTGCAGGTCGAGAAAGTAGACCTTGCCGTCATCGGAGATCGCGGCGAGGACTTGGCCGTCTGGCCGGACGGCAAATCGAGTCGTTCCCGATTCGACGAAAATTGGTGTGCCGATCTCGTGTCCGGTCGCCGCATCCCAGAAATGGAAGCTCTGATCCATGGCAGTAGTCGCCACCCGAGATCCTCCTGCGAAGAACTCGGCCTGCTGGACCAGGTTCGTGTGTCGAAGAGGTGGCGTTGCCTCGCGACCTGAACGCGTGTCCCAGATCCGCGCGGTTTGATCGCCGCCCGACGTCACGAGCCGGCTTCCATCCGGACTGTAGGAGAGGCGCTCGACAAACGATTCGTGGGGAAGCGTGGCGAGAAGCGCTCCGGTGCGAGCGTCCCAGAGGCGAGCCTCGGCCGCCTCGCCCGCAGCCGACTCCCGCGTCACGCCCGCAGTCGCCACCTGCCGGTCGTCCGGCGAAAAGGCAGCGACAAAGACGTCTTCGCCCTTGCGATGACTCAAGGTGGCGAGCCGGTGTCCCGTCCGGGAGTCCCAGATTCCGGCAGTTCCGTCCAGGCTCGCCGTCGCGATCGAGCGGCCATCGTGACTGAACACCGCGCTGCGCACCTCGTCCTCGTGTCGAAGGACGGGAAGACGAGACTGCCGTCGGTCACGCTCCAGACCCGCGCGCCTCCGTCTTCGCACGCGGTGATGACCTCGAGCGAGATCCGGGCGAAACTCGACGGAGACGACCGATGCCGGGTGCGGAAGCGGGGGCGTGACGGGCTCCCCGGTCTTCAGTCTCCACACGCGGGCAGGTCTGTCCGAGCCCGCGGTGGCGACGAGGCGCTCATCCGAGCTGATGACCGCAGAGTTGGCGCCTCCGGAATGCTCCCAGACTTGAACCGAGTTGCGGTGACAGGTCGAGCAGGGTCCCGATGCGGTAGCGATGCACATCCTCAGCCCGCCTGCCACCGTCCTCCGAACTTCAACGCGCGGACGAGCCACGGCAGCGCACCGAAATGGTCTCCCTCCTGGGCGAGCTTCATCCCGGTCGCGACGTTCGATTCGGACGAGCTCTGCGCGGGTCTCGCGGCGGCGCAGCCTCGGCGCGGGCGTACTGAACGGCCGTTGTCGCGAGCCCGATCACCAGCGCAGCGACGACGGCGACGCCCGCGACGACGGCGAGCCGGTTCCGGCGGACGAACTTCGACACCCGGTACCCCGTGCTGGGTGGACCCGCCGACACTGGCTCGTTCGCCAGATGTCGCCGGATGTCCGCCGCAAGCTCCGTCGCCGACTGGTACCGCCTCGCCCGGTCTTTTTCCAGCGCCTTCAGCGTGATCCAGTCCAAATCCCCCCGAAGGTCCTTCTCCAGCGCGCCCGGCGTCGTTTGCCGCTTCTCCGCGACGCCCGTGGCCGTATCCCCCAGCCTCGAGACGCGAGTCGATGGCTTCGGCGGCTCTTCCTCCCGGATGATCCGCTGCATCTCGCCCCAGCCCGCTCGACAGCAGCCGCTTCGGATCGAACGGCGGAACACCCGTGATGAGCTCGTAGAGGAGAACTCCCAGGCTGTAGATGTCCGTCCGCGTATCGATGTCGAGGGCCGTCGGATTCGACTGCTCGGGGCTCATGTAGGCCGGCGTTCCGACGATCATGCCTCGCTCCGTGAACAGCGTCTTCTCCGTCAACCGCTGGTTGATGGCCTTGGCCACGCCGAAGTCGATGACCCGCGGGCGGGGCTCGCCGTCCTCCTCCGAGACGAGCACGTTCGAGGGCTTGATGTCCCGGTGAATGATCCCCTTCTGGTGCGCGTGCTGCACCGCCTCGCACACCTCCCCGAAGAGTCCGATCCTCGCCTCGCTGTCCAGGCGGTTCCTGTCGCAGTACTCCGTGATCGGGACCCCGGCCACGTGCTCCATCACGAAGTACGGTAGGCCGTCCTTCGTCGCGCCGGCGTCGAGAACCCTGGCGATGTTCGGGTGCGACATCAGCGCCAGCGCCTGGCGCTCCGACTCGAAGCGGGCGATGACGTCCTTCGTGTCCATCCCCCGCTTGATGACCTTGAGCGCCACCCGGCGCCGGATCGGCTCGGACTGCTCGGCCAGGTACACCGAGCCCATCCCGCCTTCGCCGAGCACCGAGAGCAGACGGTACGGGCCGATGGTGCCGAGCGGCTCCGCCACGCCCGCGCCCTCCGGCGCCGCCACCGTCGACGCGGCCTCCGCCCCCTCGACGCCCGCCGTCCCCTCCAGCGCCAGCCTCAGCAGACAGCTCGGACACAGCCCGCCCGGCGAGCCGCTCGGCAGCTCGGTAGCGCAACGGGTGCACCGCACGTTTTCCGACACCTACGAACCTCCGCAGGAGGCCACCGGGGCGAGAGTCGAGACCGGGGGGTCGAGAGTGGTCACGATCTTACCGGGATCCGGCCCGAGTTCGGCGCTCATTGGGGCCGTCGTCACTCTGGATCGTCCGGTAGGAGCGTGACGACGATCCTCGGGGGCTCGAGCCGAAAACCCGCGCCGGTCAGGTAATCGACGACGACCCCGGTCCCGCCGACGATCCCGCCCACGAGCGCCCCGGCCTCCGGCGAGATGGTCACGGAACCCGACGAGTCGGCCGACACGCCCGCCGCGACGGCCGCCCCGACGAGCGCTCCCGCGGCGACGCCGACGAGGTCGACCCACACGTATCCGTTGTTCTTGCGGGTCAGCACGATCGTCCGCGTCTTGAAGCCCGGATGCTCGATGAGGACGGCCATCGCCTCCTTGCGGGCCAGCTTCAACACGCCGGGAGAGAGGATCTGCTGGCTGCCTGCGGTCACCACGGCGCGGGGCGGCTCGGTGAAGACTTCGATCCTCTGGTTCGGGCCGCTGAAGATCGTTCCACAGCCCCCGCCCAGAAGGGCCGAACCCGCCAGTCCCAACGTGAGCAGAGCCGACCGGAGCCTCATGATGGTCCCCCCTCGCATGGCCTTCGATTGGAGGAGAAGCGCAACAGGCGGGAAGTTACGGCTAGAACCGCACGGAGAGCCCGAAGCTCAGGGCAAACTGGTCGGCCTCGAGATCGACGGTGAGGTCGGCGGGAGGGTCCTGCAGGAACACCTCGGCCTGGAGATTCAAGGGCAGGTACTTCGCGTCGAGCAGGACTCCCAGGTTGCCGAGGACGTTGATCCTCACTCCCGCGTTGGCGACGAAAGCGAACTGGTCGTCCGAGACCAGGCCGAAGCCGGCGTTCGGCGCAAAGATCTGGCCCGTGGACACCAGGGCCAGCGCGCCGCCGATTCCCGCGTAGGGATCGATCCACGTCGGCCCCAGCGGATGCCACTGCAGGATGAACGCAAGGGGGTTGACGTTGACGACGCCTACCGCTCCGGGGTTCTGGCCTCCGACGTTGCGAAGCCGGAGGGTGGCGTCCGAGCCCCAGGCGCAAAAGAGGGCCGAGAACTTGGGGTCCCAACGGAGATTGACGCCCCCTCCCAGGTGCCCGCTCGAATAGTCGAGGACGTTGGAGAGGTTGCCGTCGACGGCCTGCGTCGACATCGACCACACGTACGCCAGCTCGATGTCGAACCGCGGCGCCTGGGCGCGGGCGGCACGCGTTTCGAGCGCCGCCACCGCCAGCACCGCAAGAAGCAACCGAGCGGCGGACTTCATGCGCTCACCTCCTCGCCGCGACCTCTCCCCATCGGAAGAGAAGAAAAACGAGGAAGGGGTTACGCGCACCGCCGCTCGGCGTCATGGCGGCGGGACCTCGGCCATCGTCTCGAGCAGGTAGCGGATCTCCCCGTCGACGTCGCGGGGGTCGGCCACGGTCTGCGCGATCTCGTGGCGGAGAAGCTCCCCGAAGCGCTTGCGCAGCCGGTGGACCGCGGTCTTCACGGCCCCCTCGGTCATCTCGAGGTCGCCGGCCGCCTCGCGGTACGAGGATGCGGGCTCGGCGCCGGTCAGGTACGGCTTGAGGCGACCGAACCGCGCGGACTCGCCGTCGCCCTCGGACTCGACGCGCAGGCCCTCGAGCGCGCGTTCGAGCACGGTCGTCGCCCAGCGCCGCTCGAACAGCCTTTCGGGCGTCAGCGCGTCGACGGGCTCGAACCGATACCGGTCCTCGGCCTCGGCGGCGTCGAGGCGGATGGGCGCCTGGCCGCCCCCGCGCTTCAGCGCGCGTTCGCGGTCGCGCTCGTTGGACAGGAAGTGCTTGACCGAAACGATGAGGAAGGCGCGAAACCGCCCGAGCTCCGGCCGGACGTCGGCGAGGAAGTCCTTTTCGAGGAGCTGGAGGAAATAGCCCTGCGTGAGGTCGCGGGACTGTTCCGAGTCGTAGCCCTGCCGGCGGACGAACGCGTACAGCGGATACCAGTACGCCTCGCACAGCGCCGCCAGCGCCTGCCGGGTTTTCGTCGAATCCCCCCGGCCGGCCGCGAGCACCACGCTCCACTGGGTGGTCGCGAATGCGCCGTTCACTGTTCGGTCGAGACGACTGTTCCTGTACTTATCACACGCCGAGCCGGGCTAATATTCCCGCTCGATGACACGCGCCGTCCGGGAGTCGCTGGCCGAGAAGGGCGCGGGGAGCCGGGACGGCTTCCGCTGGCGCGGCGGGGAGATCTCCCGGATCGAAGGCCTGTCGGACGCCGTCTTCGCCTTCGCGGTGACGCTGCTCGTCGTTTCGCTCGAGGTCCCGCGCACCTTCCACGAGCTCGCGACGGCGATGAAGGGCTTCGTCGTCTTCGCCGTCTGCTTCGCGCTCCTCATCGAAGTCTGGCGGGAGCACTACCTCTTCTTCCGCCGGTACGGCCTCAAGGACAACGGCACCATCTGGCTGAACGCGGCCCTCCTCTTCGTCGTGCTCTTCTACGTCTACCCGCTCAAGTTCCTCTTCAACGTCGTCTTCGCCGGAATCACCGGGGCGCCGCGCGAGGTCGCGGGCGCGGACGGGCGGATGGAGGCGGTGATCGAGACCGCGCAGGTTCCGACCCTGTTCCTGATCTACGGCAGCGGCATCATCGCGCTCTACCTGCTGCTCGCGCTGATGTACGTCCACGCCCACCGTCGGCGCGTCTCCCTGGAGCTGACGCCGCTCGAGGTCTTCGACACGCGGTCGAGCATCGTCGCGGCACCTGCTCGCGGCGTCGGTCGGCGTGCTCTCCTGCCTCATCGCCGTCGCCGTGCCGCCGAACCTCGTCGGCATGGCGGGCTATGCCTACTTTCTCCTGGGTCCGGCGATGGCGCTCCAGGGTGTGTTCGCGGGCCGCCGCCGGCGGCGGCTCGAAGCCGCGGGGGCATGAGCCGCTTCCTCTGGATCTGCCTGGGCGGGGCCGCGGGAACCGGCGCCCGCTACCTGCTGTCGGGGTGGGCGGTCGGGGCGTTCGGCGCGTCGTTCCCGTACGGAACGCTCGCCGTCAACGTCCTCGGGTCCTTCTTCGCGGGCCTGCTGATGCAGGTCGGCCTCGCGACGCCCCTGCTGTCGCCGACGCTCCGGCTGGCGCTGACGACCGGGGTGATGGGCGGCTTCACCACCTACTCGACCTTCAACTACGAGACGATCCGCTACGTCCAGGACGGCTCCTGGGAGCTCGCCGCCGCCAACGTCTCGCTGACGGTGGCGGCCTGTCTCGCCGCCGGGTTCACCGGCATCGCGGCGGGGCGCTGGCTCTTCGGCGGATAGAGAGGTCCGGCATGCGAGTCCTCGATGGCGAACAGGTCCTCGTGCGCATCTTCCTCGGCGAGTCCGACCGCTGGCACCACCAGCCGCTCTGGATGGCCCTGCTCCAGCGGCTGCGCAAGGACGGCTACGCCGGCGCGACGGTCCTGCGGGGCATCGGCGGCTTCGGCGCGAGGAGCGTCCTGCACACGACGCTGCTCGAGCGGCTCTCGCAGGACCTGCCCCTCGTCATCGAGATCGTCGACACGAACGAGCACGTGGAGCGGCTTCTGCCGGTGCTCGACGAGATGGTGCCCGAAGGGATGGTCACGCTGGAGAAGGTGCGGGTGCTCAAGTACTCGCCGGGCCGGCGGCCGCTCGACGGCGCGACGAGCTAGCGCGGCTTCGGCGCTTCGCGCCGCAGCGGCACGACCACCGTCTCGGTCGCGCCCTCGCGGCGGACCGTGAACACGGCCTCGTCTCCCCAGCGCCTGGCGGCCATCGCCTTCGCCAGCGCCTCGCGGTCGGGCACCGCGGCCCCGTCGAGCGCGAGGAGCACGTCGCCGTACTTCAGGCCGCCGCGCGCCGCGGGCGAGTCCTCCTCGACGTGAAAGATCTCGAGGAGCCCGTCCTGCGCCCGCACGTTCGTCGAGACGCCGAGGTCCGGGTAGATCGGGTCCGCCTCCGGCGGCGAGCCCCAGACGAAGTTCGCGTACGAGGCCTGGACGGTCCGGACCGCTCCCTTCTTTTCGTCCACGACGGACACGGGGATGATCGACGCGACGCGTCCGGCGAAGGACCCCCGGACCTGGCGCTCGATGCCGAGGCCGTACTGGACGTGGCCGGCGCCGACGAGCACCACGACGACCGCCTTCGGGTCCACGTCACCGGCGAGCGGCTGGATCGCGTGCAGGCCCATCGTGGCGTCCCAGGTGCACTGCGCGTCGAGCATCGACTGCCACGCGGCCTCGTCCAGGCCGCCATGAAAGCTCCCCTCCTCGAACGAGGCCTTGAAGAGGCGCAGATGGTCCGGGTTCTTCGAATCGATTTCGGCCGGAACGTGCGCCGCCTCCTCCGCCGTGAGGCCCCGGAAGCCCTTCCGGCGCACGGCGGAAACGACCTCGCGCGGCGCGTTGACCGCGACCATGGGCAGATGTTGGTCGCGCGCGAAGAGAAAGATGTCCCGGTAGTAGAGCCAGTTGTAGCCCCAGTTCCTGTACCAGTGGGACCCCTCGAGGAAGTCCGCCTCCGAGAGCCTTCCGGCGCTCCAGTCGTCGAGCCACCGCTGCTCGGTGTACGGGTACATCTCGAGGCCGATCGTGACCTTGCGCCCCGCCCGCACCAGCTCCTCGATGACGGAGAGCTCGACCCGGTGCGAGTCGACGTCCGTATGGCCCTCGCCCACGAGCACGAGCCCGACGCCCTCGAGCCGCCGCGGCAGCTCCGCGGGGGTCAGAAGCGCGCCCGTCGCCGTGTCCGTGATCGCGTCCAGAACGACCGGCGCCTCGCAGTCGCGCCGCGCGGGGTCCCCGATCGGAAGGCGCAGGATGTCCTCGGCGCGAACCGAGGCGGAGAGTCCGGCGAGGAGGGCGAGCGCGGCGGCGCGGCCTACGCCCACGGCGCGATCGAAACGACCTCGACCTGCCCGTCGGCGAGGTTGACGCGGTCGCCCGGCCGGGAGCCGAGCAGGCGCTGGGCGAATTCCGACTGGTACGAGTAGATCGCCTCTTCGGGCCGGGAGTCCCAGGGACCGAGGATCACCACCTCGCGCTCTGCGCCCCCCTCGGCCCGGAGGCGGATGCGCGTCCCGACGCGCACTTCGCTCGCGTCGACGCGCGTCGGATCGAGCGTGCGCGTGCGCGAAAGCTCGTCGACGAGCGTGGCGATCCGCGCCGACAGGTACTCGTGCTTCTGGCGGGCGGCGTGGTATTCGAAGTTCTCCCGCAGATCCCCGTGCTCCTTGGCGGTCTTCATCGCCTGCGCGTTGGCCGGGAGCTCGACCTGCTTGAGGTGCATGACCTCCTGCCGGCGGGCCTCGATCGCGGCGGCGGTCGCGTAGAGATACTCGCGCGCCGGCGCCCGCAACTCCGGGAACTTCATCAGCAGGGCCTCGCGCACCGTGGCGCGCCGATGCTCCTCGAGTCCCGCGACGCGGTCGAGCGCGTGGAGGAGCTCCCGTGCCTCCTCCTCCGACGCCGCCTGGCGGACGAGGGCCACGCCGAGGCCTCCGGGCTCGAAGAACTCCTTCAGCCGCGCGCGCTGCCCCGAGAACTCGTCCATGCGCATGGCGTCGGTCAGCGCCACGAAGAGCGCCGTCGACTCGGCCTTGCCCTCCGCGTGCATCCGGTCGAGCAGCCACACGAAGGCGCGCGGCGCCGAGCGCGGCGAGCGCAGGATCTTGCGGGAAACGTCGGCCGACCGGTCGCCGAGCGCGGAGAAGAGGGTCGTCAGCAGGCGCGCATCCTCCTCGCGGCCGATCTGCTCGACGTAGATCTCCGCCCAGTCGGAGCGGGACGCGTGGACGGCCTCGAGGGCCCGCTCGCGGGCCTGGTGGTCGCGGATCTCGGGCAGCGCCTTGCGAACGTCGGCCGCGAGCAGCGTCTCGGCCGGGAACGCCTCCGGCAGGTCGGGCACCAGGCGCGCAGCCGCCTGCGACAGCTCCCAGGCGAGCGCCGGTTCGGCAGAGCCGATGCGGGCCGCCTGGCTCGCGCAGGGCCTCGCCCATGAAGGCCGCGAGATCCTTCGAGCGCTTCGCGTGCTTGCGCGCGAGCTCGATCCGGGCGGCCGGGGCGGCCTTCTCGAAGGCCTTCCGGACGCTGTCGTCGGCGGCCCCGGCGCTCTCGCTCCAGGAGACCTTCGCGGACTTCGCGCTGCCGGCGACGAGCATCTGCTTGTGCTTGCGCGCCGAGGCCCAGAACGCGGTCCAGCGCTCTTCCGGCACGATTCCCGAGAGGTGTTCCTTGACCTCCTGCATCGTCAGCGCGCCGCCGAAGCTCGCGAGCAGCTGCCGGAGCGCCTCGGACGGCTCCGACTCGGCGAGCGCGACGAGCGACTGCGGATCCTCGACCTTGCGGCGCAGGAAGTGGCCCGCCGGGAGCGGCAGGAGCGACTTCTCCGCCGACACGAGAGAGAGCGGGATCTTCGTGCCCCGGATGTCGAGGCGCATCACGTCGAGCGCCGGCTTCATCTCGGTCAGCCGTCCGGCGCCGCGGCCCGGCAGGAAGTAGATCTCGTCGGGGTGGAAGCGCAGCCACCGCGCGATCTTGCCGGCGGCGTCCGAGGGGTCGGTCGCGCCGTCGACCGGAAACTTCGCGGCGACTGCGGCGAAGGCGGGATGCGAGCCGAACCGGGCCTTCAGCGCCGCGGCGAGGTCCTTGCGGATCTGCGGATCGGTCGGGGACATGCGGGCGATCTCGAGCAGGACGCGGATCCGGGCGTCGTCGTCGGCGTCGTCGTGATACTCGGCGAGGAACCTCAGGAGCCGGACGGCCGCCGCGCCGCCGCCCTTCTTCTTGACCGCCGCCGCCACGCCGAAGAAGAGCGGCAGGTCGTCCGCGTCCTGTTCCATGCGCTTGGTCCACACGCCCTCGAGAGCGTCGAATTTCTTGGCTTCGATCAGCTCCTGGAACTCCGGCGGGGGCGGCATGGCGGACATGGGCCGTTGATAGTAGCCTACGAAGGCGAATGCCGCCGACCTGCGTCGTCACGGGGGCCAATCGCGGCATCGGCCTGGAGCTCGCGCGCCAGCTCGCCGCGCGCGGCGAAACGGTCGTCGGCACGGCGCGCGACCCGGAAAGTGCCGCGGACCTCCAGGGCCTCGGCGAGCGGGTGCGGGTCGAGGAGCTCGACCTGGCGAGCCCGAAGAGCGTCGCGGCCTTCGCCCGGAGGTTGAAGGGCGCTCCGGTCGACCGGCTCGTCCACAACGCCGCGATCGGCGAGGCGGGGCCGGCGGCCGCCGAGGTCGGGCCCGAGGAGCTCGAAACCTACTTCCGGGTCAACGCGATCGGCCCCTTTCTGCTGACCCAGGCCCTCCTCCCCAACCTGCGCGCGGGAGAACGGAAAGCTCGTCGTCGCGATCTCGAGCGGCCTCGGCTCGATCGCCCAGAACACGAGCGGCGGCTGGGTCGCCTACCGGGCCTCGAAGACCGCCCTCCACCAGCTCGTCAAGACCCTCGCCGCCGAGCTCGCCGGCGACGGCCTGATCTTCGCCGTCCTGTCGCCGGGCTGGGTGCGCACCCGCATGGGCGGCCAGGACGCCCCGCTCTCGCCGGAGCAGAGCGTCGAGGCCATGCGGAAGGTCATGGACCGCCTCGGCCCGAAGGACTCCGGCCGCTTCTTCAACGAGCGCGGCCGCCCGATCCCCTGGTAGGGGGAGGCCTGATACTCCTGCGGCCCGTGAGTCAGCGCCTGCCCCTGAACTACGACACGTCGACCGCGGCTTTGCGGAGGATCTCCGGGCGGGGCGTGATGCCGAGGCCGGGAGCCGTCGACGCGGCCATGCGGCCGTTCCGGCGCTGCGGGGCGCCGGTCGCGGTCGAGACCGTGACGTAGCTGTTGAAGTCCGTCGACGTGAAGAGCAGCTCCGTCGGCGTCGAGTGCGCCAGGTGGGCGATCGCCGCGGTCGCGACGTCCCCGCCCCAGGAATCCTCGATCGTCATCGCGATCCCGAGGGAGGCGAGCAGGTCCCGCGCCTGGCGGGCGCGGGTCAGGCCGCCGAGCTTGCCGATCTTGATGTTCACGACGTCCATCGCCAGGTCGCCGGCCGCGCGCAGGAGGATGCCGAGGCCGTCGATCGTCTCGTCGAGGACGAAGGGATGGTCGGTGCGCCGGCGGATCGACAGGCACTCCTCGTACGTCGCGCAGGGCTGCTCGATGTAGACGTCCACGTCCCGGACCGCCCGCACGACCCGGGCGGCCTGGTGCGGAAGCCAGCCGGTGTTGGCGTCCGCGATGAGCACCTCGCCGGGCGCCAGCACGGCGCGGACCGCGCGGATCCGCTCGACGTCGACGTCCGGATCGCCGCCGACCTTCAACTGGAAGCGCCGGTATCCCTCGGCGCGGTATCCCGCGACCTTCGCGGCCATCTCGTCCGGCGACTCCTGCGAGATCGCCCGGTAGAGAACGAAATCCTCGCCGTACCGCCCGCCGAGCAGCGCCGCGACCGGCAGCCCCGCCGCCTGGCCGAGGATGTCCCAGCAGGCGATGTCGATCCCGGATTTCACGTACGGGTGACCCTTCAGGAGCGCGTCCATCCGGCGATTGAGCTTCTCGAGCTCCGTCGGGTCCTCGCCGATGAGGCTCGGCGCGAGCACGGCCAGGCCCGCCCGGACGCCCTCGGCGTAGGCCGGGAGGTACGCCGGGCCGAGCGGGCAGACTTCCCCGTGGCCGACGAGGCCGGTGTCGGTCTCGACCCGGACCAGGGTGGAGTCGAAGACCCCGACCGACTTGCCGCCGGACCACTTGTAGCTGCCCTCGTGGAGCGGGAGCTCGACCCGGTAGGCCGCGATCCTGCGGATTTTCATGGAGCGGAACTCTAACAGGGCCGGTTAGGATGGGCTCAGCAATGTCCGCGAAATCGGCTCTCTTTGCCGCGCTCGCCGTGGTCGCGCTCGTCTACCTCGTCGCGTGGATCCGCTCCGTCCGGAAATCGGGCGGAGACCCGCGGCCGGGAACGACGCAGCTCTCCATCGGGTTCCTCACCAACTTCTTCGACACGCTCGGCATCGGCTCGTTCGCGCCGACGACGTCGATGTTCAAGCTGAACGGCCTCGTGCCCGACGAGAAGATCCCGGGCACGTTGAACGTCGGCCACGCGCTGCCGACGATCGTGCAGGCCTTCATCTTCATCGCCATCGTCGAGGTCGACATGACGACGCTGATCGGCATGATCGCCGCCTCGGTCGCCGGCGCCTGGCTCGGCGCGGGGGTCGTCGCCTCCTGGCCCCGGCGGCGCGTGCAGATCGGGATGGGGCTGGCGCTGCTGGCGGCCGCCTTCTTCTTCGCGATGACGAACCTGCACCTCTTCCCGCCGGGCGGCGACACGCGGGGCCTGACCATGCCGCTGCATCCTGTTCGGCCTCGCCGGGAACTTCGTCCTCGGCGCGCTGATGACGCTGGGCATCGGGCTCTACGCGCCCTGCATGATCCTCGTGGCCCTCCTCGGCATGAATCCGAGGGTGGCGTTCCCGATCATGATGGGCTCCTGCGCCTTCCTCATGCCGATCGGCAGCCTGCGCTTCATCGCCAAGGGCAGCTACAGCCTCAAGGCCGGCCGTCGGCCTCGCGATCGGCGGCGTCCCGGCGGTCTTCATCGCGGCCTTCTTCGTCAAGTCGCTTCCGCTCGAGGTGCTGCGGTGGCTGGTGTTCCTGGTCGTCGTCTACGCCGCGATCGCGATGCTCCGGTCGGCGCGGGCGGAGGGTCGCGCCGCCGCGGCAACCCGGGTGCCCGCGACGCCGTAGCCGGGGAGGGGTCGACCCTCCCCTACTTCCGGACCGGCTTGCCTTCCGTGTCGACCAGCACGACCTCGCCGAGCGTCAGCTCCTTCAGGCCCGGTCCGATCTTCGCGTAGTCGCCCACCAGCACGATCGTGGCCTTTTCCGACCGCGCATACTTCGCCGCCGCCGCGTTCGTCTCGGCGAGGGTCGCCTTGACGGTGTCGTCGTACTCCCGCTGCAGCTCGGCCATCGGCAGGTTGCTCGCCCAGAGGTCGGCGATCTGCTCGTTGATCCGGCCCAGCGTCTCGAACTGCTGCGCGTAGCCGCGGGTCTTGCGCGACTTCGTGTCCGCGAACTCCGACTCGGAGAGGGGCTTGCCCGTCATGCCCTTCAACTCCTTGTCGAACTCGATGACCGACTTCCTTGGTCTTGTTCGTCTGCACGCCGCCGCGCCGAGTACCAGATGCCCGGCGTCGTCGTAGAGCGCGAGCGTCGAGAAGACGCCGTAGGAGTAGCCCTTGTCTTCGCGCAGGTTGAGGTTCAGCCGCGTGCCGAACCCGCCGCCGCCGAAGACCGTGTCGGCCAGCGTCAGCGTGTAGTAGTCGGGGGTCTGCCGCTTCGGCGCGGGCAGGAACTGGGTCACGTAGGTCTGCGCCGCGTCCTGGCGGTCGACGACGTAGACCTTTCCGGCGGGCGGCGGGCGAGGGCGGCGGGATCGTCACGGCGGGCGCCGCGCCGCCGGACCAGGAACCGAAGTACTGGCGTGGCGAGCGCCGTCGCCTCGGCGAGCGACACGTCGCCCGAGACGACCAGGGCCGAGGAGCCGGGCTTCCACACGTCGGCGTGGAAGCGTTCGACCAGATCGTCGCGGGTGAGCGTTTCGATCGTCGGACGGCAGCCCCTGGACCGGCCGGCCGTAGGGATGCTCGGGGCCGAAGGCGAGCATCGAGCGCGACGCGCGCCCGGCGATCGCGTTCGGCGTTCTTCTCCTGCTGCGCGAGCGTGTCGAGGTGGCGCTTCTTCTCGCGGTCGAACTCGGAGGCCGGGAAGACTGGCGTTGCGAATGACGTCGGAGACGATCGCCATGCGCCGGGTCGAGGTTGCGCTTGAGCGTCTCGAACGAGACGCGCGCGCTCTCGCGGCCGGCGGCTGCCCGCGAGCGCGACGCCGAGATCGCCCAGCGCGTCCTCGATCTCGAGCGCCTTGCGCGTGGCGGTGCCCATGTCGAGCTGCGTGACCGTCAGGTGGGCGCAGCCCCGCCTTGCCCGGCGGGATCGGCCTCGGCGCCGGCGCGCGTGACGAACGTGACGTCGACCTTCGGAAGCTCGCGGCGCTCGACGACGAAGAGGTCCAGGCCGTTCGGCGAGCTTCGCCGTCTGGACCTTCGGGGCCACGAACGGCTTGTCGACGCCCGCTCGCGGGCTGCTTCGAGCGGTCGAGCCGCGGCCTCGGAAGCGCGGCCCGACTTCTCGACGCGGAAGCGGACGAGCGAGGCGGTTCTTCGTGTCGAGGTACCGCGCCACGGCCTGCTTGCACGGACGCCGGTCGTGGCGTCGCGGTAGCGCGCCATGTCCCACTCGAGCATGCCCGGGTCGCCGAGGCAGCGTGTTGTACTGGTTGAGGCGGTCGGACTTGCCGCCGAAGCCGCCGATGCCCTCGAGGCCCGTGACGAACTGCGAACTCCTGCTTCGTCTTCGCACGCTCGAGCTCGGCCGGCGTCGGCCCCGTCTTCGCGAGCTGCGCGATCTCCGTCGGTGATGACCTTCTCGATCGTCGTCGAGCGAAACGCCCGGCCGCGCCGTCGCGATCACCGCGAACCAGCTCGCGATCTCCGAGGAGTTCTGGAAGGCCTGGACGGCCGTGCAGAGCTGGCCGGTCGTAGACGAGCGCCTTGTTGAGGCGCGACGACAGGCCGTCGGCCAGGATGAGCGACGCGAGGTCGAGCTCGGCGTCGCCGGGCGCAGAAGCCGCGAGGCGTCGGCCAGACCATGTAGACGCGGTCCTGCGGGACGCGGTCGGAGGCCTCGACGATCTTCTCGCCCGTGAGCGTGGGCATGTCGAGCGTCGGGCGGTCGAGCGGCGGCCCCGGCGGGATCGATGCCGAAGTACTTCTCGACCAGCCGCTTGGCCTCGGCCGGGTCGAAGTCGCCGGCGATGACGAGCGACAGGTTGTTCGGCGTGTAGTAGCGTCTGGAAGAAGTCCTTCACGTCCTCGAGCGACGCGGCGGTGAGGTCCTCGTGGCTGCCGATGACGGGCCAGGAGTAGGGGTGACCGGCCGGGTAGAGGTTCTCGAGTGACGAGCTCGAACCAGCGGCCGTACGGCGGGTTCTCGAGGCTCTGGCGGCGCTCGTTCTTCACGACGTCGCGCTGGTTGTCGAGCTTCTCCTGCGTCATCGCCTCGAGCAGCGTGGCCAGACGGTCGCGACTCGAGCCACAGGAGCGCCTCGAGGTTGGCCGACGGCACGGTCGCGAAGTAGTTGGTGCGGTCGTCGTTGGTCGTGCCGTTGACGCCGCCCTCCTGGAGGTTGGCGCCCAGCGTCTCGACGTAGCGTGAAGTAGTCCGCCGTCGCGTTGCCCGAGCCCTGGAACATCATGTGCTCGAAGAGGTGCGCGAAGCCCGTGCGGCCCGGCTTCTCGTTCTTCGAGCCCACGTGGTACCACAGGTTGACGTGGACGATCGGCAGCTTCCGGTCGACGTGCAGGATGACCTGCAGGCCGTTCGGGAGGGTGTACTTCTCGAAGACGATCTTCGGGGCGGCGGACGCCGCCGGGACGGCTCCGGCCGTCTGGGCGAGGACCGCGGGAGCCAGGCCCAGCAGGGCCGAGAGGGCGAGGGCGCCGCGCTTTCTCAGGTTCAAGGTTCCTCCTCCGCGTCGAGACACAGTTCCACCCCGTGGGTCGATCGTGGATACGGGAGGAGCGGCCGGCGGGTTTCATCCGCGCCGGCCGCTCCGCGGGAGGGGCCTACCGGGAGGCCTGGTGCTTCTGGGAAAGGGCCTCGAGGAGCCCGGCCGGCACCGTGCCCCGGATCGACACGCCCTCGTCGTCGCTGTCGATCTGGAAGCGGCGGATCACCGGGACGAGCTCCGGCGCCTTGTCCGAAATGGCCAGGCGCCACATCGCCAGGACGCCCTTCAGCGCGTCCTCGAGGAGGCCCCGGTTCTCGGCGTCGGCCGACAGCCCCGTCGCGGCGAACTCCACGCTGTCGCCATGGACCGTGGCCTGCAGCGCGATGAGCGAAACGGACTTCATCGCGCCCACCAGGGCCCGGGAGGGCTCGCCGTTGCCCTCGTGCTCGGAGGCGCCCGGGCGGGCCGACGGGAATCGCACGAGGTCGACGAGCGCCCAGGCCGAGGCGTCGCGGTCGATGCGTCCCAGATGCTTGCCGAGGCCCGTTCCCGACGTCAACCCGCCGTCGCCGCCGCTCTCCCGCCGCGCGAGCGCCGCCACGACGGCGTCCTCGCTTCCGCAGACGAGCAGCGTGCGGTTCACGAGCGCGACGGCGCCCGGCTCGCCGCTCGTCGTCGGAGAGCCGGTAGAACTCGCCGGCTGGCGAGGACTGGAGCGTCGCTCCGCGCGAGGTCCAGCGCCGCGGCGATGCGGACCAGGTCGAACCGGCCCTCGAAGAGCACGATCCCCGACTCCCGTCCGCCGCTCTTCGCGCCCGGCGTCATCGCGACGATCACGGTGTCGATGTCCTCGCGGGGCGTCAGACCGGTCTCCTGGAGGAACCGCGCCGCGTCGTCGTCGCCCGACATGTGGTCGATGTCGGAAAAGACCTTCGCGCCGAGCGGCGTCTGCCGCAGCTCGCTCCAGTGCATGACGCCGACGGTGGCGGCGTCGGCGGGAACGAGGGCGAGCGGGTCCTCGGTCCGGCGCACGCCGAGAGCGGCGGCGGCGGGCGCGAGGAGCAGCGACGGCGGCGGCGGCCGATCGAGGGAATCGAGCGCGGAGCGCGTTCATGGTCAGAAGTCCTTTCTGGAAAAGAGCCAGGACGCGAGACCGAGGGAGGCGACCCCGAAGAGGGCCGTCGAGCCGTAGACCGCGAGAGTAGTTGATGTCGGCCAGCTGCCGCGGCATCTCCGCGCCGGCGACGAGCGCCACCGCCGCCTGGCCGAGCTCGGCGGTCTTCGGAAGGACCCAGTAGCAGCCCGTCGACGACGCGCGCGGCGAGCTCGGTCGAGACGGCCGCCGAGATCCGGTCGTGGGCCGAGAGGATCGCGGCGAAGAAGAAGACCGCGTAGGTCGCCATGATCGACGACGCGCCGTCGAGGACGTGATCACGCCGATGAGGAACGCGAAGGCCATGAGGGTCGCGATCGCGAAGAGGATGACCGCGCCCGACGAGCAGGAAACGCGGGATGGAACGACGTGCGTCTTCCAGACGACGATCAGCCAGATCGAGCCGAGGAGGTAGAGCGACGTTCGCGGCCGCCAGCAGCAGGCCCGCCCGCGTAGCGCGAGAGCAGCAGCGCGACGCGGCCGACGGGCCGGGAGAGGTAGAGGTCGATCGTGCCCTTCTCCTGCAGCCGCGGCACGAGGTGCGCCGTCGCGAAGATCGCGAGGAACGTCCCGACGACGTAGAGGAACGCCGGAGAAGCCGGACTCGAACCCGAGGACGAGCTTGTCGATGTCGATCTGGCGGTCGCCGATGGTCGACGGTCTGGCCGAAGAGCTTCGCGCCGGCGAGCGCGCCGTCGACGATGTCGAGGTTGACGGCGGCCGCGAAGATGAGGATGAAGAGCGACGAGAGCGCGAAGTAGGCGATGAGCGTCCAGCGCGCCGCCGCCTCGCGGAAGACCTCCTGCGATGTTCGCGGCGAGGGCTCTCATGAGGGCTCTCCGGTTTCGGCGCCGCGGGCATCGCCGTCGCGCACCAGATCGACGAAGACGTCCTCGAGGGTCGATGCGCAGGGGCGACAGCTCCGGAGCATGCCGCCGCGTGGCGCGCAGCCGGTCGACCAGCGCGTTGAGGTGGTCGAGGTCGCGCGCCGTCGAGGTCGAAGTGCCCGTTGACCCGCTCGACCCCGGCGCCCGTCTCGCGGAACGCCGCCAGGAGCGCGTCGTCGACGCCGCTGGCGCACCAGCTTGTAGCGCGAGCCCGAGTCGCGTCAGTTCCTCGATCCGTCCCGTCGCGGCGACCTTGCCCGCGCGCAGCACGGCGACGCGGTCGCACGTCAGCTCGATCTCGGAGAGCAGGTGCGAGTTGAGGAGGATGGTCGTTGCCCTGCTTCGCCTCTTCGCGAAGCAGGTCGCGGATCTCGCGCTGCGGCCGACCGGATCGACGCCGTCGGTCGGCTCGTCGAGCAGCAGGACTTCGGGATCGTGGATCAGCGCCGCGGCGAGGCCCAGCCGCTGCGTCATGCCCTTGGAGAACTTCTTGACGCGGACGTCGGCCCAGTCCGAGAGCCGCACGCGCTCGAGCAGCTCCGGGCGCGCGCCTGCGCGATCACGGCCGGCGTCCATGCCCGACATCCGGCCGAAGATCGAGAGCGTCTGGCGGGCGGTGAGGTAGCCGGGGAACCGGTGGCCCTCCGGCAGGTAGCCGACGCGGCGGCGGCTCTCGGGGTCCGAGGCGGGAAGGCCCAGGAGCGTCGCCGTGCCCGCGGTCGGCGTGCGTCAGGCCGAGCAGGATCTTGACGGTCGTGGTCTTGCCGGCGCCGTTTGGCCCAAGCAGGCCAAAGACTTGGCCGGGCTCGACCCGCAGGTCGATGCCGTCCAACGCCGTGATCCGCCGCGAACCGAATCGCGACGTGTAGACCTTCGAGAGGCCGAGGGCCTCGACCGGAGCCTGCGCCATCGAAAGGAAGAACGAAAAAGCGGCTCGGAAAGTTCGGCGCTAAAAGAGGAAGGACGCGGTTCCGTCGGGCCGGATCTGGAGCCGGGCACCTCTGCCGAGCTCGACGGTCTTCGGTCTCCAGGGGCTTGCGGGTCAGGGACATCTCGAGGGCCACGATGCCGGCGCCCCCGGCGGCGGGAACGACGTCGATGCGCACGCCGGGGCCGGTCCAGGACGCCTCGCCGTCCTTCGGCTCGCTGCGGAATCCGAGGGCGGCGAGCTCGCGCCCGAAGGCCTGACCCTGAGCCGGCGGGAGCGCGAGCCGCAGCGCCGTGACGTCCTTGAGGAGGGGGTCCTTGACCGGAGCGGTCAGCGCGGCTTTCGCGTGGTACCGCTCCAGGACGGCCTGGCGCGAGATTCCCGAGAGGCCCGGGCGCAGCTCCGGGTGCCACTCCTTCAGAAAGCTCGGCGAGTACTCCATGACCCAGGAGACCAGGATCGGGTCTCCCGGCTCGAAGCCCGTCATCCGGAACCAGGGCACCATCCGGCCCGCCGTCTCGCGCGGCCGCTCGAGGCTCCTCACCTTGCCCGCGCCGAGGGCCTCGAGCGCCCTGCCGACGGCCGCGCTCGCGCCCGCCTCCTCGACGCCGAGCGCCACGCCGCTCTGTCCGAGCGGCCGCTGGCGCGCGGGGTCGGCGGCGAGGAACTCGAAGTACGTCGTCTCGCCGTAGAAGTAGAGGCCGGTCCAGGAGTCGTCGCCCGACTTCGTCGTGCGCCGCTCGAACTGCGCGAACTCCGTGCGGAGATACTCCGAGTGGTCGACGGCGGCGAAGGTGTCCTTGTCGAGGACGCGGTACACGTGGTTGAGGTACACGGGCGGCATGCTTGCCTCCGGAGCGGCCGCGGCGCCGGCCAGTCCGGCGGCGGAGACCGCGAGCAGAAGAACGGCGACGCGGGTTCCCACCGTCATCTCAACGCACCCGCGGCGGCGACCCGGGGCTTCACGAGGGCGTCCGGCTTCGCTCAGTCGCCCTTCGACCACGGAGGCACGACACCGTTGGCGCGGGCGTAGGCGATCGATTGGCCGAGGTGCTCGTGCATGTGGTACAGGAGCCGCGCGAGGACCTGGCGCTCGGTCAACTCCTGGTCGCCGAAGGTCTTGACCCTCTTGTCGAGGTCCGCCGGCGTGGCGAAGGTCCCGGCCTCGCGGGCGTTCGCGACCGCCTTCTTCAGGAGCGGCACGATGGCCGCCTTGTCCGTCACGGTCTTCTCGCTGTCGCGCGTGATGCCCTCCATCCGCTTCATGCCGAGGAAGCTCGGGAGCATCGAAGCGCTGGCGACGACGTGCATGTAGACCTCGCCGACCGAGCGCACGCCCGGCGCCGGGCGCCAGCCGTACTTGTCCGCGGGCATCGCCTCGGCGAGCTCGATGAGCTTCCTGCCGACGGCGTCGACCTCCGCGACGTACTCGGCGAGGTACCCGGAGGGCGCCGCGGCCGCCGCCGGTGGCCGGGCGGGCATCTGGGTGCTCGTCGTGGTGGGCGCCTGGGCCAGGGCGACGGAGGACGCGAGCGAGAAGAGGACGGCGTGGGGCAGTGACTTTTTCATGTCGGTCTCCTAACCTCGTCGGCGGGAGAGTATACGAAAGGCGCGACGTTCCCGTGGATGCGAGCCGCGGCTCTCGCGGCGGCGGTCCTCGGAGCGCTCGCCGTCGCCATGAGCTTCGAAAATTCGCTCCTCTACTTTCCGACGCGCGAGCTCGCGTCCTCGCCGCGGGCGCACGGCCTGCGGGCGGACGAGCTCACGCTCGCGACGGACGACGGCGAGCGGCTCGCGGGCTGGTGGATCCACGGCGAGGGAAACCGGGCCCTCCTCTTCTTCCACGGAAACGCCGGCAACGCGGCCGACCGCCTCGAGCGCGCCCGCCTGCTCAACACCCGGTTCGGCCTCGACGTCTTCCTCGTCGACTACCGGGGCTACGGGCGCTCGACCGGATCGCCCTCGGAGGATGGCCTCTACCGGGACGCGCGCGCGATCTACCGGGCGGCGGGCGAGCGCGGGTTCTCCCCGGACCGGGTCGTCCTGTTCGGCGAGTCGCTCGGGTCGGCCGTCGCGGCCGAGCTCGCCTCCGAGGTCCCGGTCGGGGCGGTCGTGCTCGAGACGCCGTTCCTCTCCGTCCGGGAGATGGCGCGCGAGCACTACCCGTGGGTCCCGGCGCTCCTGATCCGCAGCCGCTTCGACAGCGCCGCCCGGGTGCCGTCGATTTCGGCGCCGAAGCTCTTCCTCGTGGCCGGGGAGGACGAGATCGTTCCGCCGGAACAGGGCCTCCGGCTCCACGCGCTCGCGCGGGAGCCCAAGTCGCTCTACGTCATCCCGGGCGCGCACCACAACGACACTTACGTGGCGGGGGGCGAGGCGTACTGGAAGGCCCTGGGCCGCTTTCTCGCGCCGGGGACGGGAGGCGGCGTCAGCGGCCGCTGACCGGCGGCGCCAGGCGGTTGTACTTCTTCAGAATCCGCTGGAGCTCGTCGTGCGGAAGCGCGCGGACGGTCCGGCCGCCGGCCCCGGTCATCGTCTTCGCGGCGACCATCGCGTTGATGATCGGCCTCTTCGACCGACTGCACGGCCGCGGCGAAGAGCGGATCCATGCGGTCGTTCGGAAGCGTCCGTGAGCGCGACGGTCCCCGTCGGCGAGGCGGCGCCGGGGTTGGCGGTCGAGAACGCGATGAAGATGTCGCCCGAGCCGTTGCGCGGCGATCGCGCCGTCCCGAGCGAGCCCGAGCGCCCACGCGGCGCGCCATGCGCTTCAACTGGTGCGGCAGCAGCGGCGCGTCGGTCGCGAGGACGACGATGATCGAGCCGTTGTCCTCCTCGCGCGCGCCGGCGCCGGCGATCTCGCGGCCGACGGGCACGCCCGCGATCAAGCAGGTTCTGCTTGCGCCCGTAGTTGCACTGGACGAGCGCCCCGACGGTGTAGCCGCCGGCGGAGGCGGGCAGGACGCGCGAGGCGGTGCCGATGCCGCCCTTGAAGCCGTTGCAGATCATGCCGGTCCCGCCGCCGACGCTCCCCTCCTCGACCGGGCCGCCGCGCATGGCGTCGAGGGCCTCGAAGACGTTGCGCTTCCTTGACGTGGAAGCCGTTGATGTCGTTCAGCTCGCCGTCCCAGGTCTCCGCGACCACGGGATTCGACCAGAAGTACCCGGTCGCGTCGGGCCCGCCCTGCTTGACCCGCCACGCGATCGTGCCCTGGTGCACGGCGCCGACGCGAGTGGGTGTTCGTGATCATCACCGGGCCTTCGAGAAAGCCCGACTCCTCGACCCAGGTCGTGCCGGTCATCTCGCCCGCGCCGTTCAGCGCGAACCAGCCGGCGAAGACCGGATCGTCGAGCGTGGCGCGCCCCGCGGCACGACGGCGGTCACGCCCGTCCGGACCGGGCCCTCGCCGACCTTCAGCTCACCCTCGCCGCGAATGATCGTGCTCTGGCCGACGGCGACGCCCCGGACGTCGGTGATCGCGTTGAGGGCGCCGGGCGTCCCGTCGAACGGCACGCCGAGGTCCCGGGCCCGCGGCGCCGCCGCCGTCGGGACCAGGAGCGCCGCCGCGAGGAGAAGAGGGGTCAAGCGCGCATTCCGGTATTGCCGCGAGAATACAGAAATTGCAGGTCAGACCCCAAGAGTCAGAAGTTGCAGGTCAGACCCCAAAATTCAGAGTTGCAGGGCTGACCCCAGCTAGGGGGCGGGGCTGGGGGTGCCGACGTCGACGACCCACTTCCAGGCGCCGTCCTTCTGCTTCTTCCAGACGGAGCAGTACTTGCCGTAGCGGACGACGGGCTTGCCGTCCTTGTCCTTGCCGTGCATCTCGTAGGTGCCGAGCGTGTAGCCGAGATCGCCGGACGCCGCGGCCTCGGCCTTGTAGGGCTTCCAGGCGAGCGTCGTTCCGGCCGGGAAGTCCTTGAACTGCGCGCGCACGCCGGCGAGGCCGGTGACCGGATTCTCCCCCGGCGGCAGCATGGTCGCCTCGGCGTCGGCGTAGCGGACGAACGCCTCGCCGACGCCGATCTTCTGGGCGGCCTGCGAGAACTCCGCGTCCACCTTCATCAGCGCCTTCACCGCCTCGACATCCGCCGGGCCCGCGGCCGCCGCGCCGGCCGCCCGGAGCAGGACCGCGGCCGAGAGGCAAACCATCCGCATCCTCATCGCTGCACCTCTTTCGGCCCGCGATTATCCGCGATCGGCCCCGGGAACGCTTCGGATTCTCCTTGGTGTGGTAGACAGAGCGCCGTGACGACAGTCGGAATCTTCGGCTTCGGCCGGATCGGGCGAAACCTCTTCCGCCTGCTCTACCCGCGCGAGGACCTGCGCATCGCGGCGATCGCCGACCTCGCCGAGCCCGACGGCGCTCGCCTACCTCCTGCAGTTCGACACGCTGCTCGGCCGTCTCGCCGACGAGGTCTCGGCTCAGGGACGGCTTTCTCTACGTGGCCGGCCGGCGGATCCCGCTCCTCACCGGCAAGGGCCAGCCCGCGGTCCCGGCCTGGGGCGAGCTCGGCGTCGACACGGTCCTCGAGGCGACCTCGCGGGGCCGCACGCCGCGCCGAGGTCGAGCGCGCACCTGGCCGCCGGCGCGCGAACGGGTGATCCTCCTCGCGCCGCCGCTCGAGCCGCCGGACGTCACGATCGTGCGCGGCGTCAACGACGACGCTCGCTCGCGCCGCGCACCGCATCGTCTCGAACGCCTCGTCGACCGTCCACGCCTGACGCCGGTCGCTCAAGATCCTCGCACGACGCCTTCGGCATCGAGCGCGCGATCTTCACGACGATCCACTCCTACACGAGCGCGCACCGCCTCGCGGACGTGCCCGCCGAGGACAAGCGCCGCGGCCGCGCCGCCGCCGAGAACATCATTCCGCAGGCGTCGCGCTCGCCCGCGATGATCCTCGACCTGCTGCCGGAGCTCGCCGGGAAGCTCTCCGGGCTACGCGATGAACGTGCCGGTCTCCAACGGCTCGGTCGTCGATCTCGTCTGCTGGCACGAGCGCCCGGTGACGGCCGACGCGATCAACGAGGTCCTCCGCACCGCCGCCGGCTCGGCGCGCTGGCGCGGCGTCCTCGCCTACGAGGACGAGCCGATCGTCTCCTCGGACATCGCGCGCTCGACCTACTCCGGCGACCTTCGACTCGCTCGCGACGATGACGCTCGGCGACCGCGTGTCGAAGACGCTGTCCTGGTTCGACTCCGGCTCCGGCTACGCGCACCGCGCGATCGAGCTCGTCGAGCGCTTCGCCGCGCTGGAGAAGGCGTCGATGACGATCCGGGTCGGCATCAACGGCTTCGGCCGCATCGGCCGCAGCGTCTTCCGGATCCTGGCGGACCGCCCCGACGTCGAGGTCGTCGGCGATCAACGACCTCTTCGACAACGACCACCTCGCCTACCTCCTGAAGTACGACACCGTCATGGGCGTCTTCGACAAGGAGGTCACGACCGACGCCGAGAGCATGACGTCGACGGCCGCCGCATCGCGATGACCGCCGAGAAGGACCCGGCGCGGATCCCCTGGGGCAGCTCGGGCGTCGACGTCGTGATCGAGTCGACCGGGCAAGCTGCTGGTCGCGCGACGAGCTCGAGAAGCACCTCGCCGCCGGCGCGCAGAAGGTGATCCTGACCGTGCCGGCCAAGGACGAGATCGACGCGATGATCGTGATCGGCGTCAACGACGGCGACCTGCGCCGCGAGCACCGCATCGTCTCGAACGCCTCCTGCACGACCAACTGCCTCGCGCCGATCGCGAAGATCCTCGACGAGGCGCTTCGGCATCGAGGAGGGGTTCATGACGACCGTGCACGCCTACACCAACGACCAGCGCCTCGCCGACGTGCCGCACAAGGACCTGCGGCGCAGCCGCGCCGCCGCCGAGAACATCATCCCGACGACGACCGGCGCGGCCCGCGCCGTCGGCAAGGTCCTGCCGCAGCCTCAAGGGCCAGCTCGACGGCATGGCGATGCGGGTGCCGGTGCCCGACGGCTCGGTCGTCGACCTGACCTGCCGCGCTCGCGCGCGCCGGTCTCGCGCCGCGGAGGTCAACGCCGCGGTCGCGCGCCGCGGCGCAGGGCCGCTCTGGCGCGCATCGTCGAGTACAGCGAGGTGCCGCTCGTCTCCTCCGACATCATCGGCAACCCGCACTCGTCGATCTTCGACGCGCTGTCGACGCAGGCCGCCGGCGACGGCTACGCTGAAGGTCGTCGCCTGGTACGACAACGAGTGGGGCTACTCGAACCGGGTCGTCGACCTCGTCGAACGGCTCGCCGCTCTCGGGACGTAGGCCCGTGCTTCTCGCGGCCCTCCTCGCCGCCCTCGCCGCGGCCGGACCGGCCGACGAGCTCCCCCGCGGGCAGGTCGTCGAAAGGGTCGTCGCGGCGAAGACCCCGTCGCAGACCTACGCGCTCTATCTCCCCTCGGCATACACGCCCGAGAAGCTCTGGCCCGTCCTCTACGTCCTCGACCCGCGCGGCCGCGCCCTCTTCCCGCTCGAGCTCTTCCGGCCCGCCGCCGAGGAGTTCGGCTGGATCCTGGTCTCGTCCTACAACTCGGCGAGCGACACGAAGGACGACCTCAACGCGCCGGCCATGACGGCGATCTGGAACGACGCGGTCGGCCGGTTCGCGATCGACGGGCGGCGCGTCTACGCCGCCGGGTTCTCCGGAACCGGCCGCGCGGCGGTGGGCATGGCCTACGCCCTGCCGGGGCGGATCGCGGGTGTGATCGGCGCCGGCGCGGGGTTCGAGGATACGCAGGCGTCCATCAAGACGGTCCCGTTCGCCTACTTCGGAACGGTCGGCGACCGGGACATGAACTACTACGAGATGCGCTCGCTCGAGGAAAAGCTCGAGAAGGCGAAGGCGGCCTACCGGATCGCGGACTTCGCGGGACCGCACGCCTGGATGCCGCCGGAGCTCGCCCGCGAGTCGGTCGCCTGGATGGAGCTGCAGGCGATGAAGGCCGGCACGCGGCCGAAAGACGCCGGGAAGATCGCCGCCCTCCAGTCGGAGGCCCGCTCTCGCGCGGCCGCGCTCGAGGGAGAGGGGCGATTGGCGCAGGCTCAGGCGGCCCGGGCCCATGCCGCCGCGGACTTCCGCGGCCTCGCCGACGACGCCGCCGTCGAGGAAGACGAGAACAAGGCGCAGGCCCTCGCCCGGCTTCCCGAGGTCAAGGCGGCCCTCAAGGACGCGCGCCGGCGCGACGCGCGCGACGAGGCGACGCTCCGCACGGTCAACACCACGCTGCGCAGGGCGCTCGCCCAGCCCGATCCTCCGCAGCCGGCGCTCCTGGCCGCGGAGCTGGGAATCCCGGCCCTGCGCAAGAAGGCCGCGAGCGACACGCCCGAAGAGCGACTCTCGGCCGAACGCATCCTCGCCAACCTGCGCGCGGCGACGTCCTTCTACCTGCCGCAGGAGATGCTCGAACGGCGCGACACGGCGCGCGCGCGGGCGCTCCTCGGGGTCGCGGCGGAGATCGACCCCGACAACCCGCTCGTCTACTACAACCTCGCCTGCGATGCCGCGCGCAACGGCGACGCCTCGCGCGCGATCGCGGACCTCGAGCGGGCCGTCGCCAGGGGGTTCAAGCGCTTCGAGCTCATCGACGAGGACGCGGATTTCGCTCCGATCCGCGGCAACGAGGCTTTCCAGAAGTGGCTCGCCGCCGCCCGCGCTCACGCGGGCCCGCCCGGGTCCTAGCCCTCCGCCAGGCCGCGCGCACGAAACCGCGCACGGGCAAGCGCGGCGGATCCGACGGATCACGAGCGCCGCGATGCTCCACGCCCGGCCGGCGCGCATATGATCCCGCCAGCACACGGGAGGTCCATGAGCTCACCTTCTCGAGAGCGGCCGCGCACCGTCACGATCGTGGGCTGGGCCTGGCTCGTCGTCGCTTCGCTGCGGTTCCTCAACGGCCTCCTCGGACTCATCGTGTGGAAGGTCGGCGGGCTCGACCGCGGACTCCCCTTCCTGCCCTTCCGAGCGGGCCACTACCAGGTCGCGGTGCCGGGGTTCGAAATGATGATGCGTCACACCACGGAGATCCTCGTCCTCCAGGCCCTCGTGGGCGGCGCGCTCGCGTACACGGCCTTCGAGGTGCTGCACCGGAAGGCCTGGGCGAGAACTACCCTCGAGGCGGCCGCGTGGCTGGGCATCGCGCTCGCCGCCGGCATGGGCGTCTACGTCTATGCGGCGACGGCGGCCATGGCGTCGGAGACGCCGGAGGCCGCGGCGACGATCCGCATCGCCGGCGCCGGGGCCGGCGTTCTGATCGCGCTTCTCGGGGCGGCCTTCTTCGGCGCGACGATCGCCATCCTGCGCCGGCCGGACGCGCGCCGCCATTTCGAGCCCGCGACCGCCGTCGAGCCGGCATGAGCCCGGCGCGCGCCGACTTCGCCGCCGCGGAATCGGGCAGCGTCCTGCGCGCGGCGGTCGAGCGGCTCGCGGAGGGCTTCGAAGGCCTTCCGCCCTCGGAGGCGGGCATCCCCGGCGGGGTGGAGATCGCGAGCGTTCTCGAGGAGGTCGCGACGCGGCTCCAGAACAACTACCCGTACTTCCATCCGCTCTACGCCGGCCAGATGCTCAAGCCGCCGCACCCGGTGGCGCGGCTCGCGTACGCGCTCGCCATGTGGCTCAACCCGAACAACCACGCGCTCGACGGCGGGCGCGACGAGCTCCCGCATGGAGAAGGAGGCGGTCGCCGCGATCGCCGGCATGTTCGGCTGGACGGAGCACCTCGGCCACCTCTGCGGCGGAGGCACGATGGCGAACCTCGAGGCCCTCTGGGTCGCGCGACAGCTTCGGCCCGGCGCGGCCGTCGTCGCGTCGTCCCAGGCCCACTACACCCACGGCCGCATCGGCGCCGTGCTCGGCATGCCCTTCGAGCCGATTCCGTGCGACCGGCGCGGGCGCATGGACACCGGCGCCCTCGCGCGACGGCTCGAGAAGGGCGGCGTCGGGACGGTCGTCGCGACGATCGGCACGACCGCGACGGGCTCGGTCGACCCCCTGCCGGAGATCCTGGGCCTTCGCGAGCGCTACGGCTTCCGGCTCCACGCCGACGCGGCCTACGGCGGCTACTTCGGGCTCGCCGAGAACCTCGCGCGCCGAGGCGCGGCGAATCCTACGACCGCCTCGGCGAGGCGGACTCGATCGTCATCGACCCGCACAAGCACGGCCTCCAGCCCTACGGCTGCGGCTGCGTGCTCTTCCGCGATCCGGACGTCGGACGGTTCTACAAGCACGATTCGCCCTACACCTACTTCAGCTCGGCGGAGCTGCACCTGGGCGAGATCAGCCTCGAGTGCTCGCGGCCGGGCGCGTCGGCCGTGGCGCTCTGGGCGACGCATGCGCCTGCTGCCGCTGGAGGCGGCGGCGACTTCGCCGGGGTCTCTCCGACTGCCGCGCGGCCGCCCTCGACCTCTACCAGGCGCCTTCGTCGGACGCGCGCTTTCTCCCGGCGTTTTCGCCCGAGCTCGACATCGTCGTCTGGATCCCGCGCGCGGCGACCGCGACCGCCGCGTCCCGGCGCTCGCGCCGCATCTTCGACGAGGCGGCGGGGCGCAACCTCCACCTCGCGCTCGCCGAGCTGCCGGCCGACTTCTTCGACCTCGCGGGCGCGGGGATCGCCCGGGACGCCGACTCGGTGACGTGCCTCCGCTCCGTGCTGATGAAGCCCGAGCACCGCGCCTGGACGGGCCGCATCCTCGAGATCCTCGGCGCCGCGGCGGACGCCGCGGCGTGAGCCGGCCCTATTTCTTGTAGCGCTCCCGCATCGCCGCCAGCCGGCCCTGGATGACCGGCACGCGCTCGGCCGCGGCGGGCGTCAGCGCGATCGCCTTCTCGATGTTCGCGAGAGCCCGCGGGTTCTTCTGATCGCGCCGCAGGTCGGCGACGAAGGGCGCGAGCTTGGCCCAGACGAAGATCGCCTCGCCGCCGGACTCGAAGAAGAGCTCCGGGTGAAGGACGCCCTGCGCGACGAACGAGCACGCCATGTCCCAGTAGCCCGTGACCATCCGGAAGTGGGTGTTCTCGGGGCCGTTGGTGCTGGTCACCACGCGCACGTCGTCGTAGGACTGAGGAAAGAAGTCCGTGCGGAACCACTCCCGCGCCGCGCGGAGCTTCTCCTCGCGGCGCAGCTCGTAGAGCCGCAGCACGAGCGCCGCATCGTCGTAGGTCGGCGGAATGAGAGGTGCCATTCCGCCGGAGAGCCTATCGCAGGAGGGCCCGCCGCTCAGTGCACCCGAGGCTTGCCCTCGCGAAACTCCGCGGCGTAGTCCCGGGCGAACTGGTGGAACGTGAGGGCCTGTCGCCCGGTCACGCGCGGGACGGCGTCGGAGATGCCTGCGCCGTATCCCTCGCGGATCGAGGCGAAGAGCACCAGCATGTCGTCGGCGAGCCAGCGGGGAACGCCCTCGGCGAGCATCTGCTTGCGGGCGTAGTCGGGCGGCACGTGGACGTAGGCGACCTTGCGGTCGATGGCCTGCGCGATCGCGTCGGCCATGGCGTCGAAGGAGAGCGCCTCGGGGCCCGTCAGGTCGTAGATCGTCCGGTCGTGGCCGGGCCGCGTCAGGGCGCAGACCGCGACGGAGGCGACGTCTCGGGCGTCGACGATCGACACCTCGCCGGCGCCGCACGGGACCGAGAAGCTGCCGCTCGAGGCGATCGAAGGCGCGAAGCGCAGCGTCTGCTGCATGAAGAGGTTCGGGCGCAGCATCGTGAAGCCGAGGCCCGACGCCTCGATCTGTTTCTCGGTCGTCCAGTGCCAGCGGCCGATCTGCGTCGCCGCGTCCGGACCGCCCGCGACCGAAACTTTCACCACGTGCCCCGTTCCCGCCCGCTTGCAGGCCTGCACCAGGTTGCCCTGGAGCGTGACCTGTTCGGGATCGGCGGGTGATGCCAGGAAGACGCGGTCGACGCCCGAAAGCGCCGCGTCGAGCGACTCGGGCCTCGCGAGGTCGCCGACGACGATCTGGACGCCCGGGAGGCGGATGTGCGAGGCGCGCACCGGATCGCGCACCAGGGCCCGCGCGGGCACGTCCGCGGCCGAGAGCTGCCGGACGACCTCCTGTCCGACCTTACCCGTGGCGCCGACGACGAGGATCACGGCCTGGGCCTCCCCCGGGGTCAGGTATTCACGTTTTTCGGATTTCCGGACCGGCCCGGCTGCCGCCGGGCATGCGCTGAAATCCGAAAAATGAAGACCTGACCCCGTATCATGGCACGAGCAGCACCTTCCCCGTCGTCCGCCGCCCCTCCAGCGCCCGGTGCGCGTCCGCCGCGCGCTCCAGGGGGAACTCGTGCTCGATCCGCAGCTTGAGCTTCCCGTCCCGGACCCAGCCGAGGACCTCGCCCGAGCGCTCGAGGAGCTCGGACCGCGCGGCCACGTAGACGAAGAGGCTCGGCCGGGTCAGATAGAGCGAGCCTCGCTGGGAGAGGACCTGGGGATCGAACGGGGCGATGGGCCCGCTCGACTGGCCGAAGAGGACCATCATGCCCCGCGGCGCCAGCGAGGCGAGGCCCTTCTCGAAGGTCGTCCTTCCGACCGAGTCGTACACGACTTGCACGCCCCGCCCGCCCGTCGCCTTCTTCGCTTCGGCTTCGAAGTCTTCCGTTGTGTAGTCGATGACGACGTCGGCTCCCGCCTCGCGCGACAGGCGCGCCTTCTCCGCCGTCGACACCGTCGTGAGGACGCGCGCGCCGCGCATCTTCGCGACCTGCGTGAGGAGCAACCCCACGCCGCCGGCCCCCGCGTGGATCAGGCACGTGTCGCCGGACTTCAGCGGGAAAGTCGAGCAGGCGAGGTAGTGCGCCGTCATCCCCTGCAGCATCGCGGCGGCAGCCTGCCGGGCCGTCACGCCGTCGGGGATCTTGACCAGCCGATCCGCGGCGACCACCGTCTTCTCGGCATAACCGCCGAAGGTGGCCGCCCAGGCCACGCCGTCGCCCGGCCGGAGCTCCGCGACGTCCGCGCCCACGGCGAGGACCGTTCCCGCGCCCTCCTGCCCGAGCGTGAGGGGCATCGGCGCCTTGTACAACCCCGTCCGGTAATAGACGTCGATGAAGTTGACGCCCGCCGCCTCGACCCGCACCAGCGCCTGGCCGGCGGAAGGCTCGGGGTCCGGGACGTCCTCGAAGCGGAGGACCTCGGGACCGCCGGGCGCGTGGACGCGGAAGGCCTTCACGGCTTCGGGGCCGCCGCCGATTGCGAGGTCGTGCCGGGCGGCGCATCCGGAAACGACACGATCTTCTTCTTGATCGGCTTGACGGTCTTCAGATAGTCGTAGATCGCGCCGAGGTCCTCGCGCGTCATGCCGGCGAACCGGGGCCAGGCCATGACGGTGTTCTTGCCGGGCGGCGCCGGCGGGGCGTTCTCGCCGTCGAGGGACTCGAGCGACTTGAAGCGGTCGATGAACTCCTCGCGCGAGGCCTGGCCCATGTAGTTGTCGGGGTCCGGCGTGAGGTTGGCCGACACGACGCGGCCCCACGGCCCGGGCATCAGCCAGCCGCCCGCGAGCTCCTGGCCGGGGATCCGGCGGCCCTTCGAGTCGATCGGGGTGTGGCAATTGGCGCAGCCCGCGATCGTGACGAGATACTTGCCGTAGGCCACGGGGTCCTTCGGATCGGGCGCGGATACCGGCCCGTCGAGGGGCTGCGGCGCGAACTTGACGAGGAAGTTCACGGGGAAGTCGAGCCGGCGGGGGGCCACCGCATGGTCGATCGGCGGGAGGGTCCGGATGTAGGCGACGATCGATTTCGCGTCCTCGTCGCTCATCACCCGGTACTCCGGGTACGGCATCATCGGAAAGAGCGCCTCGCCCTTGCGGTTCACGCCCTCCCGAATCGCGCGCAGGACTTCCCCATCCGACCAGGCGCCGAGCCCGTTGACCGGGTCCGACGAGATGTTCTGGGCCTGAACGAGGCCCGGCACGCCGAGACGCTGGTCGAACGGAAAGCCGCCCTGGCCTTCGCTTCCCGGCCTGGTCGGAATGGCGAACCGGTCGAACCGGGCGTCCGAGTGGCAGCCGAGACAGTGGGTGACGTTCTCCACCAGGTACCGGCCTCGCGCCAGGCGCTCGGGCGTGGCCTCCACCTTCTCGGCCGAGGGCGGCCGCATGGCCGGCTTCTTGAGCGCGAGGAAGGCGATGAGCCCTCCGGCGCCGAGCGCGACGACGACTGCGATCCCCAACAGAATCCTGCCGATCCGCCCCATCTTTCCAGTCCCTCCTGCCGGGGCCGACCGCAGAGAACCAACGTTCGGCGATCCGCCGCCACCTCCGGCGGCGCAATCAGAACATAATCGGGTCGATGACGGCAGAGGAGACGCGGGCGGCGCTCGTGCGGTTCTACGAGGCCCTCGCCCGGCGCGACGCCGCGACGATGGCCGCCATGTACGCGGCCGACGCCGCCTTCGGCGATCCGGTGTTTCGCCTCCGGGGTCCGGAGATCGGCAGGATGTGGGAAACCCTTCTCGGCCGCGCGCGGGAGTTCGCCGTGACCTGGGAGGTCCGGAAGGCGGAGCCCGACCGCGGCGAGGTGGCCTGGACCGCCCGGTACCTCTTCGGCGGGAAACGTCCCGTCGTCAACGCGATCGTCTCCGACGTCCGTTTCCACGGCGGGGAGATCGTCGAACAGACCGACCGGTTCGACTTTCACCGCTGGGCCGGGCAGGCGCTCGGCCCGCCGGGTCGCCTGCTGGGGGGCTTCGAATGGTTCCGCCGCTCGGTCGCGCGCAAGGCCCGCAGGGGCCTGGGATTGGCCCGCTAGTTGACCGGTTCCTCTTCGGAGGCGTCGGCCGCGGGAGTCGGTGAGGCGTGGTGGTGGACCATGCGCCACTCGCCGTCGACGCGGCCGAAGAGATTGGTCGCCTGCATCCGCGCCGCGTCCTCCTCCTCGTCGGCGCCGAACGGAACGATCACCTCGACGCAGGTCACCCAGGCCAGCTCGCCCGAGACCGCGATCCGAACGTCCTCACAGCCGACCGACCAGGGCCGCGAGTTGGCGAAGATGTTCTCCCACGAGCGCGAGATCTCCTCCCACCCGTCCAGGCGGTGCCAGCCGGGGTGGACGCAGCTCGCCGACGGGTCCTGGAGCCACACCCGGGCCATGTGGGCGAGGTCTCGCGCCTCGAGGGCGCGGTAGAAAGCGAGGTTCGCGGCGGCGACCGCTGTCGCGTCGGGCGTCACCCTCGTACCATACACCGAGCATGACCCGCGACACCGACATCGGCGGACCCGGCGGCGGACGCTTCCCCGCCACCCGGCACTCGGCCGTCCTCGCCGCGCAGAGCGCCGATCTCGTCGAGCGCGAACGCGGCCTCGCGATCCTGGTCGAGACGTACTGGCGGCCCGCGTACAAGTACCTGCGCATTCGCTTCCGCGAATCCAACGAAGACGCCAAGGACCTGACGCAGGGATTCTTCACCCGCGCCCTCGAGAAGGATTTCTTCGACGGCTACGATCCGGAGAAGGGCTCGTTCCGGACGTATCTGCGCACGTGCCTCGACCGGTTCGTCGCCAACGAGAAGAAGGCGGCGGGACGGGCCAAGCGCTCGCCCGGAACTCCGCTCATCCCCCTCGACTTCGAGGGCGCCGAGGGCGAGCTCGCGCGGCAGGACCCGCCGGACCCGGCGTCGATGGAGCAGTACTTCCACGCCGAATGGGTGCGCGGCCTCTTCGCGCTCGCCGTCGAAAAGCTCCGCGAGGACTGCATGCTCCGGGGGAAGGACCTTCCGTACCGGCTCTTCGAGCGCTACGAGCTCGACCGCGATCCGGACGAGAAGCTCACCTACGAGCGGCTGGCCGAGGAGTTCCAGATCCCGGCCACCCAGGTCACCAACTTCCTCGCCTTTGCGCGCCGCGAGTTCCGGCGCATCGTGCTCGAGAAGCTCCGCGAGATCACGGCGACGGACCACGAGTTCCGCGAAGAGGCCAGGAGCCTGCTCGGCGTGTCGGGATGAGGTGGCTCTCCGACCGCGACGTCGAACACCTGAAGCGCGTCGCCGAGTGGCCGGACCTCGGCGAGACGAAGTACGGGCTCCTCGAGGAGCTCGGGCGCGGCGGGATGGGTACCGTGTTTCTCGCCGAGGACCGCGTGCTCGGGCGCAAGGTCGCGCTCAAGGTCGTCGGGACCGGCGCGTCGGACCCCGGGGCCGCGGCCCGGATGCTGCGTGAGGCGCGGGTGATCGCGCGACTCGAACATCCCGGCATCGTCCCCGTCCACGACGCCGGGACGCTGCCCGACGGCCGGATGTTCTACGCGATGAAGCGCGTCGACGGACGCCGGCTCGACCAGATCGCGGAGGACTCCCCCCTGCCCGAGAGGCTCCGCATCTTCCAGAAGGTCTGCGAGGCCGTGGCCTTCGCGCACGCGCACGGCGTGCTGCACCGGGACTTGAAGCCTGAGAACGTCATGGTCGGGCCGTTCGGCGAGGTGCTGGTCATGGACTGGGGCATCGCCCGGGTCCTCGACGACGCCGCCGAGAGCCCGGCCGGCGCGCCGCGCGCCGCGCCCCCCGAGGCCACCGCCGAGGGGGCCATCCTCGGAACCCCCGCATACATGGCGCCCGAACAGGCCGCGGGACGTCCGGGTGGCGTCGGCAAGGCCGCGGACGTCTATGCCCTCGGGGGCATCCTCTACTTCCTCCTCACGGGCCGCCCGCCCTTCGACGGCGAGGCCGCGCGACGCCGCGCGGGCGGCGACGCGAGCGCGGCCCCCCAGCCGCCGGGCGCCGGCGCGCCGAAGCCGCTCCAGGCGGTCGCCGCGCGGGCCATGGCGGCCGAGCCGGAGGGCCGCTACGCCTCGGCCGAGGACCTCGCCGCGGAGGTCGCGCGCTACCTGGACGGCGGCCCGGTTCGGGCGTACCGCGAAGGTCCCGGCGAGAAGGCCGCGCGCCTCTTCGCCCGGTACCGAACGCCGATTCTCCTCATCGCGGCCTATCTCGTGATGCGCTCGCTGCTTCTGCTCTACGGCCGCGGCCCCTAAAGAGAATCCGCGTCGCGTGGAATAGATGGGAGGAGGAACGATGAACAAGCCGCTCTACGGACTCATCCTCGGCGGGATCCTCGGTGTCTTCGACGGGCTGACCGCCTGGTTCACGCCCGCGGTGCGCGACCAGCTCCTGTCGATCGTGCTCGGCTCGACGTTCAAGGGCCTCATCGCCGGGCTCTCGATCGGGTACTTCTCGAAGAAGGTCGACAACCTGGGGCTCGGGATCGTCTTCGGCCTCGGCGTCGGCCTGCTGCTGGCGTACGCCGTGGCCGCATTCCCGGACGCGAACGGGAAGCACTACTACTTCGAGATCATGCTCCCGGGGGCGATCGTCGGCGCGATCGTCGGCTACGCGACGCAGAAGTACCGCGGGCGCCTGTCGACGGCCTAGCCTTCGACTCTCGATTTCGATCCTCGACCGATCCGTCTGCGACGACAAGGAGGGACCATGCCCCGACCCATTCACTTCGAGATCCCCGCCGACGACCCGGAACGCGCGTCCGCCTTCTACCGCGCCGTCTTCGGGTGGCAGTTCCAGAAATGGGACGGCCCGATGCCCTACTGGCTCATCACGACCGGCGAAGACGGCGAACGCGGCATCAACGGCGGCATGATGCCCCGCCCGGCCCCGGGCACTTCGACCGTCAACACGATCGGCGTCGACTCGCTCGCCGCGACGCTGAAAGCGATCGAATCGAAGGGTGGAAAGACCGTCGTGCCGACGATGGCCGTCCCGGGAATCGGCTGGCTCGCGTACTGCGTCGACACCGAGGGCAACACCTTCGGCGTTCTGCAGCCCGACGAGAAGGCCGCGTAGGGAGCCTGACCCGACTAGGTGACGAGCGCGGCGATCTTCTCGAGGTCGACGTTGCCGCCGGAGACGATCGCCACGACGCGGGCGCCGGGCGGCAGGCCGATCTTTCGCGCGACGAGCGCCGCGACGGCGGCGGCCCCGGCGCCCTCGACGTAGAGCTTGGCGCGCGTCAGCACGAGGCGCATCCCCTCGCGGATCTCGTCCTCGGAGACGCCGACGATCTCGTCGACCGCCTCGCGCGCGATCTCGAGCGGCAGCGCGCCGACGAACGGCGGCGTCATCCCGTCGGCGAGCGTGTCGGGCCGAGTCACGGGGACGGGCTTTCCCGCCTCGAGCGCCGGCGCGAGCCCCGGCCCCGCTTCGAGCTCGACCGCGACGACGCGCGTCTGCGGCCGCAGCTGCTTGACGGCCGACGCGACGCCGCCGAGGAGTCCCCCGCCGCCGACGGCCACGACCACGGCGTCGAGGTCCGGCGCGTCTTCCGCGATCTCGAGGCCCGCGGTCCCCGCTCCCGCCAGGACGACCGGGTCGTCGAAGGGATGGACGAACGTCAGGCCGCGCTCCTCCTGCACCTCGCGGAGCCGGTCGAAGAGCGTGGCGCGGTCCGGGTGGAAGACGATCTCGGCGCCGTAGCCGCGGACGGCGTCGATCTTCGACTTCGGCGCCGCCGTCGGCATCACGACGACCGCCGAGCAGCCGGCGACCCGGGCGGCCCACGCCACCGCCGCCGCATGGTTGCCGGCCGAGACGGTGACGAGGCCGCGGGCGCGCTCCGCGTCGGAGAGCGAGAGGACCTTGTTGAGCGCTCCCCGCGCCTTGAACGAGCCGGTCTTCTGCAGGCTCTCGCACTTGAGCCTGAGGCTCACGCCCGCCCGCTCGCCGATCTGGGCGGCCGAGAGAAGCGGTGTCCGATGCACCTTGCCCCGCAGCCGCTCGGCCGCCGCGCGGATTTCCTCGAGCGCGATCACGGGCGGATCTTAGCCCGGCCGCGAGCGCGGCGACCCCTCAGCGGAGCTCGTTCTTGTAGACCTGGCCGCCCTTCATCACGAAGCCGACCCTCTCGAGGGCGCGGATGTCGGCGAGCGGATCGGCCGGAACCGCGATCAGGTCCGCGAACTTGCCCGGCTCGATCGAGCCGACGCGGTCCTTCCAGCCGAGCAGGTCCGCCGCGTCGAGCGTCGCGGCCTGGATCGCCTGCATCGGCGTCATCCCGTACTGGACCATGTAGGCGAACTGCTTCGCGTTGTCGCCGTGCGGGTACACGCCGCCGTCGGTGCCGAAGGCCATCTTCACGCCGCCCTGGAAGGCCTTGCGGAAGTTCTCGCGCTGCAGCCGGCCGATCGTCTTCTCCTTCTCGATCGACTCGGGCAGCATCCCGACCTTCAGGCCCTCCTGCAGGATGAAGTCGTCGTTGTAGATGTCCATGACGAGGTAGGTGCCGTGCTCCTTCGCCAGCCGGATGCCCTCCTCGTCGATCAGGCTCGCGTGCTCGATCGAGTCGATGCCCGCGAGGATCGCCTCCCGGATGGACTGCGTCCCGTGGGCGTGCGCCGCGACCTTGCGTCCGAGGCGGTGCGCCTCGTCGGCGATCGCCTTCATCTCCTCGGGCGTGTACTGCGGCGTTCCGGGCAGGTCGCCCTTGGAAAGCACTCCCCCGCTGGCGCAGATCTTGATCACGTCCGCACCGTACTTGACGACTTCGCGCACCTTGGCGCGCGCCTGCCACGGCCCGTCCGCGACGCCCGTCTCGGTGTAGTGGTACTCGAAGGGCAGCAGGTTGTTGTCGCAATGGCCGCCGGTGATTCCGAGGGCCGGCCCGGAGACCACGAGACGCGGCCCCGGAATCTCGCCCGAGGCGATCGCGTCGCGCAGGGCCACGTCCGCGAAGCCGCCCGCCCCGACGTTGCGCACGGTCGTGAACCCCGCCTGGAGCGTCCGGTTCGCGTTGACCACGCCGTCGATGGCCTCGCGCGGAATGGAGATCCCGAGCGACTGGTAGCCGTGATTGGCCGGGCTTCCCGTCAGGTGGTCGTGCATCTCGATCAGGCCGGGCAGGATCGTCGCGGCGCCGAGATCGATCACGCGGGCGCCGGCGGGGACCGTCGAGGCCGGCCCGACCGAGACGATCCGGTCGTTCTCGATGACGACGACCGCGGGCGAGACCGGCGGGCCGCCCCTTCCGTCGATCAGCCTCGCGGCCTTCACCACGACGCGCACGGGGGGAGGGGTCGGCGTCGGCTCGACGGCCGCGAGGCCGGCCGCGCACAGTCCGAGGGCGCAGGACAGGACGAACCGCTTCATTCTTGCCTCCGAGAAACGGCGTCAGGGCGCCGGGGAGAGCTCCTTCAGCCTCGCTTCCGCGTGCGACCGCGCAGCGGCGTTCTGCGGCGCCGACTCCGCCCCGGGGCTCGAGGCGATTTCGATGCACTTCCGGTACATCGCGACGGCCCCGGCCTTGTCGCCGCTGCCCTCGAGCGCCTCGGCGAGGCTGTCGTACGCGTTGGCCGAGGCCGGGTACAGCTCCGTGTTCAGCCGGAAGACGGCGATCGCCTTCGGGTAGTCCTTCTTCTCCAGGAACGCGTACCCGCGCTGATTGAGCCGCATCTCGGAGATGGCCGGGTCCGCGGGATTGGCCGCCTGCAGCTTCTTGTACGCGGCCACGGCCTCGTCCACTCGGCCGGACGCCAGGTCCTCGGCCGGGACGCGCGCGTTCGGGTTCACGCGGGGCGCGGTGCGCGTCGTCGACTCCTCGGCGATCGTCAGCTGTGCTCCGCCGTCTTCCCGCCGGCCGAACGTGTACCGCGTCTCCTCGTCGCGCCGGACGAATGCCACCCGGGAAACAGGAACGAGCGCGAACGTGTCGGAGAGCGGCACCTGGACCTCGAACCCGGCGCCGGCCGGCGTGACGATGAGGATCGTGTCGGAGTCGAGGCGGTACCGGCCCGCATACATGGCCAGCTCCTCCGGCGAGAGCTTCGCCGCGGCCATCGGCTCGATCTGGTATCCCTCCCAGTAGTAGACCGCGGCGATCGCCCGGACGATCTCCCGCATCAGCGGAAAGCCGCGGTCGGAGTTGGTCATCACGACGGCGCCGTAGCCCCGATTCGCGCTCGCGAGGAGAAGGGCCTGGAACCCCTCGTCGGCTCCGCCGTGGGTGAAGTACGTCGTTCGCCCCTTCTCCTCGACTTCGAGGCCGAGGCCGTAGCCGTCCTTGCGCGGCGTGATCATGTTCTGCGCCATCGCCTTGTCGAGCGGGCCCTTCCCTCCGGCGAGCATTTTCTGCAGCCCGATCGCGAAGCGCGCGAGGTCCGAGGGATTCGTCCAGAGTCCCGCCGCCGCCATCTCCGGGTAGACGTGGCGCTTGCCCGGCACCGGTTTGCCGTCGGCGTAATACCCCGCCGCGGCCTCCGCCACCGCGGCCCGCCGGCAGCGGCTGGTCGTACGTGCTGTCCTTCATCGCGAGCGGGCCAAGCACCAGCTTCTGCATCAGGGCCGGGAACGGCTGTCCCGTCACGTCCGTCATCGCGAGCTGCGCGATCGTGTAGCCGCCGCCGGAATACCGGTACTGCGTCCCCGGATCGAGATCCACGCGCACCGGCGCCGTGTTCGCGGGCGGCGCGCCGTCGAGGACCTGCGGCACGGTCGGCACGGGCTCGCCCGCGGCGTAGCCCGGGAATCCGTGGACGGTGAGTCCGGCGGTGTGCGAGAGCAGGCCCTCGAGCGTGACCGGCGCCTTCGCGGTGTGGGCGTTGGCGGGGACCTTCCAGCCCTTCAGGAACTTGTTGATGTCGCCGTCGAGCGTGAGCTTGCCGTCCTCGACCAGGTCGAGCGCTCCCATGGCGGCGACGGGCTTGCTGATGGAGCCCGCCTGGAAGAGGGTCGAGGCCGTGACCGGCTGCTTCGCCTCCACGTCCGCCATCCCGTAGCCCTTCGCCCACTCGATCTTCGAGTCCCGGATGACGGCGATGCTCACGCCCTCGACGTGGTAGAAGCGCATCCGCTCGGCCAGCGTCCAGGTCTTGTCCCCTTCGATGAGGACCGGCGACCGCAGGCCGTTCTCGACCTGCGCGATGCGGTCGTCCGGAGGCGCGAGGGCGATCGTGGAACCGGCGAGGAGTGCCCCTGCGACGAGGGGCGCGATGCGGCGGCGCTGGAACACGGACACCTTCCCTTCAATCTCCAATGCGGACGATCGGCGCGGATTCTATAGAAGATCGAACGTGGCCAGCACCGGCGCGTGGTCGCTGGTCCCGACCTCCGGCCGGACGACCCCCTCCCGGGCCGTCCTCGCCAGGGCCTCGCTCGCCAGGATGTAGTCGATCCGCCAGCCGATGTTGCGCTGGCGCAGGTTGCGCCACGGCGCCCACCAGGTGAAGAGCGAGTCGTTGTCGGGGTCCAGGGCCCGGCCGACGTCGGTCAGGCCCTGCCCGAGGAGCCGGTGCATCAGCGCCCGCTCGTCTTCGCGCTGGCCGACGGCGCCGGGCTTCAACTCCCTGGGATGGACGTCCCGGTCCGTCAGTGCGACGTTCAGGTCCCCGCAGAGGATGAGCTCTCGTCCGGCGTCGCGGACGACCCCCGCCCAGCTCCCGAGGGCCTCGAGGAAGCGGAGCTTCGCCGCGTAGTCCTTTCCGCCGTTGGGCACGTAGACCGACGCGAGGAGACGGCCGCCCACCTCCGCCGTGACGATGCGGGTCTCGTGATCGAAGTCGGGATGCGCGAAGACGGGCCGCGCCGGACTGAGCGTCTTCGACACGTGCAGCGCGACGCCGGAGTATCCGCCCGCGCCGTGCCAGTAGCACCAGTACCCCTCGGATTCGAAGAGCAGCTCGGGAACCTGGTCGGGCCGCGCCTTGATCTCCTGGAGGCAGACGACGTCGGGCCGGTCGCGCGCGAGCCACTCGCGCACCTGCGCCTCACGGGCGCGGATCCCGTTGACGTTCCAGGTCGCGACCCTCATCGCGGCGCGGGCGTCTGCGCGAGCCGCTCGGTCAGCTCCGCCCGCGCCGTCTCGAGCGCGCTGCGGCGGTCCGGGTTCTCGGTCTTCCCGAGCAGGTCCTCGATCCGCGCCAGCGACAGCTCGAGCGAGCGCCGGCGCGAGAGCCTTTCCGCCGCCTCGCGCGACGGCCGCGCCGCGGCCCGCTCCGCCGCTTCGCGGGCGTGCTCCTTGTCGGCCTCCATGTCCTCTTCGCTCTTTCCCCAGCCGCGGGCCATGAGACAAACGCTACACCCAACGGATGTAAGCTGGAACGACCCCATGACCGAGCCGCCGCCGCGGGCGTTCGGCGCCGACCGGATCGACGGCCGGAACGGCGACGAGATCGTCCTGGTCTGTCCCTCCTCCAAGACCTGGCAGGGCCGCACACCCGGGACGACCCTGCGGGCCGCCCATCCCGGCACGGCGGTGGCCTGGGAGGAGCACGTCTACGAGGTCCGCGACGCCGAGCCCCTCGTGACCGGCGGCTTTCGCTACCGCCTCGCGCCCTGGGAGGAGGCCCAGGCGATCCGCCGATTCGAGCGCTACGACGAGGACAGCGAGCGCGGACGCGCCGCGGCCCGGGACGACGCCCGGGCCTCGTTCCGCAAGCGCCGGCTCTCGATCCTGCTGGCTCCGCTCGCGGGGCTGCTGCCGGGGGGAGTCCAGAAGGCGATGGAGCGCGAGTTCGCCGCTCCGGCGATCGCGATGACCGTCGCCTCGGCGCTGCCCCTCTTCGTCATCGGCTTCCTCGGCATGTTCGAGCACATCCTCCGCATGGCCCAGGGGTCCCTCGACTGGCCGTGGTGGCTCGCGCCGCCGCTCCCCGTCGCCCTCTACCTCTTCGGCGAATCGGCGCTGCGACTGGCGAGCGCGATCGCGGGCGGCGAGCCGATGGGCTCGCTTCCGGTCGTCGTCGCCCACGCCGCCTGGAAGGAGGCGCGAGGCGAGAGCGGATCGCGCGCCGAAGCCGCCGCGCCGTCGGATGCGGAGCGGGAGCAGGCGCTTCGCGACCGTTACGACGTCCTCGAGCCGCTCCTCTCGCTGCTCCCGGCGCCTTCGCAGCGCGTGCTCGAGGTTCGCTACGGATTCGACGCGGCGCGGTGGGGCCGCATCACGGCGGGCGTGCTTCTCGCGGTCGGCGCGCTCAACGCCCTGGCTTCGCTTGCGATCCTCGCCGCCGGGCCGCGGCGACCTCTTCGACGGCTTCGGTCTCGTCGCCGGCGGCCTCCTCGCGGCCGAGCAGCTTCGGCGGCTGCGGCTCCTGTCGCGCGGCGAGCCCGCCGGCAGCGTCCTCGGCGCCCTGATCCGCCCGATGGCGGCGCCTCTGCTCGCGACCCCCGGCGGCAACGCGCTCCGTCCCGATGACTGCTCCAAGGACTTCGCACACCGGCGCAGACTCGATCGGCCGCGGCCCCGGAACCTGATGCTAGGCTCCCTCGCATCGGGGAGGTGGGCGATGAAGAGAGCGAACGGATTCCTGGCGACCGCGCTCCTGGGACTGGCGGCGACGGCAACGACGGCGACAGCCCAGACCGACGAGAAGGCGGCCGTGAAAGCCGTGGTCCAGTCGGCCTACGTCGAGGGCGTCCACGTGAAGGGCGACGCCGCTCTCATGCGCGCGGGCTTCCATCCGGACTTCCGCATGCTCGTCCTGCGCGACGGCAAGCTGACCGCGGTCACGCTCGACGAGTGGGCCGGCCGCATCGAGGCGAAGGCGAAGGAAAACCCCAACGCCCCGCCGGCCCCGGTGACGGCCGAGTTCACGCAGATCGACGTCACCGGCAACGCCGCCGTCGCGAAGGTCGACATCTACCGCAACGGCAAGCACACCTTCACCGACTACCTCTCGCTCTACAAGTTCCCGGACGGCTGGAAGATCGTGGGCAAGATCTTCCAGGCCCACTCGTAGAGTCCGCGCTCAGTCGCGGTCCGGCTTGCAGCGCCTGCACGGCCGGAAGCCGGCCCTCTGCGCCGAGGCGCGGGTCCGCTGAACGCGCACGTTCTCCGGCTTCGGGCGAGCGGAGCAGGATGGCCGGCAGTAGATGCCGGTCGTGACGACCGCCTGGTAGAACCCGCCGTCGGCGACGCGCGCGACCGCTGTCTTCGATCTCACCGTGGCCTCCTTGTGTCGGTCCGTCCTCGGCTCAAACACGCCGACCCCGTCCTCGGTTGCATCCCGGCTCAGCCGGCGTGCTCCAGCAGAAAGTCCGCGGCCGCACCGATCGCCTCCTCGACGTTGCCGGCCTCCGTCCGCCCCGAGCGCGCCGGCGGCTTGAAGGAGTGGTCGCCGTTCTCGATCCACCGGACCCGGATCGCCGGCGACAGCTCGTAGCTCGCAACTTCTTCGGGCCCACCGAACGCGTCGCGGGTGCCCTGGATCACCAGCGCCGGTGTCCGCAGCGCCGCGAGGTGCTTCGTCCGGAGCTTTTCGGGCTGGCCGGGCGGATGAAAGGGATAGCCGAAGCAGACGAGGGCCCGCGCGCCGACCTCGTCGGCGATCATGCTCGCGATCCTGCCGCCCATCGACTTGCCGCCGACGGCCACTCGCGTGCCTCCGCCGAAGTCCGCGACGGCCTGCGTCCAGCGGGCGCGCAGCACGGGCTCCCGGTCCGGCGCGCCGCGGCGTCCGTCGGTCCGCCGCTTCGCCATGTACGGAAACTCGAACCGCACGACGCGCACGCCGCGCGCGGCGATTCCCGCGGCGACGCGGTTCATGAAGCCCGAATCCATGGGCGCGCCGGCCCCGTGCGCGAAGAGGAACGTCGAGCCCGCGTCGGCCGGGCCGTCGATCCGGTAGCCGCCCTGCACGCTTTGCTCCATCTTAGAAATGCCTCAGGGTTTCGTGAGCGTGACATGAAACTGCACGGTCCCGGGCCCCGGACATCCTAACTTCCCTCTGCCGGCAACACCGAACCGAAAAACGACCGGCGAGGAGGCAGAGATGATCACGACGAAGAAGACAACCCCGGTTCTCATCCTGGCGCTCGCGATGCTGTTCGCCGCCGGAGCCGCGCTGGCGGCCCCACGGGCGAGCCAGTGGTCCGGCACCGTCGCCGCGGTCGCCGGCGACGACCTCGCCCTCGTGGGCGTTTCGGAGCGCTTCCGCCTGGCGGGAAGCGTGACCGAGCTCATCTCCGGGCGGGCCCTGTCCGTAAAGAGCCTGGCGCCCGGAAGCGCGGTGACGCTTCGCATCGGACTGCGGGAAGCGGACGGCCGCTTCCGGGTCGACCGCGTGCTCGTCCAGCCGAAGAATCCGATGGCGATCCAGGGCGAGATCTCCTCGGTCGGCAGCGACGGCCGCACCCTCTCGGTCTTCGGCGTCCGCATCGAGCTCGACGGCCACACGGCCTTCGTCGGCCGGGGAGATTCGGGGCTGGTGCGCTCCGGGCGCGACCTGCGGGCCGGCATGACGGCGCAGGTCTCGCTCACCGCGACGGCGCCCGGCACCATGCAGGCCTCGGAGGTCCGGATCATGAGCAGCCGCGGCCGCTCGGCGCACGTCGTGTCGGGCCGCTCGAACGAGCCCGGCGAGGACCAGGAGTTCAAGGGCACGGTCGTGAAGGTCTCGGACACCGCATGGACGATCGACGACCGGACGGTCGGGGTCAACGACCAGACGGCGTTCGTGGGCGCGCCCGGCCTCGGCGACTTCGTCGAGGTGCGCTTCCACCTGGACGGCAACGGTCAGCCGGTCGCCGATCGCATCCAGAAGGAAGACGCCGCCGGCGACGAGCTCGAGTTCCGGGGCATCGTCGAAGCGATCGGCGCCTCCTCGTGGACGATCTCGGGGCGCGTCGTGGAAGTCAACGCGCAGACCGTGATCACCGGAAATCCGCAGGTCGGCGACCTCGTCGAGGTCCGGACCGACCGGGCGCCCGACGGCACGCTCACCGCGACCGACATCCACCGGGAAGACGGCCAGGACGACGAGCGTGAGTTCCGCGGAACGGTCGACGCGATCGGCGCCTCCTCGTGGACGATCGGAGGGCGCGTCGTTCTCGTCAACTCCGCGACGGTGATCCTGGGCAGCCCGAAGGTGGGCGGCCTCGTCGAGGTCCACGCCAGCCGCGCGGCCGACGGAACGCTCACCGCGACCCGCATCAAGTCGGAGGACGGCGAGGACAACGCCGACGACGAGCGCGAGTTCCACGGAACCGTTTCCGCGATCGGCGCCTCCTCCTGGACGATCGGCGACCTCGTCGTCCTCGTCAACGCCTCGACGGTCATCCTCGGCGACCCGCAGGTGGGAGACCGCGTCGAAGTCCGCGCCGACCGCGCCTCCGACGGCACCCTCACCGCGACCCGCATCAAGAAGGACGACGACGGCGGCGACGACAACGGCGGCGGCTCCGGGGGCGGCGGCAACGACGACCCGCCGGGCGACGACAACGGTGGCGGCTCCGGTGGCGGCTCCGGCTCGGGCGGCGGCAGCGATGACCCGCCGGGCGACGACAACGGCGGCGGCTCCGGCGGCGGCGGTGGCCACTCCGGGCCGGGCGGCAACTAGCTCAACACGATCGAGTCCGGGAGACCCGTTCCTCCTGATGCGCCGGCGGTTGCCATCCGCCGGCGCCTTTTTCTTTTCGCGCGAGGTCGCCGCGCTCAGGGCGCGGGCGGAGCGACGGGCCGCTTCCGGCCGAACGCGAGGCCGAGCGCGAAGAACGCCACGGCGCCGATCGCCGCGCCGATCGCCTGGCCCTGGATGAGACGGGTCGTCGCGTAGCGCACGACCTGGGGCAGGTTCACCATCGCCGCGGGTTGATTGCCCTGCGACAGGTATCCGGCCTCGTTGTACCAGGAGAGCATCGGCGGCACGATGAACGAGGCCGCGACGATCCCGGCGAGCGCGCCGAGCAGGATCCAGATCGTGATGCCCTTCATCGCTCCCCTCCCTCGTGCCGCCTACCGCAGGGGCTCGACCACCGAAGCCGAACCGTACGCGAGGACCTCCGTCACTCCTCCGGCGATTTCGTTGGCGTCGTACCGCACCGCGATGACCGCGTTGGCCCCGATCTCTTCGGCGTGCCGGGCCATCAGGTCGAAGGCCTCCTGCCGCGCGCGCTCGCACATCTCGGTCCACAGCGTGATGTTGCCGCCGAAGAGGCTCTGGATCCCGGCGCCGATCGTGCCGACGATCGAGCGGGAGCGCACCACGATCCCGCGGACCACGCCGAGGTTGCGCGTGACGCGATACCCGGGGATCTCGAGCGCGGTCGTGACGAAGGAACGATTGAGCACGGCGGCCTCCTCGCTTTGCGGCGCCTACTCTACTGCGCCCGCCCCGGTCTCCCGCAGGACGCGGAACCCGTAGTCCGAGTAGCGATAGTCGGGGGGCAGGCTGGTGCGCGCCGCAGGCGGCGACCAGCGGACCCGGTGCCGCCACGACCCGCCGCGGCTCGCGCGGCGCCGCACGGAGCCCTCCGGCTCCCGCCAGTCGAGGCACCACTCGTGGACGATCGTCCCCATGTCGAAGAGGCCGTAGCCGTTGGGGGTGCCGCGCCCCGCTTCCCAGGGCCCCGAAAGAGGCCCCTCCGGAATCTCGCCCGCCGGGACCGCGTCGCCCCACGCGGTCGCGGGCTCCCGGAGCCCGCCGCAGGCCGCGTGCTCCCATTCCGCCTCGGAGGGCAGCCGCCACGTCCCTCCGGCCGACTCCGAGAGCCACGCGCAGTAGGCCGCCGCCTCGTCCCACGTGACTCCCACGACCGGCTGCCCGGGCGACGAAAACGCGGGGTCGCTCCACCACGGCGGCGCGGGAGCGCGGCCGGCCGCGAGGAAGGCGGCGTACTCGCGATTGACCACCGGCATGCGGCCGAGCCCAAACGGAGCAATGACGGCGTCGGCGCCGGGGCCCTCCCGCCGGCCGCCGCGAATCGATCGGACCTCCGGCACGAGCACACCCGGATCGTAAGCCGGAGGCCCGGAACGGCACGGTCTGTTAGAATTTGATCAAACAGGCATAAAGGACGGGCCGGGGTTCCAGGATTGGAGCCTCTGGAGAGGAGTGTCATGAGAACCGCGCCGACGAGACCGATGAAGACCGACGACGTTCCACCGGCGGGCCGGGGAATCGCCTTTCTGCTCGCGGTCCTGGTCCTGCTGGGCGCTCGAACGGCCCCCGGCCAGCCGTACACGGTCCTTCACGACTTTTCCGGCCCGGCCGACGGGGCCGCGCCTTATGCGGCTTTGACTCTCGCCTCGGACGGGCTCTTCTACGGAACGACCCAGTTCGGGGGCGAAAACAACCTGGGAACCGTCTTTCGCACGGATGCCGCCGGCAACCTGACGACCCTCTACGAGTTCGGCACGGTCGCTGACGACGCGTCGCGACCCTCGGGCTCCCTCCTCGAGGCCTCCGACGGACGGTTCTACGGAACCGCCTACGAGGGAGGGGCCAACGGTCTCGGAGCCCTCTTCGTTCTCGACGTCTCCGGTCCGCCGACCGTCACGGTCCTCTACAGCTTCGGGGCCGCGGCCGGAGATGCCGAAACGCCCAATTCGACCCTCGTCGAGGATCCCGGCGCGCCGCTCACGTTCTACGGAACCACGTTCGCCGGCGGAACGTCCGGTGTCGGCACCGTCTTCCAGTTCTCGTTTCCCGGCAGCGTGCCGACCCTCGCGATCCTCCATGACTTCGACGGGACCGACGGGTCGCACCCCTGGGCCGGCCTCATCCTCGCCTCCGACGGCAACTACTACAGCACCACGGCCAACGGCGGAGACTTCGTCGACGCGGGGACAGCGTTCCGTCTGGCGTTTCCCGGCGGAATCCCGACGGTGACCTCGATCCACAGTTTCGACTTGGGAACCGACGGCGGAAAGCCCCATGCCGGGCTCGTCGAGAAGGACGGCACGCTCTACGGAACGACGACGCAGGGGGGGATCGACGACCTGGGCACCGTCTACTCCATGACGTTCGCCGGCGCCACCACGCTCCTCCACAGCTTCGCCGGCATCGACATCGCCGGAGACGCCGACGACGGGTCCAACCCCGAGGCCGCCCTGATCGTCGCGGCCGACGGCGACCTCTACGGCACGACCGAGTTCGGCGGAGTGCTGGATGTCGGCACGATCTTCCGCATGCACCTGGAAGAGGGCGGCGGCGCGACCGTGACGATCCTCCACAGCTTCGACTCGCTGCAGGGAGCCACGCCCTACGCGGGGCTGGTCCAGGGAGCCAACGACGCGTTCTACGGCGTCGCGTTCCGCGGGACCGCCGACGATCTCGGCGTCGTCTTCCGGTTCTTCGACTGCGTGGCCCCGACGGCCGCGGCCTCCGGGGCCGCGACCATCTGCGCGGGCGGATCCACGCCCCTGACGGGCTCGGGCGCGGCGACCTGCTCCTGGTCCCCGGCGACGGGTCTGTCCGACGCCTCGAGTTGCACGCCCACCGCTTCGCCGACGGTCACGACGACCTACACGCTGACCGTGACCGACGCCAACGGCTGCGCCTCGACCAACGCGCCGACCGTGACGATCACGGTCACCCCGGGGCCGACCGCGGTCGCCACCGGATCCGCGACGATCTGCACGGGCGACTCGACGCCGCTCTCGGGTTCCGGCGGCGTGTCCTGCGCATGGTCGCCTGCGACCGGACTCTCGAATCCCGCGAGCTGCGCGCCTTCGGCGTCGCCTTCCACGACCACGACCTACACGCTGACGGTGACCGACGCCGGCGGCTGCATTTCGACCAACGCGCCGACCGTCACGGTCACGGTCCATCCGACTCCGACCGCCACCGTTTCGGGCACCACGACGATCTGCACCGGGGGCTCGGCGGACATCCAGGCCGCCCTGACCGGAACCGGGCCCTGGAGCGTCACGTGGTCCGACGGCTTCGTCCAGAACCCGGCGACATCGCCCGCGACACGCACCGTGTCGCCCGCCTCGACGACGATCTACACGGTCACGGCCCTGGCCGACGCCTTCTGCGCCGGCTCCGGGACCGGCAGCGCCGAGGTGACCGTCGGCTCCTCCATCCCCGCGCCCACGATCACCGCCGCCAGGTCGGCCGTGATCGGCGCGACGGGGCTTCCGGCGAGCACCGACAACCACGGAGGATCGACGTATGAATGGACGGTGACGGGCGGAACGCTCGTCTCGGGCCAGGGCACGGCGGCGATCACGTTCGACGCCGGCCCTCCGGGAACGACGATGACTCTCGAGGTCGTGGAGACGGCCAGTGCGTGCGTTTCCCCGGCCGGCAGCACGCGGGTGCAGGTCGACTTCCTCGACGTGCCGCCGAGCCACATCTTCCACGACTTCGTCAACACGATCGCGCGCAATCTGGTGACCGCGGGCTGCGGCGGCGGCAACTACTGCCCCGACGCGTTCAACACCCGGGCGCAGATGGCGGTCTTCCTCCTCAAGGGAAGCCTCGGGTCCGACTACGTCCCGCCGCCCCCGACGGGGACGGTCTTCGGCGACGTCCCGGCGAACTCCTTCGCCGCGGCCTGGATCGAGGACCTCGCCGGCCGCGGCATCACGGGAGGCTGCGGCGGCGGCAATTACTGCCCCGGCAACTCCGTGACGCGGGCGCAGATGGCGGTCTTTCTCCTCAAGGCGCTGCTCGGGCCGGGCTACGTCCCGCCGACCGCGGTGGGCATCTTCGCGGACGTTCCGGTGGGCTCGTTCGCGGCCGACTGGATCGAAGACCTGTACAACCGCAACATCACCGGGGGCTGCGCGGCCAATCCGCTCCGTTACTGCCCCAGCAACAGCGTGACGCGCGGCCAGATGGCCGTCTTCCTGACGAAGACCTTCGGCCTGCAGTAGCGCCCGCGTTCCGCCATCGCGGCCCGGGTGCGGCGGCCCTGCCGGGCCGCTACCGCGCCGCGGCTTCGGCCGGGAGCCCGGCGAGATCCGGCTCGAACGGGAACACGGGCGCCATCTCCTCGGGCAGCGGCGCGGCGGGGGCCGGCGCCGGGACCGTCCGGCGGCGCGGCGGGAACACGCGAGCCCGGTTCGCGCGGTCGATGCAGAGCACGATCAGCGCGCCGAGCACGGTCCCCACCGGGAAGAAGAAGAGGCTGACGGCGGCGAAGGCGAACGCGAAATTCCGGGCCCAGAGCCGGTAGCGGCGCAGGTGGAAGCCGACGACCGCGTAGCACACCGCGAGGACGCCTCCCGTGGCGGGCAGCAGCAGGTCGTGGACGCGGCCTCCCGAAAAATAGACGTGGGCGCCCACGCCGGCGGCGACGAGTCCCTGGACCGCCAGGAGATAGAAGATCAATCCCGCGACCTGGACGAGCCGCCGGGCGTTGCGGACCTCCCGGGCTCGAGCCGCCTGCGTCATCATCATCTCCGCTTCCTCCCTGCCGCTCCAGAGCCGAATCGCACGACAATAGAAACGGGCGCCTCGCGGCGCCCGGCTGCTCACGTTCTCCGCTGGACCTCGAAGGCTCGACTCAGCTTCCGCCTCGCACCGGATCGCCCTCGACCCGGCTTCTCCGCGCGTTCACGCGCGGCTCACACTTTTATAACACGGGCTCGTTCCCGGCGGACCCTCGAAAAACTCCCGGCGGCGCGAGAGCGCCTCACTCGGACCGCAGCGCCTCGAGCGGGTCGACCCTCGCCGCCCGGAACGCCGGCGCCGCGCTCGCCGCCGCCGCGATCACGATCAGCAGGAGCCCGACCGCGGCGAAGGTGGCCGGGTCGCGAGGAGCGACCCCGTAGAGGAGTCCTTCCATCAGCCGCGTGAGGAAGAGCCCGCCGAGGACGCCGGCCGCCACGCCCCACGCCGCCGTCACGAGGCCGCGCCGCACGATCAGCCCGAGCACGTTCGCGCGCGAGGCGCCGAGCGCCATGCGGATCCCGATCTCGCGCCGGCGCCGGCTCACGAGATACGACAGCACCCCCGATACGCCGACGGCCGCCAGGAAGAGCGCGAGGCCGCCGAAGATCGTCAGCAGGGACCCCGTCAGCCGCGGGGTCGCCATCGACGCGGCGACGACGTCGGTCATGCGGCGCACGTTGGCGATCGGCAGGGCCGGATCGAGCTCGCGGACCGCCGCGCGGATCGGACCGGCGAGCGCCGCCGGGTCGCCGGAGGTTCGGACGACGAGCGACATGTTGCGCGCCGCGTCGCCGCCCCGGGCTGCGGGGAACTGGGCGTACGGAACGAAGAACTTCTCCTTGATCGCTCCGGTCAGACCGTTGTGCCGCTCGTCCCGCACGACGCCCACGACCGTCATCCACGGCCGCTGGGTGTTGCTTCCCATGCGGATCCGCCGGCCCACCGCGTCGCCGCCGGACAGGTATGCGCGGACGAAAGTCTCGTTGACGAGGACGACCGGCTGCGAGGTCGCCGTGTCGGAAGCCGACATCGGCCGGCCGGCGACGAGCCGCTCGCCGAGGGCCTCCAGGGCCCCGTCCGAGGCGACCTGCCAGTCGCCCTTGGCGTTGCGGCCGGGCGACTCTTCGAAGCCCTCGATGTCGAGCCCCCAGTCCCCGATCTCGGTGGCGAGCGGCAGCGAGCCGAACGAGGCCGGCCCCGGTGACGCCGGGCAGGCCCCGGACGCGCTCGAGCAGCGCGCGGTAGAAGGTCACGACGGACTCGGGCGCCGCGTACTTCGCCTCGGGCGGCCGCAGCTCGAGCGTCAGGACGCCCTCGGGCCGGAACCCCAGGTCAATCTTCATGAGGGCGTCCAGGCTCTTCAGCATCAGGCCGGCCCCGAGCAGGAGGAGCACGGCAATCGCGGTCTGGGCGCTCGCCAGCGCGCCCCGCAGGCTCGTGCGCCGGATCCCGGCCGACTGCCCCCCCGCCCCGTCGCGCAGCGCCTCGGTCAGGTTCAGGCGCAGCGTCTGCAGCGCCGGGGCGAACCCGAAGAGGAACGTCGTCGCCAGCGTCAGCGCCGCGGCAAAGGCGAGCATCCGGCCGTCGATCGCGATCGGCGCCAGCGTCGGAAGCCCTGCCGTCCCGCGCGCCGCGATGACCCGGATCCCCGCCCATGCGATCGCCAGTCCGAGCGCCGCGCCTGCGGCCGCGAGCACGAAGCTCTCGGTCAGCAGCTGCCGGGTCAGGCGTCCCTGCCCGGCGCCGATCGCGGAGCGCACTGCGATCTCGCGCTGGCGCCCCTCGGCCCGGGAGAGGAGGAGGTTGGCGACGTTCGCGCACGCCATGAGCATGAGGAACCCGACCGCGCCGAAGACGAGCGAGAGGGCGCGCCGCGCGCCGCCGCGGACCTCCTCCTCGACCGGCACGGCGAACGCCTCGAACCGCATCTCCCTGGGATACATCCCCTCGCGCGTCAGGTTGGCCGTCACGGTCTTCAGCTCGGCCGAGGCCTGCGCCGCGGTCGCGTCGCGTTTCAATTTCGCCGCGCCGTAGAGGCCGTGGTTGCCGTAGGAGAGCTGCTTCGGATCGATCTGTTCGGGCAGGAAAAGCTGGGACGGCTCGGCCGCGTCGACCGTGAAGTCGGTCGGGAGCGCAAAGCCGCGGGGCATCACACCCACGACCCGCCGCGGCGCGCCGTCGAGCTCGAAGGAGCGGCCCAGAACGGCCGGATCGCCGCCGAACCGGTTCTGCCAGAGGCCGTAGGACAGGACCGCGACGGGCGGCCCGCCCGGTGCATCCTCGTCCGCCGTGAAGGTGCGGCCCAGGACGGGCGAGGCGCCGAGCGTCTCGAAGGTGTTCGCCGTGACGAGCGCAATGCCGAGGCGCGCCGGCTCGCCTTCGCCCGTCAGGTTCGCGCGATCGGTCTCCCACGCCGCCACGGCTTCGAAGCTCGGCACCAGCCGCCGGTAGGAATCGACCTCCCCCGTCGCGAGCCAGGTCTTCGGAAAGTCCTTCCAGCGGCTCCAGATCATGACGCGCCGGTCCGGCTCCGCGTAGGGCAGCGGCGCGAGCAGCACCGCGCGGATCACCGAGAAGATCGCCGTCGTCGCGCCCATCCCGAGGGCGAGGGTCGCAATGGCCGCCGCCGCGAAACCCGGCGAGCGGCGCAGGCCCCGAAGCGCGTACCGGACGTCCTGAAGAAAGGTCTCCACGGCCACTCCTTCCCGGGCGAGGCTCACGCGAACGCGTCTCGCCGCTTCTTCCGTGACGCCCGGCGGGGGAAAAGGTTCCTTGCGAGGACCCGTGCGGGACGCTGCCGTGGCCTGATTCCTCCGCGGATGTCGAGTCCATGACGGGAGGACACCCGATGAGATACCCCCGAATCCTGGCCGTCGCCGCCCTGGCCGTCTCGATCGCCGGACCCGCCCTCGCCGCCGACCAGTGCTCGGCCAGGGGCATGATGCAGGATCAGAGCTTCAAGCTCGAATCCTGCGCGATCGCCTGGTACCCCGACCAGAATAGCGTCGCCATCTGGTTCACGGAGAAGCCCCTCTCCTCCGCGGCCCTGGAGACCTTTCACCGCGGCTCCTACGCCGACCTGAAGGGCACGGCGATGTCCTTCGCGTTCTGCCCGGGAGGGGGCAAGGCCAAGGCCGACCCGAAGGCCGTCAAGGACGTCGAGGCGGCCGTCAATCACGCCGCCTCGCCGATGGTCCAGCAGAACTGGCTGTTCAGGCCGGGGGACAAGGGCCTGAAGATCGAGAAGATGTCCGGCGAGTTGAAGCCCGGCGGCCGGCTCGTGGGGAGGATGACGGTGAACACGAAGCTCGATCAGGGCCAGACCTACCGCTGGGAGGCGGACTTCGACGTCGCCATGCCCGGTCTGACGGCGGCGGCCGGGCTGTCCTGCGGGGTCGACTGAGCTAGTTCGGAAGCCGCCGCCCGGCATCGCCGACGAGGGCCCGGGCCTCCTGGATCTCGGATGCGCCGCCGTAGGCGCGCGCGGCCTCGAGGGCCTTCTCGGCCATCGTGAACGCCGTGCGCGAGTCGCCGTCGGCGGAGGCACGCCGCGAACGTTCCGCCCGGGCGGAGTAGAGCGCACGCGTGCTGCCGCACGACTCGGCCGCGGCGATCGCCTCGTCGAGCAGGCGCTCGATCTCCTTCGGATCGCCTCCGCGGGCCGCGACGAAGTCCGCCTGCTGCAGCAGCGCGAACGGCACGCCGACGGCGAACCCGCCGCGCCGGCGCAGGTCGATCTCCGCCGCGATGTTCTTCTCGGCCGCCGGATACTCTCCGCGCTCTTCCTGGATGCCCGCGATGTGGCGCCGTGCGTAGGACTGCTGGACCAGGTCCCCGGCCTCCTCCGCGATCGCGAGGGACTTCTGGTAGCGCTCCAGCGCGGGCGCCGGCTGGCCGTCCTGCTCGTACGTGAGACCGAGGTAGAAGAGCGTCTCCGCCAGGCCCCGCCGGTCCGCCAGCTTCTCGCGCTCGGCGAGGACCTTCTCGAAGGCGGAGCGCGGCGTCTTCCAATCCCGGGTTTCGAAGCCCGCGCTGTAGGAGAGCTGGCCCAGGGACTGCGCGACGTCGGCGGCGACCATCCGGTCCTTCGCGGCCTTCGCCAGCCGCTGCGCCTCCTCGAGCGCCGCCCGGGCCGGGGCGGGATCGCGGTGATGAAAGAAGTTCATGTCCATCAGGACGCGGCCGCGCTCGGCCGCCAGCGCCGCCTTCGCTCGCGGATCCGCGGCTCCCGGGCGCGCCTCCGCCGCATCGAGGAGGGCGAGCGCGCGCTCCCAGTTTCCGGCGAGCGTCAGCGTCCGCGATTGCGCCCGCACGGCGTCGGCGTCGAAGGCCCCCGCGTCCGCGGCGAAGGCGAGCAGCAGGGCGGCGGCGAACATGGGGCGCAAACGATAACAAATGGGGGCGGGCGTCCATGGTCCACGGCGCTCCCGGCGACGCGGCGGCCGCGACGAGCCTCGAGAAGGCGGTCGCGCTCGGGGCGACGACCTCGCACGACCTCTATAACGCGGCCTGCGGCTACGCGCTGATCGGCCGCAAAGAGGATGCGCTCCGCCTGCTCGAGCGCGCCGTCGCGGCGGGATTCCGCGACCGGCGGCTCCTGGAGAACGATACGGACCTCGCGAACATCCGCGACACCGAGCGCTTCCGGCAGATCCTCGCGAAGGTCGCGGCCTGAGGAAGCACCCTCGCGCCCCGGGCCGGGGGAGAGGGCAGGGTGAGGGGGCAACGCCTACGACGCCGGATCGGTCATCGCTGAACCGCGCAAACTCCTCGCGATCTCTATGGCCGTGAGCGATATATCCGTCATGCATATAATGCCGACGTGCACGACGAAGCACCCGACGCCGCTTCCCTCCTCCCGCTGCCCCAGGCGGCCCTGCACATCCTCATGGCCCTCTCCGAAGAGGACCGCCACGGCTACGGGATCATGGAGCTCGTCGCCGCGCGGACCGAGGGCGCGGTGAGGCTCTCGCCCGGCACGCTCTACCGCTCGATCCAGCGCATGCTCGAGCAGGGGCTGATCGTCGAGCCGGCGGAGCGTCCCGCGCCCGAGAACGACGACGAGCGCCGGCGCTACTACCGGATCACGCCCTTCGGTCAGGCAGTCGGCCGGGCGGAAGCGAATCGCCTCGCCGGCCTCGTCCGGCTGGCCCGCGCGAGCGGCTTTGCCCCGCAGAAGGCATGACGGGCTGCTACGGCTCCGCCTCGCGCCTTCGCTAGGCTCCGGCTTTCGCGCAGCCCTCGGGCTTGTGGATGCGCTTGATCGAGGCGGGATAGCGCTCGAGCATCTTCGGCGGCCGGATGGGCCGGTGCACGAGCTCGCCGCCGCAGTTGGGACAGATGCCGTGCATCCGGCGCGCGCAGTCGACGCAGAACGTGCACTCGAAGGTGCAGATGCGGGCGTCGGCGGAGTCGGGCGGAAGGTCCCGATCGCAGCACTCGCAGCCGGGCCGTAACTCGAGCATCCGGTCCTCCTTCACTCCATCCCGAGGGCGCGGGCCATCACGAAGTAGATGGCATTCTGTTCCATCGTCCCCTGGACGAGGTACGCGCGCGGCCCCTTCGCGTAGACGACGACGTCTTCGCCGCCGTGGGTCTCCGACGACATCCGGACCCCGGCCTGCTGCTGGAAGTCGGGCGCCGCCGTGTCGACACCCGTGAGGTCCGCGCGCGGACCCGCGGCCGCCCGCGGCCCGTTCGCGTACCCGAGCGTCGTGTAGGGCTTGCCGTCGACCGTGTCTTTGGTCGGAGCCGCCTGCGGCCGGCCGTCCTCGCCGTTCGACACGACGAGGCCGAGGATCGGGTTGCCCCGCACGGGATAGCCGCCGATCGAGAAGACGTGGCTGTGGTCGGCGGTCACGACGATCAGGGTCTCGTCGCCGGCGAGGGAGGCGGCCTTCTCGACGGCGCGCGAGAGCTCGATGGCGTCCGTCAGGGCGCGAATCGCATTGTTGTCGTGATGGCCGTGATCGATCCGGCCGCCCTCGACCATCAGGAAATAGCCGTTCGGCCCGCGCTGGAGGATCCGGATCGCCTTCTCGGTCATCTCGGTCAGCGACGGCTCGCCCGCCGGGTCCTTCGCGCGATCGAGCTCGTACTGCATGTGCGACGGATCGAACAGGCCGAGCACTGGACCGGTCGAGGCGGGATCCACCCCTTCGAAGCCCTTGCGGTCCCAGACGTAGGTCCCGCCGCGCGCCGCCCATGCCGCGGCGAGATCCCGGTCGTTGCGCTCGCCCTTCCTGTCCGGATACTCCGGGTCGACGTCGGTGACGCGAAGAAACTTCTCGCGGCCGCCTCCCATCGCGACCTCGAGGCCCGGACTCGGGTGCCCGTTCACCCGCGTGGGACGCACCCGAAAGTCGAAGAGCTGGAGCGCGATGTCCGGATAGCCCGCGGAGGCCGCCGGCGCGCTGATCCCGGCGAGGTCCGTGTCCGACTCCGCCTCGCGCGCCGGCGTGTGCGCGTAGCAGGCCGCGGGAGTGGCGTGCGTGATCCGCGCGGTCGAAACGACGCCGGTCCACATCCCCCGCTCCTCGGCGCGCTCGAGGATCGTCCGCAGCCGATTCTCCGGGCGGGCGGCCGCCGCGAAGTCCGGGCCGATCACGCTGGGGGCGATCGAGAGCATCCCCTCGTTCGTCTTGCTGCCGGTGACGATCGAGGTCATCGTCGGCGCGGAGTCCGGGACCTGCTGGTTGGCCTGGTACGTCTTCGAGTGGGCGAGGTGGGGAAACTTCTCGAACGAGAGGGCGTTCTCCTCCCCCCGCATCCCCTTCTGCTGGCCGTCGAGGATGCGCGCGGCCGTGATCGTCGACACCCCCATCCCGTCTCCGAGAAAGAGGATGACGTTGCGGGCCCTCCGGCGATCGGGCTGGATGCGGGCGTTGCGCTCGACGTCCGCCCTCCCGCGCGCGAAGAAGGTCTCCTTCGTCTCGGCCGGACGGGGCGGGGCCGGGGGCACCGCCGCCGCGGACAGCGCCAGGAGAAGAGCGACCGCCGGAACTATGGCGCCCCCTCCTCGTCACCCGACGGACCGTAGGTCGCCGGCACCTTGCCGCCCATGGGGCGGACGTAGGTCGAGAGCTGCCCGCGATGGTGCACGAGATCGAAGAGGATCCACCAGCAGTGATCGCGGACCGGGCCGGCGAAGACGACCTTCCCGCCCGCGCGGAACTCGCCGGGCGAGGCCCACTTCGCGTCGTCCAGGCGCTCCACCGCCGCCGACAGCCGCGCCGCCGCCTTCTCCCAGGCGGCCACGAGCTCCGAGCCGCTGACGGCATCGGGCGAGCCCGTCGTCCAGTCCAGCGTGCCCTTCTCGATGATCTCGGCCAACCCGCCGGCCTCCGCGGCCATGCCGGCGGCGATCCGGCCGGCCGGCCGGGACCGCTCGTGCGGCGAGTAATCGAGCCGGTCGCCCGGCAGGGCCTTGATCATCCTGGAGAAAAGCAGCTTCTCCGTCTTCCAACGCTGCTGAAAGAACTCGCGGTCGTTCATGGGCTCAATATATATGCCTGCAATTCCGGAAAGCACGCGCGGGTTCTCAACCCACATGATCCGCTCCTCGCTGGCCGCCGCACTCGCCGCCTCGACGATCGCCGCCGCCGCGCACGCCGCCGAGAGCGGCGCCTGGATCGCCAATGGCCCGCCGGGCGCCAGCGTTTACTGCATCGCCCCGGCGCCCTCGAGTCCGTCGACGGTGTACATCGGCACCGGACGGGGCGTCTGGAGAGGCGACCGCGGGGGCGCGATCTGGCATCCGGCGAGCGCAGGGCTCCCCGCCGACCGCGTCCAGGCCGTCGCCGTGGACCCGACCGACCCCGACACGCTGTACGCGGGTACGGTCACGCCGTCGGACGGCTCGCCGAGCGACGGGATCTTCAAGTCGCAGGACGGCGGCGCGAGCTGGGTCGAATCGAACGACGGCCTGTTCGACCCCTTCACGTTCGTCGAACCGCTCGACGTGGCCGCCCTGTCGATCGACCCCTCCAACGCGCAGGTCATCCTCGCGGGGACGCGCTTCTCCGAGATCTTCCGGAGCACCGACGGCGGCGCGAGCTGGACGCCGCGGACCTTCGGCGGATACAGCCTCGGGCTCGAGACGCTCGCGTTCGCGCGCGACCCGGGCGACCCGCAGCGGGTATACGCGGCTTCGAGCCGGGGCCTGCTGCTCTCGTTGAACGGGGGCGAGAGCTGGAGCTTCTTCGGCAATGCCGGGACCTCCTTCTATTCGATCGCCGTCGATCCGACTTCGCCCTCGACGGTGTACGCCGGCAACGCGACCGGCTTCGGCCTCGGCAAGAGCCTCGACGGCGGTGCAACGTGGTCCGCGGCGAACGGCAACCTCCCGCAGTACACGGTCGGCGGCCAGTCGCTGTATCCACCCATCCTGGCCGTGGCCGTGGACCCGTCCGGTGGCGCCGTGTACATCACGACGCAGGGCAGCGGGGCCTTCCGGAGCACGGACGGCGGATCGAGCTGGACCGCCGTCGACGACGGGTTGAACGAGCTCGACCTGCGCTCCCTCGCGTTCCTGCCCGGATCCCCGGCGACGATTCTCGCCGGGGGCAACGGCGGCGGCGTCTACCGGAGCGCGAACGGAGCCGCCGCGTGGTCGACTTCCTCGCTCGGACTCGACGAGGCGCTCGTCTCGGCGGTGGTCGCGAATCCCGGCACGCCGGGCACCGCGTACGCCTCCGCCTACGACGGGGTCTACGCCACCCGCGACGGCGCGGCGAGCTGGTCGCGCTCGAGCGGCGGGCTGCCCGCCGAGCCCGTGGCGTCTCTCGCCCTGCGCTACCTCGTGTTCCTGCAGCCCGGGGACGCGGAGACGCTGCTGGCGGGAACGCTCGGCGCCGGCCTCTGGGCGAGCACGGACGGCGGCGCGACCTGGAGCCCGAGGGACACGGGACTCGCCGACGACTACATCTCGGCCGTGACGGTCGACCCGACGAACGCCCTGACGCTCTATGCGGGCACCGACCATCCCTACGACGGCAGCAACCCGCAGCGCGTCTACAAGAGCACCGACAGCGGCGCCACGTGGCGGCAGACCGGCCTCGACGCGAGCGGATTCTCGATCGGCGTCATCGCCGTCGACCCGCAGAACGGATCGCGCGTCGCCGCGGTCAGCCGCGGCATCGCGGGCTTCTTCCAGAGCGCCGACGGCGGCAGCACCTGGAGCCTCGTCACTCCGGGAAGCGGCTCCGGCTGCGGCGGCGTCAACACGGTCCACTACGAGGCGGGCGGCGGAATCCTTCTCGGCGTCACCAACGGCGTCTGCCGGTCGAACGACGGCGGCGCGACCTGGACGCACGAGGCCGTCGCGACGCTGGGCTCGGTCTTCGACCTTCTCGCCGATCCGCTGGATCCGGCGATCGTGTATGCGGCCGTTTCTCCGGCCTTCTCCGGTGGCACCGGAGGCGTCTTCCGGAGCACCGACGGAGCCCGGACCTGGGCGCCCTACGGCACCGGCCTCTCGACCTTCTCGGTCCGCTCGCTCGCCCTCGACGCGTCCCGCGAAACGCTCCATGCCGGGATCCTCCGCGGCGGCGTGGCGAGTCTCGCCCTCGGCGAGCCGGATCGGGCCCGGCCGCAGCCGCCGCCCTCGGACCTCGAGACCCGCGTCGTCCCGCCGCGCTGAGCCGGCGGACCCCGATCGGGAATATCCTCCGGCTCCCGATTGCTGGATGGTCGAATTCAGGGCGGCCGACCCGCCGTGACAGAAGGACACAGATGACACGACGCCGCTCAAGTCTGCTCGCGCTGCTCTCCGCCGCGTTCCTGGTCTGCGCCGCGGCCGTGCCCCAGACCCCTCCGATCCCGGTGCCGGACCCGAACCCCCTGCTGACGCGAAGCACGCTGCCCTTCCAGGCGCCGCCGTTCGACAAGATCAAGGACTCCGACTACCAGCCGGCGATCGAGGACGGCATGAAGGAGCAGCGCGCCGAGATCGACGCCATCGCCGGACAGTCCCGGCCCCGCCCACCTTCGCCAACACGATCGTGGCCATGGAGCGCTCCGGCGAGCTGCTGACCCGGGCCTACAAGGTCTTCTTCAACCTCGACCTGTCGAACACCAACGAGACGATCCAGAAGGTCGAGGCCGAGGTCGCGCCGAAGCTCTCGGCGCACAACGACGCGATCTATCTCGATCCGAAGCTCTTCGCACGCGTGAAGGCGATCTACGACCGGCGCGACACGCTCGGCCTCGATCCCGAGGCGAGGTACCTCGTCGAGCGCTACCACCTCAACTTCGTCCGCGCGGGCGCGCAACCTCGGCGAGGCCGACAAGGCGACGCTCTCGAAGCTGAACGCAGGAAGAGTCGCCGGCTGACGACGAAGTTCCGCGACAGCCTCCTCGCCGACACGAACGCGTCGCGCCGTCGTCGTCGACCGGAAGGCGGAGCTCGCCGGCCTCTCGGACGGCCGACCTCGCGGCGGCCGCCGACGCGGCGAAGCAGAAGAAGACTCGAGGGCAAGTGGGTCCTCCCGCTGCAGAACACGACGCAGCAGCCGCCGCTCTCGACTCGCTCGAGAACCGGCGCTCCGCGAGAGGATCCTGCGCGCGTCCGAGAGCGCGGCGATCACGGCGGCGACGAACGACACGAAGGCGATCGTGCTGCGCCTCGCCGAGCTCCGCGCGCAGAAGGCGAAGCTCCTCGGCTTTCCCAACGTACGCCGCGTACGTCGCTCGACGACCAGATGGCGAAGACGCCCGCGAACGCCGAGAAGCTGATGACCGATCTCGTGCCCGCGGCCGACGGCGAAGGCGCGCGGCGAGGCCGCGACGATGCAGAAGCTGATCGACGCAGGCAGAAGGGCGGCTTCCAGCTCGGCGCGCGGCGACTGGGAGTTACTACGCCGAGCAGGGTCCGCAAGGCCGAGTACGACCTCGACGAGACGCAGGTCCGGCCGTACTTCGAGCTCGACCGCGTGCTGCAGGACGGCGTCTTCTCGCCGCCAACGAGCTGTACGGCATCACCTTCAAGGAGCGCCAGGACATCCCCGTCTACCACCCCGACGTGCGGGTCTTCGAGGTCTTCGACGCCGACGGCAAGTCCGCTGGCGCTCTACTACGGCGACTACTTCGCGCGCCCGAACAAGAGCGGCGGCGCCTGGGTGGACAGCTTCGTCGACCAGAGCCGGCTGCTCGGCACGCAGCCGGTCGTGTTCAACGTGCACCAACTTCACGAAGCCGGCCCCCGGCGAGCCGGCGCTGATCTCAGCTTCGACGACGTGACCACGATGTTCCACGAGTTCGGCCACGCCCTGCACGGCATGCTCTCCGAACGTCGCGCTACCCGACGCTCGGCAGCACGTGCCGCGCGACTTCGTCGAGTTCCCCTCGCAGTTCAACGAGCACTGGGCGCTGGAGCCGGCGGTCCTCGCCAACTACGCGAAGCACTACAAGACGGGCGAGCCGATGCCGGAGGCGCTCGTCGAGAAGATCCGGAAGTCGCGGACCTTCAACCAGGGCTACGCGACGACGGAGTACCTCGCCGCGGCCCTGCTCGACATGGCGTGGCACACGCTTCCCGCCGGGACGAGCATGCCGAAGGACGTCGATGCCTTCGAGACGGCGACGCTGCGGCGCTTCGAAGATCGACCTGCCGCAGGTGCCGCCGCGCTACCACACGCACCTACTTCTCGCACATCTGGGACGGCGGCTACGCGGCCGGCTACTACGCGTACCTGTGGACCGAGGTGATCGACGACGACGCCTACTACTGGTTCAAGGAGCACGGCGGCATGACGCGCGCCAACGGCGACACGCTTCCGCGAGGATGATCCTCTCGCGCGGCGGCACGCGAGGACGTGGCCGCGATGTACCGGGCGTTTCGCGGGCGCGATCCCGAGATCGAGCCCCTGCTCGAGGAGCGCGGCTTGACCGGCGGCTCCGGAGCGCCGGCGGCCGTGAAGGCGAAGCCCTAGCGGTCCCGGTCGCCCGACCTCCAAGAAGTCTCCGAGGCCCGGAGCCGGGCGGGACGATTCCGAAACACTGCCCGGCCGTGGCCGTATGACTGTGCGGCCACTGGAGGAACGACGATGCCGCGACTCTCCCGCTTCGCTTGCCTGCCGCTCGCCTCGCTCCTGACGGCCTCCGCCCTCTTCGGGGCGCAGGGCCTGACGTTCCCGCCCAACGGCGACAACCCCCAGGCGTCCGTGATGCAGACGATCGGCCCGGTCCGCGTGACGATCGACTACTCGAGCCCGCGCGTCGTCCGCGGCGCCAACGACCGACGCGGGAAGATCTGGGGAGACCTCGTGCCCTGGGGCCTGTCCGACCTCGGCTTCAACGGCTGCACGAGCTGTCCGTGGCGAGGCGGCGCCAACGAGAACACCACCTTCACCGCCACCCACGCGGTCCGGGTCCAGGGCCAGCCGCTGCCGGCCGGGGCCTACGGGCTCCACTTCATTCCGGGACAGGACGAGTGGACGGTGATCTTCTCGAAGGACGCGGCGTCGTGGGGCAGCTACTGGTACGACCCGAAGAACGACGCGCTCCGCGTCACCACGAAGGCCGTCCGGGGCGACTACCACGAGTGGCTGACCTACGAGTTCCTCACGCGCGAGCCGTCGAAGTCGACCCTGGCGCTCCAGTGGGAGGAGCTCCGGGTCCCCCTGACGATCGAGGTCGAGAACGTCGCGCAGCTCTGGGTCGACCAGATGCGGACGGACCTTCGGGGATGGGCCGGCTTCGCCTGGCAGAGCTGGCAGCAGGCGGCGGACTTCTGCGCCGACAACGACGTCAACCTGCCCGAGGCGCTCGTCTGGGCCGAGCGCGCGGTGTCGGACCCGTATTCGGGCGGCGAGGAGAACTTCCTGACCCTCATGACCCTCTCGAAGCTCCAGGCGATGAACGGAAAGACGGCGGAATCGGCCCGGACCTTCGAGATTGCGATCAACCACCGCACCGCCGGTCCCGTCCAGATCCACAGCGCGGCCCGGGCCCTCCAGCGCGAGGGAAAGAAGGACCAGGCGATCAGGCTCTACCTTCTCAACGCGAAGCGCTACCCCAACCAGTGGCCGGTGCACTCCGGGCTAATGCGCGTCTACGCCGCCTCCGGCGACACCCGGAAGGCGCTGGCGGAGGCGAAGCTCGCCCTGGCGCAGGCCCCCGACGACGCCAACAGGAAGAACCTCGAGGGCGTGGTCCAGAAGCTCGAGAAGGGCGCGAGCATCGACTGACGACAGCCTGGGCCGTGGAGTAGGCTTCCCGTCTCGAACGTCGAGGAGGGAACGATGAAACGCAAGGCGACGGCGCAGTGGCGCGGGGATCTGAAGACGGGCAAGGGTTCGATCTCGACCGAAAGCGGCGTTCTTTCCGAGAGCCGCTATTCGTTCACGACCCGGTTCGAGAACGAGAAGGGCACCAACCCGGAGGAGCTCGTCGGCGGCCGCCCACGCGGGCTGCTTCACGATGGCGCTCTCGGCGGAGCTCGGCAAGGCGAACCTGATCGCGGAGAGCCTGAGAACGACGGCGACCGTGTCGCTCGAGAAGGGCGAGACCGGGTTCTCGATCACCGAATCGCACCTCGAGCTGACGGCGAAGATCCCGGGCGCCTCGCAGGAGGCCTTCCTGGCCGCCGCCCGCAGCGCCGAGATGAACTGCCCAGTCTCGAAGCTGCTCAAGGCGAAGATCACGCTGGACGCCAAGCTCGAGGCGTGAGCTCGCCGCCAGGAATCCATCCAGGGTGAAGAGGGGTCGATGGCAGCCCGGTTCGTCCACGAGCACCTGAAGGAGATGCAGTGAGGGCGCGACCCGCGCTCGTCCTCGCTGCGCTCGCGGCGGCCGCGACGCTCCGCGCCGGCGTCGAGCCGTGGACTCCGGCCGGGATCTCGAGCCCGCAGTTCGAGTCCCACGCGGCATTCGACCCGCAGATGGGCGACTTCTACTTCGTCCGCAGCTCCCCCAGCTTCGAGGGCTGGCGGATCCTCGTGACCCGCTGCGGCGGGAACGGCTGGTCGGCGCCGGCGCCGCCCGCCTTCGCGGGCGACGGCTTCGAGGCCGACCCGTACTTCACGCCGGACGGGCGCACCCTGTATTTCATCTCCTCGCGCACGACCGACGGCGTGAAGCGCTCGGACCTCGACATCTGGAGGGTCGACCGCAATGCCGCGGGGGTCTGGGGCGTCCCGGTCCGCCTCCCGGCCCCGGTCAACTCGACGGGGCCCGAGTGGTTCCCGCGCCCCGCGCCCGACGGCTGGCTCTACTTCGGCTCCAAGCGCGAGGGCGGCCTCGGCGGCAACGACATCTGGCGGGCGCGTTCGGAGAACGGCGGCCGCTGGGTGGTCGAGAACCTCGGACCCGCGATCAACACGAAGGGCGACGAGTACGAACCGCTTCCCTCGCCCGACGGCACGCGGATGATCATCATGGCCGGCGACGGCCTCTACGAGTCCAGGCGCACCCCGACCGGCTGGACGCCCCGGGTCAAGCTGCCCCCCGAGGTCAACGTCAACGGCACCGAGATCGGAGCCGTGTTCTCGCCCGAGCGGACGGACGCTGCTCTTGCTCGCGCGACACGCGCGGGCCCGCCTCGGGCGAGTTCTTCGTCCTCCGCGAGGGCGCTCCCGGAGGCCTGGCCTCCCTCCTGCCGGGGGATCCAGCCCTCGAAAAAATCGACGGCCCGTGATCCGAGGGGCGGTCTTGCGACAATAAGTCAGTAGGTGCGGGAAGGCCCCCTCACCTGCCCCGCCCTCTCCGGACTCCGGGGAGGGCGGGGTTACCCCCATCGGAGGTCCCCGTAACCCTCTGAAAGGCCGAACCTTCCGTCAGCGCCGCCCCAAAACGTCAAACTCTCGGGGCTGACCCTAAATCCGTGTTACCGCCGTCCTTCGGAAGGCGTTGCCTGACGCCGGGGATTTCCCTCCGGTGGTCGGCTCAGGGCTGACCCCGGCTAGACGGCGGCTTCCTCGAGGTCGGGCACCTTCGCCGGGCCGGACGAGGTGGCCTCGGACGACTCGGCGCGGTGCGTCCGGGCCACGAGCACGTAGATCGACGGCACGACGAACAGCGTGAAGACCGTGCCGATGATCATGCCGCTGACGAGCATGATGCCGATGCTGTTGCGCGCGCCGGCGCCCGGGCCGCGTCGCGAGCACGAGCGGGAAGTGGCCGATCACCGTCGCCGCGGTCGTCATCAGGATCGGCCGCAGGCGCGTGCCGGCGGCCTCGACGACGGCCTGCGAGCTTGTCCGAGCCCGGTCTCCTGCAGGTGGTTCGCGAACTCGACGATCAGGATGCCGTTCTTGGCGACGAGGCCGACGAGCGTGATGAGCCCGACCTGGCTGTAGATGTTGAGCGTCGTGAGGCCGAGGAACGAGAAGAGCAGCGCGCCCGAGAGCGCGAGCGGCACCGAGCCGGCGAGGATGATGAACGGATCGCGGAAGCTCTCGAACTGCGCGGCGAGCACGAGGTAGATGAGGATCGCCGAGAGCAGGAACGTCGCCGAGGAACTTGCCGCCCTCCGTGCGCAGCTGCCGCGACTCGCCGGCGTAGTCGACCGTGAAGCCCGGCGGCAGGATCTTCGCCGCCTCCGTCTCGAGGAACGCGCGAGCGCCTGGTCGAGCGGACACCGCGGCGGGATGACGCCCTGGATGCGCACCGCGTTCAGCTGCTGGAAGCGCTTGAGCTCGCGCGGCTCGGTCGTCGTCTTCGAGCGTCGCGAACGTCGAGAGCGGCACGAGCTTGCCGCCCGCGCCCGTGACGTAGATCTCGCTCGAGCTGCTCCGGGGTCGAGCCGCTCGCTGCGCTTGATCTGCGGGATCACCTTGTAGCTGCGGCCCTGGATGCTGAAGCGGTTGACGTAGTTGCCGCCGAGCAGCGTCGAGAGGTCGCGGCCCGCCTGGCTCAGGTCGACGCCCTGCGAGCGCAGCTTGTCGCGGTCGAAGACGACCTCGGCCTGCGGCTGGTCGAACTTGAGGTCGGCGTCGGCGAACATGAAGAGGCCGCTCGCGAAGGCCTTGCCGACGAGCTGGTTCGCGAACTCGACGAGCTGCTCCGGCTCGGCCGTCGAGGCGATCACGAAGTCCACCGGGAAGTCGCCGCCGCCCGGCAGCGGCGGCGGCATCAGCGGGATCACGCGCACGCCCGGGATCTTCGACGAGCTCGCCGCGACGCCTCCATCAGGAGCTGCTGCGTGCGTCTTCTTGCGCTCGCTCCAGGGCTTCGTGACCATGCCGCCGAAGCCGCCCGTCGGGCGACGTGATCTGGAAGACGTGCTCTCGGTCTCGGGGAACGACTTGTAGACGTCGTAGACCTTCGCCGCGAAGAGCTTCGTCTGGTCGAGCGTCGCGTTGGCCGCGGCCTGGACGATGCCGAAGACGACGCCCTGGTCCTCGGTCGGCGCCAGCTCCTTGCTGCGAGAACATGTAGAACGGCACGATCAGCAGCGACCACGATCGCCCACAGCACGAGGACGACCGGCCGGTACTGCGAGCGTGCCGGCGAGCATGCCGCGCGTAGCCGCGCGCGGACGCTCTCGAAGCGCCGGTTGACCCAGCCCGCGAAGCCCGCGCTCGGTGTCGCCCGCGCGCAGCAGCCTCGAGCCCATCATCGGCGACAGCGTCAGCGCGACGACGCCCGAGACGATGACCGCGCCGGCGAGCGTGAAGGCGAACTCGCGGAAGAGCGCGCCCGTGAGGCCGCCCTGGATGCCGACCGGCGTGTAGACCGCGGCCAGCGTGATCGTCATCGCGATGATCGGCCCGACCAGCTCGCGCGCGGCCGTCGAGCGCCGCCTCGAGCGGCGTCTTGCCCTCGCTGCAGGTGCCGCTCGACGTTCTCGACCATGACGATCGCGTCGTCGACCACGAGGCCGACCGAGAGCACGATCGCGAGCAGCGTGAGCAGGTTGATCGTGAAGCCGACCACCAGCATCAGGAACACGGCGCCGATGAGCGAGATCGGGATCGCCACGACCGGGATGAGCACCGACGCGGAACGAGCCGAGGAACAGGAAGATGACGACGATGACGATGAGCAGCGTCTCGGTCAGGGTCTTCAGCACCTCGTCGATCGCGTCCTGGATGTAGTCGGTCGAGTCGTAGGGGATGCCGACCTTCATGCCCGCCGGCAGCTGCGCCTGGATCTCCGGCATCTCCTCGCGCACCCGCTCGATCACGTCGAGCGAGTTGGCCGTCGGGCAGCACCCAGATGCCCATGAAGGTCGCGGTCTGGCCGTTGAAGCGGACGTCCTGCGTCGTAGTTCTCGGCGCCCGAGCACGACGTCGGCGATCTCGCCGAGCCGGACGACGACGCCGTCCTTCTCCTTGACCACGAGCTGCCGGAACTCCTCGGCCGTCTGCAGGTCGGTGTTGGCGACGAGGTTCACCGAGACCATCGAGCCCTTGGTCTGGCCGAGCGCCGAGAGGTAGTTGTTCGCGCGAGCGCGTCGCGCACCTCGGACGGCGCAGATGCCGAGCGCCGCCATCTTGTCGGGCTTCAGCCAGACGCGCATCGCGAAGGTGCGGCTCGCCGAGGATGTCGGCGCGCTGCACGCCGCTGATCGGCGCGAGAGCTTGCGGCTGCACGACGCGCGTCAGGTAGTCGGTGATCTGGTTCTGGTCGAGCTCGTCGGAGGAGAAGCCGAGGTACATCGCCGCGAACTGCGGTGTCGGCCGTCTCGAGCTCGATGATCGGCGCCTCGGCCTCGGGCGGCAGGTCGTTGCGCACCTGCGCCACCTTCGCCTGGATCTGGGTGAGCGCCGCGTTCGTGTCGTAGTTGAGCTTCAGGTGGACGGTGATCGTGCTGAGCGCCCTGGGCGCTCGACGACTCGATGTAGTCGATGCCGTCGGCGCTCGCGATCACGCGCTCGAGCGGCGTCGTGATGAAGCCGCGCACGAGGTCGGCGTTCGCGCCGACGTAGACCGTCGTGACGCGTGACGACCGCGATGTCGCTGCGCGGGTACTGCCGCACGCTCAGCGAGCGGATCGCCTGCAGCCCGGCGATCAGGATGACCAGGTTGACGACGATCGCGAGGACCGGCCGCCGGATGAAGAGGTCGGTGAGCTTCATCAGCTGTCCTCGGGCTTCGGCGCCGGGTCGTTCGCGGGCTGGACCGTCGTTGTTGACCTGCGACGGCCGCGCCGTTGCGCAGCTTGAAGACGCCCGAGGTCACGACCTCCTCGCCCGGCTTGACGCCCGGAGACGACCGCGACCTGGTCGCCGCGCGGCCCGCCGAGCTTCACGAACTGCTGCCGCACGCCGCGTGTAGGTCGCGCCCTTCGGGCCCTTGAGGTCCGCGACGACGAACACCGAGTCGCCGTACGGCGCGTAGCTGATCGCCGAGGCGGGCAGCGCGACCACGGTCGTGGCCGCGCCGAGCCCGACGCTGCGTCTTCACGAACATGCCCGGGCGCAGCCGCCCGTCCGGGTTGGCGAAGCGTCGCCTGCACCTGGACGTTGCGCGTGGCCTCGTCGACGACCGAGTCGATCGCCGTGATCCTGCCCGGTCAGCCTCGCCCGGTCGCGCCCTCGGCGGACGCTTCACCACGGAGCCGTCGCTCCACGCCGGCCGCGACCTCCTGCTGCGGCACGGAGAAGTTCACGTAGATCGGGTCGAGCGACTGCAGCGGCACGATCGGGTCGCCGCTCTGCAGGTACTGGCCGAGGTTCACCTGGCGGATGCCCGAGCACGCCCGTGAACGGCGCGCGGATCGTCTTGCGCTCGATCGTGGCGCGGATCTCGCCGACCCGCGCCTCCGCCTGCTTGCGCTCGGCGTCGGCGCGGTCGAGCTCGGCCTGGGCGACGATGCCCTGGCTCGACGAGGCCCGTCGCATCCGCTCGAGGTTCACGCGCGCGAGCTCGCGCTGCGCCTCGGCCGCGGCCAGCTGCGCCCGCTCCTGCCGCGTGTCGAGCTGGACGAGCAGGTCGCCCGCCCGCGACCGGCCGCCCGGACTCGAAGGCGATCTTCTCGACGACGCCCGGGCAGGTCGGCGCTCACGGTCACGCCGTGGACGGCGTCGACCGTGCCGATCGCCGCCAGCGTCGCCGGCCACTCGCTCGGAGCGCGCGACGATCGTCGTGACGGCCTCGGGCGGCGGCTGGAAGGCGCGCCTGCTGCGCCATGCCCTTCTTGATCTGCCCGTACTTCACCATGCCGATCGTGGCGACGAAGATCGCGATCGAGGCGAGCATCAGGAACATCCGCTTCTTCATGGAAACCAAACCTCCAGCTTCATACCCGCCGCCCGAATCGCTGGAATGTCCGCCCCGGGTGGGGGGACTCCAAAGTCTAAATAAGCCTCTTTTCGCCCTCGAGATTCCGACGGAATGCGAAAAAGACGGCCCCGGCGAGGCTCGCGGGGTCAGGGAGAATAACACCGCTCTTCCCAAAAAGTTACACACGGTCGCGCGGTTCCTCGCGGGCGTCATTCTCCGCGCGGGACGTGCCATTTCGGCGCACCCGAAGGCCGAGCGGGCGCTCGGCTCGGCGGCGCGCCGTCCGGGGACCGCGAACGGCCGAAGACTCGGGGCCTCGCGCTGCTAGGATTCCCGACCGTGAACGGCCGACCCGATCCCACCGAGCACGTTGCCTACTACTCCCGGTACATCGCGCTCGTCCCCGGCGAGGACGCGCTGGCGGCGTTCGAATCCGAGACCGCCGCGACGCGCGCGCTGCTCGAGGCCATCCCGCCGCAGAAGTCGCTCCATCGCTACGAGCCCGCGAAGTGGAGCATCCGCGAGTCGGTGATTCACGTGACGGATTGCGAGCGCGTCTGGGCGTATCGCGCTCTGCGCTTCGCCCGCGGGGACGAGGCCCCGCTCGTGGGCTTCGAGTCGAACGATTGGGTTCCGGCCTCGCAGGCCGACGCGCGTCCCTGGCCGTCGATCCTCGAGGAGTACGCTGCCGTGCGCCGCTCGACGGTCGCGTTCTTCCGCAGCCTGTCGCCGGAGGCCTGGCGCCGGTCGGGCACCGCCGACGGAAATCGGGCCACCGTGCGCGCCCTCGCCTACATCATCCTCGGGCACGACATCCACCACCGGACCGTGATCCGGGAACGCTACCTCTAGCCGAAATTTCCGGGGGTCAGGCCTGGAATTTTCGGGTTCCGCTCATCCGAAAAAGCGAGACCCGACCCCATTTCTTTCGCAACCTATTGCTTGCCCATACGTCTATCAGTATGGTCATCCCATAGGAGACGAGCCGCATGGCCGAAAAACAGGACGTCTGGCAGGGGACCCTGGCGCTGATGGTCTTGAAGACCCTCCAGACGCTCGGCCCCCTCCACGGGTACGGCATCGCCCGCCGCATCGAGCAGACGAGCGGCGACCGGCTCTCGGTCAACTACGGAACCCTCTACCCGGCCCTCCTCAAGCTCGAGCAGGAAGGCTTCGTCGCCTCCGAGTGGGGCGTCTCGGACAACAACCGCAGGGCCAAGTACTACAAGCTGACGCGCGCCGGCCGCCGCCAGGCCGAGCTCGAAACGCGCGAGTGGGAGCGCACGACGGCGATCCTGGCGCGCTTCCTGACCCCCGCGGAGCAACGCTCGTGAGGCGCCTCCGGGCCTTCTTCGCGCGCGTGGCGGGCGTCTTCGGCCGGTCCCGCCAGGAGCGGGAGCTCGCCGAAGAGCTCGAGGCCCACCTCCAGATGCACACCGAGGACAACCTCCGGGCCGGCATGACGCCGGAAGAGGCCCGGCGCGACGCGGCCCTCAGGCTCGGCGGCCTCGAGGCGACCAAGGAGAGCCTCCGCGACCGCCGCCGGGTGCCCTTCGTCGAGACGGCCCTGCGCGACCTGCGCTTCGCGGCGCGGTCGCTCCTCAAGAGCCCGGGCTTCGCCGCCGTCACGATCGCGACGCTCGCCCTCGGGATCGGCGCCAACACGGCCATCTTCACGATCGTTCACGCCGTGATGATCGAGCCCCTCCCCTTCCGCGCGCCCGACCGGATCGTCGTCGTCTGGGAGGAAAACAAGGAGCACCCGGGGCGTCCCAACGTCATCTCCCCCTCCAACTTCATCCGCTGGCAGGAGCGCTCGACCGCCTTCGAATCGATGTCGGCCGTCGTCGACTTCCGCGCGGCCCTGACCGGCTCCTCCGCGCCGGAGGAGCTCGTGGCGATGGGCGTGACGTCGAACTTCTTCACGACGCTCGGGGCGGCCCCGCTGCTCGGCCGCACGTTCGCGCCGGACGAGGGACCCGAGGGCCGCGACGCGGTGACCGTCCTGAGCCACGGGCTCTGGCTGCGCCGCTTCGGCGGCGACCCCGGCATCGTCGGCCGAACGATCCAGTTGAACGGCCGGCCCTTCACCGTGATCGGCGTCATGCCTCGAGGGTTCGGCCTGTTCCTGAAGAGCGGCTCGCTCGTCGGCCGGCCGGCCGACCTCTGGGAGCCGTTCGCCTTCCGGGCGCAGCACCGGCAGCCCCGCGGCCGGTACATGAGCGCCGTGGCCCGCCTGGCGCCCGGAAAGACCCTCGAGCAGGCGCAGGCGCAGATGAAGACGATCGCCGCCGGCCTCGTGACGGAGTTCCCGGATCACGACACCGGCTGGACCGTGCGCCTCGTGCCCCTCCACCGGGAGGTCTCCGGCGAGATGCGGCCGATTCTCCTCGTCCTCTTCGGAGCGGTGGCGTTCGTGCTGTTGATCGCCTGCGCCAACGTGGCGAGCCTGCTCCTCGCGCGCGGGACCTCGCGGGTGAGGGAGCTCGCGATCCGGACGGCGCTCGGGGCGTCGCGCGCACGGGTCCTCGGACAGCTCATGGCGGAGAACCTGCTCCTCGCGTTTCTCGGCGGCGCCTTCGGCCTGCTCTTCGCGCGCTGGGGCGTCCGGCTGCTCCTCGCGCTCTCGCCGGCGGACCTCACGGGTCTCGGGCGCGTCCGCCTCAGCGCTCCCGTCCTCGCCTTCACCGCGCTGGTGTCGGTCCTGACCGCCGCGATCTGCGGTCTCGCCCCGGCCCTCGCGGGCTCGCGCGCCGACGTCCAGGAGTCGCTCAAGGAGGGCGCGCGCGGGGGCGGCGCCGGCGCGCGGACCCGGAGACTGCGCAAGGTCTTCGTCGTTTCGGAGATCGCCCTCGCCGTCGTGCTCCTCGTCGGCGCCGGCCTCATGCTCCGGAGCCTCCGCACGCTCGGCCGCGTCGACCCGGGCTTCTCGCGCGAGGGCGTCCTGACCGCACGCGTCAACCTCCCCACCGCCCGCTACAAGGAGGACCCCGAGGTCATGCGGTTCTTCGAACAGGCCCTCGAGCGGATCCGCGCGATTCCCGGCGTCCGCGCCGCGGGCGCGGTCAGCTTTCTGCCGTTCGCGGGACTCGCCGCGGCGACGGACCTCGTCATCGTCGGCGATCCCGCGCCGCCGAAGGGCGAGGAGCCCGGCACCGAGGTCCGCGTCTGCGACAACGGCTACTTCGGCGTGATGGGCATCCGTCTGCGGCGCGGCCGCCTCTTCACCGATCTGGAGCAGCGCCGGACGGGCAACGTCGTGGTCGTCAGCGAGTCTTTCGCCCGTGAATACTTCCCCGGTCGGGAGGCCCTCGGCCGCCGGATCCGGGTCGACATGTCCGACGAGAACGTCCCGATGGAGATCGTCGGCATCGTCGGCGACATCCGCCACGCCGACCTCGTCACCGAGCCCCGCCCCATGACGTACTACCCGGTCCCCCAGATCGTCTACAACGGGATGACCCTCGCGATCCGGACGGACGGCGATCCCCTGGCCGCCGCGCCCGCCGTCGAACGCGCGATCCAGTCGATCGACAAGGACCAGCCGCTCTCCGACGTCCGGACGATGGACCAGTGGATCGCGACGTCGCTCGCGCGGGAGCGGTTCGGCTCGACGCTCCTCGTCCTCTTCGCGGTCCTGGCGCTCCTGCTCGCCGCGATCGGAATCTACGGCGTCATGTCCTACGTCGTGGGCCAGCGCATGGCCGAGTTCGGCATCCGCGCGGCGCTCGGGGCCGACGCCGGGGACCTGCGGGCGCTGATCCTCGGCGAGGGAGGGCGGCTGGTCCTCGCGGGACTCGCGATCGGCGCGCCGCTCGCGCTCGTCGTCAGCCGCGCCGGGACCCGGATCCTCCATGAGACCGGCTGGGCCGACCCGGCCACCTTCGCCGCGGTGGTGGGCCTCCTCGCCGCCGTCGCCCTGCTCGCGAGCTACCTTCCCGCGCGCCGCGCGGCGCGGGTCGCACCGGTCGACGCGCTGCGGCACTCGTAGAGCCGCCTCTCTACGGCAGCCGCTGTGCCCACTCCCCGCAGAGCAGGGGAAACGGACCCGGCGGCTCGAGCGGGAACGTCTCCGCCGAAGCCGCGGCCAGCCGCGCCGGGTCGCTCAGGTCGAAGAGGGTCGCGCTCACCGGGAAGAGGGGCTTCTCGGACGGCACGGCGATCGACAGCCGGCGCACGCCGATCGTCGCGAGGTACTTCTCGACGCTTTCGCGCGGGGGCTGAAAGGGCGGAACCGCGCCGGCGACGAGCCAGACGCGGGGCTTCCCGCGGTACCGGTCGACGTCGCGCAGGAAAACCCGCCGGTCCTCCGCGGAGCAGCTGCCGAGCCGGTAGTCGCTCGGGCCGAGGCCGTACGCGGGACCGTACCGTTCCACTGCCTCGACGGCGTAGGAGTACACGAACACCTCGTCGCCGGGCTGGCGATGCTCGCGCACGAAGTCGAGGACGGTCTTGTAGTCCTCGACGAAGTAAGGCGGTGGAACCCGGACAAATGCCCACGCCGGCCCGCCCAGGAAGACGAGCGCCATGCACCCCGCGCCGACGGCCGGGCGGAGGCGCGCGGCCGTCTGTCTCAGCCATTCGGCTCCCTGCGCGAGAGCCAGGACGAGGCCGGGAAGGACGTACAGCACGAGCCGCGTCCGAAAGGGATAGAGCTGCGCGACGGCGGCGACGACCGCCACCGCGAACGGGGCGAGAACGACGAGCGCGCCACCAAGGTTCTTCCGCCACAGGACGACCACTCCCACGGCGACGAGCGCGCCGTAGAGCGCCGGCCACTCGTAACGGAGGACCATGTCGTCGCCGAAGAGCTGCGTCGTCCGGTCCCAGAGCCAGAGGACGTCCCCGGCCTTTCGGATGGGCCACGGAGGAAAGCCCCCGCGCATCCGCCAGAAGTGGTCCATGAAGGCCTTCGTCGCGGGCGAAATGAGGCGCAGGCCCACCATGGCCGCCGCGAGGCAGGCGATCGCCCAGACCGGGACGGTGACGAGGAGCGCGCGGCGGGTCTGGTCGTCCCGGTCGCGCAGCCAGGCGAGCAGCAACGCCGCGCCGAGGCCGGCCAGCGCAAACACGGCCGCCTGCGAAAACCAGACGAGCACGGCGCCCGCCATCGCGGCGCGAACGCATCGGCCCGTCGCCGAATCGGGATCGCGGAGGCGCAGCGTGATGAGCGACAGCGCGATCGCCGCCGTCATGTCGATCCCGTACTGCTTCACCTCCGCGCAGTAGCGGATGAAGGGCGCGCCGATCGCGAACGTGGCAACGGCGAACGGGACCGCGTAACCGTCGAGGAGGCGCCGGGCGAGCGGCAGGAACAGGACGAGCCCCGCCAGACCGACCGGCAACAGAAGGGACCGGAACGCGAGGTCGCTTTCGCCGAGAACCCGGCTGATCGCCTTCTCGGCGACCATGAAGCCGACGGGGGCGACCTGATGGTAGCGAAGCGGTTCCGTGGCGAGCTGCGCCGCGGAGCGGTGGACGAGGTTTCTGACGATCGACAACTCGTCGAACCAGAGCGAGGTGTCGCAGGCGTACTGGTAGATGCGGAGCGCCGCGCCCAGTGCGACGAGCGTCCAGAGGAACGGGAGGCGACACGGGAAAGGGAGGCGTTGCGGCGGGTTCAAGCGCCGCTAGACTATGCCAGTCCGCTCCGCCCCTACTTCTTGGTGTGGCGCTTCCCGAAGATCTCGTCGTACTCCGGCCAGTCGTCGACGAGGCGCAGGCCGAAGCCCGTGGGCGCTCCCGCCGGTTCGCCCGTGTCGACGCTGCGCACGACGCGCCCGGTCAGGGCGAGCTTGCGGCCGCCGGGGAGGTTGACGGTCAGGCGCAGCACCGGTCCCGTCCCAGGGACGAGGTTCGAGCGCACGAACATGCCGCGCCGGGAGATGTCTCCGGTGACCCCCGTGCCGCGCAGCGACCCCTGCGTGAATTCGACCGTCATCTCGGCGCGGCGGCGGCGGGTGACGCGGGTCTCGCTCGTCCCGATCCCGGGCCGGCGCGGCACGGGCGGCCAGGGATTGCCCGGCGAAGGCGGCGGCGGCGCGATGTCCTGCGAGCTCTCGATGCGCTCGATGCGGCCGGCGACGGCCTGGCCGTCCACCGGGACGAGGCAGCGGAACGCCACCGGGAAGATCTGCTTCGGCTCCTTCGCGAGGGCGCGCCACTGCTTCGCGAGCTTCTCGGCCGACACCGATCCGTCGAACCAGAAGGCCACGTGGCCCGCCTTCGTCACGATGACGGGCTGGAGATAGTCGACCGAGGAGCCCTCCGCCGGAAAACAGAACCCGACGTGGCGGGTCGAATCGGAGAGATCGAACTCGGTCGCGCCGAGAAAGATCTCGTCGTCGGTCTGCGAAAGCGCGCTGCGCAGCGCCGGCGAGACGAGGGCGGCCGGGCCGCTGCCTCCCTCGTAGCGCCACACGGGGCTCGACGCCAGGTCCTCGATCGTCAGGTCGACGAGGCGTTTCACGACGCAAGGTTATGACAGGACGGGGCGGCCCGGCGGCGCCCGGGGCGTGATGAGATCCACCCCGATGGCAGCGCCGGGACCCGGGAACGAGCGGCTGCGCCGGCGATACCGGCCGGACCGCGTCCGGATCCTCTTTGTCGGCGAGGCTCCGCCGGCCTCCGGGCGCTTCTTCTACCGGGCCGATTCGGGCCTCTACCGCGCCATGCGGGACGCCTTTGCGGCCGCCTGCCCCGCGCGCCGCGAAGCCCCGTTTCTCGAGACCTTTCGCGCGCGGGGCGCCTACCTGGTGGACCTCTGTCCCGAGCCCGTCGACCGCCTCGGCCCGGGCGCCCGCCGCCGGGCCTGCCGGCAGAGCGAGCCGCGCCTGGCGCGGATCGTCCGGAGGACGCGTCCCGAGGCCGTGGTCGTCCTCGTCCGGTCGATCGCGGACAACGTGCGGCGGGCCCTCGAGGAGGCGGAGTGGTCCGGACCGCGGCTCGAGGTCGCATACCCCGGGCGCTGGAAGCGTCACCGCGAGGCGTTCCTCCGGGACCTGACGCCGATGCTCCGCGCCCGGCTGCGCGGCTGAGAAGAACCTCCCGCCGGCGGCGGCGTGACTCCGGGCTGGAGGCTGTAGACCGACTGTGAGAATCTAAGGCCCGGGCGTCTGGACGAGGACCGCGCCCCCGCGAACGCGGTGCGCCAGGCCCGGCGTCGGTGACCGCGCCACGACCGCGGCGGCGCGACCCGCCACGCCGACCGGGATTCGCTCGGCGGCGCCGGCGGGCACGTGGCTGACGCCGGTCGGCGCCCGGAGCAGCCCGGGCCGGACGTACTCGAGCGCCCCGGGCGGGAAGCTGCGACGGTGGGACGTGACGAAGTTCACGGCGACCTGCGCGCGGCCGCCGTCGGGACACGCGCCTTCGAGGCGATACCCGACGACGGCGGTCCGTCCGTCGAACCGCACGACGACGGCGGAGGACGAGCTCAGGTTGGCCGCCTCCACGACCTCGGGGTGCACCTCGGACACCGTTTCGCCAGGCGCGAGATCGGCCGAAACGGTCAGCTCGCCCTCCTTCACCTGTCCGCAGGGGGCTCCGATCGCCTCGGTCGTCGGCCGGGCCTGCCGCAACGCGATCTTGGCGGTGCTCAGGTCGGCGACGCGCAGGGCGTTTCCGCTCGCGAGGATCCCCGGACGCACCTCGGCGACGGCCATGCGGACCTCCGGCGCCCCCGCGCCGAGCTGGTTCTTGTAGGCCGCGAGCAGCGCGACGTAGATCTCGTCGTCGCGGTCCTTCGGCTTCACGATGTCGAGGTGATTGGCCTGGATCGCCGTCGTGGCGCGGTTGCAGAGGTAGGTAGCGCTGACTTCCGGCACGATCTTGAACCCGTAGGTCGAGAGCCCTTCGTAGACGCAGTACGACGAGACCCTGCGGGGATAGTCGAGGGTCGGGTCGTCGCTCGCCCGCAGCCAGCGCTCGCGCAGGGTCTTGACGTACGTGTCGGGGCCCAGCGGCTGCATGTTGTCGAGCTGGGGATTCGCGCTCAGATGCATCGCGATCTCGGCGACGTTGGCGCCGGCCGTCGGCGTCCCGAGGAAGAAGAGGAAGGCGAGCTTCTCCGCAGGGATCCGCGCATCCAGCAGGTACGCGCGCACCACCAGCCCCCCCATGCTGTGGCAGACGAAGGCGATCTCGTCGTGTTTCCGAATCACGTCCTGAGCGTCGAGATAGTTCTTGAGCCGGCCGGCGAGCTCGAGGATCTCCTGCGCGCTCCCGAGCTTCGGTGACTCGAAGTCGTAGACGTAGATGTCCGAGTCCGCGAACGCCGGGTCGCCGGCGAGCAGGTCCGGCCAGTACGCGCCGCTGTCCGCGTTTCTCCACGTCGACACCGAGTCGCCGAAAACGCCGTTGACGAAGATGATCACCCGCTTCTTCTCGGGTCCTCGAACGTAGCGGGAGCGGCCTCCCGTCGGGACGGCAGTCGGGCCCGGCGGCGGCGTGACGCCGGCCGGCGCGCCGCCCGCGGCCCCCGATCCGTCCTTGCGGCAGCCGGCGCCGCCGGCCAGGAGGAGGGCACATGCCGCCGCGAGGCCGACGCCCCGCCGGCAACGACGCCACGGAAAGCCGGGAATGCGCATCCTGTTCCGCCCGTCGGAGGCACGACGGCCTGCCGGGCCGCCGTCCTGAACAAGGGTACCCCGGAAGGATCGGCCCCCGGATGCGACAATTCGGCAGGACGATCCCCCGACGCCCGCCACCATGGGAGGTCCCGCATGACGTTCCGGTCCGGACTCACAGCGCTTTCCGGCCTCGCGGTCTGCGCCATGCTCGCCGCCGCCCCCGACGCGCCCGCCCCCGGCACCGTCTCCGGCACGTTCGAGGACGAGAAGTGGAAGCTCCAGCTCGTGGGCGCCTACGCGTACCGCGACAAGACCAACGGCCTGGGCGACGAGGAGGACCGGATCCAGGTCGCCGTCTCGAACCGCGGGTTCCTCGCCGAGGCCTTCGACGAGTTCTACGACCGCGGCCACGCGATCCATTCGCTCTTCGCCGACGAGGAGACCAAGGTCGTGTTCTTCGAGTTCGACGAGTCCGGCGGGTACCACGGGCTCTCGTACTACTTCGAGTCCGGAGACGGCTGCGGCTGGTGCTTCGACACGAAGGTGAAGTCGACCGTGCGCGCCGTCGGCGGCCGGCTCAAAGGAGACCTGAGCTACCGGAAAGACGACCTCGCGTTCCAGGTCCGCCTCGACGTCCCCATCCCGCCGAAGGCCTGGGGCGATCCGCTGCCGAAGGACGGCGGCGCGCCGGGCAAGGCCTTCCTCGCCTACTCCGCGGCCCTCGACGCCCGCGAGCCGAAGGCGATCTACGCCCTGCTCGACGCCGAGATGAAGGGGCGCTTCGACGAGTACCGGAAGAAGGGGCAGCTCGACGCGTGGCTCGACTACCTCTGGAAGGACGAGCACACCGAGCTGAAGACGATCCGGATCACCGGCGGGTTCGTGCGCGGCGACCGCGCGGTCGTGCTCTTCGACGCCACCAACCCGTGGATCGACCACCTCCACGGAGAAGCCATCCTGCGCCGCGAAGGCGGAGCCTGGCTCCTCCACCGGGACATGGTGGACGTGGGAACGCGCTAGCGTCCTGTCACCGAAGTTTCGAACGCGCCGTCCCGCTCATGACAACCACCGTCGCCCCGCCGGCCCAGCTTTCGTGAGTCTTCTTCGAGCGAAAAGACTCGCATCGCGCCTTCTCTTACAGGGCGCCAGCCGGGTCGAGGAGGGCTAGGAGCTGGGTCGGTCGTCGTGCGACGGCCGGCGGCGGCGCGGCTCGAGGCGGCCGTGGAGGGCGAGCGCGAGGCCGGCCCGCGGCGCCAGCCCGAGCGGCTCGTGGCCGAGCTCCCGGGCCGCGCGGTCTCCGAACAGGGCGGCGACGAGCGTGGCCTGGTCGTCGCGGTCGAGCCGGCGGGCGAGCACCTCGCGGGTCCGGACGAGCGCGGCGGGCTCGAGCGCCGGATTGCGCGCGCCCGCCATCCGCATCGCCATCCCCTCCTGGAGAAGGATGTCCCGCAGCGTCCGCGGCGCGCCGCGCTCGGCGACGTAGGCCGATCGGTAGATGCTGACGAGGACCTCTTCGCGGATCTCGGCCGGGCCGTAGGTGTCGCTCGCCCACAGGATGCCGGTGATCCACCCCCGCTTCTCGAGCGCGAACTCCGAGCGCAGGTGCGACAGCTCGACGGCGGCGCGATGGGTCCAGCCGCCGCCCATGTCGTCCGCGACGACGAGGCCCACGCGGTACTCGCCCGGCGCCTCGCCGAGCTTCGCCTCCGCGTCCCGGGCGGCCTGGGCGCCCGCCTCCTCGGCCCCCATGGCCAGGAGGAGCTCCAGGTACCGCGCGACGTGGTCCTTCGCCATGGGGTTCATCACCGTCAACGGCAGGCGCGGGTCGCCCGTCTCCGGGTCGAGCATCGTCTTCAGGTACTCGCGGAACCGGTCGGGCCCCCGCGGGATCCGGTAGATGTCCCGCTGGACGGAAAGCATGCGGACGTATTCGAGCTTCATCGGCCGCTCCCATCCTCTCACGGCGGCTTCTGCAACTTCCGGGCCGGACCCCTCGTACCGGAGGACATATGAACGCCGCCGCCTTCGCCCTGCTCTTCACCGCCCTCCTGGCCGACCCGACGCCCGCGCCCCCAGCAGCCTGCGCGGCGCACGACACGGCGTTCCTCCGGTCGCTCGTCGGGGAGTGGGACGTCGAGACCGAATTCCGCTCGGGCGAGGACTGGGAGAGAGCGGCCGGGAAGGCGTCGATCCGGCCCGAGCTTTCCGGCTGCGTCCTCGTCCAGCGCTACGCCGGGACCCGCTACGGGAAGCCCTACGAGTTCCTGGCGATCCTCGGCGCCAACGGGATGGGGGCCCCGATCCAGGAGGTCTTCGCCCACTCGCAGCACGGCATCCTCTCGCTCATGTCGGGAAAGATCGCGGGCGGCGAGCTCGTGGTCGAGGACCGCCCGACGATCGAAGGCAGGGTCGTCGTCCTCCAGCACCTCTACCTCGACGTCGGCCCGGCGGGATTCCGCTGCGAGCACCGCCGCTCGACCGACGGCGGGGCCACGTGGCGTCCCACCCAGCGCTCGAAGTACCGCCGCGCCCCCGCGTCCCGCTGACCCTTCCGCACGAATCTTTTCCGGCGGGCGGAACAACCCCCGCATTCTGACGTCTCTCGGAGCAGGGCCGGCTGGCATCGGGATTGCCACGCGTGCTCTCGGAGGTCGTGATGGGAATGCTCGCTCAGGACGTTCGCTACGCGTTGCGCACGCTGCGGAAGAACCCGGGCTTCGCGGCCGTGACCGTCGGGGTCCTCGCCCTCGGCATCGGCGCCAATACCGCGATCTTCAGCGTCGTCAACGCCGTCCTCCTCAAGCCCCTCCCCTACCCGGACGCGCAGCGCCTCGTCGTCGTGCCGCACGTTCCGCCCCAGGACATCTTTCCGGGCATGAAGACCTTCGCCGTCTCGCCGGCAAACTACTTCGACTGGAAGGCCCAGAACGACGTCTTCGAGAAGATGACGATCCTGACCGACGGCAGCCTGACCCTGACCGGATCGGGCCAACCGGAGTCGGTCCCGACCGGGTTCGTCTCGTCGGAGTTCTTCGGCGTGCTCGGCGTGCGCCCCCTCGCGGGCCGCCTCTTCGCCTCGGGCGACGACGAGGCCGGCCACCGCGTGGCGGTCCTCTCGGAAGAGCTCTGGAAGACCCGCTTCGGCTCCAACCCCGCCGCCGTCGGGAGCACCTTCGTCGCCGGCGGAGAGAGCTACACCGTGATCGGCGTGCTGCCCGCCGGGCGCGGGTTCCCCGAGGGCGCGCGTCTCTGGGTCCCGCTGACCTTCACGGCCGAGGAGAAGGCCGTGCGCGGGATCCACGACTACCTGGTGCTCGCCCGCCTCAAGCCCGGCGCGAGTGTGGCCGGCGCGCGGGCGCAGATGGACGCCATCTCCGCGCGGCTCGCCGCCCAGTATCCCGCCGACGACAAGGGCTGGGGCGCCACGGTCATCCCGCTGCACGAGGACCTCGTCGGCGACGTGCGGCCCGCGCTCCTCGTTCTGCTCGGGGCGGTCGGGTTCGTTCTCCTCATCGCCTGCGCCAACGTGGCCAACCTCGTCCTCGCCAGGACGCTCGGCCGCCGCAAGGAGCTCGCCGTCCGCTCGGCCCTCGGCGCGAGCCGCGGCCGCATCGTGCGCCAGCTCTTCGCCGAGACGACGCTCCTGGCGGTCCTCGGAGGCGCGCTGGGACTGGCGATCGCCGGCTTCTGCGTGAAGCTCATCGTCGCCGTCCTCGCGGGCGAGATGCCGCGGGCGGGCGAGATCCAGCTGGGCGGCGTCGTCCTCGCGTTCACCTTCGGGATCTCCCTCGTGACGGGGGCGCTCGCGGGAATCCTCCCGGCCTGGCGGCTGACCCACGCCAATCCCAACGAGGCCTTGAAGCAGGGCGGCCGCGCCGACGCGGACGCCGGGAGCCCGGCGCTGCGCAACTCGCTCGTCGTGGCGGAGGTCGCGCTCGCTCTCGTGCTGATGTTCGGCGCCGGCCTTCTCGTGCGGAGCCTCGGCCGACTGCGCCAGGTCGATCCGGGCTTCAACCCGAAGAACGTCCTCCAGGCGGAAGTTTCGCTCCCGGACGCCCGGTACGCCTCCGAGGAGTCCCGGCGGGCCTTCTACGCCCGGGTGCTCGAGCGGCTGCGCGCGCTCCCGGGAGTCACTTCGGCGGCGGCGATGAACACGCTTCCGCTGTCCGACGGCGGATCGACGCAGCCGGTCGCGGTGGAGGGCCGCTCCGCCGCCGTGATGTCGGAGCAACCCGAGGTCGCAGTCCGGGTCTTCACGCCCGGCACGCTGCGCACGCTCGGGATCGCGTTGAAGAGCGGCCGCGACTTCACCGAGGCGGACACCGACAAGTCTCCGCCCGCGATCCTCGTGAGCGAGGCCATGGCGAAGAAGTTCTGGCCGGGCGAGGACGCCGTCGGCAAGCGTCTGACACTGACGTTCTACCCCGGCATCGTGCGCGAAGTCGTGGGCGTCGTCGCGGACGTGAAGCTCCGCGGGCTCGCGAAGACGACGCCGATCCCGGCGCTCTACGCGCCGTTCGCCCAGATGCCGCGCTTCTCGATGGCGCTCGTCGTGCGCACGGCGCAGAACCCCGGTAGCGTCGGCTCCGCCCTCGAGGCCGCCGTCCATGCCGTCGATCCCGACCAGCCGGTCGTCGACATGAAGACGACGGAGGAGCACCTGGGCGCCTCGCTCGCGCACGCCCGGTTCTCCATGCTGCTCCTGAGCGTGTTCGCGGCGCTGGCGCTGCTCCTCTCGTCGATCGGGATCTACAGCGTCCTCGCCTACGCCGTGAAGCGACGGACGCGGGAGATCGGGATCCGCATGGCCCTCGGCGCCGACGGCGGCGACCTCGTCCGCATGGTCGTCCTCCAGGGCATGCGGCCGGCGTTGATCGGCGTGGCGATCGGGATCGCGTCCTCGCTCGTGCTGGGACGGCTTCTGGCGGGCCTGGTCTTCGGGATCGCGCCGACGGATCCGGTGACCTTCGCGGGCGCTTCGGCCCTGCTCGCGGTCGTCGCGCTCGCCGCCTGCGCCCTGCCGGCCTGGCGCGCCACCCGGGTCCAGCCGACGGAAGCGCTGCAGGAGGGCTAGGCCGCCCTCGGTCCGGCGCGCACCGCCCGGTCGGGACCCTCGCCGACCTCGGGGGAGGACGATCCCTCAAACTAAAAACGGGGTGAATTTCGGCGGGGAAGGCCGCGTCTCTGGCACACTTCCTGCGACAGTCCACCCCGGGGGAGGGCCATCGCCATGCTCAAGAACCGACGCGAAGCCGGCCGTCTCCTGGCGCGAAAGCTCGCGGTCTTCGCCGAGAAGGACGTCGTCGTCCTGGGGTTGCCGCGCGGCGGCGTGCCCGTGGCGTACGAGGTCGCGCAGGCCCTCGGGGCGCCGCTCGACGTCTTCCTCATGCGCTGGCTCCCGGTGCCCGGCGCGCCCGACACGTCGTTCGGAGTGGTCGGGACCGGCGGCGTCCGCGTCTTCGACCAGGAGGCCGTCGCGCAGCACCGGATTTCGAGCGCCCGGATCCAGCAGACCGCGGCGCGGGAGGAGGCGGAGCTCGCCCGCCGGCAGCGCGTCTACTCCCAGGGCCGGCCTCCGGCCCCGGTCCAGAACAAGACGGTCCTGCTCGTCGACGACGGCGCCGCGACGGAGACGACCCTGCGGGCCGCGATCCGGGCCCTTCGCGAGCGCCTTCCCGCGAGGATCGTGGTCGCCGTTCCGGCCGGGCCGGCGCGCGTCTGCGAGAACCTGCGTGCGTCGGTCCACTCGGTCTACTGCCTCATGACGCCCGAGCCCTTCGAGTCGATCCGGCGGTGGTACGAATTCTTCGAGCCCACGACCGACGGCGAGGTTCGCGAGCTGCTCGCGCTCTCCTGGGAGAGGGACCCGCGCAACGCGCCCTTCCCCTGGGCCGGCGACGAGCGCCACCCGCGTCCGTGGCGGCCGCCCGCCGGCCCGCGCTGACGGGCCTTCAGCCGCGGGGTTGCCAGCTCAGCCAGTCGCCGGGCTTGACGATCTCGACCCCGACGCCGCGCCGGCCCGCGGCCTTGAGCAGCGCCGCCTCGGCGCCGGCGACCTCCGCGTACGTCTCGTCGCCGACGACGCCGTAGTGGATCGGCACGATCAGCCGCGCGCCGAGGACGGCCGCGGCGGCCACCGCCTGGTCCGGCGTCATCACGGCCGGGATGCCGCTCGGGGGCTTGCGATCCAGAAACAGCGCGCCGTTGATCGGAAGGAAAGCCGCGTCGAAGGGGCCGTGCTGGCGTCCGATCTGCCACCAGTGACCGTGCCACAGCGTGTCGCCGCAGTGGATGATGCGGCGTCCGCCGCCCGACACGACCCACGAGACCTGCGGGTCCCCGCTGCCGTCGGCGGCCGGGACGGGCGTCGCGGTGAAGTCGCCGAGCAGCGCCGGCTCGTAGAGCGCGACCGGGCGCACGCGCAGCCCGGCGGCGGCCGCGGCCGGCGCCGCATCGGGGGTGCAGACGAAGGTGCCGGCCTCGCCGAGGGCGCTCTTCGCGGCCTTCCGGTCGAAGTGGTCGTTGTGGCGGTGCGTGATGAGGACGTAGCGCGCGCCCTCGACGCCCTCGACAGGCACGAGCGGATCCGGCAGCGCCTTGCCCCAGACCTCGGGCGAGATCAGCGGATCGATGAAGAGGGCGCTCTTGCCGAGCTGGAGACGGACGCCGGCCCACGCGAGGCGCTGGGCCTTGAGCGTCGGCGCCGGCGTCTCCTGCCCGCCGACGAACCGCGCCGGCAGGACCGACGAGGCCGCGAGTGCCGCGGCCCCCCGAAGAAACTCGCGCCGATTCGCCGTGCCCATGCTCTACTCCTCCGCCATCTTTCCCGCCGCCTCCTGGTACGCGCGGTCGACCGCGGAGGCGACGAAGTAGTCGTCGAAGGCCTCGCCGCGCTCGAAGTCCTCGCCGGCGAACTGCGAACGAAAGACGTCGAGGTTCACCTTCCGACGGGTCTCTTCGAGCGTCGCGCCGGCGAGGACCGCCGCGGCGACCTGCTCGCGCAACGCCGCGAGCAGCGCCGAGACCTTCGCCGCGTAGCTCCAGTCGCTCATGACGGGCCCGTGGCCGGGGACGACCGCTACGGCGTCGATCGCCGAGAGGGCCTTCAGCGTCTCGATCCACGCGGCCGGGTGGCAGCCGTAGCCGTACGGCGTCGGCGCGACGAGGAGGTCGCCCGTCGCGACGACCTTCGCGTCGGGCACGATGACGACGGCGTCGCCGGCGGTGTTGCCCTCACCGAGGAAGGCAATCCGCACCGCGCGCTTCCCGAGGTGGACCGTCAGCTCCTTCTCGAAAGTCAGCGAGGGCGCCGCAAGCGTCACGCCCGGGACCTCGGCCGCCTCCAGGGCGATGTCGGCGATCTGCTGGCGGAGGTACGCCTTCACGTTCTCGGGAATCGGCGTCCCGTCGCGGCGCTTGCCGCCTTCGACGTATTGCGTCAGGCCCGCCGCGTACTCCCGGTCGATCTTCGCGAGGTCCTTGACGTAGGCGATCTGCTTATCGACGATCTTGCGGCGCGTGAACTCGGTCGAAACGAACGTGATGCCGGGCCAGGCCTCGCGGAAGACGGCGTCGGCGACGATGTGGTCGAGGTGCCAGTGGGTGTGGACGAGGTAGCGGACGGGCCTGTCGGTGCGCCTCCGGATCTCGGCGACCATCCGGCGCGCGAGCGTCGGGAACCGGCCCGAGTCGACGACCAGCACGCCCTCCTCGCCGATCACCGCGACGACGTTGCCGCTCGGGATCGGGCCGCTCGTCTCGGCGGCGATGAAGGCGACGACGCCCGGGGCGACCTCGACGGTCTGGAACTGGCGCTCGGCCGGGAACTCGGCGGCCGCCGGAGCCGCCAGCGCCGCCGCGAGGGCAGCCGCGGCGACCAGGCGTCCGGCGGGGGTCCCTTCGGTCATTGCGTCCTCCTGCCCTTCGAACGCAGGAGGCGGGCGTTTGTTTCAGGGGTCGGGCGAGCCGGGAGGACGGAGCCCCCGAAACGCGGGACGGCTCAGGCCTTCTGCTTCTCCATGTAGGCCTTCGACCGGCGCTCCATCTCCTCGTACGAGACGTCCTCGACGTGCGTGGAGACGTTCCAGCGGTGGCCGAAGGGGTCGTTGAACTGGCCGGACCGGTCGCCGTAGAACTGGTCGGCCACGGGCCGGACGACGGTGGCGCCGGCGTCGGTCGCGCGCCGAAAGACTTCGTCGACGTTTTCGACGTAGAGGTTGAGCATGACCGGCGAGCCGCCCATCGCCTTCGGGCCCCGGAAGTTCATCTCCGGGAACTCGTCGGCGAGCATGAGGAGGCCGTTCCCGATCCTCAGCTCCGCGTGGCCTATGCGGCCCCCCATGTCGTGGCGCACGATCTCCTGCGCGCCGAAGACCTGCTTGTAGAAGTCGATGGCCTTCGCAGCGCCGTCGATCGAGAGATACGGCGTCGGGGCGCCGTTGCCATCGGGTATCGGGTTCGGTTTCGACGCCATGGCGGACCTCCGTCGGTCGACTACTCCTCGACCATCACCTGGTACTGCTCGATCTTGCCGTCGGGCATGTCGCGCTCCCAGATCGCGAGGGTGCGCTTCTCGAACTTCGCCTCGAAGAGGCGGAACGTCATCCCGCCCCGGTCGCTCTGGCGCGTCTGGTTCACCTCGACGACCGGCCCGAGCGTCGCAAAGCCCGAGGCAAAGTCCTTCAGCGCCTCGGGCGTGAAGTAGCTGTTGGCGTTCGACGTGAAGAGCGAGCGGTCGATCTCGCCCTTCTGGAGCCCTTCCAGGATCCGGCGGGCGCGCGCCTCACGCTCCGGAACGTTGTCGCCCGCGAAAAGGCCCGAGGCGATCTTCTTCGCGATGGTCCCGGAGGCGTCGATCGCATCCTGGTTGACGAGCACCGTCACCGCCGCCCGGTCGTCCGGAAAGATCACGTTGTCCGCCGTGAAGCCCGAGACCTCGCCGCCGTGGCCGATCGCGCGGTGTCCGTTGACGCTCGCCACGGAGACCCCGAGACCGTAGGCGGAGGCGACCCCGTTCGTCAGCAGGACCGCCCGCTCCATCTCGGCGTACGACGCGGGCTTCAGCAGCTTCTGGTCCATGACGCTGATGTTCCACTTCGCCAGATCTTCCGCCGTCATGGCGAGCTCGCCCGCGGCGAAGAGCCAGTTGTTGCCCTCCTTGGGCGCCGGCCGCAGCGGCCCGAGGCCGAAGCGCTGATACCCGACGGGATCCGACGCGGTGACTTTCGCCGCGTCGATGTCGAGTACGCTCTTCATTCCGAGAGGCCGGAAAATGCGCTCCTCGAGGAACGTCATCAGTGGCTTTCCCGACGCCTTCTCGACGATGACGCCCGCGACGACGTACGCCGTATTGCTGTACTGGTACTGGGCGCCGGGCGGAAAGTCGAGCGGCATCTTCGCCCACCGGTCGAGGATCTTGTCGGCGGTCGTCTCCTGCTTCATGAACGGCGGCACGTAGTCCTGGGGCCAGTAGTCCTGGTACCCGGAGGTGTGGGACAGGAGCTGGCGGATCTTGACCTTCTTCGCGTCCGTGAGGTCCGGCCGGAAGCGCGAGACCGGATCGTCGAGGGAGAGCTTGCCCGCCTCGGCGAGCATGAGGATCGCGGCGGCGGTGAACTGCTTGCTGACCGAGCCGATCGAGTAGCGCATCGCCGCGGCGGCCTCGGTCTTCGGCTCCAGGCGCGCGTCGCCGACCGCCAGCAGGCAGTCGATCCGCCCGTTTCGAACCACCGCGACCGACGCGCTCGGCACGCCGGTCGACTTGAGAACCTCCAGGGCGACGGTGGTGGGGCCGAGGCAGCGGGCCGCGGATTCGTCCGCCGCGAGCGCCCCGGCGCCGGCGATGAAGCCCGCCGCGACGAAAAGGGCCTTCCGAACCATCATGGCTGTTCGTCCTTCCATGTCAGCGGGGCGAGGTACACGCCGCCGCGCTCGGCGCCGCAGCGGCTGACGTACCACTTCCCGTCGACGTCCCGAATGACCTCCGCGGCGTGCGCGGGGATGTGTCCGACGCGATTCTCGACCTTGAACCGGAAGGGATCCGAGCTGACGAATACGTCGGTCCCGTCGAAAACGTCCTTGTCGCCGTCGCGCGGGCCGACGAAGAGGTAGTACTTCGTTCCGCGGCGGACGACGAAGGGGGACTCCGTCGGCCCGCCGTACTTGCCGGTCGACGGGTCGGTGAAGACCGTTCCCCGGACCCTCCAGGTCGTCAGGTCCGCGCTCGTCGCGTACTTGACGACGTGGTTCCCGCCCTCGGGCGCGCTCGTCGCCGTGTAGTACATGACCCACTCGTCGCCGATCCGCATCACGAAGGGGTCCCGGCCGTCGAAGCCGTCGACGACCATGGGGTTCTTCGGGTGGCGCGTCCAGGTCTTCAGGTCCTTCGACGTCGCGAGATGGATCTTGTACTTCGTGTGGTCCTTGTCGCCGGCGCAATAGAACATGAAGTACGCGCCGCCGTGCTCGACCACGTGGGGCGCCCAGAGGTGCTCCTCCCGCCAGGGGGCCTCCGGCGCGACGGTCAGCGCGAACGGTTGCTTCTTCCAGGGCCGTTCGAGAAGGGCCTTCGACGTCGCGTGGGCGAAGTTGTCCTCGTCGAGGGCGTCCGAGGGCTCGGCGTGCGTGATGCCGAAGAGGTTCCAGGTCCCGTCGGCGCCGCGGATGAAGCAGTGGTCGTTGACGTACCACTTCTCCTTCTCGCCGACGCTCGGGTCGTAGATCTTGACGAACTCATCCGCCTCGACGAGCGGCGGCGGATCCGGGGCGGCGAGAAGGGCGGCCGACAGAAGGAGACCCGCGAGAACGGCGGAGGCGCTCTTCATCGGCGCCGATCATAAGACAAGGCCTGCGGCTCAGAGACGGGCGAGCCCGGTCGCCGCCTCCGCGACAGCCCAGAGCCGCGCCGCGTCCTCGTCCCGCCGGGCGCGCTGCGCCGGCTCCGCATCGCGGAACCGGCTGAAGTAGCGCCCCGTCACGCCGTCGAGCGCGGGGTCCGCAGCGAGACGCACGACGGGAGCGGCGCCGCGCGCGGGAGCCGGCAGGATCGCGCCGATCAGCCATCGGAGCGGCTCCGGCAGCTCGCGCCAGATCCCGGTTGCGATCGCCCCCGGGTGAAGGACGTTCACGGCGATGCCGGGCTCCCGCCGCGCGAGCTCCCGGGTGAAGAGCAGGAGGGCGAGCTTCGTGTTGGCGTACGCCTGATAGCCGCCGTAGCCGCGCTCGAGCTCCAGGTTCTCCCAGTCGATGCGTCCGGTGCGGTGGGCGTCCGATCCGACGTTGACCACGCGGGGCCGCGGCGACCGCCGCAGGGCCGGCAGCAGGAGGCGCGTCAGGAGGTAGGCGCCGAGGAAGTTCGTCTGCCACGTCCGCTCGTGGCCGTCGGCGGTGACCTCGCGCCGGCGGACGGCCGCGCCCGCGTTGTTGACGAGCACGTCGAGCGCCCCGTGCGACGCCTCGAATCGCCGCGCCGCCTCGCGCACCGAGCCGAAGGACGCGAGATCGAGGGGCAGGACCTCGGCCTGGCCACCCGCGCGGGCGATCTCGAGCGCCAGGGCCGCGCCGCGCGCCGCGTCCCGAACGCCGAGGACGACCCGCGCCCCCATCCGGGCGAGCTCGCGCGCGACATCGAGGCCGATGCCGCGCGTCGCGCCGGTGACGAGGACGGTCCGTCCGGCCATCGCCTTGCCGCTCATCCGAGCGTCATCCTACCGAAGGCCCGCGTAGAATCGCCGGGCCCGGAGGTGGCGATGACGACTCGACGACTCACGAGCGCCTTCCTGTTCGCGACGCTCTCCGCGGCGCGGCTGGCCGCGCAGGCGCCCTCGCCCGTCGCGACCGACCCCCGCGTCGTCTCGGCCCTCGAGCTCGCGCGGACCTGGCTCGAGGCGCAGCGCGCCTACGCCCGGATCCCCGGGATCTCCGCGGCCGTCGTCTACGGCGACGAGACGCTCTGGAGCGGCGGCTACGGCCAGGCCGACGTCGCGAGCGGGCGCCCGGCCGGCGCCGACACGCTCTACAGCATCTGCTCCCTCTCGAAGCTCTTCACCTCGATCGCCGTCATGCAGCTGCGCGACGAGGGGAAGCTCCGGCTCGACGACCCGGTCGGGCGGCACCTGCCGTGGTTCCGCCTCAAGACGGCGCAGGGCGAAGGCGACGTGACGATCGAGGGCCTGCTGACGCACGCCTCGGGCCTGCCGCAAGAGCCCGAGTACGCCTACTGGTCGGCCCCGGACTTCGCGATGCCGACGCGCGAGGACTTCATCGCGAAGGGCGGGTCGATCGAGGCCCTCTACGCGCCGGAGCAGCACTTCCAGTACTCCAACCTCGGCTTCACGCTCCTCGGCGAGATCGTCGCGGCCGAGTCGCAGAAGCCCTACGCCGCCTACGTCCAGTCGGGCATCCTCGGTCCGCTGGCGCTCGCGAGCACCACGCCCGACATCCCGGAGTCGCAGCGCGGCCGGCGCCTCGCCTCGGGCTACTCGTCGCTCGACCGGGAGGGCAAGCGCGCCCCGATCCCCTTCTTCACGATGAAGGGCGTCGCCCCGGCCGCCGGCTTCGCCTCCGACGCGAACGACCTCGCGCGCTTCGCGTCCTGGCAGCTGCGCCTGCTCGCCAGGGGCGGCACGGACGTCCTCAAGGCGACGACGCTTTCCGAGATGCAGCGCATCCACTGGGTCGAGCCCGACTTCGACACGCTCTGGGGCCTCGGGTTCCGCATCTGGAAGAACGACACGAAGCTCCTCGCCGGCCACGAGGGCAGCTGCCCGGGCTACCGCAGCGCGATCCTGGTGGGCGCGTCGGACCGCGTGGGGGTCGTGTTCCTGTCGAACGCGCAGGGCGTCGACTCGCCGGAGTGGGCGATGCGCCTCTACGACATCGTCGCGCCGGCGGTCGCGGCGGCGGTCAAGAGCCCCGGCGGCGCGAAGGCGCCGGACCCCGCGCTCTCCCGCTACGCCGGCGTCTACGACGCCCAGCCCTGGGCCGGCGAGGTCGTCATCCTCCCGTGGGAGGACGGCCTCGCGATGCTGGAGCTGCCCACGATGAGCCCCGCGAAGACCCTCGAGCGGCTCAAGAAGACCGGCGAGGACCGCTTCCGCCGCGTCCGCAAGGACGGCACGCTCGGCGAGGAGATCGTCTTCGTGATGGGGACCGACGGCAGGCCGACGCGGTACACGCAGCACAACAATTTCCTGCGCCGGATGAAGTAGGGGCGGGGCTCGTCCCCGCCCCTCGGTCCCGTCTCCCCGTCCCTCAGGACTTGCGGTCGGCCGCCTGTCTCTCCCGGACCCTCCGGGCCGCGCTCGCGATGAGCTGCGAAAGCACCGCCAGCGGCGCCCCGCCGTCCGGCCGCACCTTGACGTGCCGCATCGTCTTCCCGGTGCCTTCGAGCAGGCCCGCCGGATCCGGGAGGGCCACGCCGTCGCAGAAGCCCAGGTTCACGTGCTTCGAATAGCCGACGATGTAGCAGAAGGGCATGCCGCCGATGCAGAACTGCGGCGCGCCATGGACGACGACCTCGTCGTGCGCGGGCACGGCGCGCCGAACGAGGGCGGTCAGCCGGGCGATCGTCTCTCCCAGCGGCCCGTCGACCGCGCGCGCGTACGCGTCGATGCGCGGATCGCGCGGCACGGCGTTCTGGTAGCGGATGTACGGGAACGCGGACTTGCGGGCGGGAGTCGGGGCCGCGGCGGCGCGTTTCTCGGCGCGGCGGCGGACGTAGCGGAGCGACGTGGCGTAGCTCTCGCCGGTCTTCTGCATCCGGGAACGAACCAGTTTCTTCAGGTTGGTCGGCATGGCGTCCTCAACGGCGAGCTCCCGCGTCCCCTCTCCGCGTCACCCGCGGTCAAAGACGTACCAACCATCTCCGGGGACATCCCCCTTTTCCCCGCGCCGGGGATCCGAAGAGGGGTCGGATCGGGCGGGTGAAGGCCGGAGTGCGGCCGGGAAAAGCCTAAACCTCTTCTCCCGGCCGCGCAAGGCCCGACGGCGCCCTACGGCTTCGTGTTGGTCCAGCTCTGCTGGGCGACCTTCCAGGCCCCGCCCTCTTCCTCGAGGTCGATCGTCCCGTACTGGTCGGCGTCCATCATCCGGCCCGTCGCCGAAAGGACGGCCTTCTTGCCGTCGACCTTGAGCGCCGTGTACTTGATGTTCTCGGCGAGCATGGACTTGAGCATCTCCATGCCCTTCTTCGGGTCCATCCCCGTTTCCTTGATCTGCTTGTCGATGCCCTCGCCCGCGGCCCGGGTCATGGACTTCTTGTAGCCTTCGAAGTCGCCCGCGTTGACGGCCTTCAAGAGCGTCTTGTACGCCGCGACCTGGGGAGACTTCGAGATGTCCTGGGCAGCCCGGGCCGCACCCGCGACCAGCAGGACGGCGAGCGCCGTGCCGACGAACCGGAGAGCCTTGTGCATGAAAGGGCTCCTTTCTCTGACGATAGTCTCGTCGAAAAGGACCCGCCGAGGCCAGAAGAGCCTGCAACCTTTTTCGGGGGCGCCGTGTCCGGGGGGTTGCCGAGCCCGAATCGCCGAAGGCCGAACGAAAAGGAGAGACTCATGGCCGACGTTCCCGAAGCCGCCGTCGCCGGCGCGCTCCTGACCCTGCTCCGGGAAACCTTCGAGGGCCCCTCCGGGCCGTCCACGTACTACATCGACAACGACCCCCGCGCCGGCCTCCTGGCGGCGATCGACGCGCTCACGCCGGCCCAGGCGTCGGCCGCGCCCTCCCCAGGCGCCGCGACGATCGCGGGGCACGTCCACCACATCGCCTTCCACGTCGAGATGTCGAGCGCCTGGATGCGCGGCGACCGCGCCGACCGGGACTGGAAGGAAAGCTGGAGCGTCCGCGAGGTGGACGCGAAGGCGTGGGACCGGGTCCGGCGGGACGCCCGCGCGAAGTACGAGGACCTCGTCCGGGCGATCGAGTCCGAGCCGTCCGCGAAGGCCGAGGCGCTCGCGACCTCGATCGGCGCCGTCGCCCACGCGGCCTACCACCTGGGGGCGATCCGCCAGCGGATCGCGGGGAAGGCCTAGGCCCGCGCGGTCTGGCGGCGGTCGCCGAGCCGCCGCTCCATGACGCGGCGGTCGAAGAGGAGCGCCATGGCCGAGTCGGGCGGGCCGCCGACGCGGCGCTCCCGCTGGCGCCGCTCGGTCCGCCGGCGCTCGCCCGGGACGACGAGGTAGGGCGAGGGCGCCGGACCCTCCTCCACCACCGCCACCTCGAGCTCGGGGCGCGTCTTCGGGTCCGAAACGTCCTGGACCTGCCAGCCCTCGAGGGCCTCGGTCGGGATGTCGCGCGTCGCGTTGATCGCGGCCACGATGCGGCGGGCGTCCGAGTAGCTGCGGCCCCGCACGACGATCGCGCCGGCCGCGTCCCGGATGTAACGCCCCTCCTGCTTCCAGGGCTCGGGCGAGTGGTACGCGTCGAGCTCTTCTTCGGGAAAGGGATCGGTGCCGTCTTCGAAGCCGGGTTGGGGTCTCATCGGGTGCGCGATACGGAACATTATGCCGCAACTTCCGCGTTCCGGCCGGTGTTCTGAGGGGCGACGAGGAGGATGCATGCCCGCCTATCGAGTGCTCGCGATCCCCGAGAGAACCGCCGAGAAGGTCCGGACCACGCGGAGGTCTCCCGGCTACGGCCATCCGGTCCACGCCGAGGTCGCGATGGGCTACGGCCCGTGCCGGCTGTGCCTTCGAGATTTCGCGATCGGCGTCGAGCGGCGGCTCCTCTTCACGCTCGACCCCTTCCACGGTCTCGAGCCGCTGCCCCTTCCCGGCCCCGTCTTCATCCACGAGACCGAGTGCGACCGCCACCCCGAGCACGGCGGGTTCCCGAAGGACCTCCTGGCGCACGACCTGATGCTGACCGCCTATGGCCGCGGCCGGCTCCATCGGGCCGAGGAGCGGGCGACGGGCGGGCAGATCGAGGCCGCGATCGAGCGCCTCCTCGCCCGCGCCGACGTGGACTACCTCCACGTCCGCGACACGCAGGCCGGCTGCTACGACCTGCGCGTCGAGCGGGCGTAGGGCGCGCCTACGCCTTCCGGAGCACCCCGAGGGCGGCGAGGACCTCGTCGCTGTGGTTCGGCACCTTGACGCCCATGAACTCCTTCGCGATCTTGCCCTGCGGGTCGATCAGGAAGGTGTTGCGGGCGGAGAGCTTCTTGCCCTCGTACTCCATGATCGATCCGTACTCGGCCGACACCTTTGCGTCGGGGTCGGACAGGAGCTTGAAGCTCAACCCCTCCTTCGCGCAGAAGTCCTTGTGCGACTCGGCCGTGTCGACCGAGACGCCGAGGATCACGGCGCCGGCCGCCTCGTACTTCTTGATGTCGCGCTGGAAGTTCTGGGCCTCGAGCGTGCAGCCGCTGGTGAAGTCCTTCGGGTAGAAGTAGAGCACGACCCACTTGCCGCGGTAGTCCGCGAGCGACACGGGCTTGCCCTCGTTCGACGTGAGCTTGAACTCCGGCGCGGCCGCGCCGACCGCCGGGGCGGCCGGCGTGTCGGCCAGAGAGACCGTCACCGCCACGGCCGCCGCCAGAGCCCCGATGACCGCCGTCAGGATGCGCTTGGTCTTCATCGCGTGATCCTCCTTTACCCGACGCTCGGTCGGGCTTCGACCAGGGAAAACGGGCTCTTCGTCGGGATGACGCGCGTCGTCTCGAAGCCCGCCTCGGCAAGCACCTTCTCGAATTCCTTCGCCGTCCGCTCGCGGCCGCCCGTCACCACGAGCATGTTCAGGTCCATCAGCATGACGAAATCCGGCCGGATCTCCTCGGGCACCAGCATCTCGACGACGAGGACCCGGCCTCCCGGTCATCGAGGGCCGCTGGGTCGAGAAGGCCTCGCAGCGCCGGCGGCGCTACTACCGGCTGACGGCGGCGGGCCGGAAGATGCTCCGCATGCAGCAGAGCGCCTGGGCGGCCTTCGTCGAGGCGATGGGCCGGATCACGGAGGCCGAGAATGCCTGACTGGTCGGAGGAGATCCGCGAGCGACTCGCGGGGCTGGCCGGAGGATCCTGGCGCGACGCCTCGTCGTCGAGAGTCGTGCAGGACGACCGCTACGCCGAGCACGTGCGGTCGGGGCTCCCCCGGAACGGCCCTGGCCGCGCTCGAAGAGCTCGCGGTCCCGGACTCGCGGACTGTCAGAGACGCAGCCCCTCCGGCCCCGGCCGTCGGCGATCGAAGCGGCGGCGGCTTCCTGTCGGGCCTGGCGGCGGACTTCCGCTACGGCGCGCGGCGCCTCCGGCTCGAGCCTGCGTTCGCGCTCGTGGCCATCCTCTCGCTCGCGCTCGGCATCGGCGCGAACACGGCGATCTTCCAGCTCGCTCGACGCCGTGCGCCTGCGCGAGCCTTCCGGTCGCCAGGCCCCGGGAGCTCGTCAACGTCCGCATCGCACCGACCACAGGGCCGCACCGGCAACTTCACGGGCCGCTGGCCGCAGCTGACGACTCGCGCATCTGGGACCGCATCCGTGCCGACCAGAAGGCGTTCTCGAAGCTCGCCGGCCTGGAGCTCCGACCGCGTCAACCTCGCCTCGCGGCGGCGAGGCCCGCTACGCCGAGGCGCTCTGGGTCAGCGGCACCTTCTTCGACACCGTCGGCGTCGGGCCGCTGCGCGGCCGCGTGCTTCGGGCCGGCCGACGACTCGCCGGGTGCGCGATCGCCGGCGGTCGTCCTGAGCGAGCCGTTCTGGCGGCGCGAGTTCGGCGCGACGGAGCTCTCCCGGGCGAGGCCGTTGCCGTCGAGGGCCGCCGCTTCGACGATCGTCGTCGTCACGCCCGAGCGGTCGTCGGCGTCGAGTCGGGCGTGCGTTCGACGTGGCGCTGCCGATCTGCGCCGAGACCTGATCACCGACTCGCCGCGGACGAAGCGCAGCTGGTCTGGTGGCTCTCGCCGATCGGCCGCCTGCGCCCGGCTGGACGTGGAGAAGGCGAAGGCCACCTTGCGGCGATCTCGACCGGGATCTTCAGGCGACGCTGCCGGAAGAGCTACGACGCCGAACGACGCGAAGCAGCTAGCTGGGTTTCCAGCTCACGCGAAGGCCGGAGGCGGACCGGGTTCTCGCGACCTGCGCGACGCGGTACGTCGACCCGCTCTGGCTCCTCCTCGGCATCTCCGCGCTCGTTCTGCTCGATCGCCTGCGCCAACATCGCGAACCTGATGCTCGCGCGGGCGAGCGCGCGCCAGCGCGAGATCGCCGTGCGCCTGGCGCTCGGCGCCTCGCGCCGCGGCTCGTCCGGCAGCTGCTCGCCGAGAGCCTCGTCCTGGCCGCGCGGGGCGGCCGCCGGCGCCGCGCTCGCCAGGGATCCTCAGCCGCGCTGCTCGTCCGTTCCTGACGACGCGGGACGACACGCTGGTTCGTGTCCGATGCCGCTCGGACCTGCGCGCTGCTCGGCGTTCACCGGCGGTGACGTCGCGGTCGTGACGTGCGTGCTCTTCGGGCTCCTGCCGCCGTGCAGGCGTCGCGCACCGACCGCATCGAGGCGATGAAGACGGGCGGCCGCGGCGTCGCGGGCTGCCGGCGCGCGGCTCTCCGTGCGCGCGCGCGCTCGTCGTCTCGCAGGTCGCGCTGTCGCTCGTGCTGCTCGTCGGCTCGCTGCTGTTCGTGCCGCAGCCTGCGCAACCTCCTCACGCTCGACGCCGGCTTCACGCGGACCGAATCTCGGCGTCGCCGCGACTTCGCCCGCGGTCGCGGGCCCCGCGGCGAGCAGGTCCGGGATCCCGAGGCGCGCCGCGGCCGCGGTGACCTGCGTGGCCCACGCGCCGGTCAGGAGCTGGATGAGGAGCTGGTCGGTCGAAGCGGGGGCCTCGGTCTGTGTCTCGGACGCCATCCATTCCCTCCGCGAAGGCGGCGAGAATATCCCAGCGAAGTGGACGGGAGAAGCCGGCCCCGGGGTGATCCTCAGTCTCCGAGGTTCTCCAGCCGGCAGATGAATCCCCAGCCGCCGCCGAGCTCGCTCGACCGCCAGCACCAGCTCGTTGGCGCCCTTCTTCAACGGCAGGTAGACCGCGTCGTTCTCGGGGTTGACGATGCCGAGGAAGCCGGGGTCGCGGAAGTTCTGCGCGCTGCGGCCGCGGTAGAGGATCTTCGCCGTTCAGGAACACGCTGACGTCGTCGCTGTAGCCGATCGAGAGCTTCTTCACCTGGTCGCGGTCGGACTCGATGCGGCGTCCGCGCGTAGACGACCTTCATCCCCGGCTGCGGCTCGAGGCGCTTCGAGAAGTCGTTCGCGAACGAGACTCTCGGATGCGGGGCCTCGCGGTAGCGATAGAGGACGACGAAGCCGGGCGGCTCCGCCTCGACGTCCTGCCAGCGCATCGCGTCGCTCTCGGCGGCGTCGAGCGGCCGCTCCGAGGTTGCGCTGCGAGCGCGTCGTACGCGGGCGAGATGCTCCACTTCGTCAGCGTGCCCGGCGGCATCGGCGGCAGGTGCCGCTCCCACGGCGCATCGGGCGTCGTCCGGATCTCGAAGTTCGAGAAGTAGGTCGCGCCCGTCAGGACCGCCAGCGCCACCTGGCCCTTCTGGACGCCGCTCTTCAGGTCGTTCATCACGAGCGCGGGCTTCTCCATGTCCTTGACGTAGAGCTTCGCCTGCGCGCCCGCCACCTCCAGGCGCAGGTGGAACCAGACGTCCTTCGGGATGTCGACGGCGCCCGTGAAGCCGGGCCCGTTGTAGATCTGCCAGTTGAGGCCGGTGTTGAGGACGGGCGTGTACTGCATCGCGTCCGGGAGGCCGGACTTGTGCTGGCGCAGATAGACCCACTCGCCGTCGCCGCCGTCGTCCGCGATCCGGAACTGGATGCCGAAGAAGCCCGCGGCTCGCGGGCGTCGCGACGTCCACGTCGATGACGCCGTCGCGCATCTCGAGGTCCTTGAGCGATCGCCGCTCCGCCGTCGAGGAAGAGGCACTTGCGGCCCTGATACTCGGCCGTCTTCGCCTCTCCCTCGAGCTCCCAGCGCGGCGAGTCCGGGGCAACGGAGATCGCCTGAGGCGTCTGGGCGCGGGCCGCGGCGGCCAGGAACAGAGCGAGCGCGCACGAGGCGTGACGTCGGGGCAAAGCGAGCCGCAGCATGAGCTGAGGATGACTACGGCGCCGCGGCGCGAATGTTTGCCGCGTCGGCACCCGGCGGACGCCAAGAGTCGGCCAAGAATCGGGGTCGCCCTACTCGCAGCGCAGCGCGATCGTCGGCGGGATCCGGGCGGCCCTCCGCGCGGGAACGTAGGCCGCCAGCATCGTCACGAGGACCATCGCCGGCACGACGACGAGGTAGACCGTGACGTCGACGCCGCCGGCGTTGAACAGCATGGAGTTCATCAGCCGCTCGAGGGCGAAGCCCATCGCCAGGCCGATCGCCGTCCCCCATGCCGACGAGGACGAGCCCCTTGCCCATCATCGAGCGCAGCACGTCGGCGGGCCGCGCGCCGATCGCCATGCGGATGCCGATCTCGCGCGTCCGGCGGCTCACGTTGTAGGCCACCAGCCCGTACAGGCCGGCGATGGCGAGCAGCAGCCCCACCGCGCCCAGGGTGCCGACGAGCTCGACCGCGACGCCCGGCCCCTCGACGGTGGCGTACCGGTACAGCTCCGTCGTACGTCATCACCTGCAGCATCGGCATGTTGGGATCGAGCGCGCGGACGACGTCCTTCACGGCCGGAACGAGCTGCGGCGGATCGCCGTCCGCCCGGACCAGCAGGACCCTGCGCGCGACGGGGTGCTGCGCAAGCGGCAGGTAGACGAAATCGATCGGCCCGGTGGGGCCGTCGCTGTACTTGATCGTCTGCGCGACGCCGACGATCTCGACCGGCGCGCCGTTCGCGCTTTCGAGACGGATGCGCTTGCCCACCGGATCGCCGCCCGGCCAGTAGTGTTTCGCGAACTGCTCGTTGACGATCGCGACGCGCGGCGTGGCGGCGGTGTCGGACGCCCGGAAGCCGCGGCCGCGCAGGATCGGTATCCCCATCGTCTCGAAGATACCCTTCGTCGACGGTGTCCATCAACGACCGGAAATTCTCGCGGTCGCGCGGCATCGAGAACCCCTCCGGCACGAAGGCAATGCGTCCGAAGTCGGCAGAGCGAGAGCGGAGGGTTCTGCGTGAACGCCGCGCTCCGGACGCCGGGCGCCTGCCGCACGCGCTCGGCCGAGCAGCTCGTAGAAGCGCTCCGTCCGGGCCGCGTCGTACTGCACGAGGCGTGGATCGAACGGACCATCAGCACGTGGTCCCTGGCCTGCTCCGCGAATCCCAATCCCTCGTTCAGGCTGTGCTGGAAGCCGCGGAACATCAGGAACGAGGCGGCGAGCAGCATCAGCGACATCGCGATCTGCGCCACGACGAGCGCGTTGCGGCCCCACAGCCGCTTCCTTCCGGCGTCGTCCACGTCGGCCGACTTGAGCCCCTTCACGAGGTTGAGGCGCGTGCTCTGGAGCGCCGGCGCCAGGCCGCAGATCAGGGCGCTCAGGACCGAAAACGCGAAGCTCGCCAGGAGCACGCGCGTGTCCATGCGGAACGGGATCTTGACGGGCAGCTCGGCCGGAATCCGGAACTTGCCCATGAAGTGGATGCCGACGTACCCGACGGCGATCCCGCCGAGTCCTCCGGCGAGCGCGAGGACCAGGCTCTCGGTCAGGAGCAGCCGGATCAGCCGGAAGCGCCCGGCGCCGATCGCGAGCCGGACGGCGATCTCCCGCGTGCGCGTGCGGGCGCGGGAGAGCAGCAGCCCCGCGGCGTTGGTGCACGCCACCAGCAGCACGGCGAGCGCGAGGATCGTGAAGATCACGCCGAATTTCCAGTTGACGTCGCTCGCCTGCGTCCGCATCTCGAACATGGTGCGGACGGCCGCGCCGCGGTCGCGATTCGTCTTCGGGTACTCGCGTTCGAGGTCCCGCGCCAGCACGGCGAGCTCGTTGCCCGCCTGCCTGCTGCGTCGTGCCCGGCTTCAGGCGCGCCCTCACCATCAGCTCGCGGTCGTCCCGGTCGACGAAGAAATCCTTCTGCGGGTCGGTCGAGAACATGCCGCGCCATCGCGAGCGGCATGTAGAAGTCGGGACGGTCGAAGATGTAGAGCCCGGTGAACGTCTCCGGCGCGACGCCGATGACCGTGAAGTCCTTCCCGTTCAGGCGGACGATCCGGCCGACGACGGACGGGTCGCCGGCGAACTCGCGCTTCCAGAAGTCCGCCGAGAGGACCACCACGGCGTCGCGGCCGGGCACCTCGTCTTCGTCGTCCCGAAAGCCGCGCCCGAGCGTCGGCTCGACGCCGAGCACGCGGAAGTAAGTTGCCGGAGACGAGCAATCCGCCCTTGACGACCGGCGTGGCGTCGCGCGCGGCGCTGAAGCCGACGGCCAGCAGCGGCACGTTGGCGATCACGCCCGTCGTAGCTCTTCGTCCGGTCGCGGATGTCGAGGTACTCGCGGTAGGAGAACGAGTCGAAGCGCGTTGTCGTGCGACGTGCTCACCAGCGTGACCACGTCGCCCGGGTGCGGCACCGGGTACGGCCGGAAGATCAGCGCGTCGAGCATGCTGAAGGGCGTCGCGGTCATCCCGATCCCGAGGGCGATCGTGACCACCACGAAGACGGCGAGTCCCGGCGTGCGGCGCAGGCTCCGGACCGCGTAGCGCACGTCGTCGACGAAATCCGTCAGCCAGTGGATGCCGCGCGCGTCCCGGATCTCTTCCTTCTTCTGCTCGAGCCCGCCCATCGCGCGCAGGGCCCGGTAGCGCGCCTCCTCCGGGGAAAGCCCTTCGGCGATGCCTTCCTCGATCTTGTGCTCCAGGTGGAACTGGAGCTCCTCGTCGAGCTCGTTCTCGACCCGGCCGCGGCGGAAGATCGACTTCAGCCGCAGCGGCAGCTGTGAACCACCAGTGTTCGATGCGCATGGTCTAGGCCTCGGAGAGGCTTCGCCTCGGAAGGGCGGCGCCCTTGAAGATCAGCCACAGGGCGAGCGTCACCTCGAAGACCAGCATCGGGAGCCACATGAGCTTGTTGACGACGCCGAGGGTGATCCCGACGAACTCGAGGGGAAGGATTGCCACGACCAGGATCGACGCGAATACGCCGAGCCACGCGAGGCCGACGGGGACGATCCGGCCGCGCAGGAGGAGGCACGCGAAGATCGTGCTGCCGACGGCAAAGAAGGTCGCGGCGAGGCTTGAGGTCCAGTCGGGCAGCTTCATCAGGAACGCGCCGAGCGCGGCGGCGGACGCGGGGTCCGGCGCGTCGGCTCCGGCGGCCGTCGCGAGCCAGACCTTCCCGACCACCTTCGGCAGGGAGGCGGCTCCGATCACGCCCTCGCCGACGCGGCAGGTCATGGCCAGCAGCGCGAGGTCGGGGTCCACGTCGCGCGTGATCGCGTACAGCGTCACGGCCAGCACCAGGGCGCAGAAGCAGCCGACGAGCTCGAGCACGATGCCGAGGCGCATGGTCGGCGCGTTCTGAGCGATCATGGCGAGCCTTGCGGCGATCCCTTCCCCGCTCGCGGCGCGGCTCTCGAGGATCATTCCGCTCAGGGCGGCGGCGATGTAGAGGAGGAAGGCGACCCCGGCGACCCTGGCGTTCGTCCTGAGAGTCATCTGTGCTCCTCCCTATGCCTCGGAGAGCTGGACGACGTGCGAGATGGCGGAGGACAGCCGCTGCCAGTTCGCCGTCTCCGACTCGAGCTCTTTCTTGCCGAGGCGCGTGAGCGAGTAGAACTTGGCTCGCCGGTTGTTCTCCGTCTGCTTCCACTCGGCCTCGATCCAGCCCTCCTGCTCCAGCTTGTGCAGGGCCGGGTAGAGCGATCCTTCGCTGACCTGCAGCACACCTCCCGAGATCGAGCGCAGGCGAAGGCTGACGGCCCAACCGTTCAAGGGCTCGAGGGCCAGGATCTTCAGAAGCAGCAGGTCCAGAGTGCCCTGGACGAGGTCGGCGGGTTTGCTCATATCGGTTTCCGAGAGGAGTCTACCGGAGACTCCCCTCGGTAAGCAAGGGGTACGGAGAATGGGGCGGAAGGTTCTGGATCTCGCGGCTTCTGGCCCGTTTCGTCTGCCCTACCCCTTTGAAATCAACGAATCAGGACTGACCCCTCAAGGCCTCGACGGGATCGACGCGGATCCCACGCCGGGCCGGCACCCAGCAGGCCAGCGAGCCGACGCCGGCGAGCAGGATCACGACCCCGGCGAACGTGAGCGGGTCGTGGGGTGCGACGCCGAAGAGCATCGCCTGGAGGCCGCGGGTCAGGCCGACGGCGCCGAGGGTCCCTGCCCCGACGCCGATCGCGACCGTCGCGAGTCCCTGTCCGAGGATGGTTCGCATGACGTCCCGCGAGGTCGCGCCCAGGGCGATGCGCACCCCGATCTCGCGCCGGCGGCGCGCCACGTTGTACGCCATGACGCCGTAGATGCCTCCGATCGCCAGGATCAGGGCCGTCCCCGCAAACGCGCCGACGAGGACGAGGTTGAAGCGCCGCGAGCCGAGCGACGCCGCGTAGATCTGGTCGAACGTGCGCAGGCGCGGCGGCACGTCCGGCGCGAGGTCCCGGAGCACGCCGCGCGCGGCGGCCGCGACGGCGCGGGGGTCGGCGCTCGATCGGATCACGACCGTCGTCGAAAACCGCGGCCGCTGCACCAGGTTGACGTACATCGTCGGCCGCGGCGGCTGCTCGGGTCCGTACTCGCGGGTATCGCCGACGATCCCGACGACTGAGAGCGGCCGCAGATCGCCGTCCATGTTGCCGAACTCGATCGTGCGCCCGATGGGATCTTCCCCGGGCCACCGCGACCGCGCGAGCGACTCGGTGACGAGCGCGACGTGCGGCCCGTCGGGCCGATCCCGATCGTCGAACAGCCGGCCCCGGACGAGCGGTATCCCCAGGGCGTGGAAGTACCGCGGCGTCGCGGCGCAGTAGTCCGCCGTGCCCGTGAGTTGCTCGTTCTGGAACAGCGGTCCGAGCTCTTCCATCGTCGTCGGCACGTCCCCGGGCGGGACGACGAGGAAGAGGCCGTCGGGCAGTCCGCCGTCCATGGGCACGGCGTTCGCCGCGGCGACCTCGTCGACACCGGGAATGGCGCGCAGGCGCTCGAAGAGCCGGGCCTGGAAGGGAGAGAGCCGCGCCTTCGCGGCCGGATCGTCGGAGTACGGCAGACCGAGGTCCATCGCGATGAGGCCGTCCGTTCGGAAGCCCGGGTGGACCGACAGCACCTCGAGGAGGCTGCGCCCGAGCAGGGCCGAGCCGACCAGAAGCACCATCGTCATCGCGACCTGCGCGGCCACGATCGCCCGCCCGACCCGCTGGCTCGACGCGCCGACCTGTCCCCGCGAGAAATCGGCGAGGCCCTCCCCCGGGTCCCGGCGGGTGGCGCGGGCGGCCGTGACGAGGCCGAGCCCGATGGCGACGAGCGCCGAGAGGCACATGGCGAAGGCGAGCACCGGCCAGCTTAAGGACACGTCCTCCAGTCTCGGCAGGTCGGAGGGAGCGAGCGCGAGGAGCGCCCGGATCCCGGCGGAGGCCACGAACAGGCCGGCGCCGCAGCCCGCGACGAGGAGCAGGAGCGCCTCGACCAGGAACTGCCGGATCAGCCGGCCGCGGCTCGCGCCGAGCGCGTGGCGGATCGCCAGCTCCTGCCGGCGCGCCGCCGCCTGCGACAGGAGCAGGTTCGTGACGTTGGCGCAGGCCACGAAGAGCAGGAAGAAGACCGCGCCCAGGAGAATCGACAGCGTCGAGCCCACCCGTCCGGTCAGGAACCTCTGGAGGGGAACGACGGCGGCGTCGGCCAGCAGGTAGTCGCCCTTGTCGTCGGAGCGTCGGACGATGTCCTTCGCGATCGCCTGCAGGTCGGCGCCGGCCTGCTCGACACGAACGCCCTCGCGCAGTCGGCCGATGGCGTAGAAGTTGTGGGAAGTCCGGCTGGGATTCTCGCGGTCGAGCTCGGCCGGCATCCACAGGTCGGCCCCGGCCGGGAACTGGAATCCGGCCGGCATGACCCCGATGACCGAGAAGGAGCGGTCCTCGATCCTCAGCGAGAGCGACGAGAGCGACTGCGTCGATCCGAGCAGCCGTCTCCAGTACCCGTAGCTGACGACGACGGCCGGCTCCGCGCCGATCCGCAGGTCCCCGGCCGCAAACCCCCGCCCGAGCGCCGGCGAGACGCCGAGAACCCGGAAGAAGTCGCCGGACACCGTCGCGACGCCGGTGCGGGTGGGCTCCGAGCCGCCGGCGACCGAGGTGTCGGAGGCGACGTACTTCGCCATCGCGGCGAAGGTCCGATTGCGATCGCGGAAGTCGTCGAAGTTCGGGTCGGCCAGCCTCGAGTAGGTGCCGCGGTGGTTGACCTCCGCCACGGCCACGAGCCGGTCCGGGTTCGGGTACGGCAGCGGCCGCAGCAACACGCCGTACACGACGCTGAAGATGGCCGTCGTCGCGCCGATCGAGAGCGCGAGTGTCGCCACGATGAGCGCCGTCATGCCGGGATTCCGGAGGAGCCCTCGGGCGGCATGGCGCAGGTCCAGGTTCGACATCACCGATCCATGTCCTGAACCGAGATACGCAGGAGGGCGGAAGGAGTTCCGGGGAATCCGGGGGGAATCCGGGGAATCCGGGGGTCAGTCCTGATTTGCGATCGGAATCCGGGGGGTCAGTCCTGATTTGCTGATTTCGCTTTCGGACCCTGTGCCTGCGGGTCTCGCGACAATTCTTAGGATGAGAGCAATCTCGAGATGCCGCGCCCCCCTCGGCTGGAGTTCCCAGCCGCCCTGTACCACGTCACCGCTCGAGGCAACGAGCGCCGGGCGATCTTTCGTGACAATCAGGACCGCGAGGAGTACCTGTCGCGTCTCGCGTTCTATCGCCTCAAGTTTCGGTTCCAGATGCTGTCGTATTGCTTGATGACCAACCACGTTCACCTCGCCATTCGCACCGGCCAGGCACCGCTGTCCCGGATCATGGCGGGACTCCATTCGTCGTACGCGGAATGGTTCAACCGCCGCCATGATCGCGTCGGCCATCTCTTCCAGGGACGCTACAAGGCGTTCCTCGTCCAGGAGGACCGATACCTTCAATCGCTCGTCCGGTACATCCACCGTAATCCCGTCGAGGCACGTGTCGTCCGGAGAGCGGCCGACTATCGCTGGTCGAGCGATCGGTGCCTGCGCAAGGGCCGTGGCCCCGACTGGCTGGACGTCGATCCCCTGCTCGGCCTCCTCGAGGGTTCGCGGCGAGCCGCCGTCCGGCGCTACGTCGCGCTTGTCGACGGCCCGGCCGACGTCCCGCCCTACGAGCCCTCGGCCGCCGTCGATCAGGCGGTCGTCGGAGACGAGACCTTCGCGGCGAAGTGGCTCGAAACGTCGTCGGAGACTGAGCCGCCGCTTCGTGGCTTCACGCTCGATCGCCTCCTCGAAGTCGTCGCCCGCGACTGCGGCCTCACCGTGGGTGAGCTCGCCGGGCCCCGCCGAGGCGGCGAAATCGCTGCCGCCCGCTGCCTCGCTGCCTACCTCGCGCGCCGACTCGCGGGCATCTCCGTTCGCCGCTTGGCGCGACGACTCCGCCGCGACGACTCGTCGTTCGTGCGCCCGCTGGCGCAACTGGAGACCCGGCTCGGAACCGACAGCGGTCTTCGCGATCGGATCGAGCGGCTGGTGACAATTCTGAGGCAACCTGCCCTGACCTACCTCCCTGTCCCGGAACCGCCTCGTCCGCCAGATCCGCAACTCTCCGCCAGCACGCCAAACTCAGCAAATCAGGACTGACCCCATTCAGTAAGGAGCGGTACATTCAGGACAAGGAGGAAACGATGACCGAGGCCACGCGTCTGAAGTCCTTGAAGGTCGCGCTGGTGATCGTGGGCGTCATCTTCATCGTGGGGATCTACCTGCTCGGGATCGTCTGGCCGTCGGGCTGGGTGTGGCACCCCGGCCAGTCCGACTACCTCATGATGATCATCGGCGTCTACGCCACGCTCGGCGTGTTCCTGATCGTCGCGTCGCGCGATCCGCTCGCCCATCGGAGCCTGATCTGGTTCACGGTGTGGTCGAGCGTCGTGCACGCGTCGATCATGCTGGTGCAGTCGTTCACGACACCGGGAAGCCACGGCCACCTTCTCGGCGACGTGCCCGCGCTCTTCGTCGTCGCCGCCGTGCTGGCCGTTCTCACGCCTCGCGGGGAGAAACGCGGACTCTCGCCCCGGAACGCATAGCGCGCTCTGCAGGACGTTCGGCTGGGGCCAGCCCTCGGTTCGTCCCCGAGGGCCGGGCCCACGTCTCGTCCCCCTCGTCTCGACGGCCTTGTCCGGGCGGCCGGTGACGACGTCGAGCCCCCCGCGCTCCAAGCATCCGCCAGGACGGCGGCGCTGCAACCCCCGGGCCCCTGCCCCGTAAGAGAAAGCAAGCCATCGGAGGAGCTCATGACGCGGAGACTCGCCTCATCGCTAGCCCTTCTCGCGGCCATGCTGTCGCTCGCCTCCGCCGCGCCGCTCGAGACCTCGGTCGAGAAGGCCCGCGCCATGCTCGTCAAGGAAGACCTCGGCGACGGGATCACCGTCTTCCGCGCGCCGGAGAAGCTCGAGTACTGGACCTCGACCAACTCGGTCGTCATCGTCAACGAGGACGACGTCGTCGTCTTCGACAGCCCGACGCGCGCGGTCACGGCGAGGGCGGTGATCGCGGAGATCCGCGCCCTGACGAAGAAGCCCGTCACGCGTCCTCATCAACTCGCACTGGCACCAGGACCACTGGTCGGGCAACGACGAGTACGTGAAGGCCTTCCCGGGGCTGCGCATCGTCGCGACGGAGCAGACCCGCGACTACATGCGCCGGATGCCGGCCCGCTACTTCGCCTCGGGGATCGAGCGGAGCCTGGCCGCGCGGCGCGCCGAGCTCGCCGCAGCGATTGCGGCCGGCAAGCTCGCCGACGGCTCGCCGCTCACGCCCGAGGTCCGCGCCCGCAAGGAAGCCGACATCGCCGAGACCGCGCAGTTTCTCGCCGAGGTCGCGGCCCTGCCGCGCGTCCTGCCCAACGTCGTCTTCCGGGACGAGATGGTCCTCTGGAGCGGCAAACGCGAGATGCGCCTCGTCAGCGTCACCGGCGACGCCACCGCGTCGGCCGTCCTGTACCTGCCGGGCAGCCGGGTCCTCGCGACCGGCGACGTCCTCGTCAGCCCGGAGGACGGCCATGGGCCGCCGCCCTGGACCACGAACTCCTGGGCCATCACGCCCTGGCTCGAGAGCTTCCGCCGTCTCGACGCGCTGGATCTCGCCGCGATCGTGCCGGGCCAGGGCCCGGTCATGCACGACAAGACGTACCTGCGGCGGACGATCGAGCTCTACGCTGCCATCCTCGACCAGGTGCACGCGGCCCTCGAGCGCGGCCTCGTCACGCAGGACGAGGTCCGGGCGGCCGTCGACGTCGACCGCATCGGCCTCGCCTACACGCCGGACACCGGGCTGAGCCCCGCCTTCCACCGGTGGGTGGGCGTGCTCTCCAAGAAGGCGATGCAGGAGGCGCTCGACGGGGCGGCCGACGTCAAATAGGCGGCGAGATTCGGGCCCCCGCGTGATCCGCGAAAGCGCCCCTCTTCGCGTGTAGGGTGGAGGCCACTCCCCGATGACGATCCCAAGCGCCCCGTATCGCCGGATCCTGATCGCGGCGGCGCTGTCCGGACTCCTGTCGGCTCGGGTCGCAGGCGTCGAGCCGCCGACCCCCAGCCGCCCGAAGGGCGGAGGGGGCACCCCGGGGCCGTGCTTCTGCCAGGCGGATTTCCATGCCTCTTCGGGCGGCGTCTCCAACCTCAACGGCGTCTTCGAGCCGGGGGAGACCGTTCTCGTCGAGCCGGCCTGGGCCACCGGCCTGTTGGATCCGGCGTCCTTCGCCAGCTCCGCCTCGGCCTTCGCGGGCCCCCCCGGGGCGACCTACACGATCGTGGACGCGGCCGGGTCCTACTCCATACCCGCGAATGCCATCGCTCTGTGCAACGACTGCTTCGTCATGTCCATCGACGATCCCGTCACCCGCCCCGCGGCGCACTGGGACGCAACATTCAGCGAGAGCACGGTCTGGGGCGGCGCATCGTGGACCCTCCACGTCGGACGGAGCTTTGCGGACGTTCCAGCCGACAGCCTTTTCAACCTCTTCATCGAGACGCTCTTTCACGTGAACGTCACGACGGGCTGCGGCACCGGCTACTGTCCCTCATCTGCGGTCACGCGCGCGCAGATGGCCGTGTTCCTCCTGAAGGGGAAATTCGGATCGAGCTACGTGCCGCCGGCGGCCACGGGCACCATCTTCACCGACGTGCCGGCGGGATCCTTCGCGGCCGACTGGATCGAGGACCTCTTCAACCAGGGGATCGCCGCCGGCTGCCAGGCCGCGCCTGCGATGTTCTGTCCCTCCGCGCCCGTCACCCGCGCGCAGATGGCCGTGTTCCTGCTCAAGATGGAGCACGGCTCGGCCTACGCACCGCCCGCGTGCGCCGGAGTCTTCGCCGACGTCGAGTGCGCGCCGACACCCGCCTTCGCCGTCGACTGGATCGAGCAGCTCTCGACCGAGGGGATCACCGGCGGCTGCGGCGGCGGGAACTACTGCCCGGACTCCCCCAACACCCGCGGCCAGATGGCGGTCTTCATCGTCAAGACGTTCGGCCTGGAGCTGATCGACCGCGACCCCTCGTAGAGGACTCGCCCATGGGGGGCTCCGTCCTGATTCGGACGGACCCGCGATCCTGGAAGGAACCGGATCCACGCCATCGCGTATAAAGGGCAGCGATGGACTCGACCCGGAAGACCGCCCGGCTCGCCGGGCTTCTCTACCTGCTGAGCAGCATTCCCGGCGCCTTCGCGCTCATGTACGTCCCCGGCAAGGTGATCGTGGCGGGAGACGCGGCGGCGACGGCGGATCGCATCCGGGCCTCCGGGACGCTTCTCCGCATGGGCATCGGGGCGGAGCTCCTCGGCATGGCGCTCTTCGTCTTCCTCGCCCTGGTCCTCTACCGCCTCTTCCGGCCGACGAGCGAGAGTCCCGCCCTGGCGATGCTCGTCCTGATCCTCCTTCCGATGCCCATCTCGTTTCTCAACGTCGTCAACGAAGTCGCCGCGCTGGAGCTCGCCGGAGGCGGCGCCGCCGCCCGCGCCCTGTCGGCCCTCGACCCCGCTCAGCGCGACGCCCTGGCGTACCTGTTCCTCGGCCTGCACGGCCAGGCCATCTCCGTCGCGCAGATCTTCTGGGGACTCTGGCTCTTTCCGTTCGGGGTCTGCGTCATGCGATCGGGCTTCATCCCGCGCGTCCTCGGCATCCTGCTGATGCTCGCCGGCATCGGCCACACGTCGAGCGCCGTCGGCGACCTCGTGTTCCCGCAGTACGCGGAGGCGATCGGCCGGATCACCGGGATCCTCACCCTCGGGGAGCTCCCGATCATTCTCTGGCTCCTGATCTGGGGCGCCAGGCCGCAGCGGGCGGCCTCGTGACGGAGGCGACCTTGTCCAGGCTGCGCGTCCACTCGTTCTCGATCTCGATCGACGGCTTCGGCGCCGGGCCGAACCAGGACCTGCTGAATCCCCTGGGCGTCCGCGGCCCGGAGCTCTTCGACTGGGTCTTCCACACACGGACCTTCCGGCGGATGCACCTGGATGCGGACGGCGAGACCGGCGCTGACGACTCGATCGCGGCGAAGGGCTTCGAGAACTTCGGCGCGTGGATCCTGGGCCGGAACATGTTCGGCCCGATCCGCGGCCCGTGGCCGGACGAGAGCTGGAAGGGCTGGTGGGGCGAAGAGCCTCCGTACCACGTGCCCACGTTCGTCCTGACGCATCACGCCCGTCAACCGATCGCGATGAAGGGCGGCACCGAGTTCCGCTTCGTCACGGACGGCATTCATTCCGCCCTCGCCCAGGCGCGGGAGGCCGCGGGCGGCAAGGACGTCCGCCTCGGCGGCGGCGTCTCGACGGTCCGGCAGTACCTCGAGGCGCGCCTCGTCGACGACCTGCACCTGGCGATCGCGCCGGTCCTCCTCGGCGCGGGCGAGAACCTGTTCGGCGGCCTCGACCTGCGGGCGCTCGGCTACGAGTGCGCCGAGCACCTCCCCAGCGAGCGCGCCGCCGCGCACGTCATCCTGCGGAGGACCGGGTCCTGACCGGCTGAACCGGCCTCAGCGCTTCGCGACGGCGATCGTGAGCTTGAAGCCGTCGGGGTCGGTCAGCGTGATGTCCCGAAAGCCCCAGGGCTGGTCCGTCGGTCCCTGATCGAGCCGGCCGCCCTTTGCCTGGATCCGCTTCGCGAGGTCGTCGACGCTGCCGTTCGTCATGCAGAAGATCCGGAAGCCATCTCCCTTTTTCCGGTCGCGGCCCTTCTTCCAGTCGTCCTGCCCGATCATGAACGACACGGCGCCGGCGCGCAGAGACATTCCCATGACCTTTCCGCCGGCGTCCTTCCACTCCTCCTCGACGGCAAATCCGACGACGTCGCGGTACCACGCGACGCTCTTCGCGAGGTCGTTGACGGTGAAGCTCGGCGACGCGTCGAGCAACGCGAGCGACCGGCTCGCGGCGGACTTCGGCGCGGCCTTCTTCGCGGGAGCCTTCTTCTTCGCACGGACGGTTTTCGCGGGTTTCTTTGCAGCCATGTCGTTGCCTCCAGACCGGGGAGGCTATGACCGGAAGGGCGCCGAGTCAAAGCGGCGGGATTCGGCCGGCTACCGCCCCTTCCGGATCGCCTCCACCTTTCGCTCGCAGTCCTCGTCGATTCGCCTCCGGTCGGTCCGGTAACCGTTCTCGGCCTTCTCGCGCTCGGCGGGATCGTGCGTCTGCTTCAGGGCGTCGTGGAAGAGGATTTCCCGCTCGGCCACTTGCGCGGCGGCGACCCGCCTGGCCTCGGCGATCTCCTCCTTCTGCTTCGCGGTGAGCGGACTCGTCTTCGCGCCCCTGGGGTCCGCTGCACGGAGCCGTTCCATGGCGAGCTCGTAGGAGGATTTCGGAGGTTTGCCCATGGGCGGATGCTATCCGACGGGCTCTCGCCGAGAGAGCCCATCGAAGAACGCGACCCGAGTCAGGACGGACCCTCGACGGGCGGGTCCCGCCGCTGGCTCACCTTTTCCGCCCACCGCTTCCAGGCATCCGACATCTGCGGGACAGCGATCAGCCGCGCCGCCTCGCCGCGGTCGCGGGTGTAGATGCGGAAGACGTCGCGGATCGAGAGATCGTGATCGGGCTTCGAGAGGACGCGGAGCTCGTCCCCGGCGCCGACGTCGCCCTCCACGACGATGCGCAGGTACGCGCCCGGGCGCAGCGCCTCGGTGAAGACGCGGACGAACCCGGGATCGTTCATCCGCACGCCCAGGCGCCAGCAGGGCACCCGCGGCTCCGACACCTCGAGGACCGTCGTCCCGATCGCCCATCGTTCGCCGACGAGCGCGTCGTTGACGGCGACGCCCTCGGTCGTCAGGTTCTCGCCGAACTCCGCGTGCGCGAACGGCCGGCCGATTTTCGATGCCCACCAGAGCGCGTCCTCGACCGCGTAGGCATAGACCGCCTTGTCCGGGCCCCCGTGCGCCTCCCGATCGGCCTGGTCGTCGCCCGCCAGGTTCACGCCGGCGACGGCGACGCGCCCCGCGACCGGAGACTTCCAGATCGCGCTTCGGGCCGGGCGCCCGCGGTAGTCGAACTCCCGCGCCCCGCCGACGTTGACCGAAAGCACCGTACCGACCACAGCCACTCGCGCCTGCCTCCTCCCGAAGCCTACCAGCCGCTGCAGCGCTCTCACTCCGGGGCATCTCAATCGCCCCGAGCTTCAGTAGACTCCGGGCTGGCCTTTCCGATGACCATCAACACCAAAGCGACGACCGTCGCGATGTCCAGGGCCTCACGCTCCGCGCGAGGCAAGGCCCTGCTTCTCCCCCAGCAGGTGATCACGAGCCCCGAGACGCGGCTCCAGTATCGGATCGACAGCCTCCTCGGCCAGGGAGGCTTCGGCCAGGCCTACCTCGCGAAGCGGATGACCCGCTCCCTCGCCGTCCCGTCCGTCGTCGCGATCAAGGCGAGCGAGCACATCGACGGCTGGCTGCGCGAGGCGTACTTCGGGCAGCTCCTCGCGGGACACGCGCGGGCGATCCGGGTCTTCGACACGTTCCCGCTGATGCGAGACGACGGCACCGTCCTCTACTGCCTCGCGCTCGAGTACGCGCGGCACGGCGACCTGCGCGCCTATCTCCAGCGCACCGGGAAGGGGTGGCCCGAGCGCGACCACGCGGCGCGAGATCGCCGGGCATCCTCGAGGTGCTCGGCAAGCTCCACCGCGGCCAGCTGCTCCACCGCGACCTGACGCCGATGAACGTCTTCGTCTGCGACGGCCGGCGCCTGAAGCTCGGCGACTTCGGCATCGTGCGGCCAGCAGAGCGACCGGCGCGGCATCACCGCGCGCACGATGAACCCGTGAGGGCGCCGAGCGACATCCTCGCCGGCGCGGCCCCCAAGTGGCAGGCGCGCGACGACGTCTACCAGGTCGGCCAGCTGCTCGGGATGCTCGTCAAGGGCGACGCGCGCGGCGCGCATCCGCACCGGCGAGGTCCGCCGCCTGCGCTGCAGCGATCACCTGAAGGAGATCGTCTACCGCTGCATCGGCGAGCGGCGGAAGCGCTACGAGAGCGCCGACGAGCTGATCGAGGCGCTGCCGCAATCCGCCCGCGGCGCTCAAGGTCGGGCGCGCTGCGGACGCTCAAGGGCGTCCACCTCGCCTTCACCGGCATCCTGAGCCGGCCGCGCAGCGAGGCCGCCCGCGCCGCGCGCCGCGCCGGCGCGATCGTCCACGGCGGGCCCTCGGCGAAGACGACCGTCGTCGTCCGCGGCCGGCCCAACCCGCTGCAGGCCGCCGGCCGGGACGCCGGCCTGAAGCTGCATGGAGATCAAGCGGCTCCGCGAGAAGGGGCACCGGATCACGCTGCTCAACGAGACGCAGTTCTGGCGGCTGGCGGGGCGGAAGAGGAGCTGATCCTCCGCCGGCGGAAGCGATTCCGGCAAAGAGCACGGGGACGCGGGCGCAAGCGCCTGCCCGCGTCCCTCACCGGTCAGCGCAGCGACTCGAATCCCTTGCGAATGTCCGGCACCAACCGCAGCGGCTGTTCCCACGCCGCGAAGTGGCCGCCCTTGTCGAGCTGGCGTAATGGATGAGCTCGGGATACGCCTTCTCGGCCCAGCTCCGCGGCGCCGGGTAGATCTCGTCCGGAAAGACGCTCACCGCGACCGGAATGGCGACGCCCTTCGGGGCGAAGAAGGCCAGCTTGTTCTCCCAGTAGAGGCGCGCCGATGACACGCCCGTGTTCGTCAGCCAGTACAGCGTGATGTTGTCGAGGATGTCGTCTCGCGTCAGGCCTTCCTGCTGCCGTCGAAAGACGCGCGCGATCAGCTCGTAGCTGCGCAGTCGTGGTCGAGCATCCAGGCGGCCAGGCCGACCGGCGAATCGTCGATGCCGTACAGCGTCTGCGGGCGGTTCCCCATCTCCAGGGCGTAGCCCAGGCCGTGCTTGTAGAAGAAGGCGAGCTGGTCGTAGCGCGCTGCTCCTCGTCGCGAGAGGCCGGCCGGCGGCGGGCCGCCCGGCGAAGGCCGCCTTGTCGACGTTGTCTGGGACGGCGCCCGGCATGTTCGTGTGAATGCCGAGCAGTCCCGGAGGCGCCTGCAGCGCCCATCTGATCGGATGACCGCGTTCCCCAGTCGCCGCCCTGGGCGACGTATCGCGTGTAGCCGAGGCGCTTCATCAGACTCGGTCCAGGCGCGCGCGATGCGCGGCGGATCCCAGCCGGTCGTCGTCGGCTTGCCGGAGAATCCGTAACCCGGCATCGACGGGATCACCACATCGAAGGCGTCCGAGGCGCTGCCGCCGTGCGCGGTGGGATTGGTGAGCGGCTCGATGATCTTCAGCTGCTCGATGATCGACCCGGGCCACCCGTGCGTGACGATGATCGGCAGCGCATTCGCGTGCTTCGAACGCACGTGGATGAAGTGGATGTCCACCCCGTCGATGTTCGTCAGAAACTGCGGCAGCGCGTTCAGCCTCGCCTCGACCTTGCGCCAGTCGTACTCGGTCGCCCAATACCGCGCGAGCTTCTGCATCGTCGCGAGCTGCACGCCCTGCGATCGCGTCGGTCACCGTCTCCTGCTCGGCCACCGCGTCGCCGCGATGCGGCGTTCAGGTCGGCGAGCGCTTCGTCCGAAGCGTGGACACGAAACGGGCGAATGGCGTCTGTGCCGGTGTCCGTCGCCGCGTCGCTCTGAACGATCTCGACTGGAGTCATGCTGGCCTCCTTTGTCTCTTGGGGTGCAGGGGGCAGTCCTGATTTGCTGATCTCGCCGGCCCGTGAGGTGGTTGCGGGAGAACCTGGCGATCGCCCGTCCTGTCGCTCGCCCGCCCGGTCCTTTCACTCAGTCGACGAGAACGAAGGTCACCTTCAGGGTCACGCGATATTCCGTGATCTTCCCTTTATCGACGATCGCCTTCTGCGACTTGACCCACGCCGCCCGGACGTTCTTCAGCTTCTTGTTCGCCCGTTCGATGCCCGCGACGACGGCATCGTCGAAGCTCTTCGTAGACGAGGCGATGATCTCGCTGACCTTGGCAACGGCCATGACTTTCCTCCTGCTGGCGGACTCTGCCGCGCTGTCGATTTGAAGGAGGAACGCCCCCCGCCCCGCCCCGGTTCCGCGGGAAGAGGGGGGTTCCTCGCCTCGCTCCTGCTCGCTCAGACCTGGACTTCCGGCCTCCGGATTTCAGGGCTGCCGCCGGCTTTCCGCTTCTCGGCCTTCTGTTCCTGCCTCGTCCCGATGAACGCCAGCAGGTCCGCGTTGACCTGATCCTTCAGTGTCGTGCACATCCCGTGCGGCGCGCCCGGGTAGACCTTCAGCGTCGCGCCCTTCACCAGCTTCGACCGAGCGCAGCGCCGACGCGCCGATCGGCACGATCTGGTCGTCGTCGCCGTGGAGGATCAGCGTCGGCACGTCGAACTTCTTCAGGTCCTCGGTGAAGTCGGTTTCGGAGAACGCCTTGATGCAGTCGTAGGCGCCTTGATGCCCGGCCAGCATGCCCTGCAGCCAGAACGAGTCGCGCAGCGCCCTGCGAGACCTTCGCGCCCGGCCGGTTGTAGCCGTAGAACGGCGCGCTGAGATCCTTGAAGAACTGCGAGCGGTCGGCGAGCTACGCCGCGCGGATGCCGTCGAAGACCTCGATCGGCAGGCCGCCGGGATTGGCGGCGCGTCTTCAGCATCAGCGGCGGCACCGCGCCGATCAGCACCGCCTTGGCGACGCGCTCGGTGCCGTGGCGGCCGATGTAGCGCGCCACCTCGCCGCCGCCGGTCGAGTGGCCGACGTGAATCGCGTCCTTCAGATCGAGCGCCTCGACGAGCGTCGGCCAGGTCGTCGGCGTAGGTGTCCATGTCGTTGCCGTCCCAGGGCTGGCTCGAGCGGCCGTGGCCGCGCCGGTCGTGCGCGATGCAGCGATAGCCGCGCGCGGCCAGGAAGAACATCTGGTCTTCCCAGGCGTCCGCGCTGAGCGGCCAGCCGTGGCTGAAGACGACCGGCTGCCCGTTGCCCCAGTCCTTGTAGTAGATCTGCGTGCCGTCTTTGGTTGTGATGAAGCCCATGGGCTCCTCCTTTCGTCGCCGAGGCTATCGGCGGGCTCGGAGGGATGACGTTCCAAACGACCTAAATCGTCCAAATCGCCCGAATTTTGCGATAGCATCCGGACGATCGCTTCGGGCCTGCTGGAAGGCCCGGAACGAGTCGCGGGAGGCAGGCATGGCCACCGCTGGCGCCCATTCACGAGGACGCGGTACCGGGCAGCGCCATTCGCGCTTCCGGAGCCGCCGAGCGTCCTCTCGCTCCTCCGATTCAGATCCTGCGGCACGGAAGACGGACCCGATTCGTGGATGCCGCTCCCAGTCTCTCGAGCACCGCCGTGCGATGGCGGCAGATTGCCGTCGAGGAGTATGCCGTCCCGGCCGGCCTCATCGAGCGCCACGAGCACCCGGAGATCTTCCTGCACATCGTTCTGACCGGGTCCGTCAAGTACGAGGTCGCCACGCGAGGCCGGTCGAAGCGCTTCGACGCAACTCCGGGAACGACTTTCATCCTGCCGCGCGGGACGGTCGACGAGATCCGATGGGAAGGTCCGACGCGCCGCCTGGCCGTCGCGATCGATCCTGACCTCCTGGCAGGAGCCTCGAACGAGACGATGGGCCGCGAGGACATCGAGCTCGTCGAACATTGGGCCCTGGTCGATCCCCACCTTGCGGCGATTCTCCAGGCCATGAGAGCGGATCTTGCCGACGGCTCCCCCGCCGGCCGGCTGTACGGCGAATCGCTGGCGAATGCCCTGGCCGTGTACCTCGTGGGTCGTTACGGCGCGCGGCCCGCGTCCCCCGGGAGCCCCAGGGGAGGAATGCCCGGGCGTCGGCTCCGGAGGGTCCTCGATTACATCGGCGAGAACCTGACGAGGGACCTGGGCGTGAGGGAGCTCGCCCGGGTCGCCGGGATGAGCCCTCACTACTTCTCGGAGCTCTTCCGAAGAAGCGTGGGCCGCCCTCCCCATCAGTATGTCTTGCTGCAGAGAATCGAACGCGCGAAGGAGTCCCTTCGAGACCCGAAGCGCTCCGTCATCGAGGCCGGTTTGTCGGCGGGCTTCGAGAACCCCAGCCATTTCGCGCGTGCGTTTCGTCGGGTCGTGGGCGCGACCCCGAGACAATTCCGAGCGGGCTGACCTGGCCGGGAGTGGAGGATCGAATGGACAAGCCTCGCATCTTCCTCGGTTCGTCGGGCAAGCAGGCCAAGCTGCTCCAGGCGCTGACGCGCGGCCTCGAGGACGTCGCGCACGTCGATCCCTGGACGACGTCCTTCAATCCCGGGACGACGACACTCGAGCGCCTCGTCGAGCTCACGCGCGAGGTCGACTTCGCCGCGTTCGTGTTCGCCCAGGACGACTGGACGACCGTCAGCCCGACCGCGTCGCCCTCGCCGGCTCCGGTCAGGCTTCTCCGCGGGACAACGTCGTCTTCGAGGCCGGTCTCTTCGGCGGCGTTCTCGGGATGCGCCGGACCTTCATCCTCCACGCCAAGGGCTCGAAGCTGCCGACCGATCTCCTCGGCCTCACGTGCGTCCGCTACGGGGACGGCGACTGCCGCGGCGCAGGTGCGCGCCATCAACCAGAAGCTGCGGAAGGCGATCGAGAACGAGGGACGCCTCGCCCGCATCGAGGGCCTGTGGTGGCAGTTCTCCCTGACGGAGCGCAGCCAGCGAGAGCCGTCGGCGGTGAGCCTCCTGCGGATCGCGCGCGACCGCGACGGCGCGCTCGAGCTCGCCGGCCGCTCGTGGCAGGAGGACGGCAAGCTGTCCGCTCGATACTGGAGCGAGGCGGCGAAGGAGAAGAAGGAGCCTTCGGGCATCTTCTACTATCTGGAAGGGCGAGCGGCCGCTGGACCCGAACGCGCCGCAGCTCGAAGGGACCGGGGAGATCCGGTTGGAGTCCGCCGATCGCGCGGCCGGGTACTTCACGACTCGCGGCGACGGACCGATGAAGGTGAACGCGCGGACGGTCGGCGTCTATCTGCGCGCCGACCCGGAGGATCTGGCAATCCTCGACGGAGCGCGACGATCGGCAGCGCGTGAAGTTGATCGCGGATCGGCTGAAGCGCTGGAAGTCGATCTGCGCGTGAGCGACGGGGACGGGGTCAGTCCTGACTTGCCGATTTCGCGGACCCCGAGACGCCGAGGTCGCGACAAGTCGCCACGGTCAAGAAGTCAGGACTGACCCCACCGGCTCAGTGGGCGGCTTCCGGCCGCGCCACCCGGCCCGCCGGAGCCTGGGTCGCCGAGATCTTCTTCGCGGAAGGTTGGTAGCCTCCCGCCGGCGTCCGAAATGCGATGTTCAGCCGGTTCCAGCCGTTGATCGCCACGATGCCCAGCGTCAGGTCGGCGAGCTCCGCCTCGGAGAAGAATCGACGCGCCTCTGCGAACACCACGTCGGGCACGTGTCCTTCCGTCGGGCGCGTCACCGCTTCCGTCCACGCCAGCGCGGCACGCTCGCGGTCGCTGTAGTAGGGAGATTCGGCCCACGCGTCGAGGCCGTACAGCCGTTGCTCACTCTCGCCTTCCGCGCGAAGGTCCTTCCAGTGCATGTCGATGCAGTACGCGCAGCCGTTGATCTGCGACGCGCGCAGATAGACCAGGTTGAGCAGCTTCCGATCGGCTTTCTGGCTCAGGTACTTCTCCAGGCCCAGCATCGCCTGCAGGGCCCCGGGCGAGACTTTGTTGTAGTCGATCCTCGAATCCATGGAACACCTCCTCGATCCACCAGGGTTTCAATTCGCGCGGACCGGCGCTGAGGATCTCGGAAGTGCCCGCCCCCGGCACTCGCCGGGGCCGACCGCACTCTTTCTAGATGTCAGTCGTACGGCGAGAAATTCCAGGGTCAGTCCTGACTTCTTGACTTTCTGACCGGGACTGTGCGGGCCGTGGATACCCGCGAAGGGCGAGATCGGGCGAGGGGCCTGGCGCAAGAAGGCATGAAGCCAGGACCAACCCCTCCCGCCGCCTCTGATCCGGCCCGAGCGATAGCATCGTCGGGCTCCAGGAGGATTCCCATGCGAACCAGAAAGCACTTTCGTTCGAAGAGGCGAGCCGAAAAGCGCGGGGCCGGGGCGGTCGGAGCGCTGGCCGTCGGCGCCCTGGCCGTCGGATCGCTGGCCGTGGGAGCCCTGGCAATCGGGGCGCTGTCGATCGGCGCCGTCGCGATCGGCCGCCTCGCGATCCGGCGCCTGGCCCTCCGCGAGTCGCGCCTCGGCTCGTTGCGGATCGGGACTCTCGAGGTCGATCGCCTCAGCGTCGCCGAGCTCGTCGTGAGCCGTTCGCTCGAGTTGCCGCCCGGGACGAGCCCGACGGCATCTTCCTTGCCTGCGACGGCACCGATCGCGGATTCCGGCGACGAAGGACAGGCGCCGACCCCGCTACGGTAGGGTCAGTCCTCATTTTCTGATTTCGCATGACCGAACGCCCGACCGCGCCGCCGCCGCCCTTCCGCACGCGACGCCTCGTCCCGCATGCGCCCGCCCGCGTATTCCAGGCCTTCGCGCAGGCGGACCGGCTCGCCCGCTGGTGGGGACCCGCCGGATTCTCCAACTCCTTCGAGACCTTCGAGTTTCGCCCCGGGGGCCGATGGAAGTACGTCATGCACGGACCCGACGGCAAGAGCTACCCGAACGAGAGCGTCTTCGACGCGCTGGATGAAGCATCCCGGGTCGTGATCCGCCACGTCTCCCTGCCGCGCTACGTCCTCACCATCACGCTCACCGAACGCGAGGCCGGAACCGAGGTCGACTGGAACCAGCAGTTCGAGGATCCGGTCGCCGCGGCCCGCCTTCGCCACATCGTCGAACCCGCGAACGAGCAGAACCTCGACCGGCTCGGCGCGTTGCTCGCTGCCGGAGGCCTCGCGTCACCGGGGTCGACCGGATAGGGGAAGGCCGGTCGCCGACCCGGGCGAAACCTTCCGCGCGCGAGGCCGTCCTAAGGGCAGGGGGAGAAACCATGACCCGCAGTTCGGCCTCGACCCGCCTCGTCCTGGCGACCGCCCTTCTGATGCTGTTCGCCTGGGCGAGCCCGCCCGCCGCGCGAGCCGACGAACGTCCCGCCCCGACCACGGGCCGGTGGCTCGTCGACTTCGATCGCGACGGCTCCCTGCAACTGACCCTCAAGCGCAAGTCCGAGTCGGGTGGCCACAACTGGTCCTCTTCGGACGACTTCCGCCTCGGCGACTTCCAGGGATTGCAGCGGCCGGCCACGGCAACGGAGGTCCCCGCTCACTTCCAGCTCGTTCGAGACGCCGGAACCATCGCTTTCGACGGCCAGCTCAACGACAGCGGCGGCTCGGGCCGGTTCCGCTTCGAGCCGAACCCGGAGTACTTCGCCGCGCTCGGCAAGCTGGGGTACGCCCGGCCCGACGCGGACGAGGCGTTCGCCCTCGCGGTGCACGACGTCAGCCGGACGTTCCTTCGCGAGCTCGAGACCTTGGGCTACAACCACGTCGCCCTCGACGACCTCGTCTCGATGCGCATCCATGGCGCCTCGCCCCAGTTCATCCGCGACCTCAAGGGGCTCGGATACGACCACCTGTCGGTCGACGACCTGGTCTCGATGCGCATCCACGGGGCCACGCCCGACTACATCCGGGCCATCCGGGCGGCCGGCTACGATCACCTCGCCGCCGAGGACCTCGTGGCCTTCCGAATCCACGGCGTCACGCCCGAGTTCATCGAGCAGATGAAAGTGCTCGACGGCGCCCATCTCGACGCCGAGGATCTCGTCTCCCTGCGGATCCACGGCGCCACTCCCGCTTTCGTGCACGAGATGCAGGCCCTCGGCTACCGCCACCTCACCGCCGACGACGTCGTCAGCATGCGCATCCACGGCGTCACGACCGATTTCGTGCGCGACCTCCAGGCCATCGGCTATAAGGACGTCTCCCCCGACGATCTCGTCAGCATGCGCATTCATGGCGTCTCCGTCGACTACGCGCGCCGGGTCAAGGCCCGGGACAAGGACGTGTCGGTGGACGAGCTCGTGGACATGAAGATCCACGGGAGGGGGCGATCCTGAGTTCGAATTCCCGGCGGGGTTGAGGCCGCGCACGCGGCGCAAGGGCCGGCGCCGCCCTTCTCACCCATCGCATCGCGCGTGATAGCGTTCCGAATCGGGACCTGAATGCCCGACGACGAGGAGCGCGACGGAAACAGCCCGAACGAATCGCCGGCAGCGACGACCCGGCGGGGCCGGCCACCGACGAACGCCGCGCTGGCGTCGCGGTTCCACCAGATGTTCCCGGTCCTCTCCCCCGGCGAGATCGACCGCGTCCGGCCCTTCGGCGAGGTCCGGCGTTTCGCCGCCGGCGAATTCGTCTTTCACGCCGGCGAGGCGATCCCCGGCACGCTCGTGATCCTGTCCGGCCGGGTCGCCATCGTGCCCCGGGACGTCCTGGGGCAGGCGATGCCGGTCGACGGCATTCGCGGAGCTGATCGGGGCGCCGCTCGAGGAGATGTCGGAGGTCGTGCCGGGCGAGGTCATGGCCGAGCTCGGGCAGCTCTCCGGACGGCAGGACGTGAGCGCGATCGACGCGCGGGCCGTGGGCGACGTGGAGGCGATCGTTCTCCAGCCCGAGGTCGCTCCGAGCGCTGCTCATCGCCGAGGCGGAGCTCGGCGAGCGCATCCTGCGCGCGCTCATCCTGCGCCGCGTCGCGCTGATCGAGATCGGCTTCGGGGGCCCGGTCCTGATCGGGCCCGCCAGGTCTCCCGACGTGACGCGGCTGTCGGGCTTCCTCGAGCGCAACTCGATTCCGTTCCGCGTGGTCGACTCCGAGACGGACCCCGACGCCACGGCGCTGCTCGCGCGCTTCGCCGCCGACCCCGGAGAGCTTCCGATCGCGGTCCTGCCGGACGGCACGGTGCTCCGGAATCCGACGCAAGCAGGAGCTCGCGCTCGCCGTCGGCCTGGTGGCCCGGACTCTCCGCTCCGAGCCCTACGACGTGGCGATCGTCGGCGCCGGCCCGGCCGGGCTCGCGACCGCGGTGTACGGCGCGTCCGAGGGCCTCTCGGTCCTCGTGCTCGAACGCTTCGCGTTCGGAGGACAGGCCGGCGCGAGCGCGCGCATCGAGAACTACCTCGGCTTTCCCACCGGCGTCGCGGGGCAGACGCTCATGGCGCGTGCGTATCACGCAGGCCATGAAGTTCGGCGCCGAGTTCAGCCTGTCGACCGAGGTCGTGCGCCTGGACTGCGCCTCGGAAAGGACCGGCCCGGACCCCGTCCACGTCCTCGAGCTCGGCGACGGCCGCCGCGTCCGCGCGCGCGCCGTCGTCGTCGCCACCGGAGCCCGCTACCGCCGCCCGGAGATTCCCAACCTCGCGCAATTCGAGGGCCGCGGCGTTTCCTACTGGGCCTCGCCCGTCGAGGCCCGGCTGTGCCGCGACGAAGACGTCGCCCTCGTCGGCGGCGGCAACTCCGCCGGCCAGGCCGCGGTCTTTCTCGCCAGCCACGCCCGCCACGTGCGCATCCTCGTGCGCGCGCCCCGGCCTCGCGAGCACCATGTCGCGCTACCTCATCGACCGCATCGCCGCGTCCCCGAACATCGCCGTCCACTGCGACACCGAAGTCCTCGAGCTCCTCGGCGAGCCCGACCAGGGCCTCCAGGGCGTCCGCTCCCGCAACCGCACCACCCGCGCCGAAGAACACCACCCCATCCGCCACCTCTTCCTCTTCATCGGCGCCGATCCCGTCGCCAACTGGCTCGCCGGCTGCGGCATCCCCCTCGACGAGAAAGGCTTCATCCCAACAGGAGCCGACGTCCGCGCCACCCACCGCGTCCCCCTGCCGCTCGAGACCGGAGTCGAGGGCATCTTCGCCGTCGGCGACGTCCGCTGCGGCTCCGTCAAGCGCGTCGGCGCGGCCATCGGCGAGGGCGCGGCGGTCGTCGGGCAGTTGCATACGTTCCTGGCACGGCGCGGGGAAGCGCGGGAGGCGGCGCGGGAGGCGCTGGCGCCGCACTCGTAGAGTCGCCGCGCGCCCCCGCCCCTGCAAGTCAGGACTGACCCCCTGAGTTCTCCTTGATTTCTTCGGGTAGAGTCACGCGAGCGAGAGCCCTCATTTGACTCTGACGACGGGAACGAGACTCGGTTCGTACGAGATCGTTGCGCCTCTCGGGGCGGGCGGCATGGGAGAGGTCTACCGCGCGCGCGACACGAGGCTCGGACCGCGACGTCGCGATCAAGGTCCTGCCCGACGCCGTCGCCAACGACGCGGACGCCCTGGCGCGCTTCGAGCGCGAGGCCAAGGCGGTCGCCGCGCTCTCGCACCCGAACATCCTCGCGATCTACGACTTCGGCCAGCAGGATCGGGATCGCCTACGCGGTGACGGAGCTGCTCGACGGCGAGACGCTGCGCGGCAGGCTCGACGCCGGCCGCGACTGCCCCGTGCGAGCAGGCCGCCGGGACTGGGCCCTCCAGATCGCACGCGGCCTCGGGCGGCGCACGAGGCGCGGGATCGTCCACCGCGACCTCAAGCCGGAGAACGTCTTCTGACGCGGGACGGCAGCGTGAAGATCCTGGATTTCGGCCTGGCGCGGCAGGCGACACGCGCGGTCGGACCAGGGCGACGAGCGCTCCGACGCGGCATCCGGCCACCAGCCCCCGGCACGGTCATGGGGACCGTCGGCTACATGTCGCCCGAGCAGGTGCGCGGCCCAGCCGGTGGACCAGCGCTCGGACATCTTCTCCTTCGGCGCGGTGCTCTACGAGATGCTGTCGGGCCGCAGGGCCTTCCAGCGCGACACGGCGGCCGAGACGATGACGGCGATCCTGCGGGAGGACCCGGCCGAGCTCTCGGCCGGTGGGCATCCCGCCCGGTCTCGATCGCATCGTGCGGCGCTGTCTCGAGAAGAGCCCCGAGGAGCGGTTCCGCTCCGCGTACGACGTCGCGTTCGCGCTGTCTGAGGCCTCGGGTGCGACGACGCTGACGACCGACGCCCAGGCGGCCGCCCCGGCGCCGCAGAGCAGGCGCAGGATCGCCGCCGGCGCGGCGATCGTCGTGGCCGACGGGTCGGTGGGCGCCTTACCCGCCCCAAAGGCCTCGCGCCGCTCTGCCGATGCCGCGGAGGCCGGCGAATCGCGGTGCTGCCGTTCGAGAACCTCGGGCGCCCGAGGACGCCGGTCTGACGGACGGCACCGTCGACGAAATCAGCGTTGCAGAGCTGACGACCCTTCCCGGCGTCCAGGTCATCGCCCGCGGGAGCTCGACGCTCTACCGGAAGACGACGAAGACGCCAAGCAGATCGCCGAGGAGTTGAACGTCGAGTACCTGCGGACGGCGACGCGTGCGCTCCGGCAAGCGCGGCGACGACGGCCGCTGTCCAGGTCCGGCCCGAGCTCGTGGATGGCGCCCAATCCCTGACGCACGACGTCCAAGCGGCTGCAGACGTTCGACGCCTGGCTGACCGACGGCGTCGGGTCCAGGCCGACGTCGCCTCGCAGGTCAGCGTCAGTCACTCGACGTCGCGCTCGGGTCGACGCAGCAGCAGCCGACCTCGGCAGGACCGACGGAGCTGGCCGCGTACGAGGCGTCCCTGAAGTGCGACGGAATTTGCGGCGACCAGCCTATCGGGCGCCGATCCGCCGAGCGTGCGCAAGGCCGTGGCCTCTACGAACAGTGCCGTTCGGCTCGACTCCGGCGGTGCGCAGGCCGGGCGCGGCACTCCATCGCGGCCGGGGTCTCATCCGTGCCAACGGAGCCCTCCGGTTCGAGCCGAAGGCGGCCGCGCGGGCGGCGATCGGCAAGGCGATGGCGCTTGCGCCCGACGGCCGCACGGGAGGACCGTGGCGCCCGCGATTACGGCTATCGCCCGGCCGCATCGGTATCCGGGCGGCCGTGCCCGAACGGCCACCTCTGGTCCACGGAACACGATTCGGCAACGACATCGGCAAGATCGGGCGGATCGACGACGGCCGGCGTCGAGCCCAGAGTCTGCCGCTCCCCGGCGGCGATCACCGAACGCGGCCGGTGATCGCGCCCGTGCCCGGCGGCAACGTCTGGTTCACGCGAAGACGTTCTGGAAACGACCTCGAGGGCGGAGCGCCACGTCCGGCGGTCCATCGACGGAGGGCCCTCGTCGCGTCATCGCGAGCAGCTGCCCTCTGGGTCTGGCGGCCGGGAGGGGCGGCAACCGCTGGCCGAACGCCCGTGGGCCGACAGAGCCCGCCTTGCCCTCGACGCGCAAATCCGGGAGAACCCCGAACTGACATCGGCGCGGATCGCACTGCGGGCCGGGCGCTCGCGTACCTGGGCCACTACGACGACGCTTTCCGCGAAGGCCGCCGCAGGCCGTTCCAGCCGAGGCCCGTATCGGCCGATGCCGGCCCGAAGGTCCCAACCTCTCGAGGTGCTCACCGAAGATCTACGTGCTCGCCGGCAGCCGGACGAGGCGGATCGACCACGGCCGAAGCGATCATCACCGAGTTCCCTCCCCGTCTCAGCGCGGCGGATCGCGATCGATCCGCAGCGGTACGCGGCCGGCCCGGACGGGAATCTCGAGGTTCGACCGAAGCAGGTGGGCGCAAGGCCTAGACCTTCGTCCGCGCGGATCGTCGACCAGTCACGACGACCCCGATGGTCGGTCCAGCGCCATGCGAAGACGCCTTCGGCTGTGCCTCGCGGCCGGGCGCCTGCTTCCTCTCGCGGTGACCGCGCGCGGCAGAGCAGTCGGCGGAACGCTATGTCGGTGCCTAGACGGAACGAGGCGTGCAAGCGACCGGCGACTACCGGATCACTCTCACGCCGTGCTTCAGCGAGCGACCAACTGGACCGGGGAGAAGGCTGTCGTCGCACTCGACGGGCGGCCGGACGAATGCAGCATGACCTCGGCTCGTCGTGACAGGGCGCCTCCGCGAAGCGGCCTACGACTTCCAGGTCAACGCCCACAAGGCCTGGTCCCGGACGTCAAGGCACGAGCAGACCGGCGCAAACGCTACACGAGCACGTTCGAATCCCTGTACAAGGGAAAGGTCGTCGACACGGGTCCTGGCAGCCGAGCCGGAAGCCGTAACGCGGACTCCGACGAAGGCTCCTGTCGTAGGAGGGAGGAACCATGCGCTCGAGGTTCATCGCTCTGAGCATCGCGTTTGCGCTGACGACCTGCCTGTCCGCCGCCTCGGGGCCCAAGCCCGACGTGGGCGACGGCCGCGTCGCATGGTTCGACATCACGACGTCCAATCTTCAACAGTCGAAAGAGTTCTACGCGAAGCTCTTCGGATGGGAGTTCACGTCACTGCCCGGAAGCAACTATGCGGTGGAGATCGTCTCCGGCGGCCAACCCATCGGGACCCTCCGCGTCGCCGAGGGCAAGATCAGCCCCTTCGACGGCGTGGTCTACATCCAGGTGAAGGACATGCCCGCGAGCTGCGCCAGGGCGAAAGAGCTCGGCGGCACGATCCCTCCCGGATTCCCGTTCAACCTGAACGACGACAAGGGAGCGGTCGCGCTCGTCGTCGACCCGGCCGGACATCCTGTCGGGATGTATTCGCGGACGCCGCTGGCCGCCGTGGCGAAATAGATCGGGCGACGACCCCCGTCCCTCACGCTTGCGCGTCCGGAAGCCCGTCTCGCGTCCGACGACGCGCTCAGCCGCCAACGACCGCGTCGTCCTTCACTTAGAGTGCGACCGGCCAACTCAGCAAGTCAGGACTGACCCGCTTTCCGGTAGGCGAGGAGGTCTGCGGATGCCGGGCGGTAACGTACCAGCGATTGCGCGGCTCCCTGCGCAATTGCTCGGCCCGTGTGCGTCACGCAGCCGGCCGATCGGGCTCTTGCTGGTCATGACTAGCCGAACGGCCAACCGCCTGGCTCCCTCGCTCGCTGTCATTGGGTTGATGACCTTCGTCGGGTGGAAGCTCGTACCGACACCCGGGCCAGAGCATCAGGAGCCGCAGGCAGCCCTCCGGCCACCAACCCGGGCCTCAGGACACCCGGCAGCAGGACCTCGCACAATACCTGCCCAAGTGGAGCGTCCTACCCGGCGCCGTCTCCCCGAACTGGAACAGTTCGAGCAGCCGCGTCCTCTCCGAAACGCCTGCGCGGCTCCTTCCAGCTCGTTTCCGATCCCAACGGTTCGCCGCTCATTCCCTGAATCAGCAAATCGAGACTGACCCCGTTCCCTCACGCGGTTCGAGAAGCTGATCGGGCAGACGTAGCGGCACGCCGCCGGCGGCGGTCATCGGGAACTTCTTGGCTGCCCGGTCGGGGCCCCGAAGTCAGCAAAATCAGGACTGACCCCCTACCAAAACCCCTCCGAGCGGGGATCGTATTTGTTCTCAGCAGGCGTTCGCGCCCGCGCCCTCGAGCGACGCCAACGACAGCCCTGATGATGGAGTGTGACGATGACGATTAGCCGCCGATCCTTTCTGAAAACGGCCGCAGCCATGGGCGCCTCGCTGGCGTGGGGCGGGCCAGCTCGAGCGTCCACCACCCCGTGGCATGAGCGTCGCGACCTCTATCCCCACGGCGTCGCGTCCGGCGATCCCGATCCGGAGAGCGTCATCCTCTGGACTCGGCGGCCGTTCGAGTCGGGCGGGCGGCGTGTGCTCACGGTCGAGGTCGCTGAGGATCAAGCGTTCCGGCGGGTGGTCGCGAAAGCGTCCGCGCCGGTCTCCCCGGAATCGGATTGGACGACGCGCGTGCTGGTCGGTCATCTCAAGCCAGCGCGCGTCTACTGGTACCGCTTCACCGATGGAGAGGGAAACGGCAGCCGGGTCGGCCGGACGATCACCGCGCCGCTCTCGAACGATCCGCGGCCGGTCAGTTTCGCCTTCGTGAGCTGCCAGAGCCTCAATGAAGGCAAGCTCAACGGCTATCGCCGGATGATCTTCGAGGACGAGCGTGCGGCGCCCGCCGATCAACTCGGTTTCGTTCTCCACCTCGGCGATTTCATCTACGAGGTCGTCCAATATCCGGACGAGCTGGCGACGGTGTACGACCGCACGATCTACGACGTCGGCCGGATTCCCGATGGCGGTCAAACCGGCAAATTCCACTACCCGCTGACGCTCGAGGGCTATCGCGTCGTCTACAAGGGCTACCTGGCCGATCCCGACCTGCAGGACGCGCGGGCGCGTTGGCCGTTCGTCGCCATCTGGGACAACCACGAGTTCTCCTGGCAGGGCCGGCAGAGCATCCAGCAGGCAGGGGGCGAGCCGCGGCCGGGCCAGACGATCAAAGTCGCCGCCAACCAGGCATGGTTCGAGTACATCCCCGCGCGCGTGAAGGCGCCGAGCGGATCGCTCGACACGTTCGGCACGGTGGCGGTGAAAAATGTGCCGATCGAAAAGTGGGACGACAGTGGCCTCGGGATCGAGCCCAACAATCTGAAGGCCATCAACAGCCTGATCGTGTATCGGTCTTTGCGATACGGCCGAAACCTCGATCTCATTCTCACCGACCAACGCACCTTCTCCGGCCCCGACGCGACCGATGTGGAGGGCGTGGAGAAGATTTACGATCCGGCTTTCAACGGGATGTTCTCGGAGCCGGCGATGATCGCGCTCGACGCCGGCCGCACCTCCAACGGCGGCAAACCGCCCGCCGAGCTCAGTTTCGGCGAGGTCACCATCCCGAATCCGCGAAAGGATTCACCGCCGCGCACGATCCTCGGGGCCGTGCAGAAGAAGTGGTTCATGGACCAGCTCCGTCGGTCCGGGGCAACCTGGAAGATCTGGGGCAATTCGTTGGGTGCCCTCGACATGCGGGCCGACCCCCAGAACCTTCCGGATGGGCTGACCAAGCAGAAGTGGCCGGCCGACACCTTCGCGCAGATCGGCAGCTGGGATTTTGGCAGCGCCTACCACGAGCGTGGCGAAATCTATGACCTCGTCCGTGATTCGAAGATCACCGGATTCGCGATCGTGTCGGGCGACCGTCACAGCTTCTGGGCCGGCTATGCCGCCCCTCTCTTGCCACCCGCCAAGTACGATCCGGTCGGGCTCAGTTTCGTCGGCGCCTCGCTGATCAGCCACGGGACGATGGAGGCCCTCGAGCACCGCCATCCCAAGGACGATCCCCTCCGTGCGCTGTTCCTGGTCGAGGGGCCCGCGGGTCAGCCCGAATGGACCCACAACATGCTCTTGAAGCACGGCGTCCGCTCGTGCCTCGAATACGCGAAGACCTTCGACCTGAAGAGCGCTCACGCCCTTTCCAATCCGAGTCTCGCCCCCCACCTCGAATTCGTGGACCTGGGCGGTCACGGCTATGCGACGGTGCGGCTCACCGGCGATGAAATGCGGACCGAGTTCGTCTGTATCCCCCGCCCGATCACGCGAAGCGATCGTCCCGACGGCGGTCCTCTTCGCTACCGCGTCGTCCACACGGCGTCGCTCTGGAAGGCGGGCGAACGGCCGGTGCTGCGGCAGAAGGTCGTTGAGGGCGATCCGGGCCTTTCGATCTGAAGGGTTCCTTCGTCGGACCGGTCAGACTCCTCGAACATCCGGGCGGCAACTATTGTCCCGATGCTCCGTTGACGCGGCGGCAGATGGCGGTGTTTCTCGCGAAGGCCCTGGGACTTCAGTGGAGCGATTACTGACAGGGGCACCCCGGCTCAACCCGAAATCAGCAAATCAGGACTGACCCCATTTCCGCCGCCATTTCCGCCCACGAAGACTGACCTCTACTGCGCCGGCGGCCCCCAGTCGAGGCCGAGGGCCTTCGCCAGGAAGACCGCCATCTGGCCACGCGTGAGCGAATTGTCCGGGCAGTAGTTCCCTCCGCCGCAGCCGGCGGTGATGCCGGAACCGGCGAGCGCTTCGACGAACTGGAAGAACGGATGGCTCGTCGGCACGTCGTTGAACCTCGCCACCGCGGGTGCGGGGCTGACCTGCCTGTGCCACAGAATTCGAACCGCGCCGAGGGCCGCGGAGGCCCCGGCGTAGCGGATTCGGTGAGCGAGATTTCGGACACCGGCCCCGACGTCGGCCGCGCTGCGCGGTCCCTACGGGCGAGCAGCAACCCCGAGCAGTATCGCGGCAGGCCCGGACGGCAACCTCTGGTTCACCGAAAGTCATGGCAACCAGATCGGGCGGATCACCCCCGCCGGCGCCATCACCGAGTTCCCCATCCCGACTTCGGCTCGAGCAGCGAGCCGGCCCGGCGATCACGGCCGGCCCGGACGGCAACCTCTGGTTCACCGAAGGATCTGCGGCAACAAGATCGGGCGGATCACCCCGGCCGGCGTCATCACCGAGTTCCCGATCCCCACGGCCGCCAGTCGGCCCGTCGGCATCACGGCCGGCCCGGACGGCAACCTCTGGTTCACCGAAGCATGACGGCAACAAGATCGGGCGGATCACCCCGGCCGGCGTCGATCACCGAGTTCGCCGATCCCCACGCGCCGGCAGCCGACCCGCGCGGCATCACGGCCGGCCCGGACGGCAACCTCTGGTTCACCGAATACTGCTGGCAACAAGATCGGGCGGATCACCCCCGCCGGCATCATCACCGAGTTCGCCATCCCCACCGCGGCCAGCAGCGATCCTGCTCGGGATCACGGCCGGCCCGGACGGCAACCTCTGGTTCACCGAGACTGATCGGCAACAAGATCGGGCGGATCACCCCGACCGGCGTCATCACCGAGTTCCCGCTCCCCACGGCAGCGACAGCGATCCTACGGCAGCATCACGGCCGGCCCGGACGGCAACCTCTGGTTCACCGAAATCAGCGGCAACAAGATCGGGCGGATCACCACGGCCGGCGTCATCACCGAGTTCCCGCTCCCCACGGCCATCGACAGCAATCCCAGCGGTATCGCGGCCGGCCCGGACGGCAACCTCTGGTTCACCGAACGGTTGCCAACCAGATCGGGCGGATCACGACCGGTACGACGAGCGCCGTGCGTCGCCAGCGCCACGCGCTGTGCCTGAACGGGCCGCTTCCAGGTGACCGCGACTGGCAGAAGTCGGACGGCGCGTCGGGAGACGGAACGGGAGTGAAGCTGACCAGCGACTCCGGCTACTTCTGGTTCTTCAACGATGCCAACATCGAGCTCGTCGTCAAGGTCCTGGACGGTTGCCGCATCGGCAACGGAGCGTACTGGGTGTTCGCGGGCGGCTGACGAACGTCCAGGTGGTCCTGAACGTCAAGGACGAGCACACCGGCGAAACCTACACGAGCACCAATCCCCAGGGCGTCGCCTTCGTGCCGATCCAGAACACGAACGCATTCCCGCACTCCTGTCCGTAGACGGAGGACTCTCGGGGTCAACCGTGTATTCCTGTAGTCTCTGGTCGCGGCGCTCGCTTCGCCAGAGGCGGAGTCAGGGACCTCGAATTCAGGAATACACGATTGACCCCTAGGACCTTCGTCAGCTATCAGCTCGACGTCTCGCCGGCGCCGGCCACGCCAACCTTCGGCGACGTGCCGAAGTCGGATCCCGCCTTCCAGTTCATCGAGGCGCTCTATTCGTCGGGCATCACCGCCGGTTGCGCTGGCGGCAACTATTGTCCCCGACGCTCCATGGACGGGCGGCAGAATGGCAGTGCTTCTCGCGAAGGCCCTGGGACTTCAGTGGCGCGATTACTGACAGGGCACCCCGGCTCAAACCGAAATCAGCAGATCAGGACTGACTCCACCCCTTGAAGTCGGCCAATCGAAGCCTGACCCCATTCCCGCTCCAGGACCTCTGGCCCCCGAGGCCAAGCTACGCTTACCGAGCCTTTCGCGCCCGGACTCGGCCCCAAGCGTGCGACCCACCCCAAGGGACCTTCTAGCTACACCCTGACGTCGCCCCGCAGTTCAAGCACTTGTAGCAGGCCGCGCTCCTCACCATGATGCTCCCGCACTCGTGGCACGCGGGCGCATCCGTGCTCGTCTCGAACGTCAGCTTGCTGCCGCCCTCTCCCCCGCTCGACCGGGCCACCACCGTGGCCTGGGTGACCGGGGTCGGCTCGCTGCCGGCAGAGTCCCTGGCGATGATGCCGATGCCCTGCTTGTCGCTCGCCGACAGGAACTTGGACCCGAGCCACCGGAAGACGTAGTCGACGAGCGACTTCGCCATCGGGATCTCAGGGTTCTTGGTGAACCCGGCCGGCTCGAAGCGCATGTGGGTGAACTTCTTGACCAGGGCCTCCAGCGGCACGCCGTACTGCAGCGTCAGCGAGATCGCCGTCGCGAACGAGTCCATCAACCCGGAAACCGTGGACCCTTCCTTCGACATCTTCAGGAAGATCTCGCCCGGCTTCCCGTCCTCGAACAGACCCGACGGTGATGTACCCCTCGTGCCCGCCCACGTCGAACTTGTGCGTGATGGACCGTCGCTCGTCCGGCAGCTTCCGCCGGAAGGGCGCCGGCACGGGCGCCATGGCCTTGCCGACGTACTCGAGCGACGTCCGCTTCTCCGGCGACTTGCTGTCGCTCTTGGACGCCCCGGTGTTCAGCGGCTGGGTCCGCTTGCAGCCGTCGCGGTAGATCGCGATGGCCTTCAGGCCCTGCTTCCAGCCTTCCATGTACACGCCGGCGATCTCGTCGGGCGTGGCGTCCGGCGGCAGGTTGACCGTCTTCGAGATCGCTCCCGAGAGGAACGGCTGCACGGCCGACATCATCCGCACGTGGCCCGAGTAGTGGATCGACCGGGTGCCGTTCAGCGCGCGGAACGCGCAGTCGAAGACCGGCAGGTGCTCCATCCGGAAGTCCGGCGCGCCCTCGATCGTGCCCTTCTCGTCGACGTAGTCGATGATCGCGAGGACTTCCGACTCGTCGTACCCGAGGCGCTTCAGCGCCAGCGGGACGGTCTGGTTGACGATCTTGATCGTGCCGCCGCCGACGAGCTTCTTGTACTTGACGAGCGCGAGGTCCGGCTCGACGCCCGTCGTGTCGCAATCCATCATGAAGCCGATCGTGCCGGTCGGCGCCAGCACCGTGACCTGGCCGTTCTTGTAGCCGTGCTGCGTGCCGGCCTCGAGGGCCGCGTCCCACACGGCCATCTGCGCCTTGAAGAGCTCGGTCGGAACGCCCTTCGGCGGCACTTCGTACGCCGCGTGGCGGTGCATGCCGATGACCTCGAGGAAGGCGTCGCGGTTGGGCTCATAGCCCGAGAACGGCTCGAGCTCCGCGGCGACCTTCGCGGACTGCAGGTACCCCTCGCCGCACATGAGCGAGGTGATCGCGGCGGCGTAGGCGCGGCCCTCGTCCGAGTCGTACGGAACGCCGGCCGCCATGAGGAGCGCGCCGAGGTTCGCGTAGCCCAAACCGAGCGGCCGGAACTTGTGGGAGTTCTCTTCGATCGCCGGCGTCGGGTACGAGCAGTTCGAGACGAGCATCTCCTGCGCGGTGATGACGACGTCGCAGGCGTGGCGGAAGCTCGCGACGTCGAAGGACCCGTCCTCGGCGTTGAAGAACTTCATGAGGTTCAAGGACGCGAGGTTGCAGGCCGAGTCGTCGACGAACATGTACTCGGAGCACGGGTTCGAGGCGTTGATGCGGTGCGTCGACTTGACCGGGTTCCAGCGGTTGATCGTCGTGTCGTACTGCATGCCGGGGTCGCCGCAGATCCAGGCCGAGTCGGCGATCTTCGCCATGAGGTCCCGGGCCCGGTACGTCTTGTAGGGCTGGCCCGTGAGGACTTCCTTCGTCTGCCACTCCCCGTCCTTCTCGACGGCTTCCATGAACTCGTCGGTCACGCGGATGGAGTGGTTGGCGTTCTGGAAGAAGATCGACGCATACGCCTCGCCGTTGAACGAGCCGTCGTAGCCGGCGTCGATCAGGGCCCAGGCCTTCTTCTCTTCGTTCGACTTGGAGAGGATGAAGTCCTCGATGTCCGGGTGATCGATGTTGAGGATGACCATCTTGGCCGCGCGGCGCGTCTTGCCGCCCGACTTGATCGCGCCGGCGAAGGAGTCGAAGCCCTTCATGAAGGAGAGGGGGCCGGAGGCCGTGCCGCCCGCCGAGAGCGACTCATGGGACCCACGGATCGACGAGAGGTTCGATCCCGTGCCCGAGCCGTACTTGAAGAGCATGCCTTCGGTCTTGGCGAGGCCGAGGATGGAGGCCATCGAGTCGCCGCACGAGTTGATGAAGCAGGCGGAGCCCTGCGGGCGCTCTTCGATGCCGACGTTGAACCAGACGGGGGAATTGAAGGAGGCGACCTGGTTGACGAGGATCGTGCGCGAGCTCGTCGTGGAAGGCGTCGCGGTCGGCGGCCGTCTTGAAGTAGCCGCCCTTCTCGCCGTAACCGGTGATCGTCCCGGCGACCCGCTCGATCAGCTGGCGGACGGAGGTCTCGCGCTCGGGCGTGCCCATGCGGCCGTGGAAGTACTTCTGGACGACGATGTTCGTCGCCGTCTGGGACCAGGACTTCGGGACTTCGACGTTCTTCTGCTCGAAGATCGTCTCGCCCTTCTCGGAGGTGATCGCCGCCGTGCGCAGCTCCCACTCCACCGCGTCGTAAGGCGAGATCGAAGGGTCGGAATAGACCCTCGAAAACGTCAGTCCGCGCAGCGCCCGGCCCGTGGCCCTGGCCCTCTCGAAGACCTCTTCCTGGACACCCTTTTCGACCGACATGCCGATCGACTTCTCCGTCGAGCTCATTCCCCCCTCCTCCTTCCACCCCTCGAAAAAACGAATGCTCCGCCCGAAATGCCAAAACCCTGGCTCACCTCTTATCGATGCGGAGAAACCGCCAGTGTTGCCTTCGAGGGTAAGTCCGGCTCGAAGGCCGAGTCAAGATAAAACACCAGATGTTGTGGTGTGCACACAAACCTGTGCTTGGAATGGTGGCACGCCGATTGCTGTTCCCAAGGGCATGAAACGGAAAGAGGCCGTCGAGCATCCCAACGACATGATGGGTTGGAGCAATCAGCCGCGTGCCGCAAGGGTTTCGTTCCGGTCGGTCTTCGAGGTGGACGGATCGCGCCTCGCGATTGGTCACTTCAACCGTCCTCTCGACGACGAAGAGTGTCGCATCCTGAAGCGCGCCTGGGAGCGGGCCCGGCTGCCGCAGGTCGTGGACTTCGAGGTCAGCCCGAAGCAGGTGTCCTTCCTGACTCCCCCGCGCCAGGTCGACTCGACGTGGCGCTCGATCGAGGAGCTGCTCGCAACTCCCTCTCTCGCCAAGGCTTCCTGAGGCCGGTTGCGTTGGGTCGGCCGGGCGGACCATAATCCCCGTCGAGGAGAACTCAATGTCTACTGTCGAATCTTCGATCCCGACCCCGATCACGACCGGACCCACCGGCGCCCTCCTGTCGCTGACGGACAAGGCGGTCGAGAAGGTCAAGTACTTCGCGGGCACCATGCCCGAGTCCCAGGGCAAGCCGCTGCGCATCTTCGTGCAGGGCGGAGGCTGCTCCGGCTTCCAGTACGGCTTCACGTTCGACGAGAAGAAAGAGGGCGATACGCTCATCGAGACCGGCGGCATCCAGGTCGTCGTCGATCCGCAGAGCGCGACGTACCTCAAGGACGCGAAGGTCGACTTCGTCGAGGACATGCGCGGCGCGGGCTTCTCGGTCACCAACCCGAACGCGACCGGCGGCGGCTGCGGCTGCGGGAAGAGCTTCAGCGCGTAAGCGCGATTTCGATTCCATTCACAACAAGGGCGCCCTCACGGGCGCCCTTCGTATTTCGGGGCAAGGCGAAAAAATCGGCCCCGCCTTTCGGCGGGGCTCTCTGGTAGGGAGAACGCCCGTCCCTCTCCCGGGCGAGAGAGGGCGGGCGCGGAGGATCGTCTCGGGAGCTCCGCGGCCGCGCTTCGTGCGCCCGCACCGCTATCGAGAGCAACTCTTCTGCCACTCGCTGGCGCCGGCCGCGCGGTGACCAGAGGCCCGGAGGCGGGGACGACCGGCGCGATCGGGCCGACGAGAATGGTCGGGGAAATTTCCCGATTCGATTTTCCGGAACGCGAACCGGAATCCTGGTTCCCGTCGATTTCTGAGAGGATCCCGCCCGTGACGACGCGCTCGAAGGTCCGGATCGTCGCCGCGGCCGCGGCCGCCGCCGCGCTGCTGGCGGCCAGCCGCTCCCTGCCCTTCGGCGACTGGCTCGCCGACTTCGGCGCATGGATCGCCGGCCTGGGCGCGCTCGGCGTGGCCCTCTACGCCGCCGCCTACGTCGGCGTGACCGTGCTCATGCTGCCCGCCGTTCTCATGACGGTCGGCGCCGGCTTTCTCTACGGTCTCGTCCCGGGCGCGGCCGTGGCGCTCACGGGAGCGACCGCCGGGTGCGCGGCGTCGTTCCTGATCGCGCGACACCTGGCGCGGGAGCGCGTCGCCCGCGCGGCCGCGAGGGACCCGCGCTTCTCGGCGCTCGACGCCGCGATCGGCGAGAAGGGCTGGCGGATCGTCTTCCTCCTCCGCATGTCCGCGGTCGTCCCGTTCGTCGTGTCGAACTACGTCTACGGGCTGACCGCCATCCGCTTCTGGCCATACGTCGCCGCGAGCGCGACGGGGATGGTCCCGCTCACGTTTCTCTACGCGGCTCTCGGCGCGGCGGCGCGCGCGGCCGGCCGGATGGAAACGGGCCCGCCGCCGCCGGGATGGGGAGTCGCGGTGTTCGGCGCGGGCGTCGTCATCACCGCCGCGGTCACCCTCTACGTCGCCCGCCTCACCCGGCGCGCCCTCGCCGGGGACGCTAGGCGACCCTCTCTCAACCGGGAAGGCAGGGTGAGGGGGCGGATTCCCTGACCCGGCGCGCGGGGTCGAGCCGGGGGCGCCCCCACCCGACCCGATACCGCGGCGCCGCCGCTGTTGCCTAACCCGGGTTCCTCCGGTGGACGGCTCCCGCCGGGGAGGGGAACGGCTCAGACCGCGCGCTAGCTGGCCCGCCTGGGCTTGGAGGCCTCGAGCGTCGCGAGCGTCGGCTGGTCGCGCTGCATGACGTTGACGCCGTAGCCCTTCTTGGTGATGAACTCGACGTCCACCTGCTGGTAGCCCACGCCCTTCGGCAGGAGCTCCCGGCGGTAGTGCCAGACCTCGCGGTAGTTGTTGGACGACTCGATCGCGCTCGTGCCCGGGCCGGTGTACTTGGCCGTCAGGGCCGCCGCCTGCGCCGAGGAGATGCGGCCCGACGGCGACTGCGCGACGGCCGCGGTCGTCGCGTTGCGGGCGTCGTTGGCGCCGACGGTCGACATGCCTTCGGCCTCGCTCGAGTCGTCTCCGGCGCGGATGGGCTTTCTTCCGACGTACGTCGGCGGCCCGAGCAGGACGAAGACCATGCCGCGGTCGGTCATGCTTCCGCGCGTGCCCTCGGCCTGGACGAAGCTGGCGTCGGCGAAGGCCACGCGGCGCTCGAACCCGGTGCGGAACGTGTTCTCGGCGGAGCCGGGCTGCGGATTGCGGTCCTCCCAGAACCTGTCGACGAACTCCTGCCACTCGGCGCCGGGCGTGAGCTCCGCCCACTTCCTCTTCTCCGCGGACGTCATGAGCCACTTCACCGGGCCGTCCGCCCACTTCTCGTTGACCTGCTCGCCGGAATTGGCCGGCTGCTTGAATTCCTGGAAGCGGGAGAACATCGAGGGCCCGGCGGCCGCGTCCGGCGGATTGGCGGCCGAGCGGGCGGACTCGAAGGCGGCGACGGCCTTCTTCGAGTACATCGACGGATCCATGGCCGCGTTGGGCTGGAGCTGGAGAAACGTCGTGAACTCGCTCTTCGCCTTGTCGGCATCGCCCAGGTTGGCCTGGCAGACGCCGCGGTAGAACGCGACCGGGGCCGCGAGCTGGTCGCGCGCGGATTCGTTCTCGGGCTTTCCGGCCTCGGACTCGAGCGCCTCGAGAGTCTTCAGGGCCTCCTTCCAGCTCTCGCCCTTGACCTGGGCCTTGGCCTTCTGGAAGAGCTCGGGGAGAGTCTGAGCGGCGGAGGAGTGGGACAGGAGAAGGAACGCGGCGAGAAAAGCGACCATTCGCTTCATGACGGGCCTCCAGGGCGAATCTTACTTCCGTTCGCTCCGGTCGCCGCCTCCCCTCAGGGTTCCGGCGACTGCGCCGGCCGGGACTTCGCCGCCTCGAGGGTGGCCAGCGTCGGCGGGTCGCGCTGCATGACGTTGACGCCGTAACCCTTGCGGGTGACGAAGTCGACGTCGACCTGCTGGTAGCCCACGCCCCTGGGCAGCAGCTCGCGGCGGTAGTGCCAGATCTCCCGGTATCCGGCGCTCGAGTCCGGGGCCTTGGTTCCCGGACCGAAGAGGGCGTCCGCTGGCCTCGGCGCCCGACGAGCCCGCGGGCTCCCCGGCCGACGTCAGGGCGCGCTGCGCGTAGGCCGTCGCCCGCGAGCCGACCGTGGACATTCCCGCCGACTCGCTGGCGTCGTCGCCGGTCCGCAGCGGCTTCTTGCCGACGAAGTTCGGAGGCCCCAGCAGGACGAACACCATGCCCCGGTCCGTCATGCTGCCGCGGGTGCCCTCCGCCTGGACGAAGTTCGCGTCCGCGAAGCCGACCCGGCGGTCGAAGGTCGTCTTGAACGAGTTGTCCGGGTTGCCGGGCCGGGGGTTGCGGGACTCCCAGAACCTGTCGACGAACTCCTGCCACTCCCCGCCGCTCGAGAGCTGCGACCACGTCCGCCGCTCCTCCGCCGTCATGATCCACTGGACGGGGCCGTCGGCCCAATTCTCGCCGACCCGCTCGCCGGCGTTGGCCGGCAGCCGGAATTCCTGGAACGCGACGAACATCGCCGGCCGGGCGTCCGGCTCCTCCGCCGGGGCCGCGCTCTTGCGCGCGGCCTCGAAGGCGGCGATGGCCTTCTTCGAGTACATCGACGGGTCCATCGTCGCCCTGGGCTCGAGCTGGAGAAACGCCGAGAAGTCCGCCTGCGCCTTCTCCGCCTGGCCGAGGTTGGCCTCGCAGACGCCGCGGTAGAAAGCCATCGGGGCCTGGAGTTGCCGGCGCGCGGTCTCGTTGCCGGGCTTGCCGGCCTCGACCTCGAGCTTTTCGAGCGTCTTCAGGCGCCTCGCTCCAGGACTCGCCCTTGACCTGGGCCTTGGCTTTCTGGAACAGCTCGGGGAGGGACTGCGCCGAAATCGAAGCGGCAAAGAGAAGGGCGGCGAGAGTGGCTCCAGGTCGTCGCACGGCGGCTCCGCCGCACATTCTAGTCCCGGCGAGCCTGCCGGCGGCGGGACGCTAGTTCTCGGATCTTCCCGGACGCGCCGCGTCGAGGGCGGCGAGGGTCGCGGGCTCGCGCTGGAGGACGGATCGGCCGTACCCCTTCTTGGTGATGAAGACGACGTTGACCTGGTAAGCAGAGACGCCTTTCGGCAGGGCCTCTCGCCGGTAATGCCAGATTTCGCGGAAGGCGCCCGAAGCGTCGGTGGCCCGAGGGCCATCGAGGTGAACCGAATTCCGGTTCGCCATCCACCATGTGCCCTCGAGCGACATGCCGTCCGAGTCGGAGGGGTCCTCGCCCGTCACGAGGGGCTTGCGGCCGGTCGAGGTCGGCGGTCCGAGCAGGATGAACACCATCCCGGCGTCCGTCAGGCTTCCGCGCTGCTGCTCGCCCGGCTGGAAATACGTGTCCGCGAACGCGACCCGCCGATCGAAGCCGGTGCGCGCGACGTTGTCCTCGGAGCCGGGCTTCGGGTTGCGCTTCTGCCAGAACTTCTCGACGAACTCGGCACGCTCGCCTGCGGCCGTCAGCCCTCTCCAGGCCGCCTTCTCCTCGGCCGTCATGATCCACTTCGCCGGTCCGTCGGCCCACCCCTCGTCCGGTTTCTCGCCCACGTCGGGCGGAGCCTTGAACTGCTGGAACCTCTGGAAAAGCGAGATCGAGCCGCCCGACGCCGCTCCCCGCTCGCGGCCTCGAAGCCGGCTTCCTTGCGCGCGGCCTCGAAGGCCGCGACCGCCTTCTTCGAATACATCGTCTTGTCGATCGTCGCGCCCGGATTCTCCCGAAGGAAAGTCGCGAAGTCGGCCTCGGCCCGATCCGCGTTGCCGAGGTTCGCGTCGCAGACGCCCCTGTAGAACGCGGTCGGGGCCGCGAGCTGCTGCCGCGCCGCCTCGTTGCCGGGCCGGGCGGCCTCCGCGTCGAGTGCATCGAGGGTCTCGAGCGCCTCGGTCCAGGACTCGGCCTTGACCTCCGCCTTGGCCTTCCGGAAGAGCTCGGGGAGAGTCTGCGCGTGGGACGCGGCGCAGAGTAACGCGGCGGCGAAAAACACGCCGGTTCGCTTCATGGCGGGCCTCCGGGTGCCAATCTTACGTCGATCGGGACCCCCTCACCCTGCCCTCTCCCCCTTTCAGGGGGAGAGGGTTCTCTTACTCGAGGATCATCGGTGAGCAACGTACCGAGAAGACAGCTACGGCGTCTCGCCCCGAAAATCGAAGCGAGCCCGGGCCGCGTCGAGCGCCGCCAGGGCCGCGGGCTCGCGCTGCAGCACGTCGACGCCATAGCCCCTGCGGGTGATGAAGTCGACGTCGAGCTGCTGGTAGGTGAGGGACTTGGGCAGCAGCTCCCTTCGGTAGTGCCAGGTCTCGCGCCAGCTCGGGCTCGCGTCCCGCGCCTGGGCCCCCGGGCCGAAGAAGGCGTCCACGGCGAGCGCGCCCGTCGAGCCCGCGGGCTCCCCCGCCGACGTCAGGGCGCGCTGGGCGTAGGCCGAGGCGCGGGAACCGACCGTCGACAGGCCGGTCGCGTCGTTGCGGTCTTCGCCCGTCAGGATCGGCTTCCGGCCGACGTACGTCGGCGGACCGAGGAGCACGAACACCATGCCGCGGTCGGTCATGCTGCCGCGCGTCGCCTCGGCTTGCCGGAAGTAGGCGTCGGCGAAGGCCACGCGGCGATCGAAGGACGTCTTGAAGGGGTTGTCCGCGTTGCCCGACTGCGGGTTGCGCCCTTCCCAGAACCGGTCCACGAACTCCTGCCAGTCGGCGCCGGGCGTCAGATCCTGCCAGCGCCGCCGCTCGTCCGCCGTCATGATCCATCGGACCGGCCCGTCGGCCCAGCTCGCGTCGACCCGCTCGCCGGAGTTGCGCGGGAGCTTGAACTCCTGGAACGCCAGGAACACGGACGGCCTGCCGTCGCCTTCGGAGGGCGGCGCCTCGTTCCTGCGCGCCGCCTGGAATGCGGCGACCGCCTTCTTCGAGTACATCGACGGGTCCATCGATGCGTCGGGCTCGATCGAGAGGAACGCCGCGAAGGCCGTCCGGGCCGCGTCCGCTCTTCCGAGGTTCGCCTCGCAGACGCCGCGATAGAACGCCAGCGGAGCGGCGAGCTGCTGGCGGGCGCGCTCGGCGCCGGGCCTTTGCGCCTCGCCCTCGAGGGCCGCGAGAGTTTTCAGGGCCTCCGCCCAGGATTCCCCTTTGACCTGGGCCTTGGCTTTCTGGAAGAGCGCGGGGAGGGTCTGCCCGGGCGCGGGAAGGGCGAGCAGGAGCGAAACGGCGGCGAGCGCACCGAGTCGTCTCATTGGGAACCTCTTGGGAAATTCTATGCTCTTTCTTGGCTCCTTCTTCCAGCCCTCAAGGGCTTGAAATATGCTCCGCGCCAGCTGTCATGGCCCAGATCTTCCACCGCAGCACGAACACGGCGTCGCGTGTGTCCGTTTTCGGGGCCGTCTTCTTCCTCGGCCTGCTGCTCTGGCTCTTCGACGCCCTGAACCGGTCGCCCTACACGACGCAGCAGGGGGTCGCACGGGTCCAGCCGGTCCAGTTCTCCCACCAGCACCACGCCGGGGCGATGGGCATCGACTGCCGCTACTGCCACACGACCGTCGAGCGGGCGGCCTACGCGAACATCCCGCCCACCAAGACCTGCATGAACTGCCACGCCCAGATCTGGTCCCAGTCGCCCGAGCTCGAGGCCGTGCGGGCGAGCTGGCGGACCAACCGGTCGATCGAGTGGGTCAAGGTCTACGACCTGCCCGACTACGTCTACTTCAATCACTCCATCCACGTGGCCAAGGGCGTGGGCTGCGAGACCTGCCACGGAAGGGTCGACCGGATGCCCCTGATCTCCCAGCACCCGACGCTCCAGATGAACTGGTGCCTCGACTGTCACCGCGACCCGGCCCGGTTCCTGCGGCCGCGCGACGAGATCTTCACGATGGGCTACGTCCCGGCGGGCCGCCAGGAGGAGATCGGGCCGAAGCTCGCCGCCGAGTACCGCATCCGTCCGGCGATCGAGCTGACCGACTGCACGACGTGCCACCGATGAGCGCAGAAAGGTCGGAGAAACTGGACCTCGCGACGGCCCGCAAGCGTCTCGAGTCGATCGAGGGGCGCGAGTACTGGCGCTCGATCGAGGAGCTCCTCGACACGGAGGACTTCCGCGAGCACCTCCACCGCGAGTTCCGCGTGCCGATCGACTCCGGCGTCAACCGCCGCGAGCTGCTGTCGCTCATGGGCGCCTCGATCGCGCTCGCGGGCCTGACCGGCTGCACGCGGCAGCCGACCGAGCGCATCTACCCCTACGTCAAGGCGCCCGAGGAGATCGTTCCGGGCGAGGCCCTCCACTACGCGACGGCCCACCTCCACGGCGGCTACGCGCGGGGCATCCTCGTCAAGAGCTACGAGGGCCGGCCCGTCAAGATCGAGGGCAACGAGCTCCACCCGGCGAGCCTCGGCGGCACCGACGTCTTCGCGCAGGGATTCATCCTCAACATGTACGACCCCGACCGGTCGCAGGCCCTGACCGAGCGCGGCCAGATCCGGACCTGGAGCGCCCTCTACGCCGCCCTGCGCGTGGCGCTCGAGAAGGAGCGGCCCTCGAAGGGGGCGGGCCTGCGCATCCTGACGGGCACGGTCACCTCGCCGACGCTCGCCGCGCAGATCGCCGCCGTCCTCGCGGAGTTTCCGGCGGCGAAGTGGGTCGCCTGGGAGCCCGCCGGCCGCGAGAACGTCTACGCGGGGACGCGCCTGGCCTTCGGGGAGGACCTCGAGCCGATCTACGCCTTCGCCGACGCGGAGGTCGTCGTCTCGCTCGAGAGCGACTTCCTGGGGAGCGGACCCTCGATGCCCCGCCACGTGCGCGACTTCGCGTCGCGCCGCCGCCCCGGGGCGGGCGCGATGAGCCGGCTCTACGCCGTCGAATCGACCCCGAGCCTGACGGGAGCGCGCGCCGACCACCGCCGGCCGATGCCGCCGGCCGAGATCGAGGCCTTCGCGCGCGGCGCTCGCCGCCGGAGTCGGCGCGATCCCGGCGGGCAAGGCGCCCGAGCCCTTCGCCGCGGCCGTCATCGCCGACCTCGCGGCCCACCGGGGATCGGGCCTCGTCGTCGCGGGCGAGACGCAGCCCCCGGCGGTGCACGCCCTGGCCCACGCCATCAACGCCGCGCTCGGCAACGCCGGAAAGACGGTCCGCTACGCCGCGCCCGCGGCGGCGAGCCCGTCGGCCCAGACCGCCGCGCTCGCGGAGCTCGCCGCCGACATGGCCGCCGGCCGCGTGTCGACGCTGGCGATCGTCGGCGGCAATCCCGTCTTCACCGCGCCGGCCGACCTCGAGTTCGGCAAGGCCATGGACAAGGTGAATCTCCGCATCCACCTCGGCCTCTACGACGACGAGACCTCGCGCCTGTGCCACTGGCACGTGGCCGAGGCGCACCCCCTCGAGAGCTGGTCCGACGCCCGCGCCGAGGACGGCACGGTCACGATCCTGCAGCCGCTGATCGCGCCGCTCTTCTCCGGGAAGACCGCGCACGAGCTGCTCGCCGCGTTCTCGCCGGATCCCGAGCGCTCGTCGCACGACATCCTCAAGGACTCCTGGCGCGGGAAGCTCCCCGGCGCCGACCCCGAGGCGGCCTGGCAGAAGGCCCTCCACGACGGCGTCGTCGAGGGCACGCGCCTCCCCGTCGAGGGCCGTGGCCGTGCGGACGTTCCCGCTCGAGGCTCCCGGCAAGGCCGACGACTCGCTGACCCTGCTGCTGCGCCCCGACCCCACGATCGGGGACGGCGCCTACGCCAACAACGGCTGGCTCCAGGAGCTCTCCAAGCCCCTGACCAAGCTGACGTGGGAGAACACGGCGCTCATCGCCCCCTCGACGGCGCAGAGGCTCGGCGTCTCGACCGAGGACGTCGTGGAGCTGACCGTGAACGGCCGGAAGGTCGAGGCTCCCGTCTGGGTCATGCCCGGCCAGGCGGAGGGCTGCGTCACGGTGCACTTCGGCTACGGCCGCACGCGCGGCGGCCGCGTGGCCAACGGCCTGGGCTTCGACGCGTACGCTCTGCGCGGCAGCGGCGCGCTCTGGGCCGCCCCCGGCCTCGAGATCCGGAAGACCCTGAAGCGCTCGGCCCTCGCCACGACGCAGCACCACCACTCGATGGAGGGCCGGGACCTCGTGCGCGCCGTGACGGTCGAGCAGTACCGGCAGAACCCCGAGATCGTCGCCCACATGGGCGAGCCGCCGCCCGGACCGCACGACACGATGTACCCGCAGCTGCCCGCGCGGCAGCTACGCCTGGGGCATGGCGATCGACCTCTCGACGTGCGTGGGCTGCAACGCCTGCGTCATCGCGTGCCAGTCGGAGAACAACATCCCGGTCGTCGGCAAGGAGCAGGTCCAGCGCGGCCGCGCCATGCCGTGGATCCGGATCGACCGCTACTACTCGCGGGAGCCTCGAGAATCCCGAGACGATCCACCAGCCCGTGACCTGCATGCACTGCGAGAACGCGCCCTGCGAGGTCGTCTGCCCGGTCAACGCCACGGTGCACATCGACCGAGGGCCTGAACCAGATGGTCTACAACCGCTGCGTCGGGACGCGGTACTGCTCGAACAACTGCCCCTACAAGGTCCGCCGCTTCAACTTCTTCCTCTACTCGGACTTCACGACCGAGATCCACAAGATGGCGACGAACCCCGAGGTCACGGTGCAGCAGCCGCGGCGTCATGGAGAAGTGCAGCTACTGCGTCCAGCGGATCAACCGCGCGCGGTACTCGGCGGAGAAGGAGAACCGGCCCATCCGGGACGGCGAGATCCGCACCGCCTGCGAGCAGGCCTGCCCGGCGCGGGCGATCACGTTCGGCAACGTCGACGATCCCGAGAGCCGCGTCTCGAAGGCCAAGGCCGAGAAGCGCGGCTACGGCCTCCTCGCCGAGCTCGGCACGCGCCCCCGGACGAGCTATCTCGCGTCTCTCTCGAATCCCCTTCCCGCGCTCGGCGGCGGCTCGCGGAACGAAGCCCGAGGGAGGCCACGGCGCATGAGCGACCGGACGCCCCCCCGCTCGGGCGAGAAGCCCCCGCCGCCCCAGGGCGCGATCCTCGCCCCGGGCTACTCGTTCACCACGCTGACCGACAAGCTCGCGTCGATCGCGCTGTCGCGCCGCACGCCGCTCGTCTGGTTCTTCGGCGCCGCCGTCGGCTTCGCGCTGACGATGATGCTGCTCGCGACGATCACCTACCTCGTCTTCAAGGGCGTCGGGATCTTCGGCGTCAACGTCCCCGTGGGCTGGGGCTTCGACATCTTGAACTTCGTCTGGTGGATCGGCATCGGCCACGCCGGCACGCTCATCTCGGCGATCCTGCTGCTGCTGCGCCAGCCGTGGCGCAACTCGATCAACCGCTTCGCCGAGGCGATGACGATCTTCGCCGTCTCCTGCGCCGGCCTCTATCCCCTGCTCCACACCGGCCGGCCCTGGCTCGACTACTGGCTGCTGCCCTACCCCAACACCATGGGCATGTGGCCCAACTTCCGCAGTCCCCTGATCTGGGACGTCTTCGCCGTCTCGACGTACGCCACGGTGTCGCTGCTCTTCTGGTACGTCGGCATGATCCCCGACCTCGCGACGCTGCGCGACCGGGCCAAGAAGCTCTGGGCGAAGATGCTCTACGGCATGCTGGCGATGGGCTGGCGCGGCTCGGCGCGGCACTGGCACCGCTACGAGACGGCCTCGCTGCTGCTCGCGGGCCTGGCGACGCCGCTCGTCGTCTCGGTCCACACCGTCGTGTCCTTCGACTTCGCCGCGGGCATCGTGCCGGGCTGGCACGCGACGATCTTCCCGCCCTACTTCGTCGCCGGCGCGATCTACGCCGGCTTCGCGATGGTCCTGACCCTCGCGATCCCGCTCCGGAAGATCTACGGCCTCGAGGACTTCATCACGATGAAGCACCTCGACAACATGGCCAAGATCCTGCTCGCCACGAGCCTCATCGTCGCGTACGGCTACGGCGTCGAGGCGTTCATGTCCTTCTACAGCGGCAACACCTACGAGCGCTACATGATCTGGAACCGGATGCACGGCCCGTACAAGCACATGTACTGGGCGCTCATCTTCTGCAACGTGCTCGCGCCCCAGGCGATGTGGTTCAGGAAGGCGCGCCACTCGATCCCGGTCCTCTTCGTCATGGCGATGGTCGTCAACGTCGGCATGTGGCTCGAGCGCTACGTCATCATCGTCGTCAGCCTCTCGCGCGACTTCCTGCCGTCCTCGTGGGGCAAGTACCAGGGGACGATGTTCGACTGGTCGATGTTCATCGGCTCGATCGGCCTCTTCATCGCGCTGCTCTTCCTGTTCATCCGGATCCTGCCGATGATCTCGATCTTCGAGATGCGGGCGATCCTGCCGGAGGCCAAGGTCCACGAGCCGGAGGAGGCCCAGAAGTGACGGGGGCGAAGCTCTACGGCCTGATGGCCGAGTTCGAGAACCCGCACGACCTCGTCGAGGCCGCCCGCAGGGCCCGGGAGTCCGGCTTCACGAAGCTCGACGCGTACTCGCCCTACCCGATCGAGGCGCTGACCGAGGCGCTCGACATCCACGACCGCAAGCTCCCCGCCGTCGTCCTCGGCGGAGGCATCCTCGGCGGGCTCTGCGGCTACGCCCTCTGCTACTGGACCTCGGTGATCGAGTACCCGCTGAACGTCGGCGGCAAGCCCTTCCACAGCGCTGCCGGCCTTCATCGTGCCGACCTTCGAGACGACGATCCTCTTCGCGGCCTTCGCCGCCGTGCTCGGGATGCTCGCCCTGAACGGCCTGCCCGATGCCGTACCACCCCGTCTTCAACGCGCCCCGCTTCGCGCTGGCCTCGCGCGACCGCTTCTTCCTCTGCATCGAGGCGACCGACCCGAAGTTCGACCACGACGAGACCTGGGCGTTCCTGACCAGGCTGGGTCCACGGGTCGTCATGGACGTGGAGGAGTGATGCAGGTCGCGCCGCGCTCTCGCCGCTCGCGCTCGGCTCGTGCTGGCCGCGCTCGCCGCGTGCCGCCGCGACATGCAGGACCAGCCCAAGTACAAGGACCTGCGCGGGTCGGCGTTCTTCGACGGACCAGCCGCTCGGCGCGGCCGGTCGTCGAGGACACGGTGCCCCGCGGGCTGCTCTACGGCGACACGGCGCTTCCTGACGGGCAAGGAGAACGGCCAGCCGGTCGCGGACGCTGCCCGTGCCGCTGACCCGCGAGCTCCTCGCGCGCGGCCGGGAGCGCTACGGGATCTTCTGCTCGCCCTGCCACGGCCTGACGGGCAACGGCCTCGGCATCGTCGTGCAGCGCGGCCTCCGCCAGCCGCCGAACTTCGACATCGACCGCCTGCGGGCGGCTCCGGTCGGCTACTTCTTCGACGTCCAGTCGAACGGCTTCGGCGCGATGATGGACTACGCGGCGCAGATCCCGCCGGCCGACCGGTGGGCGATCGCGGCCTACCTCCGCGCGCTGCAGCTCTCGCAGCGCACGACGCTCGCCGACGTCCCGGCCGAGGCCCGCGGCGCGCTCGAGAGCCCCGACGCCCCGGCGAAGGCCGCGCCCCTGCCGATCGACGCGGACGACTGGAAGAAGGCGCTCGGATCGAGAAGGACCTTCGAGCCCCGAAGGCGGGAAGCACTGAGCATGGACGCGAAGAACGATCCCCGCCTGCCGGAGAGCCGGCCGCGTCGCGAGCGCGCGCTCACCGTCGGCGTCCTGGCGCTCGCCGTCTCCGCCGTCGGCGCGTTCGCGAACCCGACCCAGTTCTACCGGTCGTATCTGCTCGGCCTTCGTCTTCTGGAACGGCCTGGCGGTCGGGCTCGCTCGCCGTCCTCATGCTCCAGTACCTGACGGGCGGCGCCTGGGGCATCGCGATCCGCCGCGAGCTCGAGGCCGCGACGCGCACGCTGCCGCTCTGCGCCGCGCTCTTCGTGCCCGTCGCCCTCGGAATGCACCGCGCTCTACGAGTGGACGCACGCCGACGTGGTGGCGCAGGACGAGCTCCTGCAGAAGAAGGCGGTGTACCTGAACGCGCCCTTCTTCCTCGTGCGCGCGGCCGTCGCGTTCGCCGTCTGGATGCTGATCGCGTACTTCCTCGAGCAAGCTGGTCGCGCGCGCAGGACACGGCCTCGGACCATCGGGCGATCGACCGCAAGCTGCAGCTGCTCTCGGGCGGCGGCCTCGTCTTCTACGCGCTCACGGTGACGTGGACGTCGGTCGACTGGGTCATGTCGCTCGAGCCCGCACTGGTACTCGACGATGTACGGCGTGATCTTCATGGTCGAGCCAGGGCCTCGGCGGCGCTGGCGCTCGCGACGCTCGCGGTCGTGCGCCTGTCGGCGCGCGAGCCCGTGCGCGAGCTTCCTCGGCGGCCGGCACCTGCACGACCTCGGCAAGATGATGTTCGCGTTCGTGATGATCTGGGCGTACGTGAACTTCTCGCAGTACCTGATCGTCTGGTCCGGCAACCTGCCCGAGGAGATCCACTGGTACCTCGCCCGCTTCCGCGGCGGCTGGGGCGCGCTCGGCCTCGCGATCCTGCTCTTCCACTTCGTCCTGCCGTTCCTGCTGCTGCTCTCGCGCGAGGCCAACCGCAACCCGCGCCTGCTCGCCGGGCGCGGCGGCGCTGCTCGTCTTCATGCGCTTCCTCGACGTCGCGTGGCTGGTGCTGCCGGCCTTCTCGGCCGGCGAGCCTTCCGCATCCACTGGCTCGACCTGACCGTGCCGATCGGCATCGGCGGCATCTGGGTCGCGCTTCTACGCGCGCAACCTCGCCGCCCGGCCGCTGCTGCCCGTGCACGACCCCGGCTTCGAGGAGGCGCTCGCGCATGGACGCGAATAACCGCAAGGCCGACGCCCACGGCGTGGCCGCCGAGCCCGACCGCGTCGCGGACGTCGGTCGGCCGTCGGCCTCGGCTCGTGCTCGCGGGCTCGTCGCGTGGCCGCGGTCTTCGTCACGCTCGCCGTCTTCCGGCGCTACGAGAGCCGCGCCGAGACGAAGGATCGGGCCTCGATCGCCGCGGCCGGCCTCGAGCGCCGCGAGGACGCCGTGCCGCCGAGGCCTCGACTGCAGGTCAAGCCCGTGCAAGCACTGGAAGGACTTCCGCGCCGCCGAGGATCGACCGACTGTCGAGCTACGGCTGGATGGACCGTTCCGTCGGGCACCGTGCACCTGCCGATCGAGCGCGCCATGGAGCTCGTGGCCGAGCGGGGCGTGCGGCCCGCTCGTCGACGGCGCCGGTCGCCGTGCCGCCGGCCGCGCCCGCAGGGGTGAAGAAGTGACGCGGAGCGCCCTGCGCGGGCTCTCGGCTCGTCGCGACCGCCTCGCTCCACGCCCAGTCCATGGCGCCGCCGCCCGGCGAGATCGTCCGCGCCGACCAGAAGCCGGAGATCCTGAAGTCGATCGGCATCGACCAGCGCCTCAACGAACAGCTGCCCGCTCGCCCTGCCCTTCCGGGACGAGGCGGGCCGGACGGTCGCGCTCGGCGACGTACTTCGGAAAGCGGCCGGTCGTCCTCGCGCTCGTCTACTACAACTGCCCGATGCTCTGCACGCAGGTCTTGAACGGCCTCGTCGCCGCGCTGAACGTGATGTCGCTCGAGGCCGGGCGCGACTTCGACGTCGTCGCCGTCAGCTTCGACACGCGCGAGACGCCGGCGATGGCGGCGGCCAAGAAGGAGGCGTACCTGTCGCCGCTACAAGCATCCGGCCGCGGCGGCGGGCTGGCACTTCCTGACCGGCGACGCCGCCTCGATCGAGGCGCTGACGAAGGCGGCGGGCTTCCGCTACCGCTACGACGGGGACCTCGACTTATTCGCCCACGCCAGCGCGATCATGGTCGCGACACCCGAGGGCCGGCTCGCGCGCTACTTCTACGGCATCGAGTACGCGCCGCGGGACCTGCGGCTCGGGCTCGTCGAGGCCTCGGCCGGGAAGATCGGCACGCCCGTCGACCAGGTCCTCCTGTACTGCTTCCACTACGACCCCGCCAGCGGCAAGTACGGCGCCGTCGTCGTCAACATCGTGCGGCTGGCGGGCCTCGTCACGATCGCCCTGATCGGCCTCGGGATCGTCCTGATGTCCCGGCGCCGCGCGCCGCGCGCTCGCCGCCGCTGCCGGAGGGGCCCGCTGATGCCGCAGCTCTTCCCCGACCAGGCCTCCACGTTCGCGCCGCACGTCGACGCGCTCTACGGCTTCATGGTCGCCGTCACGGCGTTCTTCTCGCTCCTGATCGGCACGCTCGTCGTCGTCTTCGCGATCAAGTACCGCCGCCGCTCGGCCGACGAGGTCGCGACGGAGGTGCACGAGTCGGGCACGCTCGAGATCGTCTGGACGATCATCCCGTTCCTGATCGTGCTCGTCATGTTCTTCTGGGGCGCGGCCGTCTGCTTCCGCATCACCCGGCCGCCCGCCAACGCCATCGAGATCTACGTCACGGCCAAGCAGTGGATGTGGAAGATCCAGCACGGCGACGGGCACCGCGAGATGAACGAGCTCCACGTCCCCGTCGGCCAGCCCGTGCGCCTGACGATGGCCTCCGAGGACGTCATCCACAGCTTCTTCGTCCCGGCCTTCCGCTTCAAGCGCGACGTCGTGCCCGGGCCGCTTCGCGACGGCCTGGTTCGAGGCCACGAAGCCCGGCAAGTACCATCTCTTCTGCGCCGAGTACTGCGGCACGCGCCACTCCGGGATGATCGGCTGGATCTACGCCATGACGCCGGCGGACTACCAGGCCTGGCTCTCGGGCGGCACGGCCGGCGAGTCGCTCGCCTCGGCCGGCGCCAAGCGGTTCGTCGAGCAGGCCTGCAACACCTGCCACGGCGAGGCGAAGGGCGCGCGGGGCCCGTCGCTCATCGGCATCTACGGCAAGGCCGTGACGACGCAGAGCGGCCGCGGTCGTCGTCGACGAGGCCTACCTGCGCGAGTCGATCATCAATCCGCAGGCGAAGCTCGTCGAGGGCTACCCGCCCATCATGCCGACCTACCAGGGCCTGATCAGCGAGGAGGGACTCCTCCAGCTGACGGCCTACATCAAGTCCCTGTCGCCGGCGGCCGCGTCGGCGCCGCCCGCCGCCGCTCCCGCACCGGAAAGGAAGCCCGCAAAACCATGAGCGCCCAAGCCCCCGCCGCCGACCCCAGGGCCCACCGCGTGAACTACCTCAACGCGGGCTACGGCGCCGAAGTCGTGGCTCCTGACGGTCGACCACAAGCGGATCGCGATCCTGTACCTGATCGGGGTCACGTTCTTCTTCGCGATCGGCGGGCTCTACGCGGCCGCGATCCGCCTCGAGCTGCTGACACCGGCCGGCGACTTCTTCCAGTCCGAGACCTACAACAAGATGTTCACGACGCACGGCGTCATGATGGTCTTCTTCTTCATGATCCCGGGCATCCCGGCGCGTCCTCGGCAACTTCCTCATCCCGCTGATGATCGGCGCCAAGGACGTGGCGTTTCCGCGGCTGAACCTGCTGTCCTGGTACCTCTACATCGTCGGCGGACTGATCGCCCTGTGGGCCGTCGTGCACGGCGGCGTCGACACGGGCTGGACCTTCTACACGCCGTACTCGACCGTCTACTCGAACGGCTGGGTCGTCGTCACGGCGGTCGGCATCTTCATCGCCGGCTTCTCCTCGATCCTCACGGGCCTGAACTTCCTCGTCACCATCCACACGATGCGCGCGCCCGGCATGGGCTGGACCCGGATGCCGCTCTTCTGCTGGGGCATGTACGCGACGGCGATCATCCAGATCCTCGGCACGCCGGTCGTCGCGATCACGATCCTGCTCGTCGCCGCCGAGCGCCTCTTCCACCTCGGCATCTTCGACCCGGCGCAGGGCGGCGACCCGGTGCTCTTCCAGCACCTCTTCTGGTTCTACTCGCACCCGGCCGTCTACATCATGATCCTGCCGGCGATGGCGGTCATCTCCGAGCTCGTGACGGCCTTCGCGCGCAAGCCGATCTTCGGCTACAAGTTCATCGCGGCGTCCTCGGTCGCGATCGCGGGCCTCTCGTTCCTGGTCTGGGGCCACCACATGTTCGTCTCGGGCCAGTCGGTCTACGCGGGGCTCGTCTTCTCGATCCTGTCCTTCATGGTCGGCGATCCCGTCGGCGATCAAGGTCTTCAACTGGACGGCCACGCTCTACAAGGGCTCGGTGTCGTACCAGACGCCGCTGCTCTACGCGCTCGGCTTCATCGGCCTCTTCACGTTCGGCGGGCTGACGGGGCTCTTCCTCGCGGCGCTGGGACTCGACATCCACGTGCACGACACGTACTTCATCGTCGCGCACTTCCACTACATCATGGTGGGCGGCACGATCATGGCGTACCTCGGCGGCCTCCACTACTGGTGGCCCAAGATCTCCGGCAAGCTCTACCCGGAGTACTGGTCGCGCGTCTCGGCCTGGGTCATCTTCATCGGCTTCAACCTGACGTTCTTCCCGCAGTTCATCGTCGGCTACCTCGGCATGCCGCGCCGCTACCACGCGTACCCCGAGGAGTTCCAGGTGCTGAACGTCATGTCGACCGCCGGCGCCTCGATCCTCGGCATCGGGTACCTGATCCCCCTCGTCTACTTCTTCTGGTCCATGCGCTACGGCAAGGACGCCGCCGACAACCCGTGGGGCGCGACCGGCCTCGAGTGGCAGACGCCCTCGCCGCCGCCGACCGAGAACTTCCCGGAGACGCCCGTCGTCACGGGACGGCCCTACGACTACCTGACCGGACGCGAGGAGGCCGCCGTTGGCTAGCGGTCACGCCCACGCCTCCGGCGCCGCGCACGACGCCCCGCCGGAGCTGCAGCACCACTTCGTCGACCTCGAGGCCGCAGCGGACGGCCTCGACGCTCGGGATGTGGATCTTCCTCGTCACCGAGGTCCTGTTCTTCGGCGGCCTGTTCACGGCCTACGTGATCTACCGCGCGACGTACCGGCGGGCCTTCGAGGGCGCGTCGAACCTCCTGGACATCCGGCTCGGCGCGTTCAACACCGCGGTCCTGATCCTCTCCTCGCTGACGATGGCCCTGGCGGTCTGGGCCTCGTCCCAGGGGAAGAAGAAGCTCCTGATCCTCTTCCTCGTCCTGACGATCGTGCTCGGCTCGGTGTTCCTCGGGGTCAAGGTCGTCGAGTACACGCAGAAGTTCGAGCACCACGAGGTCCCGGGGCCCGCACTTCGTCGTTCCCCGACGGCCTCGCCGCCGCAGAGCGAGATGTTCTTCTCGCTCTACTTCTGCATGACCGGGCTCCACGCCCTCCACATGATCATCGGGATCGGCCTGCTGACCTGGCTGATCGTCAAGGCGCCGAAGGGCGCGTTCTCGCCCCGCTACAACACGCCCGTCGACATGGTCGGCCTCTACTGGCACTTCGTCGACATCGTCTGGATCTTCCTCTTCCCGCTTCTGTACCTGCTCGGGAGGCACACGCTGTGAGCGGCAACGCCGGGCAGGGGGCGCACGGCGCCGAGCCCCCGGTCGCACAGCTCGGGCGTCGGCGCGTACCTCGCCGTCTTCGCGGCCCTGATGATCCTGACCGCCCTGACCGTCTGGGCCGCGTTCCAGCACCTCGGCATCTGGAACACGCCGGTGGCCCTCGCCGTCGCCGTGACCAAGGCGCTGCTCGTCGCCTGGATCTTCATGCACCTGCGCGGGTCGCCGAAGCTGACGATCTTCGTCGTCGCCTCGAGCGTGCTGTTCCTCGCGTTCCTGATCCTGATCACGGCGTCGGACTACTTCACGCGGGGGTGGATCCCGATCTATTCGCGGTGACCGTCGCGAACGCTGCGCGTGAGGTCTGCGCCCTCCGGGCGCACCGGCGGGCGGCTCGCCCGGATGCCGGGCTCGACCGCCCGCCTGACCTCACTGCTCGCGCTCGCTCCCGCGGCGCGCGCCTCCTCCGCTGCACTCGCGGAGACTTCGCGCGCCGCGAACTGAGGCCACAGGGTGGCTCAGGACTTCGCCGCGGCGCGGCGGGGGGCGGCGGCGAGGAGCACCGCCACCAGGATGAGCGCGCCGCCGGCGAGGACCCGCGGAGAGAGGGTCTCGCCGAGGATGAGGCTGCCGAGGAGGACCGCGAGGACCGTGTCGACGATCGGGATGGTCCCGATCACCGACACGGGGACGCGGTGGAGGAGCCAGAAGAGGCCGGCGAACGGGAGCGCGGTCCCGAAGATCGCCAGGTACAGGAGCGCCCCGACCGAGGAGGGGGTCCAGCGCAGCGCGGCGCCCCGCTCGAACCCGGCCGCGAGCGCCAGCAGCAGCGCGGCGCCAGCGAGCGTCTGCAGCCAGACGTTCCAGGCGGGCGGCACGGCCGAGAGGTACTTCTTGTTGTACACGTTCGCGTAGGCCGCGACGAGCGAGGCGAGAAGCACGAGCGAGCCGCCGGCGACGAGCGGCCCGGTTCGTCCCGAGACGAGCGACGCGACGGCCGGCGCCTCGATCACCGCCACGCCCGCGACACCGAGCAGGGCCGAGCCCGCGGTCCGCGCCGTCACCGGCTCGTTCTCGAGCATGAAGTGGGCGAAGAGGCCGGCGAAGACCGGGAAGGGCGCGAAGAGCATCGCCGCCAGGCCCGACTCGATCCACTGCTCCGCGAGGAAGATGCAGGCGTAGTTGACGCCGATCTGAAGGGTCCCGCTCCAGAGGATCCGCCCCGTCATTCCGGGGGCGCGCGAGCGTCCCGCCAGCGCGAACGGCATGATCAGCGCGCAGGCGAGAGCCATGCGGATCCCGCCGAACCAGAGGGGCGGCAGGTCGCGCAGGCCGATCTTGATCACGAGCCAGGTCGATCCCCACACCGCGCACAGCGCCAGGTACATCGCGAGCCGGCGGCCGGAGAGCGCGGACATGGACGCGCATCCTATAGAATTCGCGCGGTGTTCGAGGTTTCCATCGACCGCGGCCTCGCGAAACCGGCGCTCTACCGCGACCTCGCCGCGTCGCTCGCGGCGCTGCTCGAGGGCGAGACCGACCCGCTCGCCAACCTCGCCAACGCCTCGGGGCTGCTGGCGCAGGCGCTCGACCGCATCAACTGGTGCGGGTTCTACCTCGAGCGCTCGGGCGCTCTCGTGCTGGGGCCCTTCCAGGGCAAGCCCGCCTGCGTGCGCATCGCGATGGGCCAGGGCGTATGCGGCACGGCCGCCGCGCGCCGCGAGACGCTGGTCGTCCCCGACGTGAACGCCTTCCCCGGCCACATCGCCTGCGACGCGGCCTCCCGCTCGGAGATCGTCGTGCCGATCCTCGAGGGCGGGGCGCTCCGCGGCGTGCTCGACGTCGACGCGCCCGAGCCCGACCGCTTCGACGCCGACGACCGCGCCGGCCTCGAGGAGTTCGTCCGGGTGCTCACCCCGCGAGTGGCCTGGCAGCGGCTCTAGGAGCGGGTTCCAAGGGGGGTCAGGTCTTCATTTTTCGGATCTCGGTGCTGGAAGGGCTCGAGCCAGCGTGGTCCTGAGATATGGACAAAGTGAAGACCTGACCCCGATTGTTTCGGAAAAATGAAAAATGAAGACCTGACCCCCAGTTAGTTCAGCGGCAGGCGGCCGGCGAAGCCTTCGTCGTAGGAGTGGAAGTGGTTCAGGCCCGCTTCGGGGTACTTCCAGCAGTAGTAGCCGCCGCCCGAGTCGAAGTCGACGAGCCAGACGCCCTTGATCTCCAGGCCCATCGCCTCGAGCTCCTCCGCCCACGCGCGCACGACCTCCTGCCGCGCCTCCTCGAGGTCGCCGGGGAGCTTCGAGAACTGGGTGACGGCCTCCGAGGTGATCTCCTGGACGCGCGGCAGGAGCTCCCGCGCCTGCTCGAGCGTGAAGATCCGCCGCTCCGCTGAAGGGGATTCGTGGGCCTCGCGGTCGTGCCCGTCTTCTTCGCCCTCCGCGCTCTCCTCCCCGACATCCTCGCCGTTCTCCCGCGCCCGCACCGCCTCGACCAGCCGCAGGACCGCCTCGGCATCCTCGCCCTCGGCCGTGGCCGCGAAGGCCTCGAGCACGGGCAGCGCCTCGGCGGGCCGTCCGCACTTGATGAGGAGGAGCCCGCGCTCGCGGGCGAGCACCGGGTCCTCGGGCTCGAGCGCCTCGGCGCAGTCGAGCACCTCGAGCGCCTCTTCCCAGCGGTCGCGCCGCTCGTAGGAGCGTCGCAGGTTCAGCAGCACCCGCGAGAGGATCGCGCGCGGCGGATCCGGCTGGAGGACCTCGGGCCCGACCGCGACCGGCTGTCCGAAGATCGAGGCCAGCCGGCGCGCGAGACCGCCCGCCTCGTACAGCGCGCCTCCGTCGAAGGGGTCGAGGTACATGCCGTCGGGCAGGTCCGGTCCGCCGACGACGAAGTGGCCGGGAAGGCCCACACCCGTCAGTCGCATGCCGGCGAGCCGCCCGACCTCGATCGCGAGAATCGAGAGCGTGATCGGGAGCCCCCGGCCGCGGGCCAGGGCGCGGGCCACCGACGCGTTCGAGGGCTCGTCGTAGTCGTCGTCGTCGCCCCGGATCCCCTCCTCGGCGAAGAGCACGTCGCAGAGCGCCGCGTGCGGCGCCGCGCCGGACGCGACCTTGGCCTCGACCCGCGCGGCGAGCGCCGCGACGGCCTCGCGCGCGGCTTCGAGGTCCTCCCCGGGATCGACGAGCTCGGCGGCGAGCAGCGCTCCCTCGAAGAGATCGAGCTGCGGCGACTCGGCGTACTGCCGGAACCGCTCGGCGAGGTCCATGGCGTCGGCCATCCTTCTACGACTCCCGCCGCGCGATCGCGACACCGTCGCGCAGCGGCACGATGACGGTCTTGAACTCCTGCAGCGCGAAGAGCGTCCGGTTGAACTGGCGGATGCCCTCGGTCGCGGCGTCGGAGACCCCGGCGTCGACGACCCTGCCCGACCACAGCACGTTGTCGGCCACGAGATAGCCTCCGCGGCGCACGCGGGGCGCCGCCGCCTTCAGGGCCTTCGGGTAGCCGTCCTTGTCGACGTCGATGAAGATCAGGTCGTAGTAGCCGGTCGTGGCGTCGAGCGACGCCACGGCGTCGCCCACGCGGATCGCCACGCGGTCGAGGAAGCCCATGCGCTCGAGATACCCCCGCGCCTGCTCCGCCTTCTCCGGGCTGCCGTCGGTGTAGGTGACCTGGCCGCCGCGGCCGACGGCGCGCGCGAAGAAGGCCGTCGAGTACCCGATCGCGCTCCCGAGCTCGAAGACCCGGTCGGCGCCGATCGACCGCGCCAGGATCTCGAGCAGCGTCCCGACCGCCGGCCCGACGATCGGCACGTCGTGCTTTGCGGCGTAGGCCTCCATCTCCGCGATCACCGGGTCCCGCGGCGGGAGCAGGTCCAGGATGTAGCGGTCGAGCGCCGCCGGAACGATGTCGGACATGGCGGGATCTTATGTCGAGAGCCGGCTCTTATAATCCCGGCCGTGCCGTCCCTCTCCCCCCGGATCGAGGAGCTCCTGGCGGACTTTCCGCCCGCCGAGCGGGCGCGGCTCGTCGAGACGCGCCGGGATTTCCACGCCCACCCCGAGCTCGCGTTCGAGGAGCGACGCACCGCCGGGGTCGTCGCGGAACGCCTGGCCGCCCTGGGCCTCTCGCCGCGGACGGGCGTGGGCCGGACCGGCGTCTGCGCCGACGCGGGACCGGCGGGAGCGCGGCTGATGCTGCGCGCCGACATGGACGCGCTGCCACTCGAGGAATCGAGCCCCGAGCCCTGGGCCTCGCAAAGTCCCGGACGGATGCACGCCTGCGGCCACGACGGGCACATGGCGATCGCGCTCGCGGTCGCCGAGCGCCTCGTCCGCCGGCCGCCGGAGCGGGGGCTTCGCTTCCTCTACCAGCCCGCCGAGGAGGGACACGGAGGGGCCGAGTCCTGCGTCCGCGACGGGGCGCTCGAGGGCGTCGCGGGCACGCTCGGCCTCCATCTCTGGAGCCCCATGCCGGTCGGGCGGATCGGGATCAACCGCGGGGCACTCATGGCGGCCGTCGACCACTTCACGATCGAGATCGAGGGCCGCGGCGGCCACGGCGCCATGCCTCACGAGGCCGCCGATCCGATCCTCGCCTCGGCCCGCATCGTCGAGTCGCTCCAGTCGGTGGTCTCGCGCGAGATCTCGCCGCTCGATTCGGCCGTCGTCACGATCGGGTCGATCCACGGCGGCACCGCGTTCAACGTCATCCCCTCGAACGTCACGCTCGCGGGCACGGCTCGCTCCTTCACGGCGGAGGCCGGGCGCGCGCTTCCCGAGAAGATCCGCCGCATCGTCGCCGGCACCGCCGCCGCCTGCGACGTGTCCGCGAACGTGCGCTACGAGCGGTCGAACGCCGCCACGGTCAACGACCCGCGGATCGCCGACATCGTGATCGAGGCGGCGGCGCGCCTGCTCGGCGAGGAGAACGTCGAGACCGACACGCGCACGCTCGCCGGCGAGGACATGTGCGTCTTCCTCGAGCGCGTCCCCGGCGCCTTCTTCTTCGTCGGCTGCGCGAGGGAGGGACCGCCGCGGCCGCATCACTCCCCCGGGTTCGACATCGACGAACGGGCGCTCGCGATCGGGACGCTCGTCCTCGAGGAGGCCGCGCGGGAGGTCGCGCGGCGCCTCTGACGCTCCCCGTCGCGGCCCTCGCCGTCTACCTCGCGGCGGTCCTCGCGATCGGCTTCGCCTGGCGCCGGCGCGCGGGCCGCGACGAGGCCTCCTTCTACCTGGCCGACCGCTCGCTCGACACCTTCTGGGGCTTCACGGGCCTGGCCTCGCTGACGACGGGCGGCTCGACGACGATCGCGCTGGCGGCGCTCGTCTACACGCACGGCGTCTCCGGGCTCTGGCTCGACCTCGCCGGGGCCCTGGGCCTGGCCGCGCTCGGCCTCTTCCTCGCGCGGCGCGTGCGCCGCGAGGCCGCGGTCACGCTGCCGGAGATCGTCGGCCGCTACTACGGTGTGGCCGCCCGGCGCGCGGCCGCCGCCCTCGTCCTCGTGTCCGAGATCGTCTGGTTCGCGCTGCTGACCGAGACGACGCAGGTCGTCCTGACCGCGGCCCTCGGCATCCCGCCGCTCTCGGCCATCGTCCTGTCGACGGCGGTCTTCGTGGCCTACACGGCCCTCGGAGGCCAGTTCGCGGTCGTGCGGACGGATCTGCTCCAGTACGGCCTGATGCTCGTCGGGATCCCCGGCGTCGCCCTCGTCTGCGCGCTCTCGGGGGCCGGCGGACTGTCGGGCCTGCCGCCCGAGGTCTGGAGCTTCCCGACCTCGGCCACGTTCCACGCCTCCGACGTCGCCGCCATGCTCGTCCTGATCGGCCTGCCGCACCTGGTGGGAAGCGACGTCTACGCCAAGCTCCTGTCCTGCCGCGACGAGGAGACGGCCCGGCGCTCGGCGCTCCTGGCGGCGGCCTCGAAGGTCCTCTTCGGCCTCGCCGTCGCCGCGATCGCGCTCGCGGCTCGAAAGGCCCTGCCCCCGATGCCGGCCGCGCAGGCGCTGCCCGCCGCGGTCCTCGGCTTCGCGCCGCCGGCCCTGGCGGCGCTCGTCCTCGTGGCCCTGGTGGCCACGATGCAGACCTCGGCCGACGTCGTGCTCCTCTCGGCGACGGCCGTCACGGCCCGGGACCTCGCGCCCGCCGTCCTCGGGCGGCCGATGTCGCTCTCGGCCGCGCGCCTGCTCGCTCCGCTCTACGGGGCGCTCGGCCTCGCGGTCGCCCTCGCCCTCGACCGCAACGTGCTCGCGACCCTGAAGCTCGGCTACTCGATCTTCGCCGCGGGCCTGATCCTCCCGGTGCTCGCCGCGTTTCTGCCGGGCCCGCGGCGCATCCCGGCCGGAGGCGCCATCGCGGCGATGGTCGCCGGCGGCGCGGCGGCGGCCGCCGGCCGCTTCGCTCCGGCGCTTTCCTTCGGACGCGATCCCGTGCTCGCCGGGACCGCCGTCAACGCGGCGGTGCTGGCCGCGGCCTTTCTCCTCGACCGGAGGCGGAGGCGCGGGGCCGGTTCCCCGCCGGCGCGGGCGTGAAATGGCGCTCGCGCGTCGACGCGCACCAGGACCTCGTCAAGCCGGCGGGCCCGAACCTCGGCACCGCGCCGCCGCGGGGCGCCGAGGCGCCTCGCCGCGGGATGTTCGCCTCGCTCGCGCACCGGCCGTACCGCCGCTACTGGACGGGGCTCTTCCTCTCGAACATCGGCACGTGGATGCAGTCGGTCGCCCAGGGATGGCTCGTCCTGCGCCTGTCGAACTCGGCCTTCCTGCTCGGCCTCGTCGGCTTCGCCGGATCGATCCCGACGCTCCTGCTCGCGCCTCTGGCGGGCGTGGCCGCGGACCGGCTCGACCGCCGCAAGCTCCTGCTGGCGACGCAGGCGACGCAGATGGCGTGCGCGTTCACGCTCGCCGCCGCGGTCTGGGGCGGCTTCGCGTCGGTGGCCCTCGTGGCCGGGGTGGCGATCGTCAACGGCGTCGCCAACGCGCTGCACGACGCCGTCGCACCAGACGCTCTTCCTCGATCTCGTGGGCCGCGAGGACCTGACCAACGCGATCGCCCTGAACTCGATGCAGTTCAACCTCTCGCGCATCGTCGGACCGGCGCTCGCGGGCCTGACCATCGCCGCGTTCGGCGAGGCCGCCTGCTTCGCGTTGAACGGAGTCTCCTTCGTCGCGATCCTCGTCGCGCTCGCGGCCCTCCCCGCCGCTGCCGCCCTCGAGCCGCCGGGCCCGCAGCGCCTGGATCGACCTTCGCGCCGGCCTGCGCTTCGCCCGGCGCCACCCGCTCATCCCGCAGCTGCTCTTCCTGATCGCCTCGCTCGCCGTCTTCGGGACGCCCGCCGTGACGATGGCCCCGCTCTTCGCGAAGGACCTGCTCGGCGTGGGCCCGGAGGGCCTCGGCGGAATGCTCTCGGCGGTCGGGGTCGGCGCGGTCGCGACGGCTCTCCTCATGGCCTCGGGCGGCGACTTCCGGAGGAAGGGCGCCGGCGTGCTCGCCGCATCGTCCGGCTTCGCGCTCTCGCTCGCCGGCCTCGCGATGTCGCGCCGCTACGCGGTGTCGATCGCGTTCCTGGTGCTCCTGGGGGCCTCGATGACTTCCACGGCGTCGCTCGTCAACACCCTCCTGCAGAAGAACGCGCCCGACCGGATGCGCGGCCGCGTGATCTCGCTCTACGCCCTGGCGTGGCTCGGCCTCGTGCCCGTCGGCAACCTGCAGGCCGGCATCGTGGCGGAGCACTTCGGCTCGGCGACCGCGCTCATGGCGGGCGCCGTGGGCATCACACTGACGCTCGTGCTCCTGCGGCTGGTGCGCCCGGTGCCCCTCGAGGCCGAGTAGCCGTGACATCCAAAGATTGACCTCTCCCTGAGGGGAGAGGGCAGGGTGAGGGGTTCAGATCGGTTGCCGACGCTGAGCTTTCACTGCGGGACCAGCCAAGGAAAGCCCCTCACCCCGACCCTCTCCCGTCGGGAGAGGGGGCAGAGTGCGCCGCAGCCTCAGCCAGAACGAGCTCCTGGAAAACGACGCCGTCGCTTACGGTTTCCCGCTCGGCGACGCCTCGCCGACGCACTCGTACGCCGGCTCCTCGGGCGAGCGGATCACGGCGAAGTCCCAGAGGCTCTTCTCGCCCTCCCACTCGCGCAGCGGCTGGAAGACGACCATGTGGGCCGGGCAGTTGACGCGCTCGAAGTTCACGACGGCAAGGCCCGGCTGCCGGAGCGAGACCCGCACGTCGCGGGCGTCGGGAAACCGCTTCTTGACGAGCTCGGTCGGATCGAGCGCCCACGGCGCCTCGGAGATCACCTTCTTCTGGCGCTCCTGGAGGCGCGCCAGGTCGCCGGCGAAGGTCGACTGGTGGACGAGGCCCCAGTACGACAGGTCCAGGTTCCCGCCGTCGGACCACTCGGGTTCCAGGCTCTCGGTGGCGATCCGGAACCTGCGCTCCCCGAAGACGTAGTTCGTCGTCAGCGTGAAGCTCCGGTAGCGGGGCGGCAGGTCCTTGTTGATGAAGGTGTCGACCGCGATCCGGCGAGTGATCCCCTCGGGCCCGAAGTCGACTTCGACGGCCGAGCGCGGCAGCGCGATCGAGAAGGTCGTGTCGAACCGGCCCCGGTCGAGGCGGTACATGTGCGTCTCGGAGAGCCGCGGGTCGCCGGGGTGCAGGATCTGGAGCGCGACCTGGGGCCGGTCGTCGAAGCGGAAGTCGACGCTGCGAAAGGCCAGCAGCTCGTCGCACTTGGCCGGATCGTCGCTCTGCGTGCAGAGCAGCGGCAGGTGGCCGGCGAGCAGCAGCTCCCACTCGGTCCCCTTGCCCTTCTTGAAGACGGCGAGGATGGGGTTCTCGAACGGCAGCCGCGTGCGCGACACGAAGCCGACCGCGGGGATGTCGGGGGGAAGGCTCTTGAAGGTGCCGACGCCCTGGACGAGCGCCTCGAAGACGCCGTCCCGGTCGAGATCGACTTCCTCGACGCGCGTGAGGCTCGCGAAGCTCACGTAGCGGTTCTCGTACCGGGTGACGCGATTGCCGGACGCCGCGCCCTTGTTCTGGCGGGCCTCGCGTTGCGGGGGGACCGGGGTGGGGATCGGCGTCGGCACCGCCACCGTCGGCCGGGGCCGCGGCGCCTGGGCCGCGGCCGGCGGCGCGCAAATGCACAGGGCCGCCGCCAGGGCGAGGGCGCCGGAAAGGGGCGCTCGATTGTCGAGAGTCATCAGTATGCGGAGATTTTACAGGACTCGGCGGCTGCTGAATTAGGCTAGCGCCCTCGAATGCGGGTTTTCGACTGCCACGTTCACGTCCAGCCCTGGGAGCAGATGAGGCCGGACGTCCGCGCCCTCATGGCGGCGGGCCGCCGGGACCTGCCCGCCATCCAGGAGGCCCTCTCCGATCCGCGCGCCCTGCTGGCGCTGATGGATCGCGAGGGGATCGAGAGGGCCGCCCTGATCAACTACGTCGCCCCCGAGGTCATGGGCTTCACGCCCGAGGCCAACGAGTGGATCGCCCGCTACGTGCGCGGGCACGAGGACCGTCTCTACGCGGTCGGGTCGGTCCACCCGCGACACACCCGGGACGCCGCCGGCGACACCCGGCGCCTCTTCGAATCGCTCGGCATCCGCCTGCTCAAGATCCACCCGCCGCACCAGGTGTTCGCCGCCAACGCCTACCTCTCGGGCGAGCCGGGGCTCGCCGAGGTGTACCGCGTCGCCGAAGAGCTCGGGCGGCCCGTCACCATCCACACCGGCACCTCGATCTTTCCGGGCGCCCGCAACCGGTTCGCCGATCCGATGCCGGTCGACGACGTCGCCGTCGACTTTCCGAAGTTGAAGATCCTTCTCGCCCACGCCGGCCGGCCGCTCTACATGGAGACGGCGGCGTTTCTCGTGCGGCGCCATCCCAACGTGCACCTCGATCTCTCGGGGATCCCGCCGAAGAAGCTCCTCGAGTACCTGCCGCGCCTCGAGGACCTCTCGGACCGCTGCCTCTGGGGCACCGACTATCCCAGCCCGGGCGTCGCCTCGATGCGCGGGAACGTCGACGACTTCCTGGCGCTGCCGCTGTCCGAGGCGGCGAAGGAAAGGATCCTCTGGGGCAACGCCGCCCGGGTCTTCGGCGACGCCTCCATATAATCCCCCCATGGCCTCCGTCCTCGTCATCGGCGCGGGCACGATGGGCCGCGGGATCGCCGGCGCCTGCGCCCTCGCGGGCCACGACACGCGGGTCTTCGACGCGGACCCCGGGGCCCAGCGGGCCGTCCGCGGCCACGTCGAGTCCTCCTGGAGCCGCGCGGTCGAGAAGGGAAAGCTGACGGCCGAGGCGGCCGAGGGCGCCCGCCACCGGCTGCGGATCATCGAGAGGTTGAAGGATGCGACCGAGGTCGACATCGCGATCGAGGCCGTGCCGGAGGCGCTCGACCTGAAGCAGATGCTCTTCTCGGAGCTCGACGATCTCTGCCCGAAGCGGACGATCCTCGCCTCCAACACCTCGTCGCTGTCGATCACGCGCATCGCGAAGGCCACGGGGCGCAGGGACCGCGTGATCGGCATCCATTTCTTCAACCCGGTCGCCGTCATGCCGCTCGTCGAGATCGTCCTCGGCCGCGACACCTCCCCCGAGACCGAGGGCCGGGCGCTCGAGCTCGTGCATTCGCTCGGCAAGGAGGCCGTCCGCGTCCACGACTCCCCGGGCTTCGCGACGTCGCGGCTGGGCGTGGCGCTGGGCCTGGAGGCGATGCGGATGGTCGAGGAGGGGATTGCGAGCGTCGAGGACATCGACCGGGCGCTCGAGCTCGGATACGGCCACCGCATGGGCCCCCTGAAGACGACCGACCTCGTGGGCCTCGACGTGCGGCTGGCGATCGCCGAGACGCTCGCCGCGGAGCTCCCCTCGGACCGCTTCGACCCGCCCGAGATCCTGCGCACCCTCGTCGCCGAGGGGCGCACCGGGAAGAAGTCGGGCGAGGGCTTCTACCGCTGGGAGGGCGAGAAGGCGGTCGGCCCGGGAAGCCGGGCCGCCGGGCTCGCGAAAAAGCGATGAACGTCGTCGACCGGCGGGGCCTGAACCTCGGCATCGCGCTGACGGCCCTCGGCCTCTTCTTCCTCCTGCGCCGGCAGCTCCACCTCTCGGGCCCCGGGCCGATCCTGCTCCTGATCGGAACGGTCCTGTTCGCGATCTCGGCCCTGCGCGGGTTCCGCGGCCCGGTCGTTGCCTCGGGCGTGCTCATCGGCCTCGGCACGGGGTTCCTGCTGCGGGACCCGCTCGAGCCGTGGATGCCGCACTGGGCCACCCTTCTTCTCTTTCTGGGCGCGGGCCTGCTGCTCGCCGCGGCGGTCGACCGGCGCGCCGGCCGGCAGCACCGGCCCGACACCTTCGTGCCGGGCGTGGTTCTCGTCGCGATCGCGGCGGCGACGGCGCTGTCGCGCAACCTGAGCCTCCCGGAGAATCTCCTCGACTTCGCCTGGCGCCTCTGGCCCTGGGCGCTCGTCGCGGCCGGGGTGATGCTGGTCGTCCAGGGGATGCGGGCCCGAAAGAGCCCGTAGATGCGAGGACACCCTCTCCCCCGAGGGGAGAGGGCAGGGTGAGGGGCTCGGGTCGATCACCGAGGTGCCAGCTCGGAAGTGCGGAGCCCCCTCACCCCAACCCTCTCCCGCCGGGAGAGGGGGTCAAGACTGCATCTCGCGGATCAGTCGAGGTTCAGGACCTTGACCGGCTCTTTCGGCCTCTCCGCCAGGGGCGGCGCCGAGCGCCGAGCCGCCAGCAGTCCCGCCGTCGAGACCAGCACCAGCGCCGCCGCCGCGATCTCGAGCGAGAAGAAGCCGGTGGCGAGGCGGTGGTAGCGGTCGAGGAGGACCCGCGAGGGGTCGGACGCGGGCAGGCTGTCGATCAGCCCCGGGGCCTCCTCCCGGATCCGGTCGATCGGCGGGATCAGCAGCTGCCGGATCACGAGCGCCGCGAAGAAGCCGAGGACGGGAAGCCGCGTCAGCAGGGCGCGGGCCGTCCGGGGCGCGTCGCGCCGCGTCAGCAGCCACGAGGTCGCGAAGAGGACGGCGAAGCTCGCCTCCGCCATCAGGCACAGCTTCGAGAGGATGGGGCTCTGGACGGCGGCCGCCAGGTCGCGGGTCGGAAGCACCCGGAAGACCGACGGCGCGACGACCGCGCCGAAGAAGACCGGAGGCGCGAGCGCCAGGGCGATCGCCGCCAGGTGAACCGTCAGGACCAGGGTATCGAACCGGCCTTCGGTCCTCATCCTACGGGGCCCATTCGGCCCGGACCGCCGGCGTCAGGCCGGCCGCGTGCGCCCGGTCGAGGAGGGTCTGCACCGCCTTGCGGCCGGCTTCGCCGTAGCCCTGCGTCCAGGCGTTGACGTACATCCCGACGAACCGGTCGGCCTTCTCGCGGGGCAGGCCCCGGGCGTACTTCATGGCGTGGTCGAGGGCGGCGCCGCGGTGCGCGAGGCCGTACTCGATCGACCGCGAGAGCGCGCGGGAGATCCGCCCGATCCGCTCGGCCCCGAGGTCGCGCCGGACCACGTTGCCTCCGAGCGGCAGGGGCAGGCCCGTCTCCTCCTTCCACCAGCGGCCGAGATCCACGATCTCCGTCAGCCCCTCGTCCCGGAACGTGAGCTGGCCTTCGTGGATGAGCAGGCCCGCCCGCGCCTCGCCCGAGGCCACCGCCTCCTGGATGCGGTCGAAGGGCATGGGCCGCATGTTCACGCCCGGCGCCCAGAGCCGGAGCGCGAGCGAGGCGGTCGTCCAGGGCCCGGGCGAGGCGACGACGACCTCGCCGGATGCGATCGCCTCGCGGGCGATCGGCTCCCGCGCGACGACGACCGGCCCGTAGCCGTCGCCGAACGACGCGCCGTGCGGCAGGAGGAGGTAGCGGTCGGCCAGCCGCGTGTACGCGTGGAAGGAGACGGCGGTCACCGCGAGCTCGCCGGCCATGGCGCGCCGGTTGAGCGACTCGATGTCCGACAGCTCGTGCGTGAACGCGAGGCCCTCGGTGTCGACGCGGCCCTCGGCGAGCGCGTAGAACATGAAGGCGTCGTCCGAGTCGGGACTGTGCGCGACGGTGATGGTCTCGGCGGATGTCACGGCCGGATTCTATTCTCAGCCGCCGGCGGCGAGGAGCGCGACGAGGTCGCCGCGGGCGCCGACGGGAGTCCGCGTCGCGCCTCGTCTCGGGTGCGAGCGAGGCTCCCGAAATCGCCGCGGAGGCCTCGGCGACTTGACTTGCGTCGCGCCGAACGCCACAATGAAGTCAAGAGCGATTGCAAGGAAAAATCTTGTACCGACGCGAGGGTTACTTCTAAAATGAAAACGCCGGCGGGGTTGCGGCCCGGCCGGCGAGTTCACGAACGTATGACCCATCAAGTATTCGGCAGCGACGACCTGAAGGCGATACGCCCTTTGACGGGGGCGGAAAAACTAGCATCTCGCCCGAAGGCTGTCAATTGGCTGTCGGGAGGGAGGTGACGTAATGGCTACGAAGAAGAAGGCTGCGAAGAAAGCAAAGAAGGCGACCAAGAAGAAGAAGTAAGTCAAGCACTTACAGCTTCGAACACGGTTTCTCGGGGGCCTGCGGGCCCCCTTTTTTTCTGCCTTGATTTTCCCCCCGGGAGGACACCGCCGGGCCAGGATCCGCTCTCGACTATATCTATATTGATATAGTTGACCGTGTCGCTGCCCCACGTCCTCCTCGGTCTCCTCCACGCCGAGCCGCGCACCGGGTACGACCTCGCGCGCGCGCTGAAGGACGAGATCGATCCCGCCTGGAGCGCGGGCTACTCCCAGATCTACCCCGCCCTGGCGAGGCTGCGCCGGAACGGGTGGGTCCTCCTGCGCACCCTCGGCCCCCGCCGGGGCCCCCCGAGGCTCCTCTACCGGGCGACGGCCGCCGGCCGGAGGGAGCTCCAGCGGTGGCTCGCGGAGGCGCCCCCGGCGCTCCGGGGCAACGACGCCGTCCTCGTCCGGATCGCCCTCCTCGACGCCCTTGCGCCCGCCGCGCGGCGGACCGTCCAGTCCGCCCTGGCGTCGGCCCTCGAGGCCGAGGCCGCCCGGCTCGAGACGCTGCCCGACGCCGGAGGGTCGCGCGGCCTCGCGCGCCGGGCGGCCGCCGCCGAGCGCCGCGCGCTGCGGCAGTTCCTCGACGGCGGCGGCGCGGCGCGCCAGCGCCCCGGTTCGCCGCAAAGATCTTCCCGGGCCGCGCCGCGGAAGTATGATCGCTAGCGCGAGGGAGGAGCCATGAGCGACGAGCCGAAGGCCGGCTTCACGCGTCGAGACCTCGTCCGCGGAACCCTGGTCGGAGCGATCGCCGCCGGAGCGCCCGCCCGGCTGGCCGCGGCGGAGACGGGGACGGTGGGGCCCGGGGCCGCCCCACTCGAGCTCAAGGTCAACGGCACGGTCCACCGACTTTCCGTCGAGCCCCGCGTCACCCTCGTCGACGCGCTGCGCGACCGGATCGGCCTGACGGGCACCAAGAGCGTGTGCGGCCGAGGCGCCTGCGGCTCCTGCACGGTCCTGATCGACGGCATGGCGGTCTGCTCGTGCCTGACGCTCGCGCACGAGGTCGCCGGACGGTCGATCACGACGATCGAGGGCCTGGCGTCGGAGGGCCGCCTCTCTCCCCTGCAGGAGGCCTTCATCGCCGCCGACGCGCTGCAGTGCGGCTTCTGCACCTCCGGGATGGTCCTTTCCTGCAAGGTCCTGCTCGACAAGAATCCGAAGCCCACGCGGCCGGAGATTCGCGCGGCCCTGGCCGGCAATCTCTGCCGCTGCGGCACCTACCCTCACGTCATCGACGCCGTCGAGCGGGCCGCCGGCATGGGCACGGCCTCCGCCGGCGGCTTCGCGCCGGCCGCCGGGTCGTTGCCCGCCGGGCGCGAGGCCCGGCTCCTCGACGACGCCCGCGTCCCCGCCGCCACCGCCGAAGCCCTGGAAGCCGAGGAGGCCTGACATGACCGAGAAAGTCCGCGTCGGCTTCAACGGCGAGTTTCAGACCAAGGACGTCTCCGTTTCGGCGGGCGACCCCGCGCCCTGGGACCCGTCGGCCAGGCTCGCGATCGTCGGGACCCGGGTGCCGCGCTTGGACGGCGCCGCCAAGGCGACCGGAGAGGCCCGCTATTCGATCGACGTCCGGCTGCCGGGCCTGCTCTACGCCAGGATCCTGCGCTGTCCGTTCGCCGCCGCGACCGTGAAGTCGATCGACCTCGCGCCGGCCCTGAAGCTGCCGGGCGTGCGGGCCGCCGTGGCGCTGGCGGAGCCGGGCGAGAGGGTCCGGTTCGCCGGACAGGAGGTGGCCGCCGTCGCCGCGGACACCCCCGAGCGCGTCGGCGACGCCCTCGCGGCGGTCGTCGTGGTCTACGAGCAGCGCCCGTTCGTCGTCGGGATCGACGCCGCCTCGAAGTCGAACGCCCCCCTCGTCTTCGAGGGACAGGCCCAGCAGAAGACCTCCGCCGGCGAGGTCGAGGAGCGCAAGTCCGGGCTGCCGCGCAAGGGCAACGTCATGGGGCCGCGCCAGAGCGGCAAGGGCAACGTCGAGGCGGGGTTCAAGCAGGCCCACGCCGTCGTCGAGGCCACCTACGTCACCCAGGTCCAGCTCCACACGGCCCTCGAGACCCACGGCCTCGTCGCGCACTGGGACGGCGGGGACCTCAAGGTCTGGGCCTCGACCCAGGGCATCTTCTCGGTCCGCGACGAGCTCGCCGAGACCCTGAAGATTCCGGCCTCCCGCATCCAGGTGATCACGGAGTACATGGGCGGCGGCTTCGGCGCCAAGTTCGGCGCCCGGATCGAGGGCGTCGCCGCCGCTCGGCTGGCCAAACAGGCCGGCGCCCCGGTCAAGCTCTTCCTCGACCGCAAGGAGGAGCAGATGGCGACGGGCAACCGCCCCTCCTCGATCCAGTGGATCAAGGCCGGCGCCACGAAGGACGGCAAGCTGACGGCGATGCACCTGATCGCCCGCGGCACGGGCGGCACCAACGGCGGCACCGGCACCTCCGGCCCCATCAAGAACATCTACGCCTGCGAGAACCTCAAGGTCGAGGAGTACGACGTCTTCACCAACGCGGGCCCGTCGGCCGCGATGCGCGCGCCGGGGCACCCCCAGGGCGCCTTCGCCCTCGAGGCGACCATGGACGAGCTCGCCGCCAGGCTCGGGATGGACCCGCTCGAGTTCCGGACGAAGAACGACCCGTCGGAAGTCCGCCGGGAGGAGTTCCGGATCGGCGCCGAGAAGATCGGCTGGAAGACCCGCGATGCGCGGCGCAAGACGGACGACCCGGCGATCCGGCGCGGCGTGGGCGTGGGCGCGGCGGTCTGGTACGACACGGGCGGCACCGGCCCGCGGGCGACCGTCTCGATCAACCGCGACGGCTCGGCGGAAGTCGAGCACGGCGTCCAGGACCTCGGGACCGGCTCGCGCACCATGGTCGCGATCGTGGCCGCTGAGGAGCTGGGCCTCCCCCTCGACAAGGTCTCCGTGCGGATCGGCGACACGCGGATGCCCTTCGGGCCCGCCTCCGGCGGTTCCACCACCACGCCCTCGAGCGCGCCGACGATCCGCCGCGCGGCCTGGCAGGCCAAGCAGAGGATGGCCGCTGCCATCGCCAGGGAGTGGAAGGTCCCCGCCGCCTCGGTTTCGATCGACCGCGGCACGGTCACGGCCTCGGGCGACCCGGTGAAGAAGGCGACCTGGGAGGAGGCCTGCAAGCTCCTGCCCGAGGAGGGGATCTCGGCCACGGCCGATCGGGCCGAGAACAACGAGGGCGCCTGGAAGCGCTTCATCGGCGGAGCCCAGTTCGCCGAGGTCCTCGTCGACACGGAAACCGGCAAGGTCTCGGTCGAGCGCGTCGTCGCCGTCCACGACTGCGGCCTCGCGATCAACGCCCTGACGACCGAGAGCCAGATCCAGGGCGGCGTCATCCAGGGGCTCTCCTACGCCCTGTTCGAGAACCGGGTGCTCGACCGCGCCAGCGGCCGGATGCTCAACCCCAACGTCGAGCAGTACAAGATCGCCGGCGCCCTCGACTGCCCGGAGATCGAAACGGTGATCGTCCCGGTCTGGGACGGCGTCAACAACACGCAGTCCACGGGCATCGGCGAGCCCGCGACCGTACCGACGGCCGCCGCCGTCGCCAACGCGGTGTCCCATGCCATCGGGGCGCGGATCACGAAGCTTCCGATCACCCCGGAGGTGGTCCTCGCCGCCGTCGACGCGGCCGCGCGGTCGAAGGGAGGCCGGTCATGAAGGCGTTCACGCTCGTCCACGCGACCTCGCTCGCCGAGGCCTCGCGCGCGGCCGAGAAGCCGGACACGGAGCTGAAGGCGGGAGGGGTCGACCTGCTCGACCGGATGAAGGAGGGCTGCGACAGCCCGAGCACGGTGGTCTCGATCGCGGAGGTCCCGGGTCTCGACCGCATCGAGGCCGGCCCCCCGGGCCGGATCGGCGCCCTCGCGACGCTCGCCTCGATCGCCGCCGACCCGGGCCTGCGGAAGCACTACCCCGCCCTGGCCGAGGCCGCGGCGGGGGCCGCCACGCCCCAGATCCGCAACATGGCGACCCTCGGCGGCAACCTCTGCCAGCGGCCCCGCTGCTGGTACTACCGCCTGGAGGAGTTCGAGTGCCGCAAGAAGGGCGGCAACGACTGCTTCGCCCGCGACGGCGAGAACCAGTACCACGCGATCTTCGACTCGAACCTCGCGTGCTGCTGCGTCCATCCCTCGGCCACCGGGGCCGCGCTCTCGGCCTACGGGGCGAGCCTGGAGGTCGTCTCGGCGAAGGGCCGGCGGATGGTCCCGATGGACAAGTTCTTCTTCCGGCCGGTCGACGACGCCACGCGCGAGAACACGCTCTCGGCCGGGGAGATCGTCGAGACGATCGCCCTGCCGGCGCCGGAGGCCGGCGCCCGCTCCGTCTACCGGAAGTTGAAGGAGAAGGAGTCCTTCGACTGGCCGATCGTGGAGGTCTGCGTGGCGCTGGCGATCTCGGGCGGTGCGATCCGAAACCCGCGCGTCGTCTTCGGCTCGGTCGCCCCGACCCCGCACCGCTCGCCCGAGGCCGAGGCCGTCCTGAACGGGGCGCACCCGAGCGCCGAGCTCGCCCGGAAGGCGGCCGCGGCCGCCGTGGCCTCGGCGCAGCCGCTCTCGCAGAACGCGTACAGGGTCCGCCTGGCGAAGGTCGAGCTCGAGCGGGCGTTGAAGGAGATCTTCGCCTGACCGACGACCCGCTGGCGCCGATGCGGCGGTTCGCCCGCAAGAGCGAGGCGGGCGCCGCCGAGCCCGATCCCCTTCTCTGCAGGCACCTGCGCACCAAGACGTGGTTCGCCCCCGACGCCTTCGGCGAGGGAGACCCGCGCCAGTCGCCCTCGACCGCTCAGTACTGGTGCCTGCGCACGATGCGTCCGAGCGGCCCGGACGGAGACCTCGCGCTGCCCGAGGAGTGCACGGACGAGCGGATCTGCTTCGAGGCGCTCCTCGGAAGGGGCGGGGAGTCGTAGAGGGTCAGGGCACCGGGGGTCAGGGCACCGGGGTCAGGTCTTCATTTTTCGGCTGTCGCGAACTGCGGCCCCGATCTGAAAAATGAAGACCTGACCCCGCTACTCTCTCCGACTGAAAAATGAAGACCTGACCCCGCTATCTTTTTTTCAGGTCCATCAGGACCTGGCGCGCCACGGCCTTCAGGGTGTCGAACACCCCGGCCCCGGTCGTCGCGACGGCTTCGAAGGTCGGCTCGCCCTTGATGTTCAGGCTGCCGGTACATCTCGTCGGCCGGCATCGCGGTCGGCAGGTCGCGCTTGTTGAACTGCAGGACGTACGGGATCGTCGGCGAGGTCGTACCCCTGCTCCTTGAGGTTCTTGTCGAGGTTCCGGAGCGACTCGATGTTGGCCTCCAGGCGCGCCTCCTGCGAGTCCGCCACGAAGACGACCCCGTCGACGCCCTTGAGGATCAGCTTGCGCGAGGCGTCGTAGAAGACCTGGCCCGGGACCGTGTAGAGGTGGAAACCGCGTCTTGAAGCCCCGGACCGTGCCGAGGTCGAGCGGGAGGAAGTCGAAGAACAGCGTCCGGTCGGTCTCGGTCGCGAGCGAGATGAGCTTGCCCTTGGCCGCGGGGTTGGTCCGGTCGTAGATGTACTGGAGGTTCGTCGTCTTCCCGCAGAGGCCGGGCCCGTAGTAGACGATCTTGCAGTTGATCTCGCGGGCCGCGTAGTTGATGAACGTCATGAGACTGTCTTAGCCGCCGGCGACCGTCTGCGCCTACTCCGAGAACAGACTGTCGATGTCTTCGTCCGTGATCTCGGCGAACGGCGAATCGAAGTCGGCCTGCGAGGGCCTGCTTTTCCTTCTCGGCCTTGCGGGCGATGTCCTCGAAGATCGTCTCGAGCTCGGCGATGGCCTTCCGGACGCGCAGGCGCACGAGGCCGAGCGACGACCGCTCGTCGAAGATCACGACGAGGATGACCCGCTGGGCGACGATCGAGATGTGGATGTTGTCGTGCTCGCCCTCGTGAAAGAGGATCGAGAACTCCTTCTCTCCGATCAGGCGCGCGAGACCGTCGGTCGCGGCGACGTTGCCGGCCGTGAGCGAGGCGAGCGACGTCGTGTCGAGGGACTCGAGGTCCCCGATGGCGGCGATCTGCTGGCCGTTCTTGTCGACGAGGAAGACAACTTTCGCGTTGGCGTCGACGCCAGGCGGTCGAGCGACTCCTTGATCTGCTGGAATTCCTCGTCGTAGAGGACGAGGTCAGGCAGCGTCATGGATTAACTGATTCTCCTGATGGGACTTATTCTAGCAGCATTCTCCGGCGGCTTCGTCAGATCTCCCGCCGGTTCTCCAGGGACCGCGCCATCGTGACCTCGTCGGCGTATTCGAGGTCCCCGCCGACCGGCAGGCCGAAGGCGATGCCGGGTCACGCGCACGCCGGATCGGCTTGAGGCGCCGGGCGAGGTAGAGCGCCGTCGCCTCCCCTTCGACGTTCGGGTTGGTCGCGATGATGACCTCCCGGACCTCCGGCGGTCGACGCGCGCGACACAGGCCCGCGACGTCGATCTCGTCGGGCCCGATCCCCTTCAGCGGGCGAGAGCGCTCCCCAGAGGACGTGGTAGCGGCCCCGGAACTCGCGCGTCTTCTCGACGGCCGCGACGTTGCCCGGCTCCTCGACGACGCAGAGCAGCGACGCGTCCCGCGCGGGTCCGAGCAGATCTCGCAGGGGTCTTCCTCGGTCAGCGTGTTGCAGATCGAGCAGCGCCGCACCGCCGACGCGAGCCCCGGCGATCGCCTCGGCGAGCGCTCGGCGTCCTCGGCCGGGGAGCCGGAGAAGGTGGTAGGCGAGCCGGGCCGCGCTCTTCGCGCCGATGCCGGGCAGGCGCTGGAACTCCGCGGCGAGGCGCTCGAGCGATTTCGGGGGATCCGGGCAAGTCGTGCCTACCGCATCCCCGGCATCATCCCGCCGAGCAGAGACGCCGTCTTCTTCTGCACCGCCTCGTCGACGCGGCGCGAGGCCTCGCGCGCGGCGGCGACGATCAGGTCCTGCAGCATCTCGACCTCCTCCGGGTCGACGACGGCCTTCTCGATGTGGACCGAGAGGATCTCCTTGCGCCCGACATCTCGATCGTCACCATCCCGCCGCCCGAGCTCGCTTCGATCCGCAGGGCCGCGAGCTCCTCCTGCATCTTCGCCTGCATCGCCTGGGCCTGCTTCATCATCTTCTGGATGTTCATTTCTCTTCCTTGATCTCCGTCAGCTCTCCGTGGAAGAGCTCCATGGCCGAGCGCACCATCGGGTCGGCCTCCGCCCGCGTGCTCGCCCGCTCCCGGGAGATCGTCGAGCGCGGGACCTCGCGTGCCGCCTTGCCGAGATCGCCGTCGGCCGGCGGACCGGTCTTCAACACGATCTTCAGCGGGCGCCCGAACGCCTCGCGCGCCGCTTCTCCGAGCAGCTTCTTCGCCGCGTGCTCCTCGAGCGCCTCCTTGGCGGCCGCGCGATCGATCCCGAAGCGCAGCACGAGGTCCTCTCCCGAAACGCCGATCGACTCGGCCAGGCTGACCTGCGCCGCCGTCACCCGCCGGCGCGAATCGAGGATCTCGTGGAAGCGTTCGATCGGGTCGCCGCCGGCCGGCGGGGCCGCGGACTCGCGCGGCTCGGGCTCGAGCTCGACGGGCACGAGCGAGACGATCCGGGGCCCGGCGTCCGCGGCGCGCGGCGGGACCGGCGCCGGAGCCGGCGCGCTTCGGGCCGCGCTCGCCGCCGCTCCGATCGCGTACTCGATGTCGCGCAGGCGCGGCAGCTCGGCGAGCTTCAAGACGAGCATCTGGACCACCAGGCCGGGGTCGTCCACCCGCCGCACCTGCTCCTCGGCCTCGAGGGTCAGCGAGACCGCGCGGAGCAGGTTCTCGTAGGGCATCGCCCGGGCGAGCGCCGTCAGCCGCGCCTGATCCTCCTTCGGAAGGTCGCTCGGCGCGCCGGCCGAGGCGAGCAGGGCCCGCCGCAGGAAGGCGACGAACTCGCGGAGGACGTGCCGCGGGTCGGCGCCGCCCTCGGTCAGGCGGGTCAGGTTCGCGATCGCCGCCGCGCGGTCGCCGCCGGCGACGGCGGAATACATCCCCTCGAGCAACGTCGAGTCGACGAGCGCCAGGATCTCGGCGCAGCGGGCCTCGTCGATCCGGCCCGCCGCGAGGGTCGCCGCCTGGTCGAGGAGCGACAGGGCGTCGCGCAGGCTCCCCTCGGCCGCGCCGGCCAGGAGCCGGAGCGCCCCCGGCGTCGCCTCGATCTTCTCGGCCTTCGCGACCTTCGGCAGCTGCGCGACGATCTCCGGCACCGTCAGCGCCCGGAAGGCGAACCGCTGGCAGCGCGAGACGATCGTGGCCGGGATCTTGTGGAGCTCGGTCGACGCGAGGATGAAGCGGGCATGCGGCGGGGGCTCTTCGAGCGTCTTCAGGAGCGCGTTGAAGGCCTCGGTCGTCAGCATGTGGACTTCGTCGATGACCGCGATGCGGTAGCGGTCCCGCTGCGGGGCGTAGCGGACGGTCTCGATCAGCTCCCGGGCGTTCTCGATCTTGCGGTTCGACGCGCCGTCCATCTCGTGGACGTCGAGCGACTCGCCGCGGTCGAGGATCTCCCGGCAGGAGGCGCACTCCCCGCACGGCGGGATCGTCGGGCCCCTTGTCGCAGTTCAGGGCCCGGGCGAGCATCCGCGCCGTCGAGGTCTTGCCGACGCCGCGGGGGCCCGTCAGCAGGTAGGCCTGCGCCACGCGGCCGTCGGCGATCGCGTTGGAGAGCGTGCGCGCGACGGCTTCCTGGCCGACCAGGTCCTCGAAGACGCGGGGACGCCATTTGCGGGGAAGCGCGAGGTGCATCGGATTTTTCAGACCGGCGGCCGAAGATGAGCTCAGGTTGACCTGCGGCGCACGGTGGCGCCTCCTGATCGCTGCTTCCTTCCGGACCTGACGAGGTTCGGAGACTTCCGTCGCACAGGGCCCGAACTCATCTTCCGCCGCCGGACGAGCGATTCTATCCCACGCGGGCGGGCCGGCGCGGGAGCAGGAAGGAGACGAGGAGAGCGCCGCCGGAGAGGAGCCCCGCCGCGAGGTCCGTGCCGTGCAGGAAGCCCTCGGGAGGCGGGGGCCAGACGCCGAAGGCCGAGCCGGCCGTGAAGACGAGCGCGAAGAGGGCGAGCCAGGCCGCTCCCGCGACGGCCACGCGCGCCGGGGTCATTCCTTGTTGTCGCGGCAGCGCGCGCGGACGAAGTCCTTGACCGCCTCGGCGAGGTTCTTCGGAATCTCGCGCGGCTTGAGCATCTTGAGCGTCCGTCCGGTCGCCCGGTACGTGCGCAGGAAGATCACGCACGGCGGACAGTGCGAGAAGTGCCGCTCGAGCTCCGCCCGATCCGTCGCGGGCATCGTGCCGTCCTCGTAGTCCGCGAGGTACTCCAGGACGAGCTTGCGGCAGGAGATCTCGTCGTGGCTCATGGCGCCGCCCTCCGCTCCGTCGCGCGGCGCCCGGTCGGCGCGGTCGCGACCTCCGTGAGCCGCTGCCGCACGTGGAGGCGCGCGCGGTGCAGGCGCGACTTCAGGGCCGGCAGCGAGATCTTGAGGGTCTCGGCCACGTCCGCGGGCTTCATCTCTTCGACGTCCACGAGCCAGATCGCGTCCCGGTAGGTCGGGGGCAGCTCGGCGATGAACGATTCCGCGCGGCGGGCCAGGTCCCGGGCGATCGTCTCGTCCTCCGTCCCGTCGACCCAGGCCGTGAACTCCGCGGAGGCCGCCTCGCCGTCGCCGCCGATGAAACGCGGCCGATAGTCCTCGAGCGAGACGGTCGAGCCGGCGGACCTGCGCCGCCGCGCGCGGGTGTAGGCGGAGTTCAAGGCCACCCGGTAGAACCACGAGAAGAACTTCTTCGACTCGTCGAAGGTCCCGATCTTGCGGTAGAGCGTGAGAAAGGTGTCCTGGGTCGCCTCCTCCGCGTCCTCCGGGTTGCGGAGGACGCCGTAGGAGAGCGAATAGACGCGAGCGTTGTATCGGTCGACCATGTCTCGAAAGGCTTGATCGTCGCCCCGTTTGATCCGCCGGACGAGGTCGAGGTCGGAGGCGTCAGGATCGTCGGCCATCGGAAAGTACGCTATCCCGGACCGGGGTGATTCGGGAAACGGCGCCGGGCCGGCCGCCGTCTTCTGCGCGTAGGAACAGTCCACAACCTCGAAATATGCATGGCGGAGAGGGGGGGATTCGCGCCGGCCTTCGGCCGACGCGGCCTACTGCTGGGGGTCTGCCGTTGGTGGTCGGCTCGAACCCCTCTGGCCGAGCCGCTCAATTCTCAATTGTGGCGGAGAGGGGGGGATTCGCGCCGGCCTTCGGCCGACGCGGCCTACTGCTGGGGGTCTGCCGTTGGTGGTCGGCTCGAACCCCTCTGGCCGAGCCGCTCAATTCTCAATTGTGGCGGAGAGGGGGGGATTCGAACCCCCGGTACGTTTTGCGTACACACGCTTTCCAAGCGTGCTCCTTAAGCCACTCGGACACCTCTCCGGGGGCGGGGAATCCTACAACAGGGTCTCGTCCCCGGGGGAAAGAGTCAGGGATGCAGGGCTGGCCCCAAGTGTCAGAAGTTGCAGGGCTGACCCCGGTTCGGGCGTCTTGGGGTTAGAGGGGTTACACTTTCCGGCGTGACGGGAGAGCGGGCCGAGTTCCTGTTCCTGGCGGGGCATCCGTGCCTCGACTTCCTCAACACGCGGCCGGTCGCGAAGGGCCAGGCGGTCGAGCTCCTGCCGGACTTCGAGGCGTTCATCCGCTGGCTCTCCCGGGCGGGCCGGCTCGACGGGCGCGGGGCCGCCGACGCGCTGAAGCGCTGGAACGAGGCGCCCGAAGGCGCCCGCATCGCCGAGCGGGCGAGAGCCCTCCGGGAGACGCTTCGACACATGGTCGACGGCCTGACGAAGTCCCGCGGCGTCTCCACCGAGGGCCTCGCCGCGATCAACTTCATCCTCGCCGAGAACGACGGCAACCTCCGCCTCGAGCGCGCCGGCGGCGGCTTCCGGACGCGGTTCACGGCGCGGCCCACGCACCCGATTTCGCTCCTCGGCAGCGTCGCGGAAGCCGCCGCGGACCTGCTGGGGACGCGCGATCCGCGGCTCATCCGCCGCTGCGGCAACCCGGACTGCGTTCTCTTCTTCTACGACGCGACGCGGAATCACCGGCGGCAGTGGTGCGCCATGGGGACGTGCGGGAACCTGATGAAGGTGCGGGCCTTTCGCAAGCGTCACCGCCGCAAGCCCCCGGCCTGAGCCGCCCCTACGCCTTCCGAGCCCATCCGCCGCAGCGTCTCGAACGAGTAGATCCCGTCGTTGTGGCCGTCGGCCCAGTCGATCTGGAGTGCGTACGAGCCGACCCAACGGTGCGCCGCCGCCTGGACAGAGAGCGGCGTGAGCGGACGGTCCGGGCCGCGGTAGACCTTGCCGAAGAGGTCCGGCTCCCCCTTGCACATGGCGCACGGGCACGCGCGGCGCAGGCCCGCGAGCGGGAGATAGTCCTCTCGCCCGTCGCTCCACACGATCGCGAGCTCCTGGCCCACGACCTGGACGCTCTTCGGGACGAGGATCACCGAATGCCCTCGGCGAGGAAGAGGTCCGAGAGGATGCGGTTGTACGAGTAGACGTACGACTTGCCGTCGAGCGTGAGCGCCGGCGGCGAAAGGAGATCGATCCCGGCCGGATCGAGCGGCACGAGCTCTTTCCAGATCTCGCGTTTTCCCGTCGAGAGCTCGATGCGGTAGACGCGCCCCGGCAGCTTCCCGCGGTCGAAGGCGAAGATGGACCTGGCATCGGCGGTCCAGCCCACCGGGTCCTCGCCAGCGACGAGGCCGGGGATCGTCGCGGGCTCCCCGCCGGAGAGCGGGTAGAGGTAACGCCGGCGGTCGGGCCCCTGCACGGCCGCGAAGCGGTCGTCGGGCGAGATGGACCGAATGAATGCCCGGTAGCCCGGCGGCGAGATCGCCCGCGGCTTTCCGTCGATGCGAGTCGAGGAGGTAGAGCCGGTCGCCCCGGCCCTGCTCGTTGGCCGTCAGGAGGATCCGCTTTCCGTCGGCGAGCCACTCCGCCGTCTTGACGGCGAGACCGCCCATCGCGACGGCCCGCGCCTCCCCGGCGCCGGTCGGGAGAACGGCGAGCTTCGGATCCCTGGCCAGGTTGGTGATGCCGAGAACCCAGCGGCCGTCTGGAGCGATCGACATGGGAACGCCTTCGCCGAGGCGAACCGGAGGCGAGCCGTCCATCCGGCGCAGGTAGGCCGAGTAGCCCGCGCCTCCGCCTTCGCCGGACTCGACGAAGACGAAGGACGTCCCGTCCATCGAGATGTCGCGCACGCCGGACCAGTCGAGCCACGAGAGGTCCTTCTCGCGCGCCTCCCCGGCGGAGAAGCCGAGGATCCCGGAGCGCAGCGTGTCGTGCGCGACGAGCACGCGCCCGTCCCGGGCGACGTCATGGAGGGTCAGGTTCCCGGTGACGCGCGCGAGGATCCGCCGGGCGCCGCCGAGCGTGACCGCGTAGATGGCGCGGTTCCCGCCGACCTCCGCCGCGGTGAACCAGACCTCGCGGCCTCCCGGACCCCAGGCGAGGCCGCCGGCGGTCGAGAAGTCCTTCGCGAGCAGCTTCATCTTGCCGGCGCGATCGACGACCGCGACCGAGCCTCCGTCGTCCCCGACGGCGGGATGATCGATGAAGGCGACGAGCTCGCCCGAGGGCGACACGCGCATGTTGCTGATCCAGCCCTCGGTCTCGTAGAGGCTCTTGCCGATGGGGTACTCGATCCGGTTCTTCGCGCCGACCATCCGGGCGATCGCGAGCGATTGTCCGTCGGGCGCCCAGTCGGCCCACATGACGTCGTCCTGGATCTCGCGGGGCGTTCCGCCTCCCGTCATTCCGATCCGGGCGAGCATGCCGCCTCGCTCGAACGGCCCGAGGAAGCGGCGGTTGAGGGCCACGGCCATCTCCCCGCTGGCGGAGATCGCCAGGACGTCGGCGCTCGGCAGGCCGAAAGGCCGCGCCTCCGGGCTCTCGAGGCGGCTGACGAAGATCTCGACGGGACGGCCCTCCCAGGCGGCCGCGTAGATCACGGTCTGGCCGTCGGGCGCGAAGCGGGCGTTGAAGATCTCGCCGCGCTGGAAGGTCAGCTCCCGGAAGGAGGGCGGCGTCGTCGTGCCCGCCTTCTTCCCGCCGGCGAACGCGGCGGCGCCGACGATCGCGGCGAGGACCAGGGCGGCGACGACCCACGGCCAGGCGCGCCGACCCGAACGCACGGCGGCCGACGCCGCGGCGGCGTGGTCCGTCGACGTCGAAAACGACGCTTCCGAGAGATGGTCGCGCACGTCCGCGAGGTCGCGCGCGAGGTCCTTCGTCGTGCCGAATCGGTCTTCGGGGTCCTTCGCGAGACAGCGCTCGACGAGCCACCGCACCGGCGACGGCACCTTCGGGTTCAACTGCCCGAGGGGGGCCGGCTCCTCCCGGATGATCGCCGTCATCGTCTCGGCCGTCGTCGAGCGCTCGAAGGCGCGCTTGCCCGTCGCGAGCTCGTAGATGATCGAGCCGAAGGAGAACTGGTCCGACCGGAAGTCGACCGCGCGACCTGCCGCCTGCTCGGGCGACATGTAGCCGATCGTGCCCATCACCATCCCCGGCCGCGTCGGGTCTCCGGCCGAGGTCTGCAGGGCCGAGACCTCCTGGTCCTCCGGCGTGACGAGCTTGGCGAGGCCGAAGTCCAGGATCTTCACGAACCCGTGCTTGGAGACCATCACGTTCTGCGGCTTCAGGTCCCGGTGCACGATCCCGGCCGCGTGCGCGGCGGCGAGGCCGTCGGCGATCTGGACCGAGATCTCGAGCAGCTTCTTGGAGGGCACCGGACCGGACGCCGAGAGGTCCTTCAGCGTCCCGCCCTCGACGAGCTCCATGGCGATGTAGACGTTCGACTCGTGGGTGCCGATGTCGTAGACCGTCAGGATGTTCGGGTGGGAGAGACCCGAGGCCGCGCGCGCCTCGCGCTCGAAGCGGGCGCGGCGCTCGCCGTCGGCGGCGAGCTCGGGAGGAAGGACCTTGATCGCGATGTCGCGCTTGAGCCGCTCGTCGCGCGCTCTGTAGACCTCTCCCATCCCCCCGGCGCCCAGGGGCGCGAGGATCTCGTAGGGGCCGAGCTTCGTTCCGGCGGCGAGCGTCATGGAGAGCGGGGGGATTCTACTCGGAGATCACTTCAGCCCGTCGACGAGCTGGAGGAACGAGAGGATCCGCAGGTAGCTGTAGGCGTACGTCCTGCCGTCCGACGTGACGACGGCGCGGCTGATCGTCGAGAGCCCGGCACCGTCGGCCGGCGCAAGCTCCTTCCAGAAATCCATGCGGCCGGTTGCGACATCGTACCGATAGACGCGCGACGGGACGCCGTCCTCCTGAACGTAGAGAGTCCGACCGTCCGGGGAATAGCGGATCGGCCGATGCGTGGAGCCCAGTCCGGTCAGGGGCGTCGGCTCCCCGCCCTGGAGCGGATAGGAGTAGATTCGCCGGTCGGGCCCGTTCACGACCGCGGACTTCCCATCCGGACTCACCGTGCCCCGGAAGAGCGAGTAGCCCTCGGGCGTGAAGGCCCGCGCCTTGCCGCCCGCGAGGACGCGCAGGTACAGGCGCGTGCCGTGGCCGGGCTCGGCCGCCGTGAACACGAGGGTCTTCCCGTCGGGCAGGAAGTCGGCGTTGAACGCGTCGAGGCCGTCGTGCGACAGCACCCGGGGCTCGCCCACGCTCGTCGGCAGGAGCACGATCTGCGGCGTGGCGGTGTGCGTGATCGAGAGGGCCCACGCGCCGTCCGGGGAGAAAGCCTCGGTCGAGCCGTCTCCGATGCGCACGGCCGGAGCGCCGTCGAAGGCCCGCAGGTAGGAGGAGTACGCCGCCCCGCCACCCTCTCCCGACTCGGTGATCAGGATGCGGCGCCCGTCCGAGGTGATGTCCGTGACGAGCGAGTAGTCGAGCCACGACAGCTCGCGCTCCTTCTCGTCACCGGGCCCCCGGCCGAGAATCCCGAGACGGTCGCTCTCGTTGGTCATGAGAATCCGGCCGTTCTTCGAGACGTCGAGCAGCGTGCTGATCCCGGGAACCCGACCGACCAGCCGCGCCTTCCCGGCCAGCGTCACGGCGTGGACCGCGCGATTGAAGCCGCCTTCGGCCGCGGTGTACCAGATCTCGCCGCCGTCCGGCCTCCAGGCGAGGCCCTGGGCCGTGGCGTACAGGGGCGTGATGGTCTCCTTCTTCCCGGCCCGGTCCACGACGGCGACCCGGCCACCGTCGTCGTTCGGGAAGGGATGATCCATGAACGCGACTCGGTCGCCACTCGGCGAGATGCGGGGGTTGCTGATCCAACCGGCGGTCTCGTAGAGAGGCTTTCCGATCGGGTACTCCAGCCGGTTCTTGGCGCCCGAGTTGCGCACGATCGCGAGGTCCTTTCCGTCGGGAGACCAGTCCGCCCACTGCACGTCATCGAGGATGTCGCGCGGGGCGCCGCCGGCGATCGAGATGCGAGCGAGCCGGCCTGTCTTCGTGAACGCCGCGCTCCGGCGCGGGTTCAGGATCACGGCCATCTCGCCCGTGGCCGAGATCGCCGCGAGCTCGGCCGGCGGCAGGCCGAACGGCCGCGACTCGGGGCTCTCCGGGCGGTTGATGAAGATCTCGAAGGGCCGTCCGTCCCAGGCCGCGGAGTAGACGATCGTCTGGCCGTCAGGGGCGAAGAGTGCGCTGCCGACCTCGCCCCTCGAGAACGTGATCTGACGGAAGGACGGGGGCTCGACGACGCCGGCCCTCTTGCCGGCGGAATAGAGGAACGGGGACGCGGCGGCCGCGCCGACAACCGCCGCGAGCGTCAGCGCCGCCCAGGGCCGCTTCTTCCCGGCCTCCGGCAGTGCACGCACTCCGGTCGTCGAGGACGTCCCGGAGACCCCGGAGAGCGCCTCGAGGTCGAAGGCGACGTCGCGGGCCGACTCGAACCGCTCCTCGGGACTCTTCTCGAGGCAGTGCCGCACGATCCGGTCGAGGCCCGGGTGGACGCTCCTTGTTGCGTCGACGAGAGGTCCGGCGGCTCCTTCGTCAGGATCGCCGTGATCGTGTCGGCCGCCGTGTCGCCCGCGGAACGCGCGCTGGCCCGTCAGCATCTCGTACAGGATCGTCCCGAAGGCGAAGATGTCCGACCGCTGGTCGGCCGACTTCCCGCGGACCTGTTCGGGCGCCATGTAGCCCATGGTCCCGAGCACGACGCCGGGCTCCGTGCCGCCCGAGACGGTGTTCATGTCCGTATGGCCGTCCTCGTCGCGCTCGATCTTGAGCTTCGCCAGGCCGAAGTCGAGGATCTTCACGCGGCCGTCCTTCGTCAGGAACAGGTTCTCGGGCTTCAGGTCCCGGTGCACGATGCCCCTTCTCGTGCGCCGCCGCGAGGCCCTTCGCGATCTGGACCGCGTAGTCGATCGCCTTGCGCACCGGGAGCGACCCGGCGAGGAGCCGCGCCCGCAGCGTCTCGCCCTTCGAGGAGCTCCGTCACGATGTACGGCGCGCCCGTCGTGCATGCCGAAGTCGTAGACCGCGGTGATGTTCGGGATGGTTCAGGACGCCCGCCGCCCGCGCTTCCTGCTCGAACCGCTTGAGACGGTCCGGGTCCTGCGAGAACGTCGCCGGCAGAACCTTGATCGCCACGTCGCGCCCGAGGCGCGGGTCCTTCGCCCGGTAGACCTCCCCCATCCCGCCCGCGCCCAGCGGCGAGAGGATCTCGTAGGGACCGAGCTTCGATCCGGCGGCGAGCGTCATTTCAGGCCTTCCACCAGATACAAATCCGACAGTGTGCGCTGGAAGCCGTAGACGTAGGACGCGCCGTCTGGAGTCATGATGATGGGCGCGATGTCCACGATCCCCGACCCGTCGGCCGGCATCACCTCGCGCACGAACTCCTTCTTGCCGCTGCCGAGGTCCAGCCGATACACGCGTCCGGGGAGGTCGCGTCGCCGAAAAATGTAGAGGAACTTCCCGTCCGCGCTCCAACCACTCGGCGACTCGTCGTCGGCGAGCCCCGGGACCGGCGTCGGCTCCCCTCCGGCCAGCGGATAGAAGTAACGCTTCCGGTCGGGCCCGATGGCCAGGACGCGGGCGCCGTCCCTGGTGATGCCGCCGGAGAAAGACCGGTAACCCTCCGGGGTCAGGGCGCGCGGCTTTCCGCCATCGATCGCACCGATCCAGATGCGCGGTCCGCGCCCCGGCTCGTTCGCCGTGAAAACGAGGCTCTTTCCGTCGGGTGTGAACGAGCTTCCGCCCTGCGTCTCGAGATCACCTGTCGGAAGCACCTTCTTCTCGCCGGCCCCCGTCGGATAGAGCGTGATCGTGCGTTTCGGGCGACCAACCTGGACCGCGGCCCACTGGCCGTCGGGCGACAGGGCCTGGCCGCCGCCTTCGCCGAGGCGCACCGGCGGCGCGCCATCCGTGCTGCGGATGAAGGTCGAGTAGGCCGGGCCGGACCCTTCGCCGGTCTCGGAGAAGAGAATCGTCTTGCCGTCGTCCGAGAGGTCGAAGAGCGACGACCAGTCGAGCCACGCGAGCTCCTTCTCCTTGGGCTGGCCTTCCCTCCCCGCGAGAATTCCGATGCGGATCGAGTCGTGCGCGACGAGGACGCGCCCGTCCCGCGACACGTCCTGGAGCGTGAGGCTCTGGGTCACGCGCGCGAGCAGGCGCTCGCCGCCGTCGAGCGCGAAGGCGTGAATGGCGCGATTGCCGCCGACCTTCGCCCCGGTGACCCAGATCTCGTTCCCGCTCGGCGACCACGCGAGACCGTACTCCGACGAGAACTCCCCGGCGAGCGACGTCTTCTTGCCCGACCGATCGACGACCGCGACCACCCCGCCGTCGTCGCCGCGCTGCGGATGATCGAGAAAAGCGACGCGAGCTCCGTCGGGAGAGACCCGCGGATGGCTGATCCAGCCCGCCGTCTGGTACAGCACCTTGCCGGCGGGAAACTCGAGCTGGTTTCTCAGGTTCACGTCCCGAACGAGAGCCAGATCCTTCCCGCCCGGCCCCCAGTCGGCCCACTGCACTTCCTTGTGGATCTCGCGGGGAGCGACGCCGCCGCTGACGCCGACCTCGGCGAGCGTCCCGCTCCGGGTGAACGGCCCGTCGTTGTGGCGGTCGAGCGAGACCGCCATCTCCCCGGTTTCGGAGATCGCGAGCAGGTCCGCGCCGACGAGGCCGAACACGCGCGACTCGGGGCGGTCCGTGCGGGTCGAGAAGAGCTCGACCGGCCTTCCGTCCCAGGCGGCCGCGTAGACCACGGTCTGGCCGTCGGGCGCGAACCTCGCGGAATAGACCTCTCCGCGCCGGAACGTGAGCTGCTGGTAGTTCGGCGGCGGCACGTAGCCCGCCTTCTTGCCGTACCGGTATCCGAACGCCAGACCCGCCGCGAGGGCCAGCGCCGCGGCGAGGAGCGCCGGCCCCAGCCACCGCGATCGCTTCGAAGCGGCCGGCGCCAGGACGGCCCCCGTCTGGGAGGAGACGCTCGAGAGCGACTCGAGATCGAATGCGACGTCGCGCGCCGACTCGAAGCGCTCCTCCGGGTTCTTCTCGAGGCAGTGGCGCACGATCCGGTCGAGGCCGGGATGGATCTCCTTGTTGGTCTGGGAGAGGTCCGGCGGCTCCTTCGTCAGGATCGCCGTGATCGTGTCGGCGGCCGTGTCCCCGCGGAACGCGCGCTGGCCCGACAGCATCTCGTACAGGATTGTCCCGAAGGCGAAGATGTCGGACCGCCGGTCGGCGGCCTTGCCGCGCACCTGCTCCGGCGCCATGTAGCCCATCGTCCCGAGCACGACACCCGGCTGTGTCCCGCCCGAGACCGTTCCCGCATCCGTCTGGCCGCTCTCGCCCCCCTCGATCTTCAGCTTCGCGAGGCCGAAGTCGAGGATCTTGACCCGCCCGTCCTTCGTCAGGAACACGTTCTCGGGCTTCAGGTCGCGGTGGACGATCCCCTTCTCGTGCGCCGCCGCGAGTCCTTTCGCGATCTGCACGGCGTACTCGACGGCCTTGCGCACGGGCAGCGAGCCGGAGAGAAGGCGCGCCCGCAGCGTCTCGCCCTCGAGAAGCTCCGTCACGATGTACGGCGCATCGTCGTGCGTCCCGAAGTCGTAGACCGCCGTGATGTTCGGGTGGTTCAGAAGCCCCGCCGCCCGCGCCTCCTGCTCGAAGCGCTTGAGACGGTCCGGGTCCTGCGAGAACGACGCCGGAAGCACCTTGATCGCGACGTCGCGCGACAGGCGAGGGTCCTTCGCCCGGTAGACCTCTCCCATCCCTCCCGCGCCCAGCGGCGCGAGGATCTCGTACGGACCGAGCTTGCTTCCGGCGGAGAGCGTCACTTAAAGCCCACGGCGAGATAGAGGTCCGACAGGGTCCGGTTGTAGGCGTAGATGTAGGAGTCGCCACTCGGCGCCGGGAGAGGACTCATCTCGGAGACGCCTCCGGCGTCGGCCGGAGACAGCGATCGCCACGGCTGCCGTTGGCCCGTGGTCACGTCGAGTCGACTGACGTTCGTCGGAAGCTCACCGCGGTGGTAGACGTAGACCGAACGGGAATCCGAGGCGAAGCCCGCAACGACCTCGTTGACTTCGACGCCCGACACGACAGTCGGCTCGCCTCCCGCAAGGGGGTAGAGATAGGTCTTGCGATCTGGCCCCGTCACCATCGCCCACTTGCCATCGGGGGACACAACCCGCAGCCCTCTGTAGCCTTCCGGCGTCAAGGCGCGCGGCTTTCCGCCCGTGAATTCTCGTTCATAGAGTCTCGGCCCTCTTCCCGGTTCGTTCGCGGTCAAGAGGAGCTTCTTGCCGTCCGGAAACCAGCAGGCGTTCCACGCGGAGAGCCCGTCCTTCGGGAAAACTCTGGCCGCGCCGGCTCCCGTCGGGTAGACCACCAACTGCGGGTCCGTGGCGGGGCGCTGGATCGCGATTGCCCATTTCTTGTCCGGCGACAGGGCCTGGCCGAAACCCTCTCCGAGGCGGACCGCCGGGGAGCCGTCGGTCGCGCGAACGTAGACGGAGTAGCCCGGTCCCCCTCCTTCACCACCTTCCGTAAACAGCACGGTCCGGCCGTCTGCGGAGATCGCGGTCGGCAACGAGTAATCCAGCCACGTGAGATCCCGCTCCTTCGAGTCGCCCGGCTGGAGACCGCGCATCTCTTCGCGAAAGGTGTCTCGTGTGGCGAGCATGCGGCCCTCGGCCGAGATGTCACGCAGGGTGAGGTTCCCCGCGACACGGGAGCGCAACCGGACGTTGCCGGAAAGGGAGGCCGAATAGAGAGCACGAAGCGAGACTTCTGCGGCCGTAAACCAGACCTCTGTTCCGTCCGGTCCCCAGGCGACACCCTGCACCGAGGCAAACGGCTTCGAGAGTGCCGTCTTTCGCCCGGCCCGGTCCACGACCGCGATGGATCCGCCATCGTCAGTCAGGGAGGGATGGTCGACGAAGGCCACGCGATCTCCCGCGGGCGAGACGCGCGGGTCGCCGATCCATCCGCTCGTCTTCCACAACACCTTGCCGATGGGATACTCGAGCCGGATTTCGGCATGCTCCGCCCGAACGACGGCCAGGTCCTTGCCATCGGGCGCCCAATCCGCCCACTCGACATCCTCCAGGACGTCCCGGGGGGCGCCCCCGGCAATGGATACCCGGGCGAGCGTCCCGCTTCGCCGAAATCCGCCGGCGGCGTGGCGGTTGAGGGACACCGCGGCCTCGCCGAGGCTCGAGATCGCGAGGACCTCGGCACCCGCGAGACCGAAGGGACGCGATTCCGGGCTCTCGAGCCGGCCGACGAAGATCTCTACGGGATTGCCGTCCCAGGCCGCGGAGTACACGACGGTGGTTCCGTCCGGGGCAAAGTGTGCCGAAAGGATCTCGCCCCGGCGGAACGTGAGCTGGCGGAAGGAAGGCGGCGGCTGGTCCCCCGCCTTCCGACCTGTCAGGTAAGCCGGTACGCCGACGACGAGAGCCGTCGCGAGGACCGTGCCGGTGACGAGGGGCCCGACGCGGCGTTTCTTGGCCGCCGCGTACGGCGCGGCGACGGCGCCCGTGGACGCGGAGACGCCCGAGAGCGCGTCGAGATCGAAGGCGACATCTCTCGCCGACTCGAACCGCTCCTCCGGGTTCTTTTCCAGGCAGTGCCGCACGATCCGGTCGAGGCCCGGATGGATGTCTTTGTTTGTCTGGGACAGATCCGGCGGATCCTTTGTCAGGATCGAGGTGATGGTGTCCGCCGCCGTATCCCCCCGGAATGCCCGCTGGCCCGAGAGCATCTCGTAGAGGATCGTCCCGAAGGAGAAAAGGTCGCTCCGCCGATCCGCAGGCTTCCCCCGGACCTGCTCGGGCGACATGTAGCCCATCGTCCCGAGTACCACGCCCGGCTGCGTGCCGCCCGAGACCGTCCCATCATCCGTCTGGCCGCTCTCGGCACCGTCCAGCTTCAGCTTCGCCAGACCGAAGTCGAGGATCTTGACCCGCCCGTCCTTCGTCAGGAAGACGTTCTCGGGCTTGAGGTCCCGGTGGATGATCCCCTTCTCGTGCGCGGCGGCGAGGCCCTTTGCGATCTGGACGGCGTAGTCGATGGCTTTGCGCGGCGAGATCGCACCGGGGCCGAGGCGGCTGCGCAGAGTTTCGCCTTCGAGGAGCTCCGTCACGATGTACGGCGAGCCGTCGCTCGGGTTCGTCCCCAGGTCGTGGACCGCCGTGATGTTCGGGTGGTTGAGGGCTCCGGCCGCCCGCGCCTCTTGCTCGAAGCGCTTCAAGCGCTCAGGGTCCTGCGAGAATGAGGCCGGAAGCACCTTGATCGCCACTTCGCGCGAGAGGCGAGGGTCCTTGGCCCGATAGACCTCCCCCATGCCTCCGGCGCCCAGGGGCGAGAGGATCTCGTAAGGACCGAGCTTTGTTCCGGCGGAAAGCGTCATTGAGGCGGCAGGATTCTAACCGCGGAATTACCTGACGCCGTCGACGAGATAGAGATCCGACAGCAGCCGGAAGTAGCCATAGACGTAGGACTGGCCGTCGCCCGCCGGTCCCGGATTGATGTTCGAGACGCCTGCGGCGTCGGCCGGCATCAGCGTTCGCCAGAGCTCTTTCTTCCCCGTGGCGAGCTCCAGGCGGTACGTCTTCGCCGGCACTTCGCTGCGCCGGTGAACATAGAGAAAGCGGCCGTCGGCGCTGCGCTGGTCGACCGAGTCGTCGTCGTCGAGCCCCGGTATGGGAGCCGGCTCTCCGCCGGCGAGCGGATAGAGGTAACGCCGGCGATCCGGGCCGCCGACCACGGTCCACTTCCCGTCGGGAGAGGTGACTCCGGCCAGCGAGTAGCCCTCCGGGGTCAGGGCCCGGGGCTTGCCGCCCGCGACGTCGAGCCGGAAGACGCGCGAGCCGCGGCCCGGTTCGGCCGCCTCGATGAGAACGCTCTTTCCGTCGGGGACCCACCCGGCTCCGAATACCTTGAGGCCGTCGGTCTTGAAGACCTTCATCTCCCCCGCCCGGGTCGGATACGCGACGAGGCGCGGATCGGAGGACGTGCGCTGGATGGCCAGCGCCCACTCCCCGTCGAGCGAGAGATCCCGGGCTCCGCCCTCGCCCAGCCTGACGGCCGGCGAGCCATCGGTCTTCCGTATGTAGACGGAGTACCCGGCGCCTCCTCCCTCTCCGGTCTCGGAGAAGAGGATCGTCCGGCCGTCGGCGGCGATGGCGGCGCCGAGCGTCCAGTCGAGCCAGGTCATGTCGCGCTCCTTCGTCTCGCCCGGAGCCAGGCCGACCATCTCGGAACGAAGCGTGTCGCGCGTGACGAGCATGCGGCCTTCCCGCGAGATGTCCTGGAGCGTGAGGCACCCCGGCACCCCGGCGCGGAGCGCCGCCTTCCCCGAAAGGGTGGTCACGTAGAGAGCGCGGTTGCCCCCGACCTCCGTCGCCGTAAACCAGATCCGCCCGTCGGCGCTCCATGCGAGCCCCTGCGCCGACGCAAACGCTTGCGAGAGTGTCCGCTTCTTCCCGGAGCGGTCGACCACGGCGATCGACCCGCCGTCGTCCCCGGGCGTGGGATGGTCGTCGAAGGCCACGAGGTCGCCGTCGGGCGAAACCCGCAGGTGACTGACCCATCCGCTGGTCTCGTAAACGGCCTTGCCGACCGGGTACTCGATCCGGCTCTTTCCGGCTCCTCGCAAAGAGACCGCGAGGGCCTTGCCGTCGGGCGCCCAGTCCGCCCATTCCACCCTTTCGAGGATCTCGCGCGGCGCCGCGCCCCCCGCGACGGAGATCTGTGCGAGCGTTCCCTGGCGCCGGAACCCACTCACGGATCTCCGGTTGAGCGAAACGGCCATGTCGCCCGTACGCGAGATCGCGAGGACCTCCGCACCCACGAGGCCGAACGGCCGCGATTCCGGGCTCTCGGGACGGCCCACGAAGATCTCCATGGGGCCGCCGTCCCAGGCGGAGGAGTACACGACCGTCTGGCCGTCGGGGGCGAAGCGCGCGGCGTAGATCGTGCCGCGGCGGAAGGTGAGCTGACGGAACGACGGCGTCTCGAATTTCACCGTTCGGCGTCCGAGAAAGAACGTCGCCGCCATCCCCGCGAGCGCGAGCGCGCCGACGAGCAGGAGCGCCCGACGCGGCCGCGACATCGCCACACCCTTCGCCTGCGCGGCGGCCGCCGCCGGGGTCGACCCGGAAAGCGCCTGAAGGTCGAACGCCAGGTCGTGCGCCGAGTGGAAGCGTTCCTCGGGGTTCTTCTCGAGGCAGTGCCGCACGACGCGCTCGAGGCCCGGCGCCACGTTCTTGTTCGTCGCCGAGAGGTCCGGCGGCTCCTCGCGCAGGATCGCCGACATCGTCTCGGCCGCGGTGTCGCGGTGGAAGGCGCGCGCGCCCGAGAGCATCTCGTAGAGCACGGCCCCGAACGCGAAGATGTCCGACCGCGCATCCGCGGGCTTCCCCTTGACCTGCTCGGGCGCCATGTAGCCGAGCGTCCCGAGGACGACGCCGGGCTCGGTCCCGTCGGCCGTGGGCAGGTTGGTCTGCGGGTTCGGTTGACCTTCCGGCTGGGTCAGCTTCGCAAGTCCGAAGTCGAGGATCTTGACGCGCCCGTCCTTGGTCAGGAACAGGTTCTCGGGCTTCAGGTCCCGGTGCACGATCCCCTTCTCGTGCGCCGCCGCGAGGCCGCGCGCGATCTGGGCCGCGTAGTCGGTGGCCTTGCGCACCGGCAGGGCACCGCCCGAAAGCCGCGCGCGGAGTGTCTCGCCCTCGAGGAGCTCCGTCACGATGTAGGGAGCGCCGTCGTGGGTGCCGAGGTCGTGGACCGCCGTGATGTTCGGGTGGTTGAGCCCGCCGGCCGTCTGGGCCTCCTGCTCGAAACGCCGGAGGCGCTCCGGGTCGCCCGAGTACGAAGCCGGCAGAACCTTGACCGCGACCTCGCGCTTCAGACGTTCGTCGCGCGCCCGGTAGACCTCTCCCATGCCGCCCGCGCCGATCGGCGCCAGGACCTCATACGGACCGAGCTTCGTTCCCGCGGCGAGGCTCATTTGAGCCCTTCGACCAGGTACAGACTCGACAGGTTCCGGAAGTAGCTGTACGCGTACGCGCCGTTGGGTGCGTTCCGGAACGCGACCAGACCGTTCACGCCGGTCGCATCGGCCGGAAAGAACTCGCGCCAGAGCTCCTCGCGTCCGGTCTCCGGGTCGAGCGCGTAGATCCGCATCGGAATCTCGGTCGAGGTCCCCTTGCGCACGAGAAGGCGTCCGTCGGGGATCCAACCCGCAAACGAATCGGAAGCCTCGACTCCGGGAATCGCCTTCGGCTCTCCACCGTCGACCGACACGATGAACGCTTCGCCCTTGGGTCCGTATGCCGCGAAACGCTTTCCGTCCGGGGACACCACGGTCCCGCGGACGCCCTCCGCGGTCAGCGGCCGCGGAGCGCCTCCCTCGACGTCGAAGACGTAAGTCCGCGCGGCGCGTCCCTTCTCGACGGCGACGGCCAGAAAGTGCCGCCCGTCGGGCAGCCACCGGGCAGCCCGAACCGCGAGGCCGCCGTTGGGCACCTTCTTCGCCTCGCCGGCCCCCGTCGGATAAACGACGAGCTCGGGCGCTTCGGGCGCGCCCACGAACGCCAGCACGCTCTTGCCGTCGGCGGAAATGGATTGCGCGTTGCCCTCTCCCAGCCGCACCGCCGGCGAACCGTCGATCGCGCGCACGTAGACCGAATAGCCCCTTCCGCCGCCCTCGCCCGCTTCGCTGAAGAGGACGGTCCGACCGTCCTGGGAGATGTCCGACATCAGGCTCCAGTCGAGCCAGCTCAGGTCGACCTCCTTCGCGTCGCCGGCGCCGCGCGCGAGGACCCCGATCTGTGCGGTGTCGTGCGAGATGAGGACCCGGCCGTCCCGCGAGACGTCCTCGAGCGTCAGCGACCCCGCGACGCGGGCGAGCGTGCGAATCCCGCCCGAAAGCGTGGCGGAGTGGAGAACGCGGTTGCTGCCGACCTCCGCCGCCGTGAACCAGACTTCCGAGCCCCCGGGCGACCACGCGAGCCCGCTCGACGACGCGAAGACGGGCGAGATCGTGGTCTTCTTTCCGGCGCGGTCGACCACGGCGACCGTTCCGCCGTCGTCGTTGACCGCCGGATGGTCCAGGAAAGCGATCCGCGCGCCGTCGGGCGAGATACGGGGATTGCCGATCCATCCCGCGGTCTCGTACAGGACCTTTCCGGTCGGGAACTCGAGTCGGCTCTTGCGGTTCAGAGTCCGCACGATCGCGAGGTCCTTGCCGTCGGGAGACCAGTCGGCGTAGTCCACGTTCTCGAGGAGCTCGCGCGGCGCGCCGCCGGTCGCGCTCACGCGCGCGAGGGTGCCGGCGCGCGTGAAGGCGGTGTCGAAGTCGGCCTTGAGGATGACGGCGACGTCGCCCGAAGCCGACACGGCCGCGACGTCGGCTCCGGGAAGGCCGAACGGCCGCGACTCCGGGCTGTCGGGACGGCTGATGTAGATCTCGGCGGGCTTGCCGTCCCAGGCCGCCGTCGTCAGGATCGTCTTCCCGTCGGACCCGAAGCGGGCGCCCCAGATCGCGCCCTTGCGGAAGGTGAGCTGGCGAAAGGTCGGGGGCTCCGACGCGCCCTTCCCGTGGCCGAGGAAATAACCCAGCGCCACGGCAGCCGCGAGGGCCGCGACACCGAGCGCGTACGGAACGACGCGCATCCGCGCGGGCCGATCCGGAACAGCCGAAACCGCGGTCGAGCCCGTCGTGCCCGACAGGGCCTCCAGGTCGAACGCCAGGTCGTGCGCCGAGTGAAAGCGTTCCTCGGGATTCTTTTCGAGGCAGTGACGCACGACGCGGTCGAGGCCGGGGGCGACGTTCTTGTTGGTCGCCGAAAGGTCCGGCGGGTCCTCGCGCAGGATCGCCGACATCGTCTCGGCCGCCGAGTCGCGGTGGAAGGCGCGCGAGCCCGACAGCATCTCGTAGAGGACGGCTCCGAAAGAGAAGATGTCCGAGCGCGCGTCCGCCCTCTTCCCCTTGACCTGCTCGGGCGCCATGTAGCCGAGCGTGCCCATGACGACGCCGGGCTCGGTCCCCGCGGCCGTGGGCAGGTTCGTCTGCGGGCCCGCGGCGCCGTCGGCCTGCGTGAGCTTGGCGAGGCCGAAGTCCAGGATCTTGACCCGGCCGTCGTTGGTGACGAAGAGGTTCTCGGGCTTCAGATCCCGGTGGACGATTCCTTTCTCGTGCGCCGCCGCGAGCCCGCGCGCCACCTGGACCGCGTAGTCGGTGGCCTTGCGAACCGGTAGGGCGCCGCCCGAAAGCCTCGCCCGCAGCGTCTCCCCTTCGAGCAGCTCGGTGACGATATAGGGCGACCCTTCATAGGCCCCGAGCTCGTAGACCGACGTGATGTTCGGGTGGTTCAGCCCGCCCGCGGCCTGCGCCTCCTGCTCGAACCGGCGCAGGCGCTCCGGGTCCTGCGCGAACGTCGCCGGAAGAACTTTGACCGCGACCTCGCGCTTCAGCCGCTCGTCGCGCGCGCGGTACACCTCTCCCATCCCTCCGGCGCCGAGGAGCGCGAGGACCTCGTAGGGACCGAGCTTCGTTCCTGCGGAAATCGTCAAGTCGGGGGGATTCTACGACGGCCGCGTTCGGCCATCAGGCGCCTGCGACGAGCTTCTGAAAGCGCGGGTTGTCGCGCAGCGACGCGAAATTCGGGTCGATCTTCAGCCAGCCGGGCGACAGGATGTACGGGATCTTCAACAGGGGCTCGAGCTGGTCGAGGGCCTTCTCCGGCTCGCCGGCGAGTACGTAGATGCGCGCGAGCTGGTGCTGCAGGAACGGGCCTGTGAACCCGTCCTTCGCGATCGGCAGCATCGCTACGCCCTTCTGCGCCTCGCGGATCCCGGCGGCGGTGTCTCCCATGTAGGCGAGCGCCAGACCGAGGCCGACCCGCCGCTGCGCATCCTCGGGCGCCGACTGGAGTTGTTCCTCGATGGCCTTCTTCGCCTCTCCCGCGTGCAGGCGCGTCTTCGCCGCGTCGCCGCGCAGGGCCCAGGCCTGCGCGAGGCATAGGCCCCACGTGGCACGATCGCCGTCGAAGGCGCTCGGCGCCAGGCTCACGAGAATCTCCCGCTGCTTGTCGTCGAGCAGCCAGACCACGTCCCAGTAGGCCGCCACGTAGGCCACGAGGGCGGCCGGCTCGACCTCCCGTGGCGCCGCGGCGAGGACGGCCCTGGCCCCGGCCAGGTCGGCCTCGCCCAGGAACGTCATCGCCTTTCCTTCGATCAGGCCGAGGTGGGTGGGCGCGAGGACCAGCGCGCGGTCGAAGGCCTCGCGCGCGCGGCGAAAACCGGCGAAGCCAGTAGAACGCGTCGCCCAGCCGCCGCAGAACGCTGACCGAGCGAGGATCGAGCCGTTCCGCTTCCTGCAGCGTGGTGACGGCAGCGTCCCATCGTCCCCGCGCGACGTCGGCCACCGCGATCGCCGAGAGCAGATCGGCGTTGCCGGGGGACAGGGTCCGGGCGCGGGCGAACTGCTCGAGTGCGCGATCGGCGTCCTTGGCCACCAGTCGCTCGTACTGGCCCATCGCGATGTACCCGTCCGGGCGATTCGGAGCGAGGCGGACGGACCGCTCGGCCGCCTTCCGGGCGCCGTCGGCCAGCGCGGGCGTGGGCCCGCTGTTGCCGTACAGCATGGAGTTCGCCCGGGACACTCTCGCCCAGGCCTGAGCGAACGCCGGATCGAGCGCCACGGCCCTCTCGTAGAAGGCGAGGGCCTGCCGAAGGCTCGGCGGGTCCTGCACGCCCATGCTCCGGGAAACCTGCTCGCCGCGGAGGTATTCGTCATAGGCCGCCAGGTCCTTCGTCGGCCGCTCGTTCAACTGCTGCTGCTCGCCCGGCTGGAGCACGACGCCGAGCTCCTGCGCCACGCGGGACGCGATGTCCGATTGCACCTGGAACACGTTGGTCAGCGCGGCGTCGAACGGCTGCTGCCACTTCGAGGCCGGCGCCTCCATGCCGGCCACCTCGACGAGCTCCGTCGAGACATGCACGCGACTCTCCGCCGCGGCCTTGTCCCAGCGCACCGTGGCCGTGAGGAGGTATCGCACGCCGAGCTCCCGGGCGATCTCCTGAGGCGTCTTCGTCGTCTTCCGGTAGGGCGTCGAGCTCCCGCGGGCGATCACCTGCAGTCCCGGCAGAAGCGTCAGCTTGCCGCGGACCTCGTCCGCGATCCCGTCGGCGAAGTACTCGTCCTCGGGAGCGCCGAGGTTCTCGAACGGCAGCACGGCCAGGCGCGCCGAGGGCGCCGGGGCCGCGGCGGCGCTCTTCTCCGGCCGCCGCGGCCGCAGCAGGAGGAAGAGGCCCACGGCGGCGACGACGACGATCGCGCCCCAGGCGGCGGCCGGGCCGACCCGCCTGCGCCGGGCAGGCCCTGGAGCCGGCGTTGCCGGCGCGACCGGCCGCGGGCCGCTGCCGCTGCCCGCCACGGCGGCGGCCGCAGCCAGCGAGGCCTCCGACAGGGCGAACACGACGTCCTTGGCCGACTGGAACCGGTGGTTCGGGTTCTTCTCGAGACAGTGGCGCACCACGTGGTCGAGGGCCGGCGCGATCGCCCGGCCCGATTCCGCCGGGTCGGGCGGCTCGTCGCGAAGGATCGCCGTCATCGTCTCGATCGCCGAGCTTCGCCGGAAGGCGCGCTGGCCGGAGAGCATCTCGTAGAGGATCGCGCCGAACGAGAAGATGTCGGACCGGTGGTCGACCCTGGCGGCCCGGACCTGCTCCGGGGACATGTAGCCGGCCGTGCCCAGCACGAGCCCCGGCTCGGTGAGCCCCTGGTCGGCGGGCGCCGGCTTCGCCGCGTCCCCGGGGCCGCCGTCGACCCTCTTCGCGAGTCCGAAGTCGAGGATCTTCAGGTGGCCCGCGTCGGTCACGAAGATGTTCTCGGGCTTCAGGTCCCGGTGCACGACGCCCTTCTCGTGGGCAGCCGAAAGGCCCCGGGCGATCTGGAGCGAATAGTCGACCGCCGCCGCCTCGGTGAGGGGGCCCGCCTCGAGCCGGCCGCGCAGCGTGTCGCCCTCGAGCAGCTCCGTGACGGCGTACGTGATCCCCTGGGAGATCCCGAACTCGTGGATCGCGAGGATGTTCGGGTGCGACAGGGCCGCGACGGCCTTGGCTTCGCGTTCGAAGCGCGCGTAGGAATCCGGGTCGACCGCGAGGTTTTCCGGCAGGACCTTGATCGCCACGTCCCGATCGAGCATCGAGTCGCGGGCCCGGTAAACCTCCCCCATGCCTCCGGCCCCGAGGGGCGCAAGGACCTCGTAGTGGCCGAGGCGGGTGCCCGCGGAAAGTGGCATCGGGCTTTGCCCGGATTCTACCCGCACTCGTGGAATATCCTTGCCGCGCTCACCCGATCGAAAGGCCGACATGAGAAAAGTGCGGACGCCTCGCCTCGCCTCGCTCCTTCTCCTCTTCGGGGCCCTGCCACTGGCGGCGCAGGCGCCGCCGCGCGAGCTGACCGTCGACTGGATCTACGGCGACGAGGCGGCAGCCGTCTCGAAGATGCCGAAGTTCGCCTGGACGAGCGGGGACGAGCTGCTGATCCTCGACGAGACCCGTCCCCCGGCGACGCGGACGATCGAGCGCGTGGCCGCGAAGACCGGCGCGCGCGGTCCGGCCGTCGACGCCGCGGCCGCCCTCGCCAGCCTCAAGGCGCTCTCGCCGAGAGGCGCTCCCGACGCGCTGCCCTGGCCCGAGGCTCTGGACCCCGCGGGTCAGACGGCGATCTATCTCTTCGGCGACGACCTCTACGCGCTCGACCTGGCCGCGTCGCGCTTCGAGCGGCTGACGCGCACCGACGCGGCGGAGAGCCTGCCGCGCCTCTCCCCCGACGGGCGCAGGCTCGCCTTCGTGCGGTCGAACGACCTCTGGGTCCTCGACCTCGCGACGAAGGCCGAGACTCGCCTGACCTCCGACGGCAGCGACACGATCCTGAACGGCACGCTGTCCTGGGTCTACTGGGAAGAGATCTTCGACCGCGGCGACACGGGCTACTGGTGGTCGCCGGACTCCTCGGCGATCGCGTTCCTGCGCACGGACGAGTCACCCGTGGACGTGTCGCTCTTCACCGACTTTTCGCCCGCCGTCCCCCGCGTGATCAGGCAGCGGTATCCCCGTACCGGCGGCGCCAATCCGACCGTGCGCCTCGGCATCGCCGACGCCTCCGGAAAAGCGATCGCGTGGATGGAGCCCTCCGAGGTCCCGTACGAGTACGTCCTCGGCGTCGACTGGCTGCCCGATAGCCGCGCGGTCGCCGTGCAGACCACCAACCGCGCGCAGACGAGGCTCGACGTGTGGCGATTCGACCGCGCCGCAAGGGCGACCCGGGTCGTCAGCGACACGGACCCAAACCTCGTCTACCAGAAGGAGCTCCAGTTCGCCGAGGGCGGGAAGACCTGGATCGTGTCCTTCGAGATCGACGGCCACACCCACCTCTTCCGCTACGGCGCGGACGGCGTCCGCCGGAACGCGATCACCCAGGGACCCTGGTCGGTCCGCGGCGGGCGATCCTACGGCGCGCCCCAGGGCTCGGCGTTCGTCGACGAGGCGAACGGCGTCGTCTACTTCACGGCGATCGAGAAATCGTCGCTCGAGTCGCACCTCTACCGCATCCGGCCGGACGGCACGGGGATGGCGCGGATCACGAAGGAGGACGGCACGCACAAGGTGGCGTTCTCGCCCGACCGCCGCTTCTACGTCGACGCCTACTCGAACCGGAACGCGCCGCCTTCGGTCGCTCTGTACGACGCCTCCGGCCGGCGCGTGGCGATGCTCGCGGAGAGCCGGACGGACCTCCTCGCCCCTTACGCCCTGGGCAAGCGCGAGCTCCTCACGATCCCCGCCGCCGACGGGTTCGCGCTGCCCGCGAGCCTGCTGAAACCGCCGGGCTTCGACGCGTCCAGGAAATACCCGGTGCTGATCCACGTCTACGGCGGGCCCGGCTCGCCGATCGTGCAGGACCGCTGGGACCGGGAGAGCCTCTTCGACCAGCTCCTCGTCTCGCGAGGCTACGTCGTGGCGTCGTTCGATCCGCGCAGCGCGACCGGCCAGAGCAAGAAGCTCGAGGACCTCGTCATGCGGAAGATGATGAGCGACGTGGAGCTTTCCGACCTGCAGTCGGCCGTGAAGTGGCTCAAGGCCCAGCCCTGGGCCGACCCGGCGCGCTTCGGCATCTGGGGCTGGAGCGGCGGCGGATCCTACACGCTGCTGGCGATGACGCGCACGCAGGAGTTCAAGGCCGGCATCTCCGGCGCCCCCGTCACCGACTGGCACTTCTACGACACGAAGTTCGGCGAGTCCTACATGAAGACCGCGGAGGAGAACCCGGAGGGCTATGCCCTCACGTCGTTCGTGAAGCGCGCCAGGGATCTCTCCGGCCGCCTCCTCCTCGTCTTCGGGTCCTACGACGACAACGTCCACCCGCAGAACGCATGGGCGTTCGCGGACGCCCTGATCGCCGCCGGCAAGCCCTTCGACATCATGGTCTACCCGATGCGCAAGCACGGCTTCGTCGACAAGCCGGCGATCCGGCACCGCGCCGAGAAGATGCTGGAGTTCTGGAAGCTGTACCTCTAGGACGGGCGCTACTCGTACCGGAGCGCCTCGATCGGGTCGAGCCGCGAGGCCTTCACCGCCGGGTACAGGCCGAAGAAGATCCCGACCGACAGCGAGACGACGAGCCCCAGCACGACCGACCAGAGCGGCGTCTCGGCCGGCAGCGCGTCGAAGACCGCCTTGACCGCCGCGGGCACGGCGATCCCTACGGCCACGCCGATGATGCCGCCGAGGACCGACAGGGTCGTCGCCTCCGTCAGGAACTGGATCACGATGTCGCGGCGGACGGCGCCCACGGCCTTGCGCACGCCGATCTCGCGCGTCCGTTCCGTCACCGAGACGAGCATGATGTTCATCACGCCCACGCCGCCGATCACGAGGGACACGAACGCGATGAAGATCATGGCCAGCGTGATCCCCTGCGTGATCCCCCGGAAGCTCTCGATCATCTTGTCCGGCGTGACGATGCCGAAGTCGTTCGGCTGGTCGAACCGGACGTGGCGCCGTGTCCGCAGGACCTGCTGGACCTTGTCGATCAGCTCCGGGACCTGGTCCGGGCGGTGCGGCACCATCGCGATGCGCAGCGCGTCCCCGTCGGTCCCGCCGACCTTGATCCAGGGAAAGCGCCGGTCGAAGGTCGTCAGCGGGATCGCGACGAAGTTGTCCTGCGACTCGCCGAACATCTTCCCCTTCTTCTCGAAGACCCCGATGACCGTGTAGGTGTCGTGGCCGAGCGTCACGCGCTTCTGGAGCGGGTCCTCCCGGGGGAAGATCTTTTCCGCGATCTCGGCGCCGAGCACGATGACGTCGGCCGCGTGCTCGACGTCGAGCTCGTTCAGGAACCGCCCCTGCGACACGAAGCGGGAGAGGGCGACGGCGTAGGGCTCCATGACGCCGAGCACCCTCGGCGACTGGACCTCGTTGTCCCGGTACCGGAGGTGGAAGTTCGTGTTGTCCCAGAGGTAGCGCTGGGGGGAAACGGCCCGAGCCTCGGGCACCTGCTCCCGGATCGCGTCGGCGTCGGCAAGGGTCAGGTCGCGCCGCCGGAGCTCCCCGTCCGGGCGCGGGCCGCCGGGGCCGAAGCGCGGCTCGTACTTCTGGACCATGACGAGGCTCGCGCCGAAGCTCTGGAAGTTGCGCACCATGTTGTTGTTGAAGCCGGTGACGATCGAGACCATGGCGATGACCGTCGCCACGCCCACGACGATCCCGAGGATGGTCAGACCGGCGCGCAGCTTGTGCAGGCGCACGGCGAGCATCGCGAACCGCAGGTTCTCGCCGAAGCCGCGCCGGAGATGCGGAAACACGGGCGGACGCTATCAGCTGACGGCCGTCAGCCGACGTCTACTCGTACCGCAGCGCTTCGATCGGATCGAGCCGCGAGGCCTTGACGGCCGGGTAGAGCCCGAAGAAGATGCCCACCGACATCGAGACGAGCAGACCGACGAGGATCGCCCAGAACGGCGTTTCGGCGGGAAGCGCCGCGAAGGCCGCCTTGATCGCCGCGGGGACGGCGACTCCGACGACGACTCCGATGACGCCGCCGAGAAGCGACAGCGTCGTGGCCTCGGTCAGGAACTGCAGGATGATGTCGCGGCGGAACGCGCCTACGGCCTTGCGCACGCCGATCTCGCGCGTCCGCTCCGTCACCGAGACCAGCATGATGTTCATCACGCCGACGCCGCCGATCAGGAGCGAGATGAAGGCGATGAAGATCATCGCGCCCGTGACGCCGTTGGTGATGCCGCGGAAGCTCTCGATCATCTTGTCGGGCGTCAGGATGTAGAAGTCGTCCTCGGCATTGAACGGCACGCCCCGGCGGGCGCGCAGAAGCGCTCGGCCCTTCTCGACGACCGCGTCGACCTGGTCCGGCCGGTACGGGACGGTGGCGATGTGGATCGTGTCGCCGCGGCTGTTCTTGATCTGCGGGAACTGGTGGTCGAAGGTCGAGAAGGGGATGAAGAACCAGTGGTTGCTGGACCCTCCCCCGAAGTCGCCCTTCTCCTCCATGATGCCGATGACGGTGTACTTCCAGCCGTTCAGCTCGACCGTCTTGTTGAGCGGGCTCTCGTTGGGGAAGAGCGCCTTCTGAACGTCGGTGCCGATGACGCAGACCTCCGACGAGTGCGCCAGGTCGGTGTCCGTGAAGAAGCGCCCGTGCTCGACGAAGTGGTTGTTGGCGAGCGTGTAGTCGGGGTAGACGCCCGCGACGGTCGGCGAGGTGGACTCGTTGCCCCGGTACTTGACCGTGACGTTCGTGTCCCACAGGTACCGCTCGGGCGAGACCCCGCGGATCTCCGGGATCTGGGCCTTGAGCGCGAGTGCGTCCTCGAGCGTCAGGTCTTTGCGGTTGCGCTCGGTGTCGGAGCGATGGCCGGGGCCGAACCGCATCGAGAACTTCTGGAACTGCACGAGGGTCGCGCCGAAGCTCTGGAACTGGCGCGCCATGCTGTTGTTGAAGCCGTTGACGATCGACACCATCGCGATGACCGTCGAGACGCCCACGACGATGCCGAGCACCGTCAGCGAGGCCCGGAGCTTGTGGGCGCGGACGGCGAGCATCGCGAAGCGCATGTTCTCGCCGAAGCCGCGACGCAGGTGGGAGATCAGGGATGACATGGCAGCAGGCCCCTATTCGTAGCGGAGCGCTTCGACCGGCGGCAGCTTGCTCGCCTGCGACGAGGGGATCCAGCCGGCCAGGATGCCCGTCACCGTGGCGACGCCGACGCCGAGGAGGATGAACGAGAGGCGCACCTGCGCCGGGAAGACCTGCTTGACGGCGAGCGCGATGAGGGAGCCGAGGATGACGCCGATGACGCCGCCGATCGTCGACAGGAGGGCTGCCTCGAGAAGGAACTGCCGCCGGATGTCCTTGCGCCGCGCGCCGAGGGCCCGCCGCACGCCGATCTCCTTGGTCCGCTCGACGACCGAGACGAACATGATGTTCGCGACCACGATCGCGCCGACGACGAGCGAGATCCCCGAGATCAGCACCATCAGCAGGAACATCCCGGCCGAGATGCCGCGCCACAGCGTCTGGAGGAGCTCCGCCGTGACGAGGCCGAACGGGTCGTCCTTCTCGAAGCCCGTCTTGCGCAGCGCCCGCAGGATCGTGCGCACCTCGTCGGTCGCGGCCGTGACGCCCTCGACCCCGTCCTTGGGCTTCAGGAAGATGCCGATGTCCTCGGTCGGCGCGATGTGCTTGTGGAAGAGCGTGAGCGGGATGTAGATGACGTTGTCCTGGCTCTGGCCCATGACCGAGCCCTGCTTGGCGAGCGTGCCGATGATCTTGACCGGGTAACCGTCGATCTTCATCACGCGGCCGATCGGGTCGATGTTCGGGAAGAGCTCGTCCTGCACGTCCCAGCCGATGACGGCGACCGCGGCCGAGTGGTTGTACTCGGTCTCGGTGAAGTAGCGCCCGTTGACGATGTCGAAGTTCATGGCCTCGCCCATGTTCGGCGTGTGGCCCTGGATCTCGACCTGCGGGAGCTTGCGGTCCTCGTATTTCACGGGACGGTTGCGGTCGCCGCGGGCGCCGATCGACGCGCAGAGCTTGCACTCGCGGCGCACGACCTCCATGTCCGTGAGCGTGAGGTCCTTGCGCTTGCGGGCCATGAGCCACTCTTCGCGGCTCGTGATGATCCCGTACTTCGTGAAGATCACGATGTCGGGATTGAGGCCGATCACCTTGTCCTTGACGTAGGCGTTCAGGCCCGAGATCACGGACACGACGCCGACGACGGTCGCCACGCCGATGATGACGCCGAGCAGCGTCAGGAACGCGCGCAGCTTGTGGCGCGTGAGCGCCGCCCCCGAGACGCGGAAGAGCTCGGCGGTCGTCATCCCTTCTTCGGCCCGTCCTTGCCGGCGTTTTCCTTCTCGATGATGACCCGGTCGCCTTCCTTGATCTGCCGCAGCACCTTGAAGGGCCCGGTGACGATCTCCTGCCCGACGGCCGGGCCGGACTTGACCTCGATCATGAGCTCGCCGGCGATCCCCGTCTCGACCTTCGTGAAGGCGATCTTGCCGTCCTTGATGGTGTAGACGCCTTCCTCGGTCTCGGGGCGGCCGGTCGCGGGCGCCTTGCCCTTCTTGTCGACGTCGCGGACGATGAGCGCCTGGATCGGGATCGTCGTCGCGCCGTCGCGCCGGCCCGTGACCACGTCGGCCGTGACCGAGAAGCCGGGGCGGATCGTGTCCGGCGGGTTTTCGATCCTGATCTTGACCTTGAAGTTGATCGCCTCGGAGTTGGCCGTCAGCGTCAGCAGGTCGGGATCGTTCTTCGGGATGGGCGAGGAGCCGACCTCCGTCACCGTTCCGATGAACTTGGTGTTCGGGTACGCGTCGATCGAGAGCGTCGCCTTCTGCCCGACCTTCACCTGCGGCACCGACGTCTCGTCGACCATCATGACGGCCTCGACCGAGCCCATGTCCGAGATCGTCATGAGCTGGGTGCCGGCGTTGTTCATCGTGCCGATGACCGTGACCTCGCCCTCCTTGATCGGGAGCGCCGTCACGACGCCCTCGATCGGCGCCGTCACCGTCGTCTTCGAGAGCGAGTCGCGGCTGGCCACGAGGCTCGCCGACGTCGAGCGCATGCGCTGCTCGGTCGCGGCGAGATTGGCCTCCGCCGTGTCGAGGTTCGACTTGGCCTTCTGCAGGTCCGCCTCGGCGAGGATGTTGCCCTTGAAGTTGTGGTTGGCGCGCTCGTAGTCGAACTTCGCCTGCGCCGCCGTGGACCTTGCGGCGTCGAGATCGTGGCGCATCGCCTCGAGGCTCGCCTCCGCTCCCTGGGCCTGGGCGGCCAGCTGCGCGCGGTCGATCTGGAGCAGGAGCTGTCCCTTCTTGACGTGATCGCCTTCCTTGACCGCGAGGTTGACGATCTGACCCATGACCAGGGCGGACATGTCGACCTTGCGCTGGGCCTGGATCTTGCCGTTGGCGGTGACCTTCTGTACGAGGTCGAGCTTCTCGACCTTGGCGGTCGTCACGCGCGGCACGTCCTTGTCCTTGCCCCGGATGAACGCCGTGAGGGCGCCGATGACGACGACCCCCAGGACGGCCCCCCCGATGATTTTGGTCTTCTTCGACATGGCCCTCAATCCTCCGGTCTAGCGCGGTTTTCCTGCGTATTCCTTTCTACGGACGGGGCCGGGGAAAGTTCAATTCTCCGGAGCCCATTGAAAAGACTGGGGCTTTTCGCTAGCCTTCCGCCCCCTGCGCCCATAGCTCAATTGGATAGAGCGTCTGACTACGGATCAGGAGGTTGGGGGTTCGACTCCCTCTGGGCGCACCATTTCGACCTGGGGTAGCCTGCCCCCGGTGCCCTTCACCGACGACGACCGCCGTTTCATGGCCGAAGCGCTGGCCTTTGCCCGGATCGCCTATGCCGAGCAGGAAGTCCCCGTCGGGGCGATCGTCGTCCGGGACGGCCGGATGATCGGCCGCGGGCGCAACCGCCGCGAACGCCTCGCCGACCCCACCCACCACGCCGAGATCGAGGCCATCCAGGAGGCGGCCCGCGAGGTCGGCGGCTGGCGCCTCGAGGACTGCACTCTCTACGCGACGCTCGAGCCCTGCCCCATGTGCGCCGGCGCCGCGGTCAACGCGCGGCTGCGGCGGATCGTCTTCGGCTGCACGGACCCCAAGGCCGGCTACTGCGGGACGCTCGGCAACATCCCCGGGGACGCGCGGCTGAACCACCGGCCGCAGGTCGAGGGGGGCCTGCTGGCGGAGGAGTCCGCGGAACTGCTCAAGCAGTTCTTCCAGGCGAAACGCTAGGGGGTCAGGTCTCGATTTTTCGGTTTCGGAAGGCAGCGAATCCGCACACCTGACATCGCCCTGATTCCGCTAGGATGCGCCGTCCCACCCGCGCGGAGAGGTGCTGGAGTGGTTGATCAGGCCGGTCTCGAGCCGACCACCGAAGGCAGACCCCCGGCAGTAGGCAGCGTCGCGCGAAGCGCGGCGCTTACCCGGTAGGCCCGACCCAGCGGCCGCTTCCAGCACACCTGACATCCCGCCCTGATTCCGCTAGGATGCGCCGTCCCACCCGCGCGGAGAGGTGCTGGAGTGGTTGATCAGGCCGGTCTCGAAAACCGGTAGGCCCGAAAGGGTCTCGTGGGTTCAAATCCCGACCCTCTCCGCCACTAAGTTGCCTCGCGACCGTCGTGGGTTCACCCGACCACCAGAGGCAAACCCACGGCAGTAGGGAACGCTGCGCGAAGCGCAGCGTTAAATCCCACCCTCTCCGCCACTACACGTGCCTACCGGATCGGATCGATCGGCGTGCGTTTCGGCTCCTTGCCGAACCGCACCCGCGAGCGCTCGATCATCTTCTGGATCTCGACGTCCCGATCCCTGGGCGGCGCGCTCGTCACCCAGCCGAGAACCAGGCGCTCGGCCGCCGCGGTCACTTCGTCCACGGCGCGCTGAAACAGGGCCTCGTTGGCCTTCGACGGCTTGTTCGCGCCGGAGAGCTTCCGGACGAACTGCAGGGAGGAGGCGCGAATCTCCGCCGCGGTCGCCGGCGGCGCGAAGTTGGCGAGGGTGCGGATGTTGCGGCACATGACGGCAATGTAATCAAAAGTCCGGCGGCCGGGCCACCCGATATGCTCTCGACCGGCCATGCGCATCGCGGCCCTCTTCGACATCCACGCCAATCTCCCCGCGCTGGAGGCGGTGCTCGGCGAAATCCGTCCCCTCCGTGTGGACCTGATCCTCGTCGGAGGCGACCTCTTCCCCGGGCCGATGCCCCGCGAGTGTCTGGCCGCCCTGCGGGGCGCCGGCGCGCCCTGCCGCTTCATCCGCGGCAACGGCGAGAGCGCCGTCCTCGCGGTCCGCGCGGGACGCCCGATCCCGCAAGTGCCGGAGGCGTTTCGGGACGCGATTGCCTGGAACGCCGACGGGCTCTCCGGCGACGAGGCCGCGCTCCTGGCAAGCTGGCCGCTGATCGAGTCCGACGAGCTGCCCGGTCTCGGGACCATCGTTTACTGCCACGCCACGCCCCGCGACGACAACGAGATCTTCACCCGCCTGACCCCGGTCGAGCGCCTCCAGCCGATCATCGAAGCCGCGGAAGCGTCCGTGGTGGTCTGCGGACACACCCACATGCAGTTCGACCGATTGGTGGGAAAGATCCGCGTCGTGAACGCCGGGAGCGTGGGCATGCCCTTCGGCAGGCCCGGGGCCGAGTGGCTGCTGCTCGACTCCGAGGTCCGATTCCGGCGCACCGGCTACGACCTCGCTTCCGCGGCCGCCCGGATCCGCGCAACCCGCTATCCCCAGGCGGAGTTCGCCGCGACCGCGATCCTGCGGCCCAGGAGCGAAGACGAAATGACGGCGCTCTTCGAGGGGGCGGCGCTGTCGCGACCCGCGCCCTAGCGCGAGTCGTTCTTCCTTGCGGAGTGCTCCGCGCCCACGCTCGGCGATTGCGGCCTGGGGTCCGGTTGCCCGAACTCGCGAGCCATCGAGTCGAACGGCGCGCGGCACCGAACGCACTTCTTCGGCCATGCCCGGCCGCCGATCAAGAGGGTCTTGCTGCCGCAAACACGACAGGGAATCTGGACGTAACGCGTGTTCTCCATCCCCGATCTATCGTTCCTCGCCGACGAACTCGAGCAGCCGGACCGTCACGCCGTCGAAACCGAACAGGAGCTCGTGCCCGCGGCGGCACTTCGACGCGCCGGTGCGGCCTTCCTCGGTGCCCGGGGGCAGCTCGATCCGGATGCGGTCGCCGCACTGCGTGCACTTCAGCGGCCAGGTTGTCGCGTGCTCGGTCCTCAGGGGTTCCAGGGTCATGGTTCGGATCCTCCGCGAGGGAACCTACCGGCCCGGGATGAAGGCGACCTGAATGCCCGGAAAAAATTTCAGTCGACCTTCGGCCCGAGGCGCCCCGCCTCCGCCAGGAACTCGGCCACCCCCTGCTGCCCGTTGTGCTCCGCCCACCCCTGCGGCGTGGCGCCGTAGGTCGCGTCGCGCGCGCTCCGGTCGGCGCCGAGCTCGACGAGCAGCCGCACCATCCCGAGGTTGCCCATCCACGCGGCGTTGTGCAGAGGCGTGACGGCGAGGTTGATCCCGGCCCGGTCGTGCTCCGTCGTGTCGCTCAACTCGAAGCCGAGCTCGGCGAGCAGCCGCACGCCCTCGAGCCGGCCGGCCTCGACGGCGCGGTGCACGAGCCTCACGCGGCCGTGGTGCCCGAGCTCCTCGCGCAGTCCGGGGTGCTCGCCCAGGAGCGCGAGGGCCTCTTCGCGCCGGCCCGCCATGCACGCGGCCTGAAACGCGTCGGCCGGCGGCAGCTCGAGCGGGCGCGCTCCGTGGCGGACGAGATACTCGGCGATCCCGGCGTTACCCACCAGCACGGCCGTCTCCCAGGCCGTCCGCCCGTCCCGCCTCCCGGGTGCGTTGACGTCCGCCCCGTGCTCGACGAGCAGGCGCACGCGCTCCGGAAAGTTCCGACGCGCCGCCGACCAGAGCTCCTCGACGAGAAGCTTCGCCGGGCTCGCGAGCCGGTCGCCGAACCGCTCGAACCACGGACCGCCCCGGTCCTTCCCGAGCCCGTACTCGAACAGCAGCTTCAGGTGCCCGTCGTCCTCCCGGAAGTGCCGGTTGTAGAGCGTCTGCTCGTCGTTGGGATCGGCGCCGGCCTCGAGCAGCAGTCTCGCGAGCTCGTCACGATGCGGATGGGGAGGCTCGCCCGCGCCGCCCTCCCCTTCGCCGAAGGCGCCCGTCAGGGCGGTGAACGGAGGGATGTTGCCCCGCCACAGGAAGCCCGCGTTCGCATCGGCGCCGCGCTCGAGAAGAAGCCGCGCGGTCTCGAGCGTGGAGTATCCCGGGCCCGCCCCGTCCAGGCGCGAGTAGCAGGCGTAGAGGAGCGGTGCCCAGCCGAACGGCCCGCCCGCGCGCCGCGCGAGGCCCGGATCGGCGTCGAGCATCCCTCGCACGCTCTCGACGTCTCCGGCCGCGGCGGCCGCGAAGATGTCCGAGCGGGACAGCCGCGGGTCCGCGGCGAGCAGCCCGCGCGCCTTCGCGGCGTGCGCGGGGGCCCAGTGCCCGTAGTCGAGGCACGCCAGGCGGACGAAGGCGTCTGACTCGGGGCCCGGCTCGACCGGCGCCGTCGGGTCGAATCCGAACGACGCGACCGAGTCCATGTGGCGCCTCAGCTTCGGCCAGCTCGCAAAGCCGTAGGACCGTGCGACGACGAGTTGGGCGCCGGCGAGGGCGAGCCTCACCACGGCCGCCTCCCCCTGCGGGTGAAACTCGCGCAGGCGCTCGAGCGCCCCGGCGTCGCCCGCGCGCGCGGCCTTCAGCAGGCCCCGGGCCTGCTTTCGGAGGTTCTCGAGGGACGGGTTTTCGGGAAGGCGCTCGACCGGCACGGCGGACCTCCTCTCCCGCGCGGGGCGGGACGCTTGCCTGCGGTCCGCGGCGCCAGGCGAGGAAGTACGCAGCCTGAGTTGTTTCGACGTTCGGGCGGGCTTGGCCCTTTCCGCGGACCGGAAGCGCCCCGTGCGCTCGAGCTCAAACTGTAGCAGACCGGCGCCCGAGGCCGACTTCCGCTAAACCCCGCGCCAAGGAATCCGTAATAATCCGCGAAACCTCATGGAAAACGCGATCGAGCTGACCCACGTGGCCAAGAGCTTCGGCCGCTTCAAGGCGGTCGACGACCTCTCGCTCCATGTCCCGCGCGGCGCGATGTTCGGCCTGCTCGGCCCCAACGGCGCCGGCAAGACGACGACGATCCGGATGATCATGAACATCACGGCGCCGGACTCGGGGGAGATCCGGATCCTCGGAAAGCCGATGGACCGCGCCATGCAGAACCGCATCGGCTACCTGCCCGAGGAGCGCGGGCTCTACCGGAAGATGAAGGTGATCGACCACCTCTACTTCCTGGCGGCGATCAAGGAAGTCAGCCGCGAGACCGCGAAGGAGCGGATCTCGGGCTGGCTCGACAAGATGGAGCTGCGCCCCTGGCTCAACAAGAAGGTCGACGAGCTCTCCAAGGGCATGCAGCAGAAGGTCCAGTTCATCGCGACGATCGTCCACGACCCGGACATCCTCATCCTCGACGAGCCGTTCTCCGGCCTCGATCCGCTGAACGTCGCCCTGATGCGGGAGTACTTCCTCGACTTCCGCGCCAAGGGCAAGACGATCATCTTCTGCACCCACGTCCTCGAGCAGGCCGAGAAGCTGTGCGACGAGATCTGCCTGATGGCCAAGTCGAAGAAGATCCTCGAGGGCGGCCTCAAGGAGCTGAAGCGCCGCAACTCGAGCGGCCTCCTGCGGATCTCCGTCAACGCCAGCCTCGCCGACGTCTCGGCGCTGCCGGGGGTCGCGTCGGCCAAGGCCGTCGACGGCGGCTTCGTCGTGGCCCTCGCGCCCGGCGTGTCCCAGAAGGACTTCCTGAAGCGCGCGCTCGACGCGTACACCGTCGAGGCCTTCTCGCAGAAGGAGCCCGACCTCGAGGAGATCTACATCGACGCCGTGCGCAGCGCCGGGATGGAAGAGACCCGGACGATCGAATGAGGACCGCATGAACTGGAAGAAGACCTTCGCCATCGTCCGCCGGGAGTACATCGAGCGCGTCCGGACCAAGTCGTTCTGGATCGCGACGCTCCTGATCCCGTTCCTGTTCCTCGCCTACATCGCGTTCCAGATCTCGTCGTCCCGCAAGACCGGCGGCGAGCGGACGATCGTCGTCGTCGATCAGACCGGAACGCTGTACGCGCCGCTCACGGCCGAGCTCTCGGCGACCGAGGCCGAGCAGAAGGCGAAGGGATCGGGAAACAAGGGCCCGCACTGGAACCTGAAGCCCGGAGCGGCCGGCGCCGACCTCGCGGCGGCCAAGGAGGCCCTGCGCAAGCAGGTTCTCGCCAAGGAGATCAACGGCTACCTCGTCCTCGAACCGGAGAAGATCGAGCGGGACGAGGTCGAGTACTACTCCACGACCGTCTCGGACTTCATCGCCCTGAGCCAGCTCGAGCGGTCGCTCAACCGGGTCCGGATGCGGGAGAAGATGCAGAAGCGCGGCTTGCCGACGGACCTCGCGAGCCGAGCTCGAGAAGCGCGTCGACTTCAAGGCCTTCAAGGTCACGGAGAAGGGCACCTCGGAAGAGAAGGGCGCCGGCATCATCGCCGCGGTCATCTTCATGGTGCTCATGTACACGACGTTCTTCGTGTACGGCGGCCAGGTCATGCGCGGCGTCATCGAGGAAAAGTCCAGCCGCATCGTCGAGATCATCATCGCCTCCGTGCGGCCGACCGAGCTCATGCTCGGCAAGATCATCGGCATCGGCCTCGTCGGCCTGACGCAGTACCTCGTGTGGTCGCTCGTCGCGATGAACCTCTCCCTGCCCGGGATCGCCACCGTCATGGCGTCGAGCGACCTCGGCGTCCCCAGGATCCCGGTCGCGATGCTCGGCTACTTCATCCTCTTCTTCATCCTCGGATACTTCGTCTACGCCAGCGTCTACACGACGATCGCGGCGCCCTTCAACAGCGAGCAGGAAGCGACGCAGTTCGTGATGATCCCGATCATCCTCATCCTCGCCGGCTTCATGGTCTACCCCGCCGTCATGAACAACCCCAACGGGAACGTGGCCCTCTTCTTCTCCCTCTTCCCGTTCACCTCGTCTCTCGTGATGTTCCTCCGGACGGCGGTCTCCGAGCCGCCGGCCTGGCAGGTGCTCCTCTCGATCGGGCTGCTCATCGCCACGACCGTCGGCCTCGCGTGGTTCGCCGGCCGCGTCTACCGCGTCGGCATCCTCATGTACGGCAAGAAGCCCACGATCCCCGAGATCCTGCGCTGGGTGCGGTACTCGCCGGGCAAGGTGGCGCAGCCGGCGGCCAAGCCGTCGTAGGGGGGCCTGTCCCCGGGGCCCGGTTGCCCCTTCCGCGACGCCTGTGCTAACTTTCGCGCCCCGTTCGGCCCATTCGTCTAACGGTTAGGACGCGGCCCTCTCAAGGCCGAAATACGGGTTCGATTCCCGTATGGGCTACCAGTTCAACCCCCACTCCAAGTCTCACGCCGCGTCCTGCGGACGCAGCCCTCTCAAGGCGGCTGCCTTTGAGCGCGCCCTTTCGGGCGCGACACGGGTTTCGATCTGGCGCCCGTATGGGCTACCAGATCTCCCCGCGCTGTCAGCTCCCGCCGACGGGGGTCAACGCTGCTTTCCTGCAGCGTCACGTCGGCGCAGGATTGAAGCGTTGACCCTGTTTACCTGTTTACCGGTCCTGCTCCTGCGGGACGCGAACGATGCGCGAGACGTCGTAGCCCTGCTCGCCGACCAGCGCGAGGAGGCGCGCGTAGTCGGCCTCGGGAATGCGCGGCGTGCGCGCCATGATCCAGACGTGATCGCGCTTGTTGCGGCTGATGATGGTCGTGGAGTAGTCCTCGTCCAGGTACGTGATCAGGTACTCCGCCTCGATCGGCCACACGAACTGCATGCCCCAGGTGGCGTTGGTGCGCTTGTCGCGCACGTACCCCTTGGGCGTGTAGCGCTTCGCTTTGCCGTCGAAGCCGCCCTTGCGGAAGGTGAAGGTCGTCTCCACGACGCCGTCCGGGCGCAGGCGGTACGACTCGATGGCAGCGTAGGCGCCCTTCTCGAGCGAGGTCGGGATGCTGGCGATGACGTACCAGTCCCCCATGAACCTCGCGAGATCCACGTGGTCCACGGTCTTCAGCGGCCGTAGCGCGGAGGTCGAGCATCCCGTCGCGGCGACGAGGAGGCCCGCCAGGAGGAAGCGGGCGCCGGTCACGATTTCAGAGCAGTTCGTAGCGGAGGCGGCGGCCGCCTTCGAGCTGCGACTCCAGGCCGAGCCAGCCTCCGCCGGGCGCGTACCAGAGGTCGATCGCCATGCCCGGCGCTTTCAGCCGGTATCGTTCCGCCCGGGTCGCCGCGCCGCGCACCGGGAACGTCTCCTCGCCCAGCGGTTGCACCTCGACGGCCACGAGTTCGCCCGTCTGGCTGTTCAGCAGCGACGAGCGCTCGAGGAACTCCGGGTTCCAGTAGGCGAAAGAGCTGACGCAGTATGGCCCTGCTCGCCGCGCGCCCCGGCTTTCGACGAGGAATTGATTCCCGGCCGAGGCCCCGCGCACTTCGTACGTTCTGCCGTTGTCGTCGGTGCGCGACTGGATGCTGGCCAGACAGCGATCGTCCCAGACCTCCACGGCCTCGTGCCGGTACTCGTAGGCCGTGACGAAGAGGAGCTTGACCTTGAGCGCGGCCTCGCTCCGAAGCACTTTCCGCGAGCCCTCGGTCCGGAGAACGAAGTCGTGACGCCCCACCTCGCGCCCGTCGAGGAGAACGCGGAAGCGCCATTGCTGCGTCGGCTCCGCGTCCGCCCGGGCGGCCCGCGCCCCGTTCGGAGTGATCGCGCCGAGCACGGCCAGCGCGAGAGCGGCCAGAACGTTCCGCGACTTCATGCGAGCCCCCTCCTGACTGCCGGGAGCCGGCATTCTGCTCGACCTGGGGCTCGATGCGTGCAAGTTGTCCAGGTCGGAAAGGCCGCCGTGAACGCGGTCAGAGCTCGCGTGGCAGGCCCATTTTTTTGAGGCGATCGTCAAACCGCGCATCATCGCGCAGCCCGTCCCAATCCGGTGCGACCGCCAGGTGAACCAGGGCTGGGTCGCGCTGCGCGATGGCCTGATCAAGGCAGTCGAACGCTTCGTCGAGCCGGCCTGCGGCCCCATAAATTCTGGCACGGAAGAATGGCATCTTCAGCAACACGTCGAAGTCCAGCTGCGGGTTCGGGATTTGTTCCGCCCAGAATCGGTTCACTCCGGAGAGGCCGGCAGTCGCGTACACCTGCTGCGCGTCCGCGGTGACCTGCTTCAATACGGCCACCCACTCTTCGGGTAATCCGAACTCGATCGCCCCGCTGACGGCCCAGGCCGCGAATCGATCGATGTCCCCGATCTTCAAATAGACGTAACCAATGAATTGGCGCGCCTGCGCATGCTTTGGGTTGACGTCAATCACTCGCTGGGCCCAGACGAGCGCGTCGTCGTACTTCCGCTGGTGCCAGTACGAGATGGCGATCTGTACCAGAACGCCTGGCGATCGCGGATCGCGCGCAAGCGCCTGTTGCTTGCATCGCAGCCCGTCGTCGAGCCGCCCGAGCGCTTCCTGGAGCGACCCATACTGCAGGAGCGCCTCGGTGTGATCCGGATTGATTTCGAGCGCACGTTGCAGGCTCCGCTCCGCCGCCGTCCAGTCCCACTCGCTGAGAAAAAGGACGGTGCCAAGGGCGACCTGCGCGTCCGCCGAGGCGCTGTCCATCGCCAGCGCGCGTAAGGCAGATGCCTTCGCCTCTGCAAACGCTTCCTGGTGCGGCACCGCGTGAGACGCTGCGAGCACGCACCGTGCGCGCGCCAGCCCGGCGTGTGCCGGTGCATAGGTCGGATCGATCTCGATCGCGGAACGAAAGGCGTCCACGGCAGCCGGCAGTTCGAAAAACGAGTCAGACAACAGGTGAGAGCGGCCGCGGCCGACGAGCTCGTAAAGTTCGACGGGTCGCGCCACGGCGCTCGATGCGAACGAGTTCTCGTCCTCCGAATCAAACCTGACTGCAGCGATGAAGCGATACCCGGACCTCGCCACCGTTTCGATATAGATCGGCCGGTGGGCGTCCTCGCCAAGCGCCTTGCGCAGCGCCGACATGTGAACCGTGAGACCGCCTTCTTCGACGAATGACTCGGGCCAGATGCTCTTCAGCAATTCGTCCTTCGTGACCAGGTGGCCCCGCTGCTGCACCAACGCAACCAGCACATCGTAGGCCTTCGGTGACACGCGGACGACCTCCGCGCCGCGCAGGAGCCGCCGCTCTGGCACGTCGAGCGTGAATTCGGCGAAATGAAAGACCCCACCCCTGGTGGCCATCAGCCTTCGGCGAATCTTAGCAACTCCTTAAGGACGCGGCACGGCCGGGCCAGCTTTCATGAACCCGCTTTCAAAGGAGAAGAGAATGAGCATCCGATCGTCAGCCGCCGTCATTCTGAGCTGCGGATTCACAGCACTCTCACTCGCACAAGCTCCGCCAGAGCCCCCGAAGCCGGGCCCCGAGCACAAGAAGTTGGAGCAGTTCGTTGGCACTTGGAGAGTGGAAGGCGAGATTAAACCGAACGACTACATGCCGGCGGGAAAGAATGTCAGCACTCTCACATATACGTTGGGTCCGGGGGGATTCTTTGTCGAGTGGCGCGGTGAAGGGGACAAATACCCGACAACCCGCGGAATCATGGCCTACGACAGCCAGGCGAAGCTCTACACACAATTTTACGCGAGCAGTGCCGGACTCGTGGGTGGCGGCACAGCAACGGTTGACGGAAACACCTGGACGTGGACGCTTGAAGACAAATGGCTTGGCCAAGCGTTCAAAGGAAGAACGACGGTCATCGCCAAGTCGGCCTCTCAGTTCACGACCAAGTACGAATATCTCGACCCGAACGGCAGCTATCTAACGATCGCAGAAGGCACCGCCACCAGGGTCGCGCCTTAGAGACCTGGGCACCAGAGGTTCCAGAAGCAGAACCTGGTCCTCGCCCTCGACGCGAAGCGGGCTCTCCTCCCAGATCCGGTCTTGGCGTCGATCCGAACCAGCTTCTCGACGCCTGCAGCGAGGTCGAGCAGGGGTTCACGGCGCTCCTGGAGCACGGCTTTCCAGGTCAACCTTCAGTCTTCCCAGCTGCGTGAGCCAGTCTTGGATCTGGTTCCAACTGGGAACCGTATGGGCTACCAGATCCCGCCGGCTTTGCCAGAACTCAGCCGCGTCCTGCGGACGCGACGCCCTCAAGGCGACTCCTTTGAGCGCGCCCCTCCGGGCGCGACACGGGTTCGATTAGCGCCGGGCGGACCCGGCGCTTGTCGCGGCGCTTCGCGCCGCTCGGTACTCCGTATGGGCTACCACTCACGCTAAAGGCCTTAGCCTCGCGCTCGGCCTCCCCTTGCATGCTGGCAATTTGTGCGCTATATACTGAACCATATGGTTCAGTATGCGCGTGCCCGCCTCGATGCCTCGTTCGCCGCGCTCTCGGACGCCACCCGACGCGGCGTTCTGGAGCAGCTCGGCCGTTCCGACGCTTCGATCACGGACCTTGCCGAGAGGTTCCACATGACCCTCACGGGCATGAAGAAGCACGTCGGCGTCTTGGAGCAGGCCGGGCTCGTCGCCACGGAGAAGGTCGGGCGCGTGCGGACCTGCAAGCTCGGCCCGCGCCGATTGGAGGAAGAGACGGCCTGGATCGAGAGGTACCGCCAGCTCTGGGACGCACGCTTCGACGAGTTGGACAAGGTTGTCGAGGAATTGAAACGGAAGGAGAAGGTCGATGGACGCAAGAAGAGAGAGTGAGGTTGCCCCCATGAAGAACCGCACGACGGTGGAGCGGAAGTCCGAGCGTGAGCTCGTCGTCACGCGAACTTTCAACGGCCCGGCGCGCCTCGTGTTCGAGGCGTGGACCAAGCCCGAGCTGTTCAGGCAGTGGTGGGTGCCGAAGTCGATGGGAATGTCCCTGCTTTCCTGCGAAATGGATGTTCGTGTCGGGGGCAGGTACCGTTTGGAGTTCGCACACGGGGACTCACAGGCGGCGTTCTTCGGCACGTACAAGGAAGTCACACCGCACTCGCGCCTCGTCTGGACCAATGAGGAAGGTGACGAGGGTTCCGTCACGACGGTGACCTTCGCGGAAAAAGGCGGCAAGACGTTGCTGGTCATGCACGAGCTCTATCCCTCGAAGGAAGCTCTCGACGCCGCCGGCACCGGGGCGGCGGACGCGATGGGAGAGACGTTCGAGCAACTGGACGAGCTTCTCGTCACCCTGGGCGCGAGCGCGGGACGGTCATGAACTCGTCGACCTTCGTGGCACACCACAAGCGAGCGGGCAATCGGTCCTCGGTCCGTCCGGCATGCCCCCCGAAGTCACGGGGGGCGCCGGCATCACCATCCGCGCACGCGTAGCAAGACTTGGGATCAAGCGGCCCGAAGCGACTCTAGATCCCGCAGGAACTGGGCCAGCTGGTTCCATGTAACGCCCGTATGGGCTACCACTCGAGGCCACTCCTCAAGTCACGCGCCGCGAGGGAGTATCCGGGACCTACTACTTCTCGGAATCCTCCATCGAGCGAGCGACTGGCTCCGCCCTTGATCGGCGGGAGCCGCGAGCCACGCTCAAAGCGAGAGCCAGAAGGCCTGCGAACGCCCCGAAGAAGATGACTTCGCCCACCGCTGACGAGACAACGCGCGGGCCCCAGACCCGGTAGTAGTTGAACCCTGCAAATAGAATCGCCGCCAGCAGACCACCGGCCAGAATCCAGCTCCAAACGCCGACGATACGCCGCACCATACTGAGTCAGGATACGCCGCCCGAGCCCGCGAAATCAGCCATCTCGCAATTGCCTCGACCGCACGCTTGAGCTCGACTGGGTTTGCCGGAAGTCTCGTTTGGGGTACCAGATCAACCCGGCTTCGCCAGTCAGCCGCCGCCTCCTCCGGACGCGACCCTCTCAAGACGGCGGCCTCTGAGCGCGCTCTTTCGGGCGCGACACGGGTTCGATTCCGAGCCGATTCAAGACAATAATGAGCGTGTGAAGCACTCCTCGCCCAACCGCCGACCTCAGTCGGCTGCCGCAAAAGCCCGTGTCAAGGCCCTGAGCCGCGGCGAGGCGCCCGTCGTTCGGGACCCGGAGGAGGCTCGAGGGCTTCCCTTCGTGTCTCCGGCCGAACGCCAGGCGGCGTTTGCCATGGCGGCGAGAAAGCGCGCGGCCGAAGAGAAGCGGCGGAAGAAGTAGTTCTCCCGAACGCTACGGGCGTCCCCTCATCAGCTCGTTGATCTTGCCGTACGGCAGCTCCCTCTCGCCTGCCGCCTCGAAGGCCTCCCGTCTTCAGGAAGGACGCCGCCAGCGCCGCTGTCCTCGCGAGGACGGCCCCGGCGATTCCCGATCCCGCGCTCAGGCGCCGGACGCCCAGGGCCTCGAGCTCGGCCGAGCCCGGCAGTCCGGGCCAGGCCAGGACGTTGACGGGCAGGAGCGACGCCTTCGCGACGGCGCGGATCTCGGCCGGGTCGACGAGGCCCGGCACGAAGATCCCGTCCGCGCCCGCCGCACGATAGCGCTCGGCGCGGGCGAGGGTCTCGGCGACGCGGCGTTCGGGGGGCACGAGACCCCTCAGGTAGACGTCCGTCCGGGCGTTGACGAAGAGATCGACGCCGCGCTCGGCGGCGACGCGCCGGACGCTCTCGAGCTTGGCGCAGAGGAGGTCGGGCGGGTCGTCGCCGTCCTCGAGGTTGATCCCGACGGCGCCCGCGTCGATCACCGCGCCGACGGTCGCACCGACCTGCGCCGGGTCGCTCGAGTATCCGCCCTCGACGTCGGCCGAGACGGGGACCCGGACCGCGCGCACGACCTCCGAAACCGTCCCGAGCAGCATGGGAACGGGAAGCGCGTGGCCGTCGGCATGGCCGTGGGACCACGCCACGCCGGCGCTCGTCGTGGCGATCGCCTTCGCGCCGACGCTTTCGATGAGCCGGGCGCTGCCGGCGTCCCACGCGTTGGGAAGCACGAGCAGGCCCGTCTGGTGGAGTCGTCGAAAGAGATCAGCGGCATTCTGTCGGGACGTCATCGTGCCTTCCTTTCCTCTGCGGGACCGAAACACCCCGGTCAACCCGAAGGATTCAAACTTTCTTTCCCGCGCAGCGTAAACGACCACGGAGGCCCCCGATGAAGCACGTCCTGCGTCTTGCGCTGGCGCTCGCCATGCCCGCCGCCCTCCTGGCCGCAGGCGCCCCGGTCCCCGGCCGTCCCGCGAAGCTCGCCGCCCCGGACGGGACGAAGCTCGCGGCGACCTTCTACCCCGCCAGCCGCCCGGGGCCCGGGATCCTCCTGCTCCACCAGTGCAACCGCGACCGGACGAGCTGGAACGGCCTCGCCGCGGAGCTCGCCTCGAAGGGATTCCACGTCCTGTCGCTCGACTACCGCGGCTACGGCGAGAGCGGCGGCACGCCGTTCAACGACGTTCCCTTCCAGGACCGGGTCCGGATCACGACGGAGAAGTGGCCCGGGGACATCGACGTCGCCTTCGCCTACCTTCGGGCGCAGCCGGGGGTGCGACAGGACGCGATCGGCGCCGGCGGCGCGAGCTGCGGCGTCAACAACTCGATCCAGCTCTCGCTGCGCCACCCGGAGGTCAAGTCCCTGGTCCTCCTCTCGGGCGACACCGACCGAAAGGGACGGCAGCACCTGAAGAGCGCGACCGGGCTGCCGATCCTCTTCGCGGCCGCGGACGACGACGGCGACGTCGTGTCGGTCATGACCTGGATCGACGCGACCTCGGGCAACAAGGCCAACCGGTTCCTGGAGTACACCGCGGGCGGCCACGGCACGGAGATGTTCAAGGCGCATCCGGAGTTGCCGGGCCAGATCGTCGCGTGGTTCGAGCTCACGCTCATGGGGAAGGGCCCCGGCGTCTCCGCCCCGCCCCGGCCCCGGACCGTCGACCCGAGGACGCAGCTGCGCATGATGATGGACGAGCCGGGCGGGGCGTCCCGCGTGGCCGCGAGCCTGGCCGCCGAGCGCAAGAAGGACCCGAAGTCCGTGTCGCTGGCGGCCCCGTTCGTGAACCAGCTCGGCTACGCGGCGATCCAGAGCGGAGAGACGAAGGCGGCGATCGCGATCATGCAGGTCAACGTCGACGCGCGCCCGAGCTCGTCGAACGCATGGGACAGCCTCGGCGACGCCTACCTGGCCGACGGCCAGCGCGAGAAGGCCCGCGAGGCGTCGGAGAAGTGCCTCGCGCTCGTCGACTCCGACACGTCCGAGACCGAGGAGCAGCGCGCGAACATCCGCCAGAGCGCGCAGGGACGGCTCAAGCAGCTCAAGGGCGCGTCGGCGAAGTCATAGAACGCGCCGCGGCCGGGGCCTCGTGCTCCAGCAGCCAGCGCTTGCGGTCGATCCCGCCACCGTATCCGGTGAGGGAGCCGTCCTTGCCCACCAGCCGGTGGCAGGGCACCACCACTCCCACGGGATTGGCGCCGTTGGCGTGCCCGACGGCCCGGACGGCGGCGGGCCGGCCGATCCGACGCGCCAGCTCCGAATACGACATCGTCGTTCCGCACGGGATCGCGCGCAGCGCCTTCCACACTCTCTGCTGGAAGGGCGTGCCGGCCGTGGCGACCGGCAACCGGTCGATGCTCTCGAGCGTCCCGTCGAAGTAGGCGGAGATCGCCGCCGTCAGTCCCCCGGGGTTGCGGCGCCGCTCGAGCGCGTATCCGGCGGCCCCGCAGGTGCGGTCGAGGTCGCGCTCCAGGCGGTCCTCGCAGTCGGTCCACCCGACCGCCCGCAGCCGGCCGTCCGCGTCGGCCACGAGGATCAGCTCGCCGATCGGCGTGCGGGTCCGGTCCGTGAAGAGGCGGAGCCGGTCGAACGCGGGCCCTCGATTGCGCGCACCCATGTGTCGACATTCTGGCCCGATCGGGCTCTGCGGCGCACTGGATGGAACCCGCTTCTTCGACTAGCGTATGGGGAAGCAGGGAGATCCGCATGAAAACTCGTGCATTCGCCGCCCCCGTCAGCCTCCGCCTGGCCGCCGCTCTCCTCGCCGTCCTCAGCCTCTCGACCGGCGTCCTCGCGCAGCCGGCCGCGCGTCCCCGATCGATCGACCGGGGCGAGCTCGTCGAGACGAGCTACCCGGCCCGGGCGCTCGCCGGCAATCTCCTCGGCGATCCGGTCGAGCAGCCGGTCTCGATCTATCTGCCGGCTGCACACGCCGCTTCACCGAGCCGGCGCTTCCCGACCGTCTACCTGCTGCACGGCTTCACCGGAAAGATCGAGGAGTGGACGACCGACGGGTACCAGGGCATGAACCTGCGGGACGACATGGACGAGCTCATCCGCACCGGCGTCGTTCCTCCGATGATCGTCGTCGTGCCCAACGGAAACAACGCGTTCCACGGCAGCTTCTACCTGAACTCCACGACGACCGGCCGCTGGGACGACGCGATCTCCCAGGAGCTCGTCGCGTTCGTCGACGGGCGCTACCGGACGCTTCACAGCTCGCAGAGCCGGGGCGTCGCCGGCCACTCGATGGGAGGCTACGGCGCAATCATGTTCGGGATGAATCATCCGGACGTCTTCGGATCGGTCTATGCCATGAGCCCTTGCTGCCTCGGGATGGAAGGCGACATCGGCGCCGGGAATCCCGTGTGGGCGAGCGTCTTGAAGTTGAAGAGCCGCGGCGAGCTCCCCGCGGATCCGCAGACGCCGGCCGAGTTCTGGACGGATGTCTTCGTCGCGACCTCCGCCGCGTTTTCGCCCGACCCGGCGCGTCCTCCCTTCTACGCCGCATTCCCCTTCGAAGAGAAGGATGGCCGCCTCGCGCCGGCCGAGCCGGCCTACTCGCAGTGGCGATCGAAGATGCCGCTTTATCTGGTCGAGTCGAACCGGGCGAAGCTCCTGAGCCTGCGAGGGCTTTCGATCGACGTCGGCGACCACGACGACTTCACGCACATCCGGATGGGCAGCCGCCTCTTCTCCGACGCTCTCGCCGAACGCGACATTCCGCACGTCTACGAGATCTACGCCGACGGCGATCACGGCAACCGGATCCGGGAACGGCTGAAGCGCGCGATGCGCTTCTTCGCGGACACGCTGCAGCAGCAGCCCTGAGACCGGGGCCCTGACGCCTACCGCATCTCCTCCACCGTGCATGCCCACATCGGCCGCCCGTCGGCCGCGCGTCTGGCCGTGTAGGCCTTCATCCACGCCCCACTCGACGTCGCGCCCGTGCCCGCCGACGACGCGATCGACCTGCAGCCCCAGACGCTCCACCGCGGCGATGAGGGCCTGCGTGTCGCCGAGAGCCGTCGTGTGCCCGATGTCCTCGTTGGGAACCGGGTTCTTGAAGCACGACCAGGCGTTGAAGAGGTCCGTCTGGAAGAGGATCTTCTCCTTCGGCAGGTAGGCGATCAGGATGTCGTTCACGTGAGGCGTCGGTCCGATGCGATAGAGCCGTAGCTCCTGTGTCTCGTCCTTCAACACCATCTTCTCGTCCGACAGAAACACCAGCTTCGGCGCGACACCGCTCTCGTCGAGGGCGTCCGGAGCGATGGAGGATCGCCTCGCCGCCAGTTGCGTCAGGAGCGCCTGATTGCCGCGCGTGCTGACGATGGTCGCGCCCTCGGCGACGTAGGCGCGGATACCGCCGACGTGGTCGGAATGATGGTGCGTCGGCACCGCATGGCGGATGGGCTTGCCCGGCAGCGATTGCTCGATGAAGGCGATGACCTGCTCCGAGAGTCCCGCGCGGCTGTTGCCCTCGGGGGTTTCCACGATCGCCAGGTGGTCGGCGAATTCGACGCAGAGCACGTTGTATCCGTCGGGCACGTACCGCACGACGTGCACGCCGGGAGCGATGGTCTCCCACTTCATCGCCGGGTCGTAGGACTCGATCTTCCGGTAGTCCGGCGGCAGCACGAAGTCGGCATCGCTCGAAACCGCGCCGATCTCGAGTCTCGTGATCGCGGCCTTCGTCACGGTCCAGGGCCCGCGCCGGATCTCGTACCGCGAGGGCACTTTCAGCCCCTCGGCGTCGCGATAGCCGCCGTAGGCGTGCCGGAACACGACGTCGCCATCGACCGTGTTGGCCTGGAGAGTCTCGAGCCTTTCGAGGAGGTGCGTCTGGCCGTCGAAGAAGAGGCTGTAGAGCTCGCCGCTCGGGCGGACGTAGCTGATCGCCTGGAACCTTCGGCCTGCGTCCGTGCTCTCGCCGACCCAGCGCAGGGTCGCACCGCGCCGGCGCGCCTCGAGCAGGAGGTTCTGCGGCAAGAGCCGGGCCATGAGGCTCTGAGCGCCCGAGAGGTTCGTCTCCGGGACTTTCGTCTTCGCCAGGAAGTCGATCAGCCAGCCGTCACCCTTCGTGCTCACGGTGCGCGTGAAATTGCGGAAGCTTCCGAACTGCGCATCGGACTCGAAGAAGAAGCGCTCGTGCCCGGGATCGGAGACGTATCGCGCCTTCACCGACCATTCGCGAAACGGCGGCTCAGGGTCCGGGCTCTGATGCACGCTCTGGTTCTCGAGCGTCGCGGTGAGATCGAAGGTGGCCGCCCGTCCGGCTCGCTCGGCTCCGCCGTGCGCCGCGATGCTCTCCTCGAGGAGGGCCGCGGCCCGAGCCTGCGACCGCAGCAGGTCGCTCGCGCTCCCCGTCTGCCCGGCGCACACGCCCGCGAGGGCCGTCAGGAAGATCGCGAGAACGCAGGGCCTGCCGAGCCGGAGGGCAGCCAGGGGCGTCATCGATTGTTCCATCGAGCCTCCAAGCGGCAACAGGCAGTTCGAAGGGCGGCGGATCGGGAGTCTACACAGCCGCACGGCCGCAGATCCTTGGGGCATCGTGGCCGAGCATGGGTCGCGTTGTCACGCGCGAGGTCGAGCTCGGGCGTTTGAGGGAATTGAGCGCTCCGCCGGCCGGTTCGGACGCGCGTACAGCGAAGGAGCCCGCGATGAAGCGTCCACTCCCGGTGACTTCCCTGCTCGCCGCCTGGATCGCGTCCGCCGTCGTTTCCGCCCAGCAGCCCTCCCCGACTCCCGCACCGACTCCGACCCCTCGCCCCGAGATGGTCGATCTCCGGTTCATCCGGATGAAGATCTCGGCCGGTGACCTGCCGAGCGCGGAGTCGATCCTGGAAGTGCACCGCGCGGAGAAGGGCGAGGACGGCGAGTACCTGCTGGGCCTCGCGTGGCTCGCGCGTGGGGCGGCGTTGACGGAAGACTGGCCGGCGGCTTCGCGCTACGCGAGGGCGGCGCGGGAGCTCGCGGTCGAGAGGCTCGGCACGCCGCCCGACTGGGAGAACGCCGCCGGGGCGCAGTACGCCCTCGGCACGGCGATCGAGGTCGAGGCACAGGCCCTCGTCGCCGCGGGAAAGAAGGCGCAGGCGCTCAAGTTCCTCGACGAGAGCGCGCGGGCGCAGGAGAAGGCGCCGTACAACCTGCAGGCGCGGATCCAGAAGCGACGCAACCAGATCGAGCTCGTCGGTCAGAAGGCGCCGGCGATCCGCGCCGAGGACCGGGTCGGACCGGAATTCACGAGCCTCGAGGCGCTCCGCGGGAAGCCCGTCGTCCTGTTCTTCTGGTGGGAGGCGTGCGGGGACTGCAAGGCCCAGGCGGCGGCCTTCCGCCGGACCGTCGAGAAATACGCCCCGAAGGGCGTCGCCTTCGTCGCGCCGACGCGCTTCTACGACGAGAACCGGGCCGAGGAGAAAGCCAAGATCGAAAAGACCTGGACCGAGCTCTATGGCCTCGCGGGCTCCGTGCCGGTTCCGATCAGCGACGAGGCCATGCGGCGCTACGGCGTCTCGGCGACCCCGACGTTCGTTTTCCTCGACCGCGGCGGCGTCGTCCGGCAGTACCTGCCCTACCGCATGACCGAGGAGCGGCTCTCGGCGACGATGACGCGCTGCTGCGGTAGGCCTCGTGGCACCTCATTCCTCCGGTGTCGGCGTAGACTGCCCTCGTGACCGAAGAGGGCGGATATCGAAGCGCGAATCAGGAGTTGCGAGATCTCCTGTCACTCCGGGAAGTGACTCCGGAAGACTTTGCGCTGATCGATGAAAGGCTTCGTTTGACGCCAGAGCACCCCCTGGAAGCCACGCTGCCGCTCTTCGCCTCCTCCTCGAGGAAGAAAAGGGAAAGCGCTAGCCCCGCGGCCGACTTCAGTGCACGAGCAGCGACGCCAGCCCGAGCAGCATTCCCATGCTCACGACGTCGGTCGCGGTCGTCAGGAAGATGCTCGACGCGGTGGCGGGATCGGCGCCGAGGCGCTTCAGCGTCAGCGGGATGAGCGCGCCCGCGATGCCGCTCACGACGCAGGCGACGTCATCGCCATCGAAGACGACGAAGCCGAGCAGCAGCCGGCGCTGGCCCTGCGGCTGCGAGCGCGCGTAGAACCACATGCCGACGCCCGCGATGAGGCCGACGAGCGCGCCGTTCAGCAAGCCGAGCAGCGCCTCCTTGATCACCAGCCGGCGCGCGCGCCCGGGCGCAGCTCGCCGAGCGTCAGGCCGCGCAGCGTCACGGCGAGCGCCTGGCAGCCGGTGTTGCCCGACTGGCCGGCGAGGACCGGCAGGAACACGGCGAGCACGACGAGCCGGTCGATCGTGCCCTGGAAGACACCCGACGACCGCGGCGGCGACGAAGGCGGTGAGCAGGTTGAGCTGCAGCCACGGGTGGCGGAAGCGGAGGCTGCGCGACCAGCGGCGTCGCGAGCGCGCTCCTCCTTCTCGACGCCGACCATGGCGCCGGCCTGGGCGCTGATCTCGAGGCCTGCTCCTCGAAGAGCGTCTGCCCGCGCACGATGCCGACGAGGCGGCCCTCGGCGTCGCACACGGGGTAGACCGGGAAGTGGCGCGTCACGACCGTGCCGCATGGCCTCGACGAGCGGCATGTCCGGCCGCAGCGAGAACGGGTCGCGCAGCATGATTTCGTCGAGGCGCTGGTCGCGGCCCGCGAAGAGCAGGTCGCGCATCGCGACGACGCCGACGAGCCGGCCGCCGGCGTCGGTCACGAAGCCGTAGGTGATGAAGGTCGTCTTCACGAGCTCGCGGAGGCTCTCGATCGCGTCGCCGACCTTCGTTTCGGGGCGAAGACCGCGAGCGGCCTCTCCATCAGCCGTCCGACGCTCTCCTCGGGGTAGTGGAGGTCGATCAGCCACTGCGCGCCGCGCCCGTCCGGCGCCGCGGCGGCGATCTGCTCGCGCCGCGGCGCGGCCATGCGGCCGAGGATGTCGACGGCGGCGCCGGGGTTGATCAGGGCGAGCGACCGGGCGGCGATGTCGTCGGTCTCGCCTCGGAGGCGTTCCACGGCCTCGGGGGGCGGGAGCCTCTGCAGGTCTTCGCTCAGGGCCATCAGGCGCGGGGCGTCGCTCAGAACCTGGCGGCGGTCGGCCGAATCCATGCGTCCTCCTGGTGAATGCGGTGGGTGCCGCGCCATCATAGTCGGACGGGAATTTCGGCGGAGGATATCCGTTCTGGAGACGACTCATGCTGAACACGTTGCTTCTCGTGGCCGCAACCTTCTCGGCCGCATCCGGGGCCGGGCCGTCGCGCGCCGCCCTGGAGGCCCAGGTGCCCCGCGCCTCGCATGCCGCCCTCGACGCCGGGCTCACCGCATGGAGCCACGCCGTCCGCGCCGGCACCGTGGACCGTCCCGAAATCCTGACCGTCATCGATTACTCCCGGCCCTCGACCGAGCCGCGCCTCTTCGTCATCGACCTGGCGTCGAACCGCGTCGTCTTCTCGGAGCTCGTGGCGCACGGGCGCGGCAGCGGTGAAAACGCCGCCGAGCGCTTCTCGAACGCGGACGGCAGCCACATGTCGAGCCTCGGCGTCTTCCGCGCGAGCGGCACGTACAACGGGCAGCACGGCCTGTCGCTTCGCCTCGAGGGGCTCGAGCCGGGATTCAACGACCGGGCGCGCGAGCGCGCGATCGTCATGCACGCCGCCGGTTACGTGAGCACGGCGATGATCGCGTCGCAGGGGCGCCTCGGACGAAGCTGGGGCTGCCCGGCCGTCCGTCCGGCGATCGCGACAAAGCTCATCGACGCGATCAAGGACGGCTCGCTCGTCGTCGCCTACTACCCCGACGCGGACTGGCTGGCCCGCTCGGCCTTCCTCGGCGTGCCTACTTCGCGGCCGGCGGATCCGAGTTGACGACGTTCAACGAGGGCCCGGTCGTCTGCTCGAGCACGGGGGAATCGGTCACGTAGAGCGTCGCGCCGGGCGTCAGGATCTTGAGCAGCTCGGCCGCGAAGGGCGCCGGCACGTCGACGCGGGACGCATTCTCGAGATTCATCGCGACGCCTCCCGCAACGCGGGCGCCCGGCAGCGCGATTCCCATCCAGCGCATTCCGCCCGGACGTGTCCGGGTTCGCCGGGGACCCCGGCTCCGACTTGAGAATGAAGGCCTCGGTGCCGATCGGCTTCTCCGGCGAGACGATCGTGATCGCCGCGCGTCCGATCTCGACGCCGTTGCGCATGACCAGAATCCGGCGGTCCGCGCCGCTCACGACGACCGTGATCGGGCCCGTTGCCGACTTCTCGGGCTGCCAGCGAAAGGTGTCGCCCGCGGGCAGGCGCGGCTCTACGTCCTCGGCTCCCTTCGCGTCGACGGGCGCCATGAATCCGGGATGCACGACGTCGACCGGCGCGGTCGCGGCGTTGGCGATCACGACGGTGATGCCGAGGCTCGTGACGCCGAACAGCAGCTCCGCGAACCGCGACGGCAGATGCACGCAGCCGTGCGATTCGGGATATCCCGGCAATCCTCCGGCATGCAGCGCGACGCCGTCCCAGGTCAGCCGCTCCGCATACGGCATCGGAGCGTTGTTGTAGGTCTTGGAGTAGTGGTCCTTGTCCTTGGCGAGAATCGTGAAGATCCCGGTCGGCGTTTCGTGGCCGGGCTTGCCCGTCGAGACCCCGGCCGCCCCGATCCGCACGCCGTTGCGGTACACCTTCGCGATCTGCTGCGGGATGCTGACGACGATCACGAGCGGACCGTCGGGCGCCGCTCCGGCGTCCCAGAGAAACTGTCCCGGCTTCAGCTTCTCCGGATCGGTGCCGACCGGCTCCGGCTCCCGGGCTCCCCAGAACGGGACCGGCGCGGCGGCGGCGATCCGCGGCGCCGCGGCGAGCAGCGCCAGCGCGAGGGCGGCGCCGCGACGGACCGAGCGTCGGAATCGAGCGCAGAGCACGCTTCCGACAGACTACGCGCTCCGTGCCGCGTACCAAGTCGATTCCGTCAGTAGTGTTGCCCCTCGACCTCGGCGGCGCGGCGGATCGCCGCCCGGATGCGGAGGTACGTGCCGCAGCGGCAGAGGTTGTCGTTCATCGCCGCGACGATCTCGTCGTCGCCCGGATTCGGCGTCTTTCCGAGGAGCGCCGCGGCCTGCATGATCTGGCCGGCCTGGCAGTAGCCGCACTGCGAAACGTCCTCGGCGATCCAGGCCTGCTTGAGACCCGGGGCGTCGAGCCCCTCGATCGTCGTGACGCGCTTGCCGTCCACGGCCGAGATCGGCACCTGGCACGAGCGATAGGCCTCGCCGTTGAAATGGACGGTGCAGGCGCCGCAGATTCCGGAGCCGCACCCGTACTTCGTGCCGGCCAGGCCCAGCCGGTCCCGCAGCACCCACAGCAGCTGCATGTCCCCGGGGGCTTCGACGTTCGAGGACTTGCCGTTGACGACGAGCGTGAAGCGCGGCACGTCAGGCTCCTTTCAGGTCTTCGGCGCGTACCGGAAGGCTGCGGATCCGGCGACCCGCCGCGGCCGAGAGGGCGTTGGCGACGGCCGCCGTGGTGACGGGCACCGGGGGCTCGCCCATCCCGGTGGGCGGCGCGTCGCTCTCGACGATGTGGGTCTCGACCCTCGGCATGTCGCGCAAGCGAAGAATCGGGAAATCGTTGTAATTGCCCTGCTCGACGCGTCCGGCCTTGAGGGTGATCTCGGTCGACAGCGCCGAAAGCGCCCACGCCACCGAACCCTCGACCTGCGCGCGAATGCCCAGCGGGTTGACGGCGACGCCGCAATCCACGGCGCACACGACCCGGTCCACGCGCCAGACGCCCCCGGCTTCCACCGTGACCTCGGCGACGACGGCGGCCGGCGTCCGGCCGTCGTAGGACATGCAAGCCACGCCGCGGCCGCGGCCCCGCGCCAGCGGCGCGGACCAATTGGCCTTGTCCGCCGCGAGCGCGAGCGCCGCGGCCAGGCGCGCGCGATCCACGGGCTCCCCTTCGCGCCCGCCCGGAACGACCGCCTCCCGGCGCAGCAGTGCGAGTCGATAGGCCATGGGGTCCTTTCCCGCGGCGAGCGCGAGCTCGTCGAGGAAGCACTCCGCGGCAAACACGTTGTGGTTGTGCGCCACGCCGCGCCACGAGCTCACGCGGACGGGGGTCGACACCGGGAACCCGCCGACCTCGAACGCCGGGACCGCATAGGCAAGATCGTAGGCGCCGCGCAGGAGCCCCCGAAGCTGGTCCTCCGCGACCGGACCGGACGGCGCCGGAGAGACTGCGACCGCCACGGAGTGGCGCCAGGCAGTCGGATCGCCCGCGGCGTCGATCCCCGCCGCCAGTCGATGCAGCGATACGGGATGGAAATCACCGTTACGCATGTCGTCCGATCGCGTCCAGAGGATGCGAACCGGGGCCTTCGCCGCGCGCGAGGCCTCCACGGCGTCGAGCACGAAGTCGACGCGGCCTCGCCGACCGAAACCGCCCCCGAGCAACGTCACGTTCACGGTGACCGCAGATTGCGGGAGGCCGAGCAGCTTCGCGGCCTCCGTCTGCGCGCGGTTGGGCGCCTGCGACCCGGCCCAGATCTCGCACCGATCGGCGCGGACGTCGGCCGCCGCGCTCATGGGCTCCAGGGGAGCGTGAGCCTGGTATGGATAGAAGTACTCGGCCTCGAGCTTGCGGGAGGCCGCCGCGAGTGCCGTCGCCGCGTCGCTCCCGCGTTTCAGTACGCCGCCGGGCTTCGCGAGGGCCGCACGGAGATTCGCCAGGACTTCGGCCGTGCCGACCCTCGCGTTGGGGCCTTCGTCCCAGACGATCGTCGGCTCGAGCGCCTCGCGCGCCGCCAGCACCGCTGCCGTGTCGTCGGCGACGACGAGGAGCCCGGCCGCGACCGGCGCGACCAGACGCACGCCCGGTATGGCGCGGGCCTTCGTGTCGTTCCACGTCTTCGCCTTGCCCCCGTCGACGGGACAGCGGACGACGCTTCCGACTTTCATGCCGGGGCGCTGGACGTCCGACGCGAAGAGCGGCGCGCCGGCCACGATCCGCGGCGCATCGATGCGCCGGCGGTCCTTTCCGATCTGACGCCAGGCGGACCGCGGCTTCAGGGCCGGCGATGCGGGAACCGGAAGCCGGCTGGCCGCGGCCGCGAGCTCGCCGTAGCCGAGGCTGCGGCCGGACTCGCCATGGATGACGCGGCCTTTCTCGGCCCGACAGGCGGTCGCGTCCACGCCCCACTTCGCGGCGGCCGCCGCGACGAGCATCTCGCGCGCCGCCGCGCCGGCGGTGCGCAGCGGCAGCCAGGTCGTCCGGGTGCTGCGGCTCCCATAGGTTCCCATGTCCTGGAAATCCGGGCCGGGCGTGGCCTGTTCGAGCGCGACCGTGTCGACGTCGACCTCGAGCTCCTCCGCGAGGATCATCGGGAGCGACGTGCGCACGCCCTGCCCCATCTCGGACTTGTCCACGGAAAGCGTGACCTTGCCCGAGGGGTCGATCCGCACCCATGCGTTGGGGCGGAACTCGCCCGCCGCCTCGTCGGCGGCGCGGGTAAAGCGCACGCCGATGACGAGGCCGCCTGCCGAGACGGCGGTCAGCCGCAGGAAGTCGCGCCGCGTCGCCTTCCGGCTCGAGGTGGCGCTCACCGGCCCGGCACGCTCTCGCGGATATCGAGGAAGCCCACGATCTGCCACTTCCCTCCGATCCTCACAGGAGAAGCGTAATCGAACCGCCGTATTCCCGGGAGCCCCTGTTCGAGCCCCGAAAGTTCCGGGTCGGCGCGGTGCGCCCATTCCGGCCGCCGGCATAGAATTCGCGCCGATGAGCTCCCCCGCGATGGCCCGAGTGGAGCTGCGCCCGGGCCGCGGGCGGCGCCGCCGTCCTCGCGCTCTCGGGACCCTTCGACGTCTCGACGGCTGCCGCGGCGCGGCGCCAGATCCTGGACGCCGTCGGAAAAGCGCCGTCGCCCTCGCTCGAGGTCGACGCCAGCGGCATCGACCGCGGCGACGTCTCCGGAATGGCCCTGCTCTACGAGCTCGCGCAGGGACGGCTGCTGCCCGGGCGTGCGCGCTCCGGTCAGGGGCCTGCGCCCCGAGTTCCAGACGCTGCTCGCGGCCTTTCCGACGCCGGAGGCCCTCGACGCGCTGGCGGCCCCGCCCGAGAAACGCGGCTTCTTCCGCGAAGTCGGGGCCGCCACGAGGTCGATGTTCGCGGACCTCGGCGCGCAGATGTCCTTCATCGGCGGCGTCGTCCAGGGGTTCGCCGCCGTCCTCCGGCACCCGCGCCTCATGCGCTGGGGCGAGGTCGCGGTCGTCTTCGAGAAGGCCGGCGTGAACGCGCTTCCGATCGTGTCGCTGATCAGCCTCCTCATGGGCCTCGTGATCGCGTTCGAGGCCGCGCAGCCCCTGGAGATGTTCGGCGCCCAGATCTTCATCGCCGACATGATCGGTCTCGTGATGGTCCGCGAGTTCTCGCCGATCTTCACGGCGATCATCTTCGCCGGGCGCTCGGGCTCGGCCTTCGCCGCCGAGATCGGCACCATGAAGGTCAACGAGGAGTTGAACGCCCTCGAGACGATGGGCCTCGACCCGATGCGCTTCCTCGTGATCCAGCGCGTCTTCGCCGGGACGATGCTCATGCCGGTCCTCGCGGCCTACTCGATGGTCCTCGGCGTCTTCGGCGGCGTCCTCGTCATGCTGACGATGGGCTTTCCGCTCGCCCAGATCTGGGGCCAGCTCGAGGGGGCCCTGCACGTCCGCGACGTCGTCGTGGGAGTCTCGAAGTCGTTCGTCTTCGGGGCGATCGTCGCCGGCCTGGGATGCCTGCGCGGGATGCAGACGAAGGAGGGCCCCAACGCGGTCGGCGATTCGACGACCCGCGCCGTGGTGGCGGGGATCCTCATGATCATCGTCGTGGACGCCGTCTACAGCGTCATCACCTACGTGCTGCACGTATGAGCGCCGCACCGCCGGCCCCGAACGTCATCGACGTCGACGACGTGACGATCGCCTACGGCGAGAAAGTCATCCAGAAGGACCTCAAGTTCCAGGTCCGCCGCGGGGAGGTCTTCGTGATCCTCGGCGGCTCGGGGTGCGGCAAGAGCTCTCTGCTGAAGACCATGATCGGCCTCAACCGGCCGCCGACCGGCCGCATCCTCTTCGACGGGGACGACATCGTGACGGCGACGGGAGACGACCGCCTGCGCCTTCTCCGAAAGTTCGGCGTGATGTACCAGAGCGGCGCGCTCTTCGGCTCGATGACCGTGCTCGAGAACGTCCGGCTGCCGCTCGACGAGTTCACGGACCTCGAGGCCGGGCAGAAGGACCTCGTCGCGATGGCCAAGCTGAACCTCGTGGGCCTCCTGCCGGCGGCCGCCCAGAAACCGTCGGCCCTGTCCGGAGGGATGCAGAAACGCGCCGGAATCGCCCGCGCGATGGCGCTCGACCCCGGGATTCTCTTCCTCGACGAGCCGTCGGCGGGCCTCGATCCGATCACGTCGGCCGGCCTCGACCAGACGATCCGGGAGCTGTCCCGCGGCCTCGGCATCACGTTCGTCGTCGTGACCCACGAGCTCCAGAGCATCTACGCGATCGCCGACCGCTGCGTCATGCTCGACGCCCGGACCAAGACCATGATCGCCGAAGGCAAGCCCGCCGACCTGCGCGATCATTCCGACGACCCGTACGTCCGCCAGTTCTTTCTCCGCCAGGCCGAACCGGCCGCGGGGACGAAAGCGAGCCCGACGGCATGAGCGAAAAAGCGAGCCAGTTCCGCATCGGGATCTTCGTCACCGTGGGGGTGGCGATCGTGCTCCTGGCGCTCTTCCTCTTCGGCGTCCGGGAGGCGTTCCAGCCGAAGGACGAGTTCGAGACCTACGTGACCGGGGACGTCGAAGGCCTCTCGGTCGGCTCCGTCGTCGAGCTGCGCGGCGTCGCCGTGGGCAAGGTCACCCAGATCGGCTTCAGCTGGAACCTCTACCAGGTCGGCCAGCCGACGTGCGTCGTGGTCCGCTGCAGCGTGAGCCAGCGAATCATCCCCCCGACCTTCCGGCAGGACTTCGATGCCGAGATGCAGCAGATCGTGGACGGGGGGCTCCGGGCCGTGATCCAGACCAACGGCATCACGGGCTCGAGCATCGTCGCGCTGCAGAAAATGGACCCGGCGCTGTACCCGCCCCTCAAGGTGCCCTGGACGCCGAAGTATTTCTACGTCCCGTCGGCGCCGAGCCAGCTCGGCCGGCTGCTGGCATCGGTCGACCGGACGCTCTCGAACCTGGAGAAGCTCGACGTCGGGAAGCTCTCCAAGAGCCTCGACTCCACGCTCGTCTCCGCCGACGGCGCCCTGCGCCGGCTGTCCGAGCTCGACGTCCAGGGCATCTCGAAGAACGCGAACCAGGTCCTGACGGACGCGTCGGCCGCGATCACGGAGGTCAAGGGGCTCGTGGCGGACGCCCGCACGGACATCGAGGGAATGAAGCTCCAGGCCCTCGGCCAGGACACGGGCAAACTGGTCAACGACGTCGACGCCCGGATGACGATCCTGCTCGACAAGCTGTCGGCCGTCGACGTCAACGCCTTGAACGACACGCTCGCCGGCACGCGCGAAGCCGCGCGCAACCTGAACGAGGCCATCGAGGAGCTCAAGAAGTACCCGTCGGGCTTCATCCTCGGAGGGCCCCCGCCGCCCGCCGCGGGTCTGCAGAAGGAGAAGCCGTGATGTCCCGCCATGCGCGCCGGATCGGACGAGCGCTCTCGATGCTCCTGCTGGCGGCCGGCTGCGTTTCGAAGCCGGCCCTGGTTCCGCAGTCGTACACGATCGATCCGCCGCCCGCCGCGGCCCCGGCCCCCGCCGCAGGAGCCCGCGTGGTGTCGCTCCTGCGCGTCGACGTGGCGCCGCCCTACGGCGCCCCCTCGTTCGTCTATCGCACCGGCGGGCACGGCATCGAGCGCGACCCGTATGCGAGCTGGGCCGTCTCCCCCGGCTGGATGCTGACCTCGGCCATCCGCGGCTACCTGCGCAACGCCGCCTTCGTCCGGGACGTGGTCTCTCCCGGAGACGGCGTGCGGGTTTCCGCGACGATCGAAGCGCGCGCACTCGAGCTCTTCGCGGACCTCGGCAACCCGGCCGAGGCCGTTCTGACTCTGCAGTTCCGCGTGCTCTCTCCGGGGGAATCCGCGCTGCCGGTCCGGGAGCTCCTCCTGAAGACCTACACCGAGAAGGTTCCCCTGCCGCAGCGCACGGCCGCAGCGGCGGCGGGCGCTTGGAACGCGGCGCTCGACGGGATCATGAAGAGCTTCCTGACGGACCTCGAGGCGGCCCTGCCGTCGGCGCCGTAGCTCCCCTGTTCCCCTCTCCCCCCGAGGGGGGAGAGGGACCCTCCCCTACCCCGCGCGGAACAGGAAGTTGTTGCAGTAGCCCGGCGCCTCCCAGAAGCGGCCGGGCGCCCGTCGCTGGTGGATCGCGGCGTCGAATTCCGCGACGGGCCGGAGACCCTCGGGCGAGAAAACCTGCCCGCGGTAGCCGAGCCGTTCCAGATGCGCGAAGACGTCGCGCGGTACGTGGCCCGTCAGGTGCCTCGCCTCGCATTCGAAGAGGAGGAGGGGCCTCGACTCCGCGAGGGTCCTCGCGGCCCCGCGGAAGACGGCCAGCTCGTGGCCCTCGACGTCGACCTTGATGAGGGCCACTCTCCCCGCTCCCTCGAGCTGATGGTCCAGCGTATCCGCGGCGACTTCCCGGTCCCGGGTGCCGGGACCGGCCGCGGCGGCTTCCTCGAGCGACGCGCCCGGGGAGTTCTCCCAGCCCGGCACGTGGAGGATGCGCACACCCGCCGCATCCGACAGCGCGCACTCCCGGACGACCACGTTCTCCCACCCCATGCGCGTACGAACAGTCTCCAGATACCGCGCGAGTCCCGGCTGCGGCTCGAAGGCGAAGACTCTTCCGGCCGGCCCGACCGCGCGGCGCATCCAGTAGAGGTACGCACCCTTGTTCGCTCCGACGTCCACGGCGACGTCGCCCGGGGCGAGCCCGGCAAGGAGCGCGCGGATCTCCGCGCCCTGGTCGCGGTAACGGGCCTTCAGGGCCCGGTAGAGGAAACGTGTCTTCACGGAGATTCGGCCTTCGAGGCGGCCGGTCGATCCTACCAAGCGCCTCGCGCCCGCCCCGAGACCCGCCGCCCCGTGATAGAAAGCGCCCACCAGACCTCGAGACAAAGGAGAACAATCGATGAAGAAGACGTGGGTATCCCTGTTGGCGCTGATCCTTGCGGCCGGACTGTCGGCCGGGTGCAAGAAGGCGGAGATGTCGAAGGCCGGCGACGCGGCGAAGGACGCGGGCGAGGCCGCGTCCGAGGCCGCGCAGAAGGCGGGCGAGGCCGTGAAGGAAGGCGCGGCCGAAGCGGCCGACAAGGCGAAGGAAGCCGGACAGGCCGTCGGCGAGGCCGCCAAGGACGCGGGCGAGGCGGTCGGCGACGCGGCCAAGGACGCAGCCGACGCCGCGAAGAAGGCGATCACGCCCAAGCCGTAGCACGCGCCTGCGCCTCGGAAAGGCCGTCGCCCGCCTGGCCGGGCGGCGGCTTTTTTTTCGCGCTAGATTAGGCGGCTCCATGCCCCGCACCAAGATCGTCTGCACCATCGGGCCGGCCTCCCGGTCCCCCGAGACCCTACTGCGTCTGGCCGAGGCGGGCATGGACGTCGCGCGGCTGAACTTCTCGCACGGCACCCACGAGGAGCACGCGGCGGTCCTCGCGTCCGTGCGCGAGATCGCCGAGCGCGTCGGGCGGCCCATCGCGGTCCTGCAGGACCTGGCGGGGATCAAGATCCGCATCGGCGGGATCGCGGCCGGCCACGTCCGCCTCGAGCCGGGAGCCCGGTTCACGCTGACCCGCCGCGCGGTCGCGGGCGACGCGCGGGAGGTCTCGCTCGACTACCCGGATCTCGCGGCGAGCGTGCACCCGGGCGACGCGCTGCTGCTCTCCGACGGCGACGTCGAGCTGCGCGTGGAAACGGCCGATGCGACGGACATCGGCTGCCGCGTCGTCGCGGGCGGGACGCTCTCCTCCCACAAGGGCATTCACCTGCCGTCCCGCTCGATCGCCGCGCCGGGCCTGACGGCCAAGGACCGCGACGACCTCGCCTTCGGCATCGCGCAGGGAGTGGACTACGTCGCCCTGTCCTTCGTGCGAAGCGCCGAGGACATCCTCGAGGCCAGGCGCTTTCTCGACGAGCGCCGGGCGGCGATCCCGATCATCGCCAAGATCGAGAAGCACGAGGCGCTCGCGCGGATCGACGAGATCCTCGCCGCGGCCGACGGCCTGATGGTCGCCCGCGGCGACCTCGGCGTCGAGACGCCCCTCGAGCACGTGCCGCTCCTCCAGAAGATGCTCATCGACCGGGCGAACCGGGCCGGCAAGCCGGTCATCACCGCGACCCAGATGCTCCTCTCGATGGTCGACAGCCCGCGTCCCACGCGCGCGGAGGTCGGCGACGTGGCCAACGCCATCCTCGACGGCACCGACGCGGTGATGCTCTCGGAGGAGACGGCCGCCGGCCGCTACCCCGCGGAAGCGGTCGAGACGATGCGCCGGATCGCCGAGGACACCGAGGCCGCGTTCCCCTTCGAGGCCTGGATGCGGCGCTTCGAGGACAAGAGCCTGCAGAGCCTGCCCGAGGCCGTCGCCGGCGCCGCGTGCGAGCTCGCCGAGCACATCGGCGCCGCCGTCATCGTCGCGTGGACCGAGTCGGGCAGGACCGCGCGCCTCGTCGCCAAGCACCGCCCGCGCCGGCCCATCCTCGCCCTGTCGACCCGCGCCGACGCGGCCCGGCGCCTCGCGCTGGTGTGGGGAGTCATTCCCCTCGTCGCGGAGGGCGGCCCGGACACCGACGCGATGCTCGAACGCGCCCCGCGCCTGGCCGCGGCCCGCGGCCTGCTGAAGCCCGGCGAGACGGCGGTCATCACGGCGGGAATCCCCATGGGTGTCGCGGGCTCGACCAACCTGATCAAGGCCGCGGTGGCGCCGGCATGACGCACGCGGATCACCGCACGCCGATCCAGCGCCGCACGACGCGAAACATCGCGCTCGGCATCCTGTTCTTCGTCCTCGGCGTCATCGGGATCCTCGTGCCCGTGATGCCGCAGGTCGTCTTCTTCTTCCTCTCCGCCCTCTTCTTCTCCTTCGTCTCGCCGCGCCTGCGTCGGGCGCTGCGCCGCTTTCGGAAGCGCCACCCGAGTGTCGACAAGACCTACGCGACGTGGCGCGAGAAGAGCCGACGGCGCCGCCTCAAGCTGATCCGGAAGGCCAGGCACATGAGGGACGAGATCGAGGTCAAACTCGACGAGGCCACTCACCGCCACCACAAGTGAGGTGAGAGGGGCGGGGACAAGCCCCGCCCCTACGACCGAAGAGTTTCATGTTCAACCTGCTGGGGATTCCGCTCGCGGCGCGGCGAGTCTCCCGAAGTCACCGAGGGAGGAGCGCCGCGCCGCGGGAGCGAGCGCGGAGCGAGGGGTCAGGCGAGCGGTCGAGCCCCTTTGGGCGAGCCGCTCGCCGGTGCGCCGCAGGCGCAGACCGCGAGCGCAGCGCTCGCGACGTTTAGTCCATCTGCCGGCGGAGAACCGTCGGGATGTCGAAGTCGTCCCGCGACGCCGAGGCGTTCGGGCCGAACCCGCCGGAGTCGTCGCCGCGCAGGAACGGCGGGCGCAGGGGCTTGGTGCCGACGGTCAGCGGCTTGGCCTGTTCCTCCTCGCGGTCGATATCGGCGAGATCGCGCTCGAGGCGATCGAAGCCCGTCGCGATGACGGTGACCTTGACGAGGCCCGCCATCTTCTCGTCGTGCACGCAGCCGAAGAGGATCTCGGCCTCCGGGTCGGCCGCCTGCTGGATGATCTGCGCGGCCTCGGTGACCTCGAAGAGCGTCAGGTCGTGGCCGCCCGTGATGTTGATGAGCACGCCCCGCGCACCTTCGATCGAGGCGTCCTCGAGCAGCGGCGAGGAGATCGCGGCCTGGGCCGCGTGGATCGCGCGGTTCTCGCCGTCGGCGACGGCCGTGCCCATGAGCGCCCGGCCCATGTCCGACATGATCTTGCGCACGTCGGCGAAGTCGAGGTTGATCTCGCCCGGGCAGTTGATGAGGTCCGAGATGCCCTGGATCGCCTGCCGCAGGACGTCGTCGGCGATCTTGAACGACTCGTTCAACGGCGTGTTGCGCTCGACGAAGGCGAGCAGGCGCTGGTTCGGGATCGTGATCAGGGTGTCGACGTGGTCGCGAAGCTCCCGCGAGGCCCGCTCGGCCTGGCGCATGCGCTTCTTGCCCTCGAACTCGAAGGGCTTCGTCACCACGGCGACCGCGAGCGCGCCGGCCTCGGCCGCGAGCTTCGCGATGATGGGCCCGGCGCCCGAGCCCGTTCCGCCGCCGAGTCCCATGGCGAGGAAGACCATGTCGGCGCCGGAGACGGCCTGGGCGAGGCGGTCCTGGTCCTCGAGGGCGGCGTTGCGCCCGACGTCGGGGTCGGCGCCGGCGCCGAGGCCCTTGGTCAGCCGGCCGCCGATCTGGAGCTTGTTCGGCGCCGCGCACTTGCGCAGGGCCTGGAGGTCCGTGTTGCAGGCGAAGTACTCGACGCCCTTCACCCCGGCGGCGATCATCCGGTTGACCGCGTTCGAGCCGCCGCCGCCCACGCCGATGACGCGGATGGTGGCCGGCGAGGCGTCGCCGCCGTCGAGCTCGATCGAGAGGCCGTCCTTGTCTTCTTCGAGGAACTCGATCATCGGACCTTCCCTCCGTCGCGGTTGGCGTTTGCGGGTCATCAGAAAAAATCCCTTATGAACCGGGACACCGAGTTCGCCGCCTGGAAGAAAGCCTTGGCCCGCCGTCGCGACGGCTTGTAACGGTGACCATATAAGAGAAGACCCGTCGCCGTCGCCCACTCCGGCCGGGAAACGACGTCGACCAGGCCCCCGACGCCCGACGGGATCCCCCGCCGGACGGGCCCGTCGAAGATCCCCTCGGCGATCTCGACGACCCCCTCGAGCTCCGAGCCGCCCCCCGTCAGGACCACGCCCGAGCGGATCTCCTTGTCGAGGCCGAGGCGCTTGATGTCCTCGTGGACGAGGCCGAGGAGCTCCTCGGCCCGGGGCTGGAGGATGTCCGACAGGGTCGAGCGCGGGCAGAGCTTGGGGGCCCGCCCTCCGACCATGGGCACCTCGACCATCTCGTCCTCGGAGACGGCGCTCCGGAGGGCGCAGCCGTGCTTCTTCTTGAGGCGCTCGGCGTCGGTGATCGGGGCGCGCAGCACCACGGCGAGGTCGTTGGTGAAGTGGTCGCCGCCGATCGGGACGACGGCCGTGTGGGCGATCGTGCCCTTCTGGTAGACGGCGACCTCGGTCGTTCCGCCGCCGATGTCGATCAGGCAGATGCCGAGCTCCTTCTCGTCGGGGGTCAGGACGGCCTCGGCGGCCGCGAACTGCTCCAGGACGAGCTGCACGACCTCGATGCCGGCCTTGTTCATGCAGGTCACGACGTTCTGGGTCACCGCGACCGGCGCCGTGACCACGTGCACGTCGACCTCGAGCCGGCTGCCGATCATGCCGACCGGGTCGGCCACGCCGTCCTGCCCGTCGACCGCGAAGTCCCGCGGGACGACGTGGATAACCTCATGGTCCTGAGGGATTTGCACGCCGCGGGCGGCGTCGATGACGCGGGCCACGTCCTCCTTCGAGATCTCCCGGTCCTTGCCCGCCACGGCGACGACGCCCCGGCTGTTGAAGGACCGGACGTGGGAGCCCGAGACCCCCACCCAGGAGCGCGAGATCTGGACGCCGGCCATGATCTCGGCCTCTTCGGCGGCCCGCTTGATGGCCTCGATCGTGGCGTCGACGTTGATGATGTTGCCCTTGCGGGTGCCCCGGTTGGCCGCGGCGCCCTTGCCGATCACGTCGAGCGAGCCGGAGGCATTCTGCTCGCCGATCAGGACGCAGATCTTGGAGGTGCCGATGTCGCAGGCGACGAGGAAGGACTCGGGCTTGGACATCAGAGTTCCCGGGGGGGGCGCGACATCAGAGACGATTCCCTGCGCCGTAGGCGCCTACGAGAATGACCCGGTCGGCAAAACGTAGATCGATGGCCCGTGCCTCCCACCCGCGATTCTCAACGAAACCGCGCGCCTCGAGCAGCGCACGAATCTTCTCAGGGGCGTCGGCCCGAAGAACGCGAACCGGCCTGCGAAAGATCGCATCCATCATACCGAATCCGCCGTCCGGGAGCGAGGCGATTTCCGAGAGCGCCGAGAAATACTCGGGGCGCGCGGCGCGCAGATCCTGCAGCAGGCCCACGGCCTCCGGAATCGAGCGGCGTTCGCCGGTCAGGATGACGTACTCGCCTCGGTCGCGCCGCGAATCGTAGGGCGCGATGAGACGCCCGTCCGCGCCCACCCACCAGAACCGTTCGCCGTCCTGGTACAGCGCGACCGCGCTGCGTTCGGTGACGCGGACGGCGAGACCGTCGGGGAAGAGCTTGGCGAGGGTGACGCGCTCGATCCACGGATGCGCGGCCAGGCGACCGGCCAGCGGAGCGAGGTCGAGCGCGACGAGATTGCGGCCGTTCCACTCCGAGAGCGCGACGAGGATCTCCTCGGTCCGCGCGCGCGAGTTGCCCGAGATGCCGTAGCGAGCGAGCGCGAACCGCGGGCCGGCGAGAAACTCCGCGAGCCCGATCGACGCGCCGAGCGCGAGCGCCCCGACGATCGCCAGCCGCAGCGCGCCCGGCCGCTTGCGCTTGCGCGGAACGGCCTGGGGCCTTCGGAGAAACGGAGGCTCTTTATCGCCCGGCGCCACGCTTCAAATACTCCTCGCCGAACTTCACGACGTCCCCGGCCCCCAGCGTCACGAGCAGGTCGCCGGGCTCGAGCGTGCGTTCGAGACAGTCGACAACTTCCTTCTTTTCAGCAATATAAGAGACACTCTTGCTGCCGCTCGCCCTGCGGGCTGCGTCGGCCACGAGCGCCCCGGTGATCCCCGGGATCGGCTTCTCGCGGGAAGGATAGACGTCCATGACGACCGAGGCGTCCGCCGCCGAGAGCGCGCGGCCGAACTCCTCCGAGAAGTCGCGCGTGCGCGAGAAGAGGTGCGGCTGGAAGAGGGCCACGAGGCGCCGGTCCGGGTAGACCTGCCGCGCGGCCTCGAGGGTCGCCGCGATCTCGGTCGGGTGGTGGGCGTAGTCGTCGACGACGAGCACGCCCGCCCGTTCGCCCTTGCGCTCGAACCGCCGCACGACGCCCGTGAACGCCTCGAGCGCCCGCGCGATGGTCTCGAACGGAATCAGCAGCTCCCTCCCGACGGCGATCGCGGCCAGCGCGTTGGCGACGTTGTGCCGGCCGGGCAGCTTCAGCCGCGCCGTCCCCAGGCGGCCCTGCACGGCGTCGAAGACCTCGAAGCTCGTGCCGCCCGCCTCGAGCCGGACCTCGCGCGCCGAGAGGCTCGCCTCCGCCGACTGCCCGTACGTCACCACGCGGCGCTGGATGCGGGGAACGAGGCTTCGCGCGCCGGCGTCGTCGGCGCAGAGGACGACCGAGCCGTAGAACGGGACGCGATTGGCGAACGCCGCGAAGGCGTCGAGGATGTCGGGCAGGTCCCGATAGGTGTCGAGGTGATCGGCCTCGACGTTCGTGATCACGGCGACCACGGGAGTCAGCTCCAGAAACGACCGGTCGTACTCGTCGGCCTCGGCCACGAGGTACTCGCCCTTGCCCAGCCGCGCGTTGGTGCCGAGGATGTGGACCTGGCCGCCGACGACGATCGTGGGATCGAAGCCCGCCTCGGTCAGGACCATGCCCGTCAGCGACGTCGTCGTGGTCTTCCCGTGCGTCCCCGCGACACCGATCCCCTGCTTGATCCGCATCAGCTCGCCGAGCATCTCGGCCCGGCGGATGACGGGCACGCCCTTCGCGCGGGCGGCCTCGACCTCGGCGTTCGACTCGCCGACGGCCGAGGAGATGACGAGGAGGTCCGCCGTCTCGACGTGCGCCGGGTCGTGGCCCAGGGCGATCTTCGCCCCGAGGGCCTCGAGCCTCGCCGTGCCCTCCGATCGGGCCATGTCGCAGCCCGAGATCTCGAGCGGCGTCGACTGGAGGAGGATCTCGGCGATTCCGCTCATGCCCACGCCTCCGGCCCCGACGAAGTGGAGGCGGGAGAGCCGCAGGAACCTCACCGGGAAGCCTCGAGCTCGAAGATCATCTTCACGAGGTCCCGGGCGGCGTCGGGTTTGGCCAGCGTCTTCGCCTTCAGGCCCATCTGGACGAGCTTCTCCCGGTCCTTCAGCTGCGCGGACACGCCGCCGGCGAGGTTCTCGGCGGTCAGGTCCTTCTCTTCCATGACGGCCGCGGCCCTCGCCCGGTACAGCGCCCGGGCGTTCTCCATCTGGTGCCCGGCGGCCGCCGCCCCGAACGGCACGAGGATCGACGGCCGGCCCGCCGCGGCGAGCTCGGACACGGTCATCGCTCCGGCCCGGCAGAGCACGAGGTCGGCCCAGGCCATCTCCTCGTGGAGATTCGGCAGGAACGGCACCAGCTTCCAGTTCGCGGGGACGCGCGGGTAGCGCTGGCGCGTCGCGGCCAGGTCCTTGTCGCCCGTCTGGTGGATCACCTCGATGCCCGACTTCTCCAGGAGCACCGAGGCGCGCGCCATCGCGCGGTTGATGACGCGCGAGCCCTGGCTGCCGCCGAAGACGAGCAGCCGCCGCGTCGCCGCCGCCGGGTCGAGCGGCGGGATCGCGAAGAACTCCGGCCTCACCGGCGTTCCGGTGACGACGCCCGCCTTGCGGAGGTGCGCGTTGGCCGCCGCCATCCCCACCGCCGTCCGGCTGGCGAACCGGTTGAGGAAGCGGTTGGCGACGCCGGGCGCGGCGTTGGACTCGTGGATCAGGGTCGGGATCCCGAGTGAGCGCGCCGCGGTGAGCACCGGGACGGTCACGTAGCCTCCGACGCCCACGACGACGCGGGCGCGGTGCTTCTTCAGGAGCGCCCGCGCCTCGAAGAAGCCCTTCGGGAGCTTCGAGAGCGCGGTCAGCTGTCGGCTAAAGGTCTTCCCGACGAACCCGGACGCGTCCACGAGCTCGAGCGGAAATCCGGCCGCCGGAATGATCCTGCCCTCGAGGCCCTGCGCGGTCCCGATGAAGACCACCGCGGCGCCCGACTTCTGGGCCTGGATCTCCCGCGCGAGCGCGACGCCCGGCAGGATGTGGCCGCCCGTTCCGCCGGCGGCGATGACGAAGGCCCCGAGGTCGTTCACTGCGGCTCCGCGACCTCGTGCTGGGACACGTTGAGGATCAGGCCGCCCGCGATCCAGGAAGCGACGAGCGAGGACCCGCCGTACGAGACGAAGGGCAGCGGAATGCCCTTGGTCGGCACCAGGGCGAGGACCACGGAGAGGTTGATGGCGGCCTGGACGACGATCATCGCCGTCGCGCCGGCGGCGAGGAAGCCCGCGAACGCATCGGGGGCCCGGCGCGCGGCGCGCAGGCCCCGCCAGGCGACGATGCCGAAGCACGATCACGAGGCCGGCGGCGCCGATGAAGCCGAGCTCCTCGCCGACGATCGCGAAGATGAAGTCCGTGTGCGGGAACGGCAGGAAGAAGAGCTTCTGCCGGCTGCCGCCGAGGCCGTTGCCGAACCAGCCGCCGGCGCCCACGGCGATCAGCGACTGGATCGCCTGGAACCCGGCGCCGAGCGGGTCCGCCTCCGGCTTCAGGAAGGACAGGATGCGGGCCCGCCGGTAGTCGGCCGAGAGCAGGAGCGCCGCGAGCAGCGGAATCATCGCGAGCGCGCCGAACGCGAACCAGCGCGCCCGCGCGCCGGCGAGCCACAGGAGCACCGCGCAGAGCATGACGTAGCAGGCGGCCGTCCCCAGGTCCGGCTGCAGCACGACGATGCCGGCCGCCGCGAGCGAGAAGACGAGCGCCGGGACGAGCGCGCGCTCGGCGAGCCGCCGGTCTTGTCGGTCTTGCGCGCGAGCTGGTGCGCGAGCAGCAGAACGAGCGCCGACCTTCAGGAGCTCGGAGGGCTGCAGCATCGTCACGCCGAGCGGGATCCACCGCCGCGCGCCGTTGATCGGCGGGCGCAGGAGCGCGAAGGCCGCGGCGGCCAGGCGAGACGCCGTAGGCGCCGTAGACCACCCAGGGCTTCGCGAAAGCGGCGATAGTCGATGCGGTACACGGGAAGGCCGCGACGCCGCCGAGGGCGAGCGCCGCGATCTGCTTGATCAGGTACCGGTACGGATTGCCCGAGGTCTCGCCGGCCGAGACCGCCGAGGCGCTGTAGATCATCACGCAGCCGAAGAGCGACAGCGCGACGAGCGTTACGAAGAGGACCTTGTCCGAGGCGAGCTTACGCGCCATGGGAGTTCTCCGCGAGGGCGCGGGCGAGCCGGGCGAAGTGCCGTCCCCGTTCCTCGTAGTTCCGGTACTGGTCGAAGGACGCGCAGGCCGGCGAGAGCAGCACCGTGTCGCCCGGCCGCGCCAGGACGGCCGCCCGCGCGACCGCCGCCTCCATCGTTCCGCAGCGCTCGATCGCGGCGCACCCCCGACAGGGCGCGCTCGATCGTCTCCGCGGCCTCGCCGATCGTGAGCACGGCCTTCGCGCGCCGCCCGACGAGCGGCGCGAGCGCCGCGAAGTCGCCGTGCTTGTCGCGGCCGCCGAGGATCAGGACGACGGTCCCGTCGCCGAACCCCTCGAGGGACTTCGCCGTGGCGTCCACGTTCGTGCCCTTCGAGTCGTCGACCCACCGGACGCCTCGCGACTCGGCGACGAGCTCGGTGCGGTGCGGCAGGCCCTCGAAGTGCCGTCAGCGCCGTCGACGATCGCCGCCGGCGGCGCGCCCGAGGCACTCGGCGGCGGCCAGCGGCGGCCAGCGCGTTCTCGAGGTTGTGCGCGCCGGGCAGCGCCAGCCGCTCGACCGGCAGGACGCGCGGCGCGGCCGCGCCGACGTCCGACATCGAGCCGGCCCGCCTCGATCCAGACGCCGCCGCTCGGGCCGGCCGCGGCGGGAGAACAGCATCCGGCGCGCCGCGCGTCCGGCGAGGCCGCGATCGCCGCGGGATCGTCGGCGTTGACGACCGCGAAGTCGCCCGGGCCCTGGCGCGCGAAGACGCGCGCCTTGGCCTGCGCGTACTCGTCGAAGCTCGCGTAGCCGGTCGAGGTGGTCCGGCGTGATGTTCGTCAGGACCGCGACGTGCGGCCGAAAGCGGTCGACCGCCTCGAGCTGGAACGAGGACACCTCGCAGACGAAGTCGCGGCCGCCCGGCTCCCGGAGGAAGCCCGAGAGCGGCGTCCCGATGTTTCCGGCGAGCGCCACGGGCCGTCCCGCGCGCTGCAGGATCTCCGCGATCCAGGCTCGTCGTCGTGGACTTGCCGTTGGTGCCGGTGATCGCGATCCAGCGGTGCGCCCCGGGCGCCTCCGCCTCGGCGATGCGCCAGGCGACCTCGATCTCGGCGAGGACCGGGATGCCGCGCTCGCGCGCCGAGGCCACGACCGGCGAGTCGAGCGGCACGCCGGGCGAGATCGCGAGCCATCCCGCGCCGTCGAGAAACTCCTCCTCGGGTCCGGAAAGAAGAGATCGGCGCGCGCCCCCGAGGGCCTCGACGCCCTCCAGGTCCGCCGCCCGCCCGGGCGTCGCCCGCCGCGACCGACACGCCGCGCTCGAGCAGCGCCTCCGCCAGCGCGCGGCCGCTGCGCGCCAGGCCCAGCACGGCGATCCGCCGTGGAAGCTCGGCGGGCAGGCTCGCGTCCATGCTCATCGGCCGCGCGCTCATCGCAGCTTCAGGGTCGAGAGGCCCACGACCGCGAAGAGGATCGCGAGGATCCAGAACCGGATGATGACGCGCGACTCGGCCCAGCCCGAGAAGCTCGAAGTGATGGTGGAGCGGCGCCATCTGGAAGACGCGCTTGCCGGTCGACTTGAAGGAGGCGACCTGGATGATGACCGAGAGCGCCTCGATGACGAAGAGGCCGCCGACGATCGCCAGCAGCATCTCCTGCTTGGTCATCACGGCGACCGCGGCGATCGCGGCGCCGAGGGCGAGCGCGCCGACGTCGCCCATGATACATCTCGGCCGGGTGGCAGTTGAACCAGAGGAACCCGAGCGACGCGCCGACGAGCGCCCCGCAGAAGACGGCGAGCTCGCCGCGACTGGGGGACGTACGGGATCTGCAGGTAGCGGGCGGCGACCGCGTTGCCCGTGACGTAGGCGAGGATCCCGTAGGTGCCGGCGGCGATCCCGACCGCGCCGATGGCGAGCCCGTCCAGCCCGTCGGTCAGGTTCACGGCGTTCGACGAGCCCACGAGCACGACGGCCACGAACGGAATATAGAAGACGCCGAGGTCGAGCGAGGAGCTTCTTCAGGAACGGGAACGTCACGACCGTCGAGAAGGTGCCGTGCGCCGCCCAGTGCTCGATGGCGTAGCCGACGGCGAAGGCCGACGAGGAACTGCGGCACCAGCTTGCCGCGCCCGGTCAGCCCGAGGCTCCGGCGGCGCGTCACCTTGACGAAGTCGTCGGCGAAGCCGACCGCGCCCACGCCGAGCGAGCGTTCCGAGCGCGATCCAGACGAAGCGGTTGGACAGGTCCATCCAGAGCAGCGTCGCCACCACGATGGCAAGCAGGATCAGCAGGCCGCCCATCGTGGGAGTCCCGGCCTTGGCCAGGTGCGACTGCGGCCCCTCCTCCCGGATCGACTGGCCGATCTGGAACCGCTTCAACATGCGGATCATGAGGGGGCCGAGCACGAGCGAGATCACGAGGGCCGTCACCGCCGCCATCGCGGTGCGAAACGTGATGTAGCGGAAGACGTTGAGCGCGGGGAAGCGGCCGGCCAGCGGGAAGAGCAGCCAGTACAGCACGTCAGCCCCTCTCCGCCGCCGCCAGGGCCTCCACCGCGCGGTCGAGGCCGATGCCGCGCGAGGCCTTGAAGAGCGCGACGTCGCCCTCGGCGAGGATCGCGGCGAGCATCATGGCCGCCTCGTCGGCCGAGCCGGCGTGGCGGATCGCGTCCCGCGGCAGGCCCGCCTCCGCCGCGCCCTCGCCAATCGCCCGCGCCCGGGCGCCGACGCAGACGAGCAGGTCCGCGCGGCCGGGGACGGCGCGGCCGGCCTCCCGGTGCCAGCGCTCCTCCTCGGGACCGAGCTCGAGCATGTCGCCGAGGACCGCGATGCGCCGGCGCGCGGGCAGCGCCCCGAGCGTTTCGAGCGCCGCCCGCATGGACGTCGGGTTCGCGTTGTAGCTGTCGTCGTAGAGACGCGCGCCCGAGGCGTGCCGCCGCCACTGTCCGCGGTGCGCCGAGGGGCGCAGGTCCGCGGCGGCCTCGGCGCTGTCGGCGGGCGAGAGACCGACGACGAACGCGATCGCCGCGGCCGCGAGAAAATTCACGACCTGGTGGGGTCCGGCCAGGGGAAGGCGCACCGGCGCCTCGCCCGCGGGCGTCGCGAGCCGGAAGCGGCTGCCGTCGCCGTCGGCGGCGACGTCGCGGGCCGTCACCTCGGCCCCGGGGCTCGATTCGAAGCGGCCGAAGCGACACGAGCGCGCCCCCGGTGGCGCGCGGCGATCGCCTCGACGCGCGGGTCGTCGGCGTTGGCGACGAAAGCGCCGCCGGGCTTCAGCCCCTCGAGGATCTCGGCCTTGGCGTCGGCGATGGCGTCGACCGACGCGAAGTACTGGAGGTGCGCGGCGGCCACGAGCAGGATCGCCGCGACGTCGGGCTCGAAGGCCCGCGAGAGGCGCGAGAGATCGCCCGGCTCGGACAGTCCCATCTCCCCGACCATCCACTCCGGCGCGCGGGGCAGGTTGACGACCGACATCGCGAAGCCGATCTGGCTGTTCTGGTTGCCCGGCGTCTTCTCGACCTCGAACCGGCGCGCGAGCATCGCCGCGGTGAAGTCCTTGGTCGTCGTCTTGCCGGCCGAGCCCGTGATCGCCGCGAGACGGAACCCCATCGCGCGCTTCAAGGCGGCGGCGAGCTTCTGGAGGGCCTCGACCGGCTTCTCGACGAGAACGGCCGGCGTCTCGGCCGGGAGGTCGGCGGGGAGGCGCTCGCCGAGGAGCGCCCGCGCCCCGCGGGCAAACGCCTCGCGGGCGAAGTCGTGGCCGTCGACCCTCGCGCCGCGGATGGCGACGAAGAGATCGCCCGGGGCGACGCTGCGCGAGTCGACCGCGACGCCCGAGAGCGCGGCGCTCCCCTGGGCCCGCGACGCCCGCCGCCGCCGCGAGGTCCTCGAGCGTGAACTTCACGGCCGCCCCGCGAGCTCGGCGGCGACCCGCCGGTCGTCGAACGGGAACTCGGTGCCGCCGATCGACTGCGTCGTCTCGTGGCCCTTGCCCGCGATCACGAGCACGGTGCCCGGGTTGGCGAGCTCGACGCCGGCGCGGATGGCCTCCCGCCGGTCGGCGATCTTCAAGTACTTGGTCGCGCCCGACGCGACGAGCCCCGCCTCGACCTCGCGCAGGATGGCGTCCGGGCTCTCCGAGCGCGGGTTGTCCGAGGTCGCGATCGCGATGTCGGCGAGCCGCCCCGCGATCTCCCCCATCGGCGCGCGCTTGCCGCGGTCGCGGTCGCCGCCGCAGCCGAAGACGAGGATGATCTTCCGGTCCGTCAGCTCGCGCACCGACGAGAGCAGCCGCTCGAGCGCGTCCGGCGTGTGCGCGTAGTCGACGAGGATCGGGTACGGCTGCCCGGCCTCGACGCGCTCGAGCCGGCCCGGCACGTTCGAGACGCCCGCCATCGCCGACGCGATGTCGAACTCCGAGACGCCGAGACAGGCGCCGGCCGCCGCGGCGGCGAGGAGATTGCCGACCTGGAACCGGCCGAGCAGCGGCGAGGCCACGGCGAAGCGCCCGCCCGCGTGCGCGACCTCGAAGAACGTCCCCGAGAGATCGCAGCGGATCGCCTCGGCGCGGAAGTCGGCGAGCTCGCCCGACGGCGAGTAGCTCGCCAGGGGCGGCGCGACCTCGGCCAGCAGGCGGCGGCCGTAGAGGTCGTCGACGTTCACGACGGCGTACCCGTCCTTCTTGCGCATCGCGAAGAGCCGCTTCTTGGCCTCGTAGTACTCGTCCATCGTCCCGTGAAAGTCGAGGTGGTCCCGCGTCAGGTTCGTGAAGACCGCGACGTCGAAGCGGCAGCCCTCGACGCGGTCGAGCACGAGGGCGTGGGAGGAGACTTCGATCGCCGCGGCGGGCACGCCGTCGGCGACGAGCTCGGCGAGGAGCTCCTGGATGAGCGGCGCCTCGGGCGTCGTGCGGCCGGCCTCGAGCCGCCGCCGCGGCGTCCGGTAGGTCGTCGTCGCGAGAAGGCCCGCCTGCCCGTAGCGCCGCGACAGGATCGCCTCGACGAGCGTCGTCGTGGAGGTCTTCCCGTTGGTGCCGGTCACGGCGGCCAGCACGAGCCGGTCGGCGGGCCGCCCGTGGAGCTCGGCCGCGAGCAGCGCCAGCGCGCGCCTCGGCGCCTCGACGCGGACCCACGGCACGGCGGCGCCCTCGGGGGCCGGCCGGTCGGAGACGACCGCCACGGCGCCGCGGGCGACGGCCTCCGGCACGTGCGCGAACCCGTCGAACTTTTCCCCGCGCAGGGCGACGAAGAGATCGCCCGGCCGCACCTGCCGCGAGTCGATCGCGACGCGCTCGATCTCGACGGCCCGTGCCTCGGGCGCAACGTCTACACCCGGAAGAACCGCGGCGAGCTCCATCAGTCTCACGGAGCCGAAGGAGGCGGGGCCGTCTCCTCCGCACGGCGGCCGGCCGCCGGGGCCGGCGCGTCCGCGCTGTCGGCGAGAAAGAGCGTGTGAACGGAGCCGGCCCGGACCGGCGATCCGGGGGGAGGGTCCTGCGCGACGACGAAGCCGCTGCCCTGGAGGCGCGCGAGCAGGCCGGCCCGCGCGAAGACCTCGATGGCCTGGCGCGCGGTCAGACCGACGGCGCTGGGGGTGCGGTCGGGCGCCTCGGCGGTTTCGAACGGCGCCTCGGGCCGTCCGCGGCGCGCGGCGGCGGGCACGATCCCGGCCTGGTAACGCGCGGCGGGCGGAGCCTGCGCGAGCATCGTCTCCGGAACCTGCTGCTCCCGCGGCGCGACGCGCAGGATCCCGAGCGCCTGCGCGACGACGCGGGAGAAGACGGGCGCCGCGACTTCCGCGGCGTAGTACTTGCCCTGGGGCTCCTCGAGGACGACGACCGCGACGCACCGCGGATGGTCCGCGGGCGCGAAGCCGGCGAAGTTCGGAACGTGGCGCCCGGCCTGGTAGCCGCCCACGCCGGCCTTCTGCGCGGTGCCGGTCTTTCCGGCAACGGCGAAGCCCGCGATCGCGGCCCTCGAGCCCGTCCCGTGGTCGACGACGCCGACGAGGATCTTCGAGATGGAGCGCGCCGTCCCCGGCGAAAGCACGCGCGTGCGCTCGCGAGGCGCGACGGTCCGCTCGCGGCCGCCCGGTTCGACGATGCGCGTCACCAGGTGCGGCTCCACCAGGAATCCGCCGTTGGCGACGACGGCCGTCACCCGCGCCAGCTGCAGGGCGTTCAACGACACTTCCTGTCCCATCGAGATCGAAGCGGCGGAGAGGCCCGACCACTTGGCGACCGGCCGGAAGATGCCGGGGTTCTCCCCCGGAAGGTCGACACCCGTCGGCCGGCCCACGCCGAAGGCCGACGCTCCCTCGTACAGCGGCCGGGCGCCCAGGCGCAGGCCCACGCGGATGATGCCGATGTTCGACGAGCGCTCGAACACCCCGGCGAGCGTCAGCGCGCCGTAGCGGTGGTTCTTGTCTTCCTGGATCGTCGTGTTCGCGACGCGGATCGTGCCGTCGCCCGTGTCGATGATCTCGTCGAGGGACACGACGCCGCGCTCGAGGCCGAGGGCGCCGGTGACGATCTTGAAGGTCGAGCCCGGCTCGTAGGAGTCGGCGATGGCGCGATTGCGCCAGGCGTCGGGGGAAAACCGGCCGTAGGCGTTCGGGTCGAAGTCCGGAGCCGAGGCCATCGCCAGCACTTCGCCGTTCTCGGGATCCATGACGACCACGCACCCCGAGCGGGCCCGGTGCTCGCGCATCGCGTCGGCGAGCTCGCGCTCGGCCGCGAACTGCACGCCCGAGTCGAGCGAGAGGACGAGGGAGGCGCCCTCCTGCGCCGGGCGGCTGTTGGCGGCCTCGGCCTCGCCGTAGCGGCTGCGGCGCGCGTCCGTCAGCGCGACGATCTCGCCGGGCTTGCCGCGGATCGCGCGGTCGTAATAGTGCTCGAGGCCGGCGAGGCCCACCGCGTCGGTGCCGACGAAGCCGAGCACCGCCGCCGCCAGCCGCCCCTTCGGATAGAAGCGCTTCGGCTCCGCGACGAAGTGGATCCCCGCGAGCTTCCATTCCCGGATCCGGTCCGCGGCCTCGGGGTCGATCTGGCGCTTGACCCACACGAAGCCGCGGTCGCTCGAGAGCTTCTCGAAGATCTCGCGCGCCGGGGCTCCGAGCGCCGGCGCCAGCTTCTCCGCCGTCGCGCGGGTGTCCTTCACGTCGTCCGGGATCGCGTAGATCGAGGCGGCCTCGACCGAGACCGCCAGCTCGCGGCCCTCGCGGTCGAGGATCGATCCGCGCTGGCCCGGGATCTCGACGCGGCGCTCCTGCTGGCGCTGGGCCTTCGCGCGGTACCGCGAGCCCTCGGCGATCTGGATCTGAGCGAGTCGGCCGACGACGACCGCGCCCCAGAGGGCGAGGATCAGGGCGAAGAGGCGCGTCCGGCCGCGCTTGACGCCGTTCACCGCGACTCGCCTCCCGGCGCCGGCGCCTCGACGACCTGGACCTGTCCCGGGTGCGGCGGGCGCAGCCCCTTGCGTTTCGCCACCGCGGCGACGCGCTCGGGCGACGAGGCCTGCGCCAGCTCGGCGCGCAGCCTCCGGTTCTCCTCGTTCAGGCCGGCGATCGCCTTCTGGCGCGCCTCCCTCAGGTATCCCACCCGCACGGTCTCGATGTGGAGCGCCGCATACGCCAGGAACGCGCACGCCACCGGCAGCCCGACGAGCAGGAACGTGGCGAGCTCGCGGCCGCGGCGGCGGTCGCGCTCGCGCGTCAGGTGCAGGTTCTCGACGCGCTTGGTCTGGGCGTAAACGGTGCTCATCGTCCCGTGATCACCCCGCCTGAGCCAGCGATTCGGCCAGGTCCGCCACCTTTTCCGCGACGCGCAGGCGGGCGCTGCGGGAGCGCGGGTTGCGATGGATCTCGGCCTCGCCGGGGCGGATCGGCCGGCGCGTCAGGACCTTCAGCGCCGCCCGGGCGCCGCAGACACAGGCCGGCAGCTTCGGCGGGCAGAGGCAGACGCCCGACTCGCGGCGGAACGCGTCCTTGACGATCCGGTCCTCGAGCGAGTGGTAGGAAATGACCGCGAGCCGGCCGCCCGCGTTCAGGCGGGCCGAGGCGGCCGCGAGGAAGCGCGCGAGCGCCACGAGCTCCTGGTTGACCTCGATTCGCAGCGCCTGGAAGACGCGGGTGGCGGGATCGATCTTCTCCCGACTCCCCTTCTCCTCCGCCACGATGCGGGCGAGCTGGCGAGTCGTCTGGATGGGGCCCCGAGTCCGCTCCGCTACGATCCCGCGCGCGATCTTTGCCGCCATTCGCTCCTCCCCAAAATCACGGAAAATCCGTGTCAGTTCTTCGACCGAAGCCGTGGCCACGATGTCGGCCGCGCTCCGGCCGCTTCTTCCCATCCGCATGTCGAGCGGCCCGTCCCGCCGGAACGAGAAGCCGCGCTCTCCCTGATCGAGCTGCATCGACGAGACACCGAGATCGGCGAGGATCCCGTCGGGAGCCGGAGCTCCGGCCAGGACGGCGTCGAGGTCGCCGAAGTCCGCCTCCACGAGCCGAACGCGGCCGCCGAAGCGGGCGAGCCGCTCGCCCGCGACGTCCGAGCGCGTCCGGGTCCCGGTCGATGCCGAGCAGCTGCACGCGGTCGCTCCGCGCGAGAAGCGCCTCCGCATGGCCGCCCGCGCCGAGGGTCGCGTCGACGAAGAAGCCGCCGCGTTCGGGCGCGAGCCACTCGACGACCTCGTCGACGAGGACCGGCGTGTGCGGCGGCAGCGGTTCAATGGCTTCGTCTCCCGTTCACAGCAGCAGCTTCGAGAGCTCGTCGTAGTCCTCGGGCCCGAACTCCTCGGTCGAAAGCCGCTTGGCGAGCGCGTTGCGATCGGAGACGACGAGGTGGTCGATGTTTCCGGTCACGACGACGTCGGGCGCGAGGTTGGCGGCGTCGCGCAGGATCTGCGGCACGAGCACGCGGCCCTGGCCGTCGATCGACGCGTCCTGTCCGAAGTAGTTGACGCGCTCGAGGAACTTGTTCTTCGCGCGGTGGATCGCCGGAAGCTCCGCGAGCTTCTCCTCGAGCTGGCGCCAGATCGGGATCGGGTACAGAAGAAAGTTGCGCCCGTGGATCGAGGTCACGAAGAGGTCGCGTCCGAACGCCTCCTCGATCTGCTGCCGAAAGAGATTCGGCACCTTCAGCCGCCCCTTCTCGTCGAGACGGGCCGGCGCGCTTCCTCGAAAGCGATCCATTCAGTTTTGGTGTCCCGTCGGAGATCCGGGACCACTTTCTCCCACTTTTAGCCAGTTTCGGCCACTGGGCGGATGTTAGGAGCGCCAAGCTTTATTAGTCAAGGGAAGTTGTTTGCCTTAAAAAATTCGGAGCGCTAAACGGGCGTAAGGCTGGGCTCGAGGACAGGATGCCCGGATGCACAACCTGTTGTGCGTCCCAACGCGCGACGCGGGCTATCTGGAGCTAAACGCCGGCTGGCGACTCGTCCTTGTGCCAGTCATTCGTCAGCTCGAGCCACAGCGCGAGGCCGCGGAATTGGCCGTACCGCGCGTAGCGCCGCGCGATCGCGTTGTCGACCGTCTTCGCCGGGCCCCGGTAAAGCTCCCGGTACCGCTTCCGGACCCAGGAGTCGAGCGCGAGGTAGTCGTGGCGCCCGAGGATCCGCAGCAGGCCCTCCGCCGCGTACGGCCCGAAGCCGTGCTCTTCGAGGATCGCCTCGCGAATCTCGACGGCCGGCGTCGTCGCGCGCTCCCAGGCCGAGAGGTCCAGCTTGCCCGACGCGACGCGGCGGGCGAACCGCGACAGCGCGACGGCGCGGTAGCCGCAGCGCACCCGGCTCTTGAGCGTGGCCGGCGAAAGCGGCGCGATCGCTTCCGCGCCGGGGAAGGCCCCGCCGACGCCGGCGAGGTCGACGAGCCGCACGACCATCCCCCGCGTCGCCGCCCAGGAGCAGTTGGTCGTGAGGAGCATCTTGACGGCGTCCTCGAAGAGCCCGGGGGCGCGGAGCATCCGCCCTCCCCCGCGCTCGAGGCCGCGAGCGAGCGGCGATCCGCGCTCGAGCGACGCGCCGAAGGCCGAAAGGTCGAGGTCGAGCGAGAAGACGCGGCGGGCCATGCGGGAAAGCTCGGCGCGCGAAACGCCCGTGCCCCGGGCCTCGAGAACGCCCCCGCGCGCGCGAAACACGAGCTCGCCCGCCGGGACGCGCGTCCGGAGCGTGGCGGCCTCGCGGTCGTAGGAGAAGGGCGGCAGGTCGTACCAGCCGTGCGACCGGGCGACCGCGTCGAAGGAGAACCCGGGAGGAAGCGAAAGGCGGAGAGCCAGCCTACGACGCCTTCTTCGCGCTCTTTTCGGCCTTCTCGGCCTTCTCGTCGGCCTTCGCCAACTCCGGGTCGTAGATCTTGACGAAGGCCTCGCGGCGGAGCTTGTCCATGTATTCGGTGAAGCGCTTCTCGTAGAGCTCGTCGGAGATGCGCTTGCGCAGATCTTCCTTGACCTCGGCGAAGGGCTTGAAGCCGGCGGCCTTGCGCTCGGTGACGCGGAAGAGGTGGATGGAGTCCGGCATCAGCGCCGGCGCCGGATACTCGTCCGTCGACGAGAAGATGTCGAGGTCGAGCGCCTCGACGAGCTCGCCCTTCGCCACGGTCCCGAGGTCTCCGCCGCGGTCCTTCGTCTTGCCCTCGGAGGCCTCCTTCGCGAGATCGGCGAAGGGGGTGCCGCCCTTGATCTTCCCGCGGATCTCCTCGATCTTCGCCACCGCCTGCGCCTGTCCCTCGGGGTCGCCCGGCGTGAACCGGATGAGGATCTCGAAGACGTGCGCCGAGGCGGGCACGGCGTAGAACTGCTCCTTGCGGCGCTCGTACTCGATGCGCAGCGCGTCGTCGGAAAGGTCCATGCGCGAGGCCACGTCGCGCCCGATGACCTTCTGGAGCGTGATCGTCTCGCGCATCTGCCGGCGCAGGTCGTCCCGGTTCATCCCCGAGTCCGCCAGGGCCGCGTCGAATTCGGCGTCGGTCTTCAGGTTGTACTGCGCCTTGACCCGCTGCACTGCGGCCTCGACCTCCTCGTCGGTCGCCGCGACCGCCATCTCCTTGGCCCGCTCGTCCAGGAGCTTCTCGCGGATCATGTCCTCGAGGATCTGGCCGCGCATCGCCTCCGGGTCGGCGGACGCGTTGCGCATGGCCTTCAGGGCCACCGAGACCCGCTTGTCGTACTCGGACTGCGTGATGAGCCGATCGTTGACCCGGGCGACGATCCGCTCGACGAGCTCGGTCGCCGGAAGGCCGAAGGCGGCGACCATGGCCGCCAGAGCGAGGACCGCGCGCTTCATGAGGCCTTTCATAACACACCGCCCTGCGGGGAATTTCCTCACGCCGCGGCCCGGGCAAAGAGCGGAAGGAGGTCGTTCAGGGCCGGCAGGAGAGCGTCGCCCTCGGGCGCCGGGAGGGTCAGCACCCGGGCCGGCGAAAAGCTCGCGCCGGGGCGCTGCCGCACGAACGCCAGCAGCCGCTCCGGGTCGACGGGCGCGTTCTCGGCGAAGCGGACGTGCACCCGGCCCGCCTGCCGCGTCAGGGACGTGACCCCCAGGCGCTCGGCGGCCGCCCGGAGCCGCGCGTAGGCGATGAGCCGTCCGACCACGGGCGGCGGCTCGCCGAACCGGTCCGCGATCTCCCGCCGGGCCTCCTCGAGGGCCGCGTCGTCGGAGGCGCGCGCCACCTTCTTGTAGATCATCATCCGCCAGCTCTCGTCGGCCACGTAGTCGTGGGGGATGGCCAGATCGAGCCCGAGGGACATCGTGAGGGACCGCTCGGGCAGCGCCTCCTCGCCGCGCATCTCCCGGATCGCCTCCTCGAGGAGCGACAGGTACGTCTCGAAGCCGACCGCCGCGATGTGGCCCGACTGCTCGCCGCCGAGGATGTTGCCCGAGCCGCGGATCTCCAGGTCCTTGGCCGCGATCCGGAAGCCCGCGCCGAGGTCGCAGAACTCCTGGATCGACGCGAGGCGCCGCCGCGCGACGTCCGAGAGCGCCGCGGTCGGCTCGACGAGGAGGTACGCGTAGGCCGGCTTGTCGCTCCGGCCCACGCGGCCGCGGAGCTGGTAGAGCTGGGCCAGGCCGAAGGTGTCGGCGCGGTCGATCAGGATCGTGTTCGCCGACGGGATGTCGAGGCCGTTTTCGACGATCGTCGTCGCGAGCAGCACGTCGGCGGAGCGCGTGAAGAACCGGACGCATGGCCTTCTCGAGCTCCGCCTCGGGCATCTGGCCGTGGGCCACGACGATGCGGACCGACGGCAGCGAGCTCCTCGAGCGTCTCGCTTCACGCGCCCGATCGACTCGACCCGGTTGTGCACGAAGAAGACCTGCCCGCCCCGCTCGAGCTCGGCCTCGATCGCCTCGCGGATCACCTCGGGCTTCGAGGGAACGACCTGCGTCTCGATCGCCAGCCGGTCCCGCGGCGGCGTCTCGATGACCGAGAGGTCGCGCAGGCCCGAGAGGGAGAGGTGGAGCGAGCGCGGGATCGGCGTGGCCGACATCGCGAGCACGTCGATCGAGGCCTTCCACTCCTTGAGCCGCTCCTTCTGCGCGACGCCGAAGCGCTGCTCCTCGTCGACGACGAGGAGCCCCAGGTCGCGAAACGCGAGGTCCTTGCCGAGCATTCGGTGCGTCGCGATGACGATGTCGACCGAGCCGTCGGCGAGCCTTCGCGACGACCTCCTTCTGCTCCGCCCTCGAGCGGAAGCGCGAGAGCAGCTCGATCGACGACCGGGAACGCCGCGAAGCGCCGCTGGAACGTCCGGAAGTGCTGGTCGGCGAGGATCGTCGTCGGCGCGAGGAGGGCGACCTGCTTGCCGTCGAGCACGGCCTTGAACGCCGCGCGCATGGCCACTTCCGTCTTGCCGTAGCCCACGTCGCCGCAGAGCAGCCGGTCCATGGGCTTCGATGACTGCATGTCGCGCTTGACGTCGGCGATCGCCTGCGCCTGGTCGGCCGTCTCGACGTGCTCGAAGGCGTCCTCGAACTCCTTCTGCCAGGGCGAGTCCTTGGAGAAGGCGAAGCCCTGCCGCGGTCGAGCGCCGGGCGTAGAGCTTCAGGAGCTGGTCGGTCATGTCGCGCATGGCCCTGCGCACCGAGGCCTTGCGCTTGCCCCAGCCGGCGCTGCCGAGCCGGTCGAGGACCGGCGCGACGTCCTCGACTCCCGAGTACTTCTGGACGAGGTCGAAGCGCTCGACCGGCAGCAGGAGCATCTTCTGGTCCAGATACTCGATCTGCATGAATTCACGGTCCTCGCCCTCGACCGGGAACCGCTTCAATCCCCGGAAGAGACCGATGCCGTAGTCGGCGTGGACGACCGCGTCGCCGAGCCGGAGGTCCCGCAGGTCCGAGAGAAATGCCTCGGAGGGCCGGCGGCGCGCCGACGCGGAGCGCCGCTCCTCGCCGAAGATCTCCTCCTCCGCGTAGAGGGCCAGGCGCGGCTCGCGCAGCCGGAAGCCCGCCGAGATCTCGGCCGCGATCGACACGACGACGCCCTCGCGGCGCTCCGAGGACACGTGGAATCCGTACTCGATCGCGAGGCGCCGCAGCTTCTCCGCGCCGCCCGTCGGCCGCGTGGCGACGAACACCTCCTCGCCCGCCGCGAGCGCGCGCACGAGGTCCGCGGCGGCCTCGGCCGCGCGGCCGTCGTGGCCGGCGATGGCCTCGGCCGGAAGGCGGATCGTCGTCGCGGCCGGAGCACCCGCCCCGAGGCGATCGAACCGCAGGCCCGCCGCCTCCAGTCGCTCCCGGATGCGCTCGGCCGGGTGGACGAGCTCCTCCGCGGCGAAGGCGTCGCGGTCGGGATCGCGGTCCGACTCGACGCGCTCTGAAAACGCCGCGATCTCCTCCTCGACCGAGGCCGGCTCGACGACGACCGTCAGCGCCGCCGCCGCGTGGTCGAGCCAGCCCGACGGCATCGGCGAGACCGCCGGCGCGAAGACCAGGCGCTCGGCCTCCGACGGCGGCCGGCCGATCCGCTCCGTCATCAGCCGCCGCGCCTCCTCCGACTCCTCGGAGGCGGCGAAGGGCGCGAGCGCGATCTCCGGGATCCGCTCGCGCGAGCGCTGCGTGTCGGGATCGAAGAGCCTCAGCGACGCGACCGTGTCGCCGTCGAGCTCGACCCGCACCGCGAGGTCGAGATCGGGAGGAAATACGTCGAAGAGGCCGCCGCGCACGGCGAGGTCCCCGGTCTCGACGACGAGGTCGCCGCGCCGGTAGCCGAGGCGCACCAGCCGCTCGACCGTCCGCGCCAGGGAGAGCTCCTGCCCTTCCCGGATCCGCAGGAAGAGGCCCGAGAAACGCCCGGGGTCGGGCAGCCGCGTGAAGAGCGCCCGCGCCGGCAGCACGGCGCCGATGGGCGGTCCCCCGGCCGCGAGCGCCGTCAGCAGCGAGAACTCGTCGCGGCGCGACTTGAGCGAGGCCGGGATGCGCTGGTACGGCGTCAGGGTCGGCGCCGGCGCGTGGAAGACCCGCTCGAGCCCGGCAGCGGCGAGGTCCCCGAGCCACTGCTCGGCGTCCTTCTCGCCGGCGACGACGACGGCAACCGACCGGTCGAGGTCCGCGGCGAGCGCCGCGAGGATCGCCGCGGGCAGCGCGCCGACCCCGCCCGAGACGACGAGACGGTCTTCTCCCCGCCGGACCCTCTCGAGGAGGCCGGTGTACGAGGGGACACCGCGGACGAGGTCCGTGAGCAACCGGGTCAAACCGAAACCGAAACTCTACGCGCGCGCGAGCGGCGACTTCGCCCGGAGGCGCGCGACCGCCGCGACCGCCGTCTCTCCGGCGTAGTCCACCTCTTCCTCGGTCGTCCACCGGCCCACGCCGAACCGGATCGACGCGTGTGCGAGGTCCGCCGGCACGCCGATCGCCGTCAGGACGTGGGAGGGCTCGAGCGAGGCCGAGGTGCACGCGGAGCCCGACGACACCGCGACGTCCTTCATGCTGACGAGGAGGGCCTCGCCCTCGACTCCCGCGAAGGAGAGATTGAGGTTGCCGGGCAGCCGGCGCTCGAGGGTCCCGGGCGTCAGCGCCCCGTCGGCCGCGATCTCGGGCAGCGGCGCGCCGTTGAGCGTCACGTCGGAGACTCGCGGAACGATCGCGTCGTGCAGGCGCTTGCGCAGCCGCCGCAGCCGCGGAGTCTCCACGGGCATCTCGGCGACCGCGAGCTCGGCGGCCTTGCCCAGGCCCACGATGCCCGGAACGTTGAGCGTTCCCGAACGCATGCCCCGCTCGTGGCCGCCGCCGAAGACGATCGGCTCGAGCCGGACCCGGGGGTTGCGCGCGCGCACGTACAGCGCCCCGACGCCCTTGGGGCCGTAGATCTTGTGCCCGGAGATCGCCGCGAGGTCCACGTTCATCGCCTCGACGTCGAAGGGGATCTTTCCGAACCCCTGCACGGCGTCGGTGTGGAAGGTGACGCCCTTCTCGCGGCAGACCGCCCCGATCTCGGCGATCCGCTGGATCGTTCCGATCTCGTTGTTGGCGAGCATCAGCGAAACGAGCACGGTCTTCTCCGTGATCGCCTCGCGCACGCGCTCGGGGGGAATCTCGCCCGTTTTCTCGGGTGTGAGATACGTGACCGCGAACCCCTCGCGCTCGAGCTCGCGGCAGGAGTCGAGCACGGCCGAGTGCTCGGTCGGCGCCGTGATGACGTGGCCGCCCTTCTCCCGGAAGAGCCGCGCGACGCCCAGGATCGCCAGGTTGTCCGACTCCGTGGCTCCCGACGTGAACACGATCTCCTTCGCCGAGGCGTTCATCGCGCGCGCGACCTGGTCCCGCGCCGCGTCGACCGCGGCCTCCGCCTCCCAGCCGAACACGTGCCCGCGCGAGGCCGGGTTGCCGAAGACGCGCGTGAAGTACGGCGTCATCGCCTCCAGGACCCGCGGGTCGACCGGAGTCGTCGCGTGGTAGTCGAGGTAGATCGGAAGCTGCATGGGCCGCCTATTCTATTTCCATCGGCCCGCCGGGCCCCGTCAGCCCCAGGCGTCTTCGACGGGGAGCACGAAGGCCCGGACCGCCAGCCCGCGCCGGGCGCCGGCCGCGGCCAGGGCCCCGCGGGCGGCCGCGAGCTTCGCCTCCGGAAGCGCCGCGAAGACGAGGTCCGAGACCCCGGGCGCCTGGCGGGAGCCGAAGCGCGGGCCGGTGCTCCCCTCGCCGTAGACGCCGGGGATCTCGGTGAATCCGACCCCGGCGGACTCCACGAGCGAGGCCTCCGCCTCGTCGCGGAGCTCCCTCGGAACGACGAGCAGGAGGAGCTTCACGTCCGCGCCGCCGCCTGCTCCACGCCGAGCCGCTGGAGCAGCCACATCATCGGGCACCACCGCGTGAAGAGCGACTGCAGCAGGTTCGCTCCGACGAACGCCGTGAAGAGGAAGAATCCCGGATGGACGAGCCATCCCAGCGCGAGGGAGGCGAGGATGAACGTTCCCGCGATTCCGCGAAGCCACTCGTCTACGGTTCGAGTCATGCGAGGCTCCTTTCCGTTTCGGCGGAAGAGACGACCGGCGAGGCCTGCGCCCGCCTGGCTTCCGCGCGTTTGAGCAGGTAATAGAGGACCGGCACGGCGGCCCGCGACAGGAGTGTCGCCGCCACCTCTCCCGCCATCATCGAGACCGCGAGCCCCTGGAAGATCGGATCGAGCAGCATCACCGCGGAGCCGACGACGACGGCGGCGGCGGTCAGGAGCATCGGGCGGAAGCGCACCTCGCCCGCGTCGAGCACCGCTTCCGAAAGCGCCATGCCCTGGCGGCGCCGCAGCTCGATGAAGTCGACGAGGATGATCGAGTTGCGCACGATGATGCCGGCGCCCGCGATGAAGCCGATCATCGAGGTCGCCGTGAAGAAGACTCCGAAGAGGCCGTGCGCCGGCAGGATGCCGACGAGCGTCAGCGGGATCGGCGCCATGATCACGAGCGGCACCGTGAAGCTCTTGAACCAGCCCGACGACGAGCACGTAGATCAGGACGAGCACCGCCGCGAAGGCGAGGCCGAGGTCGCGGAAGACCTCGTACGTCACGTGCCACTCGCCGTCCCACTTGAGGCCGTAGCGCGCCGTGTCGAAGGGCGCCGTGGCGGTGCGCGTCTGCGATGCGGTAGCCGCCGGGCACGGCGAGTCCGGCGATTCCCTTCTCGAGCGCCGCGATCGCGTAGACGGGCGCCTCGCGCGTCCCGGCGACGTCGGCCGTCACGTAGACGACCGGCTTCAGGTTCTTGTGGTAGATCGACGTCTCCGCCGGCTCCGTCTCGAAGCGCCCGATCTCCGAGAGCGGCACGAGGCGCCCGCCCGCGCCCGGAACCGACAGGGCGCGCGAGCGCCGAGAGATCATGCCGCCGGTCGTCGGGCAGCGTCACGACGAGCGGGATCCGCTCGCGGACCCCGGGCAGGTGGATCTCGCCCGACGGCATCGCGCCGAGAGCGCCAGCCGCAGCGTCGCCGCGACGTCGGCCTCCCGGATGCCCGACAGGCCCGCCTTCTCGCGGTCGAGCCGGTAGACGGCCTTCTCGCGCGGGCTCTCGACGATACCAGTCGACGTCGACGACGCCTTCCGTCTTCGCAGGAATACGTCGCGCACCTGCCGCGCGACCTCGCGGCGGCCCGCGTCGTCCGGCCCGTAGATCTCGGCGACGAGCGTCTGCAGCACGGGCGGTCCCGGCGGCACCTCGGCAATCTTGACGCGGGCTTCGTACCGGCGGGCGATCGGCTCGAGGAGCGGACGCGCCGCGCGGGCGATCGCGTGGGAGGCGCGGCGCCGGTCGCCCTTCCCGAGCGAGGGAGACCTGGATGTCGCCCTGGTGCGGGGCCGAGCGCAGGAAGTAGTGGCGAACGAGGCCGTTGAAGTTGTACGGGGCCGCCGCGCCCGCGTACACCTCGGTCCCGACGACCTCGGGAAGCGAACCGACGGCGTCCGCCATCTCGGAGAGGGCGCGGTGCGTCGTCTCGAGCGGTCGTGCCGTCGGGAAAGTCGACGACGACCTGGAACTCGTTCTTGTTGTCGAAGGGCAGCATCTTCACGTGGACGATCCCGAGCGGAAGCAGCACGACCGCTGCCGGCGAGAAGTGCGGCGATGACTCCGAAGAAGATCGCCCGCGAACGCCGGCCGCCGTCCGAGACGAGCGGCGTCATCGCCCTGCGGTAGAGGACGCGCGAGCCGGCTCGCGTTCGCCCTCGCCGTGGCCGGCCTTCTCGACGCCGGCACGCCGCGGAAGAGCCGCCGCGCCGCCCAGGGCGAGATCGCGAACGCGACGAGCAGCGAGAAGAGCATCGCGGCCGAGGCGCCGACCGGGATCGGCCGCATGTACGGCCCCATCAGCCCGCCGACGAACCCCATCGGCACGATCGCCGCGATGACCGCGAAGGTGGCGAGGATCGTCGGATTGCCGACCTCGTCGGTGGCCTCGATCGCGACGCGGGCGAGCGAGCGGCCGTGCGAGGAGGGCAGCCGCAGGTGGCGGACGATGTTCTCGACGACGACGATCGCGTCGTCCACCAGGATGCCGATCGAGAAGATGAGGGCGAAGAGCGTGATGCGGTTCAGCGTGTAGCCGAAGAGCATGAAGATGAAGAGCGTCAGGGCGAGGGTGACCGGCACGGCGAGCAGCACCACTCCCGCCTCTCGCCGGCCGAGGGCGAAGGCCATCAGCAGCGCCACCGACAGCGTCGCGAGGGCCATGTGCTTCAGGAGCTCGTTGGACTTCTCCGAGGAGGTCTCGCCGTAGTCGCGCGTCACGGTCGTGTGGACGTCGGCGGCCAGGATCCGCGGCCCGAGCTCCGAAAGCTTCCGGTCGATGGCGTGCACGACCGAGATCGCATTGGCCCCGCGGCGCTTGCTGACGGCGAGCGTGACGGCCGGGAAGCGACCGGGTCGGCCGGGCTCACCGTGCGTCACGTAAGACGCGGGCCGCTCCGGTCCGTCCACGACGGACGCGACGTCGGCAAGACGCACCGGCCGCCCGCCGCGCTCCGCGATCACGACCTCCCCGAGCTCGCGCGCGGACTCCAGAAAGCCGCCCGCCTCCACCACGAGGCCCCGGTCGCCGGCGACGACCTCCCCGACCACGGTCCGTCGGTTGGCCGGGGCGAGCGCGGCGAGAACCGCGCCGGGCGGAAGACCCCGCGCCGACAGGCGCGACGGGTCGAGCTCCACGCGAAACTCGCGCCGCAGGCCGCCGATCAGGGCGGTGTCCGAAACCTCGGGGATCGTCTTGATCTCGTTCTCGACCTCGGCGGCGATCTGGCGCAGGGTCGCCGAATCCTGCGTCGGGCTCCAGAACGTCAGCGCCCAGATCGGCACGTCGTCGATCGAGCGGGGTTTCACGAGCGGCGGCGGCAGATCCCGCGGCCAGGAGTCGGCGAGGGCGTCGAGCTTGGCTCGGACGCGGACGAGCGCGCGGTCGGGGTCCTCGCCGACGCGGAACCGCGCGACGACGAACGCCGAGCCCGGCGACGAGGTCGAGTAGACGTACTCGACGCCGGGAATCGACCAGAGAGCCTTCTCGAGGGGCGCCGAAACCTCGCGCTCGACCTCCACCGCGCCGCGGCCCGGAAGCGACGCGAAGACGTCGATCATCGGGACCTTGATCTGGGGCTCCTCTTCCCGGGGCGTCACCACCACGGCGAGGGCCCCGAGCGCGAGCGCGAAGCCGACGAGCAGCGGCGTCAGCTTCGAGTCCATGAACGCGGCGGCGAGACGGCCGGCGACGCCGAGCCGCTCCCGCTCCAGGGCCAGCCGCGTCCGGGGGTCGAGCGTCACGAGACCGCCCGGGTGCCGGCCGCGAGGTCGGCCGGCGGATCGAGCACGACCCGCTCGCCCGCCTCCAGCCCCGACCGGACTTCCACGAGGCCGGCGCCCGCGGACGGCCCCGTCCGGACGTACCGGAGCAAGACTCGACCGTCGCTTCCGACCGCCCAGGCGACCTCGAGGCCGCCCCGCGCCGCGATCGCGCGGGCGGGCACCACGAGCCTCGCGGCGGACGGCCCCGGAAGGCGCAACCGAGCGAAGCTGCCGACCGGCGGCTCGACGCCCGCGGGCAGATCCACGCGGACCGTGCGGCGGCGGGTTTCCGGATCGACGGCGCCGACGATCTCCACGATCCGGCCCTCCACGACCTGGTCCCCGAGGGTGACCGGCAGCACGCCGCCGACGGCCAGCCGCGCGGCTTCCTCTTCGCCGGGCGCCGCCTCGACACGCCGTCCCTTCGCGGAGGACAGCCGGACGAGCGGGCGCCCGGGCGCCGTGAGATCGCCCGCCGAGACCATCTTCTCGACGACGATCGCGTCGAACGGCGCCACCAGGACCGACTGCGACCGATCCACCTCCGCCCGCGCCAGCGCGGCCTGCGCGTACGCGAGGCCCGACGCCGCGGAGGCCTCTTCCTGGCGGGCGCGCTCGATCTCGATCGCGGTGGTCGCGCCCTTGCCCTCGAGCCGCTCGAACCGCGCCCGGTTGCGCGAGGCGATCTCCCAGGACGAGCGGGCGGCCTCGACGGCGGACCGGGCGCCCTCGAGCGCGCTTTCGGACTCGCGGTCCGCGAGGCGGACGAGCACCGTGCCGGCCCGGACCGTCTGGCCCGGAACCGCGCGCACCTCGACGACCGGTGCCGCGAGGCGGCTCGACAGGATCGCCTCCGTCGCGCCGACGACGGTCCCGTCGACCTCCACCGACGACGCCGCGGCGCTGCGCTCGACGGTCGCCGTCTTCAACGCGCGCTCCCCGGCGTCGGCCGTTTCGCGGGCGGCCTTCCGGGAGCAGCCGGCGAAGGCGACGGCCGCCAACGCCACCAGAACAGCGATTCGCTTCATCGCGCTCCCTCCCCTTCCGGCGCCAGGCCGAGGGCCATGCGCAGGTTCGCTTCCGCGAGCACGCGGTCGGCCGCGGCCCCGACCGCGCCCATGCGCGCGGAGAGCTCCGCCGACCGGGCGTCGAGCAGGTCCGACAGGCGGGCCGCGCCCTCCTCGTACCGGGCCTCCTGGATCTCCCGCGCGCGACGCGCCGCCGAATGCGCCTCGTCGAACGCCGCCAGACGCTCCACGGCGGCCTCGGCCCGTGCCCGCGCAGAGACGACCTCGCTCTGCGCCGTCCGCCGGCGCTCGGTCAGGGTCGCCTCGGCGATGCGCGCCTGCGCCCGCGCCTCGGCCACCTGCGCCTTGATGGCGCCCGACGTGAACACCGGGATGCGGAACCCGCCGAAGACCGTGGCGGAGTCCCCGTACCGGCCGCCGGGCGTCGGCGCGTGCAGCTCGTAGCGCCCGGTCACCACGAGCGCGGGCCACCGCGACGCATCGGCCGAGTGCGCGGCCTCGCGCGCGGCCTCGGCGGAGAGCTCGGCGGCGACGACGTCGTCGCGCGGGGCGGCCGGCGCCCCGGGGGCCGGTGCGGGCCCCGGCAGCGGGGCCAGCGGCCTCGAAGCGGCCTCCTCCCCGATCAGCGCCGCCAGCGCCGCGCGCGAAGAGTCGGCCGCGGCGCGCTGGCCGGCGGCTTCCGCGCGGACCTCGGCCGCGACCGCGCGCGTGCGCGCCGGATCGGCCGAAGTCGCGAGTCCCTCCTCGAAGAGCGACCGGGCCAGGGCCTCGTCGCGCTCGGCGTCCGCCTGCCGCTCGGAGAGGATCGAAAGCGCGTCCTCGGCCCGCCGCGCCTCGACGAATGCGGCGATCGCCTGCAGGGCCGCGCCGTCGCCGGTCCTCCGCGCCGCGCGCTCGGCGGCCTCGGCCGCGCTGCCCGCCGCGCGAGCCGCGGCCCGCGCCGACCCGAAGAGATCGATCGCCCACGCCGCGGCGACGGCCGCGCTCCAGTCCTTCGTGAACGGCGGGTCGTTGGGGTCCGACTGGAAGAACTCCTGCGCGGAAAACCGCTGCTGCTCGAGGGCGAGCGAGAACACGGTCACGGGGTTGTTGGAAGAGAGGAAACCGATGTCTCCGAAGAGCGTCGGGCCCAGCGCCGCGCGCGCCGCGGATTGCGCCGCGCGCGCCTGCTCGGATTCGCCCCGCGCGCGCTCGACGGACGGAGCGCCCCCCGCCGCCAGGGACGCGGCCTGCTGGAGCGTCAGCGGCTCCGGGGCGGCGAGGACCGCGAACAGCAGAGCCAGTTTCATCGGAGGGTTACGTCTTGACCGGGCAGGTGCTCACGCCGAGCACGTGGTAAAGCGGGCAGTAGCCCCACAGCCCGGTCACCAGCGGCAGGAGACCCACCAGACCCCAGAGCGTTTGCGGCCCGACCACGATCATCGACAACAGGCCGAGCCCCACGATGACCCGCAGCCCGCGATCCCAACCGGCTTCGTTCGTTTGCATGGCCCCTCCAGCCCGTGTGAGCCAGATCCCCGGGAAAGGGTTCGCCTCAGGCGAGGACGAGCGGCCGGTCGGTCAGTTCGGCCGGCCTGGCGTCGGGGTCGGCGGCGGGGTCGGGGTCGGATCCGGCGCCGGGGGCAGCCCGAGGAGCGCGCGGACGGAGGGCTCCAGCCGCGTGAGGCCCGCGGCGCGGCCCAGCGCGAGCGCCGACTCCGGCGTCGAGCCCTCGAGCCAGAAGGCCCGAAGGGCCAGCAGGGCGCCGACCCGATTGCCGCTCGCGCAGACGATGGCCACCGGATAGCGGGCCTCATCGTCGAGCAGCGCGTCGAGCGCCCGGGCGCTCCCGAGGTCGAGATCGGCTTCGCCCCGCACCGGAACCTGCTCGTAGGTGAGCCCCGCAGCCTCCGCCGCGGAGCGTGTCTCCGGAGTGACCTCGGAATCGGGGCGCAGGTCGACGACGGTCCGCACCCTGGCCTCGGCGAGCCCCTGGAAACCCGTCTCGCCGGCCGGCATGCCGCCGGTGAGAACGCGCGGCAGCGGGTGACGCTCGTTGACGAGGACCGGCGTCGGTGTCGGCGCCGGCTCCGCCGCGCGAACCGCCACTCCGAGCGACAGTGCCAGCGCGGCCATCCATGGCGTCATGAGCACCCCTCCTCTCCATCGCCCCGGTCCTTCTTCCGCGCCGACCGGCGCGGTGAGGGGACGGCTCAGGTCGGTACCCCGAACCTCGGCAGGATCCAGCGCTGGAGGGCGATCCAGCCCACGAGCAGCGCGACGAGCTCGATCCAGCGATCCATGTCCGTTTCGCCTCGCGTCCCTACTTCGCGCCGCGGCCCGAGAACCACGATCGCCGCGTCCGCGAGTCGCGCTCTTCGGTGGCGGCCGGCTTCCCGGCGTCGCACCGGCACCGCTCGGAGTGCGGCACGTCGGCGAGCACGCGGTCCACGTGCGCCCCGCATCCGGAAAACGTCGGCCGTCCGCACCTCGCGCAGGCCACTCGCCGGCACATCAGGCGCTCTCCTCGCCCGTCGCGCCCGAGGCCGCCCTGGCGGCTTCGAGGCTCCTGCGCACTTCGTCCATGTCGAGGGCCCGCACTTTCTCGACGAGCGCGTCGAGCGACGCGGCCGGAAGCGCGCCGGGCTGGGCCGCCAGCAGCACGCCGTCCCGCAGCACCATGAGCGTCGGGATCGCGCGCACGTCGAAGGCCGCGGCGAGCCCCGGCTCGGCCTCGGTGTCGACCTTGCCGAACACGACGTCGGGGTGGCGTTCGGCGGCCGCTTCGAAGACGGGGGCGAACACGCGGCACGGGCCGCACCAGGCGGCCCAGAAGTCGAGGATCACGATCCCCGTCCGAATCGTCGTCTCGAAGGTCTCCTCCGTCACCTGGACGGTCTTCATCCCTGCCTCCACGTTGGGTGAGAGCCCGGCCCCGCGAAAAGGGTTCAGGAAGGCTCCGCCAGGAAATTGCGGACGGCGACGCGGACCGAGTCCTGGACCGCCCGGGGAACCGGGGCCGCCGGGCTCGTCCGGCACAGCGCCAGGGTGCGCTTGAGCGATTCGCAGGTCCCCCGGCATCGGCCGCAGGCCTGGAGGTGGCGTTCCATCTGCGCGCACACGTCCGCGCTGATCTCGTCCTCGAGGTGCCGGGAGAAGAGCTCGAGCACGTCGGGACAGGTTCCGGGCGGGGCGCCGCCCACCTCCGGCGGGATCCCCAGCAGCGGGGCGACCTGCGCGCGCACGGACAGCCGCGCGCGGTGCAGGCGGCTCTTGACCGCCGCCACGCCGATGCCGAGAACCTCGGCGACCTCGGCGGCCGACAGGCCCTCCACGTCCCGCAACAGCAGCACCTCGCGGTACATCGGGTCGAGCGCGCCGATCGCCTGCTCCAGGGCGCCGCGGACTTGCTTGGCGGCGAGCACCTCGTCCGGGCTCCGGCCGGGATCGGCCAGCTCCGCCGTCTCGGGCGCCGCATCGGTCTCGAGGGACCGCTCCGGCTCCGGCGCGAACTTGCTGCGCCGCCGCTTCTTGATGCAGAAGCTGCGGGCGATCGTGTAGAGCCACGTCGAGATCGAGGACGCGCCCCGGAAGTCGCGCACGCCTCTGGCCATCGCCAGCAGCGTGTCCTGGAGGACGTCCTGCGCGTCCTCCGGGTCGCGGCACATCTTCATGCCGAAGCGGTACACCTGCGCCTGGTGCCGCTCGAGCAGGGCCTCGAGCGACCGGGCGTCGCCGCGGCGCGCGGCTTCGAGCAGGCGGGTGTCGGCCGGTTCCTCCATCCGGCGCGATGCTATCGGACACCCCCTTGCTTCCGTAATCTCCTCGTCGTATATCGGTCTCGCGGATTTCGAGAAGGGAGCGCCTCGATGAGCGACGCCCGCCCGATCCTCTCGGATCAGCTTCTGCGGACCTTCCACGACCGAGCGCCCGTGTACGACCGGGAGAACCGCTTCTTCGAGGAGGACTTCGAGGACCTGCGGAAGGCCGGCTACCTGAGGATGGCCGTCCCGCGCGAGCTCGGCGGACTCGGCCTCTCCTTCGCCGAGTGCATGCGGGAGACCCGCCGCCTGGCCTATTGGGCGCCGGCCACCGCCCTCGGCACCAACATGCACACCTACTGGTGCGGCGTGGCGTCGCAGCTGCGGGGCGCCGGGGACCACTCCTGCGACTGGATGCTCGAGGCCGCCGGGAAGGGAGCGGTCTTCGCCGCCGGCCATGCCGAGGCCGGCCACGACCTGCCCGTGCTGCTCTCGACGACACGCGCCGAGCGCGTGGCCGGCGGTTATCGCTTCACCGGCCGGAAGGCATTCGGCAGCCTGACTCCCGTCTGGACCTTCCTCGGGATCCACGGAATGGACGCGACCGACCCGAAGGCCCCGAAGATCGTGCACGGGTTCCTGAGGCGCGACGCCGAGGGCTACCGTGTCGAACCGACCTGGGACGTGCTCGGCATGCGCGCGACCCGCAGCGACGACACGTTTCTCGAGGGCGCCTTCGTTCCCGACGACCGGATCGTCCGGGTCGTGCCGGCGGGCGCGGCCGGGATCGATCTCTTCGTGCTGTCGGTCTTCGCCTGGGCCCTGATCGGCTTCGCCCACATCTACTACGCGCTCGGCCGCCGGGCGCTCGATCTGACCGTCGACTCGCTCAAGAAGCGGACCTCTCTCGCGGTCTCGGGCTCCCTGGCCCATCACCCGGCCATGCAGCACGGCGTGGCCGAGATGGTGATGGAGCTCGAGGCGCTGGAGCCGCTCATCGATCGGACGACGGAGGACTGGTCCGCCGGCGCCGACCACGGCGGCCTCTGGCCCTCGAAGATCATGGCGACGAAGTACAGGACGACCGAGGGTGTCTGGAAGGTCGTCGACACGGCGATGGAGCTCTCCGGCGGCGCCGGGATGTTCAAGCGCAACGAGCTCGAGCGGCTCTTCCGCGACGCCCGCGCGGGGCGCTTCCACCCGGCCAACTCCGCGCTGACGCACGAGGTCGTCGCCAAGACGGCGCTCGGGATCAACCTCGACGAGCCGCCCCGCTGGGGTTAGAAGGCGGCCGATCGGAGATAATGACGGGGAAGCGATGTCCAGTCTTCCCCGCTCCCGGCCGCCCGCGTTCGCCTTCTCCTCTGCCCCGCCGAAGGTCCGTCTCGTCCACGCCTTCGACCGTCCGTACGAGAACGTCGTCGCGACGGCGCGGACCTGCTACTCGGCCAAGGGGATCATCACCGAGGACCAGGCCTCCGCGCGGCCCGACCGCCGCGACGCGATCGCGAAGTCGATCTACGAGGCCGGCCACCACACGACGCTTCCAGCACGCGCACTTCCAGTTCGCGCTGGAGAACGTCTCGCGCCAGTTCCTGTGGACGTTTCTCCACAGCCACCCGTTCTACAACTCCGAGCAGGTCTCCCAGCGCTACGTCGAGGTCAAGCCGGGCAACTACGCCGTGCCCCCGCTGGGAGCGCCCGAGCGGGACATCTACGAACGGGCCGCGCGCCGCCAGCAGGAGGCCTACGCGCGGCTGACGGAGCTGCTGACGCCGCTCGTCGGCGAGCGCTACTTCGGCCTCTTTCCGGGGCGCACGCGGGGCGACGGCCGGAGCGGTTCGCGGGCTCGGTCAAGAAGCGCGCGCAGGAGATCGCGCGCTACGTGCTGCCGGTCGCGACGTTCGCGTACCTCTACCACACGGTCTCCGGCATCACGCTGTTCCGCTACTGGCGGCTCTGCGAGTCCATTCGACGCGCCGACCGAGCAACGCGAGGTCGTCGGGCAGATGGTCGACGAGGTGCTCCGCCACGACCCGCTCTACGCGACGGTCCTGGAGGAGCCGCTGCCGCTCGAGGAGACGCCGGAGTACGCCGCGTTCCAGGCGCTGCCGCGCGTCCGCGGCTCGTCGCGCGAGTTCCGGCGGCGAGTTCGACGCCGAGCTCGGCGACCGCGTCTCGCGCCTCGTCGACTGGAAGGCCAACAACGAGGAGATCCTCGCCGTCGGCGGTGCGCGAGGTCCTCGGCGTCCCGCGCGCGGCGCTCTCCGACGACGACGCGATCCGCCTGGTGCTCGACCCGTCGAAGAACCGCCTGCTCGGCGAGACGCTGACGCTCACGACGCACGGCAAGCTCTCGCGCGCGCTCTTCCACCCCTCCTACACGTTCCGCAAGAAGCTCTCGCACACGGCCGACAGCCAGGACCAGCGCCACCGCATGACGCCGGCCTCGCGCCCGGCCCTGCCCGCGTATCTCTCCGACGAGCCGGACTACGTCGTCCCGATGCTCGTCGACGACGTGCCCGAGGCCGCCGCGCTCTACCGCGAGACGATGGACGCGACCTGGGACGCGATCGGGCAGCTTGCGCTCCCGCGGGCGTCTCGGACGAGTTCGCGGCGTACCTGCTGCCCAACGCCGTCGCCATCCGCTTCACCGAGTCGGCCGACCTCCTGAACCTCCACCACAAGTTGACGATGCGCCTCTGCTACAACGCGCAGGAAGAGATCTGGCGCGCCTCGCGGACGAGGCGCTGCAGATCCGCGAGGTCAATCCCCGCATCGGCCGGTGGCTCCTGCCGCCCTGCACGCTGCGCCACCACGCGCAGGTCCGCCCGTCTGCCCGGAGGGCGACCGCTTCTGCGGCGTGGTGGTGTGGAAGCTGGACCAGAGCGCGTACGTGAGAGCGCTGTAGCGCAGCGCGCGGTTGACGGAATCGCGCGCGCCGCGTAGTCTGCCTTCCCGAGGATGAAGTCCCCCCGGAAGAACCGCCCGCACGGCTCGATCCTGGCCGTCGGCGGCGGCGAAGAAAAGTTCGAGAAGCCCGACATTCTCCAGCGCTTCGTGGCGGAAGCCGGCGGAGCGGAGGCGCGGATCGCGATCCTCCCGACGGCCTCGGCGGTCCCGGCGGAGCGGGCGCTCTTCTACCAGGACGTCTTCCAGAAGATCGGCGCGGGCGAGGCGTTTCCGCTGCCCGATCGTGTCGCGGGAGGATGCCAGCCTGCCGGCGAACCTCGACGCGATCGAGCGGTCGACCGGCGTCTTCATGACGGGCGGCGACCAGTCGCGCCTGGTCGCGATCCTGACCGGCAGCCCGGCGCTGACGGCCATCCACGCGAACCTCGTCGGCGGCGGCGCGCTCGCGGGGACCTCGGCGGGCGCCTCGGCGTTCTCGGCGACGATGATCACGGGCGGCGAGGGCGGGCTGCAGCTGCGGCGCGACGGCGTCGGATCTGGCGCCGGGCCTCGGCGTCATCACGCGGCTGATCATCGACCAGCACTTCTCGCAGCGAAAGCGCCTCGGGCGGCTGCTGACCGCGGTCGCGATCGAGCCCTCCAAGCTCGGCGTCGGGATCGACGAGGACACCGCGATCGTCTACTACGGCTCGGGCGAGATCGAGGTGATCGGCTCGGGCCAGGTCTTCGTGATCGACGGCAGCCGCGCGGTGGCCCACGGCCTCTCGGAGTCCGACCCGGCGAGCCCGTTCTCCCTCTCGGGCGCCTTCCTCCACGTGCTGACGGCCGGCGACCGGTTCGACGTCGAGAAGCGCAAGCCACTCCCCGCGAACTGAGCGGGCGGCCACAAGGGCCGCCCCTACGACGGTTTCTTATAGTCTTCCCCCGCAACGGGGGGGTCATGGGCGAAGGCATCCGGCTCCTGGAAACGCTCGTCCTGAACGGGCCGAACTACTGGTCCTACCGCCCGTGCGTCTGGATGCGGATCGACCTCGGCCCCTTCTCCGAGAGCCCGACGAGCGAGATCCGCGGCTTCGGCGAGAAGCTCCAGAAGCTCCTGCCCGGCCTGCAGGAGCACCACTGCTCGGAGGGCGCGGCCGGCGGATTTCTGAAGCGCGTCGCCGAGGGGACCTGGCTCGGGCACGTCGCCGAGCACGTGGCGATCGAGATCCAGCAGGAGGTCGGCATCTCGGTCTCCTACGGGCGCACGCGCGAAACGAAGACGCCCGGCGTCTACAACCTGGTCTACGAGATGGAGGAGGAGCGGGTCGGCGTCCGCGCCGGCAAGCTCGCCCTCGACGTCGTCGAGCACTGCGCCGGCCTCGAGGTGGACCTCGACCTCGACGGCGTCGATCGACAAGCTGAAGCGCACGCGCGAGCGCTGGGCGCTCGGCCCCTCGACGCGGTCGATCGTCGACGGTGGCGGCGGCGCGCGGGATCCCGCACCTGCGGCTGAACGACCGCTCGCTCGTCATGCTCGGCACGGGCGTCCACCAGAAGCGTATCCAGGCCACGATCGCCTCGACGACCGGCGCAGCTCGGCGTCGAGATCGCGGGCGACAAGGAGCCTGACCAAGAGGCTCCTCGGCGACAACGGCGTCCCGGTGCCGAAGGGCGAGGTCGCGCAGGACGAGGACGACGCGGTCGAGATCGCCGAGAAGCTCGGCTGGCCGGTCGTCGTCAAGCCGCTCGACGCCTCGCACGGCCGCGGCGTGCTGACGAACATCCGGAGCGAAGCCGAGCTGCGGCTGGCGTATCAAGGACGCCCTGAAGTTCCGCGACGAGGTCATCGTCGAGCAGTTCCTGGACGGCCACGACTTCCGCTTCCTCGTCGTCGCCGGCAAGCTTCATCTGCGCGGCGCAGCGGGTCCCGGCCTTCGTCGTCGGCGACGGCAAGCGCGTCGATCGAGGAGCTCGTCGAGGAGGTCAACCGGGACCCGCGGCGCGGCATCGGCCACGAGAAGATCCTGACGAAGATCGAGATCGACGACCTGTCGCTCGCGCTTCTGGCGCGCCGGGACCTCACGGCCCGCTCCGTTCCCGAGGCCGGCGAAGACCGTCTACCTCAAGTCCACGGCGAACCTCTCGACCGGCGGCATCTCGCGGGACGTCACCGACTCGGTCCACCCCTCGAACATCCACCTCATGGAGCGGATCGCGCGGATCGTCGGCCTCGACATCGCCGGCATCGACGTCATCTCGCCTACCGTCGAGCACCCCATCGCGGAGATCGGCGGCGGCATCGTCGAGGTCAACGCCGCGCCGGGCTTCCGGATGCACACCGACCCGACCGAGGGCACGCCCCGCGACGTCGCGGGCGCCGTCATCGACATGCTGTACCCGCCGGGCACCGCGTCGCGCATCCCGATCGTGTCCGTCACCGGCACCAACGGCAAGACCACGACGACGCGCCTGCTCGCCCACGTCGCCCGCTACGCCGGGCACCACGTCGGCCTCACGACGACCGAGGGCGTCTACGTCGGCAGCGAGCAGATCATGAAGGGCGACTGCACCGGCCCGGCCTCGGCGCAGGCGGTGCTGCGCGACCCGACCGTGACCTTCGCGGCCCTGGAGACGGCGCGCGGCGGGCTGCTGCGCTTCGGCCTCGGCTACGACTGGGCCAACGTCGGCGTCGTCACGAACATCGCCGCCGACCACCTGGGCCTGCGCGACATCGAGACGCTCGAGGACCTCGCGCGGGTGAAGTCCCTCGTCGTCGAACGGCGTGTTCCCCGACGGCGTCGCGGTCCTGAACGCCGAGGACCCGATGACGCCCTGGATCGCCGACCGCGTCAAGGCGCGGATCGCGCTACTTCTCCCTCGACCCGCAGAACGCGCGCTTCCAGGCGCACGTCGCCGCCGGCGGGCTCGGCGCGGTCATGGACCGCCACGACACGCTCTGCCTCTACCGGTCGACGCTGCGCATCCCGCTCGTCCACGCGCGGCAGGTCCCGATCACCTTCGACGGCAAGGCGCGCTTCAACATCGCCAACGCCCTCGCCGCCGCGCTCGCGGGCTTCGCCGCCGGGCATCGAGCTGGACGACATCCGCGGCGGTCTCACGACGTTCCACCCGACGCCCTTCCAGGCGCCGGGCCGCGGCAACGTCTACGAGTTCCGCGACTTCCGCGTGATGATCGACTACTGCCACAACGCCCACGGCATGGCGCATGGTGGCGCCGTTCCTGGCGTCCATGAAGCGAGGCGCGCCTCGATCGGCGTCCTGAACGCCCCGGGCGACCGGCGCGACGAGGACTTCGACGCGATCACGAAGGCGGCCGCGCCGCACTTCGACCACGTGATCCTGCGCGACGACGAGGACCTGCGCGGGCCGCCCGCCCGGCGAGGTCGTCGGGCACTCTCCGCGACGCCCTCGTGCGCCACGGGATGACGGCCGACGCGATCGAGGAGGCCAGGAACGAGACCGACGCCGTGCGGCGCGCGCTCGCGATGGCGCGGCGCGACGACCTCGTCGTGGTCTTCGCCGACCGCATCGCGAAGGTCGCCGCGCAGGTCGATTTCGAGCGACAGAAGGAGTCCCGCCCCCCGGCCGATGAGTGATCCCAACGCGCCCACGCGCCCCACCCCCGCGTCCGGCTCGGGCAAGCAGATGTGGCGGGCGCCCGGCCTCGCCGAGGGCGAGCTGCTCGCCGGCCGCTTCCGGATCGTCCGCTTCATCGCGCGGGGCGGCATGGGCGAGGTCTACGAGGCCGAGGACCAGACGCTCGCGCGAGCGCGTCGCGCTCAAGACGATCCGCGCCCGACGTCGCCAGCGACGCGCGCGCGATCGAGCGGTTCCTCCGCGAGGTCCACCTCGCGCGGCAGCGTCACGCACCCCAACGTCTGCCGCATCTTCGACGTCTTCCACCACGGCGACGGCCGCGTGGCCTTCCTGACGATGGAGCTGCTCGCCGGCGAGACGCTCGCCGAGCGGCTCTCGCGGCGGGCCGCATGACGCCGGCCGAGGCCCTGCCGCTCGTCGCGCAGATGGCGGCGGCGCTGACGCGGCGCACGACGGCGGGCGTCATCCACCGCGACTTCAAGAGCGCCAACGTCATGCTCGTGCCCGACGAGCGGCGGCCGGGCGGCATGCGCGCCGTCGTCACCGACTTCGGCCTCGCGCGCCGCGACCGGCCCGGGGCGCGGCTCGCGGCGGCGCCGCTGACCGAGACCGAGGCCGTGCTCGGCACGCCCGACTACATGGCGCCCGAGCAGGTCGAGGGCCGGCGCGCGTCACGCCGGCGACCGACATCTACGCCCTCGGCGTCGTCCTCTACGAGATGGTCACCGGCGAGCGGCCGTTCGCGGGCGACACTCCCCTGTCGGTGGCCCTCAAGCGGCTGAAGGAGGCCGCGCCCTCGCCGCGCACGCACGCTCCCGACCTGCCGCCGGTCTGGGAGAAGACGATCCTGCGCTGCCTCGAGCGCGAGCCCGCCGACCGCTTCGCAACGCGCCGGCGAGGTCGTGCGGCGCTGCGCGGCGAGGCCATCCGCGACGGGGCCGGCGACCCTGCGGCGCCGGCGGAAACGGATCGCGGCGATCGCCGGGGCGATCGTCCTCGCGGCAGCCGCCGCCTTCCTCGCGTCCCGCGCTCGTTTCCCGCGGGTCGGCAGGCGCGCCTTCCGCCGCCACGGCGCGCGCCCCCGCGCCGCGTCGATCGCCGTCCTCGGCTTCAAGAATCTCGCCGGGAAGCCGGAGGAGGCCTGGGTCTCGACGGCGCCTCGCGAGATGCTGACGACCGAGCTCGCCGCCGGCGAGAAGCTGCGGGCGATCCCGAGCGAGGACGTCGCGCGGATGAAGAGCGACCTCTCGCTTCCGGAGACCGACACGCTCGGCAAGGACACCCTCGCCCGCGTCCGGAAGAACCGGGGGCGGATCTCGTGCTCCTCGGTTCCTATCTCGCGACCGGCCCCGCGCAGGGAGCGACCCGTCCGGCTCGACCTGCGGCTCCAGGACACCGCCGCCGGCGAGACGATCGCGCTGGTGTCGGAGAAGGGAACGGCCGCCGATTTCGACGCGCTCGCGACGCGGGCCGGAGCGCAGCTGCGCGCGAAGCTGGCCCTGCCGGCCGTCTCGGCGGCGGACGCGGCCGCGGTCAAGGCGTCGCTGCCCACGAGCCCCGAGGCGGCGCGCCTCTACGCCGAAGGCCTGGCGAAGCTGCGCGTCTACGACGAGGTCGCCGCCCGCGACCTCCTGGAGCGGGCCGTCGCCGCGGAGCCGGGGCACGCGCTCGCGCACTCCGCGCTCGCGGCGGCCTGGTCGGGCCTGGGCTACGACGTCCGGGCGCTCTCCGAGGCGAAGAAGGCCTTCGAGCTCTCCAACGAACTCTCGCGCGAGACGCGCCTCCTGATCGAGGGCCGCTACCGAGCGATGAACAACGAGTGGTCGAAGGCCGTCGAGATCTACCGGTCGCTCTATACCTTCTACCCGGACAATCTCGACTACGGCCTCCAGCTCGTGCGGGCCCAGACGCGCTCGGGCCGGGCCGAGGAGGGACTGGCGACGGTCGCCTCGCTCGAGCGCGCGTTTCCCGATGCGGGTGCGCGCGTCTCGCTCGCCGAGGCGGAGACGGCGCGCGCGGTGTCCGACTATCGCCGCACCGAGAAAGCCGCGATTCGCGCCGCGACCCTGGCCGAGGCCGACGGGGCGCGCCTGCTCGCCGCGACGGCGCGACTGAACCAGTCGATCGCCCGCCGCAATCTCGGCGACCCGAAGGGCGGGATCGCCATCGCCGAGCAGGCCCGGCAGCTCTTCGCCGAGACCCGGGACCCGTCCGGGCTCGCCTCCGCGATCAACAGCCATGGCCAACTGCACCTACGACCTCGGCGACCTGCCGGGCGCGCGCAAGTCCTACGAGGAGGTCCTGCGCATCTACCGCGAGGTCGGCAACAAGCGCGGCGAGGCGGGTGCGCTCGACAACCTCGCCAACGTCATCGGCGACCAGGGCGAGCTCGCGGCGGCGCGCCGGCACGCCGAGCAGGCGCTCGCCCTCTTCCGCGAGATCGGCGACGAGGCCGGCGAGGCCGAGACGCTCAACAACATGGGAGCGGCCCTCGTGCTGGCCGGAGACTTTCGCGGCGCGACGCGCCCTCTTCGAGCAGGCGCTGCCGATCCACGAGAAGATCGGCGACTCCGGGGGCCTCGCGATCGCGCTCAACAACGTCGCCGAGATGGAAATGCACGAGTCGAACGTCGCCGGCGGCCGGCGAGCACTTCGCCCGGTCGCTCAAGATCTTCCGCGAGTCGGGCCAGAAGTCGAAGGCGGTCTACCCGCTCGTCGGCCTCGCGACGGTGAAGCTCGAGACGGGCGAGCTCGGCGACGCGCGGACGATGCTGGAGGAGGCGCTGCAGATCTGCCGGGAAGCCGACGACAAGCACGAGTCCGCCTACGCGCTGACTTACCTCGGCATGGTCGCGGTCGCCGAGGACCGCGCCCCCGATGCCCGGAAGCGCATTCGAAGAGGCCCTGAAGGTTCGCATGGAGATCGGCGAAACCGGCGGCCGCCGAGCAGAGCCGCGCTCGATCTCGCGCGCGCCGCGCTCTGGCGGAAGGCGACCCGGGCCGCGCCGGCGAACTCGCCGGGGCCGCGGCCGAGGCTCGGCACACCAGAAGATGCCGGACGACGAGGCCACGGCGCTCGCGGTTCTCGGGCGCGGCTTCGTCGCGGCGGGCCGGACGTGCCGACGCCGAGAAGGCGCTCGCGAAAGCGCGCCCGCTCGCCGCGAAGAGCCAGAACGACGGCGTGCGCCGGGACGATCCTGCTCGCCTCGGCGGCTCTGCGCGGGTGCGCAGGGCGACGCCTCCGGGGCGGCGAAGGCGCTCCCGAGGCGGCCGAGCGCGCGCGACGGAACAGGGTCTCGTCGCGTGGCCGCTCGAAGCGCGCCTGCTCCAGGGCGAAATCCTGGCCGCGAAGCGGAGCGAAGGAGCAGGCGCGCTCGATCCTCGCCGAGGTCGAGAAGGAGGCCGCGCGACGGGGTTTCCGCCGGATCGCGCGGAAAGCGGCGGAGGCGCCGAGCCGCATGAAGGAGATCCTCTCCTGGTGCCGCGAGCGCCAGGGCGCGATGACGGCATTTCTCTCCGAGCTCGATCGCGATCGAGTCGCCGTCCACGGATCCGGCGGGCGTCGCGGCCCTGGCCCGGCGCATCGACGCGGAGCTCTCGGCTCTGGGGCTCTCGGGCGAGCTCGTGCCGGTCGAGGGCAGCGGGCCCGATCCTGCGAGCGCGTCAACGGCGAGCGGCCCGTCATGCTCCTCGGGCACCTCGACACCGTCTGGGACCTCGGCACGCTGGCGATCCGTCCGGTTCGCATCGAGGGCGACCACTTCTACGGCCCCGGCGCCTACGACATGAAGGGCGGGATCGTGGTGATGGTCTTCGCGCTCAAGGCTCTGGCCGCGCGCGGGGAGATCCCCCCGGTGCCGTCTTCCTCACGCCGCTCGAAGAAGTCGGCTGCGAGGCCTACCGCGTCGATCATGGAAGCCGACATGCGCCTTGCGCGCGCGGTCTTCGACTTCGAGCCGGCGTGGCCGGCGGCGCGGTGAAGACGCAGCGGAAGGGCTCCGCCTCCTTCACGCTCCGGGCGCGCGGCGCAGCGGCCCACGCCGGCGCGGACTTCGCGCCGGGGCGCCAACGCCATCGTCGAGCTCTCGCGGCGCCTGCTCGACGCCGCCGCGCTGACGGACCTGCCGCGCGGCATCACTGTCAACGTCGGGACGGTCCGCGGCGGCACGCGCCCCAACGTCGTGCCCGACCTCGCCGAAGCCGAGCTCGACGTCCGCTTCCGCGCGCTCGCCGACGGCGAAGCCGCGCGCGCCGCGCTCGAGGCCCTGCGGCCCTCGGACCCCCGGATCGTTCTCGAGGTCGAGGCGTCGGCCTTCTACCCGCCGCTCGAGCGCGGGCCGCACGTCGTGTCCGTCTACCAGGCCGCCCGCGCCGCTGCCGCCGAGCTCGGCCTGCCCCCGCTCGAGGAGGTCGCGACCGGCGGCGCGTCGGAGGCGTCGTTCGCCGCGGCGCTCGGGATTCCCACGCTCGACGGTCTCGGCGCCGACGGCGACGGCGCGCACGCCGTCGACGAGCACGTCCTGCTCTCCTCGATCCCCGACCGCGCCGCCCTCGCCGCCGCCCTTCTGGGTCAGCCCTGCATTCCTGACGTTTGGGGCCGGCCCTGCATTTCTGACTTCTTGGCCGGTTGTCCTCTTGCCTGTCCGGATGGACGGCTGACTTCAAGGCCAGAACGCGCGACAATGGATCAGAAGTGTCGAAAATTGACGGAGGGCTTTCCATGCGCTTCGCTTCGCGTTTCATGGCCAGCATGGCCATCTTCTGCGCGGCCGGGACCTCAACCGCTTTTGCCGCCGTGATTTACGTCAACGCCGCCGCCAGCGGCGCCAACAACGGAGGAAGCTGGGCCAACGCCTACACCAGCCTCCCGTCCGCCCTTTCCGCCGCGAACGCGACCGACGAGATCTGGGTCGCCGCCGGGACCTACCGGCCCCACGCCTCGGACCGGACGGTCTCCTTCGCGATGAAGAACGGCGTCGGCATCTACGGCGGCTTCGCCGGCACCGAGACGCTGCGCACGCAGCGCAATCCGACGGCCAACGTCACGATCCTCTCGGGCGACATCGGCACGCCGAGCGTCTCCAACGACAACAGCCATCACGTCGTCACCGCCGACGCGGCGGTCACGTCCACCGGCGTTCTCGACGGCTTCACGATCACCGCCGGCCAGGCCGACGGCGCCAGCCCCAACGAGCGCGGCGGCGGAATCTGGGTCAACGGAGGCTCTCCGCTCTTCGCCCAGCTGATCGTCACCGGCAACTTCGCCCTGGCGCAGGGCGGCGGTTTGCGCGTGACCAGCGGATCGGCGACCGTCCTGAACTCGCACTTCACCTCGAACACCGTGGCGTTCAACGTGGACACGGTGAACAACGGAGGCGGCGGCGTCTTCGTCGGCGGCGGCAGCGCCTTCACCGCGCAGAGCTGCGTCTTCCGCTCCAACTCGATGGGAACCACGACGGGCGGCGGTGGAATCCAGGCGTCCTCGCCCGTGACGCTGATCAATTCGATCGTCGCCCAGAACAGCCCCAACGGCCTCCAGGTCGCCTCGGCCGACGGCAGCGTCATCGACAACTCGACCTTCACCGCGAACACCGCCTATGGCGCGGCGTTCCTGTCGAGCAACGGCAACTCGATCGCCAACTCGATCTTCTGGGGCAACTCGACCGGCCCGCTCTGCCTCGGCCCGCCGTGCACCGGCTCGGCCACGGTCACCTACAGCGACATCCAGGGCGGCGGCATCGCGGGAACCGGCAACGTCGACGCCGACCCGCTCTTCATCGGCGCGCCCTCGGACCTGCGCCCCGGCCCGCTCTCGCCGGTCGTCGACGCCGGCAACAACTCGGCCGTTCCCGGCGGCGTGACCGTGGACGTCGTGGGCCTGCCCCGCTTCTTCGACGATCCCGACGTCCCCGACACGGGCGCCGGCCTCACGCCGCCCTATGTCGACATGGGCGCCTACGAGCGCATCCCGATCACCGTCACGACCGTTGCGAACCAGACCCTCTGCTCGGGGCCCTCGGCCGTCTTCTCCGTGGTCGCGACCGGCCAGCCGACCCTGACCTACCGCTGGCGCAAGAACGGGGTGAACCTGAACAACGGCGGCGCGATTTCGGGCGTCACGACGGACACGCTGACGATCAACCCGACGGCGACCGGCGACTCCGGCAACTACGACGTCGTCGTGACCGACGGCTTCGGCCAGTCCATCACGTCCAACCAGGCCGTCCTCACGGTCAACGGCCGTCCCACCGCGGCGGCCTCGGGCGGCGGCACCGTCTGCTCCGGCGAGTCGGCCGGTCTGATCGGCTCGGGCGGCGTCTCGTGCGCGTGGCTCCCGGTGACCGGTCTCTCCGATCCCGCCAGCTGCACGCCGACGGCCAATCCGGCGTCGACGACGACCTACTCCCTCACGGTCATGGGCGCCAACGGCTGCGCTTCGACCAACACCTCCACCGCGACCGTCACCGTCAACGTCACTCCGGGGCTGCCCGTCATCACGGCGCCGATCTCGGTCCCCGTCGGCGCGTCGGGCGCCTCGGCGAGCGCCGTGAACCACCCGGGCTCCACCTGGACGTGGACGCTCTCGGGCGGCGTGATCACCGCGGGACAGGGCTCGCGCCAGATCGTCTTCGACGCCGCCACTCCCGGCACCACCATGCTGTGCACGGTCGTCGAGAGCGCGACGAGCTGCGAATCGCCCGAGGCGTCGACCACCATCCAGGTCGACTTCCTCGACATGCCGCCGACGAGCCCGTTCCACGATTTCGTCGTCAAGGTGGCGCGCAACGGCGTGACCGCCGGCTGCGGCTTCGGCAACTACTGCGGCTCGTCGGCGATCACCCGCGCGCAGATGGCCGTCTTCCTCCTGAAGGCCAAGTTCGGATCGAGCCACACGCCGCCCCCGGCCACGGGAACGGTCTTCACCGACGTGCCGCTGTCCAATCCGTTCGCGGCGTGGATCGAGGAGCTCGCCTCCCTCGGCGTGACCGGCGGCTGCGGCGGCACCAACTACTGCCCGAACAACGGCGTCACGCGCGCCCAGATGTCGGTCTTCCTCCTCAAGGCCCTGAACGACTCTACGTATGTGCCGCCGCCGGCGACCGGGACCATCTTCGCGGACGTGCCGCTGGGGTCCTTCGCCGACGCCTGGATCGAGGACCTCTACACGCGCAACATCACCGGCGGCTGCATCACGAACCCGCTCCGCTACTGCCCGAGCACGATCAACAACCGGCAGCAGATGGCGGTGTTCCTCACGAAGACGTTCGGGCTGCAGTAGGCCGACCCGACCTGCCCCGGCGCCATCGCCGGGGCCGGCCGCCAGGGCGCCGGGAACGCGAATGCGCCCCCGGTGTACGATTCCCGAAACTGTGTAGAAGGTGGGACATGAATCCGGTCCTCGTTCGGATCGCCGTTTGCCTCGCTCTGGCCGTTCGCTTCACGACGGCGCCCGCGTCCGCCGCCACCGGAGTCCCCGCCTGGGAACAGACGTTCCGGAAGGGCCTGGCAGGCTCGGGCTCCCAGTACCCGCTGGCCGCGCGCGAGCTCGCCGACGGAACCCGCATGGTCGTCGTCTCCGACAACGGCGCGTTCTCCGCCGTTCGCCACGGCGCCGACGGTGCCGTCCTGTCGGCGGCGGCCTTCTATCCCGCCAACGTGACGACCGTCGACCCTCTCCAGTACTTCTCCGGCTACACGACGCCGGCCGTCGTCGCCATCGACCCGTTCGGGAGCGTGTTCGTGGGCGCCATTTCCGGGCTCTCGTCCGCGCCCTTCTTCTCGCGCGGCAACGCCTGGTTCGCGAAGTTCGACGGCGTGACGGGCCGGGCCCTCTGGCCGGCACCGGCCACCTGGGTCTCCCCTTCCGGTCTTCTCTCCGCGCCTCGCACGCTCTTCGTCGACGACCGCGGAGACCTGGTGGCGTCCCTGCTGGTGAGGGCGAACTCCGGCAGCAGCGTGGACCAGGTGGGCCTGAAGCTCGACGGGGCGACCGGAGCGCTGGCGTGGGGCCCGGCCATCCTGCCCTCCGTCAACTCGAGCGTCGCGTCCCTCGATGCGGCGGGCAACCTCCTCGTGGCCGTCGGGGTCTACGGCAATTCGTCGACGAAGATCCGCGCCGCCAAGTACGCGGCCGGCAACGGCGCGCTCGCGTGGGGTCCGGTCGATTTCGACAGCCCCGCGGAGGAAAGCGTTCGGGCCGCGGCGGCCGGCGCCGACGGCGCGTTCGTCGTCGCGGGAGGCTTCGTCTCGAATGGAACGCGGGGCTTGCAGGCCGTGAAGTTCGACGGCCTGACCGGGTCCGTGGTCTGGGGCCCCGCCCGCTGGACGGCGCCGGAAGGAACCACCGAGGCTTACGCGACAGCCGTCGACGTGTCGGCGACAGGCGACGTCTTCGCCTGCGGCGACGTTCGCAACGGCACGCCTTCGCGGGCGCTGATCGCGCTGTCTCGCGCCTCCGGCGACCTGCTCTGGGGTCCCGTGGCCCTGGAGGGCGGCGGATCGGAGCCCGCCACGCTCGCGACCGCCGGAAACGGCGACGTCGTCGTCGCGTCCAGGGCCTACGGGCCGGGCCCGAGCCTGCAACTCCAGGTCTCCCGATTCCGCGGCGCGAACGGGACGGCGGTCTGGGGACCGTTTTCCGACACCGTCGGCGGCAACTTCCTGCTCGCCCCCGTCGCGATCCTCACGTCCGACGGCGGCGTCTTCGTCGCGGACTCGGACCCGGCGGCGCAGCCCTCGGACGCCTTCGCCATGGAACGCGCGCTGTCGACCGGCAGCGTCGCCTGGGGCCCCGTGGCCTTCACCGGCGCCGCGGGCGGCCCCGCCCAGTTGAACGACATCGCGTCCGGGCCCGACGGCAACGTCGTCGTGACCGGGCACGTGACCAACGGCAACGGCACATACAGCTGGGCGACCCTCAAGTACGACGCGGCGACGGGCGCCGTGCTCTGGGGGCCCGTCCTGTTCGACACCGAGGGCTACGGCTCCGACAGCCCCTGGCAGGTCCTGACCGACTCCGCCGGCGACGTCATCGTGGCGGGCTACGCCTACTTCGATCCGGAGGGGACCCGCCTGGTCGTCCTCAAGTACGGCGGCGCCGACGGCCAGCTCCTCTGGACCTACGGGATCGTCTCCGACTTCTTTCCGCATGGTCTCGCCGTGGACTCGGCGGGCAACCCGGTCGTTCTCGGCCAGGTCTACTCGAGCACCGGCTACGACGCGGCGCTCGTGAAGCTCTCGAGCAAGACCGGCGAGGCGCTCTGGGGACCGGTCCTCATCGACGTCGGACCCGAGGACTATCCCTCCAACGTCGTCGTCGACGCCGCGAACGATCCGATCGTCTCCGGGGCGTCCTACGATCCCTTCACCGGCACCGAAGACTGGTTCACCCTGAAGGTGGCTGCGTCGACGGGCGCGACCGTCTGGGGCCCCGTCCTCTACACGGGGGTCTACCAGGCGCCCTCGCGCGCCGTCCTCGATCCCTCGGGCGACGTCGTGATCGTCGGGACCTCCGAGGACCAGATGATGACGATCAAGTACGATGGCTCCACCGGCGCACTCCTCTGGGGACCCGTCTTCTACGACTCGCCGCTGCATTACGCGGGGGGCCTCTGGGCGGCGGTCGACGCGGCCGGCGACGTTTTCGCCTCCGGGATCTCCTGGTCGGCGTTCGGCAACGGCTCCAACGCCGCCTTCGTGACCATCAAGTACAGCGGGACCGACGGGTCGGTCCTCTGGGGCCCGGCGCTCCATGAAGGGCCGGACGACGCCTACGACCTCGTCTACGGCGTCGAGCTCGATGCCGCCGGGAACCCGGTCGTCTCCGGAGACACGGAGACCTCGCCGAACGAGTATCGGATCGCGACGCTCAAGTACGACGGCGCGACCGGCGACGTCCTCTGGGGCCCCGTCCTCACCTGGCCCGCCTCCGCGACGACGGACCTCAACGGCCTGCTGGTGCGCGACGGCCGCGTGTTCCTGGGAGGGACGTCGCAGCGCGAGTACCGGACGATGGTGCTGACGGAGTCGCTGGGCATCGCGACGGAGGCCGGGGAGTTCACCCCGATCTCCTGCGGGGACCCGGTCGCCGTCTCGCTCGTGGCGGAGAACGGCGCGCCGGCCTACGCGTGGAGCCTCGCCTCGGGCTCGCTGCCCGCCGGCCTTTCGCTCTCCGCCGACGGCTCGTTCGCGGGCGCCGCGCAGGAAGACGGCGTCTTTGCTTTCCGCGCGCAGGTCGAGGACGCGCTGTCGGCGACCGCCGCCCGCGACTTCACGCTCGTCGTCGGCCACGGGCCCTTCGTCCCGGTCGTCGCGAAATCCGACGGCGCGTGCCACCTCACGCTCTCGGTCGAGGGGTCCTGGTCCGGCTACGAGTGGCTTCCCGGCGGTGAGACGACTTCGTCGATCGTCGTGTCCCCCGCCGAGACGACGACCTACGGCGTCCGGCTCTCCGACGGCTCCGGGTGCGTTCGACACGGCTCGATCACCGTTCTCGCCACCGCCCTCGCGGACCCCGGCTGCCTGGCGCCGTCGCTCGCCTCGGTGGCGCCGGACTCCGGCCCGGCCTCCGGCGGCACGGCGATCACGCTCGCCGGCGGGAACTTCCAGAACGGCGCATCGGTCGCGATCGGAGCGGCGGCCGCCGCGGACGTGACCTGGAACGGCCCGACGGAGATCGCCGCGACGACCCCGGTCCTGTCGCCGGGGACCGTGAGCGACGTTCTCCTCCAGAACCCGGACGGGGGCTACGCGGTCCTCCACTCGGCCTGGACGACGGACTTTCTCGACGTGCCGGCCGCCGACCCGTTCCACGATTACATCCTGACGGTGCTGCGCGAGGGCATCAGTTCCGGCTGCAGCGGCGGCAACTACTGCCCGCTCGCGCCCGTCACCCGCGCGCAGATGGCGGTCTTCCTGATCAAGGCGAAGTTCGGCGGCGACTATGCGCCTCCGGCCGCCTCCGGGACGGTGTTCCTCGACGTCCCGGCCGACGCCTTCGGGGCGGCGTACATCGAGCAGCTCGCCGCGCTCGGAGTCACCGGCGGCTGCGGCGGCGGAAACTACTGCCCGGACGGCTTCGTGACGCGCGCGCAGATGGCCGTCTTCCTCCTCAAGGCGAGCCTCGGAGAAAAGTACACGCCGCCGCCGGCGACGGGCATCTTCGGCGACGTGCCGGTCGGCTCCTTCGCCGACGCCTGGATCGAGGACCTCTACGCGCGCGCGATCACCGGCGGCTGCAGCGCCGTTCCGCTCCTCTACTGCCCGAACGCTTCGAACACCCGCGGGCAGATGGCGGTCTTCCTCGTGAAGGCATTCGGCCTGTGAGGCGCGCGATGCGGCGATTCGCTTTTCTCGCGGCGGCGGTCCTGACGGCGAACGCGGCCAACGCCCAGACCTACGAGATCTTCCACGCCTTCAGCGGCGCGATCGGCGAGCCGGAAGCCGGCCTGATCCTCGCCGGCGACGGGCGGCTCCTCGGCACGACGAAGACGGGGGGCGTCTTCGGTCGGGGCTCCGTCTACGCCCTCACGCCCGACGGGGACGGGTACGACCATGCGGAGCTGCACGCGTTTGCGGGCGCCGACGGAGCGCACCCGACGGCCCCGCTCGTGCAGGCCTCGGACGGCTTCTTCTACGGTACGACGAGCGACGGCGGGACCGCGGACTTCGGAACGGTGTTCGCGATGGACCCGTCGGGGCACGTCACGACCCTCCACAGCTTCACGGGTCTCCTCGACGACGGGTCGACCCCGATCGGCGGCTTGATCCAGGCCCCCGATGGATATCTCTACGGCACGACGTCCGAGGGAGGCCAGTCGGGTGTCGGAACCGTGTTTCGGATCTCGACCGCGGGCGAGCTCGTGACGCTCCACAGTTTCGTGCATCCGGAGGGCGGCTCCCGGCCGTTCGCGGCGCTGCTGCGCGCATCCGACGGAAACTTCTACGGCACCGCGATGGAGGGCGGGGAGTTCGGCGCCGGAGTGGTCTTCCGAATCGACTCGGCAGGCAACTACGCGATCGTCGCCAGCTTCGATTTCACCAATGGCGCCTATCCCGAGGCCGGCCTGGTGCGGGCCTCGAACGGCTACTTCTACGGCCTCTCTTCGTTCGCAGGCCTCTACCGCGTCGGGTACCTGGGCGGCCTCGTCGCCATTCCGGCGCCGATCCAGGGCGAGACGCGATCGACCCTGATCCAGGCGAGCGACGGAAAGCTCTACGGAACTTCCAACACCGGCTTCGGCGGTTTCGTCTTTCGCATCGACCCTTCCGGAAGCGATTTCGAGAACGTGGCGGCCGTCGGCGCACAGCCCCGCGGAAGCCTCCTCGAGCTGCCCGACGGGCGCCTGGCCGGCACCATCACCGGCGGGCAGGTGTACGCCGTCGATGCCTTCGGCAACGTCGACGTCCTGCAGGAGCTCCGCTCCGACGAGGGAAGCGGCCCGTGGGGCGGCCTCGTGCAAGGCTCCGACGGCGACCTCTACGGGACGACGGCGGGCGGCGGCGCATTCGGCGGGTGGGGAACCGTCTACCGGATCTCGCTCGCCGGCGACCTCGACACACTGCACAGCTTCAAAGGCAGCGACGGTTTCGCCCCAACCGTGAGCCTTCTCGAATCGGGCGGCTTCTTCTACGGCACGACGGGATACGAGTTCTCGATCGGCGCCGGCAACCTGTTCAAGGTCGATGCCGCGGGCGACTTCACGGTCATCCACGACTTGAGCGGCCTCGACGGCTCGGATCCCTCGGCTCCGCTGGCGGCGGGACCGGACGGGGCCCTCTACGCCACGACGGCCTCCAACGGAGAGAACGGCTTCGGAACGGCGTATCGGATCGACGCCGACGACGTCTTCGAAACGATCCACGCCTTCGAGCAGTCCGAGGGCGCCCACTCCGAAGGCGGCCTGGCGCTGTTCGACGGCGCCTTCTACGGAACCGCCGCGCAGGGCGGAGCCAACGGCCTCGGGACAGTATTCCGGCTCGACACCGACGGCTCGGTGACTCCCCTTTGGGACTTCGCGGGCGGCGACGGCGGCGAGAACCCGCGCGCCGCGCTTCTCCTCGCATCCGACGGCAACTTCTACGGGACGACGCGCTCGACGATATTCCGCATGCCGCCGGCCGGGACGCCGACCACCCTCCACACGTTCACCGGGAAAGACGGCACGGGTCCGCACGCCGCGCTGACCGAGGCGGGAGGATTCCTCTACGGCACGACCGAAGTCGGCGGTTCCTCCGGCCTCGGTACGGTCTTCCGATCCGATTTCGACGGGAACGTGACGACCCTCTACGAATTCTCGCTCTCGAACGGACAGAATCCGCGCTCCGAGCTGCTGCTGGCCTCCAACGGCGTCCTGTACGGCACCACGCCCTACGGCGGCGCGCCCAACGCCGGCCTCATCTACCGGCTGGCGCCGGCCGCCGATCCGACGCTGGCGTCGCTCTCCCCGTCCTCGGGCCGGGCGGCCGGGGGCACCGCCCTGGAGATTTCCGGCGGCCATTTTCAGCCGGGGCTGACCCTGTCCCTCGGCGCAGTCGCGGCGGCCGGCATCGTCGACCTGGACTACCGGGCCGCGCGAGCCGTGAGCCCGTCGCTGCCGCCCGGAACCCTCAACGACCTCGTCCTGACGAATCCGGACTCCTCCACGGCCACGCTGCCCTCAGCCTGGTTCGCCGACTTTCTCGACGTGCCGTCGACGAACCTCTTTCACGACTCCGTCGAATCGATCGTGCGCGCCGGCATCACCTCCGGCTGCGGCGCCGGCAACTACTGCCCCGGCAACTCCGTCACTCGCGCCCAGATGGCCGTCTTCCTCCTGAAGGCCGAGCACGGCGCCGACTACGTGCCTCCGCCCTGCGTCGGCAACTTCGACGACGTCCTGTGTCCGTCCGCCTATGCCGACTGGATCGAGCGGCTCGCGGCCGAGGGCGTGACGAGCGGCTGCGGCGGCGCCAACTACTGCCCCGGCAACCCGGTCACCCGCGCACAGATGGCGGTGTTCCTCCTGAAGACGAAGGAGGGCTCTTCCTACGTACCGCCCGCGGCCACGGGGATCTTCGGCGACGTGCCGCCGGGCTCGCCCGCCGCCGACTGGATCGAGGAACTCTACGGCCGCGGCATCACCGGCGGCTGCTCGGCCGCGCCGCTCCTCTACTGCCCCGGCAACGCAAACACTCGCGGCCAGATGGCCGTGTTCCTGACGAGGACGTTCGGGCTCTAGAAACGTCCCGCCTCGCCCGGGGACCGGCATCAGGCATAATCCGCCGATCCCGTCCTAAGGAGAGGCCGACACATGCGCTTCCGTGCCCTTCCGGTCTGCGCGTTCGCTTTCGCCATGGCCCTCGCGGCTCCCGGCCGCGCCGAGACCCTCGCCCAAAAAGTCGATCCCTGGGTCCTCGAGAAGGCCTCCGCCGGAGAGACGGACTTCCTCGTGATGCTCCGCGACCAGGCGGACCTGCGGGGCGCCCGATCGCTCGCGGTGAAGACGGAGAAGGGCGCGTTCATCGCCGACACGCTGCGGGCGCACGCCGGGGCCACGCAGGCGCCGCTGCTCCGGCTCCTGAAGGAGCGCGGCGTCGCGCATCGCGCCTTCTGGGTCGCCAACATGGTCCTCGTCCGCGGCGACCACGCCCTGGTCGAGGAGATCGCGGCGCGCGAGGACGTCTTTCACGTCTACGCCAACCCGAGCGTGCGCTTCGACGGCCCCGTGGCGCAGCGGGCCGCGGCCGACGTTCCGGAGGCGCCCGACGCGATCGAATGGAACGTCGCCAGGATCCACGCGCCCGAGGTCTGGGCGCTCGGCGACACCGGCCAGGGCGTGGTCGTGGGCGGACAGGACACCGGCTACCAGTGGAACCACGCGGCGCTCAAGAGCAAGTACCGGGGCTGGAGCGGCCTGATCGCCAACCACAACTACAACTGGCACGACGCCATCCACTCGGGCGGCGGGTCGTGCGGCGCGGACGCCCCGGCGCCCTGCGACGACACCTCCCACGGCACGCACACCATGGGCACCATGGTCGGCGACGACGGCGGCTCGAACCAGATCGGCGTCGCCCCGGGAGCGCGATGGATCGGGTGCCGCAACATGGACCAGGGCGCGGGCACGCCGGCGACCTACAGCGAGTGCTTCGAGTGGTTCATCGCCCCGACGAACCTCCAGAACCTGAACCCCGACCCGGCGAAGGCCCCGGACGTGATCAACAACTCCTGGGGCTGCCCGCCGAGCGAGGGCTGCACCGACCCGACGGTGCTCCAGACCGTCGTCGAGAACACGCGCGCCGCCGGCATCGAGGTCGTCGTCTCCGCCGGCAACAGCGGGAACGCCTGCTCGACGGTTTCCGACCCCCCGGCGATCTACGACGCGTCGTTCTCCGTCGGCGCGACCAACAGCAGCGACCAGATCGCCGGCTTCTCCAGCCGCGGCCCGGTGACGGTCGACGGCAGCAACCGCCTGAAGCCGGACGTCAGCGCGCCCGGCGTGGGCGTGCGCTCGAGCGTTCCGGGCGGCTACGCGGTCTTCGACGGAACGAGCATGGCCGGGCCGCACATCGTCGGCCTGGTGGCGCTGCTTCTCTCGGCGAGCCCGGATCTCGCGGGGGACCCGGATGCCATCGAGTCGGTGATCACGTCGACGGCCGTTCCGCGCACGAGCTCGCAGTCCTGCGGCGACGTGCCCGGCAGCGACGTGCCCAACAACACCTATGGGTGGGGCCGCGCCGACGCGCTGGCGGCCGTCGACGCCACGAGCGCGGACCTGGCGCTCTCGCAGACCGACACGCCGGACCCGACTCTCGCCGGCGTTCCCGTGACCTACGCCTTCACGATCCAGAACCTGGGGCCCGGCTCCGCCGCGGGCGTCTCCCTCGCGGACACCCTTTCGCTCGCGGCGGCGATCGACTCGGCGACCCCGAGCCAGGGCTCCTGCACCCTGCTCGCCCATGCCGTCACCTGCGATCTCGGCGCTCTCGAGAGCGGCGCGTCGGCCACGGTCGACGTCACGATCACGCCGACCTCGAACGGCGTGATCACGAGCGCCGCGACGGTGTCCGGGACCCGGCGCGACCCCTCCCCCGGCAACGATGCCGCCACCGAGACGACGGCGGTCACGGAGTGTCCCTTCCTCGCGCCCGTGATCACGGCCCCGGTCTCCGTGCCTCCCGCGACCGGAGGTCTGGCGGCCTCCTCCGACTCCGGCGCCGGGCACACGGCCACCTGGACGCTGACGGGAGGCGCCATCACCGGCGGCCAGGGCACGAGCGCCGTGACGCTCGAGTCGGGGGACCCCGGGACGACGATGCTCCTCGAGCTGACGGACTCTCTCGGCGCCTGCGAAGTCGCGGCGGCCGCGGCGGCGATCTCCGTCGACTTCACCGACGTCCCGCCGTCGAACATCTTCCACGACGCCGTCAACACGGCTGCGCGCAACGGGATCAGCAACGGCTGCGGCGGCGGCAACTATTGCCCCGCCAGCCCGGTGACGCGGGGGCAGATGGCGGTCTTCCTGCTGCGGAGCAAGTACGGCGCGGGCCACGAGCCGCCCGCCGCGACCGGCACGGTTTTCGTCGACGTCGACGGGAGCCGCCCGTTCGACCCGTGGATCGAGGAGCTCGGATCCCTCGGCATCACCGGCGGCTGCGGCGGCGGCGCCTACTGCCCCGACGCTCCGGTCACGCGCGCGCAGATGGCCGTATTCCTGCTGAAGACGCGTCTCGGCTCGGACTACGAGCCGCCTGCACCGGACGGGATCTTCGCCGACGTGCCGATCGGGTCCTTCGCGGACGCCTGGATCGAAGAGCTCCACGGGCGCAGCATCACGACCGGCTGCAGCACCTCGCCGCTCCAGTTCTGTCCGGACAACGCCAACACGCTCGGGCAGATGGCGGTCTTCCTGGTCAAGACCTTCGAGCTCGAGTAACGGAGCCCTTCCCCGGCTGGATCGGCCGGGAGTGCGGCCCGGCCCGCCTGTCCATCCGGCCAGCTTGTTGGGGGGTCTACACTAGGAGGTTGCACTCGGCTCGGGACCGGGACGGCGGCCTTTCCGGAGAACCTCGGCACGGGGTCTTCCGGAAATCCCGCGCGACCCCGTCCCGCATACCGGTGCGGGAGGCGGCATGCAGCACCGGCGTCAACCGTCGGGACATCGAGTTCGTCCTGACGGGCAGCGCACGGGGTGCGGCGTAATCGGATCGAGTGGCGCGAGGCGCTCGCGCCGGCGTCCCGGGAGATCCGGGCAGAACTTGACCCGGGAGTCCGGGGGCCAAATACTGGGGACCTTCAGGCCATGAACGAGACGACGGGATCGGCGGCAACGCCGAAAGTGTGGCATCGGCTCGCGGCGGCGGCCGCGGCGCTCGCCCTGGCGGCGCCCATTTCGGCGCAGACGATCTTCAAGCAGCCCGGCTTCTCCGAATCGGTGGCGTTCGGCGGCCTGACCGCCCCGTCGACCGTGCGGTTCCTCCCCGACGGCCGGGTCATCGTCGCGGAGAAGAGCGGGCTCATCAAGCTCTTCGACAGCCTCACGGACAACACGCCCACGGTCGTCGCCGACCTGCGCGAGAAGGTCCACAACTACTGGGACCGGGGGCTGCTCGGGCTGGCCGTCGACCCGGATTTCGCTTCCAACAACTTCATCTACGTCCTCTACACCTTCGATGCGCCGATCGGCGGGACGGCGCCGACGTGGGGGCCCGGCGACGGGACCTCCGATCCCTGCCCGACCCCGCCGGGCCCGCTGACCGACGGCTGCGTGGTGAGCGGCCACCTGTCGCGCCTGACGGCCGTGGGCCCGGACTGGACCGCCAGCGAGCAGGTCATCATCGAAGACTGGTGCCAGCAGTTCCCGAGCCACTCCATCGGCGCGCTCGGCTTCGGCCTGGACGGCTATCTCTACGTGAGCGCGGGCGACGGCGCGAGCTTCGCCAACCAGGACTGGGGCCAGTTCGGCGGGACCCTGGGAGGTCCGCCGCCGCTCGTGCCCAAGAACCCCTGCGGCGATCCTCCGGTCCCGGTCGGGGGCGACCAGACCAAGCCGGGCGCCGAGGGCGGCGCCCTGCGCAGCCAGAGCCCTCGCCGCACGGCCGGAGAGCCCCGCGCCCTCAACGGGTCGGTCCTTCGGATCGATGCCGCGACCGGCCTGGCGGCGCCCGACAATCCGTTCGTCCTCTCGGGAAGCACGGACGTCAACGAGCGGCGCATCATCGGTTACGGCTTCCGCAACCCGTTCCGGATGATCCTCAAGCCCGGGACCAACGACGTCTGGGTCGGGGACGTGGGCTGGAGCACCTGGGAGGAGATCGATCGCATCCCGGACGTGACGACGGCGCGCAACTACGGCTGGCCCTGCTTCGAGGGAAGCAGCACGATCTACACCGGCCTCAACATCTGCCCGACCTCGGGCCAGACGACGGCGCCCGTCTTTCAGTACAACCACTCCTTCGCCGCCGTTCCGGGGGACGGCTGCATCACGTCCAACGGCTCGGCGGTCGCCGGCATGGCGTTCTACCTGGGCGGCAGCAACTACCCCGCGACCTACCAGGACGCGCTCTTCTTCTCGGACTACTCGCGCAACTGCCTCTGGGTGATGTTCGCCGACGCCAACGGCGACCCGACGACGCCCGCCCCGTTCGCGGCGAACGCGCACGGACCCGTCGACATGCAGCTCGGACCCGACGGCGCCGTGTACTACGTCGACTACAACGGCGACGGGACCCCCGACACGGGCCGCATCTTCCGCATCGTCTACGGCCTGCACGCAGTGGCCTCGGCCAACCCGACGAGCGGCCCGCTGCCGCTGACCGTGCAGTTCGACAGCACCGGGTCCGTGCCGGCCGATCCCGGCGACACGCTCACGTACGCCTGGGACCTCGACGGCGACGGCCAGTACGACGATTCGACGCTCGCGCAGCCCACGTTCGTCTACTCGACGATCGGCACGTACACGGTGCGGCTCAAGGTCACCGACAACCACGGCGGCTTCGACGTCAGCACTCCCCTGACGATCGAGGCGGGCAACGACGCGCCGACGGCCACGATCCTGACGCCCTCCTCGGCGCTGACCTGGAAGGTCGGCGACGTGATCGCCTTCTCCGGACAGGCCACGGACCCTCAGGACGGAGCGCTTCCGCCGAGCGCGCTCTCGTGGGCGCTGATCCTCCACCACTGCCCATCGGCCTGCCACACGCACACCGTGGAGACCTGGGACGGGATCGCGTCCGGCTCGTTCGCCGCGCCGGATCACGAGTACCCGTCCTACCTCGAACTGCAGCTGACCGCCACGGACTCGGGGCTCCTGACCTCGACGACCTCGGTCAACCTCAATCCGCAGACGACGACCCTGACCTTCCAGTCGGTCCCGACGGGCCTCCAGCTGGCGTCCGGGACGCTCGGCCAGGCGGCGCCCTTCACGCAGACCGTGATCGTGAACTCGCAGAACACGATCGTCGCCCCGACTCCGCAGGGCGCCTACCCCGCGATCTGGGAGTTCGCGTCCTGGTCCGACGGCGGCGCGCAGAGCCACACGATCACGGCCGGCGCCGCGCCCGCGACCTACACGGCGACGTTCGCGACGCACGCGGACCTGTCGATCGCCATGGGGGCCACGCCGGAGACCGTCTGCGGCGGGCTGCCGATCACCTACACGATCGACGTCGCCAACGCGGGCCCCTCCCGGGCCGTCTCCGTCTCGGTGGTCGATACGCTGCCGGCCGGCGCGGTCCTCGTCTCCGCCGGCGGCACGGGCTGGAGCTGCAGCGGAACCGCGGTCGTCACCTGCACGTCGGCCGCGCTCGATCTCGGCGCCGCGCCGACGATCACGATCGTCGCCAACGCCCCGCCCGGGAGCGGCGCGATTCAGAACACCGCCACGGTCGGATCGACGACGAGCGACGTCGTCGGCTCCAACAACACCGCGCAGGCCTCGACGACGGTCGAAGCCGGAGTCGCCGTTCCCGAGATCGCCGCGCCGATCTCGGTCGCCGTGGGCGCGACGGGGCTGGCGGCTTCTGTCGCCGACCACCCGGGCTCGACCTACGCCTGGACCCTGACCAAGGGAACGATCACGTCCGGCCAGGGAACGAGCCAGATCACGTTCGACGCCGGGGGTCCGGGGTCGACGATGGTTCTCGAGGTCGTCGAGAGCGACGCCGTGTGCAGCTCGCCGGCCGCCCGGTTCCTCGTCCAGGTGGACTTTCTCGACGTCCCGCCGACGGACCCGTTCCATGCTTACGTCGCGTCGGTGGCGCGCAGCGGCGTGACCGCCGGCTGCGGGAGCGGCAACTACTGCCCCGCCGACTCCGTCACGCGCGCCCAGATGGCCGCCTTTCTCCTCAAGAGCAAGTACGGCTCGAGCCACGAGCCGCCTCCGGCCACCGGCACGGTCTTTCTCGACGTTCCCGCGAGCGACCCGTTCGCGCCCTGGATCGAGGAGCTCGCCTCGCTCGACATCACCGGCGGCTGCGGCGGGGGCAACTACTGCCCCAACGCCCCGGTGACGCGCGCGCAGATGGCCGTCTTCCTGCTCAAGACGCTGCTCGGCTCGTCCTACGTCCCGCCGGACGCGGTCGGAGTCTTCGCCGACGTGCCGGCCGCGGATCCGTTCGCGGCGTGGATCGAGGACCTCTTCACCCGCGGCGTGACGGCGGGATGCGGAGGGAATCCGATGCTCTACTGCCCGTCGAGCCCCAACACCCGCGGCCAGATGGCGGTGTTCCTGACGAAGACGTTCGGTCTCGAGTAGCCGGCCAATCTCTTCCGGCCCGGCCGCCAGCATGTGACCTGGCGCACACCTGCCCCTTGGGACAGGTTTTTTCTTGACCGGTCGAGCAGGCCTGCGCGATACTCTCGCCTCCTCATCAACTGACGTTCCGGGCTGAGCTGCCGGCAAGGGGGCGGGCTTGGGTTCCACATTCATTCGGCGGGAAGCCCGAATCGGCCTGGCCCTCCTCCTCCTCGCCGCTGCGTCCGGCGCCTTCGCGGCCACCGTTTACAAGCAGCCCTCCTTCCACGAGACCGTCGTCTTCAGCGGGCTGGTCAATCCCACCGTCGTGCGCTTTCTGCCCGACGGCCGAATCCTCGTGGCCGAGAAGAGCGGCCTGATCAAGATGTTCGACAGCCTCACGGACACGACGCCGACGACGGTCGCCGACCTGCGCAGGAAGGTCCACAACTTCTGGGACCGCGGCCTTCTCGGTTTCGCCATCGATCCCGACTTCGCCGAGAACGGCTACGTCTACGTTCTCTACGCGCACGACGCATACATCGGCGGGACGGCCCCGCGCTGGGGAGACCCCATCACGGTGCCGCCGCCGAGCTCGGACCCGTGTCCGACGCCCCCCGGGGCCACCGGCGACGGCTGCATGATCAGCGGGCACCTCTCGCGCCTGACGGCGACCGGCACCGACTGGGCGACGACCGAGCAGGTCCTGATCGAGGACTGGTGCCAGCAGTACCCCAGCCATTCCACGGGCGCCCTCGCCTTCGGCCTGGACGGATACCTGTACCTGACCGGCGGCGACGGAGCGAGCTTCAACGCCGCCGACTGGGGCCAGTTCGGCGGCAGCGCGGGCAGCCCGACGCTCGCGAATCCGTGCGGCGATCCGCCGTTCCCGGCCGGGACCGCGCAGACCAAACCGACGGCCGAGGGCGGGGCGCTGCGCAGCCAGAGCCCGCGACGCACCGCCGGCGAGCCACGCGTCCTCGGCGGGACGATCCTGCGCGTCGATCCCGCCACGGGCCTGGCCGCGCCCGGCAATCCCCTCGGTTCGTCGACCGACATCAACGAACAGCGGATTGTCGGCTACGGCCTGCGCAATCCCTTCCGCATGATCGTCAAGCCCGGAACGAACGAGGCCTGGATCGCGGACGTCGGCTGGAGCACCTGGGAGGAGATCAACCGCCTGCCGGACGTCACCGCGGCGCGCAACTTCGGGTGGCCGTGCTACGAGGGCAACGGGACCCAGTACACGGGTCTCAACATCTGCCCGTCGTCGATCGGCCAGACGACCACGCCCTTCTACACCTACAACCACAGCGCCTCGGTCGTGGCCGGCGACGGCTGCACGACGGGCAGTTCCTCGGTCGCCGGCCTGGCCTTCTACCAGGGCGGCAGCAACTACCCGGCCTCCTACAACAACGCCCTGTTCTTCTCGGACTACTCACGCAAGTGCCTCTGGGTGATGTTTCCCGGCGGGAGCGGCGATCCCGACCCGGCCAGCCGCGCCGCCTTCGCCGCGACGGCCCAGGGCCCGGTCGATCTCCAGATCGGCCCGGACGGCAACCTCTACTACGCCGACTTCGACGGCGGCCGCATCATCCGCGTCGAGTACGGCCCGGTGGCCGTCGCCTCCGGGGCCCCGCTCTCGGGCAACGCGCCGCTGACGGTCAACTTCTCGAGCGCGGGATCGGCTCCGGCGCAGGCGGGCGACACGATCACCTATGCCTGGGACCTCGACGGCGACGGCCAGTACGACGACTCCACGTCGCCGAGCCCCAGCTTCGTCTACACCAACCCCGGCACCTACACCGTGCGGCTGAAGGTGACCGACAACCACGGCGCTTCCAACGCCTCGAGCCCCGTGAGCGTCAGCGCCGGCAACACCGCGCCGACCGCGTTCATCGACACGCCGCTTTCGTCGCTGACCTGGAAGGTCGGCGACACCATCTCGTTCACCGGACACGCCACCGATCCCCAGCAGGGCGCGCTGCCCGCGAGCGCCCTCTCCTGGGTCGTCCTGATCCAGCACTGCCCGTCCAACTGTCACTCGCACACCTATCAGACGTTCGACGGCGTGGCGGGCGGCTCCTTCCCCGCTCCCGACCACGAGTACCCGTCCCACATCGACATCCAGCTCACCGCGACCGACGCCGGCAATCTCACGCACACGACGACCGTGTCCATCCAGCCCCAGACCGTGGACCTGCAGTTCCAGACGGTGCCGACCGGGAAGCAGCTCTCGGTGGCCACCTTCACCGGGACCGCGCCCTTCACCCTGACCGTCATCAAGAACTCGGCCAATGCCGTCGACGCCCTCGCGCCGCAGGGCGCCTTCCCCAACATCTGGGACTTCTCCTCCTGGTCGGACGCGGGCGCCGAGCAGCACACGATCACCGCGACGGCGGGAGCGACGTACACCGCCACCTACGTGACGCACGCCGATCTCTCGATCTCCGCCTCCGCGGCGCCCGAGCCCGTCGGCGCCGGCGCCAACCTCACCTACACGGTCAACGTCGCCAACGCGGGGCCCTCCCAGGCCAACTCGCTGTCCGTCGGCGTCACGCTTCCCTCGGGATCGTCCTTCGTCTCCGCCGGCGGCACGGGATGGTCCTGCTCGGGCACGGGGCCGGTGACCTGCACGATGCCTTCGCTCGGAGTCGCGGCGGCCGCGCCGATCTCGGTCGTCGCCGCCGCGCCGCCAAACGCCGGAGGAATCGGCAACACCGCCACTGTGTCCTCGGCGACCGCCGACGCCGCGGCCGGAAACAACAGCGCCTCGACGAGCTCGACCGTCTTCGCCCGAGCGGACCTCTCCGTGACGCAGGGCGGCGCGCCAGCCTCGATCTGCGCGGGTCAGCCGATCACGTACACGCTGAACGTCTCGAACGCCGGCCCCTCGACGGCGACCTCCGTGTCGGTCTCGGACACCCTTCCCGCCGGCGCGTCGCTCGTGTCGGCCTCGGGTTCGGGCTGGGCCTGCAGCGGCACGACGACCGTGACGTGCACGCGCGCGTCGCTTTCCGTGGGCGCGGCGCCGGCGATCACGATTGCGATCAACGCGCCGGTCTCGCCGGGTTCGGCCACCAACACCGCCTCGGTCTCGTCGGCGGTGAACGACCCCTCGGCCGCCAACAACTCGTCCAGCGCGTCGACGACCGTCAACGCCGTGCCGTCCGCGCCGACGGCCGGCAACGGCGGCGCCGTCTGCGTCGGCGGCACGCTCCAGCTGACGGCCTCGACGATCGCCGGCGCCACCTACGCCTGGACGGGGCCCAACGGCTTCACGTCGAGCCAGCAGAACCCGTCGATTCCAGGCGTGACGCTGGCGGCGGCCGGGACCTACAGCGTGACGGCGACGGTCGCCTCCTGCACGTCGACGGCGGCGACGACCGTCGCGAACGTCCGCGCCCTGCCCACGGCCGCCGTCTCCGGCGGCGGTGTCGTCTGCGCCGGCGGCGCCGCGTCGATCCAGGCCGCGCTGACGGGCACGGGCCCCTGGTCGGTGGTCTGGTCGGACGGCGTCACGCAGAACGGCGTCGCCGCCTCGCCCGCCACCCGCTCGGTCAGCCCCGGCGCGACGACGACCTACACCGTGACGTCGGTCTCGGACGCGAACTGCGCGGGAAGCGGCACGGGCAGCGCGCTCGTCACCGTCAACCCGAAGCCCACCGCGGCCGCGGGCGGCACGGCCGAGATCTGCGCCGGCAACTCGACCCCGCTCTCCGGATCCGGCGGCGTGTCGTGCGCGTGGGCGCCGGCGACCGGCCTCTCGAACCCCGCCAGCTGCGCGCCGACGGCGTCGCCCGCCTCGACCACGACCTACACGCTGACCGTGACCGACGCCAACGGCTGCGTCTCGAACAACGCGCCCACCGTGACCGTGACGGTCCAGCCGAAGCCCACCGCGGCGGTCTCCGGCACGGCAGCGATCTGCGCCGGCAGCTCGACCGTCATCCAGGCGGCCTCGACCGGCGCCGGCCCGTGGAACCTGATCTGGTCCGACGGGTTCGCGCAGAACGGCGTCGCGGCCTCGCCCGCCACGCGCTCGGTCGGCCCCGCGACGACGACGACGTACACCGTGACGTCGGTGACCGACACGCACTGCGCCGGCACGTCCTCGGGCAGCGCGGTCGTCACGATCAAGCCGCTCCCCACCGCCACCGTGTCGGGCGCGGCCCAGATCTGCGCGGGCTCCGCGACCACGATCCAGGCCGCGCTGACGGGCACGGGGCCGTGGTCGGTCGTCTGGTCCGACGGCGTCACGCAAAACGGCGTCGCCGCCTCGCCCGCGACGCGCTCGGTCAGCCCCGCCGCGACGACGGCGTACACCGTCACCTCCGTCACCGACTCGAGCTGCGGCGGCGGCGCCGGCGCGGGCAGCGCGCTCGTGACGGTCAATCCGCATCCCACTGCGGCCGCGGGCGGCACGGCCGAGATCTGCGCCGGCGGCGCGACGCCGCTCACGGGCTCCGGCGGCGTGTCCTGCGCATGGGCGCCGGCCACGGGCCTCTCGAACCCCGCGAGCTGCTCGCCGACCGCCTCGCCCGCCTCGACCACGACGTACACGCTGACCGTGACGGACGCCAATGGCTGCGTCTCGCACGAACGCGCCCACGGTGACCGTGACGGTCCAGCCGAAGCCGACCGCGGCGGTCTCCGGCACGACGGCGATCTGCGCGGGCAGCTCGACCGTCATCCAGGCGGCCCTGACGGGCGCCGGCCCGTGGAACCTGATCTGGTCCGACGGGTTCGCGCAGAACGGCGTCGCGGCCTCGCCCGCCACGCGCTCGGTCAGCCCCGCCGCGACGACGGCGTACACCGTCACGTCGGTGACCGACACGCACTGCGCGGGCACGTCTTCCGGCACGGCCGTCGTCACGGTCCGGCCTGTTCCGACGGCCACCGTGTCCGGCTCGGCGGAGATCTGCGCCGGCGTCTCGACGACGATCCAGGCGTCGCTGACCGGCACCGGCCCCTGGACGGTCGTGTGGTCCGACGGCGTCACGCAGTCCAACGTCGCGGCCTCGCCGGCCACGCGCTCGGTTTCGCCCTCCGCGACGACGACGTACGGCGTCACGTCCGTTTCCGACGCCAACTGCGGCTCGGCCGCCGGTACCGGCAGCGCGGTCGTGACCGTCGATCCGAGGCCGACGGCGGTCGCGTCGGGCACGGCGGCGATCTGCGCCGGCGGCTCCGACTCCGCTTTCCGGGTCGGGCGGCGTCTCCTGCCTGTGGGCGCCCGCGGCCGGGCTTTCGAATGCCGCGAGCTGCTCGCCGACGGCGTCGCCCGCTTCGACCACGACCTACACGCTGACCGTCACGAGCGCCGCCGGATGCGTCTCCACCAACGCGCCGACGGTCACCGTGACGGTCCACGCGGTGCCCGCCGGCCGCCGACGGCCTCGAGCAACGGGCCCGTCTGCGCGGGCGAGACCCTCCAGCTGCTCGGCGAGCCGGGCGCCCGGCGCGATCTACGCCTGGACCGGGCCGAACGGTTTCACGTCGAACGCCCAGAACCCGACGATCCCGAACGTCGACGGCCGCCGCCTCGGGCATCTATTCCGTCGCCGTCACGCTGGACGGCTGCGAGTCCGCGGCGGCAACGACCAATGCCCTCGTCCGGCCGCTTCCGACGGCCACGCTCGACGGCTCGGCGACCATCTGCGAGGGCGGATCGACGCGAGCTCACGGCGGCGCTGACGGGCACCGGACCCTGGACGCTCATCTGGTCGGACGGCGCGATTCATCACACGCCCGTCTCGCCGGCCACGCGGACCGTCAGCCCGACGACGACCACGACCTATACCGTGACCGCGGTGACCGATGCTCACTGCGCCTCCGTCGGGACGGGGTCGTGGGAGGTCGTCGTCGGGACGCCGGTCGACCTGCCGACGATCACGGCGCCGCTCTCGGCCGCCGTCGGCGCCACCGGGCTCGCGGCCTCGGTCGCCGCGCACGACGGGTCCGCCTACGCCTGGACCCTCACGGGAGGCTCGATCGTTTCCGGCCAGGGAACCGCGGCCGTGACGTTCGACGCGGGGGCGCCGGGGACGACGATGGCGCTCTCGGTCGTCGAGACCAACACGTCCTGCAGCTCGCCGGCGGCGGCGCGCAAGGTCCAGGTCGACTTCCTCGACGTTCCGCCGCCGCACATGTTCCACGACTTCGTCGACACGATCGCGCGCAACGGCGTCACGGCGGGCTGCGGCAGCGGCAACTACTGCCCCGACGCCTCCAACACGCGCGCCCAGATGGCCGTCTTCCTCCTGAAGAGCAAGTTCGGCGCGAGCCACGTGCCGCCGGCCCGCGATCGGCATCTTCGCCGACGTCCCGGTCTCGGACCCGTTCGCGCCGTGGATCGAGGAGGCCGCCGCGCTCCAGATCACCGTCGGCTGCGGCGGCGGCAACTTCTGCCCGGGGAGCCCGGTCACGCGCGGGCAGATGGCGGTCTTCCTGCTGAAGACGCTCCTCGGCTTCGACTACGTTCCGCCCGCCGCGACGGGGACGCTCTTCGGCGACGTGCCGACCGGATCGTTCGCCGCGGCCTGGATCGAGGACCTCTACGACCGGGGCGTCACGGGCGGCTGCCAGCCGTCGCCGCTCATGTACTGCCCGTCGACCCCGGTCACGCGCGGGCAGATGGCGGTGTTCCTGGTCAAGACCTTCGGTCTCGAGTAGCGGAGCAGCTCGGTCGTCCAATCGCTGCTTCAGGACCAGCGACCAGTTACCGCCGGCCGCTGGCCGGCGTTGCCTACTGCCGAGGGTCTGCCTTTGGTGGCCGGCTCCTGGTCAAGACCTTCGGCTTCGAGCAGGAAGGAAGACAGCCAGCCCTAAGTCTCGCCCGCAGAGAGAGATACCCCAGGAAGGCCTGGAGGCTTCCCGGGTCTCCTCGCCTGACCTCTCGGGCAGGTACTTCTTGATATGTCGGACAGGCGGAGAAATACTGTGCGGATACCGAGGCTTGGTCCGGAGGACCCTCTGCAGATGTCGGCCGTGTCGGCGAGGCGCACGGTTTGCGCCGCCATCGTTGCGAGCGTCTGGCTGCTCGCTGCAGGCCGGATCTGCGCCCAAACGGTCTACAAGCAGCCCTCGTTTCACGAGAAGGTCGTCTTGAGCGGCCTGACGAATCCGACGGTGGTGCGTTTCCTGCCGGACGGCCGGGTCCTGGTCGCGGAGAAGAGCGGCCTCATCAAGGTCTTCCCGAACATCTCGACGAACACGCCGACGACATGGTCGTCGACCTGCGCACGCAAGGTCCACAACTTCTGGGACCGCGGCCTGCTCGGCCTGGCCGTCGACCCCAACTTCGCGACGAACCACTACGTCTACGTGCTCTACACCTACGACGCGTACGATCGGCGGCACGCCGCCGCGCTGGGGCAGCCACGGCGCCGACCTCGGACGGCTGCCCTCGTCGCCCACGGCCCGGGGCGACCGACCGACGGCTGCGTGGTCAGCGGCCGTCTCTCGCGCCTGACCGCGACCGGCTCCGACTGGACCGGCACCGAGCAGGTCGCTCATCGAACGACTGGTGCCAGCAGTATCCCCAGCCACTCGATCGGCGCCCTCGTCTTCGGCGCCGACGGGTACCTCTACGTCAGCGGCGGCGACGGCGCGAGCTTCAACAACGCCGACTGGGGCAACTACGGCGGAACCGTCCAGATCCGCGGGCAACCCGCCGGGACTTCTACACGCCGGCGAACCCGTGCGGCGATCCGCCGTTCCCGGTCGGAACGCCCCAGACCAAGCCCACCGCCGAGGGCGGCGCGCTGCGCAGCCAGAGCCCGCGCCGCACGGCCGGCCAGCCGCGCGTGCTCGACGGCGCGATTCTCCGGGTCGACCCCAGCACGGGCCTCGCGGCCCCCGGAAACCCGCTCGGCTCGAGCTCGGACGTCAACGAGCAGCGCATCATCGGCTACGGCCTGCGCAACCCGTTCCGCATCACGTCAAGCCCGGCACCAACGAGATCTGGATCGCCGACGTCGGCTGGAACACCTGGGAGGAGATCAACCGGCATCCCGGACTTCTCGACCGCCGCGCAACTTCGGCTGGCCCTGCTACGAGGGCCGGCGGCGCGCGTACACCGGGCTCAACATCTGTCCGACGCAGGCGCAGACGGCGGCGCCGGTCTTCTACTACAACCACAGCGCCATCGCCGTGCCCGACGACGGGTGCCCGACCGGCAGCTCTTCGGTGGCCGGCATGGCCTTCTACCAGGGCGCCAGCAACTACCCGTCCACCTACAACGACGCCCTCTTCTTCTCCGACTACTCGCGCCCGTGCATGTGGGTCATGTTCCCGACGGACCGGCGGCGATCCGGACCCGGCCTCGACCTCCCCCTTCGCGGCGAGCGCGCGGCGGACCGGTGGACCTCCAGATCGGCCCGGATGGCAACCTCTACTACGTCGACTTCAACGGCGGCAACGTCTACAAGGTCGAGTACGGCCCGGTCGCGGTCGCCTCCGGCTCGCCCACGAGCGGCCCGGCGCCCCTGACCGTGAACTTCTCGGCGCCGGCTCGGGCCCGGCGCAGACCGGCGACACGATCACCTACGCCTGGGACCTCGACGGCGACGGAGCGTTCGACGACTCGACGGCCGCGAACCCGAGCTTCATCTACTCGACCCCGGGCACCGTCACGGCGCGCCTCAAGGTCACCGACAATCACGGGGCCTCGAACGCGTCGGCGCCCCGTCAACATCACCGCCGGCAACGACGCGCCGACCGCGTTCATCGACGCGCCCACGTCGTCGCTGACGTGGAAGGTCAACGACACCATCGTCGTTCTCCGGGCACGCCACGGACCCGCAGCAGGGGTCGCTGCCGGCGAGCGCGCTGTCCTGGGTCGTCCTCATCCAGCACTGCCCGTCGAACTGCCACAGCCACACCTACCAGACGTTCGACGGCGTCGCCGGCGGCTCCTTCCCGGCGCCGGACCACGAGTACCCCTCGTACCTCGAGATCCGTCTCACCGCGACCGACGCCGGAGGACTCCAGCACACGACGAGCGTCAGCATCCAGCCGCAGACCGTGAACCTGACGTTCCAGTCGAGCCCGACGGGCCTCCAGCTCACGGCGGGCACGTTCACGGGGCCCGCGCCCTTCACGCGGCAGACGATCCTCGGCTCGCTCGTCGGCGTCTCGGCGCCGTCGCCCCAGGGCAGCTACGTCTTCTCGTCGTGGTCCGACGGCGGCGCCCAGAACCACAACCTGACCGCGACGGGCCCGGCGACCTTCACCGCGACCTACGCGGTGCCCGGCGGCGTGCCGCCGCCCTGGGCCGATCAGGACGTCGGCTCGCCCGGAGCCGCCGGCAGCGCCGCGTACAACTCGGGGACCTTCACCGTCGTGGGGTCGGGCTGGGACATCGAGGAGACCTTCGACGAGTTTCACTACGTGTACCAGCCGATCGCCGGGGACGCCACGATCGTCGCGCGCGTCGTCTCGGTCCAGAACACCGACCCGTGGGCCAAGGCCGGCGTCATGATCCGCGAGAGCGCTGGCGAACAACTCGCGGCACGCCATGATGGTCATGACCCCGCAGAAGGGCGTCGCCTTCCAGCGGCGCCTGGTCAACGGGGGCGGCAGCTTCCACACGGGGGGGCCGCTCGTCGCCGCACCCTACTGGGTCAAGCTCGTCCGATCGGGCTCGACCCTTTCGGGCTACTGTTCACCGGATGGGGTCACCTGGACCCTGGTGGGCTCCGACACGATCGCCTTTCCCGTCAACGTGCTGATCGGGTTGCCCGTGACCGCCCACAGGCGCGGGACCCTCAACACTCCGGTGTTCGACAACGTGCTGGTCACGCTCGGATCCGCCGCGACGCCGACGCCGACCAACACGCCCACGTCCACGAGCACCCCGACCAGCACCGCCACGCCCACACGGACGCTCACGCCCACGGCGACCGCCACGGCGACGCCTCTGCCCCCGACCGCGACCTTCACGCCAACGGCAACACCCATCCCGCCGACGGCAACCTTTACGCCCACCGCGACGGCCACGGCGACGCCCATCCCGCCGACGCCGACGTTCACGCCCACGGCGACCGCCACGGCGACACCCGTCCCGCCGACCCCGACCTTCACGGCCACGGCAACGCCCGTCCCGCCCACCCCGACCTTCACGCCCACGGCGACGGCCACGGCAACGCCCGTCCCGCCGACTCCGACCTTCACGCCCACGGCGACCGCCACGGCGACACCCGTCCCGCCGACTCCGACCTTCACGCCCACGGCGACCGCCACGGCGACACCCGTCCCGCCGACTCCGACCTTCACGCCCACGGCGACCGCCACGGCGACGCCCGTCCCGCCGACTCCGACCTTCACGCCCACGGCGACCGCCACGGCGACGCCCGTCCCGCCGACTCCGACCTTTACGCCCACGGCGACGCCTCAGCCGCCCACGGTCACTCCCACCGCGACGACGACGCCAGCGCCGCCCACCGCGACGCCGACACCGACCTTCACCGCGACGGCCACGCCTCCGCCCCCGACCGCGACCTTCACGCCAACGGCGACGCCTCAGCCCCCGACGGCCACTCCCACCGCGACGGCGACGCCCGTGCCGCCCACCGCGACACCCACGCGCACTTTCACGCCGACGGCGACGCCTCCGCCGCCGACCGCGACTCCGACGCCGACGCCCCCGGGCGGATCCAACGTCGCCCCGACCGTTTCACTGACGTCGCCGGTCGGCGGCTCCGTCTTCACGGCTCCGGCGACGATCGTGATCGGCGCCGTCGCGGCCGACGCCGACGGCACCATCGCGAAGGTCGACTTCTACCAGGGCTCGACGCTGCTCGGCACGGATGCGACCGCGCCGTACAGCTTCACCTGGTCCAACGTCGCGGCCGGGAGCTACACGCTGACGGCCGTCGCGACGGACAACCTCGGGGCGACGGGCACGTCCGCGCCCATCACGACCGGGGCGCAGGCGTTCACCGCGTGGTCGCACCAGGACATCGGGACCGTCGGAGCGGCCGGCGGCGCGAGCTACGCCGGCGGAACATTCACGGTCCTCGGTTCGGGCGCGGACATCGAGGGCACGGCGGACGAGTTCCACTATGTCTACCAGCCCGTGACCGGCGACACGACCATCGTCGCCCGCGTCGCCTCGGTCCAGAACACCGACCCGTGGGCCAAGGCCGGCGTGATGATCCGCGAGAGCGTCGCGCCCGGCTCCCGGCACGCGATGATGGTCCTCACCCCGCTGCGGGGGCTGGCCTTCCAGCGCCGCCCGACCACCGGGGGCGGCTCCCTCCACACCGGCGGCGCCCTCGTCGCCGCGCCTTACTGGGTCAAGCTCGTGCGTTCGGGTTCCAGCTTCTCGGGGTATTCCTCGCCCGACGGGAACGTGTGGACGCTCGTCGGCTCCGACACGATCCCGCTGCCGGCCTCGGTCCTCGTCGGCCTGCCGGTCACGGCGCACAAGCGCGGCACGCTGAACACCTCGACGTTCGACAACGTCTGGGTCGCCGCCGGGCCGCCCAACGCTCCCCCGACGGCCTCGATCACTTCGCCCGCCAACGGCGCCAGCTTCCCGGCGCCGGCCTCGATCACCATCAATGCCACGGCGAACGACAGCGACGGAACCGTGACGAGAGTCGACTTCTACCAGGGTTCGACGCTGCTGGGGACGGACGCGACGGCCCCGTACAGCTTCACCTGGTCCGACGTCCCCGTCGGAAGCTACAGCCTGACGGCGGTCGCAGCCGACAACCTCAACGGCACCGGGGCGTCGACGCCGGTCGGCGTGACGGTCTCGGCGCTGCCGGCCCCGTGGCTCGATGCGGACGTCGGCGCGGTGGCCGCGGCCGGGAGCGCGTCCTTCGCGAACCCCACGTTCACGGTCCGGGGGTCGGGGGCGGACATCGAGGAGACGGCCGACGAATTCCACTTCGTCTACCAGCCGATCTCCGGCGACGCGACCATCGTGGCGCGGGTCGCATCGGTGCAGAACACCGACCCGTGGGCCAAGGCCGCCGTCATGTTCCGCGAGACGCTCGCGGCCGGCTCGCGGCACGCCATGATGGCCCAGACGGCCCAGAACGGCCTCGCCTTCCAGCGCCGGGTCGCGACCGGAGGCCCGAGCCTCCACACGGGCGGCCCTCTCGTGGCGGCCCCCTACTGGCTCAAGCTCGTCCGAGCGGGCTCGACCCTGACCGGTTACGCCTCGCCGGACGGGACGACCTGGAACCTCGTCGGCTCCGAGACCATCGCGCTGCCGGCCAACGTCTACGTCGGCCTCGCCCTCACCAGCCACAAGGACGGGACCCTCAACACCTCCGTCTACGACGGCGTTTCGGTCACCACCCCCTGAACCCGGAACTCGGGCTTGACAGCCCGGCGCATCGCGATATAGTTAACCATATGGTTAACTATTCCGCCGCCGCGCTCGACGCGACGTTCGGGGCCCTCGCCGACCCGACGCGGCGGGCGATCCTGGCGCGGCTCGCGGAGAAGCCGGACGCGTCCGTCGGCGAGCTGGCGCGCCCCTTCGCCATGTCGCCGCCGGCGATCTCGAAGCACCTGCGGGTGCTCGAGGGCGCGGGCCTGCTCGCCCGCCGCCGCGAGGGCCGCGTGCATCACTGCCGGTTCGTGCCCGGCCCGATGCGGACGGCCGCCGACTGGATCGCCCACTACCGGCGTTCTGGGAGGGGCGGCTCGACGCCCTGCAACGGTACTCTCGAGGAATCCGTAGAGAAAGACGAGAAGGAGAAGCCATGGTCCAGCCCGCGCCTGAAGCCGCAACGCCGCCGCCGGTCCGGGTCTCGCGCACGATCAAGGCCTCGCGCCACCGGGTCTTCCGGGCGTGGACGGACCCGGAGCTCCTGATGCGCTGGTTCATCGAGCCGGACGGCGAGATGCGCGTCCGCGAGCTCGATCTTCGCACCGGCGGGCGCTATCGCACTCGAGGGCCGGGACCGCGGCAAGCCCTGGCAGATCGAGGGCCGATACCTCGAGGTCGTGCCGCCCGAGAAGCTCGTCTACACCTGGACCTGGAGCAACGATCCCGGCCTCGGCGATCCCGTCGGCCACGACACGCTCGTCACCGTCGAGTTCCTCGAGCGCGGCGGCGGACACCGAGATCGTCGTGACGCACGAGCGGCTCGTCACGGAGCGGGCCCGGGCCGACCACGACGCCGGATGGATCGGCTGCCTGGATCGTCTGGGCAGCCTCGTCGAACGGGGGTGACCAATATGAGCAGGAGACGATCGATCGGGGCGGCGCTTCTCGTCCTCTCGTGGGCGGCGGCGCTTCCGGCCGCGGACGCGACGCGTCAATCCGGCCTGGGAAAAGCTGAAGACGCTCGTCGGCGACTGGAAGGGGTCCTACTCCGGCGCCGACGCCGATGGCGGCGGCGAGGTCCTCATCTCCTACAAGCTCGTCTCCAACGGCACGAGCCTCATGGAGACGATGCAGAGCGGGCACGACACGAACATGATCACCGTCTACCACCTCGACGGGAGCCGCATCATGGCGACGCACTACTGCGCCGCCGGCAACCAGCCGAGGATGGTCGCGACGGGCCTCTCCGGCGGCGGGAAGACCCTGGCCTTCTCTTTCGTCGACGCGACCAACGTGACCGATCCCGACGGCGAGCTGATGCGGAGCCTCGTCGTCACGTTCCAGGACCCCGGCCGCTTCTCCCAGGCCTGGACTTCTCGCGCGAAGGGCCAGGACCACGTCGGCACGTTCACCTACACCCGGGCGAAATGAGGGGTCAGGTCTTCATTTTTCGGATGATTGCAGTCTAGAAACCGAAATTTGAAGACCTGACCCCCGGTAAACCTCTCTGCCCTCGAGGAGGGTGAGGAGGACCTTCGCGTCGTGGATCTGCGAGGGCGGGATCTCGAAGAGGTTCCGGTCGAGAACGATCAGGTCGGCGGCCTTGCCGGGCTCGATCGATCCGGTCTCCTTCTCCGAGAAATCGAGGTAGGCCGCGCGGATCGTGTAGCCGGCGATCGCCTCGGGCAGCGCGATGCGCTCCTCCGGCAGCCATGCCGGGCCGGGCCCCTCCGGCGGCTGGCGGTGCGTCACCGCGACCTCGATGCCGTCGAGCGGGTTCATCGACGACACGCTCCAGTCGCTGCCGAACGCGACGACTCCGCCCGACGCGACCACGCTCGCGATCGGGTAGAGCCAGCGGGAACGCTCCGGCCCGAGCCTGGGCTCGGTGAGCTCGGTCAGGTACTTGTCGCCGTTGGCCCAGAAGGGCTGGAAGTTCGCGATCACTCCGAGCCGCCGGAACCGCGGTATGTCGGCAGGGTCGATGAGCTCGATGTGCGCGAGGTGGTGGCGGGCGTCGCGAACGCCGTTCGCCTTCTGCGCGGCCTCGACGGCGTCGAGCGCGTCGCGGATCGCGCGGTCGCCGATCGCGTGGACGTGGATCTGGAAACCCTCTTTGTCGAGAGCCGTCGCGAGCGCCCGGAACGCGGCCGGCTCGAGATTCGGCTTGCCCCGGTCCCCGGGGAACCCGATGTAAGGCTCGAGCACCGACGCCGTGCGCGTCTCGAGCACGCCGTCGGCGAAGATCTTCACGGAGTTCGTCCGCAGCCTTTTTCCGGCGTATTTCTTCCGCAACGCCGCCAGCCGCGCCACCTCGGCCGTCCCCTTGTCCGTGTCGCAGTAGAGGGAGGCGAGGACGCGCGCCGACAGCTCTCCCCGCGATTCGAGCGTCCGGTAGGCCTCGAGGTCCTCCTCCGACGCGCTCGCCTCGACGAGAGAGGTCAGGCCGAACCCGCTGGCACGGCGCAGGGCCTCGCGCAGCCCGTCGGCGTAGTCCTTCGCGCTGCGCCTGGGGAGGAGCTTCGAAACCAGGTCCGCGGCGTCCTCGCGCAGCGTCCCGGTCGCCTCCCCCGTCGCCGGGTCGCGCTCGATGCGGCCGTACGGCGGATCGGGCGTCGCCTTCGTCACTCCGGCCATCGCCAGCGCCTTCGAGTTGACCCAGACCGAATGGCCGTCGGTCGCCGAAAGATAAACCGGGCGATCGGGGACGATCGCATCGAGCAGCGTCTTCGATGGGTTCCCCTCGGGAAAGAGCGTGAGCTCCCAGCCCCCTCCCCGGATCCAGGCCGCCGAGGGGTGTTCGGCCGCGTACCGCTTCACGTTCTCCAGCACCGCCGCCGGGGTTGGAGAGCCGTTCAGGTCGCACTCCAGCGCCTCGACGCCGCCAGAGACCGGGTGCACGTGCGAGTCGTGGAACGCCGGCAGGACCATCTTCCCGGCGAGGTCGACGACCTTCGTGGCCGGCCCGATCCACGCCTTCGCGCCGGCATCCGTGCCGACGAAGACGATCCGGCCGCCCGAGACGGCGACCGCCTGCGCCCAGCTCCGGGCGTCGTCGACGGTATAGACGGCCGCGCCGCGCAGAACGAGCTCCGCGGGCCCGGGAACGGGCGACGCGGCCGTCCCCAGCCCGAGGCTCAGGACGCCGAGGAGGGCGATCCACTTCAGGCGTCGCATGCTCACCGGCCCTTCTTCGACTTCGCGGCGTCGGCGATCTGCTTCACGATGGCGTCCGACAGGTCGTTGGGGATCGGAATCGAGAGGTTGTACTGGGCGATCTTCCAGGACCCGTCCGCCTGCTGCACCAGGACCCCCGATCCCCGGCAGGTCCCGAGCTTCGCGTTCTCGAGAAGCTCGTCGAACCAGGCGAAGCGGCGGTCGGGCGAGAAGGAGATCCAGCGCGCGGTCGACCGATACGTCCAGGCCTTGCCGGCGGCGAAGTACGGATGCGCCCACTTGCGGAACTCGTCGCGCGTCCAGCGCTCCCCGGCGTCGGTGCCGAGGAACACGGCGTCGGGCGTGAAGTACGAGAAATACTTCGCCTCGTCCGCGGAGGCCGCGGCGGCGTGCCAGCCGTCGATCACGGCGGCGATCGATCCCGACGCGAAGATACCGTCCGGCGATTGGGCGGCCAGCGCGCCCGCGACGAGCCAGAGTCCGAGACAGACCGATCTCTTCATGACATCTCCTCGAGCGGCCGGATCATACCGGCAGGAAGCCGCCGGCGCCCTCCACGGCCCTCGCTCCCACGGCCTGCCGGCGGCGCGCCCCCCCGGGCGCATCGGCTCGCGGAACAGCGCGGAGAAACGGCCGGGCTCCGATGAAACCCGCGGCCCCCCTTTTCGTTAGTCAAGAAAGACGAGGAGGGGAACATGAGAACGCCGACCCTCGGATCGTCCCGCTTCTCCCGGGGAGCATCCGTTGGCTGGATCCGGCTCGCCGCCGTCCTGATCCTCGCGCTCTGCGGCGCCGCGGCGCGAGCGGACACGTACACGGTGACGAACACCGCCGACAGCGGCGCCGGGTCGCTTCGCCAGGCGATCCTCGACGCCAACGCCGGCACCGACACGATCGCGTTCGACATTCCCGGCGCCGGCGTCCACCGGATCGACGTGCCGACCTCGCTCGCGACGATCACCTAACGGGAGGCGCCGGGGGGGCGCAGCCTGCGGACGCCGCCTTCGCCCGTTCGAAGGCCCGCTGGCGGTCGGGGAGCGGGCCCGAGGCCCGATCGACTCAGGGAAGCACGGCGATCGGCTCCCTCTTCGTCCTAATTACACCACATCGATCCCCCTGATCCCGTCTGGCCGGGTCCTGCGCGTACTCCACAGGACCCCGAGACGGCCGCGGCGGTGGGACGCCGGGGCCGGGTGGGAGGCGGGGCGCGCGTGAACGGAGAGGAGGAGGCATGACGACGAGGATTCTGGAGCTTCCCGGCACCCTGGCGGACGCAGGTTCCCCCGCTTCGGCCAGGCTCGGCATCCGGCTCGCCGCGACGGCCGTCGACGCCGTGATCGTCGGAACCGTCGCCGTCGTGGCCGGTCTGGCGGCTCACCTCGTCATCGCGGTCCTGCCTGAGACCGTGCGGGAGGCCGAGACGACGGGCATGGCCGCCCTGGCGGCCGTCATCGTCGCGGGCTATTTCGTCTACTTCTGGGGCCGCGAAGGCGCGACACCCGGCAAGCGGATGATGGGCCTGACGGTCACCCGGCCCGGGACCCTGGACACCCGGGCCCCCATCGGCGTGCTCCGGGCGTTCCTGCGCCTGATCGGGATCACGGCCGGCAACGTCCTCTTCGTCGACTGTATCGTCGCGTACCTGCACCGCGACCACCGGGCGCTCCACGACCTCGTCGCCGACTCGATCGTCGTGAGGGCCCAATGACCCGCCTGCGGCGCGCGGCCGCGTTTGGGGCGCTGGTCGTCGGACTCGCCGCGGCCGGGGAAGCCGCGACGTTCACGGTCACCAACACTTCCGACTCGGGCCCCGGGTCGCTTCGCGAGGCGATCCTCGGCGCGAACGCCGCGGCGGGGCCCGACACGATCGACTTCAACATCCCGGGCACCGGCCCGTTCCAGATCCTGCCGTTGAGCATCCTGCCGCCACTGACCGGCCAGACGACCCTCGACGCCACGACCCAGCCGGGCTACGCCGGCAAGCCCCTGATCGAGGTCTCCACGTTCAGCGGCGCGGGTCTCCGCATGACGGGGGCCGGCGGGAACACGATCCGCGGCGTCTGCGTCAACGACTTCTCCAGCGGCATCCAGATCGAGTCGAACGACAACCACCTCGAGGCCTGCTTCATCGGGACGGATCCGACCGGGACGATCGCGGTGCTGAACGGGACGGGCGTCGTCCTGACCTCGGGTGTGACGGGCAACGTGATCGGCGGCTCCGCCCCGGGTGCGGGAAACCTCATCAGCGGCAACACCACCGGCATCCAGTCGACGGGCGGCGGCGCGAACGTCATCCAGGGCAACCTCATCGGAACGTCGATCACCGGGAACTCGCCGATTTCGCAAGGCCGCGGCATCGGCCTGACGGGAACCACGGACTTCTTGATCGGCGGACCGGATCCGGGCCAGGGCAACGTCGTCGCCGCAAGCACCGGCGAAGGCATCTTCGTCATCAACGGAAGCGGCTGCACGATCCAGGGAAACCGCATCGGCACGAACGCGGCCGGGATGGAGGCGCTCCCGAACCAGTACGGGATCTACGCCACCAATCATTCGGGTCTCATCATCGGCGGGGACTTCACCGCCGGCGAGGGCAACCTGATCTCCGCGAACACCCTCGACGGGATCTACATCAACAGCAGCGCCGGCTCGATCGTGAAGGGCAACACGATCGGCACGGACCCCGGGGCCACGCAGCCGCTCGGAAACGGTCATTCGGGCATCCAGCTCTACGTGCTGGCGACCGACGCGCTCGTCGGAGGAGTCGCCGCCGGCGAGGCGAACGCGATCGCGTGGAACCAGACCGGCGTGCTGAACTACGGCCTCCGCAACGCAATCCGCGCCAATCCGATCTTCTTCAATCAGGGCCCGGGGATCGACAACGACGGGGATGGCGTCACCAAGAACGACGCCGGCGATGGCGACACGGGTCCGAATCAGCTCCAGAATTTCCCGTTCATCTCCTCGGTCGACTACGGCGCGACGACGCTCACGGTGCACGGCATCTTCAAGTCGAGCCCGAACACGACGTTCGACCTCGACATCTTCGAGAGCCCCTCGTGCACGCCGCGGCCGCGGCAGCTCCTCCAGAGCGCGTACTACCTGGGCTCCGTGCAGGTCACGACGGACGGAGCCGGCGACGCCGTCCTCGACATCACGGTCAACGACGCGAACGCGCCGACCCAGCCGCCCATCTCGGTGACCGCGACGGATCCGAACGGCAACACCTCCGAGTTCTCGCAGAAGGTGATCTATGCCTCGAGCCCGCGTTCGGGGCCGCCCGCGGGAGGCGTGGTTGTCGCCTTGACCGGCACGCACTTCCTCCCCGGCGCCACGGTGACGTTCGGCGGCGTCGCGGGCACGGCCCCCAGCGTGACCGACGAGACGACGATGACGGTCACGGCTCCGGTTCTGCCCGCCGCGACGGTGAACGACATCCAGGTCACGAACACGGACGCGACGTCGGGCATCCTCAGCAAGGCCTGGATCGTGGACTTCCTGGACGTCCCGGGCATTCAGCAGTTCTACAGCTTCGTGACGACCCTCGTTTCGAACGCGATCACGGTCGGCGTCGGCAACGGGCTCTACGGAGTCAACGACCCGACGCTCCGGCAGCAGATGGCCGTGTTCCTGCTCAAGGGCCGCCACGGCATCTGCTACGCGCCCCCGCAGTGCACGGGGACCTTCTCGGATGTCCCCTGTCCCTCGACCTTCGCCAACTGGATCGAGGCTCTGGCCGCCGAGGGGATCACGGGAGGCTGCGGCGGAGGCAACTACTGCCCGCAGAACCCCGTGCGGCGCGACCAGATGGCCGTCTTCCTGCTGAAGGCCGAGCACGGCCCGAGCTACGTGCCGCCGCCCTGCAACGGCGACTTCCCGGACGTCACGTGCCCGTCGCAGTTCGCCGACTGGATCGAGCAGCTTGCCGCCGAAGGGATCACGGGGGGGTGCGGAGGGGGCAACTACTGTCCCGGCAACCCGAATACCCGGGGGCAGATGGCCGTGTTCATCGTCAAGACGTTCAAGCTCCAGTAGATAAGTACCCTCGCTCCTCCCGCCGGGGGCGGTCGGCATGCTCCCTGCCCGATCCTTCCCGGCGGGTCTTTTCCCAATGCCGTGATCCCCCCGGGAAACGGCCTGCGCGTCGTGAATGGAGGGCATTCCGATGCGCAAGGTCCTGATCGGGCTCGCTGGCATGCTTCTGACCGCGGGCACCCTGGCCGCCGCCCCCTGCACACCCGGGGCGACGACCCTGTGCCTGAACGCCTCCCGCTTCGAGGTCGAGGTTTCCTGGCGGGACTCGCGCGGGCGCACCGGCGCCGGCCAGGCCGTCTCCATCACCGCCGACACCGGCTACTTCTGGTTCTTCTCCGAGGCCAACATCGAGCTCGTGATCAAGGTCCTCGACGCCCGCTCCATCAACCACAAGTACTGGGTCTTCTTCGGCGCGCTGTCCAACGTCGAGTACGACCTCACCGTGACGGACACCGCGACCGGCGCCGTCAAGACGTACCACAACCCTCTCGGCCAGTTCGCCAGCGTCGCGGATACCTCGGCGTTTGACCCTGGCCCGGGCGTGCGCGCCACCCGCGAAACCGTCGAGATCGCAGGCACGGCCGCGGCACCCGGTCGCCTCGCGGAGATTCAGGGCTTCATCGACTCAGTGTCATCGGAGACGGCGGCGGCGTTCACCCCCTGCGAGAAGGATTCGGGGTTCCTCTACCTCGTCGGCTGTCGATTCCGCCTCGACGTCCAGTGGAGCGACTTGCGAGGTCGCCAGGGCGCCGGCCTGCCGGTTCAGCTCACCAACGACACCGGCTATTTCTGGTTCTTCAGCCAGGCCAATGTCGAGCTCATGGTGAAGGTCCTCGACGCCCGTGGCATCAACGGCAAGTACTGGGTCTTTTTCGGCGCTCTCTCGGATGTTCAGTACACCATCCGCGTCACCGACACGGTGAGCGGCGCCGTTCGCACCTACGACAACACCCAGGGGAATCTCGCGTCGATCGGTGACACGGAGGCTTTCCGAGGAGGCTACCCGATCTCGGTGGAGACCGAGGACTCCCTGAGTGTATCCGGCGAGATGTCCGTCGACCAGGGTGGGTCGCTCTCGGTCGCGGCTGCCGACGGCACGGTCTTCACCCTGGACGTTCCCCCCCAATCGCTTCTGTTCAGCGAGGTGGTCTCGATGACGCCGGTCCGCTCGACCGGCCATTTCCCTTTCGCGGGCGGGCTCGTCGCTGGCGTGGTTCTCGAGCCGGCCGGGACTCTGTTGCTGGAAGGCGCCACGCTCTCGATCCATACTCCGGCTCCCATCTCCCGCACCGAGGAGACGGCGGTCGCATGGAACGGCTCGGGCGAGGACTTTTTCCTCTTCCCTCCCAACCCGGAGTCGGGGGACCTCGAACTGGACATCTCTCATTTCGGAGGCTACGGGGTCGCCCGCGCGACCGGCGCCGAGCGACAGACACAGCTCGGGCGGGAGCCGGTGGCACTCCACGACCTGTTCAGCCACCAGATCTCGCCCATGCTCCGTCAAGGCCGGGAGACCGCGGTGTCCGGTGCGTCTCCTGCGACGACGACGCCCAAGTCCGCCTCGCGGACGGCGGACTGGAGGTCGGACCTCGTCACGCGGATGGAGGGTCAGTATCAGTCTCTCAAAGCGCAAATGCAGGCCGCCACGGGAGATCCCGCCACCGTTCGGGGACTCATCGTCGCGACGATCCGTTGGAAACACGAGGTCAACAGATTGGGACTTCTGGTGGAGCTCTTGCCCGCCGGCCGGTCCGAGGAACTCCTCGCGCTCTTCAAGACGATCATGCGGAAGGCCTTGCAGAAGATCCACGAACGGTGCTCTCGAAACCCGATCGCGATCTACGACATCTTCCCGCTGGTCCAGATCGGCTACAACCACCACATCATCCAGACACCCCCGAGTCTGCAGTCCGACGTCGAAAGCGTGTTTGGGTGCCTCAAGTTCAAGCTCAAGTTCGAATCGACGATCGTGGAAAGCGGCCCGGCCGGGAGCGTGACGACGGCGGTGCTCGCCGACGGGATCACGATGCAGGGCCGATTCGCGGAGAGCGAGGACCAACTCAAGATTACCGGCGAGGGCAGGATTGAACATACCAAGGTCGCAGATGAGCCCCATCAAAGACTGCGTCAGTCTCACGTCGTGGACGCCCTCCACCTTCAAAGCGGAGCTCTTCTGGAACAACGCCGACGGAATCGCCATGCCTTACGATCGGGGAACCCCGACCGACGAGATCAAGGTCTCATGCAAGGGATCGCCCCCTTCCACGATCGGCCAGAACTTCTGGCTCGGGGGTTATGACTTCACCCATCGCGACCAGGACCTTTACAACGAGGGTGGGTACACGCGTATCGAGACGCGTTGGATGCCGACCGGTCGCAGCGACCCATGGGCCGTCGCGGTCGTTGCGACGACCCGCCGGGCAGGGTCCGTGACGACCGCGGAGATCACAAAATTCACCCTGACTCATACGCCGGAGTGAGGGGTGGTTCGCCCCTCACTTCGGCTGCGGATGCCGCGCAACAGCGTTTGGCGGATGAGCCCGTAGAGCGAAAACCAGGGGGTCGGGTCTCGATTCTTCGGTGGTCCGACCTGCAAATCCGAAGATTTCAGACCTGACCCCCAAAATTTCGCCCCGGCGATGATCCCTTCGGCCGGCCGATTGCGCGTCTTGACCAAAGGGAAATGCCATGCGCAAAGCCGCCTGGGTCGCAGGTTTCCTCATCCTGGCCGCCGGCAGGCTCGCCGCCGCGCCCTGTGCCCCCTCGGCGACGACCCTCTGCCTGAACGCCTCGCGCTTCAAGGTCGAGGTCGACTGGCGCGACTCCAGGGGCCGAACCGGAACCGGGCAGGCCGTCTCCATCACGGCCGACACCGGCTACTTCTGGTTCTTCTCCGAGGCCAACATCGAGCTCGTCGTAAAGGTGCTCGACGCCCGCTCCATCAATCAGAAGTTCTGGGTCTTCTTCGGCGCCCTTTCCTCGGTCGAGTACGACCTGACCGTCACCGACACGACGACCGGCGCCGTGAAGGCGTACCACAACCCCCTCGGCCAGTTTGCGAGCGTCGGCGACACTTCGGCCTTCGATCCATCGACGACCGCCCCGAGCAGCGAGAACGTCACGGCGGATGGAACGCCCATCCCGCCGGCGTCTCTGAAATCCCTCCAGGACCTCATCGACGTTCAACGCGCCAAAGCGACCGAGGCTTTCACGCCGTGCCCGGATCGGGTCTTCGGCTTCAATCTCAACGGCTGCCGATTCCACCTCGAGGTCTCGTGGCGCGACGCCCGCGGCAGGACCGGGGACGGGCAGCCGGTTCAGCTGACGAACGATACGGGCTACTTCTGGTTCTTCTCGCCCACGAACGTCGAGCTTATCGTCAAGGTGCTCGATGCCCGGTCGGTCAACGGAAACTTCTGGGTCTTCTTCGGCGCCCTCACGAACGTGGAGTACGCGCTCACCGTGACCGACATCGTCACCGGTACGGTCAAGCGATACACCAATTCGGCCGGCCAGTTTGCCTCGGTCGGAGACACGGCGGCCTTTCGCGGCGGCTACTCGGTCTCCCCCGTCCGCGACGTCGCTCGAACCGCCACCGCCGAGCTCGACCAGGAGGGCGGTTCGATCGTCGCGCACGGCGCCGACGGCTCGACGTTCACGCTCGACTTTCCGCCCTACTCGCTGGACGGCCCGCGCACGATCACGATGATCCCGGTCTCGCGGATCGACAGGCTCCCGTACAGCGGCGGACTGATCGCCGGAGTGGAGCTCGAACCCGACGGATTGCGCCTCGGCGTGCCGGCCACGCTCACGATCGAGACGGCCACGCCGGGCCCACCGAATGAGACCGTGCCCTACGAATACGGTCGAGGAGGCGAAAACCTGACCAACGCTCTCCGGCTCCTCGATACGCCGGCGATCGCGATTCCCGTCTTCCACTTCTCCGGCTACGGCGCCGCCCATGGATCGCCGGCCGACAACGATCACACGGGGCCCGGGCCGCTCGATCCGTACATCAGCGAGTACGCCAGCCATCTGTTTCAGGAGATTCTGGGTTTGATCACCCGCGAACAGCTTCGAGAGTACGCGATCGACATTTTCGTCAGGGCCTTCAACGAAGCGATCCAGCCGCTCCTGCAGCGGGCCAGCGAGTCCTGCGACAAGTCGGAGATCGGTTTTGCGACGGAAACGGCCTTCAAGTTCGTCCGCACAATGCAGCTGTACGGCCTCGCCGAGGACATCCGCACCGGATGGATCACGCCGGCGGTCACCGAGCTCGTGATCGGCGTCCTCGAGAGCTGCGGGCAGAAGGCCTTCGACCGCTGCGTCATGCGAAACGACCCCTTCGAGGCCACCCTGTTGCTCTACATCGCCCGCCAGCTGCAGATCCTGGGCGTCGAGAACGACTTCCTGACCAGCTTCGCGGAGGGCCAGGCGATCGAGACCTGCCTGCGCTTCGAGCTCGATTTCCAGGGGAAGGTGACCGAAGAGACGACTTCCCGGGGTGTGTCGTACACGCAGCGGCTCCGGTATCGCTCGCAACATGTCCCCCTCCGGCTGAACCTCAGCAATCCATACGCGCGCACCTCCGCATGGGACGGAAGTTGCAAGCTCGTCAAGGAGATCGCGACCTTCGACTACAGCGGAGGCGACTGCGAGGTGACGGTCGACGCTCAGGAAGGCTTCTTCGAGGCCGCCGCACTCTGGATCGACGGCCTGATCGAGGAACACCCGGAGGTTGTCGTCCGCCTTCTCTACGATCCCGGAGATCCGGGGCTGCACGCGGAAGCGGAATGCGATGACGAGGGCCACGTTCCGGACTTCCCCGTGACTCCTCTGGCCGACTACTGGATGACGCTCCACGAGAACGAGTTCACGATCTACAGGAAGTTCGCCGCCGTCCGATGGGAGCTTCTGCGGAGCGGTCCGGGCTCGAGCCAGAACGGCGCCTATTTCGCGAAGAAGAGCTACGAACGGACGGTCGATCGGGGAGCTGGAACCAGGCTCATCGAGGAGACGCACTTCTTCTTGAAGCACACGCCGGGTGCGGACAGGCCGGCCGACTGCCCGTGATCAGGCCGTCTCGGCGCGGCGACGGACACCGCGCAGCAACCCGGTCCGGATCGCACCGGAGAACGGACCGATCATGGTCCAGTAGAGGCGGAACTTGCGGCGGGCGGCCGTGCCGAAGTAGACGATGCGCGTCTCGGTCGAGAGCTCGCAGGAGCCGTCCCCCGTCCTCGTCGATCCGCAGGTTCCACGCCGCCTTGACGCAGCCGTCCTCGGCGAAATCGAGAAACGCCTGCCGGTCCGCCAGCCGGCGCAGCCCGCCGTCGTGGCGCCAGAACTTCCCGGCGATGCCGAAGACGAGCTCGCGTCCGGGGTCCTCCTCGAGGCTCGTGAACCCGAAGCGCTGGAGCTTCTCGGGAAGCGTCCCGCGGCTCGCTCCGAACGCCTTCCCGCCGTAGCCCCGAATCGCGAGCAGCGCCTTCGAGGCCGGCGAGCTCGCGAGGTCGCGCGCGAGGAACGGCCTGCCAGACGCGCTCCCGCGCCGCGCGGATCCGGGTCTGGTGGAACGAGAGGCGCTCGCCTTAGGGAAGGGCGCGATCGAGGCGCGGTCGCGCTCAGGAGGCCTCGAGGGCCTGGGGCGGAGCGCTGCGGAGCGGGCGACGCGCTGCGCCGCCTCGTGCTCCCTCAGGTACGCCTGCGCCTTCATCATGCGCTGCGTGCGCATGAGAACCCGGGTCAGGTACGGGATCTGCGCCGGCTTGACCTGGCGCATCCACTCGATCCAGGCTCTTCTCGCCGGAGGTGTTGAGGATCGAGCGGCGCCAGGTCTCGGCGTAGAGCTCGAAGAACCGTTCCGCCCCGAGCCGCGGCTCCCACAGCACGTGGTGCATGTCGTACTTGAACCAGGGCTGGCCCTCGAGGATCGGGGCGAGCTTCTGGAAGAGCTCGGTGCCCGGAAGCGGCGTCAGGATCGTGTAGCCGGCGCGCTGGAAGCCGTGTGCCGCGACGAAGTCCCAGAGCTCCTGGAAGTGCGCCTCGTCCCAGTCGGGATCGACGAGGAAGTTGCCCGGTGACGCCGTAGCCGAGGGACCGCGAGATCCGCGCCGCCTCGATCGAGGCGGACGACGCCGGCGTCCTTCGTCGACGCTCGCGAGCCCCGCGTCGGAGGCGGCCTCGAGGCCGAAGAAGATGTCGAAGTCCTTCGCGAGCGGGCGCCAGGCCTCGAGCAGGTCGGCGTGCCGGCAGACGAGATCCGTCCGCGTCTGGACGAGGATCCAGCGCTTCTGTCACGCCGCGGGCCTTCAGCGCGTGCGCGAGCTCGCGGCTCCTCTCCGGGTGGTTCCAGAAGAGGTCGTCGGCGATGAAGACGGCGTCGCCGACCCTCTCGATGTCGTCGACGACGGCCCCGATCGACCGCTCGCGGAACGAGCGCCCGTAGAGCTGCCAGACCGAGCAGAAGTTGCAGCGGAACGGGCAGCCGCGGGCCGTCTCGACGAGCCAGACCGGCTTGAAGAGCAGGCAGTGGTAGCGGCTGCGGTCGCGCTCGACGAGATCGCGGGCCGGAAGCGGCACGGCGTCGAGTCCGGTGCGGTCCTCGAGGGCGCGCGTCGAGATCCAGCCGTCGCGAGTCCGCAGCAGCAGGGCCGGGACCTCGGTCAGCGGACGGCCCGCGGCCAGCGCGTCGGCGACCGCCGGCACGACCTCCTCGCCGTCGTCGACACAGATCGCGTCGACCTCCGGGGCCTCGAGCGGGCCCGGGAACGCCGCGGCGGCGTGGCCGCCGACGAGGATGAAGGCCTCGGGCGCCGCGCGGCGGATCTCGCGGGCGGTTTCGAGGACCCGGTCGTACTCGAGCGCGTGCATGCACGGAGATCCCGACCATCCGGGGGCGCGTCCGGCGCACCCAGGAGCGGACGCAATGCCCGAAGCGCAGGTCCACGATCGCCGGCTCGTGGCCCCGCGCTCCGCAGGGCCGCGCCCGACGTATTCGAGCCCCAGCGGCTCGACGCGAAAGAAGGGCCCCAGCCCGAACCGCTCGTTGCCCGGGTCGGGGCGGATCAACAGGACATTCATGGAGTTCAATGCGGATTGTAAACTCGACGCCCGCATGGGAGAAACCGCGCCCGCTTCCGGCCCGCCCGAGGCCCCTCTTCCTCCCCCGTCGTCCGCGCGGGGCCGTAAGAAATGGGTCTCGCACGGCCTGTCGAACCGGGTGGTCTACGGCGGCCTGCACTATGGCGCGCGCTGGCTGCCGATGTCCGTCCTGAACGCGATCAACCTCGTGGGCAACGGGCTGGCCGTCACCTTTCTGGGGCGCACCAAGGCCGGAATCCGCGACAATTTCCACAAGGCCCTCGGCGTGCCCGACGCCGAGGCCGAGCGCCTCGCGCGCCGCCAGTTCTTCGAGTACGGGCGGCACACCATCGACGTCTGGAAGCTCCGGAGTGAATCCTTCGTTCCCCGCGTGACGACGCTCGCCGAAGACGCCCGGGTGCTGTCGCGCGTGCGACGCGACGGGCGAGGTTTTCTGCTCGTCACCGGCCACGTCGGCAACTGGGAGATGGGGGCCGTGACCCTGCGCGCGCACGACCTGGTGCCGGCCGTCGTCGGCCAGCCGGAGCTCGATCCCAACGTCCAGGAGATGCGCCAGCAGCTGCGCCAGCGTCTGGGAGTCGAGTCGATCGACATCGGCTCGTCCATGGCCACGGCGTTCAAGGTGCGGCGCGCCGTCGACGCCGGCCGGGCGGTCGCGCTGCTCGTCGACCGCGCCTATCCCGAGGACGAGGTCGTCGTCCCCTTCTTCGGCCGGCCGACGCCGTTCCTGCGCTCGCCCGCGCTTCTGGCCCGGTTCTGCGGCTGCGAGATCCTGCCGGGGTTCTTCCTGCGCAATCCCGACGGCAGCTACTTCAACGTCTGGGGCGAGCCGATCGCGGCCGACGGCGCCCTCTCACCCGACGACGACGCGATCCGCATCATGACCCGCGTCGCCGCGGACCTCGAGGGCGTCGTGCGCCGGTACCCGACGCAGTGGTTCAACTTCTACAAGTTCTGGGACGCGCTGCGGTCGTAGGGGCGAGAAAGGGAGGGGACGAGCCGTCCACCGAAGGCAAGCCCACGGCCGTAGGCAACGCTGGCCGCAGGCCAGCGATAACCCTCCCCTACGACCTTGCGCTTGCCTGCGGCCGCTCCCACTTCCCGTAGACGTAGTTGCCGCAGCAGCGGGCGCAGATCGGGAGCGGCTCCTTCGCGAGCTTCGCGCGGAAGCGGTTCGCCTTCTCCCCCGTCCAGACCTCGCGGAACGTCTGCCGGCGCACGTTGCCGATGAAGTAGTCGGGAAAGTCGCCGCAGAAGCAGACCTCGCCGTCCGGCTCCACCTGCGCGAAGTACCAGGCGACCGGACACATCTCGGTGGCCGAAGGTCTGGCCGAAGTCGGAGAAGTACTCGGGCACCCGCTCGGCCGGAACGTCGGGGACGAACGAGGTCCACGGACGGCCGAGGCTCGAATCGAGGAAGCGGCGGCGCCGCAGGCCCTTCAGCAGCTTGACCAGCTCTCCCAGCTGCTGCCCCTTCGTGGCCGCGAACGAGGACCCGTCGAAATCGAAGCCCTTCCAGGACGTCGCTTCGACCCCGAGGTCCTCGCGCATCACGCGCTCGTACTCCGCGCCGACCGCCTCCGGGATGAACCAGCGCAGCCCGACGTTGATCGTGTCGAGAGGCAGCGTTCGCAGCGCCTCGACCGCCGGCGCAATCGAGTCCAGGTTGAGCTCCGTGACCGGCAGGATCGCGATCTGCATCGGCAGCGCGCGGCCGAGCCTGCGCCGCCAGTCCGCGACGGCGCGGACGCCGGCCGCCGCCTTCTCGAAGCTGTCCGCCTGGCCGCGGATCCGGTTGTGCACCTCCGGCGGCCCGTCGATCGAGACCGCGATCGAGTCGATGCCGCTCTCGACGAGCTCGCGGGCGAGCGGCTCGAGCCGGCCGCCGTTGGTGATGATCGTGCACGTCAGGCCGCGGCGCTTGATCTCGCGGACCAGAGGCACGATGTCCGGGTAGAGCAACGGCTCGCCGCCGAAGAGGCTGATGATCGGTCGCGAGGGCGCGAGCTCGTCGAGCAGGCGCACGTAGTCCGCGAGCGAGAGCTGGCGTTTCAGTCCGATGAGCTCGCGGATGCGTTCGCGCTCGAGCGCCCCGTCGGTCGCCCCGCTCGAGCCCGAGTGCGCACGGTAGATCCCGGTGTCGCCCCACTGCCCGCACATCTTGCAGCGCAGGTTGCAGAGGTTCGTCACCCGCAGCTGCACGAACGTCGGCATCGGCAGGTTGTCGGGGCGCGGCGCGGACAGGTGCTCCATGACCGCGCCCCGCCCTTCGTTCATGCGGCCCAGGTGCCGCCGAGCGAAGCCCGCGAGCGCGATCCCGCGGCGATAGCTCATGGGCTCATCGTCAGCGGCTGTACAGGTCGATCACGCGCGTGAGCGTCTGCCGGCAGACGGCGCAGAACGGGACCTCGTCGCGGGTGAACATGATGCAGTCTTCCTGCGGCCGGTAGTACCCCTTCGCCTCGTACAGCGCTCCCTCGAAGGCGCCGACCTTCCCCGAGTACTGGTCGGTGCCGAGGAGCTTCGTCTCGTACTTCAGCTCCTCCGTGAAGAGCTTGTCCATCTCGTCCTCGGGACCGTTCGCCTTGCGGATCTCCCGGCGCCTGGCCTGGAAGTCGCGCGAGGTCTTCTCGAACTCTTCCTTCTTCCAGGGCGTCGGCAGCGGCGTCCCCGGCGTGACGAGGTCCTTCCACTTCACGTTCTTCGGATCGGCGAGCGCCGTCACGTTCGGCTCCCAGGGCTCGAGCCTCTCCCCCGTCGCCGGCTCGTAGGAGACGGGCGACGTGAAGTACTCGTCGGCGAGGGCCGCGAAGTGATGGCCGAACTCGTGCACGAAGACGTAGGGCGCCCAGAGGCTGTCGGCCGCGACGGTCGAGTACTGGCCGAAGATGCCTCCGCCCCCGTACGTGCGGGAGTTCGTCAGGATCTCGACGAAGTCGTACGGCGCGAAGGAGGCGACGTCGCGGAACGACCGGTTCTCGAAGGTCAGGATGTAGCGCTCGCTCCCGAAGGCGTCGTAGCTCGATCCGATGCGGGTGCGCCGGTGGATGCCGACGGACGGCCGCGAGATGCCGGACTCCTCGGACGCCGGGCAGACCGCCCAGACGTTGAAGTCGCCGCGGCGCGACTTGAAGGGCTCGACGGCGAAGAGCAGGTCCGCCAGCCGCCGGGCGTCCTTCTCGAACTTGCCGCGCTCGGCGGCCGTGTAGCCGTCGCCGAGGATGAGGAAGTCGACCTTCTCGGCCGGCTCTCCGCTCTTCTGGATCGCGAGGACCGGGCCCGGCGACGCCGGGGCGGCCGTGTCGATGAAGACGTCCTTCGGGTCGACGAGGAGGACCCAGGCCTCCCGGAACACGTTCTGCGCGTCGCGCTTCTTGAGCGAGATCTGGACGGGCGCCTCGGGCGCCGGGAAGCGCAGCGACTCGGAGAACGTGCGGCGGAGCTCCTTCGCCTCCCCGGTCGTCTCCCATTCGCCGTAGACCGACGCGAAGCCGCGGGAGTAGACGACGCGGTTGGAGGCCCGGTCGATGACCTCGAAGAGGTACTTGCCGAGGTTCGTGTCGTCGATCGGCCGCTTGGGGTTGCCCGGCCAGGGCAGCGGCTCCAGCACGATCCGGTCGAGGCTGAACTGCTCCGCCGCGGCGTTGCCGGTGTGGAAGTAGTCGACCCGCATCGTCCGGGGGGCGGCGGCGGCGGTCATGAGGGTCGGGACGAAAAGGCACAGGGCGAAACGACAGGCGATTGCATGGATGTTGGTTCTCATAAAGCTGGCATATCCTACGCTCCTCCGCGATGAGCCGGATGCAACGTCCCATGCGCCCGAAACCCCCGTTTTTCGAGAGGAACGACCCATGATCCACGAGAGCATCCTCGGCACGATCGGCAACACGCCCGTCGTCAAGATCCACCGTCTCGCTCCGGCCGGCGTCACGATGTACGTCAAGTGCGAGGCCTTCAACCCGCTCTCCTCGGTCAAGGACCGCCTGGCGATCGCGATCATCGAGGACGCCGAGCGGCGCGGAACGCTCAAGCCCGGCCAGACCGTCATCGAGGCCACCTCCGGCAACACCGGCATCGCGCTGGCGATGGTGTGCGCGGTCAAGGGCTACCCGTTCGTCGCCGTCATGTCCGACAGCTTCTCGATCGAGCGCCGCAAGCTGATGCGCATCCTCGGCGCGAAGGTCGTCCTTCACCCCGCCGCCGAGCGCGGCTCGGGCATGGTCAAGAGGACCGCGGAGCTCGCCGCGAAGAACGGCTGGTTCCTCGCGCGCCAGTTCGAGAACCCCGCCAATCCCGAGTACCACCGCAACACGACGGGGCCCGAGATCCTCCGCGACTTCGCGGGCAAGCGCCTCGACTACTGGGTCACCGGCTACGGCACCGGCGGCACGCTGACGGGCGCCGGCGCAGATGCTCAAGGCGGCGCGGCCCGACGATCAAGATCGTCGTCGCCGAGCCCGAGGGCGCGGCGCTGCTGACCGGGACGGAGTGGAAGCCGCACAAGATCCAGGGCTGGACGCCCGACTTCATCCCCGCGGTCCTCGACCGCGAGGTCTACGACGAGATCGTCACGGTCGGCGACGTCGAGTCGCGCGACGCCGCGCGGGAGCTCGCCGCGAAGGAAGGCATCTTCTGCGGAATCTCCTCGGGCGGCACGTTCGCCGCCGCGCGCAAGGTCGCCGCGAAGGCGCCGAAGGGATCGGTCATCCTGGCGATGCTGCCCGACACCGGCGAGCGCTACCTCTCGACGATCCTCTTCGAGGGCATCAACGAGGGCTCGGACGAGGTCGCCGGGGCGTAAAAAGAGGGATTTCGCTTAGTTGACGCGGCGGATGTCCGAGAGCGTGCCGGGGTCCCCGTCGTACTGGGAGACCTGGACGTGCCCGTCGGGGCCGATCGACAGAGCCGCCTTGGTGTAGATCACCCCGTCGCCCGAGCCGAAGTCGGTCGAGTCGAAGCCGAACACGGCGAAGGGATAGTTCAGCGACGCGCCGCCGTCTTCCTCCGCCTCGGTGTACTTGATCGGCCGCGTCGTCACGACGAAGTAGCGCCAGCCGTCGTCGATCTTCTCGACCATGACGAGGTCGACGGGATACACCAGCGCGCCGAGCTTGACCTGCCCCTGGCCGCTGCCGCGGATCGCGTTGACGAGCGCCTGCTGCCCGCCGTCCTCGAGCACCTTCTTCAGGGGCGCCATCTCGGACAGGCCTCGCGGGTTCGAGACCACGACGTCGAAGGCCATGCTGCGCGTCCCGGACGGCGTGCCGATCGAGGCGGTGGCCGAGAACTCGCCGGCGGCCTTCTTGTCGGCGGCAAGGACGGCCGAAGCCAGCAGCAGGGCCGAAGCCGGCAGGAAGAGGTTTCGTTTCATGGAGTCAACTTACCTCAAAGACCGAGCCGGCCACCAGAGGCAGACTCCCGGCAGTAGGCCAGTCGACCACCGAAGGCAAGCCCACGGCAGTAGACAACGCTGGCCGCAGGCCAGCGGTTACCCACGCCGTGCGCAGCACGGCGGTAACTCGAATGGACTCGAAGCGGTCGCTTGGCTATGGCAGGTCAAACGTCCTGACCAGAAATGTCGCCATCTGTCCCCGCGTGTTCGAGGAGCCGGGCAGTAGAGAAGCGGCGACGCCGAGCAGCCGCCGGTGATCGAGTCCGCGTACAACTGCTCGATCCAGTCGGAGAACGGCCCCGGGCATGCGACGTCCTCGAACACCCCGGTGCAGGCGGGCGGCACGTACGCCGCCCCGTTCTTCGTCTTGAGCAGGAAGACCGCCATCTGGTCCCGCCGCACGGGGTTGTCCGGGCAGTAGTTGCCTCCCCCGCAGCCGGCGGTGATCCCTTCGGAGGACAGTCGCTCGATCCAGTCGGCGAAGGCGGACGGGCAGGGAACGTCGAGGAAGATGCCCGTGCAGTCGGGCGGAACGTAGCTCGACCCGTGCTCGGCCTTGAGCAGGAAGACGGCCATCTGCGCGCGCGTGACGGCGTTCGAGACGCAGAACGCGCCCGCGCCGCAACCCGCGGTGATCCCGGCCCGAAAGACGGTCTCGACGTCGTCGTGGAAGATGTTGGCCTGGGGCACGTCGGTGAAGTCCGCGAGGTATCCCGCCGACATCGACGCCGCGAGCGAGCTCGGGTTGGTCACCGTGACGTCGTTCAGCGTCCCCGGCGCCAGGACCGGCGTCGAAGCGTCGATCTCGACGCCGCTCATGACCGACACGCCGCCCGCCGCCGCCCCGCCGATCTTGACCGTCGCGCCGTTCTGGAAGTTCGTCCCGGCGATGGCGACGGGTGTCGCGGGGCCCGCGGGCCCCGACGTCGGCGCGATCGAGGCCACGGTCGGCCCGGGGATCGCGAGGCACGCCGAGAACTCCGAGGTGTTGCCGGCGGAGTCCGTGGCGGTCGCGGTGAGCCATGGCCCCAGCGCCGCCGAGGAAAGAGTCGCGACGAAGGCCACGTCGCCGCCCGGACCGGTCTTCCGGTCGGCGGCGCCCAGGAGCCGCTGCCCGGGACCGTTGCCCGACGCGTCGCACGCGACGCTCGAGAAGAACTCCAGCCGGTAGCTCGAGCTCGCGATGCTGTTGAGCGTCCCCTGGACCTGCGTCGTCGACGTGTCGAGAAGGATCGCCGAGAGGACCGGGAAGTTCTGCAGCAGGTTCGCTCCCGGGTCCGGGTCGCCCAGGTCGTTCGGCGTCACGCCGATCCCGCCGAGATCGATCCCGAGGGCGCCGTTGAACGAGATGGTGTTGCCGAGGATCGCGTTGCCGGCTCCCGACTCCACGTAGACGCCGCGCGCGGTGTTGAACGCGATGACGTTCTTCGTCCCCGCCGCGGTGCCGCCGATGGCGTTGCCGCTCGACCCCGCCAGCACCGCCACGCCGTTCGCCGCGTTCGGGATCGCCGCCGAGGCCGTCGCGTTGGAGCCGATGAAGTTGCCCTGCACGAGGTTGCTCGTCGTCGCCGCGTCGGTCAGCAGGACGCCGTTGGCGCCGTTGCCGGAGATGACGTTGCGGTCGACGCCGGGACCGCCCACGGTGTTGCCCGTCGCCCCGTCGTTCGCCTGGACCCCCTCGGCGAGGTTGGGGACCGCGGCAGTGCCGGCGGCGTTGACGCCGATGAGGTTGCCCCGGACGACGTTGTTCGGCGGCGCCGCTGCGCAGCCGGACCCCGTTGGTGCCGTTGCCCGCGACGACGTTGCCGGGGCCGATCGTGTTGCCGCTCGCGTTGGACGCGATGATGCCGTTGAGCGTGTTCGGGACGGCCGCGGTCCCGAGCGCGTTCAAGCCCACGAGGTTGCCGGCGACGGTGTTGCCCGTCGACCCGCTGATCAGCAGAACGCCGCTCTGGGCGTTGCCCGAAACGACGTTGCCCGGTCCCACGGTGTTGCCCGAGACGCCGCGTCAGCTCGATCCCCTGACCCGTGTTGGCGAGAGCCGCCGCGCCCGCCGCGTTCACTCCCACGTAGCAGTTCGTCACGAGGGTTCCCGTGGCCGAGCCCGTGACGACGATGCCGTCGCCGTCGTTGCCGGACGCGAGCGTGTCGCCGGCGATCGACGACCCGACCACGTTGTCGGCCCCGGAAGTCACGGCGATGCCGGAGACCGAGTTCGGGACGGCGGCGGTCCCGCCGGCGTTGGTCCCGACGCGATTGCCGGCGATCGTGTTGCCGTTCGAGCCGGCGCCCGTGATCCGCACGCCGTACGCCGAGTTGCCCGACAGCACGTTCATCCGCGACGAGACGCTCGTCCGTCCGACGAGGTTGTTCGACGAGGAGCGAATCTGCACGCCGTCGCCGCCGTTCGTCAGCGCCGCCGTGCCGGCGGCGTTCGTCCCGATGTAGCAGCCCTGGACCACGTTGCCGCCGCCCGTCTCGAGCAGGATCCCGTTGCCGCCCGTCGCCGGAAAGGCGGACGGGAACCGGTTGATGACGAGACCGGTCACGACACTCGAGCCCGCCGTGACGTGGAGGCCGTTCGAGCCCGCGCCGGCGCCCGACCCGTCGAGCTCGATGATCGGCGTGCCCGCGAAGCCCGGCTGGGTCGTCCCGTCGATCGTCGCGGGGTCCGTGATCGTCGGCAGCGACGACGTCACCGGGATGGTCTTCGGCCCGCTGCCGATCCCGAACCGGATCGTGTCCGCCCCCGCGGAGCCATTGGCCGCGTTGATCGCCTCCCGCAGCGAGCAGTGGCCGGCATCGCAGATGCCGTCGTCGAGATCGTTCGTCGAATTGACGGTGAAGGTGGCGGCGGAGGCGACCGCCGGAAGGGAGCAGAGAACGCCGGCTAACACCCGGAAAAGACGCATCCGAGGTGAGTGTAGCTCAGGGCCCTCCGCGCGGGCGCGAGCGCTTCGCCGGAACGCCCGCCCCGCAGAGGTAGACCGGGAACTCCCGGAGGCCGTCGAGGCCGATGAGCTTCTCGATGTAGGAGTCCTGGATCGCGGCGGTCGTGAAGGGGCCGAGACCCCGCGCCGTCGCGAGCAGGCAGAAGGTCTGGGCGAGGTGGCCGGCGTCGAGGAAGAGGGTCTTGTAGGTCACCTCGTCGTCGTACTTCCAGAGGCTGCGTCCGAACACCGCGGTCATGATGCAGAGAAACCCGGCACGGCCCACCCACGCCTGGCCGGAGGCCGCGCGGACGGCCTGCGCGCGAAACCGGCCGCGCCGGAGCCGTCGCAACTCGTCGGCTCGAACGTCGTAGTGATACAGGCCGGGCTCGAGACCGTGCACGTTCCAGGCGAGCACGTAGCACTCGATCGGATGGAGCGACCCGGCCGATGGGCTGGTCTTCGTCATGAGCGAGCCGAACACGCCCCCGTCGTGGGTCCCCGTCATTCCGAAGGTGCCGCGCACGATCGCGGCGAGGTCCGAAAGGGGTACCGGCTTCCGGCCGAACTCCCGGATCGTTCGTCGAGCCGCGAGGGTCGCTTCGAGCTCCGCCGAGGACGCCGAGCGTCGGCCATCTCGCGCGCCGGAGGCCCGATACCTCTTGGCGAGCGCCGGCCGCCGGCTCGTCGAGCACCCGCTCCTGACCCAACCAATCGGCGCAGCGCTCGGTCGAACGTACCGAAGATTGCGCGAAGCCGCGTGATGAAGGGCGGAGCCGACGTTTCCTTGCCACGCGTCGATTGGCGACGCCTTCCGGCGGGCCCGCCCTCGCGGTAACAGGAAGCCGCAGCGCCGGAGAAGCTCGATTCGGCTGCTGCCCGCTTCGCCAGATCTCGAGCGGCAGACATTCTCGGCCGCCTCCGCCGAGCGAGGCCGGTCGAAACACGGCGAGCACGATCGGCGATGCCGTCGTCGCCCGTGCAGCGTCACGCCGGTCTCGAGGGTACGGACGACAGGCCCGTCCCGGCTCCACCAGAGCACGAGGTCAGGGTGACGAACTAGTCGCGCGCTCGCAGCGAAGCCGATTCTTCAGCGCCGCCCGCACGATTGATTCGGAACGCATCGGATGGACAGCGCTTGATGATGCACCTTTGCCCAGGATTGTTGTGCTCACACCGGGATTCCCCGCGCCAAGAGTCAGCGTCGACTTCGTGACGACGAGCATGTTGCCCGCAGACCAGGACGCCTCCCTTCGCGCGCAGCATTCCCTTGTCGTACAATCGGCAGCTTGATCGAGGCTGCAACGGACATCTTGGGCATGGCTACTCCTCCTTCTTCACGACACGTCCCGGCCCAGATAGAGCCGGGACGACGTGTAGCTCATGGAATACGCCTGCACCGCACCGTCGGGGCTGCAGGCCGCGGAGATCAACGACTCTCCCGAGATTCCCTCGCGGATGGGAACCGTCTGCTCGCGAACCACCGCTCCCGTCGAGGCGTCGAGGGTCAGGAGCCGGCGACCCCGGGTCACCGCAAACACGCGATCGCCCTTCTCGCTCCACCGGGCGTAGATGAACGCCTCGCCCGCAGGAAGGACGTGCAGAGGCCGGCCGCCGCCGGCCGCGCCGCGCCCGAGCGAGTGGACGAACAGCGTATTGACGTCCGGCTCGCCGAGACACAGCAGCCGGGTCGCCGTCGGATCGGCGACGGGATCGCCGCAGCCGGAGACCCCGAGAGACTCGGCTCCGGTTCCGTCGGTCTTGATTCGCCAGACCTCTTTCCGGTCCCGCTCCGACCGGTTGAACAGGATCCAGTCGGCGCCCATGAACGACGGAGACGTGTCGCCCGCGGTCGCGGAGCTCGTCAGGGCGCGCGCCTTGCCTCCGGCGGCCGGCACGAGGATCAGCTGCGGCGGTCCCGAGACCACGCGGCTCGTCGCGACGACCCAGCTCCCGTCCGGAGAGAACTTTCCCGGATCCCCGTCCGTGATGCGCGTCGCCTCGCTCCCGTCGAGGGGCCGCACCCACGCGCCGAGGGTCCCGGCCGTCGGCGACCCGTCGAGAAACAGGATCGATCGCCCGTCGGGCGAGATGTCCGTGACGAACGTCGACCCGAGCCAGGAGAAGTCGGCGGGCGGCGCCTCGCCGCGCCGGAGCACCAGGCTGGTGTCCTCGGAGCCCCCCACGAACAGGCATCCGCCTTCCCCGACGTCCTGAAGCAGATAGAGCTCCGGAAACGACTGGATGAGACGGGGGCCGCCCTTGAGACTCACTCCCCAGAGCGCCGTGCTGTAGATGTCGGCCCGGCTGGCCGTGTACCAGATCTCGCCGGTCTTCGGGTTCCAGCGCAGCCCGATGCACCGCTCGAGCACCGGAGTCAGCGCGCGCTCTCCCGAGCCGTCCAGCGCCGCGACTCGAACCTCGCCCGCATCGTCCGTCCGGTTCGGGTGGTGAATGAACGCGACCTCTCTTTCGTCCGGCGAGATGGCCACGTAGGACATCGCCCCGGCGGTGCGGAAGAGCGTGCGGAGGATCTTCCCCGCCGAATCGCGGACCTGAAGCGTGCGCGCCGCGCCCTCGTCCTGGACGACGGCCGCGAAGCGGCCCTTCTTCGCCCAGTCCGCCCAGCCCGCGTTCTCGAGGAAGGGCCGCGCCTTGCCGCCGAGCGCCGGCCACCACGCCAGCGTCCCGTAGGAGTTGATCGCCGGCCGGGACCGGCCGAGAAGCACGAGGACCTCCGATCCGTCGTCGGAGAAGGCCATCGGGAGCTGCGTCTCGGCGTCGAGGCTCCGGTCCGCGCCCTTGGATTCGGGAAGCGTCAGGTACGTGCGCGGAGCCTGGCCATCCCAGGACGCCGTGTAGAGAATCGAGTTGGACCTCTGCATGAAGAGCGCCCGGGTGACGACGCCGCTCCGAAACGTCAGGCGCCGGAACTCGGCGGCGGTCTGTCCGGGCCGCGAGCCGGCGAGCGCCGCCCAGACCGCCAGGCCGGCGGCGACGACCGCCGCGGCCGCGGCGGCGAGACCCAGACGCCGCCGGCGAGATGGCGGCTCCTCCATCACCGCGCCGCCGGACACCTCGGAGAGGTGCTCGCGGATGCCTCGGATCTCCCGCGCCAGGTCCCGGGTCGAGTGGTAGCGATCGTTCGCCGACTTGGCGTGGCACCGCTCGATGACCCAGCGCAACGGGGGCGGCACGCCCGGCCGCAGCTGCGCGATCGGTTCCGGGTCCGCGTTCAGGACGGCCGCGAGCGTGTCGATGCGCGTGTTCCCCCGGAAGGCGCGTTTGCCCGTCGTCATCTCGTAGAGAACCGAGCCGAAGGAGAACTGGTCCGACCGAAAGTCGACGGCTTCCCCGCGCGCCTGCTCCGGCGACATGTACCCGGCCGTGCCCACGATCTCGCCGGTCTGCGTCGGGGGCGAGGACTCCGTGACGAGGCTCGAGTCCCCGGGCCGACTGACCGCGATGCCGCGGGCGAGGCCGAAGTCGAGGATCTTCACGAACCCTTCGCGCGTGACCATGATGTTCGCGGGCTTCAGGTCCCGGTGGACGATCCCGGCATCGTGCGCCGCGGCCAACCCCTCGGCGATCTGTCCGGCCAGGTCGAGGAGCTTGCGCATCGGTAGCGTGCCAGGCGCCAGGGTCTCGCCGAGCGTCTTGCCCTCGATGAGCTCCATCGCGACGTACGCTCCGGAGTCCGACTCGCCCACGTCGAGGACCGAGACGATGTTGGGATGATTCAGCGCCGAGGCCGCCTTGGCCTCCCGCGTGAAGCGGGCCAGGTGGGCGCGGTCCGTGGTCAGGTCCGGCGCCAGCACCTTGATCGCCACCCGGCGATCCAGCCGCGTATCCCGCGCCGCGTAAACCTCCCCCATGCCGCCTGCGCCGATCGGCGACAGGATTTCGTACGGGCCGAGACGGAGTCCGGGCGCGAGTCCCACGGTGCTGCGGCGGAATTGTATCCCCGGGGCGAGACGCTATAGGCTTCTGTGCAGCTCAGTCCTCGGACAGCCTGCGAAGCGAGGAGTCTTCCCTTGGTCTTCAGGCCTCGGCGGACGCCTCCGTGCGCGTGCCGGTCGGCGGGACCAGCGCGTCGAGTCGGCATACGAAGTCCTTTCGCAAGCTGGCGGCAACCTATCGAGCCTGAGCGGAACAATCGAGGGCGACTCTGCTTCGCGCCCGGTTATAGAAGCGACTCAGGGACAGGTCGAGAAAGCGGAGGTGTCCTGGATCGGAGCGAATGCGACCCCCTGCGAATTGCGGTAGCTGCGAACGGCGCCCGGTCTGCATATCTGTCACGGTCATATCGACGAGCACGTTCGTCAGGCCGCCCGCAAAGACCCAATGACTTCTTGTTGAGCCCACATCCGTTGAGGACCTTCGTCACCATTTCCACGTTTGAAGGTCGAAGAACCAGAAGTAGCCGGTGTCGTTGGTCAGGCGCGAGGCGCTTTCCGGATCCCGTCCTTCCATCAGCCCTCGTCCATCGGACCTGGACACGGAAACGATCGCCACCCAGGCACAAGGAGGCCGGGTCCTCGACGCACCCGATCGTTCGCGAAAGGGACGGATTCGGCGACGGGGCGGACATCCCCGAGCCGTCATCCCGAATCGGACTACGGCCCGTGTCCTGCCGTTGCAAATGGAACAGGTCTCGAACGCCGACGTATCCTGGATCGGCTGGAAAGGCAGCGCCGAGAGCGATTCGAATAGGTCTTGACGTACCCCGTCTGCAGGTCCGTGACCGTCATTTCCACCTGGGTATTGGTCAGTCCGCCTGCAAAGACCCAGAAGCTCCCGTTTAAGGAACAGCCGTTCAAGACCTTGAGCACCACTTCGATGTTGGCAGGATCGAAGAACCAGAAGTAGCCGGTGTCCGAAGTCAAGGCCACGGCCTTCGCCCGGCCGGACCGACCTTCGCGGGTCGCGAATCGGGCCTCAGCCCTGAAGCGACCGTTGTCGAGACAGAGCACCTCGCTGGCCGGATTGCAGGAGACGGGAGCTGAGACATTGAAGAACTCGAGTGGGGTCGCTTCCGATACCGGCGTCGTGCCATCGAAGAGCTGAACGCGGTACCCGTAGGTTCCGCTGGCAGTCCCGGTCGGCGGACTCCAGTCGAAGGCGACACTCGGCTCGTACGGAACGGACCCGACCCAGCCTGCGCCGCTGACCCAAAAGCGCGCGATCGAGGCCGGTCGCAGAATATGAGCTGACGTTCGAAGGCGGGCTGTCAGTCTGTAGGACTTTCCCGTCGGTCGGAGGAATGGCTGTTGCGCCCCAGTAGTCCGGCCACGGGACTGCCTCGGCAATACCGAGCCTCGTAACCTCCGGGAAGTGAAGCAGAGTTGAACCCGACGTCGATTTTCGACGCGTTCTCCAAATCCCACGCCGACGATACCGAGTCGCCCCGCCGGACGAACTCGTAATCAGTGGCTCGGCCTTCTCTGGTCAGAAAGAGCCAGCCCTGAAAGTCGGGCGCCGACGTCAGTGTGAAGACCACTCGCCGGGGCGATTCCAGTTCGAGGCTGAATTGATCCGTCTCCAGCTGGCCGGGGTCGTTCACGACGCCTGTCGAGAGTCGAGACGGTGGCGTCGGGGGTGATCTTTCGAATGGTGTGAGTTTCGCGTTGCGCCACGAACAGGTTGTCCGCCGAGTCGCACGCCAGGTACATCGGCCGATAAAAGCGGGCGACCGAACCATTCCCGTCGGCATGCCCGGGTTGGCCGGCGACCCCGGCGAAGGTCGTCACGAGACCCCGCAGGCGAGATCTTCCGGATAGCGTGATTGTCGTAGTCGGCGACATAGACGTTCCCCACGGAGTCCACCGCAACGGAGTAGGGAGCCGAGAATCTGGCCAACGACCCCTGCCCGTCTGCGGTTCCCGATCTCTCCGGCCTGCCCCGCAAGGGTGGTGACGACACCGGACGGTGTGACTCTCCGGATTGTGTGATTGCCACGGTCGGCGACAAAGACGTCACCCGAGCGGCTCACCGCCACACCGAGCGGCTCATTGAATCTCGCTGCACCTCCAGCCCCGTCCGCTGTTCCCGCGTTACCCGCAGAGCCGGCGAGAGTCGTAACCTCCGCCGCCGGCGAGATCTTGCGGATCAGATGATTCGTCCGATCAGCGACGAAGATGTTTCCGGACCCGTCCACCGCCACTCCGAGAGGCTCGTGGAAAGTCGCCGACGTCCCCGTTCCGTCGCTCGAGCCGGGAGCTCCGGATCCCGCGAATGCCGAGACCGTTCCGTCCTTCGAAACCTTGCGGATCCGGTTGGAGGCGAACTCGGCGACGTAGAGATTGTCGGCACTGTCACGCGCAAGACCGGCCGCTCCGTCGAACCCGACAAAGTTGAACGTCGCAGCGGACGCCGGGCCGTCTTCATCGCCCGTCGCTCCCGTGCCCGAGAGCGTCGTGACGGAGCCCTTCGAGTCGATCTTCCGAATCTTGTTGTTCCCACAATCGGCCTCGAGAACATTGCCCGCCGAATCAACCGCGAGGCCGACCGGATAGTAAAGGCGGGCGGTTCTCGCCGGACCGTCGGGCGTATGCGCGGCGAGCGCCGGTGATTCGCGACGGGATCGATACCGCGACCCGACCGCGAAACCCTCCCGGGGGTCGATCGAAGAGCACGTCTCCGACCACGCCGTTGCAGTCGTTGTCCTTGCCGTTGGACGCCTCGGACGCTTCGGGATGATGCTCGAGGTCGAGTCGTCGCAGTCCCCTCCGATCGGACTCCACGTGTCGCCGTCTCGATCCAGACAGTAGGCGCTCGTCGTTCCGTAGTTCGTCGCCATGGCGCCGCGCCGCCGGTGAGGCGTACCATCGCCAGAAGTCCGAGTAGCAACCGAGGTTCGTTGGGCCGCGGCGCCAAACCTGGAAGTGAAGGTCCTCTCGGCCGTGCCGGTCGTCGGTGCCGCGTGGCTGGCCCTGTAAGGCCGCAAGAAGTCGAAGAAGAGCGGCAGCTTGTCCGACTCCATGGAGTTGAAACAGTCGGAAGTCCACGGCGTTCAGGACGTCGCTGAAGTCGAACGCACATTCCATCGTCAGGACGCAGCGTTCCACGTATTGGTCGGACTCGCAGATGTACGGCATGTAGTTTTCGTGGACGAGCCGCCTGAGATAGCACTTCCCGGATCGGCGGACCAGCACAGATCGGGAATCGCATCCATTCGCTCGCGAGGGATTGAAGAAGGCAGTCCACGTATGGCCATGCCCATTCAGGTAGCCCGCCGATGTAAAAAGATCGAAATTGTGCGCCATCTCGTGATTTGCGCAGAGCGCACCCTCCTGCAGGACGTTCGCGGGACAAGGTCGAGCGCTGCCGGATCGTCGATCTCGATCGCCCGCCCTGGCGTATACGCGCAACATGCGCCGCAGTTCTTGACGCCGACCGCGACCGTGATCAGCCCCGACCCAGGCGGCTCGGCCCCTATGATCGTCGAATAGGCATCGTAGATCCGATCCAGCGCGTCGTGAAAGCGGCGGCGCACTTCGTCCGTCATGACGCCCTCGAGGACCCATGTCCTGTGGTCTCAGAAGGAGGGCCGTGTACAGCCCGCGGAAGAGCTTCATGTTGTAGGTCTGTCCGTTGAACGCCGTGTATACGACGTCCTGAACGTCGTCGAGGCTGTGCAGCGAAGTAGCGGCTCGTCCTTTCGAGGCGCAGACGGGACCCTTCCGCGCCGTGACCCTGAGCTCCTGCACCATCCTGGAGTCTGTGACGAGGTAGTCCTTCTGCCTTCCTCCGGGACGTCGGCAGGCTGAGCGACGATCACCCCCCGCAGGTAGCCCAGAGGCAGATCACTGCCAGGGACGTTCGGGAAGCGCCGATTCTCGGCCACCAGCCATCGAGCTTCCTCATCTCTCTCGCCGCGCGCCTAGTGCAGGTCGAACGTCTTGGTCAGGAATACGGCCATTTGCCCTCGGCTGACGGAACTGCTGGGGCAATAGTTGCCTCCACCACAGCCGCCCGTGATGCCCTCGTCGTAGAGCTGCTCGATCCAGTCGACGGCGAAGGCGGGAGTCGGGCTGCATTCCACGTCCGCGAAGATCCCCTGGCACGCGGGCGGGGTGTAGGCCGAACCGTGCCTGGCTTTGAGCAGGAAAACCGCCATCTGCCCCCGTGTGACGGAGTTCCAGGGCAGTAGTGACCTCCACCGCAGCCGCCGGTGATCGCCTCGTTGGAGAGCTCCTCGATCCAAGTCGGCCGCGAATGCGGCGGGTCGGCATGCACCGACGTCCGGAAATATCTCCGGTGCAGTGCGGCGGCGTGAAGTCGGCCCCATGCTTCCCCTTGAGGAGAAAGACGGCCATCTGGTCTCGCCGGACGAAATCGGCGGACAGTAGCCCCCACTGCCGCAGCCCACCGGTGATGCCGTTGCGGAACAGAGTTGCAATGTAATCGTGGAACGTGTCGGAAGCCGGGACGTCGCTGAAGTCAGCGAGGTAGGCTCGCCGCAGCACGCCGAATGTGCCGTCGCCGTTCGAAACCCGGACGTCATTCAGCGAACCCGGCTCGAGACGGGTGCGGAGGCCGTGATGGACGTGCTGCTGCCGACCAGCACGTCGTCCGCGGCCAGACCGCCGATCAGTACGGAGGCACCGGCCTGAAAGTTGTCGCCGACGAGCTACCGACGTGAGGCCGCGGCTGGACCCGAGGATGGGATGACCGAATCGATCGGAACGAGCGACAGCTTGAACACGACGCCGCCACCCCACCGTCCGCCGAACGACGAGGCGCCGTAGAGCGCTCCATCACTACCCTGGATCAGGCCCGCTCCGGTGAATGCGCCATCGTCGCCTCCAAAGTCATGCAGGACCTCGAAGTCTCCATCGACGTCGATTCGAAAGATCGTTCCGAAGTTGTGCGTGCCGCCCTGGTAGGCCGCCCCGTAGAGCCGCCCGTCAGAGGCCTCGAGGAGATTCGACAGAACGATCGTGCCTTCAGACAGGGAAAGCTCGTGCAGGCCAGTGAAGCTGGCGCCGGCGTCGAGGCGGTAGATGGTGCTTTGGGCTCCCTGTGTCTTGAGAGCGGCCCCATAAAAGTTGCCGTCCGATCCCTGGATGACGCCACAGTAGGGATAGGCGCGCTCGCTCGAAAAGTCGTAAAACGTCGAGACATCGCCGTCTGTGGCCATGCGGAAGATCCGCCCGATCGACTGAGTTCCGCCAAACGCGGTCGTACCGTAGAGAAAACCGTCTGACCCCTCCACGAGCTCGGAGTCGGGCTCCTCTTGCCCGAAGTCATGCAGCGCGGTGAACGTCCCGCTCAAGTCGATCCGAAAGGCACTTCCATTCGCGGTGGGAAAAAGGTTGCCGGTCGTCAGGCCGTAGAGATTGCCGTCGGAGGCCTCGAGAAGCCTCGCGCTCGCGCGGGCGCCGTCGGTTCCGTCGAAGGAATGGAGCAGCGTAACGACTCCCGTCAGATCCGACCGAAAGACCGTGCCGAGGTCGCTGGCTCCCCCCGTGTTCGTCACTCCATACAGCAGACCGTCGGATGCCTGGATGAGCCCCGCCGCCGGATCGCCGCCCTCAGGGCCGATGAACTCGTGAATCCAGGTCATGCTGCCAGAGGAAGAAATGCGAAACAGGCCTCCCAAGTTGTAACTTCCTCCAAAGCGGGCCGTTCCGAAGAGACTCCCGTCTGCCGTCTCCAGCAACGCTCCCAAAGGACTAGCGGCTTCGGCGCCAGGCAGTCCGAAGTCCTCCACGGTCGTTACAGTCCCGGCAGCGTCCATTCGAAACACGATGCCCAGGCCTGCCGGCCCTCCTTGAGTGGCCGTCCCGTAGAACGTTCCCGCCGGGCTCTCCAGAAGACCGCCCGCCGGGCTGGCTCCATCGACCCCGGTGAAGGAGTGGAGAACGTTGTAGACGCCTGCGGCGACCGTGAAGGCGACGCCCTGGTCCGTTGCGCCACCTGCAGTGGTCACGCCGTAGAGCGTTCCGTCGCTTGCCTCGACCAGCTCGACCGATGGGCCCGATCCGTCCGTTCCGCTGAAAGAATGGAGGGACGTGAAGTTCGTCCCTGAGGTGTCCACGCGAAAAACCGTTCCGAGGTTGTTGGCGCCGCCCGCGAAGGTCGTTCCGTAAAGCCGATCGTCGCTCGCCTGAAGCAGCGCGGCAGAAGGCAGAGACCCGTCGCTCTGGTCGAAGGAATGGAGCTCCGTGTACGCGCCCGACGCCGGATCTACTCGATAGACGACACCTTTCGCATTCGCGCCGCCGCGCCCGCAGCCATACAGAAACCCGTCCGTCGCGAGAATCAACGAGCACTGCGGCCGCCCCTCGCCGCTCGTGAAATCATGAATGGTCGTTACTGTCGAGCCGTCGAAGCGGAATACCGTTCCGAACGCGTTGGCTCCTCCAAAACGTGTCACGCCGAAGAACGTGTCGTCGGGAGCTTGAACGAGCTTTCCAAAGGGACTTGCACCGTCGGCACCGCTGGTGAACGTGTAAAGGGTCTCAAAAGTGCCCGACGTTGTGAGTCGGAAGATCGTGCCGACGCCCCCACAGTTGACGCCATAGAGTCTGCCGTCCGCCGCGAGGACCAGTCGATCCGGCAGGTATGCATTGGCAGACGTGAACGAATAGATCGTTTCGGTGACGAAACCACCGGAGCCATCGGGCGCCATCCGGAAGACCGACCCTTTGCCGTAGAGGCCGCCTCTATCGGTCGTCCCGTACAGTTCCCCGGCGGCGTCCTGAACGAGCGCGGTGCGGGGTGCGCCGAGTTGAAAAACGAAATCGTGGAGCACCGTAAATCTCTCTCCTGACGCAGCGGCGGCCTCCCGGCTCACGGCCTGCACATTCATGCTGGCGAGGATCGTGAGAATGATGAGAGCCGTATGCCTTGCGACCTGCGTACTCACACCGGCCTCCCGCCCCGCTCCAGCCTCGACACGCTTCATGAATCACCCCTCCATCCATGGTCCGCTCACTCGGAGTCCGAACGTCTCTCGGACAGGTGACGCATCAACGCCAGCAGCCGCCCGTTGCTCTTCACCCCAGCCTTGGCATGGATCGCCTTCACGTGCGTGTGGACGGTGTCGTACGAGACCCCGAGCAGCTCGGCAACATCGGCGTAGAGAGCCCCTCGGCGAGCTGGCCGGCGACCCGCGCCTCGGCGGCCGTGAACCCGAATCGCAGCCGCAGGATGGACTCTGGCGCCTTCGCGCGCTTCTCCCTCACGTCTTCCTCCGCCAGAGGCTCGAGTGCAACCGCCAGCTCAGACATGCCCACCTCTTTCTCGCCCGGCCCTGTGCCTACTGTCAGATGCGCAAAGTCCCTCCAAATCCTCTCAGCCAGGCCCGTCCTCGCCCGTTCTCCACCCGCCTCGCTGTAGACTCTTGCCAAAATCGCACCCATGCCGGACAGACAACCAGATGACCCCGGTGGCACCCCGGCACCCGGGGACGTGACCCAACTCCTCCAGGCCTGGCAGAAGGGCGACCAGAAGGCCCTCGACCGCCTGATCCCGCTCGTCTACGACGAGCTTCACCGCATCGCGGAGAAGCAGCTTCGACACGCAGCGCCCGGGCCACACGCTGCAACCCTCCGCGATCGTCAACGAGACGTACCTGAAGCTCGTCGATCGGCCCGCCCCGAACTGGCAGGGCCGCGTCCACTTCTTCGCCGTCGCCGGCCGGGCGATGCGGCAGGTCCTCGTCGACTACGCGCGCCGGCGGGCGGCGCAGAAACGGGGCGGGGGCGACGCGGTGTCGATGATCGAGACCGAGGTCTTCACGAAGCCTCGGGAGGTCGACGTCATCGCCGTGGACGACGCGCTGAAAAGCTCGCCGCGCTCGACGCCGAGCAGGCGCAGGTCGTGGAGCTGCGCTTTTTCGGCGGACTCACGGTCGACGAAGCTGCCGCGGCCCTGCAGATCTCCCAATGCAACCGTCCATCGCAAGTGGGTCGTCGCCAGGGCGTGGCTGCACCGGGAGCTCTCGAGCCCGTCCCCATGACGCCGGAGCGCTGGGCGCAGGTGCAAGCGGTGTTTGCGGCGGCCGTGGAGCGGTCGAGCGAGTCGCGAGGCTCCTATCTGTCGCAGGTCTGCGCGGAGGACGCCGAGCTGCGACGCGAGGTCGAGTCGTTGCTGGCCTCGCACGACTCGGCGTCCTCGCGCTTTCTCGAGTCGCCGGCCCTGCTCGAGGAGACGGAGATCCAGAAGACTCCTCCGACCGCCCGCGGGAGATCGCTGCCTCCGGGGACGCGACTGGCCACCTACGAGATCCTGTCCCCGATCGGCGCCGGCGGCATGGGCGAGGTCTACCGGGCGCGCGATCACAAGCTCCAGCGCGAGGTCGCCGTCAAGGTCCTGCCGGAGGACTGTCGCGACCGACGCGCAGGCCCTCGCCCGTTTCGAGCGCGAGGCCCTGGCCGTCGCTGCGCTCTCCCACCCGAACATCCTCTCGATCTACGACTTCGGCAGGCAGGACGACACCGCCTATGCCGTCATGGAGCTTCTCGAGGGCCACACGCTGCGCGAGAAGTTGAAGGCCGGCCCGCTGCCGCTGAACCTGATTCTTTACTACTCATTGCAAATCGTCGAGGGCCTCTCCGCGGCCCATGAGAAGGAGATCGTTCACCGCGACCTGAAACCCGAGAACCTCTTCGTCACACGGGATGGCCGGATCGAGATCCTCGACTTCGGCCTGGCCAAGCGCTTGGAGAGCGTCGCTCCGGGCGAGGAGACGAGCGCTCCGACCGTCGAGGGCCAGACGGCACCCGGGATGGTCATGGGGACCCTTGGCTACATGTCCCCGGAGCAGCTCCTTGCACAAGACGTCGACCATCGCACGGACCTCTTCTCCTTCGGCGTCGTGCTGTACGAGATGGTCGCGCGCAAGGCCCCGTTCACGGGAAACTCCGCCGTCGCGATCGCCGACGCCATCCTGCGCAAGCCGCCCCCGGAGCTGACCGACAAGACTCTACCGGCCCGCTTGAAGCTGCTCGTCGGGAAGCTGCTCGAGAAAGAGCCCCGAGACGCTACGCGACAGCCGCTGCGGTCCTCGCCGAGCTCAAGGCCCTTGAAGCCTCTCTGGCGCCCGGCCGGTTCCGCATGTCCCGCAAGGCCCGCGTTGCCGCCGCGGCTACCCTGCTCCTGGCTATCGCCGCCGGCGCATGGCTATGGCGGACCTCCTCGAGAGAACGCTGGGTGCTGGAGGTTGCAATCCCCGAGATCGATCGCCTCATCGACAACAACGAAGCCGTCAAAGCGGCCGCCCTCGCCAAGCAGGCCCGCGCGATCCTTCCCGAAAGACCCCCACCTCCAAAGACTGTGGATGGAGGTTTCCGGAGAGATCACCATCAGGACATCTCCGGAGGGCGCCGACGTCTCCTATCGCACGTATGGGACCAATGCGAGCGTTGAGGAGCGGATCGGCCGCACGCCGATCGAGAACCTCCGTGTCGCGCTCGAGATGGGCGTGTGGCGGATCCACAAGACCGGCTTCGCACCGACGACGATCGTCGACGGCCCGGAAATGAACTGGACATTCACGCTTCGCCCCGAGGCCAGCGTGCCGGCCGACATGGTCCCGGTCGCGGACGGCGAGACCGGCCTCGGCTGGCCACACAAGGATGCGCCGGTCCTCAAGCTCGAGGGTTTCCTCATCGACCGGCATGAGGTCACCAACGCCGAGTACCAGCGGTTCGTCGATTCCGGTGGATACGAGAACCGGAAATACTGGACGCAGCCCTTCACCCGGAACGGGCACGCCGTCACCCCGGACGAGGCCATCGCGTCGTTCCGGGACGGTACCGGGCGTCCGGGACCGTCGACCTGGCAGGCAGGCCGCCATCCGACCGGTCAGAGCGAACATCCCGTCTCGGGTGTCAGCTGGTTCGAAGCCGCCGCGTACGCCGAGTTCGTCGGAAAGAGCCTGCCGACCGTGTATCACTGGACGCTCGCGGCGCAGACGAATGGCGCGGAGTTCATCGTGCCAGGCAGCAACTTCCTGAGTGACCATACGCAGCCTGTCGGCCAACCCGGGGCCCTCAGCGGCTTCGGAACGAGCGATATGGCTGGCAACGTGAAGGAGTGGTGCCTCGATCAGGGTCGGGAGGGCAAGAACTTCATCCTGGAGGCGGCTTCGGAGGTGCCGCCTACCAGTTTGCGCAGACCGACGCGGCCTCACCCTGGGATCGAAGACCCGACTTCGGCTTCCGCTGCGTGCGACTCTCCTCTCCGCCTTCTCCGGAGACCGCCGCGAAATTGGCGCCGAGCATCCGGACTTCTGGAAGGAGCAGCCCGTCAGCGACGGCGTGTTCGAGGCGTATAACGGCCTGTTCTCGTACGACAAGACCGACCTCGACGCGCGGATCGAGGAAACGGAAGATACCGCCGACTGGATCCGCGAGAGGGTCGCATCGCAGCGGCCTATGGAAAAGACCGCCTTCCCGTGCACCTGTATCTCCCCAGGAAGGCCCGGCGACCGTCGCAGGTGGTCATCTATTTCCCCGGGCGGGTACGCCTTCCAGACCGAGAAGTTCGACCCTGGCACGATCGTCGACGAACGTATGGACTTCCTTCCGCGGAGCGGGACGCGCCGTCGTCTACCCCATCTACTACGGCACGTACGAGCGCGCAGACGGCCTCGGCGTCACACATCGTCCGCCCGGGAAATGGCGTGACCGGCAGGTCAACATGTCGAAGGACCTCCGGCGGAGCATCGACTACCTCGAGTCGCGGCCCGACATCGATGCGACGAAGATCGCCTACTTCGGCTTCAGCGCGGGCGGAGCTCTGGCGCCGATGCTGCTCGCGCACGAACCCCGTTCAAGGCGGCGATCATCGATTCCGGCGGCTTCTGGTTCGACAAGGCGCTGCCCGAAGTCGATTGGATGAACTGCATACCCGGGTGAAGGTGCCGCTCCTGATGCTCAACGGGCGCTTCGACGACAGCTTCCCGATCGGGTCGTCGCAGGTGCCGTATTTCCAACGCTCGGTACGCCGGCCAAGGGACAAGAGGCAGGTTCTTTACGATGTCGGCACGCCCGCGTTCCCCAGACCGAAGTCATCCGCGAGAACCCTCGACTGGCTCGATAAGTATCTCGGCCCGGTGAAGCGGTGATCGACGAGCCATGACCCCCGATCGCTGGCAGAGAGTCCAGAGCGTGTTTGCCGCGGCGCTCGCGCGCGAGCCGGCGGCGCGCGCCGCGTTCCTCCAGGAGATCTCGGCCAGCGACGCTCAGCTGGCGAAGGAGGTCGAGTCGCTGCTCGCCTCCCACGAGGACGCTTCGTCGCAATTCCTGACCTCGTCGCCGGCGCCGCCGCCGGGCCAGGCACTCCAGAGCGGCATGCGCCTCGGGCCTTTCGAAATCCTCGAGCGCCTCGGCGCCGGGGGCATGGGCGAGGTTTACCGAGCGCGGGACTCGAAGCTCGAGCGGGAGGTCGCGATCAAGGTCCTTCCGGCGCACCTGAGCTCGAGCCCGGAGGCGCTGCACCGCTTCGAGCGCGAGGCCAAAGCCGTCGCGGCCCTGTCGCATCCGAACATCCTCGCGATCCATGACTTCGGAACGCAGGGCGGGATCGCCTACGCGGTGACGGAGTTGCTCGACGGGGAGACGCTTCGTTCCCGGCTCGAATCGGGACCGATGCCTTCGAGACAAGCCCTCGACTATGCCATCCAGATCGCGAAGGGCCTTGTTGGCCGCCCACGAGAAGGGCGTCGTGCATCGAGACCTCAAGCCCGAGAACCTGTTCATCACCCGCCACGACCATCTCAAGATCCTCGACTTCGGTCTGGCCAAGCGCGACCCGAAGGTCGCAGCCGGGAAGGAGACGAGCGCACCGACGGTCTCGGGCGAGACCGAGCCGGGCACTGTCCTCGGAACCGTCGGCTACATGTCGCCCGAGCAGGTCCGCGGCATGGCCGCCGATCACCGCTCGGACATCTTCTCGCTGGGAGCGGTTCTCTACGAGATGTTGTCGGGCCGGAGAGCGTTCCGGCGCGAGACGGCAGGCGACACGATGGCGGCGATTCTGCGCGACGACCCGGAGGAGCTCACCGCCAGCGGACGCGCGGTTCCGCCCGGCCTCGACCGCATCGTCCGGCACTGCCTCGAGAAGGGCCGCGATGACCGGTTTCAGTCCATGCGCGACGTGGCGTTCGCACTCTCGGAGCTCTCGTCCTCGGCCGCGTCCGAACCGGCCACCCGGCCTCTCCAGGTTCCTGCACAGTCGCGCCGAAGGCGAATTCTCGTCTCCGCCGCGGCCCTCGCCATCGTAGCGCTACTCGGCGCGACGGCCCTCCTCTGGCGCGGCTGGACGCGGAGGTCCGCGCCGAAGCCCATTGCTGCGGTTGCGAAGGCGCCCGGATCATCGTGCTCCCCTTCGAGAACCTCGGCGCCCCAGAGGACGCCTACTTCGCCGCCGGCGTCACGGAGGAGCTGATCAGCCGGCTGGCCAACGTGAGAGGCCTGGCCGTGATCTCTCGAACGACCTCGGTCGGCTATGAACGCAAGGGTAAGACGATCCCGCAGATCGGGGCCGATCTCGGCGTGGACTTCGTCCTCGAAGGGACGGTCCGACCCGAGCGCGAGAAGGGAAAACCCAATCGCGTACGTGTCAGCCCGGAGCTCATCCAAGTGACCGGCGACACTCCCATCTGGAGCGAGCGCTACAACCAACCCGTCGCCGATATCTTCAAGATCCAGTCGGACCTGGCCGACAAGGTCGTCAAGGCGATGGGCGTGGAGCTCGTCCCGCGGGAGAAGACGGCCCTCGAGGCGGCGTTCACCAATGACGCCGAAGCCTACGACCTCTATCTGAAGGGTCTCGAGTTCATCAACGCCGGGCAGACGCATCGCAATCTCGAAGCGGCCGCCCGACACTTTCGCGCAGCCGTCGAGCGCGATCCCCGTTTTGCCCAGGCGCTCGACCAGCTGGCGCGGGCCGAGCTCTTTACCTACTTCATGCACTACGACCGGAGCCCTGGTCCGGTGGAGCGCGCGAAGCGGGCCGTCGACCAGCTCGAAGCCCTCGGCCCTGATCTCGCCGACACGCACGTCGCTCGGGCCTACTACCACTACTGGGGCCGCAGCGAGCACCCTCAGGCGCTGGCGGAGTTCCGCAAGGCCCTGGCGCTGCAGCCGAGCAACACCGACGCGATTTCCGGGACGGGAATGGTCCTCGTGCGGCTGGGCCGCTGGAAGGAGGCGGTCCCGCTGGACGAGAGCTGGCTCGCACTCGACCCGCAGAGCTCGAACGCGTGGTCGAGATCCGGCCAGACCCTGATGCTGCTCGGTCGATACGACGACGCCGAAGCCGCCTTTCAGAAGGCTTCCCGGTTCAACCCGAAGTTCAACATCCCCTGGGCGCTGCGCGTGCGCATTCCGATCCTGAGAAACGGTGATGTCCGGAGCGCTCAGGCCGTCGCAGCGGCCGCCGGCCGAGTCGAGGGACTCCAGGACGATTCGGTCCGGCTCTCGTACGAGGCGTTCCAGGCACTTCTGCTGGGCCGAGACTTCGCCGGAGCATTGCGGCACCTCGAGACCGACCCGCGAGACAACTACACCCCGTTCTTCGCGTATCCCACCGAGCTGCTCCGGGCCCAGGTCTACGCGCTGTCGGACCGGCCGGCGCTCGCGAAGGCGTCGTTCGAGGCCGCCCGCCGGAAGCTCGAAGAGCTCGTTGCCAGCGAGCCCGAGGACTCCCGGTTCCCGAGCGCGCTCGGCATCGCTCTCGCCGGCCTCGGACGGCCCGAGGAAGCCCTCGCCGCCGCCAGGAAAGGCGTCGCGATGATGCCCGAGTCCCGCGACGCGTGGCGGGCGCTCTTTCGACTCCAGGATCTGGCGCTCGTCGAGGCGATGCTCGGCCAAACGGACTCGGCGATCGACCGCCTGGACGACGTCTTGTCGAAGTCGGGCGAGTTTTCGGCTTCGCTGGTGCGGATCGATCCGCGGTGGGCGCCCCTCGAGTCCAATCCGCGGTTTGGGCCGATGCTGGCAAAGCACGACCGGCAAACCGCAACGGGGAAGTCGTGAGCAGACCCCTTCGAGTCGTCCGCGCCCTGTTTCTGGTAGCTCTGGCGATCGACACCGCGTCGTCGCTCGCAACCCCGAAGCCGCCGCTCGAGATCGAGATCGTGTCGTCACGCGCCGACATGGTGTCGGGAGGCGATGCGCTCGTCGACGTTCGAGCCCCCGCCGGCACGCCTCTCACCGACCTGAGGCTGACGCTCAACGGCCGCGACGTGACGAACGTTCTGTCCGGACGTTCGGGCCGGTTCCGGGGGCTCGTCGCAGGAATGCGCGAGGGTGACAATCTCCTGCGAGCTTCCTGCCGGGGCTTGGAGGATGCCGCGGTTCTTTCGGTCCGGAACCATCCCATCGTGGGGCCGATGTTCTCCGGACCGCATCTGACTCCGTACGAGTGCAGAACCGAGGAGTCGGGCCTGGGCTCGCCTCTCGACTCCGACTGCTCGGCCGCTCGTCGCGTCGAGTTCTTCTATCGGACGACGGACGGCGAGTTCAAACCCCTCCCTGAACCAACGGAGCGGCCCGCAGACCTCGTCACCACGACGACCAGCGCCGGAGTCACGGTTCCCTACGTCGTTCGGATAGAGTCCGGCACCCTCAACCGCAGCATCTATCGAATCGCGATGCTGGATGATCCCGAGGCCTGGAACCGGCGGCTCGCGATCGCGTTCTTTGGGGGAAACGGAACCCAGTACAACCAGGGCGTTCTCGAGGCGGAGCAGGTGCTCAACGACGCCTACCTGTCGCGAGGATTCGCCCTCGCCTCCGCGAGCGAGCTCGTCAACGGCCTCCACGACAATCCCGTGCTCCAGGCCGAGACTCTGATGATGCTGAAGGAGCGCTTCATCGAGCAGCACGGGCCGCCGTCGTGGACGGTCGGCGACGGCGTTTCGGGCGGGGCGAGCGCGCAGCTCTGCGTGACGAATGCCTATCCAGGCCTCCTGGACGGACTCCAGCCGGCAATGGCCTTTCCGGACACGACGATGTACCGGGTCTGGGACTGTGTCTTGTTTCAGGCGTTCTGGCGGGGCGCCGACCCCGGCGTGTGGACCGAGGCCAAGAGGGCGGCGGTCGAAGGTTATGCCCGAGGGTTGTGCAGTCATCAGCAAGAGTGGAATCTCGGAGGCGTCTTCCGCGCGACGAGGGCGGTCGGCTGCGGACTCGCGGATTCCGGTCGCGTCTACGACCCGGTCAAGAACCCGCGGGGCGCCCGTTGCACCTCTCAAGACCTGCGCGTGAACATCTACGGCCGCGATCCGAGGACCGGGTACGCGCGACGCCCTCAGGACAACGTCGGCGTCCAGTACGGCCTCGCGGGCCTGAACCACGGTGCGATTTCGGTCGATGAGTTCCTCGAGCTCAATGAGCGGATCGGCGGCCTGGACATCGATGGGGTTCCGACGCCGGACCGGACGGAAGGGGACCGCCTCGCGATCCGGGCGGCCTACGAGAGCGGCCTGATCAACTCGTTCGGCGGGGGCCTGGCGACGGTTCCGATCATCGATTGGCGCGCCTACAGTGACGCCTCCGGGGACGTGCACGACCGGGAGCTGGACCTCGTCATCCGAACCCGACTCCAGAAGGCCAACGGCCGATTCGACAACCAGGTCATCTGGGTGGGGCCGCCGGACGAAGAGGACCGACCCTCCCCGGTGGATCTCGAGGCGCTCTCCCTCGAAACGATCAGCTGCTGGCTGGACAACTTGGCGGCGGACGGCGCTTCCCTTTCGATCGAGAAAGTCGTTCGCAACCGACCGGCCAAAGCCACCGACACCTGGTGGGACGAGGGCGGAGGGCCGCACGCCGAGCCCGTCACGTGGGACCCGGATTCGCCACTCAACCGCACCTATCCGCTCCACCAGGATCCGCGGACCGCCGCCGGATCCCCGCTCGCGCTCGACGTGCTCAAGTGCCAGACCAAGCCGGTCGACTACGCGGACTATGCCGTCTCGTTCACCGACGCTCAGAAGGCGCACATGGCGCGAATTTTCCCCACGGGCGTCTGCGACTTCACGCGGCCGGGTGTCGAGCAGGTTCCGATGCCGGGACCTGATTGGCGATACGGACCATGACGCACGAGCGCTGGGCGCAGATCCAGGCGGTGTTCGCAGCCGCCGTGGAGCGCACGGGCGAGTCGCGCGGGGCCTATCTATCGCAGATCTGCGCCGGCGATGAGGCGCTGCGCAGCGAGGTCGAGTCGCTGCTCTCTGCGCACGACTCGGCTTCGTCCAGGTTCCTGCAGTCCCCCGCCGCCATCGAGGGCGAGACCGAAGTCCAGGCGACGCCTCCGCGCGTCACTCGGCGCGGCCTGCCGCCGGGCACGCGCCTGGGCTCCTACGAGATCCTCGCCTCCATCGGCGCCGGAGGCATGGGCGAGGTCTACCGGGCGTTCGATTCGAAGCTGCGCCGCGAGGTCGCCGTCAAGGTCCTCCCGCAGTCCTTTGCCAACGACCCCGAGGCGCTGGTGCGCTTCGAGCGGGAAGCCCTTGCGGTCGCCGCCCTCAGCCATCCCAACATCCTCTCGATCTACGATTTCGGCAGGGAAGGCGACACCGCCTACGCCGTCATGGAGCTTCTCGACGGGCACACGCTGCGCGAGAAGTTGAAGACCGGGCCCCTTCCTCTCAACCTGATCCTCCACTACGCGATCCAGATCGCCGAAGGCCTCGCGGCAGCCCACGAGAAGGAGATCGTTCATCGAGATCTGAAGCCCGAGAACCTCTTCATCACGAAAGACGGGCGGGTCAAGATCCTCGACTTCGGGCTTGCCAAGCGTGTCGAGCGGGTCGCTCCGGGCGAAGAGACCAGCGCGGAGACAGTCGAGGGCGGCCACACGAAGGCCGGCATGGTCATGGGCACCCTCGGTTACATGTCGCCCGAACAGCTGCTCGGGCAGGACGTGGACCACCGGACGGACCTGTTCTCTTTCGGTGTCGTCCTCTACGAGATGATCGCGCGCAAGGCCCCGTTCCAGGGCGCCTCCGTCATGGCCATCTCCGACGCGATCCTCCACAAGCAGCCGCCGGAGCTGACCGACAGGAAGCTGCCGGCGAAGCTGAAGGGGATCATTCGACAGCTTCTCGAGAAGGAGAGGCAGAAGCGCCACGAGACGGCCGCCGAGCTTCTCGCTGAGGTGAAGGACCTGGAGGCCGCGCTCGCTCCGGGACGCTTCCGGCTCTCGACGAGGGCTCGGCTCGCTGTCGCGACAACGCTACTGCTCGCCGTTACCGCCGGTGCCCTCCTCTGGCGCCGCGCAGCGCGCGAGCGGTGGGCCCTCGAGATCGCAGTCCCGGAAATCCAGCGACTCATCGGCGACATGGAGCATGTGAAGGCCGCCGTTCTTGCGAGGCAGGCCCGGGCGATTCTTCCCGATGACCCGACCCTCGAGAAGCTCTGGCTGAAGTGCACCGACACCGTCAGTATCGAGACAGTTCCGGCCGGCGCGGAAGTCTCGGTACGCGTCGCGGGCGATGACTCCGCTGCCTGGCAGGTCCTGGGATCTACGCCCTTGAGCGGAATTCGCTTGGCCAATGCCGCCTACACCGTGCGCGTCTCGAAAACCGGCTATGCGCCATGGATCGTCGTCGACGGTCCCCCTATGGAATGGTCCGATCATCATCTCTTCCCCGAGTCCGAGGTCCCCGACGGGATGGTTCCGATCATGAACGAGGAGGTATCGCTCGGGTGGCCTCTGAACGGCCTGCCACCGAAGAAGGTCGACTACTTCTTCATGGACCGATTCGAAGTGACCAACGCCGACTACAGGAAGTTCGTGGATGCAAAAGGCTACGAAACTCCCGAGTTTTGGAGAGAGCGGTTCATACGCAACGGCCGTGAGGTGTCATGGGCCGAAGCGATGACGCAATTCCGCGACGCGACCGGCCGCCCTGGCCCATCGAGCTGGGAGGCGGGGACCTACCCGCCGGGGCGCGAACGGCACCCGGTCGCGGGCGTGAGCTGGTACGAGGCCGCGGCGTACGCGCGGTTCGCAGGAAAGAACCTCCCGACCGTCTACCACTGGGCGGAGGCGGCTCAAGTGCATCTCCTGAGCCTGATCGCGCGGGGGAGCAATTTCGACGGGACCGAGACGAGGGAGGTCGGACGGCCCGAAGGGCTCAGCGGATTTGGAACTTACGACATGGCCGGCAATGTCAAGGAGTGGTGCTGGAACGAGAGCCGCGACGGCAAGCGCTTCATCCTTGGTGGCGGCTACGGTGAGCCGTCCTACATGTTCGTCAACGTCGATGCTCAGTCAACCTGGGATCGCCGGGCGACGTTTGGCTTCCGGTGTGCGAAATACCGGAACCCGGTCTCCCCCGACTTCAGCGCCAAGCTCGACCCGCCGTTCCGTGACTACGGGAAGGAGAAGCCGGTCTCCGACTCGGTCTTCGCGGCCTTTCGCGGACTCTACGAATACGACCGGGCGGACCTCGACGTCCGGACGCTGGCGAGTCGCGAGACCGAGACCTGGACGGAAGAGGTCGTGAGTATCGCCGCGGCGTACGGACAAGAGCGGCTGCCGATCCACCTCTATCTGCCTAAGGGCGTCCTTCCTCCTTATCAAACGGTCATCTATTACCCGGGCGGAAACGGTTACTGGCTCGACGAGTTCGACAGCTCGATCTTCGAATACATTTGGAACTTCCTTCCCAAGAGCGGCCGTGCCGTCGTCTATCCCGTCTATCGCGGGATGTTCGAGCGCAATGACGGGCTGAAGGACGGCGGTCCGCCGGCAGCGCGGCGCGATCGAATGATCATGCAGGCCAAGGATCTCGGGCGTACGCTCGACTATCTGGCGACGCGTACGGACATCGATAGCTCGAGACTCGCCTATTCCGGCTTCAGCGCGGGCGCGGCCGTCGCTCCGGTCCTTCTCGCAGTCCAACCGCGATTCCGAGCGGCCATCCTCACCTCGGGAGGCTTCTGGTTTCGAAACCCTCTTCCCGAGGTCGACTGGATCAACTTCATCACGCGAGTGAAAATCCCCGTCCTGATGATCAACGGCAGGTGGGACACCGGTTTCCCCGAGGTCACTTCTCAGCGACCCTTCTTTCAGCTCCTGGGCGCGCCCGCCGAGAACAAGAGGCATGTCATCTTCGAGGCGGGTCACGGCGACCTTCCACGCCGCGAGTACATGCGCGAAGTCCTCGACTGGCTGGACAAGTACCTGGGCCCGGTGAAGAAGTAGCGTGACGCCGGAACGCTGGCAGCAGGTCCAGGCGGTGTTTGCCGCCGCGGTCGAGCGCTCCGGGGACTCACGCGGGGCGTATCTCTCCCAGGTCTGCGCGGACGACGCCGAGCTTCGCCGGGAAGTCGAATCGCTTCTGGCGTCGCACGACTCGGCATCGGCGCGCTTTCTCGAGTCGCCGGCCCTGCTCGAGGAGACGGAGATCCAGAAGACGCCCCCGAGCGCCGGAGGCAAGGCGCTTGCGCCGGGGACGCGGCTCTCCACCTACGAGATCCTGTCCTCCATCGGCGCCGGTGGCATGGGCGAGGTCTACCGGGCCCGGGATCACAAGCTCCAGCGCGAGGTCGCCATCAAGGTGCTCCCGCAATCCTTCGCCTACGACCCCGCGGCCCTCGCTCGCTTCGAGCGCGAGGCCGTGGCCGTGGCCGCGCTTTCTCACCCGAACATCCTTTCGATCTACGACTTCGGTAAGCAGGGCGACACGGTCTACGCCGTGATGGAGCTGCTCGAGGGCCACACGCTGCGCGAGAAGTTGAAGGCCGGGCCGATCCCCCTGAACCTCGTCCTCCACTACGCCCTGCAGATCGTCCAGGGCCTCTCCGCGGCCCACGAGAAGGAGATCGTCCACCGGGACCTGAAGCCCGAGAACCTGTTCATCACGCGGGACGGTAGGGTCAAGATTCTCGACTTCGGCCTGGCCAAGCGTGTCGAGCGGCTCGCCCCCGGAGAGGAGACGAGCGCCCCGACCGTCGAGGGACATACAACGCCAGGCATGGTCATGGGGACCCTCGGCTACATGTCGCCCGAGCAACTCTTGGGACAAGACGTCGACCACCGGACGGACCTCTTCTCCTTCGGCGTCGTTCTTTACGAGATGGTCGCGCACAAAGCGCCGTTCCGGGGCGTTTCTGCCATGGCCATCTCCGACGCGATCCTGCATAGACAGCCTCCCGAGCTGACGGACAAGAAGCTGCCGGCGAAGCTGAAGGCGATCATCCGCAGGCTGCTCGAGAAGGAGCGCGACAAACGCCACGCAACGGCCGGCGAGCTTCTCGGCCAGGTCAAGGACCTCGAAGCCTTCCTCGCCCCGGGACGGTTCCGGCTCTCCACCCGTGCCAAGGTCGCCGTCGCCGCGGGGCTGATCCTCGTCCTCGCATCAGGCGCCTACCTCTGGCGCCGCGCCTCGCGCGAACGCTGGGCCCTCCAGAAAGCCGTCCCGGAGATCACGCGGCTGATCCAGAACGAGCAGTTCCTGCAAGCCGCGGAGCTCCTCAAGGAGGCTCGCGCCGTCCTGCCTGACGACCCGACGCTCGAGAAGCTGTGGATCAAAGCCACCGGCGAGGTCACGATCCATACCGAGCCGGAGGGTGCGGATGTTTCCTTCCGAGAATACGGAAAGGAAAACGAACCCTGGCGACCGATCGGTACGACGCCCCTAGAAAAGGTCCGGGTCGCCGATTCCATAGCTGTCTGGCGAGTACACAAGGATGGTTTCGCCGACATGCTCCTCATCGACGGTCCTGCCATGTCCTGGAGTGCGAGGCTTCGGCCTCTCGGCACAGTACCCGATGGGATGCTTCCGGTCGCCGGCGGCGACTCGTCTCTCGGCTGGCCGTTCGTCGAGCTTCCGTCCGTCTCCGTCCAGGACTTCCTGATCGACCGGTACGAAGTGACGAATGCGGACTTCAAGAAGTTTGTCGACGCCGGAGCCTACGCGAACGAGAAGTACTGGAAGATTCCGTTCAGGCGAGGCGGCCGCGCCGTTTCCCGGCGGGATGCTATGGCGACTTTCAAGGATTCGACCGGGCGACCAGGTCCGGCGACCTGGGAAGGGGGCCGGATTCCCGCGCGCGCCGAAGGTCGGCCGGTGTCAGGCGTCAGCTGGTACGAGGCCAGCGCGTTTGCCGAATTCGTCGGGAAGACGCTGCCGTCGGTGTACCACTGGAGTATGGCGGCTCAGCCCTACTGCGCAAAGGCAATCGTCAGCGGCAGCAACTTCCGCGGCGACCAGCCTTGGAATGTCGGCCAACCAGGAACCCTGAGTGGGTTCGGAACGAACGATATGGCGGGGAACGTCAAAGAATGGTGTCTGAACGAGGGGAGGGACGGCAAACGCTTCATCCTCGGCGGAGGGTATGGCGAGGCTGCCTATATGTATACCCAGTCCGACGCACAGTCGCCCTGGGACCGGCGATCAAATGTCGGATTTCGGTGCGTGAGGCTCGATTCTTCCCCATCGCCCGGGAGCACCGCGCGTCTGGAGGGGCCACTACGCGACTACTGGAAGGAGCAGCCCGTTTCCGATGAGGTTTTTCGAGCCTACAAGAGTCTCTTCACATACGACAAGCTCGCGCTCGATGCGCGCGTCGACCAGACCGAGGACGCGCCCGAATGGACACACGAAAAGGTCACGATCACCGCCGCGTACGGAGGAGAGCGACTGCCGGTCCACCTCTACATTCCCAAGCAGGCGACCCGACCACGGCAGGTGGTCGTCTACTTCCCGGGTGCATCTGCGTTCTACAACGACAAGTTCAACCAGTCCTGTCTCGAAGACGAGCGAATCGATTTCATCCCGCGGAGCGGGCGGGTGCTTGTCTACCCAATCTACCGCGGCACCTACGAACGCGCAGACGGCCTCGGGGTCGCCGCGGGAAGCCCCTCGGAAAGTGGCGAGATCGCGCGATCGCGTTCGTCAAAGACCTCGGCCGCACGCTCGACTATCTCGAGTCGCGGCCAGATATGGACGTGGCCCGCACCGCATATTTCGGCTTCAGCGCGGGAGGCGCTCTGTCGCCGATGTTCCTTGTCCTCGAGCCCCGTTTGAAGGCCGCAGTCCTACGGTCCGGAGGCCTGTGGTTTCGGGAGGTCCTCCCCGAAGTGGACTGGATCAACTTTGTTCCGCGCGTTCGGACGCCGCTGTTGATGCTCAACGGCAGGTACGACGACTACTTTCCCCTCGATGCCTCTCAGCTGCCGTACTTCCGCCGCGTCGGCACGCCCAACAAGGACAAGAAGCACGTCCTTTACGATGAGGGCCACGCCCTTCTTCCCCAGCGTGAAGTGGTCCGCGAAACCCTAGACTGGCTCGACAGGTACCTCGGTTCCGTGAAGCGGTGAGATGACTCCGGAGCGCTGGCAGCAGATTCAGGCGGTGTTTGCGGCCGCCGTGGAGCGGTCGGCCGAGTCGCGCGGGGCGTACCTGTCCCAGGTCTGCGCGGAGGACGCGGAGCTTCGCCGCGAGGTCGAGTCGCTTCTCGCCTCACATGATTCGGCCTCGGCCCGTTTCCTGGAGTCGCCGGCTCTGCTCGAGGAGACGGAGGTCCAGAAGACGCCGCCCGGCGCCGGAGGCAAGGCGCTGGCGCCGGGGACGCGGCTCTCCACCTACGAGATCCTCTCCGCCATCGGCGCGGGTGGTATGGGCGAGGTCTACCGGGCCCGGGATCACAAGCTGCAGCGCGAGGTCGCGATCAAGGTCCTCCCCGAGTCCTTCGCCTACGACCCCGCGGCCCTGGCCCGCTTCGAGCGCGAGGCCCTCGCCGTCGCCGCGCTCTCCCACCCCAACATCCTCTCGATCTACGACTTCGGCAAGCATGACGACACCGTCTTCGCCGTCATGGAACTGCTTGAGGGCCACACGCTGCGCGACAAGCTGAAGGCCGGGCCGATCCCCCTCAACCTCGTCCTCCACTACGCCCTGCAGATCGTCCAGGGCCTCTCCGCCGCTCACGAGAAGGAGATCGTCCACCGCGATCTGAAGCCCGAGAATCTGTTCGTCACGCCGGACGGCCGGGTCAAGATCCTCGACTTCGGTCTGGCCAAGCGCGTCGAGAAGGTTGCCCAGGGCGAGGAGACGAGCGCTCCGACCATCGAGGGACACACGACGCCAGGCATGGTCATGGGGACCCTTGGCTACATGTCACCCGAGCAGCTCCTCGCGCTGCCGGTCGACCACCGGACGCGACTTCTTCTCCTTTGGCGTCGTGCTCTACGAGATGGTCGCGCACATGCCGCCGTTCCGAGGCAACTCCGCGGTCGCCATCGCCGACGCGATCCTGCACAAGACACCGCCGGAGCTAACCGCCAAAGGCCTGCCTGCGCAGCTCAAGAACATCATCCGGCGTCTCCTCGAAAAGCAGCTGGAGAAGCGTTACACAATCGCGGCGGAGACCCTTTTTGACCTGAAGGCCCTGGAGGCCTCGCTCGCCCCCAGCCGGTTCCGCCTGTCCGTGAAGGCCCGCATCGCGATCGCGGCCGCCTTGGTCGTGACCGTTGCCGCGGGCGCCTGGCTCTGGAGGCGTGCCTCCCGGGAACGCTGGGCCCTGGAAACGGCAGCCCCCGAAATCGCGCGCCTCATCGAGAGCTCCGCATTCCCCAAAGCCGCCGCCCTCGCCAAAGAGGCCCGCGCCATCCTCCCGAAAGACCCGAACCTCGGAAAGGCTGTGGCTGCAAGGCAACAGCGGAGGTGACGATCGAGAGCAAGCCTCCGGGCGCCGACGTCGCGGCCCGACTCTACGGCTCCGACCCGAATGCCTGGGAGACACTCGGCAAGACGCCCCTGAAGACGCGCATACCCGACGCCTGGTTCGTCTTCCGGGTCACGCATCCCGGCTCCAGCCCAATGCTGTTCATCGATCAGTCGAGGGAGTGGAGCCTCACCTTGCCGTCGGCCGGCAGTGTTCCCCCGGACATGGTCCCGGTGCCGGCCGGAGGCGCGATTCTCGGCTGGCCGCTGAAGATCCCCGCCTCGCCGGGGCTGCCGCTCGATGAATTTCTCATCGACCGGCACGAAACCACCAACGAGCAGTTCAAGCGCTTCGTCGACGCGGGCGGATACGAACAGCGGCGGTACTGGAAGGAGCCCTTCATCCGTGATGGACGGGTCATTCCCTGGGAGGAGGCCATCACGTCGTTTCGGGACACCACCTGCACGGCCCGGCACCGGCGACTTGGGCCGTCGGAAGCTATCCGAAGGGCCAGGCCGACCATCCTGTCGTCGGGCGTGAGCTGGTACGAGGCAGCGGCCTACGCGGAGTTCGCCGGCAAGAGCCTGCCGACGATCTATCACTGGAATCTGGCCGCGCAAACCGATTGCGCCGCCGTGGTCGTCACGGGCAGCAACTTTCGGGACGCCGGGACCCAGGCCGTCGGGCTGCCAGGCACGCTGAGCGGCTTTGGCACCAACGACATGGCAGGCAACGTCAAGGAATGGTGCTGGAACGAGACCACCGCCGGGAGACGATGCATCCTGGGCGGCGGGTTCGGCGAAGCCACGTACATGTTCAACCAGACCGACGCGCGCTCGCCGTGGCATCGGGAGCCCAACTTCGGCTTTCGCCTCGTCAAGCTGCGCTCGCCGGCGTCGGCGGAAGCCGCCGCGAGGAAGGACTTGTCGTATCGCGATTTCTCGAAGGAGCGCCCTCCCTCCGACGAGATCTATCGCGCCCTGAAAGGCCTGTACGCCTACGACGCGAACGACCCGCGGGCCCGAGTCGAGAGCACACAATCCGCCGAGAGCTGGACGTGGGAAACCGTCAGCCTCGATGCGGCCTACGGCGGCGAGCGCTTCCGGGTGCATCTCCTCCTTCCCCGTCGAGCCCGGCCACCCTTTCAGGCCGTCGTATTCGCGGGTGGGGCAAACACGATTCTCGGGGATCAATGGGATCCCTCGTGGACCGAAGGGTGGACCGACTTCTTCGTCCAAACGGGCCGGGCGCTCGTCGTTCCGGTCTTCAAGGGGATGTGGGAGAGGCGCGACGGCTTGATGCCCGGAGGGCCCGGACCCAATACTCCGGCCTCCTGGCGCGATCACATGATCGCCACCTCGAAAGATCTCAGGCGCGTCGTCGACTACCTCGAGACTCGCCCGGACATCGACGGCTCCAGGCTGGCGTACCACGGATTCAGCTACGGAGGGGGCATCGCGCCGATCCTCCTCGCGACCGAGGACAGGATCAAGGCTGCGATCCTCTGGTCGCCCGGATTCTGGATGCAGCGTGCGCTGCCCGAAGCCGAGCCTTTCACGTTCATCTCGCGCGTTCGCATTCCGATACTCATGTTGAGCGAGCGATACGACAACAACTTCTCCGATGAGGCAGCGCAGGTTCCGTTCTTTCAAGCGCTGGGAACTCCGGTGCGGGACAAGCGGCGGATTGTCGCGGTGTCGGGACACGGCGCATTCCCTCGCAAGGAGCTCATCCGCGAGAGCCTCGATTTTCTGGACAAGTACCTGGGGCCGGTAGCCAGATAGCTCCCGCCGGCAACACAGCGGTGTTCCACTAGTGTTACACTTCATCCATGCCCACCAAGAAGCCCCGGGTCAACACCGTCCTCGAGCCGCCGCTCTTTCGGGCCGTCGAGCGGCTGGCGATCTACGACGGCGTTTCGCTCTCCGAGAAGGTCCGAGACCTCGTGCGCGACGCGATCGAGCTCGTCGAGGACGAGCGTCTCGAGTCGCTTGCCGGTAGGCGCCGGGATGCCGCTCCCGCGAAACGCTGGCTTTCGGGCGAGCAGGTCAGGCGGCGCCTGAAGCTGCGCTGACGGACTCTTGGCGCGACCCTACGTCGTTCGCTACCGGCCCGAGGTCGTCGACGAGGACCTCGCTCCTCTCCCCCGCAACCTCCAGAAGCGAATCCTCGACGCGATCGATTCGCGCCTGACGACAGAGCCTGCGCGATACGGCGTTCGGCTGCGGCGCTCGCTCTGGGGGCTCTGGAAGCTACGGGTCGGAGATTACCGGGTCGTGTACGAGATCGCGGACCAGGAGATTCTGGTCTGGGTCATCGCACATCGCAAGGCCGTCTACGAAGAGGCGGAAAAGCGGTCGGGCCGTTGATAGGGACCGGCTAGAACGACACCTTGACCGCGGCGCGGAAGACGCGCGGATCCGAGCGGCCCGTGACGTACCCGTACTCCGGATTTGTCTGCGGCTGGTTCGGGTCGTAGATCGTCAGCGGATAGTCCGGTGTCGGCTCGTAGGACCAGACTTCGTCCCTGGCGATCGCGATCTGCTTGTCGAAGATGTTGAAAAGATAGGCTTGGAGTGTCACTGTCGTCGGACCGAAGGTGAACGGATAGGCCAAGCTGAGATTGGCTCCCCAGTAGGTTGGAAGCCGACCACTCGAGCCTCTCGGGTCGAGGAAGATCACCGGGCCATAGAACTGATTCAGGTAGCCCTTACGGTTCAGCGGAGTTCCTGACTCCGCCCAGGCCTGCAGACCGAGCGAGACCTGCCACGGCGTCACCCAGAAGCCGTCGAAACGAAAGCGGTTGGGACGGTCCAGGCCGAGCCGGCCGTAGCCGTTGTGCCACATCTGGGGATAATCAAAATCCTCGTTGATGCCGGGCCAGGTCTGGCCATATGCGCCCTGGTTGACGGCGCCGTCGTAGTTTCCGCGAAGGGAAGAGTAGATGTAGCTCGCCTGGAGCCAGAGAGTGTTGCCGATCTGTTGGCGCGCCATGACCTCGATGCCGCGATAGATCCGTGCGACATCCGGTGTGGCGGGCCCGGGGTCGATGCCGCACTCGTCGTATGGGTAGTCGAGACCGTTGCATGTTGGGATGTTCCCGCTGGCGATGGGCTCACTGGACCCGAGGTTGCTCAAGCCGCAGGAGTTGTAGTTGGTCTCGGGCACGTTGTAGTCGAGATCGCAACGGTCCTCGAGCACGTTGCGCAGCGCGCGGTAGGTTCCCTTGAGCCCGACCGTCAGAGTAGGCGTGATCAAGCGCTCGATGCCGACGGTCAACTCGTCCTGGTACCAGCCCCGCGCGTTCTGGTCCACCAGCTCGCCGTAGGTGCCGCCGGCCCAACGGTCGTAGTCCGAGTGGTTGATCACATCCGGGCTCTGCGTCACGTCGACGGGATCGAAGTTGTAGGTCTGGATCATCGCGTACGATGCGAACGAGATCGAGGCGGCGACGCTCGGCAGCGCGTACGAGAAGCGACCGGCGGAAGCGTAGACCTTCGTGGCGCCGTCGCTCCACGGATCCCAGACAACGCCGATGCGAGGCTGCCACATATCGTCGTAATGGAAGACGGTTTGACCCGAATAGTCGCGAGTCGACTCGCCGTCCCAGCGTAGTCCGACGTTGACCGTGAGATTGGGAACGACCTTCCAGGAGTCCTGAAGGAAGACCCCGTAGTCGAGCACACGGGCGTTCGACGCCCAGTCGGCCACCGGCGTCGGGTCGTCGAAGCTCACCGCGTAGTAGCGGTGGGCGTAATAGGGCTGTCCGTACTCGTTCTGGAGCCGCACGGCCTGCAAGCCCGTGAAATAGGAGCGGATGTCGCTGCTGCCGTCCTGGTAGTCGCCACCGACCTTGATCTCGTGGTTGCCCGCGTACATCGTGACGCTGCCCGCGTACTGTTGCCGCTCCGAGGAGTTGTTGTCGTTCGGGCCGTACACCCATCCGTAGCCCCCAGAAACCGCGCTGTCCTGGGGCGGCGGGCCGCATTTATCGTCCGGCGTCCCGCCCTCGCACTCCAGGTTGCGGTAGCGAATTCCCTCGGGTGCGGTCAGGTCGTTGCGGTCCTTGTGATCGGAGCCCTGGAGCGTCGCGATGGAGCGTGCGCCAAACAGCTGTGTCAGCCGCAGACCGAAGTCCGTGCCGCCCTGGTTCCGCTCCGAGTACCATGTTGATCGCTCGAGACTCACGGGTGGGACGACTTGGCCTTCGCCCAGACCCTGCCGTGGGTCGGCGCCGGCCGCGCCCGAATTCGTCGACGGATCGGCGAAGACGGTGCCGACGATCGTCGTCGTGTTCGCGATGTTCCAGGTCAGCTTTCCCGAGTAGAGGTTGTTGACGCCGTCGAGAGGGAATCGCGCGTCCGTGGGAACCTCCGGAGTCCCCTGCAACCGCGACACCTCGCTGTCGATGCTGACTCGGTCATAGGCGCCGAAGAACCACAGGCGATCCTTGAGGAGAAAGCCGCCCAGGTCCACACCGTAGTCGACGCGTTCCCCCGCGGCCACCCGCATCTGAGTGATGCCCGAATCGCCCGGCCTGAATTGCTTCTCGGCCGCCGTCCCCGTCGAGTCGTAGTAGACGAATCCGTCGCCGTGGAACTCGTTGCCTCCCGACTTCGTGATCACGTTGATGACGCCGCCGAGCGCCCGTCCGTACTCGGGCTGGTATCCGCCGGTCTTGACCTCGACCTCCTGGACGAACTCGTTGTTGATCGACTTTCCCTGGACGCCCTTGTAGGCGTCGGTGGTGTTGACGCCGTCGATGATCCACTGGTTTTCGGCCGACGTCGCACCGTAGATCGAGAGCGCCAGCGAGCGACCCTGCGTGTCGCCCCTGTCCGTCGAAACGCCCGGGTTGGACTTGACGATGTCGGCGTAGTTGCGCGCGGTCGGCAGATGCGAGATGACGCCGCTCGTGTAGTTGGTACCCGTCGTGGTCGAGGAAAAGTCGACAACGGGCGTCTCGCCCGTGACCGTGACCTCGGCCGACGCCGACAGCACGATCGACAAGTTCACCGTGGTCGTCGCATCGAGCGAGACCGTCGCCCGCTTCTCGGCCTTGCCGAAGCCGGGCAGCTCGCCCGACACGGCGTACATCCCCGGCATCAACGCGGGGAACCGATACTGCCCGCTCGCCGTCGTGCTGGCCGTGCGAGCGCCTTGCAGGCCGGCGCCAGACAGCTGCACCGTCACGCCGGGAAGCGGCGCACCGTTCTGATCCGTGACCGTGCCCATGATGGTTCCCGTTGTCTGCGCGAAGATTGCACCTGCCGCTACGTGAAGCACGCTCGCACAGACGAGGAGCAGCGCAGCTGCACGCGCTGACCGACCATCGCGGTTTCCCATGAGCTACTCCTTCTGGAGAAGGCGTGTGTTGCCGCGATGCTAATCCTCGGCCACCCGTCAGCGATAGACTTTCCGCCACATACCGATGGCCGAAGACGAAAATACCCAGAACTGGGTAGACGCGCGGAGCACATGACGCCGGAGCGCTGGGAGAGGGTTCAGGAAATCTTCACAGCCGCCCTGGGCCGCGTGCCCGCGGAGCGAGTTGTGTTCCTGGATGAAGCGTGCCGCGGCGACGGGGACATGCGACGGGAGGTCGAGTCGCTGCTGGCTTCGGATGAGACGTCGTCGTCGGGTGTCCTGGAGTCGCCGGTGATTGCGGGGATGCGAGCCAGGGCGCCGGCGGTGGGGGCGCGCAAGCCGCTCACGCGGGGCGCTCGGCTCGGCAGTTTCGAGATCGTGGGGCCTCTGGGCTCGGGCGGGATGGGAGAGGTCTACGAGCGAAGGATCCGCGTCTCGGGCCGGGACGTCGCGATCAAGGTTCTGCCCATGGAGGTGGCCGCGGATCGCGAGCGGCTCGAAGCGATTCGAGAAGGAGGCCCGCTCGGCGTCCGCCCTGAACCACCCCAACATCGTGACGATCTACGAGACGGGATCCTCCGACGGTGTTCCGTGGATCGCGATGGAGCACGTGGAAGGCGAGACGCTCCGGAAGCTACTCGCGGAAGGAGCGACTTCCAGACCAAGAAGCTTCTAAACGTCGCCGTCCAGATCGCGGAAGGCCTCGCCACGAGCCCACGAGACCGGGATCGTGCATCGGGACCTGAAGCCCGAGAACGTGATGGTGACGAAGGACGGGCTGGTCAAGATCCTGGACTTCGGTCTGGCGAAGCTGTCGGGCCCGATCTCCGGCGGGAGCGACGAAGAGTCGCAGCTGCCGACGGTGACGGGGACGAGCCCCGGGATCGTGCTGGGGACGGTCGGTTACATGTCGCCGGAGCAGGCCTCGGGCAAGGCGGTGGACTTCCGGTCGGACCAGTTCGCACTCGGCTCGATGCTCTACGAGATGGCGACGGGACGGCGGGCGTTCCTGAAGAAGACCGGCGGTCGACACGCTGTCGGCGATTCTGAACGAGGAGCCCGAGCCGATCGCCTCGCTCAGTCCCCAGACGCCCGCACCGCTGCGCTGGATCGTCGAGCGATGCCTCGCAGAAGGAGCCCGAGGGCCGCTATGCCTCGACGAAAGATCTCGCCCGCGACCTCGTCAGTCTTCGCGACCATCTCTCGGAGGCGAGCTCCGGCACGGCCCTGATTGCCCAGGAGGCGAATCCGGCCATCCGACGACGGCGGTTGCTCGCCGGCCTCGCGGTCAGCCTCGCGCTGACCGCCGCTGGAGCCCTGGCGCAGCGCTGGTGGATTTCACGTTCGCGCCCGGGCGCCCAATCCGACCTTTCAGCAGCTCACGTTTCGTCGAGGCAATCTCCACACGGCCCGCTTCGCGCCGGACGGCCGGACGGTGGTGTACAGCGCGACCTGGGCTGGAGCGGCCCGACAGATCTTCACCGTCCGCACGGATTCCCCGGTTTCCATTCCGATCGAGCTGTCGAACGCCGGGCTCCTCGGCGTGTCCTCGAAGGGCGAGCTCGCCGTTTCGATCGACAAGGGAGCGGGACTCGGAACGCTCGGCCGCGTGCCTCTGACCGGGGGCACGCCCCGGGAGCTTCTCGAAAACGTGATGCGAGCGGACTGGGCTCCCAACGGCGAGGATCTCGCGGTCCTCCGCTATGTCGACGGACGCTTCCGACTCGAGTATCCGATCGGGACCACACTCTATGAGAGCGCCAACACCCTGCAGTACGTACGAGTCTCACCCAACGGGGAGCTCGTCGCCTTTCTCGAACGAGGCGACCTGACGACGGTCGATCGCAAGGGTCAGCGCCGCGTCGTGTCCTCCGGATGGGAAGGGCCCTACTTCGCCTGGTCGCCTCGCGGCGACGAGATTCTCATGTCGGGTAGCCGCTGGCCGAAGGAAAGGGCCGTCTACGCCGTTTCGCTCTCGGGCCGCGAGCGTGTCGTCATGTCCAACTCGCATGGTCTCGCGCTCCACGACGTGGCCTCCGACGGCCGCCTCCTCGTCGAGGACTGGCGGGAGCACGACGGCATCGCATGCCTGCCGAAGGGCGAGAAGCGAGAACGCGACCTCGGATGGATGTTCGCCTCCACCATTCGGAGAATCTCCGACGACGGCAGGTTCATCCTGTTCATCAACACTCAGGGGACGACGCCGGCGGGGTTTACCTCCGCAAGACAGACGGGACACCGCCGGTTCGGCTGGGCGAAGGAAGGGTGCAGGACTTCTCGTCCGACAGTCGCTGGGTCCTGGCGCTGATTTCCGATCCTCATCGCGAGCTGGTCATGCTTCCGACTGGCGCCGGGGCGTCGAAGAAGATTCCGATCGACGGCGTCGAGCCGATTTGGGCGAGGCTGCTGCCGGGCAACAAGGGCTTCGTGGTGCGAGGGGACGGCAAAGACGGGAACCCCTTTCTGGCCGTTGTCGGCCCCGACGGCGGGAAGCCCGCGATTCTCGCTACGGAGCCGATCTTCGCGGACTCTCACTTCGTCGTCTCCCCCGACGGCGACCGTGTCGCCTACATCTCGAATGATCACCGGCTCAAGATCCTCACGCTCGCCGGGGCACAATCGACGACCGTGCCGGGAGACCTGCTCGAAGTCGAAGTCGATCTGCTCGTCTGGAGCGCCGACGGCCGGTCCCTCTTCGTCGACAAGGCAAACGATCCAGGGAGAGTCGACCGGCTGGACCTGTCGACCGGTCGACGGGAGCTCTGGAAGCGCCTCGCGCCTGAGGATCCGACTTCCCTCAGCAGCCTCGGACCCGTGACGGTCTCGCCCGACGGGCTGTCCTACGCCTACAGCTACATCCGCGGGTTCGTCGACGATCTGTATGTCGTCGGCGGCGCTCGATAGGGCGACCGTGACGCTATCCGCCGGCACTCGCCTCGGCCCATACGAGATTCTCGCGCCGCTCGGCGCGGGCGGCATGGGAGAGGTGTACCGGGCGAAGGACATGCGCCTCGGCGCGCGAGGTCGCGGTCAAGGTGCTGCCGGAGGAACTGGCGCCCGACCCGGAGCGGCTGCAGCCGGTTCGAGAAGGAGGCACGGTCGGCCTCGGCCTTGAACCACCCGAACATCGTCACGATCTACGACATCGGGTCGGAGAGCGGTGTCTCCTACATCGCGATGGAGCTGGTGGACGGGACGACGCTGCGCGAGCTGCTCGCGAGCGGCGCGCTCCCGATCAAGAAGCTGCTGCAGATCGCGCCCCAGATCGCCGACGGCCTGGCGAAGGCCCACGAGGCCGGGATCGTGCATCGGGACCTGAAGCCCGAGAACGTGATGGTGACGAAGGACGGGCTCGTCAAGATCCTGGACTTCGGCCTGGCGAAGCTGAACTCGACGGGCTCGGGCAGCGGCGAGGGCTCGCACCTGCCGACGATGACAGGTACGCAGCCGGGTGTCGTCGTCGGGACGGTCGGTTACATGTCGCCGGAGCAGGCGAGCGGCGCAGACCATGGACTTTCGGTCGGACCAGTTCTCGTTCGGTGCGATGCTCTACGAGATGGCGACCGGAAGGCGCGCGTTTCAGAAGAAGACGGCGATCGACACACTCGCCGCGATCCTCAACGAGGAACCGGAGCCGATCGCTTCCGGCGACGGCCGGATTCCGGCGCCCTTGCGGTGGATCATCGAGCGTTGCCTCTCGAAGGAGGCTCGCGAGCGCTACGCCTCGACGCAGGACCTGGCGCGCGACCTGGCCACGCTCCGCGACCACCTGTCCGAATCCATCTCGAGCGGGTCGGTCGCAACCGTCGAGGGTGGCGGGATCGCAAGACGGCGCCGGCTCAACCTTCCGGTCGCGGGAGCGATTGCGGCGGCGCTGGCGCTCCTCATCGGCGGGGCGCTCAGTTACCGCTGGCTCGCGTCCCGCGGCGTGAAAGCCGAAGTTCCCTCCGTGCGTCAGCTCACGTTCCGACGCGGGAACATTCAGTCCGCGCTTTTCGGGCCGGATGGACGAACCGTGATCTACGCCGCGGCCTGGGACGGCAAACCGGCTGACATCTTCACGGTGCGCACCGATTCGACGGATTCGCGGTCGCTCGGTCTGCCGCCGGCCGAGCTTCGCGCGGTCTCGTCCAAAGGCGAGCTGGCGATCATTCTGAAGAAGAAGGGCCTTGGTGGGGGCACTCTTGCGCGGGCTCCGCTCTCCGGTGGCACGCCACGAGAGATCCTCGAAGACGTCTGGGATGCCGACTGGGCTCCCAACGGAGAGGACCTGGCGGTCCTCCGCCAGTTGCCGAACGGAAACCGCGGGCTCCAGTACCCGATCGGCACGACTCTCGCCGAGGGAAATTCAATCAGCGGGGTGCGTGTCTCGAGGACCGGCGAACTCGTTGGGTTCATCGACCAGGACATGGGCGGGACCACGCTGGTTACGGTCGATCGGAAGGGAAAGCGAAGCACAGTTTCCCGGGGTTGGGGGTTCATTTCATACTTTGCCTGGTCGCCCCGGGGAGACGAACTGTTCCTGGTGGGATCCCGCCAGGCGGACGAGCGGGCGCTCTACGCGGTCTCCCTGGCCGGGCATGAACGCCTGCTGGCGAACATCGTCCACGACATGGTCCTCTACGACGTCGCCCCCGATGGCCGCATCCTGGCGGAGTACTTTCGGGGACTCACGGGCATGGCGTGCCAGCGCGCCGGCGAGGATCGCGAGCGCGAGCTCGCCCTGCACGATTCGATGCCGAGCGACATATCCCAGGACGGCCAGTTCGTTCTTTTCAAGGACTCCTCCGTTCCGGGCGAGGTCCTTCTGCGCCGGACCGATGGACCAGCCACGACTCGCCTCGGGAAGGGCGATCCCATGGGACTGTCGAATGACGGACGGTCGGCCCTGGCGATCGTTGCGGGCCCGCCCCTCGAGCTCGTCCTGATCCCGACGGGTACGGGCCTGCCAAAGAAGATTCCGATCGAAGACGTCGAGCCGCAGCAGGGGTTGCTCCTTCCGAACGGAAAGGGCTACCTCGTGCTCGGAAAGAAAAAGGACGATCCGATCCTCCGCTTGTTCCTCGTCGGGCCGGACGGCGGCAAGGCCCGGCTGGTGCAAGGGACCGAGGGACTGACCCCGGCCGCCATCGGCCAGCCCTGGGTGGCCTCGCCCGACGGTGAGCGTTTCGCCTATCTCGCCAACGATCGGCTGCTTCGGGTGGGATCGATCTCTTCCGGGGAAATGACCAAGGTTCCGGGACCTCCTCTCGAGGGGGACGACTTTCCGGGTCAGTGGAGTGCCGATGGCCGATTCCTTTTCGTGATGAGACAGGGGGGCATGGGAGTTCCCGCGCAGTTCGATCGGCTGGAGCTCGCGACCGGACGCCGAGAACTATGGAGGAAGCTGCTGCCCGCGGACCCCGCCGGAGTCCTGGGCATCGGCGGCGGGTTCGCCATCTCTCGGGACGGTCTGTCCTACACATACAGCTACAGCCGCGTGCTGATTTCGGACCTGTTCGTCGTGGAAGGAGTCCGGTAGCTAAGCCTTTCCGCCCCTGGTCTCGAAGTTCCAGGCCGCTCCGGTGTTCCGCGCGATCATGAGCGCCAACCACCCAACGCTCCAGCCTCGCTCGCGACAATACATACATGGAGGGTTTCGCGGGGAGGCTTACAATTTCGCCATGACCGTGCCGGCCGCGCTGCGGTTCACCTACGAGGACTACGTCCTCCTCCCCGAAGACCGACGCTACGAGGTCATCGATGGGGAGCTTTTCGTGACGCCGGCGCCGACGCCGTTCCATCAGGTCGTCCTCATCCGCCTGATGCGGGCGCTCGGGGACTTCGTTGAGGCTGGTGGCCTGGGCACAGTCCTGCTGGCACCCTGCGACGTTGTCCTCTCCCAATACGACGTGCTCCAGCCGGACATTCTGTTCGTGTCATCTCAACGCCGGGCAATCATCGGCGACAAGTACGTCGGCCCCGCGCCCGATCTGGTCGTCGAGGTCCTCTCCCCTTCGACCGAGAGCCGCGATCGCACCGCCAAGGCCAAGCGCTACGCGACCTTCGGCGTTCGGGAGATGTGGCTCGTTGATCCTGGCGCAAAGACCATCGAGGTTCTCGTCAGTGGCTCGGAGGGCTTCCGCCGCCAGGCCCTCTACGGCGAAGCCGACACGGTCCGCTCCGTCGTCCTCCGTGAACTCGAGTTCCCCGCCGCGCCGATGTTCCGGCCGATCTGATCACGGCCCGCCGGCCGGCCGCTCCGCCCAGTCGACCGCCAGGCCCGGATCGAGGCGCGTGAACTGCTTGAGGGTCGCGACGAGATCCTTCTTATCGCCGGCGCGGTACGGGTTGCGGTACTCCCAGACGGTCTCGCCCTGCGGCGTGACCTCGAACGCGCGGCCGGCGTTGGACTCGACGATCAGCGTGTTCCCGTTGCCGAGCCGCTCGGCGGTGCCGTTGGACTCGGAGAAGATCCCCTGTCCTTCGCGCTCGCCGTAGCGCCAGGCGATCTCCTGCGTGAAGGGATCGACCTCGAGCACGCGCGACAAGTCCGCTCGCTCCAGGCCGAAGTTGTCGAAGAGGAGCATCCGGCCGTTCGGAAGGATGCGCGGCGCGTGCTGGCCGCGCCAGAGGCCCGAGAGCGCCCACACGATCTTCCCCTGGCGCGGATCGAGGACGGCCACGATGTTGAGCGAGCGCAGCGAGATGAGCAGGTTGCCCGCGGCAAAGGCCGGCGAGCGGCCGGCGAGGGACCCATCGAGGATCTGGACGGCATTGGTGTGGAGGATGTCGGCGTCGCTCTGCATCGGCGCGAGGGCGGCGGCGTAGTCGGACCGCTCGAAGGCCTCGAGCACGGACATCTTCTTCACGACCTGCCCGTCGGGCGTGAGGACCGTGATGAAGTCTTCGGAGACGGGGTCCTCGGGGTTGACGTCGGGGATGATCTTCATCTCGCGGGTGATGACGTAGATCGTGCCGTCGGCACTCACGGCGAGATCGTGGTGCGCCCCGTTGAGGCTCGCCCACTTCAGGTGCGACTGCCGGTCGATCCGGGCGAGACCGATGTACTCCCAGATCACGAGGAGGTCGCCGCCCGGCAGGAGCTCCGCGCGCCGCCAGTACTGATCGTAGCCGTCGGCGCCGGGCTTGCGCTCGGGCCAGACGGAGCTCGCGTCGAGGGACCAGCGGTGACGCACGGCGCCGGACATGTCGAGCAGCAGCGCCTGCGCGCCGTGCGCGGAGACCGCGAGGTTCCAGCCGCGGAACGCGCGGGCCTCGTCGTTGAGGATCACGCCGCTCTGATTCGTCGCGGGGTTGTACCCCTGGAGGTACGGGAGCGACGTCAGGTTCCCGATCGCCTCGCGCTGCGCCCGCCGCGACGCGTCGCCGGGCGTCCGGACGAAGCGGTGAGACTGGGGCACCGGGCGGGTCTTCTGGTACGCCGCCCGGAGCAGCCGGAACGGAAACAGGTGCCACTTGTGCACAGCGAACCCATACGCGAAGGCGCCTGCGAGGGCCGCGAGCAGGGCGAAGGCGGCGAGAGCTTTCTTCACGGGTACCGGGGCCCGGCCTTCTCTACCGGGAGACCGCGCGCGACGGCTCCGCCAGCCCCGGCTCCGGTTCCATCGCCGTCAGCCCTTGCTCGAGCCACGCGAACTCGCCGTCGAGCAGCCGCCGCGCCGTCCGGTACTTCGCGACGTCGTCGTTGGAGCCGATGCCGCGGAAGTGATCGGCGATGCGGCGGCGCGTGCCGCGGCAGAAGACATCCGTGAGCTCCGCGGCCGTCGCGGCCTCGGCGGCGCCGGCGCGGCGCAGGGCGTCGGCGCGGGAGAGCGCGGCGGCCATCGCGAAGAGCTCGGCGCCGATGTCGACCGCGCGGAAGAGCAGGGCCTGGCGCTTCTCGAGCTTCGGGCCGAGCGCACCATCGCGTGGAAGAGCGAGCGCGCCGAGCTTGCGCGTGGTGCGCTCGACGAACCGCACGTGGCCCGCGAGCGGCCGAACTCGGCGAACCGCGGCCAGCGCCCCCAGCCGAGCCAGCGCGCGGGATACCACCAGCCGTAGAAGGCGCGCCATCTTCGGCAGCGCCGCCAGCTTCGCGTCCGAGCGTCGCCTTCGGATCGACGAAGGCGCCCGCGACCGCGAGGTGCGTGTCGACCGCCTCGCGGGCGATGAACAGCCGCATGATCTCGCGACGAGCCCTCGAAGATCAGGTTGATGCGCGAAGTCGCGCATCATCCGCTCGACCGGGATCGGCGCCTCGCCGCGCGCGCGCAGCGAGTCCGCCGTCTCGTAGCCGCGGCCGCCGCGGATCTGCAGCGCGTCGTCGACGATCCGCCAGCCCTCCTCGGTGTTCCACATCTTGGCGATCGCCGCCTCGAGGCGGATGTCGCAGCCGCCCTGTCGGCCAGCGCGGACGCGAGAGTCCGACGATCGCCTCCATCGCGAACGTGTTCGCGGCCATCTCGCGCGAGCTTCTGCGCGATCGCCTCGTGCTTGCCGATCGGCTGCCCCCACTGCACGCGCTCGTTCGCCCACGTCGCGGCAGATCTCGAGGCAGCGCTTGCCGCCGCGCCGCGCGACGACGCCGGCAGCGTGAGCCGCCCGGTGTTCAGCGTGATCGAGCGCGAGCTTGAGGCCCTTGCCCTCGCCCCAGAGCACGTTCTCCTTCGGCACCTGCACGTTCGTGAAGCGGATGACGCCGTTCTCGATCGCCTTCAGCCCCATGAAGTGGCAGCGGATGACGACCTCGACGCCGGGCGAGTCCGCCTCGACGATGAACGCCGTGATCTTCTTGCCGTCCGTCCGGCGGCGTGCGCGCCATCACGACGAACAGCTCGGCGATCGTGCCGTTGGTGCACCAGAGCTTCTCGCCGTTGAGGATGCAGTCGCCCGTCCGGGCGTGCGCGTCGGCGGTCGTCGCCATGTTGGCCGGATCGGAGCCGACGTTCGCCTCGGTCAGCGCGAACGCCGAGATCGCGCCCTTCGGCGAGCCGCGGGAGGAACTTCTTCTTCTGCTCCTCGGTGCCGAACAGCTTGAGCGGCTGCGGCACGCCGATCGACTGGTGCGCCGAGAGCAGCGCGACGAGGGTGCCGTCGCGGCTCGTCACGAGCTCCATCGCCTCGCACGTACTCGATCTGCGAGAGCCCGAGGCCGCCGTACTCCGTCGGGATCTTGATGCCGAAGGCGCCCATCTCGGCCAGGCCCTGTCACGACGGCGGGCGGGATCTTGCCCTCGCGGTCGATCGCGTCGGAGTCGACCTTCTCGACGAGGAAGCGCTCGAGCCGGTCGCATGAACGCGCGGAACTCGGGCCGCTCGGGCGGCGCCGCCGGGAAGGGATGCACGAGGTCGAGCCGGAAGTTGCCGAGGAAGATCTGCTTCAGGAAGGACGGGGCCTTCCACTCGGTCTCGCGCGCCTCCTCGGCGACGCGGCGGGCCTCGTCGGCGGACACGGGCTTCGGAGTCGTTTCGGCCATGCGGTTGGAAACTTTACAACAGGGCGGCGGACCGTTCGGGCCGGCTCGATAGTTCTTTCGCCCGGCAGTGACGAACAAGTACCTGTCCTACGACGCGAACCGGGCGCCGAAGGTCCGCGAAATGTTCTCGCGGATCGCCTGGCGGTACGACCTCGTCAACGACCTGATGAGCTTCGGCATGCACCGCCGCTGGAAGCGCCACGCCGTGCGGCTCGCGCTGGCGGGGAGGCCGACGGCCACGGCGAGGGTCCTCGACCTCTGCTGCGGGAGCGGCGACCTGTGCTTCCTCGCCGAGGAGCTCGGCGCCGCCTCGGTCACCGGGGCCGACTTCACGCTCCCGATGCTCGCCGTGGCGCGGCGCCGGGCGGCGGCCGGCCGGCGCAGCCGCTTCGTCCAGGCCGACGCGCTGCGCCTGCCCTTCGCCGGACGGCGCGTTCGACGCCGTCACGGTCAGCTACGGCCTGCGCAACATCGCGGACATCCCGGCTGCGCTCGCCGAGATGCGCCGCGTGCTGGCTCCGGGCGGCCGCGCCGTCGTGCTCGACTTCGGCAAGCCCGACAACGCTGTGACGGCCGCGCTCTACGGCGCGTATCTGCGCGCGGCGATGCCCGTCGATGGGCTGGATCTTCCACGGCGACGCCGACACCTACCGCTACATCCCGGAGTCGCTCGCACGCTTTCCCGGCCAGCGCGGCGTCGAGAAGCTGATGCGCGAAGCGGGCTTCGCGCACGCCCGGTACGAGGAGCGCTTGCTCGGCGCGATGGGGCTCAACGTCGGCAAGGTGACGGAATCCGGGGCCTCTTCCCGCGACTGATCAGCGCGGCTCTCCACGCCGGAGACGAAGCGCGCGGAGAACTCGCAAGTCTTCCTGGTCCTTCGGGGCGCCCCGCGGCCTCTTTCATCCGGATGAGGTCGTCCAAACCGGCAAAGGGAGCCCGGGTCCCGCCGATCTGATCCTCGACCCGATTGGCCCAGACTTCCTCAAACGCGATCCCCCCGGCCACGAAAGGGTGGATGTCGACCTGGATCACGTATTCGCGAATGAGGATCTTCTTTTCACGGATGTCCTCGACGGTCAGGTCGGAGACATCGAAGCCGAAGTTGGACAGCGCTTCGCGGACCGCGGCCGCATTCGCCGCGCTCGCCTCGATGAAGAGGTCCACGTCGAGCGTCGCGCGCGCATATCCGTGGACCGGGAAGGCCGTCGCCCCGATGACGACATAGCGGGCCCTACTGGCGTTTAAGGATCGGAGCAGACTCTCCGTATCCATGCGCCCTCAGCCGCGCGGCGACCTCGCGGGACCGCTGAAACATCAGCTCGAATCGCTCGGCCGTCGAGAGGCGCGAGAAGAAATCGAGCTCGAACTCCAGCTCGCGCAGATCCGAGTCCCGGTCGCTTGCCGAAACCTTCAGAATCCGCCCGCGCCCCGGCTCGGAACCTCTGAGCGAAGAACTCATGTTGCCGATTGTCAGCGACTGGCGGCGGCCGAAGGAGGCGGGGCCCGGCGCTCCATCGGCCTTCGTACCGGTACAGATTCAAGGCCTGACCCCGCTGGTATAGACTCCCCCGCCCTATGGCGCACCAGTACATCTACACGATGGTCAACCTGCGGAAGGTCGTGCCTCCGCAGCGCGAGATCCTCAAGGGCATCTAGCTCTCGTTCCTCCCCGGCGCCAAGATCGGCGTCCTCGGACTTGAACGGCGCCGGCAAGTCGACGCTCCTCCGGATCATGGCGGGCGTCGACAAGGACTTCGCGGGCGAGGCGTTTCCGGCCGACGGCACGCGGATCGGCTTCCTGCCGCAGGACCCGAGGCTCGACACCTCGAAGGACGTCCTCGGCAACGTCGAGGAGGCCGTCGCCAAGACCCGGGCGCTCCTGAAGCGGTTCGAGGAGCTGAACGAGAAGCTCGCCGAGGAGCTCTCGGAGGCCGAGAGCGAGAAGGTCATGGCCGAGTACCAGCGCGTCCAGGACGCCATCGAAGCGTCCAACGCCTGGGAGCTCGACCGGCAGCTCGAGATCGCGATGGACGCGCTGCGCCTGCCGCCGCCCGACGCCGACGTGACGAAGATCTCGGGCGGCGAGAAGCGCCGCGTCGCGCTCTGCAAGATCCTCCTCGAGAAGCCCGACCTCCTCCTCCTCGACGAGCCGACCAACCACCTCGACGCCGAGTCGGTCGCGTGGCTCGAGCGGCACCTCGCCGAGTATCCCGGCACGGTCGTCGCGGTCACGCACGACCGGTACTTCCTCGACAACGTCGCCGGCTGGATCCTCGAGCTCGACCGCGGCGCGGGCATCCCGTGGAAGGGCAACTACTCGAGCTGGCTCGAGCAGAAGGAGCAGCGGCTCGAGCTCGAGGAGAAGGCCGAGACCGCCAAGCGCCGCACGCTCCAGCGCGAGCTCGAGTGGGTCCGGATGTCCCCGCGCGCCCGGCACGCCAAGAGCAGCGCCCGCATCGACCGGTACGAGGCGCTGCTGGAGGACTCCGGTCCCGAGACGCGCGGCGAGACGCAGGAGCTCTTCATCCCGACGGGGCCGCGCCTCGGCGACGTCGTCGTGCGCGCGGAAGGGCGTGCGCAAGGCCTTCGGCGACCGTCTGCTGATGGAGGACCTCACGTTCGACCTGCCGCGCGGCGGCATCGTCGGCATCATCGGCCCCAACGGCGCGGGCAAGACGACGCTCTTCAAGATGATCATGGGCCAGGAGAAGCCGGACGCGGGCAAGCTCGTCGTCGGCGACACGGTCGTGCCGTCGTACGTCGACCAGGACCGCGACCGCGCCGACCCGAACAAGTCGGTGTTCGACGAGATCTCGGGCGGGCAGGAGAAGCTCGTCCTCGGCAAGCGCGAGATCCCGGCGCGCGCCTACGTCTCGATGTTCAACTTCAAGGGCCAGGACCAGCAGAAGCGGATCGGCGACCTCTCGGGCGGCGAGACGAACCGCCTGCACCTGGCGCGCACGTTGAAGAGGGCCGGCAACGTGCTGCTGCTCGACGAGCCGACCAACGACCTCGACGTCGACACGCTGCGCGCGCTCGAGGAGGCGCTCGTCAACTTCGGCGGCTGCGCCGTCGTCATCAGCCACGACCGGTGGTTCCTGGACCGCGTCGCGACCCACATCCTCGCCTTCGAGGGCGACAGCCAGGCGGTCTGGTTCGAGGGCAACTACCAGGAGTACGAGGCCGACCGGAAGCGGCGGCTCGGCATCGAAGCCGACCAGCCCCACCGCATCAAGTACAAGCGTCTCGCCGTCGGCTAGGCGTCGGGTCAGGTCTTCAAATTTCGAATGTTAGGCAGCATTCGAAATCTGAAAAATGAAGACCTGACCCCCTACTTCTTGCCGACGAGGGCGGCGCAGACGCCGACGACGGCGAGGATGCCGAGGGCGTGGACGAGGCGGAAGCGGCGGCGGCGCGGGCGCACGCGGCCCATCCAGTCTTCGGCGAGCGAGGAGCCCTTCTCCGTCAGCGCCTCGAGCAGGTCCGCGCCGTGCTTGCGGGCCTCCGAATAGAGGTCCGAGCCGCGCTCGGAGAGCTCGTCCTTGAGGTCCTCCATCTCCGGCTTGCTCTTCTCGAAGCCCCTGGCGAGGCTCTCCTTGGCTTCCGCGTAGAAGCGGTCGGTATCGAACTTGCCCCCGCGGCGCAGGCTCTCGATCGCGATCGGCAACGCGACCTTGGTGAAGAGCGGAACGACGATCGGGCCGAGGGCCTGGGCGGTCGAGCGGGACAGACTCTTGCGGGCCATGGTTTCCTCCAGTTCGGGACTGAGGAGTTTACAGTAGGCCCGGATGCTGCCCCTCCTCCTGACGATCCTGGCGCTCTCCGGGGCCGCTCCCGGTCCCGAGGCCGTCGTCCTCGGCATCGCGCAGGACGGGGGCGTGCCGCACGCCGGCTGCCACCAGCCGCTCTGCGTCGAGGCGCGGCGGGACCCCGCGCGGCGGGTCCGCGTGGCCGCGCTCGGCCTCCTCGACCCGGCCGCAGGCAGGCGATTCCTCGTCGACGCCACGCCGGACTTCGGCGATCAGATGGAGTCCCTCGGCGGCCTTCCCGACGGGATCCTGCTGACTCACGCGCACGTCGGCCACTATCTCGGTCTGGCCGATCTCGGCCGCGAGGTCCTCGGCGCGCGACGAGTGCCCGTCTACTGCACGCCCTCGATGGCCCGGTTCCTGCGCGAGAACAAGCCGTGGAGCCGGCTCGTCGCGCTCGAGAACATCGCGATCCGCGAGGTCGCGCCGGGCGAGGAGATCGTGCTCACGGCGAGCCTGAAGGCGACGCGCCGTCCGCGTCCCGCACCGCGACGAGGATTCGGACACCGTGGCCTGGCTCGTGCGCGGGCCCTCGCGGTCGGTCCTCTGGCTGCCGGACATCGACAAGTGGGGCAAGTGGGACCGCCGGCTCGACGAGCTCCTCGCCGACCCGGCGTTGACGGCCTTCGTCGACGGCACGTTCTTCTCCGCCGACGAGATCCCGGGCCGCGCGATCACGGAGATCCCGCATCCGCTCGTGCCCGAGACCGAGGCGCTCCTCGCGGCCGTGCCGTCGGCGAAGGGCCGCGTCTTCTTCGTTCACCTCAACCACACCAACCGCCTGCTGTGGGACGAGGCCGCGCGCACGGCGCTCGAGGCCCGCGGCTTCGGCGTGGCCCGGGACGGACAACGGGTCCCGCTCGCGGCGCCTTCGCCCTGACGAGGTAAGATCGCCTCCCCATGGCGGCCCCCGGTCCCGAGCCCTCTCCCGTTCTTCCCATCCGCGGAACCGCCGCGCACCCCCGCACCGCCTGGCCCGAAGGCTACTGGCGAAAGGTCCTGTGGCGGGGCCTGCGCCTGCGCTGTCCGGTCTGCGGTCAGGGCCGCCTCTTCCGGACCTACTTCACGATGCACGAGTCCTGCTCGAGCTGCGGGGTGCGCTTCGCGCGCGAGCACGGCCAGTGGGTGGGCTCGCTCGACCTCAATACGTTCGTCGTCGCCTTCGGCCTGATGATCGCTTCGGCCTTCTCGCCGCTGTGGCCGCTGCCGATCCTGCTCGGCGTCTGGGGCGCCGCGGCGATCGTGATTCCGCTCGTGACGTTTCGATTCAGCCGCGGCCTCTGGACCGCGATCGTCCATCTGACGGGGGGCGTCTATTGACGCCGCGGGAATGCTCGGCGGGCCCCCGCGGTTAGCGTCGCCCGAACTCGCTCGAACGTGACCAACTGAGGAAACCGGCAAGATGACCCAGGACACAACGACCGAAAGCGCCCCGGCCTCCGAGCGCCGGGACGACAAGAACGAGCGGCGGACCGAAGACCGCCGGGCCCACGACCGATACACGCCTTCCGACGGGATCCGGATCGATCGGCGCCAGGGCGAGCGCCGCCGCGAACACGCCTGATCCGCCCGCGACGGGCGATGCCCGCCGCCCGAAACGGTATCCTACGCGCCGCATGAAGCTGACTCGCCGCCGCTGGATGACCGCCGCCGGAGCCGCCGCCGCCGCGGCCTCCCTGCCGCCGGCGCTCGAGGCGGCGCCCTCCCGGCCCGCCGCGCCCCCGCTGCCCGCCGCGCTCGCATCCGACGTGTTTCGCGATCGCCAGGCGCGGCTGCGCGCCGCGGCGAAGGCGCGCGGCATCGACGCGCTCTTCCTCACCCCCTCGACCAACCTCGCCTGGGCGGCCAACCTCTCGATCGGCCGCAGCGAGCGCCTCACCGCCCTCCTCCTCCTGACCGACGGCCCGGCCGTTCTCGTCACACCCTACTTCGAGGCCGAGAACCATCGCCGCGACGCCGTGGTGGACGACTTCGTGACCTGGAACGAGGACGAGGACCCGATGCCGATGGCGGTCCGGGCCCTCGGCGGGGCGAAGATCGTCGGCATCGAGGGCTCGACCGCGTACCACACGGCGTCGCAGCTGGCCGCGTCCGCGCCGGTCGACGCCCGGGACGCGACGGCGGTCTTCGACGCGCTTCGCACGGTCAAGAGCGCCGAAGAGCAGGCGTTCATCCGCGACGCCGCGCGGCGCACGATCCTCGCCATCGAGGCCGTGCACCGGAAGCTCGCGCGCGGGATGACCGAGAGCCACGTGTCCGACCTGCTGGAGCAGCAGTTCCAGGCGCTTGGCGTGCGCGGGGGCGGCCTCGTGCAGTTCGGCCCTTCCTCGGCGCTCCCGCACGGCGGCCCGGGCGACCGCAAGCTCGCCGCCGGCGACGTCGTCCTCATCGACGCGGGCTGCAAGGTCCGGGGCTACACGTCGGACGTCACCCGCACCGTCAGCTTCGGCCCCCCGGCCGACGAGGTCCGCAAGGTCTATGCCTCGGTCGACCGCGCGCAGCGGGCGGGCATCGAGGCGCTCCGGGCGGGGGCCTCGGGAGCGGAGGTCGACCGCGCGGCGCGCCAGGTGATCGAGGACGCCGGATACGGCGGGTCTTTCACGCATCGCCTCGGCCACGGCCTCGGCATGGACGGGCACGAGCCGCCGTACCTCGTGCGCGGGAACACGGCGCCCCTCGCCTCCGGCAACACCGTGACCGTCGAGCCCGGGATCTACCTGCCCGGAAGGTTCGGCGTGCGGATCGAGGACGACTACGCCGTACGGGAGGCGGGCGGGCCGGACGGGCTGTCGACGCGCCCCGGCGCATTGACGGCGCTGCCCGTAAACTAGGATGACGATGCTCGAATTCGCGCTGGCCGGCCTCCTCACACTGCAGACCGCTTCGGGCTCGCCCAACGTGGCGCCCGGAGTCGCGAGCGCCGGCACCACCCCGCGGGCCACCGCCACCCCGCGGTCGACGCCGCGAGGCCGCGCGCAGACCCCTTCGCCGACGCCGGCCCCCTCGCCCACGCCGACGCCCCGGCCGTCCAACGACGTCCTCGTCGTCGTGAACAAGTCGGACAACTCGATCTCGGTCCTCGACGCGTCGACCGGCAAGCTCAAGTGGACCTCGCCCGTCGAGTCGGGCCCGCACGAGGCGGAGGTCCTCGCCGACGGAAAGACCGTCGCCGTCAGCGACTACGGCCGGGCGGGCGCTCCCGGACGGATCGTCTCGCTGATCGATCTCGCGACCGGCAAGGTCAACTCCCGCGTCGACCTCGGCGAAGGCTCGCGGCCCCACGGTCTCGCCGCGCTCAAGGACGGACGCCTGCTCGTCACCGCCGAGGGCAAGAAGGAGCTCGCGGTCGTCGACCCCAAGGCGGCCCGGGTCACGGTCCGCATCCCGACCGGCCACGATCTGTCCCACATGGTCGCCGCCTCCCCCGACGGGAAGGTCGCGTACGTCACGTCCCTGCGCCAGGGCCTGGTCTCCGTGATCGACCTGCCCGCCGGAAAGGTCCTCGCCGACGTCCCGACCGGCAAGGGCGCCGAGGGCCTCGACGTCACGCCCGACGGGCGCGAAGTCTGGGTCGTCAACCGCGAAGCCAACACGATCTCGGTCGTCGACGCGAAGACGGGGAAGGTCGTCTCGACGATCAAGGCCGGCTCGTTTCCCATCCGCGTCCGCATCACGCCAGACGGCAAGCGCGCGCTCGTCTCGTTCACCGGCTCGGGCGACGTGGGCGTGTTCGACGTCGCGACGCGCGCCGAGGTCAAGCGCATCACGCTCGGCCGCGACGCCGTGGCCGGGACCGACACGCGCGTCTTCCGGAAACAGTTCGGCACGAGCCCCGCGCCGGTGGGCCTCTTCATCGCCCCCGACGGAAAGCGGGCGTGGGTCGCAGCCACGCATGCCGACGTCGTGGTGGTGCTCGACCTCGACGGGCTCCGCGTAATCGACGCCTGGCCGGCGAGCAAGGAGCCGGACGGGCTCGCGGGGCATTTCGAGAAGAAGTAGGGGCGGGGCTTGTCCCCGCCCGCCCCCGCCTCAGTGCGGCGGCGCGGCCTCGATCGCGAGCTCGATCGTCTCGACTTTTCCCTTGCGCTGAAACTGGAGCCAGCCCCTGTACGGGCCGGGCTTCGGCAGGCGCACGAGGAACGGGATCCGGCCGTTCTCGCCCACGCCCGGCTCGCGATCGTCCGGATGCGCGTGGGCGAAGGTCTCCGCGTCCTGGTTCACGAGCAGCAGGTGTCCCATCGCGCCGAGCCACGGCTCGAGATCCTTCACCGGACGGCCCCGCTCGTCGGTCAGGGTGACTGTCGCCGTGAAGGTCCGACCCGAGCGCACGCCTTCCGGCGGCAGCTCGAGCGAGGCCCGCGTCGCGGCCGGGGCCGCCGCCTTCGCGGCCGCGCCCGCCTCGCCGCCCACGGATACGACGGCTGACAGGACCTGGGCCCCGGCGTCCTTCGGGGCGACGTCGGCAAAGATCCGATATCGGCCGGGCGCCGGGAAGCGGTAGCGGAGCCGGAACGCGCCGGGCCCGGTCAGCTCCGGATGCTCGTGCGCGAAGTACGCGAGATCGTCGCGAACGACGAAGACGTGCATCAGCTTCTCGTGCTGCACGTCGAACGCCGTGACCTCGCGGCGCTCGAAGCTCGCCGCGATCCGGACCGCGAGGTCGATGTCGACGGGCTCCCCCGCGACCGGATGCTTCGGAGCGAGGGCCACCTCGAGCTCGTAGGGCCGGATCCTCCGCGGCACGGGCGTGGGGCTCGACGCGGCGTCGTAGACCGTCAGCGGGAAGTCGAACGCGTACGCCGTCGCCGGCCGCGAGTCGCCGACCGGCTGGACCTCCGGCGGCAGGATCGTCAGGCAGAGCCGGTAGTCGCCGCCGTGCGGGAACACGGGGTGCACGCCGAAGACGCCGGGGATCCCTTCCCGGTGGGCGATCTCGTCGAACTTCGCCATGGACGGCATGCTCGGCATGTCCGCCTCGCCGCGGATACGGCCCCAGAGAAGCGGCGTCGGAGCGCCGGCCGAGTCGAGCGTCTCGACGTTCTCGACGCGGAACTCGATCTCCATCTCCTCCTCGGCGTAGAGGCCCGCCGGCGGCAGCATGAGCGTGATCTCGTACGGCCCCTGGCGTTGCTTCGGCGGGTCGGCCGCGAGGATGGCAAGCGCGAGGGCGGCGAGCACATTCACGCGGAGTAGAGTAACTCCATGGGGTCAGGTCTTCATTTTTCAGATTTTGAGTCCCCGAACCTGCAGCGACACCCGATCCCGTGACGAGCCGGCTCGAGTCCGTGGATGCGCTGCGCGGCGCGACGATCGCGGGGATGATCGTCGTCAACAATCCCGGCACGTGGTCGGCCGTGTATCCCCAGCTCGAGCACGCCGAGTGGCACGGCTGGACGTACACGGACACGATCTTTCCCTTCTTCCTCTTCACGGTCGGCGTCTCGATGGCGCTCTCGCTCGGCGGGAGGCGGGCGGCCGGCGCTTCTGTCAACGCGCTGCTGCGCAAGACCGTCATCCGGGCCGCGGTGCTCTTCGCCCTCGGCCTCTTCCTCAACCTCGTCGGCTTCCTCGCCTTTCACCGCGAGCACTACCGCATCCCCGGCGTGCTCCAGCGCATCGGCTTGTGCGTCCTCTTCGCCGGCGCGATCTATCTCGCGGCGGGAGCCCGCGGCGCCGCCTGGGGGGCGGCGGCCCTGCTCGTCGGCTACTGGGCCCTGCTCTCCTCCGGCCCGCTCGACCCGGTGGGCAGCCTCGCCTCGCGTATCGACCGCGCCGCACTGGGGCCCCACACCTTCACTCCCGCGTTCGATCCCGAGGGGCTGCTCTCGACGCTGCCGGCGATCGCGACCACGCTCCTCGGCGTCCTTGCGGGCGAGCGACTCCGTGCCTCCGCGCCGAGCACGCACAGGATCGGGGACCTGCTCACCGCCGGGGCCGCCGCAACCGCGGTGGGTCTCGCCTGGGGAACGATCCTCCCGATCAACAAGAGCCTCTGGACCTCGTCCTACGCGCTCCTCATGGCGGGGCTCGCCGCCGTCACGCTCGCCGGCTGCATCGCCGTCATCGACGTCGCGGGCCTGCGGAAGTGGGCGGCGCCCTTCGTCTGGCTCGGCCGCAACGCCATTGCGGCCTTCCTGCTGTCCTCGCTCACGGCGGTCGCGCTGATCGCCGTGAAGGTCCCCGGGCCCGACGGCAAGCCGCGCTCGCTCTGGACCGCCGTCTACCGCGGCGCGTTCGACCGCTTCGCCGACCCCAGGCTGGGATCGCTCCTCTTCGCGCTCGCCTACCTCGCGCTGTGGGTCGTGGTGTTCGGGCTGCTCTACCGGAAGCGGATCTTCGTCAAGATCTAGGCGCGACCTCTACCCCAGCCGGATCACCGAGAAGCCCGCCCCCTGCGGATCCTGGATCGCCGCAAATCGCCCGACGTTGGCGACGTCGTGCGGCCCGAAGCAGACCTTCCCGCCGAGCGCCTTCGCCTTCGCCGCCGCGGCGTCGCAGTCGCCGACCTGGAAGTAGACCCCCCAGTGCGGCGGGACGCCCTTCATCTCGGGGGCCAGGGGCATGATGCCGCCGATCGGTGCGCCGCCGAGCTCGATCTCGTGGTACGCCGGGTCGGAAGTCTTGATCCTCCAGCCGAAGAGGCCCGCGTAGAAAGTCCCTGCCCTGGCCGCGTCGCGCGTCGACAGTTCGCACCAGCAGGGGGCACCGGCCTCGCCGACCCGCTGGATGCCGATGTGCTTCCGGGCCTGCCAGACCGCGAACACCGCCCCCTCCGGGTCCTGGAGCATCGCCATCCGGCCGTAGTCTTCGACGTCGAAGGGCCCGGCCAGGACCGTCGCGCCGAGATCCTTCGCCTTCTGCGCCGTCTCGTCGGCGCTGGCGACGGTCACGTAGCAGAGCCAGTTGGGCGGCACGCCCTGAGCGGCCTGCTCCTTCATCATCTTGTAGAGCGCGCCCACGTCCTTGCCGGCGAGCTGGAGGCGCGTGTAGACCTCGTCGGGGCCCGGTCCCATCGGCGTGTCGGCCACGCCCCAGCCGAAGAGATTCGTGTAGAAGGACCTGGCCGCGGCGGGGTCGCTCGTGGCGAGCTCCACCCAGGAGAAGGAGCCGGGCTCGTGTCGGGTGACTTCGGTCATGGATGCCTCCTCGTTCGGTCGCGATGCGCCTCCGAACATATTCGGCGGCCGAGGCCAAAGGTTTCGGGGTCCCGGCGAAAAGGCGGACGAATCGTCGAACGGGCGTGGAGGTGGGCTAGGATGCGGGCCGACTCGAAAAGGAGGACCCCGTGAGGAGACTTCTCGGAACGATGTTGCTGCTCTGGATCGCCGCCGCCGGAATCGCCCTGGCCCAGGAGGCGCCCCCGTGCCCCTGCCCGGAGCCGCCGCCGCCGCCTCCGCCGGTCTGGTTCGGAAAGCTCAACTTCTCCTTCCTGTCGACCTCGGGCAACACGGACACGACGTCGATCGGGGGAGCCGCCGAGGTCAACTACAACCCGAAGCCGTTCCTCTTCACCTTCAAGGGCGCGTACCTCTACTCGGCGACCGAGGGCGTCACGACCGCCCAGGCCACGACCCTGGGGCTGCGCGGCTCGATGGATCTGACCGAGCGCCTCGACGTCTTCGCCGGCGCGGGCTACCTGCGCAACACCTTTTCGGGCATCAACAACCTCTACAGCATCGACGCCGGCGCGGGCTACAAGCTCTTCAAGGGACCCACGCAGTTCCTGCGCGTCGAGGGCGGACTGGGCTGGACGAGCGAGGAAGACATCCTGCAGAACGGAACGGTCGTTCCCTCGCGCAGCTACATGAACGCGCGCGCGGGCGTGGCCTACAAGTGGCAGTTCACCAAGTCGGCGGCCTTCACCAACGACTTCGGTTTCCTTGCTCGACCTCGACCAGACGGCGAACTGGTTCATCACGAACAAGGCCGCGATCACGGCCGACATCTCCTCGATCTTCGCGCTCCAGGCGTCGTGGACGCTGCTCTACCGGAACCAGCCGGCCGATCCGCTCTACTCCAACACCGACACGGCGACGGCGGTCGGGATCGTGGCGAAGTTCTAGGGGGGAGCGGGGGTCGGCCCCGCCCCTACGTCCTGCGGTAGATCTCGCCGCCCTCCCGGCGAAACTCCTCGGCCTTCTCCGCCATGCCCTCGGCCAGGGCCTCGTTTTCCTTCAGGCCTTCCGCCGCGGCGTAGTCGCGGACCTCCTGGGTGATCTTCATCGAGCAGAAGTGCGGGCCGCACATCGAGCAGAAGTGCGCGACCTTGGCGCCCTCGGCCGGCAGGGTCTCGTCGTGGAAGGCGCGGGCGGTCTCGGGGTCGAGCGCCAGGTTGAACTGGTCCTCCCAGCGGAACTCGAAGCGCGCCTTCGACAGCGCGTCGTCCCACTCCCGCGCGCCCGGGTGCCCCTTGGCGAGGTCCGCGGCGTGGGCCGCGATCTTGTAGGCGATGACGCCGTCGCTTGACGTCCTTGCGGTCGGGCAGCCCGAGGTGCTCCTTGGGCGTGACGTAGCAGAGCATCGCCGTGCCGAACCAGCCGATCATCGCGGCGCCGATCGCCGAGGTGATGTGGTCGTAGCCGGGCGCGATGTCGGTCGTCAGCGGGCCGAGCGTGTAGAACGGCGCCTCGTGGCAGACGCGCGAGCTGCCGCTCCATGTTCTCCTCGATCAGGTGCATCGGCACGTGCCCCGGCCCCTCGATCATGACCTGGCAGTCGTGCGCCCAGGCCGTCTTCGTCAGCTCGCCCAGCGTGTCGAGCTCGGCGAACTGCGCCTCGTCGTTGGCGTCGGCCGTCGAGCCGGGCCGCAGCCCGTCGCCCAGCGAGAAGGACACGTCGTAGGCCTTCAGGATCTCGCAGATCTCGTCGAAGTGCGTGTAGAGGAAGGTCTCGCGGTGATGCGCGAGGCACCACTTCGCCATGATCGAGCCGCCGCGCGACACGATCCCGGTCACCCGCCTGCGCCGTCAGCGGCACGTAGCGCGAGGCGGACGCCGGCGTGGATCGTGAAGTAGTCCACGCCCTGCTCGGCCTGCTCGATCAGGGTGTCGCGGAAGATCTCCCAGGTCAGCTCCTCGGCCTTCCCGCCGACCTTCTCGAGCGCCTGGTAGATCGGCACGGTGCCGATCGGCACGGGCGAGTTGCGGAGGATCCACTCGCGCGTCTCGTGGATGTTCTTGCCCGTCGAGAGGTCCATGACCGTGTCCGCGCCCCAGCGGGTCGACCAGGTCATCTTGTCGACCTCCTCCTCGATGGTGGAGGTCACGGCGGAGTTGCCGATGTTGGCGTTGATCTTGACGAGGAACTTCCGGCCGATCGCCATCGGCTCGGACTCGGGATGATTGATGTTGGCGGGGATGATCGCGCGCCCCCGCGCGACCTCGTCGCGCACGAGCTCGGCCGCCATGCCCTCGCGGACGGCGACGAACTCCATCTCCGGGGTGATCTCGCCCTTCCGCGCGTAGTGCATCTGGGTCACGTTGCCCCGGCCGCGCAGGACCTCGCGGGGCCGCGACATGCCGAGGCCGGGCGCGCTCTGCCGCCGCGGGACCACGCGGTCGTACTCGCCGCGCGCCAGGATCCAGGGCCGGCGCAGCTCCGGCAGCCCGGCCTCGAGGTCGATCGCGGCGGCGGGATCGGTGTACGGCCCCGAGGTGTCGTAGACGCGAAACGGCGGGTTCAACTCGGCTTCGCCGCGGAGCCCCCGCGTCGGCGAGAGCGCGATCTCCCGGAACGGCACGCGCATCCCCTGCGGCCCGGGGACGTAGACCTTCCTCGAGCCGGGCAGCGGCGAACGGTCGAGGGTCGAGTTGGTCGGAAGCGCCTCGCGGCGAGTGCTCATGGGACCTCCCTACGGCGGCATTACCCGCATCAGGTTCGCGGGGTCTCCGGCGGCCGCTCGGCGCCGTCGGACTCTCAGCCGTCCTCCCCGATCGGGAAGAGTGGGCTCCCCCGTTTCCGCTCGGAGTCTACTCCCTTCGGGCGGACACCGTCTGTCCGCGGTTTGCGATAAGAATGGCGGCGGCTCATGCGGCGAAAGATCGAGCAACCCCTCCTTCCGTTCGGCGAGCCCGAGCCGCGTCCGGAGCCGGAAAGCGCGTCGTCGCGGCTGATCGCCGCGCTCGCGTCGATCTGCGCCGAGGCGCCGCTGGAAGAGAAGGTCTTCGTCGCGCCGTCGCTTCTGGTCGGCCACGCCGTCGTCGAGAGGCTCGCCCGCGAGGGCCGGCCCTGGATGAACCTGCGGGTCGCGACGGTCCGGACGCTGGCGCTCGACGCCGTCGGCCCGGAACTGGCGCGGGAGGGGCTCCGGCTGCTCTCCCGGGCGCAGGCCCTCGCCCTCGTCGAGCACGCCTGCGCGCAGGCCCTCGGCCCCGAGTCCTACTTCGGCGCCCTGCGCGCCCGGCCCGGGCTCCACCGAGCGATGCAGCGCACGCTCGAGGAGCTGCGCGCGGCCGGCATCGCCCCCGCCCGGATTCCGGTCTCGGCATTCACCGACCGGCGGAAGGCCGCCGAGCTGCGCAAGGTCCTCCTCGGCTACGCCGAGGCTCTCGCGTCCGGCCGCTACGTCGACGCCCTCGACGTGCTCGGACGCGCCGCGCGGTCGAAGACGCCGGCCGATCCGGCGGCGCGGTATCTCCTGCCGGCCGACGCGGAGCTCTCGGAGCTCGAGCGAGGCGTACTCGAACGGCTGGCCGGGGACCGGCTCCACGTCCTGCCCGTCGACGAGCCGGCCACCTGGACGGCGCGGGCCGGAGGCGCGACGCTCCTGCGCGCGATCGGCGAGGAGAACGAGATTCGCGAGGTCTTCCGCCGTTGCCTGACCGGGGGCATTCCCTTCGACGACGTCGAGATCCTCCACACCGACGATTCGGTCTACCCCGCCCTCGCCTGGGAGCTGTCGCGCGAGCACGGCGTCCCATGCACGTTCGCGAGCGGCGTCGCCGTGACGTACAGCCGGCCGGGCCAGGCCGCCCTCGCGTTTCTCGCGTGGATCGCGGAGGGCTTCGCCGCGGACCGGCTGCGCGAATCGCTCGCGTCCGGCGCGCTGTCCCTGCGCCACCTCGACACCGGCAGCGAGGCGGTCGGCGCGCGCGCCGCGGCCCGCGCGTTTCGCCGCGCCCGCGTCGGCTGGGGCCGGCGGCGGCACGTCACCGCCTTCGAGCGCCTGATCCGCGACCTCGAGGGCCCGGAACGCCCGTCGCGGCGGGACGACCGGGCCGACGACGCGTCACCGGAGGAGCGGTCCGCCGCGCGGTCGCGGAACCTCGACGCGGCTCGCCTCGCGAGGGCGTTCACGGCTCGCACCCTCGAGCTCGTCCCGGCCGACGGCGCGGACGATCTTCTGCGCGGCCTCGCCCGCGGGGCCGGAGCCTTCGTCGCCGAGTTCGCGCGCGTGACTGACGACCTCGACGCCGCGGCCCGGATCGCGCTCGAGACGCTCTTTCGAGAGATTGCCGAGCTGCCGGCCGCATCGGTGCGGCTGGAGGACGCGCTCGAGCGCCTGCGCGATGCGGTGCGGAGCCTCGCCGTTCTCGCCGACCGCCCGCGCCCGGGGCGGGTCCACGTGAGCTCCTTCGCCGCCGGCGGCTACTCGGGCCGGGGGCACACGTTCCTCGCGGGACTCGACGCGACGCGTCATCCCGGAAGGGACCTGGAGGACCCGGTGCTGCTCGACGACGAGCGCCGCCGGATCAACGCCGCCCTGGAGCGTCCCCTCCTCGCGATCGAGCGCGAGCGGCCTCGCGAGCAGGCGCGCGCCCTCCAGGGCTGCGTCGCGCGCCTGCGCGGCCGGCTCACCGCGAGCTATTCGAAGTTCGACATCCGCAACCTGTCGCAGGCGGGCGAGCCTGCGCCCTCGCCCTTCTTCCTCGAGCTGTACCGGGCGAAGACCGGCCGGAACGCGGACTATCGCGCGATGCTCGCCGACCTTCCCGAGGCCTGCGGGTTCGTGCCGCCCGTTGCGTCGGCGATCGACGAAAGTGAGTGGTGGCTCGCGCGGCTCCGCGACGCGGCGCCCGCCCCCGGGACGGCGGCTCCCCTCGTGCGCTCCCGCTACGCCTGGCTCGAGGACGGCCGGGCGGCCCTCGCGGCGCGGTCGAGCGACGAATTCACGCCGTGGGACGGACGCCTGCGGGCGCCGGCTCCCGAGCTCGATCCGCGCCGGACCGGGCGTCCGATCTCGGCCTCCCGCATCCAGACGCTGGCGCAGTGTCCGTTCTCCTACTTCGTGAAGACCGTGCTCCGCGTGGCTCCGCCGGACGATCTGGAGCGCGACCCGACGCGCTGGCTCGAGCCGCGGGACGAGGGCACCCTCCTGCACGAAGTCTTCCGGCTTTTTCTCGAGCGCCTCACCGAGGGCGAGGAAAAGCCCGACGTCGAGCGACACGCCGATGCGATCCTGTCGATCGCCCGCGAGCGCATCGAAGCCTGGCGCGACCGGGTCCCGCCTTCGAGCCAGGTGGCCTTCGAGGCGCAGCGCGAGGCGATTCTCCAGGCCTGCCGGACCTTCCTGGCCGCCGAGGCGGAGCACTGCCGGGAGGTGACGCCGCGCTGGTTCGAAGTCGGCTTCGGAATGCGCGACGCGGTGGAAGGCGGCGTGGCCAGCGCCGAGCCGGTGGAAATCCCGCTGCCCGGGGGCGCGCGCGTCCTTCTCCGCGGCTCGATCGACCGCGTGGACGAGGAGGAGACCGGCGCGTTCCAGGTCTGGGACTACAAGACCGGGAGCGCCGCCGGGATCCAGGAGGGGCGCGGCCTGCATGGCCTGCGGCAGGCCCAGCCGGCTCTCTACGCGATGGCCTTCGAGACTCTCCTGCGGCGGAGCGGCCGGGAGGGGCGGGTGTCGCGGTCGGGCTACTTCTTTCCGGGACGCAAGGGTGAGGGTCAGCGGATGGCGATCCCCGTCGACCCGGACGAGACGGGACGGGCCCTGTCCCAGCTCTTCGACCTGACAGGGGCCGGCCTCTTCCCGCACGCGACATCCAAGGACGGCTGCAAGTTCTGCGACATCGAAGCCGTCTGCGGCGGACCGGTCGAGGCCAGCGCCGCGTCGCGGCGCAAGCTCGCCGCATCGACCGAACAGGCCCTGACTGCCTTTCGAAGGCTCCATGGCGACGAAGACGACTGACGCCCCGGCCGCGACCGTCGACGCGCCGGCGCGCCGCGCCATCGAGAGCGAGCTCTCGACGACGATGCTCGTCGAAGCCGCGGCGGGAACCGGCAAGACGACCAGCCTCGTCGCCCGCATGGTCGCCCTCGTCGCGACCGGCGCCGCCCGGGTCGAGAACCTGTCGGCCGTGACCTTCACGATCCGGGCGGCCGCTCAGCTCTCCCAGCGGTTCCAGAACGAGCTCGAGAAACGACGCGAGAGCGAAGCCGACGCCGGGCGACGCCGGAACATGGACGAAGCGCTCCGCGCGCTCGAGTCGAGCTTCGTGGGCACGATCCACGCCTTCTGCGCGAGGCTGCTCCGCGAGCGGCCCGTCGAGGCCGGCGTCGACCCGGCGTTTCGCGAGATGGACGAGCCCGAGGACAATGTGGCACGAGACGAGGCCTGGGAGCGGCACATCCAGTCGCTCTTCGTGGCCAACGACCCCGCGATTCCCCGCCTGGCGGCCCTGGGAGTGCGCCTCGGCGACCTGCGCGAGGCCTACGACGAGATCTGCGAGAACTCCGACGTCCGGCCGGCGATCGGTCCCGAGACCCCCGAGCCGGACTTCGCCGAGGCGCGCCGCCGCGTTCGGGCCTTTCTCGACCAGGCGTCCGCCGCCGTGCCCGCCGAGGCCGGTCTCGACGGCTGGACCGGCTTCGAAAGCGCCGTCCGGCGGGCCTCGCGCCTCACCGCGCTGCTCGATGCGAGCCACGGCCCCGATTTCGTGCAGGTCCTCCAGGCGCTGCGCGGGAGCAAGGCCCGGGAGAAGGCGCCGCGCGCCCTCAAGGCCGCCCTCGAGTCCCTCCAGGACGAGGTCGTCAAGCCCGCGCTGAGGCAGTGGGCCGAGCATCTTCACCCGATCGTCATGCCCGTGCTCGTCGCCGCCCGCGACGCGTATCGCCAGTGGCGGCGCGAGAACGGGCGCCTGAATTTCCAGGACCTGCTGCTCGAGGCCCGCGACCTGCTCCGCGCCCGCCCCGACGTCCGGCGTGCGCTTCGCCGCCGGTTCACGCCGATCCTCGTCGACGAGTTCCAGGACACCGACCCGATCCAGGCCGAGATCCTCTTCTACCTGACCGGCGAAGACTCGGACGAGACGGACTGGAGGAAGCTCAGGCCTGCGCCGGGATCGCTCTTCGTCGTCGGCGACCCCAAGCAGTCGATCTACCGCTTCCGGCGGGCCGACATCGAGACGTACCAGACGGTCCGCCGTCTCATCGAAGCGAGCGGCGGGAAGGTCTTGACGCTGTCGACCAACTTCCGCGCGAGCGCCCCGCTGTGCGAGTGGGTCAATCGCGTCTTCGGACAGCCGGACTTCTTCCCCCCGACGCCGACGCGGCAGCAGGCGGCCTACGTCGCTCTCGAAGCGAATCGCTCCGGAGGCGCGGGCGGCCCTGCCGTGTACCGGCTGGAGGTCCCCGGTTCCGGCAACCGCGTCGACCCGGTGGTGCAGGACGACTCGGAGCAGATCGGCCGGTTCATCGCGGCGGCGATCGCGTCGCGCGAGCGCTCGCCGGGCGACTTCATGATTCTCTTCCGCCGGCGCCGCTACATGGGCGCCTACGCCCGGGCCCTCGAGGAGCGGGGCATCCCCTACGAGATCGCCGGCGGCGGGGCCTTCGGGGAGTCGAACGAGCTCGCCACGCTCATGCCCGTTCTGGAATCCCTGGCGGACCCGGACGATCCCGTGCCCTTCGTCGCGGCGCTGCGCGGGCCGGTCTTCGGCGTCGACGACGATGCGCTCTACCGCTTCGCACGGGCGGGCGGACGTTTCCGGTTCACCGCCGAGCCCCCGGCCGATGTTGACCCGCGGATCGTGCGCGCCGCGCGGCTGCTGCGGGAGGCGCTCGCAGAGGTCGAGGGCCTGCCGCCGGCAGCGGCCATCGCGCGCCTCTGCGGTCGCCTGGGGCTCACGGCCCTCGCCGCGGCCGAGGAGCTCGGCGCAAGTCGCGCCGGCAATCTGCTCAAGGCACTGGCCGCCGCGCGGAAGTTCTCCGCCGAGGGGCTCGACTTCGCGGCCGTCGTGCGGGAGCTCGGGCGCATGCGAGAAGAGGACCTGATCGAGCAGATGAGCGTGGAGCCGGGCCGTCCCGGCGTGGTCCGTCTGATGACGCTCCATGGGGCCAAGGGCCTGGAGGCGCGAGTGGTCGTCCTCGCCGAGCCGGCCGCGGACAGCTTCCCGCCGCGCGACTTCTGGATCGACCGCGATTCCGAACCGCCGATGGGCCACTTCCGGATCGTCCAGAAGCTCGGCCAGCGGGGAGAGCAGGACCTCGCCGTGCCCGCCGGCTGGGATGCGATGCTCGAGGTCGAGAAGGCGTTCGAACAGGCCGAAAACGTCCGGCTGCTCTACGTCGGCGCCACGCGGGCCGAGGACCTGCTCGTCGTCAGCATCAAGCGGACGGCGGCGGGCAAGGCGGCCGGGCCCTGGGCGCCGCTCGATCGCTACCTGCCGGGCACGCTGGCGATGCCCGCCCCGACGCCTGGCGGCCGCCGAGAGTCCCCGCTCGGGCTCGCGGAGCCCTCCGAGGAGGCGCGCGCCTCGCGCGAGCGGCGGCTCGCCGCCTCCGCCGCCCCGACCTACGCCGTCGTCTCGGTGACCGACGTGGCCCACGCCGGAGAGAAGCCCGCCTGGGAACGCACCGGCCGGGGCATGTCCTGGGGCCGCGTTCTCCACGGTGTGCTCGAGACGGCGATGCGCGACCCGAAGGCCGACCTGCGCCTCGCGGCCGCGAACCAGCTCACCGACGAGGAGCGCCCGGCCGGCGACCTGGAGGACGTCCTGCGAATCGTCGAGGGGGTCCGCCGGTCGCCGCTCTGGAAGCGCGCGCTCGCCTCGAAGCGACGGCTCGCCGAGGTGCCCTTCGCCCTGCCGGTCGACCCGGCGGAGCTCGACCTCCCGGGCGCGCCGGCGGCCACGGTGCTGCAGGGCGCCATCGACCTGGCCTTCGAGGAGGAGGACGGCTGGGTCCTCGTCGACTACAAGTCGGACACGGTCACGCCGGAGAACCGGGCGGCACTCGAGGCCTTCTACGCCGCGCAGATCGCCCACTACCGGCGCTACTGGGAGAGCCTGACGGGACGGCCGACCCGCGCTGGACTATTCTTCCTCCACACCGGAGAGCTGGCGATGCTTCCGACCGACTCCACGCCGTCTTCATCGGCCTCGTGAGAAGCTGACCCGAATGGAACCCGTCCCGTACGACCTCGTCGTCATCGGCTCCGGTCCGGCCGGCCAGAAGGGCGCGATCGCAGCCTCCAAGCTCGGCAAGAAGGTGGCCGTCATCGACCGCAAGGAGATGGTCGGCGGCGTCTGCCTGCACACCGGGACGATCCCGTCGAAGACCCTGCGCGAGGCGATCCTGTACCTGAGCGGTTTCCGCGAGAAGAGCTTCTACGGCAAGGACTACGCGGTCAACAAGGAGATCACCGTCGCCGACCTGGCCTTCCGAGTGCAGAAGGTCCTCGCGAAGGAGATGGAGGTCGTGCGCGCGCAGCTCGCGCGCAACCACGTGACGACGGTGCACGGCGCGGCGCGCTTCACCGACCCGAACACGGTCGAGGTCGCCGCCCTGGAGGGCCCGACCTCGCTTCGGGCCGACCACATCCTGATCGCCTGCGGGACGCGGCCGGCCCACAACGCGACCGTGCCCCTCGACGGCAAGCGCATCATCGACTCGGACCAGCTCCTGCTCGGAACGGAGATGCCCCGCGAGCTGATCGTCGCGGGCGCCGGAGTCATCGGCCTCGAGTACGCGTCGATGGTCACGGCCCTGGGCATCAAGGTCACCGTCATCGAGCAGCGCCCCACCATCCTCGACTTCGTCGACGCCGAGATGATCGAGGCGCTCATGTACTTCATGCGCCAGCGCGGCGCGACGTTCCGCCTCGGCGAGAAGGTGACCTCCGTCGGGTACGACGCGAAGGGCCGCGTGGTGGCGAGCCTCGAGAGCGGCAAGGAGGTCCACGGGGACGCGCTGCTCTACACGGTCGGCCGCCAGACCAACGCCGACCTCCTGAACCTGACGGCCGCCGGCCTCGCGGCCGACGAGCGCGGAAGGATCGCGGTCGACGAGCACTTCCGGACCGCCGTGCCCCACATCTACGCGGCCGGCGACGTCATCGGGTTCCCGGCGCTCGCCTCGACGTCCATGGAGCAGGGGCGCCTGGCGAGCTGCCACATGTTCGGCGTGCACTGCGAGAGCCGGCCCGAGGCGATCCCGTACGGCATCTACACGATTCCCGAGATCTCGATGGTCGGGAAGACCGAGCAGGAGCTGACGAAGGCGAAGGTCCCCTACGAAATCGGTCTCTCGCGCTTCGAGGAGCTCGCCAAGGGCCAGATGCTCGGCGTCGACGCGGGGCTCCTGAAGCTGCTCTTCGACCCGAAGACGAAGAAGCTCCTCGGCGTCCACATCTTCGGCGAGCGCGCCACCGAGATCGTCCACATCGGCCAGGCGGTGCTCGCCTTCGGCGGCACGATCGACTACTTCCGCGACGCGGTCTTCAACTACCCGACGATGGCCGAGGCGTACAAGGTCGCCGGCCTGGACGGACTGAACCGGCTCTAGGGGTCAGGTATTCACTTTTTCGAGATTCCAGCCAGGCACGACCTCGAGCCTTGCCAGAGCCGGAATCCGAAAAATGAAGACCTGACCCCCGGAAGACCTGCCCGCCTAGAACGACCGGTTCAGCGTCAGGTAGGCGGAGTTGTTGCTTCCGGAGTGGCCGTAGCCGACGAAGAGGGGGCCCAGGATCGTGTCGGCGACGACGTACACGCTGCCGGCCAGCTTGAAGCCCTGGAACGTGACGGGCTCCTGGAATTGCCACGTCCTTCCGGTCTCGATCGAGACGCCCACCGACAGGTTCTTGAGAACGAGACCGGCCGTCTCGTTGAGACGGTAGTACAGCAGGAACGACCCGAGCGCGTAGATGTTCCCCGTGAGCTGGCCCGTCGGCCGTCCCGACAGGCGGAAGAGGCCGCCGAGGAAGAACTGGTCGTAGAACGGGATGTTCGAGCCGAGGCCGCTGCCGCCCTGGACGTTGGCGAGGCCCGTCCAGCGCCCGATCGTCTGCACCCCGATCGCCCCGGCTTCGAGGCGGTCGTACGACTGCGTGCCGCCGAGGCTCTCGCGGTTGGCGATGTACTCGACCTTGGCGAGGTAACCCGCGTGCGGCAGGTTCACGTTGTCGATCTGATCGACGGTGAAGTTGGTGGCCAGGGCGCCCTCGTCCCAGGTCAGGTTCGGAAAAAGCGGGTCGCCGACCTTGCGCGTGCCCTTCCCGAAGGCCCGCACGTAGCCCACGCGCAACTCTCCCCAGGTCCCGAAGTCGTAGCCGAGGTCGAAGCCCACGGCGCCGCGGGAGACCTGGTAGGTGCCCACGGCGAGCTGGTCGACGAAGACTTGCACGTTCTTCTGGCTCCACGCCCCGTAGGGAGACGCGAAGAGATGCCCCTCGTAGTTGAGCGGCTGGTAGAAGCGCGACTTGATCTCGAGGGGGCTCCCGATCGTGAACGTCGTCTTCCACTGGCCCCCGAGTCTGTTGAGCTCCGTCGCGTCCACGAGCGCGACGACGCCGAACTCGGTCGTGTACTGGAAATCCGTCCCGAGGGCGATTCCCAGCTTCAGGTACGTCGGGCCCCAGGACTTCGGGGTCGGCTTGATGCGCAGGACGTTCTTCTTGTCTTCCTGGGTGATCGAGTAGCTGACGATCTCGAAGATCCCCATCGCGTAGATCCGCTTGAGATCGCTTCCGAGCACCCTCGTGTCGAGAATCCGGCCGCCCTTCGTCTCGACGAGATAGGAGATGCGCCTCGGATCGACGTCGGGCACGGGCTCGATGATGACCTCGTCGATGTACGGCAGCGGCGCCAGGGGGGCGTCGTGGCCCTGCTTCCAGGCTCGAAAGACGCTCTCGGGCTCCGACCACGCCTCGAGCTTCGCCCGCTGGGCCTCCGCCGCCTTGTATCCGAGCGGGATCATGTCGGTCCCCTTGAGGAAGTCGGCGGACGTGTAACCCTCGAGGTTCGGCGTGATCACGACGGTCGCGAGCCTGGCCGACTCCATGGTGTTCTGCTGGAGGGGAAGGTCGATGAGCCGGCTGATCATGCCGCCGACGTTGGTCGGTGCTTCGACCATCTCCGCCCCGGAGGAGCCGACGTTGACCGCGATCACGATGTCGGCGCCCATCGCCTTGACGGTCTGGACGGGAAGGTTCTCCGACTCGCCCCCGTCGATCAGGACGTGGCCGTCGATCTCGGCGGGCGTGAAGATCGCCGGGATCGCCATGCTCGCCCGCATGACGCGCGCGAGGTTTCCCTTCGACATCACGTACGGCTGACCCGTCTGGATGTCGGTCGCGACGGCGCGGAACGGAATGCGGTAGTCGTCGAAGTTGGAGACGGTCGAGCAGGGCAGCGTCACGCTCTGGAGGACGAAGCCGAGCTTGCTGCCGGCCACCAGGCCCGGCGGCAGGACGAGGCCGCCCTTCTTGAGGTTCAGGCCGAACTCGAGGGGAATCAGGTGGTCGAAGTCGTCCTCCTTCTGGCGGAAGGACTGCTGGGCGCGCTCGGGCGCGTCCTCGAAGAGCGTCGACCACTTGATCCCCTTGACGACCTTTTCCATCTCGTCCGGGCTGAAGCCGCAGGCGTAGAGGCCGCCGATGATCGAGCCCATGCTCGTGCCGACGACGTAGTCGACCGGGACGTGCATCTCCTCGAGGGCCCGGATGACGCCGATGTGCGCCATGCCCCGCGCTCCCCCGCCGCCCAGGGCGAGACCGATCTTCGGCCGGCCCGGCGGCGGAGGCGGCGTCTGTCCGGAGACCGGAGACGAGGCGAAGAGAACGAGCAGGCCGAGGGCGGAGATCGCAGTCGAACGGCGCTTCATAATGGCGCGAAGCCTAGCAGGATTCGCCGCCGCGGATGCCTTCGGATGTATCGTTGGGCCAAGAACCCTTTTTCCTCTTCGAGGAGGGACTCGCCATGATGGGAATCCTCGGCTGGATCATCTTCGGCCTCGTCGTCGGTGCGCTCGCCAAGTTCGTCATGCCCGGCAAGGACCCCGGCGGCTGGATCGTCACGACGCTGCTCGGCATCGTCGGCGCGGTCGTCGGCGGCTTCGTCGGGCGGATGCTCGGGCTCTACCAGGAAGGCGAGCCCGCGGGCTTCGTCGGAGCGCTGCTCGGCGCGATCCTCGTGCTCTGGATCTACCGGAAGACGCGCAAGGTCTGAGTATCGGCCCCTTACCTCTGGCGAGGGCCCCGACGATCGGCGACAATCGTCGCAGTGAGTGAGGGCGCCGCCCGAGAGCCCGTCTACCGTTCGTCCTCGATGCCGCGGCCGGCCGGGAGGGTCGGCGGGGGCTTCGCGGGCGGCGGTTTGCCTTTTCTTGCGCTCGCCGCTTACGTCGCCGTATGCAGCGCGTGGCTGCTGGCATCCTCCCTGTCCCAGGAAGCCCGCGCCATTCGAAGTGACCTCGCATGCCTGCCTGTCGGCCTCATGGTGGTCGCCTTGTCCTGGCGCGCGAGCCGCGCCTCCGGGCTCGACTCTCAGAGCCGCCGCGGGTGGCGCTTTCTGACTCTGGCGTTCACCTGCCTCTGGGCCGGAGACGCCCTCTGGTTCGTCTCGCAGTGGGTCCTGCATGAGGAGGGCACGACAGGGATCGGATACCTCGCGAGCCAGGTGGCCTACATCGCCTACTACCCGCCGCTGCTTTTCGGCCTCCTCTCGTTCCCGCGCTTTCTCGAGACCCGCGCCGAGACGCGCAAGTTCTGGCTCGATGTCGCCACGGTCTTTCTCGGCGGGCTGATGCTGCTCTGGTCGGCGCTGCTCGCCCCGATCGTTTCGGCGCAGGCCACCACGTTATCCGACCTCGTGCTCACCATCGGCTATCCCCTCGGTGACCTCGTCCTCCTCTTCGGCATGTCCGTCATCGCCGCTCGCCGCCGCGCGGATTCCGTGAGGCTGGTCTTCTTCCTGCTGACGGCCGGCCTGACGCTGACGGTCGTCAACGACTCCATCTCGAGCGTCATGAGCCTGACCTCGGCCTACCGCAGCGGCGGGTCGCTCGACGTCCTGGCGCTGGCGGCGTGGTTCTTCTTCGGAGCGAGCTCCGAGGCGCAACGGCGGCTCGGAAAGGCCGCGCTGCAGCCGCCTCACGAGGACGCGACGCGCCCGACCATGAGCCTCGCGCCCTACGTCGCGGTGGTCCTCGGCTACGGCACGCTCTTCGTCTCGGCGATCTCCCAGCGGCAGACCTCGCTCGGCATCGTCCTCGGCGCCATCGCCCTGACGATCGCGGTCCTGGTGCGCCAGTACATGGCGGTGTCGGAGAACGTGCGGCTCTCTGCGCAGAGTGCGGCCCGGGCGAGCGAGGCCCGGTTCCGGTCGCTCGTGCAGAACTCCTCGGACATGATCGCGGTCGTTTCGACGGACGCCGTGATCCGATACCAGACGCCGTCGGTCCAACGGATCCTCGGCTATCGCCCCGAGGAACTCGACGGCACGCCGCTGACGGACCTGCTCCACCCCGAGGACCAGCCCCGGGCGCTGGCGATCATCGCGGAGATCTCCGCCCGTCCGGGCGCGCCGGCGCCGGTCGAATGGAGGCTCCGGCGGCGCGGCGGCGAGTGGTTCTTCGCCGAGGTGATCGTCACCAACCTCATCGAAGACCCGACGATCGGGGGCCTCGTCCTCACGATCCGCGACATCGAGGAACGCAAGGCGCTCGAGAACCAGCTCACGCACCAGGCCTTCCACGATCCGCTGACCAAGCTCGCCAATCGCGCCCTCCTGTCGGACCGCGTGGCCCACGCGCAGGCGCGCAGCCAGCGCGACCCGCGGCCGTGCTCCGTCCTGCTCCTCGATCTCGACGACTTCAAGGCGATCAACGACACATTCGGCCACGTCGCCGGGGACGAGGTCCTCGTCGAGGTCTCGCCGGCGCATCCTCGGCTGCATCCGCGCCGGCGACACGGCCGCGCGCCTGGGCGGCGACGAGTTCGCCCTTCTCCTCGAAGACACCGCCGGCGCTGCAACGGCCCGGGAAGTCGCCGACCGCATCGCCGCCGCGCTCAAGGAGCCGATCGCGCTCCGGCGGCAAGGAGGTCTTCCTCTCGGCCTCCATCGGCATCGCCGTGGGCGTCCCGGGCGAAGGCGACGGCGAGCTCCTCCGCAACGCCGACGTCGCGCTCTACATCGCGAAGGAGAAGGGCAAGGGCGGCTTCGAGGTCTTCGAGCCCGGCATGCGGGCGGCCGTCGTCGAACGGCTCGAGCTCGAAGGCGACCTTCGCCGCGCGCTCCCCGAAAAGCAGCTGCTTCTCCACTACCAGCCGATCGTCGAGCTTTCGCTCCGGAACGATCGTCGGGGCGGAGGCGCTCGTGCGCTGGCGGCACCCGCGCCGCGGGCTGCTCTCGCCGGCGGCCTTCATTCCGCTGGCGGAGGAGACGGGCCTGATCGTGCCGATCGGTCTGTGGGTCATCGAGGAGGCCTGCGGCCGCGTCGCGGCGCTGTCCGGCCCCGGCTCGACGACCCACGTCAGCGTCAACCTCTCGGCGCGCCAGCTCCAGGAACCGGACATCGTGCCGCAGGTGGCCGCCGCGATGGCGCGCGCGGGCCTCCCACCGGAGCGCCTCGTCCTGGAAGTCACCGAGAGCCTCATCATGGTCGACCCGCGGTCCATGATCCCGCGCCTGCGCGCCCTGAAGGAGCTCGGGCTGCGCCTGGCCGTCGACGACTTCGGGACGGGCTACTCGTCGCTGGCCTACCTGCAGAACCTGCCGGTCGACATCCTCAAGATCGACCGCTCCTTCATCCAGGAAGCTTCGGGGGACGTCGGGCTCTCACTCCTCGCCCGCGGCATCGTCGATCTCGGGCGCGCCATGCGGCTGACGACGGTCGCCGAAGGCATCGAGCACCTCGAGCAGGTCAGCGCCCTGCGAGAGACCGCCTGCGAGTACGGCCAGGGGTTCTACCTCGCGCGCCCCATGGAGGACGCGGCCTTCGCGAAGCTGCTCGCCTCGGGATCGACGCTGCCGCGCTCGAGCCCCTCGGGGTCCTAGCCCGACGGGCAGGCCGGGGATACGATCGGCGGGTGGAAGAATCCGTTCCGGAGGCGGCGTTTCTCGACGACGCCCTCCTTCAGTTTCGCAAGTACAAGGCTCTCGCCGACCGGGCGCTCGCCCAGGTCGAGGACCGCGACCTCTTCCGGACGCTCGACGCGGAATCCAACAGCATCGCCGTCGTCATGAAGCACGTGTCCGGCAACCTGCGCTCGCGGTGGCGCGACTTCCTGACCTCCGACGGCGAGAAGTCCGACCGGAACCGCGATACCGAGTTCGAGATCGACGCGACGGACTCGAAGGCCGCCATCCTCGAGCGGTGGGAAGCCGGATGGAACCTGCTCTTTCGCGCGCTCGCCGCCCTGGCGCCGGGAGATCTCCTGCGCTCGGTCGCCATCCGGGGCGAGCCCCACACCGTGATGCAGGCGATCGACCGCCAGCTCACGCACTACGCCTATCACGTGGGCCAGATCGTGCTGCTCGCCCGGCACTTCGCCGGGCCGCGCTGGGTTTCGCTCTCGATCCCGAAGGGCAAGTCCCGGGAGTTCGACGTCGCGAAGAACGGACAGCCCTACGGCATCCGGGAGGAACGTTCATGAGGATCCGCATCCGCCGGTTTCTCGCCGCCGCCCTCGGCCTCGGGCTGGCATGCGCCGCACTCGCCTCGGACCCGCCCGTCTCGCACGCCGGCTGCGCGGCCCCGGGCGATCCCGTCGATCCGGCCCTCCTCGAGCGGCCGTCGAAGCTCCGGACGGACGTCGGGAGCGTGCACCAGGAGGTCACGACGAGCTCGCGGGACGCCCAGGCGTTCTACGACCAGGGCCTGACGTTCCTCCACCACTACGTCTTCATCGAGGCCGCGCGCTCGTTCCGGCAGGCGCTGCGCGCCGACCCGGACTGCGCGATGTGCTGGATGGGTCTCGCTCGCGCCGAGCAGGGGCTCGAGCGGCCCGACGCGACGGCGGCCGCGATCGCGAAGGCGACGGCTCTCTCCGCGAAGGCCTCGGCGAAGGAGCAGAGGTTCATCGCGCTCCGCGCGCAGCAGATCGGGGCCCAGGCCGCGCCCCCCTCCGAAGAGAAGGAGAAGCACGCGGCCTACAAGGCCGCGCTCGACGAGGCCCTCGGCGCGTACCCCGAGGATGCCGAGCTCTGGATCCTCCGCGGCAACGCCGAAGAGCCGGGCCCGTGGGGCCGCGGCCAGTTCGGCGGCGCGGCCTCGATCGCCTTCTACGAGACGGCGCTCGTGCGCTCGCCCGGGCACCTGGGCGCGCACCACTACCTCGTCCACTCCTACGAGAACATCGGCCACCACGCCGACGCCGCCGGGCACGGGAAGATCTACGCCGGCTCGAGCCCCGGCGTGGCGCACGCCCAGCACATGTACGGGCACGTGCTTCCCCGGCTCGGGCGCTGGCAGGAGGCGCTGGCGCAGTTCGAGAAGGCCGACGCGATCGAGGAGGCCTACGCGAAGGCGGAGAACCTGCGGCCCGGCGACGACTGGCACCACCTCCACAACCTGCAGCTGCTCGGCTACACCTACCTGCGCCTGAACCGCGTCGACGACGCCGAGAGGACGTTCCGCCGCGCCTTCGACACTCCCGCGCGCCTGCCCTACCGCGGCGCGCCCCAGGCGAGCCTCGCCGAGTTCTATCTCCTGCGCGGCCAGCCGGCCGAGGCTCTGGCCGTCGCGAAGGCGCTGCAGGTCGACACGCGCACGCCCGCCGCCCGCATCGTCGCGACGGTCGTCGAGGGCGAGGCACTGCTGGCGATGGGCCGCGAGGCCGACGCGAGGGCCGCCGCGGCACGGGCGCAGGAGCGGCTCGACGCCGGGCGCGTCGCACTCGGCGCGCAGGGGCGATACCTCGACTGGTTCGTCGCCCCGTACGTCGCCCAGCTCGAGACCGAGATCGCGCTCCGCGGCAAGAACCCGGCGGACGCCGAGGCCTCGATCCTGCGAGTCGCGACCGAGCTTTCGCTCAACCCGCGCTTCGACGCCTGGGGCGAGGGCCTCTTTCGCCTCGACCGCATCGCCGCGGAGGCCCGCCGGGCCGGCCGCACCACGCTCGCCGCGGACGTCGAGGCGAAGATGAAGCGGATCGACCCGGACTACGCGCCCGGATCGATCACCGCGCAGCGCCAGGCGGCGCGGTAGCGCCGGCCCTCGCCAGCCTCTCGTCGGCGATCCGGCGGGCAGCCGCCTCGGTCGTGATCCCCTGCGCCTCGGCCAGCGCGAAGACGCGCTCCAGGGTCGGCCCGATCCGCAGGACCTCGTGGCGCGCGCGCTCGGCCGGCCAGCCGAGCGACTCCTGGCCCGTGATCCCGACCGCGCCGCCGGCGTTGATGACGAAGTCCGGCGCGTAGAGGATCCCCCGCGCCCGCAGGCGCTCGGCATCCTCGGGCTCGGCGAGCTGGTTGTTGGCGGCGCCCGCGACGCCGCGGCACTGGAGACGCGGGATCGTCGTCGCGTCGAGGATGCCTCCGAGGGCGCACGGCGCGAGCACGTCGCAGGGCGTCTCGAGGACCGCGGAGGGCTCGACGAACGGAACGGCGCGCTCGTCGCGATGGAGCCTCACCGATCCTTCCGAGACGTCGCTGAACGCGACGGCCGCTCCGGCGTCTCGCAGCCGCTCGATCAGGGCTCCTCCCACGCTGCCCGCTCCCTGGACGACGACGCGGCGGCCGGAGAGCGACGGGTCGCCGAAGAGTCGCACGCACGTGGCGCGGATGCCCGCCTCGACGCCGAGCGCCGTCCATCCGGAGGAGTCGCCGGCGCCGCCGTGCTCCGGCGTCCGGCTGAAGACGTACGGAGCGCCGGTCTCCGAGATCACGTCCATGTCCCTCGACGAGGTGCCGACGTCGGCGCCGGTCCAGAACCGGCCGGCGAGCTCCTGGATGAACGCGCCGTAGCGCCGCAGGAGCGGATCGCGCCGCTCCGGATCGAGCCCGGCCGGCACGGCGATCACGGCCTTGCCCCCGCCGCGCGGGAAGCCGGCCGCCGCCCACTTGTAGGTCATGCCCTCCGAAAGGCGCTCGGCGTCGCGCCGGGCGGACGCCAGGTCCGGATACGTCTTCATCCGCGTGCCGCCCGAGGACGGGCCCAGGCGCGAGGAGTGGAGCGCGATGAAGATCGTGGCGCCCGACTCGGGGTCGAAGCGCTCGAAGACCTCCTCGCCGTTCCAGGCCGCGGGGCTCATCTCAGATCCACCGGCGCACCTCGTCGGTGTAGCGCAGGTATTCCTCCCCGAACTTCGCGGTCAGGTATCGCTCCTCGCGGGCGATGACGAAATGCGCCACGAACGCCAACGCGACCGGAACCGACAGCAGGGGCCAGAGGGCGTTGAAGAAGAGCGCGACTCCCGCGCTCGCCGGAGGCCAGCCCGAGGTACATCGGATTGCGCGAAAACCGATAGGGTCCGGCAAAGGCGAGCGCGGCCGTCGGCCGCATCGGATTGGGGCTGGTCCGTGTGGCGCGGAACGTCACGATCGCCCAGAAGCCGGTGGCGAGCCCGACGACGAAGAGGAGAATCCCGACCGTGCGGACCTCGAGCGCATGGGCCGGCCACACGGCCGCCGGCCGGAGCCAGCCCAGCAGGAATCCGCCCGCCAGACACAGGAGGTAGATCGCCGGGGGCGGGAACTTCACGCCCGAGGTCGCCGCCGGAGCCGTGTCGTCGGTCATGCCTTCTCGCCCTCCACGCTCCCCGGCGCCGCGATGTGACCGGCCGCGATCTCCAGCGCCTCGTCGATCGCGGGCGGAAAGTTCGCGCGACCGTACTCTTCCAGCTTGCCCGCCCGTTCCAGCGCCGCGCGGGGCTGCGCCTGGATGCCCGAGATGAGGAACCGGATCCCCTGGTGCGAGAAGGAGCGGAACAGGTCGTCGAGCACGCGGATCCCGGAGGCGTCGATGGCCGGGACGTTGCGCATCCGGAGAATGAACACCCGGGGTTTCTTCGCCACGAAGTGGAGAACGTCCTTGATCTTGTCGGCCGCGCCGAAGAAGAACGGGCCGTTGACCTCGTAGACCTCGACGCCGGCGGGGATCTTCCGGCGCGCCACGCCCTCGAGGTCCCCCTTCATGGTGCCGTCCGGAGCGTCCTTCCACTCGCGCGGTCACCATGCCGACGTTGGTCACGTCGGCCATCCGTTTCATGAAGAGGAACGCCGCGAGCACCATGCCGACCTGCACGGCCACCGTCAGGTCGACGAGCACGGTCAGGAGGAACGTCGTGAGCAGGACGGCCACGTCGCTCTTGGGGGTGCGGAGGAGCTGCGCGAACGCGCGCCATTCGCTCATGTGGTACGCCACGACGACGAGGATCGCGGCCAGCGTCGCCAGCGGAATGTACCGGGCCCACTTCCCGAGGAAGAGAAACGCGATCGCAACGACGAGCGCGTGCATCATGCCCGCCACCGGCGTGCGGCCGCCGTTCTTGACGTTGGTCGCCGTGCGCGCGATGGCGCCGGTCGCCGGGATCCCGCCGAAGAGCCCGGATGCGATGTTCGCCACGCCCTGCGCGACGAGCTCCATGTTGGAGTTGTGGCGGCTGCCGATCATGCCGTCGGCCACGACGGCCGAGAGCAGCGACTCGATGCGCCGCGAGCAGCGCGACGGTGACGGCGGAGGGGAAGAGCTCGCGCACGCGGTCGAGACTCACGTCGGGCAGGTGCGGCGCCGGGATCGAGGCATGGATCTCGCCGAAGCGGGTGCCGATCGTCTCGACGGGAAGACCGAGCCACGCCGCGAGGCCCGACGCCGCGAGGATCGCGACGATCGGCGCGGGGACGGTGCGCGAGATCCGCGGCCAGGCGAGCAGGATCGCCAGGGATCCCGCGGCCACGCCGATCGCGGCGGGCGAGACCGTCGACAGGCTCGCGCCGTAGGCGCTCCACTTCGCCAGGAACGGCGCCGGGACCGCGCTCCATCCGGAGGCCGAGCAGGTCCCGGATCTGCGAGGAGAAGATGATGACCGCGATCCCGCTCGTGAAGCCCGTGACGACGGGGTACGGGATGAACTTGATCACCGCCCCGAAGCGCGCCAGGCCCAGGATCATCAGCAGCACGCCGGCGATGACGGTGCAGATCGTCAGGCCGTCGACGCCGTAGCGGGCCACGATGCCGTACACGATGACGACGAACGCGCCGGTCGGGCCGCCGATCTGCACGCGGCTGCCGCCGAGAAACGAGATCAGGAAGCCGGCGACCACGGCGGTGACGAGGCCCTTCTCCGGGGAGACGCCCGAGGCGATGGCGAACGCGATGGCGAGCGGAATCGCGACGATGCCGACGACCACCCCCGCCTGGACGTCCGCGAGGAACTGCCTCCGCGAATAGCCCGAGAGCGTGGTGAAGGTCTTGGGAAGCCAGGCGCTCGTCACGCTGCGCTATCTTACCGGCCGCCGCTCGAGCACGTGGATGAAGGCCCTCCCGGTCCCTGGACCCGGCGCGACGGCGACCGTGGCGTAATCCTTCGCGATCTCGCCCGCGATCTCGCGCCCATAGTCGACGCCGAAGCGCGCCGCGGCCCAGCCCGGCGGCGTCTCGGCGACCAGAACGAAGAACCGCGGCCCCGCCGAGCGGATCCGCCCGGCGACGCCGAGCTCGGTCGCCGGGTCGAGATGGCCGGGAAGGACCTGTTCCTGGCGGAGCGGGTTCTCGAGGCCCGTCACGAAGTTGAAGAACCCCGCTTCCGGCAGGCCCGTCAGCGTGTCCCCGGGGCGAGAGCGCAAAGAGAGAAAGTCGAGCGTACGGCTCACGGCCTCGGCCCGGCCCGGCTCGAGCCGAAGCGTGCCCGCCGCCGTCTCGACGGCGACCCGGGGCTGTGCGCGCCGCGCCCGGTCGAGCCGCACCAGGCCTGCCGCGGCGAGAGCGAGAAACGCCGCCGCGAACACCCGGCGCAGGGCCTCGGGACGCGCCATCCGGGGCGCGAGGACATCGAGGCCGAGGACGGCCGCCGAGGCCGCCAGCCCCGGCAGCGCCAGGATCGAGTAGGGCGTGGTGACGTACCCGTACGCGAGGTTCAGGGCGACGCGCGAGGCGAGCAGGGCGGAGAAGGCGAAGAGGAGCAGGCGCGCCCGTTCCCGATCGTCGCGGGGGCCGCGCGCGACGAGCGTCAGCGCCGCCGCGGCGGCCACCAGAGGCATGGGAGACAGGAGCGGCGGCAGGCGGTCCTCGAGGGCGCCACCGGAGGGGGTCGCGCACACGGCGACGGCCGCGGCCAGGACGACCCACCATCCCGCGTCCGCGGCCCCCGCGTCCGCCGCGTCGCTTCGGGACGCGCGCGCGACGAGGAGAGCGGCCCCCAGAACGGCGAGCCCGAGAAAGAGCGCAGTCGCCATTCGCGAAAGCCCGGCCGCGGGATCGTCGAGGCCGGAGATGAGGCGATACACCTGCCGCCATTCCGGCGGCGGCGAGAAAAGAACGAGCGGTCCCTCGGAAGAGAGCATCGCCCACGAGACGCCCCGGAAGGCGATGGCGTAACCGGCCGCGGCCATGGCCGCTCCCCCGAGGAGGATCGTCGCGGTCGACCGCCGCCTCGACCGGCCTTCCGGTCCCCGCAGGGCCCCGAGCGCGAGCGCCACCGCCGCCGCGGCGCCGATCTCGGCCTTCGAGAGAAGCGCGAAGGCGAGGGCCACGGCGGCGAGCGCCGTCCGGCCGCCCGAGGGCGTCCCGGCCGCGGCCGAAAGGCACGTGAACGCGCCGGCCACGGCAAAGAGCGCCGCGAAGGCGTACGGGAAGAGGAAGGCGCCGCCATTGGGCGCCCCGATGCAGATCGCCGCGGCGACCGTGACGCCGACGCCGGCCGAGAGGGGCGAGCCCGCTCGCCGCGTCAGGCGGTACAGCGTCGCCAGGAGCACCGCGGCCGCGATGGCGCCCGCGGCCTCGAGTGCTCCGAAGCGGCGGCCGAACGCCCGGATCGCCGCGGCGTTGACCCACGGCGCCGCCGGTCCGTAGTAGTAGGAGACGTCGCGGTAGAGACGCTCGCCCGCCGCCAGCCGCGCGGGGACCTGCAGCTCACGGGACCCGTCGACGAAGGGATGGATCCACCGGCCCCAGGTGAGGGCGGCCGACGCCATCCCCGCCAGGAGCGGGACGAGCAGCCACTCCCACCGGCGCCGCGGGGCCGAATCTCCGGCTGCCGGCGCCGACGGCCGGGGCCCTGGCGGCCCGCTCAATCGATGGAACGGATGTCGGTGAGAATGTTGTTGTTGAGCGTGATCCGCACGCGGGACCCCTCGGGGAACCGGAACCACTGCGTGCGGGTGACCTGGAGCCGGTAGCGGGACGTGGCCTCGCCCTCCCGGGTCTCGAAGACCATGTAGTAGTCGCCGGTGCTCGCGTAGCCGCGGCTCGTCCCGCTCGACCCCGCCGTCGCCTCCTCGCGCTCGACCACGAAGCAATCGAGGGTCCGCACGCCGAGTCCCGGGTCCTTCTTTGCCCCGGAGCAGGCCGCCGCCAGAACGCCCGCCGCGATGAGGAGGAGGGCCGCCGCCAGTGTCGTCTTTCGCATGGTTGCCTCGATGCTCCTGAACGCTCCGGCGCCCCGTTCGATTCCGTCCGCCGGGAGGCTATCCTACCGACGCCTCCCATGACCGACCCGGCCCTGCCTGCCGAACCGCACCGCCGCGACCCGCCGTCCGCTTCGGCCCGCGAACGCTGGAGCTGGGCCCTGTACGACTTCGCCAACACGATCTTCTCGATGAACATCGTGACGCTCTACTTTGCCGTCTGGATCGTGACGGAGCGCGGGGCGAGCACGACCGCGTACTCGGCGGCGACGAGCCTCTCGTCGCTCGCCGTGCTCCTTCTCGCGCCGTGGGTCGGCGCGGCTTCGGACGCCTCGGGGCGGCGCAAGCCCTGGGTGGTCGGCCTCACGCTCGTATGCGTCGTCTCGACGCTGGCGCTGTCCCCCATCGCCCGGGCCGGGCTTGCGCAGGCGGCCGTCCTCCTGCTCCTTCTCGCCGGGTTCGCCGTGGCGAACAGCGCGTACCAGCTCGCGCTCCCGCCCTACAACGCGATGATGCCGGGGCTCGCGCCGCCGGCCGACCGCGGCCGACTCTCCGGGCTCGGGACGGCCCTCGGCTACGTCGGATCGATCGCGGGCGTTCTGCTGGTCGCGCCGTTCGTCACGGGACGGTGGGGTTTGCCGGCCGGCGGGCGCCAGGCGGCCTTCGTCCCGACCGCGCTGCTCTTCCTCCTCTTCTCGCTGCCGTTCGTTTTCTTCTGCCGGGACCGCGCGGCCTTCCCCCGTTCCGGCCGGCCCCCGGTCGGCTGGCGATCGATCGCGGGCGAGCTCGCCGCGGCCTTCCGCGATGCGCGGCGCCACCCGGGACTGCGCCGCTTCGTGGTGGCCTCCTACTTCTACCAGGACGCGCTCGGCACCGCGATCGCGTTCATGGCGCTCTATGCCGTCACCGTGCTCGGCCTGCCGGTCGGCGGCGAGATCCGCCTCTTCGTCACGTTGACGATCCCCGCCGTCTTCGGGGCGGCGCTCGCGGGGATCGCGTGCGACCGCTGGGGGCCGCGCCGGACGCTGGCCATGGTGCTCGCCGCGTGGATCGCGGGGCTCGCGACGATCGCCGCCGCGCCTTCGCTCGGCGGGTTCTGGGTCGGGGGATCGATCGTCGGCCTCGCCTTCGGCGGAATCTGGTCGGCGGAGCGGCCGCTGCTCCTGACCCTCGCGCCCGAGGGCGAGGCCGGCCGCTACTTCGGTCTGCTCGCCCTTTCGGCCCGGGCCGCGGCGATCGTCGGGCCGCTCCTCTGGGCCGCCATCGTGGACGGCCTCTCGGCACCGCTCGGCCGAAACGCCGCCTACCGGCTCGCCGTGGCGTCGCTCGCCGTGATGATGGCCGTCGCTCTCGGGATCCTGCGAGGCGTTCCCGACCGGGGTGTCGCCGGCGGGCCCGCGTCCCATAGAATCCCCTCCCGAACATGACGAACACACCTCGCGCCCGTGTCTGCCTCGTCGGCCTCGGACCCATCGGCATCGAAGTCGGCAAGGCTCTCGCCGGCCGGGAAGGCCTCCTGCTCGCGGGCGCGGCGGATCCGGCCCCGGACAAGGCCGGCCGGCCGCTCGCATCGCTTCTCGACGGGGCCTTCCCGGACATCGCGGTCACGCCGACGGCCGCCGCCCTCTACGGGCAGACCGCGGCTTCGCGCACGCGCGCCGACGTCGCCGTGCTCTGCACGGGCTCGCGCCTGCACGCGATGCTGCCGCAGATCGAAGAGGCGATCGCGGCGGGCCTCCACATCGTCTCGACGTGCGAGGAGCTCGCGTATCCGGAGCTGCGCCACGCGCCGATGGCCCGGCAGATCGACCGGATGGCGAAGGCGAAGGGCGTCGCCGTGCTCGGCACCGGGGTCAACCCCGGCCTCGTGATGGACCGGCTCGTGCTCGCCGCCGCGGGCGCCTGCGTGCGCGTCGACTCGGTCCGGGTCACGCGCGTCGTCGACGCGGCCAAGCGCCGCGGGCCGCTGCGCGCGAAGGTCGGGGCGGGCCTCTCCCGCGAGGAGTTCATCGCCGGTGTGGCGGCGATGAAGCTCGGCCACGTCGGCCTCTCGGAGTCGGCCGCGATCATCGCGCTCGGCCTCGGCCTCCCGATCGACGAGATCACCGAGACGATCAAGCCCGTCATCGCCGACCGCGAGACGGAGGGCGTGCCGCCGGGCCGGGTGCTCGGCCTCCACCAGGTCGCGCTGGTCCAGGCCGGCGACGAGGCCAAGGTCGTCCTGGACCTGACGATGGCGGTCGGCGCGCCCGACCCCGCCGACCGGATCGACGTCGAAGGCGATCCTCCCCTGCACCTGATCGCCGCCGGCGGCTTCCACGGCGACCGGTCGACCATCGGCACGGTCGTCAACGCGATCCCGTTCATCGTGTCGGCGCCGCCCGGCCTCCACAACGTCGTGACGCTGCCGCTCTTCGGGCTGAGGCCGCTGCCCTAGACAGTCCGCCCCGGCGCCCGAACCCGCGGGGTACGCTCGCCGCGTGCACGCACTCGACCAGGCCCAGGAGATCGACGCCTCCATCGAGGACGTCTTCGCCTTCTTCTCGGACCCGTCGAACCTGGCCCGGATCACGCCTCCCGCGCTTCGATTCCGCATCCACGGCGCTCCGGCGGCGGCCCTCGGCGAGGGCAGCCGCATCGAGTACCGAATCCGCTGGCTGATCTTCCGCCTGCGCTGGGTCACGCGCATCACGAAGTGGCGCGCGCCGCACGAGTTCCAGGACGTCCAGGAGAAGGGCCCGTACGCGGCCTGGGTCCACACCCACCGTTTCTCGCGCCGCGGCGACATGATCCTGATGGAGGACCACGTCGACTACGCGCTCCCGCTCGGCGTGCTCGGCCGGCTCGTGCATCGCCTCGCCGTGCGGCGCCAGCTCGAGGAGATCTTCGCCTACCGCCGCCGCGCGATCGACGAGATCTTCCCTCCGGCCTCCCGCGTCGCGCGGACGACGCCCGACCCGCGACCGCTTCCGTGACGACCCTGGTCCACTGGTTCCGCCGCGATCTGCGCGCCGCCGACAACACCGCGCTCTCGCACGCCGCGCGGGACGCCGACCGCGTCGTCCCGGTCTTCGTCCTCGACGACCACTACGCGGCGGACCCCGGCATCGGCCCGGCCCGCTTCCGCTTTCTTCGCGAGAGCCTCGAGGCCCTCGCCGAGTCGCTTCCGCGCTTCGGCGGCCGGCTCCTCGTGCGCCCGGGACCGGCCGAACGCGCCCTTCCCGACGCTGCTGCGGGAGACCGGCGCCTCGGCGGTCTACGCGAACGCCGAGATCGGCCCGTACCCGGAAAGACGCGACGCGGCGGCCGCCGCGGCCGTCGAGGCGGCGGGCGGGCGGCTCCGTCTCTTTCCCGACGCGCTCCTCGTCGAGCCCGACGCGATCGCGACCGATGCCGGCGATCCGTACACGGTCTACACGCCCTTCTCCCGCAAGTGGACCGCGGCCGAGAAGCGGGACCCGGTTTCCGCACCCGCCTCGCTCGAGACGCCCGATCTCGCGGGCGTCCCGCTCGCGAGAGTGCGCGCCTGGCGGGACCTCGCGCCGGATCCCCTCGCGCCGAAGGGCGGCGAGCCGCAGGCGCTCGCGCTTCTCTCCCGGTTCTTCGCCGGCCCCGCCGCGCGCTACGCCGAGGACCGCGACCGGCCGGACCGCGAGGGCACCTCGCGGCTCTCGCCGCACCTGCACTTCGGCACGATCTCGCCCCGGACGATCCGCGCCGCCGCCGAGGCCGCATGGCGGGAGGCTCCGCCCGCCGCCCGCGAGCACCTTCGCAAGTTCGTCCTCGAGCTCGCCTGGCGGGAGTTCTACCACCACGTCCTCTTCCACTTTCCGCGCGTCGCCGAGGAGAGCTTCCGCCCCGAGTTCGACCGCATGGCCTGGTCGGAGAACGCCGCGGGATTCGAGGCCTGGACGAGGGGCGAGACGGGCTATCCGCTCGTCGACGCGGCGATGCGGGAGCTCTCGACGACCCACTGGATGCACAACCGCGCGCGCATGGTCGCGGCGTCGTTCCTCACGAAGGACCTGCACGTCCACTGGAGGCGCGGGCGAGAAGTGGTTCGAGCGGGAGCTCGTCGACGCCGATCTCGCCAACAACAACGGCGGCTGGCAGTGGGCCGCGGGCAGCGGCACGGACGCGGCGCCCTACTTCCGGATCTTCAACCCCGTGCTGCAGTCGAAGAAGTTCGACCCCGACGGGCGCTACATCCGACGCTTCGTGCCCGAGCTCTCACGCGTCCCGACGGAGAAGATCCACGAGCCCTGGACCATGACGCCCGAGGAGCAGGCCGCGGCGGGCTGCCGGATCGGCGTTGGGGGCGACTACCCCGCCCCGATCCTCGACCACGCGCGGGAGAAGGCCGCGGCCCTGGAGATGCTCGAGGCCGTCCGGAAATAGCGCCCAAAAAAAGGCGGCCCCGACTCAATGGTCAGGGCCGGGAAGGAAGGTATCGCGTGCTGGGATACGCAACAGGGGGTCCGGCGCGATTATTTCGACCCCTAAATATTTGACGGATCGAAACTTCTAGCCGCGCTCGATCTCGAACCCCTCGGCCTCCAGGGCCTCGTCCGAGGTCAGCTCGACCCGGATGTCGAGGCCGGCCTCGGTTTCGGCCAGGATTCTCGGGTCTTCCTCGGCGAGCAGGCGCGCCACCCCCGGGCGCACGCGCACCCGGACGATCTCCCCGGGGGAAAACACGCCGGCCGATTCCCGCAGGCGCCGCCGCAGGTCGAGCGCGACGGTCATGTCGGTCTTGACGCGGCCGCTGCCGGCGCAGGCCGGGCAGGCGCGGGTCAGGACACGCTCGAGGTTGCCGCGCGAGCGCTGCCGGGTGATCTCGATCAGGCCGAACTCGGAGACCGGGAGGATCCGCGTGCGCGCCCGGTCCCGGGCCATCTCTTCCTGGAAGCGGTCGAACAGGGCCTGCCGGTGCGCCGGGTCCTCCATGTCGATGAAGTCGACGACGATCAGCCCCCCGAGGTCCCGCAGGCGGATCTGCCGGGCGACCTCGGGGGCCGCCTCCAGGTTCAACGCGAAGACCGTCTCCTCGAGGCCGTCCTTGCCGACGAAGCGTCCCGTGTTGACGTCGATGGCCACGAGGGCCTCGGTCTGGTGCAGCACGATCGACCCGCCCGAGGCGAGCGCGACCCGGCTCTTGAGGGCCTCCTCGATCTCGGCCTCGACGCCGAAGCGCTCGAAGAGGGGCACGGGACCGGAATGGAGCTCGAGCCTCCCCGAGAGGCGCGGCGCGACCGCATCCAGCAGCTCCTTCATGCGCGCGAACGTCGCCTCGTCGTCCACGCGGATGACGTCGCAGTCGTCGGGCATGAGGTCGCGCAGGCTGCGGAGCGCGAGGTCGAGCTCCCGGTGCAGGAGCGCGGGAGGCGCGGCGCTCTCCTGCCGCCTCGCGATGCGCTCCGCCAGGTCCTTCAGGTAGCGATGGTCGGCGGAAAGCTCCTCGCCGGACTTCCCCAGGGCGGCCGTGCGGGCGATCAGGCCCCCGCCCCCGGGGAGGGCCTCGAGCAGCGCTCGCAGGCGCTCGCGCTCCGCCGGGTCGGCGACCCGCCGCGACACCCCGGCCTCGCGCGCCGAGGGAAGGTAGACGAGGGTCCGACCGGCCAGCGAGATCGCCGTCGAGACGCGGGGCCCCTTCGAGGCGACCGGGTCCTTGGAGACCTGCACCACGATCTCCTGGCCCTCCTTGACGAGATCGTCGATGCGCGGCCGGTCGGACCGCTCCTCGGGCTCGCTCGCCGCGGCCTCCGGCGCCTCGTCGCCGAAGTCGAGCTCCTGGGCAGGCGCGGCGTCCTCGACGTACAGGAACGCGTCGCGATCCAGCCCGATCGAGACGAAGGCCGCCTGCATGCCCGGGAGCACCCGGTGCACGCGCCCGAGGTACACGTTGCCGACGAGGCTCTGCCGGCCCCGGCGCTCGTGCAGCACCTCGACGACGCGGCCGTCCTCGGTGAGGGCGACGCGCGTCTCGGGAGGCGTCGAGTTGACGAGGAGCTCTTTCCTCACGCGTTGGCGAACCGGCGGTATTCGACGCCGAGGATCAGGCCGATGGCGAGAAAGGTCGTCGCGACCGAGGAACCGCCGTAGGACACGAGGGGCAGCGGGATGCCCGTCGTGGGCGCGAGGCCGATCATCATCGACGCGTTGATCACGACCGAGAAGAACATCATCCCCGTCAGGCCCAGGACGAGAAACACTCCTCCCCGGTCGCGCGCGGTCTGGGCGAGCTTCATCGCGCGCAGGAAGAGCGCCGCGAAGAGGCCGAGGATCAGGATCACGCCGAGGAACCCCCACTCCTCGGCGATGACGGCCAGGATGAAGTCGGTGTGCTGCACCGGCAGGAACCGCAGCTGGCTCTGGGTCCCGCTGCGAAAGCCCTTGCCCGAGAACCCGCCCGAGCCGACCGCGATCTTGGACTGGCGCACCTGGTAGCCCGAGCCGAGCAGGTCGCTGTCGGGGTTCAGGAAGGTCCCGATGCGCGCCTTCTGGTAGTCCTTGAGCAGGAACCACCCGATGCCGAGCGCGACGGCGACGATGAGCGCGATGGCGATCCAGCCCCGGGCCGGCAGCCCGCCGAAGTACAGGCCGACGAAGAGCAGCGGCAGGAACGTGATCGCCAGCCCCATGTCCGGCTGCAGGAACACGAGGAACATCGGCAGCCCCACGATCGCCCCGAGCCTGACGAGCGTCGAGGCGTGGAGTCGCGCGTCGTCCTCGTTCTCGAAGAGATAGGCGACGAGCAGCGCCGTGGCGATCTTCGAGAGCTCCGCCGGCTGGAACTGGAACTGCCCGACCCGGATCCAGGAGCGCACGTTCGCGATGGTCTCGCCGAAGAAGAGGAGGTAGACGAGCGGCAGGAGGCAGGCGCAGTAGATGGCGAAGGAGAACTTCAGGAGCATCCGGTAATCGAAGAGGATCGTGACGGTCATCCCCGCCAGGCCCACGCCGATCAGGATCGCCTGCTTGGCCGCGAGCCCCTCGTAGCGCGTGCCCGTCGTCGCAGACGCGATGAAGAGCACGCCGAGGGCCGCGAGCGACAGGGCGCAGCCGAGCACGACGAGGTCGAGGCGCCGGGAGCCCGGGAGCACGCGTCCGATCATCGCCGCTCCTGGAGCGCCGCCGGCGCGACGTCCCCGCCCGCAGACCCGGCGGCGGCGGAGAGCGCCGGGGACGGCGGCGGCACAGCGGTCCCGAAGCGCGCCTCGAAGAGGGCCTTCGCCAGAGGCGCCGCGGCGAGGTTGCCGTGGCCGCCGTGCTCGACGAAGACGACGACGACCATCTGCGGATCGTCGACCGGCCCGAAGCCCGCGAACCACGCGTGGTCCTGGAGCCGGGCGCGGTCGGCCCCGGCGCGAATCGTGGCCTCGCGGCCGACCACCTGCACCGTGCCCGTCTTGCCTCCCATGTCCATGCCCGTCACGCGCGAACCGTAGGCGGTCCCGCCCGGCTCGTTGACGACCGCCCACATCCCGTCCTTGACGATCTGGAGCTTCTCCGGCGCCAGAGGCATCGCCTCGCGGAACTCCGCCTTGTATCGCAGCTGCTCCCCGGTTCGCGGGTCCTGCGACGCATAGAAGAGGTGCGGGGTCGGCAGCCGCCCGTCCTCGACGATCCCGGAGAGCGCCCTCGCCACCTGCATCGAGGTCACGAGCAGCGGGCCCTGCCCGATCGAAACCGAGATCGTCTCGCTCGGGTACCAGCGCGCGCCGCGCTTGGTCTTCGCCCACTCCTCGGACGGAACGAGGCCGGACTTCTCGAACGCCAGGTCGAGGCCGGTCGGCTGGCCGAACCCGAACGAGGTCGCGATCTCGCTGATCCGGTCGATCTCGAGGCGCCGGCCGAGGTTGTAGAAGTACACGTCGCACGAGACCTTGATCGCGTCGCGCAGGTTGACCCAGCCGTGGCCGCCCTTCTTGTGACAGTGGAACTCGCGCCCGTAGAACACGGCGTGGCCGGGGCAGAAGATCCGCGCCTCCGGGTCGACGAGGCCCTTCGCGAGCGCGCCGTACGCGAGAAAGATCTTGAAGACCGATCCGGGCGAGTACATGTTCTGGATCGTCCGGTTCTGCAGGGGCCGGTCGGGGTTCTCGATCAGGCCCGTCCACTCCGAGGAGGTCACGCGCCGCGTGAACCAGTTCGGGTCGTAGGAGGGCGAGGAGACCAGGGCGAGGATCTCGCCCGTCCTCGGGTCCATGGCGACGACCGTGCCGACGCGGTCCTTGAAGTAGTCCTCGGCGACCTCCTGGAGCTTCAGGTCGAGCGTCAGGAAGAGGTTCTGCCCGGGCGTGGCCTCGAGCCGGTTGGCCTCCGACACCTCGCGGCCGTGCGAATCGACGATGACGCGCCGCTCGCCGTTGGCGCCCGCGAGCAGGCGCTGGTACGCGCTCTCGACGCCCTTCTGCCCGATCCAGTCGCCCACCTGGTAGACGCCCGCGGCGGCCTTGATCTGCTCCGGCGTCGCCTCCGCGAGGTACCCGAGAGCATGCGCGGCCGCGTCGCCGTGCTTGTAGAGGCGGCGCTGCGAGACCGTGACGGCGAACTCCGGGTGCTCGATCGCCCGCGCCTCGATCGCCGCCACCTCCTCGATGCCGAGGTTCTCGGCGATCGGGATCGGGAGAAACTCCGGCGCCTTCCGGCCGCGCTCCACGCGCGAGGCGACCTCCTCGCGCGACAGACCCAGCAGCTCGACCGCGAAGTCGATCGACGCTTCGAGGTCCCGGGCCTCGCGGCGGTACAGGTGGAGGGTGTAGGCCGGCTCGTTCTCGACGAGCGCAGCGCCGTGGCGGTCGAGCACGTAGCCCCGCGGCGCGGTGATCTTGACGGCCCGGATCCGGTTGTTCTCGGAGAGGGAGAAGTAGTAGTCGCCGCGGACGATCTGGACGAACCAGTATGCGATCGCCAGGAGCGACAGGACGGCGCCCACCGCGACGCGCGACACTTCGACGCGGCGCGACCAGGGCCTGGCGGTCTTCGCGGATCCTCAACATGGCCGGCTCCGCCTCACCGCAGCCTCCGCAGGCTCCGCCGCTTCCACCAGTCGCGCCAGGGAAAGCCCCACGCGGCCTCGAGCGCGCCCCCGGCGATCCCGGTCGCCGCCGCCCGCCAGAGGGCGTCGCGCGAGACGATCACGATCGGCGCCTGCAGCAGCAGCGCCGACAGCAGCGCCACGATCGCCTCGTTGGCGAGCGAGGCCACCGCCAGGGCCGCCCCCACCGCCAGGGCGCCGCCGAACACGACGCGCACCGACACCAGCGTCAGCGCGTAGCCGAGGACCGCCTTGGCGAACGCGTTCATCCCCAGGAGGGGCTGCGAGATCGCGTCCTCGGAGAAACCGGCCGCGGTGCCCGTCAGGACGGCGCGGACGAAATCGCCGCTCCTCGCGGCGGCGGCCGTCGCGAGCAGGAACCAGTCGACCGGCAGGAAGGCCCGGTACCTCGAGCCTCCGACGAAGAACTCGAGGACCGCCGCCGCCGCGAGGAGCAGCGCGATCCGGGACAGCTTCACCGCGCGGCACCCTTCCCGACCTCCGGGTTCTCGCGCGCCGCGGGCGACGGGGCGAGCAGCAGCACGTCCGTCAGCCGCGCGAAGTTCGCGCTCGGCGTCACGCGAATCTGCAGGAACATCTTGCTGCCGCGCTCGACCGACTCGACCACGCCGATGGGAACGCCGCGCGGGTAGATGCCGTCGATCCCGGCCGATTCGACGAGGTCGCCCTTCGCCACCGACGAGGTCGTGGCGATGTTGTTCAGCGTCATCGCCCCCCGCCCGTCGCCGCGCACGACGCCCAGCTCTCCCGTGCGGGCGATGCGCGCCCCCGCGGCCGCCGAGGCGTCGAGGAGCAGCTGGGCCCTCGACACCGAGTGCCCGACCACGACGACCCGGCCGACGAGGCCGGCGGGGACCGCCAGCGGCGACCCCGCGACGACGCCGTCGCCCGAGCCGGCCCCGACGAGCGCGCTGTAGACGCCGGCGCGCCGCTCGAGCAGGAGAATCGGCACGCTCCCGGCGATGCCGGGAAGCGCCGAGCCCTCGCGCACGAGGCGAGTCTCCTCCGCCGTCTGCCGCGCCTCCGCCCGGAGACGAAAGAGCTCGCGTTCCCGCGCCTCGAGGTCCCGGCGCAGCCTCGCGTTCTCCTCCCGCGCGTCGAAGAGCTCGCCCGTCGACTGGACGCCGCCCGAGACGCCCCGGGAGACCGCCGACACGGCCGACGCAGCGGCGCCGAGAGCGTCAGGATCCACGACTGCAGCACCGTTCCGCGGCCGCCCCGCGCGGGCGCCTGCGCCGAGAGGACCAGGATGCACGCGACGAGCACGATCGCGAGCACCGCGCCGCCCCGGCGGGGATTGACCGCCGCGATCTCGACGTGGGGGTTCTGGGTTCTCATGGCTGTGCGGGCGGCAGGCGGCGGGCGGAAGGCAGCAGGACGGAAGCGGGAGTCGAGACGGGCATCGCCTACCTGCCTCCTGCCTCCTGCCTCCGGCTCGCCGGCACCCTCACGGGATGCTGATCTTCCTCAAGCAGGTCCATGTCCGTGAGCATCGCGCCCGTTCCCGAGCGCCACCGACGCGAGCGGGTCTTCGGCGTAGGAGATCGGCAGGCCGGTCTCCTCGCGCAGCCGCCGGTCGAGGTTGCTGCAGCAGCGAGCCGCCGCCCGTGATGACGATGCCCTTGTCCATGATGTCGGCCGAGAGCTCGGGCGGCGTGCGCTCGAGCGCCACGCGCACGGCCTCGACGATCGCGGCGACGGTCTCGGAGAGGGCCTCGCGGATCTCCTCGTCGGTGAGCGTGAGCGTCTTCGGCACGCCCTCGACGAGGTCGCGGCCCTTGATCTCCATCGTCAGCTGCTCGTCGAGCGGGTAGCGCCGAGCCGATCTCGATCTTGATCTGCTCGGCCGTGCGCTCGCCGATCAGCAGGTTGTACTTGCGCTTGATGTACTGGATGATCGCCTCGTCCATCTCGTTGCGAGGCGACGCGCACCGAGCGCGCTGTAGACGATGCCCGGCGAGCGAGATGACGGCGACGTCGGTCGTGCCGCCGCCGATGTCGACGATCATGTTGCCCGTCGGCTCGGTGATCGGCAGGCCGGCGCCGATCGCCGCCGCCATCGCCTGCTCGACGAGGAAGACCTCCGAGGCGCCGGCGCGCAGCGCGGAGTCCTGCACGGCGCGCTTCTCGACCTGCGTGATGTCCGACGGCACGGAGATGACGATGCGCGGGCGCACGAACAGCGAGCGGCCGTGCGCCTTCTTGATGAAGTAGTCGAGCATCTTCTCGGTGACCTCGAAGTCGGCGATGACGCCGTCCTTCATCGGGCCGGATCGCGACGATGTTGCCGGGCGTCCGGCCGAGCATCTCCTTGGCCTCCTCGCCGACGGCCTCGACGCGGTTCGTCTGAGCTTGTTGACGGCGACGATCGACGGCTCGCGGACGACGATGCCCTTGCCGTTCGGGCGAAGACGAGCGTGTTGGCGGTGCCGAGATCGATCGCCAGGTCGTTCGAGAAGATGCGAGAACACGCGATTTCCAGCTCAAAAAGGACCTCCCTCGAATCAGGCTCTGTCCATCATAGCGATTCCACGAAAACGCGGATCCGTCGGACCGTCTCGTTGCCCGAGGCGTCGACGGACTTGACGACGAGCATCGCCGCGCCGTCGCGCTCGACGGTGATGGTCTTCTTGAAGGAGCCGTCCGGCTCGACGTCGGCCGGCTCGCCGTTGACCGTCACGATGGCGCCCGGCTCGGTCTTCCCGTAGATCAGGAAGAGGTTTCCCATCTGCTGGGGCGGCGAACACGGTGAGCTCGGGCGGAATCGTGTCGCCCGTGCCGGACTGGCATTCGGGCTCGAGCATCATCTTGAAGCGCCGGACGAAGCTCCAGTCGGAGGTCAGGCCCGTCGGCGTCGATCGCCGCCACGCGCCAGAAGTAGGAGCCTTCCTTCGGAGACCTTGACGCGGGCCTGCGGCTGGACGCGGTCGTCGAGGTCGACCTCGGTCGCGTCGGGGACGAACAGCCGCGAGCGGGAGATCTGGAGGCGGTAGCGGACCGCCTCCGGGACCTTGCGTCCACTGCAGGTCGACCTGGTCGCCGGTCTTCAGGTCGTAGATCCGGTTGTCCGCGGGCACGAGCGGCTGCGGGCGAGTCGGGCAGCGCCACCTTCGGCGAGAACGGCGCTGCGTCGGCCGCGGCGCGCCACCTTTTCCCGCCCCTCGAGGACCACGGTCTCCTTGCCGGTCGACACGGTCGGTCCGGCCGCGGTAGCTCGTGACTTCGGTCTTGTCGCCGGGCGCGACGTCGACCGACACGCGCGAGTCGCGGTCGATCGCCGCCGTCGCCGCGTCGGTGTCGACGGTCGGAGGCGAGTTGGACGTGTAGACGTTGACCGCGCCCGACACGATCTTGATCTGGCTTCCCGGCGCCTCCGAGGAGGCCGGCCGGCCGGCACTCGAAGAGCGAGCCCGGCCGGATCGTGTAGAGCGTGCCGTCGAAGAACATGATCTCGGCCGAGCCGGTCTTGCCGGCCTTCACGAAGTCGCCGTCGAAGAGCGGCTGACGCTGCCGCGCCGGCTCGAAGGTCGAGCGCCCCGCGCGCTGCAGGGAGACGTCGCCCTCGACGAAGATGAAGGAGGCGTCGCCCTGCTCGCCCCGGCCCGGAGCCGCCCAGCGCCCGGCGGGAATAGGACTGCGACTCGACGGCGAGCCGGAAGGCCTCCTCGAAGCGCGAGGCGGTGAAGGACTCGCGCGCATCCCGGAGAAAGTCCCTGGCCTGGGCGACGTTGGACCCGGGCCGCACGGCGCCCACGGCGCGCGTGGCCCGCGCCAGCACGGTCTCGGCCTCGGCGATCTCGACCCGGGCGCGCTCCTGCGGCGATCGGCGGCCGCGGCTGTAGAGCAGGTAGCCGACGACTCCGGCCACCACGAGCAGACCGAGGATCAGGCCCCACTGTCGGATCTTCTGGATCGGAATGACGAACCAGTCCAGATCCGTGCCGGCCGGCTGGCCGGCCTTCCTTTTGCGCATAAACTCCCGAAAACTGCGAGACTTATCCCTTTGACTTATAACACACTTGCCCGATTTCCGGCAGTGACGCCGCCCCCCAACCGGCAATGAGCTCCGCGACGACTCGATCCTTCCTCGCAGCGACGTCCGCACGCGGCGCGAAGGAGTCTCCATCGAGCGCAGTGGAGGAGCCTCGCGCCGCGGGCGTACCTGCGTATAGTCGCCCGTTCTCGATTTTCGCAGAGAGGGGTCTTCGATGCTCAAGACGATGCGCAACAGCTTCCACCACCTCAAGTGGACGCTGTTCGTCGTGATCGCGTCTTCATCCTCGGGTTCGTCTTCTTGTCCGGCGGATCGCGACCCGCGGCGACGCCGGCCGAGCCAGGTCGTCGCGCGCGTGGGCGGCGAGCGGATCACCGCCGTCGAGTTCGACCGCCAGTACCAGCGCGCAGCTGGAGCGCTACCGGCAGATGTACCAGGGCAACTTCTCGCCCGAGCTCGAACGGGCTCTGGACCTTCCGCGCAACGTCCTCGACGCGATGATCGAGCGGAAGCTGCGGCTCGAAGCCGCGCGCCGCTCGACCTGTCGGTCTCCGACGCCGAGCTCGCCGAGAAGATCGTGACGCTCCCCTTCTTCCAGGACAACGGCCAGTTCATCGGGCCGCGAGAATTACGAGCAGCTGCTTCGCGCCAACGGCCTCAATGCCCGAGCAGCTTCGAGGAGCGAGATGCCGCGAGGACATGCTGCTCGCAGAAGTACGGCGAGCTGGTGCAAGGCCTCGGTCGTCGTCCCGGAGGCGGAGATCCTGAGCGAGTATGCGCGCCAAGAACGACAAGGCCACGATCGAGTACGTGCTCGTTCCCGTCGAGCCGGCTCGAGAGCAGCGCCGCAGCCGACCGATGCCGACCTCCAGCAGTTCCACGACAAGCACAAGGACCGCTACCGCACGCCGGTGCAGCGCCGCGTCAAGTACCTCCTCGTCGACAAGGCCAAGGTCCGCGCGAAGATCAAGCCGACCGACGCCGACATCGCCGCCGAGTACGAGAAGCGGAAGGACGACATTCGACGGTGCCCGAGCAGGTCAACGCCGCGCACATCCTCGATCGCCGTCAAGCCCGACGGCGACCCGAACGCCGACGCCGCCGCGAAGGCGAAGGCCGAGACCGTCGCCGCCCGCGCCCGGGTCAAGGGTGCGGACTTCGCGAAGCTCGCCAACGAGAATACCGGACGACCCGAGCGGCAAGACGAACGGCGGACAGCTCCCGCCCTTCTCGCGCGGCCAGATGGTCCCCGAGTTCGAGGCGCAGGCCTTCGCCATGGAGCCCGGGGAGATCGCGGGGCCCGATCAAGACGCAGTTCGGGTACCACATCATCAAGCTCAACTCGAAGACGCCGGCCCGGCACGCGCTCGCTCGACGAGGCGCGCGCCGGCGCTGCACGGCCGAGCTCTCCGAGCAGCAGGCGACGGCGGAGGTCGAGCGCCTGGCGCGCGAGCTCGCCGCGAAGCTCACGAAGATGTCGTCGGCCTCCGACGAGGACCTGCGCAAGCTCGCAGACCGACGTCGTCAACTTCAACACGACGGAGTGGGCCGCCAAGGGCGACCCGATCCCGGGCATCGGCGTCGAATCGCCAAGTTCACGGAGGAAGCCTGGGAGCTTCCGATCGGCAAGGTCTCCGCGACGCCGATCACGACGGCCCGCGGCGCCGCGTTCGTGAAGCCGTCCGAGGAGCGCGCCGGCGGGCGTGCCGCCCTTCGCGGAGCTGAAGACCCGCCTCGAGCAGGACTGGAAGGCCGAGCGGCGCGAGAAGGACGCTCTCGCGCAGCTCGAGCCCGCGGCGAAGGAGCTCGCCGCCGGAGCCACGCTCGCCGCACTCGCGCCGCGCTACGGCACCGAGGTCAAGACCACGACCGAGTTCGGCCCGGGCGGCCCCGATCCCCGAAATCGGCGCCGCGCCGGAGCTCGTCGCCGCGGTCTTCCGGACGCCGCAGGGCCAGGCCGGACCTCCGGTCCCGGTCCCGACGGGGTTCGTGCTCTTCCGCGTGCTGACCCGGACCGAGGGGAGCCGCGAGGCTCTCGCACTCGCAGAAGGAGGAGCTTCGCGACACGATCCGCTCCCGCGAGGCCGAGAGGCTGACGCGCTCCTACCTTGCGCAGATGCGCGCCGAGCAGAAGGTCGACGTCAACGAGCAGCTGCTCTCGAGCTTCCTGAGGGATACGGCGGGCGCGTTCGTAGAGGGGGCTTGCCGATGCCTCCGAGACGATCGCGATCGACGGGAATCGCCGCATGATCGGCCGACTCACCGGCCGCCTCGCCTCGAAGGCGCCGGACCAGGTCCTGCTGGACGTGTCCGGCGTCGGCTATCTCGTCCACATCCCCCTCTCGACCTTCTACGAGCTGCCCGAGCAGGAGAGCCCCGGCCTCTCTCTGGATCCACACGCACGTCCGCGAGGACGCGCTCGCGCTCTACGGGTTCCTGACCGAACGGGAGCGCTCGCTCTTTCTCCTCCTGCTCGGAGTCACCGGGATCGGGCCGAGGGTCGCGCTGACCGTGCTCTCGGGAATCCCGCCGACGGAGCTCGTCGAGGCGCTCCGCGCGGCAGGACGTCCGGCGCCTCGTCGCCGGTCCCGGGCGTCGGCAAGAAGACGGCCGAGCGCATGGTGCTCGAGCTCGCCGAGAAGGCGCGGACGCTTCGCCGGCGAGGCGCCGGGCAAGACGCCGGCCGCGGTCGCGGCCGACGACGTCATCTCCGCCCTCGTCAACCTCGGCTACCGGAAGGCCGAGGCCGAGCGCGCCGTCGACGCCATCGCCCGCGGGGGCGCGCCGGCCGGACTTCGCGCGACTTCCTGAAGGAAGCGCTTCGTCGGCTGACGCTCGGGCTGACGATAGACTTCGGCCCGCACAGATCGCAACGAGACCAGCGAGATCCTCGCCGGCACCGCCCTCGAAGAGGACGCGGCCGTCGAGCCGCAGCTGCGGCCGCAGACGCTCGGCCGAGTACATCGGCCAGACCAAGGTCCGCGAGAACCTCTCGGTCTTCCTGGCGGCGGCGCGCGGGCGCGGCGAGCCGCTCGATCACGTGCTGCTGACGGGCCCGCCCGGGCTCGGCAAGACGACGCTCGCCCACATCGTGGCGCGGGAGATGGGGGCGGGCCTGCGCCTGACGGCCGGGCCCGATGATCGCGCGGGCCGGGGATCTCGCGGGCCTCCTCACGAACCTCCAGCCGAAGGACGTCCTCTTCGTCGACGAGATCCACCGCCTCTCGCCCGCGGTCGAGGAGATCCTCTATCCCGCGATGGAGGACTTCCGGCTCGACGTCATGATCGGCGAGGGCCCGATGGCGCGGACGGTCAAGGTGGACCTGCCGCCCTTCACGCTGGTCGGCGCGACGACGCGGCCCGGGGCTGCTGTCGCAGCCCCTCCACGCCCGCTTCGGCATCACGCTGCGCCTCGACTTCTACGACGTCGGCGCGCTCTCGCAGATCATCGACCGCTCGGCGGGCATCCTCTCGATCCCGATCACGCCGGAGGCGTCGCGGGAGATCGGCTCGCGCGCGCCGCGGCACGCCGCGCATCGCGAACCGCCTCCTGCGGCGGCTGCGCGACTTCGCCGAGGTCGCCGGGAAGAGCGTCGATCGACCTCGAGACGGCGCGCGCGGCGCTCGTCGCGTCTCGAGGTCGACGAGCACGGCTTCGACGAGCTCGACCGCCGGATCCTCTCGACGATCATCGAGAAGTTCGGCGGCGGCCCCGTCGGCGTCGGCGCGATCGCCGCGTCGCTCGGCGAGGACCGCGGCACGCTCGAGGACCTCTACGAGCCCTACCTGCTCCAGGCCGGCTTCCTGCAGCGCACGCCGCGCGGCCGCGTCGCGTCGGCCGCCGCGTACCGGCATCTGGGGATCACGCCGCCGAAGCGGGACGGGGGAGCTCGTTCTAAGCGCAGCAGCCGACGCGGTCCCTCGCGTCATCGAAGACACGGGCGGCCTCCTCATCTACAACCCGACCGCCGGCCAGCGGGACCGCGCGCCGCGGATGAGCGCGCTGATCGACCGCGCTGCGGGCGACGGGGCCTCGAGCTCGTCGAACGCGCCGACGACGCGGCCCCGGCCACGCGACCGAGATCGTCCGCGACGTTTCTGCCCCGAAAGGCCTCGACGTCGTCGCCGTCTGCGGCGGCGACGGCACGATCTCGGAGGCCGCGCTGCGGGCTCGTCGGCTCCGACGTCCCGCTCGCGATCCTCCCGGGCGGCACGTCGAACGTGCTGGCGCTGGAGCTCGGCATCCCGCTCGATCTGGCGGACGCGGAGAAGCTGATCTTCGACGGGGTTCCGCACGTCGTTCGGTTCGGCCATCGCCAACGACCGGCCGTTCCTGCTGTGGGCGGGCGTCGGGCTCGACGCGCGGTCATGGGCAAGATGAACCTGGCGCTCAAACGCCACCTCGGCCGCGCCGGGATCTTCGGACGGCCGCTCTCGGAGTTCCTCCGCTACGAGTTCCCGCGGCTCGAGGTCGAGGTCGACGGCGCGCACCACCCCGCCACGTTCGCCGTCGTCTGCCACGCGCGGCACTACGCGGGCGACTGGATCATCGCGCCCGACGCCCGCCTGGACAACGCGAACTTCGACGTCCTGATCTTCGCCCACCGCGGACCGCGCGCGCCTCTTTCGGCTCTTCCGCGAGATGAAGCGCCGGCAAGGGCGGGCACCTGCGAGCGGCCTCGCGCACGTCGTGCGCGGGCGCCGCGTCACGATCCGGTCCCTCGAGCCCTACCCGGTCGAGATGCAGGTCGACGGCGACTGCGTCCTCGAGACGCCGGTCGAGTGCCGCATCGACAGCGGCCTCCGTGAACATCCTGGTGCCGCCGCGACGCTGATTTCCGACGCGGGCGTGCACTTCCCCTTCCGGCCCGACTGGACCGCCTTCTCCACGTCGGCGACCTCGCGCGGCGCGGCGCAGGAGAGGCAGTCGGAGCCGTCCTTCGTGACGAGGATCGTGTCCTCGATGCGGACGCCGATGTTCCACCACTTCGGATCCACGCCCTGCATGTTCGCCGGGATGTAGATCCCGGGCTCGATCGTGAAGACCATGCCGGGCTCGAGCGAGCGCGACGGGCGCCGGCCTCGACCGTACGGGCTCGGATCGTGGACGTCGAAGCCGACCCAGTGGGAGACGCCGTGGAGCGTGAAGCGCCGGTGGCCGAACGACTTGACGAGCTCGGCGGGGTCTCCCTGCAGGAGGCCGAGCTTCACGAGCCCCTCGGCGCAGGTCAGCGCCGCCGCCTTCTCGACCTCGTCGTGCCCCACGCCGGGCTTGACGACGGCGAGCGCCGCCTTCTGCGCGGCGAGCACGATCTCGTAGATCGCGCGCTGCTCGGGCGAGAATCTGCCGTTGACGGGATAGGTCCGCGTGATGTCCGTCGCGTACAGCCCGTACTCGCCGCCCGAGTCGTTCAGGAGGACTTCGCCGTCCTTCATCTGGCGGCTGTTCTGGTCGTAGTGGAGGATGCAGGAGTTGGGGCCGGAACCGGCGATCGAGGGATACGCCATCCGCCGCGAGCCGTTGGCGGCGCAGTAGCCGTCGAGGGCCTGCTGGACCTCGAATTCGTACTTGCCCGGGGCGGCCGCCTGCATCGCGCGGATGTGGCCCTGCGCCGACATCTCGGCGACGCGCCGCAGGAACCGGATGTCCTCCTCGTCCTTGATGAGCCGCATCTCGCGGGTGATCGAGCGCGCGTCGACCAGGGTGGACGGGCCCCCGCGCCGCGTGCCGAGCGGGTCGTAGCTCGCGCGGAACTTCTCGATCCATTCCGTGTCGCCGCCGTCGGAGACGTAGATCGCCGTCGCGTCGGCGAGATAGCCGGTCGAGGTGTACGTGTTGCGGTCGAACTCCGACATCTTCGAGTCGAAGTCCTTCGGGAGGTAGACCGCGTCGACGCCCCAGGCGGCGACGGCCTCGTCCGGTCCCGACGCGGATGCCCTCCCAGGACTCGCGCCGCGGGTCGCGGGGCGGCACGAAGGCGACGTACTTCTTGCCGTCCGCGGCGTCGGGCCGCAGGACGACCGTGACGTTTTCCTGCGCGATCCCGGTCAGGTAGTAGAAGTCGGAGTCCTGCCGGTAAAGGTACTCGACGTCGTTGGTCATCGTGCGCATCGGCGCCGAGTGCAGGATGGCGATCGACTTGGGCGGCAGTTGCGCCATGAACTTCTCGCGGCGGGCCTTGAAGGCGGCCGGGTTCGGCGTCATCGGGGGATAGTCGAGGGCGATGGCCGGCAGGGCGGCGGCCAGGACCAGGGCGAGCGCGGCGATGCGGAGCTTCACGATGCCTCCTTCTGCAGCAGACTGCGGAATCAACGCTTGGAGATGAACGACCATGGCGCGGGGGCGGCGCCCGGCCGGGAGAACGGCCTGCGGCCGCACGACGGCGGCGATGCGGGCCTGGTGCGTCTTCAGGAGCCGGCGCACGGGAACGCCGGAGGCGGCCTCCTCGAGGATGTCGGCGCCGGACTCGTCGATCTTGGCGAGATACGCCTCCCAGACCGCCTCGCCGACGGGCATGCCGCGGAAGACCACGTTGGGGATCCGCGAGAGCTCGCGCTGGAGGAGCGCCGAGCCGCTCGCGCAGGAGGTCCTCGTCGGCGAGCGGCTCGTCCTCGTACGGCGTGTGCGGCTTGGGGATGAACGCGTTGACCGACGGCACGAGCTCGGCCACGCGGCCGAGGCGCGCGCCCCTCGTCGACGGCGATTCCGTGGAGCCGCTCGGTCAGCCGCACGATGTCGCGCACGTCCTCTTCCGTCTCCGACGGGCAGGCCCACCTGCAGGTAGAGCTTCAGCCGCGTGAAGCCGCGCGCGAACACGAGGCGCACCTTCTCGTCGAGCATCGCGTCGGAGACCTTCTTGTTGATGTGCCGCCGCAGCCGCTCGTTGCCGGCCTCCGGCGCGATCGAGAGCGCGCGCTCGCCCTGGCGGGCCAGGACCTCGAGGATCGGGTCCGCGATCGCGTCGATCTTGATGGAGGAGAGCGCGATGTGGTACCCGAGGCGCGGCGAGGCCCTCGAGGATCGGGATGATCTCCGGGTGGTCGCAGACGGCCGTCGCGATCAGGCCGGTCCGGTCGGTCAGCGGCCGCGCCTCGCGCGCCACCTTGAGGATCGACGACGGCCGGGTACTGCTTGACCGGCGCCATCGCGTAGGCCGCCCAGCAGAAGCGGCACATCTCCGTGCAGCCCGCGCGAGATCTCGATCAGGAGCTTGTCGGCGAGCTCGGTGCGCGGCGTCAGGATCGTCGTGTGCGGGACCTCGAACTCCGGCGTGATGTCCTTTCGCGACATCGGCTGCTGGATGACGACCTTCGCGTTCTCCGCCGCCTCGGCGCGCGCGCCGTGCACGGCCGGCACGAAGAGGCCCGGCAGTTTCGCCGCCGCCGTCGAGAAACGCCGTCGCGGTCGAGGCCCGACGGCGAGAAGCTCCGCGATCCGCGGGACGAGACGCTCGCCGTCGCCCATCGCGAAGACGTCCACGAACGGCGAGAGCGCCGCCGGGTTCATCCGCGCGATGTCGCCGCCGACGAGCAGGAGCGGATGCCGCTCGTCGCGCTCGCCCCGCGCGCATCGGGATGCCGGCCTTCTGCAGCGTGCGCAGGATGTGGACGATGTCCATCTCCCACGAGAGCGACCAGGCGAGGAGGCCGAACTCCGATAGCGGCGTGCCGGTCTCGAAGGTCACGGCGGGCGCGCTCTCCTCGTGGAAGAACCGCTCGCAGACGACGTCGGGAATCCGGTTGAAGAGCCGGTAGACCCACTGGAAGCCGAGGTTCGACATCCCGACCTCGTAGGAGTTCGGGAAGCCGAGCGCCACGCGGTACGCGCCGAAGCGTTTGGGCGCTTCGGTGAAGCGCTCGAGCGCGGCGCGCTCGCGGTCGACGGAGGAGGCCGGCATGCGGGAGTGCGAATTATAGGGGGTTCGGCGCTCTTTGCCCGTTCGCCCTCCGGTTCAGGGGCGTATCAAAAAGACCCAGTCGCCCACGTTCGTGCCCGTCGGGCCCGTCACGAAGAGGTCTCGGAGGCCCCCGAAGACCGAGTGCGTGTCGTGGACCGCGAGCGCCCGCTCCGGATCGAGGCCCCGGCGACCCGCCCGCGCCACGGTCGAGCCGTCGGCGAACGCCCCCGCCGCGCCGGAGCTGCCGTCCCGGCCGTCGGAGCCCGCGGCGAGCAGATGCACCGAAGGATTCCCCGAAAGCTCCAGCGCCGCCGACAGCGCGATCTCGAGGCAGCGCCCGCCCCGGCCTCCGAAACGGCGGCTCGAGAGATCGACGGTCGTCTCCCCTCCGGCGAGAAGCGCTGCACCCGGCGCGAGTCGCCGCGCCCGGCCCGCCAGGCGCGCGCCCGCGGCCCGCGCCTCGCCCTGGAGACGCCGGCTCTCGCGCACGACCGCGAGCCCGAGCCTCCGCGCCTCGCGCTCCGCGGCGTCGAGGCCGACGCGATTCGAGCCGACGATCCGCACCAGGTCGCCGCGGCGGCCCCGCACCGTCGGCCCCGAGCCGACGAGCGACGCCCGGTCGCCCGGGACGTCGGAAAGGACGAGCGTCGCCAGCCGCGCCCGCGTCGCGCGGCCGAGCCGCCCGCCTTTGACGGCCGAGAGCGCCGTGCGCAGGCGATTGATCTCGGCGATCGCCGCGCCCGATCGCGCGAGCTCTCGGACCGCGCGCCGCTTCTGCTCGAGCGTCACGCCCGCGCGGGGCAGCGCGAGAAGCGACGACGCCCCGCCCGACACGAGACACAGCACCAGGTCGCCGGCGCCGAAGCCAGCGAAGAACCGGAGGGCGCGCCGCGCGGCGCGCACACTCGAGGCGTCCGGCTCGGGATGCGCGGCGAACGCCACGGCGCCGCGGGGCAGGCCCCGGGCCGGGTGACCGTCCGGCAGCACCACCAGCGCCGGAACCGGACCGACCTCCCGCAACGCCGCGCGCGCCATCCCCGCCGCGGCCTTGCCGGCGGCGAAGACGCCGATCCGGCCGGCCCGCTCGAGCGCGCGCCGGAACGCCGGGGTCGCCAGCGCACGCTCGACCGCCGCTTCCGGGTCGCAGGCCTCGAGGGCGGCGCCGAAGAGGCGATCAAGCACCTGGCGCGGGTTTCGGACGCTCATGGACGGTCCAGAGTAAGGCGTTCCCGCTGTGTGAGAATAGGCCTGTCCTCCCGCCGGTTTGCGGGAGGGCCAACCGCATGAGCGCCAACCCGACCCCCGGCTCCGGCACGCCGCCCCGCCCCGACGAGCTCGCGCCGGGAGAGCACTACTGGTCGAAGGCCTCGAAGGACCTGCGGCACCGGTTGAACAAGGCGATCCCGCACGAGCTTCTCAAGGAGCTTCACCACAAGAGCCCGGCCCGGCACTTCCTCGTCGCCGCGCGCCAGTTCGCCATGCTGATCGCCGCCTCCGCCGCGGCGTGGATCTATCCGCAGCCCTGGATCTGGATCCCGGCGGCGCTCGTCTCGGGCTGGACGGTCTTCAACTTCACCGTCCTGCTGCACGACGCGCTCCACCACGCCGTCTTCAACGGCCCTCATCCGCGGGGCGACCGGGCCCTCTCGCTTCTCTACGCGATCCCGTCGGGCATCTCGGCCTCGCAGTTCACCCGCTGGCACCTGACGCACCACGCCGAGCTCGGCGACGCCGAGGCCGACCCCAAGCGGCACTACCTGTCGCCGAAGATCGTGAAGCCCTGGTACAAGCTCCTCTACTTCACGCCGGCGCTCTTCCCGATCTACTTCCGCGCGGCGCGCCAGGAGACGATCAAGTACCCGCCGGAGCTCCGGCGCAAGATCGCGTGGGAGCGGCGAGTGACGATCCTCTTCCACCTCTCGGTGCTCGCGGCCGTCTGGGCCCTCGGCGGCGCGGCCGTCGCGGCGCGCGTCTACCTCGTCCCGGTCTTCCTCGTCTTTCCGATCGCCTTTGCGTTGAACCGCCTCGGCCAGCACTACGCCATCGACCCGACGGACCCCGCCAAGTGGGGCTCGATCCTGAAGCCCAGCCGCTTCTGGGACTTCTGGTACATCTCGTCCGCCTACCACCTCGAGCACCACTACTTCCCGGGCGTGCCGTTCTACAAGCTGCGGCGCCTCCACTTCGCCCTGCGCCCGTTCTTCGACGAGATCGGCTGGAAGCCGACGACCTACGGCCGCCTCTTCCGAGCCTGGATCTTCGAGAACAAGGCCCCGCACACGGACTGGCACCTGGCGGGCTAGGCTGGCCAACGAATCCGCTGCCGCATCCGTAGACGAGAGTCGGGAACCATGGCCGAAACCGAGGACATCAACCAGCTCATCCGGGAGCTGAACGAGGACCGTCCCACCCGCGGCCTCGGGGCCGCCGCGGAGACGCCCGCCGAAGCCGTCCGTCTCGACGCGTGGCTCGCCGAGCTCGTCCGCCGGTCCGGGAGCGACCTGCTGCTCGTTGCGGGAGCGCCGCCCTCGATCCGGGTCGACGGGCGGATTCTCCCTCTCCCGGAAGGGCCGCTCTCGGGCGACGAGATCGAGGAGGCCGTCCTCCCCGCGCTCCCCCGCCACGCCCGCGAGATGTATCGCGCCGCGGGCATCGCCGACGCGTCGCACCGGGTCCGCGGCCAGAGCCGCTTCCGCGTGAACCTCCACCGCGAGCGCGGCCGCGCGGGGGCGGCCGTGCGGGCCCTTCCGTCGCAGCCTCCGCGGCTCGCATCGCTGGGGCTGCCCCCCGGCGTCGAGGCGCTGACGCGACTGCCGCGCGGGCTCGTGCTCCTCGGCGGCCCGACCGGCTCGGGCAAGACGACGACGCTCGCCGCGCTCGTCGAGGAGATCAACCGCCGCGACGCCCGCCACATCGTGACGATCGAGGACCCGATCGAGTACGAGCACCCGCACCGCGGGAGCCTCGTCGAGCAGGTCGAGATCGGCGTCGACGCCCCGGACTTCCCGACCGCCCTGCGCGCGGCCATGCGCCAGGCCCCGGACATCATCGTCGTCGGCGAGATGCGCGACCCGGAGACGATGCGCATCGCGCTCGCGGCCGCCGAGACCGGCCACCTCGTCTTCTCGACCGTCCACACGACCGACGCCGCCTCGACCGTCTCCCGGGTCGCCGACTCGTTTGCGCCCGAGCGGCAGAACACCATCCGGCAGGAGCTATCGATGGCCCTCGCCGCCGTCCTCACGCAGACGCTCCTTCCGAAGAAGGGCGGCGGCCGCGCCGCGGCGGCCGAGCTGCTGTTCGTTTCCTACGGCGCGCGCCAGCACATCCGCAAGAACGCTCTCCAGCACCTCCACCAGGAAATCGCGATCACGAAGAAGCAGGGCTCGGTCACCCTCGAGGAGTCGCTCGCGAGGCTCGCGAAGGACGGCGTCGTCGAACTCGAGGAGGCGCGTACCCGCGCCGCGCACCCGGAGGAGTTCGAGAACTACTATCGGGGGGCGTAGCCGGTCAGGTCACCGTCGGGTCGAGGATCTTCAGGCCGGAGAAGGCCCGGCGCAGGAACCCCCGGTCGCGAGTGAGGAGACGGTCGGCCCGCGTTCGGGCGTGCGCCGCCACGAGGAAGTCGGGCACGAGCGTTGAGCGCGTTCCTCGTTCCTGGCGATAGGCGCGCCACGCTTCACCCGCGAGGCTGGAAGTGGATTCGTCGCAGGGGTCGAACTCGATCTCGAGCGCCCGCATGGCTCGCTCGAAATCGACAGGGCTCGGAAAGTAGGCGCGGACTTCAGCCCACACGACCTCACAGACGACGAGCGCTCCCTCCGCGCGGGCCCGCTGGAGTAACCGCCGCGAGCCCGGCCCGAACTGGGGCGACGGACCAAAAACGTCGAGCAGGACGTTCGAATCAACGGCGCTTCGCACGGGGACCGTCCTTTGGGTTCCAGGGTTCGCCGCGCATCTCGTTGATCGCGGCGTCCACGTCGAAGTTTTCGAGCCTGAGGATCCCGTAAACCGCGCCGACCGGGTCCACGGCTTCGGACTTTCGGCCAATGAGCAGGCCGTCTCTCGTCTCGAACTCGAGAACCTGGCCCTGCCGAATTCCCAGGCGGTCGCGCAGCTTTTTCGGGATCGTCACCTGGCCCTTCTCGGACACCGTTGTCTTCATATCCATATTGTAGGAATTCCTACTCTCGAAGTAAAGAATCTACCGATCCATCTCTAGGTAGATTGTCGCGAGGCCAAGCCGGCTCGAATCCCATCGGGTCTCAACGGGGCCGGGACGAGCCCCGCCCCTACGACCGGAGCGAGCCGCGCCGCCAGGAGCCCCCGTCGCAGGGGCGGCCCTTGTGGCCGCCCTCCCTACACCTCGCGGCGGAACAGCACCTTCGTCAGCACCCCGGCGACCAGCGTGAAGGTCGCCAGGAACACCCAGTCCGCGTAGGCCGCCGAGGGCTCGGCGCCGCGCAGGAGCAGGTTCCGCAGCGCCCGCACGCCGTAGGTCAGCGGGTCGACGGCGGAGACCTTGGCGAGCCACGCCGGATACGACTCGATCGGGTAGAGCGCGCCCGACGGGAAAAAGAGCAGCACGTTGATGATGCCGAACATCCCGCGCAGCAGGCTCGCGCTCCTCGCCCGCGCGAAGAGCAGGAACCAGAGCGCGGCGATCGAGAGCGACGTCAGGAACACCGTCAGCACCGCGGCGGCCATGCTCGGGGCGGCGACCGGGGGCAGCGGCGTCAGGAACACGATTCCGGCGAGCACGAGTCCGCCCGCGATCGACGCGACGATCGCTCCCGCGAGGATGTGGCCCGCGACGAGCGTCCCGGTCGAGATGGGCGTGACGAGGTACCCCTCGTGGTACCCGTACATGCGGTCCTCGAGGACCTGGAGGCCGCCCGAGACCATCGACCCCATGAAGATCGCGAGGCACACGACCGCCGGCCCGAGGTAGGTCAGGTAGTCGAGGTAGGGATACGCCTCGAGGCGCACCGGAGGCGCCGCGGGCGGGACGTCCTTGGGCGCGGCGACCTCCTGCCAGATCTGGCCGAGCGCCGACTGCAGCGCCTCGAACGAGAACCGGTCCGTGTTGTCGCCGATGAACGAGGGCGCGGGACCTCCGGGCGACAGGCCGAACGGCAGCACCCAGATGCCCCGGTAGCGCCCCCGCCGGAGCCCGTCGAGAGCGGAGGCGCGGTCCGCGACGACGGTCGCGGTGACGAGCCGGCGCCCGGACTCGAGCGCCTGCACGCCCCGGCGGCACTCGGCCGACCAGGCGTTGCCCGCCTCGTCCACGACGGCGAGCGGGACGTTCTCGAGCGGCCGATTCATCGCGTTGCCGAGGATCAGGAGGTAGACGATCGGGAAGACCATCGTCGAGACGACGAGCACCGGCTGCCGCCAGAGCGTCAGGAACGCGCGCTGCCCGATCGCGGCCATCCCGAGGAGCGCGAGCCTCAACCCCCGCGCCGGCGGACGTTCCCTGCGCGCGCGCTTCATGCTTCGCGCAGCGCCCGGCCGGTATAAGAGAAGAAGACGTCCTCGAGCGTGACGAGGGCGATCGAGAGGTGGACGATGTGGTACCCGCGGTCCTCGAGGAGGCGCGCAACCTTCCGCCCGGTGCCCTCTCCCGGCTTCGCGAAGAAGTGCGCGACGCTGCCCGACGGAAACCGAAGCTGGGCCGCGCCGATCGCCGCGATGGACTCCCGGTCCGCCGACGCGATCTCGCGGTCGGTGGCGAGCTCCACCCTCTCGCCGGTCTCGAGGCCGTGCTTGAGCGCCTGGGGCGTGTCCTCGCAGAGGACCCTGCCCTGGTCCATGATCGCGATGCGGTCGCAGAGGAAGTCGGCCTCCTCCATGGCGTGGGTCGTCAGGACGATCGCGAGCTCGGGGTCGCGCTCGCGCATGTCGTCGAACATGTCCCAGATCGAGCGTCGGCTCTGCGGATCGAGGCCCGTCGTCGGCTCGTCGAGAAACAGGACGCGCGGCGAGTGCAGGACGCCGCGGGCGATCTCGAGCCGGCGGCGCATGCCGCCCGAGAGCTCGCGCGCGGACTGGTTCCGGCGCTCCCAGAGGCCCACCTGGCGCAGGCGTTTCTCGATCCTCTCCGAGAGCGTCCGGCCCGAGAGGCCGTACATCTTGCCCTGGACGGCGAGGTTTTCGCGGACCGTGAGGTTCTCGTCGGTCGTCTTCGCCTGCGACACCGTGCCGATGGCGCGCCGCACGGCGTGGCGCTCGCGAACTATGTCCAGGCCCTCGATCCGCGCCGTGCCCGCGGTCGGGGGCAACAGCGTCGTCAGCATGCGGATCAGCGTCGTCTTGCCGGCGCCGTTGGGGCCGAGGAGGCCGAAGAACTCGCCCGGCTGGACCCGGAAGGACACCGCGTCGTCGGCGACGGCCTCGCCGAAGCGCTTGGTCAGCCGCTCGACCTCGATTGCCGGGGTCGAGCTCACGCCCTCGGCGTCTCGCTTCCGGCTTCGACCACGAAGGTCTGGCCCGAGACGACCGTGGCGTTGACGGGCTGGAGGCGGACCGAGAAGGTCTGCAGGTCGCGGCTCTGGAGGCCCCAGTTCTTGCGCGTCGCGAACTCCGAGCGCGGCTTGATCGACACGATCTTCGCCTGGAAGCGGGAGTTGGGCCGGGCCTGCGGCCAGACGGTGACGGTCTTTCCGACGGCGAAGCTCGAGAGGCGCTCCTCCGGGACCTCGACGCGCAGGTACGGCGTCTCGATCTGGAGCGTCACGATGGCCTGCCCCGGCTCGACCCACTCGCCCATGCGGTGATGGCGCGTGAGGACGGTGCCGCCGGAAGGCGAGGCGAGGACGCCCTCCTTCTCGAAGACCCGGATCTTCTCGAGCCGCACCCGGAGCGCCTGCTCCTCGGCGTCGAGCTGGCCCTCCTCCGTCTCGCGCGCGCGGATGTCCGCGGCGATCGCGTCGCGCTGGTGCTGCAGCGACTCGAGGCTCGCCGCCGGCGAGACCCCCTCCTTGACGAGCCGCCCGACCCGGCGCTCGTCCGAGGCGACCGCGGCGAACTGCGCCTTCAGCTTCTCGATCTCCTGGAGGCGGGTCCGGTCGCGGGCCTGGACCTGCGAGATCTGACGCTGGATGTCGGAGGCGTCCTCGGAGAGGCCGGGCTCCTCGATCCGCGCGACCTCCTGGCCCTGCCGGATCGCCTCGCCCTCCTCGGGGACGCGGGTGGTCAGCCGGCCCTTGCGCGAAAAGGAGAGAGACAGGCTCTGTTCTTCCGCGATGGCGAGGAGCTGGATGGGCTGGCCCGTATCGTTCTCATGCCGGACGAGCTCCCCGTAGCCCCACGCCCCGGCCAGAGCGATTCCCACCGCCAGGACGACCCACAGGACTTTTTTCACCGACCTCCAAGGATACCCCCGAACGACCCGGCCGGGATCCGGGCATTTGGGCCGCGCGCCGGGCCTTTCGAGCTAGATTCGGGGGCCGTGGAGCTCTCCTCGATCGGGACCCCGGGCCTGTGGGCCGGATTTACGGCCTTCGTGCTCGCCATGCTGGCGCTCGACCTCGGGGTCTTCCACCGCCGGAGCCACGAGGTCGGGTTCCGGGAGGCCCTGACCTGGAGCGTCGTCTGGATCGCCCTGTCCCTCGCGTTCAACGGCTGGATCTTCTGGCGATTCGGAGAGGCCAAGGGCCTCGAGTTCCTGACCGGCTACCTCATCGAGAAGTCGCTCTCGGTCGACAACGTCTTCGTCTTCGTCATCATCTTCTCCGCGTTCGCCGTCCCGAAGGCCTATCAGCACCGGGTCCTCTTCTGGGGCGTGCTCGGGGCCCTGGTGATGCGCGCGGTCTTCATCGTGATCGGCGCCGCGCTGCTGCAGCGGTTCCACTGGGTCATCTACCTCTTCGGCGCGTTTCTCGTCTTCACCGGCGCCCGGATGCTCTTCCGCAGGGACGAGGAGCTGCATCCCGAGCGCAATCCCCTCTTTCGGCTGTTCCAGAAGCTCGTGCCGGCGGTTTCGGACTACGACGGCCCGAGGTTCACGGTCGTGCGGAACGGTCGCCGCCTCGCCACGCCGCTGCTGCTCGTGCTCGTCGCGATCGAGGCGACGGACCTCGTCTTCGCCGTCGACTCGATTCCCGCGATCTTCGCGGTGACCTCGGACCCGTTCATCGTCTACACGTCCAACATCTTCGCGATCCTCGGGCTGCGGGCGCTCTACTTCCTGCTCGCCGGCGTCGTCGGAAAGTTCCGGTTCCTCAAGGTCGGCCTCGCTCTCGTTCTCGTGTTCGTGGGCGGGAAGATGCTGCTCCTCGACGTCTACAAGATCCCCATGCCCGTCTCTCTCGCGGTCGTCGTCGCGCTCCTCGGCGGCTCCATCGCCGCCTCGCTGCTCGTCAGGAAGCGATGAGCTCGGCCTCGACCCGGTCGAGGACGACCTCGGCCGGGCCGGCCAGGACGAGGTCGACGCGGCCCGAGGCGGGTGTCGCGCCGGGGTTGATCTCGACGGTGAAGGCCCCCCGCGCGGACGCCTCCAGAACGAGGCCGGCCGCCGGGTGGACCAGCGCCGAAGTCCCGACGGTCAGGAACAGGTCGCAGTCGACCGCGGCCCCGGCGGCCCGCAGGGCCTCGGCCGGAATCGCCTCTCCGAACCAGACGACGCCCGGACGCGCCAGCCCGCCGCAGTACGGACAGCGGGGCGGCAGCTCGCCGAGCGGGCCGAGCTGCTCCCAGCCGCCGCGGGCAGAAGCGGCGCACCCGGCCCAGCAGGAGAGCATCCCGAGCGAACCGTGAAAGCGCGTCAAGTTCGCCGTCCCGGCGCGCTCGTGAAGTCCGTCGACGTTCTGGGTGATGAGCGAGAATCCCGGATAGCGTCGGCTCCAGGCGGCGAGGACCTCGTGCGCGCGGTTGGGCCGGGCGCGGGAGACGAGCTCCCGGCGCCAGGCGTACCACTCCCAGACGAGGAGCGGATCCCGCTCGAATGCCTCGGGCGTGGCGAGTTCCTCCGGCCGCCGGCTCTCCCACAGTGCCGCCCGGGCCGCGGAACGTCGGCACTCCGCTCGCCGCCGAGACGCCGGCGCCCGTGACGACCGTGATCCGGGGCCGTCCGCGCAGGCGCTCGGCGAGCGCGCGCACACCCTCTTCGAGCGCCTCCGGGGCCACGCCGCCGATGATAAGGTTTCGGGCTCGCCGGCGCCGGAGCGCCGATCCCGACGAGCGTGGAGGCAGACGAGAGCATGGCCAACGAAGTTCCCATCACGGTCGCCCACGGCGACGGCATCGGCCCCGAGATCATGGAGGCCACGCTCCACATCCTGAAGGCCGGCGGCGCGCGCATCGCCATCGAGGAGATCGACATCGGCGAGAAGGTCTACCTCGCGGGCAACAGCGCGGGCATCGCGCCGTCGGCCTGGGAGTCGCTGCGCGCGCACGAAGGTCTTCCTCAAGGCCCCGATCACCACGCCCCAGGGCGGCGGGCTTCAAGAGCCTGAACGTCACGACGCGCAAGACCCTGGGCCTCTACGCCAACGTCCGGCCCTGCGTCGTCGTATCACCCGTTCGTCGAGACCAAGCACCCGGTCATGGACGTCGTCATCGTCCGCGAGAACGAGGAGGACCTCTACGCCGGCATCGAGTACCGCACACCGCCGACGTCTACGCAGTGCCTGAAGCTCATCACCCGGCCGGGCTCCGAGAAGATCGTCCGCTACGCCTTCGAGTACGCGCGGCGCAACAACCGCAAGAAGGTCACCTGCTTCACCAAAGACAACATCATGAAGATGACCGACGGCCTCTTCCACAAGGTCTTCGACGAGATCGGCGAAGGAGTACCCGGACATCGAGCAGGAGCACTGGATCGTCGACATCGGCGCGGCCAAGCTCGCCGACACGCCCGAGGTCTTCGACGTCATCGTGATGCCGAACCTGTACGGCGACATCCTCTCGGACGTCGCCGCCCAGATCGCGGGCTCGGTCGGCCTCGCCGGCTCCGCCAACATCGGCGCCAACTGCGCGATGTTCGAAGCCATCCACGGCTCCGCGCCGCGCCGCGCGGGCCAGAACCTGGCGAACCCGTCGGGACTCCTGCTCGGCGCCGTGATGATGCTCGTCCACATCGGCCAGCCCGACGTCGCCGAGGCGCGTGCACAACGCCTGGCTCTCGACGATCGAGGACGGCGTCCACACCTACGACATCTTCGAGGCCGGCGTCAGCAAGCAGAAGGTCGGCACGAAGGAGTTTGCCGAGGCCGTGGCGGCGCGCATCGGCAAGCGCCCGCAGAAGCTGAAGGCCGTCTCGTACGCGGCCGCGCCGAAGGCCGCGCCGCGCCCGGCGGAGGCCGCCCGGAAGGCGCCGGTGCGGGAGCTCAAGGGCGTCGACGTCTACGTCAACTGGGAAAGCTGCGACTCCGAAGCGCTCGCGGCGAAGCTCGTGCCGCTCGCCGGGCCCGAGTTCCGCCTGACCATGCTGACGAGCCGGGGCGTGAAGGTCTGGCCGAACGGCATGCCCGAGACCTTTCGCGGCGACCAGTTCCGGTGCCGGCACATGGCGGCCGGCGGCTCGGGGGCCCGGTACGCCGACATCGTGGCCCTTCTCGGCCGCATGAGCGGCGCCGGAATTTCCTTCGCCCAGGCCATCAGCCTCTACGACTTCGACGGCGAGCGCGGGTACTCGCTCGGTCAGGGGGAGTGACCATGGACAAGCCTCTCGTCGGCATTCTCATGGGCTCGAAGTCCGACTGGGACGTCATGAAGAACGTCTCGGAGACGCTGACGAAGTTCGGCGTCGCGAGCGAGAGCCGCGTGCTCTCGGCCCACCGCACGCCGAAGGAGACCGCGGACTACGTCACGGGCGCCGCGGGACGCGGGCTCGAGGTCCTCGTGGCGGGAGCCGGCGGGGCGGCGCACCTGGCCGGCGTGGCCGCGGCGCACACGACGCTGCCGGTCCTCGGCGTGCCCATGGAGAGCGCGTCGTTGAAGGGTCTCGACTCGCTTCTTTCGACGGTCCAGATGCCGGGCGGGATCCCGGTCGCGACGTTCGCGATCGGCAAGCCCGGCGCCGTCAACGCGGCGCTCTTCGCCGTCGCGATCCTCGCCGGAAAACGGCCGGAGCTCTCGAAGAAGCTCGCCGACTTCCGGGCGGAGCAGGCGGCGAAGATCCTGAAGGAAGAGTTGACGTAGGAGTCGGGCCCTTGCCTTCGGAAGTCTCGGTCGGACTGATCGGCCTTCTTCTCGGCGCCGCCGTCGCATCGGGCCTGCGTCTCTACGCGACGGTCGCCGTCCTCGGCTTCCTCGGCCGCTCCGGCGTGATTGCGCTGCCCGGGGAGCTGACGGTGTTGACGAACACGTGGGTCATCCTCGTCGCGGCGTCCCTCTACCTGGTCGAGTTCCTCGCCGACAAGATCCCGATCGTCGATTCGGTCTGGGACCTCGTCCACACCTTCATCCGCGTTCCGGCGGCGGCCGCTCTCGCCTGGGCCGGCGCATCGAGCCTTCCGGAGCCCTGGCGGATCGTCGCCGCCCTCGTCTGCGGCAGCGTCGCGTTTTCGGCCCACGGGCTGAAGTCCTCGACGCGCGCGGTCATCAACACGAGCCCGGAGCCGGTCACCAACTGGCTCGCCTCGCTCGCCGAGGACGGCCTGACGGCGTTCCTGCTCTTTCTCGCGGTGAAATACCCGCTCGCCGCCGCCACGGTGGCGGCCGCCGTGGTCGTGCTGGCGATCCTGCTCCTGGCGTGGATGCTCCGGACCCTCCGCCGCTTCCTCGCATCTCGCCGCGGCCCGAGCGCGACGGCACCGGCGTAACCCGCAGGCACGAAGCGCGAAATCCTGGCCGGGCAGCCGGAGAATGCCCTAAAATGAGGCACCGCCGTCCGGCGGAGGAGGCCGACCCCATGGATCTCGAGGAGTATTCGGAGGAAGAACTGCTCGAAGCGGGCCGCGAGGCGGTCAAGCGCGAGCAGTGGCCCCGCGCCACCACGATGCTCTCGGCCTACGTCGCGCGCTTCACCTCGCGCGGCGAGACGGTGCCGGCCTCGGGGCTGGCGAGCTACGCGCTCTGCCTCGGCCACAGCAAGGAGCTTCGCCGCGGACTCGAGCTCTGCAAGAAGGCCCAGCACGCCGACCCCCGCAACGCCCACATCTACTGGTGCCTCGCCCAGCTCCACCTGCTCGCCCGGTCGCGCAAGGATGCGATCGACTCCGTCGAGCGGGGGCTGCGGGCCGTTCCCGACAACTACCTGCTCCAGCGACTGCGCAAGCGGCTGGGGCTGCGGCAGTCGCCGCCGATCCCCTTCCTCGACCGCAAGCACGGGTTGAACGTGCGCCTCGGCCGGATCATGCACCGCATGAAGGGGACTTCCGCCTCCGTCCTCCCCGCGTAGGCCGAGGGGCCGCCCCCGGGCGGGATCCCGGATCAGGTCGATGCCGCCGGCGCCGGCCGCAGGGACATCCATGCGGCGACGGCGCAGGCCGCGGCCAGCGTCGACAGCCCCGCCGGGGCGAGAAAGAAAAACCTCCAGCAGACCCAGGCCATGGCCGCGATCCCGACCGCGAGGCTCAGGGCGAACGGCCGCGCCCGGGCCGGGTCGCTTCGCGAGAGCCCGGCGAGCTGCCAGGTCAGCGCCACGAGGATCGCGAGAGCGACGCTCGTGAAGAAGTTGAACCCCTGCCAGAAGTCCCAGATCGTCCGGTCCCGGCCCATGGCGTCGAAGTGGAAGTCCTTCATCGCCTGGAGAGCCGCGTCCTCCCGGGGCCCGCTCGACTTCGCGGGGAGGACGACCGCCGCCGTGTGCCCCAGGAAGAAGAGCGCCAGGAGCACCGCCGCCGCCCGGAGCCATCGACTCGCCTTCATGCCTGCCTCCCTGCCGCCTTGACGGCGGTCTATGTAAGTGTATACTTATATTAGTAATGGCTTATATACAAGCGGTCGAGGCCCTGGCCGACCCCACCCGGCGCCGCCTGGTCGAGCGGCTGCGCCGCAGGCCGCACGCCGTCGGCGAGCTCGCCCGCCATCTCCGGGTCTCCCAGCCGGCCGTCTCCCAGCACCTGCGCGTCCTGCGCCGGGCGCGGCTCGTGGCCAGCCGCCCGCAGGCGCAGCGGCGGCTCTATCGCCTGGATCCGGCCGGCATCGCCGCCCTGCGCGACTATGCCGAGCGCGTCTGGACCGACGCGCTCGAGGCCTACGCGAAGTCCTTCGAGGAGTGACGTGATGAGCGAGCCCGCCCCGCCCGCCTTTGCCCCGATCCGCAAGTCCGTCCGCGTGAAGGCGTCCCCCGAGACGGCGTTCCGCCGCTTCACCGCGGAGATGTCGAGCTGGTGGCCGCTCGCCTCCCACTCGGTGGGACAGCGCGACGCCGAGAGCGTCGTCATGGAGGGGCGCGCCGGCGGCCGCATCGTCGAGCGGATCCGCGGCGGCCGCGAATGCGTCTGGGGCACCGTCACGGCGTGGGAGCCGCCGCGCCGCGTCGCGTTCACGTGGCATCCCGGCGACGATCCCGCCCGGGCCCAGGACGTCGAGGTCCGATTCACCGCCGATCACGCCGGCACGCGCGTCGAGCTCGAGCACCGGGGCTTCGAACGCCTCGGGGCCCTGGCGAAGAAGGCGCACCGCGGCTACCCGATCGGCTGGGCCTACGTTCTGGGGCTCTACGCCGGCCGGCGGGGCCCGTTCATGGCGCTCGTCACCGTCATGACGGCGACGATGATGGGGGTGATGCGGGCGAGGGCGCGTTTCGCGGCGCGGCGCGCGAGGGCCTGACCGCCAAAGGTCTCACCAGAGCGGAAGAGTGTCGTCGTCTTCGTTCTCGTCGCCCGCCAGCTCCGGGTGGCGCGACGACAGCACGGACAGATAGTCCCGGCTCGCCTGGACCCGCGTCCTCGCGGAACAGAATGCGCAGCGGGCATGCCCGTCGAGCGCGACGACCGTCTCGTTGGCGCGGCCGCAGCCCCCGCAGGTCCAGGTTCGCAGGTCATGCTCCATCGGCGGCCGGTCCCTCCGGGCGGACCCGAGTCAGTGAGAACCGCGGGTGTGGCACTCGTTCCGGCACAGCCACCACCCTTGCGCGCGGGACTCGTGCTCGATCGCGATTCCGCAGAAGAGGCAGTAAACCCGGTTCAACGGCTCCGTCTTCGGAATGCCGACCGTCCGCAGGTGGCGGACCACGACGCCGAGACCGTACCGTTCGAGCTCGACGCTGGTCAGGTCCCGGGGACCGTTCGCGGGCGCGCTCGAGGCGAGCGGACGAAGCAGGCTTTCCATGGAGCACCCTTTCTCTGTCGAAGCCGGCGGCGGGTACTCGATTGTTTAAAGGGAGTGGGTCCGTCGAGGGGTTCGGGAGTCCGGAGGGTATCACATCCGGGCGCGACCACCCCCCGCAAGGTTCTCAGCGGTCGATGGTTAGGGGCACGCAGCGATTCCCGTCGCTTCCCGATTGACACGGCATTTCTATAGATCTATAAATATCGATCTGTGAGCTGATCGAGATATCTCGATCAATAGAACTGGAGGACCGCATGTCGGCGATTCATCTCTCCCTCGACGTCTCGGACCTCGGAAAGTCGGTCGACTTCTACAGGGGATTCTTCGGCGAACCGAAGAAGCTCGAGGCGGACTACGCCAAGTTCGTCTCGCCCGAACCCGAGATCCATCTGGCCCTGCAGCCGGGCCTGGCGACGTCGGCCTCGGGCGGCTCGCTCTCTCACCTCGGCATCCGTGTCGAGTCGCTCGACGAGGTCCGCCGCTGGCGAAACGACCTCAAGGCGCGCGGTATCGTCTCGGAAGAGGAGAAGCGCGAATCCTGCTGCTATGCCCTGCAGGAGAAGTTCTGGCTGAGCGATCCGGATGGGAACCGCTGGGAGGTCTACACGGTGCTCGAGGACATCGAGGCGAAGTCGGTGGAAGGCCAGCCCTGCTGCTGCGCGCAGTAGGACGAATCCGCGAAACGGAGGAGGATCGATGCCCGACGCCACCAGCCCGACCAAACGGAAGGTTCTCTTTCTCTGCACCGGCAACTCGGCCAGGAGCATCCTGGCCGAGTACTTCCTCCGGCGGCTCGACCCGACGCACTTCGAGGCCTACAGCGCCGGCGCGAGCCCGAAGGGCCGGGTCAACCCCGACGTCGTCGACTTGCTGCGCGAGGCGTACCACATCGACGCCAGCGGCGCCCGGAGCAAGTCCTGGGAGGAGTTCCGCGACCTGAAGTTCGACTTTGTCATCACGGTCTGCGACCGGGCGCGTGAGTCGTGTCCCGTCTGGCCCGGCCAGCCCATCGTGGCGCACTGGGGCTCCGAGGACCCGGACACCACGGAAGGGACGGAGGAGCAGAGGCGGCAGGCCGTGCGGAGGGTCGGGGTCGAGCTCTACCGGCGCATCGGCCTCTTCACGTCCCTGCCGATCGCCTCGCTCGACCGGATGCGGCTCGAAGCCATGACACGGGCCATCGGAGCGCAATGACATGATCGGGGCATGCTGAACCCGGCGCCGGCGGAGGCTCCGGCCGTCGTGGCGCCGAGGCTCGCCGCGAAACTCTCCCGGCTCGACCGCTACCTGACGGTCTGGATCTTCGCCGCCATGGCCCTGGGCGTGGCGCTCGGCTCCCTGGCCCCGGCCGTTCCGAAGTTCATCAGCCGCTTCGACGCGGGAACGACCAGCATCCCCATCGCCGTCGGACTGATCCTCATGATGTACCCGCCGCTGGCGAAGGTGAGGTACGAGCAGATGGGCCGGACGTTCCGAGACTGGAGGCTCATCGGCCTGTCCCTGGCACAGAACTGGATCATCGGCCCGCTGCTGATGTTCGGCCTGGCCGCGTTGTTCCTTCGCCACCATCCCGAACTGATGGTCGGGCTGATCCTGGTGGGCATCGCCCGCTGCATCGCGATGGTGCTGGTCTGGAACGACCTGGCCCGGGGCAACAGCGAGTACGCCGCCGGCCTGGTCGCCATCAACAGCGTCTTCCAGGTCGTCTTCTACGGCCTGTTCGCGTGGGTGTTCGTCACCGTCCTGCCGGGCTGGCTCGGCCTCGATCTCTCCGCCGTCCAGGGCGCCGGCGGCAGGACGCTTCGCGACATCACCGTCGGAGAGATCTTCCGAAGCGTGATGATCTACCTGGGCATTCCCTTTGCTGCCGGCATCCTCACCCGGGCCATCCTTCTCCCCGCCCGGGGTCGCGAGTGGTACGAGAGGGAGTTCATCCCGCGCATCTCTCCCGTCACTCTGGTCGCGCTGCTCTTCACGATCACGATCATGTTCAGCTTCCAGGGAGACAAGATCGTGCAGTTCCCGGTGAAGGTGCTGCGGGTCGCCGTTCCGCTGACCTGCTACTTCGCGTTGATGTTTCTCGTCACCTTCTTCATGGCGCGAAGGCTCGGGAGCGACTACAGCCGCGCGGCGACCCTGGCCTTCACGGCCTCGGGCAACAACTTCGAGCTCGCCATTGCCGTCGCCATCGCCGTCTTCGGCATCACGTCCGACGTCGCGTTCGCCACGGTCATCGGCCCGCTCGTGGAGGTGCCGGTGCTGCTCGGTCTGGTCCACGTGAGCCTGGCCTTCCTGCGCCGGTTCTACGGCGGCAGGGTCGACGGCCTCGAAGGCGCGGTCGTCGTGCGCCCCTAGCCCAGAACGACCGCGATCCGGTGCTCGCCGCCGTCGTCGAGGAGCGGGATCTCGCGGCCCGTCACCGGCCCCCCGTCGAGGGAGATGCTCGTCACGCCGCGCATGGCGCCGCGCGGGTTCTCCACCGTCAGCCGATAGCGGGCGGAGTGGTATCGGAACCGGATCTCGTACCCCGGCCATGACCGCGGGATGCAGGGGTCGACATGCAGGACCGTTCCCCGCAGGCGAAAGCCCAGGATCCACTCGACGCCCGCGCGGTACATCCAGCCGGCGGCGCCCGTGTACCACGTCCAGCCTCCCCGCCCCGCGTGGGGCGGCTCCGAATAGACGTCGCCGGCCATCACGTACGGCTCGACCTTGTATCGGTAGAGTCCCGACCGCGTGCTGGAGTGGTTGATGGGGTTCAGGATCGCGAAGAGCTCCCCCGCCTTGTCGCCGTCGCCGAGCGCCGCGAACGCGATCATGGACCAGACGGCGGCATGGGAGTACTGTCCGCCGTTCTCCCGGACTCCCGGCGCGTACCCCTTGATGTAGCCGGGCTCGAGCGCGGTGCGGTCGAAGGGGGGCGCGAAGAGCAGAGCGAGCCCGTCTCCCCGCCGGATGAGATGCTCGTCGACCGCCGCCATGGCCCGCCTTCCCCTCTCGGGGCTGGCGGCGCCCGAGATGACGGCCCAGGACTGAGCGATCGAGTCGATGCGGCACTCGTCGTTGGTCGCGGAACCGAGCGGCGTCCCGTCATCGAAGAACGCGCGGCGATACCAGTCGCCGTCCCATCCGTCGCGCTCGAGCGCGAGCCTGAGGGCCTGCGCGTGCGATCGCCAGGCGAGCGCGCGGCGGGACTCCCCCCGCTCCTCGGCGAAGCCGGCAAACTGGTGCAGGTTCACGTGGAGGAACCAGCCGAGCCAGACGCTCTCGCCCTGGCCGCCAGCGCCGACCCGGTTCATCCCGTCGTTCCAGTCTCCGGTCCCCATCAGCGGCAGGCCGTGTCGGCCCACGGCGAGGCTCCGGTCGAGCGCCCGGGCACAGTGCTCGAAGAGGGACGCCTTCTCGGACGAAACGTCCGGCTCGAAGTAGCGGTCGGTCTCCCCCGGCTCGAGAGGGGCCGCCGTGAGGAACGGGACTGGCTCGTCGAGCACGGCCCGGTCGCCGGTGATCTCGATGTAATGGTGTGTGGCGTAGGCCAGCCAGACGAGATCGTCGGAGATCCGGGTGCGCACGCCCCGACCCCCGGGGTCATGCCACCAGTGCTGAACGTCGCCCTCTTCGAACTGCCGGGCGGCGGCCCGCAGCAGCTGCCCGCGCGCGAGCTCCCTCCGCGCCACCGTGAAGGACATCACGTCCTGGAGCTGGTCGCGGAAGCCCCAGGCGCCGCCGGCCTGGTAGAAGGCCGACCGCGCCCGGAACCGGCAGCCGAGGGCCTGGTAGAGGAGCCAGCGGTTGAGCATCAGGTCCATCGAGCGGTCGGGGGTGCGGACCTGGAGCGCGGTGAGCGTGTCCTCCCACTCCCGCCGGACGGCCGCGAGCGCGTCGCCGGGGTCCGACGACCGGTGCTGCGCGACGAGCTGCCGCGCCTCCCCGGCGTCGCGGCCCTGGCCGAGCAGAAAGAGGACCTGTCCCCGCTGCCCCGGTGACAGCCGCAGCCGGACCTGCAGCACGGCGCAGGGATCGAGGCCGGCGCCGGTGCGCCGCGAGAGGACCGCGCCGCGCGCCAGGCCGGCCGGCGCGTCGAGGCCGCCGTTTCGGCCGATGAACTCCGTGCGGTCGGCCGTCCACGCGGCCGGGGCGGCGCCGAGGTCGGCGAACGCGACGCGCCCGGCGTGCGCTTCGTTCCAGGCGTTGCGCGCGAAGATGGCCCCGGTCTCGGCGTCGAGCTCGGTGACGACCGACGACGCCCCGGCCGCTCGCCCCGGCCCGAGCACCCACTCCGCGTAGGCGGTGACGGTCAGCGTGCGCGCCGACGCGGACCGGTTCTCGACCGAGAGGCGCGAGATCCGGACGGGGTCCTCCGGCGCGACGAAAACGGTGAGGTCGGTGGCGACGCTCCGGTGCTCGTACTCGAAACGGCTGTACCCCTGGCCGTGCCGCACGACGTAGGAACCGTCGCCCCGGATCGGCAGCGGCGTCGGGCTCCAGATCTCCCCCGTCTCCTCGTCCCGCAGGTACAGGGCCTCCCCGGGCGGATCGCTCACCGGATCGTTCGACCACGGCGTGAGCTGGTTCTCGCGGCTGTTGACCGCCCACGTGTAGCCGGACCCCGATTCCGACACGAGGCATCCGAACGACGCGTTGGCGAGGACGTTGATCCACGGGGCCGGCGTCCACTGTCGTTGCCCGAGGAGGGTCACGTACTCCCCTTCCGACTCGGAGAAGCCCCCCAGGCCGTTGAAGAACTCGAGGGCGATCCGCGGCGGCGGCAGGTCGGCGGCCGGCGGCCGCGCGGCGACCGGCTGCGCGGCCCGCGCGGCCGGGACCCGGCGAAGCAGCCGGATGACCTGCTGCGCGAGCGTGCCGTGACGCGAGAGAAGGACGACGCGAGCGGCCGACGCGAGCGCGTCGCGTTCCTCGCCCGAGAGCAGCTCCCCGCGCAACACGAAGACGCGCCCGCGCGAGTGCTCCGAGGCGACGTCCGGAGCTCGCGCGCCGGCGCGGACGAGCGAATCCAGGGCCGCGCCGAGCTCCGGCGCGTAGGACGCGGGCTGCTCGTTCACGATCACGAGGTCGACCGCGAGGCCCTTCATCCTCCAGTACTCGTGGGCCCGCAGGAGTTGCCGGACGATGCCCTGGTCCTCGACCTGGTCGATGCGGACGAGCACGATCGGAAGGTCGCCCGAGATCCCGTGTCCCCAGAAGGCCGACGGACCCCGGCGGTTGCGCAGGAGCGTCTCGACCGGAGCGCGCAGGGTGGGATCGGAGTACAGAATCCGCGTCGCGAGCCTCTGGAAGAGGTGGGCCTCGTCGGTCGAGATCCCGAGGTGGCGCAGCTGCACCTGCGCCTGCGTCCAGGCGAGGCTCGACACGCGCTCGAACGTCGCCGGGTCCCGGTACTTCGAGGCCAGCGCGAGGACGCCCTCCCGCGTCCCGGCGACGACGGTCGCCAGCTGCACGTGCACCGTCGCGCCCGGCGCGATCCGCAGCCGGCGGCGCAGGCTGAACACGGGGTCCAGAACCGTGCCGGCCGTGTTCGAGAGCGGGCGCCGCTCCGCGATCGCGAGCGGGTCGCGGATGCTCCGCCCGCGGCCCAGAAAGCGCGCCCGGTCGGTCTCGTACTGCACCGTGCCGACCCACTCCCCCTGCACCGCCATCACCTGGGCGGCCCAGACCGGCTCCTCCCCGTCGCGCGGCCGGCGGCCGGCCAGCAGCGCTTCGAGCTCCGGCACGAACTCCGTCTGGACGAAGAGATTCGAGAAGGCGGGGTGGGCGGCATCGGCGGCGGCAGGCGCGAGCACGATCTCCGCGTAGGAGGTGACGTCGATCTCGCACGTTCGCGTTCCGCGGTTGGTGAGCGACACGCGGCGCAGCTCGGCGTCGTCCTCGGTCGACACGGCGATCCGGAGGCTCGTCGTGATCAGGCCGTCGCTGCGGTGGATCTCCACGCGGTCTTCCGAGTAGACGGCCTCGTAGGCGTCCGGCTCGACTCCGGCCGGCTGGTATCCCGCCGACCAGACCCTGCCCGACGCGCCGTCGGCGAGGAAGACGAACGTCCCCCAGGGGTCGCGGGTCGTGTCCTCGCGCCAGCGCGTCACGTCGAGCCCGCGCCAGCGGCTGTAGCCGGAGCCGGCGGCCGTCGTCATCACCGCGTACCGCCCGTTCGACAGCAGGTGCGTGCGCGGCGTCGGGTCGTGCGGCGAGCGGAAGCGCCGCAGGACCGGTGGCACGTCGTCGATCACGTGCAGATCGGTCCGCGCGTCGCCGGTCGCGGGACGCGCCACGGCCACCGTGCGCGGCGTGCGCTCCTGCAGCAGCAGCGCCGTCGCCTGCACGGCCGGCTCCGCGCCGAAGCGGCGGCGCATCGTGGCTTCCAGGAGCACGTTGGCGAGCGCGACGATCGTCATCCCCTGGTGGTGCGCCATGTACGCCTTCACGACCTCGAGCGTCGCGCCCTCGGGAAGGCGCGACGCGGTGTAGTCGATCGACTCGTAGAACCCGTATTGCCCGAGCGCCCCGGCGGAGGCGAGCCGCCGGAAGTTCGCGCTCGCGGCGACGGGGTCCACCATCGCGGCCAGGGCCGTCGCATACGGCGCCACGACGAGGTCCTCCGAGAGCCCGCGCTTCAGGCCGAGGCCGCTGACGCCGAAGTTCGAGTACTGGTACGTGAGATGGACGTCCCGCGCGTTGTAGGCGGATTCCGAGATTCCCCAGGGAACGCCCCGCTCCTCCCCGTATCGGATCTGGCGCCGCACGGCGAGACGGCGGGTGTGCTCGAGCAGGCTGCCCGTCGGGGGATCGAGAACGAGATCGGGCATCAGGTACTCGAACATGGATCCGGACCACGACAGCAGCGCGGACCCCCGGCCGACGGGGGTCAGAGGCCGGCCGAGGTGGAACCAGTGCTCGACGGGCACATCGCCGCGAGCGACCGCGACGAAACTCGCCAGTCGCGCCTCCGAAGCGAGCAGGTCGTAGTGGCCGGAATCGAGCGTCCCCTCCTGCGGCCGGTACCCGATCGCGAAGAGGTCGCGAGGACGGTCGTAGAGAAAGGTGAAGTCCATGTCCGCGACCAGGCCCTCCGCAGTCCGGGCGATCGCGGCGAGGCGGTCCTGGAGCGGCGCCGCGGGCTCGAGCGATTCCCCGGATTCCCCGCAGTCGCGCGCGTGGCTCGCGACGCACGCGGAGAGCGCCCGGGCCCACTCGAGGGCGAGACCCGCCGCGGACGGGTCGCCGTCGTGGCCGAGAACCCGGGCGATGTCCACGAGAGTCTCGGCGCACGCGGACAGCGCCGCGAGGCGCGGCGCCCAGTCGTCGGGCGTCGCCGGCACGGGAGCGAGAAGGACGCTCGCCTCCCGCAGCGCTTCGTCGAGCTGCCGCGAGGTGACGACCCTTTCGGGTCCGCCGGCCGCGAGCTCCGTGGCCGAGCCGCGGAGCAGCTCGAGCGTGTCGGCGATTCCATCCAGGACGCGCCCGGTCAGGATGGGCTCGCCGAGACGCTCCAGGCAGGCCTGCTTGAGCGTGATCAGGTGCGCGGCCAGGTTGCCGCTGTCGACCGTGGAGACGTAACGGGGCTCGAGCGGCGCGAGGTCGTCCGTGCCGTACCAGTTGAAGAGGTGCCCCCGGAAACGCTCGAGCCGCCCGATCGCGGCGAGAGCCGCCTCCAGCCGATCCGCCATGTCGGCGGTTCCGATCCAACCGAAATCGTTGGCGGCGACCGTCGAGAGCAGGGCCAGGCCGATGTTCGTCGGCGAGGTCCGGCGCGCCGTCTCCGGCTGCGGCGTCTCCTGGAAGTTGTCGGCGGGCAGGCCGTGGAACTCCGGGCCGGCGAACCGCTCGAAGTACCGCCAGGTCCGGCGGGCGATCGCCCGGAACTGCCGCTCCTCCGCCTCCGAGAAGCGCGCCGATGCGGCCTCGAGAGGAGGCATGCTGATCCAGCGCGCGACCAGGGGCGAGACGAGCCAGAGGACGAGGAAGGGCGCGGCGCACGCCCGGGAACCCGGGCCCGACGCCGCGACGAGCGCGCCCGCCGCCGCGGCCAGGAGGATCCCGCCGCGCATCCGGCGATAGAAGCCGGAGGTCTTCAGGTCGAGCGCGCGGTGGGCTTGAGCAGCCGGCACCCACTCCAGCAGGTGGCGGCGCGTGACGGCGAGGCGCCACAGCGTGCGCGCGATCGCATCGAGACGCATCCAGGCCGTGTGCGCCAGGAACACGACGCGCAGCGCCGCCTCTGAAAGGCCGACGGCGAGATCGGTCGCGACCCCCCGGAGGAAGCTCCGCTTGGCGACCCCGCGCCGCTTCGGCAGCACGTTCGAGAAGAAGGAAAGGACCGGAGGAAGCGCCAGAACGCTCATCACGAACGCCGTCCACCGTCCGGCCCCGACGCCGGGGAGGCACCAGGCGAAGAGCAGCGTCGCGAAGCTCGCCGGCGCCGAGAGGCTGCGCCGGAGGTTGTCGATCATCTTCCAGCGCCCGATCGCCGGGATCGGGTCGACCGCGCGCCCTCCGGGCGAGGGCCGGGCCGTTCCGGCGATCCACGGCAACAGCTGCCAGTCGCCCCGGACCCACCGGTGCTGGCGCGAAACCGCGACCTCGTAGTGGCCCGGGAATCCTTCGAAGAGCTCGACGTCCGAAACGAATCCGGCCCGGGCGAAGAGCCCTTCGAAGAGATCGTGGGAGAGCTGCGTGTTCTCGGGCACCCGGTCGTCGAGCGCCCGCTCGAACGCGTCCACGTCGTAGATCCCCTTGCCCGTGAAGATCCCCTCGCCGAAGAGGTCCTGGTACACGTCGGAGACCGCGAAGGCGTACAGGTCGATGCCGCGCGGGCCCGAGAAGACGAACTGGAAGAGCGTGCCCAGGCCCATCTCGGGCAGCGTGGGCGTCACTCGGGGCTGGAGGATCGCGTGCCCTTCGACGACCCGGGCCCCGGCGGAGTCGAACCGTGGAAGGTTGAGCGGGTGGGCGATCGTCCCGACCAGCCGGCGCGCCGCCTCCCGCGGCAGCCGGGAGTCGGCGTCGAGCGTGATCACGTACCGGATCCCCGGCGGCGCCGGCGGCTCGCCCGGCTCGGGCGGCAGGAAGGTCGTGTCCGTCGCGCCGCGCAGAAGGCGATTGAGCTCGCGCAGCTTGCCGCGCTTTCGCTCCCAGCCCATCCAGGTCCCCTCGCTCGCGTTCCAGCGACGCCGGCGGTGAAGGAGCCAGAATCGGTCGCCGCCTCCGGCCGCGGGGCCGTGCCTCGCATTGAGCCGCCGGATCGCGACCCGCGCCGCATCGAACAGGGCCGCGTCTTCCGGAACGCTCTCGGCGTCGGCGTCGGGCCAGTCCGACAGGAGCGCGAACCGCAGCTCGGGATCGGCGTTGGCCAGGGAGTGCACCTCAAGCCTCTGGACGACCTCGTCGATCTCGGACTCGTCGGTCAGAAGCATCGGGATGACGACGAGCGCGCGAAGCTCGGACGGCACCCCGTCCGAGAGCTCGAGCTTCGGGAGGCGCCGGGGACCCAGCAGCCGCGTGACGAAACGATGCACCAGCGCGACCGCGAGGTCGGAGGCGGGCAGGAGTCCCAGCAGCGCAATCCCGAAGACCCACGGCGCGCGAGCGCCGGCGTTCGCGGTGAGCACGACCGGCACCGAGAGAATGGCGAGCGTCGAGAGCCCGATCGAGGCCAGATAGAGCGGCGTCGCGGCGCGGATCCAGGCGCGCCGCAGCCACTGCCGGCCGGGAATGCGGTAGCCGAGCTCGCGCTCGAGTCGGGAGCGCCCCTTCGCGATGAGGAAGTAGCCGGGGTCGCCGAGGCGGGCGTCGGCGGCGTCCGCGGATCCATGCGCCGGCGGCAGGACCTCCGCCGCCATGGCCACCGCGCGCCGCGCCACCTCGAGCTCGTCGTGCACACTGGCCCGCGAGAGCTCTTCGACGGCATGGCGATACCGGTCGCGCGTCGGGAAGTCCATCTCCGCAACGCGGGTTCCGTCGCAGAGGGCCTCGTGAACCAGGCTGACGCTCTCGAAGAAGTCGGCCCAGTCGGCCGACGACAGCAGGCGCATGCTCGTGATGACGTTGCGCACGGTCGCGTGGTTGGCGATCTGCTCCTGGTGCTCCAGGCGAACCATCTCCTCGGCAGTCGTTCCATCGCGCGCGAGCCGCCGGTCGAGCCAGTCGAGCGCGGGCGTGACCACGGGGTCCTGCTCGCGCAGCCGCTGGACGATCGCGACGGCAAAGGCCGGCGAGAACGGGGCCTGCTCCAGCGTCTCGAGCACCGCCGCCTGCTCGGGCTTCGCGACGCCGCCGACGCCGAGCAACGCGTCGGCGATCGCGTCCGCGCGTTCGCGCGCGCCGCTCCGCGCGGCGATGCGCTCGGCCAGGCGCCGGAGATTCTCGACGAGCACGACACGCAGCGAAATCGCCAGCGCCCACAGCTCGCCGATCGTCAGCGCCTGGACCCGCTGGTAGGCGAGGACGAAACCGCGAAGCGTCTCGAGCCCGATCCGGCTGTCCGTGTGCGCGACGAACGACCAGGCCAGCCCGTAAACCCGCGGATAGCCTTCGAGCTCCCCGTCCGCGAGCTTGGGCAGCTCCCGGTAGAACCCCGGAGGCAGATCCTCCTGGATCTCGCGGACCTGTTCCTCGACGATGTGGAAGTTGTTCAGCAGCCAGTCGGCCGCGGGCGAGACCGCGCGGGTCTGCCGGCTCGCCTCCGCGATCGCCCGGTGCGACGACGCGAGGACCCGCGCATTCTCCCGCAGCCGCGGAAGCAGCGGCCGGCCCCGCCTCGGCCGGACGCGGACGCTCTGTTGGGCCGCCAGCTCACCGGCGAACTCCTCCAGAAGCTCGGCCGAGAACAGCTCTGCCCGAATGGGGCTCGTGGGACTCGGCATCAGCCCCCCTCTTACCACGGACAAAAAAAGAGCCGAGCCGCATGACGGCTCGGCCGGCAGAAGCGAAGCACGGACGAATCAGGCCGTGGGGGGCGACTTGACCTGGAGATTGTTGATGACCCTGACGACGCCGGAGACCGTGCGGGCCTCGTCCTGCGCCTCGGCCGAGACCTTGGCGTTCGGAACTTCGCCCGCCAGAGTCACCACGCCGTTGGTCACGTTGATGTCGATGTTCACGATGTTCGAGAAGCGATCGACCGTGAGCTTCGCCTTGACGGCGGCGTGAATGGAAGTGTCGTCCACCTGGGTGCTCGCGCTCCGGGTCGTCGAGCAGGCGGTGACCAGCAAGGCCAGGGTCATGGAGACGGCCAGTGTCGGACTGAATGACGCTCGCAACGACGTCGCGTCTCTCAACTCCAGCGAAAACAACGATTGGACGCGACTCGACCGGGGCCTGGATGATCGCGGTTCTGCTTTGGGGCGGATCATTGACGACCGGGTTTGATGCTCTTGAATCATGCCGCGGGAGCGACCGCGGATAGACAGTCTGTGACGGACGCGCTCGAGGTTCCCCTCGACCGCGATCCATTCATTCATCGAGGAGAACGATCATGACAACCGTCGAACAGCTCGAGCTCGCGACGACGGGCGCCGCGACGCCGAAGGGCACCGCCGCCATGAAGGCGCTCGTCTTTCACGGGCCCGGCAAGCGTGCGTGGGAGGACAAGCCGAGGCCCGCCATCCGGGACGCGAGCGACGCGATCGTGCGTCTCACGACGTCGACGATCTGCGGAACCGATCTTCACATCCTGAAGGGAGACGTTCCGTCCGTGACCGACGGCCGCATCCTGGGCCACGAGGGGATCGGCGTCATCGAGGAGCTCGGCCCGGCCGTCTCGGGCTTTCACGTCGGCGAGAGGGTCCTGATCTCGTGCGTCACGGCCTGCCTGAGGTGCGACTTCTGCAAGCGCGGGATGTACTCCCACTGCCGCGACGGCGGCTGGATCCTGGGCAACACCATCGACGGGACGCAGGCCGAGTACGTCCGCATCCCGCACGCCGACGGCAGCCTCCACGCCTTCCCGCCGGGCGCCGACGAGGAAGCCCTCGTGATGCTGAGCGACATCCTGCCGACGGGCTTCGAGTGCGGCGTCTTGAACGGCCAGGTGAAGCCGGGCGACACGGTCGCGATCGTCGGCGCGGGGCCGGTCGGCCTGGCCGCGCTGCTGACCGCGCAGTTCTACTCGCCGGCCGCGATCGTCATGATCGACCTCGACGACAAGCGCCTCGCGGTCGCGAAGCAGTTCGGCGCGACCGCGCTGATCAACAGCACGGACGGCCAGGCGGTCGACCGGGTCATGGAGCTGACGGACGGCGCGGGAGTCGACGTGGCGATCGAGGCGGTCGGCGTTCCCGCGACCTTCGACATCTGCCAGGCCATCGTCGCGGCCGGGGGGCGCATCGCCAACGTGGGCGTTCACGGCAAGCCGGTGGAGCTGCACCTCGAGAAGCTCTGGGACCGCAACATCACCCTGACGACCCGGCTGGTCGACACGGTCACGACGCCCATGCTGCTGAAGGTCGTGCAGTCGGGCCGACTGCGGCCGGGGAAGCTCGTGACCCATCGCTTCCCGCTGAGCGACGTCATGAAGGCTTACGACATCTTCGGAAACGCCGCCAAGGAGGGCGCGCTGAAGGTCGTCCTGAAAAACGACGGCGGCGCGGCCATGTCGGTCGCCGGCTGAGCACCGTCGGCGAGTCGGCGGCGCCTCCCGGACTGATTCATCTGGCTCAGGCGCCGGGGCCGGCATCGGGTGAAGAGTCTCAGAGGGAACCGAGGAGGTGACCATGCTTTTCGAAGGCAACATTCAGCGGACGGCCAGGACGAACACCGATTTCCGGCGCGTCATCGCGACGGGGCCCCACAGCCAGCTCGTGACGATGAGCATCCCGCCGAAGGAGGACATCGGATCGGAAGTGCATCCCGGGACGGACCAGATGCTGTTCATCGTTTCGGGCGCCGGTAAGGCGGTCGTCGACAACGAGTCGGTCGAGGTGACGGCGAACGACGTGGTGTTCGTCCCGGCGGGGTCGAGGCACAACCTCATCAACATCGGCGCCGAAGACCTGAGGTTGTTCACCGTCTACGCGCCTCCCGAGCACAAGGACGGCACCGTCCATGTCCGGAAAGCGGACGCTCTCGCCGCCGAACACGAACACGCGCACGCCGCTCCCTAGGGCGGTCCTGCGGCACGACGCATCGACGACCCGGACTGAAGGAGGTTCTATGTTGTGGACAATCCTCGTCATCCTCCTGGTGCTCTGGCTGCTGGGGCTCGTCTCGGGCTACGCTCTCGGCGGGTTCATCCATGTCCTTCTCGTCGTCGCCGTCATCATTCTGGTGATCCAGCTCATCCAGGGACGCCGCGTCGGCTGAGACCGCGACCGGGGCATCCGGAATCGGCGCGGAGGGACGGGTGTGTCGACGGCGTCGGGTGAGGCGAGTCTCGCCGCTCACCCCGCCGTTCCGAACAGGGAGCCGACGCCGGCCGTCAGCGCCATCGCGAGGGCGCCCCAGAACGTGACGCGGACCGCGCCCCTCATCACGCCCGCGCCACCGGCGCGCGCCGCGACACCCCCGAGGAGCGCCAGGAACACGAGCGAAGTTGCCGACACGACGGGAATCAAGCTCGCCGCCGGCGCGAGGGCCGTGACGGCGAGCGGCATGACCGCGCCGACGGCGAAGCTCCCGGCCGACGCCAGCGCCGCCTGAATCGGGCGCGCCCGGAGGGTCTCGTAGATGCCGAGCTCGTCGCGGGCATGCGCCCCGAGCGCATCGTGGGCCATCAGCTGATCGGTCACCTGCCTCGCGAGCGAAGGGTCGAGCCCGCGACCGATGTAGATCGCCGTCAGCTCGTTGCGCTCGCCCTGGTCGTCGGACTTGAGCTCCGCCCGCTCGCGCTCGAGCTCGGCCTTCTCCGTGTCCGCCTGGGAATGGACGGACACGTACTCGCCGGCGGCCATCGACATCGCCCCGGCCACGAGGCCGGCCACCCCGGCGACCAGGATGTTGGCGTGGGTCGCATTCGCGGCCGCCACGCCGAGCACCAGGCTCGCCGTGGAGACGATGCCGTCGTTGGCGCCCAGCACCGCGGCGCGAAGCCAGCCGATGCGTCCCGTGCGATGCCGTTCCAGGTGGCTGAAATGCATGCCGTGTCCTCCCGAAGAGATCCGTCCTCGCGCACGCCTACAGCAACGCGTGGCGACGATAGAACCACGTCTTGACGGCCTGCACCAGCAGGAGGTACGTCAGCGCGAGCCCCGCGATCGCGGCCAAGCAGCGCCGCCGGGCAGCGGAACGAACCGCAGCAGCGTCCCGAGCGGCGTGTAGGGCAGCGCCGCGGCGATCGCGACGACCGCCAGCACGCCGATCAGCAGCGGACCGGCTCGGGCGGCTCTTGAAGGGATTGCCCGCCGTCCGGATCACGAACACGACCAGCGTCTGCGTCGCCAGCGATTCCACGAACCATCCGGTGTGGAAGAGCGACGGGTTCGTGGACGCGTGGAACACCCAGAGCAGGAGCCCGAACGTGAGGAAGTCGTAGATCGAGCTGATCGGGCCGATGATCGTCATGAACTGGCGGATGAACCCGATCTGCCATCGCTTGGGCCGGCGCAGCAGCGCGGCGTCGACGTTGTCGCTGGGGATGCTGATCTGCGAGACTGTCGTAGAGGAAGTTGTTCAGCAGGATCTGCGTCGGCAGCATCGGCAGAAACGGCAGGAAGAGCGACGCCGCGGCCATGCTGAACATGTTGCCGAAGTTCGAGCTCGTCCCCATGACGATGTACTTCATGATGTTGGCGAAGCAGCGGCGCCCCTCGATGATGCCGTCGTTCAGGACCGCGAGGTCCTTCTCGAGCAGGATGATCTTGGCCGCGTCCTTCGCCACCTCGACGCCGTTGACGACCGAGATGCCGACGTCGGCGGTGTGCAGCGACGGCGCGTCGTTGATGCCGTCCCCCATGTAGCCGACGACGTGCCCGCGCGCCTTGAGGGCGAGGATGACGCGGTTCTTCTGCTCGGGGGACACGCGCGCGAAGATCGCGCCCTGCTCCGCCTGGTAGGCGAGCGCCGCGTCGTCCATGCGCGTCGACCTGCGTTGCCGGTGACGATGCGGTCGGCCGGCAGCCCGACGTCGCGGGCGACCTTCTGGGTCACGTACTGGTTGTCGCCGGTCATCACGACCACGGAGACGCCGTTCGCCTTTCAGCGCCTCGAGCACGGCGAGGAACGCCCTCCTTCGGCGGGTCGAGGAAGGCCGCGAACCCGACCAGCGTCATGTCGCGCTCGGCCGTCGGCCGTGTAGACGGCCTGCGCTGTCCACCGTCCGCACGGCGACTCCGAGCGTGCGGTAGCCGTCGGCGCTCAGCTTCCGGTAGGTCGCCTCCGCCAGGGCCCGCCGGGTCGTCGTCGAACGGCTGCGGCGATCCGTCGACGCTCGACGGTCGTGCAGACGGCGAAGATGCTCTTCGACCTCGCCCTTGGTGATGAGCAGGTGCTCGTCCGCCGTGCCGCACCACCACGGAGAGCCGCTTGCGGTGTGAAGTCGAACGGGATCTCGTCCACCTTCTCGTACTCGCACGATGGACGGCGGCTCGTGCTTCAGGATCGCGTCGTCGAGCGGGCTCTTGATGCCGGCCTCGAAGAAGCTGTTCAGGTAGACGCAGCCGCAGCACGTTCTCGTCGTCCTCGCCCTGGATGTCGACGTGACGGTCGAGCACGATCTCGCCTTCGGTCAGCGTGCCGGTCTTGTCGCTGCAGAGGATCTCGATGCTGCCGAAGTCCTCGATGGCCGCGAGCTGCTTGACGAGGACCTTCTTCCTGGTCATCCGCCGCGCGCCCTGGGCCAGCGTGACCGTGATGATCATCGGCATCATCTCGGGCGTCATCCCGACGGCGAGCGCGATCGAGAAGAGGAACGACTCCAGCAGCGGGCGATGGAGCAGGATGTTGACCAGCAGGACGAAGAGGACGAGCAGCCATGATCACCCGCGTGATCATCAGCCCGAAGTGGCGGATGCCGCGGCCGAACTCGGTCTCCGGCGGCCGCGCCGCCAGGCGCTCGGCGATCGCGCCGAAGGCGGTGTCGCGTCCGGTGCAGACGATGACCGCGGTGCCGATCCCGCGTCTGGACGGCGGTGCCCGAGGAAGACGCTGTTGCTCGCGTCGGCCGACGCCGTGCGTCCCCGCCGGAAGATCGATCGGCGGATCTTCTCGACCGGCAGCGACTCGCCGGTCAGCGCCGACTCGCGCACGTGCAGGTCCTTCGACGTCGAGCAGGCGGGCGTCGGCCGGCACCAGGTCTCCGGCGTTCAGCTGGACGACGTCGCCGGGGACCAGCTCCGCGATCGGCAGCTCCTTCTCCCGCCCGTCGCGCAGGACGGCGGCGGTCGTCGCGACCTGCTTGCGGATCGCCTCCACCGCGTGGCGCGCCTGGAACTCCATGAAGAAGTTCAGCAGCACGCTGAGCAGGACCATCGCGATGATGATCAGGCCGCCGACCGGGTCGCCCAGCGAGATCGAGATGACGCTGGCCACCAGGAGAATGATGACGAGCGGATTGGCGAAGAAGCGGAGGAAGTCGAGCAGCGCCGCGAAGCGCGACTCCCGGACGAGGCTGTTCGGACCGTAGAGACGAAGTCGCCGCTTCGCCTCGTCGGACGTCAGGCCGGCCGGCGGTCGCCCGCAGCAGCCCGAGCAGCTCCGGCAGCGGCCGGTCCCAGAAGCCCGCCAGCGGCGTTTCGCGAGTCGCCTTCAGCCCTCGGCCCGTCCTTTTCACACCCGTCGCGCCCCCCGGAGCACCGCCGCGGTCAATCGTCGAGCGCCCGGCGCTTCCAGTACTCCCAGTTGCGGTCGTACGGGTCGGGCCCCTCCACGACCTCGGGGCTGGACTGCCGGTCCGCCGGCTCCAGATACGTCACCGTTCCGCCGAGCGCGATGGCTGCGGCCTGCATCCTCGCGTTCGAGTCGAGGTAGACGCTCCGGCTGACGGCCGCCGAGAGGGACCCGCCGACGACGACCGCTCCGTGGCCGCGCATGAGGACGACGGCCGCGCCGCCGAGCGTCTTCGCCAGCGCCTGCGCCGTCCGGGCGTCGGTCACGAGCATCTGCGCCGCATCCGGCACGTCGCGGATCTCGAAGATCGGCACGCCGGCCCCGAGGAAAGCGCTCATGTGGTACATCGGCCGCAGCGGCACGCTCGAGTCGGCGAACGGGATCACGGAAGGCGTGTGACAGTGGACGACGGCGCGCACGTCGGGCCGCGCCGCGTAGATCGCCGCATGGATGAACCGTTCGGCGTAGGCCTCCCGGCTCGAGGGCCGCACCGGCTTGCCGTCGAGGCCGTATTCGAGAAGGTCTCCCGCCTCGACGAGGCCGGGCGCCATCGCGCACGAGAGAAAGAACCGGGAGGGGTCCTCGGCGCTCCGCGCGCTCACGTGCCCGTACCCGTCGACGATCCCCTCGTGGGCGAGGATGCGATTAGCCGTGACGAGGTCGTCGAGCACCCGGGCGTTGCGGCCGGAGCGGGCCCCGAGGCGCTCGCAGGCGGTCGTCGCGAGGAGCACGGCGGCGAGCGCGAGCCCGGCCGGGATCGGACGGCGCTGCGAGAGCGTTCTCGGGTTCAACCGCGCACTCTTCATCCGGCGAGTCCGCATATCATCACAGAAGCGGCGATTCGATGACACTCGCGGCAGGCACGAAGCTCGGTCCCTACGAGATCCTCGCTCCGATCGGCGCGGGTGGAATGGGAGAGGTTTACCGGGCTCGAGACGGACGTCTGAAGCGGGACGTCGCACTGAAGGTCCTGCCACCCTTCTTTGCGGGCGACCGGGAAAGCCTCCGCCGGTTCGAGCAGGAAGCCCAGGCGGCCGGCGGGTTCAGCCATCCCAACATCACCGTGGTTTACGACATCGGAACCCACGATGGCCTGCCGTACATCGTCCAGGAACTGCTGGAGGGCGAGACCCTCCGGAGCCTTCTGTCGTTGGGAAGAATCGGCCCCCGCAAGGCGCTCGACTTCATGACCCAGACCGCCCGGGGCCTCGCGGCCGCCCACGGAAAGGGCATCGTGCACCGGGACATCAAGCCGGAGAACCTCTTCGTGACGACCGACGGGAGGGTGAAGATCCTCGACTTCGGCCTCGCGCGCGCCTTCGGTCCGGAGCGCTCCGACTCCCGGTCCCCGACGACCGAAGGAACGGAGCCCGGGGTCGTGCTCGGCACAGTCTCCTACATGTCCCCCGAGCAGGCGCGCGGGCAGACGGCGGATGCCCGCTCGGACATCTTCTCCTTCGGCGTCGTCCTGTACGAAGTCCTCTCCGGGCGGCGGCCATTTACGGGCAGCTCGGCGGCCGAGATCATGACGGCGATTCTCCGAGACGAGCCCGACGCGCTCTCCTCGAGCGGAGTCACCTCGACCCTGGACCGGATCGTGCATCGCTGTCTCGAGAAGCGGCCCGATCAACGCTTCCAGAGCGCGCGCGATCTCGTGTTTGCGCTGGAATCCGAGAGCGCCGACGCCGTGCCCCGCGCCCTCGCGGCCGCGCGACCCTCCCGGCGTTCCGTCGCGGTCCTTCTCTTCGAGGACCTCGCCGGAGATCCCTCCAACGCCTACCTCGGGCTCGGGCTCGCCGACGCGACGATCACCGAACTGGCCGGGATGAAGTCCATCCTCGTGCGGCCCACGGCCGCCATCCTCCGTTACCGCGATCGCGCCATCACTCCCGAGGAGGCCGGGCGGGAGCTCCAGGTCGACGCCGTTCTCCACGGGGTCTTTCAGCGCGCGGGTCCGCGCCTGCGCGTCACGGTGCAGCTGATCGACGTCGAGGCGGGCCGATCCCTCTGGGCGACGAAGATCGACAGCTCGGTGGAGGACGTCTTCCAGATGCAGGACGACGTCTCGCGCAAGATCGCCGAGGCGCTCGAGGTCGAGGTTGCGGGCGCCGAGGAACCGCACCCGGCCTCGCCGTTGCCGAGCGGCCGGGCCCACGAGCTCTATCTGGAAGGCCGCTTCCGACTCTCGAGCGACACGTCGCTGCCCGAGATCAACAGGGCGATCGACTGCTTCGAGAAGGCCCTCCGGATCGACCCCGCTTACGCTCTGGCGCAACTCGGCCTCGCCGACGCCTACGCGCGCCTGGCCTTCAGCTTCGATCCGGACGGAGGGTGGTTCGACCGCGCCGAGGAAACCTGCAGGAAAGTGCTCGCGTTCGCGCCGGACCTTCCCGAGGGACGCTATCTGCGCGGCCGGCTACTGTGGCATCCGGCCCGGGGGTTCGACCACGCCGGGGCCCTGCGCGAGTTCAAGGCCGCGATTGCCGCGCGACCCGGATTCGGGGACGCCCATCACCTGCTGGGGCTGGTTCTCAGTCACGTCGGGCTCCAGGAGGAGGCCGCGGCGGCGTTCGACTCCGCGCTCGAAATCGATCCGCAGGACGGCTACGCCCTGTCCCACCGGGCCCTCGGCCTCGCCTTCGAGGGCCGCTTCCGCGAGGCGCTGGCCGGCAGCGAGGCCGCGACCGCGCGCCTGCCGACGCCGTGGGGCTACTACCAGACGTCGCTCTGTCAGATACATCTGGGGAAAGCCGCGGATGCCGCGGCCACGCTGGAGACCGGGTCCCGACTCTTCCCGGGGTTCGTGCTCATCCATTCGGCGCGAGGCCTGCTCGCGGCGCTCGACGGGGATTCCGGACGCGCCCGCGAACAGATCGACGCCGTCGTCGCGAACCGGAAGCTCTTCGGGCACTACCACCACGCCCAGTACGACGTCGCCTGCATCGAGGCCCTGCTCGGCAACAGGGAGTCGGCGCTCGACTGGCTCGAGGAGGCGGCCACCAACGGTTTTCCCTGCGTTTCCCTCTTCGAGTCGGATCCCTGGCTCGAGACCCTCCGACACGAGCCGAGGTTCCAGGCGCTCGACGCCAGGCTCCGAACGGAGCGCGACGGGTACCGGCGCCTCTACCTGGAGAAGCCGACGGCCGATCCCTAGGGCCGGCGCGGGCCGCTAGTGTCCTGTAACCGAAGTCACGATACCAATCTCCTCGCTCGAAGGACGTACGAAGGCCCATCCGATAGGGCCACGGTGTTTGTCAGAAGCCGGACGGCGCTATCGAAACTCAGGTGACAGAACGCTAGTCGCCCTCGTGCTCCGGTCCGTCGCCCTCGCCGCGCCGCGCGGGGCAGCCCTGGAACTCCAGGACCTTCAGACCGCTCGGGACGGTCTCGGGGATCTGCTTGCACAGCTTCTCGGGGCGCGCGTCCGGGTCGAGCAGGCCGTCGCGGAGGAAGGCCAGCAGGTCCCGGAACTCCCGGGGCGACAGATCGAGATCCCCCAGCGCGGCGATGCGGGGATCGAGACGGTCGAGAACCGGCTGCAGCGGGCCCCTGCGTACCGTCAGGTCGGCGTCCAGGCCCGCCGCGACGGCGTCGTAGGAGGGCGCGCGATCGAGCGTCTCGAGGTGGTAGCGGAGAGCGTCTTCGAGCCTCGTGAAGGAGCCGTTGTGGAAGAAGGCCTTCTGGAGTGCGATGTTGCGCAGCGGCGAGGTGCGGAACTTGTAGCGATCCGCCGGATCGCCGGTGACCTCCTCGCGGCCGAAGTCCTCGTCGGAGGCCGGCCCGGAGAACGCGAAGTTGCCCGGGAAATCGTCGGGGTTCAACGGGTCGCCGCCCGGTGCCAGACCGAAGCCCTTCGGCGCGATCGGCGGGATCCCGGCCACGTGGTTGTCGAGGTCCGTGAACATCTCGTTGGACGCGCCCGCGACGCCGTGGCAGCCGAGGCACCCCCTGGTGAAGAAGATCATCGCGCCGCGCTGCTGCGACTCCGTCAGCGCGTGGCGGTGCCCGCGCGCGAACCGATCCAGAGGCGCGTCGGCGAACGTGTTGGCGATCTGGAACTCCGCCAGCGCGGCGCCGATCATCGCAAATGTGACGTTGCCGCCGCGAGCTTCCGGGTAGATCCGCCCGAACCGGGAAACGTACTCGGCGTTTGCATTGAAACGGTCGAGCACCTTCTGCCGGATCGAGTAGCTCATGTCGGAGGAGTCGGGCGGGCTGCCGTTGGGCCCCGCGATCGGGCCGGGCACGGTGTCCGAGGAGGCCCCGGAGGAGACCTGGTGCGACGGGTGATACAGGGCGGGATCCACGTCGCCGGGGACCTCGGCCGTGAATCCCGCCATCTCGATCAGCTCGGTCGGCGGAAAGTGACCCTGTACGGTCAGGAGCGTCGTCATCTTCTTCGGGTCGAAGCACGTGGCGTAGAAGCACGCGCTGCTCGGGTTCCACACGGTGTCCCCACCGATGGCAAAGGGAACGCTGGCGCCCAGCGAGAGATCGAAGGGATCGGCGGAGCGGGAGACGAAACGAAGATTCAGCATGATGCTGGGAAGGAAGGCCGTGTTGACCGTGAAGGGCGCGCGCCGCTGGTTGCGCGGCCCCGTGCGGTCGGGTCCCACGATCCCGTTGTTGTCCGTGCCGATGGCGATCGACTGGGAGTCTCCGAATCCGGCGGCGGGCGAGTGGCAGCCCGCGCAGGCGTTGTCCCGGTGCAGCCCCATGATGTTGTCGAAGAAGATGGTCCGGCCCAGTTTCACGAGCTTCGGATCGAGCCGCCGGCCCAGGCGCGGCTCCAGGCTCTCCTGCACCCGTCCCGTGAAGCCGGCCTGCTTGAGCACGCGGGCCAGCCGATCTTCCAGGCGCTCCGGCTGATCGGCGTTCGCCGACGACAGGAAGGTGGCCGCGAGGACGAGCCCTGCCACGGCGACGAGTCCCCGATACCGATGCAACGGAGTCTTCATGGGCTTTCTCCTGACTTGCGGGAGTCTAGGATCCGGGGTCGGGCAACCCACCCAATTAATCCAGTTCGAAGGAATCTCGCGTTCAACGATGCGACTCACTACCGCGAGTGCGCGAGCTTGCGCCGATCGGGCGATTCAATCTCCCGCGACGGCGTCCGGAAACGAAGCGGCCGGGGTTTCCCCCGGCCGTAAGTCGTCGATTCTCGTCCCCGCAGACGGGACTCTCCCTAGCTCTCCTTGCGGATCAGCTTCCACAACGCCACCCGGTCGGGCGCGAGCAGCTCCTCGATGCGGTGGTGGTTGACGTCGGCGACGATGATCTGGCCGACCTCGGTCGTGCACCTCGCGAGAAGATGCCGTGCGCCTTCATCTTCGCGGTCTGGTACTGGTTGTCCTCGGTCGGCGTGACGTAGTGCACCGAGTCGCTCTTGTAGCGGTGCACCAGGAACAGGTGGACGAGCGTCATCAGCCGCTTCTTGCGCAGCGGCTCGTCGAAGGTGTTCTGGTCGCGCACCGAGAGGATGTGGCGGCCGCGGCGGTCCTGGATGGGCGCGAAGACGACGTTGGCGAACCGGTCGTTGCCGTCGCCGCCGATGCGCGAGCTCGAGCAGCTCCGAGCCGGCGCGCGTGCGGCCGCAGCTTCACGCCGCAGCTTGTACTGGCAGGTGGTAGTGCTCGCCCCACATCGCCAGCCACTCCTCGAGCAGCTTCTTCGGCACCTCGGTCTGGACCAGGTGCTGGTGCTGCGTCGAGCCCTTGCCCATCGCCTTGGTCGTCGCGGTGCGCCCCGAGGAGGCGAGCGAGCGCGGCGTCGACGCGCGGGCCGCCGACGAGCGTCTGCGGCGTCTTGTAGGGCGACTCGACGAGGCGGATCTTCCGCTGCAGGCGGGCGAGCGCCAGCATGCCGTCCTGCTTCAGGGCCGTGGCGAACTCCTCGGCGGCGACGCCGTCGATCTGGTGGCCGCCGTAGGTGATGAAGTTGAAGACGAAGCCCATCTTGCCGAGCTCCTCGGGGAAGCGCCGCATCTCCTCGTCGCTCATCCCGGTCGAGTCCCAGTTGAAGGACGGCGACAGGTTGTAGGCCAGCATCTTGTCCGGGAACACGGCGTGGATCGCGTCGGCGAACTCGCGGGCGTCGTCGAGGTCCGCGGTCTTGGTCTCCATCCAGAGGAGGTCGGCGAAGGGCGCCGCGCCGAGCGACTTGGCGATGGCGTAGGCGATGCCGCCGCGGATCTGGTAGTAGCCCTCGGGGGTCTTGGCGTGCTCGCAGTCCCAGATGATGTGGACGCCGAGCGCCCGCGCCTTCTCCTTGGCCGCCGCACAGCGAGGCGCGCTCGGCGAAGCGCCGCCACTGCGCGGCGCTCATCTCGAGCGGCTCGCCCTCGCTCGGCCGGAACTCGAGCACCTCGGCGACGGCCTCGCCGTAGGTCTCGAGGCCGGCCTCCTCCTCCCAGGCCTCGAGAAAGCGCGAGGCGACCTGGTCGAAGCGCGTCGTCGACCGTCGACGGCGCTTCTGCTGGTAGCGCCGCGGCGCTCTCCGCGACGAGCGCGGCGAGCCCGCTTGCGCTCGAGCCAGCTCGTCGGCGGCCCGGTACTCCTCGTCGCGACAGCGCGTAGAGCAGGTGGCCGTTGAGCTCGTCGACGCCCGAGCGTCGTAGAAGCGCTTGCAGCAGGGCCAGGTAGCCGGCCTTGTAGGACGGCAGGTTGACGTTGGTCGCGCCGAGGATGAACGGCTGGTCGCGCTCGTCGCCGCGGCCGTCGAGCAGCGTCGCCGCCTCGGCGTCGGTGCGGGCGACGATGATGCCCGGCGACCCTCATGACGTCGAGCTGGAAGCGCGCCGCGTTCAGGCGCTTGATCTGCTCGTCCTCGCGGCACGAGGACCTTGCCGCCCTGGTGGCCGCACTTCTTGGTGCCCGGGCGCTGGTCCTCGATGTGGTAGCCGGGCACGCCGACCTCGACGAAGCGGCGCACGAGGTTGCGCACGTGCGGGTCGCCGCCGTGGCCGGTGTCGGCGTCGGCGATGATGAACGGGCGGAAGTCGACGGCCGGCGTCGCCGCGCGCTGCTTCTCGGTCATGCGCGCGCGCAGGTACTGCTGGTTGCGGTCGGCGGTGAGCAGGGCGCGCACGAGCACCGCCGCCTCGTCGGGCACCTGGCTGAGCGGGTAGCTCGCCAGGTCCGGGCCCGGGGTCCTCGCTCGTCGAGCCCTTGGCCGAGGTCGCCCAGCCGCCGAGGTAGATGCCCTCGATCCCCAGGCGCTTGATCGCCACGGCCTGGCCCGGCGAGTAGGGGCCGAAGGTCGTGATGCTCTTCCTCTCGGCGAACAGCTGCGCGCAGCCGCGTCGTAGAACGCCGTCGGCCGCCTCGCGCGCCACGGTGTAGTCGTGCGGCGATGGTGCCGCGCTGCTCGACGACCTGGCGCGCCGAGTACAGGCGCGTGATGCCCGCGAAGCGCGGGCTCTCGAACCACTTCTGGGTCTCGGCGACTTCCTGCTCGAATGGAGTCATGTCGGCGCTCCTGGTCATGTCGCGTTCCCGATCTCGGTCGGGCGGTCGAGTCTACGACACGAGTTTCGAAATCCGAGGTTCTCGGTGATGCGCGTGCCGTCCCGCCGGAACGCGTCGAGGAAGCTCGCGATGCGCCGCGTCGGCCGTCTCGAGGTCGTGGTTGTCGAGGTTGATGTTGAGCAGGTCGATGTACCACGGCAGCTTGACGGCGCTCGTGCGACGTAGGCCTCGACGATCTCGCGCGCGATCGGCAGCGTCGTCTCCTTCGAGTCGTCGTGCACGTCGCGGTTGCCGCGCCGCGAGCAGCTTGTCGTACTCCTCGTCGAGCAGCCGCTCGAAGAGCGCCGCGGTGAAGGCGTCGCCGGCGCGCGACGCCGGTCTCCGGGTCGTCGTCGGTGAACCGGCGCGCTCTTGTGCAGCCACTCCCAGAGGATGCTCAGGCGGATCTCGCCGGTCGCCATGTCTTCCATCAGGTAGAGCACGTCGTCGTTGCCGAAGAAGTCGGCGGGCTTGAGCGCGGCGGCCTGGAAGCCCTGGCCGAAGGCGTTGCCGTACTGCAGCGCCACGCTCAGCAGATCGCGCGCGCCGCGGACGGTCCGCGGCGCCGGCTCGAGCAGCGTCAGGCCGTCGGCGTCCGCCGCGCGTGTAGGTGAGCGCGCGGGAACGCGCGGCCGAGCTGGTTGTCCTGCGCCGGCCCGCTCCCACACCGGCCGGACGATGTGCACCATCTTCCAGTGGGCGACCCACTTGCCGCTGGCGCCCTCGCGCTGCTCGCGCTCGGCGCCGGCGACCGCCCGCTTCATGCCGGCGGCGACGCCCGCCGCCGAGCCGACCGGGATGTTCGGCTCCATGCCGCCCTGCCAGAGCGCGCAGCGGCCCGTGCCGGTCGGGCGTGTTCACGGCGCGGCGCACGCGGTCCTCGTAGTGCGCGCATGTAGCCGTAGGTCATCGTGATCGCGTCGATGTTCGGATTGACGAACGCGGGTCCCAGGCCATCGCGTCGGAGACGCTGTTGATGTAGTCCCAGCGGCCGGTGTTGAAGCCGACGAAGTGCGGGCCGAGCGCGGCGCGGATCTCCATCAGCTGGAAGCACGCCTCGAGCTGCTCGACGAGCACGTAGACCTTGATCGTGCCGACCGGCAGCCCGAGGTGCGCTTCGAGCGCCGCGAGGATGTCGTTCCAGAGCGCCGCTTCCTCGGCGGTCTGGATCTTCGGCAGGTAGAGCACGATCGACGCGCCCGCGGCCGCGCAGCGCGCTCGTGGTTGTTCACGACGTAGAGCGCGGCGTCGACGATCGACGCCGAGAAGCCGGCGCCGTCGGCGTGCGCGGACGTGGCGGTCGTCGAGGTGCAGGCCGCGCGGCGCGGAAGATCTTCGTCGTGAAGTCGAGCTGCTCGCGCCAGTCGGCGATGATCGGCGCGGCCGAAGAAGCCCTGCGCCCAGCCGTTCATCTCGCCGGCGACCTGCTCGGCGACGCGCAGGAACACGCGGATCGCGGCGAATCGCCAGCTTCAGGTTGCGCTGGTTGTCGAGCGACATCGTCGACGACCTGGCCGAGCGCGTCCTCGCCGTCGAACATCCAGCCGTCGGCGCCCGAGAGCAGCGCGTAGGCGACGTTGCGGATGCCGCCCTCGGCGGTGGCGCGCGGCCGGGCGGCGGGCCCGGTGCCCTGAATCCACTGGCGCTGCAGGTCGGCCGGGATCTCGCTGCCGGTGAAGCGGCCGTCGCGGGCGTCGCTGCACGCGGAGATCGGTGCGCGGGATCAGCGCGTCGGGCTCGAGGAAGTCGAGTCGGCGCCGGTCGACGGCCCGCTCCCGCCGCCGCGCGATGCGCTCGTCCATGATCCGGCGCCGGTCGCGATTGAGCGGCGCCAGCGCCGCGAGCGCCGCCCGAGCCGCCGCCGTGTAGACGTCGGGATATGCGGCGAGCACACCGTGACGGAACTCAAAGGTACCGGTCATCTCGGACCCCCCGTGTCGGCCCAACTCTACGACGCTCGCGCCCCGTCACCGCGGCTTCGCCGCAATCCATGCGCCGAACCCTCAGCGACGCTTCGTGCCGCGAATCGGCAGCGCCGCATTCCTTGACGAACCGGATGTAAGACGATATCTTACTTCGCATGGCCAAGACCATCGTATCGACCAAAGGCCAGGTCGTTCTGCCCGTGGAACTGCGCAAGCAGGACGACATCGAGCCCGGCGAGGAGTTCGAGATCGAGCGGATCGAGCGCGGCGAGTACCGGCTGAAACGGCTGACGCGGCGGCGCAACGAGGGCCTCGTGAAGCTCCTCCTTGCCTGCCCCGCCAGGGGCTGGTTCAAGCCCCTCCCGCGGACTGAGACCTCCGACGACATCCGCGTGCCCCGCCTCGGATGACCCATCTCGTCGACGCCAACGTGCTCAGCGAGCCCACCAGGCTCGCGCCCAATCCAAGAGTCATCGACTGGTTGAGCGCGCACGAAGAGGATTTCGTCGTGGACTCGATCATCCTCGGCGAACTGTGCATCGGAATCCTCGCGCTTCCCGCCGGTCGCAAGCGGATGCAGCTCGAGCGGTGGTTTGCCGAGGTGGTGGGAACGATCGATTGTCTCCCATGGGACGCCGCGGTCAGCCGACGGTGGGCCCGGTTGGTCGTCGACCTGAGGCGCAATGGACAGCCGCTGCCGTTACTGGATTCAATGATTGCCGCAACGGCTCTTGCTCATGGCCTGACCGTCGTTACGCGCAACGCCCGGGATTTCAGGAAGGCCGGAGTGAAGGTCGTCGATCCCTTCGCCTGATGTCAGGCTGACAGTTGGACCCTGCCGGCATCGCCCGCGCGGAGTCGGAAATCGATTGCGGGCCTCGGATCGCACTGTGCGACCCAGCCGATCCGCGTTCAGCGGCCCCTGCCCGGTCGCTACGGGCTCCGGAGAGCGCTCGTGACGACGTCGAGCACCGACTCTTCCTCGGTGGAGACGCCGCTCCCGACTCCCAACGCTTTCGCGAGGCCGCCCGAGGCCTCCGAGACTTCTCGACAGGCCTGAACGATGCCCACAATGCGCTCCTCGCGCTCGTTCGAGGGAAGGTGCGAGAGGCCGGCCTTGATGACCTCGATCGCCGCTTGGAAGACCGCATCGTCCGGGCGCCGGTCGAGCCAGGCGAGCAGCTGGGCCTCGGCGGGCGAGCCCTTCTCGACGCCGCGTCCCGCCGCGATACGCAGGACGGTCTCGCGCTCCTTGTCGGTGACCTTGCCTTCGGCCCAGGCCACCTGGACGAGCGGCGCGAGGATGAGCGCCGGCCCCGTGCTCATGTGGATTCCGAGGTCCATGACCCGGCGCAGGAGCTCCGAGTTTTCGACTTGCAGGACCTTCGCCAGCTCGGCGACGATTTCGTCGAGTCTGGCCTTATCGCGCATCTTCTCGATCAGCTTGGCGTCGCTCTTGCGGAAGAAGTCTTCTTCCAGCCCGCGCTCGCGGTCCTTGAAGGCGTCCTTGGTCACGGTTGGCCTCGCATACGTGGCGATGATATCCGCTGTTCGGCGACCTCGCAGCGACGATGCGGGCGATAGGCTTCGGGTCGTCCGGAAGAAGCCCCGCCTTTGGAAGGCGCGGTGTCAGGTCCCGCCACGTCGGATGGAGGCCGCGAAGGTTCTCGCCGACGCCGGGCCGGCCGAACGACGGTGTTCGGATAAACTCCCTCGCCGGTGACAGACGCCACGTCCATCCTCGGCCGCACCATCTCCCACTACACCGTCCTGGAACAACTCGGCGGCGGCGGGATGGGCGTGGTCTACAAGGCCAGGGACACACGGCTCGGCCGGAACGTCGCGCTGAAGTTCCTCCCGGACGACATCTCCGGGGACCCCCAGGCGATCGAGCGGTTCCGCCGCGAAGCGCGCGCGGCATCGGCGCTCAACCATCCCAACATCTGCACCATTCACGACATCGGGGAGTTCGAGGACCGGCCGTTCATCGCCATGGAACTGCTCGAGGGCCAGACCCTCAAGCACCGCATCGCCGTCAGGCCCATCGAGGTCTCGGAGCTCCTGGAGATCGGCATCCAGATCGCCAACGGCCTCGACGCGGCGCACTCGAAGGGCATCGTGCACCGCGACGTCAAGCCCGCAAACATCTTTCTCGTGGAACGCGGGCAGGCGAAGATCCTGGATTTCGGCCTGGCGAAACGAACGCTGGCGCTCCGTGACGTCGCCGAATCCGTCGGCGCGACGTCCACGCCGACCCGGTCGCACAGCCTCGAGGCCGAGCACCTGACGAGCCCGGGCAGCTCCATGGGCACGACCCTGTACATGTCGCCGGAACAGGCGCGGGGCGAGGAGCTCGATGCGCGCTCGGATCTTTTTTCGCTGGGCGTCGTGCTCTATGAGATGGCGACGGGGATCACGCCCTTTTCCGCCTCGACGTCGGCGCTCATTTTCGACGGCATCCTGCACTCGACGCCCAGGCCGGCCAAGGAGCTCAATGCGCGCCTTCCCCTCGCGCTGCAGGGCATCCTGGACAAGGCGCTCGAGAAGGACCCCGACCTGCGCTGTCAGACGGCCGCGGAGCTGCGCGCCGATCTCAAACGGCTGAAACGCGACCTCGACTCCGGGCGTCGGCCAGCCGCGGAGAAGGCCGAGAAGGGCGATTCGGGCTCCGGACCGCAGGCGGCCGCGGCCCTTCATCGCTCCGTGGCGGTGCTCTACTTCGAGAACCAGAGCGGCGCGAAGGAGGATGAGTACTTCCGCGACGGGATTACCGAGGACATCGTCACCGAGCTGTCGAAGATCAAGCAGCTGGAGATCTTTCCCCGCTCGGAGATGCTCGCCTTCCGCGACAAGCCGGTGACGGCGCAGCAGGTCGGCCAGCAGCTCAACGCCGCCTACGTGCTCGAAGGTTCCATTCGCCGCGCCGGGAACCGCGTCCGCATCACCGCACAGCTCGTAGAGGCCTCGACGCGGCATTCCGTCTGGGCCGAGCGCTACGACCGGCAGCTCGAAGACGTGTTCGCCATCCAGGAGGAGATCGCCCGGTCGCATCGCCCAGGCCCTGCGGATCACGCTGACGCCGCAGGAAGAACAGACCATCGCGAAGAAGCCCACGGAAAATCCGCTGGCCTACGACTGCTACCTGCGCGGCCGGAGCTACGCGCGCCGCGAGAACATGGACTACGCCCTGCAGATGTTCGAGCAGGCCATCCAGCTCGACCCGGACTTCGCCCTGGCCCACGCGGGCATCGCGTACATGTGCGGGATGATCTACCAGGTCCGCGAACAGAACCCGAAATGGGTCGAGCGCGGACTGGCGGCCTGCGACCGGGCGACGGCCCTCGCGCCCGACCTCCCGGAGGTCCTGGTGGCTCACGCCCGCATTTTCTACGCGCAGAAGAAGTACGACGAATGCGCGATGGCGGCCCAGCGCGCCATTGAGCGCAAGCCCGATTGCGAAGGATCCTGGAACATCCTCGGCCGCGCGTATTTCGCCTCCGGCCGATTCGAAGAGGCTGCGGCGCTCACGGAGAGGGCCATCGAAGCCAACGGCGACGACTACAACACCCACGTTCCGTACATGCAGGCGCTGGAGCGCCTGGGCCGAAAGAAGGAAGCCGAGCACGTCCGCGAGCGCCTGTCCCACGTCCTCCGCAAGCAGCTCGAGCTCGTGCCGGAAGACGTCCGCGCCCGCATCCTGCTGGCCAGCAACCTCGCCACTCTCGGTCAGGACGAGGACGAGATCATGCGGCACCTCCAGACGGCCGTCGCCCTTCGCCCCGGCGATCCCGGCACCCTCTACAACGCCGCATGCACCTACGGCGCCCTCGGGAGGAAGTCGGAGGCGCTCGAGACGGTCAAGAAGGCGTTCGCGGCCGGATACAGCAACCGGGACTGGGCGGCCAGGGACACCGATCTCGCATGCTTGCAGGACGACCCGGAGTTCCAGAAACTGGTCGGGCGCACCGAGCCGCCTCCGCAGTAAGCCGCCGCGGGCTGCGCTCGGCCATCCGGCGCAGGTCCGGGCATCGTCGTCTCAGTACGGCCAGTGGAGCCCGAGCGCCTTCGCCAGGAAGATCGCCATTTGCCTGCGGGTCACCGGATTGTCCGGGCAGTAGCTCCCGCTGCCGCATCCGCCCGTGATCCCGGACGCGACGAGCGCCTCGACGTACTGGAAACCGAAATCGTACGCGAACCCGTCACGCGAGAAGGCCCCGGCACGAAGCCATCCGCCGCGCGCCGGGCAACCGACGCTCAGGGCCCGTAGAGCGCGAGCCCGAACGTCTTGACGAGGAAGACGGCCATCTGGCCGCGGGTGTTGGGGTTGGCCGGAGCAGTAGATGCCGACGCCGCAGCCGCCCGTGATGCCTTCGGTCGAGAGCTCCTCGATCCAGTTGGCGAAGAGGCTCGGGCAGGCGACATCGGAAAAGACGCCGGTGCAGCCCGGCGGAACGTAGGCCGATCCGTACTTCGCCTTCAGGAGGAAGGCCGACATCTGGGCCCGCGTCACCGGGTCCGCCGGGCAGTAGATGCCGGCGCCGCAGCCGCCCGTGATGCCCTCGGCCGCGAGCTCCTCGATCCAGCTCGGCGTACAGGCTCGGGCAGGGGACGTCCGCGAAGATCCCGGCGCACGCCGGCGGAGCGTAGCTGGCGCCGTGCTTCGCCTTCAGGAGGAAGACCGCCATCTGCGCGCGCGTGACCGAGTCCGCCGGGCAGTAGATGCCGGCGCCGCAGCCGCCCGTGATCCCGTTGTGGAAGATGTTCTCGATGAACGCGTAGAACTGCTGCGAGGTCGGCACGTCGGTGAAGCTCAGGCCGACGTGCAGCTTCCAGTTCTTCAGGAGCGGGAGGCTCAGGGATTCGTCGAAGGCGGCGTCCCAGTGAGGCGCGGGCCGCGCCCCGGTCACCGTCATCCGGTAGCAGTCGTGGGATGGAGTGGCGTTGTAACAGTCGGTCGTCGCGCCCACGCCGACGCTGCCGTAATCCGCCGAGCTGTCGGCGATCGAGTAGCTCGGGCCGGCCGGTCCGGTGATGTTGGACGCCGCGCCGGAGAACGTCAGGGGCACGGTGGTCGCGTTCTGCCACGCGGGAGCGACGACGACCGTCTCGCCCGGACTCCAGGACGCCGTTCAGGTTCGACGTCGTGCCCGAGCCGTGCCCGTCCACGCTCATCGGGCGCGGGCTCGGGATCGCGGCCGTCGGCGTGACGGTCGGCGTGCTGCGTCGGCGTCGCCGTGGGCGGCACCGGCGTCTGGGTCGGCGTGCTCGTGGGCGTCTGAGTCGGTGTCGTCGTCGGGTGTTGGTCGGCGTGAAGGTCGGCGTCGGCGGCACCGGCGTCGGGTCGGCGTATTCGTCGGCGTCTCGTCGGTGTGCTGAGTCGGGTCACCGTCGCGGTGTTGGTCGGCGTGAAAGTCGGCGTCGGCGGCACCGGCGTCGCGGTCGGCGTATTCGTGGGCGTCTGAGTCGGCGTCGCGTCGGGGTGTCGGTCGGCGTGAACGTCGGCGTCGGCGGCACCGGCGTCGCGGTCGGCGTATTCGTGGGTGTCTGAGTCGGCGTCGCGCGTCGCGGTGTTGGTCGGCGTGAAGGTCGGGGTCGGCGGCACCGGCGTCGCGGTCGGCGTGTTCGTGGGCGTTGAGGTCGGCGTCGCCGTCGCCGTCGGCGTCTGGGTGGCCGTGTTGGTCGGCGTGAAGGTCGACGTCGGCGGCACCGGCGTCAGGGTCGGCGTATTCGACGGCGTTCGCGTCGCCGTCGCGTCGATTGGCGTCTGCGTGGCCGTATTGGTCGGCGTGAACGTCGCCGTAGGCGGCACCGGCGTCGCCGTCGGCGTGTTCGTCGGGGTCCGGGTCGCTGTCGCCGTCGCCGTCGCGGTGTTGGTCGGCGTGAAGGTCGGCGACGTGTTCGTGCGGGTCGGCGTCGAGGTCGGCGTCCGCGTCGGCGTGCGGGTCGGCGTGAAAGTCGACGTGGCTGTCGGCGTGTTGGTGCGCGTCGGCGTCGGTGTCGGCGCCGCGGAACACTCCGTGAACTTGAAGTTGCCGATGCGCGTGCGCCAGTTGAAGCTGCTCGTCGTCGAGTAGTACTCCTGCGTGTACCAGAAGGTGCAGTCGTCCACCGGGTCGATGGTCATTGCGCTGTAGTCGCCCCAGCGGCTGCCGGTGGCCGTCTGGCTGCCCGTACCGTCGAAGAGATGGGCTTCCCCCTGCCCAGCGTGTTGACCGGATCGCTCGCCAGCCGGCCCGCGTAGCGGATCTGGGGAAAGATCGTCGCGCTGGAGGCGCTGAAGCCGATCGCGAGGTTGCCCGCGTTGTCCTGCGCCGCGCTGCCCATCCAGCGCCAGGTCGGTGTCGGGCTGATAGGTGCTCTCCTGGAAGACGCGTCACCGGGCCGGCGGTCACGTTGCGCAGCTCGAACCAGCGGATGCCGGCGACACCGCCCGCGCTCACGGTGAAGTTGCCGACCACCGACTCGAAGCCGCCGAAGTTCCGGTAGGCCAGCCGGTGCATCAACCGGTCGCCGACGCCGTCCAGCTTGTCGGTCGTGCCGAGCTGGGGCACGCAGGCTCGCGTCGTCGGGCAGAGCTCCGTGAAGCCCGCGCGCCCGGGCTGGCGAAGAGCGTGAAGGTCGAGTTGGCGGGGGTCGCGAAGTCGGCGTGGAAGTGGAAGACCTTGTAGACGCCCGTGCCCGGCCACTCCACGAACGTCGCCGGAGCGCCGGCGGCGGGCAGGGTCGAGCCGTCCAGGTCGGCGGGCAGATAGGGACGCCTCGGTGGCCCCGCCGGTGATTCCCGTGCTGACGAACGTGGCCGGGAGACCGGCGAGCATCTTCGCGCGGTCGAAGGCGAACGGCTGCGGGCCGAGGAAGGCCGTCCCCGACGAGTTGAACACGTTCATGCTCATGTAGTAGGCGTCGGGCCAGACGGAGATCTTGGGGTAGTCGAAGAAGTTCGTGCCGAGATGAAAGCCGTACCGGTAATAGGACCCGGTGGCGTCGCTGCGTGGTCGAGACGGCGACGCACTCGTCGGTCGGGACGGCTCGTGCCGGCGAACTGGCTGATGACCCAGCGGTTGGCGAGCTGGTCGTAGAGCACGATCGGGTCGCCGTGGCCGTTGCTCTCGCAGACGCCGCCGAAGCCGGTCCAGATCGTGGAGATGCCCACGGGCCCGAGGACCGAGGCGCCCGTGGTCTTGTTGAAGACCTGGATGCCTTCGTTGACGATCTGGACGTACTGCGTCAGGCCCACCTCGCCGTCGGTGTCCGGCGGCGCGCAGTTGCATCCCACACCCGGATACACGATCCCGTCGAAGTTCAACGTGGTCCCGGGCATGTTCGGCGTGCGGACGTGCTGGTCCTGGACGACCTCATCGGGCCTGTCCACGTGACCGGAGCGCACCTTCGGGTTTTCGTTCGCCTCGCGGTCGCCGTCGAACCCGAAAGGCAACGGCTCCATGTCCCGAAGCGGCGGCGAAGTGTCGTTGCGGTACGAGGTCCCCGTGACGACCTCGTCCGACGGCGGCGGCTCGGGAGGATCGGCGGAGCGGCGGCGCATGGCGGTTGCGAGAACCCTCGTCGGCAGGGCCATGGCCGTCTTCGGAGCGAGGAGCGCGCCGCCCCAGGCTCTCGCGACCTGGGCCACGCCCGGTGGAGCGAGAAACACGACGGCCAGAAGCGAGGCGACGAGCGCGACGAGGCTCCGCCGGATTCGACTCATGTCGACACTCCGACCTCAGGCCGATACCCGTCCGCGAACTTGTTCAGTGTGGTCGAAGTTTACGCGCCCTCGCGAGCCGGCGCTACGGCGAAGGCACGTGCGGCAGATCACAGGAGAACAGCAACGCCGGGAGTCTCCCCCCGGCGTTCAATCGGCGCGCCGTCCGCTCAGATTGAGGCGCGACCGTAGCTGGAAGCCGTCTCGTAGGTCTCGACCCTGGGTGTTCCGTCGATCAGCCCGCCGAGCTTCGCCAGAACCTGCGGATACGTCGCCGTCTGGTAGGCATCAGCACTCTGCCGATTGTCCCAGAGGCTGATGCCGATGGCATTCTTCTGGTTGACGAGCGTCACTTCCTCGAGAAAGCCGCTCTGCTTCCGAAGCATCGGAACGACTTCCTTCTCGAACAGATTCGTAAACTCCTTCTCCTTGCCCGCCTTGATCTGAAAGTTGACGTTTCTTGCGAATTTCATGACAGTCCTCCTTTTCCACCGACCAACATCTCTCAATGCGGCATCGGCTGTCATGACCCGGCTGCATCATTTTGGATGTCGCGAGTCGCGCGAAAGGATCTCAGCGCGCGGGCGAGAGGACCTCGTAGGATCCGCCCCTCCGCGTCGAGAATTCGAGCAGGCCGCCGGGCAGGACCTTCGCCTCCACGGCGCGGCCCTCGCTCGAGACCGTCGCCGGCGCCTTCAACCGCACGCGGCAGGTCCCGCCGAGGTCGGAACGGATGCCGGCGCGAGTCAATCGGCCCTCTTCCCACGCCATGGCGACCTCGAAGCCGCCGCGCGCGCGAAGGCCCCGGACCTCTCCCGCCGCCCAGGCCGGCGGAAGCGCCGGAAGCAGGTCGAGCTCGCCCTCGTGGGACTGCAGGAGCATCTCGGCGACGGCCGCGCCGATCCCGAAGGCGCCGTCCACCTGGAGCGCTGTTCGAGCAGATCGAGAAGAGGCTGTCGAGCGTGTAGTTCCGGATGGCGTACGTGAAGTTGTCCATGGCCTTGCCCGGCTCGTCGAGCCGCGCCCAGGAGGCCATCTTCCAGGCCGAGGACCACCCGTTGCCCGTCAGGCCCCGCTGCTCGAGGACCACGCGGGCCGCCGTCGGCGAGCTTCGGCGTTCTGCGGACGGAGACCTGGTTGCCCGGGTAGAGCCCGTACAGGTTCGAGATGTGGCGATGGCTCTCCTCCGTCTGGCCCCAGTCCTCGAGCCACTCCTGGAGATCGCCGCCGGCGCCGATCTGCATGGGCGCGAGCCGGCCGCGAGCCTCGAGCACCCGTTCCCGGAAGTCGGCGTCGACGCCGAGGATCTCGGAGGCCGCGGCCACGTACCCGAAGAGGTCGGCGAGGATCTGCATGTCGATGGTCGAGCCGGCGCAGATCATGGTTCCCGGGCTGACCCAGGTGTTGATCTCGTCGAAGAAGGTTTCTTCGCCGGGCCGCCGCGGGTAGTTCTCGGGCGACATCGAAGGATTCGTGACGAGCCACCCGTGCTCGGGGTGGCGCACCAGAAAGTCCAGGAAGAACTCGGCGGACCCCTTCATGACCGGGTACACATCGCTCAGGATACTCCCGGTCCCCGGTGAAGAGGTAGTGCTCCCAGAGGTGCGTGCACAGCCAGGCGCCCCCGGTCGTGAAGGCTCCCCAGTCGGCGCCGTCCATCGGCGCCGCGACGCGCCAGAGATCGGTGTTCTGGTGCTCGACCCAGCCGCGCGCGCCGTAGTTCTCCTGCGCGACCTCGGCCGCCCTGGACGGTCAGCTCCCGGATCATCCGGACGAGCGGCTCCGTGAACTCGCCGAGGTTCGCCACTTCGGCCGGCCAGTAGTTCATCTGCAGGTTGATGTTGGTCGTGTACTTGGAGTCCCACGGCGGGTTCTGGTACTGGTTCCAGATGCCCTGGAGGTTCGCCGGCTGCGTGCCCGGCCCGCGACGACGAGATCAGCAGGTAGCGCGCGAACTGGAAGCACAGCGCCGCGAGGGCAGGGTCGTCGGCGCCGTCGAACGCCTTGAGGCGCTCGTCGGTCGGAAGCCGGGAGCTCGCGGTCGTCGGCAGGGAGATCGAGACGCGCCGGAAAGGCCTTCTGGTGCTCGCCGGACGTGGGCCTCGCGGATCGCCGTCGTAGGACTTGCCGGAGAGGCGGCCCAGGGCGGATCCGACGCGGGCATGGGGATCGCCTGACACGTCCTTCGAGTTGACGAAGCTCGTCGCCGCGGCCACGTACAGCGTCACGGCGTCGGCGTCTTCGACGAAGAGGTCCTCCTCGTGGACCCGCACGCGCCCGCCTTCGGGAACGACCTTGAGCCGCGCCTCGTAGCGCAGCCGGCCCGCGACGCCGAGGTAGTCCGCGGACTTGCCGGCGCAGGACGAGGCCGTCGCTGCCGTAGCCGTCCATGTGGAAGTACTCGGTGCCGTAGTTCGAATGGGCGTCGTTGCGCACGCCGCGCAGCTGCGCCTTGAAGGAGATGCTCCCGGGCCGGTCCGCGGTCAGCCGGACGACGATGACCTGGTCCACGGGGCTCGCGAAGACCTCGCGGCGGAACCGCACGCCGCCCCGCGTGTAGCCGACGGTCACGACGGCCTCGTCGAGATCGAGCTCGAGGCGATAGTCCTCGGGTCGCCTCCGCGTCCGGGAAGGCCAGGACGAGATCGCCGAGCGACTGGTATTTCATCTGCTCGACCGGGTATCCCATGAGGCTGCGTCCGAACGCCTTGTGGGCCTGCCGCCACTTGCCCTCGAAGACGAGCTTCTGGATCTCGGGCAGGGCCGCGGCGCCTCCCTTCACCACGGACGAGTAGGGGCCGCCGGACCAGAGCGTGTCCTCGTTCAACTGGATGCGCTCTTCGTCCGTCTCGCCGAAGACCATCGCGCCCAGGCGCCCGTTGCCCACTGGAAGCGCGTTTTCCCACTTCTGCGCAGGATGCGTGTACCAGAGGACGGTGGCCGGGTCTGGGCGATCGGCCTCGGCCCCCGCGGCCGCTACTCGGAAGGCCAGCCAGCCGGCGGCGAGCAGTCGAACGGATCGGCCGGGCACGCCACGGATTCTATCGGTGCCGCGATCCACCGGCTGCCGCGGCGCAGGCTCGACGAACGACCGGGGTCTCCCCCGGCCGATCATCTCCCCGGGGAGTGGATGCCCTGCCCGAGCATGTCGGGAGTCACCAGGGTGATGCCCTTTTCGGTCACGTGGAAGCGGCGCCGGTCATGCTCGGCATCGACCCCGATCTCCATGCCGTCCTTGATCTCGCAGCCCCGGTCGATCACGGCGCGTTTCATCACGACGTTGCTTCCGACCCTGACGTTGGGCAGCACCACCGAGTCCTCGACCACGCTGTGGGACTCGATCCGCACGTCGGTGAACAGCAGCGAGCGCCGCACCGTAGCGCCGCTGATGACGCAGCCGCCCGACACCATCGAATCGACCGCCATGCCGCGCCGGTCGTCGTCGTCGAACACGAATTTCGCGGGTGGCATCTGTTCCTGGTAGGTCCAGATCGGCCAGGTGCTGTCGTACAGGTTGAGCTCCGGCACCACCCTCGTGAGCTCCATGTTGGCTTCCCAGTAGGCGTCGATCGTGCCGACGTCGCGCCAGTACGGCACGCCGCCCGCGGCCACGCCAATGCAACTGTCGGCAAGACTGTGCGCAAACACGCGATGGCGCGACATGACGTGCGGAATGACGTCCTTGCCGAAATCGTGCGATGAGCCGGCCTCGGCGGCATCGCGGATCAGCTCTTCCTTCAGGAACTCGGCGTTGAAGACGTAGATCCCCATGCTCGCCAGCGCCCGCCCGGGCTGGCCGGGGATCGGCTGCGCCTGCGCCGGCTTTTCCTCGAAACTCACCACGCGCCCATCCCCATCGATGCCCATCACGCCGAAGGAGCTCGCATCCGCGAGCGGCACCTCCGCACATCCCACCGTCAGGTCCGCCTGGCGCGCGACGTGAAAGGCGAGCATTCGGCCATAGTCCATCTTGTAGATGTGGTCGCCGGCGAGCACCAGCACGTACTTCGGCGAATGCCGGTGCAGCACGGACAGGTTCTGGAAAATGGCGTCGGCGGTGCCGCTGTACCACGCCTCGGTCACCTGCTGCTGCGCCGGCAGGAGCTCGATGAACTCCTCGAAGCGGCCGTCGAGGAAGCTCCAGCCCCGCTGGATGTGGCGAATCAGGCTGTTCGCCTTGTACTGCGTGGCCACCCCGATGCGGCGAATGCCGGAATTCACGCAGTTCGAAAGCGTGAAGTCGATGATGCGGAACTTGCCGCCAAACGGCACCGCCGGCTTGCAGCGCCAGTCGGTGAGTTGTCTCAGCCGGGTGCCGCGCCCTCCGGCGAGCACCAAGGCGACGGTCGAGTGCGTGAGCTCGCTGACGAAACGAATCGCCTCGGGTTGAACGTTCCCCGGGTTGTAATCTCCGTGCCGACGCTGTGGATCGAGTGTCATGGTTGTCTCTCGAGGCGGACTACAGTAGCAGCGTCGGAAATCGCCTATTCCCGCAACAACAAAACGGCCGGGGTCTCCCCCCGGCCGACCAGGAACTTGGTTGCGGAGGGAGGGGCTTGACCGCCTCAAGCCGGTCGGAAGCCGACCAGGGAGGTTACCGAACCGGCATCACGCCCCAACACGGGATGCTGTCTTCCCATTTGTTGTGGGTCAGGCGGATCGGATCAGACGAGCCATCGACCGGCGCAACAAAAATCTCGCCATAGGGCTGTGATTCGCCGTTCGAGAGCGGACCTTCGTCGTTCAGCCACGCGCGCCTGGACGCGAAGGCAATCCATCCTCCATCGGGCGAGAAACGCGAGTGCACGCTCGGCGAATACTTCTGAAGCAGCCGCGGGCTGCCGTCCGGTCTGCCGTCGATCAGGGCCTGGACGTAGATCTTGAAAGTCGAGAACGCGATCATGTCTCCACTCGGAGAGATCGAAGGCATGGTGGCGTTGCCGTCGGCTGGATCTGTCGCGACGCGACGCGCGCTTGTGCCGTCGGAGTTCATCAGGTAGATTGCCTTTTTCCCACCGCGGGTGCTGCGGAAGGCAATCTCCCGACCGTCGGCCGTCAGGTCGGGAAATGCGTTGTTGAGTGATCTCCCGTTGGTCAAGTTCGTTGGATTCGACCCGTCGCTCCGGACCGTCCAGATGTCCACCACGGCGTCATCGGGTGCAAATGGCGACCCCACCGTGAACGTGATCAGATCCGAACGCAGCGCCCAGCTCGTTGCCCAGGCTTCCGCTCCCCTTGCCGGACGGAACACCTCGCGTTCCCTCGAGCCGTCGAAGCTCCTGACGACCAGGGAGGTGTCGATCAGCTCGCCCGCCGTCGCCGACTCGCTCGAGACGAACTCGAGCCCGTCGGGGCTGATCGAGCAAAAGAGGGAGTGCACCGCCTGGACCTCGAGAATGCGGTCTGGCAGCCGCACCTCATCCGTGGCATCGGAGAAGGTCCGCGTCCTTTTCAGTTCCGATTCCTGGCCCGTGCAGACCATTCGTCCGGTGTGACGATCGAACGCCGGGCCCTGGCAGTTCGGCTGCGCCTCCCTTTCCAAACGAGCGTCCGATCCATCCGCTTTCACCGACATGATCTGGAAGCCGTCGGGCCTCTTCACGGCGAACGCAACGCGGCCATCGGGCATGACCGCGGGCGAATAGGCCGCGAGGTTTCGTGGCGTGAGCACGCGCTGGTGCCTGCCATCGGAATCCATCGCCCAGATGCGGAATCCCCCGCCTTCGCGGTCGGAATAGAAATAGAGAGTCCTGCCGTCGTGGGACCATGCGGGAGAGCCGTTCATCGCGTCGGTCGACGTCAGCCGTCGTGGTTCCAATCCGGTCAGATTCGTGACGTAAAGCTCGGCCCGATACGGATACGGCTCGTAATAGTCGCGATCACTGCTAAAGGCGACTGTCTTGCCGTCTGGCGAAACGGCGGGACGAAAGTCTCCTGCCGGGTTATGGGTCAAGTTTCTGGCCTCAAACGCCGCGCCGGGATCGTCCGGACGGAAAGGCACCGCAAACAAGTCCGCGTTGCCGGCGCGGTCGCTCACGAAGAGCAGCGTCTTGCCATCCGGCGTAAACGCGGGCGCCGCATCCATGAACTGGCCGTGAGTCAACTGCCTTGGCGACCCGGGATTCGCGGTGTCCATCGTGTAGAGGTGGGGATTGCCGGAGCGCTCCGAGCAGAAGACCACCCACCGGCCGTCGGGCGAGAACGTCGCGTCATAATCGAGAGCGAGTCCCGATGTAATTTGCCTCGGCGGCGACCCTACCTGGGTGAGGAACAAGTGCCAGTTGGCGGGACGGCGCGTCGAATAGCAAATTCGCTCATGCGGCACTTCGCCGCTCACCAGCAGTGTCACGGCAAGCACCCATACCGACCCAGCCATGAGTACGATTCTCGATTTCAACCGCTTGTCGGGGATTCTGCCTCAACGCCAAACGGTTTCGATCACGAATCGCTCCAGCTGAGAAGAAAAGGGGTCACACCTCGCGACGTAACCCCTTGATTTGCTTGGTTGCGGGGGGCGGATTGGACCGCCGGGCTTCGCCCGCTTCTCGGAGCGCGCGCCGGGTTCAAATCCCTCCCCGTTTGGCGATCCAGAAATGACAACGCCGGGAGTTGCCTCCCGGCGTTCAAGAACTTGGTTGCGCGGGAGGGATTTACCGCGGTCCTGCGGACCGCGTTTTGGGCGAACCTCCGCGTCGCTACGCGCCGCGCTCGGAGGTTCAAATCCTCTGACAGAAACGCCCGGCAAACGCCGGGCGAGAAAGAAACTTGGTTGCGGGGGGAGGATTTGAACCTCCGACCTTTGGGTTATGAGAACACCCGAAGAGTTGACTCGAGGAGAAAAGGATCGACAAGACGCGCCTCGATCAGCCGTTCTGGCCGCCGGATTTCGCCTTCTGTAGCCGCCAGATCACCCGACTTTAGACCGACTCGCGCGTGCCAAAAAGCGCACCGAGTCCAGGAGGTCGGTGGTCCGAGGCTCGACGAACGGAAGCCCCTCAGCGAAGAGCGTCGACGAGATAGAGGTCGGAGCGGACGACCGTCGTCCCGTACGCGTAGAAGCGGCCGTCCGGCGTGACACGCACCCGGATTCTCGAGTCTGATTCGTCCAGTGGCCACTCCTTCCACAGGCGTTTCTGGCCGGTCTCGAGATCGAGCAGGAAGACTTTCAGCGGCCGTTCGCGAGGGCTGAAGACGTAGACGCTCCGGGAGTCTGCACTCCACTGAACGAGGCGATCGCCCCGGGCCACCCCGGGCACGGCTCGTCCCTCGCCGCCGCCGTCGATCGGGTAGACCGAGGGCAATCCTTTTTGATACGCGATCACGGACCGACCGTCGGGAGAAACCGGGCTCGTGTAATCCATCAGATAGGTTTCGACCGGACCGATGGGACCGATGACCCGCGGGTTGCCTGCCGCAGCGTCCTGAACGTAGAGCCGGTCTTCTTGATCGGGGCCCGAGGCGGCGCAAAACACCACGCGCTTCCCGTCCGGAGTGAATGCGCCCCAACTCGGCTCGAGCCCTTCGATCGGGAGGTCTTTGGGCCCGCCGGGGCCGGTAGGAAGGAGGACGAGGCGCGACGGCTTTCCGCCTTCCGCAGGAAACACAGCGAGCACCCGCTGCTTGTCGGGCGAGAGCGCCATGGCAATGCCCTCGGAGAGCCGCAGAGCGGGACTGCCGTCCGTGCCTCGAAGGTAGATCGTCGGCCTGGCGCCGGTCGCCTCGCCCTCCTCGTTCAGGAGCAGCATCGAGCCGTCCTGGGAGAGGTCGACGGGCAACGAGCCGTCCAACCAGGAAAGATCGTTCTCCTTCGACTGTCCAGGCCCGAGCCCTCGGACGCTCTGCAGGGCCGTGTGGTGCGTGAGCAAGACGCGGCCGTCGCCCGAGATGTCATCGAGCTCGAGGCTTCCCGGCACACGAATCGCCAGGCGGAGCCTCCCCGACAGGTCCACCCGCCAGAGAGCCGGCCTCTCTCCCCTCTTGCCCGCCGTGAACCAGATCTCGCGGTCTTTGGCGGACCAGCACGGAACACCGGAGATCTCCGTCCAGTCTGCCGACAGGGTCTTCTTCGACTTGCCGAGCCGGTCGATCACACCGACCGAATTCGAGCGGCCACTCTGATCCCAGAAGGAGATCATGCTGCCGTCGGCCGAAAAGCGCGGAAAGGCAAATCCGCCGACGGCAATCACCTTGCCGATGGGAGATTCCAACCGAAACTGGTTGTCGGCGAGATGAATCACGACCATGTTCTTGCCATCCGGAGACCAGTCGGCGCCTCCATAGGAAACCTCGTCCAGAACCTGTCGTGGCGCCCCTCCCGACATGGGAACCGTCGCGAGAACGCCGCGACCGACGGGTCGCAGGTTCTGAAGGATCGCGAGCTCCCCGGAACTGGAAATCGACAGGAGTTCACCGGGAAACTCGAACTGCTTGGACTCGGGGCTCTGCACCCGAGTCACATAGAGGCGGTCGCCCAAGCCGTAGATGATCGTCTGGCCGTCGGGAGCAAAGCGCGCGTTCCCGATCTGATGCTGTCGGAAGGTCAAACGCTTGAACGATGGAGCGGAAGCCGCTCCCTTCGCGACACCGCGAGCGATTCCCCACGCGGCGGCGAATCCCGCCCCGAGCGCGACGGCCACGGCAACGAGAAGGAGTCCGCGCCGACGGCTTTTTTCCGGTGCGAGGGAGGCCTCCGCGCCGCTCGAGGTCTCGGCGCGATCGCGCACGCCGGCCAGGTCCCGCGCCAGGTCCTTCGTCGAGCCGTACCGGTCCTCCCGATCCTTGGAAAGACAACGCTCGAGAATCCACCGCACCGGCGCCGGCAGATCCGGCCGGAGACTCGCCAGCGGCTCCGGTTCCTCGCGGATGATCGCCGACATCGTTTCCGCCGCGGTCTTCCTCTGAAACGCCCTCCTGCCCGTCGCCGTCTCGTAGACGATCGAGCCCAGCGAGAACTGGTCGGACCGAAAATCCAGCGGCTCCCCCGAAGCCTGCTCCGGCGACATGTAGCCGACCGTTCCCATCACCGTGCCGGGAAGCGTCTCCGGGTGCGCCAGCGTCTGCATCGCGGAGACCTCACCGGACTCCGCCTCCCCGAGCTTGGCGAGTCCGAAGTCCAGGATTTTCACGAACCCGTCCTTCGACACCATGACGTTCTCGGGCTTGAGATCGCGGTGCACGATTCCGGCGGCGTGCGCCTTGGCGAGACCGTCGGCTACCTGCGCCGCGACGCTCAACAAGCGGCGCACCGCCATCGGCCCCGACATGGTCTGCTCCCGCAGCGTCCTGCCTTCCACGAGCTCCATCGCGATGAAGGCGATGTCGCCCGCGCGCCCGATCTCGTGGATCGTGACGATGTTGGGGTGGTTCAGCGCGGAGGCCGCGCGGGCCTCCTGCTCGAAGCGGGAGATCCTGTCCCGATCCAGGGCCAGCGCCTCCGGCAGCACCTTGATCGCCACCTCGCGGCCGAGGCGAGGATCCTTCGCGCGGTACACCTCTCCCATCCCGCCCGCACCCAGGGGCGACAGGATTTCGTAGGGACCCAGACGAGTACCGGCGGCGAGTGTCATCGGAAGGCCTGACGGCGATTCTAGCGGCTCCGAAGCTCGAAACTCCGTCCCGGTCGTGGTCGTTCTCATACAATCGAGCCAAACGAGCCGGAGATTCAACAATGGGCTCTCTCTTCCGGCGGGTCTCATTCGCGGCTGCGATCTGGGCCGGCGCCCTCCGTATTGGCGCCCAGACGCTGCCTTCGACGGGCAGCATTTACGGGACTGCGCTGGACGAGCAGGGCGCCCCGCTCCCGGGCGTCGAGGTGAAGCTGCTCGGCGCGGGCGAGCGGGCGCCGGTGCAAACCGATGCCCAGGGCCGATTCCGGTTCCTGTACATCTCGCCCGGAACGTATGCCGTAACGCTTTCCCTCGACGGCTTCGCCACGGTGGAGAATCAGGGGATCGTCGTCGCGCTCGACCGCAGCACCCAGCTGCGAGTCACGATGAAGCTGGCCGCCGTCAACGAGACGGTCACGGTCTCCGGCGCGCCCGCGATCGACCCGCGCAAGACCGTCACCGGCGCGACCTTCGGTGAAAAGGAGCTCCAGGCCATTCCGAGCGCGCGCAACATCTGGGCAACCCTGTGGGCGGTCCCGGGGGTCGTCACCAACCAGGTCAACGTCGGAGGAAACACCGCGGTCCAGGCGGGGCCGTCCTCGAAGGGAGTCACCGGCACCACGTACAACCTCGACGGCGCCGACATCACGCTGGGCGGGCTCTCTCCGACGTTTTACAACTTCGATTCCTTTCAGGAGGTCCAGGTCGTCACGGGAGGCTCGGACGTCACGCTCTTGAACGGCGGCGCGACCTTCAACATGGTGACCAGGCGCGGGGCGAACACCCTCCACGGCTCGGCCCGGTACTTCTACGCCCCCAACCGCTGGCAGACGGAGAACACGCCCGACGAGGTCACGTCCCTGTCCACCAACCGCACGAACGTCCTCCGCGACTACGGCGTCGAGGCGGGCGGGGCCCTGCTTTCCGACCGCCTCTGGCTCTGGGGCGCCTGGGGCAAAAACCAGATCAACCTCCAGAGGCTCGGGCAGCTCGACACCGAGGGGCGGCCGGTCAACGAGAACTCGACGCTCGAGAACTTCGATGCGCGGCTCGACGCCCAGCTCGCCGCGTCCAATTCCCTCGAGCTGTACTACCACCACGGCGACCGGGTCCAGTACGGGCGGGGCGTGGACATCGACACGGCGCCGGAGTCCGGGTTCAATCTGACCCAGCCGGTTCCGATCTACAAGATCGCGGACACGCAGGTCTTTTCCTCCAGCCTGACGGCGACGGCGTTCTTTTCATACATGGACTTCGTACAAGCCGCGACGCCGGTCGGGGGCGTCGACACGCCGATGTACATCGATGCGAGCGGGGTGCTCCGCGGGAGCAGCCCTGTATCGCGAACCCACTCCGTCGTCCGCCAGGGCGGGGCCTCCGCCTCGAAATTCTTCACGACCGGGACCCTGTCGCACGAGCTCAAGGTCGGGTTCGGGTATCGATCCGCGACGACCGACGCCTCGTCGGCGTTCCCCGCGGGAGGGGTCTGGGGCGACGAGTACGACGGGTACGCCTACATCACCCGCGCCTCGGTCGGTACGACACAGGATCAACGGCTCGGAGTCTTCGTGAGCGACACGCTGACGTCAGACCGCCTGACGGTCAGCGCCGGCGTCCGCTACGACGATGGCCGGGCGCGAAACGCGGCCGCCTCCGTTCCCGCCAACCCGGAGTACCCGGATGTCCTTCCGGCGGTCCACTACCCGGGGGACCAGGGCTACCCGATCTCGGCCGGGAGGTGGCAGCCGCGGGTGGGCGCGACCTACGCGCTCGGGCAGAAGCGGCAGACTCTGCTCCGGGCCTCGTATTCGCGTTTCGCCGACCTCTTTCTCGACGGGATCGGCTTCGCGAGCCCGTTCCCCACGGCGCAGGGCATCTACTACTACTGGACGGACACGAACGGGAACCATCTCGTGGACCCGGACGAGCTGGATCTCGACAATCGTGCCGGCTTCTACAACGTGGATCCCGCCAACCCCGGCGCGGCGACCCCACCCAACCAGATCAGCCCCAACCTGAAGGCGACGACGGTCGACGAGTTCGTCGTCGGCGCGGACCAGGAGCTCTTCGCGGGTCTCACGGCCTCGGTCCACTACACCTACCGCTCCATCCACGGCATCGTCTTCAGCCCCTACATCGGGGTGACCCCGGGCGGCGGCGGGTACGCATATTCGGGCAATGCGAGCGGCACCGCGACGGACCCCTACGGTTTTACGGTCGCTTTCGACGTCCCGTACTTCGGTGTGACGCTCGATCCACCTCCGACGGGTCGCGTGCTCGAGAATCGGCCGGGCTACAGCCAGACCTACCAGGGAGTGAGTCTCCAGCTCGTCAAGGCGCTGTCGGACCGATGGCTCTTCCGGGGAACGTTCTCCTGGAATTCGTGGATCCAGTCGGTGAGTCCCGAGGGGATCTTCGATCCGAACAACAGCCCGATGGGACCCAACGAAGACGGCGGCCAGGTCAATGCGGGGCCGGCCTCGGCCTGGGTCTTCAGCGTGAACGGCCTCTACCAGCTGCCGTTGGGATTCTCGGTGTCCGGTGCGTTTTCCGCCCGGCAGGGATTCCCGCAGCAGTACCTGGTCCAGATCGCTCCGCACGACACGGTGGGCAATCCGATCTTCGTGCTGACGTCGCCGGTGGGCAGCTATCGCCTCCCGAACGTCTACGAGCTCGACCTGCGCCTCGCGAATACCTTCACGATTGGACCGGTGGCCGTCACGCCGTCGCTCAACGTGTTCAACGCCACGAATGCGAACACCGTCCTGTCCCGCCGCGGCCTGACGGGGATCTACAACTCGTCCAGGGACGTGCCCTTCAGCCAGGATCCTCGCTTCAACCAGATCAGCGACTTCGAGAGCCCGCGCATCTTCCAGGCCGCCATCCAGATCGCGTTCTAGCTGGCAGGCCACGAACCCCGCCCAGCGGGATTCGTCCAGGCGTTCGGGGCGTCGATCTCGCGAGGCCCATCCGCGACAAAGAATCATGGTTGCGGGGAAAGGAGGGAACTCACGCCGCTCTACTCGTCTACTCGGGTTCAATCCTCCCCCAAGCTGCGGTCCAGAAACAAAACGGCCGGGGTCTCCCCCGGCCGATCAATCCCTTGGTTGCGGGGGGAGGACTTGGACCTCCGACCTCTGGGTCATGAGAACACCTCGAAAGTCGCCTCAAGGAGAAAAGAAGCGACAAAACACGACTCGATCAGGCGTTCGAGTCGTGAGGTCTCGCTTCCCGTAGCCGCCAGGGCGCTCCACTTTCGACCGACTTGCAAGTACACAGTCATGGGCCTGCCTCCCAGAGAATGCGTCTCGCGCACCACGCGAACCGGCGCGTCGGAATCCGCCGCCGCGGCTCCAGGCGTTCACATCCAGCCGTCGAACGGAGTTCCCTAGGAACGATGCATCACGGACCGGCCTTGCGCTTGAGCCCGAGAGCGGTAATGCGGGAGGCGAGCGTCGTTGGTTTCATCCCCAGCAATTCCGCCGCGCCGTTCGGACCAAAGATCCGGCCGCGGCTTTGCTCAAGGGCCGCGCCGATGCTATCGCGCTCCTGCCGCTTCAGCTCGTCGCGCGTCAGAAGGGCGGGCTTCGTGAAGGGCAGCGCACGGCTGCGCGGCCGGTCGGTCGGCTCCAGTTCGGCCAAGTCGAAATGGAGCGGGCCTCCGCGCGACAGGATAAAGGCGCGCTCGACGGCGTTCTGGAGCTCGCGGACGTTTCCGGGCCAGTCGTAAGTCCGCGAGCTGCCTCAGGGCGGACTCCGTGAGCCGCGGGTCGGGGCGATTCATCCGACGGGCGCACCGCCTCGCGAAATGCTCGGCCAGCGCCGGGATGTCCTCGCGACGCTCGCGCAGCGGCGGCATCTCGATGGGAAACACGCTCAGGCGATAGAACAGGTCCTGGCGGAAGCGGCCGGCCTCGACCTCGGCTTCGAGGTCGCGGTTGGTCGCGGCGATGATGCGCACGTCGACCCTGCGGGTGCGCGTGTCGCCGACGCGCTCGAGCTCCTGCTCCTGCAGGACGCGCAGCAGCTTCGCCTGCATCGCGAGCGGGCACCTCGCCGATTTCGTCGAGGAAGAGCGTGCCGCCGTCGGCCAGTTCGAAGCGGCCGGGCCTGTCCTTGAGGGCGCCGGTGAACGCGCCCCGCACGTGGCCGAAGAATTCGCTCTCGAACAGGCTGTCCGGCACGGCGCTGCAGTTCACCTTGACGAGCGCGCGGCCCTTGCGCCGGCTGTTTTCGTGGATGGCGCGGGCGACGAGCTCCTTGCCGGTGCCGCTCTCGCCGGTGATGAGCACCGGGGCGTCCGTCGGCGCCACGAGCCGGATCTGCTGCATCACCTTCCGCGATCCCGGGCTTTCGCCGACGATGTCGCCGACGTCCCGCTCGCTGCGGATCTCTTCCAGCAGGTACTCGTTCTGCGCCTTGAGCCGGGCCTGCTCCTGCTCCATCAGCACGCGGTCGGTGATGTCGATGAACATCGTGCGCGTGAACCCGCCGGCGGGGTCCGGCTTCGACCACCACTGGATCCACAGCGGCTTGCCGTTGTCCTTGCGCCGCAGTTCGAGCACGACGCCGCCGGTGTCGGTTCCGCGCCCGATGGATTCGAACGCCTCGCGCATCCGGCGCTGGGCCTCCGGCGTCTCGGGCACGAACGACTTCCCGTACGTCGTCGGCAACCTCGTCCGGCTCGATGCCCAGGATCTCGCATCGCGGCGCGGTTGGCCCGGATCAGGCGGGAATCGAGGCCCTCGTGCACGTACGCAATCGGGGCCTCGTCGAAGAGATCGCGGTACCGCTCCTCGCTCTGCCGAAGCGCCTCGTTCGCCAGACGCAGCTGCTCGCTCCTGGCGCGGTCGGCCCGTTCCAGCTCGGCGAGCTTCCTCGCCGTCAATCGCAGCTCCATCTGGTCCATGACGAGCGCCGCGAGCCTCTTCAGCATCTCCGCCTCGGACGGGCGCAAGGTCGCGCGGCTCCCGGTCGGTCACGCAGATGGTCCCGAGCAGGAAGCCGTCCCGCGTGCGCAGAGGGGCCGCCGCATAGAAGCGCAGGCCGAGCGCTCCCGCCACCAGCGGGTTGGCCAGCGAGCGCGCGTCGTGGACGGCGTCGCGGACGTGGTAGACCTCCGGCGAGAGAATGGCCGACGCGCACAGGCCGGGATCGCGCGCGGTCTGGGAATCCTCGAGGCCGTGGCGCGACTTGAACCAGATGCGGTCGTGGTCGACCAGGCTGACGATCGCGATCGGCACGCCGAACAGGTCCGCCGCCAGCGCCGTGATGTGGTCGAACGCTCCGTCCGGCGGCGTATCGAGGATCTCGTACCGGCGCAGAGCCTCCAGACGCGCGGATTCCTCCTGGGGCAACACGGCACGCACCTCCCTGGTCGAGACCCCGCAGGGCGACGACCGTTCGTAGGATGCCGGCGAGAATTCGTAGGTTACGACTCTTCGTAGCCGCCCCCGGGGGGACGGGGCGAAGCGCGAACGCCATTGGACTCAATGCTTTCTCGCCGGCTGCCCGGGCTGGCACGAATCGTGGTCTCGGGAGGGCTCGGCCGCAGCAAGGCGGCCGGAGCCACCAACCGCAAAGGAGCAGGCATGACCCACCAGAAAACGGCAGTCGTCGACGGCACCAGGGTTTTCTACCGCGAGGCGGGACAACCCGACGCGCCGGCGATCGTGCTGCTGCACGGCTTCCCGACTTCCTCGCACATGTTCCGCAACCTGATCCCGCATGCTCGCCGACCGCTACCACGTCATCGCGCCCGACCTGCCCGGCTTCGGCTTCTCGGAAGCCCCGGACCGCGGCCGCTTCGCGTACACCTTCGACCACCTGGCGAAGATCGTCGACGGGCTTCATCGAGACGCTCGACCTCGGCCGCTATGCGATCTACGTGTTCGACTACGGCGCGCCGGTCGGCTTTCGCCTCGCCCTGGCCCACCCCGAGCGCATCACCGCGATCGTCTCGCAGAACGGCAACGCCTACGAGGAAGGCCTGAGCGACGGCTGGAACCCGATCCAGAAGTACTGGCAGGAGCCGACCGAAGCCAACCGGACGGCGCTGCGCGACTTCCTCAAGCCGGAGGCGACCCGGTGGCAGTACCTCCACGGCGTTTCCGACGAGGCGGCCGTGGCCCCGGAGTCCTACACGCTCGACTCGGCGCTGCTCGGACGGGACCGGGAAACGACGAGATCCAGCTCGACCTGTTTCTCGACTACGCCAGCAACGTCGCGTTGTACCCCCGGTTCCAGGCGTACTTCCGCGAGAACCAGCCGCCGATCCTGGCCGTCTGGGGCAAGAACGATCCCTTCTTCCTGCCGCCGGGCGCCGAGGCGTTCCAGCGCGACGTGCCGAATGCGGAGGTGCGCCTGCTCGACACCGGTCACTTCGCCCTCGAGACGCACGCCCGGGAGATCGCGACCGCCATCCGCGATTTCCTCTCCCGGACCGGCACCGCTCGCACCGCGTCGGAGCAGCCGGTCCCGATGCGCCGCCGGAGCGCCTGACATGTCCGCCATTTCCGGCACGTTCGGAGCGGCGCCGACGACCGATTCCCGGTCCGACCGCGCGACCGTTTTCATCGAGTCTCTGGCAGCAGCGACGCTGCGTTACGGGCTCGTGCTCGTCGTCGGATGGATCGGGGCGATGAAGTTCACCGCCTACGAGGCGGGCGGGATCCAGACGCTCGTCGGCCACAGCCCCCTCCTGTCGTGGCTGTACCCCATCCTCGGGATCCGGGGGTTCTCCAGCGCCCTCGGCGTCGTGGAACTGGCGATCGCCCTGATGATCGCCCTGCGGCCCGTGTCGGCGCGGATCTCCATGATCGGCAGCGGCCTCGCGGTCGTCATGTTCCTGACGACGCTTTCCTTTCTCTTCTCGACCCCCGGGTGGGAGCCGACGCTCGGGGGATTTCCCGCCCTGTCCGCGATGCCCGGGCAGTTCCTGCTGAAGGACGTCGTGCTGCTCGGCGCGGCTCTCTGGTCGCTTGGCGAGGCGGCCCGCGCAAAGGCGACGCGATGAGGGCCGTCCTCCTGTCCAACTTCACCGCGCCGATGATCGACGCCGCGGTCCGGAGCTCGGGCCTCGAGGGCGTCTTCGAACCTCACCTCAGCACCGACAGGGTGAGGGCCTACAAGCCCGATCCCCGCGCGTACCGGATGGGGACCGACGCATTCGGGCTCGGGCGCGAGGAGATCGCCTTCGTGGCGTTCGGCGGCTGGGACGCCGTCGGCGCGAAGTCGTTCGGCTACCCGACGCTCTGGGTCAACCGGATGAGTCTTCCGGTCGAAGAGCTGGGAGTCGAGCCGGACGTGATCGGCCGCAACCTGGACGACCTCGTGCGCTTCGTGCTGCCGAGGCACTGATGGTCCCCGAGCCGCGGAATCTGCGGGGCGGGACCGAGGCAGCCGGGCAGACGGGCCACCTCGATCCGGCCACGCTCGGCTACACGACCCTCCGCCTCGGCATCGGCATGTCGATGTTGATCCACGGCGTGAACCGAATCGGGCGCATTCCCCCCTTCGCGCAGACGACCGCCGCGGCGTTCTCGAAGACCTGGATTCCGGCCCCCGCCGTGATCGCCTTTGCGTACCTGACGCCGCCGGTCGAGCTCCTCGTGGGCGCCCTGGTGCTTCTCGGGCTCTTCACCCGGCTGGGGCTTGCGGCAGGCGGGCTGTGGATGGTGGCCCTGATCTTCGGCAGCACCGTCCTCGAAAGCTATGACGTGGTGGGCATCCAGCTGATCTACGCGATGATCTTCTTCGAGCTCCAGCGGCTGGAACCGTTGAACGACCTGTCGGTCGATCGGATCATGCGAACACGGCGAAGGATCTCGGCCGTTTGACCTCGGGGGAAGGGCGTTTTCGAGGGTCAAGTGCCCTGACGCCCCCTGGCACGCCGGAAACAGAAACGCCGGGCAGGAGCGCGGCGTTGAAAAATCTTGGTCGCGGGGGGAGGGATTTACCCGCCGCTGCGCCGCGCGCCGGGTTCAAATCCCTCCCCTGACTGGCGGCCTGGAAATAACAACGCCGGGAGTTGCCTCCCGGCGTTCAAGTGACTTGGTTGCGGGGGAGGGATTTGAACCCTCGACCTTTGGGTTATGAGGGCCCGCCAATCGTCCACAGGAAACGAAACAAACCACCAATTGGCGATTCCTGAAGGCCTTCGATTCGGCTGGAGTCGGTCCGAGGAAGCTGCAATTCGCCCGACTTTCGCTCGACCAATGGTCACGGGTGACAAGGTGAACCTCGCGACTCTCGTTCTGTCTCTCTCGATATCCTGGACTTCGACAAGTCGATCGGGTTCGCACAAGAGTTAAAGAAACAACCGAGCCGCTTCGGCGGCTTGGCATCCGCCGGGCCTGCTCGCTTCGAGCGCATCTCTTCCACGACCAAAGAGGAATGCCCTCCCGGGATTAAAGGCCGATCCTAGGCTGGCACCTTTTGGCCTCGTACGCTTTTGCGACTTCGGGGCTTTCCGTCCGCCTGTTTGCTACGCTCCACGCCCATGATCTGTCGCGCCCTCGTTCTCGCTCTCTTCGGTACCGTCGGCGCCTGCGGCAGCGACTTGGCCGAAACGCAGGTCACAGCCGCCGCTCCGACACCCTCGCCGCCTCCAATCGCTACGCTCCCGTCGAACCACGGTCCGGCAGCCACTTCGGGCGCTCCGACCGACGGTCTCGCGGCCGAGCTAGCGCTCGCGGCGCCAGATCTCGACCGGTCGGTGCTTGCGCGCGCCCTCTCCGCAACGGAGAGAGCGCGGGTGGCGGGAATCGCTGGCGACTCGCCCATGCTGACCATCATTGACTACTCCCGCCCATCGACCGAGCGCAGGTTCTGGGTCTTCGACCTCGAGCACCGGCGCCTGCTTTTCAAGGAGCTCGTGGCACACGGCCAGGGGACCGGCGATAACATCGCACTGCACTTTTCTAACGAGGTCGGCTCGCACGCGACGAGCTTGGGCCTCTTCCGGACCGTTGCCGAGCCGTACAACGGCAAGCACGGCTACTCGCTACGACTCGACGGGCTCGAACCGGGCTTCAACGATCGCGCTCGCGAGCGCATGATCATCATTCACGGCGCCTGGTACGTGAGTGAGGACTTCGCCAGGAGCAACGGACGCCTGGGGCGCAGCTGGGGTTGCCCGGCGTTGGATATCGCTGTGGCGAGACGAGTCATCGATACGATCCGCGGCGGATCTCTCCTGTTCGCCTATGGCCCGGATCTTCGCTGGCTGCAAACCTCGGCCAACGACTCCCTCCGCCACCGAGGCCCCTAGGCGCGGTTCCATGAAATCCGCGTAAGAAACCTGGTTGCGGGGGGAGGATTCATCGCCGGGCTTCGCCCGGCGTTCGGCTCCGACGCGCGGCAAACAGACCCCACGAGGTGTCAACACCCTTCTGGGATAGATCACCCTAGGGGCGGCGGGACTCACGTAGGGCCGGGCGCCATCTAAGGTCAACGACTGATGTGGTCGGCTGCCGGGCGCGCTCACCCACGTGCGCCGACGCGCGTCAAGCGAGCAGGGGGCAATCGGAAGGTAGCTTCATCGACAGTCGCTGCGGTAGGAGCTCGAATCGGAACCGCGTGCCTGTGATCGGCTCGCCGTCCAGATTGATCTGAAGAGCTTCGTCGGTCTCGATCTCGAGCTGCGCCACTCGGGCGCTGACGACCGTGCGCTGAACTGCGTCGAGCCCTCCTCGAAGCAGGTCGCGCAACGCTTGAGGCAGCTCCTCGTTCGGCAGCTTCGGCAGGATGCGCACGTCGAAGAGCCCATCATTCAAGAGCGCCTCCGGGCAGAGCGGGTGGCCTCCGCCGGCCTGCCGGCCGTTGCCCACGGCCAGGACGAGGAAGGCGCCTTCCCACGCGAAGCCAGGTCCAGTCATTCGTCCGCGCTCGGGGCGGATGCTGGTGAAATGGGTCAACCCGGTCAGCATGTAGGCGGCGCCGCCGAGGAGTTTCTTCAGCTCGTTGGGGGTCGCGACCGTCAGGTATGTGCCGAACCCTCCCGTGGCCACGTTCAAGAGGCACCTTCCGTTGCACTGGCCGACATCGATCAGGGTCGGGGGCCCCGAAACCGCGAGGCGCAGGGCTTCAAGGGGGTCGAGAGGGATGCGGCAAGCACGCGCCAGGTCGTTGGCGGTGCCGAGCGGCAGAATGGCCAGGCTGGGGGAAGGCCCCGTCTCATTCCCCCGGTCCATTAGCCCCGACACCACTTCGTTTACGGTCCCGTCCCCACCTCCGGCAATGACAACTCCGAATCCTTCATTCGCCGCCCGGCGAGCGAATCGCGCCGCGTCGCCGCCTTCCCAGGTCACCTGGACGTCGACGTGGAATCCATCGTCGCGAACAGCCCGCACCGCCGCGCGCACGTCTTCGCGCTTGGCGGCCTTGCCATGCAGCACGAGACAGGCCGATTGGGCAGCGTCCATTGTCATCCCACTCCTCGGCACGAAGGCTTCCGCCGTCGGGCGCTCAACGTCGTTCGGAGCGCAAGAACACCTCCAAAACCCTATTGAGTGCAGAAAAGTGTAGCAAGCTCCTCGCCTTGAAGGCCTTCCCTAGAAGTCACCGAGCATCCCTTTACGCTGGAACCGATCGGAAGCATGATGTCGCATCTCGTCGAAGCTGTTCTCGTGAACGAAAGAGGTCTTCGCGCGTGGACGTGGTGTCCGCGCGCCGGCGAAAGTCGCCTCCAGACTTGCCGTCGTGGCAAGAACTCCCGCGACCTGCAGGGGACGTCCGGATCGAGCGCGAGGGCACGGGCCAGCCCGGCGCGCTGATAGCGCTCATTAGGGACCCAGACCTCTCAACGACGTCCCAACGGTCGTGAACTGTGGCAAACCGGGCGCTGCTCGCGGATAACTTGGCGGCCGACGTCCGAACGCGCCGTGGTTGCCGGTCGCGTTCGGACGTCTCTGCCCATCTCACTCACTGTCCAGCGCTATTTCTTCGCGACCACCTCCCTTTGCCCCGATGGCCCCTGCGGCGACATAGGGGTCTTCGGGTCGATCGGGGTCCGCCGCTTATCGGCCTCGATCACCCCGTATTTCAGCAGTAGAGCTTCGATATCCGTCCCTTTCACCTGATCCATGATCACGGCCGGCCATGTAGCGGGCAACCTCCATTGACGTGAAGACTCATTTGATCGGCGGCTTTGGCCTTAGTTGGTTCACATTGTTGCTTAGCTAGTTGTTCGCGGCCGCGAGAGCTTCGGGCGCTTGGGATAAGGGCTACATTCCACCTCCGATCGGTCGTAATGTGCCCGGCGGCGGCGGATTCCCAAGTGGGATGGTGATGCGAATGTTTCCGCTGACCAGGGAGGCGCCGTAATTCTTCTGATACAGGTTGGATGTAAAGTACACTTGTAGAACTGCTCCTTTGCCGTAGTAGCCGAGAAGCGGCCCTAACTGGAATTGGCTTTGCTTTTTGTAGGTGGCAATCGGCGCGTTCAGATCGGTGGAATACCCGCCTACGGCTCCCACCTCCCATTTGCCGAACCTCTTGGTCGCCGTCAAGTCGAGGTTGAGGAAGTCCGGGTTAACTTGTGCGCCCGCCTTGTTTGTGACGGAGTCAAATTGGATGCCCCAGATGGTGTTCGCGGTCAGGTCCCAGCCGTTGCCAGTGTAGCTGAACGCGAAGCGCTGATTGAGCGAGTTTGAACTGTACCCGATCGGGCTACCGACGTAGAAGTAGCCCCCGAGCAAATAGCTGACGCCGAAGTTATGGCCGAGATCCCAGGCCACTTGAGCCCCAACAAACGGATTGAAAAAGCCGCTCTTGCTGACCGTGTCGTAAATGCGAAAGTTCACTGGAACCGCAGGCGCGGTGGACAGTACCAGTCGTCCGCCAACAATCTTCCAGGGGGTCGACCAAACCAAGACGGGGACGTCGTCGAGGACAGCGGTGCCATGCGGGTCTGTGGCCCGGTAATCCCTGGTAAATTGATTCTGGAAATAGAAGCCTGGAGGGAGCGGCATTCCCACCGCAGCGCCAACCGTGTCACCCGGACGCGTGACGGAGCCGCCAAACGCCGGCGCAGCGGCGCCAAACAGCAAACCCCAGAATGCGCCCATCTTTCCCCAATACTTCATAGTCGATATCCCTCAAGTCGACGGCCGCGAGGTCGAGTACCCCCTCTAGACGGCGATCCGATTCCGCGGCACCGACCAGCATCGAGGCCGGCGGGCCTCGATGCTGGTGCTGTGGTCGATCTTCAGGTTGCGCTCGGTGAATCGCATCGTTGTAACTTGGGCTTAAGGTCGTCAGAACCACGCGGGATCTGGCGTGTTCTTGAGTGCTGCATCGAGCAGTTTCGCGGTGGACCCGCCAGTGGCGCTCTTGACTTTGTCGAGCCCCGCGAGGCTCAGGCCGTTGCTCCCGGACGCCATCTGGAGCGATTTCGCAATAACACGCACGTCGAAGGTCGGCTCGTACATGGGGACCTGCGGCTTCTGAAGCCCGGTCAGGCCCCACACCGCCATCATCGCTGTGCGCACCGAGCTGTCGACCGTGAAAGAGACATCTGCAGGCGTCTCGACATACTGGCCGATGAACGCGAGATTCACGCAGCCGTCGGGAATGACCTCGGGCCGGTCGGCGATGCGGCGGGGCATGAACTGGCTGACGATGTAGGGCATCGCCGCCACCGACACATAGGTTTGCTTGAGGGTCTCCTTGATCTGATCCTCGTTGAGCCCGTAGTGATGGAAGATCTCGGTCAAGATCTCGTTGCCGGTGCACTCCCGCACGGTCTTCTTCACGAAGTCGCCCGGCCTGTCGGTCCACAGTAGGTAGCCGTGCATCAAGTTCACGTCGGCGGGCTGGTCGCGGTAGTAGTCCTTGCCGTAAACGAAGCAGGTGGGCACCCAGCTGGCGTCCTTGAACGTGGTGAAGGCATTCGTGATCAGGGGTTGACTGACGCCCGTCTTGGCCGACCAATAGTCTATGAACTTGGAAGGGCCCTTGATCGTCGCGGTCCAGGTGTAAAACCCGCTTCCTTCAATGTCGGAGATGAACGGCTCGGGTCGGCCAAACTTCGGGTCGCGCGCCGCCAGCTTCTTCCAGACGTCGAACAGGCCCAGGTCCTTTGTGTCGCGGTCGTAGCTCACGACGGTGTTGTTGTCGCCCCACGTGGTCTTCGCGACCATCGAGCCGTTGGTGAAGAACACCAGGTCATCCCGCGTCAGGTCGATGTGCTGCCGCCCGGCCTCAGTCTCGTAGACCAGTCCCGTAGCGAGGGTCTCCTTTCCCTTGTTCACGGTCTCGATGTCGCGCACGCGCGCCCCCTCTGGAAGCGCACGCCCTTCTTTTCCAACCACGCTTCCATGGGACGGATGACCGCGTCGTACTCGTTATACTTGGTGTGTATGAGCATGGTCAGATCCAGCATCGGCGCGCCGATGTACATGGCGAAGCGGTTGAGGTAGCGCCGGCACTCGATTAGGGAATGGTGGGGGGCCAGCGCGAATATGTAGGCCCAGTTGAACCAGAAGTCCGACGTGAAGAACGCCGGTTCAAACCAATCGCTGCACTTCAGTCCTTCCAGATCCTTCTCGGGGGTCAGGAGCAGATCGAGCAACTTCTGGCCCTGCGTGGCGGACATCAGCGGGCCATCGGACACGTACTTCGTGCCTTTGCGGTGCATCAAGTGCGTGCGCGCATGGAAGGGATGGTCCACGTTCGCCTGGTACGTCTCGTCCAGGAGCGTGCGGCCGGGCGTGTCGATTGACGGAATCTTTTCCAGCAAATAGTACGTGCACTCGTAACGGCGCTCCCACATTCGCGATCCGCGATTCTTGTAGCCCTTCTCGAAGCGGGCGGCGTCCAGACATCCGCCATGCAATTTCTCGGCCTCGTAGATCGTGATGTTCTCGCCCGGCATGTGGGCGTCATCGATCAGGAACGCGGCCGCCGCGAAGCCGGCAATGCCGCCCCCGACGATGTGCGCTTTCTTGCGCCCGATGTCCTTTGGGGGCAGTGCGTTGATACGGTCATAGTTCTTCATGGTCCCTTCCCCTGTCCTTTCTAGATTGTTCCCGCTGTGTGATTTGTCGCCCGGCCTGCTTCGGTTTTCATAAACAACATACGAACTTGAGATTCTGGCGCCGCGGCCGTCACCCCTTGGCAAGTGACACGGTCGCTACCGTTTTCGACGTAGGGAGCTTCGAGAGAACCACCTCCTTTGGCTTTCAGGCGGTACGAGGCCAGGTCTGCGACCGAAATCATGATGAGACTGTGTCTCTTACAGAAGTGAATGAGATCAGGCACGCGCGCCATGGTGCCGTCGTCATTGATGATCTCGCAGATCACGCCGGCGGGACGCAGACCGGCGAGTCGGGCCAGGTCAACCGCAGCTTCGGTTTGACCGCGTCGCTCGAGGACGCCGCCCGGGCGAGCACGAAGAGGAAAGACGTGACCGGGTCGCGCGAAGTCTTCCGGGTGACTGTTTGGATCAATGGCCGCACTGATGGTGCGCGCGCGATCGTGAGCGGAAATGCCGGTCGTGACGCCATGACCCTTCGCATCGATAGCGATTGTGAATGCCGTTCCATGCAAGGCCGTGTTGTCCGGCACCATCGGGGCAAGCTCCAAGTGATCCAGCTGCTCGCCTGTCATCGACAGACAGATCAGCCCCCTGCCGTAGCGCGCCATGAAGTTGATGGCCTCGGGGGTGACCAGTTCCGCCGCCATCGTCAGGTCGCCTTCGTTCTCGCGATCCTCGTCGTCCACGACGACGACCATGCGGCCAGCTCGCATTTCGCGAATGGCGTCATCGATCTTTGCAAAACAAGGCTGGTCTCGCGCCGGTTCGTGTTTCGCTCCATTGCTGCATCCAAGGCTGAGGACATGTCCCATCTTTTCCTGCTTGGCATGGAGATAGGCGAAAGAGTGCGGATTAGGCGCGGCTTCGCATGGGAGCTGAGCGACGACCTTGATCCCGGCGCGGGCGAGCGCCCACGACTTGTTGGGGTTATTCGTGAGAAGGCGGACCTTTGTAACACCAAGCTCGTGCAGGATAGCCGCCGGCAAGCTGAAGTCCCTGCAATCGGCCGCAAATCCGAGCTGACGATTCGCCTCGACCGTGTCGAGACCGTTGTCCTGCAGCGCGTAAGCCTGTAACTTTGCCATCAGTCCAATGCCGCGGCCCTCCTGATGTTCGTAGATCACGAGACCTCGCCCTTCGGCGGCTATGGTCTCCATCGCGAGTTCCAGCTGATCCTTACAGTCGCAACGCAACGAACCCAGGAGTTCACTGGTAATACACTGGGAGTGGATGCGCAGCAGTGGAGTAGCTTCCGTCAGATCGCCCAGTATCATCGCGAGTGCAGTTTCAGTGTGCCGCGCGCCGTTGATAGTCACACGATCGAACCCAAGGAGCTGAAACACACCCCACTTCGTAGGTAAACTAGTGGAAACCACCCGTCGCAACACCTCTGTGTGCGCGGCATGATTGCCATTCCCTCCGGATTCTGTTCGCTCCGCAACGACATCGCCGGAGACGGCTCCCGCCTGCGCGTCGGCCTGCTGGACGGGTCCTCTGTATGCAACTCCTCCTGGCGGCAATACGTCGTCCGTCTCGCCGAAGCAGGTTGTGCTGCGCGCTCGAGTATTCATCGGAACAGCGGTTCCTTTATCAGTCTCCGAACAGCGTTTTGTTGATGAGCTTCGGAATCACCGGTGTCATCTGAAATTGGACGTTCCACTTCGGGCCACCCTCCGGCCTGGCGACGAAATACTGACCCGCTATCTGGAATTGCACGGGGAGCGGACCTAACATGACGACCTTGCCGGCCGATAGTCCGATAGGCACAGTCCATCGCTCACTGCCATGCGCCTTCCAGTCCGCCAGAATATTGCCTGAGTAGCCGACGCTCCATCCATCGCCGAAGAAGGCGTAAATCAACGGCAGAATATTCAGCTGGTTTGTGTCCCGACGGTCCACGTCTCCGTCGTTGGCGAAAGACCACCATTGCTGAAACAAGGCTGCGATCATGAACTTGTTCGTGATGTAGCCGCCTCCGACAGCCGGCCCGATCTGCCACTTACCCTGTCCGGTAAGATCCGAGCCGGCGGTCGGGAATATCCAGGTAGGTCCCACGCCCCAAATCCACGGCTCCGTGCCGGCGGGCGAGAGCACTTGAGCCAGGATCGTGTCTCCAAAATGCGTCGTCCGTTCAACAGTGCCGGTCGCCGTGGGATACGGCACGCTCTGGTAAATCGTCATCACGGGGCGTGTGACCAGATTCCAATCTTTGGTCAGGCTCACCGGCATGACGGGCTGAAAATAGAGATTGTTGACCCACCTCTCGCTCACAGGGCTGAAATCCGAGCTCTCAAGTTGGAAATTGTTGAACTGGAACTGGAGCTGCCAGATGCTGGTGACCGGGTTAGAAATCTCCTTGGCCAGTTCACTCGTCGTCAGGGCAGCCGCGGCCCCCGCACCCCCTTGCGCAAACGCTGACGCCGCCCAGGTAACGGCCGTCACGAACACCAGGGCGGTCGTCCATATCTTCTTGGGCAACAAATTGCCGGTGCTCGCGGGCGGCAGGGCTTTAGTGTGCACATGGACGTTCATTTCTCTACCTCTCTCGGTTGGCGCGGCCGCGGCGCGGGCGAACCATTCTGCGAGGCCGGGTCCGCCCCCACCAAGTTCCGCATCCGAATAGGTCGTTGGAGTGAGAACCCCTCAACTTTCTCCTCCCTTCGCATTGCGAGGCGGTGCAAGCGCTCTGCCACGAGAACACTGATGATTTACAGGCCTTTTTTCCTCTGATGAACTCGGCGCTGTCGAGGTATTGACACGCGGTGACGGCCCGCTGACACGAGCGGGAGTCAGACGGGGCATCTACGCGTCGCCCTTCTCTTCGACGAGCTCGCGCGCCGCGCGCCGCGTTGCGACGGCACTGGCGGCACGGACCGCCATGATGCCGAGCTTCTTCATCCTGTAAATCAGTGTGGTGCGCTTCACCCCGAGCCTTGCGGCCGCACCCGTTCGCCCTCCGATGACCCAGCCGACCTCGTCCAGGGTTTGCAGGACGAGCTCGCGCTCGGCGTCTCTCAGTGTTCGCGAGATCGCAACGTCACGCGCGGGCTCTCGCGCGGGCGGGGGAAGCGTGTTCGGAAGCGCTCCGTCGTTCGACAGGATCACCGCGCGCTCCATGAGGTTCTGCAGCTCGCGTATGTTGCCGGGCCACGAGTAGGCCTTGAAGGCTTCCATCGTCTCCGGAGGAATCCTGTCGATGGCCTTACCGATCCTGCGGCTGAGGACGGCGACGAAGTGCGTGACGAGCGCCGGGATGTCCTCCGACCTTTCCCGAAGAGGCGGCATGGCGATCGGAAAGACGTTCAGGCGATAGTACAGATCTTCGCGGAATTGTTTCTGCGCGACGAGCTCCGCCAGGTTTCGGTTCGTGGCGGCGACGAGGCGAACGTCCACGCTGAGCGTGCGGCCGCTTCCCAGACGCTCGAACTCCTGTTCCTGGAGGACCCGCAGCAGCTTCGGCTGCAGAGCGAGAGGAATGTCGCCCACCTCGTCCAGAAACAGCGTGCCGCCGTCGGCCATCTCGAACCGGCCGATCCTCTGGGCGATCGCTCCCGTGAACGCGCCCTTTTCGTGGCCGAAGAGCTCACTTTCCAGAAGGTCGAGCGGGATGGCCGCGCAGTTCACCTTGACGAAGGGTCGCCCGCAGCGCGAACTGAGATTGTGGATCGCGCGCGCGATCAATTCCTTGCCCGTCCCCGTTTCACCCTCGATCAGGACGGTCGACCCGGCGGGCGCCACCCGTTCGACCTTCTCGAGCACCGCTTCCAGGACGGAGCTACGCCCGATGATCTGCTCGAACCTTCGTCCACTCGACTCGTGGTCGCCGCGGCCCGCTGCCGAAGTGCCCATTCCAACCTCCCGTCTCGGCGAGTCGATCCTGCCGGCCTAGATCTTCAGAGCCGCCCTGACGTGATCGAGCAGCACATCGTCGCGGAACGGCTTGGCCAGGAACTCCGAGGCGCCCGCCCGGAGCGCCCGCATTCGCATGTTCGCGTCGCCGTGCGCCGTGATGAAGATTGTGGGAATCCTGCAGTTCTGTGAGTTCAGCTCGGCCTGCAGCTCGAGCCCCGACATTCCGGGCATGCGAATGTCGGCGATCAAGCATGCGGTACGGTGCTGGTTCCCGGAGCCGAGAAACTCCTCGGCCGAAGCAAACGCCTTCGCCGGCAGCCCGACGGCCTTCAGCAGACCTTCCAGGGCCCTCCGGACGGACTCATCGTCATCCACGATGGCGACGATGCTCGGATCCGGTTGATCAACCATTGTCGCAAGTTAGGTCGGGGGCGGCAGGGGCGCAATTATCCCTTGGTATAGGTCTGCCGATACCGCGCGACGCCTGCGCGGCAGGAGGGATCACGTCTCGGTCGGCAGCCTGAGCTTGTCCGCCATCCTCACCAGATCGGCGAGGGATTCCGCCCGCATCTTGCGCATGACCTGCCCGCGATGGACTTTCACCGTGACCTGGCTGGTTCCCAGTTCAGACGCCACCTGTTTGTTGAGCCGCCCGGACACCACAAGTTGCATGACCTCGCGCTCTCGCGGGGTCAATCGGTCATAGCGCCTTCGCAGCTCCACCACTTCCTCCTGCTGCTGACGGCGAGTGCGGTCCCGTTCGAGCGCGAGCTGAACGGCATCCAGCAGGTCCTGATCGTGGAAGGGCTTCGGCAGGAATTCCACTGCCCCGGATTTCATCGCCTTGACCGACATCGGGACGTCTGCGTGAGCCGTGATGAAGATGATGGGGGTCTGCACACCCTCCTCTGCCAGCTGCCGCTGGAAATCCAGACCGCTCAGACCCGGAAGGCGGACGTCGAGGACGAGGCAACTGGGACTGTCGGAGGAGCTCCTGGCGAGGAAACTCTGGGCGCTGTCGAACGCCTCCGAACGCAGGCCGACGGACTTCAGGAGTCCCTGGATCGAACGGCGAACCGAGAGGTCGTCGTCGATGACGAAGACCGTCGACTCCTGTTTCGCCTTCACGCCAGAAGGTCCGTCGCTGCGGGAAGCGTGAAGGAAAACGTCGCGCCTCGGCCTGCATTCGTGGCCGCGGCCAGCCGGCCGCCGTGGGACTCGATGATCGAGCGGCTGATCGCCAATCCCATGCCCGTCCCACCAGGCTTGGTGGTGAAGAACGCCTCGAACAGCCGACCGCTCTCGGGGGGAAGTCCGACGCCCGTATCGCTGACCGCCACGCGCAGCTGGTCGCCGCCGTTGCGTCGCGAGGTGACGCGGATCTCGCGCGCGCCCCCCAGCCCCTTCAGCGCATCGATGCTGTTGAACAGCAGGTTCATCAGGACCTGTTGCAGCTGGACGCGATCCCCCATCACCTTCGGGAGGTCCGCAACGAGCTCGCTGCGGATCGAGACACCGGAGCGCTCCGCTGCGGCGCGCACCAGGTCGACGATCTCCTCGATGACCTCGTTGACGTCGACCGGCTCACGCTGCAGAGCGCCCTTCCTGTACAGCGCGCTCGTGCGGTTGATGATCTCGACGGATCGGAACACGGCCTCGACCATTCTCGTGGCCGCGTCTTGCGCCTCTTTCAGATCGGGATGCTCGCGCCTCAGCCATTGCTGGCAGGTGTTGGCGTTGGTGATGGCGGCGGCGAGCGGCTGCTTGATTTCATGGCCCAGCGACGCGGCCAGCTCCCCCATCATGCTGACGCGGTTGATGTGTGCCAGATCGGCCTCGAGCTCGCGTAGCCTCTCGCGCTCTGCCTCGGCATGTTTCCGGTCCGTCACGTCGACGAGCGTGCCGACGTAGTTGACGAGCTCACCGTTGTCGTCGAGAACCGCACTCCCGATGGCTTGAAGGTGCTTCAGCGTTCCGTCAGGGAGCACAGACCTGTACTCGGTCGCCAGATCCGTCTTCTCACGGATCGCCTTCGCGACGAGCTCCCGGACTCCGTCACGATCGTCCGGGTGCACGCGTCGAAAGGCGTCTCTCATCCGGGATCGGCTGTTCAGGATCCGCACCGTATATTCTGAACATCTCCTCGGACCAGTAGAGCGTCCGGTTTCCGTGCGGATCCCACGCCCAACTTCCGGTGCGAGTGAGCCTCTGTGCTTGCGCCAGATACGCTTCGCTGCGCTCCAGGGCCTCCTGCGTCCGCTTTCGGTCATCGATGTCGGTGCGAGTTCCGTACCACCGAAGGACCCGTCCCCGCTCATCCCGCAGCGGACTGTCCCGAATGAGAAACCAGTGATACTGCCCGTCCTTTCCCCATATTCGTGCTTCCAGCTCGAAAGGCGCTGGGTCCGAAAACGCGCGCTCACGCATGGCCTCCAACTTTTTCAGATCTTCTGGATGAAACGTCCTGACAAAGGCCTCCTTGGACTTTTCCGCTTCCACTGTCAGGCCCGTGTAGTCGCGCTCTCGCTGGTTGGCGTAAAGCGGACTCCAATCGGCGTCGAAAACGTAGACCTGGTGAGGAATCACGTCGATGAGCTGTCGAAGCTCCGCCTCGCTCCGCCGAACCTCGTCGGCAGCCCGCTTGCGTTCCGTGATGTCGCGAATCGTGCTCCAGACGAGCACGCCCTCCTCGGTTTCCAGCGGACTGAGGCTGATCTCCACCGGAAACTCGCGACCATCCTTGTGCAGGCCGTACAGTTCCAACGCCGACCCGGTGGGCCGGCTGCGAGAGTCGGCCATGAAAGCCGCGCGCTGTTCCGGACCCCGGAACCGCTCCGGCACCAGCATTTCGATCGTCTTCCCCAGCACGTCTCGGCGTGGATAGCCAAAGAGCTTCTCCAGTTGCGCATTGACCAGGACAAGCTCGCCCTCACGATTCACGACCGCGACCGCATCGGGGGCCGCTTCCAGCAGCTCGCGGAATTTCTGGTCGGCCCGCCTGCGATCCTCGATGTCCGTCAGGACTCCATGCCATTTGACGATGCTGCCGGTTCTGTCGCGTAGCGGCACGGCGCGGACCAGAAACCAGCAATACCGGCCGTCCGACGCGCGGCGGAAACGCGCCTCGTCCTCGAACGGCTCGCCCGTCTCCGCGCACACCCGCCACTTCTCCATGTGGCGGTCGAGGTCCTCCGGGTGCACAATGCGTTGCCAGCCAGATCCGGCCGTGTCCTCCGCGGACAAACCCGTGTACTCGCTCCAACGCCGGCTTGCGAAGGCGTTGGAGGGACCGGGTAAGGCGATGAACACCATCGCGGGAATGGTCTCGATAAACTCCTCGTCGGCGCGTGCTCGCGCGGATTGGATGTTGAGCGCAAGGTATGTCGTGGCCCCGATGGCGGAGAGGCTGATTACGCCGTTGAGAACGCCCGATTCCGACCATTCCAACGGAGTCAGAAGGAAGCTCAGCGCCGCCAGGGCCATGCATCCAAGCGATATGCGCATGACGCCGCGGCTGTCGCAAAACCTCAGGGACAACAGAACGACCACGGCGTAAAGGACGGCGACGGCAATCTCCAGGTCGGTGACCGTGTCGAATGCGAAAATCGCAACCGACAGCGCGACGGCGACGATGGGACGCAGCGGCGAACCGGGAGTCGATGCGATGTCGCGTCGGTGCCTCATCGAAACTCAGACCCTTCCGATGGGGGGGTGACGCCGCTCCGACTCGTGTCACCGGGCTCCTCAGAGGCGGAGACTGCCGTGAGGAATTTGCAGTTGGCCATTGCCGCCGAATCGTGCACCACGCGCACTTGCGCAGCTCTCGCGACGATTTCGGGGTGCCTGCTCGCAGTGGAGCAGCCGAGGCAGCAGACTAAAATTGAATAGAAAGGCGCTCTCATGCCGCCCTCCAGTCCGTGGGCCAGATTCTACGCCCAGCCAGGGCGTTGAATCCTAGACGGCGAGAATCGGATCTTTCACGAGGCTCGCCGAGCAAAGGCGGGCAAGTCCGGCCCTTTATTGGGCCAGGGCGGGGAGCCCCGCTTCTACCAGCGCCGGACGCGGCCCGTGTCGACGTGGACGAACGCGTCGGGGTAGTAGCCGACGCCGCCCTTCCTGAGGGCCAGCGCCGCGTCGCGCAGGCGGACGAGGGAGACGCCCGTGAGCCGCACGTCGGCGGCCATGCCCTTGAGGTGCAGGCTGTGCCGGGCGACGGCGTGAGAGCGGTTGCGCAGCATCTCGTTCGAGCGCGGCGAGCGAAAGCCCGAGATGATCTCGTAGACGGCCGGCGATTCAGAACCCACCACCTGCTCCTTCAAGAGGTGCAGCAGGTCGAGGAGCTCCGGGTCGAAGCGCGCCACGTCGCCCGTCCGGTGGTCGCGCAGAATCGCGGAAGTCGAGGAAGCGTGGACGACGCCGGTGGACGCGCGCATGGAGGCGCTCGGTGGGACCGTCTTCCGCCGTGCGCTGTGGGCGGTCGAGGAGCAGGGCCGCCGCGAGGAGATCGCCGCCATGAAGGCGGACCTCGCCGAGTTCAAGAACGAGATCTCGAAGGCCAACGCGGATCGGAAGGCAAAGCTCCAGAAGATCGCTCAGCTCGAGGCGAAGATCGAAGTCAAGCAGAAGAAGGCGACCGACCGGCGTGGAGCGTTCCAGGCGCGCCAGAAGGCGAAGGCGGCGGTTCTCAAGAAGAACACCGCGGCCGCCGGCCGGGCGATCAAGGAGCTCGCGAACACACAGGTCTGAGTCTCGAAGCCCTGGAATCAATCGGCGAGGGCCGCTGCCTGGCGGCCCTCGCCTTCTTCCGCGCAATCTGCAGAGTAGACAGTGCCGCATAGGAGAATCCCTCAATGTCCTGAATCGTGATCCTCGGCGCAACGGGTTCCCTGGGAAGGCATGTTGTTCAATAAGCCCTATCCGCCAGGCATGATGTTGCAGTCGTCGTCCGTACACCCTCGAAGCTGACCGCGGAGGTACGCGAAAAGGTGTCGGTCCACCAGTGCGACCTGAGTTCGGTTTCGATTGGCGATCTGAGCGCAGTGCTTCGCGGTCACGACGCAGTCATCAACACCGCCGGTCGCGTCACCGAAGGCCAGGCATTCGTCAACCTCGTTGATCGGATTGTCACCAGTCTCGAGGCAGTATCCACTTCCGATCGCCCCGCTTGCTGGTTCCTTGCAGGTGCGGGGCTCCTGGATATCGATGCTTCCGGCCGGAGGGGAGTCGACCTCCCTCGCCTCGGCTCCACTTACTGGCCGCATCGCGTGAATTTCGAACGCATCCGCGGTTCCGATCTGGATTGGCGGCTGCTCTGTCCCGGCCCGATGGTCGAACAGCCTCCCCTTGGCCTGGCCAAACTCCGGATTTCCCTGGAACGACTACCCGTTCAAGTACCTGCTTTCGGCCGAGCCCTGCCAGGCGCCTTGTTCTTGCCCGTGTTCGCGTACCTCGTTCCGGAGATGATCATCCCCTACGCCGACGCCGCTGCCCTGATGCTCGCAAACCTGATCCGGGGAGGCGAAATGTCCCGCCACAGGGTTGGCCTCGCGCTGCCGCCGGGCATGCGAGGCCAAAAGGACCAATGGGCAGCCCGGCCCAGGAATACGGCCTGACCTTCCCTCGAGACGACGCAGGCGACCCAACGCGCCGGCTGGAGATGGGTATCCTCACCGCGGCCGTCGGCGTGGTATGACTTAGCTGTGGCACGGCGGTTGCCCTTCCAACCTGTCGATGGTACTTCGAATCGAACAGGTCTCTGGTCACTCCGGGACAACTTTCATGCTCATCGCGAGAAGGCGGCGCAAAACTACGGCGCGCAGATGACGGAGCTCTACCTGCAGGCTCTCGAAACGGACGCGCGGCGCATCGCTGCGGTGCTGAAAGAGCTTCCGCACATCGACGAGAAGGAGACTTCGTCATGAACATCGCGCTCTGGGTCGCACAAGGATTCGCCGCGCTCGTCTTCCTCCTGACGGGCGCGCTCAAAGTGGTGACGCCGAAGGAGAAGCTCGCCGAGAAGATGCACTGGGCCGCGACGTGGCCGCCGGGTCGCATCAAGCTGCTCGGTCTCGCCGAGGTGGCGGGCGCGATCGGGCTCGTGCTCCCGGCCGCGCTGCACATCGCGCCCGTGCTCACGCCGATCGCAGCGGTCTGCCTCGCCGTGCTGATGCTCGGCGCCGTCCAGACGCATCGGCGTCTTCACGAGAGCGTCGTCCCCGCGCTCGTGCTCGTGCTCGTCTGCGTCGCGATTGCGGCGGGTCGGTTTCGTTTCGGAGCATGACGAGTGACGAGCTGACAGCGACATCGAACGCTCGCAGGAAGACCATGCTGGCGGGGCGGCTGCACTTCGACCCCCGCCGATTCACGGTCGAAGAGGTGCCCGTGCCTGCCCCTGGACCGGGCGAGGTGCTCGTGGCGGTCAAGGCGGCGGGAGTGTGTCTCTCCGACGTGCATTTGATCGACGGCAGCCTGTCATCGCCGTTCAATCGGAATCCCGCGGTGACGCTCGGCCACGAGGTTGCCGGAGCCATCGAAGCGATCGGACCGGATGTCACCGGGTGGGAGATCGGCCAGCGGGTGGTGCTCCAGGCCGGGCAGTCGTGCGGCGAGTGCGCCAACTGCCGGCGCCGGATGACCCCGTGCCTCGCACCGCGGACGCGAGGTGTCGACTACGACGGCGGCTGGGCCGAGTACGCGCTGGCTCGGCAGGATACGCTGGTCGCGATTCCGGACGGGCTCCCGTTCGATCAGGCGGCGATCATCCCGGACGCCCTCTCGACGCCGTACGCGGCCATCGTCGCGACCGCGGAGCTGCGACCCGGGCAGGCCGTCGGCATCTGGGGTGTGGGCGGGCTGGGCGCGCACGCCGTTCGCATTTGTCGCCTGGCCGGGGCTTGCCCGATCGTCGCGCTCGACCCGATCGAAGGCGCTCGCGAGCGGGCGCTGGCGTTCGGAGCCGATCTCGCGATCGATCCGAGGGACGCATCGGCCGTCGAGGCGGTCCGCCGAGCGACGAACGGCCGCGGCTTGAACGTCGCCTTCGACTTCGCGGGCGTTCCCGCCGTGCGAGAGCAGGCGGCGGAGGCGCTCGGCCCCGGCGGCGTGCTGGTGCTCGTCGGGCTGACGCCGCGGCCGCTCACTGTCACCGACAGCGTCGCGTTCACGATCCGCGGCAACCAGATCCGTGGCCACTTCGGCAGCTCGTTCGAGCACGTCGACCAGTTGATCGCGCTCGCCTCGAGCGGCCGTCTCGATGTGGGGCCGTCGATCAGCGCCCACATCCCGCTCGCCGAAGCTGCCGACGCGGTCGCCCGGCTCGAGAAGAAGATCGGCGACCCGATCCGGCTCGTGCTCGTGCCATGAATTGCCGAGCGGGAAGAGCGTGACGGCGAAGGTCAGCCCCGGCCATTCCGAAGAGCGTTCATCACATGACGAAGGAGCAGGCCGTCGGGAATCTCTCGTTGAACAATCGTTATGGGCTTGACCGATCGCCTCCGCACCTGGTCAAGTGCCCTTGAGAGCCTGCGCGAGCTGGCGGCTGAGATCGGCGATCAGGTCGCTCAAGCTGCCGACGGCACCAGAGGGGTCGGTGTCGGGCGCCGGACCACTGCGGGAGAGGCGACTTTCGCCGGAGTGCAGGAGAGTCGCTTCCCCGGAAGCGTAGATACGCCACTTGGCGACGAGCACCGCCAGGCCGCTGGAGCTCACGTCGAACTGCGTGACCACCCTCCCTTGGGCGCGTGGTCACTATGTCTGCCTCTGCTGAAGCATTCTGAAGTCCCTTGGCTCGACTGGCGGCCTAGAAATAACGACGCCGGGAGTTGCCTCCCGGCGTTCAAGTGACTTGGTTGCGGGGGAGGGATTTGAACCCTCGACCTTTGGGTTATGAGCCCAACGAGCTACCAGGCTGCTCCACCCCGCGGCAGAGCGCGCACCTTATCGGAGAGGCGGGGTCAGGTCAAGCGGGCGACGGAAACGGGCGGCCGGGCTCCCCTTCCGATATCCTCCGCCCCATGACACGCGCCCGGCTGCTCGCCCTCCTCCCGCTGGCGCTCGCCGCTGCTGGGAGCGGACGCGGTGCCGCGCCCGCCGATGCCGACGGTCCCGAAGGTCGACCTCGAGCGGTACATGGGCGAGTGGTACGTCATCGCGAACATCCCGACCTCCTACGAGAAGGAGGCGCACAACGCCCGGGAGTCCTACCGGTTGAACCCGGACGGGACGATCGCGACGACCTTCACCTACCGCAAGGGCGGCTTCGACGGCCCGCTGAAGACGATGAAGCCGAAGGGCTGGGTGCGCGACCCCGGTTCGAACGCGGCCTGGTGGATGCAGTTCTTCTGGCCGCTGAAGGCCGAGTACCTGATCGCCTACCTCTCCCCCGACTACTCGCAGACGATCGTCGCGCGCACCAAGCGCGACTACGTCTGGATCATGGCGCGCACGCCTGCGATCTCGGAGGACGACTACTCGCACCTGGTCGAGAAGGTCTCGGAGCTCGGCTACGACACCGCGAAGCTCCAGCGCATGCCGCAACGCTGGTAGCCGGCGCGCCGGCAGGCACGTTGACCACTCACTCCCTCGGCAGCGATGCGGCGCCCCCCTCGGGAACGATCGGCCGGTTCCGGCTGCTCGAGCGGATCGGGGCTGGCGGATTCGGCTCGGTCTTCAAGGCCGTCGACCCCGAGTCGGGCCGCGTGGTGGCGGTCAAGACCTGCACGCTCGGCGAAGACGCTCACCCGCGATTCTTTCGCGAGGCGCGGCTCGCGTCCGGCCTGAGTCACCCGAACATCACCGCCGTCTTCGAGTCCGGCATGCACGGGGACACGCCGTTCATGGTCCAGGAGCTCCTGACGGGGCGGGACCTGTCCGTCATGATCGGTCTGCGCGAGCCTTACGCGCTCGAAGAGAAGCGGCGCATCCTCATGGGAGTCGCCGAGGGCCTCGACCACGCGCACCGGCAGGGCGTCATCCACCGGGACATCAAGCCCTCGAACGTCCGCGTGCTCGAGGACGGCGGCGTGAAGATCATGGACTTCGGCATCGCCAAGTCGATCGGGTCCACGACCGGCCTGACCCGGGCCGGGACGGGCGTGGGCTCCTACGGCTACATCTCGCCCGAGCAGATCAGCGGCGATGCGATCGGGCCGCAGACCGACATCTTCCTGCTCGGCCTGGTCGGCTACGAGCTCTTGGCCTTCCAGCCGGCGTTTCGCCATCCGAACCTCTTCCGGCTCATGGACATGATCTTCACGCAGGAGCCGGATCCGCTGATCGACGTGGCTCCGTTGGTCCCGTCGGAGCTCGCGGCCGTGGTGGAGCGGGCGCTCCGCAAGGCTCCCGGCGACCGTTTCGCGTCCGCGGCCGCGATGCGGGACGCCCTCGCGCGCGTCGCCCTGTCCTGAGGGCTGCTCAGCGCTCCGGCGCCGGAGTGGCCGGCGACGTCGCCAGCGGCGTCGTCTTCGGCTTCGTCAGGCTGCCCTGCGGATAGAGCAGCACGACGTCGTCGGGCTGCGACGAGGTGGAGCTCCTCGCGGGCGACCTGCTCGGCCGGGAACTCGTGGCGGTTGGCGGCCTCGATCGAGGCCTTCAGCCGCTCGTTCTCGGCCTTGCGCTCGGCGATCTGCCGGTCGAGGGTCTGGACCTCCGTGCGCGCCCGCCGCAGCTCGAGCACCCGGCGGTCGGACAGGAGCAGCACGCCCATGATCACCGTCGAGATCGCCGAGCGAGATGAGGAACGCCGTCACCGGGCGCGGGCCGCGGCCGATGTGCTCCTTGTTCTTCATCTCGGGAACGCGGCGCGGCCGGCGTAGCGGCCGGCCCCTTCGAGCTCCTCCTCGATCGCGAGGAGCCGGTTGTACTTGGCGAGGCGCTCGCCGCGGCAGCGCGGAGCCCGTCTTGATGAGGCCGGCATTGACCGCGACCGCGAGGTCCGCGATCGTGTCGTCCCCCGTCTCGCCCGAGCGGTGCGACGAGATCGTCCGGTAGCCCGAGGTCTGCGCCATGCGCACGGCCTCGAGCGTCTCGGTGAGCGTGCCGATCTGGTTCAGCTTGACGAGGAGCGCGTTGCCCACGCCCTCGGCGATCCCGCGCGCGAGGATCTCCGGGTTCGTCACGAAGACGTCGTCGCCGACGAGCAGGATCTTCGCCCCGAGCTCCTTCGTCATGGCCTGCCAGCCCTTCCAGTCCTGCTCGGCGAGGCCGTCCTCGATCGACAGGATCGGGTACGCGGCGACGAGCTCCGCCCAGTACCGGATCATGCCGTCGGTCGAGAGCGTCTTCTTCTCGCCCTTCAGGCGATACTTGCCGCCCTCGTAGAACTCCGAGCGCCGCCGGGTCGAGCGCGATCACCAGGTCCTTCCCGGGCTTGTAGCCCGGCCGCCTCGATCGCCGAGAGCAGCAGCTCGACCGCCTCCTTCGACGACGCGATGTCGGGCGCGAAGCCGCCCTCGTCGCCCACACCCGTCGAGAGGCCCTTCTTCTTGAGGATCGACTTCAACGCGTGGAAGGTCTCGGTGCCGGCGCGGAGCGCCTCCGAGAACGTCGCGAACCCGACCGGGACAGACCATGAACTCCTGCGGGTCGAGCAGATTGTCGGCGTGCGCTCCGCCGTTGATCACGTTCATGAGCGGCACGGGCAGCGTCGTCGCGCCGGTCCCGCCGATGTAGCGATAGAGCGGCGACGCCCGAGGCCTCCGCCGCGGCTCGGGCGACGGCGAGCGAGACGCCGAGGATCGCGTTGGCGCCGAGGCGCCCCTTGTTCGGCGTGCCGTCGAGCTCGATCATCACGCGGTCGATGAGCGCCTGCTCGCGGGCGTCGGCGCCCTCGAGCTCCTCGGCGATCTCGCCGTTGACGTGCGCGACGGCCTTGAGGACGCCCTTGCCGCCGTAGCGCTTCTTGTCCCCGTCGCGCAGCTCCAGGGCCTCGCGGGTTCCCGTCGATGCGCCCGACGGCACGCCCGCCCGGCCGGAGACGCCGCCGGAAAGCAGCACCTCGACCTCGAGCGTCGGGTTGCCGCGGGAATCGAGGATCTCGCGCCCGTGAATGCCTTCGATCGCGAAGCTCATGCGATCAGCTCCCGCCCCGCCTTCGCGAGGGCATCGAGGTCCGCCTGGGACTGCGCTTCGATGTACACGCGCGCGACGGGCTCGGTTCCGGACTCGCGAACCAGAATCCACGAACCGTCCTCGAAAATCAACTTGATTCCGTCGAGTTGGTTGACCGACGCCACGCGGCGTCCCGCGATCGCGGAGGGGGGCGTGCGTTTCTTCTCGGCCAGCCGCGCGCGCGCCTCGGTCGAGAGCTCCAGGTCGATCCGGCGCGTGAGAAACGGCCCGATCTCCTTCCACAGCTCGGCCCGGAGCTGCCCGATCGTCTTGCCGGTCGCCCCGACGAGCTCGGCCGCGAGCAGGTCCGCCAGGATCCCGTCCTTCTCCGGCACGTGGCCCTCGACGGTCAGCCCGGCGCTCTCCTCGCCGCCGAAGATGATCTTGCCGCCGAGCAGCAGCTCGCCGATGTACTTGAACCCCACGGGCGTCTCGTGGAGCGGCACGCCCGCGCGCTTCGCGATCGCGTCGAGGGCGTGCGTCGTCGCGACGCTGCGGGCGATCCCGCCGCGCCGGCCCTTGCGGCCGAGCATGTCCGCCGCCAGAAGGGACAGGATCTCGTTGGGCTGCACGTAGGCCCCCGTCTCGTCGCAGACGCCGAAGCGGTCGGCGTCTCCGTCGCAGGCGAGGCCCAGGCGCGCGCCCGACCGGCGGATCTCCTCCGCGAGCTCTCCGAGCTCCGCCTCGCCGCACTGCGGCGAGCGTCCGCCGAAGAGCGGGTCCGGGTTGGCGTGGAGGCGCGAGAGCGAGGATCCCGTCTTCTCGAGCCACGCGTCGAGAAACCCCGCCGACGTTCCGAACCGGAAGTCCAGCGCAAAGCGGGGGGCGCCGCGGCCGACGTCGCGGGCGGCGACCTTGGAGTCGAGGTCGAGCAGGTACGACGGCGCCGGGTCGAAGCGCCTCACGCCGTCCTCGGGCGGCGCGGGCTCCTCGGCGATCTCCAGGATCGCGGCCTCGATCTTCTTCGTGATCTCCGGCAGCGCCGGCGCGCCGTCGGAGGTCGAGAACTTGATGCCGAGGTACCGGGGCGGATTGTGGCTTGCGGTAAAGTTGATCGCGCCGGCGGCGCCGCGCCGCCGGATCTCGAAGGCGAGAACGGGAGTGGGGACCGGCCGGGCGCTGACCTCGGCCGGGAAGCCGTGGCGGACGAGGATCCGGGCGGCCTCCGCGGCGAAGCGGTCGGCGAGGAAGCGCGTGTCATACCCCACCAGCACGAGACCGCCCGAGCGGCCCCCGGACGCCAGGACCCGCGCGATCGCCGCGACGACCCGGCGCGCGTTCCCGAACGTGAAGTCCTCGGCGAGGACGGAGCGCCAGCCCGAGGTCCCGAACTTGATCGGCGCAGGCGTCACGCCGTGAAGCTTACACGGGTCACGCTGGCCGCGTCGGTCCTGGCGGCCGCCGCCTGCGCGGCCCTCTCCCCGCCGCCGCCGCCCGCGAAGCTCGTCGTCCGCGCCCCGAAGCTGCCCGTGACGGAGACCGTGCCGGCGCCCTCCCGGCCGCAGGACCCGGTCAAGGCCGCCGTGTTCGACCGCATCAACGAGGACCGCGCGCGGAGCGGCCTGCCTCCGGTGGACTGGGACGAGGCCGCCTCCCGGGTCGCCGACGCCTACACCGCCGCGCAGGTCGCCGAGGGCACGACCGGGCACTACCTGACGGACGGGATGCCGCCGTACTCGCGGACGGGCTTCGCCGGCATCTTCGGCATGGGCTCGGAAAACGCCGTCGCGTGGCACACGACCGCGTCGGCCTTCACCGACTCGGCGAAGGCCCTCGCGATCGCCGGGCACGAGGACATGATGCGGGAGACCCCGCCCAACGACGGCCACCGCCGCACGATCCTCGACCCCGAGGTCACGCACGTCGGCGTGGGCTACGCCATGCACCGCGGAAGCTTCCGGATGGCCGAGGAGTTCCTGTCGCGGCGCCTCGAGGAGCTCACGCTCCAGCTCGAGGGCGGCAGCCTGTCCTTCAACGGCCGGACCCGGAAGGGTTATGCGTTGAGCTTCGTCACGATCGCCCACGAGCCTCTGCCGAAGCCGCTGACCCGCGAGCAGGCCCGCTCCCGCACCACCTACACCTACCCCGAGCCGCAGCGGGCCTTCGTCGCGGAGGGCCGCACGTCGATGCGCATCGTGGGCACGGAGACGGAGGACCGCATCCGCATGGGACCGTCCGGCGAATTTGCGTTCCGTCTCGCCCCGGACAAGCCGGGGCTCTGGACGTTCGTCTTCTACACGGGCGAGGCGCGCCAGAAGCCCAGGTCCGGGGGCGTCGCCGTCGTCTGGATGGAGGCGGCGCCCTCCCGATGATCACGATCCTCGCGGTGGGCGACGGCGCGGAGAGGCTGGCCGGGTTCGGGGCGAAGCACCCGTCGATCGAGGTCGTGACCGCGGATGGCGCGGAGGACGCCCTCGAGAGGCTCGCGCGCAACCGCCGCATCGACGCGGTGCTGATCCTCGCAGGGCCGGAAGCCGGGGAGACCGCGCGTCTGGTGCGCGAGGAGGACCCCGGCGCGCCGCCGCTGTTTGCGCCGGCGGCCGCGGGCGAGATTCCCGGGGTGCGCAAGATCGAGGGAGATTCCGGAGCGGAGCTTCTCGAAGCGCTGGTCGCTGCGCTCGGCCCCGGTTCGTAGGGGCGGCCCTCGAGGCCGCCCTTCATGACGGGGAGGGGACGAGCCCCTCCCCTACGAAGACGACGGATCAGCCGTTTTCCTTACGGCCGGAAATGAAAAGGGCGGCTAACGCCGCCCCTGAAAGTCAGCGCCGGCAGTGCCTGCCCGCGCCCTCCTCCTCGAGCCCCTCGCGGAGCCCCACCGCCGTCTACGCTACGGCTCCTGGGATCCGACTGTCAAGAAGAACAGGCGCCCCGACCCCCCTGTCCTCATGGACAGGTCGCCCGCTCCAGGCGGCGCCCGGGCGTGGTAACTTCGCCGGCTGGGGGTCTTGGTCGATATGAGCGGTTGTGGCACCGGCGGCGGTTGCGGGATCGGGAACTCGTACAACCCCGGCCAGTACGTCGGAATCCGGATCAACGAGCACGAGGACGGGCGAAACGTCCTCTGCGACACGATGGGCATCGAGGTCTCCCGCGGTCAGCGGGTGATCGTCGAGGCGGATTCCGGCATGGAGCACGCCGAGGTCACGAACCTCCAGCCCATGATCTTGAAACAGTGCCAGTTGCGCGATTCCAAGCGCCTGGTCCGGGTCGCCAGCGAGACCGACCTCGCCTCCTACCGGGCCAAGGTCGCCCGCGAGCAGCGGTTCCTTTCCGACACCCAGGGCCTGGCCTTCGAGCGGCGTCTCGCTATCAAGGTGGTCCGGGCCGAGGAGAGCTTCGACGGCCGAAAGGTCACGGTTTATTACACTTCCGAGGCTCGCATCGACTACCGGAAGCTCGTCTCCGACCTCGCGATCAAGCACCCGGTCCGCATCGAGATGCGCCAGATCGGGCCCCGCGACGAGACGAAGATGCGGGGCGGGATCGGCCCCTGCGGCCTGACCCTCTGCTGTTCGACTTTCCTGAAATCCTTCCATCCGGTAACCATCAAAATGGCTAAAAACCAGAACCTGTCGCTCAATCCCTCGAAGATTTCGGGGATGTGCGGAAGGCTCATGTGCTGCCTCGCCTACGAGGACGAAGGGCCCTCCGCTCCGGCCCCCAGAAAGCAGAATAATCCCGCCGAACTGCCGGTTTAGCCTCTCAAAGCGTCCCACCTTTACCCGGGACCGAGAGAGACAGCCGTGGTCAACCGTAACACCGGCGGAGCCTTCCGAGGCGAAGACGAGGGTCCCGCCAACCGCAAGCTGATCCGTCCGAACCTGTCCGAGCTCGCCGACCGCTACCCCACGCGCTCCTTCGCGCAGCGCAAGCAGGTCCCGCCCGAGCAGACCAATGCGGAGAGCTACTACTACCTCAAGCAGATGGCGGCCAAGACTCCCATGGTCGTCGTGCTGACCGACGGCGAGGAGATCCACGGCTGGATCGAGTGGTACGACAAGGCCTGCCTGAAGGTGAACCGGGAGAAGGGCGCCAACCTGCTGATCCCGAAGGCCTCGATCAAGTACATGTTCAAGGCCTCCGAGGGAGAGGGCGGCCCGGAGAGCGACGGGAACCGGTAGACGCTAAAAGCGCCACCCGCGAGTCAGCTGGCGCGCTTCGATGGGGTCAGGTCTTCGGTTTTTCGGGCTCTGGTTGCAGCCCGCGAGTCCCGCGGGCTTCGAGGGGCTGCACGAAAAGCGCCACCCCGCGAGTCAGCTGGCGCGCTTCGACGGGGTCAGGTCTTCGGTGCAGCCCGCGAGTCCCGCGGGCTTCGAGGGGCTGCACGAAAAGCGCCACCCCGCGAGTCAGCTGGCGCGCTTCGATGGGGTCAGGTCTTCGGTTTTCCGGGCTCGGGAGCTGGACGGCGGCGGGCGGAGCTGGGGTCGCCCGAAAAACTCGAACACCTGACCCCGATCGAGGCGTGTAGCTTTATCGAGCGCCTCTGCCGCTGAGGACCGCCGGGACTGTCTTCAGCAGGATCTTCAAATCCAAGAGCGGCGACCAGGTGTCGATGTACTTGAGGTCGAGCGCCATCCACCGGTCGAAGTCGAGCTCGCTTCGCCCGGAAACCTGCCAGAGGCACGTCAGGCCGGGCTTCATGCTCAGCCGCCGCCGCTGCCAGGGCTCGTAGCGCGAGACCTCCTCCGGCAGAGGCGGACGCGGGCCGACGAGGCTCATGTCCCCGACGATCACGTTCCAGAGCTGCGGGAGCTCGTCGATCGAGAGGCGCCGCAGGATCCAGCCGGCCGGGGTCAGGCGCGGGTCGCGCGACGCCTTGAAGACGGGGCCGGTCATCTCGTTCAGGTGCGAGATCTCCGAGAGGCGTTCCTCGGCGCCAGCCTTCATCGTCCGGAACTTCACAAGCGTGAAGAGGCGGCCGTTGAGGCCGCAGCGCGACTGCCGGAAGAAGACCGGCCGGCCGGACGTCACGAGGATCGCCAGCGCGGCGACGAGCTGGATCGGCAGCGTCACGAGGAAGAGGACGAGCGAGAGCGCGAGGTCGATCGCCCGCTTGGCGACGAGCTCGACCGGGTTCGACGGCGTCGTCGTGAAGGAGAGCAGCGGAATGCCGTCGAGCTCCTCGAGGACGGGCCGCGCCAGCACGTGCGGGAAGATGTCGAGCGAGACGTGGGCGCGCACGCCGTGCCGCTCGGCCGCGAGCAGCGCCTCCTCGTACTCCCCGAGCTTGCCCTTCTCGATGACGAAGATCACCTCGTCGACGACTTCGCGGACGAGGATCGACTCCATGTCCCGGATGCCTCCCAGGCAGGGCCACCGGCCGGAGAGCCCGATCTCTCCTCCGTTGTCGTCGTTGAGATAGCCGAGCACCCGGAAGCCCCAGTGCGGGTGGGCCTCGAGGAAGTCGGCGAACTGCGACGCCTTGGGCCCGGTCCCCACGATCACGGCGGTCCGGAAGTTGAAGCCGCGCGAGCGCACCCACCGCGAAAGCAGGCGCAGCGCCGTCTTCTCGCTGGCGACGAAGAGGAAGTTCACGGCGCCGAAGAGGACGAGGAACCAGCGGCTCACGAACTCGAGGCGCAGGCCGTAGATCAGCAGCACCAGGATCGCCGTCCCGCCGAAGGAGACTTTGGCGGCCGCCCAGATCTCCTCGCCGAGCGGGAGCGTCCGGTGGCTGCGGTAGAAGCCCGCGGCGGAGAGCAGCAGCCCCCAGATCGGCAGGATGAACATGAGCAGCGGCAGGTACTGGTCGAGGGGCGCGAGCGGCAGCGGGAAGAGCGACGGGAAGGCCGACGTCAGGTAGCCGTGCCGCAGGATCCAGGTCAGCGGGAACGACACCGCCGTCAGGGCGAGGTCCGTCAGGAGCACTCCGAGAGCGACCGAGCGGGCTTTCTGTTTCAGCATCGAACGCAACCGCGAACGGGGCGGGACCGGGGGGCCCCGACGATGTTACGGGATGGCGCTCCCCGCTTCAAGGACGGCCTCGTACCGGCTGACCACATCGTTCCAAAGATACCTCTCCCGAACGCGTTCGCGCGCCCGCTCTTTCCATACGGAGTGGGCGGCCGGATCATCCAGGATGCGTGAGAGAAGGGCGGCGAGACCGCCCTTCTGGTGGGCGTCGAAGGGCAGCGCCGCTCCCCCCGCGACCTCCTCGTTCTCGGGCGTGGCGTGGTAGCAGACGACGCGGCCGTAGCCGAGCGCCTCGACGAGCGCCGGGTGCGTGCCCCCGACCTCGGTCGCCTGGACGTAGACGGCGGCGCGGGACAGCAATTGCCGGTACCCATCGCCGTAGATGGCGCCCGGCAGGATCACGCGCCGGTCGGCCGTGGCGCGGAGGCGCGCGATGTACGCCGCGGCGTACGGCGCATCGCCGACGACGACGAGAGGAACCTCCCCCGGCACGTCGCGGTACTCGCGGATCACTTCCTCGGCGTTGTTCTCGGGCTCGAGGCGCGAAACGTAGAGGACGTACTTCTCGGGCGCCAGCCCCAGCCGCTCGAGCATGTCGGCGCCGGCGGGCGCCGGGAGGTCGCCCCCGTAGGGAATGAAGATCGAGGCGATGCCGTGCCGCTCGCGGTAGTAGTCCTGGATCACCTTCGCGTCCGAGACGACGACGTCGGGGATGATCGTCGAGAGCGACTCCGAGATCCGGTAGGCGAGCTTGCCGACGGCGCTCCATTTCCGGCGGTTGCGCTCGAGGCCGTCGACGTTCAGGACGACCCGCGTCCTCCCGGAGAGGCGGGGCAGAAACGAGCTCGCGGCGTTGATGGCGTTGCAGACGAGCACCGCGTCGAAGCGCTCGAAGGCCGCGTCGATGCCGGAGACGAGCCCGTGCGCCACCGTATCGAGGTACTTGGTCGGGATCGTCGGCAGCACCCGGACCTTCGCTCCGCGCCACTCCGTCAGGCCCGGCTGCGCGTAGCGCGTCCGCGTGTAGACCGTGACGTCGTGGCCCCGCGCCGCCAGGCCCGCCGAGAGCTCCTCCGCGAGCGTCTCGAACCCGCCGTAGCGTGCGGGGATGCCGCGGGTGCCGAGGATGCCGACGCGCATTGGGGAGGACGCTATCGCAGAGGGACGCCCCCCTCACCCCGACCCTCTCCCCCCTCGGGGGGAGAGGGGGACTTGAGGGTCCCCTCTCCCGGCGGGAGAGGGACAGGGTGAGGGGCGCTCCGCTTTGCGACCAGGGCCTGGATCTCCCTCCGCTTCGCCCACAGTCTCTTCCGGTTCGTCCACAGCCACGAGAACGCCGGCAGCGAGCTCCTCTCGACGGTCAGGCACGCCCCGAGGACGACCGCGTCGCGCGCGAACGTCGGGACGGCCGTGCGAACCATCTCGCCGCCCGTCTGGTTGTTGATGCGGAGCAGGAACCGGTTCTTGACCGAGTGGAGGTTGGCGAGCGCGGTCATTTGCCGGCGCCGCTCGGGCACGTTGCGCCGCCGGTGGTACGCGACGGCCGACGGGACGTAGAGCGCTCTCCAGCCGAGCCGGCGGAGCCGCCAGGCGAGGTCCGCGTCCTCCCGATACAGAAAGAAGTCCGCGTCGAAGTACCCGGTCGAGATCTTCGCGCTCTCGAGCGCCCCGCGGCGATAGAAGCCGGCGGCCCCCGACGCGCCGAAGACCACCTCCTCGCTCCCGAATCTCCCGGACGCGATCTCGCCCGCGCCCCGGTCGAAGTGGCGGCCCGCCGCGGTGAAGATAGATGCCGGCCGAGTCGAGGCGGCCGTTCGGAAGCAGCGTCGGCCCGTCGCCGCGCAGCAGCCGGCCGGAGGCGGAGCCCACGTCCGCGGCGTCCCTCGCGTCGAGCCGGCGCGCCAGGATCGAGGCGAAGTCCGGCTCGAGCCGGCAGTCGGGGTTCAAGGCCAGCACGTATCGTCCCGCCGACGCGTCGATCCCGGCGTTCATGGCCGCGGCGAACCCGACGTTCTCGGGCAGCGCGAGCACGCGCACCTCGGCCGAGAGCGCCCGCGCGACCTCGCGCGAGGCGTCCGTCGACGCATTGTCGACGAGGAGCGTCTCGCAGCCGACCCCCGTCTGCGCGAGCGCCGAGCCGAGCGACACCGGAAGGTCCGCGGCGTCGTCCTTCGAAACGACGATGATCGAAACGTCGGGCGCGCTCACGGCGCCGACAGGCCCAGAGCCAGACCCAGAACCCGCAGGTAGGCCCGCGCGGCCTCGGGGCGGGGACGCGGAACGTCCTGGCGGAACGGAAGAATCATGAGGCGCAGCGCCATGCCCTTCGCGAGAAGCACCCGGTACGCCAGGCGCGTCGCCACGCCGTAGCGCGAGGCGCGATAGCGGAGCGCGTTGCGGTAGAAGATCGGCAGGAACCGATCGTAGCCGAGGCGCGACGCGGACTCGCCGCCGCGATGCCGGAACGTCGCGTCCGGCAGATAGAGGATCCTTCCCTCGCGGCCGAGCCTCTCGCAGAGGTCCACGTCCTCGTACCACGCGGGGACGAAGCGCTCGTCGAACCCGCCGATCCGCGCGAAGACGTCCGCGCGCACCGCCAGCGCCGCCGCCGCGGCCTGCTCGACCGGGAACGGCCGCTCCCGGTCGGAATCGGCGTAACGGAAGGCGCGGCGGCCGGCGTTGTTCGGCCGGACGTGATCGACGAGGAGAAGCTCCCGCGCGTCCGACCCGAGGGTCGGGAGCCGGCGCAGCTGGAACGTGGCCTGGTCCTCGCGCCCTGGCGGCGCGAGACGAAGCGGCGACGCCTTCGGCGCGGAGCCGTCCATCTCGACGAGCCTCGGCGCGACCGCCGCCACCCCCGCGTCCGCGTCGAACGCCCGCGCGATCGCCGTGAATGGCTCGCCGTCGGCGCGCGTGTCCGGATTGAGGAACAGGAGAACGTCCGCCGTGGAGGCGCGGGCCGCCTGGTTGGCCGCCGGCCCGAAGCCGCGGTTCTCGGCGTTGACGACGATCGAGGCGTCCGGCCACAGGGCGCGGATCGCATCGGCCGCGAGGGCGCCACCGTTGTCGACGATCGAGAGCCGAATGCGCGGGCCGGCCGCGGGCACGCGCGCCCGCGCGGCGGCGAGAGAGGCCACGGCCGCCCGAAGCTCCTCCTCGTCCCGCCAGGAGACGCAGATGACGGCGATCTCGCGGATCACGACGCGCTCGGGCCCGTTCCCGGGAAGCGGTCGAGCAGCCGCGATTCCTCGCGAGCGCGCAGGGCCATCGCCGGCAGACGCGGCCAGACGAGCAGCGGCAGCGCCAGCCCCCGCCAGCCGACCTGCCTCACGTGCGCGAGGTCCGCCGCGAGCAGCGGCCCCAGGTGCCGGACGATCAGGCCCGGCGCGAAGTTGCGAAAGAGCGTGCGCCAGCGGTTGCGGGCGGTCCAGAACGCGCGGCGCCAGGGCGTCCGGCGGCCCGTCAGCGAGCCCTCGTGGCGCGCGACGGCCCTCGGATCGCAGACGAAGCGCCATCCCGCGCGCGTCAGCCGCAGCGAAAGGTCCACGTCCTCGTAGTACGCGAAGAACGCGTTCTCGAACGCGGCACCCTGCGGGGCGACGGCCTCGAGGGCCTCGCGCCGGTAGAGCGTCGCGGTCGCCGACACGCCGGAGACCTCGAACGGCTCGCGCGGGGCCTGCGACGCGTCTGCGCCCGCCAGCACGGGCACGGCCTCGCCCCGGGCGTTCCAGGCGAGCCCGGCCGTGTCGACGTGCCGGCCGTCGTCCGAGAGCACGAGGCCCTGGGCCGCCGCGAGGCGGTCGTCCCCGGCCAGGCGCGCCGCCAGCCGGGCCGCGTAGTCCGGCTCGAGGACGGCGTCGTTGTTGAGGAGCAGGACGAAGGGGGCCCGGGTCCGGGCGATGCCCTCGTTGGCCGCGCCGGCAAATCCCAGGTTGCGCGAGAAACCGATCACCCGCGCCGAGGGGGCCTCGGCGGCGATGCGCCGTCGCTCCTCGGGACGCGAGCCGTTGTCGACCACGACGGCCGAAAGGTGCACGTCCCGCTGGCGCTCGAGGGAGGCCAGGGCTCGAAAGAGCGCGTCGCCCCCGTCGCGGTTGACCACGACGCAATCCACGTCCGGCGTCCGGGAGGGCCCGCTCAAGCGGTTGACTCGATTGCAGTTGACTCGATCGGCGTGCGCGATATGAAATCGCGTTTTCATGCTACCACGCGAGTATCTGCGGGAGAACGCGGCCCGGCTCCTCTCCGAGATGCCGGAGCGGTTCGGAGGCTCGGGCCTCGAGGCGTATACGGAGCTCGACCGCGCGCGGCGCGACGCGGTGACGCTCCTCGAGGAGAAGCGCCGGCGCCGCAACGAGCTGACCGGCGTCCGCGGCAAGCCCTCCCCCGAGACGCTCGAGGAGATGAAGGCGCTCAAGGACGAGATCCGCGCGCTCGAGCAGAAGGTCGATGACGCCGACGGGATGCTCGCGGCCGTCGAGAAGCAGGTGCCGAACGTCCCGCAGGAGTCGGTGCCGCGCGGCCGGGACGAAACTGCCAACCGCGTCGAGCGGACGTGGGGCACGCTGCGCAAGTTCGACTTCGAGCCGCAGGCCCACTGGGACCTCGGTCCCGCCCTCGGAATCCTCGACTTCGAGCGCGGCGCGAAGATCGCGGGAGCGCGATTCACGGTGCTCTCGGGCGCAGGCGCGCGCCTGTCCCGCGCGCTCATCAATTTTTTTCTCGACGTCCACGTCGAGGAGCACGCCTACCGCGAGCTGCTGCCGCCCTTCCTCGTCAACGCGGAGTCGCTCTTCGGCACGGGACAGCTTCCCAAGTTCGAGGGCGACCTCTTCAAGACGGGCGAGGGCTACTACCTGGTACCGACCGCCGAGGTGCCCGTCACCAACCTCCACCGCGACGAGATCCTGAAGGCCGACGAGCTGCCGCGGCTCTACACCGCCTACACGCCGTGCTTCCGCTCGGAGGCAGGCGCGGCGGGGCGCGACACGCGCGGCATGATCCGCCAGCACCAGTTCGACAAGGTCGAGGTCGTCATGCTCGTCCGGCCGGAGGAGTCCGCCGCGGCGCACGAGGTCCTGACCGACCACGCCGAGGAGATGCTCCGGCGACTCAACCTCCCCTACCGCGTCGCGACCCTCTGCACGGGCGATCTCGGATTCGCCTCGGCGAAGACCTACGACCTCGAGGTCTGGCTCCCCGGCATGAACGCCTACAAGGAGATCTCCTCCTGCTCCAACTTCGAGGCATTCCAGGCGCGGCGGGCGTCGATCCGCTTCCGGCGGGCCGAGGGCGAGAAGCCCGAGTTCGTCCACACGTTGAACGGCTCGGCCCTGCCGGTCGGGCGCACGATCGTCGCCATCCTCGAGAACTACCAGCGCCCCGACGGATCGGTGGAGATCCCGGAGGCGCTTCGCCCCTACATGCGCGGCCAGTCGGAGATTCGCCGGGCGTAGTGTTCTGTCACCGCAGTTTCCATCGCGCCTTGCAGCTTCTGACAACCACCGTGGCCCCATCTCTTCGGCCCTCTTGCACCTTGCGAGCGAAGAGATTGGTTTCGTGACTTCCGTTACAGGACACTAGTGCCTCAAAAGCACGTCTTCGAGGCGGTTCTCCGCGCCGCGCGGCAGCGGCCCGGGTATCCGAACCTGCGGGTGCTCGATCTCTCCGCCGGCCGGGGCGAGATCGCCGCGGCCCTCGCGCGGGACGGCTGCGCGGTGCGCGGCACGCACTTCCGCGCCGACGACTACAAGCTCGCCGACGCCTCGAAGCCCCGGCAGACCGAGGGGATCCCGATCGATCCCGACGTCGACCTCATGCGGCCGCTCCCCTACACCGACGCGGCCTTCGACCTCGTCATCCTGTGCGAGGTCGCCGAGCACCTGCCGACCTGGATCCCGATCGTCGCCGAAGTCGGCCGCGTGCTCGCGCCGGGCGGGAGCCTCGTCCTGTCGACGCCGAACGTCGCACGGCTCCACTCGCGCTGGCACTTCTTCTGGACCGGGACGCACAAGCTCATCCGGCGGCGGGTCGGCTGGGACCTCTCGACCGACGACCTGTACGCGTACCACGTCAGCCCGGTCGACTTCCCGCTCCTCCACACGCTCCTGCGCCAGGCGGGCCTCTCGATCGAGCGGCTCGACGTCACGCGGTTCAAGTGGAAGCACGCGTGGCTCTTCCTGCTGTACCCGTTCGTCTGGCTCTCGACCCGCCTCGAAACTCGCCGCCACCGCTCCGGCCCCGAGCACGCCCGCGGCGAGGACGACCTCTTCTACTGGATGACGCGCCCCGCCATGCTCGCCAGCGAGCAGCTCCTTCTCACCGGGGTCAGGTCTTCAAATTTCAGATCCCGAGAGCTGGAAAATGAAGACCTGACCCCCGCTTCCCGCTAGGCCAGGACGGCCTAAGGCGAGTTCGGGCCCTCGAGTTTTCCACAAAATTGAAAAATGAAGACCTGACCCCCTAGCGAGGCGGGACGAGGGCGCCGGCGGAGACGATCATCTTCATCGCCTGCTCCGGCGTCATGTCGAGGTAGGTCACCTTCTCCTCGGGCACGACGAGGAGAAATCCCGTCGTCGGATTGACGGCGCTCGGGATGAAGAGGCTGCAGAGCTTCCTGCCGGTCTTCTCGCTCGCCTCGCTCGCAGCCGTCGACGTGACGAAGCCGAGGCCCCACGTCCCCGGGGACGGAAACTCCACGATCGCGACGCGGCCAAACGCACCCGCGCGCGTCGGGCCGAGCAGGAGCTCTCCGATCTGGCGCAGCGTCGCGTAGATCTTGTTGATGAGCGGCACCCGGTGCATGAGACGGTCCCACAGCGCGAAGGCGCGCTTCCCGAGAAAGTTCGCCGTGACGAAGCCGAGCAGAAGGAGCAGGAGGTTCAGCAGGACGAACCCGAGGCCGAGCACCGAGATGCCGCGCGCGCGCAGCTCCCCGCCGAGGATGTCGTCGAAGAACTTGAAGAGCTTCCAGACGACCCACGCCGTCAGCGCGGTCGGCGCGAGGACGAGGACGCCCGCCACGTAGTAGCGCCGCAGCCGCATTCCGAAGGTCGCCGCCATCGAATTCATCCTAACCCGTACAATGGTCGGCGATGCGATTCCGGCGCGCGGTGCTCTGGCTCTTCGCCCTGTCGGCGCCGGCCGCCGTCGCCCTGCCCGGCTGGGAGACCTCGGGACCGGAGGGCGTGCGCGCCAATGCCGTCAGCGCGCCGGGGGACGACGATGCCCGCGCCTACGCGGCCGCCGCGATCATCGATTCCTCCACGAGCGCGCTCTACCGCACCGACGACGCCGGCCGGACCTGGACCGCGCTCGCCGAGAGCAACCGGGGCGATTCCTACGCCCAGGTCTTCGCCGACCCGCGCGACGACTCCCGCGTTTTCGCCGCGCTCCAGCGCGGCAACGGGACGACCGACATCGTCCGATCGCTCGACCGCGGCGACAACTGGAGCGCGGTTCTCACCGTGTCGACGCGCTGCGTGCCCTCGTTCGCAACGGGCGCGGGACCCGACTCGCTCCTCTTCACGTGCGGAACGCGATTCTTCCGGACGAGCAACGCCGGCCTGACCTGGGAGGAGCCGCCGACGCCCTTCGCCGAGAACATGCGCCTCACCTCGGCGCCCGGCGGCATCCTCTACGCCTACAGCCTGTCGCGGTTCTTCCGCAGCGCCAACGCCGGGACCTCGTGGACCGACGCGGGAGCCGCGCCGCCCGCCTGCGCGGGCCTCCTGTCGCTCCGGATCGATCCGGCCGATCCCTCGGCGTTTCTCGCGGGCACCGGCGTCCTGGGCGCCGGGGGCTTCCAGTGCGGCGGCGTCTATCGCAGCTCCAACGCCGGGGCGAGCTGGTCGGCGCCGAGCCTCACGGGCGTCTACGTCACCGACCTCGCCTTCGACCCGACCGATCCGACCCGCGTCTACGCCTGCGCGAGCCACATCGCCGGCATCCTGCCGCCGGGGGACGTCTACGTCAGCGGCGACGGCGGGCGGACGTTTGCGGGCACGCACCTTCCGACCGCCGGAGCGCTGGAGCTCGCGGTCTCCACGACCGGCGGCGTCGTCTACGCGGCCACGCCCGTCGGCGTCTACGAACGTGAGGTTCGACGCACGCGCCTCGTCCCGCCCCGCTGACCGCACACGCCGGGACTATCATCCCGTCCCGTGGAAAGCTCCACCGGCGCGTCCCCGGCCCGCCACCGCGGGTGGCTCGACGTCCTCGTATACGGTCTCGTGGCCGGCGCGCTGATTGCCGTCCTGAAGCTGACCGAGTACCGCTTCCTCGTCGTAGAGCACTCGGTCGAGATCTACGGCGGGCTCGTCGCCGCCGTGTTCGCGGGGCTCGGCATCTGGCTGGGGCTGTCGCTCACGCGGCGCAAGCCCGAAGTCATCGTCCGCGAGGTGCCGGTCGAGGGGCCCTTCGTGCTCGACGAGGCTCGCCTCAAGGAGCTCGGCATCACCCCCCGCGAGCTCGAGATCCTCGGCCTGATCGCGGCGGGACTGAGCAACCGCGAGATCGCCGAGCGGCTCTTCGTCAGCGAGAACACCGTGAAGACCCACTCCAGCCGGCTCTTCGACAAGCTCGGCGCCAAACGGCGCACACAGGCCGTGCAGCTCGGCAAGGCCGGGCGGCTGATCCCCTGAAAGCGTGATTCTGCGCCCGGCAGCGCAAAATCACCCGAAAGGGTGACGACACATCGACGGGGCGCCCGTTAGATTGCGCGCACGTGAACGCCGATTCACGCAAGGAGGAGAAGCTTCCATGAAGAGAACGGTCCTGACCTTCGGATTCACGTCCGCCGCGGTCTTCATCCTGCTGATGCTCGGGTCGATCCCCTTCATCATGGCCCTGGACCACCGGAAAGCCGACGTCATGGGCTATTCGTCGATGGTCCTGTCGGCTCTGATCATCTTCTTCGGAATCCGCTCCTACCGCGAGAAGGTCGGCGCCGGGCGCATCTCGTTCGGCCGCGGCCTATCGGTGGGGCTGCTGATCACGGCGATCTCCTGCGCGAGCGCGGCCGTCGCCTTCGAGATCGTCTACTTCAGCATCGTGCCGGACTTCGGCGACAAATTCTCGGCCTGCATGGTCGACCGGGCCCGCGACTCCGGCGACACGCCGGAGGAGATCGAGAAGGTGGCGAGCCAGGCGCGCATGCTCAAAGGGCTGTACGACAACCCCCTGACCAACGCCGCCCTCACGTTCGTGACGTCGTTTCCGATCGGGCTGGCCGTTTCAGCGATCTCGGCGGCGATCCTGCGGAAGCGGTAGCAGCAGGGCCCCGGTCGTAGGGGCGGCCCTCGTGGCCGCCCTAACGGCGAGGAGGGGACAGCCGAAACCCTTACTGACGGAAATGTTGAATGGCGGAGAGGACGGGATTAAACGCCGCGCTTCGCGCGACGTTCCCTACTGCCGGGGGTCTGCCTCTGGTGGTCGGGTGAACCCGTGGTGACGTCTAGGCAAAACTGGCGGAGAGGACGGGATTTGAACCCGTGGTAGAGGTTTAAGCCCCTACGGCGGTTTAGCAAACCGCTGGTTTAAGCCACTCACCCACCTCTCCGTAAGCGACCGCGGAGCGGATGTTAGCGCATCGGCTTCGATCGGGAACCAGCGGTTCGTTGCCTCGGATTCGGAGGCATAGAATCGTGCCAACGAACCGGCGCTCCTGAGGCACGGGAGGGCGGCATGATCCTATTCCTGCATCGGATTTTGTTGAGCACGCTCACATTTTTCCCCCTACCCGCTGCGCCCGATCCTGAACCAACGCCGACGCCGGCGGCTGCCTCCACGCGCCTCCAGTACGAGGAGAAGTCGCGAGGCGTGGAGAACGGTCTGGAAATGGTCCGCTACGCCCTCAAGACGGATGGGTTCCCCGTGGACAAACGCTACGCGCTGTTCGGCCGATGGATGGACGGCCGATCGGCCGAGGTCGCGAGGGGAATTACCATCGACGAATCCGGAGGCCTGGTGTCCGCGGACGGAGACGAGCTCACGCTCTCTCTCGGACGAATGTTCCCCGGCGAGTCCGCCACGTTCGCCCTCGTTTCGCAGGACGGAGCCTCGAAGGCCTTCGTCGAGATCACACCCTTCCCGATCCACGCCGAGGGCAAGGGGGGCTGCCGCCTGAACGTTCATCCCATGGATCTCAAAGGCCAGACGTTTTCGATCACCGGCTCCGGGTTCAAGCCGGACAAGACGTTGAAGACGGTGAGCTCCTCCGTCAACGAGGTCGCCTACGGTTCGCTCAAGGGCCGGCCGGACGGGACGGTGAAGATGGTCGTTTTTCCTGCGGTCGTTGGCCGGACCGGCGGCGACGCGAGCTTCGAGGCGTCGGACTCCGACTGTTCCGTCAAGATCGGCTACAAGTGGGGAGATCAGCTGCGAGGGCCGGCCTCTCCGCCCGGGAAGGCGACGCCGACGCCCTAGCGTTCCGACGCGCCCGAGCTGCCCGCGCTACCATGCAGGCCCGTGCGCAGAGTCCTCCTCCTCATCGGAATCGTCCTGCTCGCCGCCGCGGCCTGGTTCGTCTGGCGCAACTCGTCGATCGAGCGGCTGAGGGCGGAGTTTCGTCCCTGGATGGCGCGCCTCGAGCGGTGGCGGGATGCGAACGAGGCGATTCGACGGGCGCTGCGAAGCCGCGAGGCGACGGCGGCCGATCCGGAGGGCATCGCGGAGCTGCGCGCATGGGCGTGGAACGGGCTCGCGCGGCTGGCGTTCGTCGACTATCGGGTGGAGAAGCCGGCGCACGACGGGGAAGCGACGACTGGGCGAGTGACGTTTACGGTGGGTGGATTTCGCGCCGACGGGGCGCGAGTCGAACGCTCAGCCCTTGTTCTGGTCACGTCGGGAGACCCCTCTCCCCCCGGGAGAGGGGGAATACTGCTGCTTCGCTTTGAGAGACCGATCGCCGAGCGAGTCGAGGCCTCCCCGCGCTTTCGCGACGCCACCGGGGAGGCCGGCCTCGGCGCCCCGCGGCGCGATCCGCCGCTCGACAAGGTCAACCATCTCGTCGCGGACCTGTGGCCGGGCTCGGGCATCGCGGTGCTCGACTTCGACCGCGACGGCGCGGAGGACCTCTTCGTCGGGGACGGGGTGCGCTCGATCCTCTACAAGGGCGACGGCGCCGGGCACTTCACTGACGTGACCGAGCGGGCCGGCCTGGCGAAATCGGCGACGGAGGGCATCGCGGCGACCGGCCTCGCGGCGGGCGACGTCGACGGCGACGGCTTCCCCGATCTTCTCGTGACGAACGCCTTCGGGCCGGCGCGGCTCTTCCGCAATCGCGGCGACGGGACGTTCGAGGAGACGACCGCCGCTTCCGGCATCGCCGTTCCGGCCAACGCGCGCTCGGCCGCGTTCGCCGACGTCGACGCGGACGGGGACCTCGACCTCTTCGTCGCAGTCACCGGCGACTACTACAGCCAGATGCCGGACCCGGCCTTCGACGCGAAGGACGGGCGCGCGAACTTTCTGTACGTCAACGACGGCCACGGCCGCTTCACCGACGCGACGAAGGCCTGGGGCATCGACGGCGAGACGCGCTGGACGCTCTCGGCGCTCTTCCAGGACTACGATCAGGACGGCCGCGAAGACCTGATGACCACCAACGACTTCGGCCTGAAGAACCTCTATCGCAACGCCGGCGGCCGCTTCGAGGACGTCGCGAAGAAGACCGGCACGCTCTCCCGCGCGTACGGGATGTCGGGCGCCTGGGCGGACTACGACGGCGACGGCCGCCCCGACGTGTACGCGACCGGCACGGACACGCAGTGGTACTTCCTCCACGAGTACCCGTCGATTCCCGTGGCCTTCTGGGGGCGAGTCTTTCTCTCGGTCGCCGTGCAGTGGTGCGAGGACATGGCCTCGGGCAACACCCTCCTCCTGCAGAAGCCCGACCACACGTTCGAGGACGCGACGGCGCGCTCTGGCGCGAAGAAGGCCGGGTGGAACTGGAGCTCGATCGCCGCCGACCTCGACGACGACGGCTGGCCCGACATCTACGCCACGAACGGCCTCTGGGGCGACGGCCGGGACCGCGACGTCGAGCTCGAGTTCTGGTGGCAGACGCTGGCGTACTGGGACGACTACGTGGCGGGAACGAAGACCTTCGACCGCAAGGGCGCCGGGATCAACGGGATCGAGCGCGACCGGTACTTCCGCAACCGCGGCGGCGCGGGCGCCGGCGCTCCCCTCTTCGAGGAGCGCGCCTTCCTCGACGGCCTCGACCTCGAGACGAACGGCCGCGCCGCGGTCGCGCTCGACGCCAACGGCGACGGCGCGCTCGACCTCTTCGTCCGCTCGGTGCAGGCGCCCGAGGCCCTGTTCCTCGGCTCGCGCCGCGCCGGCGAGCATTACCTGCGGCTTCGCCTGTCGGGCACGCCCGGCATCGACAACCGGGATGGGATCGGGGCGCGAGTCGAGGCCCGGCTTCCCGGCGGCCGCCGGATCGTCACCGAGAACGCCAACCCGAGCGGCTACCTCTCGACGGGAAGCCCGATCGTCCACCTCGGCCTCGGCGCCGCGGAATCCGTGGAGAGCCTCGTCGTCACCTGGCCCTCGGGAAAGGTCCAGAATCTCGGACGGATCGAGGCCGTCGACCGCGAGCTTCTCGTCGACGAGGCGGCCCCGCTTGTCCAGATTTTTTCTCCGCCCCCGCGCTAGACTAGACGCCCCATGGAAGCGGCTCCCAGGAACCCTCTCGACTACGACGTCGTCGTCGTGGGCGGCGCCGTCTCGGGCGCCTCGGCGGCGATCCTCTTGAAGCGCGGCAAGCCGGACCTGAAGATCCTCGTGGTCGAGAAGGCCGAGAAGTTCGACTGGAAGGTCGGCGAGTCGACGGTCGAGGTTTCCGCGTACTTCCTGACGCGCGTCCTCAAGCAGTACCGCCACCTGTCGCAGGACCAGCTCCCCAAGCAGGCCTTCCGGTTCTGGTTCCACAACGACGACGTGACCCGGCTGCAGGAAGCGTCCGAGACCGGGCCCACGATGCTCGCCCGCACCCCCTCCTTCCAACTCGACCGGGCGAAGCTCGACGAGCGCCTGCTCTTGGTCGCCGGCCAGGAAGGCAGCGAGGTCTGGCGCCCCGCGAAGGTCGCCGGCTACACGCTCGGCGAGGGCGCGGCCCCCAACACGCTGACGATCGAGAAGAGCGACGGGACGACCGTCACGGTGACCTGCCGCTGGCTCGTCGACGCGACGGGACGGCAGGCGATGCTCGCGCGCAAGCGCGGCGGCGTGACGCCCATCGACACGCACCCGACGGCTGCCATCTGGGTCCGCTACCACAACGTCAAGGACATGGACGGCGTCGAGATCACGGGCACCGACCCCGCGAATCCGTGGTCGCGCGCGGTCCTCACGGCGCGCCGGCTCGCGACGAATCACTTCACGGGCTGGGGCTACTGGATCTGGTTCATCCCCCTGAAGGACGGCGAGACGAGCGTCGGCCTGGTGTGGGACAAGCGGCTCGTGAATCCCGAGGGCCGCACGCCGCTCGAGAAGCTGACGAAGTTTCTCGATGGCAACCCGCTTTCGCGCCAGCTGATCGAGGGCGCGGTGCCCGTCGAGGGAGACTGCCGCTACTACGCGCACCTGCCGTACTTCGTCGACAAGTTCGTCGGCCCGGGCTGGGCGCAGGTGGGCGACGCGGGCGGCTTCCTCGATCCCTTCTACTCGCCCGGACTCGATCAGATGTCCTTCTCCGTCTGGACGCGCACGCGCCTGATCCTCGAGGATTTCGGCGGCGCGCCCGCCGAGGAGATGACGAAGGCCTACGCCGAGCACAACCGGCAGTACGACCGTTTCTTCAAGTACTTCTACGAGTCGATCTACCGCGACAAGTACTACGTCATGGGCGACTACGACACCATGACGATCGCCTTCCTGCTCGACACCGCGCTCTACTACTTCGCGGCGGTCATGCCGATCTACCGCTGGTCGCACGAGCGCCTCGGCGTTCCGCCGTTCTTCGAGGACGGCGCGGAGATCGGCTTCTACCCGATCCGCTTCTACAACCGGCGGCTGGTGAAGATCGCGCAGCGCAAGAAGGCGCTCGGCATCTACGGCAACCACAACGCCGGCCGGCGGCCGAAGTTCGTGGGCTTCTCGATCCGCAGCTCGATGTGGGTCATGCTGTTCCACGGCCTGCTGCGCTGGGGCAAGGCCGAGCTCGCCAACGCCTGGACCCACGTCGTCCGGCCGAAGCCGATCGGCAAGCCCGCTCCGGCGACCGCCCCCGCTCCCGAGCCTCAGAGCATCTCGGCTCGCTAGATTCGGGCGCCCCTCACCCCGTCCCTCTCCCGCCGGGAGAGGGGGTCCTTGAAATATCCCCTCTCCCCCGCTCGGGGGGAGAGGGTCAGGGTGAGGGGGGCCCATCTCATTGCTTTCGTCTCTTCTCTGCCTCGCATATCGTCCGCGCATGCCGACGGCCCTCATCACGGGCGCCTCGAGCGGGATCGGGCTCGAGCTCGCCTCCGCGGCCGCGCGGGACCGCCACGACCTGGTCCTCGTCGCGCGCCAGCGCGAGCGCCTCGAATCGATCGGCCGCGGACTCGCCGAAGAGTACGGCGTGCGCGTCTCGGTCCTGGCGAAGGACCTCGCCGAGCCGGCCGCGCCGGCCGAGCTCTTCCGGGAGCTCTCGGACCGCGGCATCGCGGTCGACGTGCTCGTCAACAACGCGGGCGTCGGCGTCTACGGCTTCTTCGCCGACACGCTGCTCGACCGGGAGCTCGAGATGATCCAGGTCAACGTCGAGGCGCCGACGCACCTGACGAAGCTCTTTCTGCCCGGGATGCTCGAGCGCAGGAAGGGCCGGATCCTGAACGTCGCGTCCACCGCTGCGTTTCAGCCGGGCCCGATCATGGCCGTCTACTACGCCACGAAGGCCTACGTCCTCTCCTTCAGCGAGGCGCTCGCCAACGAGACCGCCGGCACCGGAGTCACGGTGACGGCGCTGTGCCCGGGGCCGACCCGCACCGAGTTCCAGCAGCGCGCCGGGATCCGGCCGATCCCGCTGCTGCGCGCGCCGCTCGTCTCCGGGGCGGCCGACGGTCGCGCGCGCCGGCTGGGCCGGCATGAAGCGCGGCAGGCGCGTCGTCGTTCCGGGCCTCGCCAACCGCGTTCTCCTCCAGGCCGAGCGGATCACGCCGCGCCGCCTGGTCACCGCCATCGCACGCAGGCTCCAGGAGTCGAGACAGTAGAGAAGGAGGCCGATCGCATGTTTCGCGCACGCCGGGTTCTCATCGCCCTCGTGATCCTCGCCGCCCTCGCCATGGGAGCGCCGCTCTGCGCGGCCGACTCGAAGACGCCGCTCGCCCGGAAGCCCGAAGTCGCCGCCGCGCTCGAGGTCTTCGACGCCTGGGTCGACTGGACCGCGAAGAACCGCGACCAGCCCGCCGTTTCCGTCGGGATCGTGTACGACCAGGAGCTCGTCTTCGCGAAGGGCTACGGCTACGCGGACCTGGGACGCAAGATCCCGGCGACGCCCGCGACCGCCTACCGCATCGCGTCGATCTCGAAGACGTTCACGGCACACGCCATCCTGCAGCTGCGCGACGCCGGCAAGCTGACAGCTCGACGACCCGATCACGAAGTGGATCCCGGAGTTGAAGCTCTCGAAGATCGATCCCGCGACGCCCGGCGATCACGATCCGGCAGCTCCTCACCCACACCGCGGCATCCCGCGCGAGGTCGACGGCACGTACTGGAACGACATGAACTTCCCGTCGCGCGAGGCGATGATGCCCGTCCTCAATCGCATGGGCGTCGCGTTGCCCTCCGAGACCGAGTGGAAGTACTCGAACGTCGCCGCTCGGCCCTCGCGGGCTACATCGTCGAGGCCGCCTCCGGCGAGCCCTACGCCGAGTACGTCGCCCGCCACATCCTCGCGCCGCTCGGCATGACCGGGACCCGCGTCATCCCGCCGACCGACATGCCGACGCTCGCCGTCGGCTACGGCCGGCGCATGCCCGGCAAGCCGCGCCGCGTCGAGCCGTTCTTCAACGGCGCCTACATGACTCCCGGCGTCGAACCTCGCCTCGACCGTCGACGATCTCGCGAAGTACACGTCGCTCCAGTTCCGCACGGGCCCGGCGGGCGGCGCGCAGATTCTCAAGGGCACGACGCTCGCCGAGATGCAGCGCGTCCAGTGGCTGCAGCCCGACTGGAAGAGCGGATGGGGCCTCGGCTGGGGCATCTCCCGGCGCGACGATCAGACCCGCGTCGGCCACGGCGGCTCCGTGCCCGGCCATCGCACCCAGATCTCGTTCGCGCCCGCGGAGAAGTTCGGAGTCATCGCGCTGACGAACTCCGAGGATGGACGCCCAGTCGCTCTACGTCAACCAGGCCTACGCCATCGTCGGCGCCCGCCATCGCGAAGGCCGTCGCCGCCGAGGCGACCGTGCCGGCGGCCGATCCGGCCTGGAACAAGTACGTCGGCGTCTACACCTGGGAGGACGAGGAGATCCACGTCGCGATCCTCGACGGGAGGCTCACGATGTTCGACCCCGCCGAGGACAACCCCTGGGAGTCCCGCGTCACCCTCGAGCCCGTCTCCGGCAACGTCTTCAAGCAGAAGGGCGGCGACGCCGCCGGCGAGACCGTCACCTTCGTCCTCGACCCCGCCGGCAAAGTCGTCCGCTACGAGGCCCCGGGCTACTACATGTCGAGGAGGCCGTAGGGACGCTGCGTTTACGAAATTCGGGCTTCGGTCGTAGGGGCGGCCCTTGCGGCCGCCCGGCATGAAGTTTGGGGTCAGCCCTGAATTCCTGACATTAGACTCGCGGCCGCCCGTCCAAAAGAAGAGGGGACGACCCCCTCCCCTACGACCGGGAGTGAGGACCACAGTGAGCCTTTGGGTCCAGTGGCTCCGGTCGTAGGGGCGGCCGTTGCCGCCGCCCTTCCATAATCGCCTCCGCTACACTGACAGGCCGGAGGAGTGGCCGAGTGGCTTAAGGCGGCGGTCTTGAAAACCGCTGTACCGGAAACGGTACCGGGGGTTCAAATCCCTCCTCCTCCGCCAATGCAAAGCATTCGAACCTGGGGTTCCGCCCCCCTCCGGAGGGGGCCCGAGTTCAAAGAGAGCCAGGGCCTGGAGCTTCGAGACCGCCAGGTAGGACGGGCGGAAACCCAAGTCTCAATCACCGGAGAGCCGAAGTCATAGCAGGAAGAGCATCCCCTCGTGGCTGCCCGGATCGCCTACGACGCTCAGCACCCAATCGTCGTTCCAGACTTGCAGAATCGGCCTCACCGGCTCGTCTCAAGCACGCGCGAGATTCTCCGGCCGCGGAAGGCCGAAGGCATCGGAACTCTTTGGACGAAGGGGTCCCCGCTGAACGTCAGCGTCTCACCCAAGCAACTGCCGCACTCCGACCTCGCCCCGCTCTTCAGACCAGCCCGTACGCTTTGAGCTGGATTGACGCGCTCGAGACGAAGGCCTTGACGATCGTAATGGTCGGGATCGCCAACAGCAACCCCGGGAGGCCGAAGAGGATCCCGCCTCCGAGCACTCCGATCACCACGACCAGCGGATGAAGTTGAGACGCGTCACCGAGGACGAGGGGCTCGACGACGATGTTCTTGAGGAGCTCGATGAGCAGAACTCCGGCGACCAGCCAGATCGCCACGTTGTCCATCTTGATCATCGGAAGCAGTGGATGGATCCGATCCGCCAGGAGCGTGTAGCCGAGCCCGGTGAGTAAAGCGACCGCGGAACCGACGTAGGGGATCACGTTCGTCGCGCCCGCCAGGAACCCGAGCACGACGGCCCACAGGACGGGAATGCCGACGACCGTGAAGAGGACCGCCAGGGCGAGGCCCAGAAGGGAGCACTCGAGAAAAACGCCGCGAAGGTAACCTCCGAGGGCGCCGTCCAGGTCCGCCAGAACCGCCAGCGTCGGCTCGAAGAGTCGGTTGGGAACCGAGAGAGGAAGCCGCGCTTAATCTCCCCGGTGTCTCGCAGGAGGAAGAGGAAGACCGTGGGCGCGACGACCCACGTCGAGAGGATCGCTGCCAGCGCGGCGAGCGGCGTCTTCTCCGGCCGCCTCGGCGGCCCCGAGACTCCGGGGCGGGATTCACCCTCCGGGCTTCCCGCGCCGCCCGCCGCCAACCCGCGCTGCACGAGCGTCTGGAGATTGGCCCGGTCGTAGACGAGCAACGTCTCGGAATCCGCCGCGTTGGGCTTCTGCGTGTGCGCCTCGAGAAATCGCGTGCGCTCCTCCGCCGTCATGGCGAGAAGCCGGTTGATCCGATCCATCGCGGGTTCCACGTCGTCCTGAACGAGCCGGTAGAGCCGGTTCCCTCGCGGCGAGGCATCGAGGCCCATCAGGCTCCTGTAGCGGTCGTTGACCTTGTGAAGCGCTCGCGTCTTGAAGTCGAGGGCCCCGATCTCCCTCGGAACACCGGCTCGCACCACCCTTACGATCACGAAGGTCGCCGAAGCGAACGCCAGGAGCAACAGGCCAATCGCCAGGCCGCGCGTCACTCTGTAGCGCTCGAGCCCCACGACGACCGGATCGCAGATGTAGGCAAGCAGGCCGCCGACCACGACCGGCAGGATGAGGCTCCGAATGCCCCACAACAAGAACACGAGAAGAATCGCGCCGGCGATCACTCCGAGCGACTTGAGGACGATCTCAACCGCGCTGGGGGGGCTGTTTCTCGGCGCCATCGTTCGGCTCCTCGTCGTGTTGAGCGAGAAACTGAGCCTCCACGAGCAGCTGGAGCCGGCTCGCGGTGATCTCGGCGAGTTTCCTCAGGAGCTTGTTCGCCAGCAGCGGCTGGGTCCGCGACAGGACGTCGAGATCGGGTCGGCCCAGTGCCACCATCGTCACCGGGCCGCGCGCACGGGCCGAGCTCCATCGGACGATCTCACACCCCATGGCCGCGAGCTCCTCGAAGGTCGCCGGGGGCTCGAGCACCGCGAGAGAGAGGTCTTCGCCATTCGCCCTGCGCCGAATGATCTCCACCAGTCCGCTTCGCACGACGAAGAGCGCGACTCCAGGCCTCCCCTGCTCGTAGATGTATTCCCCGTCTCCATAGCTCCGGACGTGCGCGATCTGGGCGAGACGCCTGAGTTCCGCGTCTCCGAGCTCCTCGAATAGTGGGACCTCCTTCAAAAAGGTCACGAGGTCACGACCCCTCTTGCCGGCGGCCGTCTGCGGCGCCGGCCCGAAGACCGCGAACGACGCCGAACCCGCCGCGTCCACCGACTCCTTGTCCCCGGGCCTCGGCAGCAGGATCTCCCGCAGCCCGCGTAGCGCGAGCCCGATTTTCGTCGGCCGACTCTCCCCGGCAGTCTTGGGCATCACATCAGCGGATTCTTGACGAGTCCGGCGCTCGGCGCGGTGCAGTGGGCCTCTCCGCGGTTCAGGCAGAGCCGGTAAACGGCTTCATCGGACCAGAATATGAGACTGTTCTGGACGTCGCCCCAGCTGTTCAGCGTCGACTTCCCGATTTGGTTCCCCCCCACCCGCCGATCCGCACCGGCTTCGAGGAGATCCTGGGATTCGGAGTCCTTCACCATGTACTCGATCGACACCTCCCCGGCAAATGCGGGCTTGCCGGTCGCGAAGGTCCAGATGGTATCCGCATACCCCGCATAGGGAGCAATCGTCTTGGCGACCTTCAGTGTCACGTTCGCCCGTTCCCCGTCGATGATCGCGATCTGCAGCCGCATCGCTCCGGCCGAAGGAGTGTCGGTGATCTTGTAATCCTTCGAGAGCTTGTCTCGCAGCATTGCGTAGAACTGGTCCACGAGTCTCTGGAAGTCGGCAAGCTGATCCTTCGGAAGGGTCGAGCTCTCGACTCCCCAGATCGTGATCGGATCGAGAAGAATCTCGTGGTACGCCTTCCAGTCCGTGTCTTTCTTTCGGTAGACGAGCAGGGCGTCGTCCTTGCCGCCCTTCTTGAGCAGAGCCGCCGAGTCGCCGAGAAACCCGCTCGGCTTGACACTCCTCGCCTGATTGGTCGACACGCAGGCGGCGAAAGCGGCGATGACCGCGACAACGAGAGTCATCTCAAACTTCTTCATATCGAGTTTCCTTATCGGTTTGGCACTAGGTTTGGCGACGGGCAGAAGCCGTGGGATACGCGGCGCACCCGTCGTCGTCTCTTTCACTTACTCGTCCGGGGGCCAGTCTCGTGCCCGCCTTAGGGTTATTGACGCCGCCGGGCCCGGCTCCGGACGATAGCAGCCGCGCGGCGACGAGCGAAGTCCGCAGATCCGATTCGAACTCGGCCATGATTTCGGCCAAAGCCTGATTCCAGCCACCGGCGACCGCCCTCGCTGTGGCCCGTCGGTTTCGTATCGTCGATTTGTAGGTCTTGAGAGAGATCTCCGTCGCCGGCCCCACCTCAGCCGGGTTCAGCAGGACGCGAAACCGGAGCGTCAGAGTGGACGACGAGTCCGTCGAGCGGAGAGCGCCCACGAGCTTGAGGGCGGCGGTCTCGACCGTGACCTTCGGCCGAAGCCGGCTGTCGGGTGAGACGACGTCGCTGATGAAGTCTGCGTTCGCGAGGTAGCCCCGAATCGCCGTGGAGAGCAAAAAGCTCGGCATCGCGGCGAATCGGGCGTAGGGATCCCGAATGAGCTCGTGCTCTGCCGTCTGGTAGACGAAGGCTTCCCCCGAGTATTCCGGCGCCACCTCCACCCGAGTCATCGCAATGATGATGCCACCGGCGCTCGGAGTCGGGTTTGGCGCCGGCGCTTCGATCGTAAAGGACTGGGGGGTCGGGCTGCGCGCCGTCAGACCTGCCGTCGTGGCAAGAACTCCCGCGACCTGCAGGATTGCTATGCGCAAGATCTCGCGGTTCATCGGTCCTTCTCCCGCCTCGAGACGCTAGGCGGAGCGCCGGAGAAAAGGAACCCGGAAGGATTGGCACGAAGGCTCTCGAGCGCGTCGTTGAGGTTTCTCGCAGCCTGTCGCGTCCCAGCGAGCGTGTCATTCAAAGCCTGGATGTCGATGGTGCCGAGCCTGGCAAGAAGAACCCGAAGCTGGCCGTCGACGTCCTGGACGAGCCCATCGCGGACGCGATCATAGATCCCAGCAGCAGGGCCGACACGGTCGCGATCATTCCCAAACCGAGTCACAGGTATCCATCGAATCCTCGGTAAGGTGCCGGTCGGGAAGGATCTTGCGCAAGCGAATGCCCAGCAATGCCTCCGCACGTGGTTAGGTGCCATTGAGAGCCTGCGCTAGCTGGCGGCTGAGATCGGCGATGAGGTCGCTCAAGGTGCCGACGGCACCAGAGGGGTCGGTGTCGGGCGCCGGACCACTGCGTGAGAGGCGACTTTCGCCGGCGTGCGGAATTTCTTCTCGCCCGGGGGAGACAATACGCCACTTGGCGACGAGCACCGCTTCGCCGCTGGCGCTCACATCGAACTGCTCAATCACGACAGCAACCTCGCTCGCGACGTCCTCGCCCGACCCAACGGCTACGTGAACCTGGTCGCCGGGCAGCAACGAAGACAGGTCAGCCGCCAGCACGCGGGGAATCCCGGTGTCCAATCGCTCTGCCCAGAGTGTGCCTGGGTGATAGACGATCTCGTTCGTGCTTTTGCGGACCACGAGCGAAGAGCTGACGAGATACGACGGAATCTTCACGTGGACCACGTCCACGCGCGAAGTGCCGGATGCGACGTTCGTCATCGCAGTCGGTGGCAGAGACGTCAGCACAAAATGCCGGGAAGTGTCGGGCGCTGGTTTTAAGACACTGCAGCCCGGGACACAGGCGCAAACCATCAATGTCATGAGAAACGCCGCGGGATGCGGCACGACGCGCCCGGCAAGACGGGCGATGCGGCCGCCGGAGGGGCTGCGACCCGTCCAACGCCGAGTATTTCGGGGACGTTGTTTACCGACTTCGTGGGCGTGCGCGCCAGACCCGTTCAGGCGTTTCATGGCTTTTTCTCGAGCTTCTCGCGACCGGTGATGAGAGCGTTAGGATGCTGTTTCAGAAAGTCGAGGAGTGAGGACAGAGACTGCAGGGCACCGGACAGCTGGCGCAGCGCCTGGTCAAGATCGTTCGGTAGCGGTGCATCGGGTGAGAGCAGGATGCGCACGTTTTGCGCGGCACCGCGAACCTGAACGATGGCGCGATCCGCTTCCGCGAGGGTCTTACTGATATCGTCAGCCAGCGGATCAACGCGGTTGGTGAGTTTTTCCCCCAGCAACCGATATTGGTCTAGCGCCGTGTGCAAGGCGACCAGGTCTTTCTCAAGATCCGGGGAGGAAACCAACCGATCCACGGAACGCAGCACCTTGGTGATGTCGTCTTGGATTTGCGCCAGGTGAAGACTGCTGACGGAGGTATTGACGTTGATCAGCAGCGCGTTCAGGTTCTTCTCAATGCTCTTGAGATCGAGACTGGCGAGGTTGTTCATCAGTTGCTGAATGTCGGTCGGCCGGCTGGGCACCTCGACATAGATCTTCTGGAGCTGATGGAATATCGGCGGCGGCGCATTCGGCTGAAAATCGAGGCCCACGTAAAGTACGCCGGTGACGAAGCTCTGGGCCTGCAGGGTCGCGCGCAGTCCATTGCGAACATCACGCTGTATGGCCTCTGCCGTGAAGACCAGCGTGCTTTCGTCGCCCCACCGCCGCCGCAGCAGCTTCTCGTCCAGTTCGACGATCACCGGCAACGCATAATCCTTAGGATCCTGGTTGAACCGAATCATGACCCGCTTGACGAAGCCGATGGTCACGCCGCGAAATTTCACCGGCGCCCCTTCCTCGAGTCCGTTTAGCGAGTTGTCGAAGTATGCAATCACCTCTTTCGTTCGCGAGAACAGCTTCGACGAGCCGAACAGTAGCAAGCCGATTACGCCCAGCGCGACGCCGACGACAATGAACAGCCCGATGGAGGTGGTACTGATCTTTTTGCTCATCTGGCACGCTGGTTAGTAGGGCTGGCGCTGGTGGCCTTGGCGCCAAATTCGCCACGCGTGAGAAACTCCTGCACCAGCGGATCCGTGGAGTTCTTCAGCAGTTCGCGCGGGTTGCCGTGCGCCCGCATCGTGCGGGTGTTGGGGTCGAGGAAAACCGAATTGTCGCCAATTGCGAAAATGCTCGCCAGTTCGTGCGTGACGACGACGAAAGTGGCTCCGAGCGTATCGCGGAGCTGCAAGATCAGATTGTCGAGGTTGCGTGAACTGATCGGATCGAGGCCGGCGCCGGGTTCGTCGAAGAATAAGACGTCCGGATCGAGCGCGAGGGCACGGGCCAGCCCGGCGCGCTTGCACATACCGCCCGAAATCGCCGCCGGATAGTAACCCTCGAAGCCCTTCAGGCCGACAAGGGCCAGCTTCAGTCGTGCGATGCCATGGATTTCGGCCGGCGGGTACTCGGTGTATTCGCCCAAGACCAGCTCGATGTTCTCCGCGAGCGTCATCGAACTCCAGAGCGCGCCGCCCTGGAACGCCACGCCGAAGCTTCGCAGCTTGTCGGTCCGCGCACTTTCATCCGAATTCCAAAAGGCAACACCGTCGTAGTACACATCCCCCTGCGCGGGTTGCTTCAGCCCGATCATCTGGCGCAGCAGCGTGCTTTTGCCGCAGCCGCTGCCCCCCATGATGATGAAAATTTCACCGCGCTTGATCTTGACGTTGATGTCACGCATGACGACGAACGAGCCGTAGGCCATCGTCAGATCGCGGATTTCAATCTTCCAGTCAGGTTCTGAGTTCATACTCAAATATTCAGCGCGTTGCAGATGACGGCGAAAATGCCGTCCGATGCGATGATCCAGGTGATGCCCGTGACCACCGCCGATGTGGTGGCCTCGCCGACGGCGGCGGCATTGCTGCCGCACTGCATTCCGCGCAAACAACCGGTGAGCGCCACCAGGACGCCAAAAAATGCTCCTTTCGAAATGCCTATCAGGAAGTTAACGAGGCTGATGGCCGCCACGGTGCGGTGCAGATATAGGGCGGGGGTAATATCGAGCATCAGGGTCGAAACCAGGAAGCCGCCGGCGATGGAGATGAGGTCGGCGAACACGCATAGAAGGGGCATCATGAGGGTCAAGGCCAGCATCCTGGGAAGGACGAGGAACTCGAACGATGAGATGCCGAACGTCTGAAACGCTTCGAGTTCCTGAGTCACCTTCATCGTGCCCAATTGCGCGGCAAACGCGGCGCCGGTGCGGCCGCACATGATGATCCCGGTCATGATGCAGGCCATCTCGCGTACTGTCGCAATAGCCACAAGATCGGCCGTGTAGATGGAGGCGCCGAACTGGGTGAGTTGCGTGGCACCCACGAAAGCGAGAATCAGGCCGATGAGAAAATTGATGAGCGCCACGATCCCCAACGCCTCCGGTCCGCACTGCTGGATGACGATCAGCGTGTCTGACCAGCGGAACTGCGCGCGGCCACGCAGCATATTCAAGAAGGCCAACACGCTTTCGCCCATGAAGCTGAGCATTGCCCGGCCCCCGCTCCACGCGTCGAGGCCCGACTCACCGGCCCGTTGCAGGAAAGTCTTCTTAGCGTCCTGGCGCGCAGCGTCCGTCTTTTCCGGAACGGCCTCGGCTAGCGCGATCAGCTTCGCGAGCCCGTCCGGCAACGTCTTGGCTCGGAACTCGACGCTTCCTTTAGCGCACAGATCGCCAATGGCGAGGATGCGCGCCATCAACGCGCTGTCCCAGCGGCCCAGCTGGTTCGCCTCAAACTCCAGGGCGCTCACGCCGCCGACCGCCAGCGCGTGGTCCACAGGCCCCACGTCCGGCAGGGCCTTTCGACCCAGCCAATCACCGGCAATTTCGACGACGACTACGCCGCGCTCGCTTCGCCGAGCGGCCAGCCGTGGCGGGATAGCCTCAGAGACACCCACGTTAACCAGAAACAGTACCACTGCTCGGCCGGGCGGCCGCCGGAATCCAGTGCACAGGCACGGCTGCCCATTTGTCTGCTGTCCGTTGACGACCGCGATCTCAATTCCCCTCGCGCGGGCCGACGCGATATCGGCTAATCGGTAATCCTTCGAGAGCTTGTCCTCAAGGTTCCGATGGAAATCGTCCACCAGGCACACGTTCCGTGATTGGAGATATCAGTGACGTCCCCACTTTCACTTCTTGCTTTCGTCGGCGGGCGGGACGCCGATTGTGGTGTCGCGCGACCGAACCAAATCGCGCCACGCGTCACGAGCCGCCATCACCGCCCAGACAACGAGGTAGCTGACACTCCACCAGCCTAGATACCTCCCCCATGCCGAAATGGTCATGCCGAATGCCGAGATTGCCAATCCGAGTTTCGCTGCGTAGATGTCTTCCACGAGTTCGTCGACCCCGCTGTTCTTCTCCAAGGCCGCAAGCTGGTGGACGCTGTATCCGAGATATCGCCTCGACGCCGCCACAAGACCGATAGCGCTCGTTAGTGGGATAGCCGCCATTATCCTGGCTGTGAGTCCGCCGCTCATTTGCGCCCGGTTTGCGGTTCACGACCGTTGGGACGTCTTTGAGAGGTCTGGGGCCCTATCGTGCTGATCTTTAGACCATCATCGGTCGGGGGAGTGGTCCATCGGGCAGCCTTGCGGAAGCGCCACAGCACAAATGCAAACAGCGCGGATCCGACGATAAACAGCCACCGTGATGAGGCGTCACCGCAATTTCAGTTCGGATGAACAGGATCAACGACATGCTCATGGCCATGGCCAGCGGGGTGGCGGAGGTGGATTCCCAAGTGGAATGGTGAAGCGGACATTTCCGCTGATCACGCGGCCGCCGTAATTCTTCTGATACACGTCGCTCGTAACGAACGCTTGCACAGATCCAAATTTGAAAGCATAGCCGACCAGCCCACCAAGGGCGAATTGGCTCTGCTTCTTGTAGGCGGCGATCGGCGCGTTGAGATCGAGGGAAGAAAGACCAACCGGCCCCACCTGCCACTTGCCGAACCTCTTGATCGCCGTCAGGTCGAAGTTGAGGAAGTTCGGGTTGCAGCCAAGAGAGGAGCCGGGCCCACACGGCGATATTTGGGGCTTGTCTGTGACGCCGTCAAATTGGATGCCCCAGATGGCGTTCACGGTCACCAACCATCCGTTGCCGGTGTAGCTCAGCCCGAAGCGCTGATTGAGCGACCCCGAACTAAACGCCACCGGGCCGTTGTGGAGGAAGTAGCCTCCGAGCATGTAGGTGAAGCCCACATCGTTGCCGAGATCCCAGATCAGCTGAGCCGCTACAAAGGAATTGAACAAGCCCTGGGCGTAGACTCCGCTGTTGAATTCTATCGGGACCAAAGGCCCAACGGACGATTGCACTCGTGCGCCAAAAAGCGTCCAGGGGGTGCCCCAAATCAAGATGGGGACATTGACGAGGAAACACGTGCGTTTCGGGTCTGTGTCCGCGCATTGCTGGGTCGTTGTATTTGAGAAATAGAAGCCTTGAGGGAGCGGCGATCCGACCGTAAGGCCAATTGTGTCACCCGGACGCGTGACGGAGCCGCCAAGCGCCGGCGCAGCGGCGACCATCGACAGCACGGCGGCTGCCGCCCACCTGGTCAACCTCTCGTTCACTCTCATTCCTCCGTCTTCCCTAGAGCCTTCTCACGTCCGATCGATCCGGGCTGGTCTCGACCGTTTGCGCGCGATACTTCGTCAGAAGAGAGACAGAACTTTGCCGTTGGGGAGGCGACCAATTGAACGCGGGCTCTTTCCAAGGTGCGCCGTCCGCTGAAGGCAAAGGAGGACTGGAGCACGCGCGTAAGACGCGCCCCCAGTCCTCCGCTAACAGCCGATCCGGCCCGACCCTGCAACATAAACAGTCCCGGTCCATGCCGTGTCTCCGCTAGTTTCTACAGCACCGTTTGAGTCACCCGCGGAGGGTTCTTGTGTATCGCGACCGTGAGCTCGTCGGGGCCGAGGTCGCCGATCCACCCGTAGTCCCGCAGCAGCTCGCCGAATTCGGTCTTCTCGAAATCTTCAACGCCGGTGTAATGGCGAATCAATGCCTCCATCCAGGCGGGCAGCTTCTTTAGCTTCTCGCCATCCCGCAGCACGGGCCCCGAGTTGAGCATTGCACGAACGTCGTACTGCGAGCCCCACGGCTCCGGTACGCCCCGCTCGATGTCCAGCAGGGTGTAGACCGCTTCCATCGCCGTCCGCGCGGAGTATTCGACGGTGAAGATGACGTCCCGCGGGTGGCTCTCGGCGAGCTGACCCAGGAACGCGAAATTGACCGCTCCCTCGGGGTTCACCTTGGGACGGTCGCCGTCACGCCGGGGCATGAAGAAGGCCGTGATGTAGGGCATCATGCACGGATGCACGTTCACCGACTCGGCCGCCAGCTTGTTGATCTGATCGTCTGGCACCCCCAGGTGGTAGAGCCACTCCCGGGCGATCTCCTCGCCGGTGCAGTCCTTCAGCGGCTTCTTGACGTAGTTGCCGGGCCGGTCGAGGCTGTAGGTGCCGTAGGCATGGATCATCAGCTGGCCCTTCGGGTGGTTCCTGAAGTGCGGGTTGCGCTCGACGTTCCAAGACAGCATCCAATTGGAATCGCGCACCGTCACCAAGCCGCCGGTGATGGGCTTCCCGTCGTGACTGGACGTTTCGCGCTGGCAGATACGCTCGATGTAGGGCGGAATCTTGTCGTCGAGGGTGCGGATGCATGCCGACTCATAGCTGGTCTTGTCGGTGTGGGCACAGAACTTGTCGGGCTGACCGAAGGCGGGATCCTGGGCGGCGATGTTGCGCCACATCGCCCAGATGCTGCCCTCCTGGATGTCCCTGATCCACTTGGCCGGGGTGTGGTGGTCCCCCCATGCCGTGTTTTCGACCGCGGAGCCGTTGGTAATGAAGACGAGGTCGTTCTCGGTGACGTCGCGCCCTCCGTGTTTTCCGCCCTGGATCCACTCGATCCGGCGAGCGACCTTGCGTTCCGGGGTGATGTCGAACACGACGTTGGTGACCTTCGTGTTGTACACGATGTTGACGCCCTGCTGCTCGAGCCACTTGACCAGCGGGAGGATCAGAGAGTCGAACTGGTTGAGGCGAGTGAACTTGATGGTGCTCAGATCATGTAACCCACCGAAGTGCTGGACGAAGCGATTCATGTAGAGCTTCATCTCCAGGGCGCCGTGCCAGGGCCCGATGGCGAACATCGACAGCCAATAGACCCAGAAGTTGCTCTTGAAGAAGTCCTCGCCCACGAATTCCTCGAACCGCTTGTCGTATAGCTCTCTTCTGTGGGTGAAGAAGAGCTTCATCAGCTCGCCCTGCGCCTTGGGGGTCAGGAGCATCTTGCCGTCGGTCGGGAAGGGCTGCCCGCGCTTGTGAGTGGTCCGGCACTTGGAGTAGTTGGGGTAGTCCTTGTTGATCTGGTAATAGTCTTCGAGCACCGAGGCGCCCTTGACATCGAGCGACGGGATCGAGCGCATCAGATCCCACAGGCACTCGTAGTGGTCTTCCATCTCGCGCTCGCCGCGGAAGAGGAAGCCCTCCTTTGGGTCCTCGATGCCGTCGAGGCAGCCGCCGGTGATATTGCTCGCCTCGTACACGGTGATGCGCTTGCCATCCATCTGCCCGTCGCGGATCAAAAAGCCCGCCGCCGCGAGGGAGGCGATGCCACCGCCGATGAGATAGGCAGACTTCCCGTCCACGCCTTTCGGCTTGCGAGGCCGAATGAACGCCTCGTAGTTACCATTACTGTAGAACACGATTTCTCCTCCTTCTTTCTAGATTGTTGCCGCGGCGTGATCTGTCGTCCTGCCTGCTTCGGTTTTCATGCCGTTGCTCCCTGGCAAGAGTCTTCAACGCCACCTTCGATGGAACGGTCGCTCCCTCTGTCGACGTAGAGAGCTTCGGGAAAACCACCTCCTTCCAGGCGGTAGGACGCCAGGTCTGCGACCGAAACCATGACAAGACAGTGCCTCTTACAGAAGTGAATGAGATCAGGCACGCGTGCCATGGTGCCGTCGTCATTGATGATCTCGCAGATCACGCCGGCGGGACGCAGACCGGCGAGTCGGGCCAGGTCAACCGCAGCTTCGGTTTGGCCGCGTCGCTCGAGGACGCCGCCCGGGCGAGCACGAAGAGGAAACACGTGACCGGGTCGCGCGAAGTCTTCCGGGTGACTGTTTGGATCAATCGCCGCACTGATTGTGCGCGCGCGATCGTGAGCGGAAATGCCGGTCGTGACGCCATGACCCTTCGCATCGATAGCGATTGTGAATGCCGTTCCATGCAAGGCCGTGTTGTCCGGCACCATCGGGGCAAGCTCCAAGTGATCCAGCTGCTCGCCTGTCATCGACAGACAGATCAGCCCCCTGCCGTAGCGCGCCATGAAGTTGATGGCCTCGGGGGTGACCAGTTCCGCCGCCATCGTCAGGTCGCCTTCGTTCTCGCGATCCTCGTCATCCACGACGACGACCATGCGGCCAGCTCGCATTTCGCGAATGGCGTCATCGATCTTTGCAAAACAAGGCTGGTCTCGCGCCGGTTCGTGTTTCGCTCCATTGCTGCATCCAAGGCTGAGGACATGTCCCATCTTTTCCTGCTTGGCATGGAGATAGGCGAAAGAGTGCGGATTAGGCGCAGCTTCGCATGGGAGCTGAGCGACGACCTTGATCCCGGCGCGGGCCAGCGCCCACGACTTGTTGGGGTTATTCGTGAGAAGGCGGACCTTTGTAACACCAAGCTCGTGCAGGATAGCCGCCGGCAAGCTGAAGTCCCTGCAATCGGCCGCAAATCCGAGCTGACGATTCGCCTCGACCGTGTCGAGACCGTTGTCCTGCAGCGCGTAAGCCTGTAACTTGGCCATCAGTCCAATGCCGCGGCCCTCCTGATGTTCGTAGATCACGAGACCTCGCCCTTCGGCGGCTATGGTCTCCATCGCGAGTTCCAGCTGATCCTTACAGTCGCAACGCAACGAACCCAGGAGTTCACTGGTAATACACTGGGAGTGGATGCGCAGCAGTGGAGTAGCTTCCGTCAGATCGCCCAGTATCATCGCGAGTGCAGTTTCAGTGTGCCGCGCGCCGTTGATAGTCACACGATCGAACCCAAGGAGCTGAAACACACCCCACTTCGTAGGTAAACTAGTGGAAACCACCCGTCGCAACACCTCTGTGTGCGCGGCATGATTGCCATTCCCTCCGGATTCTGTTCGCTCCGCAACGACATCGCCGAAGACGGCTCCCGCCTGCGCGTCGGCCTGCTGGACGGGTCCTCTGTATGCAACTCCTCCTGGCGGCAATACGTCGTCCGTCTCGCCGAAGCAGGTTGTGCTGCGCGCTCGAGTATTCATCGGAACAGCGGTTCCTTTATCAGTCTCCGAACAGCGTTTTGTTGATGAGCTTCGGAATCACCGGTGTCATCTGAAATTGGACGTTCCACTTCGGGCCACCCTCCGGCCTGGCGACGAAATACTGACCCGCTATCTGGAATTGCACGGGGAGCGGACCTAACATGACGACCTTGCCGACCGATAGTCCGATAGGCACAGTCCATCGCTCACTGCCATGCGCCTTCCAGTCCGCCAGAATATTGCCTGAGTAGCCGACGCTCCATCCATCGCCGAAGAAGGCGTAAATCAACGGCAGAATATTCAGCTGGTTTGTGTCCCGACGGTCCACGTCTCCGTCGTTGGCGAAAGACCACCATTGCTGAAACAAGGCTGCGATCATGAACTTGTTCGTGATGTAGCCGCCTCCGACAGCCGGCCCGATCTGCCACTTACCCTGTCCGGTAAGATCCGAGCCGGCGGTCGGGAATATCCAGGTAGGTCCCACGCCCCAAATCCACGGCTCCGTGCCGGCGGGCGAGAGCACTTGAGCCAGGATCGTGTCTCCAAAATGCGTCGTCCGTTCAACAGTGCCGGTCGCCGTGGGATACGGCACGCTCTGGTAAATCGTCATCACGGGGCGTGTGACCAGATTCCAATCTTTGGTCAGGCTCACCGGCATGACGGGCTGAAAATAGAGATTGTTGACCCACCTCTCGCTCACAGGGCTGAAATCCGAGCTCTCAAGTTGGAAATTGTTGAACTGGAACTGGAGCTGCCAGATGCTGGTGACCGGGTTAGAAATCTCCTTGGCCAGTTCACTCGTCGTCAGGGCAGCCGCGGCCCCCGCACCCCCTTGCGCAAACGCTGACGTCGCCCAGGTAACGGCCGTCACGAACACCAGGGCCGCTATGCATAGTCTCCTGGACGACACATTGCCCCTGCCCGCGCGTGGCAGGGTTTCGATATGCATATAGGCGCTCACGGTTTCTCCTCGATAACCAACCGGTTGGTTTCCTTCCGCCACAGCTTGCATTGCTAGTCCCGGTACTACCTTCCCGCGATGTTGCTGCTCTACTGCATTAACGATGTGGCAGCGTTCCAGACGACGTGAAGGTCGGTACTCACTCGTGGGAACGGGATGGGTTCCTTGGCGAGATTCAGCAGTTTGAAGACCGCCATCTGGGCTGAGCGCACCGAATATTCCATCGTGAACACACAATCGTCCGGCACTTCAACGAACTGACCGGTCAGGGCCAAGTTGGTTGAGCCTTGCGGAACAACATCCGGCCGGTCAGTAACTTTTCTCTTCAGAAACTGGCTGATGCCGAAGGGCAACATGTTTGGTACGACGATTGACGAATCCAGAATCCGCTTGATGTCGGCGCCGAACCCCAAGTGACGCACCAGCTCCTCCAGAATCTCTCGTCCGGTGCATTCACCCATTGGTTTGCGGACATAGTCGCCGGTCTTGTCGGGTTGAAGAGCTATCCCGTACCACGCATAAACGCCTGCTGGCTGGTTCTGGTAATACGGCTGATGGTTGAGAATGAAGGACAGCGACCAGCTGGACTCTGGAAGCGAGGTGATTCCGTTCCTACCGGCTTCTTGTCCGCTGAATTGCTCCATGAGATCAAAGAACCGCCGGTCCTTTTGCGTCACCGTGTACGTCATGAATTTCGACTCGTCAATGTGACCCGTGAACACCGATGGATCACGAAAGATGACCTTGCTCCTTCGAGAGAGAGTCTCCCAAAGTGCCCACTTTCCTTCGTGCGTCGGCGACGTGATCAGCTTCGGTGGGGAATCAGTCGAGCCAAATGAAGCATTTGCGACCATCGAGCCCAGCGTGGCTATTACGATGTCCTCCGGCCTGACTTCAACCTTCCTTTCCTTGCCGTCCTGGACCATCGTGATCCCGTGGGCAGTGAATTCGCCTTCGGTGTCGTTCCCGATGTCGATGTCGGTCACGCGTGTCTTGCCCACGTATTGCACGCCACGGTCGGTCAGCCACTTGATGAGCGGGCGCACCATCGAGTCGTACTGGTTATACCTGGTGTGGTGGAGCAAAGTTTGACTTGCCATATCCGGGAATAGATGCATGAATCTCAGCAGGTAGCGTCGCATTTCAATGGCGCTGTGGTATGGCTCAAAGGCAAACAGCGTCTTCCACATGTGCCAGAAATTCGTTTCGAAGAAGTGCTCCGAGAAGACGTCGGTGATGCGCTTGGCGTTCGCCGCTCTTTCCGGTTTGGAATTCAACGCGAGGAGCTCGACCTCGTCCTTCGCATTAAAGCCATAAGAGTGGAAGTTCAGTATCTTGCCGTTGGCGGCCAGGCGAGCCTTGTTGTTCCAGGCGTAGGCGGCAGTGAACTCGAGGGTGTCCTGCTTGACCGTTTTCGTCGGGTCGTCTAGTGAAGGGATGAAAGAAAGCAGATCGTACATGCAGACGTAATTCACCTCGAACATGCGCTCGCCGCGCATGAAGTAACCCGTTTCGGGAGTGCCAGCCGCGTCGAGAGCTCCGCCCGGTAAACTCTCCTCCTCGTAAATGGTGATGTTCGCGCCCGAAAAGCCGCCATCTTTGATCAGGTACGCCGCGGCAGCCAGATTGGCGATTCCTGACCCGACCAAGTGTGCCTTGCGTCCGTGGTGCACTACAAGGTGCATTACAGGGTCCTTGCCATCGTGAGCGGACACTACTGTGCTCGAGCGCGCGACCGGTAGCGGGAACTTGGTCGCGAAAGTCGACCCCACTACGACAGCCCGCGATACTTTCGTAGTGGCGCGCGCGATGCAGGTCTCGCGGGGGAGGTTTCTACCCTGGTGGAGGCGCCTGTTTGGCAACGGTGATGCCGAGCCGGTCGGCCATGCGAACGAGGTCCGGCAGCGATTCAGCCTGCATCCTCCGCATGACCTGACCGCGAAGCGCTTTGACCCTGGCCTCACTGAGATTGAGATCGCCGGCGACCTGCTTGTTCGGGCTCCCGCTCACCACTTGCCGCATGACGTCCTGTTCGCGTGGCGTGAGTGCGGCGAAGCGTCGGCGGAGCTCCACGAGCAGGCGAGCATCGGCGCGGCGGGCTCGGTCGCGCGCGATGGCCGCCTGGATGGCGTCAATCAGATCCTGGTCACGGAACGGCTTGGCGAGGAATTCCACCGCACCGGCCTTCATCGCTCGCACCGCCGTCGAAATGTCGCCATGGCCGGTAATGAAGACGATCGGGAGCTCCATGTCCGTGCCCGCGAGAGCTCTCTGAAAGTCCAGACCGCTTTGCTCAGGAAGTCGGAGGTCGAGGACAAGGCAGCCCGGCGCGTCGGGCCGTCGTGTCTTCAGAAAGTCGCCCGGCGAGGCGAAGAGCCGGACGTCCAGGCCAACCGACTGCAACAGATCCTCGATCGTTTCGCGAACCAGGGCGTCGTCGTCGACGACGAAGACGATCGCCTGCTCGGACGGCGAAGGCATGGGCGGCTTCGTCATGCGACCCCCGTGTCGTCGGACACGAGGGGCAGCCAGAACTGGAAGATCACGCCGTGAGGGGAATTGGGTATCGCGCTGATCTGGCCGCCATGCGCTTCGACGATCGACCTGCAGATCGAGAGCCCCATGCCGAGTCCATTCTGCTTCGTCGTGTAGAACGCCTCGAACACTCGGGCCAGCGAATCCGGACCGAGCCCTACGCCCGAGTCGCGGACCTCGACGTGCACGTTGTTCCCAGCCTCGGAGCGCGACGTCACCAGCACGTGGCGGGGACGGCCCTGGATCTCACGCGTCGCGTCGATCGCATTGAGGATCAGGTTCAGAACCACCTGCTGCAGTTGAACGCGATCTCCGGGAACGGCTGGCACCGCTTCCGCGAGGCGTGCTTTGAGCGATACCCCGGCCCGCACTAGCTCATGGCGGATCATCGCGATCACGTCTCGGACGATCTCGTTGAGGTCGACGGGCTCGGCGCGCAGGGGCTGGCGCTGGACCAGCGTGCGGACGCGGTCGATGACGGCGCTCGCACGGGTGCCCGCCTTCATGATCCGCTCGAGCGCCTTCTGCGCCCGTTGCAGGTTCGGCGGCTGGGCGGCGAGCCAGCGCGAGCAGGACGAGGCGCTGCTGACGATGCCGAGCAACGGCTGGTTGACCTCGTGCGCAATCGACGCGGTCACTTCTCCGAGCGTCGTCACGCGCGTCACATGAGCGAGCGCCGCTTGTGCCTCTCGCAGGGCGTGCTCCGCTTGCTTTCGTTCCGTCACGTCCCTCACGGTGCCGAGCACCTCGACGACGTAACCAGCTCCGTTGAGCACAGGATGGCAGGTCGCCTGCACGTGTCTTACAGTTCCGTCGGGCTGGAGAATCCGGTACTCGTGTTCGAGGTCGACCTTCTCGCGGACGGCCCTGGAACGGACGCTGTCCGCCCCCTCGCGATCGTCGGGGTGAACCCGCTCGTCGATGACCTCTCGGGGCGGTGGTTCGTGCTGGGGATCGAGATCGAACAACCGGAACATCTCTGCGGACCAGGCCATTGTCCCGGACGCGCGGTCCCAGACCCAGCTGCCCGTGTGGCTCAATCTCTGTGCTTCGGCCAGCGTGGCCTCACTTCGGCGAAGCGCGTGCTGCGCCCTCATGCGATCTTCGTCGGCCAGCTCGGCAAGGTACGCCGCGACGGCGTCCCGCTCGAGCCCTGCTGCCAGGAGACTCCCCCACATGGTCATGCTGTTCGGATGATGGGCGGTGTAGCCGCCGTGGGCTTCGATCGAGCCGCGGAGGGCGAGGACTCCCCAGTCGCGTGACGCGCTGGCGACCGGCACGAGCATCAGCACGTCGGTGCCGGCGGCGGATCCCGGCACCTCGCACCACTCGGCCGGCGGGAACGCGCCGGCGATGAAGCGCGTGCCTCGATCCGGCAAGGGCGGCCCGGACAGGCGATATGTGCCGGCAACCGTCAGCGTGCTCGTCGAAGAGCGCGTCGCGTCGGCGTAAAGCACGAGACATCCCCAGCTCGCCGGGGTGAGCCTGAGCCAGTCGAGCTCCTGCGCCTGCCCGGTCTTCCCGGAGAGCATCATCATCGCAACCCTGGGCGAGTCCTGCGTCAGCTCCTCGAGATGCGTCATCTCCTCATGCCGATAAGCCACTCGAGCGCGCCAGAGCTTGAGCTCGGACCGCGCGAGAAACGCCGCGAGGCGGTGAGCGCGATCCGGGTCTGGTGGCATCGCGGCCAGGCGCTGCGATCCGGCACGAGACAGGAGCGCGCTCATCGCCCGCAGCACATCCAGATCGTGTGTATGGCGCACCGCCTGCTGCCACGCCTGCCTCAATGCCGCCGGGTTCGGTTCAGGGTCTCCGGCGAGCGCGGCATCGATTCCGCCGATCAGCGTCTCGACGCCTGGCCAGATCTCTCCGGGGACCTGGGCCGGGTCGGAAGGCACGGGGAACAGCGCCATGCGCACGAGGTGAGCGGCGAGGGCGCTGTTCTCGCACGCGGCGAGCGCTTCCACGCCTGGCGGCTGCGCAAGGTCGGCGGGCATATCGCACCCGCACGAACGCCGACGAATCAGCGCGACCGGCACGCGATGCGCGGCGCGCGGGACCGCACTCCCGCTGATCTCATCGAGGAGGAGACTCGCGGCCCGCCGGCCGAGCTCGTCGAAGCGCGTGCGAAGCGTGGTCAGCGGAGGATCGGCAAGCTCCGCGACTGTCAGATCGTCGAAGCCGACCACCGCGACATCCTCCGGAACGCGGAGTCCGGCCGCCCGCAAGACCTCCATGACGCCGACGGCATTCCGGTCGGTCCCGGCCACCACCGCCGTGCACGCCCAGGCGCCGCCTTCCAGGAGCTGTCCTGCGCCCGCGCGGCCACTGGCCATTTGCCTGTCATCGACGCCGATGACCAGTTCGGGCAACCAAAGCAGTCCGCTCTCGGTCAGCGCGTCGCGATAACCCTCGTGCCGTTCCGCGATCCCGGGATGCTCGAGACAGCCGATGAAGGCGATGCGACGGTGGCCGTGAGCAACCAGGTGGCGCACCGCTTCGCGGGTGCCCTGCCGGTTGTCGGCGACAACCGCAGGGCACCCGACCTCCGGATCGTGGTAGGCGACGGTCACCAGCGGCAGGCCGAGTTGGGCGAGGTCGGCCAGCCCAACGGGCGAATGAACCGCGATCCACCCGCGGACCTCGCGAGCGAAAGGCGCGACGGCAACGTCGGCCGGTGTCCCGCGGAGCACCAGGAGTCGAGTGTGACGTTCGCGTGCCGTGCGCTCGATACCCTCCAGAATGCCGCCGTAGTATTCGCCGCCCAGGACTTCCATGACCGCGCCAATCGTGAGATCGCTCATGGAACTCTCGGTGCGTCAGGGCGGCGGCATCCGGCAACACCGGCAATTCGCCCGCGATGGATCGAGCCGCGCGACGAGCGCGAGCAGAGTGCGGTGGCGGGTGGGACTCGAGCCTGGCCCGGTGCCCGCGCCAGGCGCCCGGCTCATGCCAGTGCCCATAGTTCAGGCGCCGATGACGCCGATCGTTTGCGGAGACATCATGTGGCGAACGTTATCGCCCGCCGACCGGACAAATGGTCAGCGAAAGGTCGTCAATTGGTCGCAATACGGGTGGGTTGCGACCCAGCCCCCTGGAGCAAAGAAATCCCAACGTGGACTTACGTACGGCTCTTACTCCGAGTCTCCTTGAGCAATGCCCGGGCTCTTTCGACGGGCGCCGTCTCGAGACCTTCGGTAAGTTGGTCCACTACGAGACGGAGCGAGGCCACATCCTCGGCGGTCCTATCCTCGCGCTCGCATAGCGCCGACAGCGCTCTCACCTGGAACCAAAGGGACTCCTGAGCGCGCGCTTCGGCGACTGCCTGCAGCGTCGATTCGCGCGCCCGGGCCGGCTCGTCGAGCGCATCGGAGATCCGGGCATCGAGGAGCAGCAGCGGGACCAGATACTGCCGCTCGCCGATCGCATTGGCGCACTGCCACCCTTCCTGGAGCTCCTTCCGCGCCGCGCTCCAATCACCGGCACGCGCGAGCGCTTCGGCAGCGTAGCCATGCGTTTCGCTAGCCCACGCCCGAATGCCAAGCCGTACGGCCTCTTCGCAGCCCTCGAGTACGAGGCGATAGCCGGCGCGCGGGTCCCCCAGGTGGGCTTCCGCCCAGCCGCGGAACCAGAGATGCGCCGCCCTGGCCTCCAGCGCGTACTTGTCGACCAGCGCTCGCAGCTGTTCGCCCACATCTCTTACGCGTTCGGGCTCGCCTATCAGCACCCCGAAAAGGGCGTCGAACCAGAGCACCGCCGCTTGCGGCCCCGGCGCACGCATAGCACCGGCACGCGCGTGCGCCGCGCGCATGCGCGCACGCCCCTGGTCGACGAATCCGAGGTGCAGCAACTCGATCGCGAGGAAACTGAGGAGGAGAACGCCAAGGTCGCCGGCGAACTCCGCAGGTGACGTTTGCTCGAGCCCCTCTAGCGCTGCGACGCCCTTCTCGAGCCATTCGCGCGCGATTCGCGGCCGGCCGCGAAAATGCTGGGCCAGCCCGTGGATGAGGCCCGCGCAAGCGAGCACCGTGGGATCTCCGGTCGCAAGCGATAACGCCTCCGTGCGCTCGGCGAGCGCGTACGCCTCGTCCAGTTCTCCCCTGAAACAAAGCACGAGACCGTACCCGTGGAGCAACGAGCTCCGCAATGGATGCTGCGGCACGCGATCGAGCAACGAGTAGGCGCGCTCAAAGGCGCGCTTCGCCTCGACCGAGCCCGCGCCGAGCACTTGGACAGCTGCCGTGCCCTGCAACGCGGCGAGCATGATCTCCAGAGTAGCGCGCGCGTCGCTCTCCTGGGTTAGCGGAAGCAGCGCAAGTGCGCGTTCCGTGAGGCTCATCGTTTGCGAGGGTCTCACATGCATCAGCGCCGACTCGGCGGCTTCGGCGTAGTAGCGCAACGCCGGCATCGGGTCGCGGCCGAGATCGAAGTGCGACGCCAGCTCGGCCGCGCTGACATCGCGTCCATCCGCGCGATCGCGCTCCAGCGCAGCCGCGGCTTTGCGATGGAGGTCGACACGAGCGAGTGGGCCGATGCGCCGGTCAAGCACCTCCCGGTACAGCGCGTGCCGGAAACCATACCCTGCATCGGGTACCCCCGCGCGCGGCGCGAGCGGGACTTCGATCAGCCATCGGTGCTGACGCGTAAGCTCAGCAAAGGATTCGGCCACCGATGCAACATCACGCTCCAGCATCCTCGCAACGGTCCCAGATCGGAACTCGACGCCGCACAAGCTCGCCGCTTCGAGCAGCGCGCGTTCCCCGGGCGTCAGCTGCTGGATATGATGTTCGATGACGCCGGTCAGGCTCTCCGGAACCGCGATTGAATCCAGGCGCACCAGGGCGGACGATTCACCTTCGATACCGGGCTCACCGCGCGCGATGAGATCGCTCACCACGTCCGCCACGAACAGCGGCAGCCCGTCGGTGCGGCCATGCAGCGCGCGTACGAATGCTTCCTCGGCCGCGAACGCCGGAATGCGCGCGGCCAGGTATGCGGCCACTTCTCCTTCCGAGAATGCATCGAGCACGATCTCCTCGGATAGCCCATGAAGGCGAAGCTCGTGGCGCACGGCCCGGAGCGGATGGTTCCCGGCGATGATCTCCGTAAGGCGGAAGCTGGCGAGCCACAGCAGTCGAGCACCGCCGCGGCGGCGGGCGATGTAGTCCATGAGCTGCACGGTCGCCTGATCGCTCCAGTGCAAGTCCTCCGTGATGAGCAGCAACGGACGACTCGCCGTGTAGCGGTCGAGCAGCTCGCCCATCTCGCGCAGCATGCGCTCCGGGCCGACGCCCGCGAGCTGCCGTCGCAGCGCGTCGCGCTCTTCGGCGGTGCTGAGCCACGGTAGCTGCAGCAGCCAGGTCGGAGCCACGGCGCGCAACAGGGTCGGCACTGCGCTGTCGCTGCGGCACAGCTCAGCGATGGCTTCGAGGACAGGAAGATACGGCTCGCCGATACCGTAGTGCTCCACGCACTGCCCGCGCGCACCGGCGACTTCGCCGAGCCCGGAGACGAAATGCTCGATCAGTGTGGTTTTGCCGATCCCCGGCTCGCCCGCAACCCAGACAACCGCGCGCCTGCCGCCGCACGCAGTATCCCAGGCGCTGCGAAGCCGCGACAGCGCTCCCGCGCGGCCGATGAAGGGCGGTGCCTGCAACGAGCGGTTTGGCGCAACGGTCGTGCCCGCTGGCGATGAGGCCCGCATCGCGGTAGTGGCGGCAATGAAACGATAGCCTCGTCGCGACACGGTTTCGATGAAGCGCGGGCGCCGGGCATCGTCGCCAAGCGCCGCCCTCAGATCGCTGATGGCGGTCTTCAAAACCGAGTTGCTGACGAACCGGTGGCCCCATACCTCATCCAGTAATGCCTGCTTGGTGAGCAGGGATGCCGGCCGCCGCACAAGCACGCACAGCACGGCAAAGGGCGTTGGCGCGAGCGCAACGGCTTTCCCGTCGCGCAGCAAGGTTGCGTTCCCCTGGTCCAGCTCGAACCTGTCGAAGCGCACCCCTACCGGATTCGAGGGAGTCGAGGAGGGAGGCTGGACGGTACTTATAGACATTTAAACGTAAACCGTTCGGCGATCGTGATTACAAAGAGTATAGCGCCGGCAGGGCTGGCAGCCATCTGCTCCCAAACCGAAGTCGCCAGCCAAAGAACGTCGGCGGGCCGAACAATATCGAGGCTGCCGGCGGCGTCAACTCTCGATCGCCAAGCTCGATCCCGGCGAGCGCCTTCGATACCGTCTTGTCGGACACGCCGAGATGCGTGCCGATCAATGTGGCGCCAAGGCCGAGGGCCCGCAACCGAATCGCCTCCTTGGCGATCCGTTGGTAAGCTGGCTGTGGTGATTGTTCGAAGATGACCACCTGAAAGGGTGGCTGCCCGGCGGTGCGAATCCACTGCGAACGTGTCCGCCAGTTCCCCTGAGCCAGAGTGTGAACAGCAGGGTTCGAACCGCCACCGGAGGCAGGCCCACGACGCGACTGAACGCGGCCTTCGCAGCTCGGGCCCCGGCCGGGACCGCGCCGCCGGTCTGCTCGGGTCTGGCCTCGGCGATTTTCGGGTTCGAACCTGTCAATGACCTGTAGCCTTGCTATAGAGTCCATTTCGTTGCCCACCTCTCGAGGACTCCGGCTGTTGCAGCTATCGGCGCTCGCGTCCGTCAGCCTCGCCATGAGTTTCGTACCGCCGACTCAGGACGCGGCCGTCGCGCCGGCGCAGGCCGCCGCGTTGCGGGAAATCGTCGCGAGCGGCCATCTTGCGGACCTGCGCTGGCCGGATTTTTCCGACTACAAGGTCCTCGTGGACGGCTTCTACGCGCCGGCCGGCTACGCGCCGGCCTGGGTCCGTGGAGGCCAGCCCTCCGCGTCGGCGCTCGCCCTGATCCAGGCCTTCCGGGACGCCTGGAAGAGGGGACTCGAGCCCGAAGACTACGACGCGTCCCGCTGGGACGCCCGCCTCCAGGCCTTGAAGGGTCCGAACGCCGATCCCGCGCGCTTTGACGCCGCGCTCACGGTCTGCGCGATGCGTCTGGTGTCCGATCTGCACATCGGTCGGATCAACCCGCAGCACTTCCATTTCGGTCTGAGCGTCCAGGGGAAGAAGTACGACCTGCCGCGCTTCCTCCGCGAGCGGCTGATGACGGCCGCGGACGTCTCTGCGGTTCTGGATGGCGTCGAGCCTCCGTTCCCAGGTTATCGACGGACCGAGGCGGCGCTGGTCCGCTATGCGGAGATGGCGCGGGGCCCTGCCGTGGAAGCGCTACCCGTCCCGGCGAAGGCCGTCCGACCAGGTGAGAGGTACGCCGAAGCGGCGGCGCTTGGCCGGCGCCTCGTCCTCCTGGGCGACCTCGCGCCCGATGCGGCGCCGGCCGCCAATTCCGACGTCTACGGCGGCGCGCTGGTCGAAGGAGTCAAACGCTTTCAGCTGCGACACGGCCTCGACGACGACGGCCGGCTCGGACCGGACACCGTCAAGCAGCTCAACGTCCCGCTCGCGGATCGCGTCCGGCAGCTGCAGCTCGCGCTCGAGCGCTGGCGCTGGCTGCCTTCGGAGTTCTCGTCGCCTCCGATCATCGTGAACATCCCCGACTTCCGGCTGCGCGTGATCGACAAGACCGACAACGTCGCCATAGATATGCGCGTCGTCGTCGGCAAGGCGGCGCCGACGCAGACGCCGGTCTTCTCGCGGGACATGACCTACGTCGTGTTCCGCCCGTACTGGAACGTCCCGCCGAGCATCCTCCGAGGCGAGATCGTGCCAGCCATAACGCGCGACCGCAACTACATCGCCAACAAGCGCTACGAGGTCACCACGCCCGACGGCAAGGTCGTCACCGACGGCCCGATCTCCGACGAGGTCCTCGCGCAGCTGAAGGCCGGCCGGCTCGCCGTGCGGCAGAAGCCCGGCCCGGGCAACGCCCTGGGGCTCGTCAAGCTGATCTTCCCGAACGAGTTCAACGTGTACCTGCACAGCACGCCGTCGGCCTCGCTGTTTGCGAAGAGCCGGAGGGACTTCAGCCACGGCTGCATCCGCGTCGAGAAGCCGGCCGAGCTCGCCGCCTGGGTGCTTCGCGACAACCCCGACTGGACGCTCGAGCGCGTGCGGGAGGCGATGCAGACGGGACCGGACGACGTGACCGTGAAGCTCGAGCGCCCGGTGCCGGTCTTCATCGTCTATGCGACGGCGCTCGCCTACCCGAACGGCGAGGTGTACTTCTACGACGACATCTACGGCCACGACGCCGACCTCGTGCAGGCGCTGGCCAGGGGCTACCCGTACCCGTAGGCGAGCGGCCCTCCCAGCGCCGGACGCGCCCGACGTCGAGTGCACGAAGTCGGAAGCGGCGTAGGATCCGACTCCGCCGCGACCCGGACGCAGCGCGACATCGCGAAGCTCCGCGGTCGAAATCGTGATGCCTAGCGCAGCCCGTCCACCATGTAGAGCCGGGAGAGGGACCGCATGAAGCTGTAGCAGTAGGCTCTGCCGTCCGGAGTCAGCTGCAGCGCCGAGATCCGGGCGACTCCGGTGGGATCGGCCGGCGTCACTTCCCGGACCAGCGTGCGCTTTCCGGTCGCGATGTCGAGACGCTCGATGCGCATCGTGAGATCGCCGGAACGGATGTTGAGACTCCTTCCGGTGTCGTCGAAGCCGACCACCTCGTCCTGGCCCGGCCGCGTTCCCGAGATGGGCTGGGGATCGCCTCCCCCGTCGAGCGGATAGAGAGCCCACGCCTCCGTCTTCATGTTGGCCGCCGCGACGAGCTTCCCATCCGGGGAGAGCTGGCCCGAAGCGACGCCTTCCGGCGTGATCGGGCGTGGCGGTCCCGACTCGAGGTCCCGCACCCACATTCGCCGTCCACGGCCGGGACTCGCGCCGGCCAGGAGCAGCCTCTTTCCATCGGGGAACCACGCGGCCCGTATGTATTGGACATCCTTGTCACGGATCGTCTTCGACTCGCCGGCGCCGACGGGCACCAGGTTGACCACGCCGTCGACGACCTGGGCGACCAGCTTCCGATCCGGGGAGAGGGCCTGTCTCCGGATCCATCCGTCGGAGAGTCGCACGGCGGCCGACGAGCCGTCCGTCTTCCGGAGATAGGTGCCTCCCGTCGCGCCGGCGCCCGACCCGCCTTCGACGAAGAGCAGATCCCGGCCGTCGGCGGAAAGCGCCACGCTCTCGGAAAAGTCGAACCAGGTCAGGTCGGCCTCGCGCGGCGCGCCGGGCGAAAGGCACATCATCGTCTCGGGCCAGTCGTCGCTGCGGGCGAGCACGCGCCCATCCGGCGCGACGTCCTGGACGATGATCAGCTGCGGGTTCTGCGCGACGAGCCTCTCCTGGCCGGACAAGGAGACCGCGTGAAGCTCGACGACTCCGATGTGGTTGGTCCACTTGCGGCCGGAGAACCAGATTTCCTTCGCTACCGGATTCCACGCGAGCGACGAGATGATCTCCCAGTCCGAGGTCAGGATCCTCGACTTCCCGGCGAGGTCGACGATCCCCACGGCCTGCACGACCCCCCGGCCCTGGCCTTCGCGTCCCTTTGCGACGAGGTAAGCGATCTGCTTGCCGTCCGGCAGAAACCTCAAGGCGAAGACGTGTGTGTCCGGGGCGGCCGGAACGAGCACCTTCCCGACCGGGAACTCGAGCTGATCGTTGCGCACGACGGCCAGGCGATCCTCGCCCGGAGCGTAGTCCGCGACCTGCGAGGAGAACTGGAGCGCCTCGGGTGGATCCGCCGCGACGAGCTCCCGCGGCGCGCCTCCGGCGAGGGAGACCTCGGAGATCGCGGCGGGGTCCGAGCCGTGAAGAACGAGGATTGCGAGCTTGCCGGTCGCCGAGATCGAGAGCAGGTCGGCGCTCGGCAACGGAAGGGCCGTCGACTCGGGCGAATCTACCCGCGTCGAATAGACCTGTGCGGGCTTCCCACCCCAGGCCGCCGAGTAAAGGATCGTCTTCCCGTCCGAGGCGATCCGCGCGTTGCCGATCGCGCCGCGATGGAAGCTCACCGGGCGGTACGTCGGCGGACCCTCGTGCGTCCTCCGCAGGGCGATCGCGGCGGCCGCCGCCCCGACGGCAAGGCCGGTGATCCCCAGGACGAGGCCGAGCCGCGACCGCTTCGCGGGCGGGAGGGCGGTGGCAGTCCCCGAGAGGCTCCCGTCGGTGGTGCCGTCCCGAAGCCGCGCGAGGTCGTACGCGAGATCTCTCGTCGATCCGTACCGCTCCTCGCGCTCCTTCGCGAGGCAGCGCTCCACGATCCAGCGCAGCGGCACGGGAGAATTCGGCGCCGCCTTGGCCAGCGGTTCCGGGTCCTCGCGGATGATGGCCGTCATCGTCTCCGGCGCGCTCGGCCGCGCAAAGGCGCGCCGGCCCGCGATCATTTCGTAGAGGAGCGCTCCGAAGGAAAACTGGTCCGACCGGAAATCGAGAACCTGGCCGAGCGCCTGCTCCGGCGACATGTAGCCGACCGTCCCCAGCACGACGCCGGCCTCCGTCGCGGCCGAGACCGTCGGAGATTGCGTCAGCTCGCCCGTCTCGCCCGTCGGCGACGTCAGTTTGGCGAGGCCGAAGTCCAGGATCTTGACGATGTTCTCCCGCGTCACCATCACGTTCTCGGGCTTCAGGTCGCGATGCACGATTCCCGTGGCATGCGCTTTGGCGAGCCCGTCGGCCATCTGCCCGGCGATTCCCAGGAGCTTCTTCAGAGGCAGCGGCCCGGCCGACAGGAGCTTGCGCAGATTGTCCCCGTCGACGAGCTCCATCGCCATCCACGAGACGCCGTTCGTCGCGCCGATGTCGAACACCGTGACGATGTTCGGGTGGCTCAGCGCGGAGGCCGAGCGGGCCTCCTTCTCGAAACGCTTGAGCCGCTCCTCGTTCGCCGCGAGATCCGCGGGGAGGACCTTGATCGCGACGTCCCGCCCGAGCCGCGTGTCCCGCGCCCGGTAGACCTCGCCCATCCCGCCGGCACCGATGGGCGAGAGAACCTCGTATGGACCGAGTCGCGTACCAGCGGCGAGCGCCACGAGTGCAGGATTCTGTCAAATCCCCCGGCTCGAGGAAACCGCGGGCGTCCGGCTTCACGAGCCGAGTGCTGGCCAGCACGGCGACAACGCGGCGGGTACTACACTGACCCCGTGGAGGAGTGGCCGAGTGGTTTGAGGCGGCGGTCTTGAAAACGGTTGTGCCGGCACCGGAGTCCAAGTCGTGATCGAGCTCCTTCCGCCGATCTGGCTGATTCGCGCCGCCGTCTCCGCCGTGTGGCTCTACGAGGGGCTCTGGTGCAAGCTGCTTCGCGGGCAGCCGCATCAGCTCGAGGTCGTCGGGGCCGTGCCTCGCTTCGACGCGCGGACGAGCGCGCTCTTCCTGAAGCTTCTGGGAGTCGTCGAAGTCGGACTGGCGATCTGGGCGCTCTCCGGCGTGGCGCCGATCCCCTGCGCGACGGCCCAGACGCTCTTGCTCGTGTCCCTGAACGCCGGCGGCCTCGTCTTCGCGAGGCGAATCATCCACGACCCGGCCGGCATGGTGGTCAAGAACTTCGCCTTCCTGCTCCTCGTCTGGGTGGCGGCGGGCCTGCGCGGATGGAGCTGATGTCGAGCCTCGTCGGAACCGCCTGGGAGAGAGGCCGCCTCGACGCACTGGCCGGCCCGAGCAAGCTCCTCTTCGGCCGCATGCACGAGGACGCCTCGATCGAGCTCGGCGCCTTCCCCCCCGGCGGGCGAATCTTCTGCATCGCGTCGGCGGGCTGCACCGCCATGGCGCTGTCGCCACAGCACGAGGTTGTCGCGGCCGACATCAATCCCGTCCAGGTCGCCTACGCGAAGCGCCGGTTCGCTGGCGAGACCGGCATGCCGGGAGCCGCCGAGCGGATGATGACCTTCGGCCGCCGCCTCGCTCCAATGGCGGGCTGGCGGTCCGCGCTCGTCGAGACGTTTCTCGATCTCGCGGACCCGGCGGAGCAGGTCGCCTACTGGCGCCGGCACCTCGACACTGCGCGCTTGCGCGCCGCGATGGACGTGCTCCTGTCGCCGGCCGTCCTGCGCCTGTTCTACGCGAAGCCCTTTCTGCAGTCCCTTCCTCCCAGTTTCGGCAGGGTCCTGCGGGGCCGCATGGAGCGAAGCTTCGGCCGGCATCCGAACCGCGACAACCTCCACGCGCGCGCTCTGCTCCTCGGGGAGCTCTCGGACAGTCCGGCACCCGGCGAGGCGCGGGCGATTCGCCTCGTGCACGCGGACGCGGCGGCCTGCCTGGAGCGGGAGCCGCCGCAGAGCTTCGACGGATTCACGCTCTCGAACATTCTCGACGGCGCCGGCGACACCTACCGCCAGCGGCTCGCGGCCGCCGTCCGGCGCACCGCGAGGCCGGGGGCTCTCGCCGTCCTGCGCAGCTTCGGCGAACCGTGCTCGGCTTTGCCGACGAACCAGGCCGCCGAGGACCGGGCGATGCTCTGGGGAATCGTCGACGTGATTCCGGCGGCGGCGCTGTGACGAAAGCAACGAACGGATCACCCGGGTTGACGGCGGTCGCGACGCGGTTGAAGCTCTCCGCGCCGCCGGCGCAGGTGTGGGGCGGACTGATGTTCTACGAGCAGATCCCGCGCCGACCGCCGCTCCACCTGCGCCTGCTGCTGCCGGCGCCGATACGCGCGGAAGGGTCCCGGTGGGCCGTCGGCGACGTGACCCGCTGCGTCTACGATCGGGGACACCTGCTGAAGCGCGTGACCCGGATCGATGCCCTGCAGCATTACGGTTTCGACGTCGTCGAACAGGAGCTCTCCATCGGCCGCGGGATACGGCTGACGGGCGGCAGCTACACCCTGCTCGCCCTTCCGGACGGGTCGACGCGGATCGAGGTCGAAACCCTCTACCTCGGTTCCCGGCGTCCGCGCTGGCTGTGGACGCGGATCGAGGCGGCCGTCTGCCATGCCCTTCATCGGCATATCCTTGCCGCGATGCGACGCGAAGTGGAGGCGCGCCCCGAGGCTTGCCTGTCGGGCGCGCGACCGGTCCGCGCGGATGACCCATGAAACTCATCCCTCGGCTTCTGGCCTCTCTCCTGCTCCTCCTCGCCGCTGAGCGGGCGGAGACGGCGCCGCTCGCCATCACCCACGTCACCGTCATCGACACGACCGGCGGCCCCGCGCGCCCCGACATGACCGTGGTCGTCGAGGGCGACCGGATCACGCAGGTCGCCCCGTCGGCCGCCGCAGCGATCCCGAAAGGCGCGCGCACGCTCGACGGCGCGGGCCGGTTCCTGATCCCGGGCCTCTGGGACATGCACATCCACACGTTCTTCGGCGACTGGGTGCCCGGGGGACGGGAGGTGACGCTCCCTCTCTTCGTCGCCAACGGCGTGACGGGCGTGCGCGACATGGGAAGCGACCTCGAGCCGATCCTCGCGGCCCGCCGCGACGTCGCCGCCGGCAAGCTGCTCGGCCCGCGGATGATCGTCTCCGGCCCGATGCTCGACGGACCGAAGACGCAGTTCCCGGCGGCCCTGCCCATCGTCACGCCCGAGGACGGCCGGCACGCGGTCCGGATGCTCAAGGGCCGCGGCGTCGACTTCATCAAGATCCAGTCCTACGTCCCGCACGACGCCTGGTTCGCGATCGCGGACGAGTCCCGCAGGCAGAACATCGTCTTCGCCGGCCACGTGCCCGACGCCGTCCGCGCCTCCGAAGCCTCGACCGCCGGCCAGAAGAGCTTCGAGCACCTGATCGGGGTGTTCGAGGGAAGCACTCCGATCGAGGACCAGCTGATGAAGGGCCCGAAGGGGCCGGCGAAGTTCCTCGACGCCTTCGACCCGGCGAAGGAGGCCTCGCTCACCACGCTCCTGGCGATGAACGGGACCTGGCAGTGCCCCACGCTCTACTGGGAGCGGGGACAGTGGCTCGTCGACGTCGTCGACGTGAAGAGCGACCCCGACGCGAAGCTCGCGCCAGCCTCCTGGCGCGACAAGAGCTGGCCCAAGTTCTCCGCCGGGATCCTCAAGGACCTGGCGACCGATCCGCTGCCCGTCCGCGAGAAGTTCGTCCGGCACGAGCTCGAGATCGTGGCCCGGCTCCACAAGGCGGGAGTTCCCTTCCTCGCCGGCACGGATACCCCGGCGGGCGTCGACGTCGTGCCCGGGGTGAGCCTGCACCGCGAGCTCCAGCGCTTCGTCGACGCGGGCTTCACGCCCATGGAAGCGCTCCAGACGGCGACGATCCTCCCGGCCCGGTTCCTCGACAGGACCAACGACTTCGGCACGGTCGAGAAGGGCCGGATGGCGGATCTCGTCCTGCTCGATGCGGACCCGACGGCCGACATCGCCAACACGAGGAAGATTGCCGCGGTCGTCGCGAACGGCCGCGCCTATTCGCGTGGGGACCTCGACGGCCTGCTGGCGAAGATCGAGGCCTACGCCCGGACCCACTGAGAGGCGAAGGACGCAACCTTTTCGAGCCCGCGCGCGTTGAAGGGGTCACCATGACCGCCACCGCCTTCACCCTCTTCGAGACGGCGATCGGCCGCTGCGGGATCGCCTGGGGCGAGCGCGGGATCGCCGGGGTCTACCTTCCGGAATCGACCGAGCGTCAGACGCGCGCCCGCCTGCTCCGGCGCTTCCCCGGAGCGGCCGAGTCCACGCCGCCGGCCGAGGTGCAAGGCGCCGTCGAGGCCATCGCCGCCCTCCTTGCCGGCGAGCGGCGCGACCTCTCGGCGATCCCGCTCGACCTCGACGGCGTCCCGGATTTCCACCGCCGCGTCTACGACATCGCCCGCACGATCCCGCCGGGCGAGACGCTCACGTACGGCGAGGTCGCACGGCGGCTGGGGGACCCGGCGCAGGCGCGCGCCGTCGGACAGGCGCTGGGGCAGAACCGGCATCCGATCGTCGTGCCCTGCCACCGGGTGCTGGCGGCCGGCGGCCGGACGGGAGGATTCTCGGCTCCGGGCGGCACGAGCACGAAGCTGCGCCTGCTGGAGATCGAAGGGGCGAAGGCCGACGCGATCCCGACGCTCTTCGACTGAGGCCCGCTACGGGTTGGTTTCCCGGCGGCGGTACTCCTCGAGGCTCTTGCGGTCCGTGACGTCGCGGCAGACGGCGAGCGCGGCGAGCGTGCGGCCGAAGTCGTCGTAGAGCGGCACGACGACCGTGTCGACGACCCCCGCGGTGCCGTCCTTGCGCACGAAGCGCATCTCGCCCTTCCAGCGGCCGTCGCGCCGCATCGTCGCGAGCAGCTCCCGGGCCGTCGTCGTGACGTCGGCGGGCCGGAGCACGTCGGGCGTCCTCGACAGCATCTCGTCCTGCGCGTAACCGAACATCCTCTCGGCGCCCGGATTCCAGTCGACGATCTTCGCCTCGAGGTCCATCGTGATGACGGCGTCCGAGATGTGGTCGAAGGCGCGCGCGTGGCGCCGGATCGTGTCTTCCATCAGCCGCAGCCGGGTGACGTCGTGGAAGCTCCAGACGCGGCCGACGGTCTTGCCCGCGATCTTCTGCGGCGAGGAATACCGCTCGAACATCCGGCCGTCCTTGAACTCCAGCCAGTCGTAGCTCTTCGCCTCGGGCTCGTCGTAGAGCTCGCGGACCTTCTTGACGAAGCGATCCGGCTCGCGCAGCTGGTCGAGCACGAACTCGATCGCGCGGGAGTCGTCGCGCGAGTCGATCACGTCGTCCGGGATGCGCCACATCTCCACGAACTTCCGGTTGAAGCTGACGATGCGGCCCTCGCGGTCCACGACGAGGATGCCGTCCGCCGTGGCCTCGAGGGTGGCCTTCAGCAGCGACAGCGTCTCTTCGATGCCCTCCTCGGCGCGCGTGCGGTCCGTGACGTCGCGGAAGCTCCACACGCGGCCGACCGTCCGCCCGTCGACGACCTGCGGCAGCGAGTCCCGCTCGATCAGCCGGCCGTTGGAGAGCTCGACGACGTCGTGGCTGGAGACGCCCGGCTGCGCGTAGACGGTCATGACCTTCTTCACGAAGGCGGCCGGGTCCTTGAGCTTGCCGAGGACGAAGGCGAGGGCCCGGTTCTCGTCGCGGCTCTCGGCGACGTCCTCGGGAATCCCCCACATCTCGACGAACCGGCGGTTGAAGTGGACCATCTTGCCGTTGGCGTCGACGACGAGGATCCCGTCGGCCGTCGCGTCCACCGTCGCCTTCAGCAACGCCACCGACCGTTCCAGCTCCGCCTGGGCCTTCTTGCGCTCGGTCACGTCGAACGCGACGCCCACGACGCCCCGGATCGCGCCGTCGGCGTCGTGCTGCGGCTCGACGTGGGACTGGAAGGTCCGGCCCGCCCACTCGACCTCGTAGGTGACCGACTCGCCCTCGAGGGCGCGGCGGTGCGCAGCGATCGGCAGGAACTCCGGGTCGGTCGTCTTGAAGTACGCGAAGAGGCTCATCCCCTGGATCTCCGAGGACTTCACCCCGAGGGCGTCGCGGCCGGCTCCCATGCTCGCGGTGAAGCGCAGCTCGGGGTCCGTCGTCCAGAAGACGACCGGAAGCTCCGCCGCGACGACCCGCAGGGTCTCGTCCCGCTCGTGGATGATCTCCTCGGCCTCCTGCAGCTCCATCTGCGCCGACCGCCGAAGCTCGAGCTGGGCCACGACCTGCCGCGAGAGGGCCTCGAGCGCGTTCGCCTGGTCGATCGACAGGGTCCGTGGCCGGCGGTCCATGACGCACAGCGTCCCGACGGCGTGCCCGTCGGAGGTCACCAGCGGCGCGCCCGCGTAGAAGCGGATTCCGTCGTCGGTCACGAGCGGATTGCCGGAGAAGCGAAGGTCGGCGGCGGCGTCGGGAACGACGAAGAGGCCTTCGCCGAGAATCGCATGCGCGCAGAAGGCGACCTCGCGCGGCGTCTGCGCCTTCGGGAAGTTCACGCGCGCCTTGAACCACTGGCGGGAGCCGTCGACGAGCGACACGAGAGCGACGGGCGTCCCGCAGATGTGCGACGCCAGCAGCGCGAGATCGTCGAAGGCGCTCTCGGGGGGCGTGTCGAGGACGTGGTAGCGATCGAGCGCCTCGAGCCGCTCGGGCTCGTTCTCGGGTAGCGGCGCCGCGATCGTCTGGGCTTGGGCCATCGGGAGGTTTCGAGGAGCGAAATCATATGCCCCCCGGCCCGGGCGTCTAGGGCCTGCCGCCGCCGGGAGTCAGCGGCTTTCCGATCGCCGAGAGCAGGTCCGGCTTCGAGGGGTCCCGCTGGAGGACCGGGTACCGCTCTCCCCCGTGGTATTCGACCCTGGCGGTCGTGAAGGTCTCCGCGTTCTCGAGCAGGAGCTCGATCGGCTCGGTCCCGCCCTTGGCCAGCCGGAGGGCGTCCCGCAGACGCTCGTTCGTGTAGCGGCGGGCGTCGACGGCGACGAGCTTCATGCCCGGTCCCACGCCGGCCTGCGCGGCCGGCATGCCCGGCACCGCGTCCGTGATGAGCCCCGGTCCGTCCGAGCCGTCGCCCTGCACGACGATCCCGAGCGAGTCCCAGAAGTCGTAGGTCTCCGTCTCCTCCTCGCGCGGCCGCGACGAGGGCGGGCCGGACGTCCGTGGACGCCAGCTTCCAGCCGGCGTTCTCGATGCCGCCGATCGGGGCCCGCGGCGCGACCTCGTAGACCCGCTCCCGGAAGAAGCCGGCCCAATCCCAGGGCAGGACCGCGTTCAGCCCCGCGTAGACGTCGGCGGCCGTGTACGTCTTGACCGACGGCGCGCCGCCCGGGCCGCCGTGGAACGCGCGAACGAAGTCGTCGAGCGACTTCTTTCCGCCGGACTTCGTCCGGATCAGGACGTCGGCGTCGAGCCACACGAGGGCGCCCTCGGAGTAGAAGTCGACGCCGCGCCGCCACGACGCCCACTCGGGCCGCCCGTAGTAAAGAAGCTGCGCGGCGACGGCGGTGTCGGCGAGCGGGCGCCAGGCCCGGCCGGACTGGCGATCCATCTTCGAAGCGAAGAGCGCGAGGGCCTCCCGCTCGAGCTCCGGCGAGCGCAGGCCGCTGCGCGTGCCGAGGACTTCGCCGTAGTACTCCGTCAGGCCCTCGTACGCCCAGAGGAGCTCGCTGTCGACCGGCGCCTGGTAGTCGTCCGAGACGCCCGACACGAGGCCCTCGGGCGAACGGTACTTGCCGTTCCAGGAATGCACGTACTCGTGGGACAGGAGAGTTCCGAGGTTGCGCCGCGCCGATTCGTCGAGCAGCGCGCGCTCGGCGGCGCGGTTGTCGCTCGACTCGTGGTGCTCGAGGCCCGTCGAGGGAAGGAGGTCGGAAAGCGAGAGCAGCAGGTGGTAGCTCCGATAGTGGCGCGTGCCGAAAAGGGCCTGGGCCTCGGCCACGAGCCGCCGGTAGCGCGCGACGTCCTCGGGGCCGATCTCGATCGCCGCGGCGCTGTCGCCGGCGATGTCGAGGAAGTGCGGGACCCGGTCTCCCGGCGAGAGATCGATCGAGCGGAAGAAGCGCCCGGCCAAGACCGGCGAGTCGATGAGCGTCACGAGCGAGGCGGGCGCGAAGGTCACGGTCTCGCCGGCGACGCGCTCGACGGGAAGCGCCGTGCCGAACTTCCATCCGGCGGGCAGGGTCAGCGTCGGCCGGAAGATCGTCTCGTTCGAGCCCGGGCCGCGCGGATAGAGCAGCACGGACCACCAGTTGACGTAGGCCACGCTCGCCGTCGACGAGGTGTACGCCGACAGCGACCCGACGTAATCGAAGGAGACCTCGAGCGTCGAGGCGCCCGGCGGCACGACGATCTCGAAGTTCCACATCTCCTTCGGCGAGCGCTTCCAGGCGGCCGGCCGGCCCGCGGCGGTGATGGTGAGCCCTGTCAGGTCCGCGATCGGTCCCTCCGCCCCGTGCTCTCCCGGAATCCACTTCGGGTAAGCCAGCGTCAGCGGCCCCGGCGTCACGGGGATCGACTCGCGGACCCGGAAGATCCGCCGCGGCGCACCGCTCGCGTCGACCGACAGCGCGATCGGCTGCGCCGCCCCGGCCGCCGCCACCAGCACCAGCGCCAGAGCCAGGGTCAGCCCTGAATTCCTGACGTTTCGCCTCAAGCCCCTGCGCACATTGAGGTTAGGCTCCGCTGCGCAGCGGCTGGCAAACTTCAGAATTTCAGGGCTGACCCCAAACGTCAGGAATGCAGGGCTGACCCTACTCACACGATCCTCCTCGCTACGGCGCGGCCGGCGCCGCCAGCCGTTCCCGGATCGCCTTGGACAGGGGAACGAGGCCGCTCCCCTTCTCGCTCGCCGCCCGGTCGTAGGCGTCGAAGAACGCGCGCGGTCCGCCCGAAAGCGCCGCGCGGTACGCCTCGAGGCCGGACGCCTGGATGATCCCGTCGGCCAGGAACGCGCCGGCCGGCCCCGCCACCTGGGAGGCGAAGTCGGGCTTCTTGATCTCCGCGGCCACGGCCATGCGCGCATCGAGATCGCCCTCGGCCGACACGAGCTTGTCGGCGACTCGGTTCAACTCGTCGATCGACGACTTCATCGGCTCCCGGAGCCACACGGAGAGCGGGAAGAAGTTCTCGTCCACGTTGTAGAGCGCGACCGGCCCGGCCTCGGCCACGCTCTGGAGCAGCGGCTCGAGCTGGCCGAGGCGCGGGTCGTGGCGGGCCCATGCGGGACTGCCGGCGCGGTACTCGGCCCACGCGCGCTGGTACGTCTCGCTCGCCATCAGCCGCGACAGGTGATGGATCTGGTCCGCCGGCGCCGACGACTCGGCGTCCGAGAGAGCGCGCGCGAGGTCCACGATCACGCCCCAGGCGGCCCCGCCGGCGCCGGGCACCATGAGGTGGTCCGCCCGGCCCGGCAGCCCGAAGGTCAGGTAGAACGGAAGCGCCAGCGAGACGACCCGGTCGGCGGGCAGGAGCGCCCGCGCCCGATCGGAGGCGAGGCTCGCGAGCTCCGTTTCGCGCGCCGAGATCATCCCGAGCAGGTCCTGCCACCGGGAGCTGTCCTCCTTGATCCTGCGAAAGTCGAAGATGGCGATCCGGCTCTGCTCGTCGAAGGCGGCGGCGAGGTCGCGCTCGAAGGTCTCGGGCGGCCGGTTGGAGTCGCGGATCGCCCATTCGACGGCCGGGACCGATTCGAGCTGCTTGGCGGCGGCCGGCGAGAACGCGGGCTGCGAAAGAAGCGCCAGGATCTCGCGGGCCGCGCGCATGTCGATCGTGATCCGGACCGCGTCCTTCGCCACCGGCGGGTTGTCGTACGGGGCGCGCGAGCCGCCGCCCGGGACGGGCGTCGAGCCGCGCGGCGGCCCGCTGGCCGCGCAGCCGGCGCAGACGAGCGCGGCGGCCAGGAGCCGCTTCATCCCAGGATCGCCTCGAGGGCGCGGCGGGTGTCGGAAAAGTCCGGGAGCAGCGCGTCCGGGTCCTCGGCGGAAAGCCGCTCGACGCTCGTGATCCCGGTCGCCACCGCGACCGAGCGCACGCCGAGCGAACGGCCGCAGGCGACGTCGTGGACCGAGTCCCCGACGATCACGATCGACTTGCCGGAGTAGCGGCGCCCGGTGTGCGCGAGCGCCCGCTCCACGGCGACCGGCGGCAGCGTGTACCGGTCGGCGGAGTCGCTGCCGAACGCACCGAAGGGGAAGTACCGGTTGTAGTCGGGCGGCGCGAGCTTCAGGCGCGCCCCGCGCTCGAGGTTTCCGGTCAGCAGCGCGAGCGTCACCGACGGTTCTTCGGCGAGCCGCTCGAGCAGCGGGGAGATCCCGGGCTTGGGCGTCACCACGCCGGGCACGAGGCCCCGCGAGAGCTCCTCCAGGTACATCTCGAGAGCGCGCGGGAGCCCCGCCTCGAACCGCTCGTGGCCGACGTCGTTGGCGACGAGCTCGCGGACGATCTGGGGGTCGGTCTTGCCCGAGAAGTCGTACCTGCCCCGGTCCTGGTGCTCCTCGCCCGGCGTCCAGCCGTACGCCGCCCCGAGCGCCGTCAGGATCGAGTCCCGCGCGACCCGGCCCGCCGAGAGCAGCGTTCCGTCGATGTCGAAGAGGACGAGCCGGTGGCCGTTGCCGGAGAGGTCAGGCATCACTCCGCATCATATTCAAAGCGTCGGCCGTGCCATTGGAGGATGTCGATCATCGCCCGCGCCCAGTAGTTCCAGTCGTGCGTGCCGGGCTCGATCACGACCGTGGCGGGAACGCCCCTCTCGTTCAGGAGCATGGAGTACTGCGCCGCGACGCGCTCGAGGCCGTAGAAGTCCTCGGAGCCGCCGCGCATGTGCACCTCGAAGGGCGGCACCGTGAAGCAGCGGGCCCAGAGGACGTTCCAGGCGTCGTTGACGTCCAGGGAATTGTCCTTCTCGTCCTCGCCGAAGATCCGCTTGAGCGAGTACCGCGTCACGAGGTTGTACCGCTTGAGGTCCTCCCAGCCGAACGGGATCAGGGCGCCCGAGAGCGACGACACGGAGCCGTAGAGCTCCGGATGCTCGAGCGCCGTCTTGATCGCGCCGTAGCCGCCCATCGAGATGCCCGTGATGCCGCGCGACTCCTTCGCCGAAAGGACGCGGTAGCGGGACGCGACCCAGAGCGGCAGGTCCTCGGTCAGAAACCGCTCGTAGAGCATCTTGCCGTCGTGCGAGTCGGAAAACCAGCTGCCGGAGCCGTCGGGCGCGACGATGAGGAACTCGGGCAGTCTCCCGTCCCGCATCCGCGCGAGCGCGTCCTTCGCGACGCCCCGCCGCTCGAGCGTGCGCCCGTCGCCGTAGCCGTCGTGGAGGAAGTAGAGGACCGGATAGCGCCGCAGGGGCGACGCGCCGTACGAAGGCGGCAGGATGACGAGGCAGCGGACGGCCGAGGGCATCGACGCCGTCTCGACCTTCTCGTAGGAGACCCCCGGCGTCCCGGCGAGCGCGGCCGCGGCGGCGGCGAGCCAGACCGGGAGAGCGATCGAAGCCACTCTCCCCCGCCGCATCCGTTTCATGGCGGGATCATAGGCCCGACCCCGCTACACTTGGGGCGTGGCGGATCTCGAGCGGATGCCCCGGGACCTGCACCGGGCCCTGGCGGGCGAAGGATTCCGGCGGCGCCGCCGCCTCGTGCTGCCGCTCCTGACGACCGATCCCGAGGGGTTCCCGCGCGTCGCGCTTCTCACGTTCGCCGAAGTGCGCGCCACGTCGACCGGCGAGCTGTCCGTCGCGGTGCGCGCCGGCAGCCGCACCGCGTTCAACCTCGTGCGCCGCGGCACGGCGACGCTTCTGTACCTCCACCGCCTCATGAGCGCGTCGGTCCAGGCGCGCGCGGGCCACGGCCGCGTCTGCGGCTCGGATCCCGCGAAGAGACTCTTTCCGCTCAAGGTCGAGCGCGTGCGCATCGACCGCCCCGCGGCGGAAGAAGGTCAGGTGGCGCTGCTGACCGGACCGACCTTCACCGGCCCCGACGCCGACGGCCTCTTCTCCGACGAGCTCTTCGCGGAGCTCGGAAAGGTGAGCTGCGAATGAAGTTCCAGGATCGCACCGTGCTCGTCACGGGCGCCGGACGCGGCATCGGCCGCTCCATCGCCCTGCGCTTTGCCGAGGAGGGCGCCCGCGTGGCCCTCGTCGCGCGCACGCTCGCCGACCTCGAGGAGACCGCGGCCCGAATCGTCTCCGCCGGCGGCCGCGGCCTCGCCATCGCCGGCGACATCACCGCGGCGGGCTTCGCCGAGGAATGCATCGCGCGCGCCGAGAGGGAGCTCGGCCCCGTCGACGTCCTCGTCAACAACGCCGGCGTCTTCATCTGGCGGCCGTTCCTCAAGATGGCGCCCGAGGACTGGGACAGGGTCATCGCCACCAACCTGACGGGCGCCGCGAGCTTCTGTCGCGCGGTGCTGCCCGGCATGGTCGAGCGGCGCCGCGGCCGCATCGTCAACGTGTCGTCGATTCACGGCATGCGGGGCGACGCCAACGTCGCCGCCCAGGCCGCCGCCAAGTTCGGCCTGATCGGGCTGACCCAGAGCCTCGCGCGGGAGTTTCGCGCGCACAACATCGCCGTCAACGCCGTCTGCCCCGGGACTGTCGAGAACAAGAAGGACGAGGGCGAGGCCCTCCACACCGAGCCGCTCGCCGAAAAGCTCTGGCCGCGCGACGTCGCGCGCGCGGTGCTCTTCCTCGCCTCCGACGACGCCGCCGCGATCACCGGGACGGCGCTCGAGGTCTTCGGCGGGACGCACCTGACGATCCAGCCGTAGCGCCGGCAGACGGCCGGTGGAGGTCCGGCGCCTTGATGTATTGGTGCGTTGGTGCTAGCGTGCGGATGTCATGCCGAGGTTGACGATCACTCTTTCCAACGAGAGCCACCGGGCCCTCAAGGAGACCGCCGCGCGGCGCGGGAAGTCGATCCGCAGCCTCGTCGAGGAAAGCCTCGACGCCTACGGCATCAAGACGCAGGCTCGAGCCGAGGCCCTCGTCGCGCGCGCGCGCCGCGCCTCCGGGCTCCCCGAGGTGGCGGCGCTGCGGCTGGCGGTCGAAGAGACGAAGGCACGCCGCCGGCGCCGGTGAGCACCGGCCCGGCCGTCATCGACACCAACGTGGTCGTCAGCGGCCTCCTGACCGCCGATCCCGGCTCACCCACCGCCCGGATCCTCGACGGGATGCTCGAAGGCCGCTTCCGTTTCCTTCTCTCGATCGAGCTCCTCGCCGAGTATCGTGAGGTCCTCCTGCGCCAGCGGATCCGCCGCAGGCACGGGCTCGCGGAGAAGGAGATCGACGTGATTCTCACCGACGTCGCCGCCGCGGGAGTCGTCCTCGATGCGGTCCGCCTCGCCGCTCGCCCGGCTGGCCATGACGGCCATCTCTGGCAGATCCTCGCCGCGGCGCCGGACGCCGTCCTGGTGACCGGCGACCGCCGCCTGTTCGAGAAGACGGCGGTGCCGGGTCGCGTCGCCTCCGCGCGCGCGTTTGCGGAAGGCCTGGAGAAGCGACCGCCGCGTTGACGTCGGATGCTTGATCTCGTAGCATCACTGCATCATGCCTCGCACGACCGGTCGACATCGACGGCCCCGTCCTCGAGGACCTCAAGCGCATCCAGAAGCGCGAGGGTAAGAGTCTCGGCCGGACGGTCTCGGATCTCCTCGCGGAGGCCATCTCCCGCTACGGCGGCTCGAAGCGAAAGCCCGCGCCCTTCCGCTGGATCTCCCGGCCGATGAAAGCACGCGTCGACCTCGGCGACAAGGAGGCCGTGCGCGCTGCCGCCGACGCCGGACTGCTGTCCCCGTCCCCGAAGTCTTGAGCTACGCCGTCGACGTCAACCTCCTGCTGTACGCGTCGGACGCGTCGAGCCCCTTCTCCAGGCGGGCCCGCGCGTTCCTCGAAGAGTGCGCCGCCGGCCCCGAGGTTCTCTGCTTCGCCTGGCCGACCCTCACCGCGTACATGAGGCTCTCGACCCATCCCGCGATTTTCGCGACTCCGCTCTCGCCCGAAGACGCCGAGGCCAACGTCGAATCGCTCCTCGCTCTCCCGCACGTTCGCGTCCTCGCCGAGCAGGAACGGTTCTGGGACGTCTACCGCGGCATCACGAAGGACCTGGCCGTGCGGGGCAACGACGTCCCGGACGCGCACCTGGCGGCCCTGCTCCGCCAGCACGACGTCCCGACGCTCTACACGAACGACCGCGACTTCCGGAAGTATCCGTTCTTGAAGGTCGTGAATCCGCTCGACGCGCGGTAGAGCCTTCCCCGTCACCCTCCGTACAGCACGAGCCCGAACGTCCTGGTCAGAAACGCCGCCATCTGGCCGCGGTTGTTCGGGTCGGTCGGGCAGTAAAGCGCGGGCGCAGCGGAGCAGCCGCCGGTGATGCCCGCGGCCGTAGAGATCCTCGATCCAGTCGGAGAACCCGGTCCCCGGCGTGCAAGGGACATCGCCGAAGACCCCCGTGCAGTCGGGCGGGACGTAGGCCGAGCCCTCGCGAGGCCTCAGCAGAAACACGGCCATCTGCTGGCGGGTGACGCTGTCGCCGGGGCAGTAGAGGTCCCGCCGCAGCCGCCGGTGATGTCGAGCCCGCGAGCTCCTCGATCCAGGGATCGAACGCTCCGCCCGTACAGGGCACGTCCGCGAAGACGGTGCCGGTGCAGGGCGGCGGAATGTGCGCGGAGCCGAACTTCGACTTCAGCAGGAAGACGGCCATCTGGGCACGCGTGACGGGATCCGCCGGGCAGTAGCCGCCGCCGAAGCAACCGCCGGTCACGCCGTTGTGGAAGAGCGTCTCGATGGAGTTGTAGAAGAGGTTGCCGGTCGGCACGTCCGGGAAGCTCTCGCCGATGTGGAGCTCCAGGTCTTGGGCACTCCGATACTGAGGGCCTCCTGCAGCAGAGCGTCCCAGTGCTGTACCGGGCGCACGGCGGGCGCTCGACACGGTGACGGAGTAGCATTCCGCGCCGTCGATGCAGGTCGCAGCTCTGGCCCGCCGGGATCGTGCCGTAAGGGCGGCGTTGTCGTTGATCGTGTAGTCGGCGCCAGCGGGTCCGATGAACAGCGGGGCCGCGCCGGAGACGGCAGCACGTCGGCGCCGGAGTCGTTGACCCACGCCGTGTTCGAGGACCACCGTCTCCCCGGGCTCGAAGACGCCGTTGCCTGAGACCGCTGCCTCGGCCGTGAGGTCGAGCGCCGCTGTCCGGAGTCCAGACTGATCGCCGACGCCGCCCGGACGGCGCTCTTGCGTCCCTTCACGTCGACCCGTAGCGCGCTCGTCCACGCGACGACGAACGAGCCGTCATCCGTCAGCGACGGGCGAGGCGCTCCGGCGCCGGCCGTTTCTTCGTTGACCTGGAACGCCGGGCTCACTGCCTGGCCGAAGATGTCGTAGGAGCGCGCCTCCACGCCATCCCCGGACCACGTGACCAGAAAGTTGTTGACCGCGTCGGACGCGACCCGCGAGTTCCACCCGAAGCCATGGATCAAGAAATCGTCTCCTCGCGGGGTTCCGTTCGAAAAGTAGCGGCGCCCCCGGGGTGAAAACCCGCACGGGTAACCGGAGCAGTCGTCCCACACGACAACGAAGGCTCCGTCCTCACCCATAGCAACGTCCGTTGTACCTATGAATCCGTCGAACGGGACGTAGACCGGGATGGAGTCGGTTATTGGGTTCCCGGCAGCGTCGAACCGGCGTGCGTAGTTTGTAAGCCCATATTGACCATTCGTCCAGGCGACTACGAAGCCCGCGGTGGACATGGCGAGGCCTGGCTGAAAACAGCACTGAGGCTGAGAGCCGACGGGGAACGGGTCACCGAGTGCTGCGCCGTCGCTGTCGAAGCGTCGGGCGACGACGACGCTGTTCGAGTTCCATGCGACGACGAAATTGCCAGAATGGTCGGACGCGACGCTTCAGGGACGACGCGGTCGACGTATTGATCTGGAAGCTGTCCCCCAGCGGCGTGCCGTCGGCGCCGAAGCGGCGACCGAAAATCGAGCGGTTCTCGTCGCTCCAAACCACGACCAATCGGCCCGAGGCGTCCCGGGCGACCGACGAAGAGCCCTGGTTGCCGGTGGTGATCGCGTTGACTGGAAACGGATCTTCGAGCGGCGTGCCCTGCGCGTCGAAGCTCCGGCCGAGGATGTCGAGGTTCGAGTCGCCCTCGGTCCAGGTCACGACGAACCGCCCGTCTCTTCCCGCCGCGATACCGTCGCAGGAACTGGCGCCGGGCGAAGTGTTGACCTGAAACTCGGGCAGCATGACCGGGATCTGGCCGAGCGCGGGCGACGCGAGAGCGGCGAGCGCGAGCGATGCGAGAGCCAGCGCGCCCGCTCCGGGAATCTTCTTCATCTGTCTCTCCTGCCTTCCTTCTCGCTCGGTTGAGTCCGAGCCTTCGCCCCTGACGCTCCGTTCGTTGCGGCATCCATCTTGTCCGTCGTCGTCACGACGTTGCTCGTCAGCGGGTGGAGGGCATGCTCGGCGCTCAGCGAGTTGTCGGGGTTAAGCAGCAGGATCTCCCCCTGGCCGTCCTCGTTGCCGAAGAGGAGCCGGGTGCGGCCATCCGCGCCGGCAGACGCTAGCCGCGGCAAGGCGGGAGACTCCACCGTCGGGAGTGTGTCGATTGGCGACTTCCACGACGTCACATATGCGCAGGACGCCGTCCCGCAGCGTTCACGTTGCGTCAGTATTGCCCATGCGCACTCCACGTCAGCCTCCGTAGAGCACGAGCCCGAAGGTCCGGGTCAGGAAGGCGGCCATCTGGCCGCGGTTGACGGTACCGGACGGGCAATAGAGCGCGGGCGACACGGAGCAGCCGCCCGTGATGCCGCGCCCGGCGAGGTCGCCGATCCAGTCGGCGAACTGGCCGGGCAGGGCACGTCCTCGAACTGCTGGGCACAGGCGGGCGGAACGTAGGCCGAGCCCTGGAGCGTCTTGAGCAGGAAGACGGCCATCTGCTGCCGCGTCACGGTGTCGCCGGGACAGTAGAGGTTGCCACCGCAGCCCGACGTGATGCCGAGCGCGGCGAGCTCCGAGATCCAGGGATCGAAGGGCGAGCCCGCGCAGGGGACGTCCGGCAAAGACGCCGCCGGCGCAGGGAGGCGGGACGTGGGCGGCGCCGAACTTCATCTTCAGCAGGAAGACGGCCATCTGGGCCCGCGTCACGGGGATCGAGCGGACAATAGCCGGCCCCCCCGCACCCCTCCGTGACGCCGGCGTGGAAGAGCGTCTCGATGGACGGGTAGAAGGGGTTGCCCGTCGGCACGTCGGCGAAGCTCTTGCCAATGTGCAGCGTCCAGGTCTTGGGCACGCCTCCCAGGCTCTCCTGCAGCCGGACGTCCCAGTGCTGGACCGGCCTCAGCGCCGGAGCGGACACGGTGACGGAGTAGCAGTCGCCCCCGTTCGTGCACGATGCGCTCTGGCCGGCCGCGATCGTTCCGTAGGATGCGACGGCATCGTTGATCGTGTAGCTCGCGCCCGCGGGCCCCGTCAGGAGAGTCGCAGCGCCGGCCAGGGCGACGTCCGCGTTGGTGTCGTTGACCCAGGCCGTGCGCACCATCAGCGTCTCGCCGGGCTCGAAGACCCCGTTGCCGGCGACTCCCGGGGCCGCGCCGGCGCCGGGGTCCAACTCGATCCTGGGCGCCGCGTGCACGCCGCTCTTCCGAGCCATGACCTCGTGGTAGTAGACCTCCTCGTAGTAGCCGGAGTCGAAGATGCTCGTCCAGGCGACGACGAACGAGCCGTTGTCCGCGAGCGCCGGGTGCGGGTCGAACGATCCGATCAGGGAGTTCAATCCCGCGGGGTCGGAGACCTGAAACTCCGCTCCGGCGGGAAGGCCGGAGACGTCGAAGAAGCGGCCCACGGCGTCGCCGGCCCCGCCGCTCCACGCGACCAGGAAATTGCCGGCCGAGTCCGACGCGACCCGCGGATGGTACGAGCCGCCCGCGGGCGCGCCGATCGGGAAGGCGCCGCCCCCGGGAATGCCGGAGCTCGAGTAGCGGCGGCCCACCACGGCGTCCGCGTTCGGGCCGCCGGGCCAGACGACGACGAAGTTGCCCGCGACGTCCATCGCCACGTCCGCCGTCTGCCCGTACGGGGTGGACGCGGCGTCGACCGTGAGATCGAGGGTCACCGGGATTCCATTCGAGTCGAACAGCCGCCCGAAGATGCCCGTCCCCGAGGCCCCCTGTCCTACCCAGGTCACGACGAAGCCTCCAGGCGACATGGCAACCCCGCTGCTGAACCGATAGCCGGCCGGCGTCCACTCGTTCGCGAGAAACTCGTCGCCGAGCGGCGCTGCCGCGCTGTCGAAGCGGCGAGCCAGCACGTTGAGGCCACCCGCGATCCAGGCGACGACGAAGTTGCCGAAGGGGTCCGCGGCGACCGAGGGATCGGAGACGCCCTGCGTGTTCCATGTGACCGGGAAGGCGTCGCCGAGCGGCGTCCCGTCGGCGGCAAAGCGGCGACCCAGGACCGCGCTGTTGAAGGCCCAGACGACGACCGAACGTCCCGACGCGTCCCGCGCGATCGAGGAGCCCCCCGATGGATACTGGCCCACGGTCAGCAGGCCGCCGAGCTGCGCCGCCCGCGCATCGAAGCGCCGGGCGAAGAGACCCCAGGAGCCTTCTTGAGTCTCCCAGGTCACCATGAAGCGGCCGTCCTGGCCCATCGAGACGCCCTCTGCGTGTCTCCAAACGTTTGACTCGTTCCCGTCCGGCACCCAGGTCACCGGCAGGAGAACCGGCTGTCCGAGGCCGGGTGCCGCGAGAGCGAGCGTCGCCAGGGTGAGCAGGGCATCCAGACCTCGACGAATCATGATCGTGCCTCCTGTCGGCGACCTGTGCCTGGCGCTCATCGCTGCGCCGTAATCCCCTCGGTCGGCGGCAACGCCTGCCGGGCGCTCAGCGTGTTGTCGGGCTTGAGCAGCAGGAGCGCGCCCTGACCGTCCTCGCTGCCGAAGAGGAGGCGCGTGCGGCCGTCCGCGCCGGCGGCGATGCGTCGCGGTGTGAAGCCCGGCAGGCTGTATCGCGCGCTGGACGCCAGCCGGCCGGCGGCGTCGATGCTCGCCACGGATGCGAGGCCCTCGGGACTGGTCCGCAGGAGCCGCGGGCGGCCGTCCGCCCCGATGGCCACGTCCTGAGCGGACCAGTCGAGATACGCGTCGTAGGTGTACGAGGCCACCATGGTGCCGTCGCGGTGGACCGCGAGCGCGGCTCGCCCGTCGGTCGAGCGCCAGAGCACCCACGTGTCGCCGCCGGGACCGTCGGCGATCGCAACGGCCGACCAGCCTCCGGCCGGCCCGTAGGTGGGCCCTTCCGTCGCAACGCCCGAGGCGTTCACTCTCGCGACGAACATCCGTCCGTAGGCATTCGTCCACAGAACGCTCGTCTGCCCGTCGGCCCGCACCGACAGATCGGCCGGCATCCAGACGGAGTTCCTTTCGAAAACGGTCGCCGATTGTCTGCCGGCGGGCCCGAGGATCTCGAGCGAGGAGCGGCCGTCGCCGCTCTGCCAGAGGACGTGCGTGCGCTCGCCCTCGCCCGCGGCGATCGCGACGGCCGTCCAGGTCGCGGAGGCATCCCCCGGCGCAGCGCTCGTCCAGTGCCCCGACGCGTCGACCGTGGCGACCGCGAGTCGATCGGCGTCCCACACGAGGACGCGGCTCGCGCCGTCCGCGCCGGCGGCCACGTCCATCGGGCCGCGCGCGATCTCCAGCTCGAACGCTCCGGCATCCGTTCCCGCGTACAGGCGTCGCCCCGCGTCGTCGATCGTCAGCGACGTCACCGGCACCCGGGCCAGCCGCTGGCCCAACGCATTCCAGCTCCGGCCGCCGTCGCGAGTCCGGTAGACGCCCGTGTCCGTCCCGGCGTAAAGCGTTCCCGAAACCCGCGGATCGACCACGAGGCTGAGAACCCCGACGCCGGGCAGGCCCGAGCGGGCCGACACCCACGAGACCCCGCTGTCCTCCGAGCGCAGGACGTCCGAAGGGATGATGGGATCTTCGGGCCACCAGGGCCACCTGTAGAGGCCGGTCGCGACGTAGAGGGTCGAGCTCGTGGCGGCATCGACGGCGACGGCGCGGATACCATCGCGGGCTTCCGGGCCCGTCGGCTGCCAGTTCGTTCCGCCGTCCGTGGACTTGCCCAGCGAGCCGGGGGTGAGGCCCCAGTAGTCGTAGCCCTCCGCGGCAGCAAACGCGACCGTCGGCTTGCGCGGATCGATCACGAGGCTGGCGATCACGCCCGAGTACTCGACGGAAGCCCAGGTGGCGCCGGCGTCCGTCGTCTTGTGGATCCGGTTCCACGCGCCGGCGAAGACGGTGGACGGATCGGTCGGGCTGCCCGCGAGGGACGCGACGTACATGCCCGTGCCTAGCGAATCGGACCAGGTGGCGCCGGCGTCCGTGCTCTTGAAGACCCCTTCGTCGGCTCCGACGTAGATCGTCGAGGGCGACGCCGGGTGCACCAGGACCGCCCGGACCTCGTAGGCGAACGATCGCAGACGGCTCCAGTTGCGGCCGCCGTCGACGCTGCGATGAAGCACGGGGCCGAAGGCCGCGTACACGACGTCGGGGCTGCCGGGATGCGCCGCGACGATCGCGGGGACGCCCGGCGCCCCGATCGGGCGGCCGCCCGTCCAGGTGTTCGCGCCGCGCTCAGAATCCCCGGTGCCGCCAACAGAATGCCGATGACCGCGATGTGGCGAAGTGCTTTCCGAATCATTGGGCCTCCCTTTGGCCGCCGGGCGCCTGCCTCGTTCTGAACAGAGCCGCCCGTTGCTGTAGGATTCGTGCCCAATGCACGACTCGCGTGACGCGAGTATTTCCGAGCCTGCCGACGTCGCCGCCGGCAGGCTCGAAGAGCTTCGCGAGCCGTTGAAGATCTTCGCGGCGCGGCGGCTGCGCGACTGGGCGGCGGCGGAGGACGTTGCTCAGGAAGCGCTCACAAGCGGGCTGGAGGCGCTGCGCGCCGGCCGCCTCGAGAATCCCGACGCCCTTCCCGGCTACCTCTTCCAGACCGCCCTTCACCTCTGCTTCCGCCGCTTCCGGTCCGCCGACCGCGAGAGGCGGGCGCTCGCGCGGTTCCAGCCGGGGCATTCGGCGGAAGACGTGCTCGGCACGCTTCTCTCGGAAGAGCGCGCCGTGCAGCTGCGCCAGGCGGTCGAGACGCTCGAGCCGGAGGAGCGTCAGCTGCTCCAGATGACCTATCGCGACGAGCTCGACTCCGAGGCGATCGGACGGGAGCTGGGGATCCGCTCCGACGCGGTGCGCGCCCGGCGGCATCGGGTGATCCGGCGCCTGGCGCGAGTGCTGGGCATCACGCGCGGCCCGGATCGGGCACTAGAGGAATGACATGAAGAAACTAATCGCATGTCCGGGTACCGAAGCGGGCCAGCGGGACCTGGCCCCCCTCTACCTGGCCGGCCGGCTCGCGGAGGACGAGGCGCAGGCCTTCGAGGCCCACTACCTCGGCTGCCCGAAGTGCCGCGAAGACGTCCGCGCGGGGGCGGCGATGCGGGAGCACTACGGGAGGCCGGGGGTCGCCGCTTCCGCGCGCCCGGCTCCGGCCCGGCGGTCCTGGCTCCCGCTGGTTGCCGCGGCAGCCGTTGCCTTCGCCGCGGTCGGCGTCTGGCAGGCGGCGCGGCGGACGGCCGTCGAGCCCGGCCAGCCGGTCCTGCGGAGCGAAAACGCCCGCGTGCTCGCGCTCAAGATCGATCGCGGACTCGACGGAAGCATCGACATGACCTGGCGTCCCCATCCGAATGCCGCGAGCTACGAGGTCCAGATCTTCGGCGCCGACGGCGTCCGGGTCTGGGGCGCGAACGCCGACGGGCCACGGCTGCATGTCGGCTCCGGCGTTTTGCCCGCGCCGGCACCCGGCCGGCCTCTCGAGGTCGAGGTGCGGGCCCTCGACGCCATGGGACAGGTCCTCGCGACGAGCGATCCGGCCCCTCTCCCGCACCGAAATGAGCCGGGGACGACTCGCCGGCCTGTGCCTGGCCGTCGCCATGGCCGCAGTCGGCGCCGCCGCGAAGCCGGCACCGGCACCAACCGGCATCGTCGTCGAGAAGGCCGTCCCGGGCTTCGAGGCCGCGAAGGCCGGCATCCAGGCCGGCGACCTGCTGACCTCCTGGAGTCGCCCGGCGAACCCGCCGGCAAACCCGACTCCCGCCAGCGGCCCGTTGCGCTCGCCCTTCGACCTCCAGGAGGTGTACGTCGACCAGGCCCCGCGGGCGAAGACGGTGACACTCGACCTGCTGCGCGGGGGCAAGAAGATCTCGACTCCGATCTCCCAGTATCCCTGGCGGCTCGAAACCCGGCCCACGTTCTCCGCGAAATGGCTGGCGAGCTACGAAGAGGGCCGGAACCTGATCGACAAGGGCGACCTCGAAAAAGGGTCGGGCCTCGGCGGGCCCTCGCCGGCGACCTGGCGGCCGCGAACCAGCACGTCGACGCCGCGTGGCTCTGGATGCGCGCGGGCATGAAGCAATCGGAGGCCGGGCAGCCTGACGCGGCGCTCTTCTCACTCGACCAGGCCCTGGTCGAGGCTCGATCGATCGGTCGGCCCGAGATCGAGGCGCAGCTCTGGGGCTACAAGGTCGAGGTGCTGCGCGCAACCACCCGCCACACGGAAGGGCAGAGCGCCGCCCGACAGGCCCTGTCGATCCGCGAACGCATGGCTCCGGACAGCCTCGCCGTCAGCTATGGACTTCACGAGCTGGCGTCCGTCACGTCGGATGAGAATCCCGAATACGAGCCGATCAACCGGAGGGCCCTGGCGATCCGCCAGAGGCTCGCTCCCGGGAGCCGAAACGAGGCGAACAGCCTCATCAACCTCGCCAACTTCGCCAACCTCCATGGCGATTCGCGCGCCGCGGTCGACCTCACGCTGCGCGCGCTCTCGATCAACCAGGGGCTGGACCCCACCAGCCGAACCGTCGCATCGAACCACATCAACCTCTGCTGGCATCACATGAACCGCGGGGAGCTCGCCGCGGCCGACGATTCCTGCCGACGCGCACTCGAGCTCTACCGCACGCTCGGACCCGGCGCTCGCGACGGGGTCAGGCAGGCGCTCCACAACATGGGTGTCGTCGCGCGGCTGTACGGCGATTACGACCGCTCTGTGCAGCTCTTCGTTCAGGAACGCGAGCTCTGCGACCAGATCGCGCCGGAAGGAGTCGCCGCCGGATTCAACGCCTTCGAGCTGGGCGTCACCGAGATCGAACGCCGGAACCTCGAGAGGGCGGAATCGCACCTCCGCCGGTCGGAGGAGATCCTGAACGCAGCCTCACCCGACGATGCCATTCACGCGCCGATGCTGGCGATCATGCGCGCCAACATCGCATACCAGCGAGCGGACCTCGCCGGCGCCGAGAAGCTCCTCCGGCAGGCCCTCGCCGACTTCGAGAAGTCGCTACCCGGCAGCATCGCCGCGAGCATGACCCTGAACGACCTGGGTCGCGTTCTCCGCGAGCGCGGCCAGGAGCGCGAGGCCGAAGTCTGCCTGCGACGCGCGCTCGCTCTCCGGCGGGAGTACGGCCCGGGGAGCACGGAGACGGCGCAATCGAGCCACAACCTCGGGCTGCTTCTCTGGACGACCGGCCGACTCGCCGAGGCCGAGGTGGAGTTGCGACGCGCCATCGAGGATCTCGAGGCCCAGCAGGACAAGCTCGGCGGCTCGAGGAATCCCTGTCGATCTTCGTGAGCCGGGTCGCCGACTACTACAAGGATTACCTCGAGCTCCTGATGGAGCTCCACCGGGAGCAGGATGCCTATCATCGTCCTCGAACGTTTTCGGGCCGGCGCTTTCCTGCGCACGCTCGCCCAGCGCGATCTGGCCGCGCCGGACGAGATCGTGGGCGACCTCGAGCGTGAGCGCCGCGCGACGAACGTGGAGTACGAACGCATCCAGGGCGCGAATCGACAGCTCAACCCCGCCGGCGACCGGAAGAAGATCGACGAGGATCTCGCCCGGCTCGTGGAGTTGAGGCAGAAGCAGGCCCGGATCGCCACGCAAATCCAAACAGGCATCGCCGAGGTACGGCGCCCTGAAGTACCCGCAACCCCTGGACCTCGCGGGGACACGGGCGGCGCTCGATCCGGGAGCGCTCCTGCTGTCCTACTCGGTCGGCGAAGCGAAGAGCTTCCTCTTCGTCGTCTGCAGCGACGCCAAGCGCGGCCCGCCTCTCTCGGTCTTTGCGCTGCCGGTCGGCGAGAAGGCCCTTCGAGAGTCGGTGGATGCCTTTCGCCGGCTCATATCGAGGGACGGTGCCCCGCGAGCTCGCTGGCGCGGAGCCGGTCGCTCTACGACCTTCTCCTCAAACCGGCCGAGACGCTGATCGGTCCGAGCGACCGCCTCCTGATCGTGCCGGATGGTCCTCTCAACACGCTCCCCTGGGCGGCCCTGGCGCGGGAGCGGCCGGGAAGCCGTCCGGGTATCTGGCCGAGTGGAAGCCCATCTCCACCGTCGTCTCCGCCACCGTCTACGCGGAGCTGAAGAGGGCGCGGCGCGAGGGCGGAACCGTCCCCGCCATCCAGCTCGCCGCGTTCGGCGATCCACGCTATCCGTCGCCGGCGGCAGCCCGGCCGGCTTCCTCCAGGGGGATGGGACCGACGAGGTCGAAGACGAGGGCCACGGCGACCCGGAACTCGACGCGGTCATGCGGGGAGGCACCGGTTCGAGCCCCTCCCCCGCTCGCGTCAGGAGGTGGAGGTCGATCACCGGGCTCTACGCACCCCGGGCCGAAACCTCCGTCGGGGAGCAGGCGACCGAGGAACGCGCGAAGTCGATCGGGAGAGGACGTCTCCATCATCCACTACGCCTGCCACGCCTACGTCAACGGCCGCTTTCCGCTCGACTCCGCCCTCGTCTTCACGATTCCCGACAAGCCAAAACAAGGCCAGGACAACGGCATGCTGCAGGCCTGGGAGATCTTCGAGGGGATGCGGATCGACGCGGATCTCGTCACGCTCTCGGCCTGCGAGACGGGGCCTGGGCAAGGAGATGGGCGGAGAGGGCCTGATCGGGTTGACGCGGGCGTTCCAGTATGCCGGCGCCCGGTCGGTCCTCGCCTCGATGTGGAAGGTCGAGGACGAGTCGACGGAGCTGATGAAGCGGTTCTACAGCTATCTGAAGGCCGGCAAGGCGAAGGACGAGGCGCTGCGTCTGGCGCAGATCGAGCTGATCCGCTCTCCCGACTTCTCTCGGCCCAGGGACTGGGCCGCCTTCCAGTTGAACGGAGACTGGAAGTAGCCGCCTCCTCGCGACAACAGGTACATAGAGGCCCGACGGGGAGGCTTAGAATCGTGACATGAGCGTGCCGGCCGCGCTGAAGTTCACCTACGAGGATTACGCCCTCCTCCCCGAGGACCGCCGATACGAGGTCATCGATGGAGAGGTGTTCGTGACGCCGTCGCCGACGCTCATGCATCAGCTCGTCGAAGATGCGTCTTGTCCGGATCCTCGAGGACTTCGTTCAGGCCGCAGGCTCCGGCGCCGTCGTCGACGCGCCTTACGACGTCCGACTCTCGCGGCACGACGTCTTCCAGCCGGACATCCTGTTTGTCTCGGGAGAGAGACGTGGACTGCTGGGCGAGACGTATGCCGACGGGGCCCCCGACCTGGTCGTCGAGGTCCTGTCGCCCTCGACCGAAGCCCGCGACCGCGTGGCCAAGGCCAAGCGATACGCGACCTTCGGAGTCAGGGAAATGTGGCTCGTGGACCCGGGCGCCAGGACGATCGAGGTCCTGGTCAACGGCGAGGACGGGTTCCGGCGCGAGGGCCTGTACTCCGAGGCGCAGGCCGTTCGTTCCGTGGTCCTCCCTGGCCTCGAGTTTCGCGGCCCCGGTGCTTCGGCCCGCTGACCCGCGACAACCCCGCAACCCGCTTCTGCGTAGTAGCCTCCGCGGGCCACCCGGCCCCTCGATGTCGTCGCACGGAGGAACAGATGCGGAAAGCTCACTGGGATCTGGCCGGCCTGGCGTTCGCCACGCCTGCACGGCCGCCCTCCGCCCAGACCGCCGACGAGATCGTCGCGAAGTACGTCAAGACGATCGGCGGCATGGAGAAGATCGCGGCGATCCAGACCTTGAAGAAGAGCGGCAAGTACACCAGCGGCGGGGGCTCCGAAATGAGGCTCGTCGAGGAGAACAAGAGGCCGGACATGGTGCGCCAGGAGTTGGTCCGCCAGGGGATGACCGCGATCACGGCGTGGGACGGCAAGACGGGCTGGAAGATCGAGCCCTGGGACGGCAAGAAGGACGTCGAGCCGTTGAGCGAGCTGGAGCTGAAGCAGATCGTCGAGGACTCGGACTTCGACGGGCCCCTCGTCAACGCCCGGGCGAAGGGCATCACGCTCGAGCTCGTCGGAAGCGAGCCGGTCGAGGGCACCGACGCCTGGAAGCTCAAGGTCACGCTCAAGAACGGGGACGTCCGCTTCTACTTCATGGACGCGGACTCTTTCGTTCCGATCAAGATCGAGATCAAGCGCATGATCCGCGGCGCGGAGCGGGAGTCCGAGACCTCGCTCGGCGACTACAAGGAGGTCGCCGGGGTCTACATGCCGCACTCCTTCGAGGTGGGCCGCAAGGGCAGCCCGAACCGGTCGAAGATCGTCTTCGACCGCATCGAGGCCAACGTGCCTCTCGACGACAGTCTGTTCCGCCCGCCCGCGGCATCGGCCGGGACGGCGAAGTGAGGCGCGCCATGACGATGAAGTCGACTATCGCCGCCTCGATCCTGATCGGCGCCTCGCTCTCGGCGGCGGGCCAGGCTCCCGCGCCGGCCTCCCCCGTCCGCGTCGACTCCGAGACCATCTCCGGCCTCGGCGCCCGCAACATCGGCTCGGCCGCGATGAGCGGCCGCGTCGCGGCGATCGACGCCGTCCGCGAAGGCGACCGGCTCACCGTCTACGTCGGCGCCGCCTCCGGCGGCGTCTGGAAATCCGTCAACGGCGGCACGACCTACAAGCCCGTCTTCGACAAGCAGCCGGTCCAGTCGATCGGCGCCGTCGCGATCGACCCGAAGAACCCGAAGACCGTGTGGGTCGGCACGGGCGAGTCGTGGACGCGCAACAGCGTCTCGATCGGCGACGGCATCTACAAGTCCGTCGACGGCGGCGAGAACTGGGCGAACGTCGGCCTCGGCGGCACCGAGCGGATCGTCAAGATCCTGGTCGACCCGACGGCGAGCGACACCGTGTACGCTTGCGCGCCCGGCAAGCTCTGGTCCGATGGCGACGAGCGCGGCGTCTACAAGACGACCGATGGCGGCAAGACGTGGACGAAGGTCCTCAAGGGCGCCAACCTCTCCACCGGCTGCTCGATGATCTCGATGGACCGGCAGAACCCGAAGACGCTCTACGCCGGCATGTGGGACTTCCGGCGCAAGGGCTGGACGTTCCGCTCGGGCGGCGACGGCGAGAACGCCCCAAGCGGCAGCGGTCTCTTCAAGTCCGTCGACGGCGGCGCCACCTGGACGGCGCTCGACGCGACGTCGGCGAAGGGCCTCCCGCCGAAGCCCTGGGGACGGGTCGCGGTGACGGCCGCGCCCTCGAAGCCCAGCGTCGTCTACGCCTTCATCGAGGCGGCCGTGCCGAAGAACGGCCTCTACCGCTCCGACGACTCGCGGCGCGACGTGGCAGGCGATGGACCGCAGCCAGATGATGGTCTGGCGGCCCTTCTACTTCGCCAACCTCATCGTCGATCCGAAGGACGAGAACAAGATCTACAAGCCCGACCTCTCGCTCATCGCCTCGAACGACGGCGGCCGGAGCTTCTCGGACATCGGCGACGGATGCCACGGCGACTTCCACGACGTCTGGATCGATCCCGCGAACACCGACCGCCTCATCGCCGGCGACGACGGCGGCGTCTGGTACTCCTACGACGGCGGGAACCGGTGGTGGAAGGCGGACAACCTGCCGATCTCGCAGTTCTACCACGTCAGCGTCGACATGGAGCGGCCGTACAACGTCTACGGCGGCCTCCAGGACAACAGCTCGTGGGTCGGCGCATCCGCGTTCCCCGGCGGCATCGCGAACGCCCAGTGGGAGAACATGTACGGCGGCGACGGCTTCTGGATGTTCGCCGACACCGCCGACTCGACGTTCATCTACGCCGAGTCGCAGGGCGGCGAGATCGGCCGCGTCAACCGCAAGACGCACGAGACGCGGGCCATCAAGCCGCTGCCCGGCTACAAGGAGCCGAAGCTCCGCTACAACTGGAACACGCCGATCCACCTGAGCCCGACGCAGAAGGGCGTCGTGTACATCGGCGCGCAGTACCTCTTCCGCTCGCGCGACCACGGCCAGACGTGGGACCGCATCTCGCCGGACCTGACCACCAACGACCCCGCCAAGCAGAAGCAGGAGCAGTCGGGCGGCGTCACCGTCGACAACTCGGCCGCCGAGATGCACACGACGATCTATGCGATCGCCGAGTCGCCGAAGGACCCGAACCTGATCTGGGTCGGCACCGACGACGGCAACGTCCAGTTGACGCGGGACGGCGGCAAGACCTGGACGAACGTCGCCCCCGGCATCGCCGGGCTCCCGAAGAACGCCTGGGTCTCCTCCATCGAGGCCGGCCACTTCGCGGCGGGAACGGCGTACGCGACCTTCGACCTCCATACGTTCGGCGACATGAGGCCCTACGTCTTCAAGACGGCGGACTTCGGGAAGACGTGGACGGCCCTCGCGCCGCTCGACGGCTCGATGAAGGGCTACGCGCACGTCGTCAAGGAAGACGTCGCCGACGCGGACCTCCTCTTCGTGGGCACCGAGCTCGGCCTCTGGATCTCGCTCGACGGCGGCAAGCGCTGGGCGCAGTACAAGGGCGGGGACCTTCCCAACGTCGCCGTGCGGGACGTCGCCGTCCATCCCCGCGACTCTTCGCTCGTCCTCGCCACGCACGGCCGCGGCATCTGGATCGTCGACGACATCACGCCGCTGCGCTCGCTGACCGAGGACATGCTCTCGCGCGAGGCCGCGTTCGTGCCCGGCCAGCCCGTCGTCCAGCGCATCCTCGCGTTCGGCGGGTGGGGCAACGGCGACGCGGCGTTCGAGGGCCCCAATCCCCCGGCCGACGCCGGGATCATCTACTACCAGAAGAAGCGCCACATCTTCGGCGACATGAAGCTCGAAGTGCTCGGGCCCGACGGCAAGCTCCTGACGACGCTCCCCACCTCGAAGCGCCGCGGCCTCTCGCGCTCCGGCTGGTCCATGCGGGTCAAGCCCCCGCGCGTTCCCACGGCGGCCACCCTCGCCTTCGGCGCGAGCAACGGCCCGCGGGTCCTCCCGGGGACGTACACGGTCCGGATGACCAGGGACAAGGCCGTCTACGAGACGAAGCTCGAGCTCGTCCCCGATCCCCGCTCGACGCACACGCCCGAGGACCGCAAGGCGCAGTTCGATCTCGCGATGAAGCTCTACGGGATGCTCGGCGACATGACCTTCGCCGTCGATCGCATCAACGCCCTGCGCGCCGCGCTCGCGGAGCGCGCCGGCAAACTCCCGGCGGGCGACGTCCTCGCCGCCCGCCTGCGCGACGCTTCCACCCAGGCCGACACCCTCCGCCAGAAGATCGTCGCCACCAAGGAAGGCGGCATGATCACCGGCGAGGAGCGCCTGCGCGAGCACCTGACCGACCTGTACGGCAACGTCGTCTTCTACGAGGGCCGCCCCTCCGCGACCCAGGTCCAGCGCGCCGACGCGCTCGAGCGGGAGCTGTCCGACGTCGTCAGGGACTTCGACGCCTGGGCGGCGAAGGAGTTGCCGGGGATCAACAAGGCTCTCGCCGCCAAGGGAGCCGGGCCGATCGAGCTGGTGACACGCGAGGCGTGGGAGAAAGCGGGCACGGAGGAAGGCGGCGCAGGCGCCGCCGGCGCGGTCGAGCGGGGCGGGCTGCGGGAGCGGGACTGAGCCGCTAGCGCCGCGCCGCCGACATCGCGGGGCGTGCGACCGGGCGGGCCTGGCGCGCCGCCGCGCCCAGCGTGTTCGTCGTCGGCGCGTCGCGCTGGATCGAACGATTCCCGGAGCCCTTCTTGGTCACGTAGTGCACGTCGACCTGCTGGTAGGGAATTCCCTTGGGCAGCCGCTGGACGTCGTAGTTCCACACCTCGAGCTCCTCGTCGGAGTCATCGATCGCTGCTCGATGCTCGGCGCCTTGAAACCAGCTCCAGAGCACGGCCTTGCCGCCCCCGGTGCCCCGTTTCGCCACATTCCGAAGGTCACCGCCGGGCTTGAGCGCGAGCTTTGCGTCCTGGCTGCCCACTCGGGACTGTCCGGCGGGCTCGCTGGGGTCGTCGCCGGCCCGGAGCTTTCGCCGGCTGGCGTACCGGGGCGGCCCCAGGAGGACGAACACCATGCCGCGGTCGGTCATGCTGCCGCGAAGCTCGCCGCCCTGAGGCAGAAACGCGTCCGCAAACGCGACGCGGCGCTCGAACTCCTGGCGGAAGGTTCGGCCCTCGGCGCCGCCCGGCAGCGTCGCGCGCGACGTCCAGAACGCCTCCGCAAACACCGCGCGGGCGTTGGGATCCGTGAGGCCCGACCACTCCTGCTTTTCCTCGGCCGTCATGATCCACCGCACCGGACCGTCGGCCCAGCGCATGTCGACCGGGTCGCGCTCGGCGACGTCGAGCGGCATCCGAAACTCGTCGTAGGCCCGCGCGAGAGTGAACGTGCGGTGGGCGGCCGCCCTGCGCGCGATCTCGAACGCCTCCACCGCGGGCTTCGAGTACAGCGCCGGGTCGATCATGGCGTCCGGCTGAATCACCAGGAAGGATTCGAACGCATCGACTGCCCGGTCCTGTTGCCCCTCGTTCGCCCGACACACGCCGCGATAGAACGCGATCGGACCTTCGAGCTTTCCGCGGGCATCTTCGTGCCCGGGTTTGGCGACCTCGTTCTCGAGGGTGTCGAGAGTGGCGAGGGCCCGGGCCCATTCGCCCCCTCGCACCTGGTCTTTGACCGCCTGGAACATCTCGCCGAGGGATTGCGCCGCCGAAGGAACCGGCGCGCAGAGCAGAGTCGTGGCGAGAAGCAAAACACCGATCGGCAGCTTTTTCATGGCGCCACCTCATCGAGCTCGGACCGCTCGGCTCCACCTGGCCGGACCCCAAGCTGTCCAGATCCTAGCAAAAAGGCCGCCCCCCGGGGGCGCCCCCTCAAGGCCGGCTCCTCGCCAATCGCCCTGCTCTAAGATGGGTTCCCGATGGACAGCGGGCGTTACACGCCACCCGACCAGCCCCTCGAGACGCCCGGCTCCCTCGACTCGGAATCCCGCCTGGTCGAGGCCTTTCGCGAGCGGCTGCGGCTCTTCGCGGCCCGCCGACTGCGCGACTGGGCGGCCGCGGAGGACGTCGCGCAGGAGGCCCTCGCGCGGGGCCTGGAAGCGATGCGCGCGGGCCGGATCGAGGACCCCGCGGCCCTGCCCGGGTTCCTCTTCCAGACCGCCCTCCACGTCTGCCTGCACCGCATCCGTTCGGCGGGCCGGGAACGCAGGGCCCTCCAGCGGTTCGGCGGCGGCGCCGAGGCCGACACCGGCCAGAGCCCGCTGTCCGCGCTCCTTTCGGCCGAGCGGCGCTCGAGAGTGCTCCAGGCGCTCGAACGGGTCGAACCGGACGATCGGCGTCTGCTCGAGCTGACTTTCCGCGACGAGCTCGACTCGGAGGAGATCGGCCGCCGGCTCGGGCTGACCCCGGGCGCGGTCCGCGTCCGCCGGCACCGGGCGATCCGCCGCCTGGCGGAAACCCTGGGCGTAACGAAACCGGGAGATCGGGAACTCAAGGAATGACATGGCCGAGATGATCGACTGCCCGGGAGACGGGAGACGCGACCAGGCCCTGGGGTACCTCGCGGGAAGGCTTCCCGAAGAGGACGCGCGGGCTTTCGAGGCGCACTACTTCGAGTGCGAGGCCTGCTGGCAGGAGGTGAGGGTTTCGAGCGAGCTCCGGGACGCGTTCGGCAAGCCGGCCGTGGCGCCCGCCGCGCCCGCGAGCCGGCCGTCGCGTGGCTGGCTCCCGCTCGCCGCCGCGGCCGCGATCGCCTTCGCCGCCGTGGGCGTCTGGCAGTTCGGCCGGCGTGGCGCGGTCGAGGCCGCGCCGTCCGTGCTGCGCGGCGGGACGGCCGCGGCTCTGGACGTCCGGATCGAGACGACGCAGGGGAAGCTCTCCTTCGCCTGGCTTCCCCACCCCGACGCCGCGACCTACGTCGTTCGCGTCCTCTCCTCCGATGCGGCCGAAGTATGGAAGTCGGAAGTGCGCGAGCCGCGGCTCGAGCTCGACCCCGCCATCCTTCCGGCCTCTCCGGCGGGAGCGTCCCTCCTGGTGCAGGTCGAGGCGCTCGACCCCATGCGCCAGGTCGTCGCGACGAGCGACCCGGTTCCGCTGCCGAGACCGTAGACTCGTCGGTCCGGCGGCGGACCCCCGTGCGCGCCGCATCGTTCTCGCCACGCAACGTTCGCCGCAGACAGGGAACTCGCGAGCGGTGGGGCGTGGTTCCCGGCACCTGCCGCCGGCGCGATCTATGATGACTTGGGACCGGAAGTGACACGAACCCGCGCGACCGTGGCTCTTTGCGGCCTGTGGGCGGCAGTCGGCGCCCTGTCCCGGCCTTTGGAACCGCCGCCCGCGGCCGGCGTCGTCGTCGAGCGCGTCAAGCCCGGCTGGCCCGCCGAGGCGGCCGGCGTCCAGCCGGGCGACGTCCTTCTGTCCTGGAGCCGCGCCCCCAATCCGCCCGCAAATCCGTCGGGGGCGCAGGGAGACTTCGCCGCGCCTTTCGAGATTCCGTACGTCGAGATCGAGCAGAGCCCGCGAGGCAATGTCGAGGTCCTCGGATTGCGCGAGGATCGGCGTCTCACCTTCGACCTCCCGCCCCAGGGCTGGGGAATCGTGGCTCGCCCGCCGCTGCCCGGTCCGGTCCTCGCGACCTATCTCCAGGGATCGCGTCGGATCGAGGCCGGCGACTCGGGCCGGGGTCTCGAGCTCTGGCGCGGCGCGGCGGCGCGCCTTTCGAAGGCGGGTCGACACGCGGACGCGGCCTGGCTCCACTCGCGCGTGGCCGAAGCCGCGGCGCGCAGGAACGAGGGAAAGGCGGCCCGGCAGGCCTTCGCCCTCGCGATCCGCGAGGCCGGGAGCGGGGACGACTGGTGGCTCCGGGCGAGCCTGCACCTCTCGTACGCCGAGGAGCTCCTGCGCGGGAACGAGCCTGCCCGCGCGACGGAGGAAATTCGAAAGGCCCTCAACCTCGTCGAGTCACGCGCGCCCGAGAGCCTGTCGCTCGCGTGGATCCTCGAACGCCTCGCAGCGCTCGATGAGTATCGAAACGACCTGCCTCGGGCCCGAGACCTCCAAGGCCGCGCCCTGGCATTGAGACAGCGCAACGCCCCCGACAGCGTCGCCGTCGCCGCGAGCCTCGACGCCCTGGGTCGACTGTCCACCGAGACGGAACCGGCGGAGGACCTCTATGAGCGATCCCTCGCGATCTGGGAGCGGGCGGCTCCGGAGAGCCTCGGGACGGCCCGGGTCTTGAGCGACCTGGGAGAGCTCCAGTTTCAGCGAGGCGATCTGCTCGTCGCCGAAGCGCTTCACCAAAGGGCCTACGCGATCCGACGAAAGCTCGATCCCGGAGGCCTGGACCTCGCGTCGAGCTGCCACTGGCTCGGCAACGTGGCCTGGCGGCGCGGCCACCTCGCCTCGGCCGAGGATTTCCACCGCAGGGCGCTGGCCATCCGACGGAGCCTCGCTCCCGACAGCGAGGCCGTCGAGACGAGCTTGAACTCGCTCGGCAACGTCGCCGGCACCCGGAAGGACCTCAAATCCGCGGAACGCCTCCATCGCCAGGCCCTGGCCATCGGCGAAAAGGTCGACCCGGACCGCGTCGAAGCGATCCTCCACAACCTCGGGGAGGACGCCCGTCTCCAGGGCGACTTCGCCGGCGCCGACGCATTCCTCCGGCGCGCACTGGCCATGCACGAAAGACGGCCTCCCGGAAGTGGCCGGAGCATCGCGATCGCCAACGCCCTCGTCAGCCTGGCGGCGGTCGCGCGGGACCGGGGCGACCTTGCCGAGGCGGAAAACCTCATCCGGCAGGCGCTCGCCATCCGCCAGACCTACGAGCCCGACACGCTTCACCTCGCCGAGGACCGGGAGGTCCTGGCGGACGTCCTCCGGGCCCGAGGCCGACTCGCTGAGGCTCGGGACGTCTACGCGCAGATTCTCGACGTGGCATCCCGCGTCAGCCCGGGCAGCGAGCTCGAGGCCCGGTCCCTCCACGGGCTCGGTGCGATCGACAGAAAGGAGGGCCGCACGGAACAGGCGGCGGCGCTCTACCGCCGCTCGATCGATGCGCTGGAGGCGCAGAAGCGAAGGCTCGGAGGTCCGACCGAGGCCCAGGAGCTCTTCGCGGCTGCATACGCCGACTACTACCGCGAGTCCGTCGAGACTCTCGTCGCCCTGAAGAACGACCGGGACGCATTCTCCGTGCTGGAACGTTCTCACGCGCGCCTCCTGCTGGCCATGCTCGCCGAGCGCGACCTGGCGCTGACCTCGGACGTTCCGAAGGCCCTCGAGATCGAGAGGCGCCAGGCGGATGCCGCCTACGACAAGGCGCAGAACGAGCTGCTCGCGATCCCGGCAAAGGAGGCGTCGTCCCCGCGGCGGCAGGAGTTGCTCGACCGCCTCGCGGCGATCCGGACCCGGCGCGGCGAGATCGTCGACGGCATCACGAAGGCGTCCCCGCGCTACGCCTCGCTGCGCTACCCCCGTCCGCTGGACCTGGCCGCCACGCGGGCAAGCCTCGACCCGGGAACGCTGGTGCTCGCGTACTCGATCGGCCGCGAGGCGGCCTTTCTCTTCGCGGTCGAGCCGGCGAACGCAACGGGCCCGGGGCTGACCGTCCATACCCTCGCGTCCGACGGGACCGCTCTGCGGGCGAGCATCGACACGTATCGCCGACTCCTCCGCTTCCGGGCCCCGCCGGGCTCGGACCCGCGCAAGAGCCTGGACGAGCGAGCGCGGTCCCTCTACGACATCCTCGTCAAGCCGGCCGAGTCGCTGGTCGGCTCCTACGAGAGAGTCCTGATCCTGCCGGACGGCCCCCTGCACACCCTCCCGTTCGGGGCCCTGGTGCGAGGCCTCCCGGGCGGCCGCTCGCAGTACCTCGTCGAATGGAAGCCGGTCCACACGGCCATCTCGGCCACCGTCTACGCCGAGCTGAAGAAGACCCGCGCAGACGCTCCCCGCGACCCGGCCATCGTCATCGCGGCATTCGGCGATCCGAAGTACCCGCCTCCGGATCGCAAGTCCACCGGCCGGCGCGGCGACGTCGAGCCCGAGGTCGAAGCCGACGCGCTCGACGGCGTCGACGACCCTCGACTGCGGTCGATCGAGCGAAGCGGGTTCCGCTTCCAGCCGCTGCCGGCCTCCCGCAAGGAGGTCGAGGAGATCGCGAGCCTCTACGCGCCGAGAAGCGCCGCGTACCTCGGCGCCGACGCGACGGAAGAGAGGGCCAGGTCGATCGGCCGGGACGTTCCCCTCATTCACTACGCCTGCCACGCCATCATCAACGAGCTCTTCCCGCTCGACTCGGCCCTCGCCTTCACGATCCCCGACGATCCCGCGGAGGGCCAGGACAACGGCCTCCTCCAGGCGTGGGAGATTTTCGAGAAGGTCCGCATCGACGCGGACCTCGTCACGCTTTCGGCGTGCGACTCCGGCCTCGGCAAGGAGATGGGCGGCGAGGGACTGATCGGCCTGACGCGCGCGTTTCAGTACGCCGGCGCGCGCTCGGTCCTCGCCTCGCTGTGGAAGGTCGACGACGCCTCGACGGGCGATCTCATGAAGCGGTTCTACCAGTACCTGAAGTCCGGAAAACCCAAGGACGAGGCCCTGCGCCTCGCGCAGATCGATCTCATCCGCTCACCCGGCTACTCGCAGCCGAAGGACTGGGCCGCCTTCCAGCTCAACGGGGACTGGATGTTCCAGGCGCCGGTCGCTGTCCCCGGAGGAATCGTCACGCTCGTCGAGCCCGCCGAGGTTGCGCCGGCGGCGAGTAGCCCAACCGCCCGACTCCCGAGCAGGACGTCGCCCGCGTCGAGCGTCGTATCGGCCGACAGATAGAACTGCGTCGTGGACGGCGGTGCGTCGCTTCAGCAGCAAGTTATTGGTCGTGTCGGTGATCGTGATCGTCAACCCCGCACCCGACGTAGCCGGCCCAGCCAGCGCCGTCATCGACAGATCCGGCCCGATCGTGATGGCCTTCGTCCTCGTGTTGTTCGTTTCATTCGACTCCGCAACGAGACCGGGTCCGTCGGCAGCTGCGATCATCGAGTAAGACCCGCCGGCCGTCGCCGCCGGGATTGTGACGGTCACCGTGCCCACGTCCGTCGAACCAGCCGGCAGCGTGCCCACCGCCCTCGAACCGAGCAGAACGTCAGCTGCGTAGAGAATCGCATCCACGGACAGGTACAGGTTCGTCTGACAACGAGATCGTTCCCAGCACATTCGCTCCCTCGCGGAAGCTCACGTTTCCTGTTGGCGTGCCTCCGGAAGCGGTGACGGTTGCGGTGAAGGTGATCTGCTGGCCCGGGAAAGACGGGCTGAGGGAAGAGGCGAGGGTCGTCGTCGTAGGCTGTGCTCCGGAGAGGCTCGTCAGCGTGACGTCGTTCCCGTCCCCGCCGAAGTAGGAGAGGCGGAACGGGTACGCATTGCTAACGGTGATGGTGGAACCTTCGGGCAGGCCGTTGAAGGTGCCGGAGATGGGATCGGAGCCGTCGTTGTCGATGAAGGTGAACGTCTGTCCGACGCTTGGGATCAGGCTCGAGGAAAGGTACAGGTAGAGAATGGAGTTGCCGAGGCTGACGGTTCCCGTCACCCGGGCCTGGGGATAGTCCACGCCGGCCACCGGCCCATTGATGACCACAAAGAACTGACCTGAGCTCAAGCTCAGATTGCCTGTGCTCAGAACACCGCCAACTCCCGTCGTCAGGTCGACGGGCTGGAAGAAACCGAAGGGCATGGTGACCGCACCGGTCGAACCCGTCCCCACCAAGGCACCGCCCGCAACGTCGGCAGCCTTCCCGCCCTTCAAGCGAACGGTGGTGGTCGTCACGCCGGTAAAAGAATTTGCCGGATTGCTGAGTTCCACGCCACCAGACCCCGCAATGCCGCCGCTTCCGCTGACAACCCCATTGACGACGATACCGGACCCATTCACGGTACAGCGTGTAACTCTGCAGATCGAGAGCCCCGTTCAGCGTAAGACCCGAAACCTGAAATGTCTGCGAAGAAGCCAGCTGAACACTCGTGCTCACTGTGGCCGAACCGTTCCCACCGACCCCCCCGGACAAGCCAAACCCATTACCCTCAATCGTGTAACCGCCACCGTTGAACACCAAAGATCCGAACACCGTCCCCACGGCCAGGTCATTCGTGCTCGATAGCCGAGATGCACCCGACGGAAACAGCAGCAAATCGCCGGCTCCCGGGGCTCCGCCGATCCGTTGCCCGCCTCCGACCAGAGGTCGTCCTCGCCGCTCCCGTCCACGTCTTCGGGACAACGGTGCTCGCAAGCGTGACGTCATTGCCGTCGCCACCGGTGTAACTCAGCCGGAACTCGTACACTCCGTTAACGGTGATGGTGGAACCTTCGGGCAGGCCGTTGAAGGTGCCGGAGATGGGATCGGAGCCGTGCGTTGTCGATGAAGGTGAACGTCTGTCCGACGCTTGGGATCAGGCTCGAGGAAAGGTACAGGTAGAGAATGGAGTTGCCGAGGCTGACGGTTCCCGTCACCCGGGCCTGGGGATAGTCCACGCCCGGCCACCGGCCCATTGATGACCACAAAGAACTGACCTGAGCTCAAGCTCAGATTGCCTGTGCTCAGAACACCGCCAACTCCCGTCGTCAGGTCGACGGGCTGGAAGAAACCGAAGGGCATGGTGACCGCACCGGTCGAACCCGTCCCCACCAAGGCACCGCCCGCAACGTCGGCAGCCTTCCCGCCCTTCAAGCGAACGGTGGTGGTCGTCACGCCGGTAAAAGAATTTGCCGGATTGCTGAGTTCCACGCCACCAGACCCCGCAATGCCGCCGCTTCCGCTGACAACCCCATTGACGACGATACCGGACCCATTCACGGTCAGCGTGTAACTCTGCAGATCGAGAGCCCCGTTCAGCGTAAGACCCGAAACCTGAAATGTCTGCGAAGAAGCCAGCTGAACACTCGTGCTCACTGTGGCCGAACCGTTCCCACCGACCCCCCGGACAAGCCAAACCCATTACCCTCAATCGTGTAACCGCCACCGTTGAACACCAAAGATCCGAACACCGTCCCCACGGCCAGGTCATTCGTGCTCGATAGCCGAGATGCACCCGACGGAAACAGCAGCAAATCGCCGGCTCCCGGGGCTCCGCCGATCCAGTTGCCCGCCTCCGACCAGAGGTCGTTCACCGCTCCCGTCCACGTCTTCGGGACAACGGTGCTCGCAAGCGTGACGTCATTGCCGTCGCCACCGGTGTAACTCAGCCGGAACTCGTACACTCCGTTAACGGTGATGGTGGAACCTTCGGGCAGGCCGTTGAAGGTGCCGGAGATGGGATCAGGAGCCGTCGTTGTCGATGAAGGTGAACGTCTGTCCGACGCTTGGGATCAGGCTCGAGGAAAGGTACAGGTAGAGAATGGAGTTGCCGAGGCTGACGGTTCCCGTCACCCGGGCCTGGGGATAGTCCACGCCGGCCACCGGCCCATTGATGACCACAAAGAACTGACCTGAGCTCAAGCTCAGATTGCCTGTGCTCAGAACACCGCCAACTCCCGTCGTCAGGTCGACGGGCTGGAAGAAACCGAAGGGCATGGTGACCGCACCGGTCGAACCCGTCCCCACCAAGGCACCGCCCGCAACGTCGGCAGCCTTCCCGCCCTTCAAGCGAACGGTGGTGGTCGTCACGCCGGTAAAAGAATTTGCCGGATTGCTGAGTTCCACGCCACCAGACCCCGCAATGCCGCCGCTTCCGCTGACAACCCCATTGACGACGATACCGGACCCATTCACGGTCAGCGTGTAACTCTGCAGATCGAGAGCCCCGTTCAGCGTAAGACCCGAAACCTGAAATGTCTGCGAAGAAGCCAGCTGAACACTCGTGCTCACTGTGGCCGAACCGTTCCCACCGACCCCCCCGGACAAGCCAAACCCATTACCCTCAATCGTGTAACCGCCACCGTTGAACACCAAAGATCCGAACACCGTCCCCACGGCCAGGTCATTCGTGCTCGATAGCCGAGATGCACCAGGAGGAAATACCAACGTGTCGCCGGAACCAGGCACCCCCGCCGACCAGTTGCCCGTTTCGGACCAGAGGTCGCTCACCGCTCCCGTCCACGTCGTGACGACAGCCTGGCGAACCGACACGGCGGCCGCCCCGTTGATCGACGAATTCGTGGTGTCGGTGGCCGTAATCGTCTGCGCACCCACCGTGTTGAGCCTGAAGGCGTACGTGAAGGTGTGCGCTCCCCCGTCCGACGGAGCAAACGCATAGTCCGACGCCAGAACCGCGGCGCCATCCGAGCTCGAGAAATGGACGGTTCCCGCGTAGCCGGACGCGACGTTATTCAACGCGTCCCGGGCCGTGACAACGGCGGTGAATGGCAGGCCCGTCGTCGTGTTCGACGGTGCCGAAATGTCAAAGTGGGTGGCCGGCCCGGAGGGGTTCACCGTGACTGTCGCCGTGGCCGAATTGGTCGAGCTGCAGCCGGTCGCATCGGTGACCACGAGACTGTAGACCGTCGTCACCGTCGGGCCCGCAGAGGGCGTGCAGGAGCTTGGGTTATCGAGCCCGGTCGAGGGCGACCAGGCACACTCCACCCCGCCGGAGCCCGTCAACGAAGCCGACTGACCAAGAACGATCGTCGTAGACCCTGCGGCGACGGCAACCGGGGGCGAACACTGCGGGGTGATCCGAAACACCACGCCGTTGCCGACTCCGCCGGAATAGGTCGTCCCGTACAAGCTTCCATCGGACGTCTGAAGCATCGCGGCGGCCTGCGGATACGCGCCGTCGGCAGGGCCGCCAGCGAAATGATGGATGACGGAATATGCGTGGGTCACGGGGTCGATCTGGAAGACGGTGCCCCAGGTGTTGGCTCCTCCCTGCGTTGTCGTCCCATAGAGCATTCCGTCGCTCGCCTGAATCAGATCGCCCTGCGGGCCAGCGCCATCGGTGGGGCTCGAGCTGAACTCGTGAATTACCGCGAAAGCACTGGTCGCGGGGTCGATCTCGTACAGAACGCCGTAGTTGTGCACCGTGGGGCCGCTCGTTCCGTACAGCCTTCCGTTCGACGCGAGGACGAGCCCAGCATAGGGGAACGTGCCATCGCCCACGACCTTGTCGAAGTCGTGGATGACCGCGAATGCACTGGTCGCAGGGTCGAACCTGAAGATCGTCCCGAAGTTCCGGGCGCCGCCGTCGTGAGTCGTTCCGTACAGCTTCCCGTCGGGAGCCTGGACGACGGCTGCATACGGATTGACGCCGTTGCCGGTTCCCAACGCGAAGTTGTGTACGACTGCGAAGGCGTCGGTACGCCGGGTCGATCCGGAACATGGTGCCGGCATTGCTCGCACCACCCGTGAAGGTCGTGCCGTAGAGTCCGCCGTCGGCCGCCTGGATCAGGGAGGAGTACGGGCTGGCGCCATTGCCGGGCCCAAAGTTGAAGTCGTGGATGACAGCTTGCGTGTTCGTCGCCGGGTCGTACCGGAACGCTGTGCCGTAGCCGAACGCCCCGCCGTGAAGGGTCGTGCCATAGAGCTTTCCGTCGGAGGCCTGAACGAGCGACGCCGGAGGGCTGGCCCCTGTGTCCGGCGCAACGTTGAAGTGGTGAAGGATGGTCGATGCTCCGGTCACGGGGTCCACCCGGAAGATCGTCCCGCTTCCGATCGAGCTGTTGATGCTCTCAGATCCCCCGCCGAGCGTCGTGCCGTAGAGCTGCCCGTCCGATGCCTGAATGAGGCCCGCGTACGGGCTCGCGCCATCATCCATTCCGCCGCTGTGAATGATCGAGAACGCGTCCGTGATGGGGTCGATCTGGAACACCGTGCCTACGGCGTTCGTCCCGCTGTAGTAGGTGGTGCCGTAGAGATTCCCGTCGAGTCCCTCCACCAGGCCCGCCTGGGGAGACGCGGCCTCTGCTGCAACCGCGTAGTCGAAGTTGTGAACTACGCTGAAAGCGCTGCTCGAAGGGTCGAGTCGGTACGCCGTGCCGCGGCTGTGGGAGCCCCCACTCGAGGTCGTGCCGTAGAGCTTCCCGTCTGACGCCTGAACGAGCGCGCCGCGGCTCGTGCCGAGTTGAAGGTATGGAGCACCTGGAAACCGTTCGTCGACGGGTCAACACGAAAGGCGGTGCCGCTGTCTCTCGGACCACCCTCGGTCGTGCCGTAGAGCTTCCCGTCCGAGGCCTCGACGAGCGTGGCGTTCGGCCCGACACCCTCGCCCGACTCAGATACGAAGGCATGGACGATTGCAAAGGCACTCGAGGCCGGGTCGATGCGGTAGACGGTCCCTGACCCATTCCTGTTCTGCGAATCAACCGTGGTGCTCTCGGTGGTGCCGTAGAGCTGGCCGTCCGCAGCCTGGATCAGACCGGCGTAAGGGTTCGCGCCAGAGATCGCGTCGAAGTCGTGGACCACCGTGAAGCTGCTTCCTGACGGGTCGATCTTGAAGATCGTTCCGTATCCGTTGGCGCCTCCGCTGACGGTCGTTCCGTAGAGGTTTCCATCGGTCGCCTGCAGGAGTCCAGAATAGGGATTGGCGCCGTTGCCCGAGCCAGTGTTGAAATCGTGAAGAACCGCGTAGGCGTTCGTCGCCGGGTCGACCGCGAACACTGTGCCGTACCCGTTCGCGCCACCGAAGTAGGTCGTGCCGAACAGCCTGCCGTCCAGCGCCAGGACCAGGCCGGCGTAAGGATTCGCACCGTCGCCAGACGTCCCTGAGAAATCATGCAGGATCTCGGATGTGTAGCCGCCCGCACCGTCCGGGTGGAGTGCAAAGACCCGACCCATCCCGTGGACGCCGCCGTCGAACTCTGTCCCGTAAAATGAACCGTCGAGCGTTTGGAGAAGAGGCGCGTACGGGTGGCCGAGGTTGCCGAGGAATCGGTGCACAACCTCGTAGGTCTGCGCGTCTGCCGAACGCGAAACGATCAGCAGGGCGACAGTGATCAGAGTCGGCATCAACACTGCTGGGAGCAAACGTCGGGATGGCCTCATCGGATCTCCTTTTCGGGAACCGGGACAAGAGCCCCCAGAAAGCCGCGACCGTGTTGTTCCGACGATACCCTTCGTCGGACTGCCGTTGCCATCCCCAGTCTTGGGTATTCGAGCGCGCGAGCAGCCGCAGGTTCGTCGCAACGTCCACCTTGCGGTGAATCGCCTTCATGTGCGAGTGAACGGTGTGGTACGAGATCTCGTGGCGGTCGCCGATCTCCCCGTACAAGAGGCCCTCGACGAAGAGACATTCGATGCACGCCTCCGTCGCGGTGAGCCGGAATGTCCCGCATAGCTTCGAGTGGGTGCCTGGCCTGTTGTCCCCTCGGACCTTTGCCTCCCCGTCGACGCCTCGGATTGCCACCTGCATCCAGGTCATCCGACCCGCTCATGCGTTACACCTGCGACCAAGAAAAAGCCGCATCTGTCGGAGCCGCCGGGCGCGTTCGGGTTCTAAGGGCATGTATCGAACGCGGAGGTGTCCTGGATCGGCACGAACGCCGTCCCGAGCGGATTGGTGTAGACCTTCGACGAGCCCCTCTGCGTGTCCGTCACCGTCAGAGTGACCTCGACGTTCGTGAGCCCGGCGCCGAAGACCCAATAGTCGAGGCGGATTGAGCGAGCAGGCGTTGAGAGCCTTGACGACGAGCTCGATGTTGGCGGAGTTGAAGAACCAGAAGTAACCGGCGTCGGCGGTCAGGGGGATGGCGGTTCCGCTTCCCGTCGAGCCGTCGGTCTTCTGCCACGATGCGGTCACGCGGAAGCGCTGGTTGTTGAGGCAGAGGGTCGAGCCATTCGACACACAGGCGGCGGGGGCACCGAGCGAGAGCCTCCCGATCTTGTTGGCGTCGACTTCCGTGAACCAGATCGAGCCATCCGGCCCCGCCGCAATCCCGCGGGCACCACTGGCCGGCGTCGGCACGGAATACTCCGTGATGTCTCCCGAGGTCGTTATGCGGGCGACCTTGTTGCCATCTCGCTCGGTGAACCACAGAGTCCCGTCCGGCGCCGAAGTGATCTCCGACGGAAAGCTCGCGGGCGTCGGAACGGGAAACTCCGTGATGGCGCCGGAGGTCGTCATGCGCGCAATCGCGTTGCCCGTGCCTTCGGTAATCCACAGGTTATCGTCGGATCCGGACGTGATTCCTCTCGGGCCGCTCGACGCCACCGGCATCGGAAAGCTGGTTGTCACACCGGCCGGAGTGATACGCCCAACGTGGTCTTCAAGCGGCGCCGCGAACCACAGATTCCCGTCCGAGCCGGCCGCAATCCCGAATGCCGAGCCGACGTCATGTGAGTACTGAAACTCGGTGATGACCCCTCCGGTCGTTGTTCGCCCGACTATCGGATTCAAACCATTGATCACGCCGTACCACAGATTTCCGTCCGGGCCGCTCGTGATCCACCCGGTCATCGTGCCGTCGCTCGTGGGTCTTGGAAAGTGCGACACGACTCCCGCCGGGGTCATCCTCCCGATGCGGTCTGCATCCGGTTCCGTGAACCAGAGGTTCCCGTCAGGACCCGTCGTGATTCCCCCGAGCCTCGTGATCGCAACCGGAAACTGCGACATCGTGCCGCCAGCGTCGATCCGCCCGATCTGGCCTCCGTCTTCCTCCGTGAACCACATCGCTCCATCCGGTCCGAGCGTGATGCTGAGGGGGTCACTATCGGCGGTGGGAACGTCGTACTCGGTGAACGTCTGCCCGCCGGCCCAACCTGTTCCGACAACGAGCATTCCGAGCCCCAAGATGCTTGCCAGCCGGAAGTCTCTACGGTTCATCGCACTCCGTTTGATCTGGGCGCCGTCATTGTCGAACAGGCACCACGCGGGCCGCTCCTCGTCCAGTTGAATAGAGGAGCCGATGCGATCGTCCTCCGCATCCCCTTCGACGACTGGCACACGACTGGAGATCCAGCGTTCTCTTGGACACGACCGTTGCTTACTGAAAACGATCTCAGCCGCTATAGGAGGGGAACCGATCTCATCAAGGGAGGCGACTTCGACATTGGTGTCGCGGCCTTGCGGGCGCTCGCCACGGACTTCGCCGCGCGCGGCGTTCACTTATCGTCAGCCTGGCTCTTCGGGAGCATCTCTCCGAAGCTCTGCGACGTGGACCGACCGACCGAAGCCGTTGCCGCTGCCGACGATTCGATCCGACAGGCCGAGCTTGCAGCGATCGAACTGCCGCCCGGGTCCAGCTGCTGATCAACAAGTCGTACGTGCTCCGAGAATTCGGCAGGCATTCCGAAGCGATCGACGCACTGAAGGTGGCCCTCCGCATTCACGACGAGTCCACCCCGGACCTTCAACTCGGTCTCATTCTCGGAGAGATCGGCGATGAGGCCAACTTCCTCGACGACATTGCGATGGCCAACGAGTACCAGCTCCGGGCACTCGCCATCTTCGAAAAGGCCGCACCCGGAAGCCTTGCCGAAGCTCGAGCGCTCAATCGGCTCGGCCTGAACGCCTGGAGGGCGCATGACCCGGAGGCCGCCCAGCGATATGCGCTCAAGACTCTGGAAATCCGAGAACGTCTGGATCCGAACTCGATTCACGTCGTACGGGCGCTCTAGCAACATCGCCGTCCACGCCGAAGAGAGGAGAGCTGGAAACCGCCGAGAAGCTCTATCGGAGGACACTCGAAGCTCCGGGAACGACTCATGCCCGGGAACATGGAGATCGCGTCCAATTTCGCCAATCTCGGAAGCGTTGCCTACGATCGCGGCGACTTGAGCGAGGCCGAGAGGTACTGGCGACGGAGCGTCGCGATGACCGAGAAGTCTGCACCTCGACGAACTTTCGGTCCCTTGATCAACCTTGGCAACCTGGAACTCACGCGCGGGAACTACGCGGCCGCAGAGGTCTATTACCGGCGCGCGCTCGCGTTGAGCGAGCAGGCCGGTCAACCCGACAGTCCGAACCACGCGTGGGCGCTCGGCGCGCTCGGAGATCTCGCGCGAGTCAGGAAGGACTTCGATACGGCCGACAGCTACTACCAGCGGGCTCTGGCGGTACGCCGACGGCTCACGCCGGAAGGCGTCTCTACCGCGAAGGTCTTGCAGGACCTCGCCGAGGTGGAGGCGGACCGCGGCAATCTCCCGGCGGCGATCGCGCTCGAGGAGGAGGCGCTCGCCATGCGGATGAAGGCCGCGCCGGGCGGTCTCCTCGTCGCGACCAGTCGCCGGTACCTCGGCGACTTCGCGGAGCGCGGCAACGACCTGGTCGAAGCGGAGAAGCAGTACCTGGAGGCATTCCGCATCGCCACGCGCCTGGCACCGGACACTCTTCGTTGCGCCACGATCTTGAACAGGCTGGGACGTCTCAAGCGACGACAAAAAGCTCTGCAGGAGGCTGCGGACTACCTGAGGCGGGCCGTCGACACTCTCGAGAGGCAGATCAGCCTCATTGGCGGCACCGAGGACTCGCATGCAAACTACAGAGCGACCTATCGGGAGTACTACCAGGATTACGTCGAGGTCCTCATCGAGCTCGGTCAGGCCCGGAAGGCCGCCGACGTGCTGGAGCGATCCCGCGCGCAGGGGCTAGTGCTTCTGCTGGCCAACCGCGACCTGTCGTTCGGTGCCGATGTTCCGGCGGAGCTCGAACTGCGCCGACGCCACGCGAACGCGGAGTACGACGCGATCGTCACCGAACTATCCAAGTTGAATGCGAAGACCGACTCGAAGCAGGTTGAGGCATTGCTGGTACGCCTCCAAGACGCGCGCCACGTCCAGCAGGCCATCGTGGAAGAGCTGCGTCGCGGCTCGCCAAGGGTGGCAGTTCTTCGGCACCCGTCGACTCTCGACACGGAGGAGACCCGCGCCATTCTGGACGGCGGCACCCTTCTCCTGTCCTACTCGGTCGGCCGGCAGAAATCGTTCTTGTTCGCGATGGAGCCCTCAGCCTCGAAGGAGCCGCGGGTAGCCGTTTTCAGCCTGTCGACCGACGAGGTCGCCCTTCGCGAGGCCGTGGAGTCCTATCGAAACCTCCTCGATCTCCCCGCCTCGGACAGGGTCCTCGTCGATCGTTCTCGCTCGCTCTATGACGCTCTCTTGAGGCCGGCTGAACCGCTGATCGCCCGCTACGAACGCATCCTCATCCTGCCGGACGGGCCTCTTCACACCCTTCCATGGGCAGCACTGGTGCGCGGCGTCAGGAATGGCAAGCCCGAGTACCTCGTCGAGTGGAAGCCCATCCACACGGCCGTCTCTGCCACCGTCTACGCCGAACTGAAGAAGGAGCGCCCCGACTTTCCTTGGGATCCCGCCGTCATCGTCGCCGCCTTCGGCGACTCGAAGTACCCCAGGCTCCCGGTGAAGAAGGTGGCCGTCAAGCGCGGCGAAGGCGAGAGCGAGGACGCGACGTCGGTTGCCCTCTCTGAGGAGTTCGACGAGGTCGAGGATCCGCAGCTTCGCTCGGTGGCCAGGGGCGGATTCCGCTTCGAGCCGCTACCCGCGTCGCGCGAGGAAGTCGAGGAGATCGCCCGCCTCTACGCCCCGAAGTCCGCCGCGTACCTCGGCGCCGAAGCCACGGAAGAGAGGGCCAGGGCCATCGGCAAGGACGTCCCCCTCATCCACTATGCCTGCCACGCCGTCATCAACGAGCGGTTCCCGCTCGACTCGGCGCTCGTCTTCACCGTCCCCGAGCACCCGAAAGAGGGCCAGGACAACGGCCTGCTCCAGGCCTGGGAGATCTTCGAGAAGGTCCGCATCGACGCGGACCTCGTCACGCTCTCGGCTTGCGACTCCGGGCTCGGCAAGGAGATGGGCGGCGAGGGGCTCATCGGACTGACGCGCGCGTTCCAGTACGCCGGCGCCCGCTCGGTCCTCGCGTCGCTGTGGAAGGTCGAGGACAAGGCGACCGGGGAGCTGATGAAGCGCTTCTACCAGTACCTCAAGGCCGGCAAGGCCAAGGACGAGGCCCTGCGCCTCGCGCAGATCGACCTCATCCGCTCACCCGAATACTCGCAGCCGAAGGACTGGGCCGCCTTCGAGCTCAACGGGGACTGGAAGTAGGCCCGCCTCGCGACAATAGATACATAGAGGCCGATGGGGAGGCTTAGAATTCTGGCATGACGCTGCCGGCGGCGCTGAAGTTCACCTACGACGACTACGCGCTCCTCCCCGAGGACCGACGCTACGAGGTCATCGATGGGGAGCTGTTCTTGACGCCCGCGCCGACGTTGTTCCATCAGGCCGTGAAGGGACGGATCAAGCATCTCCTGGACGATCTCGTCGGAACGACGGGGCTCGGAGTCGTCCTCGACGCCCCGACGGACGTCGTCTTGTCGACCCACGACGTCCTGCAGCCGGACATCCTGGTCGTGCTCGACCGCGCGCCGGTCGATCCTGACGGAGAAGTTCGTCGCTGGAGCTCCCGATCTCGTCGTCGAAGTGCTCTCCCCTCGACCGAGTCCCGCGATCGAGAGGGCAAGGCCAAGCGCTACGCCGCCTTCGGCGTTCGGGAGATGTGGCTGGTCGACCCGGCCGCAAGGTCGATCGAGGTTTGGTCAATGCGGGTGATGGGTTCCGGCGCGTGACTTCGTACGGCGAGACCGACGTCGTTCGCTCGACGATCCTCCCGGGCTCGAGATCGACGCCGCGCCGGTCTTCCGCCCGATCTGACCTACCGGCCGACGCTCCATTTCCCGATCGTCCCCTTCGGCCCGTGCGGCCCAGCCCGCGCCATCGGCCGCGAACGCGACGGCGTTGATAGGGCGTCGGATCGAGCACCTTCCAGGTCTTGCCCGCGTCGCGGCTCTCGGCCGTCCCGGCGAGGCCGGCGGCGATGAGGCGCGGCGCGGCTCCGGGGACGACGGCGACGGCCGAGAAGAAGCCGGTCTTCGAGAGCGGGGCCGGCGTCCAGGTCGCGCCGCCGTCCTCGGTTCGAGCGCCGTTCAGTCCCGCGAAGGCGGGCTGCTTGTAGTCGCCGCCGGTCACGACGCCGCGCTTCGCATCGAGGAACGCCACAGAGAAGAGGCCCGACGAGGCGTTGCCGGCGGGGACGGGGGCTTCCGCGACCGTCCACGTCTTGCCGCGATCGGCGGTGTGGAAGACGCGCGAGACCTTCGCGCCGCCGGTGACGAACCAGGCGTCGCTCCCGCCCTTCAGCGCGAAGAGGCAGGTGCCGCTCGCGGCGAAGGCGCCCTCGCCTTCGAGCGCGGCGGGCATGACCCCGTCTTTCGGGGCGTACCACTTGAGGCCGCCGTCGGTCGTCGTGCGGACGCGGAACTTGCCGCCGACGGGGTCGCCCACGACGATCCCGCTCCGCGCGTCCCAGAAGGCGATCGCGTCGTAGAAGCCGGTCTTCTCCGGATTCGTGTGGAAGAGCCGCCACGTGGCGCCCGAATCGGTCGACCGGTAGATCCGCGACTTCGCACCCGGGCCGGCCGCCATGAGCACGAGGACGTCGCGCGAGAGCGCCTCGAGGTCGCGGAAGTCCAGGTCCTCGCCGCCGGCGACGGCGATCTTCTCCCAGCGCTCGCCGTCCGTCGTGCGCAGCACCGTGCCGCCCGCGCCGCTCGCCCACGCGTGCCTGGCGTCGCCGGCGGCGAGACCGCGCAGCTCGGCGTCGGATCCGCTGGTCTGGGGAGACCAGATCGAGACGGCGGCTGCGAGAATCAGAAAGAGTTGGCCGAGCATTTCCCCCCTCACCCTGCCCTCTCCCCCCGCGGGGGAGAGGGACATCGGAATCACTTGCCCCAGAGCATCTTGACCGACACGACGAGCAGGAACGCGCCGAACATCCGGCGCAGCGTCAGGTCCGACACGGGCTCGACGAGCTTGGCGCCGACGAACGCGCCCACGAGGAGGCCCGCCGCGAGCAGCGCCGAGTACTTCGACGTTGAGCTGCCCGTTCCTCCAGTAGACCCAGGCGGAGAGCGCGCCGACCGGCAGGAGCAGCGCGCCGAGCGAGGTGCCGACGGCCTCGTGCTGCTTCATGCCGTAGAGGATCGCGAGGGCGGGCACGATGATGAGTCCGCCGCCGATGCCGAACATGCCCGCGAAGACTCCCGCGAGCGCACCGAGGAGGACGATCCTGCAACGTCTGCATCCTGACCTCCTGCTAGCTCTCGCGGGCAACGCCAGGCCGGTCTCGTGCTCCTCGGTGCCGTCGCGGATCTCGAGCGCGGCGTCCGGAGCGTTCGTCGTGATCGAGGCGACACCCGAGGCGAGGAGCTTGCGGACCTCCGCGGGGTCGTCGACCGTCCAGGGATGCACGGAAAGGTTCGCCGCCGCGGCCTGCGCGAGCAGCGTCGGCGTGACGAGGTCCTTGCGGGGCGCGATCGCGTCGACGGGCGGAAAGAGCGGCGCGGGCTGGCCCGGGGCGGGCAGCGCGACGCCGTGGTCGAAGATGTAGCTCGTCGCGATCTCGGGAAACGCCTCGTGCATGCGCTTGACGAACTCGGCGTCGAAGGAGCCGACGAGGCAGCGGTCGGTCACGCCGAAGATCGAGGCGAGCTTCGCGACGCGGCGGGCCATCGTGCCCATCGGCATCCCCGGCGAGCTCTTGACCTCGACGATGTAGTGGAACGTCGTCCCGTAGCGGTGGAAGACCTGCTCGAGCTTCGGGATCCGGTACTCGCCGAGCTCCGAAGGAATGACGAGCTTCTCGATCTCGCGCCACGTAAACGTGCGGACGGGAAGCCGCTGCGTGCCGAGGACGACGTCCTCGTCGTGGAAGACGACGGCCTCGCCGTCCCGCGTCAGGCGGATGTCGAACTCGATCGCGTCGGCGCCGAGGCTCTCTGCGAAATCGAAGCTCGCGATCGTGTTCTCCCGGGCGCGCCGGGGGGCGCCGCGGTGTCCCACGATCCAGGTCGGGTGGGGCTCTCTCCAGTCGCTCATCGCAGCCGCATTATGTCGCGGCCGCGATCTCGTCGAGGATCGCCGCCAGCGCCGCCTCCGGATCCGGCGCCGCCGTGACCGGGCGGCCGATCACGAGGAGGTCCGCGCCGGCCGCGATCGCCGAGGCCGGCGTCGCGATGCGCTTCTGGTCGCCGGCCTCCGCGCCCGCGGGGCGGATCCCGGGGACGACGGTGAAGAAGTCGGGGCCGCACGCGGAACGGATGCCCGGGAGATCGGTCGCCGAGCAGACCACCCCGTCCAGGCCGCAGTCCTTCGCCAGGACGGAGAGCCGGCGCGCGATGCCCTCGGGATGTCCCGCCATCGGCAGGTCGGCGAGCGCCTTCGCGTCGATCGAGGTCAGCAGGGTCACGGCGATCAGGCTTCGACACCCCCGCCCGATCGCGCGGCCTCGCGCGCCGCCTCGAGCATCGAACGTCCGCCGGAGGCATGGACGTTGACCATCGCCGCGCCCGAGCGGCCGGCCGAGGCGACGGCGCCGGCGACCGTCGCCGGGATGTCGTGAAACTTGAGGTCGAGGAAGACCTTCGCTCCCGAGGCGGACGCGACCTCCGCGACGAGCGACGGGCCCTCCGCCACGAACGCCTCGAGGCCGACCTTCAGCCAGCCGACCCGGCCGCCGAGGCGCTTCGCCGCGGCCAGGACTTCCGCCCGCGTCGGAAAGTCGAGGGCGATGCAGATCCGCTCCGAGGCGCTCATCCCTCGGCCCCGGCCTCTCCCCCGATCTTCGCCGAGACGCGGTGCGCGCGCCCCACGAGCTGCGGCACGCTCGTCGACTTGCGCTCGCAGTAGGCCGCGAGCTCGTCGACGAGCCGCCCCGAGACGCCGGGGTCCTTGAAGTTGGCGGTGCCGACCTGCACGGCGGTCGCGCCCGCCGCGAGGAACTCCAGGACGTCGGAGAGATCGGAGATCCCGCCGATCCCCATGATCGGGACCTCCGGCATCGCCTTGTGCACCTGGTAGACCATGCGCACCGCGAGCGGCCGGATCGCGGGGCCGGAGAGGCCCCCGGTGCCGAAGGAGGTCCGGGGCTTCGCTGTCTCCGGATCGATCGACCATGCCGACGAACGTGTTGACGAGCGACAGGATGTCGGCGCCGCCCTCGTGCGCCGCGCGCGCGGACTCGACGAGGTCGGGTGCGTTCGGCGAGAGCTTGACGATCAGCGGCCGCCTGGTGGCGGCGCGCACCTTCGCCGACGAGCGAGCGCGTCAGCGCCGGCGAGTTGCCGAAGAGCATCCCGCCCGCTGCACGTTGGGGCACGAGATGTTGAGCTCGACGGCCGCGATCCCCTCGGCGTCCTCGAGAGCGCGGACGACGGTGACGTAGTCCTCCTCGAGGTCGCCCCAGACGTTGGCGATGACGGTCGCGCCGAGTCGACGCGGAGCTTCGGCAGCTTCTCGTTCAGGAACGCCTCGACGCCCACGTTCTGCAGGCCGATCGCGTTCAGCATCCCGGCCGGCGTCTCGCAGATCCGCGGCGGCGCGTTGCCGGCGTGGGGCTTCAGCGACAGGCCCTTCGTGCAGAGGCCGCCGATCTGCGCGAGGTCCACGAAGTCGGCGAAGTCGAGGCCGTAGCCGAACGTGCCCGACGCCGTCGTGATGGGGTTCGCGAGCGTCAGCGGGCCGAGGCGGACGGAGAGGGGGTCTGCGTCATGGTGCTCCGCCCCTCACCCTGCCCTGCTCCGCCCGCTGGGCGGGCGGGGACTGAGGACCCGCCTCTCCGGCGGAGGGCCGTCCGCCGAGGCAGACCCGCGGGCGTAGGCAACACCGGCGCGAGCCGGTGGTACGGGGCGGGGTGAGGGGCGCCCGCGTCGTCCTCACCACCGTGATCTTCTCCGGGCGCCAGGATCGGGCCCTCGCTGCACGAGACGATGAACGGCTTCTCGGTCCCTGCGATCACGCACCCCAGGCACGCGCCGAAGCCGCAGCCCATCTCGGCCTCCGTCGAGAATTCGGCCGCGATGCCCGCCTCGCCGACGACCTTCGCGAGCGCGGCGAACATCGGCATCGGGCCGCACGCGAAGACGCCGGGCATAGCGCGTGCCCGAGGCGAGGCGCCGCGCCAGCGCCTCGGTGACGAAGCCCTTCTCGCCGAGCGAGCCGTCGTCGGAGGCGAGCACGGTCTCGCCGCGGCACGAGGCCGTCGAAGCGCGTCCGGATCGAGAGCTCCCGCGCGTTGCGCCCGCCGAGATAGAGATCGCACGGGACCCCCGCCGCGACGCAGCGCCTTCAGGAGCATCGGGAAGGGCGCCGCGCCGATGCCGCCCGCGACGATGGCCACGCGTTCGCCGCGCGGCATGTCCGACGACCCCGAAGCTGTTGCCGAGCGGGCCGAGCATGCGGACCTGCGAGCCCTCGGAAATCTCCTCGAGCGCGGCCGTGCCCGCTCCGATGGTCTTGATCAGGAACTCGACGGTGCCCGCCAGCGGTTCGGCGTCCGCGATCGAGTAGGCGCGCCGCAGGTACGGACGCAGGCGGTCCGAAACCTCGACCATCGCGAACTGTCCCGGGGAGATGGCGCCCGCCAGCGGGGGGCACCGGAAGGTGACGGAAAAGAGACCGGGCGAGAAAACGTGGCGCCGGAGGAGCGTCGCTCGGTGGTCGGCCTTCACCGAGGCGCGCATTCTATCCCGCCCTCGAACCTAGACCTGCGATCGCCCCGCTCAGATCCGCGTCGTTCGGCTCCCGCCGCGCCTTCTCGAGGCACTTCTCGCAGAGCAGGCGGCCCTGCACGCTCCGCCGCCGGCCGCGCATAGGTGCCGCAGCCGTGGCACCGACGCAGCGCCCGGTGATGGGCGTTCAAGTCGAGCACCGCGTTCTTCGCGTTTGATCATTTCCGATTCTCCTTTCGATACAGGCAATCGATAGAGCACGACCCGTACCCGAACCGCAAACACTCACCCGGCGCGACTTAGCGCGCACGCCGCCGGACAAGTGTCGCCTCACGGCCGAATCAGTCCTCCGACGAGGTCAGGATGTCTAAAACGTCGCGACCGGTCGAGGGCCTTCCGCACGTGCGACGCCTGCGGAAGGATGAAGTCCTCGACCCGGGGCTGGTAGGCGACGAACGTGTCGGTCGCGGCCACGCGCTCGACCGGCGCGTCGAGGTACGAAAACAGCTCGGAAGCGATCCGGGCGGCGATCTCCGCGCCGTAGCCCCAGGAGATCGGGTCCTCGTAGACGACGATCGCGCGCGGACGGTCTTCTGCACCGACGTCCGACGATCGCCTCCCAGTCGTAGGGGAGAGCGTGCGCAGGTCGAGGATCTCGACGGTCTTGCCGGTCTCCTCGGTGAACGCCCTGGCCGCCGCCAGGAGCGCTACACCGTGCGCTCCGTAGGTGACGATCGTGACGTCCGCGCCCTCCTGCACCACGTCGCGCCTTGCCGAACGGGATCATGTAGTCCGGTCCCGGGTACGACGCCCTTGTTGTGCGTCTGCCGGTAGAGGTGCTTGTGCTCGAGGAAGAGCACCGGGTCGTCGCAGCGGATCGCCGTGCGCAGCAGGCCGTTCGCGTCCAGGGCGTTCGACGGCATCACGACGCGCAGCCCGGGGATGTGCGTGAACAGCACCTCGCCGCGACTGCAGTGGTAGACGGCGCCGCCGCCGCAGGTAGCCGCCGATCGCCACGCGGATGACGACCGGGCACGAGAACGCGTTGCCCGAGCGCCAGCGCATGATCGCGAGCTCGTTGCGGATCTGCATGTACGCCGGCCAGATGTAGTCGAAGAACTGGATCTCGACGACGGGCTTCAGGCCGCGCATCGCCATGCCGATCGCGCGGCCGACGATGTTCGCCTCGGCGAGCGGCGAGTTGAAGACGCGGTCGGCGCCGTAGCGGCGCTGCAGGTCCGTGCGTGACCTTGAAGACGCCGCCCTTGCCCTTGCACTCGCCGAGCACCGCCTCGCGCGAGGCAGTCGGCGACGTCCTCGCCGAAGACGACGATGCGCGGGTCGCGCGCCATCTCGTCGCTGCAGGCAGGCGTTGAGCAGGTCGACCATCGTCGTCGGCTGCGCGCCCTCGGCGTAGGCCGGCGCGGTCGAGAAGGCCGGCGCACGTCGGATCGACGTCCGGCGAGTAGACGAAGTCGTAGGCGGACTCGGGCTCGGGGATCGGCGCGGCGAGCGCCGCGGTCCGCGGCCTCGTTGATCTCGGCGTCGACCTCGGCGTGGAGCCGCTCGAGCTCCGCCTCGCGTGAGCGATGCCCTCGGCGAGCAGGAACGCGCGAGAGCCGCCGCGAGCGGGTCGCGCTCGGCGTCCCTCTCGCGCTCGGCCTTCGGGCGGTAGATCGCCTCGTCGTCGGAGAGCGAGTGGGAGTAGGGCCGGATGACGTGCGCGTGGACGAGCGCCGGGCCCTTGCGCGATGCGGCAGTACTCCGCCGCGTAGCGCAGCGCGTCGTAGGACTCGCAGGAAGTCGCAGCCGTCGACCTCGCGCACGAAGAGGTTCGGGAAGGACCGCACGAGCTTCGAGATCGAGCCGCCCGGCGTCTTGACCTCGACCGGCACCGAGATCGCGTAGCCGTTGTCCTCGATGAGGAAGAGGACCGGCAGCTTCAGGTTGCACGCCGAGGAGAGGGCCTCCCAGAACTCGCCCTCGGACGTCTGCCCTTCGCCGCCCGAGACGTAGACGATCTCGTCGCGCTGGAAGAGCGGCCCCTCTCGGCGAGCGCCGGGATGCGGCCCATCCGCCAGCCGCGCCTCGGCCGCGCCGACGGCGTGCAGGAACTGCGTCCCGGTGCAGCGAGGACTTGGAGATGATGTTCAGCCGCTTGTGATCCCCAGTGGGACGGCATCTGGCGGCCGGCCGAGGCCGGGTCGTCCTTGGCGCCGACGCGACTGGAGGAACATCTCGTAGGGAGTGACCCCGAGCTGGAGGATCAGCGCGCGGTCGCGGTAGTAGCAGTCGAACCAGTCGTAGCCGGGCTTCAGGACCATCCCGGCGGCCGTCCGCGACCGCCTCGTGGCCGGCGCTGTTGATCTGGAAGTAGATCTTGTTCTGGCGCTTGAGCTGGATCTCCTTGTCGTCGAACCTGCGGGACAGATAGATGTTGCGGTAGGCGGCGACCAGGGCGCTGCGGATCGAGGCCGCGGTATCTCTCGGTTCGCACCTCGGTCGCCATTTCGCCTCCGGCGGCGAATATACCAAAGGGGTTCGGCGGGCCGCGTGGCGAAAGCCACGCCGCGCCGGGCTAGAAAAGCTTGACGAAGCCCCAGAGCTCGAGGGCTGCCAGGCCCAGCGTGACGACCAGAAACAGGACGGCTTTGACGTCCAATCTCGGGTTCGGATGCAGCTCTTCCGTGCTCACGGCTTTTTGGGAAGCAGAACTTGTGCCACCCATGGGAGTTACGAGTGGAAGGGCCAAAACGTTTACCCCGGGCCCTTGCTATGCTTCGCCTCCCATGAGCTCGGTGCCCGGGAGTGCCGTCCTATCCGCGATTTCCGCCGCGGCCCGCGCCGCCGGACCTTTCGACGATCGATCCGCGCCTGGACCTCGAGTCGGAGATCCGGAATCTCAAGCGACAAAAAAATGCAGTCCTCCTGGCCCACTACTACCAAGAAGAGGCCATCCAGGACCTGGCCGACTTCGTCGGCGACTCCCTCGACCTGTCCCGCCGGGCGCAGCAGTCCGACGCGCAAGATCATCGCCTTCGCCGGGGTGCGGTTCATGGCGGAGACGGCCAAGATCCTGAATCCGACCCGGAAGGTCGTCCTGCCGGACTACGAGGCGGGCTGCTCGCTCGAGGACTCCTGCCCGCCCGAGGCCTTCCGGGCGGTGGCGGGAGGAGCACCCCGGGGCCGTCTCGCTGACCTACATCAACTGCTCGGCGGCGGTGAAGGCGCTCTCGGACATCATCGTCACTTCCTCGAACGCCGAGAAGATCGTGCGTTCGATCCCGCCGGACCAGGAGATCCTCTTCGCGCCGGACAAGCACCTCGGCGGATTCCTGGCGAAGAAGCTCGACCGGCCGATGACGCTCTGGCCGGGCACCTGCATCGTCCACGAGCAGTTCTCGGAGCGCGAGATCGTCAGGCTCAAGGTCGCAGCATCCCGGCGCGAAGCTCGCCGCGCACCCGGAGTGCCCCGAGGCGATCCTGAAGCACGCCGACCACGTCGGCTCGACGCGCTCGATCCTGAACTACGTGACGACGGCGCCGTTTACGACCTTCCTGATCGCGACCGAGGAAGGGATCATCCACCAGATGAAGAAGCTCGCGCCGGACCGCGAGTACATCCCGGTGCCTCCCGACAACGGCTGCCGCTGCAACGAGTGCCCGTTCATGAAGCTCAACACGCTCGAGAAGCTCTATCTCTGCCTGCGCGACGAGCGGCCGGAGATCCTCCTGCCCGAAGAGCTCCGCAAGGCCGCGGAGAAGCCGCTCCTTCGGATGCTCGAGCTGTCGTAACCTGAGCGCGGTATAACCTGCTACGCTCCGAGCATGAAGACGCGGTGTCCGTCCCGAGAACCATCCTGTTCGGTCCGAGGCTGATCGAAGCCGCGCTGAAGTCGAAAGCCACCGCGAAGCCGCCTCTCGTCGTGCGAGACTCCTACGATGCGTCAAGACCCATCGGGCGCTCCGAGATCAGGGGCCAGATCCTCGGAACCGCGTCTACGGCCGCGGGAAACCCGCGGACGTCAGCCTCGGAGGCGCTCAGGGGCCGAGAGCACGACTCGCGCAAGTGGCCAGCCGGCGCAGGCCGGTGGCCGGAGGCCGACCTCGGCCGCCGCTCGGGTTGGGGCAGCAGGCGACGCGGCGACGGCCGCGTCCGCATCGTCCAGCCAGGACGACGAGCGAGAGCAAGATCTCGACAGAGCTGGTCGCGTTGATCATCGAGCAATCGCCGCCCTCGCGCAGCCCAGGAACATCTCTCGGGCGGCACGACAGGAACATCAGGCGCGAAGCCCCCGGCATGCAACGGCGCAATTCGCCGCCGGCGCCCGGGAGGGCGGGTCGCGAAGAGCAGGCGAGCATTCCGCCGCGGTCGCTTCGGGACGTCGAGGCGGGCTAGGCGGCCGTCCTCTCGTCCGGAGGGCCGCCCGAGGCGATAGTCTCCGCGGCGATGGAGCCGTCTGTCCGGCGACGCCCTCGATGCGCGCCTGCGCGAGTTTCTTTCCGAGGACGTCGGCCGCCGGGACGTCACGACCGAAGCCACCGTCCCGCCGGGCACGCGGACGCGCGGGAGAGCTCGTCGCGAAGTCCGCCTGCGTCGTCTCGGGCCTCCCGGTCGCGCGGCGGGTGTTCGAGCTGCTCGACTCCGACCTCGCGTGGTCCGACGAGACCGGCGGCCGGCTCGCGCGGTCGCCGCCCTCGACGCTCGCCCGCCTGTCCGGGCCGCGCCCGCGCGATCCTGACGGCCGAGCGCGTGGCCCTCAATCTCCTCCAGCGGATGTGCGGGATCGCGACGGCGACGCGGCGATTCGTCGACGCCGTCTCCGGCACCCGCTGCCAGATCCTCGACACCCGAAAGACCATGCCGGGGCTGCGCCCGTTCGACCGCCAGGCGGTCCGAGACGGGGGCGGCCGGAATCACCGATACGATCTGGCCGAGATGGTCCTCATCAAGGACAACCACCGCCGGCTCGCCGGCGGCGTCGCGAGCGCCGTCGCGGCGGCGAAGGCGAAGGCGCCCGCGGGAACTCTCGATCGAGGTCGAGGTCGAATCGGAAGCGGAGCTCTCGCAGGCGCTTTCGGCCGGCGCCGACCGCATCCTCATCGACAACCAGCGGCCCGAAACGGTCGCGCGGTGGTGCGCCCTCGCGCGTTCCTCGGGCCGGCCGGTCTTCGTCGAAGCGTCCGGGAACATGCGGCTCGAGACCGTCCGCGCCTACGCGCTCGCGGGCGTCGATGCCGTCTCGGTCGGCGCGCTCACGCACTCGGTCGCCGCGGCCGACGTGTCGCTGGAGCTCGACCTCGCATGACGGTCGAGCGAACCGACGTTCTCGTTCTCGGCACCGGTGTCGCCGGCTGCACGGCCGCGCTCGCCGCCGCGCGCGGCGGGGCCTCGGTCAAGCTCGTCACGCGCGCCGCGGAGGCCCGCGAGTCGAACACGCTCTACGCCCAGGGCGGCATCGTCGCGCGTCCCGCCGGCGACACTCCCGAGAAGCTCGCCGCCGACATCGAGCGGGCAGGCGACGGTCTCTGCTCCCCCGAGGCCGTCGCGCTGATCGCGCGCGAGGGGCCCGACCTCGTGCAGAAGCTTCTCGTCGAGGAGCTCCAGCGTCCCCTTCGATCGCGAGGGCGACGGCTTCCACTGGACGCTCGAGGGCGCGCACGGGGTGCCGCGGGTGCTCCACGTCAAGGACGAGACCGGCGCGCCGATCGAACGCGCGCTCGTCGAGGCCTGCCACCGCGAGAAGGGCATCCAGTGGCTCCTCGAGACGACGGCCGTCGATCTGCTCACGCTCTCGCACGACTCGGTCGACCCCGCCGACCGCTACCACCCGCCGGTCGTCATCGGCGCGCACCTGCTCGACGCGCAAGACCGGCTCCGTCACGCCGTGCCTCGCCCGCGAGACGATCCTCGCGACCGGCGGCCTCGGCCAGGTCTACCTGCACACCACCAACCCTCCCGGCGCCCGCGGCGACGGCTTCGCCATGGCGCGGCGCGCCGGCGCGCGACTCCTGAACCTCGAGTACGTGCAGTTCCATCCGACGGCGCTCCTCCACGCGAAGGGGCGGCTGCTCCTGACCGAGGCGCTGCGCGGCGAAGGCGCCCGGATCACGGACGCCAACGGCAAGGAGTTCCTCCGGGAGATCCACCCGGCGGGCGAGCTCGCGCCGCGCGACATCGTCGCCCGCGCGATCCACCAGCGGATGCTCGAACGGGACGAGCCGTACGCGCTGCTCGACATCTCGCACAAGAGCGCCGGCGTGGGTCGAGCAGCGCTTCCCCACTCTCGTCGCGCGCTGCCGCGAGCTGGGCTTCGACCTGACCGCCGGCCCCGTCCCCGTCGTGCCGGCAGCGCACTACGCGTGCGGAGGCGTCGCCGCCGACGCCAACGGCCGGACGACGCTGGGGCACCTGCGCGCCGTCGGCGAGGTGTCCTGCACCGGCGTCCACGGGGCCAACCGCCTCGCTTCGACGTCGCTCCTCGAGGGTCTGCTCTGGGGCTGGCGCGCCGGCCGCGCGGCCGCGCGCGAGTCCGAGCGCCTGCGCGAGCGGCCCTATCCGGAGGTCCGACCGTGGCGTCCGGAGAACGAGCCGGTCGATCCCGCCCTCATCGCCCAGGACTGGATGGTCATCCGGCACACGATGTGGAACTACGTGGGCCTCCTCCGGTCCGAGCGCCGGCTCGACCGTGCCGGCCGGATCCTCGGCGAGCTCCAGGACGAGATCGAGAACTTCTACCGCCGCGGCACCATGTCCGACGCGCTTCTGGGACTGCGCAACGGCGTCCAGACCGCCATGGCCATCCACCGGGCGGCGTCGGACAACCGGGTCTCGCGCGGCTGTCACTACCGGGTGGACGGATAAAGACGTCGCCTTCGCCCCGGACCTCGTCACCGGAGACAGGGCGGGCGAGTCCGCCGGCTTTGGGGAGGTGCGCTATAGTCCGCGCTTGCTATGAGCGTTCTATACCTGCATTTCGAGACGGATGACCGGGCCTCGCGGCTCGCCAAGCTCCAGAAGAGCGGCGCCCACGTGGTCGTCGCCGAGCCCCGCTGGCCCGGCTTCTTCGAGCTCGCCAAACGGGAGAAGCCATACGCGATCGCGATCGACTTCTCCCAGGCGCCGTCCCACTCGCTCGAGACCGCGGACTACATGTCCAAGGCCAAGGAGACCAAGGACGTGACCCTCTTCCTGCTCCGGGTCCCGACCGACCGGAAGGAAGCCGTCGCCCGGCGCCTTCCCAAGGCCCAGCTCGTGACGGAGAACGAGCTCTCCGGCAAGCTGGCCCAGATGGAGAAGGAAGCCGCCGAGCGGGCCCGCATCAAGAAGGAGGCCGCCGCCGCGGCCAAGAAGGCGGCACGCGCCGCGGGTGCCGCGGCCAAGGCTGCGGCCGCGGGCAAGACGAAGCCGGTCCCTCCCGCCGCCAAGGCGAAGCCCGCCGCGAAGGCGAAGCCGGCGCCCAGGAAGAAAGCCGCGAAGAAGCCCCCGGCGAAGAAACAGCAGCCCAAGAAAAAGAAATAGCGAGGAGCCGAGGATGCCCGGATTCAGCCGCGAAGAGCTTCTGTCCCACGCCCGCGCCAAGCGCCCCGAATTCGAAGCCGTCCTCAAGAAGATCGTCGAGATCCCCTCGGTCTCGGTCGAGCCGGACCGAAAGGGCGAGGTCCACCGCGCCGCCGAGTACGCCGTGTCGCTCCTGCAGTCCTTCGGGGCGAAGGCCACCCTGTACGAGACGAAGGGCCACCCCATCGTCTACGGCCGCTTCGACCGCGGCCCGGACTACCCCACGGTCACCGTCTACAACCACCTCGACGTCCAGCCCGCCGAGGGCCCCGACTGGAAGACGCAGCCGTTCGCGTTCATCCGCGAGGGCGACGTCTACCTCGGCCGCGGGACGACCGACGACAAGGGCCCGGCGATGACGGCGCTCTTCGGCGCCCGCTACGCCTTCGAGCAGAAGATCCCCCTCAACATCCACTTCCTCTGGGAGCTCGAGGAGGAGATCGGCAGCCCCAGCTTCGAGACGGCGATCCGCGCCAACGCGAAGGAGTTCGCGACGGACTCCGTCGTCGTCTCGGACACCGTCTGGGTCTCGCGCGCCCGGCCGGCCTGCCCGGCGGGCCTGCGCGGCCTCCAGGGCTTCCGCTTCGAGCTGCAGACCGGCGAGACCGACCAGCACTCCGGCACGGCGGGCGGCGCGGCGCGCAACCCCGTGACCGAGCTCTGCCAGCTGATCGCCGAGTGCGTCGACGGAAAGACCGGACGGGTCAAGATCCCCGGCTTCTACAAGGACGTCGTGCCTCCCACGAAGAAGGAGCTCGAGGACCTGAAGAAGTGCGGATTCACGGTCAAGGACTTCAAGAAGGACCACCTCTTCCGGTCGCTCCGCGTCGACGACGCGCTCGAGGTCATGAAGCGGATCTGGATGATGCCGACCTTCGAGGTCCACGGCATCGCCGGCGGCTACCAGGGGCCGGGCGTCAAGACGATCATCCCGCCCAAGGCGACCGCGATCGTGTCCTGCCGTCTCGTGCCCGAAGATGAGCGCGGCGAAGGTCGTCAAGCTCGTCAAGGCGTTCGTGAAGGACAGGAATCCCGACGTGAAGGTCTCGGCCGAGCACGAGCTGCCGCCCTACGAGGGCAAGACCACGGGACCGTACGCCGACGCGATCCGCGGAGCGATGAAGTTCGCGTTCGGCAAGGAGCCCGTGTTCGTGCGCGAGGGCGGATCGATCGGAGCCGTGCTGTCGATGGAGAAGGTCCTCAAGTGCGCCGGTCTTCTTCCTCGGGCTCTCGCTTCCCGAGCACGGCTACCACGCTCCCAACGAGAACTTCGACTGGCCGCAGGCCGAGGGCGGCATCGCGGCGTTCGCCGACTACTTCCGGAGACTCGCCGAAATGTAGGGGCGGGGCTCGTCCCCGCCCTCCCCACAATCGGGCGGCCACAAGGGCCGCCCCTATGACCGGGGGGCCCGAATGAAACGCCTTCGGCTGATTTTCGCTCTCGGGCTGCTTGCGCCGATCGCCCTCCGCGCGCAGGCCTCCAGACCGCCCGACCCCCTCCCCGAACAGCTCGACCGGATCTTCAACAAGCAGGCCTACGCGGAGAAGGCCTTCGGGCCCTTCCAGTGGCTCGAGGGCGGCAAGGCCTACACGACGGTCGAGCCGCCGCCGGCGGCGACCGACGGCAGGGACATCGTCCGCTACGACTCGGCGACCGGGGCGCGGCAGCGTTCTCGTCTCGGCTTCGAGCCTCGTCCCGGCCGCCGGCGGCAAGCCCCTCGCGATCGACGACTACTCGTGGTCGGCCGACGGGAAGACGCCTCCTGATCTTCACCAACACGAAGAAGGTCTGGCGCCAGAACACGCGCGGCGACTACTGGGTGCTCGACGTCGCCGACCGGCCAGCTGCGCCAGGTCGGCGCCGACAGGCCCGCGTCGTCGCTGATGTTCGCGAAGTTCTCGCCCGACGGCACCCGCGTCGCCTACGTCCGCGGCAACGACCTCTACGTCGAGGACCTCGCCGACCGGCCGCATCACGCGGCTGACCACCGACGGCAGCGCAACCACCATCAACGGCACGTCCGACTGGGTCTACGAGGAGGAGTTCGGCGTCCGCGACGGCTTCCGCTGGAGCCCCGACGGCCGCGACATCGCCTACTGGCAGTTCGACACCAGCGGCGTCGGCGACTTCTCGCTCATCAACGACACCGACACGCTCTACCCGGTCGTCACGCACGATCCCGTATCCCAAGGCCGGCACCACGAACTCGGCGGTGCAGGTCGGCGTCGTCTCGCGCCCGGGCGGCGCGCCACGCTGGATCGAGCTCCCGGGCGATCCGCGGAACACGTACCTCGCGCGCATGGAGTGGCGTCGACTTCTCGGGCGAGCTCGTCATCCAGCAGCTGAACCGCCTGCAGAACACCAACGACGTCTGGCTCGCCGACGCCGCGACCGGCAAGCCGCGCAGCGTGCTCCACGACGAGGACACGTGCGTGGGTCGACGTCGTCGAGTCCGTGGCAGTGGCTCCCGGCCAAGGCGCTTCCTCTGGATCAGCGAGACGCGACGGCTGGCGCCACGTCTACGCCGCGCCCCGCGACGGCGACGGACGGCGCCTGCTGACTCCCGGCAACTTCGACATCGTCTCGGTCGACGGGCGTCGACGAGCCGGAACGGCTGGCTCTACTTCATCGCCTCGCCCGACCGACGCGACGCAGCGGTACCTCTACCGCGCGCGCCTCGACGGCCGCGGAACGCCGGAGCGCGTGACGCCCGCCGGCCAGCCGGGCACCCACGACTACAAGATCTCGCCGGACGGCAAGTTCGCCGTCCACACGCTGCTCGCGCTTCGACCGGCCCGCCGGTGACCGACCTCGTCGAGCTGCCCGTCCCACCGGACCGTCCGCGTGCTCGAGGACAACACGGCGCTTGCCGCGGCGGTCGCGCCGGCGCTCACGCCCGCGACCGAGTTCTTCCAGGTCGACATCGGCGGCGGCGTGACGCTCGACGGCTGGATGCTCAAGCCGAAGGCGTTCGACCCGGCCAAGAAGTACCCGCTCCTCATGTACGTCTACGGCGAGCCCGCCGGGGTCGAGGTCGTCGACAAGTGGGTCGGCGGCCCGACGTACCGGATGCTCTTCCACCGCGCCCTCGCCGACGCCGGCTACGTCGTCGCGAGCGTCGACAACCGCGGCACGCCGGCGCCGAAGGGCCGCGCGTGGCGCAAGGTCGATCTACGGCGCAGATCGGCGTCCTCTCGACTCGAAGGACCAGGCCGCGGCGGTGCAGGCGATGCTGGCCTCGCGGCCGTATCGTCGATCCCGACCGCGTCGGCGTCTGGGGCTGGAGCGGCGGCGGCTCGATCACGCTCAACTGCATGTTCCGCTCCCCCGACCTCTACAAGGTCGGCATGTCGGTCGCTCCGGTCCCCGACCAGACGCTCTACGACACGATCTACCAGGAGCGCTACATGGGCCTGCCGAAGGACAACGCCGAGGGCTACCGGAAGGGCTCGCCCATCAACTTCGCCGAGGGGCTGAAGGGCAAGCTGCTCCTCGTCCACGGCTCCGGCGACGACAACGTCCACTACCAGGGCACGGAGCGCCTCATCAACCGTCTGATCGTGCTCGGCAAGCCGTTCGACTTCATGGTCTACCCGAACCGCACCCACGCGATCGACGAGGGCGAGGGGACGTCGTATCACCTGCACTCGCGCCTGGCGCGGCACCTGCGGGAGAACCTTCCGGCCGGGGGCAGGCCGATCCCGGCCGCACCCCGGAACCCGTAGGACGGGTCAGCGCAGCACAGACTCCAGCGCCGCCGACGCGTCCGTCCGCGCGTCGCGGTACTTGACGATCACGGGGGTCTGGAGCGAGAGGCCCCACTCGGCCCCGCGGCCCTCGCGGATCGCCCTGGCCCCGGGCACGACGACGGCGCCCGCCGGGATCTCGAGCGGGCCGCCTTCCGTCCTGCGGTAGATCTCGCCGCGCACGACGTCGTAGACCGGCGTCGCCGCGGTCAGGATGACGCCCGCGCCGATGACCGCGCGCTCGCGGACGATCGTGCCCTCGTAGACGCCGCAGTTGCCGCCGACGAAGACGTCGTCCTCGAGCACCACGGGCACCTCTCCGACCGGCTCGATCACGCCGCCGATCTGGGCGCCGGCGGAGATGTGGACGCGCTTGCCGACCTGCGCGCAGGAGCCCACCAGGGCGTGCGAGTCGATCATCGTCCCCGCGTCGATGTACGCGCCGACGTTCACGTACGCGGGCGGCATGATCGTGACGCCCGGGGCCAGATGCACGCCGCGCCGCACGGACGTGCCGCCGGGCACGATGCGCACGCCGCTCGAGACGGACAGCGATTTCAGCGGGAAGGTGTCCTTGTCGAGAAACCGCAGGGGCCCGGCCATCGGAAGCTCGACCACCGACCCCACCCGGAACCCGAGCAGAATTCCCCGCTTGACCCAGGGGCGCGCGACCCAGCGGGCGCCTTCCCTCTCGGCCGCGCGCACCCGGCCGGAATCGAGCTCCGCCAGCAGGTCCGCGACCGCGCGCCGCGCCTCGCCCAGGCTCGCCGCGGGGTCGCCGAAGAGCCCGTCGATCCGCTCCTGGAGGGACGCGCTCAACGGCCTCCGGCCGCCTTCTTCGTCAGGAGCCGGTAACTGCCGAGCATGCGCTCGATCTTCCGGCGGGTGTCGTCCCGCACCGGGACGAGCGGGAGGCGCAGGGTCTCGCCGCACTTCTTCATGAGCGAAAGGGCGCACTTGACCGGCCCGGGGTTCGACTCCCAGAAGTTCATCTCCATGAGCGGCTCGTACCGGCGCTGCAGCTCCAGGGCCCGCTCGCGGTTGTTGTCGAGCGCGGCCCGGACGAGCTCCCCCATTTCCTTCGGGATTTCGTTGGCCACGATCGAAATGACCCCGCGCGCGCCGAGCGCGATCAGCGCGAGCGCCGTCGCGTCGTTTCCGGAATAGACGGCGAAGTCCGGCGGCAGCGTCGCCATGAGCTTGGCGAGCTTGGAGAAGTCCGACGACGCCTCCTGCAGGCCCGCGACGTTGGGGATCTCGGCCAGCCGCTGGATCGTCTCGACGTCGAGGTCGAGGCCCGTCCGGGCCGGCGTGTTGTAGACGATGATCGGCAGGTCCGTCGCGTCGGCGATCGCCGAGAAGTGACGCAGCAGCCCCTCGGCGCTCGGCTGGTTGTACATGGGCGTGACCGACACGATGCCGTCGGCCTTGGATGCGGCGGCGTCGCGCGCCCAGAAGACCGCCCGCGCGGTGTGGTTGCCTCCGGCGCCGGCGATGACGGGGACGCGTCCGTTGGCCGCGCGCACGACCGCGGCCGTGACGGCCTTGCGTTCGTCGCGCGAGAGGGTGGGCGACTCGCCGGTCGTCCCGCACGGCACCAGGAAGTCGACACCCTGTCCGATCTGCCAGTCGACCAGCTGCTCGAGCGGCCCGAACGCGATCCGGCCCTTGTCGTCGAACGGGGTGACGAGGGCCGTGCCGCAGCCTCTCCAGTCCACGCGCTTCCCGATGCTCTTCACGAAACCTCCTTCATGCGGCGGATCCGGGGGAGCCAACCGTATAATCGTTTCGCATCCGGGATCGAGAAAAAAGTCCGTGAGCACCGCCGCCGGCCCCCGCTGTCCGCGCTGCCACCGGCCCCTGGCCGCCTGGCGGCTCGATCATTGCGTCTACTGCGGCGAGGCCTTCCCCGCCGACTTCAAGCAGGGCCACGCCGAGCCCGAGGCGCTCAAGTGGGTCGAGCGGCCCGCCCTGCCGGCGGACGTGAACAAGAAGCTCCAGCTCATGAAGGTGGTCCCGGCGGCGTCGAAGAGCAAGGCGAAGAACTTCGTCGCGATCGCCGCGATGGTGTCGATTCCGATCTTCGCGGTGATCTTCTTCCTGACGTACCGGATGCTGCAGCGGTTCTCGCCGGTCGCGGGCCTCGCGGTCATCGTCGCCGGCCTCGGCTCGATCGGCTACCTCGTCTGGATCTTCAACAAGGCGCGGGGCCAGATCTAGGGGTCAGGTCTTCACCGTTTTTCGGATTTCGGCCGAGCACCGACTGTAGGAACTACCGGTGGCGAAATCCGAAAAATGAAGACCTGACCCCCCTATTCCGTCAGTCGAAGAGGCCCTTCGGAGGGCCGTCGTCCCGTACCGGAATCCCGAGCATCTTCGCCAGAGCGCGAATCGTCAGGGGGGCGCAGCCCTCGGCGCGGTTGTTGACGAGGACGAAGGCGTCCGCGCCGGCCGCGGTGATCTGGCGGACGAGGCGCACGAGGTCGCGCCGCATGTCCTCGCGGGGCGCCTGCATGCGGTCGTAGGGTCGGAAGCGCTCGACCGCCTGCTCGTAGGGCACGCCGGGCGGCACGAGGATCCGCGCGACGGCGAAACCGGCCGGCAGCGGCTGCGCCGCCTCCCACTGCTCGGACAGCGCGGGCGCGCGCGTCCACCAGTTGAAGACGTGCGCGGCGCCCCGGCGGCGCAGCACGTCGAAGTAGTCGGGCCCGAAGTACTGGGGCGTGCGGATCTCGACCGCCCAGCGCAGGCCCTCCGGCGCCTCGGCGAGGAACCGGTCGAGCCTCTCGACGAACTCCCGGCGTCTCTCGGGCGACGGCTGCCACTCCGTCGGAAACTCCAGGACGAAGGGACCGGTGTGACTCGCGAACGTCCCGCGATAGGGCGGCAGCACCTCGTCGCGAAAGACGCGCGGATCGAGCCACCGCGGGTTGTCCTGGCCGGCGCGCCCGGCGTGCCGCGGAAGGTCCGGGAAGCGCGGCATCGTCAGCTCTTCCCAGACCTTCGAGAGGACCGGAAACCCGGGCGGCAGCGCCGCGGCGTAACGCGCGAGCTGGCGCTCGGTCGGCGGACGATAGAAGGTGAAGTCGAACTCGACGGTCCGGAACGGCTCGTAGCGCGCGTATTCGCGGAGGCAGTCGACCTTGAAGGTCGCCTGCCGGTAGCGCTCGTGGTAGACGATCCCCTTCCAGCCCTCGTAGGCGAAGCTCGACGTGCCGAAGAGGATCTCCGCCACGACCCGGAGTATCTCCCACGTAGAATCGCCGGGTGATTCCCCTGCGCGGCTCGGCCGAGATCGTTTCGCGCCTGGAGGTCCCGGCGGCCGAGCGCCTGCTCGCCGTCGACGCCCCGCCCGAGCTCGAGCGGCTGCTGGCCGGCGCCATCGCGCCCGATCGGACGCTCCGCACGGCGCAGGCGCGCGCCATCCGCTCCGTCAAGGAGACCTTCGACTGGATCCTCCTCTGGCAGGAGAGCCGTGTCGGCTCACGCGCCCTCTTCGAGGCGGCGGTCAAGCGTCTCGAGCCGGCCGGACGCCTCTGGGTCGTGACCGCGATGAAGAAGGTGCAGGGGCCGAAGACCCCCGCCGCGCAGCGGATCGAAGCCGGGGATCTGACGAAGGCGTTCGCGAAGGAGGGCCTGACCTGCGACCGGGAGGCCCGCCTCTCGGCGTGGCACGTGGCCTACCGCTTCGCGCGGGGCGAGGGCGCGGAGCCTACTCGACGTACGGAAAAAACCGGCCGGTGACGCGGAAGAACCGGCCGCTCGGGGGCTCGACGGTCAGCTGACAGCGCGACACCTCGAGCGTCGTCGAGAACGAGACGCCCGGCGCCGTCAGGCTCACGGGATACTTCGTTCCGACCTTGAGCGGGGTGTCGAAGTCGAACCGGACGCCGGTCGGAGACACGTCGAGCACGTGACGCGCCTTCTCCCACCGGATCTTCAGCTCGTACTGCTCCGGCTTCAGCTTTTTCCCCGACCGCGAGTCCTCGATCGGGCTCTTGGCCGGCGGATCGGTTTTCCTCTCTGCCATCACGCTCCGGGGAAGGTAGCCTACTCCCGTTTTCCCACTGCTTCAAAAAGCGCGCCAGGGGCCCGGCGCGCGGCCCCTTGCGGGGGCGGGCAGTCTATATCAGCCCCCGCGGCCCCTCAGGCGAGAACGTCCCGCCGCACGAACACCAGAAAAGCCGCGCCGACGGCGGCCACGGCCCACACGCCGAGAACCGCCGCCGCGAACGCCACGGAGAGGCCCGGGATCGGCGGCGGAGAGCCCGAGTAGTAGTCCGGCAGGGGCAGGTTGGTCACGAAGAGAAACTTCTGCGCCTCCCAGGAGGACGCCAGGCGCGGCAGGATCGTGCCCGCGATCAGCGCCGCGAGCATCGTTCCCATGGAGGCGGCCGTCGAGCGCAGGAGCACCGAAGTCAGGAGCGCGATCGCGCCGACGCAGAGCGCAGCGAACCACGCCAGGCCGTAGACCAGGATCGTCTCCTTCCACAGGGCGACCGAGCGCACCGTTGAGGCGTCGAAGGTCTCGCCGCCGACCCGGAAGCCCGTCAGGATCGGCGCCTCCCAGCCGCCGTAGCCGTAGGCGATGCCGCCGAAGACGTAGGCCACGATCCCGCCGAAGAGGACCGTCAGCGTGATCGCCAGCAGCAGCGCCGCGAGCTTGGAGGCGAGGACGCGCGCCCTTCCGACCGGCCGCGTCAGCAGCAGCTTGATCGTCCCCTGCTGGAACTCCGCCGAGACGATGTCCGACGCGAACACGATCGCCAGCAGCGGCAGCAGCAGGTAGCTCGAGGCATTGGCGAAGGCGCGCGCGAAGAGCGGCCCGGAGATCGCGTCGGGGTTGACGTCCCGGTCCACGTGGTACTGGAGCCGGCCGAGCTCGAAGCGGGCCCACCGCTGCCAGGTCGGAGGCGTCCGCGCATCGCGCAGCCTGCCCTGCAGCCACGACATGCGCTCCTGCGTCTCGACCCTCCAGTCCTTCTCGTGGAAGCGCTGGCGCGTCCGCGACTGCGCGAAGACGATCAACCCGATCAGCGCCATGAGGATCAGCACCACGACGCGAAAGCGCCGCTGACGGGCGATCTTCAGGAGCTCGTTCTCGACCAGGCCCGGAAACCTCATACCGTCTCGCCTCCGGTGATCTCGAGGAACACCTCTTCGAGCGTCGAGGCCGGCCGCTCCACGGTGAAGACGTCGATGCCCGCCGAGAGCAGCGCCCGCAGCGCCTCGGGGACCCGCTCGGCCGGCAGGCGCACCGAGACGGTCCCCTCTCCGTCGCCCGACGGCGCCTCGCTCTCCACCGCTCCGAACGCCGCGAGCCGTTCCGCCGCCGCGGCGGCCGGCCGGGCGCGGATGCGGACGCGGTCCGAGGCCGCGCGCGCCGAGAGCTCGCGCACCGGGCCCGCCGCGAGCGTGCGGCCGCGGTGGACGATCGCGACGCGGTCGCAGGTCTGCTCGATCTCCGACAGCAGGTGGCTCGAGACGAAGACGGCGATGCCGCGCTCGGAGGCGAGGCGCCGCACGAGCCGGCGGATCTCCCGGATGCCCGCCGGGTCGAGGCCGTTGGCGGGCTCGTCGAGGATGAGCACGTCGGGATTGCCGAGGAGCGCCTGCGCGATGCCGAGACGCTGGCGCATGCCGAGGGAGTACGTCGAGACCTTGTCGTCGAGGCGCTCCGACAGCGAGACGATGCCGGCGAGCTCCTCGATCCGACCGGCGGCGCCGCGCGGCAGCATGCGCGCGAAGTGCAGGAGGTTCTCGCGGCCGGTCAGGTACCGGTAGAGGTCCGGCGCCTCGATGATCGCGCCGACGTGGGCCATGGCGCGCGTGAAGTCGCGCGCCACGTCGAGGCCGCGGATCCGGACGCGGCCGCGGTCGGGGCGCGCCAGGCCGACGAGCATCCGGATCGTCGTCGTCTTGCCCGCCCCGTTCGGGCCGAGGAAGCCGAACACCTCGCCGGCGCGGACCTCGAACGAGACGTCCGAGACGGCCTCGCGCTTCCCGAACCGCTTCGTCAGGTGCTCGGCGGAGAGAACGACTTCGGCCGCGTCAGCCACGGCGGCCCCGGACACAACGCGGTTTTCGCATCGCGAAGAACGTATCATCGCCTCTCGCATGGCTCGCGTTCTGTCGCGCTTCTGGCTCTGGACGGCGCCCGTCGCCGTCGGGACCGCCGCCGGCCTCGTTCTCGCTGCGGGCTTCGTGCTCGCCCTGCGCGGCGCCGTCGGCGAGCCCATCGGGGAGGCGCCGCCCCCGCCGGCTCCGCCGCCCGCGGCCCGAAGCGCCCGGGACGGCGAACGCCGGATCCTCGTGATCGGCGACTCGCTCGCCCGCGGGACCGGCGACGAGGGGGGGAAGGGCTTCGCCGTGGACGTCCTCGAGGCGTTGAAGAAGCGAGGCCCCGCGGAGCTCACGAATCTCGGCGTCAACGGGATGGAGTCTCCGGAGGTGCGCGCGCTGGTCGAGTCCTCGAACGTGCGGTCGCTCGCCGCGCAGGCCGACCTGATCCTCGTCTCCGCGGGCGGCAACGACCTCTCCCATGCCGCCACCCGGACGACCGGGTCTCCGGCCGATCTCGCGGACGCCGTCGCCGCCGCCCGCGCCGCCTACGTCGAGAACCTGCGCGGGATCCTGCGGGCGCTGCGCGAGGCCAACGCGGCGGCGCCGATCGTGGTCATCGGGCTCTACGACCCGTTCTCGGGGGAATCGGGCCCGGGCGGCTGGGCTCCTCGGTCATCCTGCAGTGGAACAACCTCGCCGCCGAGACGGCGCTCGCGTTCCCGGGCGTGACGGTCGTCCCGACCTTCGACATCTTCCACGGCCGCTCCGACCGCCTGAGCGCCGACCGCTATCACCCGAACCGGAAGGGCTACGGAATGATCGCGGAAAGAGTGCTGCAGGCCGTCGATTGAGCGATTGAGGGGGGTCAGGTCTTCATTTTTCGGATTTCGCCACCGGCCCTCCTCGCAGCTCCGGGTTGGCCGAAATCTCGAAAAAGTGAAGACCTGACCCCTACCAGAAGCGGCGGCCGGAGCGCACGCCGCGGCCGATGCCGATCAGGAGCGATGCCGCGGAGGCGATGCGGCCGGCCCTGGCCGCCAGGGAATTCCGGCCGAAGAGCTTCCAGGCCGCCGTCGCGGCGGCGGCCAGGCCCGAGGCCGCGAGTCCCGCGAAGCGCCAGCGCTGGCGGAACGCGACGACCTCGGTCTTCGCCTCGGCGAGCGCTTCGGCGAGGTCTTCCCGCTCGCGGGCCGCTCGCTGAGCGAGCGCGATGAGCCGCTCGTCCCGCTCGCTCACTCGGTCTCCCCGCGCAGTCGCGCTTCGAGGCTTTCGACTTCGACCTCGTCCGGCTCGAGGCCGGACGAACCGCCCTCGTCGTCGTCCTCCGGCTCGGTGGCGAGCGAGGCCCGGATCGCCTCGAAGTCGCGCGCGAGCTCGCGTCCCGTCGCCGGGAACTCGTTCGGCCGGACGTTGGAGAGCGCCTTCCAGGCGATCCGCCCCGCGACCGCGACGCCGGCCGCGTAGATCAGCATCGCCGCGAGGATCCCGAGCGCCACGCTCCCGAAGAGCTTGGCCAGGACGGCGGCGAGAAGCGCCGCGAACAGCAGGAGGGCGCCCACGCCGAGCGCCGCCGCCACCGCGACCGCGGCGAGCCCCCGGGCGGCGAGCGAGGCCTTTCCGGCGATCTCCTCGCGGAAGATGGCCAGACGCGTGGAAAAGAGCGACTGTGCCGCGGCGGCGAGCCCCGCCGTCCGATCGGCCCACGACCGCGCCTCTTCCTCCTCGGGGAGGTCCGCCCGCTCGGTGCTCATGGGATGCACCAGTTTACGTCAGCCGGGTGGAATGACGAACCCGTCGTGCCGCGAAACGCGTCCGGGCTCCAGCGGGGCGATCCGGATGCCCTCGGCGCGGAACCGCTCGTGGATCCGCCCGGCGATGGCCACCGCCCCCGGCGTATCCCCGTGGATGCAGATGGTGTCGGCCCGCACCTCGACCCGCGACCCGTCCGACGCCACGACGGAATGGTCGCGCGCCAGCCGCAGGGCCTGATCGGCCGCCTCCTGCGGATCGGTGATCAGGGCCCGGGCCTCGTTGCGAGGCATGATCGAACCGTCCGGCAGGTAGCGGCGGTCCGCGAAGGCCTCCTCGGCGACGGCCAGTTCCGCCTCGCGTCCGGCCTCGATCAGCATCGAGCCCGCGGGCCCCGACCAGGACGAGGCTCGAGCGGAAGCGCCGGACGCCCTCGGCGATCGCGCGCGCGACGTCCGGAAATTCGGCGCCCGCGTGGTAGAGCGCGCCGTGCGGCTTGACGTGCGTCAGCGTTCCGCCGCGCGAGCGCACGAAGCCGTCGAGCGCCGCGACCTGGTAGAGCACGAGGGCCTCGACGGCCTCGGCCGGCATCTCGACGGCGACGCGTCCGAAGTGCTCGCGGTCCGGGTAACCCGGGTGGGCGCCCACGCGCACGCCGCGCGAGAGCGCGAGGGTGACGGTCGCGTCCATCACCGCCGGGTCGCCGGCGTGAAGGCCGCAGGCCACGTTGGCGGAGGTGACGAAGGGCAGCAGCGCCGCATCGTCCATTCCCTCGCCCACGTCGGCGTTCAGGTCGATGCTCACGGGAGGCTAATCGTACTCCTCGCCGCGCGCCGTGCGGCGAGCCTTCGGCGAGCGGGACGGCCCGGAACCGCAGGACGGCCCCGGCCGGGCCTGGCCGAGAAGCCCGAGGTCGGCCGAGACGACGGTCGCGATCCGAGGATAGCCGCCGGTGACCGGGCCGTCCGGCCCGAGGACGATCGGCAGGCCGCTGCCCGGCACCTGGATCGAGCCCGGCACGGTGCCGGACGGAGGGATCTCGGGCGGGCCGCCGTGAAACGAGCGGCTCGCCGGCGAGGCGCAGGCCCCGGCGGTCGCTCTCCGGCGTGACGCGCCACGGCGATGAGAGAAACCGCTCGACCTGCCCCGGGGCGAAGGTCGAGGACTCGGGCCCCAGCACGACCCGCAGAACGACGTCGTCGGCGATGCCGCGGGGCCGCGCGCCGGGGCGGCCCGATGCCGCTCGGCGACGGTCCGACGCCTCAAGCACGTCTCCGGCCACGATGCGCTCTTCCGGCGTCGCCGGAGACCCCCCGCGACGGCGAGGTAGACGCGCGCCCGCCGCTCGATCCGGCCGATGCGCAGGCGGTCGCCGGCCTCGACGCGAAACGCTTCGGCGAACGGTGCGGCACGGCCGTTGCGGTCGATCGACGCCTCGCCGCCCCCGGCCGCGAGGACCGCTCCCGCCAAGGATCTCGAGCTCCGGCCCGGCCAGCGCGATCTCGAGCGCCGGCGCGTCGGGGGCGTTGTCCGACGAGAGCGTTGGAGAACGCGAGGGACGCCGGATCCATCGCCCCTCCCGCCGGCACGCCGGAGGAGCCGAGACCGTGGCGCGCGGGCGCCCTGGATGGTGGTGAAGGGTCCCGGCGCGACGACGCGCGCGAACGGCGAACCCTCGGTCACCGGTTCGGACGGCCGAGGCTGCACGGCCGGCGGAGCTCCGCCGCTCGCGACGCGCGCGAACTCGACGCGGTCACCGGGCGCGAGGCAGCGACGGCGGGTCCGCCCGCGGGTCGAAGAGCCGCGCGAGGTCCGGCCGATCAGGCGCCAGCCTCCCGGCGAGGCGTCCGGGTACACGCCGGTCCAGGGTCCGCCGATCGCGACGCTCGCCCGCCGGAACGCGAGGCCGCGGCGTCGACAGGCGCGGCGCGGCGAGCTCCGGCGGCAGGCCCGCGAGGTAGGCGAACCCCGGCGCGAAGCCGACGAACGCGACGCGATATCGCGCGGCCGCGTGCCGGGTCGCGAACTCCTCCGGCGAGAGGCCGGCGGCGCGGGCGACCTCGGCGAGGTCCTCGCCGGTCGTAGACGACGGGCAGTCGCAGCAGCCGCGAGGCCGCGACGGTCTCCGCGGTCCCAACGCCCGGCTCGAAGAGCCGCCCGAGTCGCTCCGCGCTCAGCCGGTCCGGATCGAACACGACGAGCAGCGTCCGCGCGCCCGGAATCGCGTCGAGAAGTCCGCCGACTCGCGCTCCCGCGCAGGCGACTCGCCGAGCGACGACCGCGGCGCCGGTTCGCCTCGTCGTCGGAGGCGCCGGGATACTCGACGAGGATCGCCCCGTCGCGCACGTCGCGAAGGACCCGCTTCAAACGCCCGAGCCTCCGAATCGGCGCCGCCACAGGAAATACACCGGCACCCCCGAAGCGAGCAGCGCGTAGCCCGGCCACGTCGTCGCGGGATTGCCGGCGAGCAGAAGCGCGATCAACGCCAGCCCGACGGCCGCGTAGGCGACCTGGAGCCACGGATAGGCCGGGGCGAGGAACGGCCGCGGCCACTCGGGCCGCCGGCGGCGCAGCGCGATCACCGCCACGACGAGAAGCACGTAGAGGAGCAGGTCCGCCGAGATCGACGTACTTGAGGAGCTGGCCGTAGGTCCCGGTGAGCACCAACAGGCCCGCCCACGCGCGCCTGGAGCCAAAGCGCATTGCCCGGGAACGCGCCGCCCGGTTCACGCGCGCGAGGCCGCGGAAGAAGAGCCCGTCGCGGGCCATCGCGAACGACACTCGCGCGCCGGAGAGGATCAAACCGTTCACGCAGCCGAACGTCGAAACGAGGATCGCCGCGGCCATCGCGCCGCGCGCCGGCGTCGCCGAAGAGGCTCCGCGCGGCCGCGGTCCCGACCCGATCGCCGGCCGCCTGCCGGATCCCGTCGAGCCCGAGAGTCTTCAGGTACGCGACGTTCGTCACGACGTAGAGCGCCGTCACGAGGAGACAGCCCGAGAGAAGCGCGAACGGAAGCGTCCGGCCCGGATCCCGGACCTCCTCGCCGGCGAACGTCACGTTGTTCCAGGCCGACTGGGAGAAGAGCGGCCCGACCATCGCGGCCGCGAAAGCCGCCGCCAGGGGCAGCGAAGCCGCGGCGGCGGGGGGCGGGGCGGAACCGGCGGCGCCGCCGAGAACGAGGCCGCCGATCGCCAGCGCCGCCAGCGCCGCGACCTTGCCCGCGGTGAAGACGTTCTGCGTCAGCGTTCCGGCGCGAAGGCCCGTGGCGTTGGAGGCCGTCAGGACGCGACGACGATGCCAAGCGCGGCGAGCCGCTGCGGCGTCAGCGCGAACGGGCCGGCGGCGAGCCAGGGCTCGTCGGTCACGCCCGGCAGGAGCACGCCGAGAAACTTCGCGAAGGCGACCGCGACGGCGGCGATCGTGCCCGTCTGGATCACGAGGAACATCGCCCAGCCGAAGAGGAATCCGGCGAGCGGCCCGTAGGCCTCGCGGAAGAAGACGTACTGCCCGCCGGCGCGCGGCAACATCGCGGCGAGCTCGGCGCACGAGAGCGCCGCCGCCATCGTCAGCGAGCCCGGCGACGACCCACACGGCGACGAGCCGCCGCGGCGGATCCGAGCCAGGCGCGCGCACTCGGCGGAAACGATGAAGATCCCCGATCCGATCATCGACCCGACGACGAGGGCCGTCGCGTCGAGCCGGCCGATTCCCCGACGCAGGCCGGCGGTCAAGGAGCGGCGGAGAAGGCGGCGTTCACCGGACCGGCCACCGGAACCGCCGGCGGCGGCGGCGGCGGCGCGACATCCCGCGGGCGGCGAGGAAAGCCGCGGCGGCGAGAGCGGCCGCGCCGGCCGCGAGAAACGGCCCCGCCGGAACCGCAGGAGGAGGCGGCGGGACCTTCGCCCGCTCGACCGCCGTCGCGAGCCGCCGCCGCGCGAGCTCGAGGGCGAGGCTCTCCTCCCCCATGCGCATCGCCCAACGGTGGTTGGCGGCGAGCACCGGCCGCAGGAACGGCGACACCAGCCCCAGCAACGGGCTCTCGACGACGAGGCTGCAGTCGTGGGTGACGAGCGTCCAGGCGCCCGCCTCCTCGAACGTCCAGGCTCCGCGCCCCGCGAGATCTCCCGCCGTCTCGACCGAGAACCCGTAGGGATGCCGCGACTCGACGACGCGGAGCTCCAGGTCGACCGTGCAGGGAAGCCAGGCCTTCGCGCGAACGCGGGCGCGGCGGCCGACGCCGTCCTCGCCACCCGGCTCGAGCTCCTCGGCGTCGAGGAAGACCGATGGCCACCACCGCGCCAGCTCGCGCGCGTCCGCGAGGACGTCGGCGACCTCCGCGACGGTGCCGAGGACGCTCCAGCGGCTGACGAAGCGGTACTCCGGCGCGCCCACGTCCATCAGCCTCGACGCGCCTTCCGCTTCGGGCCTGCGCCTGCCCCGCGGACCGGTTTCAGCTCACCCCGCAACAGCCCCATGCGGATCACGTCGATGTACCCGCCGCGCCGGTACACCTCCTCGCGCAGGACGCCTTCCTTCCGGAATCCGACGCGTTCGTAGGTTCGGATCGCGCCCGCGTTGCCGGCATGCACGTCGAGACGGATCTTGTGGAGGTTCATCTCGTCGAAGCCGAAGCGGCAGAGCGCGCGCGTGGCCTCCTCGCCGAGCCCCTTGCCGCGGCAGTCCGCCTCGCCGATGAGGATGCCGAAGGTCGCAGCGGCGTTGTCCCGGTCGATGCCCTCGAGGCCGCAGTTGCCGATGTGGCGGTCGCCCTCGAAGAGACAGATCGCGAAGATCAGCCGGGAGGTGTCCTGGCCCCGCGTCGTCCGCTCGATCCAGTCGGCCTCCTGCGCGAGCGACATCGGGTAACGCTGCGCGAGGGTCGAGCGCAGGTCTTCGTCGTTGATCCAGTCGTGGCAGCGTTCGAGATCGTCCCGTTCGATCGCCCGGAGATAGAGCCTTTCACTTCGGATCACGCGCAACCCCTTGATTCCCAAAGATATCCGATCCCGGGCTGGATGCGGAGGCCCGGCCGCGCCTCGAGCCCCCTCGCGCTTGCGGAACCTGCCGCCCGCCCCTGCGTAACTCCCTATCGAAGCCCGAGTTTCCCGCGTCCGGCCCGATCGGGCGCCCATTTCGGTTCAGGGAGGACGGTATGTCGAAGCTGTTCAAAACGCTGTTGCTTCTGGCCATCCTGGTGGCCGTCGCCGCGGGCCTCTATGCCCTGGCCCGCAACGGCAAGGGCAACGACAACGAGAAGAAGCTCGTCACGGTCGAGAAGGGCTCGATCACCGAGAAGGCGGTCGCGGTCGGGCAGATCCAGCCGCGGCAGAAGTTCTCGATCAAGTCGAAGATCTCGGGCATCGTCAAGCGCTGCATGGTCGAGGTCGGCGACAAGGTCAAGCCCGGCGACCCGCTCTTCGAGATCGCGCCCGACCCGACGCCGCTGGAGCTGACCGACGTCGACCGGCAGCTCGACTCCGCGAAGGCGACCTACGAGCGCGCGCAGGCCGGACTTCGAGCGGGCCGCAGGAGCTGTGCCGAAGCAGGGCGTCGTCCCCGAAGTCCGACGTCGACGCGAAGCGCGAGACCTTCGAGCTCGCCAAGGTGGCCCTCACCAAGGCCGAGCAGGACCGCGACCTCACGCGCAAGGGCCGCATCGCGAAGACCGGACGACCGGTCTCATGGAGTCGATCATCCGCGCGCCGGCGGCCGGGACGATCCTGACCCGCGCCGTCAACCCCGGGCGACCCGGTCGTGCCCGCTCACCTCGTACCAGCCCGGCACGGAGCTCGCCGACGATCGCGGACATGAGCGACCTCATCTTCAAGGGCACGGTCGACGAGATCGACGTCGGCAAGCTGCACGTGGACCTGCCGGCGCGCATCAAGGTCGGCGCGCTCCCGACCGACGTCGTCACGGGCGAGGTCTCGCGCATCGCGCCCGCAGGCCCAGCAGAAGGACGGCGCGACGCTCTTCGACGTCGAGATCGAGCTCGACGCGACCGCGAACGATCACGCTGCGCGCCGGCTACTCGGCCAACGCCGACCTCATCATCCGCGAGAAGAAGGACGTCCTGACGATCCCCGAGCGCCTCGTCATCTTCGAGGACGGCGGCAAGAAGAGCTTCGTCGAGGTCCCGGACGCGAAGCCGAGAAGGCGCACGCTCGAGCCGAAGAAGGTCGAGGTCAAGCTCGGCATCTCCGACGGGATGAACGTCGAGGTCGTCCGAGGGCCTCTCGAAGGGGGCGAAGGTCGTCGAGCGGCCGCCCAAGAAGCTGACGTCCGCGGTCGACTAGGACGACGCGCCGATGCTCTCGATCCGCGACGCCTTCCGGCAGCTGTGGCGCGACATGCGCAGCCAGAAGCTCCGCACGTTCCTGACGGTCTTCGGGATCGTCTGGGGCACGGTGGCGGTCAGCCTGCTGCTCGCGTTCGGCACGGGCCTCCAGAAGCAGATGATCCAGAACACCGCGGGCCTCGGCGACCGCGATCTGCATCGCGTGGCCGGGCCTCACGTCGATCCCCTTCGAGGGCCTCGGCAAGGGCCGGAAGATCCGGCTCATCGAGGAGGACGTCGAGGCGATCCGCCGCGAGGCCGAGGGGCTCGACGCGCATCTCGAGCGAGTACTCGACGTCGCATGAAGCTCCACCTACGACACCAAGACCGTCGCCGTGGACATCTCCGGCGTCTCGCCCGAGTTCGGCGCGGATGCGCAACCTGATCCCGCAGGCCGGGCGGCCGCTTCATCGACCCCGATCGACATGGCCGAGCAGCGCCGCGTCGTCTTCCTCGGCGACAAGCTCGCCGACGAACGTCTTCGGCAAGGCGGAGGACGCCGTCGGCAAGACCGTCATGCTCGGGGGCTCGCCGTTCCTCGTCGATCGGCGTCCTCCAGAGCCGAAGATCCAGGACTCGAGCTACAGCGGCCGCGACAACGACAAGGGCTTCATCCCCGGCACGACCTACCGCGCCCTCACCGGCGAGAAGTACGTCGACAACGTCGATCTACCAGGCCGAACGTCGCCGTTCGAGACCGAGCCGCTCACGACGCGCATGCGCTCGAGATCCTCGGCAAGCGCCAGCGCTTCGACCCGAAGGACAAGGAGGCCCTCTCGGTCTGGGACACGACGGAGCAGTTCAAGTTCTTCGACACGTTCATGCTGCCTTCCGGCTCTTCCTCGGCGATCGTCGGCTCGCTTCACGCTCGTCGTCGGCGGGATCGGCGTCTCGAACATCATGAACGTCGTCGTCGAGGAGCGGACGAAGGAGATCGGCATCAAGATGGCGCTCGGGCGCGAAGCAGCGCTGCATCCTCGGCCAGTTCCTGCTCGAGACGCTCCTCATCACGGCGATCGGGAGGCGCGATCGGCTTCGCGATCTCGCTCGGGGTCTGCGCCGTCTTCCCGAAGTTCGGCGTCACGGAGTACGTCGGCGACCCCGAGGTGTCGCCGTTCGTCGCGGCGCTGACCGCCGGCGATCCTCGGCGTCATCGGCCTCCTCGCGGGTTACTTCCCGGCGCGCGACGCGTCGCGGCTCGATCCCGTCGTGGCGATGAAGCTGTAGGCGCGGCGATGAAGGACGACTCGTCCGTCGTCCTGCCACCTCTTCGCTCAGCCTCGGCGCGGCTGCAGAAGAAGCGCGCGCACGCTGACGATCGCCGCGCATCGCCTGGGGCACGGTGACGATCCTCCTGCTGCTCTCCTTCGGCGAGGGCCTGAAGCGCCAGATGGACCGTCCAACCGACCGCGCCATGGGCGAGAACCTCGCCGTCATGTGGCCGGCGAGACGTCGAAGCCCTGGAAGGGCCTGCCGCCAGGGCGGCCCGATCCGCCGCACGCTCGGACGACGTCGACTTCGTGCGCGAGCGCATGCCCGAGCTCGACGGCCGTCTCGGGCGAGGTCGACGTCGTGGCGCACGGCGCTCACCTACGGCCGCAAGACCGTGAACGGCCGCGTCATCGGCACGAACGTTCGTCTACGGCGACGCGCGCAAGCACTTCCCGATGGCCGGCGGCCGCTTCCTCGACGCCGCAGGACGAGGACGAGAAGCGGCGCGTCGTCTTCCTCGGCGACGAGATGGCGAAGGACATCTTCGGCGCCGGAGGACCCGCGTCGGAAAGACGCTCCTCGTCAACAACTCGCCCGTTCACGGTCATCGGCGTCATGCAGCAGCAAGACGCCAGATGGGCGATCTACGGCGGCCCGGACGCGACGCACGCCGTCATCCCGAGGACGACCTTCAAGGCGCTCTTCGGCAGCGACCGGCTCAACGTCCTCGTGATCCGCGTCGCGAACGCCCGAGGACATGCCGGCCGCGCTCGAAGCACTTCAACGAGGTCCTCGGGCCGCGAAGCTACGGCTACGACCCGACGGACGACCGCGCGTCTGCGGACTCTGGAACACCGTCGAAGGGCCAGAAGATGCAGGAGAAGATCATGCTCGGCATCGAGATCTTCTTCGGCATCATCGGCGCGCTGACGCTCATCATCGGCGGCGTCGGCGTCGCCAACATCATGTACGCCGTCGTCAAGGAGCGGACGCGGGAGATCGGCGTGAAGATGGCGCTCGGCGCGCCGCCGCGCTGGATCACCGGGCCCTTCGTCCTCGAGGGCCTCGTCTACACGCTCGTCGGCGGCCTCTTCGGCGCTGCTGATCGCGATCCTCATCGTGACGGGCCTCGTCCTTCCTGCCGATCGAGGGCAACGACGTGCTCGAGTTCCTCGGCCGGCCGACGCTCTCATGGCCGCATCGGCCTCGCCACGATCGCGATCCTCGGGACCATGCGGACTGCTCGCCGGCTACTTCCCGGCGCGCCGCGCGGCGTCGATCGACCCGGCGTCGACCCTGCGCTACGAGTGAACGAAGGAGACCGCATGCGCGATGGACCGCCGCCATCATCGACATGGCAGACGCATCCGCAAGGTCTACGACACCGGCAAGGTCAAGGTCGAGGCCCTGAAGGGCATCGACCTCGTCGATCGAGCCGGGCGAGTTCGTCGCGATCGTCGGGCCGTCGGGCTCGGGCAAGTCGACGCTCATGAACCTCATCGGCTGCCTCGACACGCCGAGCGAGCGGCACCTACCGCCTCGGCGGCGAGGACGTCGCGGAGTCTCACGCGCGACGAGCTCGCCGACGTGCGCAACCGCCGCGTCGGGTTCGTCTTCCAGGACTTCAACCTGCTGCCGCAGATCACGGCGTTCGAGAACGTCGAGATGCCGCTGCTCTTCGGCGGCGTGCCGCCGAAGGAGCGCCGCGAGCGCGTCGACGGAGCTCCTGACGCGGGTCGGCCTCGGCGACCGGATGGACCACAAGCCGACCGAGCTCTCCGGCGGCCAGATGCAGCGCGTCGCGATCGCCCGCGCGCTCGCGATGAAGCCCGACATCGTCCTCGCCGACGAGCCGACCGGAAACCTCGACTCCGCCGTCCGGCGGCGACATCATGGGCCTCTTCACGGAGCTCTGGAAGCAGGGCTCGACGCTCGTCGTCATCACGCACGACATGACGCTCGCGCGGCGCGCCAGCCGCGTCGTCGAGATCCACGACGGCCGGATCGTCCGGGACGGCGAGGCGGCGGCGTAGCAGTGGGGTCAGGTCTTCATTTTTCGGATTTCAGGGCCACCGGGGCTGGAGCGACGCTCGAACGGAAATCCGAAAAATGAAGACCTGACCCCTATGGAAAGAAGTTCGCGCCGACGTCCTTCAGCCCGGCCCAGTCCACCAGGTAGAAGCACGCCGGCGCCGCCTGATCCACGCGCACCCGCGCCGAAAAGCCCTGGCGCGTGAACTGGCCCTGGATGGTGATCGTGAACTGGCCGCCCACGCTCTTCGGCTGCGTCGAGAAGTTTCCGTCGTCGTCCACCGTCCCGTCGTACGTGGTGCCCGCGTGGGTCAGCGTCAGCGCGTGCGAGCCCGGCGCCTGGACCACGGTCGTCGGGATTGTTCTGCACGTTGACGTTGCCGCACGTGTTCTGGCCGGGGACGAGCGAGACCTGCGTCGAGAAGACCCCGCCCACCGAGAGGACCGGCGCGACGTCCTCGGCCCCGGCCACGAAGATCGGGTCGGTCGTGGCGTTGTCGATCACCGCGGCGTAGCCGAAGACCGCGGGGCCGTTCGTCTGGACCGTGACGACCGCGTCGGACGTCTCGAGCAGCGCGTGGTTGATCCCGCCGGGCCCGAAGACGTTGTTGACCTGGACGCCGGAGTGCGCGGGAATCGTCCGCTCGACCTCGCCCACCCAGTGGCCTTCCCAGTACACCGCGAAGACCACGGTCGCGGCGGTGTCCTGCCCGTTGAACGCGCCGACGTTCGTCCGGAAGCCGGCCCCGGAGCCCCCGTTGGAGATCTGCGTGAGCACGGAGTATCGGTGCGCGGCGGACGCGTCGACGCCCGGGATGAACATTCCGACGGTCGGCGTCGGGGCCGTCGAATACAGGCGGCTCGTCACGACGACGTCCGACGCCGTCGCGGGCGGCGCGACGTCGAACTCCACGCCGCCAGCGGAGTTCGGGGCGGCGAAGGCCGAGACGACCATGTTGTCGAAGGCCCGCGACTCCCGCGGCGAGAGCGTGAACGTCTGCTGGGCCGCCGCCGGGCAGGCCCCGATGAAGCAGCGGTAGGTGGCCGTGACGCCGGCGCTCGCCGTGTACGAGGTGTTGAACACCCGGACGTCCGAGTAGAAGGGCGAGGCTCCGACGATCGAGGCCACGGCCGGGATCGTGATCCGGGACGACTGCGCCGCCAGCGGCGCGCTCGCCGCCAGGAGGGCAAGAAGAGTCGCGGCGGCGGCTCGAGTCTTCGGGCTCACGCCGTCACCCTAGCATCCCGACCCATCGGCCGCTTCTTGGAAAGTCATTGGGCCGGCGCCGTGAAGGCCTTCGTCTCCTCGATCCCGTCCTTCGCGTACACGACGACGTTGGGATCCGGGTCCTTCGTCAGGGCCTCGAGGAACGCGAGGTCCTCCGTTCGATGGAGCTTGCCGAGCCCCTGGATAGCGGCGAGGCGCACGTTGCGGTTGCGGTCGGACGCGAGTGTCCGCAGGGTCGCGGCGAGCTTCGGGTCGCCGGGCGCCGCGGCCGTCCAGCCGTTCAGCGCCGCCAGGCGCACCTCGGACACCTGCTTCGGGCTCATGTAGGACTCGAAGACCGCGGCGAGCGTCGGATCACCGAGCTTGCCGAGACCGATCAGCGCGCCGATCCGCACCGAGTCCCACCAGCGCGATTCGCGGGAGAGCTGGCGCGTCAAGTAGTCCTTCGTTCCGGGGGTCTGGAGGCGTCCGAGCGAGATCTCGGCGGCCGCCACGACGTCCTCGGCCTTGTCGGTCTCGACGGCGCGGCGGAGCGCCTCGGCCGCGGAGGCCTCCCCGGCTTCGCCCAGCGCAAGCGCCACGGCGCGCCGCACGCGCGCGTCCGGATTCGAGAGGGCCTTCGTCAGCGGCGCCGCCCCCGCCGAGCCGCCGATGCGGCCCAGGTCCAGCACGGCCTCCTGTTTCAGGCCCCAGTGCGCCGACGGGTCGGAGAGGAGCTTCGTCAGCGCGTCGACCGACCTCGGATCGTTGCCGAAGTCGTTCGGCGAGCTGCCGCGCCGCCCGCAGCTTCGCCGCGAGGTCGCCGCCCGACAGCTCGGCCAGCACCTCCGTGATCGGCCGCGTGTACGCCACTTCGCAGACCAGCCAGCCGCCCTTGTCGAACGTCACGCGCGTCGGACGGCTCGCCGCCGGCAGCGCGACCGTGGTCGACCAGCCGGAGAGCTCGACCGTGTGGATCCTCGCCCCGCCGGCGTCCGCGATCTCGATCTCGACCGGGAGGCCGGAACTCGTTCTCGAACGGCAGGTCGGCCTGGATCTGCTTGACCGTCAGGTCGACCTGCTTCCTCTCCGGCGACCAGCGATACGACACGTCGAAGCGCGGATGCCCGCCGCCCCCGACGACCCAGTCCTCGAAGAACCAGGTGAGGTTGCGACCGGCGGCGCGCTCGATCGCTTCCTTCAAGTCCGCCGAGTCGACGTTGGAGAACTCGTGCTTCTTCAGGTAGGCGGCGATCATGCGGTCGAAGTCCGCCTCGCCGAGGAAGTGCCGGATCATGTGGAGCACGAGCGACCCCTTCACGTAGGTCGTCTGCTCCTGGTACATCGCCCCCGGGTCCTTGTAGCGGAGGTACTCCATCGGCCGCACGCTGCCGGTCGAGCGAACGTAGTCGACGTACCTGTTCAGGTACGTCCAGCGCTGGTACGTCAGGTCGTCCTCGCCGTGGGCCTTCGCGTTCCACATCGAGTGCCAGAACGTGGCGAACGACTCGTTCAACCAGATCGAGCCGAGCGACCGGCAGGTCACCATGTCGCCGAACCAGTGGTGCGCGAGCTCGTGCGCGACGACGTCTTCGTACGTGAAGACCGGCCAAGCCTCCTCGAAGGTCGGCGACATGTCCGGCGGGGCCCCGGCGAGCCGGAGCTCCGACTCGGTGAAGCCCGTCGCGCTCGTCGTTTCCATCGCCCCCGAGAACTCGCGGAGCACGACCTGGTCGTACTTCACCCAGGGGTACGGATAGCCCATCTTCTGCGAGAAGAACTCGACCATGTCGGGGGTATTGCCGAAGACGAACTTCGCTGCCTCCTCGGTGCCGGGCGGCGTCCACGCGGAGAGCGGCACCGACTTGACTCCTTGTTCCGCGCCGCGGAGCGGGACTTTCGCGTCGCGGAGCGGAACGTTCGTCAGCTCCGCCACGTCGACGGTCACGAGGTAGTTCGGGATCGGGCCCTCCTGGACCCAGTGGAAGGTCCGCGTGCCATCCGGCGTTCTCCTTCACGCCGTCGAGCCGGCCGTTGGCGACGACGGAGAGCGGCTTCGGCGCCGTCACGATCCATTCCACGGAAAAGCGGTCGTTGGTGTCGCTGTAGATCGGCAGCCAGGCGCGGTGGAGCCCGCCCTCGCCGTAGTTCCAGGCTTCCGCGGTGCGCTTGCCGTCGGGCGGGTAGAAGTACATGCCGCCGATCGGCCTGCACGAGTATGTGATCGCGACCGTCGCCGATTCGCCGATGGCGACCGGCGGATCGAGGGCGATGTCGAGCTTGAAGTTCACGGCGTCCGTCGTGAACTTCTGCGGCTTTCCGCCGCGCTCGACCTTCGTGACGGCGAGGTCCGCCGCGTCGAGCGAGAGCGTCGACAGGGGCGCTCGCAGGGCCTGGAACGTCACGGTCGCGGTCCCGGCGATCGAGGCGGCGGCCATGTCGAAGGCGAGCTCCGCCTTGTAGGTCTGGATGTGGAAGGTCCGCTCGCGGACCGGCCGCTCGGGGCCCTCCGGCAGTCGATGGCCGGGGACGACCTGGGCGGCGGCGGAAAGCGGTCCGAGGGCGAGCGCCAGGGCGGCAAGGACGCGTTTCATTCTTCCTCCTGAATGGGCGCGGGGATTCTATCGCCGGGGCGAAATCCCATAGCATGGCGCCACCTTCGAGGAGCGCGTCATGACCTCTCGAGCCGTTCTCCGCATCGGGGCCACGCTGCTCGCGCTCGCCGGCGCGGCCGGCGCCGCGGCGCAGGCTCCCGCGACGGCCTGGCTCGACCGGGCGAGCTTCGAGTACTCGGTCTTTCCGAACATCGTCTATCGAACCGCCAACAATGTCCCGTTGAAGCTCGACCTCTACCTGCCGCCCAACCGCAAGGCGCCGGTCCCGGTCGTCATGGTCATCCATGGCGGAGGCTGGGTCGCCGGAGACAAGGAAGAGAACGCCCTGACGTTTCTCCCCTACCTCGCCATGGGCTGGGCGGCCGTCAACGTCGAGTACCGCCTCGCGGAAGTCTCGACCGCGCCGGCCGCCGTCGAGGACTGCCGCTGCGCGCTCGGGTGGATCCTCCAGAACGCGGCGGAGTACCAGCTCGACCCCACGCGGATCGTCACGACCGGCTACTCCGCGGGCGGCCACCTCGCGCTGACGACCGGGATGCTCACGCCCGTGGCGGGCTTCGACCGCGGGTGCCAGGGCAAGCGCACGATGGACTATTGGGGCGTGGGCGCGGCGCCGATGCCGAAGGTCGCCGCGATCGTCAACTGGTTCGGGATCACCGACGTGGCCGGCATGCTGGAGGGCGCGCCGAACGCGCGCGGCTACGCCATCGAATGGATCGGCAACGCCGCCAACGCATTCGCCCTCGCGACGAGCGTGTCCCCCCTGGCGATGGTCCGGCCCGGCATTCCGCCGATCCTGACGATCCACGGCGACCAGGACCCCTGGGTCCCGTATGGCGACGGCGTGCGTCTCCACGAGGCGCTGAAGAAGGCAGGGTTGCCGAACCAGCTGCTGACGATCGCCGGCGGCAAGCACGGCGACTTCACGTCGGCGGAGAACGACCGGATCTGGGCGACGATCCGGACCTTCCTCGGCAAGCAGGGGCTGACGGCGGCGCCGTGAGGCCCGACAGGGGAGAACGGAGGCAAGATTGAGGCCGTCGAGCGAAGGAACCGAATGAAACCGAACGACGGGACCATGTCGCTGACTCCGGGTGCGCGGATCGGCCCGTACGAGGTCGTGGCTCGCCTCGGCGCGGGCGGCATGGGCGAGGTGTACCGGGCTCGCGACCCGAAGCTGAACCGCGAGCTCGCGATCAAGGTCCTGCCGGCGGCGCTCTCTCACAACGCGGACTTCCTCGCGCGGTTCGAGGCCGAGGCGCGCGCGGCCTCCGCGCTGAACCACCCGAACATCATCACGATCCACGACATCGGTTCGGCCGACGGCCACTCCTACATCCTCATGGAGCTCGTGGACGGCCGCACGGTGCGCGAGCTGACCGAGCCCGGACCGATGCCCCTGAAGAAGACGCTGCAGATCGTGGCGCAGGCGGCCGAAGGCCTGGCGGCCGCGCACGCCCGCGGCATCGTCCACCGGGACCTGAAGCCCGAGAACCTGATGCTCTCGAAGGACGGCGTCGTCAAGATTCTCGACTTCGGCCTGGCGAAGACCGTGACGCCCGGGGGCTCGGCGGAAGACCGCACGGTCTCCGCCGGCATCTCGCAGACCGAGCCCGGCACCGTATTCGGCACCGTCGGCTACATGTCGCCCGAGCAAGCCTCGGGCCAGCCGGTCGACTTCCGAAGCGACCAGTTCTCGCTCGGCACCATCGTCTACGAGATGGTCACGGGCAAGCGGGCCTGGCGGCGCAAGACGCCCGCCGAATCGCTCGTGGCGATCATCCGGGAGGAGCCGGCGCCACTCGCGGCGGCTGCGCCCGAGACGCCGACGGCCCTGCGCTGGATCGTCGAGCGCTGCCTCGCCAAGGAACCCGACGACCGCTACGCGTCGACCCGGGACCTCGCCCGGGACCTGCGAGCGCTCTCCGATCACCTCTCGGACTTGACCGCAGACTCGTCGGTCGCCGGCGTCTCCGTGCCTGCTAAAAAGCCTCGCGGGACGCCGACGACTCTCGCCCTCGCGGGGGCCGCGCTCGTCCTGGGCGCGGCCGCAACCTGGTTCCTCCGGCCCGGCTCCGCGCCACCGGACCCGCCCCACCTGCGCTACCTGACCTCCTCGGGCCGCGACTCGGAGCCTGCGGTGTCCCCGGACGGAAAGGTCCTCGCGTTCACGTCCGAGCGCACGCGCCAGAAGCGCATCTGGTTGAAGCAGCTCGCGGACGGATCCGAGGCCGTCCTGACGGCCGGCCCCGACCGCGCTCCGCGCTTCTCTCCCGACGGCGCCTCGATCCTCTTCACGCGGCTCGAAGGGACGGTCGAGTCGCTCTATCGGGTTCCGGTCGTCGGCGGCGATCCGCGGCGGATCGCCGAGAACGCGACGGTCGCGGACTACTCGCCGGACGGCCGCCGGATCGCATTCCTGCGCCCGGAGCCGAAGGACGGCAAGCTCGGCTACCAGCTCGTCGTGGCCCCGGCTTCCGGAACGCCGGAGAGAGTGATCCACCGCGTCGATGCGCTGACGGTCGCCGCCGTGCGCTGGTCCGCGGACGGCCGATTCCTTTCGCTGCCCTACAGCCTCACCGGCGCTCTCGGCGGCAGCCCGTGGAAGATCGCGCTCGTGCCCGCCGACAGCGGCCCGGTCCGCGAGCTCTTCCCCGAAGGCCGGCCCGGGATGCTCTCCACGGCCCTGTGGTCGGGCGACGGGCGCGAGCTCGTCTACGCCCAACGCGACCCCGGATACTTCTCGACGACCGGACGCATCGGGCGGCAGGCCGTCTCCTCCGGCGCGGCGCACGGGCTGCTCGGGGCGCTCGACCTCGGCACCACGCTCGACTACGCCGGCCCGGGCCGTCTCATCTACGAGGGTGCGTCGATCCGCGGAAACCTCCGCCAGCAGACGCTGGCCAACGCGGCTGCATTCGCCGAGGGGCAAGACTCGCGCTGGCTCACCCGCGGATACGGCGTCGACCGGCAGCCGTACTACACGGCCGGCGGGCAGCGCGTGGTGTTCACGTCCAACCGCGACGGCAACATGAACATCTGGGAGCTGACGCTGTCGACCGGCGCCGTCCGGCGGCTCACCGACGATCCGGCCGACGACTGGGACCCCTACGCGACCTCGGACGGCAAGCACCTGCTCTGGAGCTCGAGGCGGACCGGCAACTACGAGATCTGGATCGCGAACGCGGACGGCACGAACCCCCGGCAGCTCTCCCACGATCGGGAGCTGGCGACCGCCCGGCGGAAGGCGCGCGGCGGCTCCTCGGCGCCGGGGGCCGGAGCGGAGTCCCTCGGCGACGCCGAGAATCCCACCGTGACTCCCGACGGCCAGTGGGTCGTCTACGGCGCGTATGGACCCGAAACCGCGGGCGTCTGGAAGGTCCGCATCGACGGCAGAGAGCCGCAGCAGGTCGTGGCCGGCTCGCTGCGGGACCCGACCCTCTCGCCCGACGGCCGCTTCATCGGCGTGATGGACCTGAGCTCGGCGAGCAGCGTCTTTCTCCGTGTGGCGGACGGCCAGTTCCTGTCCGTTCGATACCCGATCCGGGTCGACGCCGCCACCGGGCAGGCCGGCGGGCGCATTCGCTGGGCGCCCGACGGCCGCTCGGTCTTCGTCGGCGGGATCGACGATCGCGGCCTCTCGGGCGTCTTTCGCGCCCCCTTCGACCCCGACGGCCGCGAGCCGTCGGCGCGGAGCCCCATCGCCGGTTTCGACGCCGACTACAGGGTCGACGGCTTTGCCGTATCGCCCGACGCCCGCCGGATCACGCTCGCGGTGACGGAGCAGCCCTCCGACCTGGTCCTCGTCGAAGGCCTCGCCGCGCTGCCCCCCCCGCCCCGCCGCGCCGAGGCGGCTCCGTAGACCGCGCCGCTAGAAGTCGACGCGGATACCGGCCCGAACGATGCGCGGGCTCTGGTATTCGCGGATCAGGTTGAACTGCGCGTCCTGCGAGAAGCTGTCGTTTCTCTGGTTGTACGTGCCGACCCGGCTCCGGCGGCGGAGCACGGTGTTCGCGTTGGCCACGTTGAAGACGTCGATCGACGGCGTGATCGAGACCGGGCCGACGGCGAACGTGTTCTCGATCCGCAGGTCGAGCTCGTAGACGTCGTCCAGCCGGTAGGTGCCGACCGGGTCGGTCAGCACGTTGATGGTGTCTCCCTGGGTGTCGGTCGTCCGGATCCGGACGAAGTACTCGAGGGGGAACCCCTGCCGGCCGGTGAAGTTCCCGGAGACGGCGAAGCCGAGGGGCAGGCGGTAGAGCCCGTTCAGGCTGAACGTCCACGCGGCGAAGGTCGCCGGGACGCCGGTCACGCTGCCGCCGTCGGTGTTCGGCCCGCCCGGGCACGCCGCTCGTGTTCAGGCCGCTGGCGACGTCGTTCGGGTCGAAGATCGCCTCGGGCGTCACCGACTGCTTCCAGGAGTTCCACGAGAACGTGCCGCGAAGCAGCCATCGGTCGGCGAACGGCCGGACGATCGAGAGCCCCACGCCGTTGAAGGTCTGGCCGTAGCCCGGGCGATTCCGGAGCTCGACGCCGAAGGGCGGCGGATCGAGCGTCAGGCCGAAGTAGGGGACGTCGAACGCGAGCTGGAAGCCGAACGGATCGGTGGCGACGCCCGTCGCCTGTCCCGAGTAGGCGTAGCCGCCCCCTCCCGGAGGTCACGCCGATGAAGGGCGTGAACGGGCAGGCCCCGGATCGAGCGCCAGGTGTACTGGACCGAGGCCGTCAGCCCGTACGGCAGCTCCTGGTCGAAGCCGACGACGACCTCGTCGATGGTCGTCGGCGAGAGGTCCGGGCTGATCCGGTTGGGCGAAGTCAGGGAGCCGGGGTTCGACGGGTCCACGCCGTACGCGCCAACCGGGCTGCCGGGATCGAATTCGCCGGGATCCACGACGTGGTTCCCGTTGGCGTCCTCCCAGTAGTAGTAGATGCCCTGGGTGCCCGGAAACGCGTTGGTGAGGAAGATCTGGTCGAGCGCGAGGTCCGCGAAGCGGGCGTAGGAAGCCCGCAGGAGCGTCTGGCGGTTCGCGCCGAGGGCGTACGTCGCGCCGACCCGCGGCTGCCAGGCGCCCGCCGAGATCGGGTAGCCGTCGTCTCCCGCGTAGTCGACGCCGGGCAGGACGTCCGGATAGGACGGGTTGCCGGCGACCGAGGAGGGGGTGTTGCGCGCCTTGCCGTGGTCGTAGCGGAGCCCGAGATTCACGGTCAGGCGGTCGGCCGAGATGGTGTCGCTCAGGAAGCCGCCGATCCGATAGGCCTGCGCGCTCGTGGAGGCCGCGCGGGTGACGAAGGCGAGGCCCTGCTGCTCGTCTCCCCAGACCTGGTCCCCCGGCGCGGCGGAGAGCGAGTCGGTGACCGTGTACTTGTATCCGAATCCGAACTTCAGCTCGTGCGAGAGGCTGCCCGTGGCGAAGAACTTCGAGGCCGACGCCCCGACCTGGCGCTGAATCGAATGGGTGTCGTAGAGGTAATTGCTGCCGCGCTGGACCCCGTCCGCGTCGAAGTACATCGACGCATCGGCGCCCCCCACCGGCAGCACGTCCTGCCGGAAGTCGAGATACGAGAAGAAGGCCGAGGCCGTCAGGCTCGGGGAGAAGACCTGCGTGTCGGCGACCTTGTACATCGGCGTCGGCTGGTCGAGATCGCGGCCCGACTCCGGCGCCACGTTGATTCCGACGCCGCGTCCTTGCTGGGTCCGCAGGCCGTGGTGGTAGAAGAGCTCCAGCGAGTTGGAGGAAGCCAGCTGCGCGTCCAGGCGCGCATCGAAGTTGACGAGCGTCGTGTCCTCCCGGACCTGTCGGCCCTCGCTGTCGACCAGGCCCACCTTGAAGAGGTCGATCTCGTTGTCGCCCCAGGCGCCCCACAGCCAGAGGCGGTCCCGGACGATCGGGCCGCCGGCTTCGAACCCGTAGTCCCGGAGCACGTTGGTGGAATTCGCCTCAAGGCCCGAGAGGTCCACCTCGGCCGGCTCGTTGTCGTCCTGCCACCGGTTCGGCGCGTAGAAGTAGCGGCCGGAGCCGTGGATCGCGTTCGTGCCGCGCCGGGTCACGAGGTTGAACGTCGCCGCCCCGGACAACAGGCCCGCGTCGGAGCCGCCCGTGACGACCTGGATCTCCTCGAAGGCGTCGTAGTTGTAGTACGTCGGCGTGACGCCGCCGAGCGTGATGTCGGCGCCGTCGTAGTTGTAGAGGGCCCCGTTGACCCCCTTGGACACCGGGATCGCCTGGATCGCCGAGTTGCCGGCGACGTCGACCTGGTCGTCCACGACGTTCGGCACGGCCCAGAGAACCGCCCAGATGTCGCGGGCGTTGGGGATCTCCTGGAGCTCCTCCTTCCCGAACGTGGCGCCCGTGACGGTCTTGCGCGCGTCGATCGAGGGCAGCGCGCCCGTGAGGGTCACCGTCTCGGCCGCCGCGACGGCCTTCATGGTGACGCGAAGCTGCGTGCTCCGGTCGACGGCGACGACGATCTCCCGGTAGTCGACGGACGCCAGTCCCGGGTGGCGCAGCTCGACGGCGTACGTCCCGGGCGAGAGGTACAGGAAGCGGAACCTGCCATTGGCGTCGGTGGACGCCGGCGGGCGCTCCCCCGCCGGCGCCGGGAGCCGGCCTCCACCCCCGCCGGGGGCGCCCTGCTCGTCGAGCACCGTGCCGTCGATGTTGCCCGTCGAAGGCAGCGTCTGGGCGGGCAGCGCCGCCGCCCCCGAAAGAACACAGACGACGAGGAGGAGACGCATCGATTTCATTTCCGCCTCACTTCGCCGGGGGATAACCCGGCAGCGTCTTGATCTCGAGAATCTGCGCGGTGTGGCGCTCGGAGTGCGCCGCGATCAGGATCAGCCACTGATAGCCGTCCATCAGCCCCATCTCCGGGTGCGGCGCCACGTGGGCTCGCAGGTCGTCGTGCGTCGACTTCACGTAGGCGGCTGTCTTCGCCCGATTGGCCGCGAAGTCCTTTTCGAAATCGGCCGGGCTCGACCAGCGATCCGTCGGCGCGAGGAAGTCCGGGCGCATCATGCGATGCTGCGTGCGGTCGGGGATCTCCGCCGCGACGCGCCGGTCCTTGCCGGCGGCCTCGGCCTTCGTCGCGGGGTCCGCGGCCGGGCCCGCGACGAGGCCGCGCACGAGCTCCGGCGTCTTGATCTCGGCCAGGTCCAGATGGTCCGCGACCTCGGCGATCGACCACCGATCCGGCGCCGGCTTCCAGTGCCACTGGGCCGCGGAGACGCCCTCGAGAGCGGCGAAGAGCTTCTTCTGGCTGGCGTCGAGCCGGGCGAGCAGCTCCCGACGCTCCTGGGCGGTGATCGTCGTCGAACCCGCTGGAGCGGTCGCCTCAGCCCGGGACGGCGCGCCCACGGGCGCGAGCGCTCCGAGCCACCCCAGAGCCACCGCCACGACGGTTTTCGCTCTCATGAGATCCCCTCCCGCTCCCGCGATGCTGGCCCGAACGGGCCGCCGCAGTCCTTATAGAATTCTGAGAAGTTTCTGTGCGACTCGAACTCGGACCCGTCACGCTCGACACCGACCGCCGGCAAGTGCTGCGCGGCTCCGAGTCGCTCCACGTCTCGGCCAAGGCCTATCAGCTCCTCGTCCACCTGGTCGAGAGCCGCCCGCGCGCGCTCTCCAAGGAGGAGATCTGGGAGGCGCTCTGGCCCGACAGCTACGTGTCCGACGCCAGCCTGACCACGCTCGTCAACGAGGTGCGCACGCTCCTCGGCGAGACCGCCCGCACCGCCCGGTGGATCCGCACGGTTCACGGCTACGGCTATGCCTTCGCGGACCTCGACGGCGACGCGCCGGCTCCCTGCCGCCTCTTCTGGGGACCGCGCGAGGTTCCGCTCTATCCCGGCGACAACGTGCTCGGCCGCGAGCCCGGGATGCCGGGCTCGATCGCCGATCCTTCGGTCTCCCGGCGTCACGCCCGGGTCGTCGTCCGCGCCGACGAAGCGAGGATCGAGGACCTCGGCAGCAAGAACGGCACGTTCCTCGAGGAGCGAAGGCTCGAAGGGCCGGCCGTCCTCGCCGACGGCGACGCCGTCCGGCTGGGGCTGGTCACACTCGTTTTTCGCTCGGGAGGCGGAGGGGCCACGAGCACTCGTAGCGTCGAGCTCGGCGGCGCGCCGCCGCCTCCGCCTGGCCGAAGGGGCGGCTGACCGTGAGTTCGCGGGCCAGGGCGTCGGCGCCGCCCGGCATGCGGCTCGGCCGCTCCATGGTTCGCCGATGCGCCCTGCTGCTGGCGGCCCTCCCGACAGCCCTGTCCGCCGCCGAGTACGCGATCGAGGAATCCGGCTCCGACGTCCAGTTCTCCGTGCCGCTGTTCGCCGTGTCGAAGGTCACCGGGAAGTTCATGAAGTACGACGTCCGCATCGACGCCGGGAAGAATCCCGACCTCTCTCAGGCGAAGGTCACCGCCGTGATCGCGATGGGAAGCGTCGACACGGGCAACGACTCCTGGGACGCGAAGCTGAAGACGCCGGCCTTCTTCGACGCGGCGAAGCATCCCGACATCCGCTTCGCCAGCCGCCGCGTGCGCAAGACGGGCAAGGGCTGGGAGGCCGACGGAACCCTGTCGCTCCACGGCGCACAGAAGGAGATCACCCTTCCCTTCGCGATCCAGGGCCGCTTCGACGGCCCGAACGCCGACGAGCACCTCGGGATCCATGCGAAGTTCACCTTCGACCGCCGCGAGTACGGGATGGCCTGGTCCGGCAACGCCGAGGCGAAGGCCGTCGGCAACAACGTCACCGTCGAGATCACCCTGCTCGCGAGAAGGCTGCCGCCGCCCCGAAAGAAGTAGACCTGCGCGGGTCTCACTCGTCCCCTGGAAGCATTTCACCGCCGGATCTCGATTCCTCTCCGGAACCCGTCGCGAAGCGCGATCACGCCAAACCTTCCGGGGCCCCGCGAAAAACGAGGACGGCGGTGAGGCTCGGGGCCCCACCGCCGCTTCGCGTCACTGGCCGCCGGTCACGGTCCTGAAGACGGACGCCTCGGTCGAGGCATACAGGATGTTGGGGTTGTCGAGATCGAGCGCGAGGCCGTTCACGCCCGCGAAATCCAGGCCGACATTGAACCAAGTCTCTCCTCCGTCGGCGCTCTTGAACACGCCGTCACCGGTTCCGACGTACAGTGTGTCGTGGTGCCTGGGGTGAATCTGCACGCAGGCGGTCCGTGAAATCAGTTCTTCGAACTTCAGGACGAACGAATCGCCGCCGTCGGTGCTCTTGAACACGCCACTCTGGCCCGTCGCATAAACGATCGACGAATCGGTCGGGTCGACGGTCACCTGCGTATTCGAGTCCACCACGACGTTGACCCAGCTCGCGCCGGCGTCCTGCGAGCGCCAGACGCCGCTGTCGCCGGCGTGGAACACGGTCGTGTGGTTGTGCGGATCGACCGCGATCCCGCGGCCGCTCAAGCCGAGATACTCGCCGGCAGGCGCGCCGGGTGCGCGGTCGATGCGCGTGAACGTCTCTCCGAAGTCCGTGCTCTTCCAGATGCCATCGTCGCTGCGATAGGTCGAGACATAGATCGTGTGGTCGACGGGGTCCACCGTCACGCCGGCGACATAGACCGTGGCGGATCCGAAGAGGCGCCGCTTCCAGTGCCTTCCGTGGTCCTCGGACTTGTAGAAACCGCCTCCCGTGAACGAGCCCGCGTAGACGCGGCGGGGCTGCTGCGGATCGAAGGCGATCCCGCGAGGCGCGCGCGAGAAGAGTCCATGCCGGCCGCCGTCCTGCCAGCTCCGCCCGCCGTCCTCCGTGACGAGGAGGCCGCCGTCATTCGTGCTGAAGAAGACGTGCCGGTCGTCCGACGGATCGATCACGATGGCGTGCCCGCTCTCGCAGTTGCAGTCTTTCAGGTTCTTCCAGGCCAGCCTGCGCCATCTGTTGTCCTCGCCTCGGGCTTCGCCGGCGCTGGCCAGTTCCCAGTCGCGATGGTGATCACCCCCGGCCCGGAGCACGAACGCACCTTCGAAGTTCGTGCCGAGATAGACCGCGCCGGAACTGTCGGCGCTCAAGACCAGTGCGAGACCCTCCGCGACGCCCGTGTTCTTCCACGTCGCTCCGCCGTCCTCGCTGACCGATACACCTTCGGAGGCCGTGCCCGCGTAGAGACGGTCGCCGCTCTTGGCGAGCGAGAGGACCACGCCGACTCGCGGCGAGCCGACGCGCACGAAGGTGGCGCCGGCGTTCGTGCTCTTGAAGACGCCGTTGCCGTTGGAGCCGGCGTAGACCACGTTGCTGTTGGTCGGATCCACGAGCAGTGACCACACCGTCGTGTCGATGTCGAGCGGGGTCCAGGTGGCGGCCCCGTCGACCGACTTGAACCCGCCTTCGCCCGTCGTGCCCGCATACACCACGCTCGGATTGCTCGGATCGATCGAGAGGCAGAAAACCGTCGGATTCACCATGCCTTCCATCGCCGGATCCCAGGTGTCGCCGCCGTCGATCGTCTTCGTCAAGAACCCGTTGCCGCCGGCATAGACGATGTTCGGGTTCGTCGGGTCCATGGCCATGGACAGCGCGTTGAAATCCCCGTTCGTGACGTTCCAGGTGGCTGCGCCGTCGGTCGTCTTGAAGGTACCGCCGGCCGTGCCGACGTATACGACGTTCGGGTCGTTCGGAGCCATCGCCATGGCGGTGGCGCCGAGGCCCTCGATCCCGTTGTTGGCGGCAACGAACGTGACGCCTCCGTCCGTGCTCTTGAGAACCCCCCCGAAGCTGCCGATGTAGATCGTGCGCGAGGGCGCGTGGGACGCGATGTTCGCCTCGATCGGCGCCGGGCCGGGCCCGATGGGCCTCCAGCCCCTGGCCCTGGAGTATGCACTGCCTTCGACCTGGGCAATGGCCGCCACTGGCCAGATCAGGCCCGCCACCGCCAGGGCAAGAAACATCCGCACCGCCGCTCCCGGCCGCTTTGTGAACCTCGTGAAATTCATGGCTATCTCTCCTCTTCAAGGACAAGAGCGGAAAACGTGTGCCGGAGCTGTAGTGCGGCTCGCTGCCTGTCTAAAGGAATTCGGGCCTCGTTCCCCGGAGCGGGAGCTCCCTGACGACCTGACCCGGGCAACGCCCGCCCCGCCGGGACGAGCGTCTGTGAGCCTCCCTGGAAAGGGCCGTCGCATAGATAAGCGGCAAATGCGCCCGAGATCCGTGAGCTCGAGCCGGGAATGCTGAAAAAAAGGCAGGTCGACAGGGTCGGGGCCCCACGCCTGCACGAACGATGGGCAGTATCCTCGGGCAGAGTGAGCGGCGGAAAAACACCCGACTCGACGCCCCCGACGCGGCAGGTCACTGGTCTGCTCGTCGCCTGGGGAGCGGGCGACGAGTCGGCCTTCGAGCAGCTGGTTGTCCTCGTGCACGCGGAGCTGCGCCGCATCGCGCATCGCGAGATGGGCCGCGAGCGCGCCGGTCATACCCTCCAGACGACCGCACTCGTCAACGAGGCCTACCTCCGACTCATCGACGTCACCAAGGTTCAGTGGCAGGACCGGGCCCACTTCTTCGCGATGTCGGCCCGGCTGATGCGACGCATCCTGGTGGATCACGCGCGGTCCCGGAAGTCGCGGAAGCGCGGCGGCGCCACGCGCAAGGTGTCCCTCGACGAAGCGCTGATCGTCTCGCCGGAGCGGGGGTCGGACCTCGTCGCCCTGGACGACGCGCTGAAGGCTCTGGCGGCCGTCGACGCCCGGAAGTGCCAGGTGGTCGAGTTGCGCTACTTCGGCGGGTTGAGCGTCCAGGAGACCGCCGAGGCGCTGCAGGTTTCGCCCGACACGATCATGCGCGACTGGCGGTTGGCGAAGGTGTGGCTCCTGCGCGAGCTCTCCGGGGGAGAGTGACGTGTCGTCGGGCCGGTGGGCCGAGGTCGAACGGATCTACCACGAAGCGCGCGAGCGCGAGCCAGGCGCGCGCGTGGCCTTTCTCGAAGAGGCATGCGGCGGCGACGAGGATCTGCGGCGGGAGGTCCAATCGCTGCTCGGCTACGAGGAGGCCGCCGGCGCCTTCCTCGAGCGGCCGGCCCTCCTGGACGAAGCGAAAGAGCTCCTTCAGGAGTACCCGCCGCTTCCCGAGGGGCGGAGCATCGACGAATACCGGATCCTCTCGCTTCTCGGCCGTGGCGGGATGGGTGAGGTCTATCGCGCGAAAGACCTGACGCTCGGCCGCGAGGTCGCGATCAAGGTGCTCCGCCGCGCGGCCGCCGGAGGGCCGGGCGACCTCCGGCGCTTCGAAGAGGAAGCGCGGCTCGCCAGCGTCCTCAATCACCCGAACATCGTCACGATCTACGGCGTCGGGGAGAACGGCGATCTCGCCTACATCGCCATGGAGCTGGTCCACGGTCGCACCCTGCGCGAGTTGCTCTCTGGCGATCCGCTCCCCCTGAAAAGGGCCCTCGATCTGGCCGCTCAGCTCGCGGACGCGCTCTCGGCCGCGCATGCGCGCGGAATCATCCACCGGGACCTGAAGCCCGAAAACATCATGGTGACGCCGAAGGGACGCCTGAAGGTCCTGGACTTCGGGATCGCAAAGCTTCAGGGCCCGAGGGATCCCTCCACGCAGGCAGGATCGGGCGTTCACACCGAAGACGGGAGGATCCTGGGAACGGTCGGGTACATGTCGCCCGAGCAGGCGGCGGGCAAGCGCGCGGTGCCCGCGTCGGACCAGTTTTCCTTCGGCACGATCCTCTACGAGATGGTCACGGGCCGGCGAGCCTGGAAGCGGAGTACCGCGGCCGAGACCCTGACGGCCATCATCCGGGAGGATCCCCCGCCGATCGCGAGCGCGGCTCCGGGCGCGCCTCCGGCTCTGCGCTGGATCATCGACCGCTGCCTCGCCAAGGACCCGGACGAGCGCTACGGATCGACCCGGGATCTCGCCCGCGACCTGGCGACCCTCCGCGATCATCTCGGCGAAATGAGCGGCAGCGGTCTCCCCGCCGAGGGTGGGCGCGGCTCGCCACGCGCTCCCGCGGCAGGCGTGCGCTGCTCATCGCCCTCGGGTGCGCCGCGGTCGGCGGCGCGGTCGCTTCCTCTCGCCCCTGCTCCGAAAACCGGCGCTGCCCGAATGGGTCCAGATCGGATTTCGTCGCGGCATCGTCTGGTCCGCGCGCTTTGCGCCCGACGGCCAGACGATCGTCTGTAGCGCGGCATGGGACGGCGGTCCGGTCAGCCTGTTTTCGACGCGAACGCCGTCGACGGAAACGCGAACTCTCGATCTGCCGCCCGGCAAGCTCCTGGCGATTTCGCGCTCCAACGAGCTGGCTTTCCTGCGCGACGCCCGCTTCTCCCGATTCTTCGTTCAGCCCGGCACCCTGGTGAGGGCCGGCCTCGAAGCGGGAGTCGGCCGGGACATTCTCGAGAACGTCCTGGCGGCCGACTGGTCTCCCGACGGCACGCAACTCGCCGTTGCCCGCGAGGTCGGCGAGAAGGTCCGGCTGGAATACCCGATCGGCAAGACGCTGTACGGACCGACCGGCCGATCAGCAACGTGCGGATATCCCGCGATGGCCAATGGATCGCCTTCTGCGAGGGAGGCCCCGAGGTCACGGTCGAAGCCCTGCGTGTGTCCGACGGCCTTCGAAGAGTTCTGTCCGAAGGCTGGTTTCCCGGCGCCGTGGGTCTCGCTTGGTCCGCCGACGGGCGCGAGATCTGGTTCACGCCCCAGAAACAGGTGAGGGACAGCAGTCCTCCCCTTCTGGCCGTGACTCTCTCGGGAAAGCTCAGGGAGGTCGTCCGGGGTCCCGGCCAGCTGCGCCTCTACGACATCGCCGCGGACGGGCGAATGCTGCTCGCCCGCTGGGACCTCCAGGTCGGCGTCCGAGGCTCCGCGCCATCCCTCGGTGAGGAGCGCGAGCTCTCCGCCACCGACGACAGTCTTCTCGCCGATCTCTCGAGCGACGGCCGCAAGGTGCTCTTCTACGACCGCAACGCGCTGTTTCTCCGGGCCACGGACGGATCGCCTCCCCTGCGCCTGGGAGAAGGCTACCTCGGCGCCCGCCTTTCGCCCGACGGGAGATGGGTTCTCGCGATTTCGCCGGACGGACCGTGGTACCCCGTGCTCGTTCCGGTGGGAGCCGGGGAAGTGCGCCGGATCGGATCGACGGAGTGCGACGCCGTAGAGTGGTTTCCCGACGGAAAGCGAGTCCTCTGCGAGATCTCCAATCCGCCGGGAAAATTCCGCCTGGTCGCGATCGAGTTGGCCTCCGGCAAGGCGGCCGAGATCCCGATGGCCGAAGGGGCCGCGGCAGAGTTCATCGGAGGGGGGCCGCCGCTCTCACCGGACGGAGCTTTCCTTGCTGGGCTCGGACGCCACGGGGACATTCTGGTTCTGCCGCTGGCGGGTGGCGAGCCTCGGCGCCTGGCAGGCGAGGGCGCAGGTCTCGGGATGGTACCCGCGGGATGGACCTCAGATGGCCGCAGCCTCTTCGTCCACCGTGAGGGGGACGTTTCGGCCAACGTCCAGAAGCTCGACCTCTCGACAGGCCTCCTGGAGCCATGGAGACGGTCTGACGTTGCAGGATCTGGCCGGCATCAACCGGATCAGCCGGTCCGAGTCGCGCCCGATGGAATTTCCTGGGCCTATGGATATGTGCGCGTGCTCTCGAATCTCTACGTCGTCGAGGGGCTGAAGTGACTCCAGACTTCAGCGCCGAGTCACGAGCGTCTCCCGAACGACGGGCTGCCCGGACGAGCCTCCATCCGCCGGACCTCGACACCCGCTAGAACGCGATCCGCACACCTCCGCGGTAGACGCGCGGCGCGAGGATGTCGTAGGGCGTATTGAAGCCGTCGGCCTGATAGAACGTCCCGACGCCTTCGACGACCTCGTACCGACCCACGATCCCGCCCCGGCCGAGGATCGTGCGGCTGTCGAACAGGTTGAAGCAGCCGAACATCGGCGTGATCGCCACCTCGCCGACAGCGAAGGTCTTCGAAAGCTGGAGGTCGGCTTCGAAGACCGTGGGCGTGCGATAGCGGGTCGCCGGCCCGATCTGGATGAAGGAATCATGGGGCACCGCGACCTCGGTGTCAACATTCACAGCGTAGACGGCGGGGAATCCCTCGCGGCCGAAGAGATTCAGCCCGCCGGAGATTCCCAAGGGCAGCGGGAATGACGCCGCTGACGTTGAACTGCCACCTCGCGTTGATCTGTCCGCCGTTGATAAACGGGCCGCTCACGTTGCGTGCCGGGCGTCGTTGTTCGGATTGATGATCGCGCCGGGGCCGATCTGCTGCCTCGCGTCGTTGTAGGCGAAGCCGACCCGCACCATCCAGCCGTCCGAGAAGGCCCGGATCAGCTGGAGCTCCACGCCGTCGTAGGTCTCGCTGGCGTCCGGCCGGTTCTCGAGCACGGTGCCGGCGCAGGGGTCCGGACAGTCCATGAGCCCGAAGTAGGGCACGTCGAAGCTGATCATGAACCCTTCGTCGCTGGCGGTCCCGGTCGCGTTGCCGAAGTACTGCCAGCTCTCGAGCGTCGTTCCGACGATCGGGTGTAAGTGAGGCGGGCGGCGGGTCCGGTGGGTGTAGGCGAGGGAGCCCGTGAAACCGGGCGAGATCTGCCGCTCGATTCCGACGATGAACTCGTCGGTCGTCGGCGGCTTCAGGTCGTTCGAGAGCTGGTTGACCGGCACCACGGAGCCCGGATTCGCCGGATCGATGCCGAACGCTATGGGGAAGCCCTCCGCGGAAGTGTCGATCTCGCTCGGCTCGACGCGGCCGTCGCCGTTGGCGTCTATCCACGGGTAGGTGAGTCCGGTGACATCAGGGAACTCGTTGATCGCAAACACCGTGGTGCTGTCCAGCTGGTCGGTGAAACGGGCGTACGACGCCCGCAGAAGCGTGCGGCCCTCGTCCAGCGCATAGGTCGCGCTCACCCTCGGCTGGACGGAGCGCCAGGTGATGGGGTAGCCCGAGTCGCCCGGGTACTGGATGGCCGGGACAAGATCGGGAAACGCGGGGCTGGCCGGAACCGAGGACGGCAGGTTCTTTCCCTGTTGATAGTCGAACCTCGCTCCGACGTTGACCGTGAGCTTGCCGGCCTGGATCGTGTCTCCCGCGAACACGTCGTACAGGTTGACGAGGGACTTCGCGTTCTGTCGCCGCGTGATGTCGACCAGACCGGTTTCCTCCGGCGGCGCTCTCTCGGGCCGGGCGAAACCGACGAGCTGATCCCCGGGCCATTCCCGGATGAAGTCGAGCCGCACGTGCCAGTAACCGAGACCGAGCTTCACCTCGTGGCGCAGCCCGCCGGTGTCGAAGAAGGTCGAAGCGTTCAAGCCGACCTGGTGCTTGTCGTCCCGGACGCGGCGCGTCACGAAGCTGTGCTGCCAGACGTTCTGTGGGTCCAGGTCCGCCTGCTCGTCCAGGCCCCCGACGGGGAGGTCCTGCGACGAGGCCGGCACGTAGGAGAAGTAGACCGACCCGACGAGGTTGGCCGAGAAGACATGCGAGTCCTCCGCGCTATACGACTGTCCCGGATGAAAATTGGTCAGGCTGGATTCTACGGACTGGTTGGGACCGGTGGCCCATCCCAGGAAGGTTCGATCGAAGTTCGTGTATGCGAGCGTCAGCGTGTTGGCCGGGACGGGACGGGCATTGAGCTTGGCATTCCAGATCTCCAACCGATCCCGGTTCTCGAGGGGCTCGCCGATACGGTTCACGAAGGGCTGACCCAGGTAGTCGTTTTTCGCGAAGGCTCCCCAGAGCCAGACCCGGTCTTTCCAGAGCGGGCCGCCCGCCTCGACCCCGTACTCCCACCCGGAGCCGCCCGTGTAGTACCCGCGCGCCGAGCCCTTGAGGTCGTTGGTGCCCCGCTTGGTCACGAGGTTGAGCGCGACCCCGGGCGACGCGAGCGCGAGGTTGGAGCCTCCCGTCGTGACCTCGATCGTGTCCAGCGAATCGAAGTCGAAGAACATGGGAGTGACGCCCCCCAGACTGATCGCGGCGCCGTCGAGGTTGTAGCTGTTCTGGTCCGAGGGTGAGCCCTTGCCGACGTAAGGAACCTGGTGCGCCGTGTCGCCGCTTCCGACACTCACGTTGATGAGCAGAACTCCCGGAACCTGCTGCAGGATCGCCCACGGATCCCGCGCTGTCGGGATGCTGTCGAGCTCCTTCCGGCCGAACGTCGCGCCGGTCTGGACCTCGCGGCTGTCCAGGCCGGCCGCTCCACCTTCGACCGTCAGGCTTTCCTCCACTCCCGCGACCTGCAACGGGATCGACAGGACGACGTTGCCGAGCGCCACGGTCACGGTCCTTCGAGCGGTCTCGAAGCCGGCCTGTTCGAGCGTGACGGTGTAGACGCCGGGCGAAAGGTTCAGAAAATGGAAATCGCCATGGGCATCCGTGTTCGATGTATGTGCGGCGCCCGGGCCGACGACTGTCACGGTCGCGCCGATCACGGGCCGTCCCTCCGGGTCGAGCGCTGTGCCGTACAGGTTCCCCGTGGGCGACGGAGTCTGGGCCGAGGCACTGAACGCCAGAAGCCACGTCGGCAGAAGAGCCACCGCGAAAGCCCGCGCCGATCGCATTTTGTCTCCGGACTGCTCTTTCCAGTCTATGCCAGTGCCGCCGCGAGTTCGATCGCGCCTCCTCCCCCGGGGAACGACCGGCCCCCGCGAGGAGGCCGGTCGCCGGGGGTCGAACGCTACTCGCCCCCGGTTGAGGTCTTGTAGACCGACGCGGAGGTGCCCGCATACAGGACCTTCGGATTGACTGGATCCATCGCGAGACCGGTCACCCGGCCGCCGTCGAGGCCCAGATTGACAGGCAACCAGGTCTCCCCGCCGTCGGTGCTCTTGAACACGCCGTCGAACTCGGCTCCGACGTAGAGGACGTTGTGGCGGGCTGGGTTCACGCGCACACCGCCGAAGGGCGGCATGAACATGGGATCCGGCAAGCCGTTGCTCATGACGGTGAACGACGCGCCGCCGTCGGTGCTCTTGAGCACGCCGATGAACAGGGAGCCCACGTAGACGATGCTCGAGTCGATCGGGTCGACGGTCACATTCTGCGCCTGGGTGGTGTCGACGTTGATCCAGCTCGCGCCGGCGTCCTGCGATCGCCAGGTGCCGGTGCCGCGGTCCGCGAAGTAGACGGTGTTGTGGTTGTGCGGATCGACAGCGATCCCGCGGCCGCTGAAGTTCAGAAACTCATCGGGCGGCGCGGCCGGGGCGCGGTCGATCCGGGTGAAGGTGTCGCCGTAGTCGGTGTCTCTTCCAGAGCCCGTCGGCGAACACGGTTCCCGCGTACACCGAATGATCGACCGGGTCGACGGCCACGGCGATGATGTTCTGATTGCCCGACCCGAAATCGCGGCGGACCCAATGTTTCCCGTGGTCCTCAGACTTGAGGAAACCGAGCCCGTTGGATCCCGTGTAGACGCGGCGGGGCTGCTGCGGGTCGAAGACGCCCCCG